>NZ_JBIOOG010000001.1:0-262500 GCF_051712125.1 Enterococcus sp. DIV1444a
ATGCCCGACGTGGAAAGTTTTTGGCATAGCCTTGAAGAAGCCTATCAAGCGATTTTGTCGGCGCCAAGTTTTGATGCTTGGATTAAAACCACACGCCCTTTGAAATTAGACAACAATCAATTGTGGCTAGAAGTCCCTTCTGCGGTTCATCGTGATTACTGGGAAAAAAATCTTTCGGCAAAAATTGTCGAAACTGGATTTAAATTAACCGGTGCAGAAGTGATGCCCCATTTTGTTGTTGCCGATGAAAAAGACGCAGCACTGGCACAAGAACTCGAAGAACCTGCCGAAGAAGAAGTTGTTTTTAGTGAACAAAGTAAAAAAGCGATGCTTAATCCTAAGTACACTTTTGACACCTTCGTTATTGGTAAAGGAAATCAGATGGCTCACGCTGCAGCGCTTGTTGTTGCCGAGGATCCTGGTTCGATTTACAATCCCCTCTTCTTCTATGGTGGTGTAGGGTTAGGGAAAACCCATTTGATGCATGCCATTGGTCATCAAATGTTAGTGAATCAACCAGATGCCAAAGTCAAATATGTTAGTAGCGAAACGTTTACGAATGAATTTATCAACTCTATTCAAACAAAAACGTCAGAACAATTTCGGAAGGAATATCGCAATGTTGACTTATTATTAGTCGATGATATTCAATTTTTGGCGGAAAAAGAAGCGACATTGGAAGAATTTTTCCATACCTTCAACGATCTTTACAATGAAAACAAACAAATTGTTTTAACAAGTGATCGCCCACCGAATGATATTCCAAAATTACCTGAACGATTAGTTTCTCGCTTTGCTTGGGGTTTGTCTGTCGATATCACCCCACCTGATTTAGAAACACGGATTGCAATTTTGCGCAAAAAAGCAGATGCCGAGCGTTTAGAAATTCCAGATGATACACTAAGTTATATCGCTGGTCAAATCGATTCCAACATCCGTGAATTAGAGGGGGCTTTGGTCCGCGTTCAAGCCTTTGCAACCATTAATGGAGAAGATATTACCACTAGTTTAGCGGCGGACGCCTTGAAATCTCTAAAATCAGTTGGTAGTAAAAATCAATTATCCATCCTACAAATTCAAGAAGAAGTATCCAAATATTACCATGTGCCTCTTAAAGATTTAAAAGGGAAAAAACGGGTGAAAACAATTGTGGTTCCTCGTCAAATCTCAATGTATCTTGCTAGAGAAATGACCGACAATTCCTTGCCAAAAATTGGTGCCGAATTTGGCGGTAAAGATCATACAACGGTGATTCATGCGCACGAAAAAATTCAGCAATTATTGGAAAAAGATCCAGCGATTCAAAAAGAAGTCAGTGAAATTAAAAATTTATTGAACTCTTAGGATGTGGAAAACTAAACAAAAAAGAACAAAGTTATCCACAACTTATACACAAGTGGATAACTTAGTAAAACCAATGCTTTTTTGACTTTTCCACAGAATCAACATGCCCTATTACTTTTATTATTTATTTATATATAATATACAAAACAGTGGCGTACAAAATTAGAACGTATTGAAAATACTTAAAAAGGAGTTTACATTATGAAATTAACGGTCAAACGAAGTGTCTTTTTACAAGAATTACAAACTGTTCAACGAGCAATTTCTTCTAAAACAACGATTCCAATCTTAACGGGTGTTAAAATTGTGTTAACAGAAGATGGCTTATCACTTACTGGGAGTAACGCGGATATTTCAATTGAAAGTTTTTTAAGTAAAGACGATGAAAAAGCTCAAATGACCATTGAACGCACAGGTAGCATCGTTTTACAATCTCGTTTCTTTGGCGAAATTATTCGTAAATTACCAGAAGATATGTTCACAATGGAAGTTCTAGATAACAATCAAGTTGCAATTACTTCAGGAAAAGCTGATTTTACGGTCAATGGATTAGATGCTGACAATTATCCGCACTTACCAGTAATTGATACTCAAAACCAAATGAAATTACCTGTTCATTTATTGACAAAAATTATTAGTGAAACAGGTTTTGCTGTATCGATGCACGAAAGTCGTCCAATTTTAACTGGGGTCCACTTTATTTTAGAAAATCAAAAATTACTTGCTGTTGCGACAGATTCACATCGTTTAAGTCAACGTGTGATCCCGACAGAACAAGCAGTAGAAGATTTTAACATTGTAATTCCAGGAAAAAGTTTAACTGAACTTTCTCGTTCATTAACCAATGAAGAAGAAATGGTTGAAATCAGCATCATGGAAAACCAAGTGCTATTTAAAACAGAGACAATGTACTTCTATTCTCGTTTGTTAGAAGGAAATTATCCTGATACCAATCGTTTAATTCCAACCAGCCATAACACGCAAATTGAATTTTACGTACCAGAATTGCTTTCAGCAATCGAACGTGCCTCTTTACTTTCTCATGAAGGACGTAACAATATTGTTCGCCTTTCAATTTCACCAGATTCTGTTGTTTTATATGGAAATTCACCAGAAATTGGAAAAGTCGAAGAAGCTTTAAACTATGAAAATGTTTCTGGTGAAGCGTTGGATATTTCTTTCAACCCAGATTATATGAAAGATGCGTTGCGCGCGTTTGGCGATATGAATATTACCGTGAAATTCCTTTCTCCAATTCGTCCGTTTACATTGGAGCCAACCGAAACAGAACTAGATTTCATTCAACTAATTACACCTGTTCGTACAAATTAATCATACTTAAAACAGACCTTCGGAAAATCACCACGATTTCTGAAGGTTCTTTTTTGTCGTCTATTAAAAGCCGATAAATGCTGTTAGATAAGCTTTTTAAAAACGAAATAGCTTTTACGCTAATAAGATTGTGAATGCTTGAACTATAGTAAGAGGAATAAATTCTGCCTTTTTTTTCGTGGATAAAGAAAAAAGCCCTCTAATTTTTCGTTTAAGGGCTGTTCATTTTTTTATGAATATTTCCTAGCGGAAGAAGTTAGCATTGCTTAAAACGACGCTCAGACCTCTACAAGCTACTTTTCTTCATTACGCGCCCTCTTCTTTTGTCTTTGAGTTACCCCTAATTGTTTTTTTAGTTAAATGATACTCGTCATTTTTGCAAAATCAGGCCCCTTTTTTCTCAAGAAAATATCAATTTCCGTTTTAAAATGCTTTTTAAGAGTTTTTTTATCCTAATAATATTTTCGGTCATTTAGAATTAAAATTGCTTAGAATGAAAATTAGACAGATAAATTTGTTTTCTCTTATGAAAAAGGGTATAATATATATGAGAACGTATTAGAAAAAAGAGGGATGCACATTGAAAAAAACGTTTGTTTTAGCAACTGAGTATATAACGCTTGGTCAGTTTCTTAAAGAAATCAACGTCATTGGTAGTGGCGGCCAAGCCAAATGGTATTTGGCAGACAATAGCGTGTTTGTTGATGGCGAGTTGGAAAATCGTCGCGGACGGAAACTTTATGCGGGCATGATGATTGAGCTACCTGAAGAAGGTACTTTTTTTATGGTGAAAAACGGAAACGAGTCCGACGATGCGGCTGAATGAGCTGACACTTCAGCATTATCGTAATTATGAAACAGTCAGCTTAGATTTTCCAAAAACGTTAAATCTTTTTTTAGGCGAAAACGCCCAAGGAAAAACCAACTTGTTAGAAAGCATTTATGTTCTAGCAATGACACGAAGTCATCGAACCAGCAATGAAAAAGAATTAATTGGCTGGGAACAAGCAGCAGCTAAAATTAGCGGTGTGGTTGAAAAAAAGACAGGCACCGTACCATTGGAAATTTTAATTTCCAACAAAGGACGTAAAACCAAGGTTAACCACATTGAGCAAAAAAGGCTCAGTGCGTACATTGGGCAACTGAATGTTATTTTATTTGCTCCAGAAGATTTATCTTTGGTGAAAGGCTCACCCCAAGTCCGCCGGAAATTTATTGACATGGAACTCGGACAAGTGAGTCCTATTTATCTTTATGATCTTGTCCAATATCAGTCTGTTTTAAAACAACGGAACCAATACCTAAAACAACTAGCTGAAAAGAAACAGACAGATGCTGTTTATCTAGATATTTTGACAGAGCAGCTAGCTGAATTTGGCGGGAAAGTTCTATACGCTCGGTTAGGTTTTCTTAAAAAATTAGAGCACTGGGCAAACTTACTCCATCAAAAAATTAGTCATGGACGCGAAACGCTCACCATTGACTACGCATCAAGCATCCCAATTGACAACACGGATCTTTCCTTAGAAGCACTTCAAAATCAATTGCTCCAACAATTAATGAACAATCGTAAACGTGAATTGTTTAAAGCGAATACTTTTTTAGGCCCTCATCGTGACGATTTGCTATTTATTGTCAATGGTCAAAATGTTCAAACGTATGGCTCACAAGGTCAACAGCGAACGACAGCTTTAAGTATTAAATTGGCAGAGATTGATTTGATGCATTCAGAAACAGGAGAATATCCTGTGTTATTACTAGATGATGTCATGAGTGAATTAGATAATGAACGTCAAATTCACTTATTAGAAACGATTGAAGGTAAAGTTCAAACGTTCTTAACGACAACTAGTTTAGATCACATAAAAGACAAGCTAACAGTTGAACCAGATATTTTTTATGTTCAACAAGGCAAGATAGAAAGGAATTCAGCGACATGACAGAAGAAGAAAAAAACATGAGAGAACGTGCGCAAGAATATGACGCTAGTCAGATTCAAGTTTTGGAGGGCTTAGAAGCTGTCCGGAAACGTCCTGGTATGTACATAGGTTCTACTAGTGGCGAAGGGTTACACCACTTAGTATGGGAAATCGTTGACAACTCTATTGACGAAGCCTTAGCAGGATTTGCTAAATCAATTCAAGTAATTATCGAACCAGACGATAGTATTACTGTTATCGATGATGGTCGTGGAATTCCAGTCGGGATTCAAGCCAAAACAGGCCGCCCAGCTGTTGAAACAGTTTTTACAGTGCTACATGCCGGCGGGAAATTTGGCGGTGGCGGCTATAAAGTATCAGGGGGCTTGCACGGTGTTGGTTCCTCTGTTGTTAATGCTTTATCGACCAGTTTAGATGTTCGTGTTTATAAAGATGGCAAAGTGTATTACCAAGAATATCGTCGTGGTGCGGTTGTTGATGACCTAAAAGTTATCGAAGAAACGGATCGTCATGGCACCACTGTTCACTTTATTCCAGATCCTGAAATTTTTACAGAAACAACCGTTTATGATTTTGATAAATTAGCAACACGGGTGCGTGAATTAGCCTTTTTAAATCGAGGCTTACACATTTCAATTGAAGACCGACGTGAAGGACAAGAAGAAAAAAAAGAGTATCACTATGAAGGCGGGATTAAGAGTTATGTTGAGCATTTAAATGCCAACAAAGACGTTATTTTTCCAGAGCCAATCTTCATTGAAGGAGAGCAACAAGATATTACAGTGGAAGTGTCAATGCAGTATACAGACGGCTATCACTCAAATATCTTAAGTTTTGCCAACAATATTCATACCTATGAAGGCGGAACGCATGAATCTGGTTTTAAAACTTCTTTAACACGTGTGATTAATGATTATGCACGTAAACAAAAATTGATGAAAGAAAACGATGAAAAATTAACTGGGGAAGATGTTCGTGAAGGCTTAACCGCAGTGGTTTCCATCAAACACCCAGATCCTCAGTTTGAAGGACAAACCAAAACGAAACTAGGAAACTCAGAAGTACGGACCGTTACGGATCGTCTATTCTCAGAATACTTTACAAAATTCTTGATGGAAAACCCAACAGTCGGCAAACAAATTGTCGAAAAAGGGATGTTGGCCTCTAAAGCTCGTTTAGCAGCAAAACGGGCCCGTGAAGTAACCCGTCGTAAAGGCGCTTTAGAAATTAGCAACTTGCCAGGGAAGCTGGCTGATTGCTCAAGTAAAGATCCGGAAAAATGCGAATTATTTATCGTCGAAGGAGACTCGGCCGGCGGTTCAGCAAAACAAGGACGTAGCCGTGAATTTCAAGCCATTTTACCAATTCGTGGGAAAATCTTGAATGTTGAGAAAGCCAGCATGGATAAAATTTTGGCCAATGAAGAAATTCGGTCATTATTTACAGCGATGGGAACAGGCTTCGGCGAAGATTTCGATGTTTCTAAAGCACGTTATCATAAACTAGTGATTATGACCGATGCCGATGTCGATGGTGCGCATATTCGAACATTGTTATTAACCTTATTCTATCGCTTCATGCGTCCAATTGTTGAAGCTGGTTATGTGTATATTGCCCAACCACCACTATATGGTGTGAAACAAGGGAAAAACATCACCTATGTTCAACCGGGCAAACATGCTGAAGAAGAACTAGCAAAAGTGTTAGAAGAATTACCTGCTTCACCAAAACCTAGTGTTCAACGTTACAAAGGTTTGGGTGAAATGGATGATCACCAACTTTGGGAAACAACAATGGACCCAGAAAAACGATTAATGGCGCGAGTGAGTGTCGATGATGCCATTGAAGCCGACCAAATTTTTGAAATGCTAATGGGCGATCGTGTGGAACCACGGCGTGCGTTTATCGAAGAAAATGCCCATTACGTGAAAAACTTGGATATTTAATGTGTCGCAACGTTGTAAGAGACGCTAGAACATATATTTAGAGGGGAAAAAATTCATGAGTGAAGAAATTAAAGAAAACATTCAAGACGTCAATCTGACCAGCGAAATGAAAGAATCTTTCATTGACTACGCAATGAGTGTTATCGTAGCCCGCGCGTTACCTGACGTTCGTGACGGTTTAAAACCTGTTCATCGCCGAATCTTATATGGAATGAACGAATTAGGGGTAACTCCCGATAAACCACATAAAAAATCAGCCCGGATTGTTGGGGATGTTATGGGTAAATATCATCCCCATGGGGACAGTGCAATTTACGAATCCATGGTGCGGATGGCACAACCTTTTAGTTATCGGGCGATGTTAGTAGACGGCCACGGAAACTTTGGTTCTGTCGATGGTGACGGCGCTGCCGCTATGCGTTATACCGAAGCACGTATGAGTAAAATTGCTTTAGAAATGCTACGAGATATTAACAAAAATACAGTCGATTTCCAAGGAAACTATGATGATTCAGAACAAGAACCAGTAGTTTTACCTGCTCGTTTTCCAAACTTACTAGTTAACGGAACAACGGGGATTGCGGTGGGGATGGCAACAAATATCCCGCCACACAATTTAAGTGAAGTGATTGATGCAACAAGTTTATTGATGGACAATCCTGATGTAACGACGAATGAATTGATGGAAGTGTTACCTGGACCAGACTTTCCAACAGGCGGTTTAGTGATGGGGAAATCAGGGATTCGCCGAGCATATGAAACAGGGAAAGGTTCGATTACTGTTCGTGCAAAAGTTGAATTGACTGAAATGCCGAATGGAAAAGAACGTATTTTAGTAACTGAATTGCCTTATATGGTGAATAAAGCCAAATTAATCGAACGAATTTCTGAATTACACAGAGATAAACGAATTGAAGGAATTACTGATTTGCGGGATGAATCTTCTCGTGAAGGCATGCGGATCGTCATCGATGTTCGTCGAGATGTGAGTGCCTCTGTTGTGTTAAACAACTTATACAAAATGACTGCCTTACAAACATCTTTTGGTTTTAACATGTTAGCCATCGAAAAAGGCGTACCGAAAATTTTAAGTTTGAAACGTATTTTAGAAAATTACATCGAGCACCAAAAAGAAGTCATTACTCGCCGGACGATTTTTGACAAAAACAAAGCAGAAGCACGGGCGCATATTTTAGAAGGTCTACGAATTGCCTTAGATCATATCGATGAAATCATTGCCATTATCCGTGGGTCACAATCAGATGACGAAGCAAAAGCAACGTTAATTGAACGCTTTGAATTTTCAGATCGTCAAGCGCAAGCGATTTTAGATATGCGTTTACGCCGTTTAACAGGCTTAGAACGCGACAAAATTGAGAATGAATATCAAGAGCTATTGAAATTCATTGCGGACTTAGAGGACATTTTAGCCCGCCCAGAACGCGTCATTGAAATCATTAAAACAGAGTTGAATGACGTTCGCACAAAATTTGGTGATGCACGACGCACAGAATTATTAGTAGGTGAAGTCCTAAGTCTTGAAGATGAAGATCTAATCGAAGAAGAAGAAGTCGTGATTACGTTAACCAATAACGGCTACATTAAGCGGATGGCAAACTCCGAATTCCGGGCGCAACGCCGCGGTGGACGTGGTGTCCAAGGCATGGGCGTTCATGATGATGATTTCGTGAAAAACCTAGTTTCTTGTTCAACACACGACACGTTATTATTCTTTACGAACACTGGGAAAGTTTACCGAGCAAAAGGTTACGAAATCCCTGAATACGGTAGAACAGCGAAAGGGATTCCAGTGATTAACTTACTGGGAATTGATTCTGCAGAAAAAATTCAAGCGATTATTTCTGTTGAGGGCAAAGCGGAAGCAGGTAAATACTTGTTCTTCACAACCTTAAAAGGAACCGTCAAACGGACAGCCGTAACAGCCTTTTCTAATATCCGCAGTAATGGATTAATCGCCATTAGCTTAAAAGAAGATGATGAGTTAGTTAACGTGGTAACGACTAATGGCAATCAGAAGATGATTATCGGAACACATGCAGGATATTCTGTCACATTTGATGAAACTACTGTACGTGATATGGGCCGGACAGCATCAGGTGTTCGTGGAATCCGTCTCCGCGAAAATGATTATGTGGTCGGCGCAGCGATTCTGGATGAAAACAAAGAAGTCCTAGTCATTACTGAAAATGGTTACGGTAAGCGTACAAAAGCTTCTGAATATCCGGTTAAAGGACGTGGCGGTAAAGGGATTAAGACGGCAAATATCACTGAGAAAAATGGTCCATTAGCTGGTTTAACCACGGTCAACGGTGATGAAGATATCTTATTAATCACGAACAAAGGTGTCATTATCCGCTTTAACGTTGATTCTGTTTCTCAAACAGGACGCGCAACATTAGGGGTTCGTTTAATGAGAATGGAAGATGGTGCCAAAGTGGTAACAATGGCTGTTGTAGAACCAGAAGAAGTGGAAGAAGAAATCGTTGAAGTTGTAGAAACAACAGAAAACGAAACAACATCAGAAACAGAAGAATAACATAAAAAAGTTTCGCCAGTTGGCGAAACTTTTTTATTGGGGCTTTTCAAAACTATTTCTTGCTTTTGTCCATCAATTAGCATATAATTAGAGATTGTGAACTACCTTTTTAGGTATGTTCTCCTTGCTCTTAGCCAACTAAGAGCCTTGAAGTCCATAGGGAGGTGAAAATCAATGAGTCAAGATACGAAGTACGAAATCATGTACATTATTCGTCCGAACATTGATGAAGAAGCAAAAACTGCTTTAGTAGAACGTTTCGACACAATCTTAAAAGATAACGGAGCAGAAGTTATCGAATCTAAAGATTGGGAAAAACGCCGCTTAGCATATGAAATGAACGGATTCCGTGAAGGCATCTATCATATCGTTAACGTTACTTCTCCATCAACAGCTGGCGCAATCAACGAGTTTGATCGTTTAGCAAAAATCAATGACGATATTATCCGTCATATGATCGTGAAGGTAGAAGCATAATTTGTTTCACATGAAACATTTATTGACGAAAGGAGATGTTTTGAATGATTAATAACGTTGTATTAGTCGGAAGATTGACAAAAGATCCTGACTTACGTTACACCGCTAGTGGTTCAGCTGTTGCGACCTTTACACTTGCTGTAAACCGTAACTTTACGAATCAAAATGGTGACCGTGAAGCAGACTTTATCAACTGTGTGATTTGGCGTAAACCCGCAGAAACAATGGCTAATTATGCCCGTAAAGGTACATTATTAGGTGTTGTCGGAAGAATTCAAACTCGTAATTACGAGAACCAACAAGGTCAACGTGTCTACGTAACTGAAGTGGTTTGTGAAAACTTCCAATTGTTAGAATCTCGTTCTGCTTCAGAGCAAAGAGGAACTGGCGGCGGTAGCTTTAATAACAACGAAAATGGTTATCAATCACAAAATCGTAGCTTTGGTAATAACAATGCCGGTTCTGGATTTAATAACAACAACAATAGTTTCAATCCATCATCTTCTCAGTCGCAAAACAATAACGGTATGCCTGATTTCGATAAAGATTCTGATCCATTTGGTGGCTCAGGTTCATCTATCGACATTTCAGATGATGATTTACCATTCTAAACGAATTTGATAGGAGGGAACAAGAATGGCACAACAAAGAAGAGGCGGACGTAAACGTCGTAAAGTCGACTACATCGCAGCAAACCACATCGAATACATCGATTATAAAGATACTGAATTGTTAAAACGATTCATTTCAGAACGTGGCAAAATTTTACCACGTCGTGTTACAGGTACTGGCGCTAAAAACCAACGTAAATTAACGATTGCTATTAAACGCGCACGTATCATGGGATTATTACCATTCGTTAGTGACGAACAATAATTTTATGACAATTTCCAGAACCAAAGAGCTTGCTCTTTGGTTCTTTTTTATCTTGACTAGTGTTTCACGTGAAACATAACAAGGTTCGCAGAATGAAGTGTTTTGTGATAAAATAAAGGATGAAATAACTAGTGAATCACCAGAGCAATATGCTCGTTGGAACAAGTCGCCTCAAAGGTCTGCAGAAAGATTGGAGGCAAAAAAATGCAAAAGAAGAGAATTCAAAAAAACGGTTTCTTAATTGTTGTGGGGCTTCTCATAGTAGAATTTCTCCTCTATTTCTTACTAACAAATAAATGGCTGCTATTAGCGGTGATTATCGCATTAGATATCTTTCTTTTAGTGGTTATTCGGCTGTTGATTAGAGATGTAGAAATTACGAATGTAGAAAAGATTCAAGAAGCAAGTTCCATTGCTGAACAATCGTTGGATTATGTTGTAAATGAAGTACCTGTGGGGATTATTACGTATAACGGGGAAACACGTGCGGTAGAATGGCTTAATCCTTATGCTGCTTCTATTTTTAATAAAGACAATCAGCTAACGTTAACCGCTAGCCAAGTTACGTCTTATTTAGAATTAGCAGAACGAAACCAAGATATCTTTACGATTGACGAAAATACCTATCGCTTTAGCGTCAATAAAGAACAACATACAATTACTTTTGAAGATATCACTAAAGAAAGTAATTTGTATCAAGAAAAAGTCGAAATGCAAACGGCTATTGGCATTGTGTCTGTCGATAATTATGATGATGTCACCGATACAATGGACGAGAAAGAAATTTCTTATTTGAATAGTTTCATTACGACGATGGTTTCTGATTGGATGGACCAATACAAAGTTTTTTATAAGCGGATCAACGCAGAACGTTATTTTTTCATTGCTCAATGGGAAGATATTCAAAAAATGATGGACGAAAAATTTTCTATTTTGGATACTATCCGTAAGGAATCAGCTAACCATGAAGTAGCCATTACGTTAAGTATGGGGATTGCTTATGGGGGGGCAACATTAGATCAAACCGGGACCACGGCTCAAACGAACCTAGATACAGCTTTAGTTCGTGGCGGCGATCAAGTGGTTGTAAAAGAAGCCAAAGATGAAGCGAAGCCGTTATTTTTTGGTGGAAAAACGGCAGTAACGACTAAACGTTCTCAAGTGCGTTCTCGCGCAATGAGCATGGCAATTAAAGGAATTATTGCGGAATCCGCTGACATCTACATTATGGGTCATCGTTATCCAGATATGGATGCGTTAGGTTCAGCATTTGGGGTTGCTCGTTTAGCTTCGTTTAATAATCGAAAAGCATGGATTGTTTTAGATGAAAATGAAATCATTCCCGATGTCAAAAGAGTGCTAGAGGCGATTAAAGAGTACCCAGAATTAGAAGAGTGCATTATTAGTCCTAAAGAGGCCATGAAGCGCAAGAAAGAAAGTAGCTTATTAGTTATGGTAGATTACCATAAACCGTCTCTATCGATCTCAAAAGAGCTCTATGAGCGTTTTGATAAAGTAGTAATCATCGATCACCATCGACGAGGAGACGAATTTCCAGCAAAACCCTTGCTTTCTTATATTGAATCCTCTGCCTCTTCTGCTTCAGAATTAGTCACAGAATTGATCGAATACCAAAGTAATAGCGCAAACAAACTGCAGGCCTTTGAAGCAACCATGATGTTGGCGGGTATTGTGGTTGATACGAAAAGTTTCAATACACGAACAACGGCGCGAACATTTGATGTGGCTAGTTATTTACGAACTTGTGGAGCAGACTCATCTTTAGTACAATATCTATTAAGTTCTGATCTTACAAGCTATCTTGAAATGAACAATTTAATCTCTAAAAGCGAATATGTCACAAAAGATACCGTCGTTGTTGCAGGGAGTGAAGACAAAGAATATGATAGTGTGACAGCTGCCAAAACAGCGGACACATTACTTTCTATGGCTGGGATTAATGCAGCATTTGTCATTACCAAGCGGACGGATCAACAGATTGGCATTAGTGCTCGGAGTAATGGTTCAATTAATGTTCAAATTATTATGGAAAATTTAGGTGGTGGCGGTCACTTTACTAATGCGGCAGTACAATTATCAAACGTAACAGTAGCAGAAGTAAAAGAGCAACTACTTGATGTAATTCGTCAAAATATTAATGAAATGTATGAACAGGAGTGAAGGAAATGAAAGTTATTTTTTTACAAGATGTTAAAGGAAAAGGAAAAAAAGGGGACGTAAAAGAAGTGCCAACTGGTTACGCCCAAAATTTTTTAATTAAAAACGGTTATGCAAAAGAAGCCAACAAAGGAAGCATGAGTGCGTTAGCGGGTCAAAAGAAAGCTCAAGAAAAACATGAAGCAGAAATATTAGCACAAGCAAAAGAAATGCAAGCCTTTTTAGAAGATGAAAAGACTGTTGTAGAAATCAAGGCAAAAGCTGGGGAAGACAGCCGTTTATTTGGCTCAATTCCTTCAAAACAAATTGCAGAAGCCTTAAACAAACAATACAATGTAAAATTGGATAAACGCAAAATTGAATTAGCTAACCCAATCCGTTCTCTAGGTTACACTAACGTGCCGGTTAAACTACATCATGAAGTTACAGCGAAAATTAAGGTTCATGTCGTAGCGGAATAATATAATCGATAAAAAAGAAGCCGATTCCTCCGGCTTCTTTTTTTATATTAAATTAATTATTAAATTTATTTTACGGTTGTTCGAAAATAAAATATATAACATTTTAAATTAATCAAAGAATTATATTTTAATTATTTATATATTTTTAAAAATTTAAAAAGTGAACTAAAGATAGAGAAATCAGTAGAGAAAAAATGTACTTTTTTTAATGAAATTGTGTTAAAATGGATAGACTAAATGAACCAGAAAGTAAGACATCGTGGGAGAGAACAAAATGAATGAATTATTGCAAGATAGGGTACCGCCACAAAATATTGAAGCGGAACAAGCCGTTTTAGGTTCTATTTTCTTAGATGCAGATGTGCTAATAGAAGCGATGGAATATGTGGAACCTAAAGATTTCTATCGTCGTAGTCATCAGTTGATTTTCCAAACGATGATGACCTTAAGCGACCGAAATGAAGCGATTGATGTGGTAACAATCAAAGATCGCCTAGAACAAGAGAATTTGTTAGAAGATGTTGGTGGACTAAGTTATCTGTCAGATTTAGCTTTAGCTGTACCGACAGCTGCCAATGTCATTTATTATGCAAAAATTGTTGAACAAAAATCGTTGCTGCGCAACTTAATCCAAACCGCTACAGAGATTGTAACTAAAGGCTTTGAGCAAGGTGAAGATGTTGAATCTATTTTGGATGATGCAGAACGAAGCATTTTAGAAGTCTCCGAAAAGCGGAATCGTAGTGGCTTTTTATCAATTTCAGATGTTCTAAATACAACTATTGCCAATATTGACCAATTATACCAAAATGATGAAGAGATTACTGGTTTACCTACAGGCTATCAAGCGTTGGATAAAATGACTGCCGGCTTGCAAGCGGAAGAGCTAATTATTTTAGCGGCCCGTCCAGCGGTAGGGAAAACCGCTTTTGCTTTAAATATTGCCCAAAATGTCGGCACCAAAACAGATAAAGCTGTCGCTATTTTTAGTTTAGAAATGGGGGCAGAATCATTAGTGAACCGGATGCTTTGTGCAGAAGGATCCATTGAGGCCAGCCATTTAAGAACAGGGCAATTATCTGAAGAAGAATGGCAAAACTTAATTATTGCGATGGGTAGTTTGTCCCGTGCGAATATCTATATTGATGACACACCAGGGATTAAAATTACCGAAATTCGTGCGAAATGTCGTAAATTAGCACAAGAAAAAGGCAACCTAGGGCTAATTTTGATCGACTACCTACAACTGATTGAAGGAACTGGAAAAGAGAACCGCCAACAGGAGGTTTCTGATATTTCACGTCAATTAAAAAAATTAGCGAAAGAATTAAAAGTCCCGGTTATCGCTTTGTCCCAGCTTTCTCGTGGCGTGGAACAACGTCAAGATAAACGTCCTGTGTTAAGTGATATTCGTGAATCAGGATCCATTGAGCAAGATGCCGATATCGTTGCCTTTCTTTATCGTGATGATTACTATGATCGTGGTGAGGGAGAGGACGGCGATCATGAGCCACCAGAAGTTGACAATGTTGTAGAAGTTATCATTGAGAAAAACCGTAGTGGTGCGCGTGGAACGGTCGAATTACTTTTCATTAAAGAATATAATAAATTTTCTTCGCTTTCGCCGAGGACAGAATTTTAAAAAAACGAACTCATTTTTTGAGTTCGTTTTTTTAATGACTAAGGGATTAAAACCAGAGAGTAAAACACGAACAATATTCGTATATTTTATTGTTTTACAAAAACGCAACTAAAAATGTTCGTATTTTCGACAGAAACGCTTTTGATTGTGAAACAATATTCGATTTTTACCCTTGAAAGGGACTGGTTTTATTGGTACAATGATTCAGGACAAAAAAATTATGAACGAGGTGTTCGAATGTCATCAGTAGTAGTTGTTGGAACGCAATGGGGCGACGAAGGTAAAGGAAAAATTACAGACTTTCTAAGTGAAAACGCAGAAGTGATCGCTCGTTACCAAGGCGGAGATAACGCCGGACATACCATTAAATTCGACGGCGTAACGTATAAATTACATTTAATTCCTTCAGGGATTTTCTATAAAGAAAAAATTAGTGTAATTGGTAATGGCGTAGTTGTGAATCCAAAATCTTTAGTAAAAGAATTAGCTTATTTAAAAGAAAATAATGTTGCCACTGATAATTTACGTATTTCAGATCGGGCCCATGTCATCTTGCCGTATCATATTAAATTAGATCAATTGCAAGAAGATGCGAAAGGTGAAAATAAAATTGGGACAACGATTAAAGGAATTGGCCCAGCCTACATGGATAAAGCAGCACGGGTGGGAATCCGTATCGCTGATTTATTGGATAAAGAAATTTTTGCGGAACGTTTGCAAATTAACTTAGAAGAAAAAAATCGTCAATTCGTGAAAATGTTTGATAGCGAAGCCATTGAATTTGATGATATTTTTGAAGAATACTATGAATACGGACAACAAATTAAACAATATGTTACAGATACTTCGGTTATTTTAAACGATGCATTAGATGCTGGAAAACGAGTTTTATTTGAAGGGGCACAAGGTGTCATGTTGGATATCGATCAAGGAACCTATCCATTTGTTACTTCCTCTAATCCAGTAGCTGGTGGCGTAACTATCGGTAGTGGCGTTGGTCCATCAAAAATTAATAAAGTGGTTGGTGTCTGCAAAGCGTACACTTCACGTGTCGGTGACGGCCCATTCCCAACAGAATTATTTGATGAAACAGGAGAAACCATTCGTCGTGTCGGTAAAGAATACGGAACAACAACAGGACGTCCGCGTCGTGTCGGTTGGTTTGATTCAGTAGTTATGCGTCATTCAAAACGTGTATCAGGGATTACAAACTTGTCATTAAACTCGATTGACGTGTTAAGTGGTTTAGAAACGGTGAAAATTTGTACAGCCTATGAACTTGATGGTGAATTAATTTACCATTATCCAGCAAGCTTGAAAGAATTAAGCCGCTGTAAACCAGTTTATGAAGAATTACCAGGTTGGTCTGAAGATATCACTGGTTGCAAAACTTTAGCCGATTTACCAGCTAATGCTCGTAACTATGTGCATCGGATTTCAGAATTAGTTGGTGTGCGCATTTCAACATTCTCTGTAGGTCCAGACCGTAACCAAACGAACGTTTTAGAAAGCGTTTGGGCACAAATTTAAGCAGATTTTTAAGGGAACGTAAAGGATGGCTTATGCCAATTCAGCCTTTACGTTCTTTTTTAATTTTATATAAAAATGAAAAACTATGGTAAAATAAAAGAAAACATGAAGGGGGCAATTGTCCGTGAATTATCAATTAGTGACAGATTCTTGTTGTGACTTGCCGTATACATACTTAAAAGAAAACCAAGTACCTTTTATTAGCATGAATATTCAAATTGACGGGAAAGAATATCGCGATGATTTAGGTGAAACGTTTGATTATCAGAACTTCTTAACGGCTATTAAAAATGGAAGTATGCCCACTACGTCCCAAGTTAATGTGGGACGCTACAATGAATTTTTCCGTCCTTTTGTGGAGCAAGGGCTACCGGTGGTATATCTAGCTTTTTCATCTGGGCTAAGTGGCTCTTATCAAAGTGCGTTGCAATCAGTGGAGATGTTAAAAGAAGAGTACGATAATGTAGAAATTCATATTATTGACACAAAAGCAGCTAGCTTAGGTCAAGGGATGTTAGTCCGAGAAGCCATTCGATTACAAACAGATGGCCATTCATTAGGAGAAGTTGTCGCCTATATTGAAGAGCAAAAAATGAAACTTCATTCGTGGGTCACAGTAGATGATTTAAAGCATTTAGAACGTGGCGGACGGATTTCTAAAACAGTGGCTGCACTTGGTGGTTTAATGAACATTAAACCAATTATTCGCGTGGATGCGGCAGGCAAACTAGCATCCGTTGGTAAAACTCGTGGACGAAACAAGTCCTTGCAAAAGATTGCGCAAGAAACGATTCAAGGCATTGTAGAGCCAATGAAACAAACACTGTTGATTGCATATGCGGGAACGAAAGATGACGCGGAAAAAGTCAAAGAATTAATTGAAAAAGAAATAGAAGTTAATGAGATACTGATTTATCCTCTAGGACCCACCATTACTAGTCATACTGGAATAGGTTGTATTGCTGTGTTTTCTTTTGGTGAAAAAAGAAAATAAAAAATAGAGAAGTCATTTTTTAATGACTTCTCTATTTTTTTAATAATCTGAACTGAATAAAACGTCCATTTGTTTTTGAATTTCTGGGTTTTCCAAGAATTCATCATAGGTTGTTTCTGCACGGTCAATGACCCCTTTATCAGAAACAGCAATAATTCGGTTCGCTAATGTTTGAATAAATTGGTGGTCATGTGAAGCAAAAAGAATTGAACCAGTGAAAGCCATCAAACCATCATTTAACGCAGTGATTGATTCTAAGTCTAAGTGGTTCGTTGGATCATCTAAAACTAAGACATTGGCTTTGGAAAGCATTAATTTTGAAAGCATGACACGCACTTTTTCGCCTCCAGAAAGAACATTGACTGGTTTTAGTACCTCTTCACCAGAGAATAACATCCGACCTAAGAAACTACGTAAGAACGTATTGTCATCTTCTTCTTTACCAGCAAATTGACGTAACCAATCTAAAATGGTTAATGGCTCTTCAAAGTCTTTGCTGTTGTCTTTTGGTAAATAAGCTTGGCTGGTTGTAACACCCCAACGAACAGAACCTGTATCGGGAGTAATTTCGCCCATAATCACTTTGAATAACGTAGTCGTTGTAATATCTGAGTCAGCGATGAATGCCACTTTATCATCTTTTGTTAAGTTGAACGAGATATTATCTAAGATTTTTTTGCCATCAATCGTTACAGAGACATTTTCAACTTGTAATAAGTCATTGCCGATTTCACGTTCTGGTGTAAAACCAACGAATGGATAACGACGAGAGGAAGGTTGAATGTCATCTAAGGTAATTTTATCTAACATTTTTTTACGAGACGTTGCTTGTTTTGATTTTGAGGCATTGGCGCTAAAACGAGCGATAAAGTCTTGTAATTCTTTGATTTGTTCTTCTTTTTTAGCATTAGATTGTGCTTGTAATTTTGTTGCTAATTGACTTGATTCCAACCAGAAATCATAGTTACCAACGTAAAGTTTGATTTTACTAAAGTCTAAATCTGCCATGTGGGTGCAGACTTTATTTAGGAAATGACGGTCATGGGAAACCACGATAACGGTATTTTCAAAGTTAATCAAAAATTCTTCTAACCAATTGATTGAGCGGGTGTCTAAACCATTTGTCGGCTCGTCTAATAGTAAGACATCTGGTTTACCAAAAAGAGATTGAGCCAGTAACACTTTGACTTTTTGACCAGCTGTTAATTCGCTCATTTTTTGATCATGTAATTCTTCTGGAATGTTTAGCCCTTGGAGTAAAACAGCTGCTTCAGGTTCTGCTTCCCAACCGTCAAGTTCAGCAAATTCACCTTCTAGTTCTGCGGCACGAATCCCATCTTCATCTGAAAAATCTTCTTTCATATAGATAGCATCTTTTTCTTTCATTACTTCGTAAAGACGTTTATGTCCCATAATTACAGTTTCTAAAACAGTGTAGTCTTCGTAGTCAAAATGATTTTGTTTCAGCGTTGCTAGTCGCTCATTAGGACCCATTGAAACCACGCCGGTTGTCGGTTGAATCTCACCTGATAAAATTTTAAGAAACGTTGATTTTCCTGCACCGTTTGCGCCGATTAAGCCGTAACAGTTGCCAGGAGTAAATTTAATATTCACTTCTTCAAAAAGTTTACGATCTGGAAATTGTAAACTTACATCATTAACAGTAATCAATTGTTTTCCTCGCTTTTAATATATTCTTGAACCTCTCTGCATTATATCGGCTACAGAACCTTTTTTCAAGGAGTTTCAATCTTTTTACAGAAACGAATAAAAAGGAGGGTTTTTTATAGAAAAAAGGCGCTTTTTTTAAAATGTTTCATGTGAAACAGTAATATTTTTCATGAAAGGGTTTTTAGTGTATTTTTTTAATGATACACTGTATCATGTAAATTAATTAGTGTATCGATTAAAGGAGCCATCAAAAATGAAGCGGATTGAAAAAATCTATCAATATGTTAAAGAGCAAACGAAGAATTTAACGCCAATGACCTTAACAAGTGATGCGGGAGTCACGACACAAGAAATTTCAGAACGTTTAAACATTCAGCGAACCAATGCTAGTAAAGATTTGAATCAACTCGTTCGTGAAGGGCGCTTGAAAAAATTATCTGGTCGTCCAGTAAAATATGTCGCGCAGGTGGCGTTTCAGCATCGACCATTAACCAAGCCAGTTAAAAGTTATCGGGAAAAATCAATGGACCACTCCCCAAAAACTTTTATCGAACCATTGGTTGAACCAGTAGTCACGACAAGTAAAACCCCAGAAGTTGAAGATATTTTCAAAAAAATTATCGGTTCAGCTGGAAGTATGAAAACGCCGGTTGAACAAGCCAAAGCCGCGATTTTATATCCGCCAAAAGGCTTGAATTGTTTAATTACTGGACCAACAGGTTCTGGGAAAACTTATTTTGCTCACGCCATGTTTCAATTTGCGAAGCTGAACCAAATTGTGGCCAAAGAAAAAGAGTTTGTGGTGTTTAACTGTGCAGACTATGCGCATAATCCAGAACTTTTGATGTCGCATTTATTTGGGTATGTAGAAGGGGCCTTCACAGGCGCTACGAAAGCGAAAGAAGGGATTATTGATGAAGCAGATGGCAGCATTCTGTTTTTAGATGAAGTACATCGGTTACCACCAGAAGGACAAGAAATGATATTTTATTTTATGGATCACGGCGTGTACGCGCGTTTAGGTGAAACAGTGAAATCACATCATGCGGATGTTCGGATTATTTGTGCTACGACGGAGAATCCCACTTCTTCTTTATTGAATACTTTTGTGCGACGCATTCCGATTATCATTCAATTACCCAACTTCAGTGACCGTCCTGCCAAAGAAAAAATTGACCTCCTAAAAGTAATGGTTTCAATGGAAGCAGCGCGGATTCAACGGCGAATCTCTTTGTCAGAAGATGTGGTCAAAGCGTTAATTGGAAGTGTTTCTTATGGAAATGTCGGTCAGCTAAAATCGAATGTGCAACTTGTGACTGCGCGAGGATTCCTTAACCAGATGGAACAAGAGGAATTAATGATTACGATGGACGAATTGACGGACAATATTAAAGAAGGCATTATGCAACTTGCCAGCAATCGAGAAGTATTGTCGGAGTTATCGAAATATCTGGAACCGCAATTAGTGGTATCACCAAATGAATCTTTAGTAGCTATTCAGTCAGATGCCTATGAATTGCCTTACAATCTATATGAGATTATTGGAGATAAAGCGGCGCTCTTAAAAGCAGACGGCTTGGACCAAGAACTGATTAATAATTTTATTACAACGGATATCAATGTTCATTTAAAATCTTTCTACAAGGATTATGGGTTCACCTTTGATACAGAAAATAAATTGGCTGAAATTGTTGACCAACGAATTATTGATGTCACTAAGAAAATTTATAATTTTGCAGCGGAGCGGTTATCGTATTCGTTTCAACCCAACTTTATTTATGCAATGAGTTTACACATTAGTTCTTTCTTGAAACGCATCCAATTAGGCAAAGATCCTAAACATCCTTTAAATGAAAGTATTCGAAATATGGTTTTAGATTATCCAACAGAGTTTGAAACAGCGAAAGAAATTAAAAATATTATTGAAAGTAGTTATCAGATGGAGATTCCTGAATCTGAAAGTTACTATTTAGCTGTTTTGCTCATTTCTTTAAGAGAAAATCCTGAGGCTGGCCGGATTGGCATTGTCGTGGCTGCGCACGGAAATAGCACCGCTAGCAGTATGGTACAAGTGGTTTCTCAATTGTTAAATGTTGATAATTTGAAGGCTGTGGATATGCCCTTAGATATGCCACCGAAAGAAGCTTTGCGTAAAATCGTTGAAGCAGTTGGCGAAGTGAATGAAGAAAATGGCGTACTATTATTGGTGGACATGGGTTCATTAAGTACGTTTTCAGAAGAAATTGTACGCCAGACAGGCATTGATGTGCGGACAGTCGACATGGTGACCACGCCAATTGTTCTTGAAGCGGCCCGCAAAACCGCATTAATTGATACACAATTGGAAACACTTCACGAGTCCTTAAAAAACTTTCATGGCTATGCCGATATTCGCCAAAGTGAAACGAAACAAATCATTGAAAATTGGAAAACAAGAGCAATTATTGCTATCTGTGCTTCTGGAGAAGGAACTGCGCGCCGAATGAAAGAGCTTATTGAGGAAGCTGTCTTGCCACAAATAGACTGGCATTTAGAAGTGATTCCTTTGTCCATTGTAAATATGAAAGAAGTCTTGCCTAAAATTCAAGAAGACTATGAAATTATTGCGACAACTGGGATTACCAATCCCAAAATTGGTGTTCCTTATATTTCCATGGAAAATTTCTTTTCAGGTGAAGCAGAAAAAATTATTCAGCAATTACTAGCAGAGCGGAAAGAAGAAGTGATGAATAAGCCGTTGGACGAAGCGGCAGCAAAAGAAATTTGTCTCAAATATATGGAGCAAAGTTTCACTTTTATTAATGGAAAAAAAATCATTGATCTGTTGTGGTCATTCGCTAAAAATATCCAAACCCAATTAGCAATGCCAGAAGAGTACACATTTTACATCAATTTGATTATGCACACATCGGGCATGTTGGAGCGTATTTTACGGAATGATACACTAACGGTTTCAGAAAAGGAACTTGGTCGATTGGTTCAAGAGCCAATTTATCCAGTGATTGTGGCCTCAATTGAAACTATGGAAGAAGCTCTTAATGTGGTTGTTCCTGCAGAAGAAGTTTATTTTATCGCACAGTTAGTCAAAAATGCCCAGTGTATCGAAGATAAAATCACCGAAATTGATACACTAGATTAATACAGAAAAAACAATACACTATTTATTAGTGTATTGTTTTTTTAAAATTATTAAAAAAACCTATAATTTTCTAGGTTTTGGAACGATACACTAAAGTTGGCACGAAACTTGCTTATAATAAGGTGTCCCTTTTTACTTAACATTTTTAAGTAAGAAGACAAAGGTCCTAACCTTTAAAAATGAATTTAAAGGAGCATTCCCAATGGTAATGGATATTCGTTTAGCTCGAATTGATGATCGATTAATTCATGGCCAAGTAGCAACTGTTTGGGCAAAATTGACGAACATTAATCGTATTTTAGTGGTTAGTGATTCCGTTGCTCATGACAATTTGAGAAAAGCCTTGTTGGTTCAAGCTGCTCCACCTGGTGTCAAAGTAAATGTTATCACTGTTCAAAAAATGATTGATGTTTACCCTGATCCTCGTTTTGATTCGTTTCGAGCCATGTTGTTATTCACTAATCCTTTGGACGTGAAACGAGTGGTCGAAGGCGGTGTACAACTAACTTCTGTGAATATTGGCGGAATGAGTTTCAGTACAGGCAAGCGAATGATTACGAATGCAGTCGCAGTGGATGCCAACGATTTAAAAGCATTTCTGTTTTTAAATGAACAAGGTATTGAATTGGAAATTCGAAAAGTCGCAGCAGACAGCCAAGTGAATTTGATGGATTTACTGAAAAAAGAGCGTAGCAAAGAAAATAACGCCAGCTGACGTTAATTTTTACAGACGAAAGACATTGAAAGGATGTGGTGGCCTAGGACCAACATCATTGCTTCATGAACTGTATTGATAAAGGCAAGTGCTGATGTTGAAAAAAATCAAGAACTATTGAAATTTTTTCATTTATTTTTGTCAGAATCTGATTTATCTGATTTTTTTCAAAAAGTGAAAGCGTTTAGCAGTACAACCATGAAAAAAAACATCAATTATACAGGAGGTATAAAAATGGTAGGAATTATCCTAGCAAGTCACGGTGAATTTGCTGAAGGGATCTTGCAATCTGGTGCAATGATCTTTGGCGAACAAGAAAATGTAAAAGCAGTTACGTTAATGCCTAGCGAAGGTCCCGATGATGTAAAAGCAAAAATGCAAGAAGCCATTGCATCGTTTGACAATCAAGACGAAGTACTATTTTTAGTTGACCTATGGGGAGGAACACCATTTAACCAAGCGAACTCATTGTTAGAAGATCATAAAGACAAATGGGCAATCGTTGCAGGTATGAACTTACCAATGGTTATTGAAGCATATGCTTCTCGTTTCTCTATGGAATCAGCACAAGAAATTGCGACACACATTCTTGAAACAGCAAAAGATGGTGTCAAAGTTAAACCAGAAGAGTTACAACCAGCAGAAGCACCAAAAGCTGCTGCGACAGAAGATGCGCAGCCAAAAGGTTCATTACCACCAGGTACAGTTGTTGGCGATGGCAAAATTAAATTTGTGCTAGCACGTATTGATTCACGTTTATTACATGGTCAAGTAGCAACAGCTTGGACAAAAGCAACACAACCAAACAGAATTATTGTTGTTTCTGATGCCGTTGCAAAAGACGACTTACGTAAGAAATTAATCGAACAGGCAGCTCCTCCAGGAGTAAAAGCCAATGTTGTTCCAATCAGTAAAATGATTGAAGTAGCGAAAGATCCACGTTTTGGCAATACAAAAGCATTATTATTATTTGAAAATCCTGAAGACGTCTTAAAAGTGGTTGAAGGCGGCGTAGAAATTCCAGAAGTAAACGTTGGTTCAATGGCTCACTCTGTTGGGAAAGTCGTTGTAAGCAAAGTATTATCAATGGGTCAAGAAGACGTTGATACGTTTGATGAATTAAAAGCCAAAGGCATCAAATTTGATGTGCGTAAAGTGCCAAATGATTCAAAAGCGAATATGGACGAAATTTTGAAAAAAGCAAAAAATGAGTTAGCAAACGCGTAACTCGCCAAATACAAATCAAAATAGGAGGCTTATCATGTCTGTTATATCAATTATTTTAGTTTTACTCGTTGCCTTTCTAGCTGGTATGGAAGGGATTTTGGATGAGTTCCAATTCCACCAACCGTTAGTAGCATGTACATTAATCGGATTAGTTACTGGTAATTTAGAAGCCGGAATTGTTTTAGGTGGTACTTTACAAATGATCGCGTTAGGTTGGGCGAACATTGGGGCTGCCGTTGCACCGGATGCCGCTTTAGCATCTGTTGCTTCAGCAATTATTTTAGTTTTAGGTGGCCAAGGTGTTAAAGGTGTTCCTTCAGCGATTGCCATCGCAGTTCCTTTAGCGGTTGCAGGTTTATTCTTAACAATGATCGTTCGGACAGTTGCGGTTCCAATCGTTCACATGATGGACGCGGCTGCTGAAAAAGGCAACATTAAACAAGTTGAAATGTTACACATTTTCGCTGTATGTTTACAAGGGATTCGGATTGCAATTCCAGCAGGTGCTTTACTATTCATTCCTGCTGACACTGTTCGTAATTTCTTAGAATCAATGCCAGCTTGGTTAACTGATGGTATGGCTATCGGTGGTGGTATGGTCGTTGCCGTAGGTTATGCATTAGTAATCAACATGATGGCAACAAAAGAAGTATGGCCATTCTTCATTATCGGTTTCGTAGTCGCAGCGATTTCTCAATTAACATTAATCGCATTAGGTGCTTTAGGTGTCGCTTTAGCTCTTATTTACTTGAACTTATCTAAAATGGGCGGTTCTTCTAACTCAAATGGCGGAGGCAACTCTGGCGACCCATTAGGCGATATTTTAAACGACTACTAATTCTGAAGGAGGAGCAAAGAAAATGGCAGAAAAAATTCAATTAACTAAAAAAGATCGTTTAGCTGTAGCTTGGCGTTCAACATTTATCCAAGGTTCTTGGAACTATGAACGTATGCAAAACGGCGGCTGGGCATTCTCAATGATTCCAGCAATCAAAAAATTATATAAAACGAAAGAAGAACGTTCAGCGGCGTTAAAACGTCACTTAGAGTTCTTTAATACACACCCATACATTGCCTCACCAATTCTTGGTGTAACATTAGCTTTGGAAGAAGAACGTGCCAATGGCGCACCAGTTGATGACGTAGCGATTCAAGGGGTTAAAGTTGGGATGATGGGTCCTTTAGCCGGTGTCGGTGACCCAGTTTTCTGGTTTACTGTTCGTCCAATGTTAGGAGCTTTAGGTGCTTCCTTAGCAATGGGTGGTAACATCTTAGGCCCAATCTTATTCTTCGTTGCTTGGAACTTAATTCGTTGGTCATTCATGTGGTATACACAAGAGTTTGGTTACAAAGCAGGTTCTAAAATTACTGATGACCTTTCAGGTGGTTTACTACAAGATATTACAAAAGGTGCTTCTATTTTAGGGATGTTCGTACTGGCCGCATTGGTTCAACGTTGGGTATCGATTAAGTTCTTACCAATTGTCTCACAAGTTAAGTTAGACAAAGGTGCTTATATCGAGTGGGATAAACTTCCTGCTGGCGGTGAAGGAATGCATAAAGCCTTTGAACAAGTGAACCAAGGCTTGGCGCTTTCACCAACGAAAGTTACTACTTTACAAGATAACTTAGATCAATTGATTCCAGGTCTAGCACCATTACTACTTACATTCTTATGTATGTGGTTATTGAAGAAAAAAGTTAGCCCAATCATTATCATTCTTGGTTTATTCGTAGTCGGCGTTGTCGGCCACTTAATCGGCTTATTATAATAATGACGAAGTAAGTTCATTACTTCTAATCAAAAAAAGCGGAAGAGAAGTCGAGAAACTTTTCTTCCGCTTTTTTAAACAAAGATGTAATTTTGTTTGTTTCGATCAGGAAAGAAACGTATAATAAAGAGGAATTAGTCGAATGAAATGGAGCAGATAACATGGTACAATCATTAAACACAAAAGTTGATTTAGTTATAGATGCGACGGCATTTACAGGATTAACAGATTATGGACAAATTATGATAGGTGACCGCGGGTTTGAATTTTACCATGCTAAAGATCCACGTAAGTTTATCCAAATTCCGTGGGAAGAAGTCGATTACGTGTTGGCTTCAGTAATGTTCAAAGGAAAATGGATTCCTCGTTATGCGATTCAAACCAAGAAAAATGGGACGTATACGTTTGCTTCAAAAGAGCCGAAGCGAGTGTTACGAGCTATTCGTGAATATGTTGACCCAGATCATATGGTCCAATCTTTGAGTTTCTTTGATGTCATAAAAAGAGGGATCCTCTCAATCGGAAAAAAGAAAAAATAATTTATAACTGTTACTTTTTTATAAACTAGATGAAAAAGTAGCGGTTTTTTTGTGGAAAAACGAGGGACTTATTTATACAAAAAAGGCACAATTGTGCATCAAAAAAGAGACAATCAAGTGATACGTTGTTTTTAATGGAGTTATCATTTAAATGGTTTTCAGAAAGCACGATGAAAATATTTGACACCTTGTAAAATAGTAGTAACATAATAAGTGTAATAAATTATTTTATAGAGGAGTGAGTGTCATGGAACAACGACAACATCATGGAATAGATTGGGGTTCATTAGTATTAGGAATTCTATTTGTTCTGACTGCATTAATTTCTTTTCAAAATCCTGCCGGTAATTTAATTGCCATTGTGATGGTTTTTGCGATTTTTGCTATTATTAAAGGAGTTTTCGAAATTTTTGTACGTAATCGTATGAAAGAATTGCTAGGCTACAAAGCTTATGCACCAATCATCTTAGGGATTATTGATATCCTAATTGGTGTTTACTTATTGTTTAACTTAAATATTGGTGTCGCTGTGTTACCATTTGTCTTTGCAATTTGGTTTTTATTCGACTCAATTTTCGGCTTATTTACTTTAGATTTTGCTAAACGAGTAAGCACAGGTTACTTTTGGTTCACATTAATTGTTGACGTTTTAGGGATTATCTTAGGTGTAATGTTATTATTTAATCCATTGTCTTCAGCATTAACTCTAAGCTTCTTAGTTGGCTTCTACTTTATGATGTTTGGTATTAGCAATATTGTATATGCTTTTAGATAAAAGAAGTAAAAAAACAGGTTTTCCGAAAAGGAAAACCTGTTTTTTTTTAATAACGACGGTGGCAGTTGCCATTATTTCCCGAAATTGTTCGAACAAGCCACACGATAATCGCTACGGGAACTAAAATTTTTACTGCTAGCCACAATAAGCTTCCCACGATACCGACAACGGCACTAAAGAGTGAACCGACAACTAAAAATAAAAGGACCACTAAAAGAATATTTATAAACATTGGTCGTTGATTATTCATACGTACTACCTCCAAATTTTTCCTGTTTTCTATATACAGAGTATAGCAAGAAAGCGCAACAAACACCTCCATCGGAAGGCTGATTTTTTTCTCTGGCGAATGATGGAGCCGCTGTTGGTTATTTTGGACTTTCTTATTGAAATAATCAGAATATTCTGGTGTATAATTATAAAAAAGGATTTAAAGTGAGGGATTGGATGTCGACTGAGGGATTAATCGCTTTGTTAGAAAAGAAACGAAATCATTTAAGTAAAATTGAAAATCAAGTATTGGATTATATTTTGACGCATATGACGGAAATTAGTTCACAAACCATTTATGAGGTGGCGCAGGCGTTGTTTGTCTCAACAGCCACTATTTCTCGAACAGCAAAACACTTAGGTTATCGAGGCTTCCAAGAATTAAAATACGCGATCGTCCAATCGGTGCAGAGCGAGAGCACAGAAAGCGATAGTCGTAGTTTTCAAGCTATTACGCAACAGTTGATTGCCAATGTGCAAGATAGTTTTCAACAAATGGATGAAGCCAAAGTCGCGGAAATGCTTAAAATGATTGAGCGTGCGAATACGATTGAAGTGTTCGGTGTTGGTGGCAGTTTTCCTATTTGTACTGATTTTGCACGAAAGCTAACATTTTTAGGAAAAAAAGCCTATGCACGATCTGATTGGGATGAACAAGCGGCAGCAGTTAAGAATCTGGATGGACAGGATTTAGCCATTTTTATCAGTTATACAGGAGAAACTAAGGGGATTTTAGCGTATGCACGTGTAGCGCAGGAACAGCAAGTGCCGATGATTAGTTTGATTTCGACTAAAGGAAGCACCTTGGAAAAATTGTCGACGACGACGTTATTTGCCAAAGGGACGACACGTTATCATCAGCGCGTGGATTTAAGTTCAAGAATTGCTGTCATTTGTTTGTTCGATACGGTTTTATTAATGTATGCAGAGGCAAAGCAGCCGCGGTAATTTTATGCAACACCATGCTAAATGATGTAAGGGGATACAGAAAGAGTGTAGCCTCTTTTTTCTTTGTTTTGGGCTAGTTATAATGAGGGCAATGAATGTAAACGCAATCATTTTTAGTTTTGTAAAGAATGAATGGAGGAGTTAAGAAATGGCAGCAAAGAAAAAGAAAGCGACTTTCTGGGAGTTTTTTCAAGGATTAGGCAAAACGTTTATGTTACCAGTGGCTTTATTAGCTTTTATGGGGATTTTATTGGGATTAGGAAGTTCTTTTTCCAGTGAATCTATGATTGAAACAATCCCGTTTTTAGGAAAGCCCGCAGTAAAAATTATTTTCCAATTTATGTCGACAATTGGTGGTTTTGCGTTTGCTTATTTACCTGTCATGTTTGCAATGGCTATTCCGTTGGGATTAGTTCGGAAAGAAAAAGGTATTGCTGCGTTCTCAGGTTTCGTAGGCTATACGGTGATGAATTTAGCGATTAATTTCTATTTAGTGCAGACGAATCGCCTCGTGGATCCTGAACAGTTACGAGAAGCCGGCCAAGGAATGGTTTTTGGGATTCAAACGATTGAAATGGGTGTTCTCGGTGGAATTATCGCTGGGCTTATTGTATATAAGTTGCATAATCGATTTTATACGGTGCAACTACCAGATAGTTTTGCCTTCTTTTCTGGCGCACGGTTTGTGCCAATTATTACTTCATTCGTGATGGCATTCGTGGGCTTAGTAATTCCGTTAGTTTGGCCACTTTTCGCGCTAATGATTATGGCGATTGGCCAACTTATCCAACGTTCTGGTATTTTTGGGCCTTTTCTGTTTGGTTCAGGGGAACGGCTACTGTTACCGTTTGGGTTGCATCATATTTTAGTTTCTATGATTCGTTTTACTGAAGCAGGTGGTTCAGCGGTGGTGGCTGGCAAAGAAGTGTTTGGTGCGTTAAATATTTTCTATGCAGAATTGCAAAATAATTTACCGATTTCACCAAGTGCAACAGCTTTCTTGTCACAAGGGAAAATGCCGACCTTTATTTTTGGCTTGCCAGCGGCGGCGCTTGCGATGTATCATACTGCAGCTCCGGCGAATCGACATAAGATTAAAGGCTTACTCCTTTCAGGTGTGATTGCTACGGCTATCACTGGCATTACAGAACCAATTGAATTTTTATTCTTATTTATTAGTCCATTATTATGGCTGTTTCATGTTATTATGACTGGTCTAGGTTTCATGGTAATGGCTTTATTGGGTGTTGTGATTGGGAACACTGATGGGGGACTACTGGACTTTATTATTTTTGGCTTGTTACAAGGAACTTATACAAAATGGTGGTGGGTTCTCATTGTCGGCGCTATCTGGTTTGTTATTTATTATTTCGTCTTTAAAACAGTCATTGTAACCTTTGATTTAAAAACACCTGGACGAGACAAGATCTTAGATGAGACTGAATACACCGATCAAGAAGTTCAATATAAGAAAACGGGTGGCTATGATGCGCCTGGGATTTTAGCGGCTTTGGGTGGGCAAGAGAATATTCAAGCTATTGATAATTGCATTACGCGTTTACGTTTAGTGTTAGCAGATGCTAATAAAGTAGATGATGACAAATTAAAGCAATTAGGGGCTTTAGGTGTCGTGCATTTAGATGCGCAGAATGTGCAAGTGATTATCGGAACCAAAGTGACAACGGTCCGTAATCAATTAGAGATGATTTTAGGTTAGAAAAAAGACAGAAGGTGAAGAGTGTGTCGTTTGATAAAGCAATTGATCGACGAGGAACGTATTGTACACAGTGGGATTTTGTAGAAGATAGATTTGGGGAAGCGGACTTGCTTCCCTTCACTATTTCCGATACGGATTTTGCTGTGCCAGAGGCAGTTCTGGCAACATTACAGGAGCGTTTGAAACATCCCGTATTTGGCTATACGAGGTGGAACCATCCGCAATTAAAAGAAGCAATTCAAACGTGGTACCAGACAAGATTCCAGACGAAGATTGAAGGACACTGGATTATGTATACTCCGACCGTTATCTATGGGATTTCTGCGTTGATTCAGTTATTAACTAACGAAGGAGAGGGCGTTATTTTACAAACCCCTGCATATGATGCATTTTTTAAAGTTATTCAGGAAAATAAGCGGCAAGTAGTGGCGAATGAGCTGCTTTATCAAGAGAAGCGCTACAGTATTGATTTTATTGATTTAGAAAAAAGATTAGCGCAACCAGAAAATCGTTGTTTACTTTTATGTTCCCCGCATAATCCAACAGGACGTGTTTGGGCGCAATGGGAATTAGAGCGAATGGTTTCATTGTGCCAACAGTATGATGTGTTTTTACTATCTGATGAAATTCATATGGATATCGTTAATAAAGGCCATGTGCATCGACCAATTACGCAGTTTAATTATAAAAAATCTGCCATTATTACCAGTGGCACGAAAACCTTTAATTTTCCAGGGCTGATTTTTGCTTACGCCTTAATTCCAGATAACGAATTGCGTGACGCTTTTCAGCTCAAATTAAAAAACGCCGATGGTTTATCATCAACCAGTATTTTGGGAATGCTAGCAACCATGACGGCCTATCAAAAATGTGGTACTTGGGTTGACGAGTTGAATGATTATTTAGCGGAGAACCAACATTACGTGAAAGATTTTTTACAGACATATTTGCCAAAAATTAAAGTGACGGAGCTGGAAGCCACTTACTTAATGTGGTTGGATGTATCAGCGGCAGTTCCAGATGTGGCTCGCTTACAAGAGGCTTTAGTTTCTGTGGGGAAAGTCGCCATTATGGACGGCTCGATTTATGGCGGTAATGGACAACGATTTTTACGGTTAAATATTGGCTGTTCGCAAGCAAAACTACACGAGGGACTTGAAAGGATGCGTCGAGGTTTTGAAGCTGTTTTACAAAAGGGTGGCACAGAATCAGCGCCTGGGAATAATTGAGAAAAGATAGCATTCCGAAAATGGTTGCAGTACAATGGAAAAATAGAAACAAATAAAATAACAAAAAGTAACAACTTGTCATTTACTGGGGGAAAAGAAATGAAAACAATTAAAACAAAGCAAGCACCACAAGCGATTGGGCCATACTCACAAGCAAAAATTGTGAATGGTTTATTGATTACTTCTGGTCAGATTCCACTAGATCCTGAAACAGGCAAGGTGGTTGGGACAACGATTAAAGAACAAACTAATCGAGTGCTGAAAAATATTCAAGGGCTTTTAACAGAAGCTGGTAGTGATTTCGCGCATGTAGTCAAAACGACATGCTATTTACAAAATATGGCGGATTTCCCGGCATTCAATGAAGTCTATGCTGAGTATTTTAGTGCGGAATATCCTGCACGCACAACGATTGAAATCTCTAAATTACCGATGGATGTGTTGGTAGAGATTGAGATTATCGCAGAAGTAGTGGCGTAAAAAATACAGTTAAAAGAGTGAGAAAAAAATCTAAGACGATTTTTTTCTCACTCTTTTTTTTCAATAAAACAATACGATTCAGCCAAAATGTCTAGCCGTGCTGGAAAATTTTCAGCAAATAGGCTACCATGGAAGAAAATCGATAAAACGAAAGTTAAATGAATAGAAAAGAGATATGAAAGAGGCTATAAGATGAAAAAAAATATTAGCCAACTAACGCAGTGGTTAAAGGAACACAGTTTATTATTGAAACTAATTTTTCTTGGTTCTGTATTAGTTTTCGTGGCTAACCAAGTGACACATATCGCTCAAGGCATGACTTGGGCGGATATTTTTTCCACGATGGAACAACAAAGTACGGGGCGTTTAATTGGTATGGTCTTGGCAGGACTATTAGGGGTTATTCCGATGCTCCTTTATGACTATGTAGTCGTTAAATTATTGGAAAAAGAAGGTAAGCCACCAATGAAACGAATGGATTGGTTAACTTCGGCTTGGGTCACTAATACCATTAATAATTTAGCGGGTTTTGGCGGAGTAGTTGGGGCAACGTTACGGATTAATTTTTACGGAAAAGATGTACCACGGGGCAAGGTTGTAGCAACGGTCTCAAAAGTTGCTCTGTTCTTGATTTCAGGGTTATCTATTTTATCTTTTGTGGCGTTCGTTGATTTATTTTTTATTCGAACCCAAAATGTTTTTCGTGAATATTGGGTTTGGTTGTTATTGGGCAGTCTGATTGCGCCAGCGCTCTGGTTTTTCACGTATTTAAAACGGCGAACATTGTTTAAAACATTTTTTCCAAAAGCGGTGCTCCTTTTATTCGGCGCTTCATTAGGTCAATGGCTAGGTGGGATGTTTGCTTTCTTAATGATAGGTCGTTTGATGCAGGTGCCAGTTTCGATGGTTTCTGTCTACCCAATGTTTGTTATCGCCACGTTGATTGGGATGTTAACTATGGTTCCTGGCGGTATGGGAACGTTTGATGTCTTAATGATTTTGGGCTTATCACAATTAGGGATTGATCGATCACAAGCGGTCGTCTGGTTGTTGTATTATCGTTTGTTCTATTATGTGACGCCTTTTATGACAGGAGTTATTTTGTTCTTGCAACAAGCAGGCATGAAAGTCAACCAATTTTTTGATAATTTACCTCGGTTATTTTCACAAAAAGTAGCTCATTTTATTTTGGTGGCGGCGTTATATTTTGCAGGAATTATGATGGTTCTATTGTCGACTGTGACGAATTTGTCGAATGTCAGTCGTCTATTCCAAGTGTTACTTCCCTTCTCTTTTAATTTTTTAGATCAAACATTGAATTTATTTGTAGGATTCTTGTTATTAGGTTTAGCTCGAGGCATTTCTATGAAAGTGAAAAAAGCTTATTGGCCTACAATTATTTTACTAGGATTTTGTATTGTAAATACGGTGGCACGAACGACTTCGTGGCAGTTAATTGCTGTTTATGCCGTTATTTTATTGGCGGTTATTTTGGCTCGTAAAGAATTTTATCGTGAAAAGTTTGTTTATTCATGGGGCGCTTTAACGGTAGATAGTATTTTGTTTGGCTGCTTGTTTATCGGTTATGCAGTTGCTGGTTATTACGCCGCACGACCAGCTGGTGGCAATCAAGTTATCAATCACTTTTTGTTGTTTCCGTCAGATGATGTTTGGTTTAACGGATTGATTGGATTAAGTATTTCCTTAATTGGTTTATTCTTTTTGTATCAATATCTAGCCGAAACAACTGTTACTTTAGGTGAGGGGTTTGAGAAAGCACGGTTGACACGCTTTTTGGAAAAATTTGGTGGCAACGAAGGCAGTCAATTTTTGTATTTAAAGGATTATGGCCATTTTTATTACCAAGAAGAAGGCGAAGATCAAGTACTTTTTGGGTTTCAAATGAAGTTTAACAAATGCTTTGTCTTGGCGGATCCGATTGGGCAACGAGAGAAATGGACCGCGGCGACACTGGCGTTTATGGATCAAGCTGATTTGTTAGGCTATCAATTAGTTTTTTATCGTATTTCGGAAGAATATGTTATGAATCTTCACGATTGCGGCTTTGAATTTATGAAAGTTGGGGAAGAAGGCTTGATTCAATTTGATGAGTCGTCAACAGTGAAGCAAACAGCCTGGACGGAAACAGTGACTGAAAAAATAGCAGCGGAAGCAGCAGATTTTCAGTTTGAATTTTATCCCGAAACGATTAGTGATGCCTTATATCAAGAGTTAGAACGAGTTTCTGCGGACTGGTCACGGAATCAAAAAGAGCGCTACTTTATTGGTGGTCGGTTGGATCCCGAGTACTTGAAATGTAGTAGCGTAGGCTTGGTGAGACAGAAACAAACGGTCATCGGTTTTATTACGGGAAAAGAAATGGAAAAAGGCAAAAGTATTTCGTATGATTTGTTACGTATTCGTTCAGAAGCACCTGCTTTTACTAGGGAATATTTGTTCACTCATTTTATTGAAACCTATCAACAGCAGGGCTATCAATTAATTGATATTGGGATGGCGCCGTTGGCCAATGTAGGTGAGAGCAAGTACTCTTTCTTAAAAGAACGCTTTGTTAATATTTTTTACAAGTATAGTTATCAAATTTATGCGTTTCAAGATACACGCAAGCGCAAAGAACAATATGTCACTAGTTGGCAACCTCGTTATTTTGCTTATCCTAAGCGGACCAGTGTGCTCTTTGCTTTTGTGCAACTTTCCTTGTTGATTACGAAAGGAAGACATCAAAGTGTTTCGCTTGTGGAAGAAGCAATGACTGAAATTTAAAAAATCACGCGATGACTTAGCCATCGCGTGATTTTTTATTTGTCTTCTTTTTTACGGTTTCGTCTAGCAGGAATCAAGGTTACGTAGGCAACGAAACCACCAGTACATAGAACGAATAACACGATGCCAGGAATCAATCCTTCTGGTAAATAAGAGAATTGAATAGTATGGGTTCCAGCGCTGACAGGAACACTTAGAAAGGCATCTTTAAAGGCTTTTGGGGTCACTTTTTTGCCATCAATTTTGACACGCCAACCTTTGTCATAAGGAATTGTAGTGACGAGTACTTGATCTTTGTCGGCGGTAAAGGTACCTGAAGCAGAGCGTTTGCCAGTGGTTAAATCAACGCCTTTTTCTTGCACGGCGGAAATGGCTTTTTCAAATGCATTGGTATTTAAGCCAACCACTTGCGGCTGGACAAAACTTACTGCTTTGGTTCCATAAAAACTTACTTTGAAGTTAACGGTTGTATCTTTTGGATAGTAGCCTAAATTATAATATTGGCCCGTAATACCAATTTGTGATTGCTGACTTGAGCCGTTCACGGTGACCGTCGCAGTGGAACTTTCCAATTGAGCAAAATCTGTTGGGAATAAACTCAAATAAGCTTGCGTATTGGCGGGCACATTGACTGTATAAGAAATCTCTTTGGCTACGTTATGTTGTTTCTCCGTAAAAGTTACGCCAGCTGTATTTTGCGTAATTGTCACGTTATTTTGAAGCGTCATCGTTGGTTGATAAAAGGTAAAATACCGTTCATTGGTATTGGCTAAAGCATTTAGTAAATTTGTTTGACTACCTAAATTATCATTGAGAGGTTGCCGAACATTGTAAATCTCTTTGTCTGCTAAAAATCCTAACGGCAAAGCATTTTCGTTACGATAAAGCTGATATTTACCAGCAGCAGCTTGTCGCTCAAAGCCGAATTTCATTGGATTATTTTCAGCAATATTGTATTTAATGCCCATCAAAGCATCCATTAACAAGGTATTATTTTGGTAACGAATATTTAAATTCGTGCCTCGCGAGCGGAAACCTAAGGCGTTTAGGTATGTTGAAGAATGTCGGTTCCGCACGGAAGAAAACATGCTAATGCCACTATAGCCATAGTTAATGCCGTCATTGGCCGAAACACCATTTAAATTTTCTAAGCGGTAAAAGGTATCATTTTCTTTTTTTGTTTGATCGACTAGATTTTTTAAGTCAGGATAAGGTTCAGAATACAAACTACGTGATGCGTAGTTCCAATCATCTAAAATACCAGTGACCATCGCCCGTGTATTAATGATTGCTTCACCAGAAACGAGCAGCAATAGTAAAATCACTAAGTATTGTATAGGCGCTTTTTTCAATTGATAAAAAGCAATCCCGAAAAAATATAGCAGTAAAAAAGTTGCCGTTAATACGAAAGAGGTTAAAGTCACATACGTATAACTAGTAGCACCTTTTGTGCCCATTGCAAGAGCAAAAATTGCTAAAAGAATCAAAATCAAGCCGCTTAAGACGCCGAGATCATCCTTTTCAAATTTTTCCCAACCATAACCAGCAAGCAAAATAACTAGGAATGAAAAGAGAAAACTATAGCGGAAAAGAAACATATTCGGAGCATGCATGCCGTGCCAGAATAAATTTAAGGGCGTGATGTAAAAGCTGGCAATCAAGAGGACAAACAAACTGCCAAAAAGTAGTTTGTTTGTCAATGGAACTTCTTTCGTAACGAAATAGAAGAGACAGAAAATCAAAGGCAACAACCCAATGTAAATAAAAGGAATGGACCCATATTTGGTTGTATCGTAAACGCCAATCATATTTTTCATAATAATATCTAAAAAGGCAGTCGCTTCTGTTTTAAAGGTTGTAATTTCAGAAAGAGTTTCACCATTGGTTCGTAAATCTAAGACAGCAGGTAAGACCATAATCATGGATGCTCCACCAGCTAAAAGAGAAGTAGTAAAATACGCAACGATTCGAGATTTATAACGTTGCCAGTCTGTAAACGTTCGTGCAAAATAGTACAGGAAGGAAAACAACCCAATCATAAAGCCAAAATAATAATTTGTAATAAAAAGCAAGAAATAACTGACAAACAATAACGTCGGCTTTCGTTGGTCCATTAAACGATGAATTCCTAAAATTACGAGTGGCAGATAAATAAAGGCATCTAGCCACATAATTAATTCTGAATGGGCCACAATGAAGGACATTAGTGCATAAGAGACACTTAAAGTCACATGGGACCATTTTGGAATCTTAAAGGTTTGTTTTGCCAAGAACCAAAAACTCAAGCCAGCACTCCCAATTTTCAATAACGTTAGGAAATAGAGCGCATCAGGCATGTTCTGATTGTTAAAGAACACGACGAGCGGCGTAAATAAGCCACCAAGATAATAGGAAATTAAGGACAAGTAGTTTAGTCCCAAAGAAGCATTCCACGTGTAGAAAATACTTTGTTTTCCATGAAGAACATTGTTAAAGCTTGCGTGAAAATTTGAAAATTGAGAAAAGGCATCGCTGGCTAAAATACTGCGACTACTTCCTGGATAAATCCCAATACTCAAATAGATAATTGCCATAATTAAAAATGGAATGAAGAAACTGGCTAACATATAAGGCCAGTTGTTTTTTAAAAACTGCCTACTTTTATTTTTCATAAATAACCTCACCTGATTTTTCGAAAGTACCTATAGTTTATCATACTCTTTATTTGATGTACCAATAGAAGAAAAACTTTAAAATTTTATTAGGATCCTAAGGGTGGAGTGAAGAAGAATTAATTGTAAGGGATTGACATTCAAATGCTAAATCACCAGCTATGTTTAGAAAAGAGCGTAGGGTCGAATAAACAAATTACTGAAGGATTTACTATTGAATGGGGGTTATTGTGTTTGATCAATTCATTTCATTAATTGTCGCTCTACTTTTTGTGGGTGTGGTTATTACCATAGTTTCTTACTGGTTAAATAAGAACGACGGCAATTAAGCAAGTTGTTTTAATCCACTTATCCGTAGTCGCAACGGATAATAAAGAAACCCACACTATTCGCAGTAGAGTGGGTTTTGTGTTATTATGTATCAATTCATTTCATTCGCATTTCCAATATAACATGTTTTTAAAGTAGGTTAAGTTTTGTGGTTATAAATTAAGTTGAAATGAAGCGATTGTCCTACACTCAAACTAGCTTCTAGCGAGGGATTAAAAGACTCTCAAACGGTTATATGAAGTCGATTTTCCAATCACCACATCAAAAGACGAATATTCTCCGAAAAATTGCTGAAAACGCCCTGTGGATAACTTTGTGCATAACTCTGTTGAAAACCACAAAAAAGCTTTTTATCTCGGTTTATCCACAAGGATAAGTTTTCGTGTTGCTAAAAAAATTCGACACAAGTTCAGAAGTCCTGCTTGCTAAAAGTAAAGGAACCACTAAAGTTGAAAGAAGATGAAAACGTTATTAAAACAATGTTTTCATCTTCTTTTTTCTAGAATTGGCAAGGATTTGATGGCGAATAAGTAAGTGTTGTGGAAAAGTTTTTTGGAAAAAACAAGAAATTTCATCCACAAAATTTTCTGTGGAAAGTTTTAAAAATACTTGTCAAGCTTTTTTTGAAAAAATGTGGATAACTTTTTAAAGACAAGCTTTTTTCCATTTGCGAATTTGCGTTCGGAAACTAGTAAAAGGGGCAACGCTATTAATGTGAATCCATTTCCAAAGAGGCCATTGTGCTTTGGTAGTCGCCCAAGCCCGTTGTTGGGGTAAAAATAATTCGTCTTCGGAAAGCGAGGTAATCCAATGAAGTAATTTTTCTAAGATATCTTGCAACGCAATCAGCTGACTTTCTAAACTCATTTGTCCATAGGTTTGATAAAATGATTGATAGAGAGCACCCAGTTGATTCCATTTATAGCCTTCAGCTGGCGTTTGAACGGTCAGACCACGTTGTTCTTGTTCTTCCCAAGAAAGCAGCAAGTTGAGCCAACCTAATTGATAGGCTAAGTTCTCTGAAGGTGTTTTAGCTACTGTTTCAATTCGGTGATCTTTAAGTGTTTCAGGAATTTCTGCAAATTCAGCTAAATATTTTTGTGAAGCTATTTGAATGGCCTCAATCAAGGCTTCTTTTGATTCATAGGTTTTCATCCTTCGGCTAACTTCCTTTCTTGGTAGGATCTGCTTGTTTTTCTTGAGTAATTTGAGTGACTAAACCAAAAGGATCTTTCACAATCGCATAAAATGTTGCAAATTCATTTTCAATTGGTTCTTGGATAATACAGGATTCGGGATGGTGCGTGAGTTTTTCAAAAATTGTTTTGGCAGAGTGATGGCTCTCGACGGTTAAGCTGAGGGTCAATTGTTCTGTGGGCGTGGTATTCATTCCTGCAAACAAAGGATTATCAGCTAGTTGTAATTGAAAAGTGTCCATTTGTAAAATTGAGTGAGAAAGCCAGTGTTCTTCGCCAGCGGAAATGGTCAAAGAAGGATTTAAGCGCTCTTTAAATTCTTGATTAGTAATTTTAAAAAGAATATCACCAGCAAAGGCTTCTTGGTAAAACGTCAAGGCTTCCGTTGCTCGTCCATTTAAGACCATAAAAAGGGCAAATTGTGTGTTTTTCATTGTTTGAACCTCCTAAGATTGATAAGATAAGCATAACAATAAAAGGTGTCAAAAAGTGACACCGATGGAGGGAAAAATGAAAAAATCAGAACGTTTAAATCAGGAACTTTTTTTCTTGAGAACCCATCCTCAGTTTAATTTAAATCAGTTAATGAAAACTTTTGGGATTTCTAAAAGCACAGCTTTGCGGGATATTGAGGCTTTGGAAAACTTAGGCGTACCGCTATATGTGGAGAATGGTCGTTATGGTGGCTATCGAGTTTTAAACAAACCGTTGTTGCCACCGATTTATTTTAATGAAAATGAAGTGTTAGCGCTCTTTTTTTCGTTACAATTACTGAAATTAGTCGCAGAGTCACCGTTTGGTCATTCCTATCAGCAAATTCAGCAAAAATTATTGCATTCTTTAGATGAACCAACCCAATTTAAAATCAGTCAAATGAGTAAGGTTGTCTATTACGAAGGAATTGAACAAGTAGAAGCACCAGGCAATTTAGAGCGGCTGTTTCATTGTATTTTGGCGCAACAAGTAATTCAGTTTAACTATACCAGATATGAAGCAACAACGAAAAAAATCTTACCAACCCGGTTAACTATTTTAGAAGGGTATTGGTATTGTTCAGGCTATGATGTGACTAAAAAGGTTTGGCGTACTTACCGCTGTGATTTTATGGAGGCTATTCAGCAGTTAAACCAAACACTGGATTTTACGACTGAAGAACTGAAAGAATCGTATCGCCAGCAACAAACGACGGCACGTACGATTCCATTTAAAGCAATCATTACAGAAAAAGGCAAAGAATTTTTTTATAAACATCGCTTTGACAATATTCAGTTGGAAGAAACGCCCACGCAGTGTTTTTTAGTTGGACAGATTCATCCAACAGAAACACAATTTTTAGCCAACTATTTTATGGGCTTTGGTGAAGAAGTAACAATTTTAGAGCCAGTTCAAGTGAAACAAGCGTATGTAGAAAGTATAATGAGGATTCAAAAAAAATATCAAGAATAGATTGTGGAACTGTGAACAATTCCATGTGTAAAAATGTACATTGGAGAGGAGAAAGAAAAACCCTTGATTTTTAAATCAAGGGTTTTTCTTTCTAAGAACGTGCTTGCCCATTTCCATAAATAACATATTTTGTCGAAGTTAGCTCTGCTAAGCCCATAGGTCCACGGGCATGTAGTTTTTGCGTACTAATGCCGATTTCGGCGCCAAAACCAAATTCAAAACCGTCCGTGAAGCGAGTAGAAGCATTCGCATAAACAGCGGCCGCATCGACTTGTTGTAAAAATTGTTGTGTGGCAAAGTAATTATCACTAATAATACTTTCAGAATGTTTTGTATTGTAGCGATTAATATGATAGATGGCTTCGTCTAAAGAATCAACGACTTTCACTGCTAAGATAAAGTCGAGAAATTCCGTTTCCCAATCTTGTTCAGTCGCTGGAATGGCTTCTTCAAAAATTGCTAACGCACGTTCATCTGCCCGAAGTTCCACGTGAAACTCCTTCAAGGCTTTTTCAATTGTTGGTAAAAAGGCTTCAGCCACTTCTTGATGAATTAATAACGTTTCGGCGGCGTTACAGACAGAAGGACGTTGGCATTTAGCATTGACAATAATTTCAGTTGCCATTGTTAACTGGGCGTCTTTGTCCACGTAAATATGACAATTGCCTGTTCCTGTTTCAATAACAGGAACAGTTGCCGTCGTCAAAACAGTTTTGATTAAGTTGGCGCCGCCACGTGGAATGAGGACATCCAAGTAGTCATTTAAGCGCATAAGTTGCTGGGCTGTTTCTCTAGAAGTATCATCAACAAATTGAATGAGATGGGGAGAAATGGCTTCTTGTATTAGCGCTTCTTGTAAAATTGTCACCAATATCTGATTGGAGTGAAACGCTTCTTTTCCGCCCCGAAGAATAACAGCATTTCCCGATTTAAAACAAAGGCTAGCGGCATCTGTTGTCACGTTTGGCCGCGATTCATAAATGATACCAATAACACCTAAAGGCACACGTTGTTGCCCAATTAACAGCCCCGCTTCATTGCGCCACATTTTATCTACTTCCCCAATTGGATCTGGTAAAGTAGCAACTTGGCGTATACCCTCGGCCATCGCTGTGATTCGTTCTTCTGTTAAACGTAAGCGGTCTTGCATTGTTTCAGAAATTCCGTGGGTAGCGGCTTGCTCTAAATCTAATGCGTTTGCTTGTAAAATGCGGGGCGCATTGGCTTCAATGGCTGCGGCCATTTTGTTTAACAATGAATTTTTTTGACGAGTATCCATCAAGCCTAGCGTATAAGAGGCTTCTTTGGCTTGTTGCCCCAGTTGTTTTAAATCAGTCACTTTCAGGCCCTCCTTTAATAAATAACGTACCGATATCTTTTCCTTCTAAAATTTCAAAGATGATTTTTGGCTGTTTTCCGTTTGCTAAAATCATCGCCTGTTGATTAGCTAACACACGTTCGGCAGCTTTTAATTTACTAGACATTCCACCAGTGCCAAAGCGGCTCCCTTTTCCGCCAGCTATTTGGAACAAGTCTTCATTAATTTCATTGATTTCAGAAAATAACGTGGCTTCTTTATTGACAGTAGGGTTGTCTGAAAAGAAACCATCAATATCTGATAACATAACTAACAAGTCAGCTTGAACAATTTGGCAGACAATGGCTGACAATTGATCGTTATCCCCAAACTTGGTTAAGTGGTCTAGTTCTTCAATTGCGACAGTATCATTTTCATTAACGATAGGAATAATATTCATTTTTAGCAGTTGTTCAAAAGTATTGGTAACATTATTGCGACTTTCAGGGTATTCAATAACATCACGAGTTAATAAAACTTGTGCCATTTGTTGGCTATAGGTTGAAAACCGCTGATTATAAATGTTCATTAATTCTGCTTGGCCGACTGCAGCGACTGCCTGTTGTTCTGGAATTGTCGTTGGGCGCACAGATAGATTTAATTTATTCAGTCCGACACCAATTGCGCCAGAAGAAACTAAAATAATCTCTTTGCCTTGGTTGCTTAAATCACTCAAAGTAAAGGCTAATTGATCAATTGCTTTTAAGTTAATATTGCCATTGGGATAAATCAGAGAACTGGTTCCGACTTTGATCACAATTCGTTTGGCCTGTTGGAGTTTGTTTCTCATAAGTGCCTCGTTTCTTTTTACAGTAAAATTTGACACTCATTATAACAAAATCAGCGGCTACTAGAAAGTGCTAAATAATGAATAGTAAAGAAAGTTTAATGAAAGTGTGAACTTTTTGAGGGAATCTTGGGACTTTTTGGGATTTGGTCTGTTTATTTTAAGAGAAGATGATAGACTAAAAGAAGGAAAATAAACAAAAATTCTCCTCTTTTTTGCGTAGTCTAGATTAACTGGGCTTTTAGAAATGAGAAACTTACTAAAAACAACCAGAGTATCAGAGATTATGGTAAAATAGGAGTAGTTTAGACAGTAGGGGAGAATGAATATGAAACAACGTGGTTTTGAGATTATTTCTAAGTATCAAGAAGAGGGCTTGAGTGTCCCACAACGAGCAACAAAAGGTGCCGCTGGGTATGATTTTCAAGCAGCCGAAACGGTTGTTGTACCAAGTCTTTGGAAGTTACAACAAGCTGGAGAAAATCCCAAACCAATTTTAGTTAAAACAGGAATTAAGGCGTATATGCCTGATTCTGAATATTTAGAATTGGTGAGTCGTTCTTCGAACCCGCTAAAACGGTTCCTACTTTTAGCGAATGGTGTTGGAGTCATTGACAGTGATTATTATAATAACGAGAATAACGAGGGGCATATCATGTTCCAATTTTTAAACTTTGGATATGAAGATGTTGTCATTGAAAAAGGTGAACGAATTGGCCAAGGGATTTTTAAGCCGTTTCTATTAGCAGATGATGACCAAGTCGAGGCAGAAAGAACGGGCGGTTTTGGTTCGTCTGGACAAAAATAAAGACCATTTTTTCAGTAGGCAACGTTATTCAAACCATTTAATAAATGTTAAAATAAACAACAGATAAGGAGATTCTACATGGCAAAAAAAGCAAAAGTTCAATTTGAATGTCAAAGCTGTGGGTATGTGTCTCCAAAATATCTCGGCCGCTGTCCTAATTGCGGGCAATGGAATTCGATGGTGGAAGAGGTTATTCAAGATACTTCTGATCGTCGTGCTAGAGTAAGTTTGACTGGTAAAAAGACACAACCACAACGGCTATCTGAAGTCGTACCTAAAAAAGAGCCTCGTGTAAAAACCGAGTTAGCGGAGCTGAATCGTGTTTTAGGTGGTGGCGTTGTTCCAGGTTCATTAGTTTTAATCGGTGGCGATCCCGGAATTGGTAAGTCAACATTGCTCTTACAAGTATCGCAACAATTAGCAGCCACAGGTGGCACGGTTTTATATGTTTCTGGTGAAGAAAGTGCTGAGCAAATTAAATTGCGAGCGGAGCGTTTAGGCACCGTCAACGAGACATTTTACTTATACGCAGAAACAGATATGCACGAAATTTCACGAGCCATTGAAAAATTAGAACCAGATTATGTCATTATTGACTCGATTCAAACAATGACGCAGCCAGATGTTACCAGCGTTGCTGGTAGTGTCAGTCAGGTCCGAGAAACAACTGCCGAATTATTGAAACTGGCAAAAACGAATGGAATTGCCATTTTTATTGTCGGACACGTAACGAAGGAAGGGTCTATCGCAGGGCCACGGATGTTGGAACATATGGTAGACACGGTTCTTTATTTTGAAGGAGATAAGCATCACACCTTTAGAATCTTACGGGCTGTCAAAAATCGGTTTGGCTCAACGAATGAGATTGGTATTTTTGAAATGCAGACACATGGATTGGTTGAAGTTATGAATCCTTCTCAGGTCTTTTTAGAAGAACGTTTAGAAGGAGCCACCGGGTCTTCAATTGTGGTAGCAATGGAAGGTTCACGCCCTATTTTGGTGGAAATCCAAGCGTTAGTTACCCCAACGATGTTTGGCAATGCCAAGCGAACGACCACCGGGTTGGACTTTAATCGCGTTTCTTTAATCATGGCGGTTTTAGAAAAACGGGCAGGTCTTTTGTTACAAAACCAAGATGCGTACCTAAAAGCTGCTGGTGGAGTCAAAATTAATGAACCAGCCATTGATTTAGCGTTAGCAATCAGTATTGCTTCTAGCTATAAAGAAAAAGGAACCTCATCTTCGGAATGTTTCATTGGTGAGATTGGTTTAACTGGTGAAATCCGCCGCGTGAATAGTATTGAACAACGAGTGCGTGAAGCGCAAAAACTAGGCTTTACAAAGGTCTATGTCCCTAAAAATAACCTGGGTGGCTGGGAAGCGCCTGAAGGTATTGAAATTATTGGCGTTTCAACAATTGGTGAAACGTTAAGAAAAGTTTTTAAATAATGAAAGTAGAAATAATCCGTTTAGTTTGTTGGTGGCGTATGATTTTTATACGCCCCACAACACTAGACGTCTTTATTAAATAAACGAGGAGGATGGCTATATGCAAAAACGAATCATCACGTTGCTGATGATCATTGCTGGTGCAAGTTTAGGAATTTCTCTTTTCCCAATGGCTTGGGAAATGGCTAAGCAAGGCAATAACAGTTGGTTAAACAATAACTTTACGAACGGATTAATCGGTGCAATTATTTTCTTTATTTTATCTTTAGGGTTAGCAAAGTATATTGTTTCCGCTGTCAAAAAAATCGAAGCAGCTTTAAATGAAATGAGTTTAACCTATTTATTATTTGGAAGTATTGGTGCCATCATTGGTTTAACAATTGGCGTCATTATCTCCATTCCCATGTACAACTTACAAATCCCTGTCGTGAATAGTTTACTGCCAATTCTAGTTATGATTATTCTGGGTTACTTAGGTTTCCGAATGGGAACAACACGGATTGAGGAGTGGAAAAAAGTTTTTACACCTCGCCAAAAGAAAGCAAATACGGAAGACACCGAAGGACAAATGTTGGAACGTAAAGTGGAAGACAACTTCCATAAATACAAAATTTTAGACACCAGTGTCATCATTGATGGCAGAATCTACGATATCGCTAAAACGGGCTTTTTAGAAGGTGTTTTGCTCATCCCTAACTTTGTTTTATATGAATTACAATACATTGCTGATTCTGGAGACAGTTTAAAACGGGTGAGAGGTCGTCGTGGCTTAGATATTTTAAATGCTTTACAAAAAGAAGAAGGTATCTCCGTTGAGATGTATGACGGAGATTTCGAGGATATCTCTGAAGTAGACAGTAAATTAATCAAATTAGCAAAATTATTAGATGGCGTGGTTGTGACCAATGACTACAACTTAAACAAAGTCTCTGAATTTCAAAATGTGCCTGTTTTAAACATTAATGCCTTAGCTAATGCTGTGAAACCAGTGGTGATTCCAGGTGAAACGATGAATGTGATGGTTGTAAAAGCCGGAACAGAGCGTCAACAAGGGGTCGCTTACTTAGATGATGGCACAATGGTTGTGGTAGAAGATGGCCAGCATTACATGAATGAGCAAATCGAAGTGGTCGTTACAAGTGCTTTACAAACCGCAGCTGGACGTATGATTTTTGCCAAACCGGCGCATGCGGGTCGCGGGATTAATGATCGCAAGGATAACCATCCTAAAAACGATAAAAATTAAGCAAAGCGAGGACTTAGTATGATTCGAATTGGTCAAGGTTTTGATGTTCATCAATTAGTTCCGCAACGACCTTTAATTATTGGTGGGGTTACTCTTCCTTATGAAAAAGGTCTGTTAGGTCACTCAGATGCCGATGTTTTAACACATGCAATTATTGATGCAATCCTTGGTGCCGCTGGTCTGGGTGATATTGGACAACTGTTTCCCGAAACCGATCCGCAGTTCAAAAATGCGAATTCTGTAAACTTATTAAAAAAAGTAAATGAAAAAGTTGGGCGGTCGGGCTTTACTATTGGCAATATTGATTGTACAATTTTAGCGGAAGAGCCAAAGATGAGCCCATACTTGGCAGAGATGAAAAAGAATCTAGCCGCGAGTTGCCACTTAGCAGTCACACAAGTGAACATTAAGGCAACGACCATGGAAACGATGGGCTTTGTTGGTAAAAAAGAAGGAATCGGCGCAATTGCCGTTGCTTTATTGGAAAAATAACTGAAAACGACGTTAAACCGTCTGTTTTTAAAAAATGGAAAGAGGAATGAACATGACGAAAGTTCGTGTGCGTTACGCACCAAGTCCAACTGGACACTTGCACATTGGGAATGCAAGAACCGCATTATTTAACTACTTATTTGCCCGCCACAATGACGGAGAATTTATCATTCGTATCGAGGATACCGACCAAAAACGGAACATCGAAGACGGCGAGAAAAGTCAGTTGGAAAACTTAGCATGGTTAGGGATAGAATGGGATGAATCACCTGCTCATCCGGGAGAATATGGTCCATATCGTCAATCAGAACGTAAAGAAATTTATCAACCATTGATTGATCAATTATTAAGTAGTAATCGCGCGTATAAGTGTTATTGTACGCCAGAAGAATTAGAAGCAGAACGTGAAGCACAACAAGCTCGTGGTGAAATGCCTCACTACGCAGGCACTTGTGCGAATTTAACACCTTCTGAACAAGCAGCCAAAGAAGCGGCTGGTCTAGAACCAGTGATTCGTTTCCGTGTGCCACGTAACACAGAATACAAATTTGATGACATCGTGAAAGGTGAAATTACTTTTGAGTCAGATAACATTGGTGGCGATTTTGTCATCCAAAAACGCGATGGGATGCCAACGTATAACTTTGCCGTTGCAGTAGATGATCACTTAATGAAAATTTCTCACGTTTTACGTGGCGATGATCACATTGCGAACACACCAAAACAATTAATGATTTACGAAGCGTTTGAATGGACACCACCTGTCTTTGGCCATATGACTTTAATCATTAATTCAGAAACTGGCAAAAAATTGAGCAAACGTGATGAAACAATTTTACAATTTATTGAACAATACCGTGAATTAGGTTACTTACCAGAAGCCATGTTCAACTTTATTGCTTTACTAGGATGGTCTCCTGTTGGCGAAGAAGAAATCTTCTCACAAGAAGACTTGATTAAATTGTTTGATGAACAACGCTTAAGCAAGTCACCAGCGGCCTTTGATGCGAAAAAATTAGAATGGATTAACAATCAATACATGAAACAAATGGACTTAGGTGAACTAACAGATATGTGTCTTCCTTATTTAGTCGCTGACGGTCGTGTTGAAGAAAATCCATCTCCTGAAAAAATTGAATGGTTAAAACAATTAGTTAGCTTGTATCAACCACAAATGAGTTATGCAGCTGAAATTGTGGAACTATCAAACTTGTTCTTTAATGAACATCCAGTTTTAGATGATGCCGCGAAAGAATTCTTGCAAGGAGAAACAGTGCCAACTGTGTTACATGCGTTTAAAGAACAATTAGAAGCCTTGGACGTTTTCGATGTCCCAAGTATTAAAGCAGCGATTAAAGCCGTCCAAAAAGAAACCGGCGTTAAAGGCAAAAACTTGTTTATGCCAATTCGAATTGCTGTTTCTGGACAAATGCATGGTCCTGAATTAGGCGAAACCATCGAATTATTAGGTAAAGAAAAAGCATTAGATCATTTAAATAAAGTGTTGTAAAAAACACAAAGAATAGAAGAAGTAGACAGTCAGATGGATTTCAGAGACGCTGTGGGTGGTGAGAACAGCGAGCATCTTTTGTCGAAATGCATCTATGAGTGGCTTTGGTGAAAAAAGTAACCGAAGACGTCGGCAGGCGTTAACTGTATCGAGGCAAGAGCTAGTTCTTGTGAAGAAAAGTGGAACCACGCATGGGCGTCTTTTAAGCAACGTTTTTTTGTTGCTTAAAAGACGTTTTTTATTTTTGTATAATAGAAAGGAGTTCACTATATGAGTTGGTTGAAACGTAGCGTCGCAGCTGTTAAAAGAAACGATCCTGCAGCGCGGACCACACTAGAAGTTCTTTTAACGTATCCTGGCTTGCACGCCCTGTTTTGGCATCGCTTGTCTCATTTCTTATATAGGCATCAGTTGTTTTTATTGGCGAAAATTCATGCACAATTTTGGCGTTTCATAACGGGCGTAGAAATACACCCCGGCGCCACAATTGGGGCGGGAGTTTTTATCGATCACGGCATGGGCATTGTGATTGGGGAAACCGCGGAAATAGAAGAAGATGTCGTCTTGTTTCACGGAGTGACGTTAGGTGGGACCGGCCGTGATACGGGTAAACGCCATCCAACAGTGAAAAAAGGAGCGATGATTTCGGCACGAGCTCAAATTTTAGGGCCAGTTGTGATTGGTGAACGTTCAAAAATTGGTGCGGGTGCTGTTGTTATTTCAGACATCCCAGCAGATGCCACAGCTGTGGGTGTTCCTGCGAAAGTCGTTCGTCTAAATGGAAGAAAGGTGGAAAAAGGGCATGATTAAAATTTATAATACATTGACCAGAGAAAAAGAAGTATTTACGCCAATTGAGGCGCATAAAGTTCGGATGTATGTTTGCGGACCAACCGTTTATAACTATATCCATATTGGTAATGCGCGCAGTGCAATCGCCTTTGATACGATTCGTCGTTATTTTGAATATCGTGGGTATGAAGTGAATTATGTCTCGAACTTTACAGATGTCGATGATAAAATTATCAAGGCAGCCAAAGAATTGAAAATTACTGCGCCGGAAGTGGCGGAGCGTTTTATCAAAGCTTTTGAAGAAGATACGCAAGCATTGAATGTCCAACCAGCAACGTTACATCCTCGGGTGATGGACCACATGCCTGATATCTTAGCTTTTATCGAAGTTTTAATTGAAAAAGGCTTTGCTTATGAGGTCGCAGGTGATGTGTATTATCGCACCCGTAAATTCCCTAATTATGGTAAATTAAGCCATCAATCGATTGATGAATTAGAAGTGGGGGCAAGTCAACGAACTGGCGTTGAACAACAATTAAAAGAAGACCCATTGGATTTTGCTCTTTGGAAAAGTGCCAAAGAAGATGAAATTTCTTGGGATTCTCCTTGGGGGAAAGGACGTCCCGGCTGGCATATTGAATGCTCTGTCATGGCGACAAAACACTTGGGAGAGACTATTGATATTCACGGCGGTGGACAAGATTTAGAATTTCCACATCATGAGAATGAAATTGCACAGAGCGAAGCCAAAACAGGCCATACCTTTGCCAATTACTGGATGCATAACGGCTATGTCACAATTGGTGAAGACGATGAAAAAATGAGTAAATCCTTGGGTAACTTCATAACTGTTCATGAAATGATTCAAAAAGTGGATCCGCAAATTTTACGTTTCTTTATGTCTACCACCCAGTACCGTCGTCCGATTCGTTATAGCGAAAGCACTCTAAAAGAGGCAGCAGCCAATTATCAAAAATTGAAAAATGCGTTTGAAAATTTACGTTTTAGACAAGCAGATGCTGTTGCAAGTTTGCCAGAGGATGAACACTATTTAGCGCAATTAAACGAATTAGAACAACGTTTTATTACGGAAATGGACGATGATTTCAATGCAGCTAACGGGATTACGGTCGTTTATGAATTAGCAAAGGTGATGAATCAGTATAGTGAACAAGCGGCAGTTTCGGAACCAATTCTAGTGGCGATGGATAAGCTTTTCAGTGGCTGGTTAGCTATTTTTGGTTTATTCTTTAAAAACGAAGAATTAGTGGATGCAGAAGTCGATGCCTTAATTGAAGAACGGAACCAAGCACGGAAAGACCGTGATTTTGCCCGAAGTGATGAAATCCGCGATTTATTAAAAGAACAAGGCATTGTTTTAGAAGATACTCCGCAAGGAACGAGATGGAGAAGAAGTGAATGAGAGATTACAAACAATTAAACGGTTTAGCTTTGGCCTATGTTGGCGATGCGATTTATGAAATTTACATTCGTGATTATTTAGTTTCCTTAGGACAAACGAAACCGAATGTTTTGCATCGCATGGCGACACACTACGTGTCAGCAAAAGCCCAAGCAAGCTTAATGCAAGCGATGTTAGCGGGAGAAATGCTAACGGAGGAAGAAGAAGTGATGTACAAACGCGGTCGAAATGCTAAAAGTCACACCTTTGCTAAAAATGCTGATGTGACAACCTATCGGGTAGCGACCGGTTTCGAATCCTTGATGGGCTATTTACATTTAACACAACAAAAAGAACGTTTAGAAGAATTAATTAACTGGTGTATCAAGAAAGTAGGTGAAACCAATGAAAAATGAAAAATCTCGTCCTTTTAAAAAAGGTAAGAAACGTCCCGAACGTTCAGACAAGCGTTCAAAAGAACGGAACCCACGACCAGCGACAGCAGGTGCTGATGGAACCTCAGAAGAGCTAGCAGATAACTTTGTCTTTGGTTTCCATGCCACTGTCGAGGCGTTGCAGCAAGGACGCGGGAATAAATTGTTTTTACAAGAAGATGCTCGTGGCGAGAAAATTGAGCAATTAAAACAAGCAGCGAAAGAACAGGCGGTGCCAGTCAAATGGGTGCCTAAAGCAAAATTAGATACGATGAGTGATCACGGTGTGCATCAAGGTATGGTTTTAGCAATCACAGCGTATCAATATTTAACTTTAGAAGAATTATTGGAACAAACAAAAGAAAAGACAGCAACACCATTTTTCCTAATTTTAGACAGTCTAGAGGACCCACATAACTTTGGCTCAATTTTGCGAACTGCTGATGCGACAGGCGTGGACGGTATTATCATTCCGAAACATCGTGCAGTGGGAATTACACCAACCGTAACCAAAGCGTCAACAGGGGCCGTGGAACATATTCCAGTGGCTCGTGTAACGAATCTAGCGCAAAGTATTGCAACGCTAAAAGAGAATCAATTTTGGATTTTTGGTACAGATATGTCTGGGACGGATTATCGTCGCTGGAATACACAAGGCGCAATTGCCTTAATTATCGGAAATGAAGGTCGTGGCATGAGTCAAGGTCTTCATAAAGAAGTGGATGAATTATTAACGATTCCAATGACTGGACACGTTCAAAGCTTAAACGCTGGTGTGGCTGCAGGCTTGCTAATGTATGAAGTCTATCGTGGCCGCAACCCATTATAGAAGCAGGCGATTGTATGAAAAAACAATTGTTAATTGTTGATGGCTATAATATGATTGGTGCTTGGCCAGAATTGGTCCAGTTGAAAAAGCAAGAGCGTTTAGAGGATGCGCGTGAACTGCTTCTTAGTCGTCTGTCCAATTATGCCAAATATGAAGGGTTGGAAATCATTGTGGTCTTTGATGCCCAATTAGTCCCAGGCATTCAGCAAACGTACAAAAAGTACCTTTTGACCGTGGTTTTCACCAAAGAAGATGAAACAGCAGATAGTTATATTGAACGTCTAGCTGGTGAAAAAAATGATCGTTTAACGCAAGTAACAGTCGCAACGAGTGACTTGGCTGAACAATGGGTGGTCTTTTCACAAGGCGCATTGCGGACTTCGGCCAATGAACTTTACAAAGCTGTCCAGAAAACAGAAAAGACGATTGCCATTCATGCAACGGATATCCATTTCCAGCAATTTCGTCGAAATTCTCCATGGAACGTGGAGCAGTTATCAAAACTTTCTGAGAAGCTAGAAGAATTGTCTCAAAAAAAAGATTAAACAAATGTTCGCTTAAGTCATAAATTTCTAACATGCTATGCTCTCCTAAATCATTCGATACGTTTATCGAAAAGGAGGGCTTTTTATGTTAGAACAGATTCAACAAGCATTAGCAGGAGACCAAGAACAATTTCAAGCCTTATATGGGCAATATCAGCCAGTGATTTATAAGTGCATGAAAAAATACTATTTAAAAGATTATGATACTGAGGACTGGCTTCAAGAAGGGCGAATTGTCTTCTATCGGACGTTAGAACGATTTGATTCAGAAAAACAAGCATCATTAGGAAAGTTTTTTAAACGAAATTTTGAAAATCACGTACATAGCTTAATTCGCCATCAATGCGCCTATAAGCGGCGAACAGATACCTTATCTATTTCCCTGGAACAACGCTTAGAAAGCGCTGGTGAAGAGTTAGTGGACTATTTAGGGACAGCGGCAACCGACCCATTAGGTCAATTAATGATTCAAGAAAAATTGGCAGCCTTTCCGACACGTCTTTCCTCGTTGGAACAACAAATTTTAAACGCATACTTAAAAGGCTATACGTTAGAAGAAATCGCTAAAGCACGTGGGGGAACTTTTTCAGCTGTCCGAAGTGCCTATGATCGTGCCAAAGCAAAAATGAAATATACATTAGAAAATGAATAAAAATTCGACAAAACAGTCGATTTGTCGAGCAAAAGTAGTTGCAAACAGACTTCTAGTATGATAAACTTGAAATTTTTTAAAAAAAGTGGTATAATATTTCTCGAGGTGAATGCAATGCCAACAACGTTATCGTCAATTAAGAAAGATTTGGAAGGCCGTATCGGCAGTGAAATTATGTTAGTTGCTCAGACTGGAAGAAAGCGCCAAACAGAACGTAAAGGAATCTTAACGGAGACTTATCCATCTGTTTTTGTTGTTGACTTGGATCCAGACGAGAACTCATTTGAACGTGTATCTTATAGCTATTCAGATGTTTTAACACGCACCGTTGAAATCGAATTCATCGGTCAAGCCGTATAATTTAGAAAGTCCGCTTAGGAGTGAAGGAAGAGCCCTTCGTTCCTAAGCTCTTTTTAATTTCAACAATCCGTCGTCTGAGAAAGAGCAATCTTCGGTGTACTTCTTCATGGACATATGATAGAATCTAAAAGATTAAAATGTTGGTAGACAAAAGATTAAGGAAGGTGAATCAGGGAACCGATGGAAATAATCGAACGAGCTCCTGCGAAAATTAATCTTGGGTTAGATGTTCTCCATAAGCGTGTGGATGGCTATCATGAAGTTGAATCTATTTTTGCAAGTGTAGATTTAGCTGATCATTTAACTTTTGAAAATCTAGAAGAAGACATCATTCGTATTGAAACGGACAGCTCTTTTTTACCCGTGGATCGACGGAATCATGTCTATCAAGCAGTTGATTTATTAAAGCGTACCTATAATATTCATAAAGGAATTAAAATATATATTGAAAAGCGCATCCCCGTGGCAGCTGGTTTAGCAGGTGGTAGCAGTGACTGTGCCGCAGCATTACGAGGCTTGAACAAACTGTGGAATCTGGGGTTGACGATGGACGAACTCTGTGAAATTGGTAGCCAAATTGGTATGGATGTTCCTTATTGTTTGAGGGGTGGAACAGCCTTTGCAAACGGACGTGGGGAGGAAATTGAAGCATTACCGACCATGCCTCAATGTTGGATTGTGTTAGTTAAGCCAAGAATTAGTGTATCCACCAGTACCGTTTTTAATGATTTAGCGGTAGATGAATTGCATCATCCAGATATTGCTGGACTAAGAATAGCCATTGAAAATGGTGATTATACTGGGATGACCCAGACGGTCGGCAATGCGTTGGAAAGTGTCACGATTGCCAGACATCCGATCGTGCAGCAAATCAAGGATCGCATGCTAAAGTACGGCGCTGATGCAGCGTTGATGAGTGGCAGTGGACCGACAGTCTTTGCTTTGTGTGAAAAGAAAACACGAGCACAACGGATTTATAATGGACTTAAAGGCTTTTGCGAAGAAGTTTATTTGGTTCGGACATTGAAATAAGTAAAAACAACAAGACAGCTAGCCAAAATGTTGTCTTGTTGTTTTTTTAAATTTATTCCTTGACGTCCCGTGTTCCATTTGGTACATTATTCCTGGCAAATCGTAAATATTACGGTTTATAATAGGTAAATCGAAAAGAGGACAGAACATGACGAAAATCTATCGCCGTTTGATAATCGGCGTTACTTTAGCAATTAGTGTTTTTCTTTTAGCTAGTTGTGGACAAACCACACAATCGCCAAAAGAGAAGAAAGAGCTCACAGTAATGACTACTTTTTATCCGATGTACGACTTCGCAAAACAAGTCGTTGGTGATGAGGGAGAGGTTGAGCTGTTGATTCCAGCTGGAACGGAACCACACGATTATGAACCAAGCGCAAAAGACTTAGCGAAAATTACTGATGCGGATGTCTTTGTTTATAATAGTAAAGAGCTAGAAACTTGGGTTCCGAATGTTATTGAAAACTTGGACACGAAAAAAGTTTCAATCGTGGAAGCCAGTCAATCCATTCAATTGATGCAAGGAACAGAAGAGGAAGAATCTGGCGAAGAAGGTCATGAAGGCCGTAACCATTCCCACGAACTGGATCCGCATGTCTGGTTAGATCCCGTGTTAGCGCAAAAAGAAGTGACAGCGATTCGGGATGCGCTTATCAAAAAATATCCTGAGAAAAAAGCCGTATTTGAAAAAAATACTGCTGCTTATTTGGAAAAATTGACTGCGCTAGATAAGGAATACCAAGCTGCGTTTGCAGGCGCTAAAAATCGGACCTTTGTGACGCAACATGCTGCATTTGGCTATTTGGCGAAACAATATGACTTGACCCAAGAACCGATTGCTGGGATTTCTCCAGACCAAGAACCTTCGCCAAGTCGTTTAGCCGAATTAAAAAAATATATTAAAACAAACAATGTTTCTGTGATCTATTTTGAAGCATCGGCTTCTACAAAAGTAGCCAAAACATTGGCAGACGAGACAGGCGTCGAATTAGCCGTATTGAATCCTTTAGAGAGTTTAACTCAAAAAGAACAAGAAGCAGGCGAGAACTATGTGTCTGTCATGAAAGAAAATCTCGCTGCTTTGCAAAAAAGCATCCATTAATCTGGCAACAGAAAGGAGCCAACTTATGCATTATATTGAAGTCGAAAATTTAACCTTCTATTATGATGATGAACCTGTTTTAGAAGATGTTTCTTATTATGTTGATCCAGGGGAATTCGTTATTTTAACAGGAGAAAATGGCGCTGCCAAGTCAACGCTGATCAAAAGTACCTTAGGGTTATTAAAACCAACAAGTGGCAAAATTACGGTTGCTAAAAAAAATAGTGCTGGTGAAAAAATCAGCATTGGCTACATTCCACAACAAGTCGCTTCTTTCAATGCGGGCTTTCCTAGCACCGTCATTGAATTAGTACGTTCAGGTCGCTTTCCTAGAAATCGTTGGTTCAAACCGTTGACGAAAAAAGATCATCTTCACGTGGAAAAAGCTTTGAAATCAGTGGATATGTGGGAAATGCGCCACAAACGAATTGGCGAGCTTTCTGGCGGGCAAAAGCAACGGATTAGTTTAGCGCGAGTATTTGCGACCGATCCAGATTTATTTATTTTAGATGAGCCAACAACAGGTATGGATGAACAATCGCGAAACGAATTTTATCAATTGTTGCAACACAGTGCGCATGAACATGGAAAAGCTATTTTGATGATTACGCATGATCATGAAGATATCAAAACCTATGTAGATCGTCAAATTCGTCTTGTCCGCAAAGAAGATTCGAAATGGCGTTGCTTCCATATGAGTGAAGAATCGTATACGTAAATTTTCCAATAAAACGTTATCTGGCTCGATCATAACGAAAGCCAAGGAACGGCTTAAAGAAATGCTGGAAAAATTTAAAAATAAGCAGGAATTAAAAAATTAATTCGCTTAAACGTCGCTACAATGGTAGTGTTCATTTTAGCGGTAAGGAGTGAATCGTATGGCAGAAATGCTTTCTTATGCATTTATGCAAAAGGCCTTTTTAGCAGCACTGTTTATCTCAGTGATTGCCCCAATGCTCGGCGTCTTTCTAGTTATTCGTCGACAATCTTTAATGGCAGATACCCTCTCACATGTGTCATTAGCCGGTGTGGCACTAGGCTTCTTTTTTAATTGGAATCCTAATTTAATGACCCTAATTGTCGTAATTGTGGCTGCAATCATTCTAGAATATTTACGAATGATTTATAGCACCTATTCAGAAATTTCGATTGCTATTTTAATGTCAGGCGGTTTGGCTTTGGCATTAGTTTTAATGAATTTAACAGGAGGCAATTCAGCTGCTAGTATTCAATCGTATTTATTTGGTTCCATCGTCACGATTACGTGGGATCAAGTGGTTATGTTGGCGATTTTATTCGTAGTTTTAGTTTTATTGTTTATGTTATTTAAACGCCCAATGTACGTTTTAACATTTGATGAAGATACTGCTCATGTCGATGGGCTACCTATTCATTGGATGTCGATGCTTTTTAATGTAATTACTGGTGTGGCGATTGCTGTGATGATTCCGATCGCGGGGGCCTTGTTAATTTCAGCAATTATGGTCTTACCAGCTGCGATTGGTATGCGAATTGGTAAAGGCTTCAACACGGTGATCATCATCAGTGTGTTTATGGGCTTGATTGGCATGCTAACAGGGTTGACTAGCTCGTATTATTTGGAAACACCACCGAGTGCAAGCATTACCCTAATTTTTATTGGTTTATTCTTATTAGTCAATATTTATCGCCGAGTGGTTGTTATGGTCCAACGAAAACAAAAAATGCAAAGAAACTAAGGAGAAAAACGAAAGTTTTTCTCCTTTATTTCTTTTTTTTAAAAGAAATGGCGAACTATTTTCAGTTATTTGAAAAAAATCCTCGAATTTTTCGGATAAACCCCTTATAATAAGGAACGATAGAATGAAAAGGAGTGACGAATTTGAAAATTCGGAGAAGTGAACGATTAATCGATATGACCCAATATCTTTTAGATCATCCCCATACATTGGTTTCTTTGACATATTTTGCTGACCGATACCAATCTGCCAAGTCTTCCATTAGTGAAGATTTAGCAATTGTTAAAAAAACATTTAAAGAACGTGGAACAGGTATTTTAGAAACGATTCCAGGCGCTGCAGGCGGTGTCCGCTTTATCCCTGAAATTCCTTATGAGGAAGCGGAGCAGCTGATTATGGATTTGTGTGATCGTTTGTCAGAACAAGATCGCTTATTACCTGGGGGCTATGTTTATCTTTCAGATTTACTTGGGGAACCGAATTTATTAAGACAAGTGGGCCGGATTATTGCTTCTAAATATTTAGGCAAACAAATTGATGCGGTAATGACCGTTGCGACCAAAGGAGTGCCAATTGCGCAAGCTGTGTCTTATTACTTAAATGTTCCGTTTGTGATTGTTCGTCGCGATTCTAAGATTACTGAAGGTTCAACGGTGAGCGTGAACTATGTATCAGGGTCTTCAGAACGTATCGAAAAAATGGAACTTTCAAAACGCAGCTTAAAACGCGGATCCAAAGTTTTAGTCGTGGATGACTTCATGAAAGGCGGCGGCACCGTCAATGGTATGAAGAGTATGATTGAAGAATTTGAAGCAGAACTTGTTGGCATTACCGTTTTTGCTGAGTCAAAATTCAATGGCCGTCGTGCAATCGATGACTATACTTCGCTATTGTACGTGGAAGATGTGGATACACAGACAAAAACGATTAGCGTAGTCCCAGGAAATTATTTCACAGAGAAATAATTTGAAAAAGAGCGTGAAAATGGTCCATCCCATTTTCAGGTTCTTTTTTTCTGTTTTATTCCTTTAAAAAAAGATGAGAAAATAAATTGGTCTACCTTTTAAATGCCTTATTTTGTTGAAAAAGACAAAAGAGTAAGATAAACTAGAAAAGGTATTGATGAGAACGATTTAGAAGAAAAGCAAACAATTTAGTTAATTTGAGGTGGCAAACGTGGAAAATAGATACGCAATTATTTTAGCAGCTGGTAAAGGAACACGCATGAAATCTAAACTTTACAAAGTATTGCATCCAGTTGCTGGTAAACCAATGGTGGAACATATTTTAGATCAAGTAGAACAAACAGAACCAACAGAAATCGTAACGATTGTAGGACACGGGGCGGAAATGATAAAAAGTCATTTAGGCGAACGTAGTCAATATGCCTTACAAGCTGAACAATTAGGAACTGGGCATGCAGTCATGCAAGCACAAGAGTTATTAGGTGGTAAACAAGGAACAACATTAGTTATTACAGGGGATACGCCGTTATTAACTGCGGAAACCTTGAAAAACTTATTCGATTACCATCAAGGTAAAAATGCAAGTGCGACTATTTTAACAGCACATGCTGAAGATCCAACAGGCTATGGTCGAATTATTCGTGATCATGTGGGCATTGTTGAACGAATCGTGGAACAAAAAGATGCTAGTGAAGAAGAAGCGCGTGTTCAAGAAATTAATACAGGAACCTTCTGTTTTGATAATGAATCATTGTTTGAAGCGTTAGCGAAAACAGATACAAACAATACACAAGGGGAATACTATTTAACAGATATCATTGAAATTTTGAAAAAAGAAGGCAAAGCTGTTGCTGCTTACCAAATGGCAGACTTTGACGAAGCAATGGGTGTAAATGATCGTGTCGCTTTATCCACTGCTAATAAAATTATGCATCGTCGTTTAAATGAAATGCATATGCGAAATGGTGTTACATTTATTGATCCTGATACAACGTATATTGATGAAGGCGTGGTAATTGGTTCAGACACAGTCATTGAAGCGGGAGTCACTATCAAAGGAAAAACAGTGATTGGCGAAGATTGCTTGATTGGCGCACATTCAGAAATCATTGATAGTCACATCGGCAATCAAGTGGTTGTTAAACAGTCTATGATTGAAGAAAGTGTGGTTCGCGAGGGGGCCGATGTAGGTCCGTATGCACATTTACGTCCTAAAGCAGATGTGGGGGCAAACGTACACATTGGTAACTTCGTGGAAGTAAAAAATGCAACAATCGATGAAGGCACAAAAGTGGGCCATTTAACATACGTTGGTGATGCAACATTAGGCAAAGATATTAATGTCGGTTGCGGCGTTGTTTTTGTTAATTATGATGGCAAAAATAAACACCAAACAATCGTAGGTGATCACGCATTTATTGGCTCCGCAACGAACATTGTTGCGCCAGTCACGATTGGTGATCATGCGGTGACTGCTGCTGGTTCAACCATCACGGAAGATGTCCCTTCAGAAGATTTGGCGATTGCCCGGGCACGTCAAGTGAATAAAGAAGGCTATGCTAAAAAGTTACCTTATATGAAGGATTAATCTCAAATAAAAAAGAACGCTCTTTTGCTTAAGCAAAAGAGCGTTCTTTTTCCTCCTTAAAGACTAGACCAATTGCTGCTAGTATTTGTTTAGAGACGTTCAAGGACTAGACCAATGCTGTTTGTTCGGTATTTTTAGTTATTTTTTTCAAAAAAATAGTTTTTGTTCTTCTTTTCCAATATAAAAAGACTTTCTTTTTTATAAAGTTCGTGTTTTAGTTAAAATTATTATTTTTTTCACAAAAAAACCCACTATATTGTCCAAAAATAAAAACAATTTACAGGAAAAACATCTTATTTTAACGGAATTTACTGTTTTTTATTTAACGGATATATTATTATAGGGAAAGAAGAGCAGTGTGATGGGGGAAGGCTCTTTTTGTTGTTTGTTACTTTGACAATTGTTTGTTGCAAATGGGTTGAAACACAAGGAGGAAATTTGTGAAAAAGTTGAGCTTTAAAAAAGTGAAGTGGGGCATGCATTTTTTAATGGCTGTTGCGTTGATAGCGCCAAGCGTTACTAGTACGGCATATGCAATAGAAACAACGAGTCAACAAAGTTCAGAAGCAGTAACAAGTACCACCGATTCAAGTAGAAAACAAGAACCAGTCATCACACAGGAAACAACAGACAGCAAACAAGAAGCACCAAATCAGGCTACGAGTGACAGTGTCAAGCAGTCACAAGAAACCACGGCACCAACAGAGACGACGAATTTAGAAACGTCAACCGCTGAAAAAGAAGAAACGAGCACGCCGCAAAAAATAACAATTTTAGGTACGTCAGATGTTCATGGTCAATTATGGAATTGGTCTTATGAAGATGATAAAGAACTACCAGTTGGTTTGTCCCAAGTAAGTACAGTCGTCAACCAAGTCCGGGCACAAAACCCAGCAGGCACCGTTTTAATTGATAATGGCGACAATATTCAAGGCACTATTTTAACAGATGACTTGTATAATAAAGCGCCTTTAGTGAATGAAAAGACTCATCCAATGATCACAGCAATGAATGTGATGAAGTATGATGCAATGGTTTTGGGGAATCATGAGTTTAATTTTGGTTTACCATTAATCAAAAAAATTCAACAAGAAGCCACTTTTCCAATCTTGTCTGCGAATACCTACAATAAGGAAGATGGTCGTCGTTTTGTTGAAGGGACTACCACGAAGGAACTTGATTTTAATCAAGATGGGCAGCCAGATTTAAAAGTTGGGATTATCGGCTTAACAATCCCGCACATTCCTTTGTGGGATGGCCCTCGTGTTACTTCGCTTAATTTTTTACCTTTGAAAGAAGAAGCAGAAAAAGCAGTTGCTGAGTTGAAAACTAACGATCAGGCTGACATTATTGTTGCTTCGATTCATGCGGGACAACAAAATAGTGATCCAGCTGCCAGTGCCGACCAAGTGATTGAAAATGTCGCGGGGATTGATGCGTATATTCTGGGCCATGACCACCTTTCTTTTACCAAGCAAGGAGCAGCGCCGAATGGAAAAACTGTACCGGTAGGCGGACCGAAAGATACGGGGACAGAAGTTGTCAAGATTGATCTTTCAGTTGCTAAAAATGCTGATAAATGGGAAGTACAAGAAGGTACAGCAACGATTGTACCAACAACGAATGTTCCGGCAGATGAAGCAGTTAAGGCAGCGACGAAAGAATACCATGAAAAAACGCGAGCGTTTATTCAAGAGGAAATCGGCACAGCCACAGCTGATTTCCTACCAAAACAAGAAGTTAAAGGAATTCCCGAAGCACAATTACAACCAACAGCGATGATTTCTTTAATTAATAACGTTCAAAAAGAAGTAACAGGCGCACAATTAAGTGCGGCAGCCCTGTTTAAATACGACAGTAAATTACCTGCTGGGAAGATTTCCTACGCCACGATTTTTGATATCTACAAATACCCGAATACCTTAGTGAGTGTTCCCATTAACGGTGAAAACTTACTGAAGTATTTAGAAAAACAAGGGGCGTACTATAACCAAACACAGCCAGATGATTTGACCATTAGTTTTAATCCAAACATTCGTGTGTATAACTATGACATGATTTCTGGAGTGGACTACAAGATTGACATTTCAAAACCAGTGGGTAAACGAATTGTAGATGCGAAAATTGACGGCCAACCGCTTGATCCTGCCAAAGAATATACGATTGCTATGAATAATTATCGTTACGGCGGTTTAGCTAGCCAAGGGATTCAAGTAGGGGAACCTATTAAAAATTCTGATCCAGAAACCTTACGAGGAATGATTGTTGATTATATTAAGAAAAAAGGAACGCTTGATCCAGAACAAGAAATCGAACGAAATTGGTCAATTATTGGGACAAATTTTGATGAAAAATGGCGTGCCAAAGCAATCGAATTAGTGAATGACGGCACTCTTCAAATTCCGACTTCTCCTGATGGACGTACACCAAACGCCGCTTCTATTACGAAACAAGACGTCCGTAATGCGGGCTTTGATTTAGATAATGCATATACCATTATGCACACAAATGACGTTCATGGACGACTAGAAGCAGGGAAAGGCGAATTAGGTATGGCGCGTCTAAAAACCTTTAAAGACCAAGAAAACCCAACCTTGATGGTGGATGCCGGGGATGTTTTCCAAGGATTACCAATCTCCAATTTCTCCAAAGGCGCGGATATGGCCAAAGCAATGAATGAAGTTGGTTATGATGCCATGGCGGTGGGAAATCACGAGTTTGATTTTGGTTTAGAGATTGCACTAGGCTATAAAGACCAACTGAATTTTCCGATTTTATCTAGTAATACGTATTACAAAGATGGCAGTGGACGGGTTTTTGATCCGTATACAATCGTAGAAAAAGCTGGGAAAAAGTTTGCCATTGTAGGTGTGACAACCCCAGAAACAGCAACGAAAACACACCCGAAAAACGTGGAGAAGGTGACGTTTAAAGACCCGATTCCAGAAGTAGAAGCAGTAATTAAGGAAATTAAAGAGAAGTACGCGGATATTCAAGCTTTCGTGGTTACTGGGCATTTAGGCGTAGATGAGACGACGCCGCATATCTGGCGTGGTGATACGCTAGCAGAAACCCTTAATCAAACATATCCTGAGTTAGATATCACTGTGATTGATGGCCATTCGCATACAGCCGTCGAAAGTGGCAAACGTTATGGCAAAGTAATCTATGCTCAAACGGGTAATTATTTAAATAATGTTGGAATTGTCACAGCACCAGAGAGTGAACTAACTAAGAAAACAGCAAAATTGATTCCAGCAGCAGAGTTGCTAGAATTGTCAGAAAACCCGGCAGTTAAAGCCATCGTTGATGAAGCACGAACGAATTTTAACGCTGAAAATGAAAAAGTAATTGTCGATTATATTCCATTCACATTGGATGGACAACGAGAAAATGTGCGCACACGAGAGACCAACTTAGGGAATTTGATTGGTGATGCGATTATGTCATATGGCCAAGACGCGTTTAGTCAACCTGCTGATTTTGCAGTAACTAATGGTGGCGGCATTCGCGCTGATATTAAACAAGGGCCAATTAAAGTTGGGGATGTCATTGCTGTGTTACCTTTTGGCAATAGCATTGCGCAAATTCAAGTAACCGGCGCTCAAGTTAAAGAAATGTTTGAAATGTCTGTTCGTTCGATTCCACAAAAAGATGAGAATGGCACAATTTTACTAGATGATGCTGGCCAACCAAAACTTGGCGCAAATGGTGGTTTCCTACATGTTTCAAGCTCCATTCGTATCCACTATGATTCCACAAAACCAGGTACTCGCTTGGCTAGTGACGAAGGCAATGAAACAGGACAAACGATTGTCGGTAGTCGCGTATTAGGAATAGAAATTAAAAATCGGCAAACACAAAAGTTTGAACCATTGGATGAGAAGAAACAATACCGGATGGCTACCAATGATTTCTTAGCTGCTGGTGGTGATGGTTACGATATGCTAGGTGGTGAACGAGAAGAAGGGATTTCACTAGATGCTGTCTTGATTGAATACTTGAAAAGTGCAACCAGCTTGCGGTTGTATCGTGCAGCAACGACGATTGATTTAGCACAATATAAAGAACCATTCCCAGGCGAACGAATTGTTTCTCTTTCGGAAGAAGCTTACAAAGAGTTAATCGGTGGAGGAGAGACGCCAAAACCAGATCCAACACCAGATCCAACACCAGATCCAAAACCAGATCCAACACCAGATCCAAAACCAGATCCAAAACCAGACCCAAAACCAGATCCAAAACCAGATCCAAAACCAGATCCAAAACCAGATCCAAAACCAGATCCAAAACCAGATCCAAAACCAGATCCAAAACCAGATCCAAAACCAGATCCAAAACCAGATCCAAAACCAGATCCAAAACCAGATCCAAAACCAGATCCAAAACCAGACCCAAAACCAGACCCAACATCAGATCCAAAATCAGACCCGAAACCAACACCAGAAACACCAGTAGCAACCAATAAACAGAACCAAGCGGGAGCAAGACAGAGCAATCAATCCGTAACAGAGAAGAAAAAATATGGCGGCTTTTTACCTAAAACGGGTACAGAAACAGAAACGCTTGCGTTATATGGTTTACTGTTCGTTGGACTTTCTTCTTCTGGCTGGTATATTTATAAACGACGTAACAAAGCTAGTTAGTCATTTTTTAAGAACCGTCCTTCGGGATTGGTTCTTTTTTTATTTTAATACTTGCCATTTGTTTTTAATTTTAGTATTATAAGAATATTCTAAAAATTAAAAAATGAAGAGTTTTTTCTGTGAAGGGAGAAAGGCATGAAAAGTAAACGTATAAAAGGACTTATCGGGTTAAGTTTAACAACGCTGTTAGTTTTAGCTGCTTGTGGTGGTGATGGGGGAGCTGGCGCCGAAAAAGCAAAGGGCGGGTCAGAGAAAACCGCCGCTAAACAAGAATTTAAAGTAGTGGTTCAACAAGAAATGCCTTCTGCAGATTTATCTTTAGGAACAGATACAATTAGTTTCACGGCACTGAATAATGCGTATGAAGGAATTTATCGTTTAGATGATAAAAGCAAGCCGCAACCAGCAGGGGCTAAAGAAAAAGTACAAGTCAGTGATGATGGTCTGACGTATACGGTGAAACTAAGAGAAGAAGCAAAATGGTCCAATGGTGATCCTGTCACAGCTGCCGATTATGTTTTTAGTTGGCAACGTACAGCAGATCCTCAGACTGGCGCTGAGTATGCTTATTTTCTAGAAATGATTGAAAATGGTGCAGACATTGTAGCTGGTAAGAAACCAGTTTCTGAATTAGGCATTAAAGCAAACGGGGATTACGAGCTAGAAATTAAACTGGCAAAACCAACACCATATTTTGATTATTTACTGGCCTTTCCACTATTTTTCCCGCAACATCAAGCAACCGTAGAGAAATATGGCAAAGATTACGCTGCTTCCAGTGAAAAAGCAGTCTATAATGGTCCGTTTGTCTTAGCTAACTTTGAAGGGGCTGGCTCAGATACCAATTGGACTTTAGAAAAAAATGAAAACTATTGGGATAAAGACAATGTCAAATTAGATAAAATCAATTTTGATGTTGTCAAGGAGGCACCAACTGCCTTGAACTTATTCCAAGATGGCCAAGCAGACGATGTTATTTTAAGTGGCGAATTGGCCCAGCAAATGGCGAAGGATCCAGAATTGGTTATCGAAAAAGAAGCACGAACCAGCTATTTGGAATTTAATCAGCGAGATAAAAATTCACCGTATAATAATGTGAATTTACGCAAATCAATTTCAGCAGCGATTGATCGCAACGCATTAGTAGATAAAATTTTAGGCGACGGTTCAGTAGTCGCTACAGGCTTAATTCCAGAAGGGATGTCGTATTCGCCGACAGATGACAAAGATTTTGCTGATGAAAATAAAAAAATTGTTGAATATAGCCCGGAAAAAGCAAAAGAATACTGGGCAAAAGCGAAGAAAGAATTGGGCATAACAACACTCAAAATGGATATTGTTGCCGATGATGTCGATTCTACGAAAAAGTTAGCGGAATATATTCAAGGTACATTAAAAGATACTTTAGAGGGCATTGATGTAACAGTGAGCCCAGTGCCGTTTTCAGTTCGAATTGATCGAGGAAGTCGGGGCGATTTTGAGACAATCTTAGGTGGCTGGGCTGCGGATTACGCTGATCCAAGTAGTTTCTTAGACCTTTTTGTCACCGGCAATAACTATAACCGTGGGCGTTTTTCAAGTAAAGCCTATGATGAGTTGATCGAGGCTTCAGCCACAAGAGATGCATCAGATCCTGAAAAACGTTGGGAAGACATGGTTAAGGCCGAGAAGTTATTGATTGGTGAAGAGACAGCTTTAGCACCACTTTATCAAAAGGCGACTGCCCATCTACGCAGTAAAGAAGTGAAAGGTGTCGTTGCCCATGGTGCTGGCGCGCAATATGATTATAAGTGGACATATGTAACAGAAGAGTAGTTAAAAAGAGACACAGAATAGTCGATTTGACTGTTCCGTGTCTCTTTTAATCAAAATGTTTCTGCTGTTCTTCTTTTAATTTTTCTGGTGTTACATCTTCACCAGTAGGGTCATAAATAGTGACCCCCATTAACGTTTTATTGAATTGTTCACGAATGGTCCGCAAATATTCTTGTCGTAAATCGACACGAAGGGCTTGTTCTTCAGGTGTTAAGCCCTGTTCACGCTCTTTTTGCGCAAGTGTATTAATTCTTTTTAAAACATCTAACATTTTTGTCTCCTTTCTACAATAATTCTTTTGCCACGCGTTCAAATGATTGAAAGCGCGTTTGTTTGTCGTAACCTGGGGTGATCAGCATCGCTTCTGTTAAGCCTAATTCTTCTTGTTGGTGGAAAAACTCCGCAACTTCTTGACTACTGCCAATGACAAAGCGTTGTTTATTTTGTTCTAACACCTGCTTGTCCATTTCACTATAAGGAAAAGCAAGAGCCTCTTCTGGCGATAAAAACTTATTAGGAAGCCCGTGTTCGGTGGCAAAAATATAATGCTCGAAACTAGCCGCATGGTATTCTGCTTCTTCTTTCGTGTCGGCGGCAAAAGTGAAATAAGCAGCACTCACTTGAGGCTCTTGTTGTTCAGTCATTGGTCGAAAATGCTTGTAATATGCTGACAATACTTCTTTGGGCAACTGTCCATGAATGAACTGCGCAAAGGAAAAATTAATGCCATATTCACCGGCTGAACGTGCGCTTTCTTTGCTAGCACCTAGTAACCAAGGCTGTGGCAATAGTACTTCCCGCGGAACAGCTGAAATTTTAGAATATAAATGATCTTCAGGAAATTCCTCTCTTAAAAAGAGTAAAATTTCAGGTAATTTATCAAATTGATCTAGTTGTGGTGGCTGACCATTATTTAACGCCAACGTAGTTAAAGGGCTGCCACCAGGCGAGCGGCCCATGCCTAAATCGATTCGGTCAGGATATAAAGCTGCTAACGTTTTAAAAGTTTCCGCGACTTTAAATGGCGCATAATGCATGGTCATGATGCCACCCGCGCCAACACGAATTTTTTCGGTGGCGCTAGCAATATGTGCAACTAAAATTTCTGGTGTTGCACTGGCAAAGGCGTCTGAACCGTGATGTTCGGCATACCAAATTCTTGTGTAACCAAGTTTTTCCGCTAATTGAGCGAGCTCTTTGGCTTCTTGTAAGGTGTCGCTTGCTGATTGATTTTTAGGAACCGTTAATTGATCTAAGATACTTAATTTCATGTATGTAGTCTCCTTTTTGATTATTTTTTTGAAGCTACCGCTATTATTACGCAAGCATGTCAAAAAAAACAGTACGCACTTTTTAATTCCCTAGTGAGCGAAAAGTAACCAATAGATGTAGCCAAGGTCGATGATAAAAAATTCTCCGCTATTGCTTTTTGATGCTTTGTGTTAAAATGGAACATATGTACGCAATCAGCAATTGGAAAGGTGACAACATGTACGAATATATTATTGGAAAAGTAACGTTTGTTAGCCCATACTATATTGTCATTGAAGCAAATGGCATTGGCTATCAGATTTCAGTCGATAACCCGTATCGCTATTCAGGAAAAATGGATACCGATATTAAACTATATCTTCACCAAGTCGTGCGGGAAGATGCACAACTTTTATTTGGTTTTGGCAGTTTAGAAGAAAAACAATTATTCTTAAAATTAATCAGTGTCTCTGGAATTGGACCTAAAAGTGGCTTAGCTATCATGGCTTCTGTAGCTGACCATGGTGGTTTAATCAATGCAATTGAAGGGGAAGATGTTACATATTTAACGAAGTTCCCAGGTGTTGGCAAGAAAACAGCCCAACAAATGATTTTAGATTTAAAAGGAAAATTAGGCGAATTAGAGTCCTCCGAAGCAGCGGTGGCGGCCATGACCGCCACCGAAGTGGTAACAACAAGCAATCAAGCATTGGCAGAAGCGTTAGAAGCATTAAGTGCCCTAGGCTATAGTGACCGAGAGATTAAGCGTATTACTAAGCAATTGGAAGCATTAGGTGAGACAACGACAGATGTTTATTTGAGCAATGCGTTAAAATTCATGATGAAACGCTAAGGAGGAATAACGATGACAGAAGAAGAACGGTTGCTTTCAGCTGCAAGTCAAGAAGCAGAAGCTTCAATTGAAAAATCGTTACGTCCGCAATTTTTAGCACAATATATTGGTCAAGACAAGGTAAAACAAGAACTAACGATTTATATTGAAGCGGCAAAAAATCGGAATGAAGCGTTGGATCATACCCTTCTTTATGGTCCGCCAGGTTTAGGGAAAACGACAATGGCGATGGTCATCGCCAATGAAATGAATGTGAACATTCGGACCACAAGTGGCCCAGCCATCGAACGGGCGGGAGATTTAGTCGCTATTTTGAACGAATTAGAGCCTGGTGATGTGTTATTTATCGATGAAATTCATCGTTTGCCGCGAGTTGTGGAAGAAATGCTGTATTCCGCAATGGAAGATTTTTACATTGATATCATGGTTGGTCAAGGAACCACGGCACATCCCGTTCATTTTCCATTACCGCCTTTTACTTTAGTGGGCGCTACCACACGTGCAGGGATGCTTTCAGCGCCATTACGAGATCGTTTTGGGATTATTTCTCACATGGAGTATTATCAAGAGCAGGATTTAAAAGAAATCGTTCTCCGTTCCGCGGATATTTTTCAAACGGAGATTTTTGAGGAAGGTGCCTTTGAAATTGCGCGCCGCTCAAGAGGAACCCCGCGAATTGCCAATCGTTTGTTAAAACGTGTCCGTGATTTTGCCCAAGTCCAATCAGATGGCAAAATCGACCGAGCGATTGCAGACAAAGCGTTAACCTTACTGCAAGTGGACCATCAAGGCTTAGATTATGTCGATCAAAAATTGTTGAAAACAATGATTGATTTATACGGCGGTGGTCCAGTTGGCTTAAGTACCTTGTCTGTAAATATTGGTGAAGAAACCGAAACGGTGGAAGATATGTATGAACCCTACCTTATTCAAAAAGGTTTCATTAAACGAACACCGCGAGGACGGATTGCAACGCCTTTTGCGTATGCACATTTTGGGTATGATTATTTAGAGGGGCGTAAAAATTAAAAATAAGCCAAAAGAAAGTAAGCTATAACCGCTTGCTTTCTTTTGTTTCACGTGAAACGTTTGTTCTTATTTGGGAGAGTGGCATATTTCAACTGTTGTAGGTATACTGTGTTTGTAATCGCTTTTAAATTGGAGGGATCAATGTTGAATGAAGAAATCAAAGGGGCATTAATTGTTTCTTGCCAAGCGTTGGCAGACGAACCGTTGCATAGTTCCTTTATCATGTCCAAGATGGCTTTGGCCGCTAAACAAGGAGGTGCTAAAGGCATTCGAGCAAATTCTGTAGTAGACATTCAAGCAATCCGAAAAGAGGTTGATTTACCAATCGTTGGGATTATTAAACGAGATTATCCTGGAGCAGAAGTATATATTACCGCAACTATGCGTGAGGTAGATGAATTAATGGCTGTTCAGCCAGAAATTATCGCTCTCGATGCAACCCATTCGAAACGACCGAATGGTGAAACGTTAGCCACATTTTTCAAAAGAATAAAAGAAAAGTATCCTGACCAAGAATGGATGGCGGATTGTTCCACGCTAGAAGAGATGATTGAAGCGGCAGAGTTAGGCTTTGATTACATTGGCACAACGTTAGTCGGCTATACGCCACAAAGTGAAAATCAGCGGATTGAACAAAATGATTTTGAACTGTTAAGAGAAGCGAAGAAGCATTTTACTACGCCCATCATTGCAGAAGGAACGATTGACACACTAGCAAAAGTCCAACGTGTTCTGGAGCTAGGTGCTTATAGCGTAGTGGTGGGATCTGTTATTACAAGACCGCAAAAAATTACTGAAAAATTTGTGGAAGCTACGAAAATAAAACAGAATGAAGCATAAACTAAATACACTATCGATACACTCGTTATTTTTTGATTAATACACTTCGACACGGTCGCTTTTTTTTCTGGAGAAAGTTGAATCTTTCAATAATGAAAAGGGATACACTCCATTTGGCATAGTCCTTGCTGATAATAAATTAGTGTATAAAACGCTATCATTTTATAGGAGGGGTTTTATGAAGGGATTATCAAAAAAGAAACGGGTGTCTACTTGGTTAGCGTTAGGAATCACCGTAGTCAGCTGCTTTGCGTTAAGCGGGGAAGTGCAAGCAAGTGTTGAAAGAACAAAAGTTGATGAATTTGCGAATGTTTTAGATGTGAGTGCATCACCAACAGAACGGACGAATGGTGTATACGATACCAATTATTTTAATAATTTTTCTGATTTAGGTGCATGGCATGGCTACTATTTACCTGAAAAAAGCAATAAAGAGCTGCTGGGTGGTTTTGCGGGGCCATTGATTATTGCGGAAGAATATCCAGTAAACTTGGCGGCAAGTTTAAACAAATTAACGGTCAAAAATAAAAAAACGGGAGAAACTTATGATTTAAGCCAAAGCAACCGCATGGACTTGTCTTATTATCCTGGGCGCCTAGAGCAAACCTATGAATTAGACGATCTAACGATTCATTTAGCTTTAATTTTTGTCAGCAATCGAACGGCGCTTATCCAAACGACACTTGAAAACACTGGTGAAGAGCCCTTGTCACTTGAAGCAAGCTGGACAGGTGCGGTCTTTGACAAAATTCAAGAGGGAACGGAAACCTTAGATATTGGCACTCGTTTAACTGCTAAAGACAATGACATTCAAGTGAATTTTGGCGAAGTCAGAGAAACGTGGAATTATTTTGCTACGAAAGACACAAAATATACGATTCATCACGCAGATAAAGTTTCAACAAAAATTGATAATCGGAATTATACAGCGACCGCTGAACCAATTGAATTAAAGCCTAAACAAACGTACAACACCTATACGACAGAAAGCTATACTTTTACAAAAGAAGAAGAGGCAAAGGAACAAAAACAAGCACCCGAATATACCAAAAATGCGGCGCGCTATTTCAAAGAGAACAAGCAAAGATGGCAAGGGTATCTAGATAAAACGTTTGATCAAAAGAAAACAGCAGAATTTCCTGAATATCAAAATGCGCTTGTCAAATCGATTGAAACGATTAATACCAATTGGCGAAGTGCGGCAGGTGCCTTTAAGCACGACGGGATTGTTCCATCCATGTCTTATAAATGGTTTATTGGTATGTGGGCTTGGGATTCGTGGAAAGCGGATGTAGCAACGGCTGATTTTAATCCTGAGTTAGCTAAAAATAATATGCGAGCCTTGTTTGATTATCAAATTCAAAAAGATGATACCGTACGTCCACAAGATGCAGGAGCGATCATTGATGCTGTCTTTTACAATCAAGACAGTGCGCGTGGTGGTGAAGGTGGCAACTGGAATGAACGAAATTCTAAACCACCATTGGCTGCATGGGCAGTTTGGCATATTTATCAAGAAACCAAAGATAAGGAATTTTTAAAAGAAATGTATCCCAAACTTGTGGCTTATCATAATTGGTGGTATACCAACCGAGACCACAATAAAAATGGGATAGCAGAATATGGAAGCATGGTCAGCGATGCCCACTGGCAAAAAGATGACAAGGATCAAATCATTAAAGATAAGAATGGCCAACCTAAAGTGGACGATGATGCTGTTATTGAAGCAGCCGCGTGGGAAAGTGGCATGGATAACGCTACACGGTTTGACAAAGAAGGTGTGGGCAAAGGCGACATCGGAGTTAAAGTTTTTGAAAATAAAAATAAAGGAAAAGTAGTGGGGTATTCGATTAATCAAGAATCAGTGGATTTGAATGCGTATCTCTACGCTGAAAAGGGTTATTTAGCTTCAATAGCAGAGGAATTAGGCAAAAAAGAGGATTATAAAAACTATCAAAAAGAAGCGAAGAAACTAAAAAAATATATTCAAGAAAATATGTTTGATGAAAAAACCGGCTTCTTCTATGACTTACAAATAAATGAAGACGGCTCGAAAACGAAATTATTAGTCAATCGTGGCAAAGGAACAGAGGGCTGGTTGCCGCTATGGGCAAAAGTAGCGACCAAAGAACAGGCGGCGGCAGTTAAGAAAAACATGATGAATCAAGAAATGTTCAATACCTTTATGCCATTCCCAACGGCATCCAAAGACAATGAAAAATTTGCTGCAACGAAATATTGGCGAGGACCAGTTTGGCTTGATCAAGCCTTGTTTGGTGTAGAAGCTCTTCAAAACTATGACTACACAAAAGAAGCAAAAGAAATGACACAAAAACTCTTCTTACATGCCGAAGGATTGATGGGAGAAGGACCTATTCATGAAAATTATGATCCACTGACAGGGAAGGGCCTAAGTACGAAAAACTTTAGTTGGTCAGCGGCAGCATACTATTTATTGTATAAAAACACCTTATTAAGTAATAACCCCACAACGCAAACCGCTTTTGAGATAAAATAGAAAAACAGCTCTTGAGAAAATATTGCTCAAGAGCTGTTTTTTTCTTCACTTGCTACAATCTGTTCCCCTCTGATTTAATTAAATGTAATTTATTTATTTAAATAAATATATTTCATATAATTAAACAAAATATCTAAAAATAAACTATATGTACTTTTATTAAAAATGTTATTTAATAAAAATGAAATAGATATTCAATGAGATTGATTGTACAATGGTTAATGAAGAGTGGGTTTAACGGAACCGAGTAATAAGAAATAAACTAATATTGAAACCAAACATTGCGACACCTCCTGCTCTAAGTTATATTGAATTTCATTATAAGACAGATATCTTAGTTTCTTCAAGAACGAATTAGAAAAGTTTTTTTAAATTTGTTGACGCCTGACAATTATAATGTTCAAAAAAATAATTTAAACAAATATATTATTTGATTATTTGGTAATATTAAAGTTCGTAAAAATAATTTTTATAAAATGTTATATTTTATTTAATAAAAAAATAATACTTAATATTAAATTATTAATAGAAAGGAGCATATTATGGATGTGTTAGAGGCATTAAAGTATTTTAGAAAAAAGAAAAAAATTGCTCAGAAAGATGTTTTACCAAAAAAAGGGAAACAAACCTATCGAAGAATCGAAATTGGTGAAGCCAAGCTAAGTTACGAGGATTTAATGACAGCATTACAGTCACTTGGGATTACCTTTAATGAATTTTTTCATATGGTCTCTGAAACAAGAAGTACGGCTTCATCTAAAATTATGCATCAAATTGAATGTTGTCAAATGGGGTTGAACAATACAAGTGAAAAAAAGAACCTGATTCATTACTTTTATCAATTAGAGCGCAATCCCCAAAAAAACGCAGTAGAGATGTCTATTTATACAGATATTAAGCTAACTTTCAGTAATGATTGGGAGGAAATTCCAGAATTCGATGAAACTGATCGAATGGCAATTCTCGCACTTATCTCTAGCAAAAGCTACTATACATATTACGATTATCAAATGGTGACTAATACAGGGGCGTTATTTTCTGAAAACGAAGTCCTTCAGATTCTTGAGCAGATGTTTCCTGTCAAAGATGCTGAATTACGTGATACCCAAACATTAAATGTCGCCTATGGTTTTTACCTAAATATCATTACAGCGCAACTTTATAAGAAAAATTATGCGAAAGCCCGGGAGTATTTAGCGCTAATGAGTGTTACCACGATTCCTGCCGAAATCTACTATATTCATTTTAACTTACGTTATTTAAAAAATCTTACGTATTATCTGTACACTGGCAAAATGAGATATTATAAAGAAGTAATCACCGTTATTGATATGATTGAAAGTTTTGGGGATGCACGTTTGGCGGAAGGCATGAAAAAAGAAATGCTTCAGCTGACGGCTGGTCGGACATTTAATTTAGATTATGGACAATTTCCTGTGAATATTGTCACTGAAAAATAAAAAGCTCCCCCGCAAGTTTGAACTTGTGGGGGGCTTTCTCTAGGCTACTTTAAAACATGTAGCGACTTTTCAACGATAGCATCGGTCAAGGTTTTAGAAAAATTCAATTTATTTTTTTTCCCGAGTTCATCAGACCACTTGGGAATGGTGACGGTTTTTTTGACTAACGTATTTGTTCCTAAATAATCATTTAGTTCTACATTTACCATAGTAACAAACGAGTCTGCAAGGTTAAAATTGAAGTCATCGTCATCTCTAAAGGGATTATTATCTTCTAACGACAACGTATTGATAGGAGATGGCTGGTTGATTGTTCTTTGATGTTCAATATCATCAGATAACATCATACCTAAATAATCGGAAGCCATCGCAATTGCATCAGGAATTGTATCTCCTTGCGTACCAGAACCACCTATATCTGGGAAATAAACATAGTAACCATTCTCGACACTGTAGAAACATGCAGGATAACTAATTAGCATGAATGATGCCTCCTTATCAATCATTGAGGAAGGCTATTTCAGCCCTGACTCTTTTAAAATCCCTATTTCGGTTCCTTTTTTCAATTCTCCGTGTGGGATAATGATCGGTCTTTTGCCAGACATCTCCATTTTTATATGGGAGCCTTTTCCACCATCGGTTGGTAACCAACCGAGCTTTTTTAGCAATTTGACCATTTGTTTTTGTGTCATTGGCATGTGCACAATACCTCCTGACAGGATATATTTTAATACGTGTAATACGTATTGTCAAGTGGATGAAAAAGCACCCCCGTAAGGTCAAACTTACGGGGGTGCTGATGTTAAACAATAATGTTATCTCTAATCATGTCTAAATCTTTAATCAAAATTTTGCGATTACGTAGTTCGATTGCCCCTAACTCTTTTAGTTGCTGCATCATCCGGTTAACGCTACTAGCAGAAGTTATCCCACAAAAATGCGCAATTTCTTCATTGGTCACCACGAAATCGATTAAAATACCTTCCTCTGTTTCTACACCAAATGAATCGTACATTTCATAGATTTGTGTACAAACGGCTCCAAATTTACCGTTCATTAACATTTGCTGCATCTTTTTCATGGAATGCATTAGACGGTCCCGATAGTATTCTTTGACATACATCTGTAACTCTTTACTATTATTGATATCCCGCCAAAATTGTACACGGTCGATTTGGTAAAGTTCTGCTTGTGGAGATTCGATGCGAATATTAAAAGGTGCATCAATAAATTCTGAATATTCATCACGTAGCAATGAAACAATTTCCAAATTGTTGATATAACGTAAATTAAATTCACGACCGTCTTTGGAAATAACGCTGGTTTTGATGATGCCACTTTTTAAAATATAGGCATAACGATCCTGCAGTCCTTCATAAGTTAAATAATTTTTCTTCTTTTTTACAACGACTCGAAATGAATGCTCATCTAAGTAGTCTTGTAAAACATTTCTCATTGGCGGTAACTCCTCAATTATTTCTAAATATTTTTTGTCTTTGCCTGTTGGCTTCTTTCTTATTTAAGCGAATTGGACATCATATGTCAATAACAAATGTTGATAAAAATGGTCAATTAAACGCTGTTTTGAAAAATAAAATCAGCTTTCAGATACTTTCGCGAAAAATTTCGCTTAATGAGTATTAAAAAATTTTTTTTTATTTTATGTGCTCAAATATTTTTCAAAATTAAAAAATTGTATTAAGGTAATAGTAGAAAGGGAGGAGATTTCATGACAGAACCAAACTTAAAAGACCCAAGAAAGTTATTTTATAGTGATGGATTTCCGCAGCAAGATCAAGAAACTCCCGCATTACAAGACAAAATGGTTCCTAAACCGGATTGTGGGGAAGACAGCTATGTCGGAAATCACAAATTAGAAAATCGTCGGGTATTAATTACAGGCGGTGATTCTGGGATTGGACGAGCAGCCGCCATTGCTTTTGCTCGCGAAGGCGCGGATATTGCGTTACATTTTTTCCCAGGTGAAGAAAAAGATGCTGAAGAGGTAGCGCGCTATATACGAGAAGCTGGCCGAAAAGTCTTTCTTTTCCCAGCAGATTTAAGAGACAAACAAGCGCCTGCAGATTTGGTTGCACAAGCTCGTGAATCTTTAGGCGGCTTAGATACACTTGTTTTAAATGCAGCCCAACAAATTTCCTGTGCCGCTATTGAAGAATTACCAATGGAACAAGTGATAGACACTTTCCATGTCAATATTATTGCGATGTTTGGCATTGTCAAAGCAGCAGTGCCTCACTTACCTGCTGGAAGCAGCATCGTGACTACGACTTCCGTCCAAGCCTTTAATCCAAGTGAGCATTTGTTGGATTATGCAGCAACGAAGGCATCAATTGCCAACTTTACCGTTGGTTTAGCAAAACAACTGGCACCAAAAGGCATTCGGGTAAATGGCGTGGCCCCAGGACCAATCTGGACACCGTTACAATTAGATCATGGACAACCAATTGAAGAGTTGCCAGAATTTGGGCAACATTCTTTACTGGAACGTGCTGGTCAGCCTGCTGAATTAGCCCCTGTTTATGTTTTCTTGGCGTCCAACGATGCAAGTTATGTTACGGCTCAAGTTTATGGCGTAACTGGTGGAGAAGCAATTAATCTTTAGGAGGGATGTTCCGTGAATAAAGTTGTTAAAATACTTTTGCTTCTAGGCTCACTGATTTTAATGGCATTATTTGGCGCGGTGGCCATCACCACTTGGTCAGCCGAGACGGCTTGGCAGCCCCCAGATAATGTTCAATGGTTCTTGCAAGACAATGAGTACGCTCGTCAAGCAATTTTTTGGGTAGCGCTGGTTTTACTAGGAATTATGCTCTTTCTATTTTTATTCATTCTTTTATTCCCAAGAAGAAAAGGCACGTTTGAATTAAAAGAGCAGCAAGGGAAGTTAGTGTTACACCGTAAAGCCATCGAAGGATTTGTACGCTCTAGCTTACAAGACAGCGATTTTCTGGAAGCACCAACCATTCGTGTAAAGGCGACAAAACGGCGCATTAAGGTCAATGTCAAAGGTACACTGAAACGAACGACAGATTTAATTGGACAAACAGAAGCTTGGTCAAAAACAATGGAAGAACGGCTTGCTCGTTTGGTGGGAACTGGTCACAAGATTACGATTGATGTTCATTTTGAAGATATTCAATCAGTAAAACGACCACAACAACAGCAAACACAAGCACGTGTGGAGTAGGAGGGATGTACAATGGTTGAATGGATAAAACAATATGCCGTTCCGTTAATTGGTGGCTTAGTCGGCTTGGTTTTTGCAATCTTGTTTCTGTCAATCGGCTTCTTTAAAACATTGTTAGTGGTACTCCTGACAGGACTAGGTATTTGGCTAGGTTTGTATTTGGAACAGACAGGCATTGTCAAAAATTATTTTCATCATAAATAGGAGGTTTTGGCTATGGAAAATGCAAATGTATCGATTGTTAAAGGTGAGTTGACGTTTGAGGATAAAGTAATCCAAAAAATTATTGGCATTGCTTTGGAAGAAGTCGACGGTTTGTTAACTGTTGACGGTGGATTTTTCTCGAATTTACGAGACAAAATGATTAACAGTGACGATGTTACAACAGGAATTCACACTGAGGTCGGCAAAAAACAAGTCGCAGTGGATATGGACATCGTAGCCGAATACGGAAAAGATATCGAGACCATTTATGATCAAATGAAAGAGGTTATTACTCGTGAAGTCCAACAAATGACTCACTTGGAAGTAATCGAAGTTAATGTCAACGTAGTAGATATCAAAACACAAGCAGAGTACCAAGAAGAAAGTGAAACGGTCCAAGATAAACTTGGTAACGCCGCTGAAGCGACAGGTAGTTTTATGTCAAAACAAACCAACAAAGCCAAACATGCGGTAACTAAAGGCAAGACAAAAGTCAAAGAAAACACGGCACCTCGTGTTCAATAATGGGTTATTATTTTATTAAAAATAAAGCAATAATAGAAGAAATTAGGAGGAATGAACCATGAGTAACGAAAAATTCAATAATGTACCAAAACCAGCAGGAAACGGACCACACACACCAGAAGATCATGCAATCAAAGGTGAATTAACATTTGAAGATAAAGTCGTTCAAAAAATTATCGGTTTAGCCTTAGAAAATGTTGATGGTCTATTAACAGTCGATGGCGGCTTTTTCTCAAATATTGCTGAAAAATTAGTAAATACAGATAACGTCACAGCTGGTATTGATACCGAAGTTGGTAAAAAACAAGTCGCTGTTGACATGGATATCGTGGTAGAATACGGTAAAGATATTCAAGACATTTATGAAAAAATGAAAGAATTAATCAGTCGTGAAGTGAAAAAAATGACCCACTTAGATGTGATTGAAGTGAATGTTAACGTAGTTGATATCAAATCAAAAGAAGAATACGAAGAAGATAGCGAAACGGTTCAAGATAAAGTCACAGGCGCTGCCAAAAGTACCGGTGAATTTGCTTCTGAACAAACAGAAAAAGCAAAAAAAGCTGTGAATAAAGGAACAGAACAAGTCAAAGAAAACATGGAACCACGTGTAGAGTAAACGGTTAAAAGGAGGAAACAATCATGGGCTTTATTTGGGCATTAATTGTCGGCGGTGTCATTGGGGCAATCGCTGGAGCAATTACTAAAAAAGGATCATCAATGGGCATTATTGCCAATATCATTGCAGGTTTAGTTGGTTCAACAATTGGTCAAGCCATTTTAGGCACATGGGGACCAAGCTTAGCTGGTATGGCTATTGTGCCATCGATTATCGGGGCAGTGATTTTAGTTGCCATCGTTTCATGGATTTTAGGAAGAAAATAGAGAAGATTTTTCAGAAGAGTTTGGGCGATTGTCCAAACTCTTTTTTTATATTCTTTAATATTATCTGGTTTATTAAAATTAGATTAAATGTAACTTTCCTTTGATAGGTGGTTTTGTTAAAATTTAATTAAAAAGACGTTGTGGGGCAAAAAGGAGGTGAATCAGTGAAACATAGGAAACAATGGTTAATCGGACTACTCATTATCTTAATCATAGGAATTGGAGGAAAATGGTACATGGATGAACAAGAAAAAGCAAAATTACACGAAATCCAAACAGATTTAGCGAACTATTTGTATAATAACTATCGAATTTATACGAGAAATCAAAAAAAAGTCGAAGAGATTTATCAAGAGTTTAATAAGGGGAAAGGAAGTATTTCAGAAGAGGAGTATTTTAATAAATTAAGTGCGTTAAGAGAATACTCCGACATTACCAAAATAGAATTTACCAGTTTTGCAGTAGGGCCAATGAATACATTAAAAGTTTATTTTACCATCAACGGTGTGTATGAAGAAGAAGTGGATTTAGACACGATATCAGCAGAAACTGAAAAGTTCATTTATAGCATAACAAATGGTACAGGCAAAGGTCCCTATTACATTGAAAAAAAAGATAAGCCCACAAAGAAGAAAATGCCAGAGGACTCAATTGTATATGATGAAGGAGGGATAAAGTAATGGATAATTATCGTACATAAAGAACAAGGAGGTGAATCAGTGAAACATAGGAAGCAATGGTTAATCGGACTACTCATTATTTTAATCATAGGAATTGGAGGAAAATGGTACATGGACGAACAAGAAAAAGCAAAATTACACGAAATTCAAACGGATTTAGGGAACTATTTGTATAATAACTATCGGATTTATACGAGAAATCAAAAAAAAGTCGAAGAGATTTATCAAGAGTTTTATAAGGGAAAAGGAAGTATTTCAGAAGAGGAGTATTTTAATAAATTAAGTGCGTTAAGAGAATACTCCGACATCAACAAAATAGAATTTACCAGATTTTCGGTAAGTCCAATGAAAATGTTGAAAGTACACTATACAATAAATAATAAGCTAGATAAACAGACGTATCTCAACACTATTTCCGCAGAGACAAATAAGTTAGTATTCAAAATCGGTGAGCATGAGGGAGAAGGCCCCTATTATCTTGAGAAAAAGCCAACAGCAACCAATTTATCTGTACCAGAAAATTTAGTGACGTATGATGAAGGAGGGATTCGTTAATGGATCATAATAGAATTTTATCAGATAAGGTCTACGGCGTTCAAAAGGATAAAATAAATACTAAGCTTGAAGGTACTGACAAAATTGTAATCGATGACATATAAAGGAACAAACCAATAAAAATTATCGTACATAAAGAACAAGGAGGTGAATCAGTGAAACATAAAAAGCAATGGTTAATCGGATTACTCATTATTTTATTCATAGGAATTGGAGGGAAATGGTACATGGACGAACAAGAAAAAGCAAAATTACACGAAATCCAAACAGATTTAGCGAACTATTTGTATAATAACTACCGAATTTATACATTTGATGAGCAAGAAAGAGCACAATTAGAGAAGAGATATAATAAGGGAAATGGGGACTTGAGTTATCGAGAGTATTCAAATAAATTAGATGAGATTGCAAAATACTACGACGTTAACAAAGTAGAATTTACCAGTTTTTCAGTAGGAGCAATGAATACATTAGAAGTTTATTTTACAATCAACGACGTGTATGAAGAAGAAGTGGATTTAGACACGATATCAGCAGAAACTGAAAAATTTATTTATAGCATAACAAATAGTACAGGCAATGGCCCTTATTACATTGAGAAAAAAGACAAACCTACAAAGGAAAGAATGCCAGAAGACTTAATTGTGTATGATGAAGGAGGGATAAAGTAATGGATAATTATCGAAAATTTTCAAAAAAAGTATATGAGGTAGAGAAAGAAAATGTTCAAATCAATGAGAAAATAAAAGGAACAAATCACATTGTAATCGATACCATTGATACCTATAAAGATACCCTCGGATACGAACATGAACCAAGAAGAAACAGCATGCAAGCTATGACAGTGGCAGAAATCAAAGATGAATATAAAAATGATAAAAATATAAAGGGTGTACCAGGCTATCCCCAATCCGTAATCAGTCAAAACCTCACCATTGTCTACGCTGGTACCAAATCATGGCAAGATTGGAAAACCAATTTTCGAGAAATTGGTTTTAATGATAAACACCAAGCTGGAGCGTTCCAATCTGCTTTAACATATGCCAGTCAGATTGAGCGCCAATATTCTCCTGGAGCTGGCTATACAATTAACACGACAGGTCATTCTCTTGGTGGTGCCGAAGCAATTTACGTTGCGGTTTTGAAAGGCTACAATGCCATCACGTATGGTGCGGCTGGTTCAGGATTGACAGACGAACAAATTAAAAACTACAAAGGTCAAATTATTAATTTCTATGATACTTCAGATGCGGTTACCAACAGTTTTGTAACAGGTGGACAAGGCAAAATTCCTTTTTATAGTTTTGGAGTTGATAATTATAGTGGCGTAATTGTTGGCTGGGTTAAAAAGACGTTCGGCCATGATTTGGATATGTTTAAAACTGATGATGCCGGTAATTATATTGATAAATTTGGCGATATTGCTGTCTATTCAGATGGGTATGGTGGCGTTGCAATCGAACAAACCATCCTGGCGCAGCAGATTTTAGAAAATAAAAATAGAATCCGTGGGTTGGAGACTTACGACGGCACGAATCCTGAGACATTGGCAGAAATCAACCGTTTAAAAAAAGAAAACAAATGGCTTCAAGAACAACTGAAACAATTTAATCAGTTGAATGAATTACGTGTTTCTTTAACGGCGAGCGGTGGCGGATTATCTAGTAATGAACGGATTTATTTAGAAGATAGTCAAGCTTTAGCGGTTGTTAAAGTCGCCGCATCACAATTTGATGTAGCGATGGAAGAGTGCCTACATATTTACAAAAAAGTGATGCAAGAATTACAAGAAGATTGGGAAAACGGATTGCAACTCATTCAACGACATACACCAGAACTTTCGTATGCAGAAATGAGAGAGGCGATGGATCAAGTCCAATGTACGAAACAAACGATGGTTGACCAAGATCTGGAATATTTCCAGCAAAAATTCAGCAAAATCAATCGTATTAGAACCTCATTTGTCCAATTAACCCAACAAATTACCGCTAAAATAAATGAATTGGTTCAGAGAGATCAAGAATTAGCGAACCAACTGAAAGGAGCCTTAACATGACGACAGCCGATGAGCTAGAAAGATGCCGCAGACAATTGCGGGGGTTAGATGAGCAAGAAATGCTCTTAGCTTCTTATCAGAGAAAAAGCCAACAACTCGCTGAAGAAACTTATTATAACATTCAGTCTGCTATTCGAATGATTGCCGAAAATCAGCAACCACTACAACAAGCGAGACAAGCGCTTGGCCGATTAGAATATGACTTTTCAGAAGAAGTAAGTCATGCTAAGAGAAAACTTTACCGTCAGAGGGAAGAGTTGGAAATAACGTATAGAAAATTAAATGCACAGCGGGAAAGTTAACGAAGGAGGATGTTCATGGAGTTATTGGAGAAATTATGGAAAGAATACCAAAAGAATCTACAAAAAGTAACAGCGCAGTCTCTCGGTTTATCGCTGTTACAACAACAGAGTAAAAAAGTACAGAAAAGCAAGCGAAGGGGAAAAAATGCTTTAGCACAAGCCAAACGCTCAATAGAAAATGCAAATACTGGCTTAGAAAAGTCGATCCAAGGACAATTTGGTAAAAAAGTAACCGATGTCTTAGAAACACAGAGTCAAACTATAGACAGTTTGTAATAGATGTGAACTTATTTTTAATTAAAAGAAAGAGCCCTCAACCATTCGATATTTTGAGAATAGTTGAGGGCTCTTTCTTCAACAAAAGTCAACAACATTTGTTGAAGTTATTTGTAGATAACGTTTATCATTCACAAATTTACATTTTTTTGTAACGGATATCTCGTATAGTAATAACTGCAAATGAATTTCAGAAAATTTTTTGATAAGTCATCAAAGTGAGGGGATAGCGGTCTTTTATTGAAAAATAGCAACAAAAAATAAACAGAACAAAAAAGAGAGAGGAATTTAAAGAATCATGACAGAACAAACACCAACAAAGCTTTTGAATAAAGGCTTTATCAGCATTACAGTGATTAATTTCATTGTCTATCTTGTTTATTATTTATTAATGGTTATTATTGCGGTGATTGCGCAAGATAGCTTACACGCCACTTTAGGTCAAGCGGGTTTGGCCTCAGGAATTTACATTATCGGGACATTGCTTGCACGACTTTTCATGGGGAAACTCCTTGAACTGATTGGGCGCAAACAAGTCTTACGTTATGGGGCTTTGTTTTATCTGTTAACGACTGTTGCGTATCTGTATATGCCAAGCATGGGTATTCTTTATCTGGTCCGTTTTTTAAATGGGTTTGGTTACGGAACCGTTTCGACAGCGACTAACGCAATTGTTACCGCCTATATCCCTAAAAATAAAAAAGGGGAAGGCATCAATTATTATGGCTTAAGTACGAGTTTAGCAGCCGGAATTGGGCCGTTTATTGGGATGTTATTGTTAAATGTTGCCAACTTCCATGTCATTATTAACTTTTCAATTATTTTAATTTTGTTAACAACCATTGCTTGCTTCATTTTCCCAGTGAAAAATATTGCGTTAACACCTGAACATCGTGAAGCTTTATCTAAATGGAATTTTGATAGTTTTGTTGAAAAGAAAGTTTTATTTATTACCTTTATCGCCTTTTTAATGGGTCTTGCTTATTCAAGTGTTTTATCTTTCTTATCTTCTTATGTCAAAGTGATCGATTTAGTGGACGTCAGCACCTTCTTCTTTATCGTCTATGCGGTCGTGATTACCTTAACACGTCCATCGACAGGTCGAATTTTTGATGTCAAAGGTGAACGCTACGTCATGTATCCGAGCTACATTTTCTTAACACTAGGCTTGTTCTTATTAAGTATGACTACGTCTGGTTGGATGTTATTAGTTTCAGGTGGGTTAATTGGCTTAGGTTATGGTACCTTCATGTCAAATGGCCAAGCAGTTTGTCTTCAAGAAAGCCCAAGTCCTCACCGTATCGGGATTGCTTTATCGACTTATTTCATCGGTTTAGACCTTGGATTAGGGGTTGGTCCGTACGTTTTAGGTGAATTACGCAACTTTATGTCATTCCAACAAATGTACTTCTTAGCAGGCTGTATCCCAATCGTTTGTACCATTTTATATATGGTCTTCCACAAAGCTAAAAATGATGCCAAAGATTTGTCTCTTGAAACGATTGAAGAGATTGAACACGGCTCAGAACTATAAATGGACAAGGAGTGATTTCAATGCCTAATGATGAACGGATTTTAAACGTTTTACAACAAACATTAACGGAAATTCAACGCATGAACACACGTTTAGCTAAAATTGAAACAGAGTTAGCCGATGTCGACCAACATCATGCAACTTTGGATCATTACTTGCAAGAGCTAGAATTGGTGACTGAAAATAACAACGTCATGTAAAACCGGGTGTCATTAAATGGTTTTTCGGTAGTTTGCGACCGAAATAGTGAAATAAATGATAAGATTTTAGAAGAAAACGTCAAAAAGTTAGGGTTCAACGCTGACTTTTTGACGTTTTCTTGCTATTTGTTAAACTTTTTAGCGCTGAAATCGATTAAATAACATCTTTAATTATCAAAATTAATTGAAAATCTAGTGCCAAACAACAAATAAACATTGTCATATCAAGAAACATTATTTTTCATGCAGGTGGTGTTAAATATTTAAAATTACAAATGGTGGCAGTTCTTGTATAATAAGAACATAGCTTTAGCGGCGCGGAAGCAGATTGGCGTTGGCTGAAAATTCAGAGAGTCAAAGGAGACGTACATATATGAAAAAGAAATTATTGGCAAGTTTATTGGTTGGTAGCGCCGTGGTTGGCGCTAGTTTGGCACCACTTTCGGCACAGGCAACTACAACAGGGAAAACACCAGTGACAGTGGGGTTTGAAGGGGGCACGTTGCCGGATGGTAACGGTGACCCAAATACCGTAAGGCCTGACCCGGATGCTTCAAATAGTAATTTTGATCTACTATTTATTCCAAAAGGGTTAAATTTTGGGAAATTATCTATCTCAGATGATTTGACTAAACCAATTCCTACACAAGTAGATGAAAGCGTAGCTGGAATGAGAGAAGCAGTAGGGGTTGGTGATTTGCGCGGAACTAAGGAAGGTTGGCATGTGACAGCTCAATCATCTGGACTGGTATCAGGAAGTGAAAAGTTAGCAGGAAATATCAATGTTGCGGGAATTGCTGTGTTTAATTTAATATACGATAAAGACACGAATACATATATTAATGGGGCCGCAGCAGACACAAATCCCGTTGAGGTTACCCCTAATTTACCTGTATATTTAAATTGGAAACTTGACTTAGGGGGAGATGCCCAACTTCTCATGAATGCTACTTCTGGTAAAGGCCAAGGATTATGGAAAGCTGGATTGCGTGATGTAACACTAAACCTTACCACTACTGCTAACGAAATCAAAGCAGGCAACTACACAGGCAACATCACATGGAACCTAGTCGCAGGACCGTCTATCTAAACACAGATGAATAAAAAGAGGATGGCTATCGATTTTCTGTTTTCAATCGTCCATTCTCTATAGAAGAATAAAAAAAGAGAGGTACATAAGATGAAAAAGAAATTATTGGCAAGTTTATTGGTTGGTAGCGCCGTGGTTGGCGCTAGTTTGGCACCACTTTCAGCACAGGCAACTACAACAGGGACTACACCAGTGACGGTAGGGATTGAAGGGGGTACGTTGCCAGATGGAGATGGACCTACACCAAATACAGTGCGACCCGATCCTGATGCCAAGAATAATAATTTTGATTTGCTGTTTATTCCAAGTGGATTTAATTTTGGAAAACTATCTATTACAGATGATTTAACTAAACCAATACCCAATAAAACAGATGCCGGTTTACATGGTTATAGAGAAGCAATAGGTGTTGGCGATTTACGAGGTACAAAAGAGGGATGGCACTTGACCGCTCAATCTAATGGTATGACATTGGGAAATGAAAAATTACAAGGCAATATAGTTGTTGGTTCAATGAATAGATATGATTTGGCATATGATGAAGTGAGTAAGAAGTATAATTATCTTACAGTAGATGTTTCAGCCCCTACAACTCGACCAGAAATGCCAACATCAATAAATTGGACGCTTGATTTAGGGGGAGATGCAAAGCTGTTGGCTAATGCGACAACGGGTAAAGGCCAAGGATTATGGCAATTTTCAATGCTAGATACAGTCTTAAACCTTACCACCACTGCTAACGAAATCAAAGCAGGCAACTACACAGGCACCATCACATGGAACCTAGTCGCAGGACCTTCTACACCAGCGCCAGCTAACTAACGTACAATTAATTACAAGACTATTTGCTCCCAGCAACACAGCAGAGTAAAAACGCAGCCCACTTCTTCAAAAGAGGAAGTAGGCTGCGTTTTTTTAAAATGTTTCACGTGAAAACTTCTAAAAATGGCGGGGACTTTTTTTCGTCACTACTTGTGTATTTAAGTTCGCTAAGCTCTGCGCTAATGCGCCAATGCTGGCGGAAAAGTCGACATAATAGGTGGGAATAGTTGCTTTAGCAGTCATTTCAGAAAAGACATCTGTAATGATGACATCGAACGGCTTTTCTGGTGAGGCCACAAAAACCAACTTTTTCTCCACCGCTTTGTTCAGCTTTTCGTAGAGGGTATCTAAAATCAAGTTGCTTTGATTGGTGCGGACCAAGACCCGAATGGGCGGGACTGACTGATCTTTTAAAGTACTAAACAACATAAATAAACTATCAGCCAACAATTCAGCATTGCCCCCCAGTGTCGGCAACAGCTCTGCAGACAAACGCGTGATATCCTTATAGAGACTCGGGTGTTTCTGACGGGCTTCCTTCAAAAAGCTGTCTTGCACAAAGGGATTGGCAATCGTCACAAAGGTCTGAAAAAAGACACTCAAATTTTGAATCGACGTATATAAATAAAGATATTCATGAAACGTCAACTTAATGTGATAGAAAGACGTCAATTGATAAACGACCTCTTTAATCGGTGAGGCTAACAACTGAACCATGTGCATTCGAGCCGCCGGAATTTCTGAAATGTCCTTCGTCGCATAGCTGGCACTAATCGTCAATAAAAAGAACGCGAAGACGCCTTCTTTTTGGACAAACTTCATCGGTACTTGATGATACGCTTCTTCTTTAAAAAATAAGTTAAACTCTGTCAAACTAACAAAAGGATTGACAATTTCCTCTTTCTCTACCAGCATTTCTTTCATATAGAAGCCACTGCGCCACCGGGCTAAAATCACACCAGAAAAAATCAAATCCTTCGTGAAATCCTGCGTTGTGTCAAAGGAAACGGAATATTTTAAGCGCTTAAAGAGACTATTGACATCTTTCTTTGGGACCGTCAGTAACGGCCAATCATCTTCTGAGTAGTTGTTCCAAAAAAGCATCATAAAGAAAATACGGATATCTTTTTCTTTGCCCACTAAGACGTTCGTCCGTTTTAGGTTGATTTCAATTTGATATTTTTTGAGCCATTGATTCAGTTGACCGATTTTCCGAGTCAACGTCGAAGAAGAAATCGCTAAGTGTTCTTCAAAATACTTGTTGTCCAGCGTGCCGTGATTAAAGGCATAGGCTAGCACTTGATAGGCGAAGCTCTTTTTTACAAAGTAAGGCATCAGAAACGACAACTGGAAGTAAGGGGCAAACCAAAAGGTGATTTCTTTGGTGTCGATGGATAAGGAAAGGAGCTTTTCCCAGCCATTTTTTTCAATTCCTGCTTGAAATAATTCAATCGTTTGCAGAAGGGTTTTTTGTTGCATTTTTAATTGCGTCGCCAAGGTGGAGAGCGCCAGTGTTTGTTCGGCAGCTTCGCTACGTTCTAATAACTTTTCTAAAACGGCGAAACTTTTGCGGTAAGGGGTATCAAGTAAGCCTGTTAACATCCAATCTCCTCCAAACTGTTTTCGTCTCGTAATTTGTCGAAATAGATTTTCCGGACCACATGTTTGAGATGATAGTATTCATCTAAGTAGGGGACGGGATGCCAATAGAAGGTACGGCTAGCATGGAAAAGCGGGTTTTTTTTATCTGTAATGACTAAATCAGGTATTTCCTGAATGTGGTTCACAAATTTCAAAGGAACGTCACAATAATTGGCAATCTCTTTCGTGAGCCATTTTTCTTGAATTTGATTAATTGAAGAATGTAATAAAATTTTGACTGGTACTTGTTTATTTAATAGGACGCTACGGATAATCAGAAAAATCGTTTCTTTAAATAAAGCATCTAAAGGATGATACTTGGCAAAAGGCAAGCGTTTTAAGAAATAATCAGTTGTCCGTGAAACATTGGGGTATTGTTTTTCATATAAGGAGACATTCGCCACCTCATAGCTTAATTCTTCTTCAATAGGAAAATGGGTTAGACGTTCACTGGCGTTGGAGAGATTCACCAATAAAAAGACGACTTCAAGAGCGCTTAAGTTCAACTGTAATTGGGAACATTTTTCAAAAATCCAAGTAGTATGTGGACTTTGGTCCATGCCCATAATGGCTAAATTAGCAAAGTTAATTGTTTCGATTTGCTCTAGCGAATACATGGTTAAGGTGCTGAATAAGTCATAGTAAAAGCGAATTTCTGCTTGCCAGCTTGCTCGTTTCGTTTGTTCATCAATAAAACAATCATTCACTAATAATTGGAACTCTGGATAAGGAAAGGCCAGATTAATGGCAGCAACTTTCGGATAATCGGTAATCGTAAAACCAGCTTGGTAACGCAGTAAACCTATGGACATAATTAATTTTAATTTGCGTAGATCAGTATATGTAAAGTAAGGGTAACGATTTTTAATAATTTCGATAAAATTTTTTAATTGCGCTTGGTTATTTTTAGCTAAGAAAGGTACCAGAGAAGTCCCTGAAATAAAAAATAAGGAGTAAAAGAAACTCCGAAAGTCGGTCTCGTTGCCACAAATCTTTTCTCGTCTTTTTAAATTTAAATGACAATTAAATTTAGCTAGCTGATTATTCAACCGATCACTGACTTGTTTAAAAATAGAGAAATTAATAAAGTGTTCATCACAAAAATCTTTGGCGGAAGTGTAGCGTTTTAAGAGTAATTCAATTGCTAAGGTATAGGTGAGGGAGCTACGCACAACGGCTTCCTTCATTAGTTCAATCGGGATGTTTTCATCGGCGACTAATTCTATGGACTGTTGATGATTAATGATGCGAATATGTACATTTTCATGTGTATTGACGCGTGAAATTAACAAGTTTAATTGGTTCAATAAATTGTTGATATTGTAGTGGGAAAATTCATATTTTCGCCGCAGTTCTTGCATGGGGACTTTTTCTTTGTTGTCATATAGAAATTCAATCAAAGATAGTAACTGAATTTCTTGTTTGGTCAGTAAGTTATACATAATAACCACCTTTCTAATTGGTTATGTTCTTTGTTTTTTAGCGAAAGAGCTTGTTGTCCTTATGCTACTGTATCTATTCTTAAAAATCAAGAAGAATTGAAAGCATCCGTTTGCTGTGGTAGGAGGGAAAAAAGACGGTATTTGTCCGCAGTTTCAAAAATTCTGGTCTGCGCTTAATTGATTAAATAACGAAAGCACTAAAGTTGATTGTTGTGTTTTTTGATGGGAAACCCTAGACAATTCTGGCTTTTTGTCTGACTTGTTTTTATGAAAAAATTTTAAAAAAACGGTATAGTTGAAGAAGATATCATGTAAATCTGAAACGTGTCAGCGCGTGTTTTCGCGGGATTGAAAAGGGTTTCGAAAAGGCGTCAACTTTTTCTGCTTGAAGAGGAAATTGTTGATGAATTTGACGGGAAAATCTCGTTATACTCTTTTTATTCTATAGTGAATAACACGCAATGTAAAAATGCGTTTTAAGGAGATAAAAAGAAAAGGTGTGTTGGCTATCTGTTTTCGTCAGGAAAAAACAACAGAAGAGCACGCACTTGTTTTAAAATAAAAAATTGGTAAAGAGTGAACGTTCTCTTCTCTATGTTGTTAGTAGAGGAAGGATGAAAGAAATGAAAAAGAATGGCTCCATCGTCAATCGTTGGATTTATGGTTTGCTGAGTTTGTTGCTTGTTTTAAATTATGGTACGCCGCTTATAGCGTTGGCGGAAGAGGTTAACAGCAGTGGACAGATTACACTAGGAGAAGTGAAGCAAACCAGCCAGCAGGAAATGACCCTAGCGCTTCAAGGACCAGCCGAACCAACGACACAAGAGGTCGTATTACATTACAGTGCCAATGTTTCGTTGAAAGCGGCGCATTGGGCAGCGACCAATAATATCCGTAAGGTTCGAGTGGATGATCAAAAGAAACAGATTCAGTTTGAATTGAATCAACAAGCGTTAGCAGATACGTTAGTTGTTACGTTGAATGCGACACCTTCAGTACCAACAGAAGTGACGTTTTCTTATGGGGCGCAACAACGGGCGCTAATGTTAAATAGTGGTACTGATCCGACAGAATCAACGGCAGTCACGAGTTCTTCAGTGACATCAACGAATAAATGTTCCACAGAAGCAACATCTACAAATGACGCCATTGCTCGTTCGTCAGAAGAAACTGTAGGAAGCACAACCAAAGCGACAGAAAGTAAACCAACCGAGTCGACGACTGTCAAACCACGTGCAGCGGGGCCGACAGATATCAGTGACTATTTTACAGATGCTGAAACAACGATTATCGATAATTTTGAGGATCCGATTTATTTAAACCCTGATGGGACACCGGCAACACCGCCATACAAAGAAGATGTGACCATTCATTGGAAGTTTAACTGGTCGCTTCCCGAAGATGTGCGAGCCCAAATGAACGCCGGCGATTACTTCGAGTTTCAATTGCCTGGTAATTTGAAGCCCAATAAACCAGGTTCAGGTGATTTGATGGATACCGAGGGCAATGTTTATGGATCGTATACAATTAGTGAAGATGGCACCGTGCGTTTTACCTTTAATGAACGAGTGACGGCTGAAAGTGAGATTCATGGCGATTTTGCTTTAGACACGCATCTGGATGATTCAGATGGTCGTGGCCCTGGTGATTGGGTGATTGATATTCCTACAAACGATCATCAACCGCCTGTTGTCATTCCTGTGAGACCCGATACGGAGGATCAGATTGATAAACAAGGACATTTTGATCGGACACCAAATCCTAGTAGTATCACTTGGACGGTAGCTATCAATCAAGCGATGAAAGATCAAACAAATTTAACGGTGACAGAAACGTGGCCAGCAGGAAATACTTTTAAGTCAGTGAAAGTCTATGAATTAGTCATGAATCTTGATGGCACGGTTGAAAAAGTTGGTCGTGAACTTAGCCCAGATGAGTATACTGTCGATAAGAATGGCAATGTGACCATTAAAGGGGACACCAATAAAGCCTATCATTTGGAGTATCAAACCACGATTGATGAGGCGGTTATTCCAGATGGCGGTGGCGATGTGCCTTTTAAAAACCACGCGACGTTAACAAGTGATAATAATCCGAAGGGGTTAGACGCTGAAGCAACTGTCACGGCAACGTATGGCAAAATGTTAGACAAACGTAATGTAGATTATGATGAAGCCAACCAAGAATTTTCTTGGGAAATTAACTACAATTATGGCGAACAAACCATTCCGCAAGAACAAGCAGTCATAACAGACACAATGGGCGATAATTTAACCTTTGAGCCAGACTCTTTACATTTATATTCAGTGACGTTTGACGACAAAGGAAATGAAGTCGTTGGGGCAGAACTTGTGGAAGGAAAAGATTACAAAGTGGTTGTCAACGGAGATGGCTCCTTTGAGATTGACTTTTTACATGATGTGACTGGCGCCGTCAAGGTTAATTATAAAACCAAAGTTGCTGGAATTGTTGAGGGCGATGTCGCCGTGAATAATCGTGTGGATGTCGGTACTGGTCAGCATTCAGAAGGCGATGGCACAGCAAGTCAACAAAATATTATTAAAGGAATTGGCAAGCCAAACTATAATAACTCAACGATTGGGTGGACATTGGATGTCAATAATAACGGGTATCAGATGATTAATGAAGTCATAAAGGATGAATTTAGTCCGGTACCAGGGTTAACATTAATTGCGAGTACCTTAGTAATTACTGATCAAACGACAGGGGCAACCTTAGTGTTAGGCCGTGACTTTGATTTACATGTTGAACAAAACGCTGCAGGCGCTGAAACGGGCTTTACGCTTACATTTAAAGGGCAATATGCAGATACAACAGATAAATTTCATATTGAATACTTAACGAACTTTGATGTCACACAACTTGATTCAGATGGTAATGAAGAAGGACCGAATCAGTTTACCAATCGTGCCTCCATTGATTGGACGGATGAAAACGGTGATTCGCATCATTCTGATGACACCAAGCCATTTAAACCATTACCACCCTATGCACTAAATGCCCAAAAAAGTGGCGTTTACAATGCGGTAACGAAAGAAATTACTTGGACCATTGCCGTGAACTTAAGTAATAATCCGTTGATTAATGCAACTTTAACGGATCCTATTTTAGACAATCAACAGTATGTTGGCGGCAGTTTGAACGTTTACGAGGGAGAAACCTTGGCAGACGGTACCGTTGCTAAGATCAATCCAAATCAACCAGTGAACGACAAAATGGCTCATGTGGTTGAGCCAAGTGAGAGCAACCAGAATACAGTGGACGTTGCTTTTCCAAATCGTGAAACACCACGAGAGACTAAAACCTATATTGTTGAATTCAAAACCTCCATTGATGATAGGGTGATTGAAGAGGCTCAAAAGTATGACAACGTCGCTTCATACACCAACAACGGCCAAAGTCGTGATGTGATTGGTAAGGTTTCCATTAACCATGGCGGTGAAACGGTCGCTAAAACTGGAGAAGTTGACCCGGCTGATCCCAATTATGTCGATTGGCATGTGACGATCAATGGCTCCCAATCCGTGTTAGATGATGTAGTAGTGACAGATACTCCTTCGCCAAACCAAGTTGTTGACCAAGCATCGATTGTGATTTATGGAACGAAAGTTAGTGTAGATGGCACCATTACCCCAGATAAATCAGTGGTTTTAGAAGAAGGAAAAGATTACACACTGGAAGTTACCACCGATAATGAAACAGGGCAACAACAAATCGTTGTAAAAATGGCCCACATTGAAGCGCCGTATTATTTAGAATATCGTAGCTTAGTTACCTCTTCGGCTGCTGGAAGCACGGATACTGTGTCTAACCAAGTGGACATTACAGGGAACGGTTCAAAAATTATTCATGGAGATGATAACGGCGATATCGTTGTTGACATTGATCATAGTGGCGGCCATGCCAGCGGCACCAAAGGTAAAATCCAGTTGAAGAAAACAGCGATGGATGGCACGACCATTTTAACTGGTGCTCATTTCCAACTTTGGAATAAAGAGCGGACACAAGTTCTTCGTGAAGGAACAGTGGATGCCACAGGTGTGATTACATTTGGCGGCCTACCACAAGGGGAATACATTCTGGTGGAAACAAAAGCGCCAGAAGGTTATACAGTTTCTGACGAATTAGCCAAAGGGCAAACCATCACGCTCAATGAAGCAACTTCAGCTGAAGGGGCACAACCAACCATCATCAAAAATGATGTGAGTAAAGTGATTTTAGAAAAAACGGATGAGAAGGGTAAAAAGTTAGTCAATGCGCGCTTTAAATTAGAGCATGCTGTAACCACGCCGTTTACTCATTGGGAAGAAGTTATCCTTGCGCCTGATCGAACCAACGCAAATGGCCAGTTGGAAGTGGATAGTTTAAAACCAGGTCTTTATCGGTTCACAGAAATCGAAGCGCCAACAGGTTATCTTTTAGATACGACACCCAAACGATTCATCGTGACACAGAACACGAGCGGACAAATTCGTGATGTTCATGTTAAAATGCTTAATTACCAAGGTTCTGCTGAACTAATTAAAAAAGATCAAGCAGGCAATCCATTGGCGGATGCTGAATTTTCAGTCCTTGATGCCACAGGACAAGCGGTTCGAGAACACTTAGTTTCGGATGCAAACGGAAAAGTCACAGTGACGGATTTAGCCCCAGGCAAATATCAATTTGTGGAAACCAAAGCGCCAGCAGGGTACCTTTTAAACACTGAGCCAAGTGCTTTCACGATTGTAGCAAGCGATCGGGGCAAACCAGCAACAGTTATAGCAACGGCTAACTTTGTTAACTATCAAGGCGCAGCTAAATTAATCAAAAAAGATGTGAATGGACACTTATTAAGTGGTGCGACATTTAAAGTGCTCGATGCGAAGGGACAAACGATTCAAACAGGCTTGACGACAAATAATCAAGGAGAAATTGTTGCAGAGCACTTAGCCCCAGGTAAATATCGCTTTGTAGAAACCAAAGCGCCAACAGGCTATTTATTAAATACCACGCCAGTTCCATTTGAAATTGCTGAGAAAAATGCTGGTAAACCAGCGGTCGTGGTTGCTAGTGACAACTTTGTGAATTACAAAGGGGCTTTCCAAATCGTGAAAACGAATAGCGCAGACCAACCATTAGCAGGTGCTGTTTTTGAATTATATGATCACAATAAACAATCATTAGGGATTACAGCAACGAGTGGCAAAGATGGCAAAATTATCTTTAGAGACTTGGCGCCAGGTACCTATTATTACAAAGAAATCAAAGCACCAAAATTACCAGATGGTTCAGAGTATATTATTTATCCTGAATTAGTAAAAGTAGAAATTCGTGGGGATTTCAAAGGCGATCCTGGAATCTTACAATTAGGGGCCTTTGCCAATTTCAAAGGACGTGCCGTCTTTAAGAAAATTGATGCCAATGCGAATCCTCTTCCAGGAACCATTTTCAAATTGTATCGAATCGAAAACGGGGAAAAAATTTTTGAAAGAGAAGTAACTGCTGAAAAAGATGGTTCATTGGCTATGGACGATTTAGGCGCTGGTAGCTATGAATTAGATGAAATGGATGCAACGGATGGCTATATCGTCAATAAACAACCCATTTATTTTGTAGTGAAGAAGAATTCAAATGATAAACAACCACTAGATGAGTTAGAGTTTGTAAATTATCAAGCGGAAGTAACGGGACGTAAAGTCAATGAGCAAGGTCAAACCTTAGCGGGTGCAGTTTTTGTAATTTATAAAGCTGATGTTCAGAATCAGCCACAAGGTTCACCGATAACATTCTTGAATCGTGCAGGAGAAAAAGTTTCTGAAATAACAACGGATAAGACTGGCGAAATTTACGCTAAAGGGCTGAATGAAGGGCATTACGTTTTAGTGGAAACGAAAGCACCAACAGGCTATCTGTTAGACACAACGCCACATCCCTTTGATGTAACCGCCCAATTAGGAAAAGAGCAGCCAATTGCTTTAGGCGATCTTATCAATTATCAAGGAACTGCTCAATTAACCAAAGAAAACGAAACAGGTGAAGCATTGGCAGGTGCGGTGTTTAAGGTCATTGATGAAACAGGGAAAACCGTAGCTGGACAAACCAATCTGATGTCTGACAAGCAAGGCAAAGTCATGGCGAAAAACTTAGCACCGGGAACGTATCGTTTTGTGGAGACACAAGCGCCAACTGGCTATCTTCTTAATGAAACGCCAAGCGCAAGCTTTACGATTGCCAAAGACAACCAAGGCAAACCAGCCACTGTGGTACTTAAAGCACCTTTTATTAATTACCAAGGTGCTGCCAAGCTGGTGAAAATTGACCAGCAAAAGAATGCCTTAGCGGGCGCTGAATTTAAAGTGACAAATGTGCAGACAGGGCAAACCGTCGCTCGTTCATTACGTTCTGACAACCAAGGGTTAGTTCAAGTGAACCACTTACAACCAGGTAAATATACCTTTGTGGAAACAAAAGCACCTGATGGTTACCAACTGTCTAAGCAAGCTGTCGCATTCACTATTGCAGCAACAGCGAAAGACAAACCTGAACTCGTGGATGCGGGCACGTTTGTTAACAAGAAACAACCTGTATCCCAAAAAACAATACCAAATCAACCAACAACGACGAAAGCAGCTAGAGAGACAGGTTGGCTTGGTTTACCGAAAACCAACACACAAGTCAATTACTTCTTTGTCTTGATTGGCCTCCTGCTGGTCGGTTTGGCAAGTTGGCTCTTCTATAAAAAGAGAATGAAATAAAGAGGCATAGGAATGTCTAACAAAAATAGATTCAGAACAGAAAAGCCACTGTTCTGGGTCTATTTTTGTCTCTAGAGGAATGTTCACTGTGTTAAAAATTTACACTTTTAAACATCAAAGAACGTTTTTTATGCAAATTATTCTGTGAGAAAGTAAAGGTATAACAAGTAGTAAGCTGAAAAATGGTTCCCCTAGATGTTACTTTGGTAACACACAACTCTAGCCTGTTCATCAAGCAGAAAAAAGATATTTTAGTTTTATTTTTCTGGATTCATTTCAAAGCAAACTAAAAATTTTTAGGTATGCGCTAAAAATACTACTTAGGGTCACAATTAAAAGTTCATATAACTAATCCGTGGAACACAATTGCATTCGCGATTAGTTATGCCCTTATAATATATAGATAATGGTTTAATTATAATTTAAAAAATAAAGCATGGAAAGTTCATAAGTTTAAGGTACGATATATACTGAACCAAAAATATTAATTGGGAGGAATATTCATGAAAAAAATCTTATTGTCTACAGTCACTATTTTGTCTATTTTCGGTTTAGCAGGTTGTGGAGGGAAAAAAGAACAAAAACCTACAAATAATAGTTCTTCGAGCTCTTCGCAAACTTCACAAACTTCAAAATCTGAAAAAGGGAAAAAAACCGACACAAGTACAAGTGTGGAAAGTACAAGTTCATCAAAAGATAGTAATTAAAAGTTATAGGTGCTAAAAAAATTAGTTATTTAATAGTAGTTTCAGATTTGACTTCAATAGTCGACGGTTTTTGTAATTGATAGTCTCATCTGGCAAAATGAAAAGAATGTATATTATTTAAAATATGGTTGTGAACATTTTGTTACTCTTTAAAAAACAAGGAGAAAACTTTTAAGGAGAGTTTTATAATAAGCAGTATGTGAAAAATAGCTAGGGTAAAATAGTGCCTGTTATTAAGTATTTCTATTTAACTGGTTAGTTCCTGAATAAAAAGTTGTAAGAATTTTTGTAAAGAAAGAAGATTTTAGAAACGTTTAATAAAAATAATATAAATAGTCCGTTTTATCACTCTCCTTCTTAATATCTCTATTGTCAAAATTGACATTAGAGATATTTTTGTATGTATTGAAAACCATCTATTATGGATTCTGGATAGATATTAATCAAATCGACACAAAAGTGCAGAAAATTTGTTTATTTTATTAGCATATATGCAAGCTTGGTGTATTTGTTGGTGAAGTATGTAATGCTTGGTGATTCTTTTTCTTAATTGTAGCGAATGAAGAAGAGAGTATTAGAATTTAGAAGCGTAATTCTGTTGATGTATTTCAGGATTGCGGTTTTCTTAAAATATCGAACATAGGTGAGATAACCAGCAAATTTTTGCGAGCAACAAAAAATATTTTTTAGCAAAGGAATTTTAAATTGAATGAATTTGTCTTTCAAAGAATGGATGAGCATTTATTGAATATTTCGAAAAGGACAAAAGTAATTATATAAACAGAAAGACGTTAGGACTTGCTATCTAGGGGAATAATACAACACAGTTGACAAGCAATTGCTCGTTGTCTTTCCTGTTTTTCGGTGATATCTTTAGGTATTTTGGCTAAAATATTGTACACTTTACATGTGCAAGAAATTTAGTTAGAGATATGAGGATAGAATAATGAAAAAGATGATGGTTTTATACAACGAAACTTCAGGAAGTAGTGAAAGTAAAGAGATTGCGGAACGCTTTAAAAAAGCTGCAGAAGCGAAAGGCGAAGCGGTTATTTTGCAACCTTCCAACCCGGATATTGATCCTGAAGAAATGCGGAAAAATGCCAAAGAAAATCAAGTGGGTGTCTTGGTTGTTATTGGTGGTGACGGGACCATTCATCATGCCGTTCAAAATTTTAAAGACACCATTCGTGACTATCAAATAGGGATTATTCCAGGTGGAACAGTTAATAATTTTGCGCGTGTGTTAAGTATTCCTTTGAAAGAAGAAGACGCCTTTGAAACCATTTTGGCAGGCAAGACAACACCAGTTGACTTTGGGATGGTAAATCAAGATGTAATGATTTCAACCTTAACGATTGGCTTATTAGCGGACACAGCAGCGAATGTGACCCAACAGGAGAAACAAAAATATGGTCCTTTAGCTTTTACAAAGCAATTTTTCCGCTTATTAATGAAAAAGAAAAAGTACAAACTAAAAATTGATGGCGATGAAAGACGTTGGCATGGCAAAGCCCAATTATTAACGATGACCATGACAAATTCTGCTGGTGGCTTTACCAATTTCGATGCCAATGCCACGCCAGATGACGGCGAAGTACACATCATCATTTTGCCTAAGTTAGTTTTTTATAAGTTTGTCTATTATTTACCTAAAATTATCAGAGGTCAATTAAATAAAATACCTGGCGTCGTGTATTTCTCTGGGAGTCAATTTAAAATTAGTGGCGAAAAAAATAAGAAAGTCCAAACACGAACAGATGGCGACCCTACCGATGATTTACCGATTAAAGTAACGGTGGAAGCTGGGGGACTCAACGTGTTTGTTCCTGAAACGTCCACATCTACGAAAGAATAAAAGAAACAACTGTTATTTTTTTCGTGGAATAGATTTCTCATTTTGTGTACAATAGAACAGAAGAGAGGCAGTTGAGTGAACAGTGAAATGGGATGAATATGTTGATATATTCGATACAGATGTCGTTTCTAAAATTATTATTTTAAGAAATTTGCCAATTAATGAAGGCTGGATTGACATCAATGAGTTAGCCGAAGAATTACAATTAAACAAAAAATCAGTCAAAAAATACGTAGAGCTTCTAAAAGATGACATTACGTATTATGCTGTGGATAATGATGCTTCTTTGGCTTTTGAAAAGGGTCATGGCTATCGCTTGAACTTAGCTTCCAGCCAAGCATTCCAGAAACTCTATACAGCAATTTTTCAAGATAGTTTAACTTATCAAGTAATGGAAGATTTATTCTGGGGGCGATTTAATGGAATTGTGCCAGCGACAACAAAATATCATACCAGTGATGCCACGATTCGGCGCTTACTCAAAGGTTTTACAGAAATTTTAGCGCCATTGGGTTTAGTGATTAATAAAAGCACCTGGAAAATTGAAGGCAATGAAGCGTATTTGCGCCATTTTGCTTACACTATTTTTATGGACTTAATCCGTGATACTTGGCCTTTTGAGTATATCCAAGAAACGGAAGTCACACAAACCGTCCAAAAAATGATGGCTTTTTTCAACGTAGAAGTTGCGGAAACGGTATTACGTCGGGTTAAATATATGGTCGCTATTTCAAAAGTCCGTAGTGCGCAAGGCGCCGAATACCGACCTTCAGCTGAGCAAGAAACTTATTTAGAAGGAAATAAACATTATCAAGCGTTTATAGAAGAGATGACAGCCACAACACTTTTCCTTAATAAAAACGATTTAACCTTTGTGTACTTTTTCTTGTTGGCTAATGACCAATTTTATCAAGATGAAGCCACTGCAAAAGCAATTTTAGCGCATTTTGATGAGTCTGAAGCACCTGTTTATATGTTGACTCATTTAGTCCAACATTTCTTATTAGAAGAAATACAAATGACGCCGCAATTGGAGAAAATTCGTCCGCAAATTTTTTATTATTTGTTTGCTACACATTTGTTTGCCGAACTTTACTATGTCCAAAATGTGAAATTTTACAATGTCTTTTGGAATAAAGTTAAAGAAAAATATCCAATTCTTTTAGAAGAATTAAGCAAAGGCTTAAATCAACTTTACGAACAAACAGGCAATGAATTATTTACAAATAAAGAATTTTTGGCTTTGCGTTATTCTAGTGTTTTGGCGCTTTCCAATGATTTAATTCATCGTGAACAAAAAATTGTTTTAGGCTTAAAATCAGGCTTGCCAGTGTTGGAAGAAGAACGTGTGAAACTTTCGATTGAAAATAATTTTCGTCGATTTTATGCATTGGAAGTTTTACGATACAGTGAAGCAAGCACAGAAGAATGGCAAAACATTGATTTACTCTTAGTGACTTCTTTGGCAGATGTGGAAACGGGACATCCAGACATCTTTTTACTTTCAAGTGAGTTAACGTTTGAGCAATATAATCGATTGAATCAAAAAATAGTAAGAATCAACGAGAAAAGAACCACGTCACTTTAATAAAAAATGAGCTGTTTTTATATACACGTCAGACAAATTGTAAAAAAGTTTTTCTAAAAATTAAAAAAACAAGAAGAAAACATCAATAGGTAAGTGCTTAGCACCTACTTGTTGATGTTTTCTTGCTATTTTTTATAAATTCTACACCAGTTCAACTTGAAATTACGTCAAAAAGGCGCTTTTTTTTACTTTTTTAGCATCAATAATAGGTGATTGGCCTTTGGTAGTAAAGGAACTATTGCTTTTTTTGATAGGTAGTTAAAAAATATTGAGGTTTCTCACAAGAATTTTTCTATATAATAGAAGTAGCAAGGGAAGAAAGGCGGGATGAGATGAAAAAACGGATGGAACAAATTGAAGGAATTTTAAGTTGTGAAGAAAATAGTGCGGGCGTCCGATTAAAGGAATTGGTTGAGGCTTTAGAATTGGAAGTCACGAATCAAAATTTGTTAAAGGTGACAAGTGTTTTACATATGAATCCAAGATTCAAAAAAATATATGCATACGAAGACAGTCGTGTCGTCACGCTGTATCAACTTTTGCAAAATAAGCCGTTGGAAGTGATGGAACGAAAAGAGGGAACCAGATGAAGAAAACAATACTTATTCTTCTGTTTGGTTTATTGACAGTGGCTGGTCTACCAATGGTGACTGAAGCGGCTGAACCAGTTGATGCAACAGATGCAACAATTTTTGGTGCGCAAGCGATGGTGCCTAATAGCACCGAGGATCAAACAGATAAGTTGCAAGCATTGTTGAGTCAGTCGGCAAAGGAAGAACGGGCATTATTTTTACCACAGGGAAGTTACGCTCTGTCGAAAGACATTGTTATTTCTTCAAATTATCAATTAATTGGTGATACAGAAGGGGCCACTATTTTACATAATGCTACAGGGGCACCGCTTCAGCTGACAGACACAACGTACGGAACGAAAACCAATGTCCGACTTCAAAATATTGCCTTTGATGGCATCAATGTGACTTTGAAATTGACGAATCAATTAACTTTAGCAAACAATATCTTTTATAATCCATTGAAAGGATTCGTGGTCAATTTAAATGCAGATATTGGCGTTAAAATTTCAGGTAATATTTTTATGCGAGATACAGCACACATGCAACCGAAGATTGATTTTAATCGAGCAATTTATATTGGTGGTTATTCCACACCAAGTCGCTTTCAGTATATGTCAGATGTAGACATCGTGGACAATTTATTTGGGTTAAAAGTGACAGAATTAGATGCAATTAAAAGTACCAGTCGTTCAGACTTAGCAGCGACTATTACACGTTTACAAACAGCCATTGAAGCCGGTGCTATTTCAGTGCCTAATGAACAAAATTATCTATCCACCGGGGTTAATTCTTATAATATGTTGAAAGATGTAACCGTTCAACATAATTTTTTCTATTCACCTTATGATAATGAAAACTTGAATGGCTTGGTGGGAGATCATGCAATTTATTTCCGTGGCGCCCAAAATATCACAGTGGTAGGGAATCATTTACGCGGACTGCAAAATGGTCCAGCTGGCGGATTTAAGTTTAAATCAGGGCGTAATATTACGATTATGAATAATTATTTGCGAAATACAGGTCTTATTATGTATGGAACACCAGAGATTGGTTTGGCAGAAACAAAAGCAGAAGGTGCTATTTCAGAATTATCCAATTGGTTAGTGGCTAATAATATTTTTGATTGGAAATACTGGGACAATCAATATGCAATTGGAATGGAATACAATCGACATACAGGGAATAACAATGTGTTTAATGGTGTGTTTATCGACAATCAATTTGTTAATTATCATAATATTCCACAGAATCGTCGACGGGAATTGTTAATCGCTAGTGGTGGTGGTTTCCGACCAGAAACGAGTTTTGTGAAAGGGAATATCCGAGATGATGGCCTTAAAAACGGTCAATTATTGGTGGAAAATTGGACAGAGGCGGACTATCGCTTAATGCCAGCAACATGGGAATCGTTAATTTCACCAACGCTTTATGAGCAATATAAAAATACGCCAATTCCGGTTAGAAATACTTTAGCAACCCCTGTGGCTACAACGATTGTACAAGGACAATCAATTGATCCTTATCAACTGGTTGCTAATACAAATGATGCGGATGAAAAAGTACCAACCGCTAAAGTCGTCAATCCAGAGGTTTTAAATCAAATTGGTCAACAAAAAGTGACCGTTCAATTAACTTATGAAACAGGGTCACTGGTAACGGTGAACGTACCAGTGACGGTAGAGGCCCCAGCTAAAAAGCTTGATCTGTCTAAGCTTCAAACTGTTTATGCTTCGATAGGTGAAGCAAACCAATACACGGTTTACTCTTGGCAGTTATTCACTGCTCTTGGTCCTAAAACGACTGTTTCTCCCTATTATCAGCAGGCGACACAATTGTTAGCAGAAGGTGCGGAAATTGAGAACCAAACACAAGAACAAGTGGATCAGTTAACAAGTAATTTGCAGGCTGCAATGAAAGTATTAGTTAAAAAAACCGATATCACGCTAGAACGTGCAGAAGCAGAAAACGAACTAGCAACCATTCATAAATTAGATGAGTCCGCATATACTAAAGACTCTTGGCAAGCCATGCAAGAAGCCTTAATAGATACAACAAATGGCGTAGAAAGTCCTAAACAGTTACAACAACTGCTTGCTTGGTCAGATGAAGAATTATTGGAGCTAACACTTGGTAATTTTAAAACGCCCGCAGATGCACAAAAGCGTATTAATCAATTAACACAAACCATAAAAATGGCGTTACTTCTGTTAGTTGAAAAACCAACAGATACAACTAGTAACACAAGCGAAAACAGTACAAGTGAAAGTAGCACCTCAAGCACGACCAGCGAAACCAACAGTACGAATGAAAGCAACGCTCCAAGTACAACCAGCGAAACAGGTAGTACGAGTGAAAGCAACACGCCAAGCACAACAGGTGAAAACAATACTTCAAGTACGACTAGCGAAACAAGTAGTACAAGTGAAACAAACAATACAAATGAAAGCAATACACCAAGCGTAACCAGCGAAACAAGTAGTAAAAGTGAAAGCAGTGCTTCAAGTACAACCAGCGAAACCAACAGTACAAGTGAGAGTAGCACCCCAAGTACTGTAAACGAAAACAGCCAAAACAAAGGCCAGAATTCTATCATTTACGCGGAAGAGTCTAATCAAGATCCTAATGATTATCAAAGCAATTCAAAGACGTCTACCAAGGCTAGTCAAAAAAAGGAATCAGCAGCAGAAAGTCAAGCAACTAAACAGGTACAGACGAATCAAAAATCGTCAGAAACAGTTAAAAAAGCGGATAATACGACTAAAATTGCCAAGAAAAAACTCCCCAAAACAGGTGAACAAACTTCAGCAGTTGGGGGCTTCTTAGGTCTTAGCTTGTTATCGTTAGCTACAGCAACCTATTGTTTTAAAGTAAAAAGATAACTCTTTAAAACGGATAAGTAAATATCCTGAAACAAGAAATAAGGCTTGTTTCAGGATGTTTTTATATAAAATTAAAAGAACAACAGTTTTTTAGTGAAAAATTACACAAAAGTACTTGAATTTCTGTGATATAAGGGTAAAGTAAAGGAGGACAAAAAACAAAGGAAGTGAAATGTTTGTATACACCAGATGAAATTTTAAGTATTAGTATTGAAAACGGTCAGAGAAAAATTCAAAAGCCTTTGGTAGCAAAACTCATTTTAGGATTTATCGGCGGTGCCATGATTTCTCTCGGCTATTTGGCTTATGTGCGTGTTTCCGCCTCTATTCCAGCAGATTTAGCCAGTGTTCAAGCTTTAGTGGGGGCTGCGGTTTTCCCAATTGGTCTAATTGTTATTTTAATGGCTGGTGGTGAGTTAATCACAGGGAATATGATGGCGGTGAGTACGGCTTGGTTTGCTAAAAAGGTCTCTTTCAGAGAATTGCTCGTGAACTGGGTCACAATTACATTGGCAAATATAGTTGGTGCCCTATTTGTTGCCTATTTTTTTGGCCATTATTTAGGTTTAACCACTAGCGGAGTCTATTTAAATCAGGTTCTTTCTCTAGCAGAACATAAAGTTGCAGCAACATGGCTTCAGGCAATTATTTCAGGTATTGGCTGTAACTGGTTTGTAGGACTGGCCTTATGGCTTTGTTATGGTGCGAAAGATGCAGCGGGGAAAGTATTAGGTATTTGGTTTCCAGTAATGATTTTCGTCGCGATTGGTTTTCAGCATAGTGTGGCGAATGCATTTATCATTCCAGCCGCAATTTTTGAAGGCGGCGTTCAGTGGGGGGCTTTTTTCCGTAATTTTATTTTTGTTTATTTAGGTAATATCATTGGTGGCGCTATTTTTGTTTCTGGCTTCTACTATTTAAGCTATCGCAAACATTAAATCCCTTTAGCAGATAAGAACCTTCACTATGGCTAAACGCCTTTGTGAAGGTTTTTACTTTTTGTGAAAAATTATCAAAAATGACTAAAAAATTATTGCCAGTTTTTTAAAATTATGTTACGTTAATATTACAAAAAGATTTCTGGAGGTAACAAAAATGAAAAAAATTGTTTTGTTCAGTATGTTAACGTTCAGTGTGTTGTCTTTAAGTTTAGCAGGTTGTGGAAACAAAAAAACAGCCAGCACAAATGATTCTAAGCCAAAACAAGAAACAAAGAACGCCACGAAGAAATCATCTAGCCAACAAGAAATGAAAAGTAGTCGTTCGTCTGTCACGAGTCAAAATTCTGATGTGGCAGGGGAAAATCCGTCGGGGAATGGCACGAAGCCCTCTGTAGGAACCGATGAAACGAATGAAATCCCTCAAAACCAAACACCTGATACAAATATTACAATTACCAATGTTGTTTATAATCCTGAAAGAAATGAAATTAATGGTACCACGTTGCCTAATGCCATAATTACAGCAACGGTAGTTGGTGATGCTTCTGCACAAGCAGGTGTTTTTTATGCGGATGCCAATGGCAACTTTACAGTAGTTAGTCCCAGAGCGGGAGCGACTACTCAATTAATCGCAACCGTTGATCAACGAAATAGCGCACCTGTCCAAATTGATATTCCAAGTTCAGGACAAGAAGCAGAGCTTTCTTTTAGCAATATTACGATTGATCCGAAACAAGGGACAATTTCTGGTAAAACAGCACCTAATGCAACTATTTTAGTGTCGCGTGCAGATGATGCGCGGGTGATTTTAGCAAGTTTTACTGCGGATGCCCAAGGGAATTTCACAGCCAGTAATTTAGTTCCTGGCACGAAAAATCGCTTAGATGTTACATTAAATGGAGAAATAGGGACACCTTACTTGTTTGATTTACCAAATTAAATAGAAGAGAAGTGATAAAAGCCACCAACGCTAACTAGTGTTGGTGGCTTTTATGGTTTAGGCTTCTTCTTTTTTATGATTGCGAATATGTAAATAGATGGTATTTTTTGAAATACCTAATCGATCGGCAATCTTTATGACAGAATCTTTGAGATTAAAAATTCCTTGATCATATAAACGAATAACAATTTCTTTGTTTTGATTCAAATGTGATACGTTTGGGTCGCTTTCTACTGCTTGTTTCACTTTTGTCAGTGAAGTAGTGATTAATTCGTCAATATTGTCAGAAAAATGTTCAGAATTTTTAAGCTCTTGGGACATATCATTTTGTTGTCCCGAAGGTAATAAGTCTTGCAAGTAATCAATTAATGGCATTTCTAGATGCATATTGATACAGATTAATCCAATGATACGATCATTTTCACCGATAACTGGAATGGTGGAAGATTTTAAAATAACCCCTTTTTGATTTTTATTGTAGTAGGGTTTCACAGCGTAATCATGTTCCGACTCTACTTGACTTAACATTTTTAACGCCATATCAGTAATGGGGGCACCTTCCTTACGGTTACTGAAATGGCCATTGATGACTTTGATAGCTGAACTTTCCAAATTTTCTAAACTATGAAGAATGACTTCATGGGTACTACCAAAGAAGTTCCCTAATCCATCAAGCATTAAGGCATGTGAATGTAAGATTTGTTTATCTACTTCACTTAAACGTAAATATGACTCCAAGTGATATCCTCCCCTACACTGAAATTAATTTTAGTGTAATACTTTTTTAATGGAAAAGCAATAAGATTCTTTATGTTAAAAAAATACATTGACTAAACTTTTGTTTAGTCTTATACTCAGAATGTGGAATGAAATTTTTATTACTCATTGTACTTTAGTTCATCGGGATGCTCGTTCATTCTTTCACTTGTTGAGTAATAAAAATTTTATTCAGGAGTACCATCCGTTATAAAAAAATATATTTGGAGGCAAAGAAATGAAAACGTTATCAGGAATCTTGATGTTAGTCTTAGTTTTATGTGGCATGTCCCTATTCTCTTTTAAAGCACCGCGAGGGAAAAAATCTTTAAGTGCTTTGTCTGGTGCAGCTTGCGCCACCTTTCTACCAGAGGCGTTTTTGCGGTATGCAGTAGGCGGCGTTTTTCATTTAGATTATGTGTCGCAAATTGGTGAAACGATGGGTAGTCTAGGTGGTTTAGCGGCTGGAGCTCTTGTGCCGCTCGCTTTTGGGATTAGTCCAGTTTTTTCAATTATTTTAGGTCTGTCATTGATTAAAGTCAGCTTGTTACCAGCCTTTATTACCGCGTATCTTTTATCTTTTGTTGTTGAGCAGATGCAAAAACGTATTCCAGAAGGGATTGACTTATTAGTCGTTATTTTAGTCATTCCAGTCGCTGCCTCGTTAGTTGCTGGTTTTATTCAACCCGTTGTATTAGGCGTCCTAGAAGTTATTGGGGGAACGATTTTAAGTGCAGTGGATGGCAATCCATATGTGATGGGCGCAATTTTAGGCGCTATTATCCCGATTGTTGGTATGACACCGTTAAGTTCAATGGTTTTAACTGCCTTGATTGGTTTGACTGGTGTACCAATGGCTGTCGGTGCGTTGACCTGTTACGGTAGTTCCATTGTCAATGCGGCGCTATTTAAAAAGTTAAAACTAGGCACAGCTTCAACCCCGTTAGCTGTGGCAATCGAGCCATTAACACAAGTCGATATCATCAGCTCCAATCCAATTCCTATTTACGCAACCAATTTATTTTCAGGGATGGTTAGTGGTATCGTGGTAACCTTCTTTGGCTTAAAAGTACCTGTGACAGGAATGGCAACGCCGTGGGCTGGTTTACTTGTGACGTTAGGCAACAATGCCATTCAAACGACTTTACTAGCAGTAGCGATTATCACAGTGGTTAGTCTGATGTTTGGATTTTTAGGTGCTTTGGTCTTTAAACGTTACAGAATTGAAGCGGTGGATAATACACCAGAATTTGAAGGAACGACGGAAGTAACCAGTGAGAAAGAAAAAGAAGCAGTAAAAACCAAAGGAGGAGTTACGTATGAACACAGCTATGGCCATCAATAAACCTAAAAAAGTAAACAAAGTAATGAACTATAAAAGTTGTTTTGACATTATCGGTCCTATTATGATTGGTCCTTCTAGTTCGCATACAGCTGGAGCATTGGCGATTGGCTTAGCGGCGCGAAAATTATTCGGTGGAACGCCAGAAAAAATTGTGATTAAATACTATGAATCTTTTGCAGACACGCATAAAGGACATGGGACTGATTTTGCAATTATTGGTGGAATTCTTGGGCTAGCAGCAGATGATGCCAACGTAACACAATCTATTGAACTTGCGGAAGAACAAGGGATCGAGATTCAATTTTTAGAAATGAGTGAAGAAAGTCCAGTGAATCATGCTAATACAGCATGTGTGACACTCAGTGATGCAACGCATGAAATCCATTTAACAGGAATTTCTGTAGGTGGTGGTACTATCGAGGTGAAATACATTGAATTAGATGGTTTCAATGTACAACTACATGGTCCGTTACCTATTTTGTTAGTTATTAATCAAGAAGAGCAGGCGATGCAAGCTTTTAAAGATACGTTACAAAAAAATAATATTCAAGTGAATGCTGTGTCTCGTTATGTGGAAGGGGATCAAATTTTGTTCATCTTTGACTTAGATTCGGCACCAATTTCCTCGGTGAAAGAACAACTGTTTTCACTAGATGACACATCGAAAATAATCTTATTATGATAGGAGTTTGACATATGTACCTTTCGATTGAAGAATTTATCGATAAAGCTGAAAAAACAGGAAAAAAAATCTCTGATTTGATGATTGAGCAAGAAATGGAACGTAGCCAAAAAAGCTATGAAGAAATTTGGACGCAGATGGGTCAAAATTTGGATGTCATGGATGCTGCTGTCAAACGCTCGCAAGAAGGAGAAGGCGTTTTTTCTCCTACTGGGCTAACGGGCGGTGATGCGGCTCGTTTAAAAAAATACCGCGCAGCTGGCAAAACGTTATCAGGTGATTTAATGATGTCTGCAGTTCAAGCCGCACTAGGTACTAATGAAGTCAATGCAGCAATGGGCGTTGTTTGCGCAACGCCAACTGCTGGTGCAAGTGGCACTTTACCAGGGGTTTTAACAGCGATTAAAAATACCTTGAATTTAACGCGTGACCAACAAATTCGTTTTTTGTTTACCAGTTCTTTATTTGGGATGGTCACAGCCAACAATGCGATGATTGCTGGTGCTGTCGGTGGGTGTCAAGCCGAAGTAGGCAGTGCTTCAGCGATGGCCGCTGCCGCCGCTGTTGAAGCGGCTGGCGGGACACCACGCCAATCTTCTGAAGCTTTTGCCATGGCTTTAGGGAATTTATTAGGTTTAGTTTGTGATCCGGTAGCTGGGTTAGTCGAAATTCCTTGTGTCAAACGAAATACAGTAGGTGCAGGCAATGCGTTAATCGCTGCAGATATGGCTCTAGCTGGGATTGTAAATAAAATACCAGCAGATGAAGTAGTGGAAGCCATGAATAAAGTCGGTCGTCAATTACCACGAGAATTGAGAGAAACGGGTTTAGGTGGCTTAGCTGGCACAGCGACTGGCCAACGAATGAAGAATGAAATTTTTGAAAAAGTAAAATTCACCATTGTTTAAAATTTAATCATGAAGAGGGAAATAAGATGCTGGATATGAAAAAAATTCGCCAAAATGTAGAAGTGGTACAGAAAAAGTTAAAAACACGTGGTGTGGACGAGGAAGTTTTATTACGCTTTTTGGCTTTAGATGAAGAACGGAGAGCATTACTTGTTAAAGTTGAAGAACTGAAAAAACACCGTAATCAGGTGTCAGGAGAAATTGCACAATTAAAGCGTGCGCAAAAAGATGCTTCACAACAATTGCTAAATATGCAAGAAGTTAGCGAGCAAATTAAAGTTTTAGACCAAGAGGTTGTTCATTTGCAAGAACAATGCACAGCCATTGCAGAACGTCTGCCTAACTTACCACATGAGAGTGTGCCTGTTGGTGCAGACGAAGCCGCCAACGTAGAAGTTCGGCGGTGGAGTACGCCAAAAACTTTTTCATTTGAACCGAAACCACATTGGGAAATCGGTGAAGCCTTAGGAATTTTAGATTTTGAAAGAGGTGCGAAAGTATCTGGTAGCCGTTTTCTTTATTACAAAGGCTTAGGGGCTCGTTTAGAACGAGCGGTCTATAATTTTATGTTAGATCAACATGTTTATGAACATGGTTATACCGAGGTGATTCCTCCTTATTTGGTCAATAGCAAAGCAATGTTTGGCACTGGCCAGTTTCCTAAGTTTAAAGAAGATGTTTTCCAAGTTGCAGAAAGTGATTTGACGCTGATCCCCACAGCGGAAGTCCCGTTAACTAACTACTATAATAATGAAATTTTAGAGGCGCAAGAGTTACCCATTTATTTTACTGCTTTAAGTCCTTCTTTTCGTTCGGAAGCGGGTAGCGCAGGCCGTGATACCCGAGGATTAATTCGTTTACACCAGTTCCATAAAGTAGAAATGGTCAAATTTAGTGATGCAGAACACTCTTATGAAGAATTAGAAAAAATGACCAACAATGCTGGAGATATTTTAGAAAAATTGGGCCTCCCTTATCGAGTGATTACTCTTTCGACAGGTGACATGGGCTTCTCAGCAGCGAAAACCTATGATTTAGAAGTTTGGATTCCGGCACAGAAAACGTATCGAGAAATTAGTTCTTGTTCAAACTGTGAAGACTTCCAAGCACGTCGGGCGTTGATTCGTTATCGTGATAAAACGGGTCAAGTTCAATATGCCCATACACTTAATGGGTCAGGGCTTGCTGTTGGTCGAACAGTGGCTGCCATTTTGGAAAATTATCAAAATGAAGATGGCACGGTAACGATTCCAGAAGTTCTACGTCCTTATATGGGCGGTTTAACGAAAATAGATTAAAAAAGAAGGTTGATGTCACAGCATCAACCTTCTTTTTAGTTTGTTAAATCCGTTAACCAATGCCCAATTTCTTGAAAAACCGTTGCTTTTTCCGTTTCTAATAAAATTTCATGACGTAATGTGGGAAATAGTCGTAACGTCACGTGCTGAAAACCTGCATGCTTTAATTGCTTTTGAATTTTCTCTGGCCCCTTGCTGAAATCACCAACTGGGTCTTCAGCGCCACTAATGATCAAAATAGGTAATTCTTTTGGGATAGCTTGGTACCAATTCCTTTGATTGGCTCGTTTAACAAGTGAAAAAAGGGTAGCAAAACCATTATTGGTAAATATAAAGCCCATTAATGGGTCATTTTCATAGTCAGCCACATTGGCTTGATTTTTAGAAAGCCAATTAAAGGAACTTGCTTCAGGAAATTTTTTGCTAAAAGAACCAAACGCCAGCTTATCAATGAACGGAGCTGGTTTTGTCGGCTGTTTCTTGGCCATTTTTTTAATAAAAGGCAATGCCGCGGTTAAAGGTAACGGACTTGTTCCAGTGCCCATGAAAATGACTCCTTGCATAGTTACAGGATAGTCTTGCAGATAGTTGCGCAAGGCGAAAGACCCCATGCTATGACCCATCATAAAATAGGGCAATTGTGGATAGCGATTCACAGCCCATTGTTTCACTTGATGAATGTCTGTAACGACATTTTCAGGCCCTTGTTCTCCAAAAAAACCGTAGACAGGTGCGGTTGGTTGTACAGATTCGCCATGACCTAGATGATCATGACCAACTACGGCAAACCCTAATTGATTTAAAAAACGAGCAAATTCATCATAACGTTGGATATGCTCTGCCATGCCGTGAATCAATTGAACCACGGCTTTGGGTGAAGGACGGGGCCAATGACGTACATTGAGCTGAGTTTGTTGATCGTTTGAAGTAAGTATGAATTGTTCAGTCATAAGAAAACCTTTCTTTGCTTTTTGATTATTATACAAAAAAAAGACGGTGTTCAAAAGAAAAAATCATTATTTTATTAGAATAAAATTACATTACAGCTTTTATTCTTTAATAACTAAATGCAAAGGTTGACCAAAAAATAACTTTATATACAAGCTTTTGGACAAGCAATGTTTTTTAATATTAAAACAATTGACATTGTTTTCTAATTATAATATATTTGTTTTATAATTTAGAAAGGAGTGATAAAATGAAAAAGATTAACGAAACGGTTGCAAGAGAAGTTAAAGCTGGTTTTCATTGGCATTGTTGGTTGTGTAATGCAGGTGGTGGAAGTAAAGCAGGTTATTTAAGACATGTGCAAGTATATAACCATATTTTTGTTTCTTATTGGAGATAAAATGTTGTCTTTTCAAAAGAATACAGTTTAGTCAACAAAAATTGTATTCTTTTGAAGTTGCACAGATAATATGAGGATTGTACGAATGAAAAATATGAAGGTATTATACAATATCTTAGCTTTGTTAGTTATTACAGGATGTGCTGCACCTGAGTCTCTAGTGCATAAGCAAGATGATGACTCGGCTATCGATGTGGTTGAAACGTATTCAGAAGCAGAACAAATAGCCTTTCCCTATTATTATGTTCAGTTAGTTGAAGTAAGTAAATTAAAAAAGGAAGTTAACAATAGTATAAAATTAACGCTTAATTTATTGAATGATGGAGTTCCTCAGAATACACAGATAAAAGATATATTTTCAGTTAAGGCTTTACAAGGTGAAGTTAATTTGAAAAATTTATCCACTAAAATTGAGGGAGATAAATTTTTAAAAACGAGCACAGTAGTTGTTGAATTTCTGTTAGTATCTGATGAAGAAGTAATATTTGAATTTACTTCCACATACAAAGAACAAATCAAAAAACATTATAGCGTATTTTTAGAATGAATTGCAGGTTAGATAATGAATATTAAGTTGATAGATGTAAAAGTACTGACTCAAAAAAATTTTTTCCTTTATCAAATTGATTTTGTTGAATTCTCTAGCAAAGAAGTCTCTTTTATTATAGGAAAAAGCGGCGTAGGGAAATCAACACTTTTAAATATACTCGCAGGTGAACATCCTTATTTTACGGGAGAATTTGTTCTAGATGAAAAAAAAGTCTGTTTAGATACGAGGAAAAAATTAATATCGTATAGGCGGAGCATAGGTTATGTTCACCAAGATTTTCAACTAATTGAATGGTTAAGTGCGTATGAAAATATTGCTTATCCCTTAAAAATCAAAAAAATTCCTAGTCAGATTATCAAAAAACAGGTTGAGAAACTAGCTGTGGAGTTAAAAATTACAGAGTTACTATACACGAGAATCTCTCTTCTTTCAGGAGGAGAGAAACAACGGGTTGCTATTGCTAGGGCAATTATAAAAAATCCTGAACTTATTTTGGCAGATGAACCTACAGGAAATTTAGATCCAGATACATCAAAAAAAATAATGAATATTTTATACCGTGTAAGTAATAAGTATAATATCCCTCTAATCGTGGTTACACATGACTATGATCAGATTCCATCAATAAAGAAGAAGATTTACGAAATAACAGAAAAAAAATTGAATGAAGTTATAGAGGTGGAGAATTGACTATAAATAGGTCTAATTACTTATTAAAAATAAAATCAATCAGTAAATATTTCTATTTTTCAATGTTTATTAACTTATGGATTACTGTGTTTGTCCGATTATATTTTTATGTCTATTTATTTAAAAAGAGCCAAGAAAAGGATGCTCAAAACATCTCTCCAATTTTCCATTTGTTTAATAATGATACTTCAGAGGAATTAACTTTCTTGTTAGCAATGCTGGAAGTGAGTTTGTTAATATTAATAATTGCATTATTTTTATTTTTTATTTTTTACATAGTTATGCAATTAAAGAGAGAATTCTTGTTGTCACAACAAGAATTACAAATAAAAACATCCCTCGGGTGTAGTCCGCTACAATTGACTAAAGAGTTTTGTTTAAAATTATTAACGGGTACATGGATAGGAAGTGGTATAGGGATATCTATAACAAGTATTTCATATTTCTATCTGTATGACTTTTTAATCGATACTCGTGCTCAAGTTTTTTTAATTACTCCTTTCAATTTTTTCTTATTCTATGATTTGAAACTATTTTTAGGAGTACTTATTTTTTGTGGAATTCAATTTATTTTTGTATATCGAAAAGTAATATCTAAATATTTCAAAATAGGGGGAAGATATGTTTAAAAGGATAAGACAAACAGAAATAAAGGATTGTGGACCAGCTTGTTTAGCAACCATCGTAAACCTTTCTGGTGGGAAGTTATCTCTGGTGACAGCTAAAGAATTAACAAAAACAAGTGAATCTGGGACTACGATTCAAGGAATACTGGATGGCTCAAGGAAATTAAACTTAAATCCTGAAGGGCTTGAAGGTAATTGGGCTGAATTAATTGAAGGTATACAAAATAATGAAATACATCTGCCTTTTATAGCACATATCATTACAAAATCAGGTTTAGCTCATTTTGTAGTAGTGGAAGCTATAAATAACAAGCATATCAAAATTTTTGACCCAGCTCTGGGGATTTTAAAACAAGAATTAAAAGATTTTCAATCTACTTGGACAGGAAGAATAGTGAACTTTAATATAGATAAAATAAAAAATTCTGTTCCTAAGATGAAAAATCACAATTTTTATTATGAGAGCTTAAAGCAAGAAAAAGGAACCTTGAGCATTGTTTTATTTTTTTCAATCATAATGGCATTAATTTCTTTTATAGGAAGCTTCTCTTACCAAAAATTTATAGATACTTTTATATTACAGACAGAAAAAAGCGTGCAGAAAATACATACATATAACTTTTTTGAAAAAATCTATCTAAATATACTTGATAATTTTAATTATTTATTTATGGCTATCATTTTGTTATATCTATTTCAATGGATTTTAGGAATAGTACGTACGTTGTTTATAGCTAAAATGTCAAAGCGTATGAATGATAGCTTGTTCTCAGTTTTTTTGAATAAGCTTATAAATATGGAGATAGTTAACTTAAAAAGTAAAAACAGTGGAGAAGTGCTGACAAGATATAATATAGCTACGCAAGTACAATCAATATTGACTAGACTAGTACTATCGCTGTTTTTGGAATTTTTTATAGCATTAGCAGGTGGAGCTATCTTATTTGTTATAAGTAAAGAACTTTTTAGTATTACCTTAGGAATATTTTTTAGTTATTTATTAATTACTATATTGTTTATTAAGCCTTTAAATAAAGTTAATACTAAAATTATAGACATAAATTCAAGAACAATTACTTCATTAAATGAGATTTTAAATGGATATGAGACAGTTAAAGTTTTTCAATTAGAAAATTTTTTTACTAGAAAATTTTTAAAAAATGCAAAAAAACTGACTTCTCAAGAAAAAATTAGTGTAATTTATCAGAACGTACAATCTAGTATCATTATTTTGATTGAATCAGTAGGCACACTTTGTGTATTATGGCAAGGGGGGATATTAGTAATTAATGGAGGTATAAGTATTGGGCTACTAATAGCCTATATATCACTGATAACTTATTTTACTTCACCAGTAAAAAACATCATTGAATATCAAAAAGAGATACAAAACGTAGTTGTTATGGTTAGAAAGTTAAATGATATCATTCATGTGACAAAAGAAGAAACTGAATCTATCGCAAAACAAATAGACTTCAATAATTCAAAAAAATTATCTGTAAAGAAACTTCGATTTTCTTACGGAGCTACTTCTTATGTTTTGAAAGATTTTTCAGAAGAATTTTATTTTGGAAAAACATATGGTATCTACGGTAAAAATGGCAGTGGCAAAAGCACTTTAAGTAATATCTTAGCATCACTTTATAAACCAGACCAAGGACATATATACCTTGGTAACAACGATATTTTCAATAATATAAGTTCCTATAGAAAAGACGTTATCCAGATAACGAGCAGACCGTTTATAATGGCTGGAACAGTAAAAGAAAATCTGTTCTTAGAAGCTGATTCATTTGATGATGAATATATTTATGATATTTTAAAAAATATAGGATTGGAAGAAGTAATAAATTCCTTTCCTTTAGGATTAGATACAGTAATAGCAGAGGGTGGAATTAATTTATCAAGTGGACAAAAACAAAAAATAAATTTGGCTAGAGCATTGTTAAGGAAGCCAAAAATACTTATTTTAGATGAGGCCATGAGTAATTTGGATCAGAGCAGTAAAAGGAAAATATTAGAATATATCAGAGATACATTACCAAAGAGTTTAAGGATATATATAGCTCATGACGAAAAATCTTTAGATTTTGTGGATGAGAAAATTATATTGAATTGAACTGTTTAATTTTATGTAAATAGTTATCTGATAATTAGTAGTAAGAGATTCAATGAATAATTGTATCTCCAGAGGAAAGTATCCTCTGGAGATTTTTATCTTTAATAAAAATAGCAATGATGTCAAAAAATAGTCGATTTCACTAAGTGACGAATTATGGGTGGTACAAATACTGCTGGAAATAGTTGTTAACTTCAAGGGCATCTTCTTTATTTTTTGAAAGAATTAAGATGGTATCATCCCCAGCGATGCAGCCCAAGATATGAGGGTTGTGGATACGTATGCGATCAATTAAAACCCCAATGGCTTGCCCGTTGCCAGGTAAGACGGTTAAAAGATTTGTGAACTCTATTTGTGTTAAAGAAACACCAGTTTCAATAATAATGTCAACAAGACGTTCTTCATCTGTTTTATATTTTGGACGAAGGGCAGAATTATTCAAGATACGGTAATAGGCTTCTCCTTGACCATTGTCTACTTTGTTTAAATTCAGCTCACGAATGTCACGAGAAATAGTTGCTTGTGTGGTGTGAATATTTTCTTTCTCCAATAATGCTAGTAATTCACTTTGTGTATGGATTTCATTTTCTGTGACCAATCGCTTAATCATCGTTTGGCGTTTTAATCGGTTCATTACTTTCCTCCAGTTCAGTTAATCATGCAAAAAAACATCATTGCTGTTATTTAAAACGGTGCCAGTAATTCCCTAAAATCACTGTACAACGTTTTACTAAATTGTGCAAGTCTCACTTTTTTAAATGAGAAATATCCGGCAAAATCAATGAGAACCTTTTAGCTAAACGACCCTTTTTCTATTCTAATTAGAGAGATTCTGCTAGTATTGCTTTGTAAATGTCTGGAGGAAGGGTGTTATTTGTGAATAAGCAAACACGCCAAAGTTTGATTAAAGAAATCATTCAAACAACTGTAATTCATAGTCAAAATGAGTTGTTAAGAGAATTAAAAAAGCGCGAGATAAATGTCGCACAAGCAACGATTTCACGGGATTTATGGGAATTAAAAGTCGTCAAAGCATTAGATGAGTCTGGCGAGATGCGGTTAAGGATTTTTGAACAATTCACTTCTTTAGAAGAACGAAAAAAAGAACAGTTGATACAAGCAATTCGTGAGGTAGTGACCAAAGTTGAACGTGTCGCCTTTTTACTAGTGGTTCATACATTACCAGACAACGCAACATTGTTTTCAGCTGTACTTGATGAAGTGTCTTTGTGTGAAAAGAAATGTTCTGTCGCTGGCTTCGACACTGTTATTATTGTTTCATCATCCGAAGAAAAAGCACAAGAACTAGAGCAGTATTTTCAACAATTTATTCAGCCAACACCTTTGTCAAAAAGTAACGCATAAAAGGAAGTGAGCCAGAAGTCGTTTTGACTTCTGGCTCACTTCCTTTTACCTCTATAAGATTATAACTTTATGAAGTGTGTGGAGAAATAATTTTTTTTGAATAAATGCATTTTTTTTTATTTAATTATGCATTATTTTTTTAGAATATCTATGAAAGCGCATTCTTTTAGGCTGGAAATATGCATAAGAAAGAATACCGTTGTATATTTGGTATTTTGTTTGGCTAATGGCTCACGTCCTAGGTTATTCAGGTCTGTTATTCTGTGTTTGTAATTAAGTTGAGGAGGTTATTTCACATGAGTCATCCAATTAATGTATTTTCTGAAATCGGGAAATTGAAAACAGTGATGTTACATCGTCCAGGTAAGGAATTAGAAAATTTAATGCCAGATTATCTGGAAAGATTGTTGTTTGATGATATTCCGTTTTTAGAAAAAGCACAAGCAGAACATGATGCATTTGCAGATTTGTTACGATCAAAAGATATCGAAGTAGTCTATTTAGAGGACTTAGCTGCTGAAGCGTTGATTAATGAAGAGGTCCGCCGACAATTTATTGACCAATTCTTAGAAGAAGCCAATATTCGCAGCGAATCAGCAAAAGAAAAAGTTAGAGAGTTAATGTTAGAAATTGACGACAACGAAGAACTTATTCAAAAAGCGATTGCAGGCATTCAAAAACAAGAATTACCTAAATATGAGCAAGAATTTTTAACAGATATGGTTGAAGCGGATTATCCATTCATTATTGATCCAATGCCTAACTTATACTTCACACGGGATAACTTTGCGACAATGGGCCACGGGATTTCTTTAAATCATATGTATTCAGTGACTCGACAACGGGAAACTATTTTTGGGCAATACATTTTTGATTATCATCCTCGTTTTGCTGGAAAAGAGGTTCCTAGAGTCTATGATCGTTCAGAATCAACCAGAATTGAAGGTGGCGATGAATTAATTCTTTCAAAAGAAGTGGTGGCCATTGGGATTTCTCAAAGAACGGATGCCGCGTCAATTGAAAAAATTGCGAGAAATATTTTTGAGCAAAAATTAGGGTTCAAAAATATCTTGGCTTTTGATATCGGTGAACATCGTAAATTCATGCATTTAGATACTGTTTTTACCATGATTGACTATGATAAATTTACGATTCATCCAGAAATCGAAGGTGGTTTGGTTGTTTACTCGATCACTGAAAAAGCAGATGGAGACATCCAAATTACAAAAGAAAAAGATACATTAGATAACATTTTATGCAAATACTTGCATTTAGACAATGTCCAATTAATCCGTTGCGGCGCTGGAAATTTAACAGCAGCAGCCCGTGAACAATGGAACGACGGCTCAAATACATTAGCAATTGCCCCTGGAGAAGTTGTTGTTTACGATCGGAATACGATTACGAATAAAGCGCTAGAAGAAGCAGGCGTGAAATTGAATTACATTCCAGGAAGTGAACTAGTACGTGGCCGAGGTGGCCCTCGTTGTATGAGCATGCCACTTTATCGTGAAGATCTTTAAAAAAACACCCAAAAATAGGAGGAATCATCATGAATTCAGTATTTCAAGGACGTAGTTTATTAGCAGAAAAAGATTTTACAAGAGCAGAATTAGAGTATTTGGTCGACTTCAGTATTCACTTAAAAGAATTGAAGAAAAAAGGGATTCCACATCACTATTTAGAAGGAAAAAATATCGCTCTTTTATTTGAAAAAACTTCGACACGGACACGCTCTGCATTTACTACAGCAGCGATTGATTTAGGGGCCCATCCTGAGTATTTAGGCGCCAACGATATTCAATTAGGTAAAAAAGAATCTGTTGAAGATACAGCGATTGTTTTAGGTAGTATGTTTGACGGGATTGAATTCCGTGGGTTCAGTCAAGAAGTAGTGGAAGATTTAGCGAAATATTCTGGCGTTCCTGTTTGGAATGGTTTAACGGATCAATGGCATCCAACACAAATGATTGCGGACTTTATGACAGTGAAAGAAAACTTTGGTCGTTTAGAAGGAATCACTTTAGTATATGTCGGCGATGGCCGTAACAACATGGCAAACAGCTTGTTAGTGACAGGTGCTATTTTAGGCGTAAATGTTCGCATTTGTGCACCAAAAGAATTGTTCCCTTCTGATGAAGTTGTTAATTATGCAAAAGAGTTTGCGAAAGAATCTGGTGCAGAATTAATGATCACAGACGACGTTGCTAAAGGGGTTAAAGGAGCCAACGTATTATATACAGACGTTTGGGTGTCTATGGGTGAAGAAGATAAATTTGAAGAACGTGTCAATCTGTTGAAACCTTATCAAATTAATATGGCTATGTTAGAAAAAACAGAAAACATGGATGGCGATTTAATCGTATTACACTGTTTACCAGCCTTTCACGATACGAAAACACAATACGGAGAAATGGTTGCTGAAAAATTTGGCATTACTGAAATGGAAATTACGGATGAAGTCTTCCGCAGTAAATATGGTCGTCAATTTGAAGAAGCAGAAAACAGAATGCATTCCATTAAAGCAATCATGGCAGCTACTTTAGGCAACTTATTCATTCCTCGTGTGTAGGAATTAACTGCAAAAACATTGAAAAAAGAATAATTGTTTCGCCCTTTAAGAGATTCTTTTGAAGGGCGGCCTATTCTTTATTATGATAGGAAAGAAGGATTTGTAATGGGGAAAAAAATGGTCGTTGCACTAGGCGGAAATGCCATCCTTTCAAATGATGCTAGCGCACATGCACAACAGCAAGCATTAGTTCAAACATCTGCCTATTTAGTTCATTTAATTAAACAAGGGCATCGGTTGATTGTTTCACATGGCAATGGTCCACAAGTCGGTAATCTATTATTGCAACAACAAGCAGCTGATTCTGAAAAAAATCCAGCGATGCCGTTAGATACATGTGTTGCTATGACACAAGGCAGTATCGGCTACTGGTTGTCCAATGCACTTAATCAAGAATTAAACAAAGCAGGCATCAAGAAACAAGTGGCTACTGTTTTAACACAGGTGGTGGTGGATCCAGCAGATGAGGCATTCAAAAATCCAACAAAACCGATCGGTCCATTTTTAACAGAAGCTGAAGCCAAAGAAGCAATGCAAGCAGGTGCTATTTTTAAAGAAGATGCAGGACGTGGCTGGCGCAAAGTCGTTCCCAGTCCTAAGCCAATTGACATCCACGAGGCTGAGACTATTAATACCTTAATAAAAAATGATATAATTACTATTTCATGTGGGGGTGGCGGCATCCCTGTCGTAGGACAAGCATTAACAGGCGTCGAAGCAGTAATCGATAAAGATTTTGCTTCTGAAAAACTAGCAGAATTAGTGGATGCGGATGCACTAGTTATTTTAACTGGCGTGGATTATGTGTGCATTAATTATGGCAAACCAGATGAAAAACAATTAACCAATGTCACTGTAGCAGAGTTGGAAGAATACAAACAAGCGGGCCATTTTGCACCAGGTAGTATGTTACCGAAAATTGAAGCCGCCATTCAGTTTGTAGAAAGCCAACCTAATAAACAAGCAATTATTACTTCTTTGGAAAACTTAGGAAGTATGAGCGGCGATGAAATCGTAGGAACGGTTGTGACAAAATAAAGTATAGTATTTAGGAGAATTAAGATGATGATAGAGAAAATAATCACTAAAAATAATCAAGATTTTCAATACTTTTCTGAATCAGAACTAACAGAATTGCGCAACGAGAGTTTCGTTCGCTCCTATAAAAAAGGCCAAGTTCTTTTTTATCCAGGTGACCCGAGAAATCATTTGATTTTATTGGTTTCAGGTGTCATTAAAATTGAAAAAAATGATCGCAGTGGTAATTTTTCCTATCTGCATTTTATGAAAAAGCAGGCGCTTTTTCCGAGAATCGGACTGTTTCAAGATGAGGTTCATTACGACTCTGCGATTGCCTATACGGATATTGAGGTTGTGTTTGTGCCAGTTAAACTATTTGAGCGTTTTCTCCAAAATAATCCCCAGCAATTGATTCATTGGATTCAAGAACAATCGATCCTTTTAAAAGAAAGCATGATAAAAATCCAAAAAGGAACAACCAATGATGCATGTGAACGGATTGTGACATCACTGGCGATGTTATTAAATGATTTAGGAGAACGAATTGACAACAGAGAACGCGTTGCAATTGCTTGTCCAATTACCATTAATGACATTGCACGGATGAGTGGAACCACGCGGGAAACAGCAAGCAGTGTTATGAAAAAATTAGTCCAAATGAACCGTATTAGCTACAGTCATAAATTCTTAACTTTTCTAGATACGCCATTCTTTATTGATCGATTGAGTAATTAATCATAGAGAAGGGAGATACAGGAAAGTAGGTTCCTGTATGAAAGGATATGGCAGAAAAAAAGAAGAAAAACAAAAAACAGCTTTCGTCTTTTAGTATTTTATTTATTATTTTAATTGTTTTAGGTATCGTAACGGTCTTGCTAAATGGCCAGCCATTTACCCCAAGAGAAATTGACGGCAAAATGGTTGACCACGTGGTAGGAGCAAAATTATCGGATATTATCATGGCTCCATTCAATGGGTTTAAAGATGCCATTGAAATTAATATTTTTATTTTAGTACTCGGTGGCTTTTTAAATATTGTGACACAAACTGGGGCTCTTGAAGCAGGCATTCAATCAGTCGTTAAAAAGTTAAAAGGGAACGAATTGAAAATCATTCCGATTTTAATGATTTTATTTTCTATTGGTGGTTCGACTTATGGAATGGCAGAAGAAACAATTCCTTTTTATGGTTTATTAAGTGCCACCATGGTCGCCGCTGGTTTTGATACGTTTGTCGCAGTGGGTACTGTGCTATTGGGTGCAGGATCAGGTGTTATCGGTTCAACGGTTAACCCCTTCTCAACAGGGGTAGCGATGGACGCGTTACGAGGTATTGGCATTCAACCGAATACAGGAATTATTTTAATTGTCGGTGCCATTTTGTGGGTGGCCTCTATCAGCTATTCTATTTTCATTGTGATGCGTTATGCGAAAAAAGTGAAGGCTGACAAAGGTTCAACAATTTTATCTTTACAAGAACAAGAGGATATGGAAAAAACGTATGGACAAGCAGCGTCGAAAGAAATGCCCTTTACGAATCGTCATAAAAAAATCTTAATGGTATTCGCTTTCTGTTTTGTCATTATGATTGTTTCCTTAATTCCATGGAACGACTTTGGAGTGACGATTTTCAAAGGATGGACGTCTGTTTTAACAGGCAACAGTTTCGGTGACTGGTACTTTGGCGACTTAGCGATGTGGTTCTTCCTTTTAGGGATCATTGCTGCCTTGATTGGTCGCTTTACTGAAAAAGAAACCATTGAAGCATTTATCGATGGTGCCAAAGATATGTTATCCGTTGTTTTAATCATTGTAGTTGCTCGTGGGGCATCTGTTTTGATGTCTAAAACGTATTTAGATTCATTTATCCTTGATAAAGCGGCAGGCTTATTACAAGGGCTTTCCCCAGTCTTATTTGTCATCGGTGCCTTTGTTTTATACTTAGGTTTATCTTTCCTAATTCCTTCAACTTCTGGCTTAGCGTACGTTTCCATTCCTGTAATGGGTGCGTTAGCTAAAAACATTGGTTTAAGTCCAGAAGTGATGGTTATGATTTTTGCTTCAGGTTGTGGCTTGATTAATTTGATCACGCCAACATCTGGTGTCGTAATGGGTGGTTTGGAAATTTCCAAAGTTCAATATGCCACTTGGACCAAATTCATGGCCAAACCAATGATTGTCTTAGGCTTAATTAACCTAATTATCTTAATTGGCGCGATGTTACTCTTTAGCTAATCAAAAATTTTTTATGTTAGGGCTTCGGCTTTCGGAAAAAAGAAGAAGCAATGAAACAACAGCGACTACCTAAAAGTAGTCGCTGTTGTTTCATGTTGATAATTGTTGAATTAACAATCTTGCAACAGCGCGGACAGAAAAAGGATTTTGCCCAGTGATTATACGGCCATCTTGATACGCAAATTCTTTATAGGGGCGTTTCTTCGCAAAAGTAGCACCATGTTCTTTGGCAATTGTTTCGTTTAAGAAAGGAACAACTGCTTTTTTCATGGCTAAAATTTCTTCTGCCGTAGTGAAGCCAGTAATGGTTTTATCTGCAATCAAATAATTTCCTGATGCATCTTTGACATTTAAAAGACCAGCAATTCCGTGACAAACAGAAGTTAGGTATTTGCCCTGTTCGTAAAGGCTGCGAGTGATTGCTTGCAACTGAGGATTATCAGGAAAGTCCCACATAACGCCATGGCCTCCTGTAAAGTAAATTGCTGCGTATTCATCTGGCTCAATTTCTTCAAGAGAGAGGGAATGCGCTAGCGCTCGTTCTTGAAAATCAGCACTTTCGTAAACCGCCATAATGGATGAATCTACATATTTCATACTCCGGGGGTCCAAGGGGACATAGCCTCCTTGGGGACTAACATAGTCAACTGAAAATCCTGCTTTGGTTACTTCTTCCACGAACTCCGTGGCTTCACCAAGCCAGAGGCCAGTCGGTTCTTCGGTGCCGTGATAACGAGAAACGTTTGTAAGGACTATGAGAATTTTTTTCATGCTTGCTTCCTCCCTGGCATAATCGACGTAATGTGGGTCAATAGTTGTTGGAGTTGCTTAATTTTGGTGATATCGTGAGAAAGTGAGTAATAATTTTTAGTTCCTTCACTGCGACAATCAATTAATTTGGCTTGTTTCAAAATTTTTAAGTGGTGAGAAACCGCGGGCCGTGAGAGCTGTGTCGCCTCTGTTAACTCAGTGACACGACGGCCAACACAGGCTTGGTCTTCTAGCAGTGCAATAATAATTGCTTGACGTTTTTCATCACCCAACGCGATTAAAAAATCACTAAGCGCAGTAAATTCTGTTTGAATTTCTTCTAACTCTTTCATATTTTCCCGCCTCTTTGGTTCGTATTTTTAAACGATTAAACCATTTTTCGTGTTTTTTGTCAATGAAATACGCTGAGGGCTGAAACTTGACGTGGATTCCATTCTTCGTTAAGATACTAATTGATTAAAGGTTTAAACTTTTAAACCAATAAAAGTGATAGAAAGAGAGGAAAGATTCAATGATGAAAGCCGCTTTAATTCATAAATACGGGCAAAAAGAATTAGCAATCGAGGAGGTGCCCTTACCCACCATTCATGACAATGATGTTTTGGTCAAAATTATCGCTGCCAGTATTAACCCGATTGATTTAAAAACAAAAGATGGCAAAGTAAAGATGCTTTTAAATTATCAAATGCCACTGATTTTAGGCAGTGATTTTGCTGGGATTGTTGTCTCTGTTGGAAAAAATGTTCAAAATTTTAGGCTGGGCGATGCAGTTTACGGACGAGTACCCAAAAATCGCGTGGGAACTTTTGCTGAATATATTGCAGTGGATCAAGCGGCTGTAGCTATGAAGCCGAAAAATTTGACGTTTGAAGAAGCTGCGGCCATTCCATTAGTCGGTTTGACAAGTTATCAAGCGCTACATGATATTATGCATGTGCAGCCAGACGAGAAAGTCCTGATTCAAGCAGGTTCAGGAGGGATTGGAACCATTGCAATTCAATTAGCAAAACTAGCAGGCGCTTACGTTGCTACCACAACGAGTAGTAAAAATAAAGAATGGGTTCAAGCGTTGGGAGCAGATGAAGTGATTGACTATCGGACGCAAAATTTTGAAGAAGTTTTATCCGACTACGATTATGTGTTTGATACAATGGGCGGCACAATCTTAGAAAAAGCTTTCTCAGTGGTTAAACCTCAGGGAAAAGTCGTTACATTGTCAGGCATTCCCAACGAACGTTTTGCTAAAGAGTATGGCTTGCCTCTTTGGAAACAATGGGCCTTTAAAATAGCCACTCGCAAGATTCATCGCTTGGAGCAAGCCACAGATGTTAGTTATCATTTTTTGTTTATGCGTCCAGATGGCGAACAATTAGCTTTACTCACTGAGTTCATTGAACAGGGAAAATTGCAGCCGATTATTGACCGAGTCGTTCCTTTTAGCCAAATTCAAGAAGCGGTGGATTATTCACTGACAGGACGAGCGCAAGGGAAAATTGTTGTGAGAATCGCCGATGTTGATCACGACTAAGTAAAGGAGCCTTGAAAGAAAAATAGTCCTGTTTTCCTTGCAAGGCTCAAAGTTTACCATTTAAACGCCGCCTAACCAAAGTGATTTTAGACGGGGAAAGATTTTTATAGAAAATCCTCATTTTTCCAGTTTCTATTTTGCAAATTCGTTATTTTTTGTTATTCTATTGATGGTTGTGTATGCGCTTTCTTTTTTGGCGGATACACAAAAATGAACGGAGTGCAGAAAGGAATGGTGTTCAAAGTGGGGAACGATTTATCGACAAGAAGAGGAGAAAACAGAGAAACAGTAGTCAGTTGGCTGGGTCTTTCGTTATTGGTTGGTTTGGCATTTATTTTATTTAGTCTGTTTCATCAACCAATGGTCAGCCAAGCAAATGAGCCGACCCAAGAGAAACATTTTATGGTTTATTATCGGGCCTGGCGTGACAAAACGATGCAAGGGGTTAATACAATATTGCCAGATGAAAATTGGCTAACGATGCACGATATTCCTTATGGTATTGACATTGTGAATGTCTTTAGTTATGTGCCAAAAGGACAAGAAGCACTTGCACAGCCATTTTATGATACGTTAAAAAATGAGTATGCGCCAGCACTGCATGCACGAGGTGTTCGTTTAGTTCGTGGGATTGATTACAGCGAACTATTAAAAGTTCCTTATGCAGGAACAACGCCTACAGAAGCAGAATTTGATGCTTATGCGAAAGAGTTGTTAACCAAATTTGTCGATGATTTAGGAATTGATGGGTTAGATATTGACATGGAAACTCGTCCAAGTGAAAAAGATATTGTTCTATCTAATGGTGTCATTCGTGCATTATCAAAATACATTGGACCGAAGTCGGGAACGGATCGTCCATTTTTGTATGATACCAATGCAGAATATTTACCACCTTTACAAGATGTCAGTGACTGTTTCGATTTTCTCGCGTATCAACAGTATGGTAGCGATGACCAACGCACGCAACGAGCATTAAATAATTTAAGTCCGGTTCTCAATGGGGAACGATTTGTTCCAGGATTAACTTTCCCAGAAGAGCAAGATCGCAACCGCTGGTATGACACAAAAGAGCCGTATATGGAAAGTAACATGTATAAAGTAGCTCGTTATTCTTATGAAAATAATTTAGGGGGCATGTTCCTCTATGCCTTAGATCGCGATGGTCGCACCTATAATGAAGACGATTTAAATCAGATAAAACCTTCCAATTTACTTTGGACAAAAACGGCCATTGCAGAGAGTAAAGGCGTTTCTCTTGCAGAGATGAAAGCGGCTGCGCAACACTATTTAAAACGAATTAGCTACGCCAACACAGACCTTGAAGCACAAAATAAAGCCGCAGAAGCAGTGACACAAGCAACAACGCTTTATGATGTGAATAAAGCCATTTTAGGTGGCGATTATGGCCAAGGGATTTCAAATACCTATGATGCTGAATTAGAAAACGGCTTATTAGCCATTGACCTAACCACTTTATATCATGCGTTGGATCAAGCAGTTACAGCAATTGAAAAGGCAGAAAACTATACACCGGAAACGATTCAAGCACTACAAACAACAAAAGAGACAGTCGCAAAAGAACTTGCAGGAAAAATGTATACAGCCGCGCAAGTGACTACTTGGCAAACGGAGGTCCAAACAGCTTTGGATAATTTAAAAGAGAAACAAACACAACCTTTAAAAAGTGTCTTTTCCATTGATGCGGGAAGAAAATATTTTTCCGTGGAACAACTGGAAGAATTAGTGGCCAAAGCCAGTCAAAATGGGTACACAGATGTCCAATTAATTTTAGGTAATGATGGCTTACGGTTTATCTTGGATGATATGTCGGTCAATGTGAATGGTAAAAAATACAACCACAACCGGGTTTCAAAAGCAATCCAACGAGGCAACAACGCGTATTACAATGATCCTAATGGCAACGCGTTAACACAAAAAGAAATGGATCGGTTGTTGGCTTTTGCGAAAGCGCGCAACATCAACATCATTCCCGTGATTAACAGTCCAGGACATATGGATGCGTTGTTAGTGGCTATGGAAAAACTAGCGATTAAAAATCCCGCTTTTGATGGCTCAAAACGAACAGTAGACTTAGGGAACCAAAAGGCAGTGAATTTCACAAAGGCGATTATCAGTAAGTACGTGGCTTATTTTTCCGCGCATAGTGAAATTTTCAATTTTGGTGGCGATGAGTATGCAAATGATGTCGACACAGGCGGCTGGGCAAAACTGCAATCTTCTGGGCGCTACAAAGATTTTGTCGCTTATGCGAATGATTTAGCTAAAATAATTAAAGATGCGGGCATGCAGCCAATGAGCTTTAATGATGGCATTTATTACAACAGCGACGATTCTTTCGGTACATTTGACCCAGAGATTATTATTTCTTATTGGACAGCCGGTTGGAGTGGGTATGACGTAGCCAAACCTGAGTACTTTGTTCAAAAAGGACACAAAATTTTTAATACCAATGATGCGTGGTATTGGGTAGCTGGCAATGTTGATTCTGGCATTTATCAATATGATGATGCTTTAGCAAATATGTCGAAAAAAGCATTTACAGATGTGCCAGCAGGTAGCCCGAATCTTCCAATTATTGGAAGTATTCAATGTGTTTGGTATGATGACCCTCGTCGTGACTATGATTTTGAACGAATTTATACGCTAATGGATACGTTCTCGGAAAATTATCGTGAGTATATGGTTGTTAAATAAAACTAGTTAAAGCCAACGAGTTATCTATAAAGACTGATCCTGGGACAAAAATCACTTTGGATTTTTGTCCCAGGATCAAAACCTGATAAACGGCGGGAACAGAACCAACACTACGCGTTGCTCCGATCTCAACAACTTCTAAGGTGTTTTCTCGACTTGCGTCTCGTCACAGTCCAGCCTTCAAAAGAGCTACAGCTCTAAGAGTTGCGATGTTTCACTGTGAAGCATGAACAGATGAAATCATCGTACCTACTTGGTGAAGGTCCTTCGGAAATAAGCCGAAATTGTTGAGAATCACGAAGAACGTAGTGATTCGATGATGAACAATACCTACTTGGTCTCCAAAAATTAAAGAACACCGGGTAGGTATCATGCAACATCAACTCGTACCTCGTTGTGTTTTATGACAATTTTCGGAAATTTCTTCTTATTTCTCGGAGCTAAACGGTTCTTTCCCGACCTCAGCCTTCTTTAACTGAAGAAGATTTGTTTGAGTGCCAACAATCAATTTAGGAATGCCTTATTGAAATGTTCCTGTTCTTATTGTAGACTGAAAGAAGTGGTGGTGGAAAGCTATCACCACTAATAGAAAAGCAGGAAAATAAAAAGGAGCTTGTTGGAAGTTTAATGTTTGAAAATGTAAGCGGAATCATTTTTGTTGGAATGCTAAAAAAGGAGTAGAGTTATGAGTAATGAAAATATCGTCTTAGCAAGAAATACAGAGCGTGCACCAAAGCATCCTCTCGCAGCCCAAACAGTCGCATTTTCCCACTATAATCATTTGTCGGCACAGTTACCTATTGAGCCAACCTCTGGACAATTGGTAGAAGGTGGCATTCGAGCCCAAGCGACACAATGTTTGAAAAATATCCAAGCGGTTGTTGAAAGTATCAACCATGTGATGAGTGACATTGTCAGAATGACCATTTTTGTCAAAGATATGCGGGATGTGGCCGTAGTTGAGGAGGTCTATGTGGCCTTTTTTACCCATTATTATCCAGCTAAAACAGTGGTCGCCGTCGCAGATTTGCCGTTAGGCGCTTCCGTTCAAATGGAGGCACTTGTTTAAATGGGGAAGGAACTATCCCTAATGCACCTCAAGCTGGGGATTTAATTAAATTAACAAATCAGACTGTTCAGGCACCAATTGATGCTCTAGCCAGTCAAACGGTCGCGTTTTCTCACTATAACAATCTGTCTGCACAATTGCCTATAGATCCTCAAACGGGTAGAGTTGTGGCTGGCTGTGTTAAAACGCAAACCAAACAATGTTTGAAAAACATAAAAGCCATTTTAACCAGTATTGATGTGCCTTTTGATGATATCGTGAAGGTCAACATTTACTTAAAAGATTTATCTAAGCTGGAAGCTGTCAATCAAGTTTATGCCGCTTTTTTCCCTGATTCAGGAATTGCGCGTACGGTCAATTACATGCCAGCACGAACAGTGATTGCTGTTGCTGATTTACCAATGGGCGCGGCGGTTCAAGTAGAAGCGGTGGTTTCTCATGGTGATGGTACGCCACCACAAGCGATTGAAGATCGACATGGGTTGATTATTGAAGCAAATAATACAGATCACGCACCGAAGTGCCCGTTTGCGACACAAACCGTTGCTTTTTCTCATTATAACCATCTATCAGCTCAGCTACCATTGAATCCTAAAACAAATGCGTTAGTCGTTGGCGGAATCAAGGAACAAACGACGCAATGTTTAGAAAACATCAAAGCGATTATCGAAAGTGTGGGTCACAGCCTAGCTGATTTGGTGAAAGTGAACATTTTTGTGAAAGAGATTGAAGAGCTGGCTATAGTGGATGACGTCTACCAAACATACTTCCCTGAAGGCACGCCTGCCAGAAGAGTGATTGGCGTGACGGATTTACCAAAAGGTGCCCAGATTCAAATCGAAGCGATTGCTGGGAACGCAGAAGGTACGCCACCAATTGGCTAAACAGTAAAATAAACGAGGTCGGGACAGAAGCGTTTAACTCCGAGAAATAAGAAGGAATTTTCGAAAATTGTTCTGTAATTTTTGGAGAATTTCGGCTTATTTCCGAAGGACCTTCAACTCTTAAAGCTTTAGCTCTTAGAAGTTGTTGAGATCGAAGCAACGCGTAGTGTTGCTTCTGTTCCCGCCGTTTATAAGTTTTTGAGCGTGGAGCAAAAATCCAAAGTGATTTTTGTCCCACGCTCTTAGTATTTAGATAAATCAGTAAAGTAAGTTAGTTGCCATTTTTGTGTTTTTTTCGCGGTTTGATTAAGGTTTTGGCACCAAGAAGGATAAAAACGGGACGCCATTTTGCCTTTTTGTTGATGCGTTTTGAGAATTTTTTGTTGGATTAAACATTCTTTTGGCAGAAGAAAGAGACCTTGCTTTTCTTGATCAGCAATGACAATTGCTAACATTTCAGGGGCTTCCGTAGCATCAAAGGCTTCGTTCTGATTTTGTTGATTTTTTTCCCAGAAGGCTGCAAAATAGCCTTCTTTTTTCGGCGTTTTTTTGGCTAAGCGACTGCGGATAAGTTGTTGCGATTCATTAACTTGACATAAAAAGCTTTCATATTCGGCATTTTGTTGTTCTTCGGAAAGCAGCGTGATTGCGCCCACGGCTTTTTCTAGTATTGGCAATGAATTCATAGTGAGTGTCCTTTCTTTTCGTTTAACGTTGGTAAGAGTTCTTGAATAATGGTTAATCCTTTCGCCAATACCTCAAGCTGATTGGAGGCCAAGGAAATTCGTAAAAAAGCATCTGGCTGATTTTGCACAGTAAAGCGGCTCGAGTGAAAAAGACGCACTCCATTTTGAAGAAATACTTGTTCAATTTGCGGCGCCGTTTTTTCGGTAGAAAGGGGAATAATTCGGTAGTACGGCAAAGGATTGCTAGGTCTAGCTAAACCAAAAATGGTATCAAATAAGTCATTAGCTTGTTTTGTTAAAGCCAATTTTTCTATCGCCAATTCTTCTGCAACTGGTGAGCGTAAGACTTGGGTGACAATTTCAGCATCAAAGCCAGAAGTTTTAACATTAATGTTAAAAATCGCACGCTCGATTTCTTGACGAAGAAGTGGGGGGAAAACAAGGTATGCAATGCGTAAGCCTGTACAGACAAATTTTGTCATCCCCGCTAAGTAAATCGTTTGTTGAGGTAAGAGTTCTTGAAACGTTGGTAAAACTGCTTGCTGCGCATAAGTTGTTAAAAAAGAATGAATGTCATCTTCAATTACCCATAAGTGTTCTTGCTGAATGATTTCAGCTAACGTCATTCGGCGGGCGCTAGACATTTGGAAACCAATCGGATTATTACATGCGGGCATTAAGAAAATGCCGTGTATTTTTTTCTTTTTGCATTCTTGCAGTAAATGCTCTGGGTCCATCCCCTCGGAATCATAGCCAATCGGGACGATTTCTAGGTGATAAAGCTGGGCGAGTTCAATAAAATTTGAATATGTGTATCGATCTACGGCAATCCGCTGACCTGGAGAAAAAGCAGCGGCTAACGTCACGGCTAGTCCATTCTGGACACCAGATACAATGGCAATCTCTTCAGCATTGGTTCGAACGCCTTGTGTCTGAAGCCATTCGGCAGCGGTTGCTCGTTGAAAGTACGTACCTAAAGGATCGCGATAATTTAGCAAACTGTTAAGGGCCGCATTTTTACTAACGGATTCAATAAAAGGCAAAATCCGCTGATTACACATATCAAAGGAACTAACCAGCCCTAAATCAATTAGATGATCCGCTACTTGGTTGGTAGAGATTGTAATTGAGTGAAACGCGTTGGGAGAAACGAAGGTGCCGCTGCCGATGTTGGTATAAAGTAAGCCTTTTTCCATAGCGTGTTTATAGGCTTGACCAATCGTCGTGAAATTCAGATCCAAGTAGTCAGCTAACTCTCTTTGCGAAGGCAATTTCACATTTTTTTGAAGCGTACCAGATAAGATATCTGCTTCTAATTGTTGAACCAATGATTGGTAATAAGGTCTTGTTAAACGTTCTTTAACAGGGCGCCATGACAATGCATAGTTCTCATAGGAATTAATCGGCATGAGGGGAACTTCCTTTCTATAAAATTGTATTCCATACAATTATAGCATTGAGTGTATTGTTTGTCTGGTTTATGATAGCGCAAAGGGAGGAATTCAGATGGACATTATTTCTTACGAGAGGGTTATTCAACAATTGTCGTTTTCCGAAGCAATTCAAGTGATGAAACGTTGCTTTGCTGAGTTGGAAAAAGGTAAAATTTCGCAAAGTGAGCGCCATGTAGAGGTTTTACCAGATGGAGAAAATCAGAATCTTTTTGCATTAATGCCTGCTTACTTAGGGAAAAATCGCTTTTTTGGGGCAAAAATCATTACAGCTTTTCCAGAAAATCCGCAAAAAAATTTGGCCTCACATCTTGGTCAAATTCTATTGTTTGATAGTTCTACTGGAAGTCCACTCGCGATGATGGATGCCAATGCGATTACGTGGCTTCGCACAGCAGCTGTTTCTGCTTTGGCAACTGATTATTTAGCAGCTCCAAGGGCAAAAAGTATCGCTTTGATTGGTGCGGGCCAACAAGCTTCGTCTCATCTCGCAGCGCTACAAAGCGTTCGGGCGATTGAAAAGATTTTTATATATGACCGAACGGCAGAACGCACAAGTGAATTAATTGCTAAGCAACAGCACAATTACCCCGCATGTACCTTTATTGGTTGTTCTTCTGTCCAAGAAGCCGTCCAGGAAGCAGAAATTATCTGTACACTAACTTCCAGTCAGGATGCCTTTTTAGAAGAAAAAGACGTTTTGCCGAACGCACATATCAATGCGATTGGTACATTCACGCCGACTTCCAGAGAATTAACAAGTGATCTTGTTAAAAACAGTCAAGTGTTTGTAGATGAGTACGCGGCTGCATTAAAAGAAAGCGGGGATCTTTTAATTCCGATTTCAGAAGGTGCCTTTTCAGCTGAAAAAATTGTAGGTTCTCTCGGCGAATTAGTGACTGGCAAAGTTAAACTAAAGGCGGAGCAGAAAGGTCTCACGATTTTTGATGCGGTTGGCTTAGCAGTTGAGGATTTATGTTGCGCGGAATATATTTATCAAAAAATGCAAGGAGAGAAATAAAATGAGTTATCCCTATTATATTGTCGATGCTTTTGCGGAGGAAGTTTTTAAAGGCAATCCCGCAGCTGTGTATGTTTTGGAAAAATGGTTACCAGAAGCGGTGATGCAAAACATTGCGATTGAAAATAATTTGTCAGAGACTGCTTTTACGGTCAAAGAGGGACAGAGTTATGCCTTGCGTTGGTTTACGCCGGAACGAGAAATCGATCTGTGCGGGCATGCTACATTAGCGACGGCTTTTGTGTTATTTAATTATTATTCTGTTGCGGAAGAAACGCTTCATTTTATTAGTCAAAGCGGACCGCTCGCAGTGACTAAAAAAGAGGAATACTATTATCTAGATTTTCCTTATATCCTGCCGGAAAGAATTCCAATTTTGCCAGAGTATGAAGCCGCTTTAGGAGCGGAAGTTTATGAAGCTTATTTAGGCCGCGATTTATTTTTTGTCTTAAAAGACGAAGAGACAGTGGCAAAAATCACACCAGATTTTTCTGCATTAAAAGCATTGGATTTAGGCGTAGGAGTCATTATAACGGCACCAGGGGACTCGGTGGATTTTGTTTCACGGACTTTTTTCCCGAAACTAAGAATTAATGAAGATCCAGTTTGTGGTTCTGCGCACGCCAATTTAATTCCTTATTGGGGAAAACGGCTCAATCAAACGACCCTTTCGGCCTATCAAGTGTCCCCAAGAGGCGGCTTTTTAACTTGTGAAATGAAAGAAGACCGAGTGATTATTGGGGGTACTGCTAAACTATTTGCAAAAGGGGAAGCTTACTTGCCTGTATAAAAATACACCGTCCGCTAGCAATTCGTCGTTAGCGGACGGTGTACTTTTTAAATAGAATAGTTGCGAGAAACAAAGGGGACTTCTTCACCATTTTCGAGCTGATTTAGATACAAAGCTAACATGAAAAAATAACCTGAGAGTAAGTTGACTACATCATACAGCTGCGGATCAATTTTTTTACCACCATAGTCCATACGATAAAGTAAACGAACAATATCTTTGGCTTTGGCCCTTAAAATGTGTGCATAAGAGGAACAGATCGTACCCATCGGTAAAACAAAAGGACGATTTTCTTCGTATGTCAGTTCATTCATAGCATTGACACGTTCCAAAAGCCAGGCTATTTCTTCCTCTGTGACTGTTAATTTTGTTCGGGTCGTTGGATTGACATGGTAGATTAACTCGCAAATTTTGGCTAGTTCTTCTGTTAGTGCAGGCTGTTCAGGGATGTCTAATTGTTGCACATATCCTCGTAGAAGACCTGTCATCGAGGCCAATTCATCAGTCATTAACTCAAAATCACATCGTAAATCTTCTGGTTTAGAAGATAGATACGGGTATGCTTCATACGGACTGCGGTACATTTTTTTCATTCAATTTCCCTACTTTCTAAAAATAAAAAGCCCTCAAAAAGAATGCACGAAAGCCAATCTTTTTGAGCGCCGTTGCTCGACTGTTCACAGTACACCATTGTACTTGCTAAGGTAATCATAGCCAAGAGTGAAGGGAGAGTCAAGGGGGAATCAAAGTTGGAGAAAGAAAATGAAGCTAAGAATTACCAGAAGTAAACCAATCAATAAACTGACAAGACCAGAGATTTGACCTACTCGTTGTTGGGTAGAAGAAGGCTGGTCGGTAACTGTGAGCAAATTTGAGAAAAAGTTCATTTTTTTCACGAGTATTAAATACGCAACAATAAGCAAAAGAACACCCGAAAAAAAGTACGAAAGGGGCTCAGAAATAACTTTTTGGGCACGAAGTAAAAAAATTCCTATGAAGAGGACGACAAAACTATACTTAAGAAAAGTTTCTTTTGACATGTTGAAATCGCTTCCTTTTTATTGATGAATTTTATTAATAGCCACTATTCTTATGATTAAATTATAGGACTTTCAGGGCGGTGGAGCAAAGGAAAAATGGAGAATGGCGGGAGGAAAGTGTAACCAAGCAGTGATCAATAAAAAATAAAACCTCTAGAAAACCTATTATATAGGCGTTTCTAGAGGGTTGGTTGTTATTCCCACTCCACAGTTGCAGGTGGTTTTGAAGTAATATCGTACACAATACGATTTACATGTGCGACTTCGTTCACGATGCGCACAGAGATTTTTTGTAAAACATCCCAAGGGATACGGGCAAAGTCAGCGGTCATACCGTCGATAGAAGTCACAGCACGGATACCAACGGTGTAATCGTAGGTACGGCCGTCACCCATAACGCCTACTGAGCGGATGCCAGGTAAGACAGTAAAGTACTGCCAAATGTCACGATCTAAGCCAGCTGCCGCGATTTCTTCACGAAGGATAGCATCTGAATCACGAACGATTTGTAATTTATCTTCTGTAATTTCACCAAGCACACGAATACCTAATCCTGGTCCTGGGAATGGTTGGCGCCAAACGATTGCATCAGGCATGCCAAGTTCAGTTCCTAAGGCACGAACTTCGTCTTTGAATAATGTATTTAAAGGTTCAATTAATTCAAATTGCATGTCTTCAGGAAGACCACCAACGTTGTGATGTGATTTAATTGTTTGCGCAGTTTCTGTACCAGATTCGATGACGTCTGTGTAAAGAGTTCCTTGTGCTAGGAATGAAACGCCTTCTTCCCCGGCAAGTTTAGTTGCTTCGTCATCAAAAACATACACAAATTCGTTACCGATGATTTTACGTTTTTGTTCAGGGTCAGAAACGCCTGCTAATTTGCTTAAGAAGCGTTCTTTCGCATCTACTTTAATAATGTTTAAGCCAAATTTACCGCCTAAACTTTCCATTACTTGTTCCGCTTCACCTTTACGTAGTAATCCGTGGTCAACGAAGATACAAGTTAATTGGTCGCCAATGGCTTTTTGTAAAAGCACACCGACAACGCTTGAGTCAACGCCACCTGATAAACCAAGTAAGACTTTTTTATCGCCTACTTGTTCACGGATTTTAGCGACTTCCATATCGATGAAGTTTTCCATGCTCCAGTCACCGGTACAGCCACACACATCAAAAGCAAAGTGACGTAATAAGTCGTTACCATATTCTGAATGACGAACTTCTGGGTGAAATTGTACGCCGTAGAATTTGCGGTTGGCATCTTCGATAGAAGCGATTGGACAATCGTTGCTTGTCCCAACTTTTTCGAATCCAGGAGCGATTTCTGTTACTAAATCACCGTGGCTCATCCAAACGGTTTGTTTCGCAGGTGTTCCTTGGAATAAGGTCGCATCACCAAGGATTTCTAATTCTGCTTTTCCGTATTCACGGTTTGCGGCAGGTTCTACTTTTCCGCCTAAGTTATGCGTCATTAATTGCATACCGTAGCAGATGCCAAGAATGGGAATTCCTAACTCATAAATTTCTGGGTCAATGCTAAAAGCATCTTTGTCATACACGCTGTTTGGTCCACCTGAGAAGATGATTCCTTTAGGCGCGATTTTGCGAATTTCTTCTGCCGTAGTTCGGTGGCTTAATAACTCAGAGAATACGCCAAATTCACGAATACGACGAGTAATCAATTGGTTAAACTGACTACCAAAGTCTAAAACAATAATTTTTTCGACAGATGTCAAATCGGCAACGTTAGTCACGTCTATTACCCCTTATCCATTTAAATTTATCTAAAGAAAAGGCGGTTAAAAAGTGGTCAGCGCCAAGAATTAAGAAAGGATTTTCAAAAATTGTTTTATGATTTTTAGAAAATTTGGGCTTAATTCCGCAGGGGCTACTTTCAAACAGCCGAAAATCAGGCGGTTAAAAAGTGGTTCACTTTTGTTCCGTACTCTTCTTTGTCTAGCTATACTTATTAAAACATTTTACTCCTTGAAAGTCATGCATTCTGCTGAAAATTTTCAAGGATATTTCTACAAAAGATACAGGATATTTCTTAGCTCGTCAACCCTTAATATTTACGTAGATAGATTTGGTCAATCAAATGATTTTCCGTTTTATGCAAAATAATGTCCGCACGTCCGCGCGTTGGCAAGATATATTCCTCCAAGTTCGGCAAGTTCACGGTTTTCCAAACATTCCGTGCCATGGCGAAAGCATCTTCTCGTTTGCCAATTGCATATTGGTAATAATAATTATTAGGATCTAAGAAAGCCGTATCTAATAAGGCCCCAAAACGTTCTAGGTACCATTTTTCAATTAAGGCTGGATCGGCATCCACAAAAATAGAAAAATCAAAAAAATCACTCACATAAATTTGTTGATTGGCGGGCAACTGTAATGTGTTAATGCCTTCAACAATCAAAATATCTGGTTGTTGAATCAACTCATATTCGCCTTCGATAACATCGTAGACACTGTGAGAATAGACGGGTGCTTTAATTTCGTCTTTGCCGCTTTTGACCTCGTTTAAGAAATTAATTAGCTTCTCCATGTCATAACTTTCAGGAAACCCTTTTCGGTCCATAATTCCCTGTTCTTCTAACACTTTATTGGGATACAAAAATCCATCCGTTGTAATGAGTTGAACGTTTCTTCGTTTAAACGTTCGGGCCAGAATTCTTTGCAAAAGACGAGCGGTGGTGCTTTTACCAACGGCGACACTGCCGGCAATTCCAATGATGAATGGTGGTACAGAGACATATTCATGTAGGAATAATCCTTTGCTAAGTGTGAGCGATTCAAATTCTTTCATGTATAAATGAATAAGATGCGTTAAGGGTACATAAATTTCTTGTACATCTTTTAGTGAAATTTGGTCGTTCACACTTTTAATGTTATCCAATTCTGCTTCGGTTAACGGTGCTTTGCCGTCATGGTAAAACCCATGCCATTCTTCTCTGGAAATTGGGTAGTAATTCATTTTATCGTCCATTGTTCCTCCACCAAACCCTGTTCAATCTTTGTACATTTTACCATAATTTCACAAGGGAAACACAGGATTTTACAAAAGAATTCCCTTCTTCGCCAATTTATGATGAAAATGGTATCATGAAAAGAGAAAACTGTTAGAAATGAGGGGAAAAGCCATGAGAAAAATTGTATTATTTGGTGATAGCATTACTGCTGGTTATTTAGACGAAGCCGTCTCACCTGTTCTTGTTGACTTAGTGAAACGGGATATTGCTGCGATGGGTCTAGAAGAAGTGGCTGTCATTAATGCTGGAATGCCTGGCGATACAACAGAAGATGGTTTAAAACGATTAAATAAAGAAGTGCTAATTGAGAAACCTGATGAGGTGGTGATTTTCTTTGGCGCCAATGATGCGTCACTGGATCGAAATATAACAGTAGCCACGTTTAGAGAAAACCTTGAAACAATGATTCATGAAATTGGTTCAGAAAAGGTGATTTTAATTACGCCACCATATGCGGATAGTGGCAGACGTCCAGAACGTCCACAAACGCGTATCAAGGAATTGGTCAAGGTTGCACAAGAAGTCGGAGCGGCACATAACTTGCCAGTTATTGATTTGTATAAAGCGATGACTGTTTATCCTGGAACGGATGAATTTTTACAAGCAGATGGTTTGCATTTTTCACAAGTGGGCTATGAATTATTAGGTGCCTTGATTGTTCGAGAAATAAAAGGTAGACTAAAACCAAAACAAGCATAGATAGGAAGAACAAAATGGCGAATCATTATTATACAGAAAATCCAGAATTAGCACATGATTTAGAAAGCTGGTCTTTTCCATTACGTGGTCGGACCTTTCAGTTTACGACCGATAGCGGGGTCTTCTCAAGAGGAACAGTGGATTATGGTTCTCGTGTGTTGATTGATGCCTTTGAATGGGAAAATTTACCAGTAGGCCGTTTGTTAGATGTTGGTTGTGGCTACGGACCAATTGGGTTGTCCTTAGCGGCGGCGACTGGTCGACTGGTGGAAATGGTAGATGTCAACCAACGGGCGGTTGGGCTAGCTCAAATGAACGCCCAACGCAACCAAATTACTACTGTGGATATCCACTCCTCCAATGTGTATGAAACCTTAAACGAAACGACCTACGCGGCAATCGTTAGCAATCCGCCCATTCGTGCAGGCAAAAAAGTTGTCCATGGCATTTTAACAGGGGCTTTTCCGTTGTTGAAAGTTGGTGGCACACTAACGGTGGTTATTCAAAAGAAACAAGGTGCACCTAGTGCAGAAAAGAAAATGGCTGAAGTATTTGGCAATGTTGAAATTGTGACAAAAGACAAAGGCTACTATATTTTACGAAGTGTGAAAGAAGCAGAGTAAAAGAGCGTGGGACAAAAATCACTTTGGATTTTTGCTCCACGCTCAAAAACTGATAAACGGCGGAAACAGAAGCAACCCCTTCGGAAATAAGCCGAAATTCTCCAAAAATTAAAGAACAATTTTCGGAAATTCCTTCTTATTTCTCGGAGTTAAACACTTCTGTCCCGACCTCTTTTAGAATAGATACGCTTGATCAATTTTTTGGTTCAACAGTTTTTTTTCGTCTGGCGATAAAAAAGCACCTGCAAGCGCATTTTTGGTGAGTTGCTTCATTTCGTCATAACTTAATTGATACCAAGTGGCCAATTTCATGAATTCTTTCGTTAACGTAGTATCTGAAACAGTGCGATTATCGGTATTGATGCAGACGGCTAAGCCAGCCTCTATAAATTGTTGAAAAGGGTATTCAGCCAATGTTTTGACGGTGCCTGTTTGGAAGTTGCTAGTTGGACACATTTCTAAAAGGACCTTTTTTTCTTTTAAGAGCGCCAAGTATTCGGGTGTATCTTTCAAAGCAATACCGTGACCAATCCGAGTGGCACCTAAAGTGACAGCATCAGCGACATTTTTGCCACAGCCGCATTCCCCAGCGTGGAGTGTTAATGGAATTGACAATTGGTTGGCTAAAGCTAATACGTCTTCAAATGTGTATGGAGGAAAATCGACTTCATTGCCAGCTAAATCAAAGCCGACAACGCCTGTCTCTCTGAAATCATGCGCTAAGTGAACGATTTTTTCTATGGCTTGTTGTTGGTCATGCCGCATGCCACATAACAGTGCATTGCTTTTTACACCAAAATCTTCTTCGCCTTGTTTTAAGCCAGTTAAAACAGCAGTCACGATTTCCGGTAACCGTAAGCCTTTTTCTGTATGTTGCGAAGGCGCAAAACGCACCTCTATGTAAGCCACGCCATCTTCGGCAGCTTGGCTAATCACGTCATACGCCGCTGCTTGCAAAGCTTCGGCTGTTTGTAGACAGGTTAGCACGAAGTCGAACCGAGTTAAATAATCATTCAAATCGGTGCATTTTTCAGGGGCAACCACTAACTCTTTCAAGGTTTGTTCGTCTTGGGGTAATGGAATGTTTTGTTTTTCAGCAATGGTGCGTAAAGTGGTTGGTCGAATCGACCCATCTAAGTGACAGTGCAGCTCGATTTTTGGTAATTGACGGACACGGGATTCTTCCATGAAAAAAATAGCCTCCATTTTCTTTTGTTTTTTAATCTTTTTAGTCTATTTCTTTTGTCTTTTTTTTGTTAAAATGTAAAAGATTCGATAAGTATTTTGAAGACTGTAACACGTCGACAAATGTCTGTCAATGCAAAAGGAGACGTTGGGAGGGGCGCGATGAAACTAACGATTAAAGAAATTGCTGATATGGCTGGTGTTTCTGTCACAACCGTCTCACAAATTCTGAATAATAAAGGGAGTCGTTTCAGTGAAAAAACCCGCAACAAGGTGTTGGCGGTAGTCGCTGAAAATCATTACAAACCAGATTACTTTGCTTCGAATGTAATCAACCGTCATTCCAAAACCATTGGGATGATTGTGCCAGATGTGACGGATTTCTTTTTCTCAAAAGTAATTGAAGGTGTGGAAACATATTTAAATTCGTTAGGCTACATGATTTTGTTATGCAATTCAAAGCATGATTCCGAGCAAGCGATGCAATATGTTAGCGAGTTGATTCATCGGTCGGTGGATGGCATTATTTTTGCCACGCCGAATGTTTTGCCAGAAAATCATATTTTAAAAGACCGACGAGAACATCCGATTCCTGTCATTCTTGTCGATCGTGGGATTAATCCACGAGATAGTGGACGATTAATCGTTAAAGAGTACGAAGGTGCTTATCAAGCGGTCCATCATTTGATTCAACAAGGGCATCAGCATATTGGCATGTTGCGTGAAAGTGCCGGCTATTATCGTTTGACGGAACGAGTGACGGCGTATCAGCATGCGTTACAGGACAACAATTTACCTTTTCGTCCACATTATGTTTGTGCAGGGGAGCTGAACTTACATGGTGGCTATGCTGCGGCGAAAGAAGTTTTGAAAAATGAAAAAATCACAGCAATTTTTTGTGGCAATGATGAAATGGCGATGGGGGCCTATCAAGCCATTGAAGAAGCGGGCAAGAAAATTCCTGATGATATTTCGGTGGTTGGTTTTGATGGCTTGGAAATTTCCGAATATTTGGTGCCGAGTTTAACAACCGTCTATCAGCCGAGTTTTGATATTGGCTATTATGCAGCAAAATTTTTGGTGGAAGCTATTGCAGATCCAACAGGGAAAGTCCCGAATAAAGTATTTGATGCGACGTTTATTGCTAGAAAAAGTACAAAACCGATTTAAAAAACAGCTTAGAAATAGAACGTTCGTGTTGTTTGCGTTTTCACAAGAAAAAAATAATAGTAAACTGGTTTACTAAATGGTTTAAAGCTGAACGATTTTGTTGTATAATACATTATCGGGAAATCGGAGGGAACGAATTCATGAGAATGGTAGACATTATTGAAAAGAAACGTGACGGGTATCAACTAACAAGCGAAGAAATTCAATTTATTATCAACGGATACACAGATGGTTCAATTCCAGATTATCAGGTAAGTGCCTTTTTAATGGCTGTTTTTTACCAAGATATGACAGACGAAGAAATTACACAAATGACGTTAGCAATGGTCCATTCAGGCGAAATTGTGGATCTTTCTTCTATAGAAGGAATCAAAGTCGACAAGCATTCTACAGGTGGCGTAGGCGACACTACGACGCTTATTTTAGCGCCGTTAGTTGCTAGTGTCGGGGTCAATGTAGCAAAAATGTCTGGTCGTGGCTTAGGCTACACGGGTGGTACGTTGGATAAATTAGAAGCGATTCCTGGCTTTAAAGTTGAATTGACAGAAGAACGTTTTATTCAATTGGTGAACGATACAAAAGTGGCAGTGATTGGTCAGTCAGGTGATCTGGCACCAGCAGACAAAAAACTTTATGCGTTACGTGATGTGACCGCCACTGTTGACTCAATTCCATTAATTGCAAGTTCCATTATGAGTAAAAAAATTGCCGCAGGGGCAGATGCGATTGTCTTAGACGTGACTACTGGTGAAGGGGCCTTTATGAAAGACCTAGCAAGTGCTCGTCGATTAGCGGAAACAATGGTTCGCATTGGGAAACTGGCAAATCGCCAAACGATGGCAGTAATTTCAGACATGTCACAACCTTTAGGGGAGGCCATCGGAAATAGTTTAGAAATCGTTGAAGCAATCGAGACCTTGCAAGGAAATGGGCCAGAAGATTTAGTGGAAATGTGCTATGTCTTAGGGAGTCAGATGGTCGTTTTAGCTAAAAAAGCCGAGACGTTAGACGAAGCACGGGCTTTATTAGAAGAAGCTTTAACAAGCGGTCGAGCGCTCGCAAAATTCAAAGAAATGATTGAAAATCAAGGCGGCGACAGTTCCGTTGTTGACCAGCCAGAAAAATTATTAACCGCAACTTATCAATTTGATTTACCTGCCAAAGAAACAGGCGTGGTACAAAAAATCGTTGCCAATGAAATTGGTGTTGCCGCAATGTTGCTGGGCGCTGGTCGTGCTACGAAAGAAGATACGATTGATTTTGCAGTTGGCTTGAAACTTCACAAAAAAGTAGGGAGCCCAGTTGAAAAAGGTGAATCATTATTAACCATTTATGCCAATCGTGAAGACGTGACAGAAGTCGAACAATTGCTTTATAAAAACATTGAAATTGGACCAACCGGCGAAGAGCCTATTTTGATTCACGATATTATTACGGAATAAAACAAAAAGAAAAGAGGAATTCTCATCATGGAATTAAACCGCATGATTGATCACACTATTTTGAAACCAGAAGCGACAGAAGCCGCTGTCCAAAAAATTATTGACGAAGCTAAGGAGTACAACTTTTTCTCTGTATGTATCAATCCTTGTTGGGTCGCTTTTGCTAGCGAGCAATTAGCAGATACCGACGTCGCTGTGTGTACTGTTATTGGCTTTCCTTTGGGGGCAAATACACCAGAAGTTAAAGCATACGAAGCAGCTGATGCGATTAAAAATGGTGCGAATGAAGTGGATATGGTGATTAATATTGGTGCATTAAAATCACAACAATACGATCAAGTACGTCAAGACATTCAAGGCGTAGTAGATGCAGCCAAAGGAAAAGCGTTAGTCAAAGTGATTATTGAAACAGCATTATTAACAGACGAAGAAAAAGTTAAAGCTTGTGAATTAGCCAAAGAAGCGGGTGCCGATTTCGTTAAAACATCTACTGGTTTCTCAACAGGCGGCGCTAAAGTAGCAGACATTCGTTTAATGCGTGAGACAGTTGGTCCTGATATGGGCGTTAAGGCTTCTGGTGGCGTGCATAACGCAGAAGAAGCGCTAGCAATGATTGAAGCGGGAGCAACACGTATCGGTGCAAGTACGGGTGTAGCAATTGTTTCTGGCGCAACTGGCGAAGGGTATTAATTCGTATTTCAAATTAAACGAAGGTGTGGCGAAAAAGATGACAGTAAAACAAGAATGGCTTGATTGTGCCGGAGAAGCATTGGCACACGCCTATGTACCGTATTCTAACTTTCCCGTGGGCGCTTGCTTAGTGACTGCAGACGGGAAAATGTATCAAGGAGTCAACATTGAAAATGCCTCCTTTGGTTTAACAAATTGTGCAGAAAGAACGGCGATTTTTAAAGCCATTTCAGAAGATGAACGGAGCTTTCAACATTTAGTTGTAGCAGGTAATACAGAGGCACCCATTTCTCCATGTGGCGCTTGTCGTCAAGTAATGGCTGAATTCTTTGATCCACAAATGCCGGTCACGTTAGTTGGCAAAGATGGCGCGACCAAAACAATGACAGTTGCGGCATTATTGCCCTATTCATTTACAGATAAAGATTTTTAAAAAAAGGACATAAGGTTTCGTTGGGCTCAAAGTAGATTTCAATAGCATAAATGCGAATGAAATAATAGATAAAATAGTAGGGGGCTTTTCGGAAAGTGAAACAAGTAAAATTTTTAGGTCTAGGATTAGCGGCAGTTGCCTTAACCATTGGGTTAGCTGCATGTGGCGGCAATAGCAAAAAGAACGCCAATACAAAAGGTGATCCACAACATAGTGTCGTAATGGTCACAGATACAGCCGGTATTGATGACAAATCTTTTAACCAATCTGCGTGGGAAGGAATGCAAGAGTGGGGCAAAGAGCACAAACTTCCAGAAGGACCTCAAGGGTATGCGTATATTCAATCAAATGAAGCATCTGATTATACATCAAACATTGACCAAGCCATTTCAAGTCAATTTAAAACGATTTTTGGCATTGGCTATTTACTAAAAAATGCAGTAGTAGATGCAGCGGACGCCAACCCAGAAACGAATTTCGTTCTGATCGACGATACAGTTAACGGGAAAAACAACGTCGCTTCTGCAACGTTTAGAGATAATGAATCTGCGTATTTAGCAGGTGTAGCAGCAGCCAACACTACAAAAACCAACAAAGTAGGATTTATCGGTGGGGTTGAAGGACCTGTTATTGGCCGTTTCCAAGCTGGTTTTGAAAAAGGTGTAGCAGACGCTGGCAAAAAATTAGGCAAAGATATTCAAATTACGTCTACTTATGCAGGGACATTTGCAGACGCTTCAAAAGGACGGGCCTTAGCTTCTTCTATGTATCAAGCAGGTGCCGACATTATTTATCACGCAGCGGCGACTACAGGACAAGGAATCTTCCAAGAAGCCAAAGCGCTAAATGAAACAGGTTCAAAAGATAAAGTTTGGGTGATTGGTGTTGACCGTGACCAAAACGAAGACGGTAAATATACAACCAAAGATGGCAAGGATGATAACTTAACGTTAGCTTCAACCATTAAAGGTGTAAATATTGCTGTGAAAAAAATCTCTGATCTTGCCTTAGAAGATAAATTCCCTGGCGGCGAACATTTAACTTATGGATTGAAAGATGGCGGTGTTGATTTAACAACAGAAGCCCTAAGCGATCAAGCCAAAACGGCAGTTAAAGAAGCCAAAGAACAAATCATCTCTGGTGACGTAAAAGTCCCAGACCAACCTTAGAAACAACTTAGTTGTTTAAATACATTAAACTATTTTTAGGAGGCTTTACAGAAATGAAAAAAGCAAAATTATTCGGTTTTAGTTTGATTGCATTAGGTTTATCATTTTCACTTGCAGCATGTGGTGGTGGCAAAGGCAAAACCGCTGAAAGCGGCGGTGGCAAAGGGGATGCAGCGCATAGTGCTGTAATCATTACAGATACAGGCGGCGTGGATGACAAGTCGTTTAACCAATCTTCTTGGGAAGGATTGCAAGCTTGGGGTAAAGAACATGATTTACCAGAAGGTTCAAAAGGATATGCATATATTCAATCGAATGATGCAGCTGACTATACAACCAATATTGACCAAGCGGTATCAAGTAAATTCAACACAATCTTTGGTATTGGCTACTTGCTAAAAGATGCTATTTCTTCTGCAGCAGATGCCAACCCTGATACAAACTTTGTTTTAATCGATGATCAAATCGATGGCAAAAAGAATGTCGTTTCTGCAACATTTAGAGATAATGAAGCAGCTTACTTAGCCGGTGTTGCTGCTGCGAACGAAACAAAAACGAACAAAGTCGGTTTTGTTGGTGGTGAAGAAGGGGTCGTAATTGACCGTTTCCAAGCTGGTTTTGAAAAAGGTGTGGCTGATGCTGCGAAAGAATTAGGTAAAGAAATTACTGTTGATACAAAATATGCGGCTTCGTTTGCTGATCCTGCCAAAGGGAAAGCTTTAGCTGCTGCAATGTACCAAAACGGCGTTGATATCATCTTCCATGCTTCTGGTGCGACTGGACAAGGGGTCTTCCAAGAAGCAAAAGACTTGAATGAATCAGGTTCTGGCGACAAAGTTTGGGTAATCGGTGTTGACCGCGATCAAGATGCTGATGGTAAGTACAAAACAAAAGACGGCAAAGAAGACAACTTCACGTTAACTTCAACGCTTAAAGGTGTCGGCACAGCGGTTCAAGATATTGCCAACCGTGCATTAGAAGACAAATTCCCTGGTGGCGAACATTTAGTTTATGGATTAAAAGATGGTGGCGTTGACTTAACAGACGGCTATTTAAACGACAAAACAAAAGAAGCTGTTAAAACAGCAAAAGATAAAGTAATCTCAGGTGACGTAAAAGTCCCAGAAAAACCAGAATAATTTAAGCTCCTAAATGAAAAAAGAAGGGCGCATTATTGGTCCTTCTAAAAATAAAGTGGTCCTTGGCAGCGACGGCTGCCAAGGAAACCCTTTATGATGTTTGGATTTTTAACTAAATAGTTGAGGTTCTTCAACTACTTAGTTAAGGGTCAAAATTACCCTCTAAAGTATTGCCAATATAATTTTGTTAGGAAGTGAATAGACCTTGTCTCAAGAAGAAAACGTAATTGAGATGCGTAAAATCACCAAAGAATTTGGGACGTTCAAAGCCAACGACCAAATTGATTTACAAGTAAAACCTGGTGAAATCCACGCACTGCTAGGTGAAAATGGTGCAGGCAAGTCGACCTTGATGAATATCTTATCAGGGCTATTGGAACCGACCTCAGGTGAGATTTATATGAATGGCGAAAAAGTCAACATTACAAGTCCTACTGCAGCCAATCGTTTAGGAATCGGAATGGTCCATCAGCATTTTATGTTAGTTGAAGCCTTTACTGTGACTGAAAATATTATCTTAGGTAGCGAACCTACCCATGGCGGTATTTTAGACCGGAAAAAAGCGAAAAAAGAGATTGAAGAAGTGTCTAAGCAATACGGGTTGGATGTAAATCCCAATGCCTATATTCGCGATATTTCTGTGGGTATGCAACAACGGGTTGAAATTTTAAAGACCCTATATCGTGGTGCGAACGTTTTAATTTTTGACGAACCAACCGCAGTATTAACGCCACAAGAAATTGATGAATTAATGCTTATTTTAAAAGAACTAACCGATGAAGGTAAATCGATCATTTTAATTACACATAAGTTAGATGAAATTAAAAAAGTGGCGGACCGTTGTACGGTCATTCGCCGGGGGCAAAGTATTGGCACCGTCAATGTGAAAGACGTTTCTTCGCAACAGTTAGCCGATATGATGGTGGGCCGTTCTGTTTCCTTCAAAACAGAGAAAAAACCAGCGCAACCGAAAGAAACAATTTTATCAATTAAAGATTTAGTAGTGAAAGAAAGCCGCGGCTTAGATGCGGTGAAAAATCTTAGCTTAGATGTCCGGGCAGGGGAAGTTGTTGGGATCGCGGGGATTGATGGCAATGGACAAACAGAATTAATCCAAGCCTTAGCAGGATTAACCAAAGTCGAAAAAGGCTCCATTCATTTGAATGAAAAAGAGATTACCAATCGCAAACCTCGGGAAATTACGGAAATGGGTGTCGCCCACGTTCCTGAAGACCGACATAAATATGGCTTGGTGTTAGAGATGACATTGGCTGAAAATATTGGCCTACAAACGTATTACCAAAAACCATACAGTTCAACAGGTATTTTAAACTATCGAATGATTAACAAACACGCCCGTGAATTAATTGAAGAATACGATGTACGGACTCCTAATGAATTAGTACCAGCTCGGGCGCTTTCAGGTGGGAATCAGCAAAAAGCGATTATTGCCCGAGAAGTTGACCGCGATCCAGATTTGTTGATTGTTTCTCAACCAACACGCGGTTTAGATGTCGGAGCTATTGAATACATTCATCGTCGACTAATTGAACAAAGAGATAAAAATAAAGCTGTTTTATTAGTAAGTTTTGAATTAGATGAAATTTTAAACGTTTCTGATCGTATCGCTGTTATTCATGCGGGGGAAATTGTCGGAATTGTTGATCCGAAAGAAACGACAGAAAATGAATTGGGCTTGTTAATGGCTGGCTACTCATTGGAAGAAGCCCGTGCTGAGTTATCAAAAGTAGAGGCAGGTGAAACTGTTGAATAATCGTTCTGAAAAAATAAGAAATATTTTAGTCCCTGTATTATCTGTTATTATGGGTTTCCTCTTAGGGGCAATTATTATGGTTATCTTTGGCTATGACCCAGTGGCTGGGTATCAAGCGATGTTTGAAACAGCTTTCCAAGGAAAGAAAAGTATTGGTGAGATTTTTGTCACCGCAGCACCGTTGATTTTTACCGCTTTAGGATTCTCGGTGGCAAATTCGGCTGGATTCTTTAATATCGGGCTTTCTGGACAAGCCTTATGTGGTTGGGTGGCTAGTATTTGGGTCGCTTTATCCATGCCTGATGCACCCCGGATGATTGCGTTGCCGGTGGCGATTATTGTTGGCGCAGTTGCAGGAGCTTTAGCAGCAGCCATTCCAGGTTTCTTGCGTGCCTATTTTGGGACGAGTGAAGTTATTGTTACGATTATGTTGAATTATATTTTATTATACACAGGAAATCATATTGCTAATAATGTCATGAAACCAAGTATTATGGCGAATAAAGGGATCACCAAAATGATTGGTGCGAATGCATCATTACGCTCACCGTTTTTAACAAGTATCAGTGATGGCTCTCGTTTGAACATTGGCATTTTCTTGGCCTTCATTTTCCTTATTCTTGTGTGGTTCTTGATGAAAAAAACAACGCTTGGCTTTGAAATTCGGTCGGTGGGGTTAAACCCATTTGCTTCTGAATATGCTGGAATGAGCAGCAAGCGAACGATTATTTTATCCATGATGATTTCAGGAACGCTGGCTGGTTTAGGTGGTGCGGTCCAAGGATTGGGGACTTTCCAAAACTTCTTTATTCAAAACACATCGTTGAGCATTGGATTCGATGGTATGGCCGTGTCTCTATTAGGAGCGGGTAGCTCAATCGGGATTTTACTTTCGGCATTACTGTTTGGAATGTTAAAACTTGGCGGGCAAGGAATGCCGTTGATAGCTGGTGTACCAACCGAATTAGTCGATGTTGTTATTGCGGCGATTATTTTCTTTGTGGGAATTAGTTATTTAATTCGTTTCTTGTTAGCAAAAGCGTCTGGTAGTAAAAAAGAAGTAGCGATTGTAGAAACAATCGAAGCGGCTCCAGACAAAAATAATCAAGAGGGGGGAGACATCTAATGGATTTAGCAACAATTTCCTCAATCATCACGCAAACATTAGTGTATGCAACTCCGCTCATCTTGACAGCATTAGGCGGAACGTTCTCAGAACGAAGTGGTGTGGTTAACGTTGGTTTAGAAGGTATTATGGTCATGGGCGCTTTCAGTTCGGTCATTTTTAACTTGACGTTTGCTGATACATTTGGCGCAGCCACACCATGGATTGCTTGTTTAGTAGGAGGCCTTGTCGGGATTGTCTTTTCTCTCTTACATGCTGTTGCAACCATTAACTTACGAGCAGATCATATTATCAGTGGTACTGTCATTAACTTGATGGCACCGGCGCTAGGGGTTTTCCTAGTAAAAGTTATTTATCAAAAAGGACAAACAGATATGATTACACAATCATTTGGTTATTTTTCTTTCCCAGGATTGTCAAAAATTCCAGTGATTGGTGAACTATTCTTTGCGAAAACCTCTTTGCCAGCTTTCGTAGCAATTTTGATTGCGATTTTAGCTTGGTTTGTCATTTATAAAACACGTTTTGGCTTACGGTTACGTTCTGTGGGGGAACATCCACAAGCGGCAGATACATTAGGGATTAATGTCTACTTAATGCGTTATTCTGGCGTCTTGTTATCCGGCTTCTTAGGCGGTATGGGCGGAGCTGTCTTTGCTCAAAGTATTGCGGGTCGTTTTGGGATTACCACAATTGCAGGACAAGGGTTTATTTCAATGGCCGCAATGATCTTTGGTAAATGGAATCCACTTGGGGCAATGGGCGCAGCCTTATTCTTTGGCTTTGCACAAAACTTAAGTATTGCTGGGGAAAACCTACCAATTATTTCAGAAATTCCAAAAGTTTATCTACAAGCAGCACCATATGTATTGACCATTTTAGTCCTAGTTGTATTCTTCGGAAAATCATCGGGACCAAAAGCGAACGGGAAAAATTACGTCAAAACGAAATAGATTTAAAACTGTCCGTTGTAAAATAACGGGCAGTTTTTTTGATTGTTCTTCAAACAACTTTAGCGAGAGAGCTTTTCCTAGTACTTATTTTCTCAGTTTTTTCTAGTGAAGTACAAGAAATTGAAAATTCATTTCTTTTTGCTATGTTAAACTAAAAAGTAAAACGCTATCAAAGTCTCGATTCTAAATAAAGAAAGGAGGAGTCATGAATAAAAAAGGAATTAGAGTAGGTATTTTATTGGTGTTAGGAATTATCCTAATCGGCATTGGAGGGAAAGTATTTATGGACAAACGGGCAGAACAAAAAGAACAAGATTTACTAGCAGTAGAGAAACAATCAGTGAAAGTACTGAAAAATACCTTTGCGGATATTAAGGAAGTCAAATTCCATGAAGCAGGAAAAAACGAAATGACAGGGTCGTATGGAATGTATGTGACAATGTTTAATAAGAATAACGACTCTGTAAAATTTGATTATGGATTTTGGAAAGAGAGGAATGAATTGGGAGATTATGGAGTAGAAGATGAAGCGGTACAAAAAGAAGGAGTAACTACTACTAAAATAAAAGTTATCTATTCCAATGGTAAGGAGGAGGAGCTTTGATTATTACCGATAAAAATTACAATAAAATAAGTATTAGATCTTACTGGTTAGACCCTAATGATAAAAGTAAATATGATCCCACCTTAAAAGAAGGCGTTGTACGCAAGTTAGGTGGTACTGAATTTCAAATCCTCAAAATCCAAGAGAATTCTCAGACGGATGGGCTGCAAGCGATGGCTGTTGTGTCAAACATAAATATCAGATGAAGATACATAGGTTAAGCAATTAACTATGAATAAAATAAAAGGAGGAGCTATGAATAAAAAAGGAATTAGAATGGGTATTTTATTGATTTTAGGAATCATCCTAATTGGCATTGGAGGGAAAGTATTTATGGACAAACGGGCAGAACAAAAAGAACAAGATTTACTAGCAGTAGAGAAACAATCAGTTAAAGCGCTGAAAAATACCTTTGCGGATATAGCAGAGGTAGAGATTGAACGAACAGGATTTAATACTATGACGGGATCGTACAGGATTGTTGTGACGTTGAAAAATACTACTGGTAGCACTGCTTATTTTGATTATGGATTTGTAAAAAATAGTAATGAAATTGATGATTATGGAGTCGTCGACAGAGAAGTTCAGAAAAAAGGAATAACTAAAAATGTTGTTAGAGTGACATTTTCTAATGGACAGGAGGAGCCAATTTGAGTATAACAGACAAAAGTTATAATAAAATAAGTGGTGCTGTTTATTGGCTGGATCCAAAAGATAAGAAATATTCTCCTACAATAAAAGAGAATGTTATTCATAGTCTTGGTGGTACTGAATTCCAAATCCTCAAAATCCAAGAGAATTCTCAAACGGATGGGATGCAAGCGATGGCTGTGGCTCCCCTAGATAAGCAAGGGGTTCCTGATTTGTCGCAAATTGTGATTAGTTATGCTGGCACCAATCCTGGTGATTGGAAAGATGTGGAAACGGACTTGCGCACGATTGGTGGTTTTTGGGACAAAACGGCGTCTCCTGGTTTTTCTGATGCACGGAGTCCACAACGTTTGGCTGGGCAACTGAGTTCGGCAGTGGCTTTTGCTGAGGCAGTCAAACAAGAATACAGCGAGGCCACTTTTTCTACTACCGGACATTCTTTAGGGGAATATTTAGCGTTGTATATTGCCGCGGAAAATCAATGGAAAAATGTCGGTTTTAATGGGCCAGATCCCTATGAGGTGTTGACACCAGCTGCTAAAAAGTGGGTCGCTGAAAATCCTGGCTGGTTAACCAATTATCGCAATCAGGCGGATATTGTAGGTAATTTAATGGGCAATGGTACCGGCGCCGAAATCAAAGTGGCTTTGCAAATGGGCTTGCAAAATCCGTTGAAGTCTCATGATTTAGCCAATTGGCTCTTTGATGCAGACGGCTATTTAGTGATTCCTGATAATGAACACAATTTAGAAGCGAGCCTTCAAGGACAAGAGCGAAAATCCATGACAGTTTTTGCCAGTGAATTGGCAAATTTACAAATTTTGAAGAAAAAGTTACTGAAAAATGGTAGAGGTTTATCAAGTAGTCAACAAATTTATTTGGAGGATGCTCAAGCCAGAGCTGTGGTTCAAACAGTAGCTCGCAATGCAAAATATGCCATGGAACGAGTGATTCGCATTCATCAAGAAGCGATTCGAACCTTGGAGCAAAATTGGGAAGCAGGACTTCGTGCGGCTAGAAATTCTGTTCAGATGTTAACTGAAGCTGAAATTATGGAAGCCTTAGCTAGTGTGGGTGTCACCAAGCAAAGTCAGGTGTTTCAACCAAAAGAAACCCATGAACTGCGTATTCAACAAGCCAAAGAAAAAAGCGCCACCTTTGATGCTTTAGAACGGGAAATCACCGCCAAATTAGCAGAAATCGTTGCCCGCGATAGCGAACTGGCTAATCAATTTAGATAGGAGCAAAAAATGACATTGGATGAATTACAAGCGAATTATCGCAGAGAACGACAAGGATTAGAAGAACAAAGTGACGATTTACGACGAGCACAGTCGCACGGAGAACAAATGGTAATGGAAGCTGAGCAACGTTTAAGAAGTGCCTTAAATAGCTTGGCGCTAGACGGAGAACCTTTGCATCGAGCGAAAAGGGACTATTCAATGATGGTTGAACAGTTTCAAGAAACTATCCAGTTAGAACGACGAAAAATAAACTATAAAATAGAAGATTTAGAACAAACTTATCGAAGTGAGTATCAAAAACGAAGCAATGAAAAGAGGTAATTTAGTGGACGAAATGATTCAACGGTTGTTAAAGGAGTTAGCTAGAAGTGCAGATAAAGCCAATGTTCGTTCTGTAGGAGTAGCAATGCAACAACGGGTTGCTCAGGAGAAGAATCAGGCAAATCAAAGGCATCGCAAGCTAGTCGTTGAAGCAGCAACAAGTTTTGGGACAAGGCAGCAACAACTAGGAACGGCTCTTAAAGGACAGTTTGGTAATAAAGTAAAAGAAGCCTTTCAAAGACAAATAATTAGTTTGAAGCAGTTCTTGTAGGAATATTACAATGACAAAAGGATTTTATGCGTTCATTTTTAAGAAGAAAATTGAAGGAATCTCAGCAATGCTCTAGGGAACAGCCTGGGGCTTTTTTAGTGTAATTATTTCTTTATATTTTAGAAAAAGTTGCTTTTTCTAAAATATAAGCCAGTCTTAAACACGCAATAATAGCGGATTCATGGTATAATTGAAGAGCTGAGAATAAATAGATTATTCTGTTTGATTCTCGAGACTATTTAAAAGGCTAGCGTAAAATAATTGTCATTCTTGACGTATTTACGACCTTAGAGGAGGAAGCAAGTGTGTTTAAACGTGTTCATTTAATCGTACTAGATTCAGTCGGTATTGGTGAAGCACCAGATGCTGAAAAATTTGGAGATGTCGGCAGTGATACACTGGGTCATATTGCCAAAGAAGCGGGACTAACCATTCCTCATTTAGAAAAACTTGGATTGGGAACTATTGCTCCTTTAACAGGTGTCAAAGCAGTGGCAGACCACGATGGCTATGCCACCAAATTAGAAGAAATTTCTGTTGGAAAAGATACTATGACCGGTCACTGGGAAATTATGGGCTTGAACATCAAAAAACCTTTTCGGGTATTCCCAAACGGCTTTCCTGAAGAATTGCTGAAACAAATTGAAGATTTTTCTGGGCGAAAAGTTGTTTGTAACAAACCATATAGCGGGACAGCGGTCATTGATGATTATGGCGAACATCAAATGAAAACTGGGGATCTAATCGTTTATACTTCAGCAGACCCTGTTTTACAAATTGCGGCGCATGAAGACATTATTCCATTAGAAGAATTGTATAAAATTTGTCAATATGTTCGTGACATTACGAAAGACGAACCTTATATGATTGGTCGGATTATCGCCCGCCCGTATGTTGGTGAACCAGGTAATTTCACTCGAACCAGTAACCGTCATGACTATGCTTTAGATCCTTTTGGCCATACTGTTTTAGATTCGTTGAAAGAAAACGGCAATGATGTGATCGCTGTTGGGAAAATTAACGACATCTTTAATGGACAAGGAATTACTGAAGCTATCCGCACGAAGAGCAATATGGATGGGGTGGATCAATTATTAACAGTCATGAACAAAGATTTTACAGGTTTAAGTTTTACTAACTTAGTGGATTTCGATGCGCTGTATGGCCACCGTCGTGATGTAAAGGGCTATGCAAAAGCTATCGAAGATTTTGATGGTCGTTTGCCAGAGATTATGGCAGCTATGGCCGAAGATGATTTACTTTTAATTACAGCAGATCATGGGAATGACCCAACTTTCCCAGGAACAGACCACACACGTGAATATGTGCCTTTATTGGCTTATAGTAAAAAAATGACAAAACAAGGCAGCCTGCCACAAGGATTTTATTCAGATATTTCAGCAACGATTGCTGAAAACTTTGAAGTTCCTGCAACGGAAAACGGGCAAAGCTTTTTAAATCAATTACAATAATTCGAGGAGGCAACACATGACAACGTTAACGAATCATTTAAACGAAACAACTGAGTTTTTGAAAGAAAAAGGGGTACAACAAGCAGACTTCGGTCTAATCTTAGGTTCTGGGTTAGGTGAATTAGCCAATGAAATAACCGATGCGATTGCTATTCCTTTCTCTGAAATTCCCCATTTTTCTGTTTCAACAGTCGTTGGACATGCTGGACAATTAGTTTACGGAACGCTTTCTGGAAAAAAAGTTTTGGCGATGCAAGGACGTTTTCATTATTATGAAGGACATTCGATGCAAACGGTCACTTATCCCGTTCGTGTGATGGCTGCTTTAGGCATTCATTCAATGATTGTAACCAACGCAGCTGGTGGCGTAAATGAAACATATACACCGGGGAATTTGATGTTAATCAATGACCACATTAATTTTACAGGCGATAATCCGTTAATTGGTGAAAATGATGAAGAAATCGGGCCGCGTTTTCCAGATATGAGTCATGCTTACACGCAAGAATATCGGGAAGTGGCAAAAAAAGTGGCTGCGGAACAAAATATTGATTTAAAAGAAGGCGTGTATATGGGCTTTTCTGGTCCAACATATGAAACGCCTGCAGAAATTCGGATGTCACGGACGTTGGGTGCAGATGCAGTTGGGATGTCAACTGTTTCGGAGGTCATCGTAGCTGTGCATAGTGGCATGAAAGTATTAGGCATCTCTTGTATTACGAATTTAGCAGCTGGTATGCAAAGTAGCTTAAATCATGCAGAAGTAGTTGAAACAACTGAACGCGTTAAAGGACAATTCAAAGAGTTAGTGAAAGCAACACTAGCAGCTTTATAAAAAAGGAGTAAACCAGAATGAGTGTGCATATCGAAGCAAAACCAGGTGAAATTGCCGATAAAATTTTACTACCAGGGGATCCCCTCCGAGCAAAATATATTGCGGAAACTTTTTTAGAGAATCCTGTCTGCTATAATCAAGTTCGTGGGATGTTAGGTTATACAGGAACGTATAAGGGACATCGTGTTTCAGTTCAAGGAACAGGGATGGGGATGCCTTCAGCAGGTATTTATGCCCATGAGTTAATCAACTCTTACGATGTGAAGAAGTTAATTCGTGTTGGTACGTGTGGTTCTATTTCAGAAAAAGTCAACGTTCGTGAATTAGTTATCGCACAAGCAGCAGCGACACCTTCTTCCGCGATTCGCAATGATTTTCCTAAATATGATTTTCCGCAAATTGCGAGCTTTGATCTTTTACTCAAATCTTACGAAATTGCCAAAGCAAAAGGCTTTACTACCCATGTTGGTAACGTATTGTCAGATGATGTTTTTTACAAAGATAGCTTAGATGATGTCTTTCGTTTAGGTCGATACGGGGTATTAGCGATTGAAATGGAAGCGGCAATGTTATATTATTTAGCAGCAAAATTTGATGTAGAAGCATTGGCGATTATGACGGTGAGTGATAGCTTGGTGACAGGTGAAGAAACAACGGCAGAAGAACGCCAAACGACGTTTAATGAAATGATTGAAGTTGGTTTAGAAACGGCAATTGCTAATTAAAAAAATGCTTGGATGAAAACAATCATCCAAGCATTTTTTTAATTTAAGAGCGCTTTTTTTACATCTTCAACAATTTGGGTATTCGCAATAGGCCCGTTGTATAACCAACTACTTTTTTTATCATAGGTATGAACTTGGTTATTTTTCACAGCAGGTAAGTTCTTCCAAATTGCTTCTTGGAAAAGAGGTGCTGATTCATCACTATTTACAAGGAAAATATGGTCTGCGTCAAGCTCAGCTAATTTTTCTAAAGAAACTTGATTCCAATCCGCAGTAGCATTTTTAGAAATTTCTTCCACTAATTTTGGAACTTGGAGACCTAAATCCTGATAGAGCACGGTTCCGCTTGAGCGATTATTGCTAACCATAAAGACTTGGTTGTTGGTTACCCATAAGACTGCCGCAGATTTGCCAGCATCCTTTTTTCCAAGGTCTTCTTGGACGCCTTTGGTTAAGGTATTATAATCTTCTACCACTTTTTTCGCTTGTTCTTTTTTATCTAAAACAGTGGCAATATCTTCCAATTGATCACGCCAGGTGACATTTTCGCCGTTTTTGACTACATAAGTTGGCGCAATTTTGCTGTATTCTTTGTATTTACCGCCTTCAACTAGAGCAGATGAACTGATTAATAATAAGTCAGGTTCAAATTTTAGAACCGCTTCATATGGCAAGTCATAGGAAATAGTGGGGACATCTTTCAATTCTTTCGCTAAATAATCTTGAATGCTGCCTTGTCCAACTGTCCATTGTGCCACTGGTTTTTCTCCTAATGCAACTAGATAATCTTCTAAATAGCTCGCAATAATCCGTTTGGGTTTCGCGGGGACGGTTACTTTATTGCCTAAGGTATCTGTTACTTCATGTGTTTTGTCAGCGTTGTTGGCTTCTTTATTCGTGTTACCACAAGCTGCGAGTAAGAATGAACCAAGAAGAAGGGTGGTACCAATTAGGACCGTCTTTTTTAAAAGTTTCATTGTGTAACTCCTTTATTTTTAGTTGATAACGATTCTCATTATCAGTTAAAAACGACCGTTTGTCAATCAGCGCTTGCTTTTTTGAGCAAATAAGTTGCATTTTTTAGATAATTCGTTTTTTTGATTGGAAGAAACATTGCTTTTTAAGGAAGGGTCTTTTATAATCAAGGAACAATGAGTGAGAACGATTCTCAATAAATGTAAAATAACGACAGAAAAATTAAAGAGGAATGGTTATGAATTATTTAGAGGCAGAGGACTTAACTACAGGATATGGTCGTCAAGTGATTAGTGAAGCGCTGAACTGTTCATTTGAAGCGGGAACTATTACAAGTATTATTGGACCAAATGGTTGTGGCAAATCGACCTTGTTAAAAACACTTGCGCGCATTTTGCCAGCCGAGAAAGGCAAGGTGTTCATTAAGAACCAAGAACTTCAACATTTTTCTTCAAAAGAAGTGGCGCAAGAACTAGCGATTTTATCACAAACGCCAGAAAATACAATCGATTTATCTGTTTTTGACCTCGTCTCTTTCGGGCGGTATCCATATCAATCGGGCTGGAAAAGTGTCACCACAGAAGATCAAGAGTACATACAATGGGCATTAGAATTAACAGGCTTAACTGAGTTAGCTAGAGAGTCTGTGGCAATTTTATCAGGTGGACAACGGCAACGGGTTTGGATTGCTATGGCGCTAGTGCAGGATACAGATATTTTAATTTTAGATGAACCAACCACCTATTTGGATCCAGCGCATCAGCTAGAAATTTTAAATGTGTTAAAACGAATTAATCAAGAACATCAAAAAACTATCGTGATGACGATTCATGATATTAATTTAGCTTCTCGTTTTTCTGATCGTGTGATTGCGATGAAAGAGGGAAAGATTATCAATGAGGGAACACCGCAAGAAGTGATTACTGTTACTGGCTTAGCAGATGTTTTCGCTATTCAAGCAGAAATTAGTTATCATAGTCAGACACAGCGACCACTAGTGCTTTCTTATGAGTTGATGGAAATGGAGCTGGATGGATGAAAGGCATAAGCGGATTTTATAGACACCAATGGCAAGTGTTACTTGTCTGTCTTTTTTTGCTAATGGGGACAATGCTTCTGTCATTGATGTTTGGTGCGACGTCGGTTTCGATTCAAACGATTATTGAATCATTTACGCACTTCGATGCGACCAATCAAGCGCATCAAGTCATCCAAACGGTTCGGTTGCCGCGGATTTTAGGGGCCGCTTTTGTGGGAGCAAGTTTAGCGGTGAGTGGGGCGTTAGCGCAAGGGATTACGCAAAACCCATTGGCAGATTCTGGTTTGCTGGGTATCAATGCTGGGGCTGGCTTGGGCTTAGCGCTTGTTTTTGCTTTCCTCCCTCAGGCAAGTTATGGGTGGCTTTTAGTTGTTTCTTTTCTTGGTGCCGGCGTGAGTGTAGCACTGATTTATTATCTTTCTAATCATTCAATTCGAGGAGCAAGCCCCATGCGTCTGACCTTGGTGGGAGCTGGTATTAGTGCCCTTTTTTTATCATTTAGTCAATTCTTAGCCATTCAGTTCAATTTGAGTCAAGAGTTAACGTTTTGGTTTCTTGGCGGTGTCAGCGTTATTTCTTGGGCACAATTAAAAATAGTCGTCCCGATCTTTCTGGGTGCATTTGCATTAGCAATTCTGATTAGTCCGTCGGTGACTATTTTACGGTTTGGCGATGATGCAACAATTGGTTTGGGGCGAAATCCGCAGCGTATTCGGTTGTTCGCCAGTATAACGATTTTGCTTTTATCAGGATTGTCTGTGGCGCTGGTTGGCTCGGTCAGTTTTGTTGGCTTGATGGTGCCTCATGTGATGCGAACAGTTTCTGGAGAAAATTACCGTCGCTTGATTCCGTTCTCGGCGTTAGGCGGTGCGCTCCTCGTTTTGGTGGCAGATTTAATCGCTCGAATGGTGAATCCGCCTTTTGAAACACCATTTGGGATTATCACGGCCTTAATTGGCATCCCATTCTTTCTTTATTTATTTCGTAAAGGAGGGCAACTAGGATGACACAGAAAAAAGTGTCCCGTTGGGTGGCTATCTTAATAGTTGGGATTATCCTAACTGCTTGTATCAGTTTAACGCAAGGGGAATTATCTGTTTCCGTCATGGATTTAAAAGCCCTTCTTTTGGGACAGGGAAGTCAGGCCAAACAACTGTTAGTTTGGGATTTTCGGTTACCACGGATTGTGCTTGCGGTCCTAGCGGGCGCAGCTTTAGGCTTAAGCGGCGCTATTCTTCAAGGGATTACTCGGAATCCGTTGGCAGATACTGGGATTTTAGGCATTAATGCGGGTGCGGGTTTGGCAGTGATTTTGTTTATTAGTTTTGTTGAGACGACAAGTATCACGACGTTTGCACTTCCGCTTGTGGCCTTAGTTGGCGGCTTGCTAGCGGCTGTTGGGATTTTAGTAATCGCGTATCATCATCGTTTAGGATTGACGCCAGTTCGAATGGTCTTAGCGGGTGTCATTTTGAGTACGGGTATTTCAGCACTCACCTTATTAATTACATCAAAAATTGACACTGAAAAGTACCGTTTTGTTACAATGTGGCAAGCAGGCAGTATCTGGGGCAGTAATTGGTTCTTTGTGGGCGCTTTGTTGCCTTGGCTAGTCATTGGGTTCTTTTTTGCGATGAAGCGTCATCGTCTGTTGGATATTTTACAATTGGGGGACGAAACAGCTATTTCTGTAGGTATTGCTGTGAAAAAAGAACGAATCGTTTCGTTGCTGTTAGCGGTGATGTTGGCGGCATCAGCGATTTCCGTTACAGGGGGAATTAATTTTTTAGGTTTACTTGCGCCACATATTGCTCGCAAATGTGGTTTTACGCAACAAAAACAGGTATTGCCATTGGCGGCGTTGTTTGGGAGTTTACTTTTATTGGTTAGTGATACGATTGGTCGGCTATTGCCTGGCAATGGAGAAATGCCTGCAGGGATTATTGTTGCGATCATCGGTGCGCCTTATTTTCTTTATTTGTTAATCAAAACAAGCGATTCGTTATAAAAAAGAATCAAAAGCTGGGTCAAGCGGTCGTTGTGAAAGCAACTGTCATTTGCTCGGCTTTTTTATTGGCGGATTTTTGAAAAAATAGTATGATAAATGCGTAAGAGCATTGAATGGAGGATGAAAGAATGGAAAACTTTAATTTTTATGTACCAACAGACATCCGTTTTGGGAAAGATCGTTTAGACGAATTACCTGCTGTGTTAGATCAATTTGGCAAAAATGTCTTACTTGTTTATGGTGGCGGTAGTATCAAACGTAATGGCTTGTACCAACAAATTACTGATTTGGCCCAAAAAAACGGGCATACACTGATTGAGTTGAGCGGTGTCGAACCAAACCCGCGCATTGAAACCGTTAGAAAAGGAATTGCGTTGTGTAAAGAAAACCAAGTCGATGTTATTTTAGCAGTTGGCGGTGGTTCAACCATTGACTGTTCCAAAGCAATAGCTGCGGGCTTTTATTCGGAAGAAGATATCTGGACAGTCATTGCAGCCAGAAAAGGGTATACTGGTCCTGCTTTACCAATCGTGACCATCTTGACTTTAGCAGCGACAGGTAGTGAAATGAACGCAGGTGCTGTCATTTCTAACTTAGAAACCAATCAAAAGTTAGGCTTTGGTGGTCCGAATATGATTCCAAAAGTTTCGTTCTTGGATCCAACGAATACTTTTACGGTTCCTCAAAATCAAACAGCAGCTGGCTCAGCGGATATTTTCAGTCATTTGATTGAAAACTATTTTAGTATTTCGACAGGCACGGACGTCCAAGATTTTGTGTCAGAAGGCTTAATGCGAACGGTTATCAAAAATTGTCCTATTGCTTTAGAAAATCCAGAAGATTATGATGCACGTGCTAATTTAATGTGGGCAAGTAGTTTAGCCTTAAATGGGTTAACAGGGCGCGGCAAACAAGGTGTTTGGTCTTGTCACCCAATGGAACATGAATTAAGTGCGTTTTATGACATTACGCATGGGATTGGCTTAGCAATTTTAACGCCTCGTTGGATGAATTACGTTTTGTCTGAACAAACCGTAGGCAAGTTTGCGCAATTTGCTCGAAATGTTTGGGGAATAGTCGAACAAGAAGAGGAAGTAGCAGCGAAAAAAGGTATTCAAGCATTGTATGATTACTTTGTGGCTTGTGGCATTCCAATGACATTACCAGAAGTTGGCATCGAAGCAGATAAATTTGAAGAAATGGCACAACAAGCTGTGGACCATAGTGCAATTGCCGAAAAGGCTTATGTACCATTGGATGCAGCGGATATAGTAGCGATTTATAAAGATTGTTTAACCGAAAGTCAATTTATTTAATCCATAAAAAAGCGGTTTGCCTTGGCAAACCGCTTTTGTTAATAAGAAACAAGTTCTTATAAGTAGTATTTTTCTTTCACAGTTAAATCATCGTTTAATTCATAAACTAATGGTTTACCTGTTGGGATTTCAAGATCCATAATATCTTCATCAGAAATGCCTTCGATGTGTTTAGCTAAAGCACGTAATGAATTACCATGAGCCGCTACTAAGACAGTTTTGTTGTCTTTTAAAGCTGGCGCAATTTCATCTTGCCAGAATGGTAATGCGCGTTCCAAAGTAACTTTCAAGTTTTCGCCACCAGGAATATCGCGTTGGTCTAACATTGCATAACGACGGTCGTTTGCTGCAGAACCTTCATCTGTTGCTTCCATTAATGGAGGAAGAGTATCGTAAGAACGACGCCAGATGTGGACTTGTTCGTCTCCGTATTTTTCAGCAGTTTCTTTTTTGTTTAGTCCTTGTAATTTACCATAATGACGTTCGTTTAAGCGCCAAGATTTGATTTGAGGTACCCATAATTGATCTGAGTATTCTAGTAAATAGTTACAAGTTTTGATGGCACGAGTTAAAACAGAAGTATAAGCAACGTCGAATTCGATGCCTGCTTCTTTAATTTTACGGCCGCCTTCTTTTGCTTCTTCAACACCTTCAGGTGCTAAATCTACGTCAGCCCATCCAGTAAATTGGTTTAAGGCATTCCATTCGCTAAGTCCATGACGAGAAAAAACTAATTTTGGCATGTATAAGCTCTCCTTTGAGTTTAGTTTTCTGAAAATAAGATTTCCACGTTTATTGTACACCGTTTTGCGTAAGATTTCCAATGGAAAATAGTAAAAAAACGTGAAAGTTGCTGAAAAATTAGAGTGAAATCGAATCAAAAAAGAAGCCCCATCTGAAGGACTTCTTTTTTATTCTTAGGGATACAGACGTTCGACATCTGTCTCAGGTAAATTGATGTACTTATAACAAGTGCCCACCGAAACGCCGCATTTATTAGAAATAAATTGGATGGTTTCTTTGTTTTCGTAATATAATGCACGGATTTTGCGGACGGTGCGTCCATCGATTTTTGGACGTCCACCTACTTTTCCGTTTTCACGAGCTTTGTGGAGCCCGACGAGTGTTCGTTCTTTAATTAGTGCACATTCCATCGCGGATAAGCTCTCCATTAATTGGAAATAGGCTTCACCTGTTGGAAGGTGGGTATCAATTCCTTCAGAAATGCTGACAAAATCAACTTGTTTTTCCTTTAACATTTTCATAAAGTCTGTTAATTGGCGGGTTGTTTTACCTAAATGGTGCAATTTACAAACAATAAGTGTATCCCCAGCAGAAAGAAGTTTTTCGACTTCGTCTAAGACACTGATCTCCGCTTGAGGATCAAATGTCTCTTGGAAAATATCATCACAACCAAACGATTGGAGAGTGGTTAGTTGATTTTTTAAATCGTCTTCAATAATAGTTGTGCGTGCATAACCAATTCGTTTCATATATTATCCTTCCTATATAAATAATCTTTTTTCACACATTCTTAACGTGCGGGAACATGTAAGGTTTTCGGTCCATCTTCATAACCGACGATTACCATAGAAACCATATTTAAAAATAAGCCGTGTTCAACGACGCCAACCAAGTTGTCTAAATAAGAACCTAAAGCTTCTGGATCTGTAATTTTTTCTAAATGTAAATCGATGATATGGTGGCCTCCATCTGTTATTAATGTTTCGCCAGCAGCGTTTAGACGAAGTGTAGGGTGATAGCCTTTTTCTTCAAATAAATGTACTAGTTGGCGGCTGCCATAAGGAACAACCTCAACTGGAAGTGGGAAAGCCCCTAAATCGTCCACCATTTTTGATTTATCCACAATCCAAATACATTTCTTTGAATAAGTGGCCACAATTTTTTCAAAAAGTAAGGCAGCGCCACCGCCTTTGATTCCTTGAAAATCAGCGCTGATTTCATCGGCGCCATCAATCGTAAGATCAACATACGGAACTTCATCAATACCCTTTAAAGGAATGCCCAAGGCCAAGGCTTGTTTCTCTGTTTCTTTTGAAGTAGTAACCCCTACGATTGACAATCCTTCTTCTTTTACGCGACGACCAATTTCGTCTACCATAAATTTGGCTGTTGAGCCAGTACCCAAACCGACAATCATGCCGTCTTCTACATATTTTGCAGCTTCGATTCCTACCATTTGTTTCAGATTCATCGCTGTTTTCCGCCCCCTTCAATAGTCAAAGATATTGTACCGTTATTTAACTAAAAAAGATAGAAAGTTTTTGAAAAAGTCATAAAAATTTTTAAAGGAAAAGTACGTTTAAATAGAAGGAAAAGCTTTTTTACAAAAGGTGAAAGAAGAGGGTTGACAGCTGATACTTATCGTGGTATCCTAACAAAGGTGCTTTATCTACAGGTTCCTTATAGGGACGTGCTGACTGTCTATCAAAGCATATTTGATAAAGAGTGCAGAGATTGCATTATTTTTTATCGCGAAAAAAGAACCACCTGGATGTGTGGAACTAGAAGCGAAGTAAGGAAGGAGGAGAACAAGGAATGCCTACAATTAACCAATTAGTACGTAAACCTCGTAAATCTAAAGTAGAAAAATCTGATTCACCAGCCTTAAACAAAGGATATAACAGTTTTAAGAAAACTCAAACAAACGTTAACTCTCCGCAAAAACGTGGAGTTTGTACACGTGTGGGTACGATGACACCTAAAAAACCGAACTCAGCTTTACGTAAATATGCCCGTGTTCGTTTGTCAAACTTAATCGAAGTTACAGCTTATATCCCAGGTATCGGTCACAACTTACAAGAACACAGCGTGGTATTATTACGTGGTGGACGTGTAAAAGACTTACCAGGGGTACGTTACCATATCGTTCGTGGTGCGCTTGATACTGCCGGTGTTAACGACCGTAAACAAAGCCGCTCTAAATACGGTACAAAACGTCCTAAAGCTTAATTATAATAAGACAATAACAACTTGAAAAATCATATTTCGGAAGGAGGAGTTACGGATGCCTCGTAAAGGTCCTGTTGCAAAACGTGATGTTTTACCAGATCCAATTTATAACTCAAAATTAGTAACTCGCTTAATCAACCGTGTAATGGTTGACGGTAAACGCGGGATTGCTGCTAACATTATCTATAATTCATTTGATATCATCAAAGAATCTACAGGTAACGATCCATTGGAAGTTTTTGAACAAGCAATGAAAAACGTTATGCCTGTTCTTGAAGTTAAAGCACGTCGTGTTGGGGGTTCTAACTACCAAGTACCAGTTGAAGTTCGTCCAGAACGTCGTACAACTTTAGGTTTACGTTGGGTAGTTAACTACGCACGTCTACGTGGTGAACACACAATGGAAGAACGTCTAGCGAAAGAAATCATGGATGCTGCTAACAACACTGGCGCTTCTGTTAAAAAACGCGAAGACACACACAAAATGGCAGACGCAAACCGCGCATTTGCTCATTATCGTTGGTAAGATCCTCTCTGTCTGTCGCGTAAAGTGGCAGCAGAAAGTCAATTTACAATCGATTTAAATAAAGAGAGGAGTAAACATACAAAATGGCAAGAGAATTTTCACTTGAAAAAACTCGTAACATTGGTATCATGGCCCACGTTGATGCTGGTAAAACAACAACAACTGAGCGTATCTTGTACTACACTGGTAAAATCCATAAAATCGGTGAAACCCATGAAGGTGCTTCACAAATGGACTGGATGGAACAAGAACAAGAACGTGGTATCACGATTACATCCGCTGCGACAACTGCACAGTGGAAAGGCTACCGTGTAAATATCATCGATACTCCAGGACACGTGGACTTCACAATTGAAGTACAACGTTCTCTACGCGTATTAGATGGTGCGGTAACAGTTCTTGACTCTCAATCAGGTGTAGAACCTCAAACAGAAACAGTTTGGCGTCAAGCGACTGAATATAAAGTTCCTCGTATTGTATTCTGTAACAAAATGGATAAAATCGGTGCGGACTTCTTCTATTCAGTAGAATCATTACATGATCGTTTACAAGCAAACGCTCATCCAATTCAAATTCCAATCGGAGCTGAAGAAGACTTCACTGGAATCATTGACTTGATTAAAATGAAAGCTGAAATCTACACAAATGATTTGGGAACAGATATTCAAGAAACTGATATTCCTGAAGATTATTTAGAAAAAGCGCAAGAATGGCGCGAAAAATTAGTTGAAGCTGTTGCTGAAACTGACGAAGACTTAATGATGAAATATCTTGAAGGTGAAGAAATCACTGAAGAAGAATTAGTCGCTGGTATCCGTCAAGCAACAATCAACGTTGAGTTCTTCCCTGTATTAGCTGGTTCAGCATTCAAGAATAAAGGGGTTCAATTAATGTTGGACGCTGTTCTTGATTACTTACCATCTCCATTAGATATCGATGCTATCAAAGGGATCGATACTAAAACAGACGAAGAAACAACTCGTCCAGCTGATGACGAAGCACCTTTCGCTTCATTAGCATTTAAAGTTATGACTGACCCATTCGTAGGTCGTTTAACTTTCTTCCGTGTTTATTCTGGTGTCCTTGAAAGTGGTTCATACGTATTGAACGCTTCAAAAGGCAAAAAAGAACGTATCGGTCGTATCCTACAAATGCACGCCAACACTCGTCAAGAAATTGACAAAGTGTACTCTGGTGATATCGCTGCTGCTGTTGGTCTGAAAGACACAACAACTGGTGATACATTATGTGCATTAGATGCACCAGTTATTCTTGAATCTATTGAATTCCCTGATCCAGTTATCCAAGTCGCTGTTGAACCTAAATCAAAAGCTGACCAAGATAAAATGGGCGTGGCTCTACAAAAACTTGCTGAAGAAGATCCATCATTCCGCGTTGAAACAAACGTTGAAACTGGTGAAACAGTTATCTCTGGTATGGGTGAATTGCACTTAGACGTTTTAGTAGACCGTATGAAACGTGAATTCAAAGTTGAAGCTAACGTAGGTGCTCCTCAAGTATCTTACCGCGAAACATTCCGTGCTGCGACTAAAGCAGAAGGTAAATTCGTTCGTCAGTCTGGTGGTAAAGGACAATACGGTCACGTATGGGTTGAATTTACACCAAATGAAGAAGGTAAAGGCTTCGAGTTTGAAAACGCAATTGTCGGTGGTGTGGTTCCTCGTGAGTACATCCCAGCAGTTGAAAAAGGGTTAGAAGACTCTATGAACAACGGTGTTCTTGCTGGTTATCCATTAGTTGATATCAAAGCAAAACTTTACGATGGTTCATACCACGATGTCGATTCAAATGAAACGGCCTTCCGTGTAGCTGCTTCTATGGCATTGAAAGCTGCGGCTAAAAATGCAAACCCAGTTATTTTAGAACCAATGATGAAAGTTACAATTACTGTTCCTGAAGATTACTTAGGTGATATCATGGGACACGTAACAAGTCGTCGTGGACGTGTTGAAGGTATGGAAGCACACGGTAACTCTCAAATCGTTAATGCGATGGTACCTTTAGCTGAAATGTTTGGTTATGCTACAACATTACGTTCAGCAACACAAGGACGCGGTACATTTATGATGGTATTTGACCACTATGAAGACGTACCTAAGTCTGTTCAAGAAGAAATCATCAAGAAAAACGGCGGCAACGCATAATTTTCCTTGAGAATAAAAGGTTTGTTTTTAGAACTATCCTTTTTTCAAGATTTCGTGTAAAATAGCTTATGATGATCAGACGGTTTTTAGTAACGTCTATCACATATAAAACAAACAATAAAATTTATATTTTTAGGAGGAACATTCAAAATGGCAAAAGAAAAATTTGACCGTTCTAAATCCCATGTTAACATTGGTACTATCGGACACGTTGACCATGGTAAAACTACATTAACAGCTGCAATTGCTACTGTATTATCAAAACACGGTGGCGGGGAAGCACAAAGCTACGATTCTATCGATAACGCTCCAGAAGAAAAAGAACGTGGAATCACAATCAACACTTCTCATATCGAATATGAAACTGAAACTCGTCACTATGCACACGTTGACTGCCCAGGACACGCGGACTACGTTAAAAACATGATCACTGGTGCTGCTCAAATGGACGGAGCTATCTTAGTAGTTTCTGCTGCTGATGGTCCTATGCCTCAAACACGTGAACATATCTTATTATCACGTAACGTTGGTGTACCATACATCGTTGTATTCTTAAACAAAATGGATATGGTTGATGACGAAGAATTATTAGAATTAGTAGAAATGGAAGTTCGTGACTTATTATCAGAATACGATTTCCCAGGCGATGATGTTCCAGTTATCGCAGGTTCTGCTTTGAAAGCTTTAGAAGGCGACGAGTCTTATGAAGAAAAAATCTTAGAATTAATGGCTGCAGTTGACGAATATATCCCAACTCCAGAACGTGATACTGACAAACCATTCATGATGCCAGTCGAAGACGTATTCTCAATCACTGGACGTGGTACTGTTGCTACAGGCCGTGTTGAACGTGGTGAAGTTCGCGTTGGTGACGAAGTTGAAATCGTTGGTATTAAAGACGAAACATCTAAAACAACTGTTACAGGTGTTGAAATGTTCCGTAAATTATTAGACTACGCTGAAGCAGGCGACAACATCGGTGCTTTATTACGTGGTGTAGCACGTGAAGATATCGAACGTGGACAAGTATTAGCTAAACCAGCTACAATCACTCCACACACAAAATTCAAAGCTGAAGTATACGTATTATCAAAAGAAGAAGGCGGACGTCACACTCCATTCTTCACTAACTACCGTCCTCAATTCTACTTCCGTACAACAGACGTTACTGGTGTTGTAGAATTGCCAGAAGGTACTGAAATGGTAATGCCTGGTGATAACGTTGCTATGGACGTTGAATTAATTCACCCAATCGCTATCGAAGACGGAACTCGTTTCTCTATTCGTGAAGGCGGACGTACTGTAGGTTCAGGCGTTGTTACTGAAATCGTTAAATAATTAACTTTTTAACTATAGTTTTAACCAGCGTAAAAAACTGGGGTATTCGGACGTAAGACCAGAGAATTTATTCTCTGGTCTTTTTTTTACGTAGCTATTTCAAATATATAACTATGATTAAAAAAAATTAGGTAATAAAAAAACTTTTTTGAAATCGGATTCATAGCATGGTATAGTGAAAGAAATGGAAAGGTGGAGGTTTAATTATAAAAATAGTTTATTTATTAGTAGTTGGTTGTGTTTTTGTGAGTAGTTTATTTTTTTTGGTAGAAGCGCATAAGCAGGTGAAAATTGATGGTGTTGTAACTGAGGTTTCTGAAGATTCTATAATTTTTGAAGATAAATTTGGTTCTTTATATATTGTATATAAAGAAGATAGAGTTGAATTTAATAACCAAATATTAAAAAAAGGAGATAGTATTTCTTTAGAAGTTGAGGGAGTTGTTAGTGAGACATCTCCTGCTAGATTTGAAAAAGTTGAAAGTATTATAAAAAATGGAAGTTAATTTTTCTATGAAAATGAATAGGTTATTAGTTATAAGTATGGGTTTTGTTTTTAGTGTTTGTTTTCTTATTCCTGTCCAGGGTTATGCTGAAGTGGAGCCGTTGGTGCCAAGTGCTGTAGATATAAATGTTTCTAATGAATTATCAGCTTCTGGGATCAGTTCTTATGATTTAGAAACTAATATTGAAGTTGAGCAGCCTTTGCCCATTTCTGCTAGGGCAAGAATGGATTATGAGACAAATAGTTTTGTGCCTGAAGGTATTTCTAAGGAACGTTCTGATAGGCAAATAATAGGTGCCGATACAAGAACAAGAATAACTAACACAGTCAGTTTTCCTAATAGTACTATTGGGAAAATGGTTATGACTTTTCCTAATGGACAAACGTATGTAGGGACAGGTTGGATGTATGGTAATAAAGTAGCAATTACAGCAGGGCATTGTGTGTATTCTAAAAGAGATGGAGGCTGGGCTAGAAGTGTAGCATTTTATCCTAGGAAAAACGATTCTTATAATCCATTAGGTGTTTATTATGCTACGAGTCTATTTACCGATACAAAATATATTGCGACTGAAGATTCAAATTATGATTGGGGAATGCTTAGATTTTCAAGTAATGTAGGTTACAAAACAGGGTATTTAGGAGCGGAGTGGTCTACAGGAAGTCAAGTAGGTACAACAGTGACTGTTAGGGGATATCCTGGAGAACGACAAAATCAAATGTGGACTTCTAGTGGTCGGATTACAGGTAGCGGTAGTAGTAAGACGAATTATTCTATAGATACAACAGGAGGTCAAAGCGGTGCTCCTGTTTATCGATATAGTTCGGGAAGCTATCGTGCTTTGGCGATTCATACAAATTCTTATGGGTCTTATAATCAAGGTGAGCGAATTGATCGCTCGTTATTTAATATAATGAATTCAGCTAGAAGTTGGTAATGATTTAGAAATTGGCTGGCTAAAAAATAAGCCAATTGGCTGTTTTAGCAGACTTGTTTCTTCAGTATACTTGGAGAAAAAGGTTAGGTGATTTAATGGAAAAAGTATTGACGATTGCAGGCTCCGATTCAACTGGAGGGGCAGGGATTCAAGCAGATTTAAAAACATTTGAAGAGTATGGAGTTTTTGGATTTTCAAGTTTAACCTCGATTGTGACGATGGATCCTACGACAGGCTGGTCGCATGAAGTGACTGAATTGCCAGAAACGCTCTTAGAAAAACAATTGATTTCGGTTTTTGCAGGCGGTCCAGTAGCGGCCTTGAAAACAGGGATGATGGGCAATGAACAAAATATTAAAATGGCTAGCAAATACATTAAACAAGAAAAAATTCAAAAAGTCGTGATTGACCCAGTCATTGCTTGTAAGGGAACGGCACAAATTCTGCAACCCAAAAGTGTGGAAGGCTTAAAAAACGATTTACTGCCATTAGCATTAGTTGCCACGCCTAATTTAATTGAAGCGGGTATCTTATCTGGATTAGGCGAAATTTCTTCCGTGGCGGAGATGGAAGAAGCGGCAAAACGAATTGTACAAATGGGAGCCAAACATGTCGTGGTTAAAGGAGGACATCGCTTAGCTGGAGAGAAAGCACTGGACTTATTTTATGATGGTCACACCGCGCATCTTTTGGAAAATGAACTATATCCTACTGATTATAATCATGGTGCAGGTTGTACTTTTTCAGCGGCGATCACAGCTGGTTTGGCGAAAGGTTATTCGGTGTTAGAAGCAGTAACTTTAGCGAAAAAATTTGTAGCAGCGGCGATTAAACATGGTATTCAAGTTAATCCTTATGTGGGGCACGTGTGGCATGGCGCTTACACCCATGCGGAACAACGGATGCGTAAGAAAGCATAATGTATAGAACTAGAGGAGTCTGTCAAGGACTGGCTCTAGTTTTTTTGTGATAAAGAATAACAATAGTAGGTATTACGTTAAAAGAATGTTCAAATTTTTAAAAGAGGAGTAGAATAGAACTGTAATTGCAAAAAAAGAAGCGGAACATAGAAGGGGTGTTAACTTTTCTGTGCTTCAGTTTAGAACGGACTGTGGTGTTTGTTTTGACGAACTACCGGAAAGCGACTTCTTTTTGTTTTGGCTTCAAATGGTATTTAATGGAGGGAATGCAATGTTAGAAAAAGAAACGTACAGTCAACTGTTTAAATGGTCTTTTTCAAAAAAGACACAAGTCACATACTGGGATGGTACCGTCAAAGAGTATGGGCAAGGGTCGGGGGATCCGGTTTTTAAAATTGTATTCAATGAAAAAATTCCTGTGAAGGATTTACTGAATAACGCTTCGTTAACTTTAGGGGAAGCCTACATGGATCGCAAAATTGAAATCGAAGGCGATATCCAAGCGCTGATTTATGATGTGTATAACCAAAAGGATAGCTTTTTACACAATGCTAAATTTATTAAATGGCTTCCTAAAGAAAGTCATTCAAAAAAACGTTCGCAAGAGGATATTCACAGCCATTACGATCTGGGGAATGATTTTTACAAAAAATGGCTTGACCAAACAATGACGTATTCGTGCGCCTATTTTAAAACGCCTGAAGATACTTTAGAGCAAGCACAAGTAAATAAAGTTCATCATATTTTAGATAAATTGTTTATCAAAGAAGGTGACACTTTACTGGATATTGGCTGCGGCTGGGGCACGTTAATTTTAACTGCGGTGAAAGAATACGGAGCAAAAGCAACTGGGATTACATTAAGTGAAGAACAATTTCATCATATTCGCCATATTATAGAAAAAGAAGGCCTACAAGATCGAATGACTGTCAAATTGATGGATTATCGTGATTTAAAAGGAGAGCCTTTTGACCATATTACGAGTGTCGGGATGTTTGAACATGTCGGTGCAGAAAATCTACATGAATATTTTGATGTCGTTCAGCGAAATTTAGCGCCTAAAGGTACGGCGTTGATTCATGGGATCAGTCGCCAACAAGGTGGGGCTAAAAATGCTTGGATTAATCGTTATATTTTCCCAGGTGGCTATATTCCTGGTGTCACTGAGTTAGTCGGCCATATGACAGAAAATGACTTACAAGTGATCGACTTGGAAAGTTTGCGCAGAGATTATCAATTGACATTGGAACATTGGACAAAAAACTTCCATAATATAGAAGCAGAAATTGTTGACGAAAAAGGTGAGCGCTTCTATCGAATGTGGGACTTATATTTGCAAGCATGTGCAGCCTCATTCCAAGCAAGCAATATTGATGTTATTCAATATTTATTGGTTCATCCAGATAACAATGATATTCCAATGCGCCGGATTGGTTAATAGAATAAAAAAGAGAGAATTTGGGCTTCTGGTAAAAGAGGAAGCCCAAATTCTTTTTTTATAAAAATAGAATGAAAAGAATTGAAAAACAAAACAAATACTTTTCAAAACAAGAAAAAATTCTTTCAAAAAAACACAGAAAATCCTTGCTAACACTATCCTTTCATAGTATAATCAAAAAGGTGCTGTTTACAGGAGTGTAAAAAGCATTGGTAGATCAACGATTTGATTTGCCGGCTGTGAAGCGAGAGGTTGCGACACGCTCGGACGCTTTGCCATGAACGAGCATGCCGGATAAATTTTCGTGGAGCTATGTCTACTTTTAAAATAGGCGAAGGAGGGAACAAGATGGCAAAACAAAAAATTCGTATCCGTTTAAAAGCGTATGAACACCGTATTTTAGATCAATCAGCGGATAAAATTGTGGAAACAGCAAAAAGAACTGGAGCTGACGTATCAGGTCCGATTCCATTACCAACAGAACGCTCACTTTACACAGTTATTCGTGCGACTCATAAATACAAAGATTCTCGCGAACAATTCGAAATGCGTACTCACAAACGTCTAATTGACATTGTGAACCCAACACCAAAAACAGTTGACGCTCTAATGAAGCTTGACTTACCGTCTGGTGTTAATATTGAAATCAAACTATAAAATTAAGATGGAGGTGTACTCATGACCAAAGGAATCTTAGGGAAAAAAGTGGGAATGACACAAATCTTTACTGAGTCTGGTGAATTAATTCCAGTAACAGTAGTTGAAGCTACGCCAAACGTGGTTTTACAAGTAAAAACTGTTGAAACTGACGGATACGAAGCTATCCAAGTTGGTTACCAAGACAAACGTGAAGTTTTATCAAACAAACCTGCGAAAGGTCATGTTGCAAAAGCAAACACGGCTCCTAAGCGCTTCATTAAAGAATTCAAGAATGTTGAGCTAGGAGAATATGAAGTAGGTAAAGAAATCAAAGTAGATGTTTTCCAAGCAGGAGACGTTGTTGATGTTACAGGTACTACGAAAGGTAAAGGATTCCAAGGGGCAATCAAACGTCACGGCCAAAGCCGCGGACCTATGTCTCATGGTTCTCGTTATCACCGTCGTCCTGGGTCAATGGGTCCAGTAGCGCCTAACCGTGTATTTAAAAATAAACGACTAGCCGGCCGTATGGGTGGCGACCGCGTAACAATTCAAAACCTTGAAGTTGTTAAAGTGGACGTAGAAAGAAATGTTATCTTAATCAAAGGAAACATTCCTGGAGCGAAAAAATCTTTAATCACAATCAAATCAGCTGTGAAAGCTAAATAAGTGTAGGGAAAGGAGGAACTAAGGAATGCCGAATGTAGCATTATTCAAACAAGATGGAACTCAAAACGGTGAAATCACTTTAAATGAAGAAATCTTCGGAATCGAACCTAATGAAAGTGTTGTCTATGATGCAATCATCATGCAACGTGCTTCATTAAGACAAGGAACACACGCAGTTAAAAACCGTAGCGCTGTTCGTGGCGGTGGCCGCAAACCATGGCGTCAAAAAGGAACTGGTCGTGCTCGTCAAGGTTCAATCCGTTCACCACAATGGCGTGGAGGTGGCGTAGTCTTTGGACCAACACCGCGTTCATACAGCTACAAACTTCCTAAAAAAGTTCGTCGCTTAGCAATGAAATCTGTATTATCAGATAAAGTTGCTGAAAATAACTTGGTAGCAGTAGAAGGTTTAAGCTTCGATGCACCAAAAACAAAAGAATTCAAACAAGTTCTTGCTAACTTGTCTATCGATACTAAAGTATTAGTTGTTTTAGAAAATGGTAACGACTTTGCAGCTTTATCAGCTCGTAACTTACCAAACGTTTCTGTAGTAACTTCTGATAACGTTAGTGTGTTAGATGTTGTGTCAGCTAACAAAGTCTTGGCAACACAAACAGCTCTTACTCAAATTGAGGAGGTGCTTGCATAATGGAATTACTAGACGTAATCAAACGCCCAGTGATCACTGAAAAATCCATGTTAGCTATGGACGAAAAGAAATATACTTTCGAAGTGGACACTCGCGCAAACAAAACTTTAGTAAAACAAGCTGTTGAATCAGCATTCGATGTTAAAGTAGCAAACGTAAACATCTTAAACGTGCGTCCAAAATTTAAACGCATGGGTAAATATGCAGGTTATACAAAAAAACGTCGCAAAGCGATCGTTACATTAACTGAAGATTCAAAAGAAATTCAATTATTCGAAGCTGCTGAATAAGCAGTCCTGAACAATATCAACGTAGGAGGGAAATAAGACGTGGCGATTAAAAAGTACAAACCTACCACAAATGGACGTCGTAACATGACAAGTTCTGATTTCGCTGAAATCACAACTTCAACACCAGAAAAATCATTGTTACAGCCATTAAAAAACAATGCCGGTCGTAACAACAACGGTCGCATTACGGTTCGTCACCAAGGTGGCGGTCACAAACGTCAATACCGTGTGATTGACTTCAAACGTAATAAAGATAACGTCGCAGCGGTTGTTAAAACGATCGAGTACGATCCAAACCGTTCTGCTAACATCGCGTTAGTTCATTACGAAGACGGGGTTAAGGCATACATCTTAGCACCAAAAGGATTAGAAGTAGGCATGCGCCTAGTATCTGGTCCAGAAGCAGATATTAAAGTAGGTAACGCATTACCATTGGAAAACATTCCAGTCGGTACAGTTATCCACAACATTGAAATGAAACCTGGTAAAGGTGGACAATTAATCCGTTCAGCTGGAACAAGCGCGCAAGTACTTGGTAAAGAAGGCAAATACGTATTAATCCGCTTAAACTCTGGCGAAGTTCGTATGATCTTAGCAACTTGCCGTGCAACAATCGGTTCAGTTGGTAACGAACAACACGAATTAATCAACATTGGTAAAGCTGGCCGCTCTCGTTGGATGCGTAAACGCCCAACTGTTCGTGGTAGCGTAATGAACCCTAACGATCACCCACACGGTGGTGGTGAAGGTAAAACACCAATCGGACGTAAAGCACCAGTATCTCCATGGGGTCAACCAGCAATTGGATACAAAACACGTAATAAAAAAGCTAAATCAGACAAACTTATCGTTCGTCGTCGTACTAAATAATTTTTTTGACCATGTGTCGTACATTTTGAGAGGAGGTTCACCATGGGTCGTAGTTTAAAAAAAGGACCTTTCGTCGATGATCATTTGATGAAAAAGGTCGAAGCACAACAAGGTGCCGAAAAGAAAAAAGTAATTAAAACTTGGTCTCGCCGCTCTACAATTTTTCCATCATTCGTAGGTTTCACAATCGCTGTATATGATGGACGGAAACATGTCCCTGTTTACATTCAAGAAGACATGGTAGGACATAAATTAGGTGAATTTGCACCAACTAGAACTTATCGTGGCCACGTTGCTGACGATAAAAAAACTAAACGCTAATTTTGAGGGGAGGATATGCAAATGTCAGAACAAATTACATCAGCTAAAGCAACTGCAAAAACAGTTCGCACTTCACCTCGTAAAGCACGTTTAGTAATCGATCTTATCAGAGGGAAAAGCGTTGCGGATGCAATTTCAATCTTGAAATTCACACCGAACAAGTCTGCTGGAATCATTGAAAAAGTTTTAATGTCAGCAGTTGCTAACGCAGAAAACAACTTTGACTTAGACGTTGAAAGCTTAGTCGTATCTGAAGCATTTGTTAACGAAGGACCAACAATGAAACGTTTCCGTCCTCGTGCAAAAGGTTCAGCTTCACCAATCAACAAACGTACTAGTCACATCACAGTAGTTGTAACAGAGAAATAAGTCTCATGAAATAGGCTGTTTTCTTTATGAAAACAGAGCTTAAACATTTAAGAGGAGGGACAATCAGTGGGTCAAAAAGTACATCCAATTGGAATGCGTGTAGGCATCATCCGCGACTGGGATGCGAAATGGTATGCTGAAAAAGAGTATGCTGAATTCTTACACGAAGATTTAAGAATCCGTAAATTTATCGCAACAAAACTTGCTGATGCTGCTGTATCTACAATTGAAATCGAACGCGCTGCAAACCGTGTTAACATTTCAATTCACACAGCTAAACCAGGTATGGTTATCGGTAAAGGCGGATCTGAAGTCGAAAACCTAAGAAAAGAATTAAACAAATTAACTGGCAAACGAGTTCACATCAACATCGTTGAAATCAAAAAACCAGATTTAGATGCAAAATTAGTAGGCGAAGGAATTGCACGTCAATTAGAAAACCGTGTTGCTTTCCGTCGTGCTCAAAAACAAGCGATCCAACGCGCAATGCGTGCTGGCGCTAAAGGAATCAAAACTCAAGTATCAGGTCGTCTAAACGGTGCGGATATCGCTCGTTCAGAAGGATACTCTGAAGGAACTGTACCACTTCACACATTACGTGCGGACATTGATTACGCATGGGAAGAAGCGGACACTACTTACGGAAAACTAGGAGTTAAAGTGTGGATCTATCGTGGAGAAATTCTTCCAACGAAAAAAAACACTGAGAAAGGAGGGAAATAATCATGTTAGTACCTAAACGTGTAAAACACCGTCGTGAATTCCGCGGAAAAATGCGCGGTGAAGCTAAAGGCGGAAAAGAAGTAGCATTTGGTGAATGGGGTTTACAAGCAACTGAATCTCACTGGATTACTAACCGTCAAATCGAAGCAGCCCGTATTGCAATGACTCGTTACATGAAACGTGGCGGGAAAGTATGGATTAAAATTTTCCCTCACAAGTCTTACACAAGTAAAGCTATCGGCGTACGTATGGGTAAAGGTAAAGGGGCACCTGAAGGCTGGGTATCACCAGTTAAACGTGGTAAAATCATGTTTGAAATCGCAGGCGTTCCTGAAGAAGTAGCTCGTGAAGCTCTTCGTCTTGCATCTCACAAATTGCCGGTAAAAACTAAGATCGTAAAACGTGAGGAAATGGGTGGTGAATCGAATGAAGGTTAAAGAAATCAGAGAATTAACCACTGCCGAAATGCTAGATAAAGAAAAACAATTAAAAGAAGAATTGTTCAACTTAAGATTCCAATTAGCAACAGGTCAATTAGAAAACACTGCACGTATTAAAGAAGTACGTCAATCGATTGCACGCATCAAAACAGTATTGCGTGAACAAGCTAACTAATAGTGGAAGGAGGCCAAACGCGTATGACTGAAGAAAGAAATCAACGTAAAGTTTACCAAGGTCGCGTGGTATCAGACAAAATGGATAAAACAATCACAGTTGTCGTTGAAACAAAGAAAAACCACCCTATCTATGGCAAACGTATGAAATATTCTAAAAAATATAAAGCGCATGATGAAAACAACACAGCGAAAGTTGGAGACATCGTAAAAATCATGGAAACTCGTCCATTATCAGCTACAAAACGTTTCCGTTTACTAGAGGTAGTCGAAGAAGCAGTTATTATCTAATAAAACGAGAATTTCCTAATAGATTGAAGCACAAAATCTGAAAGGGGGATACACATCGTGATCCAACAAGAAAGTCGTTTAAGAGTCGCTGACAATTCTGGCGCACGTGAAATTTTAACGATCAAAGTCCTAGGCGGATCTGGTCGTAAAACTGCTAACATCGGTGACGTTATTGTTGCTACTGTCAAACAAGCAACGCCAGGTGGGGTTGTTAAAAAAGGTGAAGTAGTTAAAGCCGTTATCGTTCGTACAAAATCTGGCGCTCGTCGTGCTGACGGTTCTTACATCAAATTTGATGAAAATGCTGCGGTAATTATCCGTGACGATAAAAGCCCACGCGGAACACGTATCTTCGGACCAGTTGCACGTGAATTACGTGAAAACAACTTCATGAAGATCGTTTCTCTAGCACCAGAAGTATTATAATCTCGAGCCCACGTTAAAGGAGGTGCGAAACAGTAATGTTTGTTAAAAAAGGCGATAAAGTAAAAGTTATCACTGGTAAAGATAAAAACAAAGAAGGCGTTGTCTTAGCAGCGTTTCCTAAACAAGATAAAGTTATCGTTGAAGGTGTCAACGTCGTTAAAAAACACCAAAAACCAAACCAAGCAGCCCCACAAGGTGGAATCCTTGAAGTGGAAGCGCCAATTCATGTTTCTAATGTAATGGTGATTGATCCTTCAAACGGAGAAGCTACTAAAGTTGCGTTTAAAGAAGTCGACGGCAAAAAAGTCCGCGTTTCTAAAAAAACAGGTGAAGTTTTAGATAAATAAAAATTGCGGAAGGAGGGCTTACTGAATGAACCGCCTGAAAGAAAAATATATTAAAGAAGTAACACCATCATTGGTGGAAAAATTTAATTACAGCTCAGTTATGCAAACACCTAAAGTTGATAAAATCGTTATCAACATGGGTGTGGGTGATGCAGTATCAAATGCTAAAAACTTAGACAAAGCTGTTGAAGAATTAGCATTAATCACTGGTCAAAAACCACTTATCACAAAAGCTAAAAAATCTATCGCTGGATTCCGTTTACGTGAAGGAATGCCAATCGGTGCGAAAGTAACGCTACGCGGCGAAAGAATGTACGAATTTTTAGATAAATTAGTAACAGTTTCTTTACCTCGTGTACGTGACTTCCACGGTGTCAGCAAAAAAGCTTTCGATGGTCGTGGTAACTATACTTTAGGTATTAAAGAACAATTAATCTTCCCAGAAGTTGATTATGATTTAGTAGATAAAGTACGCGGTATGGACATCGTAATTGTTACAACAGCGAACACTGACGAAGAGTCTCGCGAATTGTTGGCACAATTAGGTATGCCATTCCAAAAATAATATAAGGAGGCGAACTACGTGGCTAAAAAATCAATGATTGCTAAAAACAAACGTCCTGCTAAACATTCAACACAAGCATATACTCGTTGTGAACGTTGTGGACGTCCACATTCAGTTTATCGTAAATTTCATCTTTGCCGTATTTGCTTCCGCGAACTTGCCTATAAAGGTCAAATTCCCGGCGTGAAGAAAGCTAGCTGGTAAACAAGTAAACTCGCATAAAGGAGGTAAATAGTTCAATGGTCATGACAGATCCAATTGCAGATTTTCTAACTCGCATTCGTAATGCGAACATGGTTAAACATGAAACTTTAGAAGTACCTGCTTCAAAAATCAAACGTGATATCGCAGAAATCCTGAAACGTGAAGGATTTATCCGCGACGTAGAATACATCGAAGATGACAAACAAAACGTAATCCGTGTTTTCCTAAAATATGGTAAAAACGAAGAACGTGTTATCACAAACTTAAAACGTATTTCTAAACCAGGTTTACGTGCATACGTAAAAGCTGACGAAGTACCAAAAGTATTAAACGGTCTAGGAATTGCAATCATCTCTACATCAGAGGGTGTAATTACTGACAAAGAAGCTAGAGCGAAAAATATCGGCGGCGAAGTAATCGCCTACGTATGGTAATTCTAAAAAATACACAAGGAGGTGTCTCTAAGTGAGCCGTATTGGTAATAAAGTTGTTGTTCTTCCTGCTGGTGTTGAAATCAAGCAAGACGGAAACAACATTACAGTTAAAGGACCTAAAGGTGAATTAACACGCGAATTTTCTTCTGATATCAAAATGAACATCGAAGGAAACGAAGTGACATTCACTCGTCCAAACGATTCAAAAGAAATGAAAACAATTCACGGAACAACTCGTGCAAACTTCAACAACATGGTTGTTGGTGTTTCTGAAGGTTTCCAAAAAGCACTTGAACTTATCGGGGTCGGATACCGTGCCCAAGTACAAGGCAACAAATTAACTTTAAACGTTGGTTATTCTCATCCTGTCGAAATGACAGCACCAGAAGGCGTAACATTTGAAGTACCTGCGAACACACAAGTTATCGTTAAAGGCATCAACAAAGAAGTTGTTGGTGAATTAGCTGCTAACATCCGTGGCGTTCGTCCTCCAGAACCTTATAAAGGCAAAGGGATTCGCTATGTTGGTGAATTTGTACGCCGTAAAGAAGGTAAAACTGGTAAATAATAACAGCTGTGTAGAAAACAGAAGTCAACAACAAGCAACTGTCATTTTATGGGATTTTTCCAATAAAATGCTTTTGTCTTGTCTGCCAGCTTCTCTTTTCCGTAATCTGCTGACTGCTTGAAATATTAGTAGTAAACATTAAATCAAAGAGGTGAAAATTGTGATTACAAAACCAGATAAAAACAAAACACGTCAAAAGAGACATCGTCGTGTACGTAACAAAATCTCTGGTACTGCTGAGTGCCCACGCTTGAACATTTTCCGTTCTAACAAAAACATCTACGCGCAAGTCATTGATGACGTAGCGGGTGTGACGCTAGCAAGTGCCTCTGCCTTGGATAAAGAAATTTCAGGTGGAACAAAAACAGAAACAGCTGCAGCTGTTGGTAAACTAGTTGCTGAACGTGCCGCTGAAAAAGGCATCAAAAAAGTAGTCTTCGACCGTGGTGGATACCTTTACCATGGCCGCGTGCAAGCTTTAGCTGAAGCTGCTCGTGAAAATGGACTAGAATTTTAGGAGAAGGAGGAACACCATTCATGGTTTATATTGATCCAAAACATTTGGAATTAGAAGACCGCGTTGTAGCGATCAACCGTGTAACAAAAGTTGTTAAAGGTGGACGTCGTTTACGTTTCGCAGCTTTAGTTGTTGTCGGTGACAAAAACGGACACGTTGGTTTCGGTACTGGTAAAGCACAAGAAGTACCTGAAGCTATCCGTAAAGCAATCGAAGACGCGAAGAAAAACTTAGTTGAAGTGCCTATGGTTGGTTCTACTATCCCGCACGAAGTAATTGGCGTATTTGGTGGCGGCCGTATCCTTATGAAACCTGCAGTAGAAGGTTCTGGGGTAGCTGCTGGTGGACCAGTTCGTGCCGTATTGGAATTAGCTGGTGTAGCAGATATTACATCTAAATCACTAGGTTCAAACACACCTATTAACGTTGTTCGCGCAACTGTTGAAGGTCTAAAACAATTAAAACGTGCCGAAGAAGTGGCAGCACTTCGCGGTAAATCTGTAGAAGAAATTATCGGTTAAGGAGGACAAAAATAATGGCTGAATTAAAAATTACTTTAAAACGCAGTGTTATCGGACGTCCTCAAAACCAACGTGCTACAGTTAAAGCGTTAGGTTTAGGTAAAGTGAATAGTACTGTTACAAAACCTGCCAATGAAGCAATCAAAGGCATGGTTAACACTATTTCACATTTAGTGGACGTAGAAGAAGTTTAAGATTTATAGATTTGTAATAGAAGATTGCTTAAGGAGGTGCCAAACCTATGAAACTTCATGAATTAAAACCTGCTGAGGGCTCACGCCAAGTACGTAACCGTGTTGGACGTGGTACTTCATCTGGTAATGGTAAAACAGCTGGCCGTGGACAAAAAGGGCAAAAAGCCCGTTCAGGCGGTGGTGTTCGTTTAGGATTTGAAGGGGGTCAAACTCCATTATTCCGTCGCTTACCAAAACGTGGGTTTACGAACATTAATCGTAAAGACTACGCTGTTGTAAACTTAGATACTTTAAACCGTTTTGAAGATGGAACAGAAGTAACTCCTGTTGTCCTAAAAGAAGCAGGAATCGTTAAAAACGAAAAAGCAGGAATCAAAGTTCTTGCAGATGGTGAGTTAACGAAAAAATTAACTGTGAAAGCAGCTAAATTCTCGAAATCAGCACAAGAAGCTATCGAAGCTGCTGGTGGTTCAATCGAGGTGATCTAATTGTTCAAGCTATTAAAGAACGCCTTTAAAGTCAAAGACATTAGATCAAAAATCTTATTTACAGTTTTAATCTTGTTTGTATTTCGCCTAGGTGCGCACATTACTGTGCCCGGGGTGAATGCAAAGGGATTGTCTGATTTAAGTAGCTTACCATTTTTGAATATGTTGAATATGGTGAGTGGTAGTGCAATGCAAAACTTCTCTATCTTCTCGATGGGGGTTTCGCCATACATTACAGCATCTATTATTATTCAACTATTGCAAATGGATATTGTACCTAGATTTGTCGAATGGTCAAAACAAGGGGAAGTTGGGCGCAAGAAATTAAATCAAGCAACAAGATATCTAACGATTGTCTTGGGTGTGGCTCAGTCAATGGGGATCACTGCTGGTTTTAATAGCTTAAGTCAAACTGGGATTGTCAACAATCCAACCTTAGGTACCTTTGTGATGATTGCAGTTATTTTAACTGCTGGGACGATGTTTGTGACTTGGATGGGTGAACAAATTACAGAAAAAGGAATCGGAAATGGTGTTTCAATGATTATCTTTGCCGGGATTATTTCTCGTTTGCCAGGAGCAGTCAAAGAAATCTACGAAGATTACTTCGTCAATATCGAGTCTTCTCGTATTTGGCAATCTGTTATTTTCATTGCAATCTTAGTTATTGCTGTTTTGGTGATTGTTACAGTCGTAACGTTCTTCCAACAAGCAGAACGTAAGATTCCAATCCAATATACAAAACGTGTTTCTGGTGCACCAACAAGTAGTTATTTACCATTAAAAGTAAATGCTGCTGGGGTTATTCCAGTTATCTTTGCCAGCTCGTTAATTGCAACACCAAATGCCATTTTACAAGCTTTCTCATCAAAATTCGCTGGTGAAAATTGGTATGACATTATGACAAAAATCTTCAGTTATAACACAGTTCCAGGGGCAATCATCTATACTGTCCTAATCGTTGCGTTTACGTTCTTCTATGCATTTGTTCAAGTAAACCCTGAGAAATTAGCGGAAAACTTACAAAAACAAGGAAGCTACATTCCAAGCGTGCGACCAGGTAAAGGTACAGAAGAATATGTATCTGGCGTGTTAATGAGATTAAGTGTTGTCGGCTCAATTTTCCTAGGACTTGTTGCTTTACTTCCAATTATTGCGCAAATGGTTTGGAATTTACCTCAATCAATCGGTTTAGGTGGAACAAGTTTACTAATCGTTATCGGGGTTGCATTAGAAACAACGAAACAATTAGAAGGATTAATGATGAAACGTCAATATGTCGGCTTTATCAATAAGTAAGAATCGAGTGTTGAGGTTTTACCTCAGCACCATTCTCACATATGGCTAGCTTCATAAGCCGGTCTTTAAAATTAGGAGGAGAATATATGAACCTCATTTTAATGGGATTACCTGGAGCAGGTAAAGGCACCCAAGCAGAAAAAATCATTGATACGTATGGCATTCCACATATTTCTACTGGAGATATGTTCCGTGCAGCAATGAAAAATGAAACTGCCTTGGGCCTAGAAGCGAAATCTTATATCGATAAAGGTGAACTGGTTCCTGACGAAGTAACAAACGGAATTGTTAAAGAACGCCTTGCTGAACCAGACACAGACAAAGGATTCCTATTAGATGGTTTCCCACGTACGCTGGATCAAGCAAAAGCATTAGATACAATGCTTAAAGAATTAAACAAAAAAATTGATGCTGTCATTGACATCCATGTAGAAGAAGATGTATTAATCGAGCGTTTAGCTGGACGATTCATCTGTCGCACATGTGGCGCAACGTATCATAAATTATTCAACCCGCCAAAAGTTGAAGGCACTTGTGATCGCTGTGGCGGACATGAGTTCTACCAAAGAGAAGATGATAAGCCCGAAACGGTTAAAAATCGTTTGGCAGTCAACATTGAAAGTAGCGCACCAATCTTAGCTTTCTATAAAGAACAAGGCTTGATGCATACAATCGATGGCAATCGCGAAATCGATACTGTTTTTTCTGATGTGAAAAAAATCATTGACGAAAACTAATTTCCAATTGCCCGCAGTTTAACCCTGTTGTTGTATTCAGTTTCTCTTGCCAAAACATAACTAAATATGGTAGAATATATCAGTCCGACTTCTACAGTTTTGTGACATCAAAATGAATAACGAAGTTAGTTGAGAATTTCTAGGTGGGAGCTGGAGTTTCCGCCGTTTTATCGTGTGAAAACGCGAAACAAGTACAAGGAGGTACTGTGCGTGGCAAAAGAAGATATGATTGAAGTCGAAGGTACAGTCGTCGAAACTTTGCCGAATGCAATGTTTAAAGTCGAACTAGAAAATGGACACCAAGTTCTTGCTACTGTTTCAGGTAAAATCCGTATGCACTACATCCGTATCTTACCTGGTGACAAAGTAACAGTTGAATTATCACCGTATGATTTAACGCGTGGCCGTATTACTTATCGCTTTAAATAATTGTACTCCGTAAAACCACAGGAGGTATTATCATGAAAGTAAGACCATCAGTAAAACCAATGTGTGAACATTGTAAAGTAATTCGCCGTAAAGGACGTGTTATGGTTATTTGCCCAGCAAATCCAAAACATAAACAACGTCAAGGATAATTAGGAGGTGTAACGAATAATGGCTCGTATTGCAGGAGTAGACATCCCTCGTGACAAACGTGTAGTAGTTTCTCTTACTTACATTTATGGTATTGGTAACACTACAGCTAAAAAAGTTTTAGCAAACGTTGGCGTATCTGAAGATGTTCGTGTACGTGATTTAACAAACGAACAAACAGATGCGATTCGTGCGGAAATTGATAAGTTAAAAGTTGAAGGGGATCTTCGTCGTGAAGTGAACTTAAACATCAAACGCTTGATGGAAATCGGTTCATACCGTGGAATCCGTCACCGTCGTGGATTACCAACTCGTGGACAAAACACGAAAAATAATGCACGTACTCGTAAAGGCCCTACTAAAACAGTAGCAGGCAAGAAAAAATAATTCCTAAGTGAAGGAGGTTAGAACTTCATGGCAGCAAAAAAAGTTAGTCGTAAACGCCGTGTCAAAAAGAATATAGAATCAGGTGTAGCACATATCCATTCTACATTCAACAATACAATCGTAATGATTACTGATACACATGGTAATGCATTAGCATGGTCATCAGCAGGATCATTAGGCTTTAAAGGAAGCAAAAAATCAACTCCTTTTGCCGCTCAAATGGCTGCAGAAGCCGCAACTAAAGTGGCAATGGAACATGGACTTAAAACTGTAGACGTAACAGTTAAAGGACCTGGTTCTGGACGTGAAGCAGCAATTCGTTCATTACAAGCAACAGGTTTAGAAGTGACTGCAATTCGTGACGTGACTCCAGTTCCTCATAATGGATGCCGCCCTCCAAAACGCCGTCGTGTTTAATGAGCGCCACTCATTCTGAGTTTGAATTAGGAACGTCATTGAACAAGACACTTTTCGTTTTGAAAGGGGTATAGATAAGAATGATTGAATTTGAAAAACCAAGAATCGAAAAAATTGATGAAAATAGAGATTATGGTAAGTTCGTCGTTGAACCATTAGAACGCGGTTACGGAACTACTTTAGGTAACTCTCTACGTCGTATTTTATTGTCTTCTTTACCAGGAGCTGCAATTACGAATATTCAAATCGATGGTGTTTTACACGAATTCTCAACCATTCCAGGTGTACGAGAAGACGTAACACAAATTATTTTGAATATTAAAGGCTTAGCATTGAAATTATATGCTGAAGAAGAGAAAACCCTTGAGATCGATATTACAGGACCCGCTACCGTGACTGCCGGCGATATTATCGTGGACAGTGATGTTGAGATCCTAAATAAAGATTTAGTTATCTGTAGTGTTGCTGAAGGAGCTACTTTCCATGCTCGCTTAACAGTGAAACCTGGTCGTGGCTATGTTCAAGCAGACGAAAACAAAAAAGAAGATATGCCAATCGGTGTACTTCCAGTTGATTCCATCTACACACCCGTTCGTCGTGTTAACTACCAAGTAGAAAATACACGTGTTGGTCGTCGTGATGATTTCGACAAATTAACAATGGAAATATGGACAGATGGTTCAATCATTCCTCAAGAAGCACTAAGTTTAGCTGCGAAAATCATGACTGAGCATTTAGATATCTTTGTAAACCTTACTGACGAAGCGAAAAACGCTGAAATCATGGTGGAAAAAGAAGAAACTCAAAAAGAGAAAATGCTAGAAATGACGATTGAAGAACTTGATTTATCAGTTCGTTCATATAACTGTTTAAAACGTGCAGGCATTAATACTGTACAAGAACTTACAAACAAATCCGAACCAGAAATGATCAAAGTACGTAATTTAGGTCGTAAATCTCTTGAAGAAGTAAAACTTAAATTGCATGATCTAGGATTAGGATTACGTAAGGACGATTAAGACTTTTACGAAGTTTCCAGTCCTGCTTAACAGCAGTGGCTCGTGAGAACAGAAACGAAGGAGGGAACCCAACGTGAGTTACCGTAAATTAGGACGCACATCAAGCCAACGTAAAGCTATGCTACGTGATATTACAACTGATTTAATCATCAACGAACGCATCGTAACTACTGAAGCTCGTGCGAAAGAAGTACGTTCAACTGTAGAAAAAATGATTACTTTAGGTAAACGTGGAGATCTTCATGCACGTCGTCAAGCAGCTACTTTCGTTCGTAATGAAGTTGCTAGTGTTCGTGAAGAAGATGAGTCTATCGTTGTTGAATCAGCTTTACAAAAGCTATTTAACGATTTAGGACCTCGTTTCGCGGAACGCCAAGGTGGTTACACTCGTATCTTGAAGACAGAACCAAGACGCGGCGATGCAGCACCAATGGTAGTTATCGAATTTGTTAAATAATTAATAAACCGATCACTTTATAGATGTTTCTTTTAGAGTGTTATGATGTTGGAGGCGACTCCGAGTCTAGCTCTGCTTTCCCTGCTAAAGATGGCTTTAGCAGGGGAGCACTCATCATATAAAGGTGATTTTTTTTTGCTTTGGGAAAACGCTGTTTTCTCAAAGCTTTTTTGTTTCTTAAAAGCATTGCAGAAGCTTTTGCGGTTTGTTATACTGATTATTAATTGGAATTTTCAGATAATTAAACAATCTGATTTAGTAGAAGGGGGAATTATATGACGCAAATGTTTGCTTTTTCGTTGCTGATGGTTATTTTATACATTGGTGATGTGGTTTCTATCAAAACAAAAGCTTGGATTCCATCTGTTTTTGTTTGTGGTGTTTTATTTATTCTTGGTTATTGGACTATTTTTCCACAAAATATTGTGGAAGTGGCAGGAATTCCTACAGTGGTGGCCACTTTATTAATGTATCTGTTGATTACTAATATGGGCACTTTGCTCTCTGTTAAAGAATTGGTTAATCAATGGAAAACGATTGTGATTGCTTTGTCAGGTATTCTGGGCATTATTGCCTTGTTGTTAGCTGTAGGGACTTTTGTTTTTGATTTAAAAACAGTTTTAGTTGCAATCCCGCCGTTAGTAGGAGGTTTAGTTTCTTCATTAGTAATGTCAGAAGCGGCTCAATCAGCTGGTTTAGCCTCACTTTCAGTTTTGGCAATTTTAATTTATGTCATTCAAGGGTTTGCAGGTTATCCCTTAACTTCAATTGTTCTAAAAAAAGAAGGAAAGCGGAAGCTTCAAGAATACCGAGCAGGCACATGGCAGCCGCTTCATGAACAAGAGGGGCAAGAAACAGGAGCAGAACCAGATGTGCCTAAACTATTTGAAAAAGTACCAAAACGATATCATACAGATTATTCACGAATTTTACGTTTAGCCTTAGTTGCCACACTCGCTTATTATGTTTCTGTGTGGACGGCACCGTTTGTGACGATTAGTCCTTTTGTGTTGTGTTTATGTTTTGGTGTGATTGCAACGTCTTTAGGCTTTTTAGAAAAGCAACCATTGCAGAAAGCAAATAGCTTTGGTTTTGCGATTTTAGGGTTAATGCTTTTTGTCTTTGATGGCTTAAAACAAGCCACACCTGAAATGTTGATGGATTTATTTTTACCAATGATTGGGATTATTGTGATTGGTGTTATCGGGATGTACATCTTTTCAGCAATTGTTGGTCGTATATTAGGTGTGAGTAAAGAGATGGCATTCGCTGTTTCGTTGACAGCTTTATATGGCTTTCCAGCCGATTATATTATTACTAATGAAGTGATTCAATCATTGACAGAAGATGAACAAGAACAGGCGGCTTTAACGAGCCATTTAATGCCACCGATGTTAGTGGCAGGTTTCGTAACAGTCACCATTGTTTCGGTTATTTTAGCGGGTATTTTTTCAAGTATTTTATTAAGTTTGTAGAAACGGGGCGTAAGTATGAAAAAAATCAAAGCACTAGTCAAACAGCATGCACAGGAAATGATTGCTTTTCGACGGGATTTACACCAACATCCAGAATTACAATTTGAAGAATTTCGAACGACAGAAAAAGTCACGGAAGTTCTTGATCAATTGGGAATTACTTATCGCAAAACAGAACCGACGGGTTTAATTGCTGAAATTGTGGGCGGCAAACCAGGCCGAGTGGTTGCGCTGCGGGCTGATATGGATGCCTTACCTGTACAGGAATTAAATGAAGATTTAGCTTATAAATCTTTAGAAGCTGGCAAGATGCATGCATGTGGGCATGATTCTCATACCGCGATGTTAGTAACAGCGGCTAAAGTATTAAAAGAAATTCAAGAAGAACTTCAGGGAACGGTACGGTTAATTTTTCAACCTTCTGAAGAGAATGCGCAAGGCGCTAAAGCAATGGTTGCGCAAGGCGCAATGACCGGTGTTGATGATGTATTTGGCTTACATATCTGGTCACAAATGCCTGTAGGAACCGCTTCGTGTCGAGTGGGCTCAAGTTTCGCATCCGCGGATATTTTTTCTGTTGATTTTAAAGGCCGTGGTGGCCATGGTGCGATGCCCAACGCTTGTATTGATGCGACAGTTATAGCTTCTTCTTTCGTGATGAATCTGCAAACGATTGTTTCTCGGGAGACAGATCCTTTAGATCCAGTAGTTGTCACGATTGGACGGATGGATGTGGGGACCCGTTTTAATGTGATTGCTGAGAATGCACGTTTAGAAGGAACCGTTCGTTGCTTTAGTGTAGCAACGCGTAATCGAGTAGAACAGGCGTTGCAACGCTATGCGGAACAAACAGCTGCTATCTACGGTGGGACGGCTTCGTTAGATTATCAATATGGAACGTTGCCAGTGATTAATGATGAGCAGGATGCCTTGTTTGCCCAAGCACTAATTAAGGAAAATTTTGGTGAAGCGGCCTTAAGACAAGAAGAGCCGACAACTGGTGGTGAAGACTTCAGTTATTATACTGAACATGCTTCTGGCTGTTTTGCCTTAGTGGGAAGTGGTAATCCAGAAAAAGATACGGAATGGGCACATCACCATGGTCGTTTTAATATTGATGAAGATGCGATGGCAATGGGTGCTGAGTTATATGCCCAATATGCGTTTGAATATTTGAAGACACATTTCTAAAAGAAAATCAGTAACTTCTTGTTTTATGAGAACAAGAACTATCTTATTAAAAGCATGTTAAATCAGTATATTTTAAGTGTATATTGTATATTGAATACCATAATGAATACCATACTATGAATTCATATACTTCAAAAAGATATTCGGTGTGTCTTTTTCTGCACTCTTAGTCACATGAGTGTAGATATCTAAAGTTGTTTTTATATCAGCGTGTCCTAATCGTTCTTGAACTTGTTTAATACTTGCCCCGGCTTCAAATAATAGAGATGAATGTGTATGTCTAAAAGAATGTACGGTTATTTGATATTCAGGATATTTATCAATAATCTCCTTTAAATAATTATGATAAAGAATTTCATTTTTTTGATTACTAAAGATAAGTTGTCTATCGTTAGACTTAACTCTTATTCCTCTAGAAAGAAGCAACTTTTTTTGTTTTAGTTTCCATATTTTAAGATAGTCTAGAGTTGGTGGGTCTATGGATATTTTTCTTTCGGAAGCTATCGTTTTTGTACTAGTAATTATTGGACCATCAATTAATGATGAGACACTCTTATTAATTGACAATGTTTCTTCCTGAAGATTAATATCTTCCCAAACTAGGGCTAGCAGCTCGCCTTTTCTTATCCCAGTAAAAGCCAATAATCTAAACATAACAAAAGACTGATATGTTTCATTAGACTGAATCACGGACAAAAGGTTATTCAATTGTTCCTTATCCAAGAATTTCTGTTCTTTTAATTTTGGAGGTGTTCTTTGTTTTCTAGGCATAATAATTCTATTCATTGGATTATCAGTTATTAAATGTTGATTAATAGCGAACCCAAAAACTTTTGAAGTATATATTTTTAAAGCCGAACAACTACGAGATGTAGAAAACCACTCGTTAACTGCGTTTTGACAAAAGGCAGGGGTTATTTTGTTTATTTTAAGTTCTCCGAAAATTGGTAGTATCTGTTTAACAAAATAATACTCAACTCTTTGAGCAGTGCTTTTTTTTACACTATTTACATATTGAGCATACCAAAGCTCATAAACATCTTTAAAACGACTGTAATCCTGTTTAACGAAACTACCATTCTCAATCTCTAGTTGCAACTGTGCAAGCGCTAATTTCGCTTCTTTCTGTGTTCTAAACCCGCGTCTTGTAGTGCGCTTACTTTTACCAGTTAATGGATCAATGCCTAAATATGCGTTAAACATATAGGCAGTTGATCCATCTTTTTTTGTGTATTTTTTGATATTAGCCACGTTAATCAGCTCCTCGAATATATGTTCTTACTGATTGAAAAAGAAAAGCCCGAAGGCTAGTCTTTCATTTTATTTACTAATTCATTTCCGCTGGCAAGAAGATAAATAAGGGAGGCGCCAGAATCTTTTTGCCCATCCCATTCATAAATAGTTTTAACTCTGCCATACTTCTTGTCTTTAGTAGTAGTAATCCATAATTTTTTCCCATTAATCTCATTCACTGCTACATTCCAAGAATCTGGTCCTTGATAAGTTAGGTCTATACTTCTATCTTCACATTCTTGTTGAGTATAGGCTACAAGTAAATCTTTTTGTTTTTCTGAAGGCTCATTTTGGCTAAGTGAGCTATCAGAAACATTCTTGCCTTCTTGTTTTTGACTACATGCTGTTAAAAACAGGAAAGCGATAGCTACCAAAAACAAATTTCTCAATAATCTTTTCATATTATCTCCCTACAATATTTCCGTAGATAGTAAGAGCAATATACATTACTATACTAAATAAGAGAAATATCCACTTTGTTTTTTTTGAAAATTTCTTTTGATATATATCTTGAACCAACAAAACACAAAAAATGACGAAAAAAATTAACGAAGTTAATAAGATTGTTATCTCCATTGTGACCTCCTATAAATAATATTTAAGATATATTAATCTTTATCAGGCGTAACCACCTTACCAATAATTCTAATTTCTTCACATTTCAGAACTCTATCATCATATTTTTTGTTAATAGACCTCAATATGATACGTTCATTTTCGTAGTCCTTAATAAGCTTCTTACATGTAACCCCGTCACCATCGATCTCTACGATTGCGATTTCGCCATTTTCAACATCACATTGTTTCTTATAAAAAACAATGCTCCCATTTTTTATTAACGGTTCCATCGAATCACCTTGGATATAAATAGCGCAATCAGCATTATCTGGTACATGAGCGAATGATTGCTGTTCAATATCTATGTCGCCATATTCTAATACAGCAGGATTTGCTGCGGACTTACCGACAAGAGGAATAACTTTATTATTGATTGTTTCTTGTTCGTGTAGTTGTTTTTCAGCATAATTGTAGACTTTTTCTTTTCTAGGTGGTTCTAGTTTTTTGTAGATTGTTTCTATAAAATTGTTTTCTTTTGATTTTTGAGTTGCCGGGAATAGGTCGTTTATGGAAATTTCTAATACTCTTGCCAGTTCAAATAGCATATCCTGCTGAGGAGAACGATAACCAGTTTCATAATTAGATATTGTAGCTTTTTTTGTACCTAAACGATTCGCTAATTCTTCTTGGGTCATTTTTCTTTTAACTCGGTAAAATTTTATTCTATTACCTATATATTGAGATAAATTTTCTACTTTGATTTCAGTCACCTCCCTTAACCTAAGTTTATATTACCTCAAAAAAACTTTGGGTGCAACAAAAAAATACACGAAAAGCAAACTTTATTATTGACTTTAGTTTGCGTTTCGTGTACCATGGATTTATAGATAACGAAGGGAGGAACTAATAATGCAATGGAATTTATATAAAATCAGAAAAGAAGCAGGGGATACACAAAAAGAATTAGCCGAATTAATAGGTGTCAGCGAAGAAAGCTATCGTCTTAAAGAAAAAGGAAATAATCAATTTAAAAGTAACGAAATGTTTATAATCGCTGCTCATTACGGAAAAAATATGGAGGAAATTTTTTTGCCTACCAAGTACACGAAGAGCAAACAACTGGCGTAGGAGGTAATCACAATGCCAATTGTGATCGGAAGAATCAGCTTAAAAAATCATCATAGGAGGTACGAAAATGAACGTTAATGACAAAGAAAATAAAATAACCATTCCCGTGAATAATGGTGTGTGGGAATGGTCGTTACATGGTTTTGGATTTAAGAAAGATTAAACTCAAAACGGTTAGGGCTAATTTCTTTTAACGGATAATTTGTATAGTAGGTTACTTTACCTTCGGCGACACCCGAAACTACCAATACACATACTCCGTTTGAGTATTCAATGAAACTTCCTTTAAATGATGAAGTGTTAATGATATTGTGCTTCGCATCTTCATCACTTTGCACAAAGGGTGTTTCGATAAAATGACCGTTGTCTTTAAAATGGTACTCATGTTTTAATTCGCTATTGATATTCATAATAATTCACCTCACTTTCTAGATGAATTATATCATACAAGCAACATAGGAGGTGGCTCAGATGCCAATAATTGAAGTAACGGAATATGAACAAATGATGCTCCTTGGTTGGCGTGGAATGGCTCAGACCACAAAAGAGGAAGCGTTAAAAGAAACAGAAGAAACTTACTTCGCTAAATCAAAGCAAACGTTTTTCACGTTGCAGGAACTTGCAGACAAGTGGGGATGTTCAAAAGGACACGTTCATCGAATATTGAAAAAGTATAACGTTGAGCCTATTGGTAAGCGAGGGAAAGAAAACGAATACGATGGTAGTCAAGCAGAAGAAGTAAAAGCTATTCATGATGGTAAGGTGATTTATCAAGATAAGCTTAACTGGAAAATGCGAGCAATGTAACAAATACAAGCAAACTAATTAAGGAGGAAACAGAACATGAAGATAACAATCGAAGGAACTGAGCAAGAAATAAAAAATATCCTCTCAACTATCGGAAGTAGTCAAGAGGATAAAAACAGTAATAGTATCACTGGACTGTTCTTAAACGGGCAAAAGATTATTTAAAATCTCTTGTCATAGCTTCTAGAGAAGCTTCATATAATTTTTTGTACTCAAGATAAACATCAAAAACAATATCTTCACCATTTTGGTTTCGTTGTTGAATTATTGATCTTGCAAAAGGCAATGACGCAATAGCCAAATCATGAGCACGTTGTTCGTTAGTTAAAGACATATTTTTCACCTCGCTTTCAAAATAATTATACCAGAAAGGAAACAAACAAAATGACAAATTTAGTAATTATGAAAGACCAACAAGCGGTCACAAGTAGTTTACAAGTTGCTGAAACTTTCGGAAAAGAACATAGAGCTGTTTTAAAAGCAATTGATGATTTGAAAGAGGGGCTTGCACAAAAATATGCAGACCTATTTTGTGAAGACACTTATATTCATCCACAAAACAAACAGGCTTACCGTGTTGTTTATATGAATCGAGATGGATTTACGCTAGCGGTATTAGGTTTTAATAACACTCAAAAAGTGTTGGAATTCAAACTGAAATATATTGAGGCTTTTAATCAAATGGAAAAAGAAATTCAACAGCCCAAACTACCAACTTCCAAAAGAGAACTAGCAATGCTTGCTTTATCAGCAAACGAAGAAACAAATGAGCGTGTAGATGTAATAGAAAAAGAAGTAGCCGACTTAAAAGACAATCAAAAAATCGGTGCAGATGATTATAGCTACTTATCACGTCGAGTTCATCAACGAGTAGCAGAAGTTGCAAGAGGATTTGGGAAAATCACAAAGGAACAGCGTGGCAAGTTATACAAAGATATTAATTCAGGTATTAAGCAAATCACCGGCGTGGGGACTCGATCACAATTAAGGGAAAAACATTATCCAATCGTAATTGAATATATCAATGACTGGGAGCCGTCCACAGCCACAAAAACAGTTGTAAGACAAATGAGTTTAGACTTAAACGACATAGCGTAGGGAGGTTAGCATGTCCTACAACGAAGAACAGCAAAAATGGATATATGAACAAATCCAAGCTGAACGCCGCATGATTCAAATAGACAGAGAAGCATTAAAGAAATCTGGCAGACTGACGGATAAGGAATTATCGAGGATGCAAAGCGAGTTGGAATTTTTACGTGAAATGGAGCTAGAAAATAAAGTTCAAAGATTGTAAGAAAGGGGAAAATGAAGATGAATAAAAAAGGTTTAGCAGCTCTATCGGCAAATCCGCTTTATAGAGCAAGACGTGTACAAGCAATCTGCTATGCAAGTGTGTTACTGAATATTACTTTACTTGCTTGTTTAGCGGGTGTAATGCTATGTCGATAAACAAAAAAGCGACTCAAGCCGGCAAGCAGTAAGTCGCAAAAATAATCTGATGAATTAAATTATAACACATACTAGGAGGAAAAAACGAATGAAGAACAAGCAAGTTTTACTAAGTGAAATAAACGAAGGCGCATTGCAAGAGCAATTCAACCATGTAATGCATACCGTCGTCGAAAATATTCTTGACCCTAATACTGATGCAACTAAAAAACGGCAGATAACCATTACGTTAGATATTAAGCCTAATGAGTATCGAGAAGATTTTGTTATGAACGCTGTCGTTAAATCTAAACTGGTCCCTAGAGATGAAGTTACATCACGGGTACTAATTGGACGAGATGAAAAGGGAAAACTTGTAGCGAATGAGTTGAAAAGTGGACAACGAGGACAAACCTATTTCGATCCAGAAGATTCAGAGTTAAAGGATGACCAGGGCACACCTATTACAAAACTAGAACATTCAAATATTAAAAAATTTAAACAAAACTAGGAGGAAACTAAGATGGCAGAAGATTTAAGAGAAGCATTGAAGTATGCAGTTGAGTTACGAGATGGGCAAGAAGTTATTTATTTGGAAAAAGGGAAAACCTTTTATGACAAAAATAAAGCGCACTTAGAAGAACTTACGCCAATTAAGCGTGCAGAAACGTTAATCGTAAATTCGCTCTCAGGGTTAGTAGGGTATCTGAAATCAAATTTTGAGAAGTACAAAGGTGGTTTAGGTCTCTTGATTCATATTGATGGGCCAACAAAAGTTAGTGTTTTATCTAGACTAGACGAAGACCGAAAGAGAGAAAGTTTAATTGAAGCAAATCTATTATTGGATAAGTTTCCTTATCGACGATTCATGGATTCGGAAGATTTTATTATCAATGTTCAATCACTCATCCAACGAGATTTGGACGCATCAGCGATTCTTGCCTGTGCAAGTTCAATTAGAATTGAAGGTGGGGGTGACCTGACCGATAACGGTATCTCGCAACAAGTAACGGTAAAAGAAGGTGCCGCTACATTAACAAAAGCAGAAGTGCCAAGCCCGGCTGAATTACGACCGTACAGAACGTTTTTAGAAGTAGAACAACCGGCTAGCCCATTTGTATTTAGAATTAATAAACGAGGCGAATGCGCATTGTTTGAAGCTGATGGAGGACTATGGAAGAACGAAGCGGTTGAAAGTATTTTAAATTATCTAACTGGTGAATTAGAAACAGAAATTAAAGAGGGTCATGTTGTCATTATTGGCTAAATAAAAAAGACCAGCAAGGATAGCCGTCCTTGTTGGTCAACAAAACAAATTATAGTAACCATATTATAACATATATGGTTTTGGAGGGAAAGCAATGATTGATATTACCGGATTAAACGATTCAATTCATGAAAATATGTTGGCATACGAACAAAATGAAGTAGTTAAAGCCATCCACACAGCTTCAAGCTATGGACAAACGAGCGTAGTGGTCCGTAAAAGAGGACTTACACATCAGTTTAGAGCCTCTTTAGAACTTGAGGGAATTGACATTTTAGATCACAAGGACGACACAAAAGCTAAACTAGTATGGGAGTGGTAGTATGCCTGAATTTGATTCATTAGGAGCAAGACAAGAGCCCCCAAAAGAAAAAGAAGTGTTAGAGCCAACATGGGAAGTTGACGAGGAGGAAGACGAATGACCTTAGAGGAATTGACAAGACATCTTGAACAGCTTGAACAAGAAAAAGGCTTGAAATATAAAGAGTACACGCGAAAAATAATGGAATTACAGGCAGCTAGAGAGACTGTTGACAAAGAATACCAACAAGAGATTGAAACGTTAAAAACGTTAATTTTAGAGCAAATGGGAGAAGATGGAAAAGTAGAAACAGAGAGTTTTGTTTTAACCAAGAAACAACCAAACTTGTCTCGCCCAGCCAATTATAAATTACAGTTACCAAAAGACAAGGAAGAAAAAGAACCGTTTATTCAATATCTAAGACAAGAACATCCAGGACTTATTAAAGAAGCGACGGAATATAAACCTATCCAGAATGACTTCAAGAAATTAATTGCTGATGGCGTCTTCCATTTAACAGAGGACAATCAAGTCATTGATGATAATGGATGTATTATCCCCAATTTAAAAGTAAATGTAAAAGGCGTTGAAGTGAAAGTGAAGGTGAAAAAAGGATGACAACAGAAATTACGACAAAAAATAGTTCCATGGATATGATCATGGATGCAAACCTTGAAAAAGTAACGCAACAACTACAGGCAATCGCAAACTTTCAAACAGTCGTACAAAACAATTTGAAGAGCGGACAAGACTTTGGTGTAATTCCGGGAACAAATAAGCCTACTCTATTAAAACCAGGAGCCGAAAAAATTCAGATGTTGTTTGGAGTAACAAGCGAATACGAAGAAATTGAACGGATTCAAGATTATGATAAAGGTTTCTTCGCCTATACGATCAAGTGTACCCTTTCGAAAAACGGACAGAAAATCACGGAAGGGATGGGGCATTGTAACACGAAAGAGAAAAAATATATTAAGCAAGACCCATTCACTTTGGCCAATACCTGCCTGAAAATGGCGAAAAAACGAGCACAAATTGATGCTACGCTAACGATTGCTAGTTTATCTGAAGTGTTTACTCAGGATATGGAAGATTTACAAGACTTCGCTAAGCGTGAACAAATAGAAACGATGAATACAGGGGATGCATCGTCAACCAAAGTAACGTTTGGTAAACATAAAGGAAAAACATTAGGCGAAATCAAGCAAGAAGATAAAGGCTATCTTAAGTGGTTGAAAGAGAATGCGAAAGATGATGCGATGAAGCAAGCCGCGGCAATGGTTTTGGCTGAAGCCGAAACACAATCAACAAATGATTATGCAAATAAACCAACTAGCGAACGTGCTGGAGAACATCAATTAGAAGTCATTGAGCAATTCATTCAAACCATTAGCCAGAAACAGGGCTTGTCAGAAGAAGTGTTTATGAAAGAGCGCCAATTAGGTGGCTACAAAAACTACAATAAAGAGCAAGCAGAGCGTTGTATCGCTTACCTAAAGGAAATGGAATTACCAGCAGAACAAGAAAGCCTGTTTGATGATTCAAATCCTCCTTTTAATGGAAAAGAAATTGATATCTCTAACGATGATTTACCATTTTAATTGCAAATAAATAGAGAGGGTATTTTTCCCTCTCATCCAAGGAGGTGCGATGATGGACTATATTAAGCAGATTTTAGCGTTTGACGATTATTTAATGTACAACCAGGGACTTTCATCTGGACAAATTGCTTTATGGCGCGCATTGATGAGCATAAACAATAAAACAAGATGGAGTGAGTGGTTTACGGCAAGTAATCAAACGCTCGAAACTCTAGCTGGTCTTTCACGCCAAGGAATAAATAAAAATCGAAATGTATTAAAACAACTAGGATTAATTGATTTTCAAACCAATGGAAGAAAAGCAACTTCTTACCATATATGTAAACTTTATACATCAGATAGTGTACAAGATAGTTTACAAGAAGATGTACGTAAACTTTCTACGTCAAATAGTTTACAAGAGAGTGTACAAGACAGTTTACAAAGTAGTAGCGCAACAGTAGCGGAAAAGTGTACAACACAGTTGCGCAACAGTAGCACATTATATAAACATAAACAAAACATAAATATAAACAAAAACATAAATGATCATCAAGATGACCTCGGAGTGTACGAGTTTATTCAGCAAGCTTGGAAAAAAGCACCTACAGGACTTTTACAAGGCGCACTAGGTCCATGGATCAAAGAATGGGGACCAGAGTTGGTTTTGTATGCATTCAAGCTAGCTTATGAAAACAGTGTGGAAATGCAAGGATTGAAAAAATATGTGCAAGCCATCCTGAACAATTGGACGAAACGTGACATAAAAACACTCGAGGATGCTGAAAAAGCGCGGAAAATGTTTGAAGAGCAAAAAAAAGCTGGACGCAGCGGCTATCAAAAGAAACCAGTTAGGGAAGAAAAATTGCCAAATTGGGAAGGTATGCAAGAAGACGTGCCTCTTTCTGACGAAGAACAGGCTAATTTAGAACGGCAAATGCAAGAACTATTAGGAGGATGAAAACATGGATGAATTAGTTAAACTAGTGGAAGAATGGGCAAGAGAAAAAAATTTAGATATCGCAGAACCTGAAAAGCAAATGTTAAAAGTGATTGAAGAAGTGGGAGAAGTCGCAGCAGCATTAGCAAGAAATAACAAAAATGATTTAAGGGATGGTATCGGTGATGTTGTTGTGACACTAGTCATTCTCGCTATGCAAAATGATATGGATTTATACGAATGTCTGAACCAAGCGTATAACGAGATTAAAGATCGTAAAGGGAAAAATGTTAATGGTGTGTTCGTTAAAGAAGCCGACTTGTAAGGCTGAGGTGGTAGAAATGCGAATTAGTCTACCGATTGAGCCAAAGCCACAAAGTCGTCCGAGATTCGCTAGACGTGGAAATTATGTTCAAACCTACGAAGATCGAGCGATGAAAGAATACAAAAATCAAGTAAAGAATTATCTTCGTAAATCAAGAGCAAAGTTGATTGAAAAAGGACCAATTTTCGCACATGTGACGTTTTATATCCATCCGCCTAAATCTGCCCTGAGCAATAAACAGAAACGGTTAGACGTGAAATCAGAGCGCAAATATTGCGACAAAAAACCAGACCTCGATAATTATTTCAAAGCAGTCACAGATGCTGCTGAAGGCATTTTGTACAAAAATGATGGTCAAATAGCTGTGATGGTATGTCAAAAGCTCTATAGCTTAAATCCACGAACAGAAATTGAAATCATGAGATTGGAGGGGGAATAATGGCAAACAATATACTCAAAGCAAAAAAACAAGCCATTCGACATAAAATTCTTTCTCTGACAGGCGACGACGATACTTGGATGAACAATCCAGAAATCGTGAGAGAGGTCCAGCGGTTGTCTACGTTATTAAATTCTGATCGCATAGGTGATAAGCGACCATTGCCAAGGCTAGATCCTGATAAGCTGACGAAAGAAGAATACCAACGCTTGTTGGATTTGGGCTATCAAGTAAAAGACATTAAGAAAGCCCTAGGGCTAGGCACAACAACCTTTCAAAATTGGCGAATGGCGAATGAAATAGAAAATAAAATTAAGAGAAAACAAAATAACAAAGTAGAGGAGAACAAGCACATGAAATTTAACATCAATACAGCAAGTTTATTATTACCAGGAACATTTGGAGCAGAAGGAAAAGAGTGTATTACGATTTCAAAAAGTGGACTAGCTTTGAGCGGTCCAGTTGTGAGACGACTAAATAAACCTGAATGGGTCCAATTGTATTTAGATGAATCTAGATTAGCATTGTTCGTCATTCCGTGTGAAGCGACAGACGAAGGCGCTAGAAGTTGTGTAAATCCTAAATCAAACAGGAAAGCAGGTTACCGAAAAAGCTGGTCAGGGAGCATTTTAGAGAAGGTAGCTAAAGCCAGTGGAATGGATATTGAGAATTATCGTTACCATGTTGAACCAGAAGAAGTAGAAGGGTATCCGACAGCATTAGGCTTTGATTTAACAAAGGCGGTAAAAAATTAATGGGTAAAAAACGTTCGAAGATAAAAAAGAAAAACCGCAGACTGAAAGAAAAAGCTATCGCAAACGGCACATACAATAAGCGAGGTAAAAACGATGACGTGCATAAAATGCAAGGGAGAACGAGTTGTCTGGACGAAGGATAAATACGGACATGCGAAAGCTAAACCGTGCCCAGTATGTAATCGTGAAGGAAATGATGTCAGGAACGAATTAAAAACACTAAAAAAATAACAGAGGAGGTATGGAGGTTTGGTCGACCACAAAGAATTCTTTACTCCTTTGAAATTATGAAAAAAATACTTGATGCTTGCTGTGGTAGCAGAATGTTTTGGTTTGATAAGCAAAACGAACAAGTTTTGTTTATGGACAACAGAGCACATTACGAAAAATTAGACAGTGGACACTTCATCGATGTTAATCCTAATCTAGTTGCAGATTTTAGAAATATGCCGTTTGATGATAATTCGTTCTATCATGTTGTATTTGATCCTCCGCATTTATTGAGGTGTGGCAATAACAGCTGGTTGGCCAAAAAATATGGCAAGTTAAACGGGAAAACTTGGAAAGAAGATATACAAAAAGGTTTTCGTGAGTGTATGAGGGTTTTGAAGCCCAATGGGACGTTAGTTTTTAAGTGGAATGAGGACCAAATCAAGCTATCTGAAATATTAAGCATAATTGATTATAAGCCGTTATACGGAAATAAAAGAGCAAAAACGCACTGGTTAGTGTTCATGAAAGTGAGCGAAGAATGAATGGCTAAATATATTAATGAACGACCTAAATTTTCAAAAAAAGAAGGTTACGATGCTGAAAAGCAGTATATAGATAATTTCATTATTTTTCACAAATTTGTGAAAGACATAGCGTATGCGCATTTTGTAACGGATAACTACAGCGCTGTTGTTCTAGCAGATGAAATCAAACATCTTCTAGCAGATTTTGAAAATCAGCAAGAAAAATTATTAGAAGAGATTACTAAAAACGAAAGAGTGAACATTTAGAAAGCGACTGAAGAAAATGATCCCAAAAATAGAAGTATGGATGCATGATATGTCCGTTGGCTATCCTGTGTGGTTTGAAGTAGATTCAATTGATTATCTAGAAAATTCGTTTGTTATAGTGGATGAATTTGGAAATCCGCTTGAGTCTTCTGGTGAAGGTCGTTTATTTAGAGTGAAAACTGAGGAGGAGAAACACATGAAATTTTACGAAATTAAAGAACCTTATTTTGCATTAATCGCTGCTGAAGATGAAAAACAATGTTTAAAACTTTACAAGGATATTGTTTGCGAAGTAGAAGACGAAAAAGAATTTTTCGATGATATGAAAACAATTGATAAATACGAAGCGTTTAAAATACTTGCTAAAAGTCATACTGAAGAGGGTGACAAGACTGGCGCAGAAGAAGCTTTCAATCAATTGGAAAATCTTGAAGAAAACGGCGAAGTATTGTTAATCGGTGGTAGCTTGCTTTAGGAGGGACAGAGATGAATAAACAAGAATTGATTGATAACTTAGAAAGTTTATCGATTGTAAAAGTAAGCAAATCTGACTACCACGAAGGCTTTTGTGAAGGCGTTTGTGCTTCACTCAATTTAGCGAAGAAATTAGACGAACCGAAAAAAGTCGTCGTGCCGCCAATTATTGATAAGTTTATTAGAGAAAATGAAGACCCTATTTATGAAATATGCTCGTGGGCAGATCATTACGGTAGCGATGGTAGAACATGTGAAGATTCTGAATTATCAGCAGTAATTAATTGGTATGGAAAAAATAGTAATGATTTTTATCAAGCTGTAATTAACGGCTACGAAGTCAAGGAAGAACCACTTTATTATGTGAAATTACCAGAAATTGGTTATTTGAATAATGCAGACGGTGGGATAAAGCATACTGAACAAGAAATCAAAGCAATTGACGAGCGTTATTGGCCATTTGCTGTGATGGTGGAGGGCAAAAAATAAAAAGCCGGATTCCTCCGACCGTTGGTAATATTCCTGACACGAATATTATACCACATGGGGGGAGTCAAGGCTATGACGTTGGTACCTGAAATTGATTACAAAAAAACAAAAGATAAAGTTCGTAGATTATTAAAAAATTGTCGAAGCCTACAACGAATGAGTGGTGTAAAAGTACATTTGCAATCTCCTATATTATCTGATATGCCACGACATCATAGTAACAGAAATAATGCTGAGGAAAGCATGGTTCATTTATTTAGAAATACGTCTAAGGCATCAATTGACGCAGCTAAACAACGTAGAGAGCAAGTCAGAGCGATAGAACATACGTTAAAATCGTTGCCTGATGTCTCGAGAGAAATATTATACTATTCCTATTGTGTACCGAATCCATACAGCATGGCTAAGCTAAGTAGAATAATAAAAGTGTATCGTGAAAACGAGTTTGGCCAAGTGGAAGAGATAAGCTACAGCATTAAAAATATTGAGAAGCTAAAAGACAATGCATTAATTGAATTTGCGGAAGCCTATCATTACGAAAATTTGATAGTTCAAAAAAATTAGGGTTTTTTTAGGGATTATTTAGGGTTTTTAACTCGAAAACCGGTGTATTATGGTAGTATCGAAAGTCAAAGAAATGGACACATTACACACTTTCTCGTTTAGTCACCGTTTACTTTGTCTTTCGATGGTCACTTGCAGACTATACTTTAAAAAAAAGTGAGGTGAAATTCCTCTCTTATTTTTCTACAAGTTTGCAAGTGACACAAATAGTTATAAATATTTATAAACAAATAAAGAAAATATTTCTTTATTTGGAGTAAATGCATAAACTATATAAAAGAATGGAGATGTTTCAATGAAACCTGTTATTAGTCCCTTAGCTACGCCATACCAATTTGAAAGTTTTGTAAATCCAGGTGATGACCGTTGGAATAGTCGAGATGGAGCAGAAATTACGACAGTAGTGATCCACCATATGGCAATGACCGATTACGACGCTGTGCCAGAAGTGTGGAGAGAGCGAGAAGCGTCTGCACACTACGGGATTGGTCCAAAAGGAGAGATTCGAGCTTACGTAGGCGAAGAGAAAAGAGCATGGCATGCTGGAAAAGCTAATTCTTATTCTATTGGCATCGAAAACTGTAATATTTCGAGAGAACCTAAATGGGAAGTAAGCGATGCAACTGTAGATTCATTAGTCAAATTAATTAAGGATATTAACAAACGGTACAACAGAAAAATGAAAATTGTGGGTCACCAATGTGCAGAGGGAAACTCTCCTGAAAGCACTCAATGTCCAGGTCCATCATTGATTCCTAGATTAGAAGAAATTATTCGAAGAGTTAATGAGGTATAACAAACTAAGCTGCATGTTTATGCAGCTTTTTTTATTCAAAAATACCTTCGTCTCCTGTCGTGCCAATAATTAAATTAAGTTTTGAAAGGAAATCACGTAATGTTAAAACAAAATTATAATGGATTAAGTAAAGACGAATTGATCAGCATCATTGAACAGCAACGTTTGGAATTGATTCAAAAAGATGCTGTGTGTAAAGAATACAAAAAGCATTTGGAACAAGTAATTGAGTATCACTCAGTAGAGAATTATAGATTAATCGTACAAAAAAATAGAGAAGCAGATAAAACCGCTCCTCAATTTAATTAACCTTTGTGGCATGAATAGCAACAATAAAAGCAACCGTCAAAATTTTTTGTGGGATATTCTCTATTAGCTCTAGAGATGGCATCTTTACAGTTATCTTCTAATCCGAGAAAGGTCCTGTTCAAAACGTCAGGTAAATATTTACATTCTTCAGTATGAACTTCATGACGATTGTGATTATCGGTATTATTGTTAAAAAAATAAAATGGCATACTATTCACCTCCTTATTTTAGATTATACATATTGTATTATATTTCACAATGAGGAAGTGGCACTTCAATGGAATATAGCTCAGTAGGTAGAGCATACGACTGTTAATCGTAGGGTCATGAGTTCGAGTCTCGTTATTCTAGTAAGTAGCATAAGCTGCTTAAATAAATTAGGAAACATCAATAGATGTTTCTACCCTTCACGAAGAGGCATCCGCTTGCGGGGTGTCTCTTTTATAAGCAAAAAAACCGCTAACAACGAAGAATTAGCGGCTAGGCAGTTATAGTAAGACTTGTTGATAGAATTTTAAATCGCAAAATCTAAATTCATCACAAAGGAGTTCCTGCCTGTAAAAATTCTAACAAATATAAAAAAATTGTAAAACATTTATATGTTTGTTTTTTACATTAATTGCAATCGAGCTTCAGATGATGAGTTAGTAACTATATTTACTGAACAACAAAAAAACCACCAGTGAAATTAATCATGGGTGGTTAGGTAGCTAGTACGATATGAGGATAATTAGTGTGAAAAAAGCTTTATATAGTATGTCGCTACCCGTAAATAAATTATAGCAAATCATTCGTTAATTGTCTTGTCTGATGCATATAAAAACCGCTAGTGGTGACATACTAGCGGTTAGGTAGCAAATTGTGTGTCTTTTCATTGAATTATGAATTACATGAGGTGCTGATAAAAATAAAAGGAGTTGCTACCTAGTAGAATTATAACAAATAACAATAAAGAATAAAAGAGATTGCCTTGATGGCTTCTTTTTTGTTTGGAGGGAATGAAGGATGGATAATTATTGGTACATATCCCTGAACCACCATTATCCGAAACCCATGAAAAACCAACATAAACGGGTAGTAATGTCGGTGCAGATTAAGAAGGCATATTCCATCATTGAAATGACACGAGAAGCTACACCACAAGAAATTGAATATTGCAAGTTGGTATATTGCGGTCATGGGTGTTGGAATGACAAGCATGTACAAGAGAATATAAGGAGAGTGAGTTATCATGAATGACTTTAATGAAGCTATATTGGAACTTAGAGTTCCTAGTGTATTGGCTGATGTTTATAAGAAAGCAATTGAAAGAGAACATAGTCGCTATTGGGTAAAGAATACTTTACGAAACGGTGAAGGTAAAGTAGTCAAAGAAGAAGTAAAACCCGTGTGGAGCGGAAATTATTGTCATGTGAATATCATAAACGACTTATCATCTAATCAATCAATCTTGACAATTACACTGTTGTCTCATACGTTGCCTAATCTGAAAGACACAGTGAATTGGTATTCTAAAAATGGCGCCACATTGAAGGAGAAAAACTATGAATAGACAAGAGGAGTTAACAAAATTACAAACAGAGATTATTAATTTATTTGCTAACCATCACCTAACTACTAAAGAAATAGGTGCGCTGCTTACAGTTATTATGCAAAACATGCTTATTCAACCGATGAATGTAAAAGTGTTGGAAAAAATTAATGTTGATGCAGAGTCACTTACCTTCGAACAAGTAACGTTGTTTCAAAGAATTCTAGCTGAAGAATATTATAAGGAAATAATTAATCATGGACAATCAGACAATTAAATGGTTAAGAAAGCTAATTGACGATAATCGTATGATTCCTTTCTATAAATCAAAGGAATGGCGAAAGATTAGGCTAGAAGCATTGAAGCGTGATAACTACGAATGCCAAGAATGCAAACGTAAAGGGAAATACAGTAGAGCGCAGAATGTGCATCATATTAAAGAAGTAAAGCTGTATCCTGAGAAAGCATTAGAACTAAATAATTTAGAGAGCATCTGTATTGTTTGTCATAACAAAGAGCACAATCGATTTGGAACATACGGAAATAAAAATAAGATAAAGCAGTTCGCTAATTTCGATAGTAAGGAGTGTTGGTAATGTTAATTGAAGATAATGGTAGAAGTTACAACACTGAGGAAATGCTGATCATTGCTAGTAAGAAAGACCGAGATAGTATAGAGCGAGATATTTATTCTTCGTTTAAGCGATTAGCTTACCTACGCTATACACAGGTAAGAGATGTAGTGAACGATAATCGTTGTCATAAGCTGAAACCAAGCGATGTAAAAGAACGATTAGATGTTGAAAAAGTACAAAAGTATTTTGATTATTCAAGAGAAGAAATATTTTTTTATATTCAATTTGCGACAGACTACCTGAAAATTGTTCAGTAGCCCCCCTTCAAAACTTTTGAACTCTTTCTGGGGGAACGGGAAACGGGAAGGGGTCATCGGAAAAAATATTTTCTCGCGCACACGTGAGAGGGGGTGGTGTCATTTGGCACTAACAAAAGCACAAAAAATTAGGAAAGCAATCAAAACAGATTTGCTCACTAAATTAGAAGAATCAGGTAAAACAGAGAGCTTTTGGGTTGATTTAGTAGAAGATTACTGTTCGTTTTGGGATATCAAAGAATCGCTTATGCAAAATATCCGAAAAAATGGAACAATCGTTCAATACAATAATGGAGGCGGACAGACCGGCTATAAGAAAAATGATGCCGTCGTTGAGGTCAACAAAATCTCAAAACGTATGACGGAAATCTTGAACGCTCTAAAAGTAGATGAACCGAAAGTAGAGGAGGAAGGCGATGATGTCTAATAACCATCCATACATTGAATATTATTTTGATTTAATCCGTTCTGGTGAGCTAAAAGTATGCAAAGAACAACATCAATTAGTAGATTTTGTGCAAAAGGTATTGGCGCGGGAAGATGTTTACCTTGACAAGGAAATGATTGAAAATAGTGTTCGTCTACCAGAGAAGTATTTTCCTTATAAATTATACCCATGGCAAAAATTTTTAAATTGCTTTATTTTTGGATTAAGGTGGAAAAGTTCTCGGAATTTAGTATTTAATCGTTACTTTATATATATGGGGCGAGGTGGCGGAAAAAATGGCTATCTCTCATGGAATAGTTTTTTTATGATGACTAAACAGCATGGCATTTCACATTATGATATCGATATAGTGGCGACGAGTGAAACACAAGCTAAAACTTCTTTCATTGATGTCATTAACGTGCTAGACGAACCAAAAAACTTTAAAAAGTTAGAGAAAGCTTTTTATAGATCAAAGGTTGAAATACAAAATAATACAACAAAGAGCCGCCTACTCTACAATACTTCAAATGCTCGAACGAAAGATGGTAAGCGACCTGGCTGTGTCATATTCGATGAAGAACATGAATATGATAACTACGATGCTATCAAGGTTTTTACTTCTGGTGGCGGGAAAATTAAGGACTATCGAGAATTTCATATCTCGACAGATGGTAATGTTCGAGGCGGTCCACTAGATGACTTAAAGGAACAGTCTCGTATGATATTAAATGGAGAAATCGGTATTGAAGAAAGTACACTATTTCCGTTTATTTGTCGATTAGATTCAGACGATGAAGTTTCTGAGATAGCAAACTGGGAGAAAGCTAATCCTTCCTTGCCTTACAATGAAACACTTATGCAAAAAATGCGTGAAGAATACAATCAATCAAAGGTAAGTGCTGCGATTCGAATGGAATTCATGACCAAACGAATGAACCGTCCGGTAGAAGATACACGGCTAGCTGTGGCAAGCTATGAAGATCGTTTAGCCACAAATCAAAAAGTTCCAGAATCGATGAAAGGTTCTGAAGTGATTGGTGGGGTAGACTTTGCTGACGTTCGAGATTTCTGTTCAGTAGGGGTATTAGGAAAAGCAGATGGTAAGGCTATTTGGCTACAACACACGTTCATTCATTATGCTGCCTTAGAATTGCAAGATATTAATAAAGATATTGTACAAATAGCGTTAGATAATAACTTGGCGGAAATTGTCTATGGAAAATCAATTGATCCAGATAAAATCGTGAAATGGTTTTTAGAACAAGCACAGGATTACTATATCAAAAAGATCTCGATGGATACATACCGAGCGACCATTCTAAAACCGAAACTTGAAGAAGCTGGGTTCGAGGTTGAAATAGTCCGAACAGGTAACTTCACACATAGTAAGTTATCACCGTTAGTCGATGACTTGTTTATTAATCAAAATTTAGTTTTCGGTGATGATGCTCTGATGCGTTGGTATGTTGGTAATGTATACGTAGATTATTTATCAAACGGAAATAAAGAATATAAAAAAATAGATAAAGAGAAGCGTAAAACCGATGGGTTCTACGCTTTTTTACATGCACTCAATTTTTATGACGATTTAGAAGACTATAGCAATGTAGATTTCGAAAATATTGAATTCAAACCGATTGTATTTTAGAAAGGATGTGACATTTTGGGGATTTTCGACTGGTTTAAACGAGGGGATACGCATTTTTCGCTTAGTGACGCGAAGTTGTGCGAGCAACTAAGTGCAGATATCGTTTACAAACGCTTAGCGATTCATTCGTGTATCGATTTAATCGCAAATATCGCTTTAAAAGCAGACTTTAATACTTTTGAAAAAGGCAAAAAAACACGTAAGGATGATTTTTATGCTCTAAATGTGCAACCGAATCAAAATCAAAGTCAAAAGCAATTTTTAAAACGCATTATTTACGAGTTGCTATATAACAATGAATGCTTGGTTTTCCAACTACGTGGACAGTATTTTGTAGCTGATACCTATACAAGAGAAGAGCGTTTGTTTAAAGAAAATTTGTATTCAGGAATTTCTGCAAACGGAATGACATTGCGGGAAACTCTGCAAGAAAAAGATGTGTGGTACTTCAAGTATTACGACGTAAATTTGCGAGCGCTAATCGATTCCGTCTATGAAAGCTATGGAAAATTGCTAATGGCGACCATGAATGTTTATAAGCGCTCCAATGCCAAGCGATATGTAATGAAAGGCGATTTTTTTCGAACACAAACAGATAAACATCAAAAAGCTGTTGATGATATGATAAATCGACAAATGAAACCTTGGTTAGAAGCAGATAATGCGGGGGCGATTTTTCAATTACAAGAAAAATATGAATTGATAGATATGTCTCAGCAAGGTAAAAATAGCGGAAGTGGCCACTCGGTTGATGATATAAAAAAACAAATTGATGGTATCTATGAGTTGGTGGCAAGAACTTTTCATGTTCCGGTAGGACTACTAAAAGGTGATGCAGTAGAGACAGAAGGACAAATAAATCAATTACTGATGTTCGCTGTGATTCCAATTTTAGATATCATAGAAACAGAAATTAATGCAAAACTATACACCAAAGATGAATATCTTGAACGAACCTATTTAAAAATAGATACCTCAAGATTAAAAATTTTGACTATTCAAGATTTAGCAAGTTCCTTAGACAAATTCTTGTCTATTGGTGCTTTTTCTATAGATGATGTTCTAGAATTTATGGGCGGTCAGCCGTTCGAAGAAGAGTGGTCACAACGTAGGTTTATTACGAAAAATTATGCAGATGCAAGAACATGGGGAAAAGAATCGAAGGGAGGTGAGGAGAATGGAGAAAGTGAAGATTCAACCGCAACTTAAAGTGGTGAACAGTTCCTCACCAACAGAAAAAACAACAATGTATCTATATGGCACTATTGGAGGATGGTTTTCGGAGATTGATTCTATTTCTGTTAAAAATCAGTTAAAGAACATTCAATCAAGTGAAATAGACGTTCACATCAATTCTGGGGGCGGAGATGTTTTTGAAAGTATCGCTATTTGTAATTTACTCAAACAGCATAAAGCGAAAATTAATATTTTCATAGATGGTTTGGCAGCCAGCGGAGCTTCAATTATCGCCATGGCAGGGGATACAATTTCAATGCCTAAAAATGCCACGATGATGATCCATAAAGCGTGGACGATTGTTGCTGGAAACGCAGAAGAATTACGCAAAGCGGCAAGCGATATGGATACCATTGATTCAAGTGTCACTGAAAGTTATTTACAACGGTTCAATGGGGAACGTGAACAATTGGATGATATGTTAGCAGAGGAGACATTCCTAACTGCTGAGGAGTGTCTACAATACGGATTCTGTGATGCTTTGGTTGAAGAAGAAAAACAAGAAGATGAAACAAACGAAATTGTTGAAAAACATATTCAGCAACAAAAAAATAAAACAATGAAAATTGCAGCAGCTATGCAGAAAGTAGCTGCACAAATTTAGGAGGAAAGAAAATGGAACGATTAGATAAGCAAAAAAATTCAACTGAAATTGAGAAAAATTTAGTAAACGCAATGAAACAGGAAGATGAACAAGTTCTTGCGAAATCCATGAGAGATTTCGCAGATAGCATTCAACAAAATATTATTCAGGAAGCAAAATCTGTTGCTCAAAATGAAGTGTTAGACAATCAGGCTATGGCTGCTCGAGGACTTAATGTTCTAAGTGCTTCTGAGAATAAATATTATAACGAAGTCATTGCCAATAAAGGTTTTGGCGGAGTTGAACAATTAGTACCACCAACAGTCTTTGAACGTGTCTTTGAGAATTTGACGCAAGCCCATCCGCTGTTAGCCGAAATTAATTTTGTGAATACTACTGCAACAACAGAATGGATTTACAGTAAAGGTGTAAATCCGGCTTGGTGGGGTAAACTTTGTGAGCCGATTAAAGAATTGTTAGACAATGGATTCGAACGAGTACGAACTGGCTTGTTCAAGTTATCAGCTTATATTCCAGTATGTAAAGCGATGTTAGATTTAGGACCGCAATGGTTAGACCGCTACATTCGAACTGTGTTAGCAGAATCAATGTATATCGCATTGGAAGAAGCAATTGTAGCAGGTACTGGGCAAGACCAACCAATTGGGATTATCAAAGACTTAGACACTGTTCAAAATGGTGTTCATGCCGATAAAAAAGCTGAAAGTTTAAAAAATTTAGGACCTAAAACGATTGGCGAAAAAATCATGGTGCCATTAACGAATGTAACGATAAAAAAAGCAGATGGTACAACAACTGTATTAAAACGTGCAGTACAACCAGCAGAAGTAATGTTAATTGTCCACCCTGATGATTACTGGACTACGTTTTTCCCAGCAACAACTTTCTTGAACGCTAATGGCTCATATGTTCGGGATGTGCTGCCTTTGCCATTTAAAGTTATCCAATCAATCTCAATGCCAAAAGGAAAGATGGCTGCTGGAGTTGCAAAAGATTACTTCATGGGAGTGGGTTCAACACAAAAAATTGAAGTATCTGATGAGTACCATTTTGTAGAAGATGAACGTATTTATTTAGCAAAACAATATGCAAATGGGCGCCCGAAGAATAATGAATCTTTCTTGCTATTTGATATTTCTAAAGTACCTTCTGATTTGGCATTTAATGTGAAGCAAAATACGAAAAAAGATGAACAACCTACACCCTGAGAACGCCCAATATGATACGGGCGACAAATACAATAGTGGTGTGAAATATGGATAATCAAGAGATATTGATAAAAGTTAAAGACAACTTAAAAATCAGTTGGGAAGATGATCAGACCAATAGAGAGCTGCTAGACTATATCGAAAGTGCACGAAAGTATCTACTCAATCTATCTGGTGTAGAGCTGACTTTCGCGAGAGGAAGTAGCGAAATAGAGCTTTTGGTTGAACGCGTTCGCTATCGTTATAATAATGCTTTGGATGACTTCGAAAAAAACTTTGCCTCTGAAATTGCCGCATTTATTTTAGATATGGCAGTTCAAAACCATTTGAAAGAGGTGGAATCTTATGGATCGGATTAGGGAAACATTTACAGATGGAGTGATCTATTTTGGACGCTTTAAAGATATTTTAAGTGAAAAGAAAAAAAGAATCGGAAAAGAGTTTGTCGAAGAAGGCAAGCTCTTTTTTCGTTATTTGTCAATTAGAGAGCAAGACTATATCTTAGGTGGGAGCCTAGGTAAACAGTTAGACATTAAACTAAAAACACCCTACCCGGTTTCACTTAAGAAAAAAATGAACCAAAAATTGGCTTTCATGATCGAAGAGGAACAGTACGAAGCAATAAAAATTGATAAAGATAAGAACTTTCTTTATTTTTACCTTGGGAAAGTAGGTGATTCCACTGAACGAAAGAAACAAGCAACGACTGAGAAAACTGAATAAGTATTTGGTAGATAGTTTAGAAGAATTATCTGGACTTCTCGTTTTTGAGGATCAAGTAGGCGAAGATTCATTATCAGAAATCGAAGAAGAAACAGGTGGATATAACTATTTTATTTATGAAACTGGAGGATTTGTTTTAACTTCTGAACAATCACAACTAAACCAAGTCGTATTGTTACGTTTTTACTCTCAAAATAGGGATGATTTAGATGAGTTCTGCTTGGATGTCATTTCAACGTTGGAGAAGGAGCAGAGAAAATTTTATACTTTTCAATATTCTAATAAAACTTCGATACAAGTTGGCAAAGAGGATAATTATGTAGATGAAGTTGAATTTTTCTTTCTAAGGAGACTGAAATATGAGTGCAGCATTTAATACGAGTACCGCGTGGGATGTTGAGTTTGTAGATTTGGATAAGCTTCGGGAAAATATGATGAAAATCCCGGGATCTTCTGAAAAAATCATTAATCAAGTATTACGAACAAAAAGTGCAGAAATGACTGCAAAAACAATTATTTCAGGAATGCCTGTTTCAGATGTAAAGAATCGGATCATGAAGCGTAAACATGCTAAATTCAGTAATTCGCTGAAAATAGACTATATGAATTTAGGATTTAAAGAACGGCCGCAGAAGAGATTCGAATACCTAAAATATCCTGACTTAGGAATAGGAACATCAATTGGAAAAGTTCCACAGGAATTCATGCGTAAAGGGATGGAGAAAGAAGTTCCTGTAATTACTAAAGATCTAAACGAAGCGCTAATAAATGAAATCAATAAAAACATAGGAGGTAACTAGTTATGGCAACAATTTATGAAGAATTTTATCCAGTAAGCATTGCCAATGTGGGAGTTAAATTTAAAAAAGAAAGTTTATCAACGGCATTTGGTTGTACTGGAGTATTAAGCGGTGAGACAGAAATTTCGGAGATCACTGCAAAATGTGGTCGTGTTACAAAGAAAAAAATGAGTAAACCAACAGAAATGAAGGTTAATATTTCTGGGTTTGTAAAACTAGATGTATTACGCCGTTTATTTGGGATGAGTGATAAAGGATTGAAGCCTGGTGTTTACGCTTATGGGGAAGATAGTAGTGGAGAAGAGTTTACATTAACTGCAGATATTAAGGATGATTTTGATGATATTACAAAAATGATTGCTTTTCCTAAAGTAAGTGTATCAACAGGATTTAAATTTACAATTGATACTTCTTCTGACGAAGTAGCAAATGTAGAAATTGAAGCAACAGCCTTACCTGATGAAAATGGTAAATTTTATTATGAAACTTTGTTAGATGAAGATAGTAAAAAAGAATTTATTGAACAATGGCATAAAAACTTTGATTCAGATGTAGTGAAAGAACAAGTGACACCCTAATGCACCCGCTAAATACGACAGCGGGGCCAAATACAATGAAAAACAAAATTATAAATAAAAAAGGATGATAGAGCATGGTGGAATCGGTAAAAGTACAAGCACAAGACGAAATCAAAGCAGAACACCATAATACATTAGTTGATGATGTTACTACTTTAGAAGAAAAAATTAAGTCTATTCCAGAAGGGAAACAAGGTCCTAAAGGTGATCCTGGTGAAAAAGGTGAAACTGGACCACAAGGGCCAGCAGGAAAAGACAGTGAAGTTACTAAAGAAGCATTTGATTCGTTAGTAGCACGGGTAAAATCTTTAGAAGAAGCTAAAACACAATAAACAATAGGACAGCAAAAGCTGTCCTTATTTTTTTAGGAGGAATAGCAAAATGAAAGAAATTACATTAAATGGTGGAGAAATAGTTACAATCAATCCCAATGTTAATATGCTAACTATGTTCCAATTCGAAAAGGAGACAGGTTATTCGTTGAAGAACGTCATTAAGTCTATGATGGGAAGCCAGGGTAAAGAGTTAGAACTAGATGAAACAGATATGTTTAACGCTTTATATCTTGCGTACAAAACAGCAAACCCAGATGGAATGACCTATGACGAATTAGCAGAAAAGTACATTTTTGATTTTGTTGAGTTAGCAGAAGTGTTTACCTCTGTTATCCAAAAAGAAGAAAAAAGTAATTTTTCAAAAGGGTTCAAAAATAAAACAACGAAAAAAAAGTAAGCCAGTCAATTCCAACAATCCATATTCATACGGTTGAAGATTTATACAGTTATTATGTAGTTCTTTGCGATATTAACGAACATGATGTAATTCATTTGCCCCTTGGCTCTGTTCATAGTATAGCGATGAATAAAGTTGCTTATGAGCAATGGAAAACTTCAGAAGAGGAAAGGAGGAGCAAGCGTGGCTAGAAATAAGAATGAAACAACGGTAACTTTTAAGGTATTTAATAAAGAATTCAAGTCCGGGATTAAAGAAATGGAGAACTCTGCAAAGAGTTTACGGCAAGAATTAAAGCTAGAACAAGAACAGTTGAAAATGACAGGTTCAGAAAGTCAAAAGCATGCCTCAACATTATCTAATCTGGAAAAGCAATATGATTTAGCAAAACAAAAAACAGAAGCAACAAGAAAAGCTTTATCAGAAAGCAAAACTCTATTTGGTGAAAATTCAGATGCTGTAAAACAAATGGAAAAACAGCTTCGATCAGCAGAAATATCTGAGCAACAAATTGCAAATAAAATACAATTAACTTCTCAAAAATTAGAAGAAGCAAAAAGCAAAGAATCAGATCGAGCACAGCAATTAAATAAATTAAAAGGAAGCCAAGAAACACTGGTCTCTTCTTCTGAAAAACTGCGTAAAGAGTATGAATTACAGGTAGCTGAATTAGGAAATAATGCCAAAGAATCAGACAAAGCAAAAGTCAAACAAGAGTACTTGGCAAAAGCTATGCAAAATAGTAAAGAACAAGTAGCAAACCTAGAGGAACAGTTAAAACTTTCTAAAGCTCAGTTTGGAGATAATTCTACCGAAGTAGACAAATTAGAGAAAGAATTGTTGGAAGCCAAAAAAGCCAGTGTGGAATTTACTAACGAATACGCGAAAGCCACAGATAAAGTTGGTCAGTTTAGTGAAAAAGCAAAGAATGTTGGTAGCTCGGTTTCAAACATAGGAAAAAAGTGGACAATGGGTGTTACAGCACCTATTGTGGCTGGCGTTGGATTTTCTGTTAAAGCAGCTTCCGATTTTGAATCAGCGTTTGCTGGTGTTAAAAAAACAGTAGACGAAGCAACTGATGCGAATGGGAAAGTGACAATCTCTTATAATGATTTAGAAAAAGGCATTCGTGATATGTCTAAAACATTGCCTGCAAGCGCTGCACAAATAAGTGAAGTGGCAGAAAATGCAGGTCAATTAGGTATTAAGACAGAAAATGTACTAAGCTTTACTCGCACGATGATTGATCTAGGTGAATCAACTAATATGAGTGCAGATGAAGCTGCAACTGCATTAGCACGTTTAGCTAATATTACAGGAATGCCACAAACGGAGTTTGATAAGTTAGGTGCTGTAATTGTTGATTTGGGTAATAACTTTGCAACAACTGAATCAGAAATTACAGAAATGGGATTGCGCCTTGCAGGGGCTGGCCACCAGGTTGGAATGAGCGAGGCTCAAATTATGAGCTTTGCGGCAGCTTTGAGCTCCGTAGGTATTGAAGCTGAGGCAGGCGGTTCCGCATTTTCAAAAGTTATGGTTGAAATGCAATTAGCTGTCGAGAATGGAGCTAATGCGTTTTCCGGTTTAGAAAGCTTAAGCCAACAGACTGGAGTATCTATGGAACAGGTTTCTAACGCTGTTAGAAACGGTGGGAAAGAGCTAAAAAATACTGCTGGAGCAATGGGATTGACTAGCAAAGAGTTAAAAACAATGCATAAAGAAGCTACCGATGCATCAGGTAAATTAAATGATTTTGCCGAAGTCGCAGGAATGTCTGCTGAACAATTTTCTAAAGCTTTCAAGGAGGATGCTTCAGGAGCCATTATCAAATTTATTGAAGGGTTAGGAAAAGCAGAAGAAAATGGGCAATCAGCAATTGCTGTTTTAGATGATATGGGAATAACAGAAGTACGCCTTCGTGATAGTTTACTTCGCGCAGCTGGTGCAAGTGATGTATTTAAAAGTGCTATCGACCGAGGGAATAATGCGTGGGGAGAAAACACAGCATTAACAGAAGAAGCTTCAAAACGTTATGAAACTTTCGAATCCAAGGTGAAAATTTTAAAAAATAAAGTAAATGATTTAGCAATCGAGTTCGGTGGTCCATTTATGGATGCACTAACGGATGCATTAGATGCTTTACAACCAGTTCTAAATGTCTTAAGTGATTTGGCTAAATCATTTTCAAATGCAAGCCCTGAAATGAAAAGATTCATTATGTCGATTATCACAATAGTGGCTGTTTTGGGTCCAGTATTGATTATTATTGGAAAGATAGCGACGGCGATAGGAGCTATAGTTGGATTATTTGCTGAAGGAGGGGCTTTGGCAGGCGTAGCAACATGGATAGGAAGTACTCTATTGCCAGCTCTAGGAACCATAGTGAGTGCGGTTGTAGGATGGCCATTAGTCATTGGAGCAGCAATCGCTGCTGTCGCATTTCTTATTTATAAATATTGGGATGAAATAAAAGAATTTTTTGCAGGTCTTGGACAATGGTTTCATAAATTCTGGGATGGACTGTCTCAATACTTTTCAGAAACATGGGAAAACATTTCAAAGTCTTCATCAGAAGTATGGGAGAAAATGACATCCTCAATACAATCTACATGGAATGGAATCAAGATGTGGTTCTCTGATACATGGGACAATATTTCAAAAGGTGCACAAGAAGGCTGGAAGAATATCACTGAAGGGATTAGTAATATTTGGCAATCTTTCACAAAAAAAATAGCAGATACTCTTACAAACATAGGAAAATGGTTTTCTGAAAAATGGCAATCTATTAAAGAAGGCGCGGTGAACGGCTGGAATAACTTAGTTGAAGCAGTGAGCCCCATTGTTGAGTTCTTAGGTAGAGTAATTATGGTTCCTATCTCTTTAGTACAGGCAACCTTAGAATTTATATGGGGTTGGATTAAAGTTGGAGCTATTTTAGCATGGGAAGGGATCAAAAAAGCAGCAGAAGTTTCATGGAATTTCATTAAAGATAAGATAATTTCTCCAATTCAGGAAGCGTATGATTGGTTAGTTGGAAAATTCACAGAACTTGGCTTATGGCTAAGCAATAAATGGACAGAGTTTACTACACTAGCAACTACTTTTTGGGAAAGTATAAAACAAGCGATTCTCACACCGATAGGAGCTGCCTACGATTGGGTTATGATGAAGTTTTCCGAGCTAGGATTATGGTTAGGAGAGAAGTGGAATGAAATACTACAAATTGCAAGTAACCTTTGGCAAGGGGTAAAAGACAATATATTTCAACCAATGTCTGATGCAAAGGATGGGGTAGTTAATAAGGCAAGTGAAATATGGTCTGGACTGACTGATTGGTTTGGAAGGACAAAAGATACTGCAGGAGAAAAATGGCAAGGAATTAAAGAGACAATGTCTGATAAATTTACTTCTGCTAAAAACGGAATCACTGAAACAGCTTCAAATATATGGTCTTCTGTTTCAGACACATTTGGGCGAGTAGTGTCAACGGTTGCTGAAAAATTTGAAGCGGTCAAAGAATTTATTATGGGTCCAATACGAACAGCTAAAGATTTTGTTGGACAAATGGTCGATGAAATTTTAGGGTTTTTTAGTCGGATAAAACTACCACACTTTTCAGTAAACTTCGAAGATAAAAAAATTTTTGGAAAAAGTGTATCTGTACCTAAATTTAATATTGATTGGCGTGCCAAAGGTGGAATTTTTAATACACCGACAATATTTGGAGAACATGGTGGGAGACTACAAGGTATAGGTGAAGCAGGAAGAGAAGCAGCGCTTCCTTTGAACAAAAATACACTAGGAATGATTGGGCAAGAAATTATGCAGTCTTTAAGTCATAAAGATATTACAGCGCCCTTGTTAGAAGGTTTAGTCGAAGCAGCACGAATAAAGATGTCACAGTCGAATCAAGTAAATAGTTCTCAACGGCAGATGACTGAAATGATGAATCAATTTATGGAATTGTTGGCCTCGAATACGAGATCAGGAGAAGTTCATCAAACAGTTAATGTGGGATCTTTAAACACGAACAGTATGTCTGAATATGATCATTTTAATAGAAAAATGAAAACTGCTGCAGAATTAGCAAATGCAGGACTGAGAGGTGTATTCTGATGGCGGAAGATTATTGGCATAGCTGTTCATGCCCGTGGTTTGTTTTCAGAAATATTCATTCTTATAAAGATATGGATTGCTTTATAAATGAAGAGCTTTCAGAGATAACAGCCCCAAAGGTAATTGACTCGATTAAAGTTTTAGGAAAAAGTGGGAAATTGCATAGAAGTTTCGGAGACTACGATTCATTTGATTATCCAATAGAGATGCAATTAGTTGAATTTGACCGTTTAGAAGATGTAAAACGATGGTTAAGCGGTAGCGGTAAATTAATTCTACACACAGATCCTGATAAGTATAGGGAAGCCATTGTAACTTTTAATGGCCAGCCTAGACCGTACACAAATGAAATGGGCGCTTTTTGGCGATTTACAGTTAATTTTGAATGTCAACCGTTTAAACGTACATTAAGAGAATACTTTGTTTCATTGCAAAATGGAGTAAATATTATTGAAGACCCTGGGACAGAAATTGCCAGACCTTTATTTGAAGTAGAATCAAATGGAAATGAACTTAAAATAGAAACAAACGGAGCGCTCTTCACAGTGAAGAATCCAAAAAAAGATGGAGTAATCACGATAGATAGTGAAAAAAGATTGGCTATACAAAACAGAAGCTTTTTGAAAACTTATGGAGAATTACCAACTCTTAATCCAGGAAAGAATATTTTGAAAATACAAGGAGTAAAAACAATTCGTATGATGAATAGGAGTGTATGGATATGAGCGAAAAAATAAATGACATCAAACTATATGACAAAGATGAAATTGATTTTGATCATAACGGATTGTTTTTACCTGATTTTGAAGATGAACCTATTATAAACAGAGTTATAAATGGCAGATTCGTTTTAACCGGGGTTTATAGCTTGAGTGGGCAACATTCAGAAAAATTGGCTGTAGGTTCAATCCTTAAAGCTTACACTCCAAACAAAACATGGCAACTATTCAGAATAAATAAAATTAACGAGAAAACCTTAACCACAATTAGTTTCACAGCAAATCATATTTCGTTTGATACAAATCGTAATTTTATTGAATATATGTTTGCTGATCGATTAGGCGCTGATGAAATTATGAATAAAATTCAAAACTCATTAGCATTTAAGCAACCATTTCATTATTTTGCCGATTTCGAAGAGGTACATCAATTCACTATTAAAGAAAACTACCCAATGGATGCGCTAATAGGTAGCAATAACCAAGCACAGAACTTAGTTGGGGTAGCAAATGCAGAATTAGATGTTGATAATTTTGAAATCAAATTAACAAAACGATTAGGGCAAGACAGAGGTTTTGCAATAGACTTTGGATTAAATTTAGATAGCATTGTTGAAACTACTTCTGGAGAGCAATGTCCTAATAGTTTATATCTAATAGGTGCTGTACCTGATGGAGACTATGATTCAGAAAAAAATCCAATTATTTTAAAGTATGTTCAGCCAAAAGGATTTGTTGTAACTGATAGTAATCGAGTTATTGGGAAGTATACAAATTCTGAATGTAAATCTAAAGAGGAATTGAAAAAATGGGCGGAAAATGAACTGTTCGGTAAAAAGAAAATTCATTTACCGAAAGTAAGTCATCAAGTATCAATTATAGATTTAGCTTCTACTGACGAATATGCTGAATACAAAGATCTCTTTGAACTGCAACTAGGAGACTCAGTACATGGAAAGCTTCAAAAACAAGATATTACGTTAGAAGAGCGAATGATTGAATATAACTGGTACCCAAGAATTGGCGCTTATAAAGATATGGTTCTTGGAAATGATTTAGGTTTTTACACTAGCACCGTTCAGCAAGCAGTTGAAGCAACATTAAAAAAAGTTGAGGAAGTACAAGAAACTGCTTATGAAAATTTACTGAACGCTTCAAAAGTGATTACAGGTAATGATGGAGGATATGTTGTACATTGGCCTAAAAACAGACCTTCAGACATTCTTATTATGGATACTCCAGATATTAAGACTGCAAAAAGAGTGTTAAGAATGAATAAGTCAGGTATTGGTTTTAGCAAGAATGGATGGAATCCTCAAAAATTTGAGACCGCTTGGACAATAGATGGAGTATTTAATGCAAACTTTATAGGGGCTGGGAAAATTAGAGCAGACATTTTTGAAACATCATTCAATGCTTATGGAGATATTTTGAGGCTTGCAAGTGGCGCTTTACAAGCATGGAACGGTAAAACTAAAATAATGGAATTGACTAAAAAAGGGATGGAATTTTGGAATGGTAATAGTCATGTTGGCACAATGGGAACAAAAGGAAATCCTTTTCCTGAATTAAACGATGTTAACGGAAATCCAGTCGTTACAGATGGCAAAGCATTGTTACTAGTTGGTGATAGTTCCTATAACACAATCGGATTATCAAACGAAAAAAGTACAGGACTTGTCTTATCTGGTAAAAATCAGTTTCATTTGGGAAATCATTTTTATTTTATCGGTAAAGGCGGTACTCCTTCAACGATATATGCAGATAAAATGTTTTTACAAGGTAAAGAAGTTATCCCTGGTCAAAATGGCGGTGGCGGTTCTGGAGCTGGTACAGGTGGTTATCCATCCGAAGTTACAAGTGATGCAGATAAATTTGCTTGGGACTTATGGAGTTACCTTTTAGCTAACGGATACAGCAAAGCAGCTGCTGCAGGTATCCTCGGAAATGTACAAGGAGAAGTTGGTCCTAATATGAATCCAGATACAGAACAAAACAGCGGTCCTGGTTATGGGTGGGTTCAATGGGATGGTTCAGCGTATCCATTGGTAGGCGCACCAACTTGGAATGGACGAGAATACGTACAACGCTTAATTGCTGCTGCTGGTATCAAACAAGACTATAGGACTTCATTAGCTCAAGCCCAATTAATTAATTGGTGTATGTTCAATGGCCAATGGTTAGGACAAGTAAGTCCATTATCAGTTGATGAATTTAAAGTTGTTATCTCGCCTAAAACCGCTGCTTATGCGTTTGAATTAAACTTTGAACGACCAGCGGCAGCTCATCCTGAAAGACAAACCTATGCGCAAACGTGGTATGACAAATTTAAAGATTTGAAAGCTTCAACTGCGACAGGAAAAGCTGGGATAGAGCATTTAGAGACCTTAATGGGGAAATGGTTAGGTAATGGCCAATGTTACGCAGTTCCAGCCGAATATTCTGGTTTTATGGGTGGCTGTGGTTTAGGTGCAGGTACAATTTATGGATTGTCACATGTAATTGGTGATACATCATCTGCTGCAGATATTGGCGAAGCGTATGATTGGAATGCGGTTGGTTGGAAAGTGATTTCAAATCCTACGTATAAAGATTTAGTCGTGGGAGCTATCGTCAATATTAGACGAAGTGGACAATGGGGAACTGGTTGGACAGTAGACCCCGCATATGGTCACACAGGCGTGATTTATGGCTTAGAGAACGGACGTATCCAAACCATAGAACAAAATGCCGAGCAAGGTCAAATTGTCGCAAAATATGACCGATTATATTTTGCTAATTCGATTCAATCAATTGTTATACCACCAAAATAACGAAAGGAGCAAACAAATGGTTAAATGGCAAGCGACACTAAGCACCACGGAACCTTATAATTACATTGGTATACAAAATGTACGGCAAGGGAACCGAAATACCGAAGTTTTAGAAGCTATATTAGTTGAAAATGCTTTGCCACTTGATTTAACAGGTTGCGAAGTATTTTTTGAATCAGTTATTGATAATAAATATCCGATTCAACGAGCAGCAAAAATTGTGAATGCCAAAAAAGGGATTATCCAGTATACCTTTGATGAATATTCTATGCAGTCATTGCACAGACAGGAAGCATACTTCAGTATTCATAAAGGCGACAATCTAATTGGCTCAACGCAGAACTTTTCTTACTTTGTTGTGAATGCTGCTTCTAAAACAGAAGGTGAAATGGGTTCGTATTGGCAGTCAATCGAGGATCTGATAGCTGATATGACCGCTTTTATCAATGAAAATAAAGGCGACTTCACAGCATGGATGAACGCTAGAAAAGAAGAGTTTGAAAAGTGGCGCAAAAATCAACAAGATACATTCGAAGCTTGGCGGAACGGCCAAGAAAAAGATTATCTAAAATGGTTCGAATCAATCAAAGATATTTTAAAAACTGTTGATCCAGGCGGAACAATGCTAGCCGAATTAATGGATGCACGTGTAGACATACAAGGAGTGCGCCATAATTCAATTTCTGAACGTTTATTGGCTGATATGGATTATTTGTATCAGAGATTAGAAGAACGGCTATACACCATCAAATTCGGCAATGTAAACACGTTAGAAATTTTAGAGGATGATTCATTTTCTAAGAATCATGAAGCAGAAGTTGTCGGAACAGTCAATTTTCCAATAGAAGAAGGGGCGTTAATCATAGCGACAGTTGATGATCCAAAACAAAATGTTTTTACGATTGAAGGTGTAAATAATGGTTGATGCTAAAAGAATGATGGAAACTGATGAAAATGGTATTAAACGTCAGTTTTTTCCTATTACACATTTTTCAGCAATCCTTGGTTTATCAGAGATAATGAGCGGACAGGCAAAAGTTTTATCTGTTAACGGAAAAACTGGAGCAGTTATTATTACGCGTGCAGACTTAGATTTACCTAACGATGGGATTATGATTTCTCAAGAAGAATATGAAAAATTCAAACTAATTTTAGCCGATTATGAAGCTGGAAAACTAGGTGGTTCTGGTGTTGAGTTTGAAAAAGTAAAAGGAGATGAAGAATTAAATGCCTGATTTATACGTAGTGAAAAAAGATGGCGTAGCTATTGACGTACAGACTAGTACAGCTGGCGTTGTTGGATTGAATGAATTTGTAGATGGAAAGATTAGTGGTACTGGAGCAGGGACTGTTTCGTCTGTAAATGGTCATACAGGTGAAGTTGTTTTAACTGCTTCAGATGTAAAAGCGTTGCCTGACACAACCATCATTCCAACACTTCCTGGCAATGCTACTGCTGAAAAAGATGGTTTAATGTCTAAAATGGATAAAGAAAAACTGGATGCATTACCAGTTTTTACATTTGAAAAGGTAGGTGACGCATAATGGCAGATATCGTTCAGTTAAAAGAAAATGGTAATGCTAAATATATGAAAACACACGTTGATGGGTTGGATGGAATTGACGGAAAACTTGTTAAAGCGACTGGAAATGAAACAATTTTAGGAACAAAGAATTTTCAAGATGGTTTACAATTTAAAGGATTAACCGTCCAAGCTGGCATGATTGAGCGTGCGATAACAATGGCTGATAGAAGTGATACAACAAATATCACAGATGTAAACGGAAAATTGACTCGAATTGGAAATATAGTGTTTCTAACATTTAACTTTAAATGTGATACTTGGCCAAGCGGAACAGAGACACGTTGGATCATTAACATTCCGAAAGGTTACAAACGTGATCAAGGGTATCCTGCGCAAACAGCACTTTCGCTTGTTAGAAACGCAAATCAACCAGCCGATGCCCGTGCTTATATTGATCAATCAAGTGTTGTGCAAGTAAAGTCTGGTAACGGAAGTTCTTACGTGTCAGGAATGTGGATAACACCAGATGCGTGGCCAGTATAAGGAGGAAATTGCAAATGAAAGTAATATACAAAGTATTATATCCAATGGGGTTTGAAAAACACGAAGTGGAGGATAATTTTCCAACGTCTTTACCTTTTGTAGAGATTGAACCGCTTGGAGGTTTGGGCAATGAACAGTCACAATTCTTTAATTTTTCAGAACAAAAATGGGAAGAAGCAGTCACGCAAGATTATTCTAAAAAATTAAACTTATTAGAAAATCTTGCGAATAGCTTAGAAGTTTCAAATAGCGAGTTAAAACAAGCAAATGAAAAACTAACTGCTAAAGCAGAATCGCTTGCACAAATCAATTCTAAGACTATGCTTACGTCGCTTCAAAATACTAAAGAAATTGATGCGATTAAAGAGCAAATCGGAGGTGCAAAATAATGTATTCATACGATGACATCAAGCTAATGTATGACTGGGGCCTGTTTACTCCAGATCAGGTTGCAGAATTTGTGCCTAGTTGTATTACAGAAGATGAATTTACTAAAATGACAGGTGAACCGTTTAGCAAAAGCTAAGCGGTTTTATTGTGAGTAGAAAGTAGGTGCAGGATGAACTTAACACTAGAACAATGGTTAGCGCTGATTACATTTTTAGGCGGAATTATCTTCGCATTAATGAAATTTTATCATGTCTTTTCTCAATTAGAGGATAGCATGAAAGAACTAAAACAAGCTGTTGACCGATTAAATAACCATGAGGTGCGCATTAGTCGATTGGAAGAACAAAATAAAACCCTCTTTCGAGGAATTGGAGGAAATAAAAATGATTGATTGGAAATCAAGAATAAAAAATAAACAATTCTGGTTGTCTCTTATTCCTGCAGTTTTGTTACTTATTCAAGTAGTTGCAGTTCCTTTTGGGTATAAATTTCAAATTGATGTGATTAATCAGCAATTGCTAGATGTTATCAATGCAGTGTTTGTTGTATTAACTATTTTAGGAATTGTGACAGACCATACAACACCTGGATTATCAGATAGAAAAGGAGACAAATAGATGAAAAAGAAACTATTAGTAACATTATTGGTAGGCCTGTTTTTTTTAGCGCCAGTTAGTACATTTGCTGCAAAAGGAGACCAAGGCGTTGATTTGTCTATTTGGAATGGATATCAAGCAACATTTGGTTATTCACATGATAAATTCTCAATTTCACAAATTGGTGGGCAAAATAACTATGGAATTTATGATCAAGTTACTTATTCTAGTCAAGTAGCTAGTACGATTGCTCAAGGTAAACGCGCGCATACGTATGTATGGTGGCAAAATGTCCTTACCTACGAAAATGCAAAGCAAGTATTAGATTACTTTTTACCTAAAGTTCAAACACCAAAGGGATCAATTGTCGCCTTAGATGCGGAAGATGGCGTTCAATCGACGGATGTAACGCTATGGGCGTTAGACTATATCAAAGAGGCTGGATATACACCGATGCTTTACGGATACAAAGGGTATCTTACTTCAGCTTATGATTTATCACGAATTGCAAAGAAGTATCAATTATGGATGGCAGAATATCCAGATTATGAAGTGACACCTTATCCAAATTACAATTATTTTCCTTCATTTGAAAATATCGGTATTTTTCAGTTCACGTCAACCTACGTTGCAGGAGGGCTAGATGGTAACATTGATTTAACAGGTATTACTGATAATGGTTATACAAAAAATAACCAACCAGAAACAAACACACCAGCTATTGAAGAAGGTAAAGAAGTTGAAAAAACACCTACTTCTGCAGTAAAAGTCGGTGACACAGTTAAAGTGAAATTTAATGTAGATGCATGGGCAACTGGTGAAGCTATTCCGCAATGGGTTAAAGGCAACAGCTATAAAGTACAAGAAGTGACTGATAGCAGAGTATTGCTTGGAGGTATCTTGTCATGGATAAGCAAAGGTGATATTGAATTATTGCCAGATGCGGTAACTGTTCCTGATAAACAACCAGAAGCAACACACGTGGTACAATATGGTGAAACGTTATCCAGCATTGCTTACCAACATGGAACAGACTATCAAACGTTAGCAACTTTAAATGGTTTAGCTAATCCAAATCTTATTTACCCAGGTCAAGTTTTGAAAGTCAACGGATCAGCAGCAAGCAATGTTTACACGGTTCAATACGGCGACAATTTATCAAGTATTGCAACCAAACTAGGCACGACATACCAAGCTTTAGCTGTATTAAACGGACTAGCAAATCCTAACTTGATTTATCCTGGTCAAAATTTAAATTACTAAAAAAAGTAAAAGCCTACTTCTCATTTTAGAGAGGTAGGCTTATTTTTTGTGTTCGGACGTTTAATATCTTCATAAAGGATCAAAGTATAATTGTATTCTAAAAAGTTTTCAAAAATATCGCTTTTTTTTATAATAGGGAAAAGAGCAACTTCGTAGTCTAAGGCATATTTTTTTACTCTAGAAACTGCTTCAAGTTCTGGCAATTCATCGAATCTCTTCAACTCAGTTAAATTACTCGTATCAAATTTAATATATTTTGATGAATCATTGCTTACTTCATCAAAATACTTCACCAAAGCTTCAGCTTTTCCAAGCCCAATATTTTCAATAGCTGTTTTTCCACTTCTTATTTTGTCAATGTATTGTGTGCTTATGCCTGTTTCTTTTGCAATGCGATAGCTCGTTAAATCCATGTCTATTAATTTTTCGATTTTTTCAGTGTAAATCATTTAATCAACTACTTTCTTTTGCTTAATATGCCTACAATTAACAAGATTACTAAGTAAGTAATCCAATTAATCACATTGAAAACTGTAAGACCTAAACCAACTAATACAACAGCAAGTAATGTTAATCCGTAAGCTTTATTTTTCATATTATTCATGCTAGAATTAATTTATAGAAAGGGAGCTTTAGCTCCCAATCATTATTCTTTTTAGTCGTCGTTATCGTCTTTTAAAAGTTCTTTTACAATTTTTGCGGATTGGAGAACTCCTAGGACGATTGCGACGGCTTTTCCTATGTCGTCTAGCACTTGTTTCACCTCCTTAACTATATTTAATTATACATCTATAGTTGTATAAAGTCAATAGTTTTTAGTTAAAATTGCCTTAATTAGACAATTCTAGTTGAAAAACAGAACGGATGTTCGTATAATAGTTTCGATAGGAGAGTGTGGAGAAATGGTGAGACGAACTAAAAAAGAGTTTAAACCTTATAATGATTATGTTGATAGGCCATTCGAATTAAAGTGGCCCACAGCTTTTCCGTTGGGTGAGTTAACAGAAGCAATAAAAAATACAGACGAATACCACGCTCGAAATATCGAGCGTTTGCCACAGCAATCACAACAGCAAATAGAATATTTTTTAGATCGCTCTATTAAGCAAAACAAAGTACTAGAGATTCAATTGAATTCGTTAGATGAATATGACCGAGTGAAGCCACATGTTTTTGGCGCATTTCGTGGAATGGCAGAATTCGATGTTGTGTTGATTGGAGAAAATGAGGTCGATTTTTATGATATTAGAAACATTCAGATTCATAATTTCACCAAGTGGAGTGAAGAACATATACCTGAAGAAAAACCATTTGAAGAAGAAACAGAACATTGCGACACAATAGATGAATTTGTAGACGAATATTTCGATGATACTTGGATCGAATAATTTAACCCCAACTCAATATTAGAGTTGGGGTTTATTTTATGCACTAATCAAAGTTTTTCTTACAAGCATTTTTTCAATTACAAGTTGATTTCGTTTATTCAAATGACCATAGACAGCTAGTTCAGATTTTTCGGGTAGCATTAGTAACATATTTGCTAGCTCGCATTTGGAGACGATACAGTTTATAGTTTCGTCCTGTGTTACTAATGAGAATCGAACTAGCATTTTTGGATACATACTTAACATTCTAATCTTTTCAACTACTCCTACATAATTAGTTTTCATGATATCGCCCTCCTAGTAATATAATTATACCGAATATATGTTCGTGTTGTCTATCGTTTTACAAAACTGTAATATTTGACTACCATTTGAATACCATAATGATGGTATTCAGGTATTTTTACATTTGAGTTAATCACTTAGAAGTATTGATTTTAAGCCATTTGTCAAAGTATGTGAGAACAGATTATACTATAATCTTGTTTTATGAGAACAAGAAGTTATTTTTATGAAAAATAGACCTGTCAAGACAGATAAGAGCTCCCATAATGACCGTTCTTTTGGTATAATAAAAAATAGTGTGAAGAATCAGAACAGATGATTGAAAAAACGCTACTTTTTTGGTAGTGTTAGAAAGAATAAATAGATTGAGGGAGTACGCGATGCAACCAATCATTGAACTAAATAATATCCAATTTAATTATCAACCAGAAGATGCTTCTCCCGCTTTAAAAGATGTGTCTTTTTCCATTCAACAAGGCGAATGGGTCGCTATTATTGGCCATAATGGTTCTGGTAAATCAACGTTAGCCAAAACGATCAATGGGCTGTTACTGCCAGCTGCTGGGACTATCAAAGTTGGCGGCAAAGAATTAAACGAAGCAAACGTCTGGGATATCCGGCGTATGGTAGGAATGGTCTTTCAGAATCCAGATAACCAATTTGTCGGTTCAACAGTCGAAGACGATGTGGCTTTTGGTTTAGAAAATCAAGGCATTCCGCGTGACGAAATGGTCGAACGTGTCCACGATGCCTTAGAACGGGTTCGTATGTTAGATTTTGCCAAGCGAGAACCTGCTCGGCTATCTGGCGGTCAAAAACAACGAGTAGCTATCGCTGGTGTGGTTGCTTTGCGACCAGATATTATTATTTTAGACGAAGCGACAAGTATGTTAGATCCAGAAGGTCGTGCAGAAGTAATTGCTACCATTCAAAAGATTAAAGAAGAAAGCAATTTAACAGTTATTTCTATTACCCACGATATTGATGAAGCGGCTAATGCGAATCGTATTTTAGTGATGCGCCAAGGACAATTAACAAGCGAAGGAACGCCAGAAAAGATTTTTTCTGCAGGAGAAGCGCTTGTTGAAATGGGCTTGGATTTACCGTTTCCTGAAAAATTAAAAGTAGCTTTGAAAGAGCGTGGCGTTGTTGTGCCAACGAATTATTTAACAGAAGAAGGGATGGTGGATTGGTTATGGACATCCGTTTTAAACAAGTAGATTTTACTTACCAACCCAATACTCCTTTTGAGCAACGGGCATTATTCGATATTAATTTAACGATTCAAGACGGCTCTTATACAGCGATTGTCGGTCATACTGGCAGTGGCAAATCAACGCTATTGCAACATTTAAATGCTTTGGTGAAACCAACTAAAGGCCAAGTGACAATTGGAGAGCGTGTGATTACGCCAGAAACTGATAATAAGAATTTAAAACCAATTCGTAAAAAAGTTGGGATTGTTTTTCAATTTCCAGAAGCACAATTGTTTGAAGAAACCGTGGAGCGAGACATCGCTTTCGGACCGAAAAACTTTGGTGTTTCTGACGAAGAAGCGAAAAAATTAGCTAAGAAAATGCTTAATTTAGTCGGCTTAGATGAAAAATACTTACAACATTCTCCGTTTGAGTTATCAGGTGGCCAAATGCGCCGTGTCGCAATTGCTGGTGTGCTAGCGATGGAACCAGAAGTCTTAGTATTAGACGAACCGACCGCTGGTTTGGATCCTAAGGGTCGTAAAGAAATGATGGAGATGTTTAGTCGTCTGCATAAAGAACACAATATGACCATCGTTTTAGTGACACATTTGATGGATGATGTGGCTAATTACGCAGATCATGTGATTGTTTTAGAAAAAGGACAAATCGTCCAAGCGGGAGCACCACAAGAAGTGTTTCAAGAGACACAATGGTTGAAAGAAAAACAATTAGGCGTGCCAACTGCGGCCGAATTTGCTGAAAAATTAGTGGCAAAAGGCTTTTCTTTTGAGCAATTACCATTAACGGCCGATCAATTAGCCGATCAGCTTCTGAAAAAAATGCAGGAAGCAGGTGAGGCAAAATGATGAATAAATTAATTTTTGGGCGCTATATTCCAGGTGATTCTTTTATCCATCGTTTAGATCCGCGCGCCAAATTATTAGCTAGTTTTTATTTTATTGGAATTATCTTTTTAGCAAATAATTGGCAGAGTTATGTTTTAATAGCGGCCTTTACTGCTTTTGCTATTTCATTATCAAAAATCAGCGCCCGCTTCTTTATCCGCGGTGTTCGGCCATTATTATGGCTAATTCTGTTCACTGTGGCTCTTCAAACCTTGTTTACACAAGGGGGAGAAGTGTACTTTCAGTGGGGAATTATTTCCATTACCCAGTTTGGTGTGACGAATGGGCTATTTATTTTCTGTCGTTTTGTTTTAATTATTTTCATGTCAACGCTATTAACTTTAACAACGGCACCATTAGAGTTATCAGATGCGATTGAATATTTGCTACGTCCACTTCGTGTGGTGAAATTTCCAGTTCACGAAGTTTCATTGATGTTATCCATTGCTTTACGTTTTGTCCCAACATTAATGGATGAAACGGAAAAGATTATGAATGCCCAACGTGCCCGTGGCGTGGATTTTGGTGAAGGAAACTTACTTCAAAAAATGAAAGCTATTGTTCCACTTTTAATTCCGCTTTTCGTAAGTAGTTTTAATCGTGCGGAAGATTTGGCGACTGCCATGGAAGCAAGAGGTTATCAAGGTGGCGAAGGACGGACAAAATACCGCATTCTTCATTGGCACCTACGAGATACAATAGTAATGTTTGGCTTTGTCTTGTTAACCATTGGCTTATTTGTATTAAGAACTTAGAAAAGGTGAAGAAAAATTATGCCCCGCTATAAAGCAATCATTGCCTATGATGGCACTCATTTTCATGGCTTTCAAAAGCAGCCTAATGAGCGTACCGTTCAAGAAGAAATAGAAAAAACGTTAGCACGCATGAATAATGGACGCTCCGTGACGGTTTTTGGTTCAGGACGAACAGATGCAGGTGTTCATGCAATGGGCCAAGTGATTCACTTTGATTATCCGCAGGAACGTCCGTTGGAAAAAATGCGCTTTGCGTTAGACACACAAACACCAGAAGACATTGCTGTGCGCAGCGTGGAACGTGTTTCAGAAGACTTTCATGCACGTTATCACGTGATCGAAAAAACCTATCAATTTAAAGTGGATATTGGCAAACCACGAAGTCCATTTCGACGTTTTTATGCCAGTTATTTTCCGTATCCCATTGATCTCGAAAAAATCCAACAAGCTTTGCCTGATTTATTAGGTACCCATGATTTTACCTCTTTCTGTGCCTCAGGAAGTTCGGTAGAAGATAAAGTCCGGACCATTCATGAAGCCAGTGTTCATGTCAATGAAACGGGGGATGAATTAACATTCACTTTTCGGGGCGATGGTTTCTTGTACAAAATGATTCGGATTTTAGTTGGTACGCTATTGAAAATCGGCAATGGGCGGCTAGAACCAACCGCAATTCCAGCAATTATTGCAGCCAAAGATCGAAATCTAGCTGGTCCGACTGCTCATCCAGAAGGATTGTATTTAGCAGAAGTGAAATATGAAAAATAAAAGAGCGTGGGACAAAAATCACTTTGGATTTTTGCTCCACGCTCAAAAACTGATAAACGGCGGGAACAGAAGCAACTCCTTCGGAAATAAGCCGAAATTCTCCAAAAATTACAGAACAATTTTCGGAAATTCCTTCTTATTTCTCGGAGTTAAACGCTTCTGTCCCGACCTCTTTTAGTTGCAAAATTTAGATGTATTTAACAGCTGTTCCGTAAGCCACGACAGATTGCATGTCGGTACCAATTGTGCCAGAATCAAAACGCATCATCACAACGGCATCCGCACCTAATTTAGAGGCTTCTGCTTTTAAACGTTCGATTGCTTGGTCGCGTGCTTCTCGTTGCATATCAGTGTAACCTTTGATTTCACCGCCAACTACGCTTTTTAGTCCAGCACCTAAATCTTTAAACATATTTTTAGAACGTGTGGTTAACCCGAAAACTTCTCCAATAATTTCATATTCTTGACCGCTAATTCTCTCGGTTGTTGTAACTAACATGGGTAATTTCCTCCAGTACTTGTTGGTAACTTCAATTTACCATAGTCAAGAGTTTGGTACAACGAATATACATAAAAACGACACTAGAAAAGATGCGCTTCCACATTTTTCTAGTGCCGTTTTGGTAAGAATTAATCAAGGATAGGATCTTTTTTAGAAATCATGACCCAAACCCAACTAATTAGAAAAGCAACCGTTGCTGGAACGACCCAGCCCATGCCAATAGTGAACAATGGTAAGTATTGGCCGGCTTTTTCTAAAAGCGTTGTTACAAACGCCGTATCTTTGATAAAGGCGGGGGAGCTATTTAATGCATCTAAAACAGCAGCAATCAATGTGATATAGGTCGTTGCTTGATAGACTTCCCGTCGATGTTTGAAAATCGGACTGATGATTACCAAAAGCATTAAAGTAATCGCCAATGGATAAAGGAACATCAAGACTGGAACGGCAAATTGAATGATGTTGGTTAAGCCGACATTTGCAAAAATAGCTGGTAAAATAACAACAATTGCCAAGAATTTTTGATAGGAAACCTTCGGAAACATTTCTTCAAAAGTCTCAGAAAAGGCTGTGCTTAAGCCGATACCTGTTTTTAAACAAGCAAGAACTACGATAAAAGCCAGTAAAATACTCCCTGGTAGGCCTAAATAGTAATTAGCAATTTGGGCTAAGGCAATCCCGCCATTTTCACTGATTGGAAAAGCCCCGATACTCATTGTTCCCATATAAGCAAGTAAGGTATAGATAATCCCCATCAATACAACACTGAAAGCACCTGATTTAATCATTCCTTTAGCGATATCTCCAGGTTTTTCGACGCCCATATTTCGCAAAGTGGAAACGACAACAATCCCAAAAGCTAATGAAGCTAAAGCATCCAACGTATTATAACCTTCTGTAAATCCTTTAAAGAAAGGACTTGAAATATAATTTTCACCAACAGCGGCACTGGCCACATGACCTAATGGCTTTACAAAGGCTAAAACAATCAAAATCCCTAGCAATGCTAAAAATAACGGATTTAAAAATTTACCCACATAATCTAAGATTTTACTTGGCTTTCGAGAGAAGAGCCAAACGGCTAAGAAAAATAATGCGGAAAAGCCAGCAAGAACCAGCCATTGCAAGTCTTTAGGAACAAATGGTGCAAGACCAATCTCAAAAGAAGTAGTTGCTAACCTTGGTAAAGCAAAGAAAGGACCAATCGTTAAATATAATAGTAAGGTAAAAATAAGAGCATAACGACGATTAATCCGAGAAGCTAAGTCAAAAACACCTGAACTTTTAGAAACACCCATAGCAATGACACCAAGAAAAGGTAAGCCAATTCCAGTGGCTAAGAAGCCCAAGTTTGCTAAAAAGACGGAAGCCCCCGCTTCTTGTCCCATATGTACAGGGAAAATTAAATTTCCAGCACCGAAAAACAAACCGAATAACATTGAACCAACGTATAGATAATCACGCCAAACTAACTTTTTTTGCATAGATTCACACTCCTTAATATTGTCTTATTATTTAAAATAACAGAAGAAGAAACAGAGAGCAACCAGTTTTTATAGAAAACATTGGTTTTCTTATTTTTCTATGAAATAAGCATACTGATAATCATCACAATAGTGTCCATTTATATAAAATTCTTCTTTAAAATGTGCTTCTTGCACAAAACCATGTTTTTCATAGAATCGAATGGCTTCTTGATTGGTAGCCATTACTCGCAAACTCAGCTTATGAATCCCGCTTATCTGGGCCATCTCTTTGACATACGACAGCAAAGAACCACCAATCCCTTGACCTTGGAAATCTGGCGAAACGCCAATACTTAATAGCCATTGTTTTTGATGAGCTGCTAACGAAGTGGGCGGATGAACTTCAATAAATCCAGCGAATTGTTGTCCGCTGATGGCAACGAAAATCGTTTCATCTTTCATTTTTTCTTGATATGCTGCAAGCGAGAGTGGTTGTATCTCGGCAGGGGTATTCTTTTTTGTCCAAATGACTTGATCCAAGGCATGTAATGCGGGCCAATCTGCTTCAGCAATTAAGCGAATAGTGAGTGAGGTAGACAAGATAAGCGGACTCCTTTTTCTGAAATTTTAAAATATAAAATGACTATAGCACTTATTGTCTGAAAATTCAAATACTTTTAAAGTGAAAAGAAAAATGGTTGCATCTTTTCGAGAAAATTAAAATATGCTACCATAGCTACCAGAGGATAGGTAGTAAAAAATAATCTATCTAAATGGAGGGTATGTTTGTGAAAAAAATGGCAGTATATTGTGGCGCTAATCTGGGGAATGAGCCAATCTATCAGCAAACTGCGGTAGAATTAGCCACTTGGATGAAAGAAAATCACTATGATTTAGTTTATGGTGGTGGCAATGTTGGTCTAATGGGAACGGTGGCTGACACTCTTTTAGCAGAAGGTGGAGAGGTAATTGGTGTCATGCCCACTTTTTTAATGGAGCGGGAGATTGCACATAATGGCATTACAAAGATGCATACAGTCAGTGATATGCATGCGCGCAAGAAAAAGATGATTGAATTGGCAGATGTGTATTTAGCTTTACCCGGTGGTCCAGGCACACTAGAAGAAATTAGCGAGGTGATCTCTTGGGGCCGAGTCGGTGAACATATGAATCCTTGTATTTTATATAACGTGAATGGTTACTATGACTTATTAGCTGCCTTTTTTGATAAAATGGTAGAAACTAGTTTCTTAACAGCGGCGGATCGAGCTAAAATTTTCATTTCAGATTCCTTAGAAGAAATTGGGGCATTTATTGATTCCTATGAACCGCCAATGATTCGTCAATACAAAAAATAACAAAAGAGGCAGTCACTCTGACCAGAATGACTGCCTCTTTTTTACTAGTTTTTCGTTAAAATCCGATGTAAGAACTCTTTTGTCCGAGCTTCTTTTGGATGGACAAAAATATCTTCAGCGGTCCCTTCTTCGGCAATGACACCTTTATCCATGAAAATGACACGATCGGATACGTCCCGCGCAAATTCCATTTCATGTGTGACAATCACCATTGTTAGCCCTGTGTGAGCAAGATTTTTCATCGTTTTCAACACTTCGCCAACCATTTCAGGGTCCAATGCAGAAGTTGGTTCATCGAAAAGTAAAACATCTGGATCCATTGATAATGCTCGAGCAATGGCTACCCGTTGCTTTTGTCCACCAGACAATTGAGCGGGTTTGGCATCAATAAAACGAGCCATGCCAACTTTTTCTAAATTTTCTAAGGCAATTTTTTTGGCTTCTTCCTTGTTTCTTTTTAGGACAGTCATCTGACCAGATGTACAGTTTTCTAAGACATTCATGTTATTAAATAAATTGAATGATTGGAAAACCATCCCTAAATGGGTCCGATATTTGGGCAAACTATAACCACGTTCTAAAACATTTTTACCATTATAGATGATTTTGCCATCTGTTGGTTTTTCTAACAAATTAATACAACGTAGTAACGTTGATTTACCAGAACCAGAAGAACCGATAATGGTGACAACTTCTCCTTTGTTGACGTTCATATTGATATCTTTTAATACTTCGTTTTCGCCAAAGCTTTTTCGTAAATGTTCAATTTCAATAATTGCACTCATCTGTTTGCCTCCTAGCTTTCTTTTCCTTCTTCAGTTAATTCTTCTACTTTAACGTAAGCAGAAGGGCCATCCATTTTACGTTCCACAACACGTAAGATTCGTGTAATCACAAAAGTCATTACCAAGTACATGATGCCGACAATTGTAAAGGTTTGGAAGAACTGGAAGTTTGCGCCAGAAGCAGCATTCCCTTGGAAGAATAAATCTGCGACACCAATAACACTTAACACGGCCGTATCTTTGATATTAATGACAAATTCATTCCCTGTTGCAGGTAAAATATTACGTAATACTTGGGGAATAACGACTTTACGCATTGTTTGTCCATGGGTCATCCCAATCGCTTGTGCTGCCTCGAATTGTCCTTTATCTACTGCGAAAATACCTCCGCGAACAATTTCAGACATATAGGCACCAGTATTCACAGAAACGATAAATAATGCGGCCACTGTTCGGTCTAAAGAGATGCCAAAAGCTAGAGCTAAACCATAGAAAATAACCATTGCTTGAACCATCATCGGTGTACCACGGAAAACTTCAATATAAATAGAAAGAATTAAATTTCCTAATTTTTGGAAGAAACGAGCGACTGGGTTTTCAGAATCTGGAACTGTACGGAAGACACCAATTAGTAAACCAAGAGTTGTTCCGACTACCGTCCCAATTAACGCGATAAATAGCGTTAAACCAGCACCACGTAAAAACATGTCGCCATATTGATTCCAAATATTTTTGAAATCGTTAATAAGTCCTGTTTTTTGTTCATCACTATCTGTTGCTGCAGGTTGATCCTTGATGGCTTGGTCCATAATTTTTGTCCGTTCATCTTGAGAAATACCTGCTAAAATTTTGTTTACTTTTTCAATGTCTGGATCGCCTTTACGCATGCCGACTGCTACTTGCGAGTCTTCAGCGCTAGCATCAAAGCCATTTTCTTTTGGAAATTCTAACATTTTTAATTCTTTATTGACACTAGTTGCTGTTACGCCTTCAGGACGTTCACTAACATACCCGTCAATCATGCCAGAAGCAAGTGCTGTTCGCATAGCTGAAAAGTTATCCATTGCTTGCTGTTTATTGACATTTGGAATTTGATCAATTAATCCATAGTGGAATGTATTTAGTTGAGCCGTAATTTTAGCATCAGCTAAATCTTTCAAGCTTTTTGCATTAGCGTATTTACCATCTTTTTTTACAATTACGACAAATTGTGATTCATAATAAGGGTTTGTAAAAGCAATTTCTTTTTTTCGTTCAGCGGTTGGACTCATTCCGGCGATAATGGCATCAATTTTTCCGGATTGTAAGGCGGGCGCCAAGCCGTCCCATTTGGTTTGGACGATTACTAATTTACGACCTAAACCATCGGCAATTTTTTTAGAAATTTGAACATCATAGCCGCCTGCATAAGAGTTGCCTTGAATAGGCACTGCGCCATGTGCATCATTTTTCTGTGACCAGTTAAAAGGGGCGTAGCCAGCCTCCATGCCGACACGGAATTCACCATTTTCCTCCGCCGAAGCGTTGGTTGTCATGCCAAGTAACGAAAATAGCGTGACCAGTAGTAGACTGAATGAAAAAACTTTTTTGTTCATCTTTTTCTCTCCTTTAAATTTCTTGTCTGATTGATCGTTCTGTCTTTTTTCAATCAACAAGCTTTGATAATCAGCTGAGCAAAAGCGATTCTGTCTTTTTAAAGGAGAATACTTCTGTCACAACCTATTTTTGAATACAAAAAAAACAACCAAACAGATGTAAGGTTGCTAGGTAATGTCGAAAAAAATTCCTCAACGAAACATAGCACAACTTAGCATCACTACTAAGACAGTCCGCAAGCTCTTAACTTACGTCCCAACACACAACAGAAGAGGCTCCGTTATGCATTTCGGCGATTGATCCTAAACTTGCTTCCCAGTGTCCTCTCACTCCACAAGCGTAATAAAAACCGCGACCTCTACCTCTTTTTTGAGGCACTATTCAGTTATTAAATTCAGTTATTAATTTTAGGATAAATCCAGAAGAAAGTCAATATGTTCCAGCAAAGGAATTTATCAAGAGGACACAAACACTATGAAATTAGCGTAACATTTTCCCTACGAAATAGAAACTAATACGAAAAAAGCAACCATTCCTAAAGGAACAGTTGCTTTTTACTTAAGCTTTGACAGCTTTTGGTTCACGACCTAAAATAGCTTGAAGAACAGTCAATACACCTAAAGAAGCTAAAATTGTATAAATTAGACTTGAGTAAGTTAAGATACCGAAATCCCAAGTTTTGTAAACTAATAAAACAATTGCTAAGGCGATAATAGCGATAACGTTGAAGAACGCAAAAGCCCAAAGATTTCCGTTTTCTTTACGAGAAAGATAAAAAACAGAGAACCAAATGCTTAAAACGCCCCAAGCGATGCAGGCAATAATTGCAGCCCAATAAATAATAAATGCGACCATTGTTGTTTCACCTCACTTTTACTCATGCATATTTTACCACGAGTTGAGAAATTTGTCACAAACTCTTTCAAGATAAATCAATATATAGGTAAGAAGTTTTCAAAAAGTGGAAAAACTTTTGGTGCTAATGTTAAAATACGTTATAATATAGAAGATTAGGAGCTGAATCAATATGCAAGATATCACGCAAACTGAGGCAATTCATTGGTTGGCAACCCAACAAAAAATCACATTTTTAACAGGTGCGGGTATCTCGACAGCCTCAGGTGTGCCAGATTATCGTTCCTTAAAAGGTGTCTATCAAGGAATCCAGCAACCGGAATACTTATTGAGCCGGACTTGCTTAAAAACTGAGCCAGAAAAGTTTTATCAATTCGTTAAAACGCTCTATCATCCAGACGCACAACCTAATATCATTCACCAGAAAATGGCACAATTAGAGCAAATGAAACGGGGAAAAATTGTTTCACAAAATATTGATGGGCTTCATCGAAAAGCAGGTAGCCAAGAAGTGGTGGACTTTCACGGTAATTTATATGAATGTTACTGCCAAACTTGTGGTGCAACGGTTCCTTGGCAAGACTATTTACTTAGTGATCGGCACGCAGACTGTCATGGACAAATCCGTCCAGCTATTACTTTGTATGAAGAAGGATTATCAGAAGAGGCAATCGAAAAAGCCATTCAGGCCGTTGCTTCTGCCGACTTAATCGTGATTGTCGGTACGAGTTTTCAAGTGCATCCGTTTTGCGATTTGATTCATTATAAACAACCAACGGCAACTATTTTAGCCATTAATCAAACGCCGCTATTTTTACAACAACCTTATTATTTTTTAGAAGCGAAAGCCGAAACGATATTTGCAGAATTAACGATAAAGGAGTAACGGAATGGAAGAATTTAAATCAGAAAAAGAAAAAATGATCGCCGGCGCATTATATTTTGCCTCAGATCCTGAATTAGTGGCTGATCGCAAAAAAGCCCGTGAACAAATGGCGTTAATTAACCAACAACCAGACACTTATATTCGTCGTCAATTAATAGAAGAAACGTTTGGAAAAGTGGGTGTCGGAACTTATATCGAACCGATGATTCAATTTGATTACGGCTACAACATTTCTGTGGGGAAAAATTTCTATGCCAATTTTAATAACGTTTTTTTAGATGTTTGTCCAATCGAAATTGGCGATAACTGTATGTTTGGCCCCAATGTGCAACTTTATACAGCTGAGCATCCATTACAAGCGGCCAAGCGTAATAGCGGAATGGAATCAGGGAAACGAATTATCATTGGCAACAATGTTTGGATTGGCGGTGGAGCGATTCTCCTTCCTGGTGTAACATTAGGCGATAATGTAGTGGTGGCAGCAGGCGCTGTTGTGACCAAATCGTTCCCAGAAAACTGTGTCATAGCAGGTAATCCAGCAAGGATAATTAAAGAATTGACTGAAGATGACGCCCCAACAACTTCTTTAGAACAACAACGAGCAAAGATTAACCAAATCGATAAGGAACTGGTCCGTTTATTAGAACAACGGATGGATGTCGTCGCAGAGATTGCTGCAGTGAAAAAGAAAGCAGGGCATGCGGTTTTTGACTCTGAAAGAGAGCGACAAGTGTTAGAAACTATTCTGAATCATGTTGAAAATGCCGAGTATGAAGAAACATTATCTGAGACTTTCCAAGGAATTATGGACGCCTCTAAACGTTTCCAAGAAAAACATTTAGGAGAGTGAGGCTAACGTCGTGGATGGAGAAATCAGAAGAAGAGAGATTGTTAAAAGATTAAGAGAGACCGAAAAGCCAATTAGTGCTACTCGTTTTGCAAAAGCTTTTGATGTCAGCAGACAAATTATTGTAGGAGATGTCGCTCTATTACGGGCGACAGGCGTCGAAATTGTCGCAACAGCTCGAGGGTATATGTTGGAACAACCTTTAGAAGGAATTGAGCGGAAAATTGCTTGTCAACATACGCCTGAACAAACGAGAGAAGAATTGTCAGTCATTGTTGCCAAAGGTGGAGAAGTGGTAGATGTGAGTATTGCACATCCACTTTATGGGGAATTAATCGGTAGTTTGCGCATTCAAACAGAGAAAGACATTGATAAATTTATGGATAAGTATCAAAAAGAGCATGCTACATTACTATCAGTTTTAACAGGAGGCGTCCATCTGCATACTATTCGCTGTGCAGACGAAGAAACTTTCCAAGAAATCAAAGAGGCGCTTCGAAAAAAAAGTATTTTGTTTGAAGGATAACGAGAAAAAGAGAGGATATTGATGTTTGTTCAAGTCCTTTCTTTTTTTTCTTAGAAAATTACCAAAAAAAGATAGAAGAATTTGTGAATTTTCTTCTATTTTTTTAACTTTTTGCTAGAAATTTTTTATGAAACAGTATACTATTAAAAAAGGAGCCATTTAAACAATAACTATGTCAATTATTATGTTGGTACATAAAAATAAATGGAGAAAAATAAAAAAGGAGAATGAGTATGAAAAAACAATTTGCCCTGTTCTCTACCTTATTACTTTTAGGTTCATCAGTGCCAGTAGGTGCATTTGCAGAAGGTAATAACTTGGTAGCTGAAAATAGTTCTGTCGCAGAAACAACCGCAGAAGCAACAACTGCTGAAGCCACTGAAACGACAGCGACTAGTGAAACAACAGAAGCGACAGAAGAAACAACAACTGAAACAGAAAGTTCAACCGAATCAAGTACATCTGCAACCACGGAGTCCACGGAAACGTCAGGAACCGAAACGACAGATTCCACAACGGATTCAACATCCACAAGTACGACAGAATCGACTACTGATTCCACCTCAACGAGTACAACAGAGTCAACCACAGATTCTACGTCAACAAGTACAACTGAATCAAGTACCACGCCAACGACCACACCAAGTTCTTCTAAAGAACAGCCAAAGCCTGGCACGAGTACTTCTGAATCAAAACAGCCGGCGAAACCAGTGACACCTACCGCGCCAGCTAAAAAGCCAGTAGAGCAACCAGCAGCGTCAACACCGCAGCCTGAAATAGTCCCGCCGGTTACAAATGAAACGGTTGGGTTAGTGGAAGACGATGAGACGTTTACGGTCAGCAAAACGAAGAAGACAGAAGAGTTTATTCAAGAAATCGGTGAATCTGCTCGGAAAGTGGCTAAGGACAAAAACTTATATGCTAGTGTGATGATTGCTCAAGCAATTTTAGAAAGTGGCAGCGGCAATAGTAAATTAAGCCAGAAACCAAACTACAATTTGTTTGGTATCAAAGGCGATTACAAAGGTCAATCTGTTTCTTTTATTACCTATGAAGACAATGGTTTCGGTAACCTATACACAGTAGAAGCAAAATTCCGTCAATATCCATCGTATAAAGAATCGATGGAAGATTATGCGAAATTGTTGAAAAATGGTTTAGATTCCAATAAAGATTTCTATCATGGTGTCTGGAAAACAGAAGCTAAATCATACAAAGAAGCGACACGTTTCCTAACAGGAAAATACGCAACGGACAAAGATTACCATAAGAAATTAAATGCGTTAATTAAAACATACGATTTAACTTATTATGATAAAGAAAAAGCAACCGTCGAACCAATGGAATCAAATTTCCCAGCCTATAATGGCAAAAACTATGACACCTTTAATAGTTATGCTTGGGGCAACTGTACACAATATGTCTATAACCGTATTACGCAATTAGGTAAACGTGTGGACTTAACAATGGGGAATGGTCAAGATTGGGGCGAAACAGGTCGTGCACGTGGGTACAAAGTAAGTCGTACACCAAAAGCAGGCGCAGCGGTTTCCTTCCCAGCTGGTGTTTTAGGCGCGGACAATACTTACGGTCATGTCGCATTTGTGGAAAAAGTCTTTAAAGATGGTAGCATCTTAATTTCTGAAATGAATGTGAAGGGATTAAACGTTGTTTCAACACGTACAATCTCAGCCGATGAAACACATTTAATGAACTATATCGTTCCAAAAGATAAATAAAAAAATCAGCTCTTTGTCAATAAGAACGGATGAGTTGGAAAAATCAAAGTTAGCACTGAAGAATCAATTTTAATTCTTCAGTGCTAGCTTTTTTTTGTGACAAAAGATCGCTCAAATAAAGTTTAATACATTCAGTTATTGCCAGAAGGTTTCAGATCTGGGTGAGTTAGCAACAGTCGCCGAGAGCTATATTTTTTTTTGGTAGAATCATTTACTTTTAGGTGGAAGATGTCTTATAATTGTAAGCGGATACAAAAATGAAAGAAGAGGTGGTTAAATGAGCAAAAAAGAAATAAATCAAGTAGTTGCCAGTCGCTATCAATTGTATATTAATGGAGAGTGGACCACAGGTAGTGGTAATAAAATGATTGCTAGTTACAATCCTAGTAATGGCGAAAAATTAGCAGAATTTGTAGATGCCACAAATGAAGATGTGGATCGAGCTGTAGAAGCAGCTCAAGAAGCGTTTCAGACCTGGAAAGATGTTGATGTTGTAACAAGAAGCAATCTTTTATTGAAAATTGCTGATTTGATTGAAGAAAATCAAGAACATTTAGCTATGGTGGAGACTTTAGATAATGGAAAACCACTTCGGGAAACGCGATCGATTGATGTCCCTGCCAGTGCAGACCATTTTCGGTATTTTGCTAGTGTGATTCGTGGAGAAGAAGGGTCTGTCAAAGAATTTGATAAGGATACGTTATCCATTGTTGTGAAAGAACCCATTGGTGTCGTTGGTCAAATTATTCCGTGGAATTTTCCATTGCTAATGGGTGCTTGGAAATTAGCGCCAGCGTTGGCAGCAGGTAATACTGTTGTGATTCATCCATCCTCGAGCACATCATTAAGTCTGTTGGAATTGTTTAAGATTTTTGATCAAGTCTTGCCGAAAGGAGTAGTGAATTTAATCACCGGTCGTGGTTCTGATTCAGGAAATTATATGTTGGCACATCCAGGTTTTGATAAGCTAGCTTTTACAGGTTCAACAGAGGTAGGGTACACTGTCGCTAAAGCCGCGGCCGACCGCCTAATTCCAGCCACTTTAGAACTTGGCGGAAAATCAGCCAACATTATTTTTGAAGATGCCAATTGGGAACGAGCATTAGAAGGTGTGCAGTTAGGGATTTTATTCAATCAAGGGCAAGTTTGTTGTGCTGGGTCTCGTGTGTTCGTTCAGTCAGGTATTTATGATCAATTTGTAGAGGCTTTGAAAGAAAAGTTTGAACAAGTAAAAGTTGGTTTCCCGTGGGAAAAAGATGTTGAAATGGGCGCTCAGATCAATGAGCATCAATTGGAAGAAATTTTAAAATATGTCGAGATTGGTGTGAAAGAAGGAGCTACACTGATTACTGGTGGGCAACGTTTAACAGAAAATGGGCTAGACAAGGGGGCTTTTTTAGCACCTACGTTATTAGCAAATGGCACGAATACAATGTGCGTGGCCCAAGAAGAAATCTTTGGTCCTGTTGCAACAGTGATTAAATTTGAAACGGAAGAAGAGGTCATTCGTTTAGCTAATGATTCTGAATATGGTCTAGGTGGTGCCGTCTTTTCTCAAGATATCAATGTGGCATTACGGGTTGCTCGTGGTGTACGGACAGGTCGGATGTGGGTCAACACATACAATCAATTGCCTGCGGGCGCGCCATTCGGTGGTTATAAAAAATCAGGAATTGGTCGAGAAACGCATAAATCAATGCTAGATGCTTATACGCAAATGAAAAATATTTACATTGTGACAAAAGAAGAAGCAGATGGACTATATTAAGTAGTGTAGTGAATTTTAGATAACAAATTTATTTTTGGGGATTGTTATTTTTCGAGTTAAACAAAATAATAATTTTTTGAAAAAATTTGGCGATGAGTAAAGTAAAACAGATTAAAAGTAAAGCCTGGTGCAAAAATCGCTTTGGATTTTTGTACCAGGCTTTAAAGCTGAGTAACAATAGTGTTCACTCTTGGTTGCTTTTAATTTTCGACTATTGTAGAAGGAGTTATTTTGCTTCTTCTGCTTCAAATTTAGCAAAAGCTGTTGCAATAACTTCTTTTAATGCAGAAGCAGAAGCTTCCATTTTTTCTTGTTCAGCATCTGTTAATGGAATTTCAATGACTTGTTTAACTCCTTGGCGGTTGATGATCGCTGGTGCACCGATATAAATATCGTTTTGACCATATTCGCCTTCTAAATAAACAGATAATGGTAACACAGAGTTTTCATCGTTTAGGATCGCTTTAGTGATACGCGCTAGTGCAACCGCGATCCCATAGAAGGTAGCTCCTTTTTTCTCGATGATTGTGTAAGCAGCGTCACGTACGTTGAAGAATAAGTTAACCATTGCTTCTTCATCGACGTCAGGATTATTTTTCACCCATTCGTAAATTTGTAAGCCAGCGACATTCGCATGTGACCAAACTGGGAATTCTGTATCTCCGTGTTCACCTAAGATGTAGGCATGGACATTTCGTGCATCAACATCAACTAATTCGGCAATTGCTTGACGGAAACGAGCAGAATCTAGTGAAGTTCCTGAACCAATTACTCGTTCTTTCGGGAAACCAGAGAATTTCCAAGTTGAATAAGTCAAAATATCGACTGGGTTTGCTGCAACTAAGAAGATACCGTTGAAACCAGAATCAACAATTGTTGTAACGATTTCTTTATTAATTTTCAAGTTTTTATGAACTAAGTCTAAACGAGTTTCGCCTGGTTTTTGAGGCGCGCCAGCTGTTAAGACAACTAAGTCTGCATCATGGCAATCGTCATAAGTAGCTGCATAGATTTTTTTAGGAGAAGTAAATGCTAATGCGTGGGATAAGTCCAACGCGTCTCCTTCAGTTTTTGGTACATTAATATCAATAATCCCAACTTCTTGAGCAATATTCTGAGTTACTAAAGCAAAGGCATAGCTAGAACCTACGGCACCGTCCCCGACTAAAATTACTTTTTGGTGATCTTTATTCCCTGCGGCTGCAGTCATGTGTACCATTCCTTCCTCTACATTCTTTTTCGTGAGCAACGAGTTTTTATTTCCTGTTGCTAAAGTGATAGTAACATAGTTTGTAAAAAATGTCACGAACTTTGATTGTAAAAATGATACAGTTTTCAGACCTGTTTCAAAATGGTAGCTCTTACATGTGCGTAATTTCACTATCTTGTGCATATTTAAATTTCTAAAAATTTTTTTTACATCTTTCTTAATCTTCAAAGACTGCGAGTTTTTTTATTTCTATGGTATAATGAGTAAAACTGGGTAGCGCATACGCTTCCCAGCCATTTTGTGTTGGCAAGCTTATAATCCAAGGAGAATGAAAGATGAAAGTAATCGTAGGACTGGGAAATCCCGGTAGTAAATACAAAGAAACAAAACACAACATTGGCTTTATTACGCTAGATGAAATTGCGTATCGGCAAAATGTTTCGTTTAATAATAGTAATTTTGAAGCAGATATTGCAGAGTTTTTTATAGGAACTGAGAAAGTATTATTAGTGAAACCATTAACATTTATGAATGAATCAGGTCGCTCCGTTGGTCCGTTATTGACCTACTTTGGGGTAGATGAGGAAGACTTGATTGTTATTTATGATGACTTAGACTTAGACGTCGGTAAAATTCGTTTACGACAAAAAGGTAGTGCTGGCGGGCACAATGGGATAAAAAGTCTGATCGCCCATTTAGGAACAAATGTCTTTCCTAGAATTAAAATTGGTATTGGTCGGCCCTCAAAAAATGATACAGTTATCCACCATGTACTAAGTACTTTTCCCAAAGAAACACACGAAGAGATGTTGCTTGCCGTAAAAAAAGCAGCCGATGCCGCTTTATATGCATGCGAAGGTCATACGTTTGTTGAGACAATGAATCAATTTAATGGAAAATAGCAGAAAGGAGGGCCCTTATTTGAATATTATCGAACGAATTAGCCAAACAGAAATTGCAAAATCATGGCGCAGTCAACTAATGACAACGGGAACGCGCCAACTAATTACTGGGTTATCAGGCTCTGCTAAAACATTACTGATGGCAGGTGCTTTACAAAAGACGCATCAAAAAATTGTTATTGCGGTTCCCAACCTATACTATGCCAATCAATTAGTAGATGATTTTTTAAATATTTTACCTTCAGAACAAGTTCATCTATTTCCAGTAGATGAAGTGTTATCCGCCGAAATGGCCTTTTCTTCACCAGAAGCGCGCGCAGATCGAGTGAGTGCGTTAAATTTCCTGATGACAGCGAATGCAGGAATCGTGGTCGTACCAGTGGCTGGACTACGAAAATATTTGCCAACGAAAGAAACGTGGCAAAATGCGCAGCTTCATTGGGAAATCGGGACAGAAGTAGAACCTGAAATCCTCGCGCAACGCTTAGTGTTAATGGGCTATGAACGCCAATCAATGGTCGGAAAGCCCGGCGAATTTAGTATTCGCGGAAGCATTATTGATGTCTATCCGCTAAATGCCGAATACCCTGTTCGAGTGGAACTGTTTGATGTTGAAATTGACTCAATCCGTTATTTTGAAGCAGATACCCAACGTTCATTAGAAAATCTTGAAGAAGTAACGATTTCACCAATGACTGATTTAGTGTTCTCAAAGGCAGATATGAATCATGGCATGATGAGGTTACGAGATGCTCTAGAAAAACGTTTAGCGACAGCTAAAGATCAAACGGAGACCGATTTTTTAGAAGAATATTTTGGTCAGTTGCTGTTTTCTTGGGAACAAGGGATTCCTACAGAAAATGCTCACTATTATACAGATTTTCTGTACCAACAAAAAACTACGCTGTTAGATTATTTACCAGAAAACAGTTTGCTTTTTGTGGATGATTATTCTCGTATGATGGAAACGGAACGGGAGATTGCTAGAGAGGAAGCGGAATGGCAAACCCTAAAAATTGAAGAAATGCGCGTGTTTTCTGAACAAACTTTTGGCGTAGACTTTCATGATCAATTGCGAAAAACCGCACGAAATACGACCTTCTTTTCACTTTTCCAAAAAGGAATGGGGAATCTTCGTTTCCAAGAAATCCATAATTTCCAATATCGTTCAATGCAACAATTCTTCGGTCAAATGCCGTTGCTAAAAGCGGAAGTGGACCGTTGGCAAAAGCAAAACCAAACGGTCGTTGTTTTTGTTCCTACGAAAGAACGGATTCAAAAAGTCGAAGAGCTATTTCAGGACTTTGACATACCTAGCGTAGTCAGCAATTGGGATCAGCTGTTAGATGGACATGTCCAAATTGTTCAAGGGGCATTACAAACAGGGTTTGAATTACCTAAAAACAAATTAGTGGCGATTACGGAAAAAGAAATTTTTCATACAACGACCAAAAAACGGGCACGTCGTCAAACAATCTCCAATGCAGAACGGTTGAAAAGTTATAGCGACTTAAAAACGGGCGATTATGTCGTTCATGCGAATCACGGGATTGGTAAATATATTGGTATGGAAACCTTGGAAGTTGATGGGGTCCATCAAGATTACATGACTATCTTGTACCAAAATGATGATAAATTGTTTATTCCAGTAACGCAATTGAACTTGATTCAAAAGTTCGTTGCCTCTGAGTCTAAAACGCCGAAAATTAACAAGCTAGGCGGCAGCGAATGGACGAAAACCAAACGAAAAGTTGCTTCGAAAATTGAAGATATCGCGGATGATTTAATCTTACTTTATGCAACAAGAGAATCGGAAAAAGGCTATGCTTTTCCGCCAGACGATGCGTATCAAAAAGAATTTGAAGAGGCTTTTCCGTATTCTGAAACAGATGATCAATTACGTAGTGCGGCCGAAATTAAACACGACATGGAAAAATCTCGACCAATGGATCGTTTGTTAGTTGGCGATGTAGGGTTTGGTAAAACAGAAGTGGCTTTACGAGCGGCCTTCAAAGCTGTTAGCAACAATAAACAGGTCGCCTTTTTAGTGCCAACAACTATTTTAGCGCAACAACATTACGAAACGATTCAAGAGCGGTTTGAGGGCTTTCCTGTAGAAATTGGTTTATTAAGTCGTTTCCGCACGAAAAAACAGCAAAATGAAACAATTGAAAAAATTAAACATGGCCAAGTAGATATTGTGATCGGTACCCATCGCTTATTGTCGCAAGATATTAATTTTAGTGATTTAGGCTTGTTGATTATTGATGAGGAACAACGGTTTGGAGTGAAACATAAAGAACGACTAAAACAATTGCGTTCACAAGTGGATGTCTTGACGTTAACAGCAACACCAATCCCAAGGACCCTTCATATGTCAATGTTAGGTGTCCGTGATTTATCCGTCATCGAAACCCCACCAGAGAATCGTTATCCGATCCAAACGTATGTCATGGAAAATAATCCTGGGGCGATTCGGGAAGCGATTGAGCGAGAAATGGCCCGAGATGGCCAAGTCTTTTATTTATACAACCGAGTAGATACGATTGAACGAAAAGTTGAAGAGCTACAAGCGCTAGTTCCAGACGCACGAATTGCGTATGCACATGGTCAAATGACAGAAGTTCAACTCGAGAATACTTTGTTTGATTTTATTGAAGGACAATATGATATATTAGTCACTACAACGATTATTGAAACAGGAGTAGATATTCCTAATGCCAATACCTTGTTTGTAGAAAATGCGGACTACATGGGCTTATCCACGTTGTATCAATTACGTGGTCGTGTGGGGCGTAGCAATCGAGTGGCCTATGCTTATTTTATGTACGAACAGCAAAAAATCCTAAACGAAGTTAGCGAGAAACGTTTAGAAGCAATTAAAGACTTTACGGAATTAGGTTCTGGGTTCAAAATTGCGATGCGTGACCTTTCCATTCGAGGGGCCGGAAACCTTCTTGGTGCCCAACAACATGGCTTCATTGATTCGGTTGGGTTTGATATGTACTCACAGATGTTATCTGAGGCAGTTGCTCGTAAACAAGGAAAAAATATCCAAGACCAAAAAACGTCTGTTGAAATTGATTTGGGCATTGATGCTTATATTCCAGGAACGTACATCACAGACGAACGACAAAAAATTGAAATTTATAAACGGATTCGTCAATTAGAAAATATGGATATGTACGAAGAATTAGAAGCGGACTTGTTAGACCGCTTTGGAGAGTATCCTGACGAAGTGGCGCATTTATTAACCACTGGCCGTATCAAAATGGATGGCGACCGTGCCTTGTTAGAAAGCATTCGCAAACGCGACCAAAAAGTCAAGTTTGTGTTAAGCAAAATTGGCACAAAAACATACTCTGTGGAGCAATTGTTTGAAGCGTTATCGGCAACCAACTTAAAAGCGGATCTAGCAGTTGAGAAAGAACAAATGACTATTTCCTTGAAGTTGCCGAAAGATTGTAAAGAAGCTGTTTGGATTCAAGAAATTGCTGCTTTTACAACTGCATTACGACAAGAAAAATACAAACATTCGCAAGAAACGGATTCCCTTTAAAAGGAGGCCTAGAAGATGGCACAAAAAGAAATGCAACGAATGATGCAAGGTGCCGTTGTGTTAACCATTGCTTCCTTCATTGCAAAAGTGTTGAGTGCGTTTTATCGCGTTCCTTTTCAGAACTTTGTAGGGGATGAAGGATTTTACGTGTATCAGCAAGTTTATCCAATCTATGGGATTGCGATGACATTAGCGTTGTCAGGCTTACCGCAATTTATTTCCAAAATTGTCGCTGAACAACCAGATATTCGGAGTCAAAAACAAGTATTGCGTCAACTATATCCCTATGTGTTATGGTTAGCGATTGCTTGTTGGGTCTTCTTTTTCTTTGGTAGTCAAGAAATTGCTATTAGTATGGGGGATGCTGCGCTCCAACCATTGATGGAAGTTGTTTCCTTTACCTTTTTACTCGTTCCAATTCTTTCCTTCTATCGTGGGAATTTTCAAGGACATTTGTTGATGGTGCCTAGTGGTATTTCGCAAGTGATGGAACAGTTTGTGCGTGTCGGGGTTATTCTAGTAGCTGCGTTGTCCTATCATTACTTTGGTGGCTCCATTTACCAAACGGGGACGGTGGCCATGAGTGGTGCGTTGGCTGGCGGTGTCTTAGCGGTACTTGTCTTATGGTACTACAATCGAAAAATTCTTAGTGGAAGTACGGAATACTTGCATCAATGGAAGATTATGCCTCAAACCAAAGGACTATTTAAACGTTTAATGATTGAGGGTGGTTTGGTCTCTTTATATAGTGCTTTTCTGATTCTATTTCAATTAATTGATTCCTTTAAAGTAAAAAATGCCCTCATGCTTTTCGGGCTCTCTGATTTAGCTGCGAAAGTGGATAAAGGAGTCTATGACAGAGGACAACCACTAGTTCAATTAGGTTTGGTGATTGCTTTAGCTTTAAGCTCAACCTTTTTACCAGGTTTGACAAAATATTTTATGAAAAAAGACCGTCAACAATTTTTACAAGTTGCAAAAATCTTTTTGCGTCTTACCACAACCTTAGCATCGGCGGCTTCGATTGGTCTGATGATGTTATTGCCGTACATGAACTTTACACTTTTTAAAGATTATAAAGGCAACGATGTTTTAGGGGTGTATGTTTTATCCATCGCTTTTATGGCCATTATTCAGGCTTACCAAAGTATTGAACAAAGCCGCAATCGTTTTAAAGGGCCTTTAGTGGCAGCCGGTGTGGGTTTATTAGTGAAATTACTGACAACAGGCTTTTTCACCCTTCGTTGGGGAACATTAGGTGCTAGTTGGTCTACTATTCTTGGGTTGCTGGCGACGTTATTCGTTTTAGTCCGACAATCGGATGCAGCGATTAATTGTTTTGTTCGAGAACGAAACTTTTTGAAAAAACTGTTGCTTAGTTTAGCAATCATGATGCTGTCGTTATTGGTCTATCAAGGAATTATCTCCATCTTGTTCCAAGGTGTGCATCACCGAAGTCAAGCGTTTTTCGTTACAGTTTTAGGCGTTGCAGTGGGTGGTACAGTTTTTATTAGCACCATCATTAAGTTAGAATTATTTACGATACGTGAATGGTTAAGTTTACCGTATGGCGCAAAAATTTTACGGATGAGACAAAAAAAATAAAAGAGGTGAATGTGATGCGGTTAGATAAATTTTTAAAAGTTTCTCGCATTATTAAAAGAAGAACAGTTGCCAAAGAAGTCGCTGATAAAGGTCGGATTCAAATCAACGGAGTCTTAGCCAAATCTTCTAGTACTGTGAAGATTGGTGACCTTGTCAAAATTCAATTTGGGAACAGAATTTTAGAAGTAGAAGTCCTGCAACTAAATGACTCTACGAAAAAAGAAGATGCCACAAAAATGTATGAAATAAAATCAGAAACACGTGTCTCTGAAGAATAAGTAGGTGAGGATGGAGCGCTTGGCAAGTTCATTGAAAAGATGAATATTCCAAGCGCTTCATCCTTTCAGCGTTTTAATGAAACAGACGCGCCACTTTTGAAAAAAATTAATAAATCAACCACTGTTATTTCAAAAGCAAAGAATATTTCAGAAAAAAGCTTGATTTTCTTTAACTTCTCTGAAATTAACATTAGACAAGGTTCTTAGATGTTGGTATAATAAAACGGACAATCCAAAGCGAGTGGAGCGAGACGATGGGAAAGAATGAAAAAAACTCGAAGAAAGTTGCGGCATTGGAAAATGACTACACGAAAGAACAGTATGTCGAATTCCAAAAACAACAGAAACAATTGATTTTTAGACGCAGACGCTTGGCAGCGATTTTTCTCGTGGCCTTCATTATTTTTGCCTTTTCTGGCATCCAATTGATGAAAGATTATCATCGCTTAGGTGCTTTCAAACAAGAACGAGCAGATGCAATTGCTGAATCCGTAGCAGTTGATAAGAAGGTCAAGGATCTAAAAAAAGACGTTGCTTTGTTAAAAGATGATGATTATGTGGCAAAATTAGCACGTAGCCGTTTCCTTCTCTCAAAAGAAGGCGAACAGATTTATCCCACACCAGAACAAATGAAAAAAACACAGATTTCTGGAGCGGAAGAAAGCAAGAGCAGTTCAGAAAAAAATAGTCAATCACAGTCTTCAACTGAAACAACTAAGTCTTCAGCTGAATAAACTGCAATTATAATTAGGGAAAAAATAGGAGGAACAATTTTTTTATGTCAATCGAAGTAGGAGCTAAATTGCCAGGAAAAGTGTCAGGGATTACTAACTTTGGTGCATTTATTGATTTAGGAGAAGGAAAAACTGGGTTAGTACACATCAGTGAAGTGTCTAATGGATTCGTTAAAGATATTCATGATGTATTAACAGTAGGTGACGAAGTAACAGTGAAAGTAACCTCAGTTGGTGACGACGGCAAAATTGGCTTATCGATCCGTAAAGCGCAAGAGCCAGCAGAAGGGCAACAACCAAAACGTGAATTTCAACGTCGCGAAAACAATTATGAGAATCGTGACCGTAATCCACGCACAGGTGGTAAAAAACCTTTCAATAAACCACAAGCAAATAACAATAACAATAAACAAGATTTTGACTCATTGATGAGCTCTTTCTTGAAAGATAGTGATGACCGTTTATCTTCATTAAAACGTAATACTGAAGGCAAACGTGGCGGACGTGGCGGACGTCGCGGCTAAGCATAAACAAATAGGGGGACTGGGGATAACGATTGGGTTATTTCTCGGTTCCTCTTTTATTCTAAGGAAGAAAGAAGGGCGAACAATGTTTTGGCAGTTTTATAAACGAGGAAAAGAACAAGGGTTTTGGCAACCGCATCAAACAATCGTGGTCGCCGTTTCTGGTGGTGTAGACTCCATGGTCCTTTTGACGTTAATGGAACAGGTAGCAGAAAAAGAACAGTTACAATTGGTTGTTGCACATGTCAATCATCAATTGCGAGAAGCGTCGGAAGAGGAGGCGCAATATCTCGCTACCTATTGTCAGCAACGAGAGTTAACGTATTATGAAACACGTTGGGAAGACCCTGAAAAGCAACGGAATTTAGAAGCAAAAGCGCGCACATTTCGTTATGAATTTTTTAAAGAAGTCATGGAAATTGAAGGTGCGGCGGTCTTAATGACGGCACATCATCTAGACGATCAAGCGGAAACGATTTTAATGAAGCTGATTCGAGGAACTAATTTTTCCCATTCCGCGGGCATCAAAGAGAGACGTCCTTTTGCGACAGGGGAATTGATTCGTCCGTTACTTATTTATCCAAAAGAAGAATTGTATCAATTTGCACAACGCCAAGCATTCGTTTATTTTGAGGACGAAACGAACCAAACCAATGAATATTTGAGAAATCGGCTCCGTAATCAGGTTATGCCACTATTAAAGCAGGAAAATCCGCAATTCTTAGATCAGATTGCTTCTTTTAGTAATGAACAACGTTTTGCCCAAGAATTTATTCAAGAACAAATTGATCCTCAATTATCTGAAGCCTTAGAACCGACCAAACAAGGCTGGCGCATTCCTTTGAAGAGATTATTAAAAGAAACGCCGGCGTACCAACACTTCTTTTTAACCGCGTTTTTCCAGAAAACATTAGTGCCATTAGGAGTTTCGTTAAATCAACGCCAGATGACACAAATTTTAAAAGTGTTGAATGATGAACGCCAACCGCAAGGCTCGATTATGTTAGAACAGCAATGGCAATTGGCTAAAAGTTACGATTGGCTGTGCTTAGAACAAAAACAGGCTGCACTGCGAGAAGAAGTCACGCACTTATTAGTACCTGGCGCGGGGATTTATTTATCGGAAACCGAGTGGCTAGGATTAATTGCGACAGACAAACCGTTTCCTCTTCCAGAAGAGATTAATCAATGGACGGGTCAGTTGTTAGCAATTCCGTTGACCACAGCCACACCTTTGACCGTTCGTCATCGCCAAAGTGGTGATCGGATTACATTAAAACCAGGGTTTACGAAAAAATTAAGCAGAGTTTTTATTGATCAAAAAGTGCCAAATGAAGCGAGAGAGAGTGCTTGGGTCATTACGGATGAGCAAGAGGAAATCATTTGGGTACCAAAATTTGCAAATTCCTATTTGAGTATTCCTTTAGAAACTGATAAAATACACTACAGACTCCTTTTTAAGACAAAGGAGTAATGCTGAAAGGAGCGCACTATGATAGAAAAAGATATTGAGAAAGTCCTAATCTCCAAAGAAGAAATTCTTGCGAAGTCTGCAGAGCTTGGCAAGCAACTGACAGAAGAATATCAAGGGAAAAATCCTTTAGTGGTCGGTATTTTAAAAGGTGCCGTACCATTTATGGCTGATTTGACTCGTGAAATCAATACTTATTTAGAATTGGACTTTATGGATGTATCTAGCTACGGCAACGCGACAGTTTCTTCAGGCGAAGTAAAAATTGTCAAAGACTTGGACACAAATGTCGAAGGTAGACATATTTTAATCGTAGAAGATATCATCGATAGTGGTCGTACATTAGCGTATTTAGTAGATTTATTTAGATACCGTAAAGCTGCATCTGTGAAAATTGTTACCTTATTAGATAAACCCGAAGGCCGTGTAGTAGATATTAAAGCTGACTACGTAGGGTTTGACGTGCCTAATGAGTTTGTGGTCGGTTACGGATTAGACTATGCAGAAACGTACCGCAACTTGCCTTATATTGGCGTTTTAAAACCTGAAGTTTACGAATCAAATTAATATCTATCAAGGAATTAATTGTGTTACAATGTAAAGGTCAGGATTGATAAAAGAATAACATGAATTGTAATGATGAGCATAAGGAGGACAGGCATGAACAAAAAGAATAATGGCATGAAAAATGGTTTATACTACGTCTTAGTAGTACTTGCCATGGTCATGGTTGTCTATTTCATTTTTGGAAATAACAACCAACAATCGCCAGATATCGATTACTCAACCTTCCAACAACAATTGGAAGACGGAAAAGTCAAAGACATGACCATTCAACCAACCAATGGGGTCTACCGAATTGAAGGTCAGTATAAAGAAAAACAAGAAGTGAAAGACACAGGTGGTCTGTCATTGTGGGGCTCAACGCAAGCGTCGTCAAAAGGCTTCACAACAACCGTTTTACCTAGTGATACAACCTTAGCTGGCATTCAAGATGCGGCCCAAAATAACAAGGTGAAGCTAGTTGTCAAAGAACAATCAACAAGTGGCGCTTGGTTGTCACTGTTATTTAGTTTCTTACCATTAGTGATTATTTTCTTCTTCTTCTACATGATGATGAGCCAACAAGGCGGTGGCGGTGGCGGCGGGGGCCGTGTGATGAACTTCGGTAAATCAAAAGCCAAAGAAGCCGATAAAAAAGCCAACCGTGTCCGCTTCTCAGATGTAGCTGGTGCGGAAGAAGAAAAACAAGAATTAGTTGAAGTAGTGGAATTCTTAAAAGATCCACGTCGTTTCGCTGAATTAGGCGCACGGATTCCTGCGGGCGTACTATTAGAAGGACCTCCAGGGACTGGTAAAACGTTACTTGCTAAAGCCGTAGCAGGTGAAGCAGGTGTGCCATTTTACTCAATCTCAGGTTCAGATTTCGTTGAAATGTTTGTCGGGGTCGGTGCTAGCCGTGTCCGGGATTTATTTGAAACAGCGAAGAAAAACGCGCCTGCGATTATCTTTATCGATGAAATCGATGCAGTTGGTCGTCAACGTGGTGCTGGTATGGGTGGCGGACACGACGAACGTGAACAAACCCTTAACCAATTATTAGTTGAGATGGATGGTTTTGATGGCAATGAAGGAGTTATCGTAATTGCTGCAACGAACCGTTCAGACGTGTTAGACCCAGCGTTGTTACGTCCAGGTCGTTTTGACCGCCAAATCTTGGTAGGACGTCCAGATGTCAAAGGTCGTGAAGCGATTTTACGTGTTCATGCGAAAAACAAACCGTTAGCTGATGACGTTGATTTGAAAGTTGTTGCACAACAAACACCAGGTTTTGCTGGTGCTGATTTAGAAAATGTCTTAAACGAAGCAGCCTTAGTTGCCGCTCGTCGTAACAAGAAAAAAATTGATGCTTCTGATGTGGATGAAGCCGAAGACCGCGTAATTGCTGGTCCAGCTAAAAAAGATCGCGTGATTAATAAAAAAGAACGCGAAATGGTGGCTTACCATGAAGCGGGACACACAATCGTTGGTTTAGTCTTAAGCCGTGCCCGTGTTGTCCATAAAGTAACAATTATCCCTCGTGGTCGCGCAGGCGGTTATATGATTGCTTTACCAAAAGAAGATCAATTCTTAATGACTAAAGAAGATATGTTTGAACAAATCGTTGGCTTACTTGGTGGACGTACAGCAGAAGAAATTATCTTTGGCGTTCAATCAACAGGGGCTTCAAATGACTTTGAACAAGCAACAGGGATTGCCCGTAGCATGGTAACTGAATATGGAATGAGCGACAAATTAGGACCTGTTCAATATGAAGGAAACCATCAAGTCTTTGTCGGTCGTGATTATGGTCAAACAAAAGCTTACTCAGAACAAGTGGCGTTTGAAATCGATCAGGAAGTTCGCCGTATCTTAATGGATGCTCATACAAAAGCGCATGAAATTATCGAAGCGCACCGTGAACAACATAAACTAATCGCTGAAAAACTATTAGAATATGAAACATTAGATGCAAAAGCAATCAAATCATTATTTGAAACAGGTCAAATGCCTGAAGGTGCTGACAGCGACTATCCTAGTGAAAAAGAAGCGCAAACATTCGAAGAAGCAAAACGTGCTTTAGAAGAAAAAGAAGCACAAAAACAAGTTGAAGAAAAGCAAGACTTTGAAGAAGCGAAAAAAGAATTACATGATGAAGCAGAAGAAGTCAAAGTAGAAAGCGAACAAACAGAAAAAGAAGTCCAATCTGAAGAGAAAAAAGATTCTGATTCAAATTCTGAATATGATCGCAATAACTACGAAGATCGTTATAAATAACCAATTAGTAGAAGGTGCAGTATTTGTCGAGGTGACGAATACTGCACCTTCTATAATATTAAGATATTCTATAGAAGGAAGATTATTTGGTTGAAAAAACACCTGATTCCTAGTATTATCTGACTAATGGACAAAAAAGCACCAAGAGAAGAGGAAAAAGAATGGAAGATTATTTAGTAAAAGCCCTTTGTTATAAGGGTTCAATTCGAGCATATGCTATCAGTGCCACTGAAACTGTTGGCGAAGCGCAAAGAAGACATGATACATGGAGTTCTTCTACCGCAGCGTTAGGACGCACATTGATTGGAGCCCTTTTACTAGGAGCGACTTTAAAAGGTGACGATAAATTAACTGTAAAAGTACAAGGAAATGGCCCAGCTGGCGCTATTGTTGTCGATAGTAATGGCCGTGGAGAAACAAAAGGCTACATTAAAAATCCGCATGTTAGTTTAAAGTTGAATGCAACAGGTAAAATTGATGTACGTGGCGCTGTCGGTAACGAAGGAATTTTCACAGTCATTAAAGATTTAGGATTAAAAGAAACCTTTTCTGGACAAACACCTATTGTTTCTGGTGAAATCGGTGAAGACTTTACATATTTTATGGCGGTCTCTGAACAAGTTCCTTCAGCTATCGGTTTAGGTGTATTGGTGGACACGGATGAATCTGTGAAAGCAGCCGGTGGTTTTATGATTCAAGTAATGCCAGGTGCCGATGAAAGTACCATTGATTTTATTGAACAGCGTCTAGCGGAAGTGCCACCAATTTCACAATTACTAGAAAATGGAGAAACACCTGAACAAGTCTTGTATCGCTTATTGGGAGAAGACGAAGTAGAAATTTTAGAAAAAATGCCTGTGCAATTTAAATGTGACTGCTCCAAAGAAAAATTTGCGACCGCTTTGATTGCCGTGGGGATCGATGAATTAAATGCGATGATTGATGAAGACCATGGAGCAGAAGCAGTTTGTCAATTCTGTAATAATAAATATCACTATAGTGAAGAAGAATTAATTGAACTTCGTGATGAAGCGATTCGCAATACGAATCAAAAGTAGGAGGAAAGACTATGTGGAAAATTGGAGACGTTGAAATCCCCAACCGTGTTGTCGTAGCTCCGATGGCGGGTATTAGTAACGCCGCTTTTCGTGTGACTGTAAAAGAATTTGGCGCAGGATTAGTCGTTTGTGAAATGATTAGTGATAAAGGAATTAAATTAAGAAATAAAAAAACCTTAGAAATGCTATATATTGATGAGCGGGAATACCCTTTAAGTGTACAAATTTTTGGTGGAGACAAAGAAACATTAGTGGAAGCCGCTAAGTTTGTGGAAGAAAATACGCAAGCGGCGATTATTGATATTAACATGGGTTGCCCTGTCAATAAAATAATTAAAGCTGAAGCCGGTGCAAAATGGTTGTTGGACCCGAATAAAGTGCATGAGATGGTTCACGCAGTCTCTTCGGCAGTTTCTTTGCCGGTCACTGTAAAAATGCGAACAGGCTGGGATGAAGATCATCTATATGCTGTAGACAACGCTTTGGCTGCCGAACAAGCAGGGGCTTCGGCAATTGCTATGCATGGTCGGACACGTGTCCAAATGTACGAAGGGACAGCCAACTGGGACGTTTTAAAGGAAGTGAAAAAGCATTTAACCATTCCTTTTATGGGAAATGGCGATGTCAAAACGCCTGAAGATGCCAAACGCATGTTAGAATATGTTGGAGCAGATGGTGTGATGATTGGTCGAGCTGCTTTAGGCAATCCTTGGATGATTCAACGAACAAAAGAATACTTGGAAACGGGTGAATTGATGCCGGAGCCGTCACCAACTGAAAAAATCAACATTGCAAAAGTTCATTTACAACGATTGGTGGACTTGAAAGGTGAAAAAATTGCGGTCCGTGAGTTTCGTCAACATGCTTCATACTATCTAAAAGGAATCTCGCGAGCAGCTAAAGTGAAAGTTGCGATTAACCAAGTCGAAACACAACAAGCAGTTGTCGATTTACTTGATGCCTTTGTCGAGAAGATTTCCCAAGTTGCTGTAACTACTATAGAAGAATAAAAAATTCAAGCCGAAAGTAAAATTCGGCTTGCTTTTTTTCGAATTACTGTGGCATTATTAGGATAGGTTAAAATCAAGAATGGAGGAACAACAGTGGCAGAAGAACAACAAGCGCATTTAGAGGATTTAAATGATCAAATGCTCGTGCGCCGCGAAAAAATGGAAGCTTTACGTGAAGAAGGGATTGATCCTTTCGGTAAACGTTTCGATCGCACTCATAATTCAGCAGAACTTCATGAACAATATGATAATCATACAAAAGAAGAACTTAGTGAAATGAATACAGAAGTCAGCGTTGCTGGACGTATGATGACAAAACGTGGTAAAGGAAAAGCTGGTTTCGCCCATTTGCAAGACCGTGAAGGCCAAATTCAAATTTATGTTCGGAAAGACCAAGTTGGAGACGAAGCCTATGAACTATTTAAACATGCTGACTTAGGCGACTTCTTTGGTGTGACAGGTCAAGTAATGAAAACCAATACGGGGGAAGTTACTGTTAAAGCTCAAACAATTACGTTATTAACTAAAGCTTTGCGTCCGTTGCCAGATAAATACCATGGATTAACGAATGTGGAACAACGTTATCGTCAACGCTACTTGGACTTAATCAGTAACAAAGAAAGCTTTGATCGTTTCATGAAACGCAGTCAAATTATTAGCGAAATCCGTCGTTATCTAGATGGCAATGGCTATGTCGAAGTAGAAACGCCTGTCTTGCATAACGAAGCAGGAGGAGCTGCTGCGCGTCCATTTATCACACACCATAATGCATTAGATATGGACTTATACTTACGCATTGCCCTAGAGTTACATTTAAAACGTTTAATTGTCGGTGGCATGGAAAAAGTATATGAAATTGGTCGTGTCTTCCGTAATGAAGGAATCGATACAACTCATAACCCAGAATTTACAATGCTAGAAGCTTATACCGCTTATACTGATTATCAAGATGTGATGGATTTAACAGAGGGGATTATTCGTAATGCTGCGGAAAAAGTCTTAGGAACTACTGATATTACGTACGATGGTCAAGCTGTTGATTTAGGCAGTCCTTTCAAACGTCTACACATGGTAGATGCGGTCAAAGAACAAACGGGCGTAGATTTTTGGCAAGAGATGACGATAGAAGAAGCCCGTGCGTTGGCTAAAGAACATAATGTAGAAATTACAGATGCCATGACAGTCGGTCACATCATTAATGAATTTTTCGAAACATTTGTAGAAGATACATTGCAACAACCAACATTTATTTATGGTCACCCAGTAGCTGTTTCACCATTAGCGAAGAAAAATCCAGAAGATGGTCGTTTCACTGACCGCTTTGAACTATTTATTATCGGAAAAGAGTTTGCTAATGCATTTACGGAATTAAATGATCCAATTGACCAACGTGAGCGTTTTGAAGAACAAGAAAAAGAACGAGAACAAGGAAATGATGAAGCGCACGGAGTAGATGAAGATTTCATCGAAGCCTTAGAATATGGCTTACCACCAACCGGAGGATTAGGTATTGGGATTGATCGATTAGTTATGTTGTTAACCGATGCTCAATCAATTCGTGATGTTTTGCTATTCCCAACAATGAGATAAAAAAGATGCCTTAAGGGCATCTTTTTTTGTCTTCGCAAAAAATTAAATAAAAAAGAATAGAAAAACAATTGAAACCAATTCTTTTTTTCTAAAAAAATCGAAGATGAGTAATAAAAAGAATGGATAATCTGATAAAAAAACGAACTTTATCTAATCGAATAAGAAAGAATAATCGGTATTGAAAAAAAGTTTAAAAAAAGTGAAAATAATGATTGACCAATGCTTGAAATCTTGGTATATTATTACATGTCGCAAGGCGAGTCACACAGCTGAGCGATTTAGAAATCAATAATTAAATAACAATTCTTGATTTCAAATCTCTCGAAAAAGTTTGAAAAAACAACAAAAAAGTTGTTGACAAATAACAAATGAGATGATAAGATATAGAAGTTGTCACAACAGACAACAACGACCGAGCAAAACAACTTAAAAAAACTTTTTCAAAAAAGTTCTTGACATTCAAACGAAAGTTTGTTATGATATAAAAGTTGCTGCGAGGTAACGTAGACCTTTGAAAACTGAACAAAGAATAGACGAACCAAATGTGTAGGGCGTCTTGATTCAATTCAAGACAACAAACATTTTTAACAAGCAAGCAATATGCTAGCAAACAAATTGAGCTTAACAATCGTAAGATTGTTCTAACTTTTATTATGAGAGTTTGATCCTGGCTCAGGACGAACGCTGGCGGCGTGCCTAATACATGCAAGTCGAACGCTTCTTTCCTCCCGAGTGCTTGCACTCAATTGGAAAGAGGAGTGGCGGACGGGTGAGTAACACGTGGGTAACCTACCCATCAGAGGGGGATAACACTTGGAAACAGGTGCTAATACCGCATAACAGTTTATGCCGCATGGCATAAGAGTGAAAGGCGCTTTCGGGTGTCGCTGATGGATGGACCCGCGGTGCATTAGCTAGTTGGTGAGGTAACGGCTCACCAAGGCCACGATGCATAGCCGACCTGAGAGGGTGATCGGCCACACTGGGACTGAGACACGGCCCAGACTCCTACGGGAGGCAGCAGTAGGGAATCTTCGGCAATGGACGAAAGTCTGACCGAGCAACGCCGCGTGAGTGAAGAAGGTTTTCGGATCGTAAAACTCTGTTGTTAGAGAAGAACAAGGACGTTAGTAACTGAACGTCCCCTGACGGTATCTAACCAGAAAGCCACGGCTAACTACGTGCCAGCAGCCGCGGTAATACGTAGGTGGCAAGCGTTGTCCGGATTTATTGGGCGTAAAGCGAGCGCAGGCGGTTTCTTAAGTCTGATGTGAAAGCCCCCGGCTCAACCGGGGAGGGTCATTGGAAACTGGGAGACTTGAGTGCAGAAGAGGAGAGTGGAATTCCATGTGTAGCGGTGAAATGCGTAGATATATGGAGGAACACCAGTGGCGAAGGCGGCTCTCTGGTCTGTAACTGACGCTGAGGCTCGAAAGCGTGGGGAGCAAACAGGATTAGATACCCTGGTAGTCCACGCCGTAAACGATGAGTGCTAAGTGTTGGAGGGTTTCCGCCCTTCAGTGCTGCAGCAAACGCATTAAGCACTCCGCCTGGGGAGTAC
>NZ_JBIOOG010000001.1:267500-2402500 GCF_051712125.1 Enterococcus sp. DIV1444a
TATCATGGAGGATTACCCAAGTCCGGCTGAAGGGAACGGTCTTGAAAACCGTCAGGCGGGTAAAACCGTGCAAGGGTTCGAATCCCTTATCCTCCTTTCTTAGGAATTAAATTTCCTTGGTCTAATTATCGCGGGGTGGAGCAGTCAGGTAGCTCGTCGGGCTCATAACCCGAAGGTCGTAGGTTCAAATCCTGCCCCCGCAATTGCTTTTGATTTCAAAAGCACATAAAAAGAAAAGTATGGTTTGGTAGTTCAGCTGGTTAGAATGCCTGCCTGTCACGCAGGAGGTCGCGGGTTCGAGTCCCGTCCAGACCGCCATGCGGGTGTAGTTTAGTGGTAAAACCACAGCCTTCCAAGCTGTTGTCGCGAGTTCGATTCTCGTCACCCGCTTTTCTTTTTGGGCCTATAGCTCAGCTGGTTAGAGCGCACGCCTGATAAGCGTGAGGTCGATGGTTCGAGTCCATTTAGGCCCATAATTTTATAAAATGGCCCGTTGGTCAAGCGGTTAAGACACCGCCCTTTCACGGCGGTAACACGGGTTCGAGTCCCGTACGGGTCATAGTTTTGTTACGGAGGATTACCCAAGTCCGGCTGAAGGGAACGGTCTTGAAAACCGTCAGGCGGGTAAAACCGTGCAAGGGTTCGAATCCCTTATCCTCCTTTCTTAGGAATTAAATTTCCTTGGTCTAATTATCGCGGGGTGGAGCAGTCAGGTAGCTCGTCGGGCTCATAACCCGAAGGTCGTAGGTTCAAATCCTGCCCCCGCAATTGCTTTTATTTTTTAAAGCATACATTTGTATAAAGCAAAAACGAATTGGTTTGGTAGTTCAGCTGGTTAGAATGCCTGCCTGTCACGCAGGAGGTCGCGGGTTCGAGTCCCGTCCAGACCGTTTTTGGCTCGGTAGCTCAGTTGGTAGAGCAATGGATTGAAGCTCCATGTGTCGGCAGTTCGATTCTGTCCCGCGCCATCCAAGAAAAATTTGCGGGTGTAGTTTAGTGGTAAAACCACAGCCTTCCAAGCTGTTGTCGCGAGTTCGATTCTCGTCACCCGCTTTTTTCTTATTTGGGGCCTATAGCTCAGCTGGTTAGAGCGCACGCCTGATAAGCGTGAGGTCGATGGTTCGAGTCCATTTAGGCCCATTTATTTCTTGGGGAAGTACTCAAGTGGCTGAAGAGGCGCCCCTGCTAAGGGTGTAGGTCGGGAAACCGGCGCGAGGGTTCAAATCCCTCCTTCTCCGTTTTTTCTTTTTAATGGCCCGTTGGTCAAGCGGTTAAGACACCGCCCTTTCACGGCGGTAACACGGGTTCGAGTCCCGTACGGGTCATAGTGAAGCATACAAACAATGTTTGTATGCTTTTTTTATTTTTATTGCAAAAAAAAATGTTGTTGAAAGCGTTGACATTTGTTGTAAATATGTTATTCTTTGGATGTAGGGATAAGTAAATAGATGGATAGTGATTGTTTAAAGACAAGCTAAACCTAATTTTTTCATGAAGCGACGTGTGTGTCGTTCTTTTTGAAGAAATTAGGTTTTTCTTTTTTCAACGAAACACAAAGGAGGTGGGGCATTGATTATTCACAAAATTTTGAACAATAATGTGGTTATTACATTAGATGATGATAAACGAGAGCAAATTGTTATGGGCAAAGGAATTGCTTTTAAGAAACGCATTGGTGATTGGGTTCCTGATGAAAATATCGATCAAGTTTTTTATTTAGCCAATCAAGAAACATCACTTAAGTTTCAAGAATTGTTAGGAAATATTCCTTTAGAGATGATGAAACTCTCGGATGACATTATTGTTTATGCAAAATCAACGTTGAAAAAGAGTTTGAATGATACCATTTATATTTCTCTGACGGATCATTTGTACACAGCTTTAGAAAGAAAAAAACAAGGAATTGCAATTAAGAATTTATTATTATGGGATATTAAACGTTTTTTTCCTGAAGAGTACGAAGTAGGAGTAAATGCTTTAAAAATGGTACAAAAGCGCGTAGGAATGGAATTATCAACGGATGAGGCAGGTTTTATCGCATTGCACTTGGTAAATGCGGAGATGGAGGAAGAAGTCGGTAATATTTACGAATTGACAAAGTTGATGCAAGAGATTACAAATATCGTCAAATACTATTTTAAGGTAAGTTTTGATGAAGACTCTGTCTACTTTTATCGATTTAGCACACATTTAAAATTTTTCTGTTATCGCTTATTACACCAACGTGAAGTTGTAGAAAATGATGATGAAGAACTGTATGCGGTAATTAAAAAGAAATATCTCAACGCCTATCGTTGCGTGGAAAAGATCAGCTTGTATTTAAATGAGAACTATGACTATCAAGTTTCAAATGAAGAACGCTTGTACCTAACGATTCACATTGCACGAATTGTACAAACAACGGAACCATAAAAGCACCACTTTGGATAGTGACATTCAGTTGGCTAAACCTTCAAATGAAAATAAATTTTTGGAGGAAAAAAAGATGGGAAAATATCATGAACTAGCAGAAAAAATTGTAAAAAATGTCGGTGGGCAAGAGAATATTAATAGTTTGACACATTGTATCACACGTCTTCGCTTCAAATTAAAAGATGAGAGTCAAGCAAATGATGATGTCTTAAAAAACATGGACGGTGTGGTAACTGTTATGAAAAGCGGTGGACAATACCAAGTCGTTATTGGGAATCATGTCCCCGCCGTTTATGAAGAAGTAGTTAGTATTGCAGGCTTGTCAGGAGAACGTGAAGAAGAAGCTTCTAGTGGGAATTTATTTGATCGCTTAATAGATATTTTAAGTGGTTGTTTCCAACCATTTTTAGGTGCGTTAGCAGCGGCTGGGATGGTCAAAGGGTTAAATGCCTTATTGGTTTTCTTAAAGCTCTATACGGCTACGTCAGGGACTTATACCATGTTAAATGGGATTGGCGATGCAATTTTCTACTTTATGCCAGTTATTTTAGGTTATACAGCAGCTAAAAAATTCCGGTTGCATCCAATGGTAGGGATCGTGATTGGCGCAGCTTTATGTTACCCAACGATTCAAGGAAGCGCATTACAAACGGCCTTTGAAACAACAGCGGGTGCGGGAGCCGCAGCACCGTATAATTTATTCGGCTTACCTGCCTATAATACATTTCTGGGGATTCCTTGGGTCGGTGCGAACTATACAAGTAGTGTCGTACCAATCATCTTTATTATTGCTTTTGCGGCACAAGTTCAAAAAGTGTTTAAACGTATTATTCCAGAAGTTGTTCAAACGTTCTTAGTACCGTTTTTCGTCTTGTTGATTGCCTTACCAATTGGTTTCTTAGTAATTGGGCCAATCGTTAGCATGCTAACAGATTTATTAAGCGCTGGCTTTACAGCATTAATGAGTTTCTCACCAGCTTTGTATGGTTTGATTCTTGGTTTCTTCTGGCAAGTCTTGGTTATTTTTGGTTTACATTGGAGCGTTGTGCCATTAGCTATTATGCAAGTGACACAAGAAGGTTCAAGCCAAGTATTAACGGGATCATTTGCAGCTAGTTTTGCGCAAACAGCGGTTGTTTTAGCGATGTTCTTCAAATTGAAAGATAAAAAGTTAAAAGCTTTGTGTCCGCCAGCAATTATTTCTGGTATTTTTGGTGTAACAGAGCCAGCGATTTATGGAATTACTTTACCAAAAAAATGGCCATTTATTTATTCAATGATTGGTGGCGCTGTCGGTGGTTTATATTTGATGATCAATAATGTGACAGCTTATACAATGGGTGGTTTAGGAATTTTCGGTGTGCTAAACTTTATCAATGGTGATGATGCAAGTGGGATGATTCAGTCTTTTATTGCAATTGCTATTGCAGTGGTCGTTGGTTTTGGTCTAACATTCTTCTTCTGGAAAGACAATACAGTTGAGGAAGAAGAAGTGATTATTGATAAAACAATGATTAAAAAAGAAAATATTACAAGTCCAGTCAAAGGACGAGTGTTATCTTTAAAAAATGCAGAGGATCCTGCTTTTGCAAATGGAGCTTTAGGAAATGGGGTCGTGATTGAACCAACGGAAGGTAAAGTGGTTGCACCCTTTGATGGAACGATTGTCACACTGTTCCCAACAAAACATGCATTAGGTTTGATTTCAGATAACGGCACAGAATTATTGATTCATATTGGGATTGATACAGTTCAATTAGAAGGCGAAGGCTTTGAAGCTTTTGTAAAACAAGGCGACCGCGTGAAGAAAGGTCAAACATTAGTGACCTTTGATTTAGAAGGAATTAAAAAAGCTGGGTTTAGTACACAAATTCCAATCGTTGTGACGAATACAGCGGATTATTTAGATATTTTGGAAGTCGGCAGTAATGAAGTTTCAACCAGCGATGATTTGCTGACCGCTTTAATATAAAAAGATGTGGAGGAAGAGAATTTATGGCATTTAGAAAAGACTTTTTATGGGGTGGCGCAACAGCAGCCAATCAATGTGAAGGTGGCTATAACGAAGGCGGACGTGGTTTGGCAAACGTCGATTTAGCGCCAACTGGTCCAGATCGTTTTCCAGTAATCACTGGTGAAAAGAAAATGTTTAACTTCGATGAGGAACATTTCTATCCTGCACAAGAGGCGATTGATATGTATCATCGCTACAAAGAAGATATCGCTTTGTTTGGTGAAATGGGTTTTAAAACATACCGTTTATCCATTGCTTGGAGTCGAATTTTTCCAATGGGAGATGAAACAGAGCCGAATGAAGAAGGCTTGAAGTTCTATGAAGACTTATTCAAAGAATGTCATAAATATGGGATTGAGCCACTAGTAACGATTACACACTTTGACTGCCCAATGCACTTAGTGGAAGAATATGGCGCTTGGCGTAGCCGTAAGTTAGTAGGTTTCTATGAAAATCTTTGTCGTGTAATTTTCAACCGATATAAAGGATTAGTCAAATATTGGTTAACATTTAACGAAATTAATATGATTTTACATGCACCATTTATGGGAGCGGGTCTATACTTTGAAGATGGCGAAAACAAAGAACAAGTGAAATACCAAGCGGCCCATCATGAGCTACTAGCAAGTGCAATTGCGACAAAAATTGCTCATGAGGTAGATCCTGAAAACCAAGTAGGTTGTATGTTAGCGGCTGGTTCCAACTACGCTTATACTTGTAAACCAGAAGATGTTTTCGCTGCTCGACAAGCAGATCGTGAAAATTATTTCTTTATCGATGTCCAATCACGCGGGGAATACCCTGCGTATGCTTTAAAGGAAATGGCCCGTAAAGGTATTCAAATTGAAATGGAAGAAGGCGACGAAGAACTTTTAAAAGAACATACGGTGGACTTCATTTCGTTCTCTTATTATTCTTCTCGTGTCACATCAACAGATCCAGAAATTAATGAGCAAACAGCTGGTAACATCTTTGCCTCTGTGAAAAATCCTTATCTAAAAGCCAGTGAATGGGGTTGGCAAATTGATCCGCTTGGTTTGAGAATTACGATGAATGATTTATATGATCGTTATCAAAAACCACTATTCATTGTTGAAAATGGCTTAGGAGCGGTAGACACACCAGACGAAAATGGTTATGTAGTTGATGATTATCGTATCGATTATTTGGCGGCGCATATTCAAGCGATGAAAGATGCCGTTGAACAAGATGGTGTCGACTTGTTAGGCTATACGACTTGGGGCTGTATTGATTTAGTATCAGCTGGAACAGGTGAAATGAAAAAACGCTATGGCTTTATCTATGTGGATCGCGATAACGAAGGAAATGGTACGTTAAAACGAAGCAAGAAGAAATCGTTTGATTGGTACAAAAAAGTAATCGCAACAAATGGTGAAGATTTAAGTAATTAATAAAATTAGCAACTATTAAAGGGCGTTTGACGTTGGTAGAAAAAACAAGGACTCTTCTGCTAGCGTCAATTCCCTTGATGGTTTCTTTGTGATGCCTAAAAACAGAGGGAAAGAGGGATTTTATGGGATTTCCAGAAAATTTTTTATGGGGCGGCGCAACAGCTGCTAACCAATATGAAGGTGGCTACCTTTCAGGAGGCAAAGGTCTGAGTACATTAGATGCAATTACTGGTGGTAGTCAAACAGAACCGCGACGGATTACGTATTTAACTAAAGAGGGCCAAAAGGCTTCGTGTACGCGCGATCAAGCATTACCCGAAGGAGCGATTGGCTATATCGATGAAGAGTTATACTACCCTAGTCATGTAGCGACGGACTTTTACCATCATTACGAAGAAGATATCGCCTTATTTGCAGAAATGGGTTTCAAATGTTTTCGGCTGTCTATCTCATGGAGCCGGATTTGTCCAAATGGAACAAAAGAGATTAATGAAGAAGGCTTAGCCTTTTATGATAAAGTTTTTGATACTTTGCTGCGCCATGGAATTGAGCCCGTTGTGACGATTAACCATTTTGATATTCCGATGTATTTGGCCGATGAATATGATGGTTGGAAAAATCGTGAAGTGATTGATTTCTTTGTTTTCTTTTGCGAAACCATTTTTACACGTTATCAGGATAAAGTGAAGTATTGGATGACTTTTAATGAAATTAATTTTTTAAGAAGTTGGACGCAAATTGGGATTCACAATAATGATAAACAAAGTAAATATCAAGCGGCGCATCATCTATTTGTAGCAAGTGCGAAAGCAGTTGAATTAGGCCATTCCATCAATCCAGATTTCCAAATTGGTATGATGGTAGCTTATATCCCGAGTTATCCTTTGTCCTGCAAACCTGAGGACGTGATGGCAGCTGTTCAATTTAACCGAGAGCAAGAATTTTATATGGATGTCCAGGCTAAGGGCTATTATCCAGCGCATAAGCTCAAAGAATTTGAGCGTGAAGGAATGACAATTCAAATGGAGTCAGAGGATTTGGCGATTATTCAAAAAGGAACAGTTGATTATATCGGGTTTAGTTATTATATGTCGACCGTTTCGACTGCATATCCCGAAGAAGTAAAATATGTCGGAGGCAACCAAATGCCTGCGGTTAAAAATCCTTATTTGCAAGAATCTGAATGGGGCTGGGCTGTCGATCCTTTAGGGTTAAGAATTTCATTGTGTCAGTTGTCAGATCGTTACAATATGCCATTGTTTGTGGTTGAAAACGGGTTTGGTGCGGTGGATACATTGCAAGAGGATGGCTCGATTGTCGACGATTACCGCATTGATTATTTTAAACAACATATTGAAGCCATGAGAACCGCAGTAGAAGAAGATGGGGTTAACTTAATTGGTTATACGCCATGGGGTTGTATTGACTTAGTTTCAGCAGGGACTGGCGAAATGAAAAAACGTTACGGTTTTATCTATGTAGACATGGATGACGAAGGTCAGGGAACCTTGAAACGAACTAAGAAAAAATCATTTAATTGGTACAAACAAGTTATCGCTAGTAATGGTGAAAACTTAACAACTGAGTAGAAAATGAGGGGAAATAAAAAATGAAAAAACGATTGACGATTGTGGGGATGCTTTTTCTGGCCATTTTAGTAATGGTTGGTTGTGGTAAAAATCAGCAAGCAACGACAAAAGAAAAAGAGACAAAACCTGAAGAACTAACTCTTTACATTGTGCGCCATGGAAAAACCATGTTAAATACGACGGACCGCGTACAAGGATGGTCAGATGCGGTCTTAACACCAGAAGGTGAAAAAGTTGTGACAGCAACTGGGATTGGTTTGAAAGATGTTGCCTTTCAAAATGCATATAGTAGTGATAGTGGCCGCGCCTTGCAAACTGCTCAACTTATTTTAGATCAAAATAAAACAGGCAAAGACCTCGAAGTCGTGCGTGACCCAGATTTACGTGAATTTAATTTTGGTAGTTATGAAGGAGATTTAAACAAGACAATGTGGCAGGATATTGCTGATGATCAAGGCGTTTCCTTAGAAGAATTTATGAAAAACATGACCCCTGAGTCTTTTGCCAACAGTGTAGCTAAACTAGATCAACAGCGTGAGGAAAGCACGAATAACTGGCCTGCAGAAGACTATGCCACAATTACCAAACGTTTGAAAAAAGGCTTAGATAAAATTGTTGCCACAGAATCAGACAATCCCGGGAATGGCAATGTTTTAGTTGTCTCTCATGGCTTGAGTATTTCAGCGTTGTTAGCAACTTTATTTGATGATTTTAAAGTCCCAGAAGGCGGGTTGAAGAATGCTAGTGTCACAACGATTCATTACAAAAATGGCGAGTATACTTTGGATAAAGTCAACGATGTCAGCTACTTAGAAGCAGGCGAAAAAGAGACAAAATAATCCCAGGCATCGAGAAACAGTCTATTTAGGAGTTGGTGGAGCAAGAAAAGGGTGCTCCATCAACTCCTATTGTTGTGTTCTTTTTTTATTAAAAGTGAAGGCTTACCTCATCACATTTTTAAATAGAAGTGGTTCGAGCTCAAAAACGATTTATCGCATAACTATGCTGACTAGATTTTGGACCGTTTTTTTACTAACTGAATAAAAGCATGTTCTGATGGGATATTTTTACATTTATATTAAGTGAAAATTATAAATTATTTTTTTAATTAGCGAATCAACTATTAAATAAATAGTATGAAAAAATTGTGACATGTATCTGTTAAAAACCAGTCCTTTTTATGACTGTTTTTTTTTAGTTAATGAAATAGGTTGTTATTTATTATCTAAATTGTATAAGGCTGTTACTATGCTTGCTTATATTAGTAATGTGTCCCTATAAAATAGAATAATAGCTATGTCTATTTAAAATAGTGTATGCTACTATTTTTACAACAGACAAATTTATGAAAGGGAGGGAATTGATGAAGAAAGTACCATAGTATGTTTGTTGATCAGCAAAAATTAACAGTTGTTAGGTATTAAAAAATCGGATATCAAAGTAAAAGGAGGAGCTTTAAATTATGAAAAACAAATTTTTAATTTCTGTAGCTGTCTTATGAATGCATGGGCAGCTGGCGCATTTGTAGGTGGATATGTGGGCTGGTATGCCAAGCAATTTGCAGCAGCAGGACCAGTCGGTGCAGGTGTAGCAGCAGTTATAACAGCTGGAGCAGCTGCAACAGCAAAATGGGCAGTAGAAAACGGAATTAGAAGAATAAGTTTAGGGAAATATATCGGTGGCTGGAATTGGAACTATACAATTAATATTCCTTAGAGAGAAGTGTTAGAATGGCGAGGAAGCAATGGTTTATTGTTAAGTCAATGTTACTATCATTCCTTATTTTAGGAGTCCTTTCCTTCATTTTCAAAGAATATATTTTTGAAAATGTTGGTTTATTGAGGGCTTCGTTAGTTCTGATAGTATTTTTCATTGGCGAGTATATCTATTTAGAATATACTTTATCAAATAACAGGGCTTTATTGATCTGTTCGGTGTTAATATTTCTGCTTTCAGCTTCATTGTTATTTTAATAAGGGAAGTATAGGAAAAATAAAATGATGATTTGAAACGGTTATTATCAGCTACTTAGAAGCGGGCGAAAAAGAGACAAAATAATCCCAGGCGTCGAGAAACAGTCTATTTAGGAGTTGGTGGAGCAAGAAAAGGGTGCTCCATCAACTCCTATTGTTGTGTTCTTTTTTTATTAAAGGTAGAATCAGAAAGAAGAATTTTTTTATTGGGAGGAAATGAAATGAAAAATAGAACAAAATCACGCTGGAAAAAAATTGTCCTAGGACTTGGGCTTTTTTTAGTAATCTTAGTCATCGGCCTGACTATTTTTATTAAAAATAGTACGTATCAAGCGACTGATTCAGCCTTGAAAATAAGTCAAAGTGCCACGCAAGAAAAAAACTATGATTATTACACAAACGGGCAAAAAAATGATACAGCACTGATTTTTTATCCAGGTGCATTGGTTGCGCCCGCTAGTTATAGTGAATGGGCGCAAGAAGTTGCTACGAAAGGTTATGATGTCTATGTTGTTCATTTTCCTTTGAATTTAGCGGTTCTTGCACCAAATGCTGCAGAACAAATTATAAAGGATCATCCACAACAAAACTTCGTTTTGGCTGGGCATTCTCTGGGTGGTGTGATGGCTAGTCGTTTTGTAGCGGAAAATGAGCAACGAATCAAAGGCATGATTTATTTAGCCAGCTATCCTGACGAAAAAGGTGCACTAAACAAGCAAAATCTGCCGGTTCTGTCAATAACAGCCACAAACGATGGTGTTTTAAATTGGACTAGCTACCAAAAAGCCAAACAGTTTTTGCCAAAAGATACGCAGTATGTATCTATCGAAGGTGGGAATCATGCAGGGTTTGGTAATTACGGTGTCCAAAAAGGAGATAACAAAGCGACAATTTCTAACGAGCAACAGCAAACAGAAATCAGTCAATTGATTGTAGCGTGGCTACAATCACGCCCCAATAAATAATCCGATGAGCCGAAATGTTATTTTTTCGGCTCATTTTTACTGCGATAAACAGAGGGGGTTACGCCTGTTTCTTTTTTAAAAGTAGTGGCAAAATATGCTGCGGTTTGGAAGCCAACTTTTTTCGCGATTTGTTGAATCGTAAGGGGTGAATGGAGAAGCAATTCTTGGGCTTGCCTAATTCGGACACTTGTTAAATAAGCTAACGGGGTTTGTTTCGTCTGTTCCTTAAAGGTTCGCTGCAAATGAAAGGGACTACCGTGGCAGACTTGCGCTAAATAGTCTAAACTTAATGGTTCCGCTGAATGCCGATCAATAAATTGCTTAATTTGAGCAACCCATTCCTCGTTAGGAACGACTTGCCCGGTTGGTTGACATCTTTTACATGGACGAAAACCAAGTGTTAAAGCTTCCTGAGCCGTTTTGAAGATCAGAACGTGGTTCTTGTTGGGCACACGGGAAGGGCACGAAGGACGACAAAAAATTTTAGTTGTGGTCACACCATAAAAAAAATCACCATCAAATTGCGTATTATTATTTTGAATGGCTTCCCAACGTTTCTGAGTAAGTCGATACGTTGTTTTCATTGTAAGCACACCTCCCGTTTTCTTCATTGTAAAAGAATCCCTAATAAAAACAAGTAAAAAGTGATAGGAGCGCAAGATTTTGAAAGCCAAAAGAATTATAATGAAGATAAGAAAAACACGAGAAAGAAGTGTAGAAATATGGCAAAAAAAATTTATTATGCGCAACAAGAATGGCAGAACGATCACTATTATCTTGGTGTGACAGACGCTGGACTAGCTTTTGTAGGTTCAGCCAATCAATCGATAGAAGAGCTGAAAAACTGGTACCCTCAAGCACAATTAGAAGCTTCTGAAAAGAAAACTGCGCCTTATAAAGAAGCACTAATAAGTTATCTTAACCAACATTCGACAACGTTTGCTTGCCCCATAGACATCAAAGGAACGCCCTTTCAAAAAGAAGTTTGGCAAGCGTTGCAAGAAATCCCTTATGGTGAGACAATGACCTATCAGGAAATTTCAGAAAAAATTGGGCGTCCACGTGCGGTTCGAGCAGTTGGCACAGCGATTGGGAAAAATCCTTTATTAATGGTCATTCCTTGCCATCGAGTCATCGGCAGCAAGGGACAATTAACCGGTTACCGTGGTGGTTTAGCAATGAAACAAGCATTATTAACATTTGAACAGTCTTAAAAGGAGGCGGCGATGAACAACTATCAATGGTATACAGAACAATGGGGAAACCCTACAAGAGAGGATGATTTGCTGTTTTTATTGTTGACGGTGGGTGTTTTTCAAGTTGGTTTAAGTTGGAAAGCAGCAGCAGGGAAAAAAGTAGCATTCATGAAAAATTTTTGCCAAATGAAGCCGGAAAAAGTTGCCGCGCTGTTGCCTGACGAAGTCGATCGAATAGTAGCTGATCCAGATATGATTCGCAATCGGCGCAAAATTGAAGCAACCATTAAAAATGCGCAAGCAATTTTAAAAGTACAAGAAGAATTTGGCAGTTTTGCCAATTATCTATGGCAATTTGTAAAAAACGTCCCCGTTTTATCTATTTATGAAGAAGCATACCAAGTCCCACGCACACAGCTTTTATCAGATAACGTAGCAAAAGACTTAAAAAAAAGAGGATTTTCTTTTGTAGGTCCGATTGTCACCAATATGTTTCTGAAAGCTAGCGGGATTATCCAGGTGGAAATTTTAAATCCAGAATAAAGGAGTGTTAGGATGTTTGAAAATGAATCTCTTAGTTTTGAAGAACAAACAATTATTCAAGCAGCAGAGCGTTATGTTCAACAAGAATTAGCCAACGAAGCAAGTGGCCATGACTGGTGGCATATTTATCGAGTGACACAATTAGCAAAAACAATTGCAGAGAAAGAACAAGCAAATTTATTTTTATGTATATTAACAGCATTGTTACATGATATTGGCGATGAAAAATTTAACGAAAGTGAAGAGGCTGGCTTGCTAAAGGTGCAACAATGGTTGGAAGCAAATAACGTATCAACAGAGCAAACGAATCACATCCTTTCCATTATTGCTAATATGTCCTTTAAAGGAGGAAATACTGGGAAAACAGTTACTACATTAGAAGGAAAAGTGGTCCAGGATGCGGATCGACTAGATGCCATCGGCGCAATTGGAATTGCAAGGGTGATGGCTTATTCGGGAAATAAAGGCCGTTTAATTCACGATCCTCACAAACAACCTCGTGAACAGTTAACCCAAGAAGAATACCGGAATGGGGAAGATACTGCTATTATGCATTTTTATGAGAAACTTTTAAAGTTAAAGGAACAAATGAATACAAATTATGGTCGCTTATTGGCGGAAAAGCGTCATCAATTTATGGAACTTTATCTGGAGGAATTTTATCAAGAGTGGGATGGACACCGATAAATGAGGGCCAACTAAAACAGTCAGTACATTTCTTTTTGAATTTTAAGAGAACTCTTTTTTACAAATACCTCAGAAGTGGTAAAATGATGGATGAATAAACGGATGGTTTATCTTAGTTTTACGTTACATATAGGAGGTAATTATGGAGACAAAAAAATCGAGTGGCATGTTTGCAGTTATTGCCGCACTGATTGCGAATATTTTAGTAGCGATTAGTAAATTTGTTGGTTTTGCTTTAAGTGGTAGTACCGCTATGATGAATGAAAGTATCCACAGTGTCGTAGACTGTAGTAATCAGGTGTTATTACTTTTTGGGAATAAGCGCGCTTCTCGTGGACAAAGTGCGTTACATCAATTTGGAGAAGGCCGTGCAAAGTACTTTTTTAGTACAATTGTTGCAACGATGCTCTTTTTTGGTGGGGGTGCGTTAGGCGTAATGGAGGCTATTCAAAAGTTATTGCATCCCTCTCACGAAGTAGAAAATGTGGCTATTGTCGTTGGTATTTTAATTTTTGGTTTGCTCGTGGAAGGTAGCTCTTTGCGTGTAGCGATGAAAGAAATCAAAGAATTGAATACAGAGAAATTATCGCTCTTAAAATTTTTGCGAGAAAGTCGTCACAGTGAGATTTTAATTATTTTTACGGAAGACTTTTGTGCGGTTATTGGCTTGTGTTTAGCTTTGGTGGGGACCATTTTAACAATGGTGACTGGGATTGCTGCATTTGATGCTATCAGTGGCTTACTGATTGGTTTACTATTAATGTGTGCAGCTATTTTCTTAGCGAAAGAATTTTATAGTTTGATTATTGGTGAAAGTGTGACCGCTACAGATTTAGCGAAAATTAAAACCGCATTTGATCGAGCGGATGTTGAAAAACTAATTGATGTAAAGACCGTTCATTTAGGCCCAACAGAAATTTTAGTAGCGGCGAAAATTGATGTGGTAGAACCAATGGAAGAAGATGCACCTGATGTTGTGAATGCGATTGAACGAGACATTCGCAGTAAAATGCCTGATAAAAAAATCTATATCTATATTGAAGTTGACGATTATGATGTGAATTACGTTCGTAAATAACAAATGAAAGAATAACTTTAAAAAACAATATGGGGGAAGAAACGATGCAAGAGGCAATTATAACAAGTACAGTAGATTTAACCAGTGGCGGTTGCAACGCCTGTGGTTTAGTGGAAGATACCGTCTATACATTAGCAATGAATGGAGTGGACATTCCATTAGATGGCTTGACAGTTGCTCATCTAGTTTCTGCTGTTGTTGCCAGAAATGGATTTAAACAGGAGCTGCAAATGGATATGCTAGATGACGAATATATCCTTTATCAAAAAGAAGACACGACAGTAACCTTTAAAGAAGCGTACAATCATTTAAGTTACGATAACGGTTCTGAAAAAATCCAATCTAAAAATAAACTGGAAGATTTACCAAAACTTTTTGAACAAGTCAATCAAATCCTAACAACTGTTTTTGGAATTGAAACTGTCAATTTTATTATAGAATAAAGTACAAAATAGAACAGAAATTGGACAATCAATGATTGAAAGAGATTGTCCAATCTCTGTTTTTTGGTAATGTATAAATAGAAAATAAAGACAAAAAATGATTAGGTTAAATGAACGCCTTTATCGACATAAATGATGTCGCCGACCACACCACTAGCTAGTTCGCTGACTAAAAAGGCACAAGTGTTTCCGACTTCTTCAATGGTCACACCTGTTTTATCTGGTGTCCGCTCATTAGAAATACTAATCAATTGATCGTAGTCTTTTACACCAGTCACAGCCAATGTTTTAATCGCTCCTGCGGATATCCCGTTGACACGAATTTTATCTGCAGCTAATTCAAAAGCTAAATATTTCACGGCAGTTTCTAAAGACGCTTTAGCAATCCCCATCATATTGTAGTTAGGAATCGCACGTTCGGAACCTAAATACGTCAATGTGACAATTCCTGAACCAGGATTTAACAAAGGTTTCGCATAATGAGTGACTGCTAAAAGAGAGTAACTACTAATATCTTGTGCTAATAGGAAACCATCACGAGTGATGTCACTAACGTTTCCAGATAATTCTTCTTTTTTAGCAAAAGCAATCGCATGGACTAGTCCATCAATCGTACCCACTTCATTTTTAATTGTTTCAAAGGCTGCTTGAATTGACGCATCAGAAGCAACATCGCACTCCACCAACAAATCATTTTCGTCTGCTAATTTAACCACTTGCTTTTTCATGCGTTCGTTTTGATACGTATAAATAACATTAGCTCCTTGATCTTTTAATGCTTTTGCACAGCCCCAAGCAATACTTTTTTTGTTGGCAACACCCATTACGACGACATTCTTATTTTGTAAAAACATATAAAATCTCCTTTAATAAAAAATTTTTGTTGATAGAATAGGCTTTTCTTCATCAAAATGTAAAAGTTACATTTATTGAGTTGACGAATAAAATTTCAACTGGTATTATCTGTGTGAGAATGATAACAAAATCTTCTCAATTTTCTAATCTTGAAAAAACAGACATTTTTCCTGATGTCTGAATTATTAACCAAAATACTTTGAAAGTCAAACTATTTTTCTTATTTTTTAAGAAAAAGTGCTGGAAACCGCATGATATAATAGTTTGATAATCAAAATAAACTCGGAGGTACAGTATGAAAAGAGTGGTCATAACCGGCATGGGTGCCGTAACACCATTAGGCAATACCGTAAAAGAATTTTGGCATAATCTAGTAGATGGCAAGCTAGGAATTGGCAAAATCACTAAATTTGATTCTGAAGATACTGGGGTGGCTTTGGCTGGTGAAGTGAAAGAGTTTGACCCAAGTGCTGTTTTAGAGCGCAAAGAACAAAAAAGAATGGACTTATTTTCTCAATATGGCTTGGTCGCTGCTTTAGAGGCGTGGGAAATGAGTGGTTTAACAGAAGCAACGATTGACCCGACTCGTTTAGGCGTGATTGTCGGTAGTGGGATTGGCGGGATGACTACCTTACAAGACCAAGTACGGGTAATGGATAAAAAAGGCGCAAAACGCGTAACACCATTTTTCGTGCCGATGGTGATTGCCAATATGGCAGCGGGAAATATTTCGATTCGTTTAGGTGCAAAAGGACCTTCTCAAACTATCGTGACTGCTTGTGCTTCTGCGACGAATGCAATTGGTGAAGCTTTTCGCACGATTAAATATGGTTTAGCGGACATGATGGTAACTGGCGGGACAGAAGCCACAGTATGTGAAATTGGGATTGCCGGTTTTGCAGCATTGAATGCTTTAAATACAACAGAAGATGCGACTCGGGCATCAATTCCTTTTGATAAAGAACGAAAAGGTTTTGTGATGGGTGAAGGCGCAGGTATGCTGGTTTTAGAAGAACTCGAACATGCACAGAAACGTGGTGCAACTATCTACGGCGAAATTGTTGGTTATGGCAGCAACTGTGATGCTAGCCACATGACCGCTCCTTTAAAAGACGGTAGTGGCGCGGCGGCTGCGATGGAAATGGCGATTGCGGAAGCAGGGATTACACCGGAACAAATTGGGTATATCAACGCTCATGGCACATCAACCCCAGCGAATGACGCTGCGGAAACAACGGCCATCAAACGTGTCTTTGGTGAGCGAGCATCGCAAATTCCAATTTCAAGTACAAAGAGTATGACTGGACATTTATTGGGCGCGGCTGGCGGTATCGAAGCGATTGCTTGTGTGCAAACATTGCAAGAAGGAAAAGCTCATCCGACAGTAGGCTACCAAGTGGCTGATCCAGATTGTGATCTAGACTATGTCACAGAAGGTGCACGTGACATTACAGCGGACTATACAATTAGTAATTCGTTTGGCTTTGGTGGCCATAATGGTGTAATTTGCTTGAAGAAATGGGAGGAAAACTAGTATGAAAAAAGTAATGACTGCAACAGAAATTATGGAAATGATTCCTAATCGCTATCCGATTTGTTATATTGATTATGTGGATGAAATTATTCCAAATGAAAAGATTATTGCAACAAAAAATGTGACAATTAACGAAGAATTTTTCCAAGGACATTTCCCTGGAAATCCAACAATGCCAGGTGTTTTGATTATTGAAGCATTGGCACAAGTAGGTTCGATTTTAATCTTAAAAATGGATCAATTTGAAGGTGAAACAGCCTATATTGGCGGTATCAACAAAGCCAAATTCCGTCAAAAAGTGGTTCCCGGTGATGTTTTGAAATTACATTTTGAAATCGTCAAATTACGTGACTTTGTCGGCATCGGCAAAGCGACTGCTTACGTGGAAGATAAAAAGGTCTGCGAATGTGAATTGACGTTTATTGTGGGACGATAAAAATGAATCAATTTTAGATACGTTAGTTTCCCTAAGGAAAGGAATAAGTCACATTGGCTTATTCCTTTTTTAAATTTATATAAATAACACTAACACAAAAAAACATGCTATAATCATAAAAAGCTTACGTGAAGGTGGTAAGCTTATGAGTAAATCAATTTACAGGAGGGTTTTTCTTTTGGATATTTCAGTAGAGTTTTCGGGACATAAATTGGCGAATGTGTTAATGAACGCATCAGGCATTCATTGTATGACAATTAAGGAAATGGACGAGTTAGCGGATTCTCAAGCAGGCGCTTTTGTCGCTAAGACGGCAACACCTAATCCTCGTCAGGGCAATGAGGAGCCTCGGTATTTTGATACACCATTAGGAAGTATTAACTCAATGGGCTTGCCTAATTTAGGGATTGATTATTATTTAGATTATCAGATTGCACGTCAAAAGGAATTTCCTGAGGAGTTACGCTTTTTATCTGTATCTGGTATGAATTATGAGGAAAATATCGCTATTTTAAAAAAAGTGCAAGATAGTGAATACACAGGAGTGACAGAATTTAATTTGTCTTGTCCCAATTTACCTGGTAAACCACAAATTGCTTATGATTTTGAATTAACAGAAAAGCTTTTAACAGAAGTTTTCCAATTTTTTACTAAACCATTAGGTGTAAAATTACCCCCATTTTTTGATATTGCGCATTTTGACGCAATGGCTGAAATTTTAAATAAATTCCCTTTAGTATACGTGAATAGTATTAATAGCATTGGTAATGGTTTATATATTGACAGTGACAAGGAAGAAGTGGTCATTAAACCAAAAGGAGGCTTCGGTGGACTGGGTGGCGAATATGTCAAACCAACAGCGTTAGCCAATGTTCGTGCGTTTGCGCAACGTTTGAAACCAGAAATTAAAATTATCGGGACTGGCGGCATTACGAATGGTCGAGATGTCTTTGAACACTTACTTTGTGGTGCGACATTAGTACAAGTTGGCACACAATTGCATCAAGAAGGTCCAGCTGTTTTTGAACGTCTAGCCAAAGAATTACAAGAAATCATGGCAGCAAAAGGTTATGAAAGTATTGAAGAATTTCGTGGGAAATTGAAAGAGATGTAATAAAAAACCGTCAAGAAATTTTCTTGACGGTTTTTTGTTATTTCACAGCCTTAACATTTTCCATAAAGGCTTCCAAATATTCAGGTTGTGTTAATTGTTGGTTACACTGTTCGCTATCATGGCAAATATAATTGCCTTTTTTCGTGTAGGTTCCGTCGCCGCCTGATTTGGTGGTAGCTAGGAACATAGACACATTCGTGATTGTTTGACAGATGGAGCAAACACCTTTAACAATGGTGGGTGAAAGGGTGCCGTGGACACCGATTAATTTATTTTCTCGATAAGCTAAGATAAATTTTTTCTGAGTCCCAGCGTCGTTCCAACCGACATAGGTATTGTTCCGTAAATCCATGTTTTCCCACTCAGGAATCTTTAACTTTTTCACTTTGCGAAAGACTTTCGTGACTTGTGGTGTTGAAGGTTCCTTAAAGGGTAGCACGGTTTCTTTTAATTCGTCTAAATATTTTTCAGCACGTGCGCGTGTTAAACGACGATCCATCACTTTGTCCAACAAAATCGTAACAGCAGGAGGTTCTTCTGGAAATACCCCCTTGATTTTTTCGGCACATAGGGCCTGAACAGTTTTGACAGTCGTAGCATCGTTGACAGACGTATAGGTGTTCATTAACACAGCGACTTGTTCTTTAATTATGTTAAATTGGTAAGGTTGAATAGTTGGGTTCATGATTTTAAATTCCTTTCAAATAGACCGAGTACATACGCTGAAAGGCAATTTGTCTCACCAACGTATGTTTAGTGACAGACAACCTCATGTGTTTTTGATAAAGATAGCGTTTGACGTATCATATCATCACCCCCTTTAATGCTTGTTTTTTTCTATGTAAAAAGTGAAAATAATTGATGAAAGCTTGGTAATTCTAACGTAATTCAAGAAAAAAGGCAAGTTAAACTCGTTTTATTTCCCAATTCAATGTCTGGGGAGTGATAAACTTCTAAAAAAGATACGTGATTTCCTAGATTAATCCTAGGTTATTTGCTACAATAATGAAGAATTAACCAGAGAAAAGGAGAAATTACAATGATTGCAGCAAGCGATTTAAAAGCCGGTATGACTTTTGAGCAAGACGGTAAATTAATTAAAGTAATGGAAGCTAGCCACCACAAACCAGGTAAAGGTAACACGGTTATGCGTATGAAATTAAAAGATGTTCGTACGGGTTCAACAACAGATACAACAATGCGCCCAGATGAAAAAGTGAAAAAAGCGCACATCGATACAAAACCGGTTCAATATTTATACAGCCAAGATGATATGGCTATTTTCATGGATTTAGAAACATATGAACAATATGAAGTACCAACTGCTTTAATTGAAGAAGAACTAAAATATTTATTAGAAAATATGGAAGTAAAAATTCAATTTTATGGTGAAGAAGTCATTGGTTTAACTTTACCAACAACGGTAATCTTACGTGTTGCTGAAACACAACCTTCAATCAAAGGCGCAACAGTAACTGGTTCTGGTAAACCCGCTACAATGGAAACAGGATTAGTTGTTAACGTTCCAGATTTTGTTGAAGCAGATGAATTATTAGAAATTAATACTGCGGAAGGTACGTATTTAAAACGTGCTAAATAAGTAGCAAAAAAAACAGAAGGCTAGCCTTCTGTTTTTTTTGGTCTATTAATTCTTTTGCCTATAAGAAAACCATTGGTGTGATAGGAAATAGCAATCGTTAGAATCGTTGACACTAGAAAATGGGAAATGGTATAGTTTGGTCAACACATGACGAAGGAGGAAATCAACCATGACGAAAAAACAAGCTAGCCCTTTTTTAGAAACGGAAAGCTGTTGTTGTATGGTGCAAAATAGTGCAGCATACTCTTTTGTGATGGGGAAAACCTCCGTTATTTCTGAAAAATTGCCTAACACGATTCCTCTCTGAATCTAGACAACCAGAAATAAACAAAAAAGGTGCTGATGCGATCAGCACCTTTTTGTTTTATGTACATGTATTAGAAGGAGGAATTCGCTATGATTGTTCAGTCAATTTTAGACACAATCGGAGCAACACCATTATTTGAATTTACAAGTGAACAATATCCTATGCCAGAAGGCACTAAAATTTATGCGAAACTAGAATATTTGAATCCAGGTGGCAGCGTCAAAGATCGGCTCGGTGTCCACCTTCTCAAAGAAGCAATGAAAACGGGAAAGATAAATCAAGCCACAACAATTATTGAACCGACAGCGGGGAATACAGGGATTGGACTGGCATTAGCTGCCAGTCAACTGGGCCTCAAGACAATCTTTGTTGTGCCAGAAAAATTTAGTCAGGAAAAACAACAGCTGATGCAAGCGTTAGGTGCTAAAATTGTCCCTTCGCCAACAGAGCAAGGGATTGTCGGAGCGATAACTAGTGCCCAAGACTTAGCCAAGGAAATTCCTAATAGTTACGTGCCGTTACAATTTGAAAATCCAGATAATCCTGCTGCTTACTACGAAGGATTAGGACCTGAAATTGTTCAAGACTTAGGCGGGAAGATTACTAGCTTTGTCGCAGGTTTAGGCAGTGGTGGAACGTTTGCAGGTGTTGGTAGATATCTCAAAGAACAAAATAGTAAGACGCAACTATGGGGCGTGGAGCCAGAAGGTTCGATTTTAAATGGCGGACCTGCACATGGACATGAAATCGAAGGCATTGGCGTGGAGTTCGTGCCGCCTTTTCTTAAACAGATCCCTGTGGACGGCTTTTATACCATTTCAGACGAGGATGGTTTTTTCTGGGTCAAACAATTAGCTAAGAAAAGCGCTTTGCTGGTGGGAAGCTCCAGCGGCGCAGCGTTTGCGGCGGCATTAAGAGAGGCGCGCCGCTTACCAGCAGGTAGCACAATTGTAACTATTTTTCCTGACGGCAGTGACCGTTATTTATCAAAAAATATTTATTCTTAGGAGGAAAATTTTTATGAAATTCAATACCAAATTAATTCATGGCGGCATTAGCAAAGACGCAACAACCGGTGCAGTGAGTGTTCCTATTTATCAAACGTCAACCTTTGAGCAAAATGGTGTGGGCCAGCCAAAAGAATATGAATATTCTCGTTCAGGTAATCCCACACGTCACGCGTTAGAAAACTTAATTGCTGAGTTAGAAGGTGGGAGCCACGGCTTTGCGTTTAGTTCAGGCTTAGCTGGTATTCATGCAATCATTTCTATGTTTGGACCCGAAGATCATATTTTATTGGGTGACGATGTCTATGGTGGCAGTTTCCGTTTATTGGACAAAGTATTTGTGGCAAATGGGTTAAGCTACACGATTGTAAACGCCAGTGACTTATCAACAATTGAAGATGCAATTCAGCCAAATACAAAAGCCTTGTTTTTGGAAACACCAAGTAATCCACTGTTAAAAATTACTGATATTGAAGCGGCGGCTAAGCTTGCTAAAAAACATCAGTTGTTAACGATTGTCGATAATACGTTTGCGACGCCTTATTTTCAACGGCCGTTAGCGTTAGGTGCTGATATTGTGGTTCATAGCGGGACAAAATATTTAGGGGGCCATAGTGATGTAGTCTCTGGTTTAGTTGTAACGAATCATTCAGAAAGCGCAGAAAAGATTGCCTTTTTACAAAATGCGATTGGCGCTGTTTTAGGACCACATGATAGTTGGCTGGTCCAACGTAGTTTAAAAACATTAGGCGTCCGGATGGCAGCGCATGCCCAAAATGCTCAAAAAATCGCAGAATTTTTAGAAGCGCATCCAGCTGTAGCAACGGTGTATTATCCAGGACTAGCGAGTCATCCTGGTCACGAAATTGCACAAAAACAGATGTCGGGATTTAGTGGCATGATTTCTTTTGAATTAGCCAAGGATGAGCAAGTCGTTCCTTTCGTAGAAGCGTTGGAAATTTTTACTTTAGCGGAAAGTTTAGGTGGCGTAGAAAGCTTAATTGAAGTACCTGCCATTATGACTCACGCATCTATTCCCAAAGAAAATCGTGAAGCCGTGGGAATTAAAGATGGACTCATTCGTTTATCTGTAGGAATTGAAGCAGTCGAAGATTTGTTGGCTGATTTAGAAAAGGGATTACAAGCATAATGAAGATAAGGTAGAGCTAAATGACTGTTAATTATTTAGTTCTACTTTTTTTATGCCAATATTTAAAAACTTTTTCAAATATTTCTTGATTCTTTAAAAAAATTGAGAAATAAACAGGATATAAACTACGTATACTTATTATAAAGAGAAAAAGTAAAGGAATGATTTTATTGGAAGGATTATTCGAAAATTTAGATAGATTTATTTCACAAATGAATGCGATAAAAAAGTATATAAGTTCTATAGATGAAATCATGGACACTACTTTTAGAATGAAAATCACAGAAATTAAAGATGGTAGAGCCATAGTCTATGCATATATCATGCTAGACCATTGGTATGAACTGCTGAAAGAAGATGAGCAATCATTTTTAAGAGAAATAAATAGATTTATTCAAAAAACGGAAGAACGTTTTTTAAAGAAAAAAGATATCAATGAATTACAGATAGGAAATCTGTTTACTATTATTTTAGAAAGATTTTCCAATGAAGAAAAGGGCGTTACTTTTTACATAGATAAAGAAAACGAACTTTCTTTTAAAATTAGAGACAATAAAATAGCTAAGGAGTTGAATATATATATTAATAAGTCTATAGAAGAAGATAGACAGCAGGAATTATTATATGAAACGTCATTAATTTCTCTAAGTAATGCCTTTGAAGCATTATTTTACAAGATGACAGCATTTGTAATAACAAATACTAGAAATTCTAAAATTGAAGAAAAACAGTTGACGTATAAGCAAATGATAGATTTAGGAGGAATTGAAGAAGCGAAAGAATATTTAATAGAAAAAGCAGTTGAAGAAGTAATGAGAGGTACTCAGATTAGTTGGCTAGAACATCTAGCGAAAAATACAAGTAAAAAGTTTTTTGAAGAATTGGTTGGGGAAGAGGAAAAACAATTTAATGAATTCTTTTTAAGACGTAATTTAATCATACATAATGAAGGACGAGTGAATAAAAAATATGTAAATGCTTGTAACCAAAAAGAAATCAGCAGTCCATTTGGCATAGGGGAGAAAATTGTTTTATCTATTAATTATTTGTTGTCCAATCTAAATTTATTATTTGTGATAGCAGTTAAAGCAAACTATTATGTTGTAAAATCGTACTTTCCCAAGAATTTTCAAAAGTTTTTTGACCATTATCATAGCATTGCATTTGATCAGCTTTTATCAGAGGAGTATGAAATTGCGCATGTTGTTTTAGAAATGTTATTTAAAGATAGTAATCACTTCTCAGAAAAACAGAAATTAATGCTCGTTATTAATTATCTACAAAGTCTAAAGTGGACAAATAGAGAGCAACGATTGACAGATTTACTTGAGCGGACCGATTTTTCTTTAGCAGATAACGAACACAAATTATGCGTAGCATTGATTCAAGATAATTTTGAGGAGGCAGTAACTTATTTAGACGAATTATTGCAAAAAGAAAAAATGGACAGTGGTAACGATAGTGATTTGTTGAACCTCTATATGGAATGGCCCATCTTCAAAGAATTTTGCAAGACAGAAATTTTATTAACTTATCTAGCGAAGCATAATTACAAGGATGTAAAAGTAACATCAAAAATAATTGAAGAGGAAATAGAAGTATGTGATAATGAAGGAGAGACAGACAGTAACAGACAGTAATATAGGAGTGAACAGGAGGGACTGCAGTGGATAGAGAACAGATCGAATTACTTCAAGAAATTAACCGAATTCGTCATCAAGAAAGACACGAAAAATATATTAAAAGTGTGTATTACAAAGAGTCTGAAGAGAAAGTCATTTCAAGAGATGATACAAAAATCGTTGAAGTACTTCAACAAATAAAGCGAAGAAAACAAGCCTGATAAACGGCGGGAACAGAACCAACTCCTTCGGAAATAAGCCGAAATTCTCCAAAAATTAAAGAGCAATTTTCGGAAATTCCTTCTTATTTCTCGGAGCTAAACGGTTCCGTCCCGACCTTGTTTTTAATTAAGGTATTTTGTGTTATTTGAAGAAGGGGCATCGCTCAACAATGAAAAACTCTGTTTAGTATTTTTAAATAATCTTCTATTTATTACGTAATTGTTTAAAAATAATTTTTTTTAATATAATTCTTCGCCATTCGTAGCAATCACTTGTTGATACCAAGCAAACGATTTTTTCTTTCGCCGTTCCAACGTTCCGTGACCATCGTTGTCTTTCTCTACATAAATGAAGCCATATCGTTTCTTCATTTCACCTGTACTAGCGCTCACTAAATCGATGAATCCCCAAGGTGTGTAGCCCATCAAATCAATGCCGTCATACGCAACGGCTTCTTTCATCATCTCAATATGTGCACGTAAATAAGCGATTCGGTAAGTGTCGTTAATCGTTCCGTCTGGTTCTAGCTCATCAATAGCACCAAAGCCATTTTCGACAATAAAAAGTGGTAATTCATACCGATCATTGAACCAATTCATTGCATAGCGCAAGCCCATAGGATCGATTTGCCAGCCCCAATCAGATGTTGCTACATAAGGATTTCGCACCAAGTCTTTTGCTTCATTGTAGTCAAAAGTGGGTGCCTTTTCTGCACCTTTCACAGCAAATGACATGTAATAGCTAAAGCCAATATAATCAACACAGCCATTAGCTAAATCAGTTAAATCTTCTTCTGTGACATCTAATGAAATGTTTTTTCGTTTCAAATAGCATTGAATTGCACTTGGATAATGACCGCGGACATGAACATCGGTAAACCAATAACGTTTTTGCATTGCGCTAACACTCATTATCATATCCTCAGGATTACAAGAATAAGGATAAATAGGCACCATTGCAATCATACAGCCAATTTGGAAGTCAGGATTGATAGCGTGACCAATTTTCACTGCACGTGCGCTAGCAACGAGTTCATAATGAGCAGCCTGATACATAATTGCTTCGCGGTCTTCTCCTTCCTGGTAAGCAATACCAGAGTTAGTAAAAGGCGCAAAATCTTCTTCATAATTGGTTTGGTTGTTAATTTCATTAAAGGTCATCCAATATTTGACTTTTTTCTGGTAACGAGTGAAACACACTTCAGCAAATTTGACAAAAAAATCAATGACCTGGCGATTGCGAAAGCCGCCATATTTTGTGACTAAATGATAAGGCATTTCAAAGTGAGACAGTGTCACGACTGGCTCAATGCCGTTTTTCAAACACTCGTCAAACACTGTATCATAAAAACGAAGACCTTCTTCATTGGGCGATTCTTCATCTCCGTTAGGAAAAATTCGTGTCCAAGCAATAGAGGTTCGGAAACAATTTAAACCTAGTTCTTTGAATAGTTGAATATCTTCTTGATAGCGATGGTAAAAATCAATCGCTTCATGGTTAGGATAATGTTCATCGGGTAAAACGCCTGCGGTAATTTTACGAGGTACGCCATGTGCACCGGCAGTCATTACATCCGCCACGCTCACTCCTTTACCGCCTTGGTCCCAGCCTCCTTCTAATTGATGAGCAGCGACAGCGCCGCCCCAAAGAAAATCATTTTTCAAAATTGACATATCGTTTCAGTCCTTTGTTCAAATTTTTATGCGTTTTGTGCTTCGACTTTTTCAAGGGTTTCTTCAGTAATCGGTTGATTGGTTTCTTCTGCGTAATTAAGTGCATCCATTTTTTTAGCAAACGGTAAATAGATAAAGAAACTCATCGTCAGTACCACTACTTGAAGCAACGCTGCTTGCCAACCACCAACTAAAAGTCCAGAAATAATTGGAGGAGTAGTCCAAGGAACTTGCACCGCAGTAAAGAGAGGCACCAGTCCTGTGTACAAGGCAAAATATGTCACAACAGAAGAAACAATCGGTGTGATAATGAACGGCACAGCCATGATTGGGTTCATCACGATAGGTGTAGCAAAGACAATTGGCTCGTTAATATTGAAAACAGCTGGCCCAATTGAAAGACGACCTAATTGCTTAAACTGAGCTGATTTGGCAAAGAAAACCATGAACACGACTAACCCAATTGTCATGCCCGCACCAGTGACTGTTAAAAATTGATCTAAAAATTGTTGTGTAACAATATGGCCGCCATTAGCCAGTGTTAAGTCTTTTCCTGATTTCAAAATTTCGGTGTTTTCTAAAGAGTTTGCTTGTAAAATAGGGCCCATGATACCGCCAACGATTGTTGATCCGTGAACACCGAAAAACCAAAAGAGCGGGACGACAAATCCTAATAGTAATGCGCCACCTAGTGAATCTGTGACCCCTTGAAGTGGTGATTGTAGCACTTCGTAAATAAAGTCAAAGAATGTCGTATTGAAGACTTTATCTAGAAGAATGAAAATTAGCATTGCACCAGTTACAATGACGCTGGCAGGAATTAACGCAGTAAAGGAATTGGCCACATTTTCTGGTACAGCTTCTGGTAATTTGATGCGAATATCATGACGTAAAAACCAACTATATACAACGCCTACTAACAAACCAACAATAATAGCTGTAATCATCCCTTTGCCAGCTGTCCAATCTTTGTTGATGACATTGCCAACTACTGCGCCAGAAACCGCATCTTTGACTTCAGATGACATAAACAAAATGAAAACCACCATGGCAATCATGCCCGCTGGGAGGCCTTCAAATCCCTCGCTTTTTACATATGAGTAGGCAATACCGATGACCGCAAATAAAGACATAATCGCAAAAGATGCACCATATGCTTGATTGAAATAAACGGCCAGGCCACTTGCGTTAACCCATTCAGAAATAGCTGTAACTGGGAAATTCGCTAATAGAAGAAACACGGAACCAACAATGGTAAAAGGCATCGTGTAAAGCATCCCGTTCCGTAAGGCAGTAATCGCTTTGGTATTGACGAATTTTAGTACTGGAGGTAATAATTTCTCGTTAATCCATTCGTTCATAAAAATCTCTCCTTTGAAGAATAATATAAATGCAAATGTATCCGTTTACATATTTACTATATAAGGTTATTTGAAGAAAAAATAGACTTTTGCTTGAATGAGAAACATGTACCAAGAAAAAAAACAAAAAAGCTCATGCTGTCCAAAACAGCATGAGCTTTTTTGGAAAACGATTAGGAATGAGTTTCATCTAGTTCCTTTAAAAGTTGACTTGCTTGATGAGCTAGGAGTTCAATTAAAGCAATGACAGGGATTTGAGTGGTTGTATTGACTGATTTATCTGCAAATGGAGAACGTTCGTCGGGCATGTAATAGGAGATGTTGTAGTCAGCCAAGCGGGCAATAGTTGAATGTTGATTGTTGGTAATGCTTAGCACTTTGGCGCCAGCTGTTTTAAAATCGGTCATTTGTTTAATCATTTCATTGGTTTCCCCAGATACAGACAGAATCAAGGCTAATGTATTTTCAAATCCACGCTTGGGGATAGGCGTAAAAGGATCAGCAATACTGTAAGAATTGATATTTAAGTTGGTAAAATAACGACTGCCATAACTGCCTAAAATCCCGCTAGTACCAATGCCAGTAAAGGCGATGTGACGTGCTTGAGCAATCATTTGAATCGCTGGACGAAGCATTTCGTAATAGGTTTCTTGGTTTAATTTTTTCAAAAAAGCATCGACGTGAATCGTGGCATCATAAAAATTTTCAAACGTTTGTGTTTGTTTGGCTTCTTCTTTCACTGCATATTTTAATTCGGAAAAGCCAGCATAGCCCATTTTGTTACAAAATCGTAGAATCGTTGAGGTGGAGACATGACAGGAAGTAGCCAGTTGGCGAATGGTCTGTTGAGGGATTTGGTGCAGATGTTCCAGTACATAATGGTAAACGAGCATTTCTAATTCATTCAAGGTCTGAACCTTCTCTAAATCACACAAAGTAATCCTCCTTTATATAAAAACTGAATATGTTATTTTTTTGTGTAAATTAAATAAACCAATTCTTATTTTTTTTGAAAAAAATGCAAAATAACTCAATAAAAAGTTTCTTATTTCCTATTTTACAAAAAGTAGCCCAATTATCCTAGTTTTTCTCTTTTTTCTTTTAAAAATAACAATGCACACCCCTAGAGTTTTTTGTGAAAACAAGCTAAAATAGATAAGAAGAGAAAAGGAGGCGTTGGTGTGGCACGGGAAGTAATTTTATTTATTGCAGCGAGTATTGATGGTTTTATTGCGGATAAAGCAGGCGGTGTTGCTTGGTTAGAAGAGAATATTCGTGGCGATGAAGAAGATCGTAGTTACGATGAAATGTATGAAAAAATAGACACTGTGGTAATGGGTCGGACTACTTATGATCAAGTTACACAAGAATTGTCCCCAGATGTATATTTTTATGAAGACAAGCATTCTTATATCATTACCTCTCATCCAGAACCATCAACTGCTTCAAGAACTTTTACCAAGGAAGATCCCGTCACATTAATTCGTCGTCTCAAAGAAGAAGACGGCGCTGGAATTTGGATTGTTGGAGGCCCGAAAGTGGTTCAACCGCTTTTGGCAGCTGATTTAATTGATACCTTCATTTTGACGACAATGCCACTGTTTCTGGGTGAGGGTATTGCTCTATACGAGACAATGGCTCAATCAATCCCAGTTCGTTTAAAACAGGTTTATCAAAAAAATGAGTTGGTTTATTCGATTTATCAACGTGAAAACAAAAATTAAAAAATAATTATTCGGTTGGGCAAGTTGCTTTCAAGGTTTTGAGTTTCTCATAGGGCGAGAGGAACAAAGCAACATTTGTCTAGCCGTTTGTGTTGTTTTTGATTGACAAAGAAATGATAGAGGAGAAAAAAATGAAACATCAGATCAAAAGAAGGTTGTATATTTCACCTGTTCAAACAATTGTCTTAGGCTTTTTTCTATTAATTGTTGTAGGCACGATCTTATTAATGATGCCTTTTTCTGCACAAGCTGGACAAAAAACACAATGGATTGATGCTTTTTTCGTGGCAACTTCCGCCGTCTGTGTTACAGGACTTTCGCCTTTGAATACGGCGGAACATTGGAGTCCTATCGGGCAAGTTATTATTATGATTTTGATTGAATTAGGCGGCTTAGGTTTTTTAACAGTTGCCACGATTTTCTTTAGTTTGCTGCGAAAAAAAGCGTCACTAAGTGTACGAATGTTGTATCAAGAAGCGTTAAATGTTAGTGAAGTTTCCGGAGTTTTTCGTTTAATGAAATATATTATGAAGTTTGCGGCTATTATTCAATTACTTGGAGCCTTCTTGTTGTCCTTTCAATTTGTGCCGACATTTGGGTGGAAAAAAGGGTTGTTTTTTAGTCTCTTCCATGCCGTTTCGGCATTCTGTAATGCTGGTTTTGATTTGCTAGGAGATAGCCTGGTTCCTTATCAAAATTCGCCTTACCTTTTACTGGTCATAAGCTTTTTAATTATAGCTGGTGGCTTAGGATTTATTGTGTGGCGCGATATTTTTACAATGATTAAAGGCTATAAAAATAAAATTAAGCACCGTGTTAGTATTCATACACGCCTTGCTTTAACGGTGACCGCCACCTTTTTAGTATTAGGGACCGTTATTTTTTACATTTCAGAATATCGCCATTTTCCAGCTGACATGTCTTTTTGGCAACGTCTTGTCAATAGTTGGTTCTTGTCGGTTACACCAAGAACTGCTGGCTTTTATTCGGTTGATTATTTAAAAATGAGTAATCCAGGCCTGATTGTCACAATTTTGTGGATGTTTATTGGTGGAACTTCAGGATCAACCGCTGGCGGCTTGAAAACCACCACGTTTGGGGTGTTATTTTTACAATTTCGTGCGATTTTTAAGGGGAAACAGCGAGTGGAATTCCATGAACGCACAATTCCTGAGCGAGTAGTGCTCCAAGCGTTTACTTTGTTCTTCTTGGCAACTTTTTTATGTGTAACTGCTTCGGTTATTCTCTCGTTTACAGAAACATTACCTTTAAAAAACGGGATTGAGTATATTGTTTTTGAAGTAATTTCTGCTTTTGGAACGGTTGGTTTAACAATGGGGTTAACACCAGATTTAACTGTTTTTGGTAAACTGGTGATTATTTTTCTAATGTTCGTCGGTCGTGTCGGTGTGTACACGGTGTTATTATCATTAATTAAGAAAGGCTTGGAAAGTCAGTCGAAAGTTCAATATCCAAAAGAATCAGTGATGATTGGTTAATAGAGAAAGAGGGAAATAGAATGGAATTTTTAGGTATTTTATGTTTGATTTTAATTACAACAACTTTAGCAGGTGTTGCTTGTAAAAGAGTAGGGATTCCTGCAGTAATTGGGCAATTGTTAGTAGGGATTGTGTTGGGTCCAGCGATGTTAAATATTGTGCATCAGGATGTATTTGTGCATGACTTTTCAGAGATTGGTGTAATTATGCTGATGTTTATTGCTGGAATGGAATGTGAATTGGACTTATTGAAAAAATATGCGAAACCTAGTGTCATGGTCGCTATTTTGGGCATTGTTTTACCGGTTGGTTTTACTATGTTGATTAGTCAGCTGTTTGCTTTTTCTTGGAAAGAAGCTTTTTTCCTTGGGTTAGTTTTAGCAGCAACCTCGGTCAGCATTTCAGTAGAAGTATTAAGAGAGTTGAATGTTTTAAGTAGTAAAGAAGGTGCAACGATTCTTGGGGCTTCTGTCGTTGACGATATCGTGGTCGTGATTATTTTAAGTGTCGCTGTCGGCATGATTGGTGCAAGTACAGGCGGCAATACAGAAGTCAGCTTTATTGTTAAGTTAATTGAACAAGGCTTATTCTTTATTGGGATTTTCTTTTTGGTTCGCTTTATCGCTCCTTATTTACTACGTTTAAGTCAAAAAATGAACATTGGGTCTTCCGTTATTATCATGTCATTGATTATCTGTTTGGGCATGGCTTATTTGGCTGATTTAGTTGGTTTAAGTTCTGTCGTAGGTGCCTTTTTTGCAGGGATTGCTGTGGGCCAAACGGATGCCAAAACAGAAATTGATTTCAATATTGAAGCTATTGGCTATGCCGTGTTTATTCCCGTCTTCTTTGCCAGCATTGGCTTATCAGTGACATTTAACACGTTAGGAAAAGATTTACCTTTTATTTTGGTAATGACGATTATGGCGATTTTAACGAAATTACTGGGCGGCGCCTGGGGAGCGAAAATGGTTGGTTTCTCCAATACAAGTTCCTTGATGGTTGGTGCTGGGATGGTTTCGCGTGGGGAAATGGCATTAATCATTGCGCAAATTGGCTACCAATCTAAATTACTTTCAGAAGCGTATTATACGAGCATGATTGTGGTAATTATCTTAACGACCTTAGTTGCACCGTTCTTATTGAAATACTTTGTTAAAAAACAAGAATCTGCGTTGCGATAAAAAAAGATGAGCAGAAGTTGTTGACAAAAAAATAAAATAGCTATATGATGAGTTCAAGATAAATGACTACGTTTGTAGTCGATAAACTTGAACTCTTTTTTTATTGATAAAGGAGGAATTTAACGAGTATGGCAAAAGATAAATTAGCGACAATTACTGATGCAGAGTGGGAAGTCATGCGGGTTATTTGGACCCAAGGCAAGACCACGAGTCGTGAAGTGCATACACTTTTAAATGAGAAGAAAGAATGGAAATCAACGACCGTCAAGACGTTACTAAGTCGTTTAACAGATAAAGGGTTAGTTGGAACGGAGAAAGCAGGCAATAAATATATTTATTATCCGCTAGTAGAAGAACGTCAGAGCGTTGAAACGGTGGCAGATGAACTTTTGGCCAAAGTGTGTAGCCGTAAAGTCGGTTCCGTGGTAGAAACAATTTTAACAGAGAGTCAGTTGAGTTATGACGATTTGGATCGATTAGAGGAACTCTTGAAAGAGAAGCGCAAGACGGCGGTTGAATCTGTCCCTTGTAACTGTATTCCTGGTCAATGCCAATGTCATTTAATTTAAAAAGGAGTGAAAAAAATGGAAAGTAAAACGTTTGATATTGAAGGGATGAGCTGTGCTTCCTGTGCCCAAACGATTGAAAAGGCTACGTCGAAGTTACCTGGGATGGCAAAAGCAAGTGTCAATTTAGCTACGGAAAAATTAAGTGTCACGTATGATCAGACGGAAGTCACAGAAGAAGAAATCAAGGAAGCTGTGTCAGATGCTGGCTACAAGGCGATTAGCCCAGCCCAGCAACGAACGTTTGCGATTGAAGGAATGAGTTGTGCTTCCTGTGCTCAAACGATTGAAAAAGCTGTGAACCAATTATCTGGTGTTCAACAAGCGATTGTTAATTTAGCCACGGAAAAACTGGTAGTTAGTTATGACGACCATCAAGTAACGAGTGCTGAAATTATCAAAGCAGTTACGGATGCAGGTTATCAGGCGACAGAAGAAGTCACTGCCGGTGCAACAGCGGACCAAGATCGCGAAAAGAAACAAAAACATATTGCTGAGATGTGGCAACGTTTTTGGCTCTCAGCGGTGTTTACAGTGCCACTTCTTTATATTGCGATGGGACACATGGTAGGCTTACCATTGCCAGATTTTTTGAATCCAATGACACATGCGACGACTTTTGCAATGGTTCAATTGATTTTGACTTTACCTGTCCTATATGTCGGCAGAGAATTTTTCACAGTTGGTTTTAAAGCATTATTTAAAGGTCATCCGAATATGTTTTCTTTGGTGGCTTTAGGAACCAGTGCTGCTTTTGTGTATAGTTTATATGGCACAGTCATGATATTCTTAGGAGATACAAGTTTTACAATGGCTCTTTATTATGAATCAGCGGGTGTTATTTTAACCTTAATTACGTTAGGAAAATATTTCGAAGCTGTTTCAAAAGGGAAAACCTCAGATGCGATAAAAAAATTAATGGGTTTAGCACCGAAAACTGCCCATATTTTACGTGACGGCGCAGAAATTGAAGTGCCAGTTGATGCTGTTCAGTTGGATGACATTGTGGTTGTTCGCCCGGGAGATAAAATCCCTGTTGATGGAGTGATTGTTTCAGGCAGTAGTTCTGTGGATGAGGCCATGTTAACGGGCGAAAGTTTGCCTGTTGAAAAGAAAGTCGGTGATGCTGTGATTGGGGCTAGCATCAATAAAAATGGCAGCTTTCAATTTAAGGCAACAAAAGTGGGAAAAGAGACGGCCCTTGCCCAAATCATTCAATTAGTGGAAGATGCGCAAGGCTCAAAAGCGCCGATTGCACAATTAGCTGATAAAATTTCGGGTGTTTTTGTTCCAATCGTCATTGGTTTGGCTGTCCTTTCTGGCTTGGCTTGGTTCTTTTTAGGACAAGAGTCATGGATTTTTGCTTTGACAATTACCATTTCTGTGTTAGTGATTGCTTGTCCCTGTGCGCTCGGCTTGGCAACGCCGACTGCGATTATGGTGGGAACAGGTAAGGGCGCCGAAAATGGCGTTTTAATTAAAAGCGGGGATGCTTTAGAAACAACCCATAAAATTCAAACAATCGTGTTTGATAAAACAGGGACTATTACAGAAGGCAAACCGGTGGTTACAGATATTTTAGTTGTTGATTCAGCACTTTCCGAAGCTGAGTTACTGACATTAGCAGCTTCTGCAGAACAAGGATCAGAACATCCCCTAGGTGAAGCAATTGTGGGCGCGGCTAAAGAACGTCAATTGCCATTAGCAAAAGGAAGCGATTTTTCAGCGATTCCAGGTCACGGGATCCGTGTGACAGTCAACGAACGAGTCTTACTTTTGGGCAATGTGAAATTAATGAAAGAAGAAGCTATTGAGCTATCAACATTTGTTCAACAAGCGGATCGTTTGGCAGAAGAAGGGAAAACCCCAATGTTTGTGGCAAAAGATGGTTCGTTTGCGGGCATTATTGCGGTAGCAGACACTGTGAAGGACAGCAGTCAAACAGCTATTGCGCGTTTGCATAAAATGGGGATCGAAGCCGTGATGATTACGGGAGATAACAAGCGCACTGCCGAGGCGATTGCGAAACAAGTAGGTATCGATCGTGTCTTAAGTGAAGTTTTACCAGAAGATAAAGCGTTAGAAGTGAAAAAACTACAAGCAGAAGGAAAAAAAGTTGCGATGGTGGGTGACGGTATTAATGATGCACCAGCACTTGCCCAAGCGGATGTGGGGATTGCTATTGGTTCAGGCACAGATGTTGCAATGGAATCGGCTGATATTGTGCTAATGCGCAGTGATTTAATGGATGTGCCTACAGCAGTTGAATTAAGTAAAGCGACTATCAAAAACATCAAAGAAAATCTTTTCTGGGCATTTGCCTATAATACATTAGGTATTCCAGTGGCCATGGGTGTGTTACACTTATTTGGTGGACCTTTGTTAAGTCCGATGATTGCAGCAGCTATGAGTTTTAGTTCAGTCTCGGTCTTATTAAACGCCTTACGCTTGAAAGGATTTAAACCTTCGGCGGTGAAAAGAACTAGTGGAAGTCAAAAATAAAATTGAAAAGGATGAAGTGAAATGGAAAAAACAGTAAAAATTGACGGAATGAAATGTGAGGGCTGTGTTCAAGCAGTCACTGAAAAATTTAGTGGCATTGACGGCGTAACGAATGTTGCGGTTCACTTGGCAGATCATACAGCCGTTGTGACAGCAGATCGTGAAGTAAGTCAGGATGAACTGAATACTATGTTGGCAGGTACAAAATTCAAAGTTGTCAGCGAATAACAAAAAAACAGGGCCTACCATCATGCGTAGGCCCTGTTTTTTTGTTATGGAAGTTTTGCTTTAATTTCCTGATAAATCTTAGTCGTTTCTTGACCATCACGCGCAGTATAATAATAAACTTTCTCCCGTGTTTCTATTTTCAGAATCGGCTGACTTTTTGTATAAATTAGTAAATAAGCAGGTTTTCCAGCGACTTTAAATTCTCCTGTTAAGTAACTATCTGTCGCAGCGCCCATTGTGCGAATGCGTTCTTGAGGTAAGTTATCAATCAAAGAAACAGCAGCGATTTGGTTAAAAGGAATCGATCTCGTTTTTGCTAATGGGGCAGATAATTCAATTTGTTTCTTTTCGATGGTTGCTTGAAAGGCATGGTTAGAAAAATCATTTATAAACATCGGTACTGTGGCAAAGAACAGCACCGCAATCGTTAAAATACCAGTAGCAGCTAGAATAATTTTCCCAGCAGGACGACCGAGATTAATAGATAAATTCATACCAATGCGATCGGGAACCATGATTTTGGGGTCCTTTGGATTGATATAAATCCCATACCGCCAATATTGATCATCATCCCCATAGCGATAATCGCCGGCCTGTAAAACGAATTGGTCTTGTTTTTTGCGCATTGAAAATAGGTAGTAGAAAAGAAAGCCTACATAAACAAACAAAAGAATAAAATAACAAAATGTAAGGGTCATCGCAACCGTATAATCAATGACAATTGTGAAAGTTGGTAAAATGGTTAACGGCGCAAAAACTAAGGCCGATAAAACCATTAAAACAGACCAATGATGTCGAAATAAATCATTGATTTGCTGATTAATTTTTGAGTCACTAGTTAGCGGTTTGACAGGTAAGCGCGCAACAAAATAATAGCCGCCGGTGAACAAACTTAACATCAAAACAGCAATTAAGAAAAGAATCCAAGAACCAATCGCCGTTTGCAAGGAATAAAAGCCCCCCGCAAAAGTAAGAATAATCGCAGGTAAAAACCACCAAAATGAAATAAGTTTCTGGTTTTTATTTAAAACTAATTGTGTGTCGATTAAGAGAGGACGCTTAGGAAGCAACCAGCCGTTTTGCATTTTTAAAGCGGCCATTTTGCGAATATAAACAATTTGCAGATAGTAGCCACTGCCAATAAAACTAAATAAAAGTAACAGAAAAAGGAACAATAAAATCGAATCATAAGGAATAAATAACAAAGGTAAACTAAGAACACTGAAAATGGCTGCTAATTGAACCAAGTGTTTTTTATAACGTTTTCGGATTGCTTGAACGCTGGGATCTTGTAGTTTATCTTCTGGTAAAGTGTTTTCCAAAATAATATTTTTGTGAGGATTTGCATAAATCCCCATAGTAAATGCCATAAAAAAAGCGACAGAAACTAGGATGAAATAAAAGAATACCGCCATTATAATGCACGCCCTTTCGAATCAAAATTTTGATAAATTTTCTGAATAAGTGCTTGGATTTCTGCTTCGGATTGCTGATGTAAAAAACTTTCAGCTAACAGAAGTTCTAAACGCTCATGCAATTGCTGTTGCCAAACAGCGGTAGCAGGTAATTTTGCGGCAATTTTGGTACCGTTACGACGGTCAGTCACAATATAACCTGATTGTTTTAACTTGTTATAAGCTTTTGAAACAGTCATCATATTGACCCCGATTTCGTCTGCCAATTGTCGGATAGAAGGCAAACTTTCATTGGGAACCAGTTCACCTTTGGCAATGCCTACAATGATCTGATCAATGAGTTGCTGATAAATCGGTTGTTCGCTTTGTTCATCTATTTCTAAAAGCATCGAATCACTCCTGTCTTATTTGTGCTACCTGTATTATATATACTAATACAAAAAGAGTTAGAAAGCAAGGAATTTAGAGTAAATGGTTGTTTCTGCTTAAAGAGAAGCATATAATGAAGAAGAACGTAAAATGAAAGGACGATGAAAAAATGACAGCAATTGAACCAAAATTAACAGAGAAATTCCATCAAGATTTCTTGAACAATAATAAACAAAATGCCTTACAACGTAGTGTTGTAAAAAATGGTATCAGCGCTTCTGGTGAATCTGTACAAGGAGCCGTGAATAACGTACCCGTCTTTTCAGTCGACTTAGCTACTGGAAAAGTGGCCAATCAAAAACAAAGCGGTCGCTGCTGGATGTTTGCGGCGTTAAATACATTTAGACATAGAATGTTAAATACGTTTCAATTAAAAGATTTTGAATTATCACAAAACTATACATTTTTCTGGGATAAATATGAAAAATCAAATTATTTCTATGAAAATATTATTGCAACAGCCGATCAACCGTTGACTAGTCGTAAAGTGGCCTTTTTATTAGCTACACCACAACAAGATGGTGGGCAATGGGATATGATTGTTTCAATTTTTGATAAATATGGCGTAGTACCTAAAACGGCAATGCCTGAAAGTAGCAACAGTTCCAATTCACGTGATTTAAACAACTATTTAAATAAAAAATTACGCAAAGATGCAACAATTTTACGTAGTTTAATTGAAAAAGGCGCTTCTGCTGAAGAAGTCCAAAAAAACAAAGAAGCAATGTTACAAGAAATTTATAATTTCTTAGCAATCTCTTTAGGAACGCCGCCAGAAACCTTTGATTTTGAATACCGTGACGAAGAAAAAAATTATCATTTGGAGCAAAATCTAACACCGCAAACGTTCTTTGAGAAATACGTTGGCGTTGATTTACATGATTATGTAAGTATTATTAATGCTCCTACAGAAGATAAACCCTTCAACAAAACATACACTGTTGAAATGTTAGGGAATGTTGTCGGCGGCAAAGAAGTTAAATATTTAAATGTAGAAATGGCTGCTTTCAAAAAATTAGCTGCTGCACAGTTGGAACAAGGCGAATCTGTTTGGTTTGGTTGTGATGTCGGCCAATCTTCAACACGTGACACAGGAATTATGGCATTAGACGTTTACGATATGAACGATCTTTTTGATATTGATTTTACGATGACTAAAGCAGAACGTTTAGACTTTGGTGAAAGCTTAATGACACATGCCATGGTTTTAACAGGTGTTGATATCATTGATGGCCAAACAACAAAATGGAAAGTGGAAAATAGCTGGGGCGAAAAAGTCGGTGAAAATGGCTTCTTCGTCATGAGCGATGCGTGGATGGACGAATACACTTATCAAATCGTTGTGCACAAAGATTTATTAACTGACGAACAGAAAAAAGCTTGGGAACAAGCACCAACTGTTTTGGCACCTTGGGATCCAATGGGTGCGTTAGCCTAAAACAGAAAAAGAAGGCCCCCGCCGTCATGGCGGGGGCCTTCTTTCTACGTTGGACGGCGAACTTCACGGATTTCGCCCAATGTTGTATAATCATTGCCTGCTAAACGAGCAATCGGTTGGAGTTTTTCAGGTAAAATGTACTGATGTTCTTCATCAAAAACGGCTGAATCAAAATAGAAATCGGTAATTTCTACAATGAATAAATCCGTAATAATTTGACCTTCATGGTTAGCAATAGGTACATATTGATGTAAGTGAGCTTCCATCCGAATCGGCGCGGCTTTGATTGCTGGAACAGCAACAGTCTGGCTGGCAATGGTTTCAATACCGAATGTATCAATTTCACTGATCTCTGCTGCTAAAGATGCCGAAGTTTGATTCATTTGAGTAAGAACGTCTTCATTAACGAAATGGATGACGAGTTCTTTAGTAGCCAAGATGTTTCGTGCCGTGTCTTTAGGCTCTTTGTCTGGTCGTAAAATGGACAATGTTGCTAAAGGAATTTCAGCTGCCGCCGCATTAAAGAAACTAAAGGGGGCAGCGTTGACGATACCTGTAGCTGTATCTTGTGTTGTAACCCAAGCGATTGGCCGAGGAATAATGCTTCCTGATAAAAATTTATACGCTGTTTTTGCAGATAACTCGTTACTATTGTAATGAATCATAGGAGCCTCCTAGAAAAAATACTAATTTCTTTGAACATTTGCATCTGAAGTATCGAAAGGACGCACAAATTCTTCAATCCCTGCCCGTTTTGGTTCCAAAAATGGTGGTAATGATAATTTTTCGCCAGCGTGTTCATAGGTTTCATCCTCTAAAAAACCAGGACCATCGGTTGCCAGTTCAAATAAAACATGTGTTGCCGCCAAGAAATATTCAGATTTAAAGTAAAAACGTTCCACAAAGCCAGAATTAGGGAATTCCAAACGATTAATTTTTTCAATCCAGAAACGTAGTGCTTCCTCATCGGCAACGCGCAAGGCTAAGTGATGGACGTTGCCGTAGCCTTCTTGGGCCGCTGGCAAATCTTCTCGATGCTCTACGATAATGCTGGCTCCATTCCCGCCTTCACCAACTTCAAATAAATGGAAACTACCTTCAGCATCAATCAATTTGAATCCTAAAACTTCAGTTAAAACTAGTTGCAGATGTTCGTAATTTTCGACAGTTACAAAGGCTGGACCTAAGCCGATTAAAGCATGTTCACTAGGAACGTTAGATTTTTTCCAAGGCGTGCCAGCTGCAACACCTTGGTTCTTTTCATCAGAAATAAGCTGGTAACGTTGATTGTCAAAGTCTTCAAATTCTAAATACTTTTTACCAAAACGTTCTTGAATTTCTCCATGATCAATTGCATATTCATTAAAGCGTGATACCCAGTAATCCAAAGCAGCATCATCTTTTACACGGAAGGAAGTACGAGAAATTGTATTGGTTCCTTTGGTTCCTTTAGGTAAGCCTGGGAAATCAAAGAAAGTCATGTCTGTTCCGGGAGAGCCAGCATCATCAGCAAAAAATAAATGATACGTTTCAATATCGTCTTGGTTAACGGTCTTTTTAATTAAACGTAGACCTAAAATATCGGTGAAAAAGTGGTAAATTTTTTCAGCGCTTGAGGTCATGGCAGTGACGTGGTGTAAACCTAAAATTTGTGTATTCATAATAAAAATCCTCCTAAAAGAAAAATAATTTTTTAATTAACTTACTAAAAGTAAGTTTAAATGATTAGTCCTAAAAATGCAAAAGAAATGTCTCGAATTCGAACTATTATTTTCTAGTTGATTTTTTTAAAAAATAAGAATATAATGACCAGAGATATTTTAATACATAAACTTGCGTAAACATCGCCGGATGCTTGCGACTAAAGTGTTAATGAACAGTTCTTAGGCCATAGCTGAACTGTTTGTTGGCACTTTTTTTGTTTGGAAGGGAAGGAAAACAAGATGAGTAAAGCTTGGTTAAAAGTTATTTTTGGCGCTTTTTGTGAAGTGATTTGGGTCATTGGCATGAAGCATAGTACAACATGGTGGGAGATTTTAGGGACAGTAATTGCAATCTTTATCAGTTTTTATGCGCTGATTAAAGCAGGAGAGGAATTGCCAGTGGGCACAGCCTATGCTGTATTTGTCGGCTTAGGTAGTGCTGGAACTATTGTGACAGATCATTTTTTATTCCACACACCATTGGGCATAGGAAAAGTTCTTTTTCTGTTGCTGTTATTAATAGGTGTGATTGGCTTAAAAATGGTAACTGGAAATAAAGAGGAGGAAACAAGATGAGTTGGTTATACTTAGTCATTGCAGGCTGTTTTGAAATCTTTGGCGTAGGTTCAATTAAATTATTTACAACAAAAAAAGACTTACGTTCATTGTTAATTTTAATTCTAGCGTTTAGTGGTAGTTTTTTATTCTTATATTTAGGAATGAGACAATTACCAATGGGCGTTTCTTATGCGGTTTGGACAGGAATTGGTACAGCAGGAGGCGCTATTTTAGGAATGCTCTTAGGTGAATCAAAAGACCCACGCCGGATATTTTTTATTTTTTTAATCATTGTTTCTGTGATTGGTTTAAAATTAATTGGTTAGAAAGTGAGAGAATACTGTTTGGATTATTGAAAGACAGGCGAATAAAATTTAAAAAGAGACAGAACCAAACGCGGTGTTCTGTCTCAAAATAGCTTTTATTTTACGAGGTTACTATAACGTGTCGCAAATTCATTGTTGTAGGACTTGCCGTTGACATCTTGACCAACATCCCAATTTGCAGACCAAGTCATTAAGCCACGGATAGGATTACCATCTTTTGCTAACTGGTCAAAAGTTTTGGCTACAGGGCTGGCCTCAACGACATAGCCGCTACCAGCAGCATCCCGATTTGCTGGTAAACCAAGGACTAATTTATCGTTTGGTATCTGTAGATAGCCGCGCGTGCCATGGATTAATGAATCAGACATATAATAGAGGAATTCGTATTTTAAAGCATCGTTGCTTTGGGCGACCCAAGTCATAATTTCATCAACCCAGACACCATCGCCGCCTTGGTTATATAATTGTGGGGCAATGTAATCATAATAACCATTTAGGGAAGTAATGTAGGTTTCATAAGCGGCACCAGGTTTTAAATAAGGAAATTCTGGCGCCATCGTAATGATGAAATTTTTTCCTTGTGCTCGATAATGGTCTTTGACTATTTTCAACGCAGCAGGGATGACGGTTTGGTTGTCGCCAGCAGTAATTGCCAATTGCTCTAAGTCGATGTCTAAACCATCAAAGCCGTATGTTTCCACTTGACGAATGATTTCATTCGCAAAGGCTTGTTCATCACCTTTGACTAATTGAATATGTGCATCTGCTCCACCAAGTGCCAATAAAACTGCACGACCTTGACTATTTAATTGTGCGACCTCTTGTCGGAAGGCAGTGTCCGTTTGATTGTAAGGCTTGAACGTAGGAATCCGTGTCGTACCATCGCTTTTCATAAAGGAAACCGGTACGACATTGTAGGCTTGATTGACATCTGAAAGGTTCAACGTTGCTGATGTTCCTTGCTTGTAACCATCGCGTCCTTTTGAGGCCCAGTTATGCCAATACCCAACTAACACTTTTTTGCCAGAGATATCTACCATCGTATCCGCAGCATCTGCAGAAGCTTGAGTAGGCGTTAACCACAAGCCCGCTGCAACGGTCGAAAGAAGGAGAAAAGCAGGAATTATTTTTTTTAGCTTCATTTTTTGAGAACTCCTTTAATTTAGTTTAAGATGTGGGTATTTTTACTGAATGTTCACATCAATTGCTTGGTAAAAGGCGTTCACAGTATCACCAATGCCCCAGACAGCGTAAATGACATGATAACCTTTGCGGTCTGTCGGAATATTAATTGTTTGTTTGACAACTTTATTAGGAACTTCTTGTTTGCCGTCGATTGAAGCAATTTTGTCGAAGTTTTTAATGTCTAATGGTTGATTTGGGTTCCAGCCATTTTTCGTAATATAGTAATCCCAAGAAGCAGTTCTATGTTGAGCAGTTAAGTTCCAAGTGATGTCAAGGGGACCTGTTGTAATGTTTGTTTTATGCCAACGAGTAGCTGTTTGTTCATCCAAAGGTTCAAAACCTGAGACACCTGCACTGGCTAATTTACCAGTAATAAACGTATTTTTTGGCGCTTCGATACTTTGAGGTTCCCATTGTGCACGACCAACATTTGTATTTAAGTTACCACCAGCAGAACTACCAAAGAAAGCACGACTTCCAGGACTTGCCACGTAACCATGAGCCTCCGAAACAGTAGGGGCCAATGCAGCGCCACCTAAAACAAAACTAAAAGCCAGGACGATTGTTAATAAACTCTTTTTCACGAAAAAAACCTCCTAAAAAATTTTTTGTATGCGCTTACAGTTATGAATATAACATAATAATCTTTCAGATACAAATAATAAGAAATGTTATTTTTTAAATAAGTCAATATTTTTTTAGTGATATTAATCATGGTTTTAAATAATATAAATAATAGTATTTTTCGGATTTTTGTTAATTTTTTATTCAGAATCGCAATTGAAGAAATCACGTGGTATACTTTTAATAAGAAACAATGACACGAAAGTAGCCATTGGAAAAAGGAGATTATTTCGTGGGAAAAAAACATACATCCTCTTATGAAGTTGCCTACTATGACGGCGATTTTACTGGCGCAATGAAGATACCAGCTTTGTTAGCGGTTGTCATTAAAGTATCAGAAGAACAAACAGAATTACTAGGAAGAGATGCGGCTTATGTCGCCCAATTTGGCCTAGGTTGGGTCATCACCAATTATGAAATAGAGATTCACCGCTTACCAAAAGTTGGTGAAAAAGTAGCAATTACAACGCAAGCAATGAGTTATAACAAATATTTTTGTTATCGTAACTTTTGGGTTCATGATGAAGAAGGCAATGAATGTGTCTTTGTGAAATCAACCTTTGTCTTAATGGATCAAAAAAATCGGAAAATCAGTAGTGTGTTACCAGAAATTATTGCACCTTTTGATTCTGAAAAAATCACTAAAATTTATCGCCATGAAAAAATTGAAAAAGTCACAGAGGGGAACTTTTTACCTTATCGCGTGCGTTTTTTTGATATTGATGGCAATCAACATGTTAACAATGCGATTTACTTTAATTGGTTATTGGACGTGTTAGGGTATGACTTTTTAACAACACATCAACCGAAAAAAATTCTTGTAAAATTTGACAAAGAAGTAGAATACGGCCAAGAAGTCGAAAGTCATTACGAAATTGTCGAACAAGAAAATCAGTTGAAAACGCGCCATGAAATTCGGATTGATGGTCAAATCTATTGTGAAGCGAATATCGATTGGACAAACTAAGAAGTTGAGCTGACAATATAGAAAAATAAAAAGTTACGCAGAGGAGGAAGGACATGATTCGCTTAGGATTAACATCTTTTAGTGAACACGACTATTTAACTGGGAAAAAACGGGCCACGCTTTATGAATACGCCAGTCATTTACCGCTAGTTGAAATGGACACGGCGTATTACGGGATTCCTCCCAAAGAACGAGTAGCTGAATGGGTCAAAGCAGTTCCAGAAAACTTTCGCTTTGTCATGAAAGTTTATAGTGGAATCAGTTGTCAAGGTGAGTGGCAAACCTATTATGCAAGTGAAGAAGAAATGATCACCGCTTTTTTAGAAAGTATGGCCCCATTAATTGAAAGTAAAAAATTATTTGCCTTTCTGGTACAATTTTCAGGAACATTTGGTTGTACGAAAGAAAATGTCGCTTACTTGCAAAAAATTCGTCACTGGTTTAAAGACCTACCCATCGCCATTGAATTACGAAATAATTCATGGTATCAACCAAACTTTGTAAAACAAATGTTGCAATTTATGAAAGAAAATCAATTTTCACTTGTGATTGTAGATGAACCGCAGATCCCTACGAATCCAGTGCCCTTTTATCCTTATGTAACGAATCCTAATCTCGTGCTCTTCCGGTTTCACGGACGTAATGCGGCTGGCTGGTTAGCCAATGATTCAGAGTGGCGTAAAAAAAGAACCCTCTATCATTATAATACGCAAGAAATCGCTGATTTAAGCGAAGCTGTTTTAAAAATGTCGCAAGAAGCCAAAGAAGTGGGCGTGATTTTTAATAATAATTCTGGCGGTGATGCTGCAGAAAACGCCCTACAGATGCAAAAAGTCTTGAATTTGAGTTACGATGATTTGAATCCAAAACAATTAGATTTATTTTGAGAAAGAAGGTAGCTGAATGTCTGAAAAGCAATCCCCTTATGAAATGGCTTGTGCATTCCACGAGGTTTTTAATCCACAACAACCAGAGCAACCAACTGCTTTTTCGCCAGAGCTAGCCAGTCGACGAGCAGAGTTTAAAGTCGAAGAACTTGTAGAATTTTTATATAGTGCTGCTGATAATGACCAGGTGCTTTTTCAACAATTAGTCGACGGACTAAAAAAATCTGTCGATAAAGCAGAGCAGAAAGTCTTGGCGAAAGGCAAACCAGTATCTGATCCTTTAGTGGAGGAAGTGGATGCACTAGTCGATTTATTGTATTTTACTTATGGTTCGTTTTGCTTAATGGGCGTCAATCCAACAAAAATTATTGAAATCGTTCATCAAGCCAATATGGGAAAATTATTTCCAGATGGGCAGCCACATTATGATCCGGAAACAAATAAAGTATTAAAACCTGAAAATTGGGAACAAGATTTTGCGCCAGAAGCTAAAATTAAAGCGGAAATTCAACGCCAATTGAAAATTACTGAGACCAATGAAAAAGACGAATGAGTTTCCTCATTCGTCTTTTTCATTAATCATGGAAGAACGTCCGATATAAGGCTTTGATGGCTTTTTCCTCTTGTTCTTTTTTGATACCAAACATAATACTTACTTCCGAAGATCCTTGGTTAATCATTTCTAAGTTGATTTTTTCTTTGGCTAACGCCATTGTACTTTCAGCAGTAACCCCAATTCGTTGGCGCATGCCTTCGCCGACAATCATAATCATGGAAAGGTGATGCGTGATGCGTAACTCATCAGGCGCTAAAACTTCTTGGAGTTGGGTCATCAGCCGATTTTCAATTTCAGTGGTTAACTGGTCTTCTCTTAACACAATCGTAATGTCATCAATTCCTGAGGGCATATGCTCATAGCTTAAGGCTAATTTTTCTAGTACTTCTAAGAGCCGTCGCCCAAAACCTAACTCTCTATTCATTAAATACTTACTAATGTAAATACTTGCGAATCCTTGATCACTAGCAATTCCTACAACAGGAGCATGCTTCACTTTGCGAGAGGTGGTAATTAGGGTGCCAGGATGATGTGGGTTGTTGGTATTTTTGATAACGACTGGAATATTTGCACGATAGGCAGGCATTAAGGCTTCATCGTGGAGGACGGCAAATCCTGCATAAGCTAACTCTCGCATTTCTCTGTAGGTTAATTCTTGAATTGTTTGAGGATGTTCAATAATTCCAGGATGTGCGACATAAATTCCGTCCACATCAGTAAAATTTTCATACAAATCTGCTTGGACACCTGCGGCAATAATGGACCCTGTGATATCGGAACCACCACGAGAAAAAGTACAAATTTCGCCTGCTTCTGTATAGCCAAAGAAACCTGGAATAACCAAGATTTGCTGAGTCTCACGATAGGCACTAATTTTCTCTAAAGCTTTTGGTAAAATGCGGGCATTGCCTGGCTCAGGTGTCACTAGGAGACCTAATTCTTTTGGACTAATGTAGCGAGCATCTAAGCCATTTTGCCTGAAAAAACTGGCAACAACCTTTGCATTATTGTCCTCGCCGCTAGCTAAAAAATAGTCAAATAAAAAAGCATTGTTTTCTTTTGGTAAAGTGGCTAATTGGCGAATCGAAATAGCGATATCAGCTAAAACTGCTTTATCCAAGTGTAATTCATCAAAAAGATCTTCATAACGTCGAATGATGGCAGTGATTGTCGGTTCAATTTCCTCATTATTTAAGTAGCGCTGATAGTATTGAATCAATAAATCAGTCACTTTAATATCTTGCGGGGTTCGCTTTCCAGGAGCGGATACAACGACAAACGTTCGGCGCGGCTCTTCCTTGACGATTTGTAAGACTTTCTGTAACTGTGGTGCTGATGCTAGCGAGCTACCGCCGAATTTAACTACGTTCACGTTTATCACTCCTGTTTTTAATTATTTTCTCATTTGTAGATTAGTAAAAGGATACCGAAAAACATTTAGAAAAGCAACCACTTATTTTCAGAAAGTTAGGAAATCATGAAAATATTTGTTCTTCATTTTTCCTTAAAATTTTGTTAAACTGTAAAGATATGAGTCGTAACGAAGGAGTTAAATAGTATGACAGAATCCAAAACTGCCATTATTTTTGATATGGACGGTGTCCTAGTAGATAGCGAAGCTTATTATTATGAGCGACGTAAAGCATTTTTAGCGGAATTTGATTTGACCATTGAGGGCCTAACCTTGCCAGAATTAGTCGGTGCGGATATGCGTTCATTATGGCAAAAGATTGAACAAGTCAACAAAAAAGAGCTAGATATTGCTTTTTTAAATGAACAATACATAGCCTATAAAAAAGCGCATCCGATAGATTATTTAGCTGTGCTTGATGAAAATGCGAAACGTGTTTTACAATTTTTAAAAAGACAAGGCTATAAAATCGGATTAGCTTCTTCTTCCACAAAAGACGCAATAGAAGAGGTTTTGACAGTGGGGCAATTAAGTAGTTATTTTGATGCGGTCGTGAGTGGGGAAGATTTCGAAGAAAGTAAACCAGCGCCGGATATTTATCTGCACACGTTACAAGAATTAGCTGTCGCTCCACAGGAATGTATAGCCATTGAAGATTCAGAAAAAGGCATTGCCTCTGCGAAAGAAGCTGGGCTAGAAGTTTGGGCTATGCGAGATGAACACTTTGGCATGGATCAAAGTCAAGCGGATGCCTTCTTAACACAACTAAGTGATATTTGTAAAAAAATTAGTGAAAATCGAATCGATGAAAGCAGTGAATCAACCCCTTCGTAAGAAGATCGTGGGTTTTCTTAAAAAAGTTTGTTATAACTAGTGAATGAATATACAGTTTGTGCTATAATTTTCTATAGGTATTTCTGCAAGAATGGCCTTTTTCAAGGGTCAGAAACAATAGATAACCGTGTGAAGAGAACAAACAACCTTTCTTTTATTATAGAAAAATTATCGGAGGAGCCAAAATGAAGAATAATTGGATTATCATTTTAGTACTAGTAATCGTTATTATTGCTGCGGTGCTATACTTAATTGGTTATTTTATGCGCAAAAAAAATCAAGAACAATTAAATGAACTAGAAGTTCGTAAAGAAGCCCTGTTTGACTTGCCAGTCTTTGAAGAAATTGATGATATCAAAAAAATGCATTTAGTTGGACAGAGTCAAAATAGTTTCCGTGAATGGAATCAACGTTGGGTAGAACTATCAACGCGTTCTTTCGCCGAACTAGAAAGTCAAATTTATGAAGTCGAAAATCAAAATGAAATTTTCCGCTTCATGAAAGCGAAAAAAGCAGTCGTGGAAGCGAATGAAACGATGACCGAAATGGAAGCCGAAGTGGAAGTCATTCGTAATGGCTTGAAAGAATTACGTGAAAGTGAAGAGCGCAATTCATTAGAAGTTCAAAAAGCTTTGGATGTCTATGAAGAATTAAGTAAATCACTAAAAGATGATAAAGCTAGCTTTGGTCCGGCTTACTCCGAAATCCAAAAACAATTAAGAAACGTCGAAATTGAATTCACACAATTTGTCACTCTAAATACATCAGGCGATCCAATCGAGGCTCGAGAAGTTCTAGAAGATGCGGAACGTCATACGTATGAATTGGAGGACTTGATGAAACGGATTCCACCAATGTATGAAGAATTAAATGAAACTTTCCCGGATCAATTAAAAGAAATTGAAGAAGGCTACAACCAATTATTAGCTGACGATTATGTATTCCCTGAACAAAACTTTGCTGAAGAAATTCAACATGCGAAAAAACGTGTGGAGAATTCAATGGCTGATTTAGAAAAAACAGAGATTGCCGCAGTAGAGGTCGCAAATCGCGACACAGCAACGGCGATCGATGCATTATATGAAGTGATGGAACGTGAAATCGAAGCGAAGAAATATGTCGTAACCAATCAAAAAATTATTGACGATTATATTTCTCATTCCTTAAAAAATAACCGTCAATTAATGATTGAATTGGACCATGTCTCACAAAGTTACACCTTAAATAATAACGAGCTAGGACGTAGTCGTGGTTTCCAAACGGAAATTGAAGAAATTATTCGCCGTCAAAAAGATTTGGAACCTCGAATGAAAGAACATACCGTTCCTTATTCTGAAATTCAAGCGTTCTATAAAGAATGCTATAAGATTTTAGATGATATTGAAAATCAACAATTAGAAATCGATGCTTCATTGAAAGAACTAAGAAAAGGCGAAAAAGTCGCCCAAGAAAAAGTTGACGAATACGAATTCCGTTTACGGAGTATCAAACGGTATGTTGAAAAGCAACGATTGCCAGGTTTGTCTGCTGATTACTTGGAATTTTTCTATGTGGCAACAGATCGAATTGAAGATTTAAGCCGTGCCTTAAATAAAATGCGTATTAACATGGATGAAATCAATCGTTTGTGTGACTTATGCGAAGATGATTTAGAGTTATTAGATAAGAAAACAAAAGATTTAGTCAATGCAGCAGCTTTGACAGAACAAATGATGCAATATGCAAACCGCTATCGTCATACTCATGAGAACATCCGAACGGCTTTAGATAAAAGCATGTATTTATTCTCGACAGAATTCCGTTATCAAGATGCATTAGATGAAATTGGAACGGCCTTGGAAGCTGTTGAGCCAGGAGCGTTCAAACGAATCGAAGATTTTTATTTTAAAAATATCAATAACCCTAATTTAACAGCCATTTAATTAAACAATCACTAAACAGAGGTTTGTCGACAGACAAGCCTCTGTTTTTATGGCGTAGTGGTGACTTGAAGTGATACTTTAGAAAGTATATAATGGGAAAGAATTTTAAAAAAGAAGGGTGACAAATGATTTATTTTGATAATAGTGCAACCACACCGATTTACCCCCAAGCTTTAGATACATATGTAAAAACCAGTCAGCGGATTATTGGCAATCCGTCTAGCCTACATGACTTAGGCAGCCAAGCAAATCGGCTCTTACAACAAGCACGGAAGCAGCTTGCGGAGCTAATCAATGTTTCAGCAAATGAAATCTATTTTACAAGTGGCGGAACTGAAGGAGATAACTGGGTTTTAAAAGGAACGGCAATCGAAAAACGAGAATTTGGTAATCATATCATTATTTCTGCAGTGGAACATCCAGCAGTCACAGAAACAGCGGAACAATTAGTCGAACTAGGTTTTGAACTTTCTTATGCGCCAGTGGATAAAGACGGTCGTGTGAAAGTCGAGGAATTACAGAAATTAATTAGAAAAGAAACGATTTTGGTTTCTGTTATGGCAGTGAACAATGAAGTGGGAACGATTCAACCAATTAAAGAAATCAGCGAGGTTTTAGCGGCGTTTCCTAAAATTCATTTTCATGTAGATGCGGTTCAAGCAATTGGAAAAGTTAATTTCTCAGAGTGGTTAACGGATCGGGTGGATTTTGCAACGTTTTCTGCACATAAATTTCATGGACCACGAGGCATCGGTTTTATGTATTGGAAACAAGGCAAACGCTTAGCGCCGCTTTTAACAGGAGGCGGGCAAGAAAACAACCAACGAAGTGGGACAGAAAACGTACCAGCAATTGTGGCAATGGCCAAAGCGTTGCGTTTGCATTTAGAGAACGAGCAACAACGGCCGCAACATGTGGCGACATTACGGAGTTGTTTATTAAATACGCTAGGAAAATTTCAAAATGTGACTGTTTTTTCACAAGAAAATGAATATTTTGCGCCACATATTTTGTGTTTTGCTTTGAAAGGAATCCGTGGAGAAGTACTAGTCCATGCATTGGAAGAAAAACAGATTTATATTTCGACCACGAGTGCTTGTTCTAGCCGCAAAAAAATGGCTAGTAGCACCTTGTATGCCATGCATGTACCTGGAGAATTGGCTACTTCTGCTGTGCGCATTAGTTTAGATGAAAGCAATACAATGGCAGAAATTGAACAATTTATGATTGTTTTTAACCAACTTTATCAAAAATTTTCTCGTGTAAATTAATAAAAAAAATAAGTCGGATCCTAGAAATAGGACCCGACTTATTTTTTGTGCTCTTTATCGATTGAAGCGGTAGCCACTTCCCCAGAGTGTTTCAATCGGAGAATCAGAGAGATTGGCTTTTTTTAATTTTTCCCGAATCCGTTTAATATGAACAACGACAGTCGAAACCTCAGTATCTAAGGCATCAAATCCCCAGACACTTTCAAAAAGTTCTTCTTTATTCCACACGCGATTGGGATGTTCCATCAAGAAAACCAACAATTTGTATTCTTTACTTGTAAAAATAACTTCATTTTCTAAAACAAACACTTTGTGGGCGGCTGTGTCGACAGCAATTTCATTGATTTGTAGTAATTGTGGTGGTTGTTCTGCTTTGCTTAGCAATTGATAGCGGTTCATATGGGCTTTTGCTCGAGCAACTAATTCATTGGGGCTAAACGGCTTGATTATATAATCATCCGCACCTAAGCCAAGACCACGAATTTTATCAATATCTTCTTTTTTAGCCGAGACAATCATAATCGGTGTTTGCTTTTTTTTTCGAATCGCACGACAGATTTCAAAACCATCCATAGTCGGCAGCATCACATCTAAAATAATTAAATCAAAGGGCTCATTTAAAGCTGCGTCCAATCCTTTTTTTCCATCATGTTCAATTGTGACAGTCATATCATTAATTTCTAAATAATCTTTTTGTAAATCAGCAATGCTTGGATCATCTTCAATAATTAATACATGTGGTTTCATTTTTCATCCTCCAACAACGGCAACGTAATTATCACGTTGGTGCCGTTTCCTTTTTTACTTGTGACAGTGATTGTTCCCTGATGATAGTCAATAATTTGTTTGACAATACTTAATCCCAATCCGCTTCCTTTAACCGTTGGAGTTCGAGATTTATCCACACGATAAAAGCGTTCGAATAAATAAGGTAATTCTTTTTTATCGATACCAATACCGTTATCTGTAATGGTTAAAATTAAGTCTGTTTGATTATGTGTTAAAGAAATCGTAAAGGCTAGTTGTTCTTTAGTGGGATCTGCAAATTTAATGCTATTTTGAATCAGATTGGTAATCACGCGATTCATCTGAATTGGATCTATTTGAACATATAAGGCTTCGGCTGGAATCGAAGAAGTAATCACTAATTCTTGTTCCAAACGGTACTCTTCAAGGATATGCGCAATAAAACGGGTGAAATTGGTCTTTTCCATCGTAAAAACAGCACGGTCTAGGTCTAATTTGGAATACAAAAATAATTCTTCAATTAAATCATTGAGGCCTAAACTTTTTTCATGAATAACCGTTAAATAGCGTTGCTTTTTTTCTTCGGTATTGGCAACGCCGTCCATCAAGCCTTCAACATAACCAATAATAGAAGTAATTGGTGTTTTTAAGTCATGAGAAATATTTGCAATTAATTCTTTCCGATTAGTTTCATATTTTTCACGTTCCGCATTGGCTTCTTCTAAATCTTGCCACATTTGTTCAAAACTAAGTTGGAGCTGTTTGACTTCCGTTGAGACAGTTTGGTGACTAGTTGGTGTAAAAGGGTTTTCTTTTTGAGCATCCTTGCTCAATGTTTTGGTCGCTTTTTCTAATGCTTCTAATGGCTCAATAGTGGTTTTGGTTAAGCGCTTATTAATGAGCCAAGCCGCCGCAATTGCTACAAGGATAATTAACAAAATCATCCAGATAATCCAGCGTGTGAAGAATTCAAAGAGGCTACTTTCGCGTTTCAAGACAATAAAGCTCCCCTTAGAACCATCTAAATAATGAAAATCGGATTTGACATAATGATACAGACGCCCTGCATTATCCAATGTGCCAGTTGGCATAATATTATTCATTTCGTAGTTTGGAATATGTACAAACAAAGATTTTTCTACTAAATTATCCGAATAATAAGGAAACCGGGCATTCTTTCGAATAATCACGCTTAATCCTTTTGCCTCAATTGTTTGAATCGTTTCTTTTAATTCTTTACTCAAAGGCGTATCTAGTAATTTCGGTGATTTTTTTAACAGTTGGTCTAAGGCTAAATAACTTTCTTCTTCGTTAGCGGTCAATGGTCGTTGCTTATTCATCATTCGGTAAGCTTGGGGCAAACTGGGGACAGTTCCTAACGTGATGTAAGAAGCTAAGGATAAAACAGCTAAAACAGAGACTAAAGTAATAATGATGGCACTTATATAAGAAATAAAAAAGCGGCGTTTAATGGTCAAAAGCGTCCCTCCTAGTGGTTTTAATCTATTTCTTACTTATAGTTTATTACAAGTGAACAAAAAAAAGCTAGTATTGTTATTAACTTTTTTTCATTTGTTTATAATTTGTTCATTTTTCGGCAAGTAGGAGTTTATAAGACTTTGCTATTCTAGGTCTATCAAAAAGAAAAAGGGGATTACCAACCATGAAAAAGAAAAAAGTTTTTAGTGCGCTGACCTTATTAACCTTTAGTACGTTGTTGATTGCAGGTTGTGCTGGCGGAGCCAACTCTGCCACAGAAAAATCAAGTGCAGCTAGTTCAAGCACTGCAGTCTCTAGTTCAGCAGAATCAGCTAAAGAGCAATCAAAAGGACAAGAATTAACAGAAATTTTATCCAGTACAGATTGGCAAGGCACAAAAGTTTATGACAAAAATAATAATGATTTAACAGCAGAAAATGCTAATTTTATTGGCTTAGCAAAATATGATGGTGAAACAGGTTTTTATGAATTTTTCGATAAAGAGACAGGGGAAACCCGTGGCGATGAAGGCACATTCTTCGTGACAGACGATGGCGAAAAGCGTATCTTGATTTCGGATACACAAAACTATCAAGCAGTGGTCGATTTAACGGAAGTGACAAAGGATAAATTTACTTATAAGCGAATGGGGAAAGATAAAGACGGGAAAGATGTAGAAGTCTTTGTAGAGCATGTTCCTTATTCTGACAAAAAGTTAACCTTTACGAATGGTCGTAAAGATTTGGAAACAGAAACTGGCAAGATTGTTACCAATGAACCTGGTGATGATATTTTAGGGGCTACATTATGGAATGGCACGAAAGTTTTAGATGAAGATGGTAATGATGTTACTGAAGCAAATAAAATGTTTATTAGTTTAGCGAAATTTGATAATAAAACAAGTAAATATGAATTCTTTGATTTAGAAACGGGTAAAACACGTGGCGATTTTGGTTACTTCCAAGTAATTGACAATAACAAAATTCGTGCCCATGTTTCAATTGGTGACAATAAATATGGAGCTGCATTAGAATTAACAGAATTAAATGATAAACGTTTTACGTATACACGCATGGGTAAAGACAACAATGGCAAAGAAATTAAAGTCTTTGTGGAACATGAACCATATGAAGGTGACTTTACGCCAGACTTCACGTTCTAATTAGTCAATCACGAGTGGCTGAAGCGGTCAAAAGAAAGTAAAGGATTCTTTTGACCGCTTTATTTTTAATAAAAAAATAGTTTATAGTTGTTTTTAATCGTTTATAAATTGTTCATTTTTCTGACAGTGGTAGTTTAGAATCGTTTGTTAAGATTGGTTTATCAAAGAAAAGGAGCGATGCTTTATGAAAAAGAAAGTATTAAGTTCGATTACTTTAGTAACATTAAGTACGTTACTTATAGCAGGTTATGCAAGTCCAGCATTTGCAGATCATGCAGCCAATCCAAATAGTGCTACAGCAAATTTAGGTAAACATCAAAACAATGGCCAGACAAAAGGTGATAAGGCGACTAAGATTTTATCTGGGACGGACTGGCAAGGAACCCGTGTTTATGATGCTGCTGGTAATGATTTAACGGCAGAAAATGCTAATTTTATTGGGTTAGCAAAATATGATGGTGAGACTGGTTTTTACGAGTTTTTCGACAAAAACACTGGGGAAACCCGTGGTGACGAAGGAACATTTTTTGTGACAAGTGATGGCACAAAACGAATTTTAATTTCGCGGACACAAAATTATCAAGCCGTAGTGGATTTAACCGAAGTGAGTAAAGACAAATTTACTTACAAACGTTTAGGGAAAGATAAACTGGGGAATGATGTCGAAGTTTATGTGGAACACGTTCCTTATCATGGGAAAAAATTAGCTTTTACAAATGGACGTGAAGCCTTAACCAATCAAACTGGCAAAATTGTAACAAATAAATCAGGGGATAAAATTTTAGGAACAACCTTGTGGAATGGCACAAAAGTCGTAGATAAAAACGGTAATGATGTGACAGCGGCCAATCAAAATTTCATTAGTTTAGCGAAATTTGATCCAAACACAAGTAAATATGAGTTCTTCAACTTACAAACAGGTGTAACACGTGGCGACTTTGGGTACTTCCAAGTGGTGGACAATAACAAAATTCGGGCCCATGTATCTATTGGTACGAATCGTTACGGTGCGGCGCTAGAATTAACAGAACTAAACAATGATCGATTTACGTATACTCGAATGGGTAAAGATAATGCTGGTAATGATATTCAAGTATTTGTAGAGCATGAACCTTACCAAGGCACATATCATCCAGCTTTTACTTTCTAGTATTCTCTTGTCTTCTCTCTCATCTAACAAAAGAACGTCCCCCAACGTTCTTTTGTTTTCATTTTTGAAATAAATAAGTTGTTATTAACATGTTTTACATTTATTAATATTTTAATTATAAATATAATTATTTTATAATTTGTTCATATTATTGACAGGTGTAGTTAATAAATAATTGTTAGTATGGAAGTATCAATCAGTAAAGGAGTTTAAATGATGAAAAAAAAGGTTTTCAAAATGTTAGTAACAGTAACTTTAAGCACGATGCTATTTACAGCAGTTGGTAGTGGTACTACAGTGTTTGCCTATGAAAGTAATTCAGGGGCTAATGTAGGTGCAAGCAATAATGTAGGTAATCGTCCAGAGTCCAAACGAACAGTCGGTGAACGTTTGGATGAGTATTTGACAGGTAAGGATTGGGAAGGTAGACGTGTTTATGATGCGAGAGGTAGAGATTTAACTGCTGAAAATACTGATTTATTACATGCTGCCAAATTTGATGCCGCAACAAGTTTTTATGAATTTTTTGACAAGGAAACAGGAGAATCATTAGGTGATGAAGGAACCTTCTTTATTACGGCTGGTTTTTCGAGTCCTTTAAAAGTTGTTTTTATTTCACAAACAAAAAACTATCAAGGAGTGTACGACTTTGCTAGACTGTATGGTGACACGTTCACTTACAAACAAACGGGGAAAGATAAAGCTGGAAATCCTATTGAAGTTTATGTTGAAAACAAAGCAACTTCTGGCGTAAGTACTTCATACGTGGGACCTGTTTATCCAACAGAAAGTCAATTAACATTTACGAACGGACGTCCATATTTAACAAACCAAACAGGCGAAATTGATATAAACAAGCCTGGGGATGAAATCTTAGGACAAACTTTATGGAATGGCACAAAAGTGGTCGATAAAGACGGAAATGATGTTACGGCAGCTAATCAAAACTTTATCAGCTTAGCAAAATTTGATACGTATAGTAGTAAATATGAGTTCTTCAACTTACAAACAGGTGTAACACGTGGCGACTATGGATATTTCAAAGTTGCCGATAATAACAAAATTCGAGCCCATGTATCTATCGGTGCGAATCGCTATGGTGCTGCGTTAGAATTAACAGAATTAAATGAAAATCGTTTCACTTATACACGAATGGGTAAAGATAATGAAGGTAATGATATTCAAGTATTTGTAGAGCATGAACCTTATCAAGGAACCTTTAACCCAACATTTACCTTTTAAAAACTAGACATGAGAATAGGAACCAAAAGTAGGACTTCCTGCTTTTGGTTTCTATCTTTTTAAAATAAAAAAACAGAGAAAGCGTTTTAATCGACAAATAAAAAAAGATTCGTTAGATTAGAACCACTGGAGAAAAATCTCATATTTCTCTCGAGGAAAGGAAGCTGAGCACAATGAACAAAAAAATTTTAATGGGGCTATTAAGTGTCACGACCATTCCATTACTTGCTGCGTGTCAAGGAGGAGAAACACCTTCCGCACCGTCACAAAATAGTCAAACGGTGACTACTCAAAGTAGTGCAAAAACTGAAAGCACCAGTACAACTCGTTCAGTGGCTCAAACAACATCAAAAGAGGAAGTGAAAGAACCAATGAAGACCTATGAAGTGGGTGCACTTTTAGAAGCAGCCAATCAACGAGATACGAAGAGGGTTAAGGAAATTTTGCAAGATACTACTTATCAAGTGGATGAAGTCGACACAGAAAGCAATACACCGCTCAATATCGCTGTTCACAATAATGACATTGAGATTGCGAAAGCGTTGATTGATCGGGGTGCTGATATTAATCTACAAAATAGCATTAGTGATAGTCCCTATCTTTATGCGGGAGCGCAAGGACGTACGGAGATTTTAGCGTATATGTTAAAAAATGCGACACCAGATTTAAATAAGCATAACCGTTACGGCGGCAATGCGTTAATTCCGGCAGCTGAAAAAGGACATATTGACAATGTGAAGCTCTTGTTAGAAGATGGACGAGAAGACATAGATTTCCAAAATGACTTTGGCTATACAGCGTTGATTGAGGCAGTTGGGTTACGTGAAGGGAACCAACTATATCAAGATATTGTAAAATTGTTAATGGAAAATGGTGCGGATCAATCCATTAAAGACAATTCTGGTCGAACAGCAATGGACTATGCCAATCAAAAAGGTTATACGGAAATTAGTGAAATTTTAGCACAGTACGACTAAGTGTTGTGTCCTTTCGGGAAGGAATAAATACAGGTAGGAGTGAAGGAAAGCATGAATTATTGGTTAAAAAATGTTCGAATTGAAACAGGGTATCAAAAAGAAGGTGACTGGTTATCTGGGACAGTAACCAAAGAGGTGGCAATTGAAGTAACAGATGGAGTATTTACGAAAATCATCTCCAATGAAGAATTGGTAGAAGAAACTGGGATGACAATTATTGATGGTCACCATCAATTGATTTTACCAGGTTTGATTGAAAAACATTGTCACTTTGATAAAAGTAAATTAGGTGTTTCATGGTATCCAGTGACGCCAGCGAAGACAATTGTGGAACGTGTCGAAACAGAAATCCCTTATTTAGATAGTTTAGAACTTTCTTTAACTGAACGCGCAAATCATTTAATTGACTTAGAATTATCACATGGCGCGACAGCCTTCAGAACACATGTCGACGTGGAACCGATGACAGACTTACGTTATTTTGATGAAGTCCAAGCATTGGCCCAAACGAAACCATTTGCGGTAGAAATTGTCGTCTTTCCACAGCACGGCTTACTACGTTCAGATTCCGTTGAATTAGTTGATCAAGCATTGGCAAAAGGTGCCGATTTTATTGGTGGCGTGGATCCTTATTCACTAGATGGTGATTACAAAAAATCATTGGCTGAAACATTCCGCTTAGCAGATAAACATGGTGTCGGTGTGGATATTCATTTACATGACCGTCACGAAGCTGGGACAACGACGATTAAAGAAATTATCCGTTTAACGAAAGAATATGGCCTACAAGACAAAGTATTTATCAGCCATGCCTTCGGGTTAAATGATTTCATTGGTGAAGAACGTGACGAAGTTTATGACGCTTTAGCAGCAGAAAAAATTCATATTAATTCCAGCGTGCCAATCACACCTAACACGATTCCGCCAATTATGGAATTGTTACGTCATGGCGTCAATGTCCATCTTGGTTGTGACAATATCTACGATTGCTGGTCTCCTTATGGTGATGGCTCATTACAAGAAAAATTGGCTCGTTTAGGTGAACTTTTTAATGTGAAAGATCAAGATGCTTTAACACAATTATTAGGCTTAGTGACAGATGGTATCACGACTTTAGATGAACAAGGGCAAGCAAATTGGCCGCAAGTTGGTGCTGAAGCAACTTACTTACTCACTGAAGCAGAATGTGCGGCGGCTTTTGTCGCTCGTCAGACACCGGTGGAAATCAGTGTGGTAAAAGGAACCACACTTTATCAAAAATAACAAAAAGAAGCGAGATTTCTCGCTTCTTTTTTTGTTATGCTTATCGTTCCTTCAACCAGCTATCCAATTGCTCAAATAAAGCGATGACCGAAGGATCTTTGGTTTGTTTTAAAAAATCATGTTCTAAATAGTAAACCGCTTTAAAGGTACTCTCAGGAATGGTCCGTCCGATTTTTTTGCTATAGCGGAACGGCACTTCTTCGTCTGAGCTGCTAGCTGTACTGAAACAAGGGGGAAACGTTTTTAATGTTTCGTCTGACAGTGCGTAAGCAGACCAGTCCCCATTTTCTGGTAATCCGTAAAAGTGCGGCAATAGCGCTTGCTGAATACTGTAATGATACAGCAGATAGCGAGAAAGAAAAGGATCATCCCAAACAGGCTTCGTTTGGTCGATGGTAGCTATTTCTTTAGCGGAAATGGCTTGCTTTAATAATTTTCGTGGCTCTTTAATAAATTCTAAATCTGTATAGCCGTAAAAATTGACTAAAAATTGTGGCGTCAAATTTAGTGTTTGTAATTGTTTGGTTAACTGTAACATTAAATAACCGCCAGCGGAACGCCCGCACAAACCAAAGGGCTGATTTTGAATAATCTCTTCGTTTAACAATTGGAAGGTTTCTGTTAGCGTTCCTAAGATGTGATCGATTTTTGTATTTGGAGCCAATAAATAGTCCAACGCTAAAACGGTATAGCCATTGCTTGTAAACAGCTCCTTCAGTTCTTCTGGTAAATCACTTTTGGTTCCATAAATCATCCCGCCACCATGTAAATAGACGACATAGTTCGTTGATTCAGTCGTAGTGGGGTAGATAGTAACTGTTGCGCCATTAGCGAGTGTTTGATTGTTTTTCAAGTGCACGTCTCCTCATCTTTATAATGTATGTGGCAATTTCATAATTTAACAATTGCAAGGGATTGGCTAAGTCAATATCAAGAAGTTGTTCCACTTTGTTTAAACGATAACGAATTGTTTTTGAATGAAGGAACATCGCTTCAGAGGTCTGTTTATAGTTGCGATTATTTTGGAAAAAACTGTACAAGGTTTCAAACAAATCGTAGTTATTTTCGGCTAATTGATAAAGTGCGCGAGGAATTAATTCGTCTAAATTTTCCAATTGGTCTTCGCGGATAAAATTTTTAAAAACCCCGATATCGGCTAAGGTAACAATTGGTCCGTTGTAAAAAGTTTCATTAAAGCGCAGGATGTCCAGACATTCAATCAGTAGCTCTTTAATACCTTCTCGTGATTTCAAACTGCTGACGGCGACGGTAAGCGTGTCGTTTTCTTCTAAAAGTTCAGCTAATAAACGACTTAATTGCAGCTTTGTAATTTTTCCATCACTTTCATTGAAGTTAAAAAGGACAGCCGAATAATTTAGTTGATCAAAGAAGATGGATTTCACACGCAGGGTACGAAGTAAGGCAATAATTCGTTCTTTCATGAGTTGTGTATTGGTGTCTTTGGTAGAAAAAGCAATTGCTTGGTAAGAATCTAGTTCTTGCATTTGCACTTCACGAAGCAAACTGTTTAGCTCGTCAGGATTTTGCGGTGTATTTTGTAAAATAGCATCCGCTAAGTTGTTCAAACGAGTATACCGTTCTTTTTTTAACAAATTTTCGGTATTGAATTTTTCTTGTAAGACATCAATCGCATTTTCGATAATCACTAAATCCGTTTCTTTAACCTTTTCATCTTGTAAATAAACCAGAAGTAAACAATTAGTGGAATAACTATTGAAAATAGAAACTTCTAGTGCCAACTGTTTTTTGGGGTTGGCATGAGAGTAAAGTGTTAAAAGAGAGTAATCGTTTTTAGTGAATTCACTGTTTTTTAGTTTTTCTCTTGAGAGCACAATCGCATCATGGGGTAAGTCACCATCGCTAATTTCCAGATGTTTATCCAACATTTTTAAAGCGAAGGGTAATTTAATGATGTCATAAAATTCTTGCATAATCGTCTCAACCGTTGGGTAGTGGCGCTCTAATTTGGTGAAACGCTGGCGCACATCGTAATACGTACGTAAGACATGCGACTGATAATTCAACAAAGGCTCGTAAATCGTAAACAGAATTTTTTCATAGCTAATGTCTTGTGTGATTTTAATTAAAGGAATTTCATAATTGAAACATAATTCGATAAACCACTCTGGAATCATTTTAATGAATCGATCTGTTTTTAAAATTAAGCCGCTGATGCCAATCCGGCGCATCTTTACGAAAAAATTTTCCAACTCTTTTTCAGGTAGATCATGCAAAGCGTAGAAAGAAGTCAAAATTAACTGATTCTTTCTACTCCAGTTCTCAATGTCAATCGCTTCTAAGACCATAGCTGAGTCAACTTCATTGTCTAAACCAATCTCTTTCGTCAAAATTTTACCTTTTTTTAAGTCGCCTATCGATAATAACTCTCTTAATTTCATCGTTTTCTCCTTTTTTCCTCTTATGGATAAAAATTATACCATTTTTTTAGAATTATGTCCGATGAAAACACTTTCTCGTTTCGATACAATAGCATTGTAAGGAATAGATAGGAGGATGAACAATGTTACACACAGTAATTTTGAAAAACAATTACCAAGACTCCATCAACTTAATGTTATTGACCAATAAAATCAATGCATTAGATGGTGTAACCATGAGTCAAATCATGATGGGAACAGATGCCAACAAAGACATCCTTAACAACACGAACTTGTTAACGGATGAGGCCAATAGTGCATCTGCAAACGACATGATGATTGTGGTTGACAGTGAAAAAGAAAACATCATGGAAGAAGTTATGCCAGCGATTGATGAATTCTTAGATGATTTATCAGCAAAAGGAACTAGTGAAGAAGCACAAGCAGCAACTTCTTGGGCAGAAGCGTTTGATCTTTTACCAGAGGCGAATGTAGCGCTATTCAGTATTCCTGGTGAGTATGGCGCGCCAGAAATGGAACGTGCCTTAAAAAATGATTTACACGTGTTCTCTTTCACGGATAATGTGTCGATTGAAGATGAAGTACGTTTGAAAAAATTAGCGCATGAAAAAGGCTTACTAATGATGGGCCCTGACTGTGGAACTGGTATTATCTCAAGTATTCCAATCGCCTTTACAAATGTTGTTTCTCCAGGAAACATTGGCGTTGTTGGTGCTTCAGGAACAGGGATTCAAGAAGTCACAACGATTATTGACCGCTTAGGTGGCGGAGTTGTTCACGCCATTGGTACTGGTGGTCGTGACCTAAGCGACAAAGTAGGCGCTATCACTGTGAAAGATGCAATTGTGGCCTTAGAAAATCACGAACCAACCGATGTGATTACAGTCATCTCTAAACCACCTGCAAAAGAAGTTCGTGATGAAGTGGTTGAATTATTACAAAGCATTTCAAAACCAGTCGTTGCGATTTTCTTAGGAGAAAAACCAACAAGTCACGAAGGCAAAGTTTATCTAGCTCATACATTAGAAGAAACAGCTAAAATTGCTGTCGATTTAGCAAATGATGTAGCCGTGAAGAAAAATTACTTTGAAGCATTAGCAAAACCAGCTGTACCAACATTACCAGAAGATAAAGTTGTAAAAGGCTTATATTCAGGTGGTACATTAGCTTCTGAAGCAGGTATGTTAATTTCTGAAGCTTTAGACCTTGGCGGTTTAGTGAAAGCAGAAGGCTATGTCTTGAAATCTCACGGTTATGAAGTCATTGACTTAGGCGATGATATGTATACACAAGGTCGTCCACACCCAATGATTGACCCAGATGTTCGTATCGAAAAAATTCGTGAATACGCACAAGATGAAAAAACGGGGATTATCTTATTCGATGTGGTGTTAGGCTATGGTGCTCATGAAGACATGGTTGGTGCATTGTTACCAGCAATTGAAGAAGCGCGTGCCACAGCCAAAGAAGCAGGACGTGATCTTTACTTTGTTGCAACTGTCTGTGGGACGACGAAAGATCCGCAAAATTACCAATCGTCGGTTGATCGTTTGAAAGAAGGCGGCGTTTTAGTTGCAGAAAGCAATGCTAAAGCTGTTCAATTAGCTTTATTACTAAAAGGAATCGAAATTTCAGAAGACGATAAAGAAGTGGTTGCTTACAACGGATCAACTGTCGATGTACCAAAACCAGGCGAAAAAGTAATGGAACTATTAACAACCAAACCAAGAATCATTAACGTTGGGTTGCAAAGCTTTACAGAATCAATCGTTGATTACGGGGGCGAAACTGTTCAATTCAACTGGCGTCCACGTGCTAACGGCAATAAAAAAATGATTAAAATTTTAGATGCTTTGGAAGATTACAGTGAACAAATCGAAGCTGAAAATCACAAAGTAACAGACAAAATTAAAAATGCACAACCATTCTTAGTAGATGTGGTACCTGCGAAATCAGTGATTCCAGAATTAAATGATGACGCACAAAAAACATTACTTCATGCTGGACCACCAATCCAATGGTCTGAAATGACTGGACCAATGAAAGGTGCTTGTATCGGTGCTGCATTATTCGAACGTTGGGCAGACAACGAAGAAGATGCCTTGAAGATTTTTGAAGCTGGCGAAGTACGTTTCATCCCTTGTCACCATGTGAAAGCAGTAGGACCAATGGGCGGTATTACTTCTGGTAATATGCCAGTCTTTGTTGTAGAAAATCGCTTAGAAGGTAACGAAGCATACTGTATCTTGAATGAAGGTATCGGTAAAGTATTGCGTTTTGGTGCTTATTCACAAGAAGTGGTTGATCGTTTAGATTGGATTAAAGATGTTTTAGGACCAACTATTGCGAAAGCCTTGAAACTTTCTGAAGAAGGCTTGAACTTAAACGTATTGATCGCGCGCTCTATTACAATGGGTGACGAGTTCCACCAAAGAAATATTGCCGCATCTTTGAACTTCTTAAAAGAATTGTCTCCATTAATTATCAAAACAGATATTCCAGAAGATCAAAAATACGAAGTGATCAAATTCTTAGCTGACACAGATCAATTCTTCTTAAATGTCATGATGGCAACTGGGAAAGCAATTGTTGATGGTGCTCGTAAAGATACCAACGGAACGATTGTCACAACGATGACTCGTAACGGCGTGAACTTTGGGGTCCGGATTGCAGAAACAGGCGATCAATGGCATACCGCACCAGTAAATACACCAAAAGGTCTTTACTTCACTGGTTTCAGCGAAGAAGACGGAAATCCTGATGTCGGGGATAGTGCAATTACTGAAACAGTAGGCGTTGGAGCAATGGCTATGGTAGCTGCACCTGGCGTAACACGGTTTGTAGGTGCAGGTGGTTTTGAAGATGCGTTAGCAACCTCAAATGAAATGGCAAAAATCTGTGAAGGACACAACCCAACATTCTCAATTCCAACTTGGGATTTCCAAGGAACTTGTTTAGGAATTGATATCCGTAAAGTGGTGGAATTAGGAATTACACCAATCATCAATACAGGGATTGCACACAAAAATGCCGGTGTTGGTCAAATTGGTGCAGGGACAGTTAGAGCACCTCTAGGCTGTTTTGAAAAAGCTCTAGAAGCGTATGCTGAGAAACTAGGCATTACGGTTGAATAACCAACTAGTCATTAGTGACTACATTTTTCCTATCCACCAATATGGCAAGATGGGAACCATTCACAGTGTTTTTGAACGTTCATTTAATCTGAAAGTCCAGGATCAATTAATCAATGTTGCAAACTTCCATAATTATTTATCAAGCTTTGGTATGTTTTTGCCGGATCAATTGTTTCAAGAAGTTTTTCCGTATGTACAACAAGGCAATAAAGTCAAAATCACAGAAAATCAGTTGACCTTTTACAGTACAGTCGGCGTGAAGACGATCCAACTCACACCTGCCGAGGTCGTTTCTTTAAACATTACTCATTTCAAGTTAGAAAAAGACCAATTACGCTTGTTACGAGACCGCTTATTAACGAGAAATTTAGAACGTAGAATTGGCCTGCCTTTAGACGAACGCGCAAAGCATATTTTCAAAAAAATGAGCCAAAAACAAAAAGTTTGGACACTATCGGAATGGCAAGAAGTAACGAATTATCTGATTGGTCGGGGCAAAGGGTTAACCCCGAGTGGTGATGACATTTTAGTGGCGTATCAAACAATTCTGTTCATACTTGCTGAAGAAAGAGCTGCGGCGTTAGCCGCTACTCTTTCGGCAGCAAATTTATCCACAACAGATGTTAGTAAAGGCTATATTGCAAGCTCGGCTAAAGGATATGTAAATTCATTGTTGTATCAGTTACTCTTGGATTTGGAGAACCATCGGGATAATAGAGTTGACGAAAATATTGACAGAATTATACAAATCGGGCATTCCTCTGGTAAAGATATGTCCTTTGGAATGTTACTAGCTTTACAATCTGTAGAGTTAGATGAGAAGTGAGGAGAAGACATGGAGAATAGTAAAAAAAATCAAGCAGTGCAAGTGAGCAATAGTTACTGGATTAAAGTCGTAGCCATTTTCTTCGTAGGTTGGATTTTAATGTACGCAACACGAACTATTTTTAATCCAGTGATGGGGGTCATTGGAGAACAATTTGGTCTAAGTAACACACAACTTGGTTTAGCCAATAGTATCTTCTTTCTAACCTATGCTGTTGCACAGATTCCTTTTGGGATGATTGGCGATAAAATTGGGCGGAAATTAGTCATTGCTGTTGGGTTTATCGTTCTTGCTATTTCTACTTATTTTAGTGGATTAGCGACAACCTTTGTTATGTTTTTAGTCATTCGTGCAATTGCTGGTATTGGTCAAGGCGCTTACTATGGCCCGCAATATGCGCTATCGACAGAAGCGATTCCAGCAAGTAAACGGACCATCGGTAATGCCATCATCAATAGTGGGATGGCCTTCGGTACATCAGGTGGGTACTTACTTTCAAGTAAGTTGGTTTTAGAAAATGGTGAACATTGGAGCAAACCGTTCTTTATTATGGCGATTCCAACGTTTATCGTAGGAATTCTTTTCTATACAATTTTGAAAGAAAAAGTGATTCGTCCTGGTGAAGAAGCTGCAAGAGCAGCTGCTGAAGAAGGACCACAAGAAAAGATCTCATTAAAAGAAATTTTCTCAAATCGTAATTTATTAGCCGCATTTATTTTATGTTTCACAAGTATTTATGCAAACTTTGTCATTATTACTTGGTTGCCACAATTTTTAATTGCTGAACGTGGCTTTACAGGAGCGAGCGTTGGTTTCATTTCATCACTTGTACCATGGGCCTCGATTCCAGGCGCCTTAATCTTCGCTCGTTTGAATGATAAAACAGGTGCGACGAAAAAATTAGTCTTTACATTAGTACCTTTAGCAATCCTATCTGTCTTTGCGATTGCTTTTGTAACAAATCGGACATTGTTAATTTCTGTTTTAATTCTTTATGGGTTAACAGGAAAATTAGCATTAGATCCAATTATGGTGACTTTTGTTACCAAACATGCACCAAAAGCGGCCTTAGGAACAACGTTAAGTGCCTATAATTTTATCGGGATGTCAGGGTCAATCCTAGCACCGTATGTCACAGGATATTTAGCAGATACAGCAGGCTCAATGCAAGTTGGCTTCTATCTTTCTTGTGTACTATTAGTTATTGGTTTACTAGCTTTTGCTTTCTTAGCTAAAGATGAAAGTAAACCGAAATTAGGTTAATTATCCCTTCGATAATGACTGAAACAATCAAAATGAGCAAGACAAAATCTTTCATTTCGTAAACAAATTATTTCTTATCCGTCGATACTGAAAAGATTTTGTCTTTGCTTTACTAAAAAGGAGCGAATCAATCAATGAGTTTAAACGTAATTGCCCTAGGTGGGAATGCTATTTTAGATACAGATCCAACAGATGAAGGCCAAAAAGCCGTCGTTAATCACGCGGCCAAATATATTGCAGAATTTGTTGCCAAAGGGGAACAAGTCATTGTCTGTCACGGAAACGGCCCACAAGTAGGGAATTTGCTTTTACAACAAAAAGCAGGCGAAAGTGAAAAAAATCCAGCGTTGAAATTGGATACTTGTGTTGCGATGACACAAGGAAGCATCGGTTACTGGTTACAAAATGCTTTAACTAATGAGTTTGAAAAACGTAACATTGCTAAACCAGTTATTTCTGTAGTTACGCAAGTACGCGTGGACAAAGAAGATCCGTCGTTTAAAAAACCATCCAAACCAATTGGTCCATTCTATACAAAAGAAGAAGCTGACGCGGAAGCAGCCAAAGATGGCTCTACGTATGTGGAAGATGCTGGCCGTGGCTACCGAAAAGTCGTTCCATCACCAATGCCTAAAGAAATTGTTGAAAAAGAGGCGGTACGTGCTTTAGTAGAGGCGGATGTTTTAACTATCTGTTCTGGTGGCGGGGGCATTCCTGTCGTAGCAGAAGACGGACAATACGTAGGTGTGGAAGCGGTTAACGACAAAGATTTTTCTGCACGTGTTTTAGCTGAAAACGTTGATGCAGACCGTTTGATTATTTTGACAGGCGTTGATAACATCTACATTAATTACAATCAACCAGATCAAAAAGCATTAGAACAAATCAGTGTAGCCGAAGCAGAAGAATACATTAAAGAAGGTCACTTTGCTGCTGGTAGCATGCTACCAAAAATCGAAGCTGCCTTAGACTTCGTAAAAGGTGATGACAAACGGAAAGCAATCATTACTTCTATCGAAAACTTAGAAAACATCGATAAAGAAGCAGGAACTGTGATCAGTCAAAAGGGGTAGTTTACCATGAAAAAACCGTCCATGATCACCCAAATTGCAATTGCTGTTGTCGTAGGAATCCTCGTAGGACTCTTGATTCCTGCTAGCGGCAATTACTTGAAAATAGTTGGAGATGTCTTTTTGCGACTGATGCAAATGGCCATTCCCATCTTAATCTTAGGACAAATTGTCCAAGCAGTTGGCAGTATTAATCCAAAAGAATTAACGAGCCTTGGGGGCAGAACAATCGCTGTTTTCGGGATTTCCTCCTTAGCTGCTGCTTTATGGGGCGTCCTAATGGCAGTCATTTTTAATCCAGGATACGGTGTTAAAATGACTGGCTTTCAAAATGCTTCTATTAAAGCGCAAGAAATCTCAATCACTGATACGATTTTAAATTTCGTTCCGAAAAATATTTTTGATTCACTGACTCAAGGATCGATTATTCAAATTATTGTCTTTGCATTATTTTTTGGTTTAGCACTGAATAAATACTTACAAAGCCATCCAGAGACACAACTCTTCCAAATAATTGTGGACTTTAATGAAGTTATCATTACAGTCATTCGATACGTTATGTATCTAGCACCTCTGGGGATTTTTGCTTTAATTGCTTCAACAATTAGTCACTTAGGCCTTCAAATTATTTTACCGTTAGTGAAGTATCTATTGGTCTACGGATTAGGAACTATTTTATTTTTGGGCATCTGGATTTTGGTTATCACATTGTACTGCAAAGTAAGTCCACTACGTTTAATCACAAACATGAAAAATATGTCTGTGATGGCCTTGGCGACAACTTCTTCAGCAATTACTTTACCAGTAGCTTTGGAAGAAACAGAAACAAAATTAGGTTTAAGTAAGCGGATTACTAACTTAGTGTTGCCATTAGGCATGTCGTTAAACAGTAACGGTTCAGCGATGCATATGGCTTTTACTGTAATGACTATCGCTCAGATGTATCAGCTAGAGTTTGATATTACGAAAATGATTTACTTAGCAATTACAGCAACGTTTGTCTCACTAGCAAACGCAGTTGTTCCCGGTGCGGGCTTAGTCTCACTGGCAGTGATTGTTCCGCAAATGGGTTTACCCATTGAAAGTATTGCAATTTTTGCAGGGGTCGAATGGTTTGTTGGCATGTTACGAACAATTTTAAATGTCAATTCAGATGTTTACTCTGCTATTCTAGTTGCAAAATCAGTGGATGAAATTGACTATACTGTCTTTAACAGTAGCAATAAGTAGTGAAAAAAGGGGAGGAAATGCAAGGACGAAGAAGAAAATCACTTGTTTTCTTTCCCTTTTTTAAGATTAATGATAAAGGAGCAAACGCAATGGAAGAAATGGTTGTCGTTACACCGGAGAAATTAGAAAAGCTGATGAAACAAAAATTAGAAGCTGCTGGTTTACATTCTGAACATGCCGAAGAAGTTGCTCGACATTTAACTTTTGCAGATGCTAGCGGTATTCATTCACACGGGGCGGTTCGTATGGATTATTATGCGGAACGGATTGCAAAAGGCGGGATCACGATTGACCCCGAATTATCATTTGAAAAAACTGGACCGTCCACTGCCATTTTTCATGGCGATAATGGCGTGGGTCAATTTGTTTGTAACGAAGCATTAGCTGCTGCAGTTGATCTAGCCAAAGAATCAGGGTTAGCATATGTTGGCGTTTCTCAAACGAGTCATAGTGGGACGTTATCGTATTATGTTAAAAAAGCAGCGGAACAAGGCATGGTTGCTCTTTCAATGTGTCAATCTGATCCAATGGTGGTACCGTTTGGCGGTACAAGCAATTATTTTGGGACAAATCCAATCGCTTTTGCAGCACCTAGAGCAGGTCATGAACCAGTCGTGTTTGATATGGCCACGACAGTACAGGCTTGGGGGAAAATTTTAGATGCACGTTCAAGAGATGTTGAAATTCCCGACACATGGGCAGTAGACGAAAAAGGCCAGCCAACGACTGATCCTTATGAAGTACGAGGTTTATTGCCGATTTCAGGACCAAAAGGATATGGACTAATGATGATGGTCGATGTCTTAGCTGGTTCGTTGTTAGGCTTACCTTTTGGCAAACATGTCAGCTCCATGTATGCGGATTTAACGGAGAAACGGAATCTGGGTCAGATGTTTTTAGTCATTGATCCAAGCCGCTTTACAGATTCTGAACGATTTAAAGAAAATATTAATCAAATGGTGGAAGAACTTCATAGTGTGCCTACAGCAGAAGGGTTTCAACAAGTTTACTACCCAGGAGAAATTGGTCAGCTAAACTATCAAAAAGCCATGTCAGAAGGCATTGAAATTCCACAAAGTATTTATGATTATTTAGTTAGTGAGATTGTACATTACGATAAATATGGCGGGCAAGGTGCCTTTGCCAAATAATGAGGAGCGCAGAGAGTATTCGCTGCTGCGTTGCTCTCGCCTTCTTTCTATTGGAGGAAAGTAAAATGAAAAAATCGTCAAAAGTAGCACTTATTTTTGCATTCTTAGTTAGTATTTTTGTGCCAGTTGCGGCCTTTGCTGATGAGATTGGGGATGTAGTTGCCCCGACAGGAATCATGGCATTAGTTGTCATTATTCCATTGATTGTTGTTTTGGTTCTATTGTTTATGAAAGTCGATATGATTATTGCTGGTTTAATTGGCGGGGTCTTAGCGATGCTGATTGGCGGCATTGGATTAGAAGAAGCGAATAAACAGATGTTGGAAGCTATCCCAATGATGTTAGGAATTACCGTTCCCATCATTAATTCAGCTGTTGCGATGGCTGTCTTTAAAGCAGGTAGTTATTCAGCCGCATTAACTTTAGCCAAACGAGGCACAAAAGGAAAAGTCGAGTATGTTTCAGCTTTTATTGTTATCTTATTAGCCGCAGCCACATATATGTCAGGAATTGGTGGCGGAAGTGCGATGGTTATTGCGCCATTGGCCTTTGCTGCAGTTGGCGTTGTTCCTGAATTAATTGCAGCCATGTCTTTAGCTGCTGCGGTATCATTTACAACATCACCCGCTTCATTAGAATCAAGTATTGTTTCAAAATTAGGCGATATCAGTGTAGGTTCATATGTTTCAACCATGCGACCTTACTGGTTATTCTTCGTAGCCTTAGCAATTGTTTTAGCCTTTTGGGGAACGAAACACAGAAAGATTGGCTTTAAAGAGTCGGCAGATGATGAATTTGATAAAAAGAGCAATGGTGAATTATTTAAAATTACCTTGCCAGCCATCTTCTTATTGTTTGCTGTAATTTTTGGACCAATTGTGAATGACTTAATTGGTTTTGCCTTCTTTACGCCACTTGTATACATGATTTTAACATTAGTTTTAATTTTCTTATGTACAGATTTCTCAATGAACAAATCTGTCGAAGCGATGGTAGATGGGTCTACATATATTTTGACTCGTTTGTTCCAAGTAGGGATTTTCTTAGCCTTTATTAATGTTATTGCACAAACCGGAACGTTTGCTGTAATCGCAGGTGTTGCCGAAAATGCACCAGCCTTTATTGTCGTGCCAGTTGCCATTTTAACAGGGATTTTAATTGGGATTCCAGCCGGGGCCTATGTTGGTTCTGTTTTAACTTTAGTGTTACCGGTTGCTGTATCGTTGAACTTCCCGCCGTTAGCATTAGGTTTTGTAGCAATGGGTGTTGGTTTAGGTAGTCAAATGAGTTTCGTTAATATTACTATGCAAGCTTTATCTTCAGGTTTCCAAATTCCAATTTTGGATGTTGTTAAAGGAAACGTGAAATGGTTAAGTATTGCCTCTGTACTATTATTAGTTATCGGTTTAATCTTTGGATAAAAAACAATTTAGGGAGTGGAAAACATGGATTTATTAATTAAACAAGTTCGTCTTCAAGACGGTGAAGCATTACAAGATGTAGCTATTAAAGAAGGAAAAATCATTGAAATCGCCCCAGTTATTACTGGCGATGCCAAAGAAGTCATCGAAGCAGATGGCCGTGTTTTAATCCCCGGTTTTGTAGAAAGCCATTTACATTTGGACAAAGCATTGATCGCTGATCGTAAACCAAATAAATCAGGTACGTTGAAAGAAGCGATTGAAGTGACTGCAGAATTAAAACCAACATTTACCGAAGAAGACATTTACGACCGTGCCAAACGTGCTTTAGAAATGTTAATCGTTCATGGAACCACGGCGTTAAGAACGCATGCAGAATTTGACCCAGCACAAGGTTTTACTGGCTTCAAAACAATTATGCGTTTGAAAGAAGAATACAAAGAGTTAATTGATATGCAAGTAGTTGCGTTTCCGCAAGAAGGAATTTTTAAAGCTCCTGGAACAGAACAAATGATGTATGAAGCAATGGATATGGGCGCAGACGTTGTCGGCGGGATTCCTTATAATGATGCACCAGCGAAAGAACATATTGATTTAGTGTTTGAAATTGCCAAAAAATATGATAAAGACGTGGATTTACACCAAGATTTTGCCGATGAAGCTGATGATATGAGTATTGAATACTTATGTGAAAAAACCATTGCTGAAGGCTACCAAGGCCGTGTTTCAGTGGGCCACTTAACGGCATTGCACGCCTTACCAGAAGCAGAATTGGCGCCCATTATTGCAAAAATGGCGGAAGCAAATATTAGTGTGATGGCTTTACCAGCAACGGATTTACATTTAGGGGCTCGTGGTGATCAGTACAATGTTCGACGTGCTGTTACGCCAATTCGTAAATTACGCGATGGTGGCGTGAATGTCTGTATTGCTACAAATAATATTCGCAATGCTTTTACACCATATGGCACAGGGGATATTGTTCAAACGGCGATGTTAGCCATTCCTGTTGGGCACTTAGGTGGAGCGGATGACTTAAAAACAGTGCTACCAATGGTAACAACAAGTCCTGCTCGTGCGATGGGACTAGAAGGCTACGGTGTCGCAGTTGGGAATAAAGCAGATTTAGTCTTATTAGACACAAAAGTAGTTGAAGATGCGATTATTGATATTCCTGAACGATTATATGTCATTAAAAATGGCCGTGTCACAGTTAAAACAGATAAAAAAGTCGAAATCATTCGTTAAGAAAAAATGTTTATAAATGTCTTTTAATGAAAAAATCAAGAAGAGGTCGGGACAGAAGTGTTTAACTCCGAGAACTCTCAAGGACAAAACTGTGACGAGAAAACACCTTAGAAGTTGTTGAGAACGAAGCAACGCGTAGTGTTGCTTCTGTTCCCGTCGTTTATCAGTTTTTGAGCGTGGAGCAAAAATCCAAAGTGATTTTTGTCCCACGCTCTTTTTGATAGAAAAAGTTGTATTTGAATACATTTTGTAACAAAAACGTTTGATAAAAAGAAGGAAAAATGATTAATTTTACGAAAAAAAGCATATATCAACAAAAAAGAAGCAAATTTTGAATAAAAAAAGAAAAAATATGAAAAAAAATCGAAGAATTGTTTAACAATTGAAAACACATGAAAACCAGTGATATCAAGGTGTGAAAGCCTTACAAAAGGTAAGTTTACCTATTATGGAGAGAGAACGAGTAATCTGAAATGTTTTTGTAACATTTCTATTGCTTAATTGAAATATGGGTGTGGTAGAATGATTCTGTCGTAAGAAAAGATTAAGATATTTTAAATAAACTTTAGAAATTAATTCGGAGGAATGACAAGTGAAGAAACGTCTATTTGCATCAGTATTACTATGTTCATTAACGCTATCGGCAATTGCTACTCCAAGCATCGCTTTGGCGGACAATGTTGATAAAAAGATTGAAGAAAAAAATCAAGAAATTTCATCATTAAAAGCAAAACAAGGAGATTTAGCTTCACAAGTATCTTCTTTAGAAGCAGAAGTATCTTCAGTATTTGACGAAAGCATGGCTTTACGTGAACAAAAGCAAACACTAAAAGCAAAATCAGAACAATTACAACAAGAAATTACAAACTTGAATCAACGTATTGAAAAACGTAACGAAGCAATCAAAAATCAAGCACGCGATGTTCAAGTTAATGGACAAAGCACAACAATGCTAGATGCAGTTTTAGATGCGGACTCAGTTGCAGACGCAATCAGCCGTGTTCAAGCTGTTTCAACAATCGTAAATGCCAACAACGACTTAATGCAACAACAAAAAGAAGACAAACAAGCCGTTGTTGATAAAAAAGCTGAAAACGAGAAAAAAATGAAACAACTTGAAGCAACAGAAGCTGAATTAGAAACAAAACGTCAAGATTTACTTTCTAAACAATCTGAATTAAATGTAATGAAAGCTTCATTAGCATTAGAACAATCATCTGCTGAAAGTTCTAAAGCTGGCTTAGAAAAACAAAAAGCAGCTGCTGAAGCAGAGCAAGCACGTTTAGCTGCTGAACAAAAAGCTGCAGCTGAAAAAGCTAAAAAAGCTGCTGCAAAACCAGTTCAAGCTAAAGCTGAAGTGAAAGCAGAAGCACCAGTTGCCTCTTCTTCAACAACAGAAGCACAAGCACCAGCAAGCTCAAGCTCAGCAACTGAATCAAGCACGCAACAAACAACTGAAACAACTGAAACAACTACACCAAGTACAGATAATAGTGCAACAGAAAATACTGGCTCTTCTTCATCAGAACAACCAGTACAACCTACAACACCAAGTGATAATGGAAGTAATGGTGGCGAAACTGGTGGTGGAACAGTTACACCAACACCTACACCAGAACCAGAGAAACCAACACCACCAACACCAACACCTTCTGCTGATCCAACAATCAATGCATTGAACGTTCTACGTCAATCATTAGGTTTACGTCCAGTAGTATGGGATGCAGGGTTAGCAGCTTCTGCAACTGCTCGTGCAGCACAAGTTGAAGCAGGCGGCATTCCAAATGATCACTGGTCTCGCGGAGATGAAGTTATCGCAATTATGTGGGCGCCAGGTAACTCAGTAATCATGGCGTGGTATAATGAAACAGGCATGGTAACAGCTTCAGGTAGCGGTCACCGTGATTGGGAAATTAACCCAGGTATTACACGTGTCGGTTTTGGTTACTCAGGTAGCACAATCGTAGGACACTCAGCCTAATCAGCAACGATAAAAATAGACGTAAGCAGCTTCTGAAAAGAAGCTGCTTTTTTCATTACTATTTCATCCGTCTCCGTTGACAAATTTGCTAAACGTGGTATTCTAATTATAATCTAATAATTTCCGTTGAATAGGAAAGTAAATACAAGACAGCTGGTAGAGAGACTTTGGTTGGTGAAAAAAGTTAGGTGTCTGTATCGAAAAATGGCCTAGGAGGAATTTTTGTCGAAACGTAGGCAAAAACGTAATGTCTTTCGTTAACAAGACCGCTGATTATGATTGTCAGTTGAAGGGAAAGAGTCATCTTTCCGAAAAAAGGTGGTACCGCGATAATAATCGCCCTTTTACTAGTTACGGCTAGTAAAAGGGCGTTTTTTTATAAATAAAAATAGGAAAGAGTGAGGCAAATGAGTAGTCAGATCCCTTTTACAGTTGATCATGTGGGAAGTTTTTTACGTCCGGAAACAATTAAGAAAGCACGGAAAAAGGTCCAAGCAGGTGCTTTATCTCAAGCAGAGCTACGTCTTATTGAAGATGAGGAAATCAAAGCATTAGTAGCAAAACAAAAAGCTGGCGGCTTACGGGGAATCACAGATGGTGAATTTCGTCGCGGTTTTTGGCATATTGATTTCTTAGAAGGATTAAATGGCGTGACAGGCTATATCCCAGAAACGGGGTATAACCAAACCTTTCATGGAAAAGCAGCTCCGGCCTATAATATCCGCGTAGTGGATAAAATATCTTTTCCTGCGCAACATCAATTTTTAGAGGACTTTTCATTTTTAAAAGAGGTGGTGGAAGTTGGTGATGGCACGGTAGCCAAAGCAACAATCCCTAGTCCGACCATGATTTTACGTCAAGAAATTTTATCCAATGATGGCACCTCGCGTATCCAAACAATTTATCCAGAGATTGGCGCTTTTTATAAGGATTTAGCACAAACATATAAAGACGCAATTGCGGCCTTTTATGAGAGAGGTTGCCGCTATTTGCAATTTGATGATACAAATTGGGCGTTTCTAGCGGATCAGACAAAACAAGAAGAATTACGAGCAAAAGGAATACAGCCAGAAGAAATTGCACAAGTGTGTACCACGATTATTAATGAAGCCTTGGATGGTAAGCCAGAAGATTTAACTGTAACTACACACATTTGCCGTGGGAACCATGCTTCGTCTTGGTTATTTTCAGGTGGTTATGAACCGATAGCAAAAGAATTATTTGCTACGAATTATGATGGTTTCTTCTTGGAATATGACTCAGATCGTGCAGGGGACTTTTCACCATTAAGACATTGGCAAAATAATGGCAGCAAAGTCGTTTTAGGTTTAGTTACTTCTAAGTTTCCTGAACTAGAAGAGACTGAGCAAGTGAAAGCACGAATTCAAGAAGCCCAACAGTTTATTCCTTTAGAAAACTTAAGTATTAGTCCGCAATGTGGTTTTGCTTCGACGGAAGAAGGAAATCGTTTGACGGAGAAAGAACAATGGCGCAAAGTTCAATTACTTCAAGAAATTGCTAAAGAAGTATGGTAAAAAACTGGGACATAAGTCTAAATGGCTTACGTCCCAGTTTTTTCATTATATTATTTTAAATATTGATCTTTAGTAAAATTTGTGTATTCATATTCGCCTTTGTTACCATAAAAGCGATTATAGCGTTGTTTGAATTTGCGGAATAAATAAATGACCGTTACTTTAACTAGGCAATACATTGGAATCCCAAAGATAACGCCCATTAAACCAAACAGTTCACCCATAACTAACAAGACAAGTAAAATGGTAATTGGATGGACTTTTAATTTATCGCCCATCACACGAGGAATAACAAAATCACCATGAATCAATTGGATGGCGAACCAGACGATAACAAATTTAACTACCATAAATGTGGAATCCTGAAAGGCAATAATCAATCCAGGAATAAAGGCAATAAATGGCCCGATATAAGGAATAATACATAAAATACCAGCAGCTAAAGCTAAAATGCTACCAAATTGTAAACCAATTAATAGAAAAGCTGGCCAATACATAATCCCTAAAACCAACGAAGCAATGACTTGACCTTTTAGATAATCGCCAATTTGAATATTGGCAATTTGACTATATTCATCAAAATCAGGACGAAAAGCTGGGGGAATCATGCCTTTTACAAAGCGATAAAACTTTTCTTTGTCCTTTAAAAGGAAAAAGGCGATGATAGGTCCTGTAAACAAGGTTAGGAAAGTAGAAGAGACTGCAGAAAAGACGCTTCCCAGACCTTGTGCGCCTGTTTGTAGGTAATCCCCTGCAAAGTCTTTAAAGGAGTTTGCCAGTTTGCTCCAGAGCTGATTAATGGACTCATTAGCAGATTCTAAATCTTTTACAAAAGGTGTTTTAGCCATAAATTGTTGTACTGTTTGGAGCGTGCTTTTCCAAAAACTTGGGAATTGTTTGATTAACTCTTCCGTTTGGTCTTGAATAATTGGGAAAAGTTGCAGTCCAGCTAACACGAGTAATGCAATAATTAAGACATAGAGAATCGCAATCGCCCAAACACGGGGGACTTTTTTCTCAAGGCGTTTCACCATTGGATTAAGCAAATAAAATAGAATAATACCAAAAAGTACCGGGCCTAAGACGGCACTGAAAATAACAAAAATCGGTTTAAAGATAAATGAAACGGTGTTGAATAAAAAGATAGTTACAGCAATTAGACAAAGGATAGTTAATGTGTAAAGTAAATTTTTCCCACCTAAAAAGCGGATCCACTTGGTACTTTCTTTATCCATAAGTTGCTCCTTTCGTTAAGCTTTATTTCTAAAATGACCAATAATTTCAATGATTCCCATGAAAATCAGGATAAATCCAAAGACTTGCATCAAAACTAAGAGGCTTTTGAAGGGGTTGAAAACTAAAACGGCTCCAGCGATTAAAACGAGAACACTGTAGATAAGCGCGCCTGTTTGACGAGTATTTAAAGCAAAAGTCAATTGAACGAGGCCGTTTATTACAATACTAATCCCTAATAAAAATGGCAGAATCGAAACGATCACTGGTGCAAAAAATAAAAAGGCTACTGCTAAGACAACAAAGATTAAACCTGTTACGAAACCAAGTCCCCAGCTACCTGTTTGTTTTTTTATTTTGTAGTCATCATAAATATTAATTAACCCTAAAAGCATCAAATAACCAGCAATTAAATAACCGACGAACTGGAAGAAAGCACCGGGATTAAAGACAATGGCACTTCCGATAACGATAAAGACGGCGTCGCGTAATAGGGTATGGCGCCGAAAATTTTCTCTAAAAGTTTGGAACATAAAAATCCTCCTCAATGTTATTGGTTCTTTTATTCTAGCGGAAAAAAGGAAAAAGTGCGAGTGGTAGCTCTAAAAAGTGTTGGAAACTGTGTCTTTAGAAAAAGTAACATTAAAAATTAAAAAAGTCTTACAAATGAGCGAAAATTGGCATATAATGGAAAGTGAAATTTTATTTTAAGAAGGAGAGATTTGATGGATTTATTACCTTTATTAGGCGTATTGATCGTCATTGTCGGCTTCGCATTGAAATTTGATGCTATCTTGATTGTGATGGTTGCTTTAATAGTGACGGCTTTTACTGGCGGGCTTGGTTTGACATCGATGCTAGAAACACTAGGAACAACCTTTGTGAATAATCGAGGCATGGCTATCTTTATTATTATTATGTTAGCAACAGGAACGTTAGAAAGAAATGGCTTGAAAGAGTCAGCGGCTACGTTGATTAAACGATTCAAAAAGGTATCTGCTGGTGTGATTATTGACATTTATGGTGTCTTTCGGATTATTTTTGCCGCTTTTAACGTAAGTTTCGGTGGGGTAGCAGGTTTTGTGCGCCCGATTATTTTGCCAATGGCGTTAGGAACAATTGAATCAAAAAATTTACCAATGGTGCCAGAGTATGAAGAAGAACTAAAAGGGATGGCTTCAGCCATGGAAAATATCTGTTGGTTCTTTGGTCAAGTTTTGTTTGTTGGTGGGGCTGGGGCATTGCTTGTTCAATCAACATTGAAAGATTTAGGCTATGAAGTGACATTAGGTAAATTGGCTTTAGTGGAAATACCAGTCGCCTTAGTTGCCTTAATTTCGGCAAGTATTTACTTTACTTTAAAAGAAAAAAGATTACGTAAAAAATATTATGGACAGGAGGGACTGAAATGAGTTTTTTCACAGATTCAAGTATTGATTTGAGTGCAAAATTATTGGAAGTCCTTTACATTTTTATGGGGATTATCTTGTTATATACAAGTTTTCGTAGTTTTCGTGATAAAACCAATCCACATGCGTATGGGACTAGTTTATTCTGGGGAATCTTAGGGATTTTAATCGGTTTTGGCCGGTTTATTCCACCAGTTGCCTGTGGCGTACTTATTTTTGTGATGACAATTCCGGCAATTCTTCAAAAAGTGACAAAAGGGGAAAGTCGCTTACCTTCGAAAGAATACATGGAAAAAATGTCTCAAAAATTAGGAATGAAGATTTTTATTCCCGCACTAAGTATCGGGGTTTTTGCGATTCTTTTTGCCACATTGACTACTTTAGGGGCTTTAGTTGGTGTCGGCGTTGGTGTTTTTGTAGCAATTTTCATCATGATGTTCTTTTCTAAAAATAATACGCCGAAAGTATTTTTTGATGATGCGGCGGAAATGTTAGAAACAGTCGGTCCTCTTAGTACGTTGCCAATGCTATTAGCTTGTTTAGGTGCTGTTTTTACTAGCGCTGGTGTTGGTGAGATTATTTCAAAAGGGGTTAGTGCCGTAGTACCAGCAGGAAATGTTAATGTAGGGATTATTATTTATGCTGTGGGAATGGTTATTTTTACGGCTATCATGGGCAATGCCTTCGCAGCAATAACTGTGATGACAGTCGGAATTGGTGTGCCGTTTGTCTTTTCTTTAGGGGCAGATCCCGCATTAGTTGGGATGGTTGCCTTAACATGTGGTTTTTGTGGTACACTGTTAACACCGATGGCTGCGAACTTTAATATCGTACCTGTAGCCATGTTGGAAATGAAAGATAAGTACGGCGTCATTAAAAATCAATTGCCGATTGCACTTTTCATGTTAATTTTCCAAATTGTTTATATGATTCTATTCAAATAAGAAAGGATGATCGAAATGAAAGTCGTCGTTACTGGCTTTGATCCATTTGGAGGAGAAGCAATCAATCCTGCCTTTGAAGCAGTCAAAAAATTACCTGCTGAAATTGCAGGAGCTGAAATTATTAAAGTTGAGGTGCCAACTGTTTTTGGCACTAGTGGTGAAAAGGTGGCTGAAGCAATTGAAGCCCATCAACCAGATATGGTGATTTGTGTTGGACAAGCAGGCGGCCGTCAAACAGTCACTGTTGAAAAAGTGGCGATTAATTTAGCGGAAGCGCGTATCCCAGATAATGCAGGGCAACAACCAAGCGATGTACCGTTGGTTGAAGAGGGAGCAACAGCCTATTTTACAAATTTACCGATTAAAGCGATGGTAAAAAATTGTCACGACCACCAATTACCTGCAACGATTTCTTATACAGCAGGAACCTTTGTATGTAATGATATTATGTATCACTTACTACACTTAATTAACACCAAATATCCAACTATTCGTGGCGGATTTATTCATGTTCCGTTCCTACCAGAACAAACAATTGATAAACCAACGTTTGCTTCTATGTCATTAGAAGCAATCACAGATTCTTTGTTCTATATGATTGAAGCAGCGGTAAAAACGCAAGAAGATATTCAACTACAAGGTGGCACAACCCACTAATTAACAGGAGCGTGGAACAAAAATCACTTTGGATTTTTGTCCCACGCTCAAAAACTGATAAACGGCGGGAACAGAAGCAACACTACGCGTTGCTTCGTTCTCAACAACTTCTAAGGTGTTTTCTCGACTTGCGTCTCGTCACAGTCCAGCCTTCAAAAGAGCTACAGCTCTAAGAGTTGCGATGTTTCACTGTGAAGCATGAACAGATGAAATCATCGTACCTACTTGGTGAAGGTCCTTCGGAAATAAGCCGAAATTGTTGAGAATCACGAAGAACGTAGTGATTCGATGATGAACAATACCTACTTGGTCTCCAAAAATTAAAGAACACCGGGTAGGTATCATGCAACATCAACTCGTACCTCGTTGTGTTTTATGACAATTTTCGGAAATTCCTTCTTATTGCTGAGAAACACTATTTGCAAAGCAAATAGATGTTAAACAGTACCTACTTGGTTCTCGGAGTTAAACGCTGCTGTCCCGACCTCTTTCTATTTTTACAAAAAGAAAAAGTAATTTTTGTTGGCGTGTGAAAAAATTTTTTATGCTATTTTCGTTGACAAGTCGGTTTCTTCTTGGTATATTGAGATTCATAAATTATTAGCCCAGTAGGAAATAGATGTTTTGTTCAGAAAGTCGATGGTTGCTGCGAATCGATCAAGTCTATTTGTGAATTACACTAATAAGTAGTAACAATTACATAATACATAAGCGAGAAGCAAGTAAGCTTCTAATTAAGGTGGTACCGCGGAGAGATTCGTCCTTATTCTTTAAGGATGAATCTCTCTTTTTATGTAGCTTTAGGAGGCGTTTTCAATGAGTTGTGGAGGGGTTATTCGTTATCATAAGATCCTTTAATGTCAGAGTATTCAGAAAAAAGATTAGAGGAGCGTAACGAAATGAAAGAAGAACTGAAAAAGAAGACCGTGAGTGTTCGAGAAGCAAGTATCGTGTTATTAATTATTGTGGCAGCTATTGCAACAGGAGTGATTGGCTTAAAGATATCGCCAAATATTACTATTTTGTTTGTGATTGCATTGATTTTAGGCTACGCAATGTTTCGTAAAGTACCATTTGATCAAATGCATAAAGGGATTGTTGATGGCTTGAAGCCAGGGATTATTCCAATTTTTATTTTTATTTTAGTGGGTGCGTTGATTGCCGTTTGGATTCAAGCAGGAATTATTCCAACAATTATGGTTTTTGGTTTTAAAATGATTAGTGTTAAATGGTTTGTGCCGTCTGTTTTTATTGTCTGTGCGATTGTCGGCAGTGCAGTAGGTAGTGCTTTTACAGTGATGTCAACAATCGGAATTGCGTTTTTTGGTATTGGCAGTACCTTAGGGTTAAATCCTGCCTTAGTTGTGGGTGCGATTGTTTCTGGTTCAGTTTTTGGTGATAAAATGTCGCCCTTATCAGAATCAACAAACTTAGCCGCAGCGATTGTTGAAGCGGATTTATTTAAACATATAAAAAACTTGATGTGGTCGACTGTACCAGCATTTATTGTCTCTCTAATTTTGTTTATGATTTTAGGGCAAACGTACGCGAATACAAGTCTGACAGAAGTAGTTCAAGTTATTCAAGTATTGGAAGACAACTTTACCATTTCCATTTGGTCATTGTTACCATTAGCCTTAATGTTAATCTGTGCCTGGCGCAAAATTCCAGCGATTATCACGATTTTGTTAAACATTATTGTGGCAGTAATTATGATTATTATTCAAAATCCGAAAGTATCGTTGCAGGCATTAGGAAACACGTTGGAAAATGGGTTTGTTTCTCAAACAGGGAACGCACAAATTGATCAATTATTAAGCCGTGGCGGGATTATGAGTATGATGCCGACTGTGGCACTTATTATTCTAACGTTGTCTCTAGGTGGCTTATTAATGGAATTAGGATTGATCTCTGCGGTCATGGAAGTTGTTTCGCAGAAAATGAGCAGTACACCGAAATTGATTTTATCAACGTTATTAACAGGAATTGGCGTAAATATTTTTATTGGTGAACAATTCCTATCGGTTATTTTACCAGGGAATGCCTTTAAAGAAGTTTACAAAAAAGAAGGTTTGGATCCGACTGTTTTAGGCAGAACCTTGGAGGATGGTGGGACGGTTATTAATTACCTCATTCCTTGGGGGATTGCAGGTAGCTTCGTAGCGGGGACCTTTGGCGTACCAACGTTGACTTACTTACCATTTGTTTTCTTTAGTTTGTTATCGCCTGTTTTCTCAATGGTCAGTGCGTTTACTGGTTTAGGGATTAAGCGGTTATCAACAGAACCTGTTACCGAAAAATAGGTTGATTAAAAATAGAACAGTTGATGGGGAATGCTGTAGTTTTTCTCCGTCAATTGTTCTATTTTTTTTGTAAAAAAGGTTGCATTTTTAGAAAGAAACAGTTATAGTCGACTAGTCAATTGTTGACGAGTCATCTTTTTAAGGAGGAAACTATGTCGTTATCATTACGGGAAGTCAGCCAATTATTATGTCAGTTAAAGGTATTAGATCAAAAAATTACCAAAGTTTTTGAAGAGCAAGTTGGCTTGAGTTTGACTCGTTATGAGTTGCTGATGATTTTAAAAGAACGTCAGCCGTGTCTTCAAACGGAGATTCAAGAACACTTAAAAATCGATAGTGGTGCGGTCACTCGCCATTTGAAAATTTTAGAAGAGAAACAGTATGTGACACGACAGCGAAATCCAGAAAATAATCGGGAAGTGCTAGTGCATTTAACAGAAAAAGCACAACAAGAACTACAGCAATGTACAGCCAAGCAACAAACGGTAACAGAAATTATTCCCAGTACATTTACAAAGGACGACTGTCGCCAATTAAAAGAACTTTTGACAAAACTAGATCAAAGCATTACAACGAAAGAGGTATGATAGAATGACAACATATACAACGAATGATTTTTCAGAGATTGTTTTTGGCCGCAAATCGGTTCGGGTGTACGATGAAACCCATAAAATTTCTCATGAAGAAATGTTAACAATGATTCAAGAAGCGACCACCGCCCCTTCTTCTGTTAACATGCAGCCATGGCGTTTTGTCGTAGTGGAAAGTGAAGCAGGCAAAGAAAAATTAAAACCCTTAATTCGCTTTAATACGCGTCAAAATGAAACATCTTCTGCAATGCTCTTAATTTTTGGTGATCTAAACTGCCATGAACGAGGAGAGGAAATTTACAATCAAGCCTATGCTAGTGGTAAAATGCCTAAAGAAGTGCGGGACCAACAATTAGCAGCCATTATTCCCCATTATGAAAGTTTAAGCAGAGAACAAATGAATGACATCGTAAAAATTGATGCGAGTTTAGCAGCTATGCAATTTATGTTAGTGGCACGAGCTCACGGATATGAAACAAATCCAATCGGTGGTTTTGAAGCGGAAAAATTAGCCGAAACATTTGGTTTAGATCAAGAGCGCTATGTCCCAGTAATGATTTTATCTGTGGGTAAGGGCATGGAAACTGGCTATGAATCTGTTCGTTTAGCACCAGAAAAAATCACGACATTTGAATAGGCAATAAAAAATGACGGCGTACGCTTGCATCAACCAACATTCTTAAAGAAAGTTGGCTAATGCAACAGCGATGCCGTCATTGTCGTTGGATAAAGTGACTTCCGTTGCGATGCTTTTAAGCTCGTCAACGGCGTTTTCCATAGCAATTCCCGTGCCGGCCCATTCCAACATAGTATAGTCGTTGTGACCATCACCAAAAGCAATTACTTCTTCAGCAGTTATGCCTAACTGTAGGGTTAGTTTTTCTAAAGAACGCGCTTTATCAATATTTTTAGCGGTAAATTCAAAATAGAAAGGAGCGGAAAAAGCAGCGGTGACGGTTTCTTTGAAAGGCGCGTAGATGGCCTCATGATATTTTTGTAAATAGGCGGGTTCACCAGCAATTAAAATTTTGTTCAAGGGAAAGTTTAGTCTGGCGGCTAAATCATGCCACTCACATAATTGAAAGTTGCCACCCCGTGATTCATATTCAATAATATTAAAATCACCAGTCTCTAAATGTAAGGTGTGATGAAAAACATCATTGACATACATAAATGTTTCATCATTAATCATTGGAATTACGTCAAATTGTTTTAAATGTTCTAAAATTTGTTGACTCAACGATTTTGAAATTGTCTGGTTAAATAGTTGTTGCTGACTGCCATGATGGGTGACACAAGCGCCGTTATAGGAAAGTAGGTGTCCATTATAATGAGCCATCCCCAATTCATCTGCTAAGGGCCGCATACCGTTAGTCGGGCGGCCAGAAGCCAAAATCAGTGAGAGGCCTTGTTTTTGTGCAACTACTAATGCTTGTCGCGTTTTTGGTGAAATCTTTTTTTCTGAAGTTAACAAGGTACCATCAATATCCATTACAATTGCTTTGATTGCCATAATTGGCCTCCAATCCGAAGAGTTTCTTTTTTTTAGTATAAAATTTTTTTCTATTAATGTAAACGGATTCTCTTGTGAGGTGTATAAAAGAATTATTTTACAAAAATCTATACTATTTTTTTGTGAAATTTCATATAATAGAAGTATTCTAATTATCTACATAGAGAGCGAGGGACAAGGGATATGAAGGAAAAAGAAATGCATTCGCTCTTTTTTAAACATAAGTTTGTGAAAGTAACTCCCTATTTACGCAGTTTTGGCCATCGTTTGAGTGGGATGATTATGCCAAATTTGAGTATTTTTATTGCGTGGAGCTTATTGTCTTTGGTGGCTGGCTATACGGCCGGGAATCTACGGCTAGCTCTTTCTGAAGTCGAAACAATAATGATTCGAGTTGTTTTACCGATTTTAATTGGTTTTACAGGCGGAAAAATGTTCGAGGAACAACGTGGCGGCGTCGTTGCTGCTATTGCGACAGTGGGCGTGATTGTTTCCACAGATGTTCCACAGTTGTTTGGTGCTATGTTTATTGGACCTTTAGCAGGATATACTTTCGCCAAAATTGAACAAATTCTCTTACCGAAAGTTAAAGAAGGCTATGAGATGCTGACTAAAAACTTTTTAGCAGGAATTGTGGGAGGACTGCTTTGCTGTTTTGGTATTCTAGTTGTGGCTCCTGCTGTTGAAAGCGCTAGTTTTTGGCTGTATCAATTTTCTTCTTGGTTAATTGAAGCCAATCTTTTACCATTGGTTCACGTTTTCTTAGAACCCTTAAAAGTGTTATTTTTTAATAATGCGATTAACCACGGCTTATTAACGCCTCTAGGTTTAGAAGGCGCTAGTCAAACAGGACAGTCCATTTTATTTCTATTGGAAACAAACCCTGGGCCAGGCGTGGGTGTTTTGGTTGCTTTTCTGCTGTTTGGGCCTGTAGGACAACGAAAAACAGCAGGAGGTGCCACCATGATTCAACTGATTGGGGGCATTCATGAAATTTATTTTCCGTTTGTTTTGATGGATCCGCGCTTATTTTTAGCAGTAATTGCTGGAGGAATGAGTGGTACGCTTGTTTTTCAAATATTTAATGTGGGGCTAAGCGCTCCTGCTTCGCCAGGTTCATTGGTTGCGATTTTAGCCAATGCCCCAACTGATGCGAGGCTGGCAGTTTTTAGTGGAATTTTTGTTAGCTTTCTGTGCTCTTTTGCAATAGCAAGCTTGTTATTAAAACGTCAACGAGGAACTGAACCAGTTTCAATGATAAAGATGAAGGAGAAGGAGGAAGACCAAGTGAAAACAGTCACACCCAACTATCAACAAATTTTATTTGTTTGTGATGCAGGAATGGGCTCAAGTGCCATGGGGGCTAGTTTGCTAAGACGACAATTAAAAGCTGTGAATTTGGAGATGCCTGTGACTTACCAGTCCGTTCATCAGATGAAGTGGCAGCCTGAGACATTAGTGGTCATTCAAGCAGAATTGCAACAGTTAGCACAAAAGTACGTCCCAGAAAAGGATATGGTGAGTGTTCAAAATTTTTTAGAAATTAAATCCTATTACCCGCAAGTTTTAGCCAAACTGACTGCTTCTTCTCGAGAGCAATCTTCACTTGGTTCAGAATCTACTGGAACGAACCCGACAAAACAAATACAGAAGCTGGTTTTTTTATATGCCGAGAACGTTCGAGGGTCGCAAACAATGGGAATGGAATTATTGCGACAACAAGCGGCGAAACAAGGAGTCGCAATTGAAGTATCTAAAGAACCACTGGAAACAGTCTTTTTTACCAAGGAGAAAACCTACGTAGTGACTCGTGAACTGGCGCAAGCCTATCATTTAGATCTAACGCAACAAAATTTATATGTGGTTACTAGTTTTTTGAATAAGAAAGAGTATCAAGAATGGCTGGAAGGAGGAGTTGATAGATGTTTTTAACGACAAGAGAAACCGTTCTATTAACGGAATTAGTGAATAGTCCCACCCCCGTTTCAGTAAACCGCATGATGAATTTGTTAAAGGTTAGCCGCCGGACAGTGTATCGTGAATTAGAAAATTTAGAAACCTCGCTAGCAACGATGGGCGCGACGTTAGAAAAAGTAGCTCGTGGGCGCTTTTCGATTCAAGCAGATGAAGCAGCGATGACGGAAATTCAGGCTGCTATTTTAGGAGAAGAAACACAGGAACTTTCTACTTTGGCGCGGCAACATGCGATTTTATTGACATTACTTCAAACAAAAGAGCCAGTCTCTATGCATTATTTTCTGGAAACGTATTGTATTAGTAATACGACTTTTTATGCCGATATTAAACAATTAGAAACACGGATTGCGCGGATTCCTTTGACGATTTCTCGAAATCAAGGTTATGAAGTGACTGGTTCTGAAAAATATCGCCGTCTTCTAATGGCGAATATTCTAAGTATGGAAATTAATGAGTACCAATTTTTTCATTTTACTGAATTAACGACAAACGACCATTTTTTCTTTCAGTTTATTCATGCAGAACATTTAGCGTTTGCACAAAAAATTGTTCAGCCAGAAGTAGAAACTTTATTTCCAGCATTAAGTGATCGCAAATTACAACATTTGATCTTAATGTTAACGATTGCGATGGATCGGGTCACTGCAGGTTTTTATTTAGCTGATGAGACCTATACTGGGCAGATGAATAAGGCCTTTCTCAATTGTTCTAAACGACTTTTTTCAAAAGTCGCTGCTGAAACGAAACAACTATATGCTGTCAGTGAGATTGTTTTTTTTGCTAGCTTATTAAGTGATTTTTCTAATTCTTTTGATGAAGATTTTTTTGATGAACATTTTGACACTCAGCTGGCTTATGCAGTGAAACAACTGATTGAAGCAGTAAGTCAAGAAACGGAAGTTAATTTTTTCGAAGATACCAATTTGTATAAAATGTTGTTGACGCATTTATCAGGTGTTTTTTCTCGGGCGGTTTTACAAGAAGAAGATTTAACGAATCCCATTTTAGAACGGATCATGAATCAATATCAAGAAATAGCTGCGGCTTTACGCCAAGCGTTGCCGCAAATTTTTCCGCAAAAGAATCTATCGGAAGAGGAAATTGCCTACATGGTACTTCATTTTGCCAATTCTTTAGAACGGAGTCCCAAAATTATGGAAGTTGATATTGCTGGTTTTTCTCCTAGCGGCTTGGCTTCGACAAGTATGTTGGAAATGCGATTACGGCGCTACTTTCCTTTTATCAACCAGATTCATTTTTTTCGGATTGCGGATTTAGGCAAGGTGAATGTTGAGGAAAACTATGACTTAGTGATTTCCACTTCGTTATTACCAGGATACAACGGCAAATATAAATTGATTTCACCATTACTTTTAGACGATGAAATCCGCCAATTGAAAGAAGAGTTTAAGCGGATTAGTCACGAAAAACGCTCGCTTAGGAAAGCGCCTGTGAAAAAAACAGGTGGCGAGGAAAGTTACGAAACAGTGGTCGCTTTCATGGAAGAAATTAGTAAACTATTAGAAACATTTTTCATAGCAGATTTAAATAATCAAGCGGATTTAGCAGAAACCGTTCAACAAGCCCTCGCGCAACTTTCCGCAGATTTAATCACCGATAGTGCAATCGTTTGTCAGCAATTAATGAAACGTTACGAGCAAGCGCCTATTGGGATTCCTCAGACGGAAATGGCCTTATTCCATACCTCGAGTACAGCAGTGACACAGCCTGTCTTTTGTATTTTTAATCTAGCTCAGCCACTTATGATTGAAGGCATGGATAAAAAGCCGATGCAGTTACAACGTATGTTACTCATGCTAGCGCCGATGCCGATCGATGAAACAATCGGAAAAATTTTAGGAAAAATCAGTGGTGCGATTATTATGAATGACTTAAATACAGAAATTTTTCATTCAGGAAATGAAGCCATTGTTTATCAGTTGCTTTCGTCATTATTAATTGAAGAAATGAAAGGCTAGGTGTTGAGAGATGTTTGAAATTACAGCAGAGCAAATAATGTTGAATCAATCGTATGCTAGTTGGGAGGAAGCACTTGCAGCTTCTGGTGAATTACTGCTAAAAAATCAGTTGGTCACGCCTGACTATGTCAAAGCAATGTATCAACGCCAACAAAAAGTCAGCGTGTATATCGGTAACTTCGTGGCATTGCCTCATGCGGAAGGACAAGATGAACAAGTTTTAAAAGAAGGGATTTGCTTTATTCAAGTGCCTGATGGGGTCAACTTTGGTACGGAAGCAGATCGAAAAATAGCCACCTTGTTATTTGTTGTTGCTTTAAAAAGTCAACGGCAACTAAGCATGCTTCAAGAATTAGCTTTTTTCTGTTCAGATCTCGAAAACATTCAGCGGCTCAGTGATTGTCAAACAATCGATGAAGCGCAAAAAATTCTGGCTCAAGCTTAAAGCTACGTCTGAAAAAAATTGGTAGGAAAAAAATCAATTCATTCTGAAATGTCCAAAAATTATTGAAATAATTTTATCTTAAAAAATAAAATATTTTTTATTTAAGAGATTAAACAAAAAAGATAAGAAGATTCCTTGACAAAAAATAGGCCCTATGATAAATTTAAGGTAACTTGTGACAAAGTCGTGCATGGATGCACTAAAAAGACACCCTATTGCAGTAGGGTGTCTTTTTTTTGCTGTTTAGACAGCAGCGGCTGGAAGCAACTTGTTTATTCCTCGTTCTGTTTTTCCAACCAAATGGTTACAAGTTTCAGGACAATCCCGACAAAAATCGGCACAAGAATTTTTGTGACAATCTCGTACATGTGATGCACCTCCTTTCGAGGCAAGTCGCCAATTTGAGTATAGCATAAAAAGTTGTTCATTTATTATTGGAATTATTAGAAATGGAATAAGCATGTGTTTTCTGGTTTTCGTAACTAGAGAACATGTGCTTTTTTCTTTCAACTTTTGGCACAATGGTTTGTGCCAAAGTACGACTTTTTTTAGCTTTAGAAAGCGGATACAATTTAGTCAACAAGAAAAGTTACTTGAGAGAAGGGGAATAAAAATGGAACAAGTATCAGAAAAGAATAAAGTATCAATTAAAGCAAAAGTTCAAAGACTAGGCAGTACCTTATCTAGCATGGTGATGCCCAATATCGGGGCATTGATTGCGTGGGGCGTTTTGACAGCGCTATTTATCCCAGATGGATATCTGCCAAATAAAGCCTTTGCCACGATGGTTGGCCCAATGTTGACCTATTTAATTCCATTATTAATTGGCTACACTGGTGGGAAAGTAATTGCAGGTGATCGCGGTGCCGTAGTTGGCGCAATTGCGACAATGGGCGTGATTGTGGGAACTGATATTCCGATGATGCTAGGTGCCATGATTATGGGTCCACTTGGTGGCTTGACAATTAAGAAATTTGATCAGTATTTCCAACATCGAATTAAAGCTGGTTTTGAAATGTTAGTAAACAATTTTTCAGCTGGATTAATTGGTTTTGCGTTAGCTTTACTTGGCTTTTCAGCGATTGGCCCAATTGTTGATGCGCTGACTGCTGCAATGGCACGTGGTGTGGAAATCATTTTAAATGCTCATTTGATTCCATTAACGAGTATTTTTATTGAACCAGCAAAAGTACTCTTTTTAAACAATGCGATTAATCATGGCATCTTAACACCCTTAGGGACAGAACAAGTCTTATCGGCTGGCAAATCAATTCTTTTCCTATTAGAAGCAAACCCGGGTCCTGGGTTAGGTGTCTTATTAGCATTTATGTTTTTTGGAAAAGGTGCGGCAAAATCTTCAGCACCGGGAGCAATAATTATTCATTTCCTTGGTGGTATCCACGAAATTTACTTTCCATATGTAATGATGAAACCGTTATTATTCCTATCAGTTATTGCAGGTGGTGCGACAGGTAGTTTGGTTTTCCAAACGTTAGATGCTGGTTTACGTGCGCCCGCTTCACCAGGCTCCATTATAGCTATTTTAGCGATGACACCAATGGGTTCTTACTTACCAGTTATTTTAGGTGTTTTGGCAGCAACTGCTGTTTCCTTTGCAGTATCCGCAGTCATTTTAAAAGCGGATGCGAAAGAAGAAAGTGATGAATTTGCCCAAAAAGTGAAAGAAACCCAAGTTGCTAAAGCAGCATCAAAAGGATTAACTGTCGCAAATGGTAGTGCTTCATTGTCAGGAATTCAACAAATTATTTTTGCTTGTGATGCTGGGATGGGCTCTAGTGCAATGGGTGCGTCTATCTTACGGAAAAAGGTCCAAGAGGCTGGTTTAGTACAAACTGTGACGAATCGGGCCATTAATAATTTGACCGATGAGGGAAATACATTGATTGTCACACAAGCGGAATTGCAAGAACGGGCCAAACAGAAAGCGCCTAATGCAACCTTTGTAGCAGTTGAAAACTTCTTGAACTCACCACGTTATGATGAAATTGTGGCTGAACTATCAGGTGCCAAAGAAAAAAAAGACTCACAACCAACAGTCTCTAAAGCAACACCTACTTCTGAAATTGAGGGAGATTTAGCCAATGTCAATGAGATTCTTTTGGTTCACGATGACCGTGTCGGGTCAGCAACGATGGGAATGAAAGTCTTAGAAGAAATTTTAGATAAAGAGAAAATTTCAATGCCGATTCGAAAAATTAATATTAATGAATTAACTCAACAAACACAGGCTTTAATTGTCACAAAAGCTGAACTAACGGAACAAGCACGTAAAAAAGCACCGAAAGCGACACATTTATCAGTAAAAAGTATGGTTAATCCCCAAAAATATGAAACAGTGGTTTCGCTCTTAAAAGAAAGTGCCTAGAGAGGAAGAAAACAATGGAAAATCTTACGAATATTTCAATTGAATTAAATCAACAGTTTAATACAAAAGAAGAAGCTATTCGCTTTTGCGGCGAAAAACTAGTCGAGGCAGGCTGTGTTGAGCCTGCTTATATTGAAGCAATGATTGAAAGAGACCAATTGCTATCTGTTTATATGGGGAATTTTATTGCCATTCCTCATGGAACAGAAGAAGCCAAAAAATTAGTGAAAAAATCAGGAATCTGTGTAGTACAAGTCCCAGAGGGCGTTAATTTTGGCACCGAAGAAGATGAAAAAATTGCTACCGTATTATTTGGGATTGCCGGAGTCGGTGAAGAACATTTGCAATTAGTCCAACAAATAGCACTTTATTGTAGTGATATGGATAACGTGGTGCAACTTGCTGATGCATTAAGTAAAGAAGAAATAACAGAAAATTTAGCCATTGCTTAAAGGAGAGAATAAGAATGAACGCAGTACATTTTGGAGCAGGAAATATTGGACGCGGCTTTATCGGCGAAATTTTAGCTAAAAACGGGTTTCATATTAAGTTTGTGGATGTTAATGAAACTATCATTCAAGCGTTAAAAGAACGTAAAAGTTACACAATTGAATTGGCCGATGCCTCACATCAACAAATTAACGTTGAAAATGTGACCGGTTTAAATAACATGACAGAACCAGAAAAAGTAGTCGAAGCAATTGGGGAAGCCGATTTAGTCACGACGGCAATTGGTCCCAATATTTTACCAAGAATTGCTGAATTAATTGCTCAAGGAATTGATGCACGTGCCGAAGCAAATTGTCAAAAGCCGCTGGATATTATCGCTTGTGAAAATATGATTGGTGGTTCAACCTTTTTAGCAGAAGAAGTGGCCAAATATTTGAAAAACCCAGCTTATGCTGAAAAATGGATTGGTTTTCCTGATGCGGCGGTTGATCGGATTGTTCCATTACAAAAACATGAAGACCCACTTTTTGTTCAAGTTGAGCCTTTTTGTGAATGGGTCATTGATGATACCCACCGAAAAGCCAAAGAGATTCAGTTAGAAGGCGTTCATTACGTTGCTGATTTAGAGCCGTATATTGAACGGAAATTATTTAGTGTAAACACTGGCCATGCTACAGTTGCCTATACAGGGGCGTTGTTAGGCTATCAAACCATTGACGAAGCGATGCAGGACGCCTTAGTGGTAGCGCAACTCAAATCAGTTTTGCAGGAAACGGGTAAACTTTTAGTGGCTAAATGGAATTTTGATGAACAAGAACATGCAGCCTATATTGAAAAAATTATTCAACGTTTCCAAAATAAATATATTTCAGATGCTATTACACGTGTAGCACGGACACCAATCAGAAAATTAGGTGCGCAAGAACGGTTTATTCGACCAATCCGTGAATTACAGGAACGCAATCTAGTGTCGCCGCATTTATTAGCAATGATTGGTATTGTCTTTAATTATCATGATCCAGAAGATGAACAAAGCCGTCAATTACAGGAAATGCTTGACCAAGAAAGCGTTGATACAGTGATCGCTGAAGTAACGGGCATTGAAGATCCAGAAACGGTTAAAAATATTAAACAAAACGTAGAACGCTATGCGCGACCACAAGTAGCATAATAACAAAATCCTTCTACCAAGATACTTCACATTTCTTAATTAAAGGCAAAAACAACCGCTCACTGATTAAAGTGAGGGGTTGTTTTTAACATATTGACTAAGTGGTTTTTGATAAAGTTCTCCTTTGAAGGCACTTGTATTGAAGTATTCAGCTAATTGGTAACCAATGAACGGGCCGGTAGTGAGTCCCGATGAACCAAGTCCGCTAGCAACCACAAGGTGGGGCATCTCTGGCAAGGGACCGAAAAACGGAGCGAAATCAGATGTATAAGCACGTGTACCGACGCGGTAATGCATGGGTTGCTTAAAAAGCTGATCTGCTTCTTTTAGAAATGGCGCAGTCCCAGAAGTTAGTTGTTGAAAAGCACTAACAGTCTCTTCCAAATCCCAGGCTTGGTCATTTTCATGGGTGGCACCTAATAAAATTTTTCCTTGATTAAACGGAATTAAATCAGCTTCGCCGTCTAACATAGCAACAGGCCATTGCTGACTATTTGTAAAAGGGGTCTCGAAAACTAATAACTGTCCTTTTTGGGGACGAATATCCACAGATAAATTTAAAGTAGCTAGTAATTCCTTTAAATGAGGACCAGGTGTTAAAGCGAGAAAATCAACGCTCTTTTTTTCTGAATTTGTGACAATTTTCCACCCTTGATTCAGTTGTCGAAAGTGCGCCCGTTGTGAGCAAAAAGTGACCCCTTTGGCTTCGGCGCGTTTTTGAAGATGGTTCAGATAAGCTGGACCATCTAGGCGACCGCCGCCAGAAATAAAAAGTGAGGGAGTTTCCTTAAGTAGTGGTAAGAACTTTGCTGTTTGAACCGCTGACAACATCTCGATTTCCCCAATTTCAGGTGCAGTTTGCTTACGCTCTTCTGCCAAATGGGCTAAGTCTGCCAAAGCGGCTGTGGGCCGCAAAATGACAGTCCCTGATTGACGATAAATATCCTCCGTCAGCTGAAAATCTTTGACTAGCTTTGGAAATAGGGCAGCACCCTCTCGTGCTAATTGGTACCATTTCTTATTCCGACGTTTGGATAGCCAAGGGGAAATAATCCCGGCGCTCGCTTTAGTCGCTTGGCCGAGCCCTTCATCATAAATGGTAATGTCAAATTTTTGTGGATCTAAATAATTAGCTAACGTCATTCCGATAATGCCGCCGCCAATAATGGCAATTTTTTTCATGCTTCTTCTCTCCTTCGAACAGTTGTATTGTAACACAAAAAAACCGCCTCTAGACAGAGACGATTGGGGGATAACTTGTTAACGGGTCCTTCTGTGTGTGTAAATAGAATTGCCGCCTTCTAAAACGTGAACAATTTCTTGTGCCATTTCTGCCACAGGCACGGGATCATAGCCAATAAATAAGTTCTTTAAAAAGGGGATTTTCTTAAAAAAATAAATACATTTACTAAAAAGTATGGTGCCGGTACGTTCTTGACCTACGAGTAAACTAGGATAAAAAATCACTGCTTCAGTGACTTCTTGGTGGATTAGTTCCTCTGCTGCCAATTTGGCATCCATATATTTTCTCAAAGGGAAAGGAACAGTATTGGCTGAAATAAATAAAAACTTAGCTGGCTTTTTTTGTTGCGCTAAAAAAGAGCTGATTTTTTTCACTGGTGTCAGAATTAGGCGTTGATAGGTTTTCTTTTTTCGTGGATTTTCAAATAAAATACCTACTGTATCAATGACCCAGTCAGCACGTTGGACCTGTTCTTGCCAATTCGTGTCACGAGTAACATCGGAGCGTACCCACTGCACTTGGTGGCTCCAAGATGCGGAGAGCGTGGCAGGCTTTCCATGACGTGAAACACTGATGACTTGATGTTGGCGTTGGACTAAAATTTTCGCGATTTGTTGACCTAAAAAACCACTGCCGCCAAAAATAACGATTTTCATGGTAAGCCCTCACTTTCAATTGTTTCTTCTAGTTTACCTTAAATAAAAAAAGAAGCAAAAAATCTCGATTGCGTATAGTTTAATTATAAATAACATAAAAATAACCTTTTTTTAAATGTTGGAACACAAAGACTCAATAATGGTTGCTGATTGTCGTGAAATAAACAAAAAATGAACAAAGATGAAATAAATCAGACTAAAGGCCTAGAGAAAGGCCCTTGTTTCTTGAATTCAAGCATGGTTAAATAGTTATAAGTGAATGACCGAGCAATTTAGTTTGTTAGGGAAACTAGACAGAACGAGGAGATGAAACGAAGAAAATGAAGAAGAAAACGATGATTATATTGGGGGCAGTTGCAGTAATTGCGGTTGGGGGCGTCGTAACTGTGAATGCGTTAAATAAAAATGCACAACAAGTAGCTATTAAGCAAGCGCCTAAAGATGACTGGGGAATTGACTATTTTGACGTTCCCGATTTGCAACAAATTTATATTAATGGCGTTATCCAACCGGAACAAATGGAAGCCTTTGCGCGCGATCAAAAAATAACAAAGGATCCAGAGATTAAGGTGAAAAACGGCGATGTCGTAGATACAGGCACAGAACTGTTTACTTACGAAGATGAGGCGGTCACAAAAGAAATTGAGGCACAACAAAATAGCTTAGCCAAATTAGAAACGAAGCGGGCGAATATCTATAATAAGTGGAATCGAGCCATTGATAAATTTAATAAAACTAAAGAAGAAGATCGCACGATGTCTGGGGATGATTTAAATGAACAATATCAAACAGAAGTCGATGCGGTAGATGAAGAGATTACCTTCACCAATGAAACCTTAGCGGACTTAGGAGCGAAGCAATATATTTCCACAAAGGCTAATTTCAAAGGTCGCGTATCAATTCCAGAAGTAAAAGACGCCAATTCACCGATTTTACGGTTAACTTCAGAAGATCTTTATTTAGCTGGGAAAGTGAATGAAAAGGATTTGACTAAAATTAGTGTTGGGCAAAAAGCTAAACTAACTTCTGTTTCCAACAATGTGGTTGTGGATGGCTCAATTTCTTACATCGATGATAATCCTCCTGAAGGCAACAGCGATGCCGCGAGTGGCAATACAGAGGGCGGCACGACGATGTCTAGTTATAGCGTCAAAATTGCGTTGGCCAATTTAGACAAAGTCAAAAATGGCTACCATATGCAAGCAACCATTGATTTAGGCGATTTAGGGGCGATTGAGTTACCGAAAAAAGCGATTCAAAAAGAGGGTGAACAGGCCTACGTTTTAGTAAATGATTTTGGAACCATCATTCGTCGTGATGTCCAAGTCGGGCAAGAAAATGGCGATAAAATGGCGATTGAATCTGGCTTAGAATCAGCCGACCGAGTGGTTATTTCTTCAAAAAAACCAGTAAAAGTCGGTGATATTGTTGAATCAGATGCAGCGATTGCTTCTGATGAATCAGCAACCAACGAATCAATGACAGATGCGTCGAAATAGGAGGGCTTGATGGTGGAAGCAAACAATACAAATCAACCCCTCATTGAATTGCGGGACATTAACAAGTTCTATCCGGTAGGTAAGGAAAAACTACATGTTTTAAAAGAATTGAACTTGACCATCCATCAAGGAGAGTTCATTTTAATCATGGGGAAGTCCGGCAGCGGTAAGACAACGCTGATGAACATTATTGGTTTCTTGGATCGCTTAACAGACGGAAGTTATCATTTCTCAGGAACAGATGTTTCAAAATTGTCTGAAAATAAAAAATCAGCCTTTCGCAATGAATATCTAGGGTTTATTTTTCAACAATTTTTCTTGATTAATTCCTTAAATGTTAGTCAAAATGTTCAATTGCCCTGTGTTTATGAAGGGAAAAAAAGCCGCGCTGAGAAAAAAGCGATTGCTGAAAAATACCTAAAAATTGTCGGGTTGGAAACAAAAGCCAAATCAAAAGTTACTGAACTTTCTGGAGGACAGCAACAAAGAGTAGCCATTGCTCGTTCCTTGGTGAATGATCCATTATTGATTATGGCTGATGAACCGACTGGGGCATTGGATAGTGAAACGGGTACAGAAATTATGGAATTATTGAAAGAATTGAATGAACAGGGCAAAACAATTGTCATGGTGACACATGATGAAGATATGAAAAAATATGCCTCACGAGTGATTCATATGAAAGATGGTCGCTTTTTGGAAGAAGAGGTGATTAGATGATTGCTAATTTATTTGTTAGTACTTTTTTAAGCTTAAAGGCACATAAGTTGCGGGTATTTTTAACGATGGTCGGGATTATTATTGGGATTACATCAGTCGTAACGATTTCTGCGCTAGGTGAAGGGATGAAGCGTCAAGTTGTGAAGGCATCCAGTGCAGTGAACGCGGATGTTTTGAAGATTCATTATACAATGTCGGATGGTAGCAGTGACAATTTTATGTCCTATGAAGAGCCAGATTATACGTTTAGCCGAGTGGACTTGAAAAAATTACAAGACATTCAAGGAATTGAAAGTATTTATCCTCAATATGGTGAATCAATGATGGGGGGCGGAGACAATTTGTTTGTACCAATGGATTATTTTGGGGCGCAAGCGAATTTATCCATTACGTCGACTAAAGGGCAGAATGATATTTTATATGGTCGTGATTTTCAACCGAGCGATGCAAATACAGATGCGATTGTCTTAAATCATGATATCTTTGAAGCGCAAATTCGGCTTGATGATCCTAGCCAACTCATTGGAAAAGCTGTTTCAATTGGTGGTTATATGTACAAGGTGATTGGTATTTTAGCGCCAAAAGATTTAGATAGTTTGGGTATGAACGATGATTGGGCAACCGCTATGAGCAGTTTTGTTTCTCGAGAATCATACAATAAATTAGCGAAAACAAAAGCAATTAGTGGCATCAATATTAAGGTTCGTGAGGGAGCGGACCGGGAAGCAATTTTAGGACAGGCAATCACCATTTTAAGTGAAAATCATCCTGAAGTGAAAGGAACGTTTAAAGAAAATGACCAAGACAAACAACTCCAACAACAAATGGAAGAAATGGTCACGGGTATGACAATGTTTCTGATGGCAATTACTGCAATCTCCCTATTAGTCGGGGGAATTGGCGTCATGAACATCATGTATGTGTCTGTCACGGAACGGAAACGAGAAATCGGGATTCGTCGGGCCATTGGTGCTAAACCACGAGTCATTTTATTCCAATTTTTAATGGAAGCAGCGTTTATCACATTGATTGGTGGTTTGATTGGTGTCGGCTGCGGCTACTTATTGGCAACTGTGGTTGGTGGGTATATTTCGATCACGCCAATTATTACGCCGTCCATCTTTGCTATTTCAACATTGGTTTCGGTCTTCACAGGTATCTTTTTCGGGATTATTCCAGCAATTGGTGCCTCGAGGATGGATCCGATTAAAGCGATTTATAATTAAAAAGAAGAGCTTGGTAGTCACATCTTGTTTGATGATCCTATCAAGCTCGCTTTTTTATTTCATGTCACTAAGAATTTTCTGAATCAATTCTTGTTGAAACTCTTTGGTATATTGTTCGGTGAGTTTCCCTTGTTCTTCTTGGGACATTGATGGATTGGCCATCATAGCGGCCATCATTTTTTTGCCAACTGTTTCAGTCCCTTCTTTTTTGATATCAGCGGCATGTTGTTCCATATATTCGCCTAATTTTTTGGCTTGATCAGCACTTAAAACTAGCCAGTCACTAGCAACGTTGAAGGTGTTTTCTTGTTTTGCAAATTGGTTATCGTTGTCAGCAAGGCCAAATAGTGTTTTGGCCCAAGACTCTTGATAGGACCATTTCGTCGTTTTTTGGACTAATGTGGCTTTTTGAGCATCTTTTTGAACCGTGTTTGTGACGTTTTCCGTTCCTGTTTTTTGTAGTTTCTTTTTGTCTGGTGTGTTGTATAAATAAACTTTTTCGGAACCATCGCCCAACGGCTGGTACAATAACATGTTGGGGCCATCTTTGCTTGCGCTGCTGCTTTTTAGTTCAAACGTTTTGTCCTGAGTAACTTCGGTCATACCAAAATGATCTTTATCGTTTAAAACGATGAGACTTAACGAAGCTAAGAAGCCTAAACCAAAAATAACCATACAGCATTTATGCCAGACTTTTCGGCCAAATACATTCGTGTAGGCAAAGCCTAACACGCAAAGGATTAAAAGAAAAATAATCATTATTTCATTGCACCTACTTCCTTAACAGGCATTGCTTCTTTTTTATTTAAGAAGAAAGTAATCGCCAAGCCAAGAACGCCAAAGATTGTTGCCACGAAGAAGGCTGCGTGGTAGCCGTTTAATGTTGCGTTTGTTGCTTGATCGCGATAAGCGAGTGGAGCTGTTTTTAATAAGTCCGATGCAGGTAAGCCGTCTTTGGTAACATTTGTTAAAACACTAATCAAAACAGCTGTTCCAATTGAGCTGGCTACTTGTCGGAAGGTGTTGTTTACAGCAGTTCCGTGACTTAATAAATTCATTGGTAAAGCATTCATGCCAGAAGTTGTCACAGGCATCATGACCATCGAAATACCAAACATCCGAATCGCATATAGGACAATGATATAAATAATAGGTGTTGCTTTTGTTAAGAAAGCAAACGGTAACGTTGCAGCTGTTAAAATAAACATCCCAGTAATCGCAAGACGACGGGCACCAATTTTATCAAAAATGCGACCAGTTACTGGCATCATAAGTCCCATGACTAACGCTCCTGGTAAAAGCATTAACCCTGAATGGAAGGCAGACTCGCCACGAATATTTTGAATATACAAAGGTAAAACCATTTCGGCGCCAATCATTGCCATGTTGGTTACGCCAGATAAAATGGCTGCAACAGTAAAGACTTTTGATTTAAAAACGCGTAGTTCTAAGAAAGGTTGTTCTAAATGCAATTGTCGATATGTAAAAAGACATAAAACAATCGCACCAACAATTAAGAATCCATAGACTTGCGGGCTACCCCAACCTTTATCACCAACGCTTGAGAAGCCGTAAAGTAAGCTACCAAAGCCGAGAGTAGAAAGAATGACCGATAAGACATCGATACTTGGATTAGATAATTGGATGACATTTTTCATTAAAAATGAAGCTAAAATTAGGACTAAAACGACAATTGGAATAACCATCCCAAAAAGGTCACGCCATGTATAAGAATCAATAATCCAACCAGATAATGTTGGACCTAAAGCGGGTGCTAATCCGATAACAATTCCCGTTGTGCCCATGGCAGCGCCACGTTTTTCAGGCGGGAAAATTGAAAGCATAATTGTTTGTAAAAGAGGCATAGATACGCCGACCCCTGCGGCTTGAACAAGTCGTCCAGTCAATAACATGCCGAAGTCTTGCGCTACAAAACAGATGATGGTTCCAATTAAGAACGTTGACATCGCTGTTATGTATAATTTTTTTGAACTGAATTTGTTAATCAACCAAGCACTGATGGGAATCATAATGCCGTTCACAAGTAGGAATCCAGTGGTTAGCCACTGTACACTTGAAGCTGAGATATCAAATTCTTTCATTAATGTAGGTAAGGCCGTCGTTAAAAGTGTTTGGTTTAAAATCGTACAAAATGTTCCGATTAGTAAAACACCGACAAGTAACGACCGGTTATAAGGTTTTCCGTGAATATCCACAGGTTGTTGTGAAGTCACATATATCGCTCCTTTTTCTGTAAGTTTCAAATTAAATTGCATTAACTACTTTACAACTAATTAGAATCTTTGTCAACTTACTTGACAAAGGTGTAAAAAAAACTACAATTAAGGAAAGGATAAGGGAAAGGAAGTTAAACTAATGTGGTCAAAAATGATTCAGCGTTTGTTAAATGAAGAAAATTTGTTGATAGGAATTAGTGAACTAAGTGAAATTGCTGAAGTTTCGCCACGTCAACTTCGTTATTGGGAAGAAAAAGGGTATATTTCTTCTATTGCGAAAGACGCAAACGGTCCACGGAAATATCGGTTACATACAGTCGTCAAAGTGCATTGGATCAAGCGTTTTTTAGATGAAGGATATACGTTACAAAGTGCGGTGGAGAAAGCAGAAGAGCAGCATCGTAATGTGGGCATTACGAAAAAAATCTTTAGTCAAATGTTTCATGGTATCTCAGAAGTTTGTCCCAATTACGTAGCGATTGATTTAGGCGATTTCGATGAAGAACAAAAATTATATGTCGTATTTAATGAAACCACAGAAGTCAGTGAGTATCTTTTAATTCCTAAGGATGCAGATATTTCTGATGAGTTAAAGAAAAGAAAATAAGAATGAAATAGGACTGGGAGAAAGACCTGAAGTGAAAGTAAAACGTTACTGAATGAATCTTCGAGTTCTTTTTTTCTTGCAATTTCTTTATTTTTCTATATAATTTCTTATATGGAAAAGGAGGGTTTCGATGAAAGAAACAAAACCTTACGGAACAGTCTTGTTAAAAGCGGCTAAAATCATGGACTGTCTAAGTTTACAACCCGATCAAACCTTACAGGAAATTGCAAAGAATACCGAAATGACGGCATCAACAGCAATCAAAATTTTAGAAACCTTAACATTAATTGGCTATGTTCAAAAAGACACGAACAAGACGTACCGCTTAGGAACAAAATTGATTCGCTATGCGAATCAAAGTGTGGAGCAAATCGATTTAGCTGAAATTGCGGTACCTTATTTAGAAAACCTTCAAAATACGGTCGATGAAACCATTCATTTAGGGATTTTAAATAATAATGAAATTCTGTATATCAATAAATTAGAACCGAAAAATCAAACCATTCGCATGTCCTCGAAAGTGGGAATTACTCGACCTTTGTATAATTCGGCCATGGGTAAAGCCGTTTTAGCAGAATTTTCGGAAGAACAAGTGCAACAATATTTAGACATGCAGACATTAATTCCCTATACCGAAAATACGATTACCAATCCCTTGCGTTTGAAAAAAGAATTAAAACAAGTGCAACAAACGGGGGTTGCTTACGATGATGAAGAAATTGAACAAGATATTTTCTGTAGCGGAGTATCTTTAATGAAAGATGGCGAAATTGCGGGTGCTTTTAGTGTAAGCATGCCGAAATATCGTTTGACAGAGGAAAATAAAACGACGATTAATCAAGCCCTTTTAGCAACAAAAGCAGCGATTGAAGCGAAATTATAGTAGAAAAAGAAAGCCAAACAAAAGTCGATTGGGATTTTTGTTTGGCTTTCTTTTTTTATTTTTGTAAAAACGTTTGCATTTTCTTTTTTTATCTGTATAATGAAGTTGTGAATTTCTTTATAATAAATATATATTTCTGAATAAGAAATGAGGGAGTCTGTTGAAGCGAGTATCAATTTTACAAAAATTAGAAAATGCTGGCGTGATTGCTGTGGTTCGCGGAAAGACAAAAGAGGAAGCGCTAAAAGCTAGTCAAGCCATTGTAGCAGGCGGTATGCGGGGGATTGAGTTAACCTTTACTGTTCCTCAAGCAACAGAAGTGATTCAGGAATTAGTTGCGTTATACCAAGAGAATCCTGACGTAGTCATTGGTGCGGGCACAGTTTTGGATGCTACGACTGCTCGTTTAGCTATTGTAGCAGGGGCTGAATATATTGTGAGTCCAAGCTTCGATGAAGAAACCGCTAAAATTTGCAATTTATATCAAGTTCCCTACTTGCCAGGCTGTATGACCATCACAGAAATGAAAGAAGCACTGAAAAGCGGAGCAGATATTATTAAACTATTTCCGGGAAGTGTTTATGGACCGAGTGTTATTTCGGCATTTAAAGCGCCATTGCCTCAGTTAAATATTATGCCAACGGGTGGTGTCAGTTTGGAAAATATGGCCGAGTGGTTTGCTGCAGGTGTGACGGCCGTCGGTGTTGGCGGTAATCTGTTGGCGCCAGCAGCAACTGGGGATTTTGAAAAAGTTCGTGAGGTTGCCCAAGCCTATATGGAAAAATTCCAAGCAATCAAAGGGGTGTAGGCGCATGGGAAAAGTCGTAACATTGGGAGAAATCATGTTGCGTTTGTCAACGCCTGTCGGAATACGCGTAGCACAAACAGAAAATTTCGCTGTACATTACGGCGGTGGTGAAGCGAATGTAGCAATTTCGTTAGCGAACTATGGCCACCAAGTGACTTTTGCTAGTAAAGTGCCCGATAATTCATTAGGAGAAGCCGCCAAAAAGCATTTAAGTCGTTATGGGGTTTCAACGGAATTTGTACGAACTGGCGGAACACGCCTAGGAACATATTACTTGGAAACTGGTACAGGAGAACGAGCAGCCAGTGTTGTCTATGATCGCGCCTATTCAAGCTTTGCTCAAATCGAAGAAATGGAATGGGACTTACATGAGCTGTTTTCAGGAGTAGAGATCTTTCATATTTCAGGGATTACAGCGGCGTTATCAAAAACGTGGCAAAGTATGACGGTTGCGCTAGTTAAAGCAGCGAAGCAAGCAGGGTGCCAAGTAAGTTTTGACATTAATTATCGAGGGAAACTTTGGACCCAGAAAGAAGCGAGCGTGGCATTGAAGGCCATTCTTCCATTTGTTGATATTTGTTCAGCTGGGGTATTAGACGCTCGTTATTTACTGGAGATTCCAGAACCAGAGGAAGAACTTGAAGACGCATTAACGTGGTACTACCGAAAAATGCAAGAACGTTATCCCAACATTCAAGTATTTTATTCAACCAAACGTCAAGTTCATTCAGCGACAGATAATGAATTAATCGGCACGCTATGGTACAAAGGTGCGTATTATACGTCCAAATGTCATCGATTACAACCGATTGTTGACCGTGTCGGTGCCGGTGATGCGTTTGCTGGTGGGGTTTTACATGGCATATTAGCTGCCTATGATCCACAAACCTGTATTGATTTTGCAACAGCGGCTAGTGCGTTAAAACATACTGTACATGGTGATTGTAATCAATTTAGTCAAAAAGAAGTCCTTGCTTTTTTGGCAACGGGCTCAGGAAAAATAAATAGATAGGAGATTTTAGTTATGCAAAATATGGAAACACGTTATACACATAGTCCGGCGGATATCCGTCACTATTCAACAGAACAATTGAGAGATGAATTTTTAGTAGAGAAAGTTTTTATTCCAGGTGCAATCAGCTTAACCTACACACATAATGATCGGATGATTTTTGGTGGTGTGACACCGACCACAGAAGAATTAGAAATTATTTTGGACAAAGAATTAGGGGTTGATTATTTTTTAGAACGCCGTGAACTAGGGGTTATTAATATTGGGGGACCAGGCTTTATTGAAATTGATGGCGCCAAAGAAACAATGAAAAAACAAGATGGCTATTATATTGGGAAAGAAACAAAACATGTTCGTTTTTCTTCAGAAAACCCTGATAATCCAGCGAAATTTTACATTAGTTGTGTCCCAGCACATCATAAATATCCCAACGTAAAAATTAGTATTGATGAAATTACCCCAATGGAAACAGGTGATCCATTAACATTGAACCAACGTAAAATTTACCAATACATTCATCCGAACGTTTGTGAAAGTTGCCAGTTACAAATGGGTTACACCATTTTAGAACCAGGTAGCGCTTGGAATACTATGCCTTGTCATACACATGAACGTCGTATGGAAGCGTATGTTTATTTTGATATGGAAGAAGATACGCGGATTTTCCACATGATGGGTAAACCAGACGAAACAAAACATTTAGTAATGAGTAATGAACAAGCAGCTATTTCACCAAGCTGGTCGATTCATTCTGGGGTTGGTACAAGTAATTATTCCTTTATTTGGGCCATGTGCGGAGAAAATATTACGTACACAGACATGGATATGGTTGCAATGGATCAATTAAAATAAACCAAAGAAAGAGGAGAAAACATGGAATTTAAAATGAATGATTTTCAATTAGATGGAAAAGTAGCATTAATTACAGGTGCTGTTTATGGGATTGGTTTTGAGATTGCGAAATCCCTAGCTGAAGCAGGAGCAACAATTGTTTTTAATAACTTATCTCCTGAATCAGTTGAACAAGGTTTGGAAAATTATCGGGCTGCAGGGATTGAAGCACGTGGTTATGTGTGTGATGTCACTGATGAAGAGCAAGTTCAAGCGATGGTTGCTCAGATTAAAGAAGAAGTCGGCTCTATTGATATTTTAGTCAATAATGCGGGAATTATTAAACGAATTCCAATGGTAGATATGTCAGCAGAAGAGTTCCGTCAAGTGATTGATGTTGACTTGAATGCGCCATTTATTATGGCAAAAGCGGTTATTCCAGATATGATTGAAAAGGGCCATGGCAAAATTATTAATATCTGTTCAATGATGAGTGAACTAGGTCGTGAAACAGTTAGTGCGTACGCGGCAGCAAAAGGCGGACTAAAAATGTTAACGAAAAATATTGCTTCTGAATATGGACAATATAATATCCAATGTAATGGGATTGGACCTGGCTACATTGAAACGCCACAGACAGCGCCATTAAGAGAATCAGGGCATCCATTTAACGAATTCATCTTGGGACGAACACCAGCTAATCGTTGGGGCACACCAGCAGATTTAGCTGGCCCGGCAGTTTTCTTAGCATCTAACGCCTCTGACTTTGTTAACGGACATATCTTATATGTCGATGGTGGAATTTTAGCTTATATTGGAAAACAACCATAAAAAATAAGTAAAGGAGCGAGACTAGCAATCTCGCTCCTTTTACTTATGGCTAGCCTTCTACTAAAAACTCACATAAAAGAAAGAAGCAATCGCCACAGCAAATGAAATAATAGCAAACACTAAACTACTCCATAGTCCTAACAGAATAAATGGTGAGGTTCTTTTGCCGCCCTCTTTCTTTAAGTAGGAAAATGTCCGTCCAGTAACAATGAATTGCCAGATACTAATCAATAAAAAAATACCGCCAATTAAGTAACGCATGTCCTCGTCCTCCTTCTATTTAGTATATCACTTTTTGAAAACGTTATCAAAATACTGTATAAAAAAGTTGCCTTTCAAAAAAGAGAAAGGCAACTTTTTTGACGGTTTAACGGACGTCACCCATTAAGTTTTGGATTGGTTTTTTCACAATGAATAAGAGAATCCCGGCAACGACAGCTACAAGTCCGACAATCCCAAAATAGGCTGACTCTGTTCCAGGTGTATAGAAACGAGCAATTTGAGCATTAATGGCTTGTGAAGCGGCATCTGCTAATAACCAAATAGCAACCGTTTGAGCTTCGAAAGCTTTCGGTGCTAATTTTGTAGTAATCGATAAACCAACGGGAGATAAACACATTTCTCCGACAATCATAATGAAGAAACTAAAGAATAACCAAAGTGGACTCACCCGTCCTTCGGTGCCATAAAGTAGACCTGGCAACATTAATAAGACGAAGGAAAGACCAGCAAAGACTAGCCCTAGTGAAAACTTGACAACTGTTGATGGTTGACGTTTACCTAGTTTTGTCCATAATGTAACAAAAATAGGGGTCAAAATAACTACGAATACAGGATTTAATGATTGGAACCAGCTAGCGGCAATCGGGAAGCCAAACAAACTCGTTTGCGTCCGTTCATTTGCAAATAGAGCAAGAATAGACGAACCTTGTTCTTCCAATGACCAGAAAACAATTGCTGCTAAGAATAATGGCAAGTAAGCCAGAACTTTTGGTTTTTCTTCAGCAGTAACATCTTTAGACGTTAACATTTTGCTGAAATAATAAACTGGTAACAGGATTCCTAACACGCTGATGGTATTAATAAAGAAATCAATTGTTAAATGTCCTGTGACATAGGCGCCACCAAAAATAAGTAAAGCAACGACAATTGCCAACATAAATGCTTTAGCAAATTTCTTTTGCTCTTCTTTAGACATTGGATTAGTTGGGGCCTGACCAATCCCAGCCAGAGATTTACGTCCTTGGAAATAATATTGTAGTAGCCCGAAGAACATCCCAACTGCGGCAACGGAAAAGCCTAAATGATAATTATATTCTTGTCCTAAAGTTCCGACAACAAGGGGAGCAATTAAGGCACCGATATTAATCCCCATGTAAAAAATGGAGAAGCCTGCATCTCTACGTAAGTCAGTTTTTGAATAAAGATGGCCAACCATCCCTGAAACGTTTGGTTTTAACATCCCAGTCCCAAACACAATTAGCATAATAGAAACGAATAAGGCGGGCACACCAAATGGGGTAGCGAGAACAATATGTCCAGCAATGATTAGCAAACCACCAATAAAAACAGTTTTCCTTGAACCTAAGACACGGTCAGAGACCCAACCGCCAATGATACTGGACATGAAAACCATTGATCCATAAATGGACATGATGGCTAAGGCGGTTGCTTTGGGGAGACCTAAACCGCCATTGGCTACGGTATCGTAAATGTAATACATTAGAATAGCACGCATGCCGTAGTAACTGAAACGTTCCCACATTTCTGTGAAGAACAGTGTTGCTAGTCCTTTCGGTTGTCCCAGAAAGGATTTGTCTAATTTCTCAAGTTGTTCTTTGTCACTCATAGATAAAACTCCAATTCTTATAATATTCAGAATATTTGATAATAAAATGACTTAAATGTAGATTCATATATTTTATTACTCATAGATTGGAAAATAGAAAGAGAAAAAACTGATTACGTTTTTAAATAACAAGCGTTCGAGTGATTGTTTGTTTTTTATTCGTGAATTACAATAAAAATGAATATTTATTCTGCTTTATTTTCAATACTTTGTTTTCACAGTCGTTTTAGCTATTCCTTTTTTGAATAAGATTAAAATGAATAAATAACAAGCAAAATATAAGATTTTTTTGTTTAACTCTTTTTGTTTCAATAGGAAGTGCTTAGTGTTTTTTCAGAATCGAAAAATGAATACGATAAAAAATTTAACTATATAATAGAAGGAAAAATAAAAATAGTGAATGATAAAAAAATTCAAAGAAAACACCTGTTCTTTTTAGGCGTGAGTTTTTGAAAAAAACATTCTCATGTCTAGTATCTTTAACATTTTGTTACTTTTTGACTGAAACGAATGTAAAAAAACCGACATTTAATGGCTAATCAAGGGTTAGAAAACGGTTTCTCAAAAATAAAATCCTGTTTTTTTAACTTTTTTTCGCAAAATATAAACAGGATAATATCAAGCTTCCAGCAGCTTTTTATTACAAAATGTAACAAAACCGACATTCTAGTAATAAATTGTCACGAGATATTCACCTACGGCCGGCCATTCGATGATAAAGTATGTGAAGTCGTTTCGATAAAGCGAAGCAGACGTGGTTGTTGCCGAGAGCTAAGAGCAACAATCAAATATTTTTAATTACAAAGGAGAAACATACATGAAATCAATCAAAACGATTTTACTTGGAACAACTTTGGCCGCAGGTTTAGGATTATTCTTAGGAACAGACGCAAACGCAGAAAGCTTATATACAGTTAAAGCAGGAGATACTTTATCAACAATTTCTCATCAATTTGCAGGAGACAATAGCTTAATTCAAAAAATTGCTTCTGATAACAAATTGCCAAACCTTGATTTAATTTTTGAAGGAGAACAATTAGTTATTCGTTCAGAAAAAGAAGTTGCTAATACTCCAGCACCAGCTGTAGAAGTTGCACCAGTTCAACAAGTAGTTGAACAACCTGTTGCACAACCAGTACAACAAGAAGTACAACAACCTGTTGCTCAAGAAGTAGCGCAACCAGCAGCACCTGCCGCAAGCAGTGATGCAAAAGAGTGGATCGCACAACGTGAATCTAGTGGTTCTTACGATGCAACAAACGGTCAGTATATCGGTCGTTACCAATTATCTGCCTCTTATTTAAATGGTGACTATTCACCTGCCAACCAAGAACGCGTGGCAGATCAGTACGTAGCAGGTCGCTATGGTTCATGGGATGCAGCTAAATCATTCTGGTTAGCAAATGGTTGGTACTAAAATTAAATAAACGAAGTAATCTAATTACTTATTAAAAACCATAAACAAAAAAACAGTAACCTGTAAAGATTACTGTTTTTTTTGTCGATTTGTTAAGGTACAACGCCCCACGCTCGTCAATTGGCGGTCTGCGTTATAAATTTTTGCTTCCCAAACTTGAAGGGACTGCCCCAAGTGATCAGGCGTCGCAATCACGGTGAGGCTACCATCAGGGACACTACGAAGATGATTTACTTGTAAGTCTATGCCGACAGCAAAAGCATTTTCAGGAACGTTTTCGTTCGCACCTAAACTACAGGCAGTTTCAATTAAGATGCCATTTAAGCCCCCGTGGACAAGGCCATAGGGTTGTTTATGCACGTCTTTTACCGCTAAAGTAAGCTGACATTTCTCAGCAGAAACGTGTTGAATCGTGATGCCTAAATACTCTAAAAGATGAATCGTAATCAGTCCTTTCTAATAAAAGAGAGAATAAAAGGTTTTTTATTTATTATACAGGAATGAAGAAAATTTGAAATAGCCATGTTTTTTCTTAAAATTCAAGCGACTTTTTCTCTAAAGTGCCGATTCTTGTGTATAATAGAAAAGATGAGATTAATGAAGGAGGTTTCCTAATGAGAAACTGGACAACAATTAAAGAATATGATGAAATTTTATTTGAGCAAGCAGGCAAAGTAGCAAAAATTACTATCAACCGCCCGCATGTTCACAACGCATTCACACCAAAAACAGTCATGGAAATGATTGATGCATTCAACATTAGTCGTGATAAAGAAGATGTCGGGGTTATTATTTTAACAGGCGCCGGTGACCAAGCATTCTGTTCTGGTGGCGATCAAAAAGTTCGAGGTAATGGTGGTTACGTTGGCGAAGACAATATTCCACGTTTAAATGTGTTAGATTTACAACGGTTAATTCGTGTCATTCCCAAACCAGTCATCGCAATGGTGAAAGGCTGGTCCATTGGTGGCGGCAATGTTTTACAATTAGTTTGTGATTTAACAATTGCGGCTGAAAATGCTAAGTTTGGGCAAACTGGACCAAATGTCGGTAGCTTTGATGGTGGATACGGCTCAGGTTACTTGGCGCGCGTTATCGGCCATAAAAAAGCGAAAGAAGTTTGGTTTATGTGTAAACAATATTCTGCCCAAGAAGCTTTAGATATGGGCTGGATTAATACTGTTGTTCCATTAGATCAAGTAGAAGATGTGACAATGGAGTGGGCAGAAGAAATGTTAACCAAAAGCCCGATTGCTTTACGGATGATTAAAGCCTCTTTAAATGCCGATACAGATGGCTTGGCTGGTGTGCAACAATTAGCTGGTGATGCGACACTTCTTTACTATACAATGGCTGAAGCACAAGAAGGCCGAGATGCATTTAAAGAAAAACGGACACCAGATTTCGATCAATTCCCTAAATTCCCATAAACCAATGACTTGGTTAAATAAACAAGTACAAAAACGTCCCGATCATCCTGCTTTTTATTTTCAGGATGAATCTTGGACGTTTTTAGAAGTGCAACAAGAAGTCAGCCATTGGGTAGCCACATATCAACAGGTGCTTGCACCAGAAGAAAAACGTGTGGCTTTATTCAGTAAGAACAGCAAAGAGTTGTATTTTTCAATTCTAGCCTTATGGGAATTGGGGAAAGAGTTATTATTTTTAAATACGCATTTGACACTTGCTGAACTGACTTTTCAGTTAAAAGATGCGCAAGTTAAAACGATTATTGGTGCGCCTGAAACGCAGGCTTTGTTAGAGGAGATTTCTTTTGTCGACGTTCAGCCAATGGTTAAAAAACAGCATAGTCTTTCACGTCAGGAGTTTCAACAGCCAAGTGACTTAGAGTCGGTGGCTTCTATTATGTATACATCTGGAACTACAGGACAGCCTAAAGGGGTCTTGCAACGGTTTAAAAATCATTTGGCCAGTGCTAGAGGCACTCAAGAAAATATGGGGATTACTGCTGAAGATTGTTGGTTGTGTGCAGTCCCATTATTTCATATTAGCGGATTGTCGATTGTTGTTCGACAACTCGTCTTAGGTTGTAGTATTCGCCTTTACGATAAATTTGATGAACAGCAAGTGACACAAGATTTACAAGAAGGCCGTGGAACCGTCATTTCAGTGGTTGCGACAATGTTACAACAATTATTGTCTGTCTATCCTGAGGCTGGCTACAGCGTCAGCTTTAAAGGAATGCTATTGGGTGGCGGACCGATTGCATCGGATAAATTAGCGCAGTGTGAGGAAAAAGGGATTCCAGTCATTCAATCTTATGGGATGACGGAAACGTGTTCGCAAGTTGTTGCCTTGAAATTTGAAGATGCGGCACTGAAAATCGGCTCTGCTGGGCAACCGTTAAAAGATATGCAGATCAAAATTGTTGATGAACTAGGACAAGAACAGCCAGAAAAGCAAGTCGGGGAAATTTTACTTAAGGGACCAAACGTTGTTTCAGGTTACCTTAACCAGCGTCAACCTGAAAAATGGACAGCAGATGGTTGGTTTAAAACAGGCGACATGGGCTATTTAGATGCACAAGGTTACCTGTATTTGGTTAGTCGTTTAAGTGAACTCATTATCTCTGGTGGTGAAAACATTTACCCCACTGAGGTTGAACAGGTGTTACAGGCGATAACAGGAATTAAAGCAGCGGCAGTTGTGGGAGAACCAGATGCGCAATGGGGAGCCGTCCCAGTTGCTTATGTGATTAGTGATCAAGAACTCACCTTAGCGCAAATTCAAGACCAGTGTTCACGAAAACTGGCAAAATATAAACGACCGAAACGCATTTATTTTTGTCATTCTTTCCCGCAAACAGCGAGTGGAAAGATTGCCAAACATCGTTTCATGACAGAAGAAAGAGAGGCGTTTTTAATCAGATGAAATTGCCTGATGAATTACGACAAGCCTATCAGAAGAATGCCCGTCAGTTCAGTTGGGTTTTTCCATTAGAAACAGAACAAACAGCCTTAGCAATTTTTGCCGCTGGTGAAAAGGTATACCAAGGAGAACGTTTTTTTTGGCAAACGCCGAAAAAAGATTTTGCTTTGATTGGCTTCGGATATGAAACTATCTTAAAAGGCGCAGAAACAGAAACGCAGCAATTGAACAATTTTTTAAAAAAAGAGGCGGCAACTCGTTTTCAAAATATGTCTATTTCTGGTACGGGGGCTCTTCTGTTTGGCGGTTTGCCTTTTGATACAGAACAAACGCCTGCTGAGGCCTGGGGAGAGTTAGGGGAAGGTTGGTTTTATCTACCAAGTATTCTATTTACTTTTTCAGGTTCACGTATTTATGGAACGCTGAACTTTTCAGGTTCTAGTGAACAAGAAGTCGAGGAACGGTGGTCGACTTTGGTGGCTCAGTTTGATCGCTTGTTAGCTACCTGTGAGGAGTTGCCAGCTGTAGCGGAAACAAAGATTGACAAGGAAGAAGTTGCCGTGACTGAATGGCTACAAGCTGTCAACGAAACAGTAGCAGTCTTAAGAGAAGATGGCCCTTTAAAAAAAGTGGTTTTGGCTCGACAACTTGCTGTGAGCAGTCCTGAAAAAATTCGAAGTAACCAAGTGCTCGTTAATTTAATGGCACAACAACAAAATACGTATTTGTTTGCTTTAGAAGCCAAAGACACAAGTTTCATTGGTGCAACACCAGAACGACTTCTGTTGGGTACTAAAGAAACGTTTGCGACCGCTTGTATTGCAGGAACTATTAAAACGGGTCAAACATCAGAAGAAACGAAAGCTTTAGGAGCACAACTTTTACGAGACCGCAAGAATACAGGAGAACATCAAATCGTGGTGGAACGTTTAGCGAAAGAGTTGGCGAAGATGACGACTTCTGAAAACAGTATTCAAGCACCCATTATTTTGGAAAATCGAGATGTACAACATCTTTATGTGCCGATTTCGGGTCAACGTAAGTCGGGAATTTCGTTCTTGGAAAGTGTGATGCAGCTACACCCAACGCCAGCTTTAGGCGGTGAGCCCAAAGAGTTGGCAGTCGAATGGATTCGGCAATATGAGCCGGGGAGTCGTGGGTTATATGGTGCGCCCATCGGTTGGATTTCAGGGAATGATGATAGTGGCGAGTTCGCTGTGGCCTTGCGTTCAGGTGTCTTTGCTGGTCAGCAAGGCGTTCTTTATGCAGGTTGTGGTATCGTTGCTGATTCTCAAGCAGAGCTAGAAAGAGAAGAAACGAAAATAAAATTTCAACCGATGTTACGAGGAATTGGAGGGCAGGTTTAATGAATCATCAAGAAACAATGACCGATTATTTAACGGCCTTTATTGAAGGCCTAAAAAATAGTGGAGTTGAACAAGCAGTCATTAGTCCAGGGTCCCGTTCCACACCACTGGCTTTATTACTTCATCGGGAAACCGCAATCCAAACTTTTGTCGATGTCGATGAACGTTCCGCTGCTTTTTTTGCTTTAGGATTAAGTAAAGCGAGTCAAAAACCAGTGGTCTTACTTTGTACCTCTGGAACAGCAGCTGCAAACTATTATCCAGCAATTTGTGAAGCCAATATTAGCCATGTGCCTTTAGTCGTTTTAACAACGGATCGGCCGCATGAGTTACGTCAAGTTGGTGCTCCTCAAGCCATGGACCAATTACAAATGTATCAAAATCATGTGAAATTATTTGTTGAAATGGCTTTGCCAGAAGCAACAGAAGAGATGTTGAATTACGCCTATTGGCAAGGCGCTAAAGGAGCAGCATTCGCGCAACAAACGCCTGCAGCACCTGTTCATTTGAATTTTCCTTTGCGGGAACCATTATTACCTGACTTAGAGAGAAAAATAAAGAGTTCTCAACAAACGGCTTTATTCGCTGGTCAATCAATCCTTTCTACAGAACAAGTGCAACAATTAGCGGATCAATGGCACCAGAAAAACGGGGTCTTGGTTATCGGTGGTAGTCATACAGAGGAGGAAGCGGCGTTATTTATTCAATTAGCCGAAGCTTTGCAATGGCCGTTATTAGCTGATCCGTTAGCAAACATTGTGACACATGGGCAAAATAGTGAAGTTATTATTGCACACAGTGATCTGTTTCTAAATATGGCGACCTTACCACAAGAACCAGAAGTGGTAGTGCGCTTTGGTTCGTTGCCAATTTCTAAAAACATCATGTTATGGTTGAAACGCTTAGCAACGACAGAGACTGCTTTTTATTTTGTGGACGAAAACGGGCAATGGCAAGAGCAATTGAAAAAATCACAAACGGTTATTCAGGCAAAGGAAACCGCGTTTGTAGAACAACTGCTAACGGTTGTCAAACCAACAGAAGCGACTTGGTTAGCACAATGGCTCCTGCTGGAAAAAACGGTCTCTGAAGTTCTTCTAGAAACGCTGAACGCGACAGAATTAAATGAAACAACAGCTAGCTTAGCTGTTCACCAGACAATGAAAGAGAACGGTCAGTTATTTGTATCTAATAGTATGGCTATCCGCTATTTAGATCGATTTATGGATAGTCGCCCTTATCGGATGTTTGGAAATCGCGGCATCAACGGGATTGACGGAATTGTTTCAACTGCTTTAGGAATGAGTGCTGTAGCACCGACACAGCAAAACGTTCTACTGATTGGTGATTTAGCGCTATATCATGATATGAATGGTTTATTTTTGGCAAAACGTTATCAGTTGCCGTTAACAATTGTTTTATTAAATAACAATGGTGGTGGGATTTTCTCTTTTCTATCCCAACGAACTTTACGGGAGGATGATTTTGAGCCTTTATTTGGAACACCGCTTGATTTAGATTTTTCGTTAGTTGCTGAACTTTATGGCGCTTCGTATCAAGAAGTCAAAACAATCGCAGAGCTCAAGCAAATTTTACAAACAGCGGCGGAAGAACCACAATTTCAAGTGATCGAAGTCAAAGGAAATCGCCAAGAGAATGTTCATTTGTACGAAACAATTTTAGCTGAAATTGGTAGAAGAGTAGAAAGACAGGGGATTTCATGGAACGGTTAATTCGGGGGATGCAGTACCATTATCAATGGTTAACACCTTTTGATGCAAAGCGAACGACACTAGTCTGTTTACACGGTTTTACAGGAACGTTAGCCACGTTTGCAGCCGTTTTTCCTAGTCACACACCTTATAACGTTTTAGGCATTGATTTACCTGGGCATGGTGCTACTGCTAGTTTGGTAGCACCAGAGCGTTATACCATGAAACAAGTTTGCCGTGATATTGCTGAACTAACCGAATCGCTAAATTTGCCTTGTTTTTGTTTATTAGGCTATTCAATGGGCGCTCGAACAGCTTTAGGTTTTGCATTACATTATCCACAAAAGGTACAGCATCTTTTATTGGAAAGTGGGTCACCAGGTTTGGCCACCGCCGCAGAACGTCAGACTCGTATCTGTCAAGATCATCGTTTGGCGGAACGTCTCTTAGAGGAACCGCTTGTGGATTTTATTGATTTCTGGCAAGAATTACCGTTATTTCAAACGCAAAAAGCCTTGTCTATGACACAGCGAATGGCCATTCGTCAGGAACGTTTGAGCCAATCGGCCTTTGGATTGGCTAGTAGTTTGTGGTATATGGGGACAGGAGCGCAAGAGAGTTATTGGGAACGTCTAGCAGAATTGCAGCCGATTCCTACCGATTTATTGGTAGGCGGCGAAGATCAAAAGTTTATTGGGATTGCGAAAAAAATGCAGGCACGTCAACCGTTGTTGCGGCTGACAATTTTTCCTGAAGCAGGACATTGTATTCATTTGGAACAACCAACGATTTTCTATGAAAAGGTGACAGTGTTATTGAAAGGAGCCATCTGAATGAACATTCAATCAATTGAAACCTATCAAGTTCGTTTACCTTTAAAAACGCCGTTTGTCACGAGCTATGGTCGCTTGGAAGAAAAAGCGTTTGATCTATTTGTAATAACGGATGAGCAAGGAAATCAAGGATTTGGCGAATTAGTGGCTTTTGAGCAACCTGATTATGTGCAAGAAACGTTGGTAACCGAACGCTTCATCATCCAACAGCATTTAATTCCGTTACTTTTAACAGAAGCGCTTGAACAGCCGCAAGAGGTTTCAACAATTTTTGAAGAAGTTAAAGGGCATTGGATGGGAAAAGCTGCGTTAGAAACTGCCATCTGGGATTTATATGCCAAACGGCAACAGAAGAGTTTAACTGAATTTTTTGGACCAACGCGGAGGAAAATTCCTGTAGGGATTAGTTTAGGGATTCAAGAAGACTTACCTCAATTACTTAAACAAGTTCAGTTAGCTGTAGAAAAAGGGTATCAACGAGTGAAGCTGAAAATTCGTCCCGGTTATGATGTGGAACCCGTTGCTTTGATTCGTCAGCATTTTCCTAACTTGCCTTTAATGGTCGATGCCAATTCAGCGTATACATTGGCTGATTTGTCTCAATTGCAACGTTTAGATCACTATCAATTAGCGATGATTGAACAGCCTTTTGCTGCAGATGATTTTTTAGATCACGCACAATTACAAAGAGAACTGAAAACAAGAATTTGTTTGGATGAAAATATTCGTAGTCTCAAAGACTGCCAAGTGGCGTTAGCATTGGGAAGTTGCCGTAGTATCAATTTGAAGATTCCTCGTGTAGGTGGGATTCACGAGGCGTTGAAGATTGCCACATTTTGCCAAGAAAATGATTTATTGGTTTGGTTAGGTGGCATGTTTGAGTCTGGTGTTGGACGCGCATTGAATTTGCAATTTGCGTCACAGCCTACCTTTTCCTTTCCAGGTGATATTTCAGCCACGGAACGCTATTTTTATGAAGATATCATCACTGAACCTTTTGTTTTAGACCAAGGGACAATGACTGTGCCTCAGGGACTTGGTATTGGTGTGACACTTTCCCAGACGAATTTGCTAAAATACAGTCAGTATCAAAAAATCATGTAATGATAACAAAATTGCGCCTATGACTATGCAGAGAAGCATAATCTAGGCGCAATTTTTTATTTTTCTAATTGACTTGCTGCGGCTTCATCCAAGAGAACCGTTAAATTTGGATGGAGTTGAAGAATAGAGGCAGGATACGTTTCTGTGACAGGTCCTTGGAGTACTTGTTTGACCATCTGAGCTTTTTGTGCCCCATTTACAATTAGGACAAGATGCTTAACTTTCATGATGCTGGCTGGACCCATCGTAACAAAGGACATGCCTGGCTGCATCATTTCAGGAACAAACCACGGCTCTGAACCAGTGACGGTCACTTGATAGGTTTCGTTTTTAAAATGAGTGGTAGTGGGCATGTTTCCACAAAAATGACCATCTGCTCCTAAGCCAATTAACATCAAATCTAAGCCGCCTGCGTCAGCAATCCGTTGTTCTTGTTGTCGAAAGTTTTCAACAGTTAATGGATGGATGTTTTGCTCGGATATTTCCGCAGGTGTCAAATACAGCGTCCGCAAATCTGTCAGAGTAATGCCTTCCTTTTGATGAGGAACTGGGATTTCATCAAAGTTATAATAATGAACATTATCAAAATCAGGTGAATTTTTCACAATCGAGGCTAATTTTTGGTAAACAAGTGCTGGCGTTTTGCCAGCGGTAATTGATAAATTCACTCGTTTGTCTTGGCTCATCGTGCTTAGAAGTATCATTTTTGCCCATTCGCTCATCGTTTCGAAATCTTGTTTAATTAATATTTTCATACTTGCTCACTCCATTCTTTGAATAAGCTAAGTATAATTTGTGGGAACCATCCCATGTCAAGTTTTTCACAAAAAGGATTTAATTAACGGCAGGCAAAAGAAAGAGGGGCAGCCGTCAAAACCGACGGCTGCCCTTTTTTTTAAAACTTAAGATAAACTACAACGAGTTAACTTTTAGCTTTCTGTTCCACTTTCTCAAACGCTGGTCTAAAAGTTCTTTTTACCAACACTATTTGACAAAGAATCTTATTTTATTGTTCTTTTAACCATTTTTCTAGTTGTAAACGTTGCACTTTCATAGTAGCGGTGTGAGGGATTTCATCAAAATCCATAATGATAGGTTCATTTAAATGTGGTAAATCGGCTACTTGTGTCCACCAAGCATCCCAATCCATTTCTTCCCCAGGGACAACCGCTAAAATTGGCTGAGGTTCATTTTCTTTGCCACGGACAATAATCACTTCTTCTAAGAAATCCAATGCATCCAATAAATGATCTTCAATAGCTAAATTACTGTCGATGTTTTCAATTAAATCTACTTGGCGATCTTTCAAAAATAAGTGACCGCGTTCATCTAACATTCCGTAATCGCCGCTGTCCCACCATTCGCCGTAGACATTTTCTGCAAAGCGGGCGTCTTCTTTATAATACGTTAAGGCCCGTCCTTTTGATAAAAATTGGATATGACCGTCCGTCATCGCAGGTAAAACTTGTCCTTTTTCATCGGTAATTCGAGCTTGTGTTAAATCCTCTAAACCAACGCCCATGTCACGAGCATCTGAATCTTTTAGAGATTCTAAAGTATGTGCCCGTAAGATCATTGGCCCGCATTCACTTTGCCCATAAACTTGTAGGAAAATTGGTTCATTGGCAGCAGATGCTTTTAAGAAAGCCACCATTGTAGCGTTGTTAATTGCATCAAAAGTAGAATGATAATAATGGACACTAGCGAAAGCTTCAGGTTTTTCTTTGGCCAAACGAACCCATTGAACGAAGTTATTGGGGTGTGTTTCTACAGCGATTGGTTGATAGGTGCTGAACATTTCAGCGACTTTTTCGCTCGAAGCATTTGCTAAAGGCATCATAGGGAAGCCCATGGCCATTAAAGAAGACACGCCAATGTTAAAACGAGAATGGACTGGTGAAATATGAAAGCCAACTAATTTCTTTTCAGCAATTTTTGTAAAAATGGTTTTTTGCCATTTTGTACGCCAACCCATTGAGTGATTGGAGTGACAGATAAGTTTAGGAATACCCGTTGTTCCAGAGGTGTGGGTCATATAGGCAATTTCGTCTTTAGTTAGTTCGTCTTGAGGAACTTCTGTGGCATCAGCTTTTAAAAGAGAAGCAACCGAAAGTTTTTTATTGGCAGAGCTATTACGAACAGCTTGAACTTTTTCAGCAGTCACATCATCAAATAAAATAAAAGGATCTTCTAAACGATCCACGAATACTTCAATTGTTTCAAAAGGTAAATGGTATGAAACCATTACAGGAACGGCTGCTAGATATGAGGCTGCAACAGCTAATAAATACGTGTCGAATTTAGGACTTTTATAAATAATAATTTTGTCGCCTTTTTTTACACCTAAAGCGGCTAATTGATATGCCCGTTTCAAAATTTCTTGATGGCTTTCACCATAAGTTGTTTCTAAGCCAAGTGCAGGAAAAGCAGGCAAAGATTCATCAAAAATAATTGGAACAGTTGGTGTTTTTTCTGCGGCTTCTTGATAGTTTGTGTATAGGTTTAGTGGTTGATAATCAAGTAAGTGTGTCAAGGGAAAGTCTCCTTTGTAAAATAGTTTGTGTACAAATGTACAAGTTCACTTTATCCTATCATAGAATGGGTTCTTTTTCTATGTCAAAAATACAACGTTAAATGTTATTTTTTATTATTCACAAGCACAACGTTTGCTGTATCTGGCAAAGTTTCCTACAATAATTATGTAAGTAAAAAGTTCTCAGAAGTGTAAAACTTTACAAAGGAGAGGAATTTACATGAAAAAAATCTATGAAACAACTATCATTAATACGGGTGGACGTGCAGGAGAAGTTCACTCACCGGATAAATCATTTTCTTATGCGGTTGCTTCGCCAGGTGTCAAGAAAGAAAATACAACAAATCCAGAACAATTATTCGCAGCAGCTTACAGTGCTTGCTTTAACGGTGCATTAGAGTTAGTGATGGATCAAGAAAAAGTCGAAGGTAAAAGTACAGTAACCGCACGTGTTTCCTTATTCCAAGGAGAAGATGGGTTTAGCGTTGGTGCTGAATTAGAAGTTCATATTGATGGCGTAGATCAAGCCAAAGCAGAAGAACTTGTTAAAAAAGCCCACGAAATTTGCCCATATTCTAAAGCAACAAGAAATAATATAGACGTTAAATTAACAGTGATTTAACTAAAAAAAAAAGAAGCGCTATGTCGTATAGACAAAGCGCTTCTTTTTTTAGATAACAGTCCACAAATTATACATATTTAACAAAATAACTAAAAAAACAACTAAACTATAAATCTGGGCAACCCGTTGTTGGGATAATTTTTTACTGAAAAGACCGCCGACATAACCACCGAGTAAAGCGGCAGGAATAATGGCCCAAAGCATTGTTAAATCAAAAATTGCAAATCCCGTGGTCAAGCCGATATTGCCGAGTTTGGCGAGTTGGGAGAAAAAAATAGTAATGATGGAATAGACGGTTGCTGATTTGATATCCATTCCAAAAAAGAGAATAAGGCAAGCTACATTAATGGGACCACCACCGATGCCTAAAAAGGTGGATAGAATCCCTAAGCCTAATCCGACAATCAGAAAAATGCTCAATCCGTTGAGGTGTAAGTGCCAGTTGGAAAATTGATTGTAGAGAAGAACCAAAACCAAGGTCAGTAACATAATGATATATTGGAGCAGTTGTACTTTTTCTTCATTTGGCGCTAGCGCAATCGCCTGATTAAGAAGTAAATCACCTAACATGCCGCCGACTAAGGAACCAAACGAAATACTCGCGGCTTTTTTCCATTCAATTTGGATACCATTTTGATACTGTTTATAAGTCGAAGAAATGGACATGACAAAAACAGCGACACTTGAATAGAACGCAATACTGTTTAACGAATGGAAACCAAGAAAATCCAAAACAGGCTTAATAATGACGCCTCCACCCATCCCAGAAAGCGCCCCAACTGTATTGGATAGAAAAATAGTGATGAAATAAATCAGTAAAACCCGCACATAATCACTCCTAAACCGTTTTCTTTTAGTATAGCACAAAAATTACTAAAGAAATTAAATTTCATTTAAAAATATTTTTAAAAAGAACTTGAAATAGTATTTCTTTAATGGTATTCTACAAATACAAAAAGAAAACGCATTCAAGGAGGATGAGAAAGCATGACAGTATCGATTGGTATTATTTTGATTTTATGTCTTTACACAGTTGTTGGCGTACTTGACCAAATTTCTATTCAGATTGGTCCATATACACCATTGTTTGCTGCAACGTTTACTGGCTTAGTTTTAGGGGACGTTCAAACAGGTTTGATGATTGGGGCAACGCTTCAATTAATGACATTAGGTGTAGCGACTTATGGAGGAGCAACAGTCCCAGACTTTCTTTCGGGGGCCATTATGGGAACGGCTTACGCAATCATTTCAGGGAAAGGGGCAGAGTATGGTATCGGAGTTGCAGTTCCGATTGGGTTATTATTAACACAACTAGATATTTTAGGCAGAATGGCTAATACGTTTTTCCAACACAAAGCAGATCGCTATGCGGAAGAAGGAAATTATAAAGGAGTCGAGCGCTGCAATGTTTTAGGAATTTTTCCTTGGACGATTTCTCGTGTCATTCCAGTTTTTATTGGCCTAGCTTTTGGCGAACAAGTTGTAAACGCTATCAACAATTGGATTCCTATTTGGGTGATGAATGGGTTAAAAGCAGCAGGAGCTATTTTACCAGCGATGGGGATTGCTATTTTAATGCGTTACTTACCAATTAAAACATACTGGCCTTATTTTATTATTGGGTTCGTGTTACTTGCTTATGGGGCCCAATTCTTCTCAGTTTTAGGTGTCGCACTGGTTGGCTTGGCTTTAGCAGCGATTTATGTGATGAATCATAACAAAGGCGGCGCAGCTACAACAAGTGGCACGGTTATTTATGAAGATGATGAGGAGGTTGAGATTGATGACTAACAAATTAACAAAAAAGGATATTAATAAAGTTTACGTCCGTAATCTTTTTGGCTATCAGTGGGGCTGGAACTATGAAAAAATGCAAGGACTTGGTTATGCTTGGGTGATGATGCCTGCATTAAAGCGACTATACAGTGAAGATCCAGTAGCTATGAAGAAAGCCTTGAAGACACATCTTGGCTTTATGAATACAACGCCAGCTATGTCGCACTTAATTGTCGGGGCTGATATGGCTTTGGAAGAAGAAGTCGGTATTGAAGATGAAACGGCCATTACTGGCTTGAAAACAGGTCTAATGGGACCGTTTGCTGGTGTTGGTGATACCATTTTTATCGCGATTTATCGTGCGATTGTTTTTTCGATTGCAGCTTACATGGCGCAGGGGGGCCAGATTGTTGGGTTACTGATTCCGTTAATTGCTGGGGCAGTGGTCTTATGGGTTCGTTATAAATTTACTTGGATTGGTTATCATCAAGGGAAAAAAATTGCGACAGAATTTGCGGATAAAATGAAATTGTTTACGCAAGGTGCAGCTATTTTAGGGTTAACGGTGGTTGGCGGTTTGATTCCTTCGGTAATTACTTACAAATTAGATTTAACTTATAAAATGGGAGACGTAACGTTATCTGTCCAAGAAATGTTGGATAAAATTTTACCCGCATTAATTCCTTTAGGGATTGTTCTTTTATCCTATTGGTTACTAGGGAAAAAGAAAATGAATTCAACCCGGCTAATCTTTGTTTTAATTTTAATTGGCATGGTTTTAGGCAATTTACAACCAATGTTGGCTTGGGTTGGCGGTTTATTTTAAAAAAATAGTATATAATAGGAGAGATTTATTATGACAATTGTACATGCAAGAGTAGATGAGCGTTTAATTCACGGACAAGTTGCAACCGTTTGGACGAATACGGTTGGAGCACAAAGAATCATGGTAGTAAATGATGCCGCTGTCAAAGATCAATTACAAATTGGTGCCTTAAAAATGGCCAAGCCTGCAGGAGTCAAATTATCCATTTTATCAAAACGTAAAGCGATTGAAAAAATTTTAGCAGGCAATTATGATGAAGAAAAAGTCTTTTTAATTACGAAAGACATTGCAGACATGGCGGCTTTAATTGATGGCGGTGTTCCGTTACAGAGCTTCAATGTCGGCAATATTTCTCAAAAAGAAGGCAGTCGAGCAATTAAAAAATCTGTTGCATTAACCGATGAAGATATTCAAACCGTTCGTCGTTTAACAGATAATGGGGTGACTATTACCGCGCAGATGATCCCTTCTGAACCAAACGAAGCAATTTTAACTTTCATAAAATAGAAATGGAGATGAGAAGATGGAGCCAATCCGTTCAATCAGACAAAAATATAAGGACTTTTCCAAAGTAAATAAGAGAATCGCAGACTATATACTGAAGGATCCGACCCGTCTTCTCTCATTAACAGCAAACGAAATTGCTAGCAATAGCGAAACTTCTCCAGCATCAGTTACCCGTTTTTCTAAACAATTAGGGTTTGACAGCTGGGAAGAGTTAAAACTATCCATTGCAGCGGTACAAGCTGCCAGTAACGGTAAAAAAGATATTGATCCAATTGTAGCGGCGGATGATTCGGTGGATACTATTTGTATGAAAGTAGAATCTTTATTAAATGCTACGATTGAAGATTTATTTTATACAGTGGATAAACAAGCCTTGGAACGAGCAATCGCGCATGTTAAAGAAGCGGAAAAAATTCATCTGGTTGGAATTGGGGCCTCTTCTTTGACGACATACAATCTTTACCACAAGTTTAACCGCGCTGGTCGCCAAGCAATTTTTAATTATGATAGTCACATGATGTTGGAGTTTTTAAATTATGCAACGGCACAAGACATTTTGATCACGGTCTCCTATAGTGGTTTGACAAAAGAAGCCTTAATCGCCTGTGAAATTGCCAAAAATAGAGGCGCAACGGTTATTTTTATTACCAGTAACGATGGAGAAAACGTGCGATCATTGAGCGATGAAGTTCTTTTAGTCCCCAATAATGAGCACCTCATTCGAGTGGGGGCTATTTCATCGATTGCTTCGTCAATGGCAATTGGCGATGTTCTGTATTTAGGTTCAATTCAAGATGATTTAGACACAGAAATTGAACGTAATATGATTGAAACGAGTCAACTTGTCAGCCGTCTAAAAGAGAAGTAGGGGTGTGCAAGCAAATGAACTTAGAAGGATTAACGACAGAAGCCAGAAATGAAGCGACTAAAAAGATTGACCAAGTGTCAACATTAGAGATGGTGACTTTAATAAATCAAGAAGACCAAAAGGTAGCACAAGCAATTGAAAAGGTGCTTCCGCAGATTGCTGCAGCAATTGATGCAGCGGCAGAACGATTTAAAAAAGGGGGCCGTTTAATCTACTGTGGTGCAGGAACATCTGGGCGTTTAGGTGCTTTGGATGCGATTGAATTAACGCCCACATATAGTGTTTCGCCAGAACGCGCATTTGGTATTTTAGCTGGTGGTGAAAAAGCAATGTATCAAGCAATTGAAGGCGCTGAGGACTCGAAAGAATTAGCCATCGAAGATTTAACGCAACATCAATTGACAGCCCGAGATGTCGTAATCGCAATTGCTGCTAGCGGCCGGACACCATATGCCGTTTCCGCAATTGAATACGGAAAAAAAGTGGGCGCTCTAACCATCTCCGTGACCTGTAATAATGAAAGTCCGATGAATCAATTGGCGGAAATTGGGATTGCGCCAATTGTAGGACCGGAAGTCATTACAGGGTCAACTAGAATGAAAGCGGGTTCAGCACAGAAAATGGTGTTAAATATGTTTTCAACAGGGATCATGGTTAAAGTAGGGAATATCTATCAAAATTTGATGGTCAACGTACAACCAACGAACGAAAAATTAATTCAACGTGCCACGAATATCATTAAAGAAGCAGCAGAAATCGATGAAGCACGAGCCAAAGAATACTTAGAGGCAGCGCAATTAGAAGTGGCACCCGCCATTGTAATGGCGAAAGCCCACGTTGATTTCCAAAAAGCCAAAGAACTATTAGCAGAACATGACGGACGGATTTCAGAAGTTTTAGCATAGAAGTGGTGAAGAATGAATCAAATTGCAATTCAAGAAACAATTCAGAGGCTGATTAGTCAGCAAGTCGTTCCGGGTGTCGCTTGGGGGATAATCACAGAAGATGGCTTATCAGAACAGTATACAGGCTTTTTAGGTAATACTGGTCCATTTGTAAGACAAAAGGTTTCATCAGCTAGCCTGTATGATTTAGCGTCCTTAACGAAAGTTATTGGGACAACAAATCGAATGTTACAATTAATCGATACAAATCAGCTTGCTTTTTCAACCACTGTAGGGGAAGTCCTACCTGCTTATCAAGGGCTATCTTGTTCGATTGGGGAGCTGCTATTGCATCAGAGCGGGTTGCCAGCTGATGTTGCTGATAAGAAAAATGTCACAAAAAATAGCTTGCAAGAAATCATTTTGACGCATTCGTTATCTGAACGAGGGAAAACCACTTATTCTGATTTAGGGTATTACTTATTGGGAGAAATTATTCAAGTATTGGACCGCTGCTCATTAGAAGAGAGCTTTCAAACATACGTATTTCAACCAATGAACCTACAGCATACAAGTTTTACGGTCAGAGATTTTACCGAGGCAGTGCCCACAGAGATTACAAAACAACGCGGCGTTATTCAGGGGGTGGTCCACGATTCGAAAGCCTATCAACTGAAAGCGCCAATCGGCAGTGCAGGTTTATTTGTAACTTTACCAGATTTACTCACTTTTGTTCAGTGTTTTATGAACAATCGCTACCCGTCTGGCAAACCATTATTTTCTGAAAAAATGTTTGAGGATCTCTGGTCTATAAATCAAGGTGGGCGTACATTTGGTTGGGAAGTGAAAAAGACGCAAGCGGGAGCAGACTATTTGTATCATACTGGCTTTACTGGAACGGCGATTGGTATGAAAAAAGAGACCAATGAAGCCTTGATTCTGTTAACGAATCGGATTCATCCCACTCGTGAAGAACGTGGTTTTCTGAAAGCGCGAACAAAAATTTATCAGCAGTATTTTTAGGAGGATATAATGAAACCAAAATTAATTTTAATGAGCCATGGACGGATGGCAGAAGAAACCTTGGCTTCTACTCAAATGATTGTCGGGGAATTAGCAGACGCAGCGATTGTGTCGATGACTGCAGAAGATGGCTTGAGCGGCACGCAAGCAAAGCTGGCAGCAATCTTAAAAGAAGCTGGCGATGTCCCGACGCTTGTCTTAGCTGATTTAAAAGGAGGAACACCTTGTAATGTAGCTATGGTGGCTATGGGCACTTATCCGCAATTGCGAGTAGTCGCCGGACTTAACTTAGCAATGGCGATTGAAGCCGCTGTGTCACCTTTAGAAAATGTGGATGAATTAGCTGCATATTTAACGCAAATAGGTCAATCTGCGGTGACCACGATTGATTTACCTGAATTAACAGATGAAGAAGAATTTGAAGAATAGAAAAGAGCGTGGGACAAAAATCACTTTGGATTTTTGCTCCACGCTCAAAAACTGATAAACGGCGGGAACAGAAGCAACACTACGCGTTGCTTCGATCTCAACAACTTCTAAGGTGTTTTCTCGACTTGCGTCTCGTCACAGTCCAGCCTTCAAAAGAGCTACAGCTCTAAGAGTTGCGATGTTTCACTGTGAAGCATGAACAGATGAAATCATCGTACCTACTTGGTGAAGGTCCTTCGGAAATAAGCCGAAATTGTTGAGAATCACGAAGAATGTAGTGATTCGATGATGAACAATACCTACTTGGTCTCCAAAAATTATAGAACAATTTTCGGAAATTCCTTCTTATTGCTTTCTCGTCAAGGACTCGTCGCAGTTTTGTCCTTGAGAGTTCTCGGAGTTAAACACTTCTTTCCCGACCTCTTTTTAAGAACCAGGGATATTCCGTGGTTCGTTTTTGGTTGTAACAAAGAAAAAGAATAGGCTCAGTAAAATAACTAGGATACCATCGTTAAACATCGGATTTACGAAGTTTAAAATAGCACTTAAGATAACTGGCACGGTAGCACAATACGTAATAATTTTTAAACAATCAATCAAACGTAAAGAATAAAAACGTAATTTTGAATAGAGAGATGCACCGATAGCGGCAATCAGTAAGTCTAAAACTAAACCGATTAGAACAGGGTAGATAGCCACTAAAAAGACAATGAGTTTTGTCCACCAGGGGATCGCTGCTTCACTTAGCGCGGTCTTAATACTCTGAGCGTTAACGCCATCTAAGGTTCCTTTACTGTAGGGGAAGATAAATTGGTCGGTGCCTAGAATTGATTCTGTTGCTCCTGAATTTGGTAAGGCGACCACAAATTCATCTTGTAAAAAAGCCAAACCAAACGCATTACCAATTAAATCTTTTTGGACATCAGCGGCTGTACGCTTTCCATCTGGATCAAACGTAAAAATAATCGAGTCGGTTTGATAAATAAAGCCAGATTCTTTAGCCTTTGTTTGCAATGTGCCATTTTCAATAGAAAAGTCAGGCAACTTTTCTGCAATTTTTTGGCCATCTTGTTGTACCTCGTGTAGTACAGAAAAAACTTGTTTGGTAATGGGTAGTGCTAAAATAGCACTTAAAAAAACAGCATAGAGAATTACTTTCCAAAACGCCATTTTTTTCGCATGTCGTAATTCTGAAACTGAAAAAAAGGCCTGCTTAAATAATTGCAATGTATTCATTTATTTACTCCTCACATCATTCTTCTACAGGTCATTCTAGCGAATTTATGAGGGAAACACAAGGTAATCTCCCTCTTTTGTAAAACTTTTCTTTTGGCAAGCAAACTATTTTGTAGAAAGCGGTTCACTCTGTTATCATAATAGTTGTATGAAAGACGTATGTTACATACTAAAAAATAGGGGGATTTAAAAAATGACTTACACATTACCAGAATTACCATATGCTTATGATGCATTAGAACCTTACATTGACGTGGAAACAATGCACTTACACCATGATAAACACCACAACACTTATGTGACTAACTTAAACGCAGCGATTGAAAAACATCCAGAATTAGGCGAAAAATCTGTAGAAGACTTAATTTCAGATATGAATGCTATTCCTGAAGATATCCGTACAGCCGTTCGTAACAATGGTGGCGGTCACGCAAACCATACATTCTTCTGGGAAATTATGGCACCAAATGCTGGTGGACAACCAACTGGCGCTATTAAAGAAGCAATCGATGAAACATTTGGTAGCTTTGATGAAATGAAAGCTGCTTTCAAAACAGCTGCAACTGGCCGCTTTGGTTCAGGTTGGGCTTGGTTAGTTATGAATAACGGTAAATTAGAAATCACTTCAACACCAAACCAAGATTCACCATTAATGGATGGTCAAACACCTGTTTTAGGTCTTGACGTTTGGGAACATGCGTATTACTTAAAATATAAAAACGTTCGTCCAGATTACATTGAAGCATTCTGGAACGTTGTTAACTGGGATAAAGTAAACGAACTTTTTGCTACAGCAAAATAAGTTTGCCAATTGTGAAGGAAAGAGTCAAATGACGGCTGTCATTTGACTCTTTCCTTTTACAAATCCAGGGTCGAAATAGTTGTTCGTTTATGGCATACTAAAGTAAGTAGGGAAAGATAACGGATACATAAAGAAGGAGCTAAAAAAATGAATGTTATGATGCAAAAAGTACACGGGTCAGAAAATGATTTCTTTTTATTGGATGAAACACAGTTTGAGCGTTCTTTAACCGCTGAGGAAATTGAGCAATTGCGCATCCAGTTATGTTCGCGGGAAACAGGATTATTGGCGGGAGCAGATGGGTTACTTTTGGTAGGAGAAGGGACTCACGGCACGTCCAATGCTAGAATGCGAGTGATTAACAGCGATGGTAGTGAAGCAAGCATGTGCGGGAACGGCTTGCGTACGGTTGCCCGTTATTTAGCTGAAAAAAACCAAGAAAAATCATTTACAGTTGAAACAATGTTTGCAGATTTGAAAGTACGTCAAGCCCCCAATTTAGCTGAAGAAGTAGCGACTTACCAAGTGGAAATTTCGCCAGTAAGTTTTGAAGCAGTTACTATCCCAATGCATTTAGGGGTCCAAACATTAATTGATGAAATCGTACCAGCCTTATCTAACACCATTCGCTTTACAGCGGTAGCAGTGCCTAATCCGCACCTTGTAGCATTTGTGGATCACGAAACCTTAAATGGTCCAGAATTTGAACGAATCGCTACCTATGTAAATAATGAAAATCCATATTTTCCAGAAGGGATAAATGTGAGTTTTGTTGAAATTCTTGGCAAAAATCAACTATTTGTTCGAACGTATGAACGTGGTGTAGGTTTTACAAGTGCTTGTGGGACAGCTATGTGCGCAAGTAGTTTACTTTATACGTTATTGAAAGATGGTGTTTTTTATGAAGAAATAACCGTCAAAAATGCTGGAGGTATGGTGAAAACAGTCGTCCACGAAACGTCAGATGGCAGTTATTGGATGGAATTAATTGGGAATGCCACGATTACGCATTTGATTGAAGGATCATTGACTGATTTACTACATGGTGCATTTGAGAAAATAACTATCACTGAAACGAATGAACAGAAACATTATCAAGAATTTCTGCAAACACTTTCTCAAAAATAACAATTGTTCCTTGATAAAGCGCTCTTTTATTTTACAATTGTGTTAAGTTCTTGTTCCAAAAAATAAAAAATATTGCTTGAATAAGCAAACTATGAGAAAATAAAGGGCATGAATTAAGAATTATTCTTAGATAAACGAGGAAGTGTCTTATGAAACTATGGAAAAAAGTAGTACTGGGCTTCTTGAGCGTCTTGCTAGTGGTAGTAGCTGGGGTATGTGCTTACGGGATTAAGATGTATTCAGATGCCAATTCAACAATCAATGGGATCTATCAATCAGTTAACCGTAAGTCCAATAAAGGAGCCACGGCCAATATTGATGCACAAGAACCATTCTCTGTTCTTTTAATGGGGATTGACACAGGTGATTTAGGCCGAACAGAACAAGGTCGTTCAGATACTACAATGGTTGTAACCATCAACCCGAAAGAAAACAAGTCCACAATGATCAGTTTGGATAGAGATATTCTAACAGATATTGTTGGAAATGACACACAAGACAAATTGAACCATGCCTATGCATTTGGTGGCGCCGAAATGGCGATTAATACAGTCCAAGAATTACTGGATATTCCCATCCATCACTATGTATCCATCAATATGAAAGGGTTAAAAGACCTGATTGATGCGGTAGGCGGTATTGAAGTAGATAATACGATTGGTGAATTTACGTTGGACGGTATTACTGTTCCAGCAGGTAAAATCAAGTTAGATGGCACGACAGGTTTGGCTTATGCGCGGATGCGTCACGAAGATCCTGAAGGAGATGTGGGTCGTCAACGCCGCCAACGAGAAGTTGTTGAGAAAATTGTGCGCAAAGTCATGAGTTTAGATGGTGTTTCAAAATATCGAAAAATTCTTGATGCTGTTGAAGCCAATGTAAAAACAGACTTAACTTGGGATGACATGATGGACATCCAATCAAAATATTTATCTGCCTTTAAAAAAATTGATTCTGAACAATTACAAGGATATAGTGCAACCATTGATGATATTTATTATCAAGTCCTAGATCCAAATAGTTTATACAAAACACAAACAACACTTAGAAAACAACTTGGTTTAAAAGAACATGCTTCTGAACGTGAAAAAGATTTAGCCTTTTATAATCAGTTTAGCTATGCTGTTACAGATACTACACTGATTGGTGAATCTGGTGATTCAAGTGCCAATAGTTCTACTAGTTCGAGTAGCACAGCGGACACCACAGCCGGACAAACAGAATACAACGGCAATACGCAACAAGCAGCAGAAGGAGCCTACGATCCGAATACGTACGTTGACCCAAATGCGTACACAGATCCAAACGCTTATGCTGATCCAAATACGTATGTGGATCCCAACGCACCACAATATTAAACTGTTAAACAAGCTCGAAAACTTCTATTTCTGATGGGAAATAGAAGTTTTTTTCTTTTATTCTAGAAATTTTTTTCAGAAGGTGTTATAATTGGACTATACCAAAATAAACCGTAAGGAGCGAGTCAAAATGCAAATTATCCGTGTAGCAAATGCAGAAGAAGGCGGCAAAAAAGCGTTTGAATTAATTAAAGAAGGTATGAACAATGGTGCGAAAGTTTTAGGCTTAGCAACAGGTAGTACACCAGAAACATTATATAAAGAAATGACAGCAAGTGATGTCGACTTTACAGAAATGACTTCTGTAAACTTAGATGAATATGTTGGTTTAGGTGGCGAAGATGAGCAAAGTTACCGTTATTTCATGAACAAACACTTATTTGACAAAAAACCATTTAAAGAAACATTTGTACCAAATGGTAAAGCAGAAGATTTAGATGCTGCTTCCGCAGAGTATGAAAAAATTATCGATGCACATCCAGTAGATATCCAAATCTTAGGTATTGGTCAAAATGGACACATCGGCTTCAACGAACCAGGTACACCTCTAGATAGCTTAACACATGTCGTTGAGTTGACTGAATCAACAATCAACGCAAACAAACGTTATTTTGACAAAGTAGAAGATGTCCCAACGCGCGCTGTTTCTATGGGAATTGGTTCAATCATGAAAGGCAAAAAAATGATTTTAATGGCTTATGGCGAAGCAAAAGCAGAGGCCATTAAAGGCATGATTGACGGACCAGTAACAACAGATATGCCAGCAAGCGCATTACAAAACCATCAAGATGTTGTTGTAATCATTGATGATGTAGCTGCAAGTAAATTATAATCGTTGATTAAAAAGAACTTGAAACATAAGGAAATCTTTATGTTTCAAGTTCTTTTTTTGTTATACTGGAAGTAATAGAAGAAGAGGTGAAAAGGATGTTACAGCTAACAATTCCAGAAATTATTTTACGGTTAGTCCTAGCGATGGTGATGGGTGGCGCAATTGGTTTTGAAAGACAATATAAGAATCGCCCAGCAGGAATGCGCACTCACATTTTAGTTTGTATGGGCGCGGCTATTATTGCGTTAATTCAGTCGCAAATTGCAATCAGTGCATTGAAAGATGCGTTAGCTAATCCGGCTTTGACTGGGGTCATTCGTTCAGATCAAGCAAGATTGATTGCGCAAGTTGTAAGTGGCATCGGCTTTTTAGGTGCTGGAACTATCATTGTAACGAAACAAAGTGTCACAGGATTGACGACAGCGGCTTCACTATGGACCGTGGCTGGTTTAGGGATTGCGGTGGGCATGGGCTACTATACGATTGCCTTAACAAGTTTTATCGGTGTATTATTTGCCTTAACCATTGTCAAACGAATTATTCACGTACCAACAATCAAAAAATTAGAAATTCGCTATCAACATAAACAAGAAACTAAAGAATTTATTAATCAATATTTTGAAGAAAAACATATTGAAATTTATGATGTGAATTTCAATGTTTCTTGGGTAGATGATACAAAAATCTATACGAATATCTATACTATTGATTTACCTAAAGGCCTAACGTATGCCGATGTTATCGAAGATCTATCTGTTTCAAATAATGTAACAAAATTACGATTGATTAATGTGTAATAATTAAAAAATATCTCATAAAATGGATGCTTTTAGCTGTTTGTTTTTATAGGGATAATGAAAATAGAGAGGGATGTAGGATGAAAAATAATCAAGAAAAAGCGAATGAGAAAATGAATATCTCTAATTCTTCTTTTGATAAAATGAATACAAAAGTAGATCCTTCGCAAAATGGTTCGCCCCTTCCATTTCAAGTGGGAGATTTTGCTTCTACCAGATTTGAAAAAGGAGAAGAAAAATCTAGCCGAGAAATACTCCAATTTTATTTGGTGGGCATTATTTTATCTCTTATTGGATATCTAGGGTTAATAAAAATCCCTATATTTAAGAATGTTTTGGAAAATACTATCGGTTCTTTTGTTATTTTAGCCTGCATCATAATTTTTAGCTTTATTTTCTCCAAAATTATCCAGGTTGCTTTTAAGAGAAAAAAGTAATCCGTTTTGCAAAAGTTAATTGTTATCCTGTTTATCAGGGGCAATGAGAAAAGAAATTACTTATAAGTTAGAGTAGGGTACATAATAAAATTGTTTAATACTCTAATTTATATATATCTTTTACTTAGGGAGGTGAAAAGTATGTTTGGTTGGATTAGTTCTTGGTTCGGTGGCGGCTCATTCGGCGGTGGCGGTGCCTCTGGAAGTTGGTAAAATAAAAAGCTAGAAACGTTAATCGTTTCTAGCTTTTTACTATTTATCTAAACCGTAAAGATAGTCATCATCTTTCATGGCTTCAACTGTTCCTAGTAAATAGCCATTTCCTACTTGAGAGAAGAAGTCATGGTTGCTAGTTCCTGTCGAAATACCATTCATTACAATCGGATTCACATCATTGGCTGTATCTGCAAACAAGGGATCCATACCTAAGTTCATTAAAGCTTTGTTGGCGTTGTAACGTAAAAAGGTTTTTACTTCTTCGGTCCAACCTAAGTCATCATATAATTCTTCTGTATAACGTTCTTCATTTTCGTACAATTCGTAAAGTAAATTATACATCCAATCTTTTAGTTTATCTTGCTCATCTTCTGGTAATTCATTAAATCCTAATTGGAATTTATAGCCAATATACGTGCCGTGCACTGATTCATCACGGATAATCAATTTAATAATTTCAGCGACGTTCGCTAGTTTATTGTTTCCTAAATAGTAAAGGGGAGTGTAAAACCCAGAATAGAATAAAAACGTTTCTAAAAATACACTAGCAATTTTTTTTTCTAACGGAGTACCGTTTTTATAAATTTCGTTAATCCGTTCTGCTTTATATTGCAGATGTTTGTTGGTATTTGTCCACTCAAAAATATCATCAATCTCTTTTTTTGTATTTAATGTACTGAAGATAGAAGAATAACTTTTAGCATGGACAGATTCCATGAATTGGATGTTATTTAAGACGGCTTCTTCATGGGGCGTCCGCACATCATTTCTCAGTTGATCCATGCCGCTTTCTGATTGAACAGTATCTAATAAAGTTAAACCGCCGAAAACGTAGCCGACAGTAGTTTTTTCTAAATCGGAAAGAGTCCGCCAATCATCTAAGTCATTGGATAACGGAATCCGTGTATCTAACCAAAATTGTTCGGTTAATTTTTCCCAAGTGGATTTATCAATGACGTCTTCAATGGCGTTCCAGTTAATTGCTTCATAATACGTTGCCATGGTTATTCCTCCTGTATGCTGGGACAGCAGTCTGTTTGACTAGTTGTCTCGTTTCTTCGCTTAAAACGTTCTACAGAGTCCAAATAGGAGCGTGCAGCCGTTCTTCTTTGTCCAGTATATCTGAAAATGTCCTGTTTAAAAAGAGAACATTCCTAAAAAATAAGACGCTCAAGCAGAACGCCTTATTTAAGTGCTTTTCATTAAATCACGCAAGACTCACATTGATTGCTGCCAATTTCTTCAGCATCATCTGTAAATGTACGAATATAGTAAATTGATTTAATCCCTTTGTTGAACGCATAATGACGTAAAATGTTCAAGTCACGGGTTGTTTGTTTCGGTGTTTCTTTCCATTCATACAAGCCTTCAGGGATTTCTGAACGCATAAACAAGGTTAAACTCATTCCTTGATCAACGTGTTGTTGCGCTGTTGCGTAGACATCAATCACTTTGCGCATATCCATGTCGTAAGCAGAAGTATAGTAAGGGATTGTATCATTAGCTAAATAAGGCGCTGGATAGTAAATCTTACCAATTTTCTTCTCTTGACGTTCTTCAATCATGCGAGTAATTGGATGAATGCTGGCACTAGTATCATTAATATATGAAATTGAACCATTTGGCGCTACGGCTAAACGATTTTGATGATAAAGACCATCTTTTTTCACAGCATCGCGTAACGCAGCCCAATCTTCAGCCGTTGGAATCTGAATGTCTTTGAAGATTTCTTTCACTTTATCAAATTTTGGTGTAAAGTTGCCTTCAATATATTTATCGAAGTAAGCACCAGAAGCATAATCTGATTTTTCAAAATTATGGAAGACTTGGTTACGTTCTTTCGCAATTTGGTTACTTTCCATTAAAGTCCAGTAATTTAATAACATGAAATAAATGTCTGTAAAGTCTAATGATTCTTCAGAGCCGTATTCCATATGATTTTTAGCGAAGAAGGTGTGTAAGCCCATTGCGCCTAGTCCGATTGTATGGCTTAAACGATTTCCATTTTGGATAGTTGGCACGACATCAATTTCAGAAGCATCTGTTACAAAAGTTAACGCACGCGTCATAGCGCGGACAGATTTTCCAAAGTCAGGACTTTCCATTAAATTAACAATGTTAGTTGAACCTAAGTTACAACTAATATCTGTTCCTAAAACTTCATATTCTTGTTTCCCATTAATAACAGAAGGCGTTTGAACTTGAAGAATTTCAGAACATAAGTTACTCATGATAATCTTGCCATCAATCGGGTTATTTTTATTGGCTGTATCGATATTAATGATATAAGGATAGCCAGATTCTTGTTGTAATTTAGAAATTTCATTTTCTAAGTCACGGGCTTTAATTTTACGTTTACGTATGTTTGGATTGGCCACTAGGTTATCATATTCTTTGGTAATATCTACATAGGAATAAGGCACACCATATTCACGTTCCACACTATAAGGACTAAATAAATACATATCTTCGTTGTTACGCGTTAATTCGTAAAATTTATCTGGAACAATAACACCAAGAGACAACGTTTTTACACGGATTTTTTCATCAGCGTTTTCTTTTTTAGCAGATAAGAACATTTCAATATCTGGATGGAAGACGTTTAGATAAACAACACCAGCACCTTGACGTTGACCTAATTGGTTAGAATAGCTAAAGCTATCTTCAAATAATTTCATAACAGGGACAACACCACTTGCTGCGCCATCATAACCTTTAATTGGTGCACCTGCTTCACGTAAGTTTGAAAGGGTAATTCCTACGCCACCGCCGATTCGTGATAATTGTAGTGCAGAATTAATTGAACGACCAATGCTGTTCATATCATCTGTTACTTGAACTAAGAAACAAGAAACCAATTCACCTCGACGTTTACGCCCAGCGTTTAAGAAAGAAGGTGTGGCTGGTTGATACCGTTGATGGATCATTTCATCCGCCAATGTTAAAGCCAATTCTTCATCGCCATCCGCAAAATACAAGGCATTAAAGGCAACCCGATCTTCATATGTTTCTAAATACTCTGTTCCGGCATTGTTCTTTAAAGCATATTGAGAATAGAATTTATAAGCCGCCATAAAAGACTTGAATTGGAAATGTTGTTCATCTAAGAAAGCATATAATTTTTCAATAAAGTCCATTGAATATTTTTCGATGAATTCAGTTTCAATAAAATCTTCTTTCATTAAAAAGTTGATTTTTTCCTCAGCAGAGCTGAATTTACGTGTATTCGGTTCTACATTTTCTTTAAAGAAGGCTGCGAGTGCTTCTTTATCTTTATTTAAAGGGATTTGACCATCAACAGGACGGTTAATCTCGTTATTCAGTTTGAAATAGCTGACATCTTTAATTTCTTTTAGACTCAATTTCTTCCACTACTTTCTTAAAGGTCTCCACGTCTTCGTCCGTTCCGCTAAACTCAAAGGAGTATAGAAGCGGAACGTGGTAATCGCGGGCAATATCTTTGGCGGTATAGACAAATAATTCAGCAAAATTACGGTTGCCCCCACCAGCTACACCAACTAACAGTTCTTGGTTACTTTTATAATCAAGAAAGTCATTCACCACCTCTGTAATTTCTGCATCATAGGTAGGAATGACAAGAATAAAAGGCTCATTTATTTCAAAAAAAGGATTCGCTGGCTCGAGTTCATAAGCAGACAAATCCAATTTTTTAATAAAGCGCCTCGTTTGACCGGTTACTGAAAAATAAACAAGTTTCATCTTAGCTAGCCAATTGTTTTAATTGGTCTGGACGGAAGCCAACAACGGTTGTTGCTTCAGATGTGATGACCGGTACGCTTTGGAATCCTTGTTCTTTTAACCAGTCGATAGCTTCTGGTTGTGCGTCGATATTGATTTCTTCAAAAGCGATGTTATTTTCACTTAGGAAACGTTTCGCCATTTTACATTGGATACAGTTATTTTTTGAAAAGATTTTTACGTTCATTGAAAGTTCCTCCTCTTTTTTTCTACATAAACTAGTATAAATCTATGTAGAAAAAAGTCAACACTTTAACACTATATATTGTGGTGCGTTTTTCTCATAATACTAGTTTTTGTGTTTTTGAAAGAAAAATGAAAACACGTGAATCCTCGTTTTTGGGAGAAAAAACACATTGGTCAGTGTTTGACAAACAAAAAAATTAAAATTTTGAAAGAGAACATTTAGTGAAAAAATACTAAATCTTGTGTTGACTTTTGATTTAGGCACAAGAAGAAAAAATAAGCAGATTTGTTATTGAATGAACGGGAATTTATAGTAGCTATTAACATAAAAAAACAAGAGCTGACTTTTTTTAGAAAACGTAACCTGAAAAAAGTGTCTCTATATAGAAGGAAAATAGAAGAAAGCAGGAGATAGATTCAGAAATTCATTGACTTTCCGCTTAAGCAAGCGTATTCTTTTAATTGAGAACGATTCTCATTTTCGTTTGAAACTTTTTCACATGGAGGGAAGTAAATGATTACGTTAGCGCAGGCAGAAGTTGGGAAAGTCTATACAGTCGAAACCGTCCAAGCAGATGCTCAGACAAAGAAACATCTAAACAATTTAGGTGTCGTAGCAGGCCAAGCGGTTGTCCTTGTCAATTATCAGAATCAAAATGGTATTGTTTTATTACATAATAGTCGGATTGCGCTAACAGATACGATTTTACAAGCGATTCATGTGGAGGAGCGCTCGGCGAATGAGAAAGTTTGGGTCTCCTTGGATACCTTGAAAGTTGGAGAACGCGCTACGATAGTAGGTATCCACGGACAAGGAGCAGTGAAACGGCGGTTGATGGACATGGGCTTAACAAAAGGAACAGTAATTTTTATTCGCAAAGTGGCTCCTTTAGCTGATCCAATTGAAATCAATGTACGTGGCTACGAACTAACGTTACGAAAAAGTGAAGCGGAGCTGATCTTGGTTGAGAAGGAGGAAAGCGAATGACTCAGCAAATTGCACTAGCCGGCAACCCTAATAGCGGTAAAACAACAACATTCAATATGTTAACGGGAGCCAACCAATATGTTGGAAATTGGCCAGGTGTAACTGTGGAACGCAAAGAGGGAGTGGCAAAGAAAGATAAGACACTCATTATTCAAGATTTGCCAGGGATTTATTCTCTTTCTCCTTATACGCCTGAAGAAATTGTGGCACGAGATTACCTTTTGGAGGACGAACCTTCAGTGATTTTGAATATTCTCGATGTGACCAATTTGGAACGGAATCTTTATTTAACAACACAATTAATTGAAACAGGGTTACCGGTTGTTTGTGCGTTAAACATGATGGATTTACTGGAAAAAAATGGCCAAACATTAAATAGTGAAAAGTTAAGTTATGGCTTAGGCGTGCCTGTCGTTGAGATTAGTGCTTTGAAGAATCGTGGGTTGGATCATGCCTTAAAACAAAGTAAGCAGCGAGCCAATGCCATAGAGACAGAGGTTATTTATCCTTCTTATGATAATCGTTTAGAAGCAGCCCTTGCTGAAATTATTGATATTTTAGGGAATACTGTTCCTGAAACGCAACAGCGTTGGTATAGTTTAAAACTTTTTGAACGAGATGTTCGAACTAAAGAGCAATTATTATTGAGTTCTTTTCAAGAAAAAGAAATTGAAGAAGTCATTCGAATTACTGAAAAAATCTTTCAAGATGAAAGTGAAGCGATTATCATTAATGAACGCTATGCCTTTATTGCTCGATTAATTGCTTTGTGTGCGACGAAAAAAACAGAAATGACATTTACTCACAGTGATAAGATTGACAGAGTGGTAACCAATCGGTGGTTGGCGTTGCCAATCTTTGCGTTTGTGATGTGGTTGGTCTATTACTTGTCTATTCAAACGGTTGGTACAATGGGGACAGACTGGTTAAACGATGTCTTTTTTGGAGAATGGGTTCCTCAATTTGTGGGAAGTTGGTTGGCGCAATGGCAAGTAGCGCCATGGATGCAAAGTTTAATTTTAGATGGGATCATTGCAGGTGTTGGGGCTGTGTTAGGCTTTTTACCACAACTGGCCGTCCTGTTTTTATGTTTAGGTTTTTTAGAAGATTGTGGCTATATGGCACGGATTGCCTTTGTCATGGATCGTTTGTTTCGGAAATTCGGCCTATCTGGTAAGTCGTTTATTCCAATGTTAATTGCGACAGGTTGTGGGGTCCCAGGCGTGATGGCTAGTCGAACGATTGAAAACGAACGCGATCGGCGAATGACTATTATGGTCACGACTTTTATGCCTTGTTCGGCAAAGCTGCCAATTATCGCTCTGATTGCAGGCGCATTTTTTCCTAACCAAAGTTGGGTCTCGCCTTCTGCTTATTTTTTAGGGGTTGCTTCCATTGTGTTGTCAGGGATTGCTTTAAAAAAGACCAAGTATTTTTCGGGAGATCCGGCGCCGTTTATTATGGAACTTCCCGCCTATCATTTGCCACAGTTTAGAAGTGTGGTTCGACATGCTTATGAACGATGTCGCTCATTTGTAAAAAAAGCAGGAACGATTATTTTTGTTTCCAGTATTCTCATTTGGTTCATGTCCCATTATTCTGTGACGTTTCAACCTGTTCCAGAAAGTCAAAGTATTCTAGCATTTCTAGGTAAAGGGTTGGCGGTGCTATTTATCCCATTAGGCTGGGGCAATTGGCAAGGAGCAGTTGCCACAATTACAGGATTGATAGCAAAAGAAAATATTATTGGCACCTTGGGTATTTTATTTGGCAATGTGAAAGATGTTTCTGAAAACGGGGTAGAAGTCTGGGGCGCATTGCAACACACCTTTACACCAGTCGCAGCCTATTCGTTCTTAACTTTTAACTTATTATGTGCACCGTGTTTTGCTGCAATTGGCGCAATTCGCCGTGAAATGGGAGACCTTAAATGGACATTAGGAGCCATTGGTTATCAATGTGGTTTGGCTTATATGGTTAGTTTTGTGATCTATCAATTGGGCCATGTATTAGTCGAAAAAGGCACACTAACTATTGGGACTTTTTTAGCGATGGGCGTTGTTTTAGTTGGATTTTATTTCCTTATAAGAAAGCCAAAGCCAGGCAGAGAAAGCGTCCAAGCAATCACTTCTTTAGAAAGAGGGTAAGAACGAATGGCAACAATTATTTTATCCATTTTAATTTTTGGAACAGCAGGAATCATCACCTATCGACGAATTAAAAAAGGAGCAAGCTGTGAAGATTGTCAAACAGCCTGTCCTGTAAAAAAAGAACAAGCTTCACAAGAATAACAGGTTAAAAAAATTCCCTCTTGTATAAATAATAGCGGAGTGCTACAATATTGAGGTAGCTGAAAAGCCATTTTATACAACGGGGGCATAGCTCAGTTGGTTAGAGCATCTGACTCTTAATCAGAGGGTCTAGGGTTCGAATCCCTATGCCCCCATTGGGTGCCAAACCCACGAGAACGGTATTCTGTCGGCGTCTTAGGACGTTTCGAAGACGGAGTACGCGTTCTCTTTTTTTATCTAAAATGTTGAGTGTCGGGAGAGATATACTCATTAAATCGTTTAAAGAATGATTTGCTTAAAAGAAAGAAAAAGCACGTTATATAAAAAAGTTAAAAAATTTTCAGGCTAAAAAAGCGAATTTAACAAAAAGCGCACTTTTTGGTTCCTATGAAACGAAAAAGTACGTACTATACATCATATACGGCACGGTATATGATGATATCAGAAAACGTTAAAGGAGCGAATCAAATGATTACATCACTAGCAGATACAGTAATATTAAACAACGGCACTAAAATTCCAGGAATGGGCCTTGGGGTATTCCAAATACCAGATGAAGAGACAGCAAAAGTAGTCGAAGAAGGGATTATCAATGGTTATCGTTTAATCGATACAGCGCAAATCTATGGCAATGAATCCGGTACAGGAGCGGGAATTAAAGCAGGCTTAGCGGCAACTGGTTTGAACCGTGAGGACTTATTTGTTACCTCGAAAGTTTGGAACGCGCATATTTCCTATGATGAAACAATTCAAGCTTTCAATGATAGTTTGGAACGTTTAGGTTTAGATTATTTAGATTTGTATTTAATTCATTGGCCAGGAAATAATTCTTACAAAGAATCATGGCAAGCTTTAGAAACTTTGTACGCCGAAGGAAAAGTGAAAGCGATTGGTGTCAGCAACTTCCAAGTCCATCATTTAGAAGATTTACTTTCCTATGCAAAAGTTGTTCCAGTAATTAACCAAGTGGAACTACATCCAAAATTAGACCAAAAAGAAGTGCGTGATTTCTGTGAAAAACATGCTATTAAAGTCCAAGCTTGGTCACCATTGATGCAAGGTCAATTATTATCAAATGAAACAATTTTAGCGATTGCCGAGAATCATAATAAATCAGCAGCGCAAGTAATTTTACGTTGGGATATTCAACAAGATATCTTATTAGCTGTGAAATCTGTCCACAAAGAACGGATGATTAGCAATGCAGCGGTCTTTGATTTTGAACTAAGTGCAGAGGAAATGGCACAAATTAACCAATTGAATGAATCGTTACGTGTGGGACCAGATCCTGACACGTTTGATTTCTAAAAATTAACTAGGAGAAGAGACAATGAGTGAAGCAGTTAAAGGTTTTTCAGTAGTCAACCACGTGGGGATTACAGTCAGTAATTTGGATGAATCAGTGAAATTTTATGAAGCATTAACAGGAACCAAAATTGCAAATCGTGATGAAATTGGTGGAAAACGGATGGCCCAAACACAAGGGTTAGATGATACATTAATCAAGTATGCCAATGTACATCTAGAAAATATCAATATTGATTTATTAGAATATGTTACACCTAAATCAGAAAAAGCCTCTTATTCCAATGAACAAATTAGTGCAATGCATCTGTGTTTCGAAGTGGAAGATATTGATGTAGCGGTTGCCCGTTTAAGAGCGATTGGCGTAGAACCTGCTGGAGAGCCGATTACATTCCAAGAAGAAGATGGCTTGAAGAGCGGTTTTGGTACAAGTGTCGCTTACTTTACCGATCCAGATGGTACAAATTTAGAATTGATTGCTCCTAAAGGTCCATTTACCCGAAATTAAGTTAAAAGACTTTCAAACAAACATCAAAAAGAACCCCTCATTCTAGTACCAGTAACTAGAATGAGGGGTTCTTTTTATTTTTTAGACAGAAGCAGCCAAAGAAAAGATATTCCAAATCCTTAATTGATGGTATACTAAAACGTAACAAATAAAGGAGGAAGACAATTGATTCTTAGTGTCTTAACAGTTATTTATTTTATTAATGCAATTATTGCGGGAATTACCATCTTGTTAAAACCTCGAGATGTAGCAGCAATTTGGGCATGGTTACTCGTACTGATTGCTCTACCCGTTTTTGGTTTTTTCTTATATTTATTCTTTGGTCGAGGCTTGACCGACAAAAAGAAATTTTATTTGCAACAAAGTGATTTACGGGAATTAGAGAATTTTCAGAATTTCCAAGAAGAAAGTTTTGAACTTTATAGTCAAAAGATGCCGACGGAGGAGCAACAGCAGTTTACAGACTTTTTCTCCTCGTTAAATAGGATGCCTCTGACTAAGAAAAATGACGTTGAGATTTTTACGGATGGTATGGAAAAATTCAATGCGTTGATGGCGGACATAAAAAAAGCTCAGCATTCCATTCATATTGAATATTATGCCTTTGTAACGGATCATATCGGCACCAAAATTTTGAACTTATTAGAAGAAAAGGCGGCTGAAGGGGTTGAAGTGCGGTTGCTTTACGATGCCTTTGGCTCAAAGGGCACCAAGGTTCATCATTTGAATGAATTGAAAAAAAACGGCGGTTTTGTCCAAACGTTTATTACTTCTCAAAAAGCACTCTTGAAGTTTCGTTTGAATTATCATGATCACCGGAAAATTGTCGTTATTGACGGAAAAGTAGGCTACATTGGTGGTTTTAATGTTGCCGATCAATATGCCGGAACGACTAAAAAGTTTGGCTATTGGCGGGATACGCATTTACGGATTCAAGGGCCAGCAGCCTCATTACTGCAAATGCGTTTTTTAATGGATTGGAACGTCTCTTCCCCTGAGAAAAATCGTGTGGCGTATCAATTGGATTATTTCTTTAAACTTGAAGCGTTGGTGCCAGAGGCAAATACATCAATTCAGATGATTGCAAGTGGACCTAACAGTGACCGTGAACAAATTAAATTGGCCTTTATTAAATTGATTACTTCTGCCAAAAAAAGAGTCTGGATTCAAACGCCGTATTTAGTTCCTGATGATAGTGTCTTGGCTGCGTTAAAGGTTGCTGCGGCTTCAGGAGTAGATGTTAAAATTATGATTCCAGATAAGCCCGACCATCCGTTTATTTATCGAGCAACACAGTATTACGGCCGCTTGTTAATGAAAGAAAATATTGAAATTTTAATTTATAACGGTGGTTTCTTACATGCGAAAACAATGATTATGGATGATGAAGTCTGCACAGTTGGTTCAGCTAATCAAGATATCCGAAGTTACAAATTAAACTTTGAAGCAAATGCTGTGTTATATGATAAAAAAATCATTGATCAATTAGAAGCAATTTTCTTAGAAGATCGAAAAAAATGTACAACAATGACTCCAGAAGTTGTTCGCGACATGTCAAAATGGTTGATTTTTAAACAACAAATTTCACGATTATTTTCACCAATTCTTTAAAACTGTTTTTCACAAAATGACGAACTTCTGATCAGAAGTTCGTCATTTTTCTTCGGGAATTTTATAAAAGTATAGAAAATCACAAAAAAAGTCAAAAAAATTTTTAAAAATATTCTTTAAGTTTTTTTGTTATTTTTTTATCTTTCGTTGCTGTTAAAACAATTTATTTTGTTTAAATATTGTTATTTTATTTTTGCGAAAAAAGGACATCTTTTGTAAAAGTAAAAAAAATTAAGCAAAGAGTGTTGACAAAAAAAACGAAAAGGAATATGCTACATGTACAAGTTAAATACAAAGCAATGACAGAAAAGCAGTAGAGAAATAACCACTGTTACAGAAAGCTAGTGGCGCTGGAAACTAGTACACGTTATTTATCGAATTACATTCTTGAGCTTCTGCCTACAGGGCACGGGTAACAGCGTTATTTGTTAAGAGGTATATAGTATTTTAAATAAACTATGTATAAATTTGGGTGGTACCACGAGAAATTCGTCCCTAAGTCGTTTCGACGACTTAGGGATTTTTTGTATTCTTTTTTGAATACGTGGCAGACCAAAGAAAATTTCGTGAACCCGTGTATACATAGAAATAAACACGGAATATCGTGTAAAAACAAGTGTGTTAATCGTTTTGTTTAATTAAATAAACGATTTCCTATAAAGAGATAATTATAAATATGGAGGGTGATAACATGAATATCATTGACGAGCTAGCATGGCGTGATGCAATCAATCAACAAACAAACGAAGAAGGACTAAGAGAACTTACAGAAAATACGAGCATTGCGCTATATTGCGGTGTCGATCCAACTGGAGATAGCATGCATATTGGACATTTAATTCCTTTTATGATGATGAAACGATTCCAATTAGCAGGTCATCACCCATACATTTTAATTGGTGGCGGAACTGGAACAATCGGTGATCCAAGTGGACGAACAACCGAACGTGTCTTACAAACGATGGAAGCTGTGCAACATAATGTGGACAGTCTCTCAAACCAAATGAAAAAATTATTTGGTAAAGATGCTGATGTCACAATGGTGAACAACTACGATTGGTTATCAGAACTATCTTTATTAGATTTTTTAAGAGATTACGGGAAAAACTTTAATGTCAACACGATGTTGGCAAAAGACATTGTCGCTAGTCGTTTAGAAAGTGGCATTTCCTTTACAGAATTCACATACCAAATTCTTCAATCAATTGACTTTTACACATTGCATAAAAAACATAATATTCAATTGCAAATTGGTGGCGCTGATCAATGGGGCAATATCACTGCAGGATTAGATTTGATTCGTAAAAAAGAAGGACCAGAAGCCAAAGTATTTGGGTTAACCATTCCCTTAATGTTAAAAGCAGATGGCACAAAATTTGGGAAAACAGCGGGTGGTGCCATCTGGTTAGATCCTAAGAAAACCTCACCATTTGAATTCTACCAATTCTGGTTAAACCAAGATGATCGTGATGTCATCAAATACTTGAAATTCTTTACTTTCTTAGATAAAGAAGAAATCGATGCGTTAGCTGAAAAAGTTGAAAAAGAACCAGGTAAACGTGAAGCACAAAGACGCTTAGCTGAAGAAGTGACACGATTTGTTCACGATGATGCAGCACTAGAAGAAGCGCAAAAAATTTCAGAAGCTCTTTTCTCAGGCAACATTAAAGACTTAACGATTGAGGAAATCGAGCAAGGGTTAGAACATGTGCCAACTGTTGAAATTACCAAAGATGCTAAAAACATCGTAGATTGGTTAGTTGACACAGAAATCGAACCATCAAAACGTCAAGCTCGCGAAGACGTGAGCGGAGGAGCTATAAGTATTAACGGTGACCGAGTTACCGATTTAGATTTTGCAGTCGATCCAACACAACATTTCGATGGAAAATTCGTTGTTGTACGGAAAGGGAAGAAAAATTACTTTTTAGCAAAAGTAATGGATTAGAAATTGATAATAATTTCACGAAGAGAAGACGTGTGATTATTTGATCAAAGTTAAAATTCTATTTCTCCTTACAGGTAGTGGTGAAACCGTTAATACACCTAATAAGAGTGGGATTGTACACACAATCCCACTCTTATTTTTTTTTATAATGGTTCTGACAAGACACCTTGTGAAAAAATTATAAAATTAAAGAGCTATGATAACTATTGTTATTTTTCTTCTTTACACTTTAGCCGTTTGGGTGTAAGTTGTGAATGCAAAATCTAATTCATTAAAATTTGTAAGGAGGAATTTTCGTATGAAAAACGAAAAATTAGCAAAAGGCGAAATGAACCTTAATGCACTATTCATTGGGGACAAAGCCGAAAACGGACAATTATATAAAGACTTGTTGATCGACTTAGTAGATGAACATTTAGGATGGCGTCAAAACTACATGCCACAAGACATGCCAGTTATCTCTTCTCAAGAACGCACATCTGAAAGCTACGAAAAAACTGTCAACCATATGAAAGATGTATTGAATGAAATCTCTTCTCGCATGCGTACACATTCAGTTCCATGGCATACAGCAGGTAGATATTGGGGACATATGAACTCAGAAACATTAATGCCTTCTCTATTAGCTTACAACTTTGCAATGCTATGGAACGGGAACAACGTTGCCTATGAATCTTCTCCAGCAACTTCTCAAATGGAAGAAGAAGTAGGACATGAATTTGCTCACTTAATGAGCTACAAAAATGGTTGGGGACACATCGTTGCTGATGGTTCTTTAGCTAACTTAGAAGGCTTATGGTATGCCCGTAACATTAAATCATTACCATTTGCTATGAAAGAAGTAAAACCAGAATTAGTTGCTGGCAAATCAGATTGGGAACTATTGAACATGCCAACAAAAGAAATTATGGACTTATTAGAATCAGCTGAAGATGAAATTGATGAAATCAAAGCTCATTCAGCTCGTTCAGGTAAACATTTACAAGCAATCGGTAAATGGTTAGTCCCACAAACTAAACACTATTCTTGGTTAAAAGCTGCTGATATTATCGGTATCGGTTTAGATCAAGTTATCCCAGTACCAGTTGACCATAACTACCGTATGGATATCAATGAATTAGAAAAAATCGTTCGTGGTTTAGCAGAAGAACAAATTCCAGTGCTAGGTGTTGTCGGTGTAGTTGGTTCTACTGAAGAAGGTGCCGTTGACTCAATCGATAAAATTATTGCTTTACGCGATGAATTAATGAAAGACGGTATTTACTATTATGTACACGTTGATGCTGCTTATGGTGGTTATGGACGTGCCATCTTCTTAGACGAAGACAACAACTTCATCCCTTACGAAGATTTACAAGATGTTCACGAAGAATACGGTGTCTTCAAAGAGAAAAAAGAACACATTTCAAGAGAAGTGTATGATGCATATAAAGCAATCGAATTAGCAGAATCAGTTACAATTGACCCTCATAAAATGGGGTATATCCCTTATTCAGCTGGTGGTATCGTTATCCAAGATATCCGTATGCGCGACGTTATTTCTTACTTCGCAACTTACGTATTTGAAAAAGGTGCCGATATTCCTGCGTTACTAGGTGCTTATATCCTTGAAGGTTCAAAAGCTGGTGCAACTGCTGCTTCTGTATGGGCTGCACATCACGTTTTACCTTTAAACGTGGCAGGTTATGGTAAATTAATTGGTGCTTCAATTGAAGGATCACATCATTTCTATAACTTCTTGAATGATTTAACATTCAAAGTTGGCGACAAAGAAATCGAAGTCCACACATTAACTCACCCAGACTTCAACATGGTTGACTATGTGTTTAAAGAAAAAGGCAACGATGATTTAGTAGCAATGAACAAATTAAACCATGATGTATATGACTATGCATCTTACGTTAAAGGAAATATTTACAACAACGAATTCATTACTTCACATACTGACTTTGCTATTCCAGATTATGGCAACAGTCCATTAAAATTTGTAAACAGCTTAGGATTTAGTGACGAAGAATGGAACCGTGCAGGTAAAGTAACTGTGTTACGTGCTGCTGTAATGACTCCATACATGAACGATAAAGAAGAATTTGATGTTTACGCTCCTAAGATTCAAGCTGCTTTACAAGAAAAATTAGAACAAATTTACGACGTAAAATAATTGAATCTTAAACGGAAAAAAGAAATGGTAACCGAATGTGGGAACGTTCGTCTGGTTGATTTATCTATTGAATAAATCAACCAGACGGCTAACCTCTTAACCAATTCTTTGTCTGGGTAAGAGGCAGTCGAATGACTGTTTTACTCAGCGTATAACAGTCATTCATGCTCCTTATCCAAAATCTTATAAGGAGTGTACAAAATTGGATAAACAACAAGTTAAAAAAATTGAATTAGGTACTTTTATCGGTTTAACAATGGCATTGTGTGCAACTGTACGTAGTATCCCAACACTTGCTGCTGTTGGTTGGACATTAATTTCTTACACAATTTTCGCGGTCTTATTCTTTGCTGGTCCAATCGCATTGATATCTGGTGAATTATCTACGATGCTTCCTCAAGAAGGTGGCCCTCAACTTTGGGTTAAAACTGCCTTAGGTAGCAAATGGGGTTTTGTTGTCGCTTGGTTACTATGGGTGCAAATGTTCCCAGGAATGGTAATGGTTGCTTCTACATTAGGCCCTTTGCTAGGTAATACATTTGGTAATGTTCACTTAGGTGAAAATCATTGGTTCGTATTAGGTTGTATCTTAGTGATTTACTGGATTATTACAATCTTGAACTTGAAATTTGATATGGCGAAAGTTGGCGGAAATATTGGTGTTTGGCTAGGTGTTTACATCCCAGTATTAGTTATGTTTGTTTTAGGTCTTCTTTCAATGATTAAAGTAGGCTTAACACCCGGCGGCTATTTAGGTGCCTTCTCTTGGTCAAAAGTTTTACCAAACTTAGAAAACATGGACACATTTAAATATCTAGCAGGGATTGCGTTTATCTTTGTTGGGATTGAAATGTCCTCTGTTTATATTCCTCGTTTGAAAGATGCAACAAAAAATTATACAAAAGGCGTTTTCATTTCATTAATTGGTTTAGTATTATTAAACGTTATTAATGCAATGTTTGTCGCTAATATTGTTCCGAATGGCAAAATGGAATTGTCTAACATTACACAACCAATTTTGCTTTATTGTGACGTTTTAGGCTTACCAACAATTATTGGTAATATCTTTAGTTTCATGGTCTTCTTAGGCGTGTTATTACAATTATCTGCTTGGGTTACTGGACCATCAAAAACAATTATTCAAGTTGCTCGTGATGGCTTATTACCACCAAAATTTGGCTTCCATCGTGAAAATAAATATGGCGTTTCTCGTAACGTTGTTATCACACAATCTGTGGTTATCTCATTATTCGCTTTACTTTATGGCGTAATGGATGATGTCAACGCTGTATTCTTAACTTTAACAAATGCCACAACAATTATTTATAGTATTGTGTATGTATTGATTGCGATTTCCCTAATTAAATTACGTAAATCTCAACCAGATACACTACGTCCTTACCGAATTGGTAAAAAAGGTAATGGCTTAGCTTATTTAGTGGCAGCAATGTTAATTTTTAGTGTTATCATTGTTATTTTTGCCACATTAGGTACAACAACCGTGACTGATGCAGTCTTAGTTGCATTAATCACTATTGTTATGTTTGTGATTCCGTTAATCATTAATCGCTTTAAAAAAGCAAGTTGGGCAACGGAAGTAAAAGAAGATTTAGGTGAATAAAAAGGCTAGCAATTATTTTGCTGAGTGCCTCTTCACCTGATGACTATAGTAAATTGTCGTTTGGAAACTGAAGCAAGTTCGATTATTGCTTCAGTTTTCGCTTTCCATAAAAGGAGGTTTTCATATGAAATCAACGAAACCCACTGTTTCGTTCGCTGAAAGTTTAGGCATTTTGATTGCCTTGTTAGCGATTCTCGGGTACTTAATTATTGGTCAAAAATTAACCCCTCACATACCGATTCTTTTTGTATTCATGTTGTTGTTGCTTTATGGCAAATGGAAAGGATTTTCTTGGGATGAGATCCACGAAGGCATTGTGGAAGGGATCAAACCAGGGATCATTCCGATTATTATTTTCTTGCTGATAGGTGTCTTAGTTGCTACTTGGATCTTGTCTGGGACGATTCCAACAATTATGGTCTATGGTTTTAAAATTATCTCAGTGAAGTTCTTCTTACCAACCGTTTTTGTGGTCTGTGCACTAGTTGGTGTGACGGTAGGGAGTTCTTTTACGACTGTTTCAACTATGGGGATTGCCTTTCTAGGTATTGGACATATTCTTGGATTCGACAATGCGATGACAGCCGGCGCAGTTGTTTCAGGTGCCTTTTTAGGGAACAACATTTCGCCGTTATCTGATACAACAAACTTAGCTGCTGGAATTGGTGGCGTGAACCTTTTTGAACATATACTAAACATGATGTACACTGTTATTCCGGCGTTTATTATTTCGATTGTCGGCTATATCTTCTTGGGGCATCAATCTGGTTCGGCGGATTTACAATCGGTTGACGCAATGGTCCAAACGTTACATCAAGGATTCTGGATTTCACCGATTACATTGTTGCCAGTAGTGGTTTTATTCTTATTCGCCTGGAAAAAGGTACCGGCTATTCCAACGTTATTAGTCGGCTCTACAGTGGCGGTCATCTTAGCTTTTATAAATGATCATCACCTAAGTTTAGCGAAAGTTTCTACCATCTTAATGAGTGGTTATGTGGCAGATACAGGGGACCAAAGTATTGATACACTTTTATCTCGTGGTGGGATTGAAAGCATGTTAGGTTCTGCTGCGTTGATTATTTTGGCATTAGGTTTAGGCGGCTTGTTGATTAAGTTTAACATCGTGGCGACTTTAATTGATAAAATTAAAGGCTATGTGAATAATCCAGCCAAATTAATCGCTTTAACTGCCTTAAGTTCTGTGGGAATTAACTTACTAGTTGGCGAACAATATTTGTCAATTATTTTACCAGGGGAAACATTTAAATCCTCATTTACTCGTTTAGGTATTGATAAAAAATATTTAACTCGTACTTTGGCAGATGCTGGGGCGGCAGTCAACTCGTTAATTCCTTGGGGAGTTAGTGGTACCTTCATTATGGGAACGTTAAAAGTTGGTGCACTAGAATACTTACCGTATGCCTTTTTCCCATTGCTTTGCCCTATTATCACCGTCATTTTGGGGATATTCTTAAAAAAACAACAAAGGGAAAACATAAAAGCGCCAGGGACTAACGCTGAATTGTGAGTTTTTTCAGACAATTAAACAATTAGAATTGGTTACGATTGAACCTCAGTGCATCTACTGATTGGTTCAATCGTTTTTTCGTCACAGAATTTTTACAATTCTTCATATAATCTTTGAAGCTCCTTAAAGGCAATTTAATTATTCTGAGTTATGATACAAAGGATCAATCAAATAGGTGGATGAACGTGGTGTTAAACTCATAGAGACTAACAGTAGTTTATTCTTGCTCAATGTTGAGGTGTAGGTTCGAATCCTACCGTCCACTTTCTGTTATTTAAACCAACTGGAACGAAACACAAACAAGTGACGGATACACATGATTAAGGTACAATAAGGGTAGGGAAAACAAGGAGGAATTCTTATGAAAAAGATAGGGCTTATTTCTAGTGCTTTTCTTTTAACCCTTGCTTTAGCAGCATGTGGCGGCGGAAAAAGTACAGAAAATAAGAATAGTCGTTCCAGTGCTGTGGAAAGTACCACAGTCGAGAGTACGAAAGCCTCTGCTACAAAAGAATCGAGTAGCAAAGCAGCAACAAAATCTAGTGATGTGAAACCGTCAGGAACAACGACAGCTGATTCAAAAGCAACAGCTTCTTCTACGAAGGAAGCGGCAAATAATGGCTCAGCAGAAAAACAATCACCAGCGAAAAATGCGAATCCAGATGACCAAGCCAACCAAGTGCTTAACCAGCTAGCAAACATGTTTCCTGGTCAAGGCTTACCGCAGGCAATATTAACGAGTCAAACGAATAACTTTTTAACTGCAGCGACAACTTCACAAGCGGATCAAAATAATTTCCGTGTTTTATATTATGCAGAAAAAGAAGCGATTCCAGTGAATGATGCACGTGTCAATCAGTTAACGCCAATTAGTTCTTTTGAGAAAAAAACATATGGCTCTGATGCCGAAGCCAAAAATGCAGTGAACCAAATCGTTGACAATGGCGGTCAACCAGTAGATTTAGGTTACAATATCACTGGGTATAAACAAGGGGCGGCAGGTTCTAGTTATTTATCTTGGCAAGAAGGCAATTGGAGTTTAGTCGTACGGGCCTCAAATATCAATGGTGAATCGCCGGATGATTTAGCGAAAAATGTTGTCAACATTTTGGAACAAGAAACATTACCAGCACCGAATACCGTTGGTCAAATCACACTGAACGTGGCAGGAACCACTGACTATAATCGAAACTCAGTAGTTTGGCAAGCCGGTACAGTAGTTTACTCTGTCCATCATTTTGACCCAATTCAAGCAGTGAAGATGGCAACATCGATGTAATTAATAAAAAGAAGGTGTGGGACAATGTTCATTGTTCCACACCTTCTTTTATTATTTTTGTTCTGTATAACCTTGTGACTCCACCAATTCTTGGCTTTTCTTCATGCTAATTCCCTTAGAAGAGTCTCCATCAATCTGGATACCCTCCACTTTTTTGGCTTTATCATAATCAAGTTTTTCATAATTAATCGTCAATTTTTCGATGGCTTGTTTGTCTTCATAAGTCAGTTTGTAATTAAGCCCTTTGATGTCCTCATATTGTTTAGAAACGGGTTCCAAGGCTGTTTTTGCCTCTTCTTTTGTAATCCCCAATTTGTCATAAGAAACAATGTTTTTAGCCGTTTGCGTTAAGACTTTATCTCCTTGGTACGTATAGGTTAAGGTGGAATCAATCCCATCTTGTGGCGAACCTACAAAGGTTTTTGTCTCTATTTTTGAACCGCAACTTGCAAGAAAGAATACCCCAATAAAAATTAAAAATACGCGTAAAAACTTTTTCATTTCTAGATAACCTCCTTTAGCTGTTTATTCTTGACTGTAACATAACACGGCAAATAATTACTGTTAAGTAGAAAGCTTGTGAGAAGTCCAGCAAATAAAAAAACTTGCCTCTTCTCATAAAAATGAAGAGGCAAGTTTTTTATTTAGTAATATCACTTAAATCTGGTTGTGAGTGAGCCAACCGACTGGCAGCCGCAGCCGCAATTGCGCCCACGATATCATCCAAGAATGTGTGGACATGTTCGCCATCATGCGCATTTAACTCTTTTAAAATGCCTGGTTTTACCTTGTCGATATACCCATAGTTCGTAAAACCGATAGATCCATAAACATTTACAATGGAGAGCGCCATAATTTCATCAATGCCATAAAGCCCTTCATCTTCCGTTAAAATTTCTTGTAACGGTGAGAGTAGCTTGTTTTCTTCCGCCAGAATATCCAGTTGGACGCCCGTAATAATCGCGTTGTGTACTTCACGCTTTGTTAACACGGCATCAATACTTTCTAAACAAGTATCTAATGTTAAATTATCAATATAATCTTTTTGTAAAAATAACACAAGTTCAGCTAAATCATTCATTGTTACGCCACGTTCTTGCAATAAACGACGTGCGCTATTTTCTAACGTATCTCCTTGGATTACCATTTTTTGTCCTCCTAATTTCTGCTTTAGTTGAAGTTCTTCTTTTATGGTACCAAAAAGAACGATAAAGGGGAATTAGAATCTATTTTGGTAGAGAATAATTTAGTTGAAGTGTTATTTTTAGTTAAAAAATTACTAAGCGTTCGGTTGTAACGACGCCATCACTTGTTTTAATTGTGTCACTGATTTTTGGAAGAGTTCTTTTTCAGCGGCATTCAGATTCAATTCAATAATGTCAGTCACGCCTTGATTGCCAACGACTGCAGGAATCCCTGTAAATACATCTTGTTGCCCATATTGCCCGTCTAAGTAAGCTGAGACAGGTAAAATCGCTTGTTCATTATTTAAAATGGCTTTAACAATGCGTGCAGTACTCATACCAATCCCGTAATAGGTCGCTTGTTTGCGATCGATAATTTCATAAGCTGTATTTTTCACTTTATCAGAAATAATTGGTAAATCGTCACTAGTTAAACGCTCTGTCGTATCCACAATTTCTAAAATAGGTTTTGTCCCAATCATGGTATGAGACCAGACAGCCACTTCAGAATCCCCGTGTTCGCCAATAATATAGCCGTGAACATTGCGTGGATCAATCGCTAAACGTTGAGACAGTTCTTTGCGGAAACGGGTTGTGTCCAAGGTTGTACCAGTTCCAATTACTCTTGAAACAGGTAAACCAGAAGCTTGCCAAGCCACATAAGTCAGCACATCAACAGGATTTGAGGCAATCACTAAAATTCCATCAAAACCAGATTTCATGATATTGTTAACAATTGTTTTCATAATTTCTGCATTGATTGAAACCAAATCTAGACGACTTTGCCCAGGTTTTTGATTAGCGCCAGCTGTAATCACGACGATATCGGCATCTTGGCAGTCTTGATAGTCGCCAGCCCAGACGTTTACATTTTCTTGACCCCAAGACACACCATCTAATAAGTCAATTGCTTCGCCTTCAGATTTGGCTTTGTCAATATCGACTAAGATTAATTCATTCGCAATCCCTTGGTTGATCATGGAATAGGCAATACTTGTGCCAACAAAACCAGTACCAATAATTGCGACTTTTTTGTTAAATACTTTCATCGTTCATCTCTTCTTTCTGTAATATTTCTTTCTTAGTGAATTATATCACGAACTTTCCGAGTGTGGTTATACCAATCTGTAATAGTCTTTATTAACAATTTAAATAAGGGAAGCGTGCTTTTTTTGTTATGATAAGAGTAGGAAAATAGAGGAGATAAGGAGGCAAAATGACAACGACAACAGTGTATTATGCAAGCAATAATGAAAAACAGCCGAACCGTTTTCAACTAGTTATCGGTAGCTGTAGCTATGAACTTCCAAAAATAGAAATCTACGAAATTCTGGAATGTATCGCTTTAGCATATGGCTATCAAAAAGAACCATTCATTGAAGAACAAACAGAATGTTTTGTTAAAGGCAACCGTTGTATACATGTTTCCCAACAAGCGACGACGTTGACTTTTGTTGTGAATGATCTGCGTTTAGTAATGGAAAAACAATGCCGAAATCACGAAGAAGTCTTTCAAGAAGTCAATCATATTTTATTGAATATTTTTGAGGAGACCCCTTGTGTTTTTCTCGAAAAGTAGGAAAGAAGGATTAAGATGAAACAGGTGAAAATAACAACTACCTCAGACTTGATTAATGGCGGCTGCAATGCCTGTCCGAATGTGAAGTGTACGAATTATCTTGTTCATGTAGAAGATGAAACAATTGCGTTAGAAACACTAACCGTTGCAGATTTAGTAACTTTATTAGCACTCAAAGAAGGGTTTCGTCAAAAATTAGTTATGGAAATGTTCGAAGAATATACGGTGTTTGAAAGGGAAAATCATCAAGTTGTCTTTAAGGAAGAGGAAACGAGAATTCTTTTTCAATCAAAAAAACAGACCATTCAAAGCACTCTTTTTTGTAAAGAGCCACAACAAGTGTTCCAAGAAATCCAGCAAATTTTACACCAACTATTTGAGTTAGAACCTTTTGAATTTGAATTGGTAGAGGAAACTGATAAATAAAAAAACAGGAGAACGATTTAGCGAAAGCTAAGTCGTTCTCCTGTTTTTTAGGCTTGTCGTTCACGAATTTTTTCAACGATTCGGTTATAAACTTCAGAGAAGGAAGTATTGGCATGGTGATCGGTCTGGACAATGAAAATTTTTCGAGAAGCAAAGGACTGATCAATTGGTTGCCAAGGGATTTCATCGGAAATAGATAATCGAGAAACAATTGATTGCCCAATGTTATTTTTTAGCAATTGTAGTAGGACTTCGTTGTTGTTTAATTCGATAATTGGTAAGTTGATGCTATGTTCGTTGAGATAAAGCTCATTGAAAAAACGTAGGCCAGAGTTCTTTTCTCTTAAGAGCCAAAATTTTGAAGCGGCATCTCCTGCTAGAACTAGTTGGTCTTCATAAACAATTTCTTTGTGTAAATTTTTGGTTTCAATGGGTTTTTCAATTAGTCCAATGTGGGCATGATTATTTTGAACCATATCCACGACTTCGTTTGAATTCATCAGTTGAATCGAGAAGTTGATGAGCGGAAAAGCGGTAACTAAACTCTCCATAATATCTGGCAATAAATAAATAGCGACTGTATTTGAAGAGGCTATAATGCAGTCTTCTTTAAAATTCTCTTTTTCCGCAGCTTGCGCAAAAGAAGTGGTTAAGCTTTCAATAATCGAAAGCATTTTTGGATATAAAAAATCAGCTTCTTTGGTAGGAATAACCGATTGTTTTCCATTACGATAGAACAGCTTGATCGAAAAGTGTTGCTCTAATTTCTTGATTTGTAAAGAAACAGTTGGCTGAGAAATATACAATTGTTTGGCCGCCGCACTAAAATTTTTGGTTTCATACACAGCAATAAATGTTTTGATCCATTCGAACATAAAATCGCCTCTTTCTATTTACTATCTTAATAGTTATTATTGCAAATATTTATTTTACAAATATAAATATTTCATTTAGTATAATAACATACTTTTGATTAATATCAATAATAATAAACAAAGACGGAGTGTGACTACATAATGGTAGAAAGTTCGAAAAAATTCTTGCGGAAAGTCCCGATTCCCATTTGCGGACTAATTTTAGGGATGGTTTCTTTGGGGAATTTACTTTATTCCTTGGGATATGCAACAATTGGGACCATTTATTGTGTACTTGGCAGTCTCTTAATAATTTTAGTTATTTTAAAAATTATTTTTACAATGAAACATGCATTAAGCACTTTAGATGATCCAATTATTGCTTCGGTATCACCAACATTTACAATGGCTTTAATGGTTATCTGTGTTTTCTTAGATCGGATATTTACCAATGCTGCTTGGATTAACGTGTTGTGGATTGGCGCAGTGATTTTACATTTTATTTTAATGATTTATTTTGTAGCGGTGCATATTTTTCCAACAAAAATCGAACTGGAACATATTTATCCAAGCTGGTTTATTACGTTTGTCGGCATTGGCGTTATTCCTAATACTTCTCAATTGTTTATCAATGAGTTGGGAAAAATTGTTTTTTGGGTAGCGTTGTTCTTTTATTTACTCTTGTTACCAATTTTAATCAAGAGAATTACGAAGTCGAAAGAAATGCCTGAATCGACCATTCCTTTATTGACGATTATGACAGCGCCAGGTTCGTTATGTTTAGCTGGCTATATTTCAATGGGTGGTCATTTGTATATGCCATTAGTTGTTTTCTTGCTAATTTTATCTCAATGTATTTATGGGATTGTAGTAGTGAATCTATATAAAATTATGCAAGTGACATTTTATCCAAGTTATGCTGCCTTTACATTCCCATTAGTGATTTCTGCGACAGCATTAGTCAAAGTTAAACCTTTATTTGCAGAAAAGGTAGGTCTAACGAGTTTGTTAAATATTTTGTCTACTTTTGAACTCTTATTAGCTGTGGCTATTGTAAGTTATGTGTTCATTCGATATTGCATTTTTTTATTCCAAAGAGAAAATAACACGAAAAAAGTGGAATTAAATTAAAAAAAAGAGAGGAAGCAAAGAGGTGAAGAAACTATTAATTACTGGAGGAGCTGGCTTTATTGGTTCTAATTTGGCTAATTTTTATAGTCAACAGTATCAAGTTTTTGTGATTGATGATTTGTCCATGGGGCAAGTGTCAAATTTGCAACAAACTGAGCAGTTGGTTTTTATTAAAGGAAGTGTGACGGATCAGCAATTATTGGACGAAGTACTTTCAAAGCATTCGTTTGAGTATATCTTTCATCTTGCGGCCGTGGCAAGCGTGGCAAGTTCTGTGGCACAGCCTCTAGAGACCCACGAGGTCAATTTTTTAAGTGTATTGAAAATACTGGAATCAATAAAAAAATATCAAAAAAAGCTCAAACGTTTTGTTTTTGCTTCGTCAGCAGCCGTTTACGGTGCAGAGCCAACGTTGCCTAAAAGAGAAACTTCGGTGATTTGCCCTTTGAGTCCCTATGCTATTGATAAGTTTGCTGCTGAACGTTATGTTCTCAATGAATACCATTTACATGGGGTACCCACGAGCGCAGTTCGCTTCTTTAACGTCTATGGTCCCAATCAAAATCCTTCTTCACCCTATTCTGGCGTCCTGTCCATTTTGATGGATCGTTATATCCAGTTAGAGCAAGGGCAAGCGAGCCAATTTCAAATATTTGGAGATGGTCAGCAAACACGTGACTTTATCTACATTGATGATGTCCTAACTGCATTAGATTTAGTAGCAACCAAAAATGAAGCGTTGGGACATGTTTATAATGTGGGTACCGAAGTTGCCATTTCCCTTAATCAATTAATTGAAGAAATGAACCAATTAGTGGGACTTTCTTTGCCAGTTTCTTATCAAAAGGAACGAGATGGCGATATAAAATATTCTCTTTCAGATAGTTCTGCTTTGAAAGGCTTAGGTTTTTCGCCCGTTTATTCAATTCGAGAAGGACTTCAAAAATATTTTAAGTTTACCCATAATACCCAAAATAGATAAAAAAAGACGAGACTTATTTGTTAAGTCTCGCCTTTTTTTGTGCAAATGTTTCGCCCCAATGGCACAGCGAAGAGAGGGCATCGTAAAGAGCATATCCTTCCGGAGTGAGCGTATATTCCACACGCGGTGGCAGTTCGTTAAAGGATTCTCGATGGACTAGGCCATCTTTTTCCATTTCTCTCAAGCGATCTGTCAGGACGCGCTGAGTGATTCCGTCGAGCGCACGCATCAATTCGCCGTTGCGCTTGGTTCCTTGAAATAATTCATCCATTAAGGATAATTTCCATTTGCCGTTAATGGTAGAAAGGGCTAAGTTGATACTGGTTTGTTTATCAGTGGTCATAGTTTCTCCTTGTGACACGTAATGGTTACTTTTTTCTTCCTAGGTGAATAAAAAGTGCGTACTTTTTTTCTCCATGATAGTGAGTAATAATAACTATGTCAAGTAAGGCAAGAGAAAGGAAGAAAAAATATGATGTATCAAGATGTTGTTCGCAACCGTCGTTCAGTTCGGGATTTTATGCCAGATGTTGAGATTCCTAAAGAGGAATTAATGGCTATGATTGAGGAAGCGATGCTAGCGCCAAATAGTACTAATTTAAATTCATGGCGTTTTTTAATTGTCACAGAAAAAGAACAAAAAGAGGCGCTTTACGAAGTTTCAATGCAACAACCAGCAGTTAAAGGGGCAGCGGCGGTGATTATTTTATTAGGCGATTTGACTGCTTATACAGTGGCAAATGCAGATGAAATCAGTGCTAAAGCTGTGGCACAAGGCACCATGACAGAAGAAATTCGTCATGGAATTAATGAAAATGTTTCTTGGTACTATGATGTTAGCGAAGAACAAAAAAGAGAGTGGCTAATGTTAGACCAAGGCTTAGTTGCGATGCAGCTGATGCTTTCTGCAAAAGATCGAGGCTATGATACTGTGGCGATGTCTGGGTTTGAAACAGAAGCAGTTCGCAAGTTATTTAATATTGAGGATCATTTAGTGAACGGACTGATCATTCCGATTGGCAAAGCTCAAACACCCGGCTTTGAAACAGTCCGACGAGATGTTTCAGAAGTAGTAACTTGGTTAGACTAAAAAGCTAAACAGTTCTGTAATTGCTGTTTATTAGATTTTGAGCGTGGAACAAACATCCAAAGTGATTGTTGTCCCACGTTCGTTTTTTTTTTGATCATCCGCTTTTGAGAATGGCCAGAGAAGACGTTTAGTGAACCAATTTTGAAAGAAAGTGATACACTAGAAGAAAAAGAAGTGGGGCGACTTTATGCGTTATGTCATAATGCAGTCACGAGATATTCGTGAAAATTTAGCAACGGAAGATTATCTATTAAACACTCTCTCTTTTGAAGAGCCCTTAGTGTTGTTCTATATTCAGGAACCCTGTGTTATTTTAGGCCGAAATCAAAATGCTTATGAAGAAATTGACTTAGCTTATGCTAGAGAGAAGGGAATCGTGATTACTCGCCGTTTATCGGGCGGTGGTGCTGTTTATGATGATCTCGGGAATGTCAGCTTTAGTTTTGTTGTTCAGGAAGGACATCAAGCTTTTGGGGATTTTAAAGCGTTCACGAAACCAATTATTGAAGCATTACATAAAATGGGCGCAACGGGGGCCGAGATTAGCGGTCGCAATGATTTATTAATTGATGGGAAAAAATTTTCTGGCAATGCCATGTATACAAAAAAGGGGAAGATGTATACTCATGGTACCTTGATGTATGATGTTGATTTGGCAGAAGTTCAACGTGTTTTAACTGTTTCTAAGAAAAAAATTGAATCAAAAGGGACAAAATCTGTTCGGGGACGCGTAACCAATTTACGGCCGTACTTAGACGAAAAATATCAACAATTAACCATTGAGGAATTTCGCAATCGTTTACTGATGGAGCTCTTTGATGTCGAATCTCTAACTGAAATTGCGGAGAAAGAATATGTCCTAACCAAAGCAGATCAACAGGAAATTAGGAAATTGGTTGCTGAAGTGTATGGCAATGAAGCTTGGATTTTTGGTGAAGCGCCTAAATTTACGATCAAAAAAGAAGAAAAGTTTAAAGGCGGCATCGTGGATGCACGTTTGACTGTTGAAAAAGGTAAAATAATTGAGCTAACGATTTATGGTGATTACTTTGCCAAAAAAGAAACGGCGGAAATCGTTGCAGCTTTATTAGGGGTGGACTATCGGTATTCATCAATTTGGCAAGCATTAGCAGCGTTCAATTTTGAAGACTACTTTGTAAATATCACCAAAGAAGAATTTGTTCATTTATTGGTGGATTAATAAACGTTCTGGGACAAAAGTCAAAAAATTTTTTGTCCCAGAACGTTTATTTAATGATGGTTGCTCTTGCTAGAAAAATTTCCCATGAACGTCCCAATTGCCAGTATCTTTGGCTTTTTTCAATGTTTGCATTCGACGGAAGCCAACAGGATGATCAGATAAGAAGTTACTCAATTTAAGCCAGATGGTATCATCATGTAAATCAACACTATGAAAGTATTCTTCTAAATCCACACGACTGCCCATATATTTTCCTGAAAATAAATAAATCATACTTAAAGCACCTTCTTCGGCGTAATATAAACCTGCGCGATCAGCAGTATATTCTTGCGTTCTTGTAAAACTTTTATCTAACGCAACTGGTTTCAAAATAATGGATAACATTAGCCGCCATAAATTAGTGTGCCCACATTTATGGTGTCCTAGCTCGTGTGCCAAAATAAAGCGAATCAGCGAAAAATCGCCTGTATTGTACGCGATATCCAACAAATCACTGTGAATGACAACATAGCGTCTGTGTAAAGAGCATTTTGCCGCAAAAGCGTTTAAGACACCATTCCCGTTGATTAAATAGAGACGTGGCAGCCTTAATTTTTTAGTGCCAAAGCCCATTTCTTTTGCTAAATCAATATACAAGGAATAAATTTCTGGTAACTGATTTGCTGTAATTTCCACTCCGTTAGAAGCAGTATCCATGTACATATAACGAATGGTAAAAAAAGCAATGACTGGCGCAATGGGTGCAATTAAGACAATTAATAACCAGTCAGGAATCGGCAAATCACTCAATATCAACAAAGCAACTACCCCCAATGCTAAAAACAATAAAACGAAACCAATAATTATCATTGGTAATTCAAAGCGATAACGTAACTTGGCAACAGAAATCTCTTTCTTTTTTTCCTGCGGTTGACACATAAACATTCCTCCCCAAACATTTCTCAAACACTTTTTCAAATAAAATGACTTATCTGTTGTTTCCAATATACCATTGGTTAATCGGTAATGACAATGCTGGGAGCTTGGATAAAGGTAATTATATCAAGTGATTAATGAAAGGGACTCGTTGTACGCGGGGAATTGGTCTATCTTGATTAAATAAAATTTTAATAATTTAACTGTTTTAGACGTAATAAAGTAGTTTCTGGAGTTAATTTTTTTATGACATACAAACGCAAAATCGCATGTTCAATTTTTTGTTCTTCTGGCGATAGCTCTGAATTTATATAGGATAACTTCTCGATTAAATACGTTAAAAATGAGCCCGCACCTTGGCTGCCCACTAAAAAGCCCATTTCTTCCGTTTCGGTTAATTGTTGTTTTTTTAAGTGGTAAATTTCATGTGCAAGTGCCCCCGAGATAATGATTTCATCCGTTTGGTTGTTCAAATTCGTTAGTAAGTCGCTTTTTGTTGCTACTGTAACAGTTTCCATTACACTCATCCTTTGCATTTATATGATACATTTAGTATAACATGGTCTCACTTTTTTTATTTTTCTTCTTGCTCTGGTACGCGTTTCATAAGTTAAGCTAGGTGTATCAAAATATTGGAGGGCATGAAAATGAATGTTATAGTGGAGATAAGTGATAGACTTGGTATGGATTACTATTTTGTCTCGGTGACTACGACAGCCAAAAGTCTTCAGTTAAATAGTCCCAAAAAATACTACAAGATTTGGCATCAAGAAATTCCGTACCATCAGATAACGGAGTGGCACTTGACACAGCAGGAGGATATTCAGGAAATTTCTTTTGCTTGGCAGGAGACCTTTTATCGTTTTGTCGATTACGGGACAGGAATTGTGCCTTATTTAACTCAATTTTGTAAAGCAACGAGGTGAAATTATGACAACAATTCGAGAAATTGCTCGGCTTTCAGGATCTTCAGTTACGACTGTTTCGCGCGTGATTAATCATCACCCATATGTTTCTGAGGAAAAACGACTGAAAATCCAAGCAATTATTGATGAGTTGGGCTATAAGCCCAATATATTAGCGAGAAATCTCAGCTTTGGGAAAAGTAACACATTAGGTGTCATGGTTCCTTATACGAATCAACCTTATTTTGATGCTATTTTAAGTGGGATTATCCACCAAGCGTTTCAGCAAGGGATGATGGTTAGTTTATTACCAACGGATTATGATAAAGAAGTTGAAAAAAGTTACTTGGAAAAAATGGCCACGGGTGCGTTTGATGGCATGATTGTTTTATCAAAGGCAAATCCTTTAAGTGTGTTTGCTCCGTATAAAGAGCAAGTTGTTTTTTGTGAAAAAATAGAAGACCCTAGTTATGCTAGTATCTATATCGATCGTTTAACGGTTTATCGTCGGGTTTTTCAAGCATTGAAACAACAAGGATGCAATGAAGTGGCAATTACGATTAACCGTGTCCCAGAAAAAAGTACAAGCGCACGTTATTTAGTTGACGCATATCAGGAAATTTATGGAGAGATTCCCGAAAATCGGTTATTTAAGGGCTGTTTAACGTATGAAGATGGGTGTGAAGTAGGACGTCAATGTGCGCAAGATCCAACGCTCCAAGCGGTTGTGACCAACGGTGATGAAATTGCCGCAGGGATTCAAGCCGTTATTGAAAGACCACTCTTTTTAGTGGGACAGGAACAAACCTTATTAAGTGAAATTTTAAATTTTTCAACAATCTGTCATCCATTAATGGAATTAGGAGGAAAAGCCACACACTTATTTCAAGAAAAACGGCCGAAAACGGTCCAATTGACTTCTACATTTATTAATCGACAACCAAATTTTTCTTTTTCTTAGAAAAATTCTGGTTGTTTTTTCTTTGGTAGAATAAGGTTTTTCGCTAAAAAACAAAAAAACTTACAAAAAGTAAGGCAAAAACCTTTACTTACTTTTAGTAAGGTAGTATAGTAAGCATGTAAACAAAATTAAATGAATTTACTGAGGAAATTCGAAAGGATGAACATATTATGTCAAAATTTACTGAAATGATGAAAAACCGTCGTTCGATCTATGCTTTAGGAGAAAATTTACCAATTTCAAAAGAAGAAGTAACGGCTTTAGTAAAAGAAGTTGTTAGAGAAAGTCCAACAGCTTTTAACTCTCAAACACAACGCGTTGTGTTCTTATTCGGCGATGCCCACAAAAAATTATGGTCAATAACTGAAGATGCCTTAAAACCATTGACTCCAGCAGAAGCTTTTCCAAACACACAAGCTAAGTTACAAGGCTTTGCAGCTGGTGCGGGCACAATTTTATTCTTTGAAGATACAGATATCGTGAAAAACTTACAAGATAGCTTCCCATTATATGCGGATAACTTCCCTGTTTGGTCTGAACAAGCAACTGGTTTAACACAAGCGAACGTTTGGACTGCCTTAGCGCAAGAAAATATCGGCGCAAACCTACAACACTACAACCCAGTCATTGACGAAGCGGTTGCTGCAGAATGGTCAATTCCTGCAAACTGGAATTTACGTGCACAAATGGTTATTGGTTCCATTGAAGCGCCAGCTGGCGAAAAAGAATACATGGAAGATAGTACTCGTTTCAAAGAATTTAACTAAATCATTGCTTTAGCAAAACGAAGAGGAAAGGAGTGAAAGCAAATGATTCAAGCATTACCAAGTAATATTGGGATTCAACAAGTCACTTTGAAAGTGGCTGATTTGGATAAAATGGTAAACTTTTATACGAAAACAATTGGCTTAAGACTTTTAAAACAAGGAGAGGGACGTGCCTGGCTAGCGCCACAAGGCACCAATGATGCAATTCTTGTCTTAAAAGAACTAACAGCTGGGGAAGAAAATCAGGGAACTACTGGCTTGTACCATGTTGCTTTCCTTCTACCAACACGGAAAGATTTAGGCAATATGTTGTTGTGGCTTTTGCAAGAAAATGTGCAAATCGGCGCAGCAGATCATGGTTATAGTGAAGCCCTTTACTTAAGTGATCCAGAAAATAATGGCATCGAAATTTATTGGGATAAACCAGAAGAAGTCTGGGATATTCGCCCAAATGGTGAAATTATCGGTGTGACAGAAGAATTAGACGGTGATGGTTTAGCTGCAGAAGCTGACAGTCACTGGCTAGGAATTCCCGAAGGTTCTAAAATTGGTCATATTCATTTGAAAGTGGCCGATTTAGATACCACTGAAGCGTTTTATAAAAATTTAGGGTTTGGCTTAAAGTCTAACTTTGGTCAACAAGCGAAATTTTTTGCAGCAGGTCAGTACCATCATCATATTGGAACAAATACATGGAGCGGCAATCAGTTGCCAACGATTCAAGAAAATCAATTTGGCTTAGAAAATTATACCTTCCGTTTACCAACTGCGGCCGATTTAGAGATCGTCCAAGCCAATGCGGAAGAAGCAAAGTTACATTTTATTGCCAAAGATCATTTACTTGCGTTAGCAGATCCTAACGGCATGATTATTCAATTTACCTATTAAAACCACTCTCAAACTAGCCCTTCGTTATTAAATGAAGGGTTAGTTTTTTTTTTTGCATTATTTTGCATTTGTTTGCAAAATAATGCAAAAGGTGCTATCTTTACTTAGAAGAGGTGAGGAATCATGTTGATTGAAGAGCGTTTGGCTAAGATTCAAAAAATAGTGAAAGAACAAAAAAGTATTTCCATGGAAGCGTTAGCGGAGCAAGTCTCCGTTTCAAAAGATACTATTCGGCGAGATTTAATTCGTTTAGAAAAGGAAGGACACTTAAAAAGAACGCATGGTGGCGCTATCTCAGTTCAGTCTGAAGCAACTATTTATGATTATGCTCAACGAATAATGAAGCATCCAGAGAAAAAACAAGCCATTGCCCAAAAAGTTTGGGCAACCATTCCCAAACAAGCGTCCATTTTTTTTGATTCATCAACCACAGTGGAAGCGGCTATTCGAGCGATGGAAAATAGTCCGATTCACGCGATAACGAACTCTCTCAGCCATGCGCTACTTCTAGCGCAAATGGATCAGACAAAAATTACAGTATTACCTGGGCAACTGCATAAACAACAACTTTTTTTATTTGGAGCAGAAACAGTCGCCAAGGTTGGAGAATTTGCCCCCGACTATACATTATTAGGTGTGTTTGCGTTATCTGAACAAGGATTATTTATTCACACAGAAGAAGAAGGTCAAGTCAAACGGCGAATGATTCAACAAGGCAAACAAGTCATTGCCTTAGCGGACCAAACGAAATTGAACAAAACGGGGTTATTTAAAATTTGCGAATTAACAGAAATTGATTGTTTAGTGACAGATACACGACCTGATGAAAAATTCTGTGAGCAGTTAGCGCAAGCAGGCGTAACGTTGATTGTCGCAGATGAATAATGGAGGATAATAATGAAGCGAAAAATTAATTATACACATGTTGCTGAACCTACTGTTTTTGAGAATGTTTTTCCAACATATTTGACGACTGAAACGATGATGGCGCGCAAACAGAAAGTATTACAACGAATGGAAACAGAAAAATTCGATCAATTAGTTTTCTATGCAGACAAAGAGCATGGCAGTAATTTTGAATACTTAACTGGCTTCATTCCGAGGTTTGAAGAAGGACTCCTTGTGTTAAATAAGGATGGTGCGGCGACACTTATTTTAGGCAATGAAAATTTAAAACTGTGCCAACATGCGCGCATCTCAGCCGATTTAATTCATTATCCAGCTTTTTCGCTACCTAATCAACCAATGGCTGGAGAACAAAAGTTGTCTCAGATTTTTGAAACGCTTCTCGATGAAACAGCTCAAAAAATAGGTATTGTTGGTTGGAAAATGTTTACAACACAACAGCAAGAACCTGCTACGATGTTTGATGTACCATATTTTATTGTCGAAGCACTGAAAAAAGCGCTGCCGCAAGAAGCTCGTTTACTAAATGGGACTCACTTATTGATTGGAGCAAAGGGGGCCCGCACAACAAATAATGCCAACGAATTGGCGCACTATGAATATGGGGCGAATTTGGCTTCTCGCGGTATGTTAAAGGCCTTAAATGCAATTGAAGTAGGACAGCGTGAAACGGACCTTGGGGCTTTGTTAAATGATGAAGGTCAAACGCCGACGGTAGTAACCATTGCGGCAACCGGACAACGTTTTGAATATGCAAACATGTATCCGACTGCCAAAGAAATTCAGTTAGGCGATGCCTTGTCATTAACTACAGGCTACAAAGGCGGCTTGTCTAGCCGAACAGGTTTTGTTATTGAAAATGAGCAGCAATTGCCAGAAGCGCAACGTGATTATTTAGATCGTGTAGCAAAACCCTATTTTCAAGCTGTCGTTCATTGGCTTGAAACCATTCGGATCGGACTGTTAGGACGAGAAATGTATCAAGCGATTGAAGAACAGTTACCAAAAGAAATCTATCACTGGCATTTGAATCCTGGCCATTTAGTTTCGGATGATGAATGGATGTCGTCGCCTATTTATCCAGATTCAGCCATTCGTTTGGAAAGTGGCATGCTCTTTCAAGTGGATATTATTCCTTCTGTACCTGGTTATACAGGGGTGAGTGCTGAAGAATGTGTGGCTTTGGCTGATAAAACACTGCAAAAAGAGATTCAGCAAAATTATCCAGACATGTGGCAACGGATTGTGACACGCAAAGCCTATTTAAAGGAGACATTAAAGATTGACTTACCAACGGAGGTTTTACCAATGTCTAATTTAGTTGGTTACTTACGGCCTTTTTATCTAGCTAAAGACAAAGCTTTGTGTGTAGAAAAACCAGCTCTTAAATGAGTAGGTCCCTTTTTTTGAGTTTCTTTTGGGCCTTATTTATAATCAATATAGAGAAGGAAGAACACCAGAAGAGAGGCGTGATGGCAAATGCATTATCCTGAAAAGCTGAAAAAAGCAGTTTTAGCTAAAGCGAAAGACTTACCATTAGAAGGTTTTGTGGAAGGGCAAGGTCCGCAACAGCCAAAAGTAATGTTGATTGGGGAAGCCCCTGGAAAAGAAGAAATTAAAGAAAATGTGCCATTTATTGGTCGTTCAGGTCGATTGTTGATGGAACAATTACAGCAAGTTGGCTTAAGTCGTGAAATGGTGTATATCACCAGTGCGGTTAGGAGTCGGCCTTTTTCTGTAAAAACGAAGCAGATTGCAAAAACAGGAGAAAGAGTAACCAAATTTCCTAATCGAACGCCAACCAAAGAAGAAATCAAAATTTTTGCGCCTTTGCTTGATTGGGAAATCGCTGTTTGCCAACCTGAACTAATTTTGACACTGGGAAATATTGGGTTGCAACGACTTTTAGGACCAAAGCTAACAATCACTGCAGTGCACGGAACGGTCATTCAGTCGCCCATTCAAACATTTGATGAGCAATCACAAAACTATTGTTGGACGCAGAAAACCTATCAAATCATTCCACTCTTCCATCCAGCGGCTGTCTTTTATAATTATCGTTTAAAAGAAGTCGTGAAAGAAGATTGGCAAGTGGTTCAAAAACAACTACAACTGCTTAAGAAAGTTTAAAATGAGAAAAATAGAAGGATGGTTGTTTTTTCGAAGAGAGAATGCTACCCTAGAAGTATCAATAAATAGACAGATTATTTAATCGCTGGGTTGAATAATTGAAGGATTCTGATTTTTGCGTAAGCCTTGAAGCAAAAAGAATGAGTCCTTTTTTTGTTAGAAGGAGATTTGGGTATGGAGCAAACACAGCAAAACCATTTTACTGCGTTGTTTTATAAAAATGTTCTGTTAGGAATTTTAAGTATGGCGGCGCAATCAATTTTTATTTTGGCGGACACATTTTTCATTGCAAATGGGATTGGCACCGAGGCGTTGGCGGGGCTTAACATTGTATTACCGCTCGTTAATATCATTAATGGATTAGGTTGGATGTTTGGCGTTGGCGGCGCTACGTTGTTTTCGACAACGGTTGCGCAAAAAGAAATCAAAAAAGCCAATCAGTATTTCAGTTTAACGATTGGGTTAGTTTTCGTTATAGGGAGTCTCTTTACTTTAGCGAGCTTGATTTTTTCCGATCAAATTATTCGGGGACTTCAGGGGACCGGGGTCTTGTTTGGTTTGGCAAAGGAATATTATATGATTTACCTTAGCTGTTCATTATTATTTATTTTAAACAATTGCCTGATTACTTTTTTAAGAAATGACCATAATCCTCGTTTGGCAACGATTGCTTTTGTCAGTGGGGGAATTGTCAATATTATTTTGGATTATGTCTTTATTTATCAATTTGGGTGGGGCATGGCAGGTGCGGCCATTGCAACGGTGATGTCACCTTTAACAAGCTTAATCCTGATTACGTTTCATAAGTGGTCGCCACAACGAGTTTTACGTTTTGAAAAGTTTAAAGTGAAATTTCAGGATGTTCGAGAAATTATGTCGATTGGTTTTTCCTCCTTTTTAAATGAATTTTCTTCGGCCTTTGTCATGTTTTTATTTAATATTGTTTTGCTGAACTTAGTCGGTCATGTGGCGATTTCAGCTTATGCGATTGTTGCCAACCTCAATATTATTGTGATTGCCATTTTTACAGGGATTGGGCAAGGGGCGCAACCATTACTCAGCCGATATTATGGTTTAGGGGAAACAAAGGTGTTGCGTAAATTTGTTAAACTTAGCTTTATTACGTACTTGGTCGCCGGCTTCCTGTTCTTTTTAATCAGTCAAGTGTTTACGGGACAAATTATTGAGGTCTTTAATAGCGAAGGGAACGACCAGTTGGCGCAAATTGCTAGGACAGCCATCCGCTTATATGCGATTTCCTTCTTGTTTACAGGATTGAATTTTATGGGGATTTATTACTTTTCGGCAGTTCGTAAACCGAAAATGGCGCTAATGATTTCCTCTTTGCGTGGGTTCTTTTTAATTGTGCCAGTTTTATTTATTTTGGTGAAATTACTAGGATTAACCGGTGTTTGGTTAGCCATGCCAGTAGTTGAATTTGTTACGTTTGGACTAATGCTTGTGGGCTACCTTGCGTATCGAAACTATTTGAAAAAAAGAGAAGCAGTAACCTGATGTTGGTTACTGCTTCTCTTTTGCTTAGTTTACATAGTTTTCAGTTAAAGTCATGAATTGTTCCACATCTTTTAGGACTTGATCAATGCCGGCTTGCCAGAAATCAGGTTTCGTTAAGTCAACATTTAAATGTTTTTTCGCTAATTCTTCGCTTGTCATCGAAGCAGTGTCTCTTAATAACGCAATGTATTGGTCTTCAAAAGAGCTGCCTTGTTGATTGGCATACGCATAGATACCCATGCTGAATAGATAGCCAAAAGTATATGGGAAATTATAGAAAGGCACATCATCAATAAAGAAGTGCAATTTGCTCGCCCAGAAATGAGGATGATAACTGCCAAGACTATCTTTGTAGCTTTCTTTTTGCGCCGCTAACATTAATTCAGTAATATCTTCTTCCGCTACTAAACCTTTTTGGCGCGCTTGATAAAAATTATTTTCAAAGATAAAACGCGCATGAATGTTCATAAACATGGCAATGGCATTTTGCATTTTTGTGTCTAAAAGGTTAATCTTTTCAACATCTGATTTGGCCTCTTTTAAGGTGGCGTCAGCAACAATCAATTCTGCAAAGGTACTAGCTGTTTCTGCTACGTTCATGGCATACTCTCGATTCAATGAAGGTAAATCCCACATCACGCTACTATGGAAAGCATGACCTAATTCATGGGCTAAAGTAGCTACTTCGTTGATTGAATTGCCAAAGGTCATGAAAATCCGCGACTCTTGTGTTTCAGGTAATTCTGTACAATAACCCCCAGGACGTTTGCCTGGACGATCTTCAGCTTCAATCCAACTTTTTTCAAAAGCCATTTGGGCAAAATCAGCCATTTTCGGACTGAATTTACGGAAATTTTCTAAAATAAAGGCAGCGGCTTGATCAAAGGAATACGTTTTTTCTTCTAAATCACCTAAAATAATTGGCGCATCTTGGTCTTGCCAGTCCATTTTTTCTTTGCCGAATAATTGCGCTTTGCGTGTTAAAAAGTCGACGAATGGTTGTTTATTTTTTTGAATGGTTTCCCACATAACCGTCAATGTCTCTTGACTCATTCGATTATAGTTTAAGGGATTTTCTAAATAATCTGTAGTGCCATGCAATTTGTAATCAGATAAACGGAACCCATCTAGGTGATTTAGGGTGTCTGCCAAAATTGAAGCTTTGCCACTCCAAGCTTTCTCCCAAGCTGTAAACAAACGTTGACGAACCTCTTTGTCAGGATCTCCCATCATGCGGTTAAAGGCTTGGCCTGCAGATAGTTCCGTCACAGAGCCATCTTTTTCTTCAAAAGGAATCACGATGGAAGCAACAATCGTATCGTAATGTGTACTCCAAGCATTTAAACCATCTAGAGAAAGCGTATTGATGATATTTTCTTCTTGTTCAGAAAGCAGTTTTTTTCCATCACGACGTAATTCATTTAAGCGAAAAGCCATTGTTTTGAACGGTTCTTCGGCTAACAGGACTTGCCAATGTTCTGCTGAAATCTCGGTGATTTTTTTAGTAAAAACGGTTTCAGCTAATTGAATTGCTGGCAATAGATTGTATAAATCGCCTGATAAAATTTTGGCCTTGGTATCATTAGTATTGGCAGAAATTAAAGCAGTTAAAAAGCTATTACATTGTGAAAAGCCACTTGAGATTTTCCCTTGTAACGTTAAAATTTCAGCAAATTGTTCTTTGCCTTGATCACTTTCTGGTGTCCATTCTGTGATTAATTGATGGTACTCTTTTGTCTGTTCGGTTAATTGAGTCATTCGTTGGCTAAGTTCTTTGGACTCGCTCCCATTGGGGAAAATACTGTCTAAATCCCAGGTAATAGAATAGGTCATATCCAATCCTTCTTTCATTTTTTTCTTTTCAGTATATCATAAGACCTAAGAGAAGTTGTTTCTTTTTCCCTCGAAACCGACTATAATAAAAAAGAATTTTCCGTGGCAGGCACGGGGCAACTTGAAACCAAGAAAAGAGGATTATATGAAAAATTATTTGAAAGATAGTAATTTATATTTAGTCATTGCGTTTGTTATTATGGCCATTTTATTTTTCAGTTCATCACAGACGTATGAACAGCAGTCACAAGTTGGTCTTTTAGATAAACTTCTGAGCAGTCATCCTTTTGAAGAACAATTAAAAAATATTTCTTTTCAATATGCTGGCAGTGAAGTGAGCATTCAAGCTAGTGGTTATAGTAAATTTATTGAATTTTTTATTCGTAAGGGAGCCCATTTTGGTACGTATTTTCTATTAGGTGGTAGTTGGTTTATTGGATTAGTGCCAAGAATCAAAGGCCTGTTTTTAACAGCTGTTGTTTCCTGGCTAGCTGCTACTGGCTATGCAGGTTTAGATGAATTTCATCAAATGATCACAGGTGGAAGGACCCCTCTTTTTCAAGATGTTATGTTGGATGCCATGGGTGCTTTGACAGCCATCGTTATTTGTTTGGTGGTTCATGGTTTGAAGAAAAATAAAAAAAGAAAACGCTAATTTAGAAGAGCTTCGTTTATTCGTCAGAAAGGTGGATAAGCGAGGGTCTTTTTTTGGTAGCGCTTGTTCCTAACTGAAAAGAAGAGTAGAATAAAGGAGAATAGTAACGAAAAGTCAGGAGGAATCAAGGATGTCAGGACACAGTAAATGGAGCAACATTCAAGGGCGTAAAAATGCGCAAGATGCCAAACGTGGGAAAATTTTCCAAAAAGTTTCAAGGGAAATCTATATGGCGGCAAAAGCAGGTGGCCCTGACCCCGCAATGAATCCTGCTTTACGTTTAGCGGTCGATAAAGCTAAGTCAGCCAACATGCCCAATGATAATATTTCGCGCGCCATAAAAAAAGCTAGTAGTGCTGGTGAAGGAGAACATTATGACGAGGTAACTTATGAAGGGTACGGGCCAGGTGGCGTGGCAGTTTTAGTTCATGCGCTAACAGATAACCGCAATCGAACGGCCACCAATGTTCGCGTCGCGTTTACTCGTAATGGTGGCTCTTTAGGTGAAACGGGTTCGGTGAATTATATGTTTGATCGTAAAGGCTATATTGTCATAAAGCGAGAAGATCATGCAATTGAGGAAGACGACATGCTAGAAGTCGTTTTGGAAGCAGGCGGCGAGGATTTAGAAACATCACCAGAAGTATTTGAAATTTACACAGCACCAGAAGATTTTACAGCGGTTCGCGATGCTTTAGAACAAGCAGGTTATTCATTAGCACAAGCTGAACTAACAATGGTTCCGCAAACCTTACTAACCTTGAACGATGAACAAAAAGCGCAATTAGAGCGCTTGGTTGACAAGTTAGAAGACGATGATGATGTGTCAGAAGTATTTACCTCTGCAGAAAATCGATAAAATAAAGGGATGCTTGGCGTCCTTTTATTCATAAATTGAAAGCGGATACAGAATGGAGGGCATTTTGAAAAAGAGAATTTGTTTACAAGCAATCAGGGAAGAAGCGGAAGCCTATTATCGTAACGGTGATTTTTATTGCTCGGAAGCGATTGTGGCGACCATTCGGCAACACTTCGATGCGGAGATTCCCATTGAAGCTGTGGCCATGGCTTCTGGGTTTCCTGTAGGTGTTGGAGGTGCGAAGTGTATTTGCGGTGCTCTTTCAGGCGGGGTTATGTGTCTGGGTTACTTTTTTGGTCGGACAGAAGCCAAAGGAGAACAAGTAAATAAAACGATGGCTTTAGCCAACGAATTGCATCAAAGTTTTCGACAAAAGCATCGAGTGGTTTGCTGTAGTATTTTGACAAGTAAAATGACGATGAGCTCACCTGAGCATATGGAACAATGCATTGGCTTTACTGGAGAAATCGCTGAAACAACCGCAAAAATTATTGCACGAGAACTTGCTTACGAATTAGTCTAGTAAAAAATGAGAGAGGAGCAACCAGATTCATTCACCTGAATCTGGTTGCTCCTCTCTCATTTAATGCGTAATCAATTAACCAAGTACTTTTTCATAAGCTTCCACTTGAGATAAGACACGTTGGAGCTGTAATTCATTTTCAATATAGTTGATTGAATTACCTAAATCTTCTTGGCGGTTTGTTTCTAAACGATCGACTTCTTTTTTTGCTTCGTTCAATAAGTGTAGAACTTCTTCCTTAGATAACATGTACTCACCTCCTTGCGCAGTTCATCTACTATTAGTGTACTCCTTTTTTTCAAAAAAGGGCAATAATAGGATATTAAAAAACAAAAATAGCGGTTCTAACCGCTATTTTTGTTTACTCATGGCGTTGTTGTGCTAAAATCGCTTCGATTCGTTCTCTTTGATCTGCCAAAAAGTGAGGCAAATAAAGGGGGATTTCATCAAAGTTTGGACTTTGATTTTCATAGGCTTCGGCATCTAGCAGGCCTTTTTGTGTGGCTACTTCAAATAATAAGTGGTTCGGTTCTCTAAAATACAATGATTTGAAAAATTCGCGGTCTTTAATTCCTGAGTTTGTAAAATTCTTTTCCTCTAACAGACTATCAACTTGCGTTAATTCTTGCGTATCTTCCACCCCAAAGGCGACGTGATGAACGCCACCAATTCCTTCAATGGCAAGCGGATTGGTACGGTCATCAATGATATGAACCTCTTGATAAAACTGTGGATGATGATTTTCCAGAACGGTGACTTCATGCGCAGTTTCAAAAAAAGGTACTGTTTCTTTTTCATGCCAATGTAAATAATCCACTAAAGGTTGTTTGGTAGCTGCGGCATATTGGACGCGTAATTGAATTGCATCAATGCCTAAAATTGCATGTTCTACTGGAATTTCAGCATGCTCAGCTGGAAAATAATCTTCCACGTTTTCAAATTCACGTAAAGGGACAAGCGCCATTTGCGTATTATCGGGCGCTTCAAAACGCAAAATTGGATGTTGGTTAAATATTTCCACACCATAGTGGCAGATATCCGCTTGCTCAAGATGTTCTGCCCAAAAATCCAAAGAGGCGCGCGTTGGTACTTTTAAAATAGTTCGTTCAATTGTATTTGTCCCAAATGATTGATCTTGGCCATCATTCAATTCAAAAAAAGTTAATTCGGTACCTGTTCGTTGCTCATTATCTGAGAAAAATAAGTGATACATGGTGTGGTCATCTTGGTTGATCGTTTTCATTAGTAATTTTAATCCCAGTGTATTATGATAGAAGTCAAATGTAGGCTTTATCAATCGATTTAAAATAGAGATGTGATGAATTTGTGCATACATAGTAAAATTCCTTTCTTGGAGGTTTATTAAATGAAACAATTTTTTCAAAAAGGGTCGAAACCTAATCAATTAGTTGTCGCTTTCCATGGTACTGGTGGCAATGAATATCAATTATTAACGACCATCGCAACCCTTTATCCAGAAGCGAGTGTTCTAAGTTACTTAGGGACAGAAGGTGTAGGCGAACAGCGACGCTTTTTTGCGCCATTAGTTAATGGAGCCTTACCTCGTGCTAACTTTGATGAGCGAGTGACTGCGTTTCTAGAAGAAGTTTGGCAACCGCAAAAGTTATACGATGAAGTTATTTTTATAGGGTACTCTAACGGTGCCAATTTTATTTTAGGCCTGTTAGAAAAGAACCCGACTATTGCTAACACTGTTATTTTACTGCATCCAAGCAATTTAGGCTATCAATATGTATCTGGTGAGTTTGCGACAAAAGTGATTGTCACAACAGGGGCTCAGGATGAGTTGAGTATTCCGGGACAAGTTCTTTCTTTAGCTAATCAATTAAAGAAACATTTTCCAGTCGACTTTTTACTAGTGGATGGCGGTCATGGTTTATCGGAAGAAGAAGTAACGAAAATAAAAGAAGTTCTTTAAAAACAAGCTGCAACCTTTGCTGAGAAGTGGTTGCAGCTTGTTTTTTCATGTGTGTTTAAATGATTTAGTTCTTTTTATTAATGAAAGCTTCCGCAAGAGCAAAGTCTCCTGCGTAAGGTTCATCTACGCCGTTTACTTTTTGATAAAGGTCGGCGCCTTTACCAGCTAAGACAATCGCATCATCAGCCGTTGTGCTTAAAGATAATGCGTGAGCAATTGCTTCGCCACGATCTAAAACGGTGTAAACAGGCATTTCTTTGGTAATATGGGCTTGGATTTCTTGGCAAATTTTTGCTGGATCTTCACTGGCTGGGTCATCGGTTGTTAGGACTGCAACATCAGCCAATTCAGAAAGAACCGTACCAAAGTCTTTGCGGCGAGAAATCGCTTTGTCTCCTGTGCTGCCGACAAGAACAATTAAGCGGCCGTCAGGATGTTCTTCGCGGACAAAGGTTAAAAGATTCTTTAAACTGTCATAGTTATGAGCGTAATCAACATAGACGGTTGCGCCATTAGTATTCGTTAAAGATTCCATTCGGCCAGGGACGGTGGTTGCTGCGATCCCTTGTTGACACTCTTCTTTTGAGGCTCCCACAAGGACACTAGCAATCGCCGCACTTAACGCATTACCTTTGTTAAAATCACCACCTAAACGAAGGTGATAAGAGCCGGCTAATCCTAACGCATCTGCGGGACTTTCAACGATAAAACGTAAGGAATCCTCTGAAGAAACAGCGAATGAATAGTCAACTTCTGGAGCTGGCTGACTGCCATAGACAATGGCTGGGACTTTCTGTTGTTGTGCGGTTTCTTTAAGTAATGGAAAATAATCAGCTTCGTGATTCAACACAATGACTTTAGAATGTGTAATCAATTGACGTTTGCAATAAAAGTAATCGTCAAAGGTTGGATGTTCAATTGGACTGATATGGTCGGGGGTAATGTTTAAAAAAATGCCGACATCAAAAAATAGCTTGTAAACGCGATTGGTTTTGTAGGCTTGGGAAGAAACTTCCATAATAAAATGGGTCATCCCGTTAGCAACAGCGGTCGCCATCATTCGATACAAGTCCAAAGATTCTGGCGTAGTCAATGCAGATTTAAAAAATGTTTTGCCATCTAATGTCGAATTCATGGTAGAAAGCAAGGCTGTTTTTTGTTGTGTAGCAACATCTAAAATATATTTGGTGAAATAAGCCGCTGTTGTTTTACCTTTGGTTCCAGTAAAGCCAATCAGTTTTAATTTATTTTGTGGATAATCATAAAAAGCCATGCTTAACACAGCCATTGCTTTTTTTATGTCAGTCACGATAATTCCTAGTTGCGCTGGAACCTCATAAGGCACCTCAGAAACATAGATTTCTAGGCCGTCTTTTACGGCATTTTCTAAATAGATTTCTTTAAAGTTTAATCCTTTACAAAAAAAGAGTGTTTCTGCTGTTACGTCTCTCGAATCGTAAGAAAGAGCCGTTACTTCTCGTTGACCTAACGTGTCGGAAAGGGTCAAGTGCCAGCCTTCTGGTGAAATAAATTCTTTTAATAAATCTTCTTTTTCTAAGCAATCGCGAATTGCGAATAATGAAATCGTCACTTTTTTTGCCTCCAAACGTTTCAACGAAATTTCAAAACTGATGTCATTATAGCATTATTTTTCTTTTAAAAAAACCATCTCGTTAGCGTGAGAAAATCCATGAGAAATGTTAAAATAGGATAATTCTTCGAGAAAGTCGTTGCATATCCCAAGATGAACAATTAAAATAAAGAAAGCATACTCAAAGAATATTGGAGGACAAAATGATCAATCAACCAAATTCAGTTGATCAACCAATCCTGACGAACCAAGAAAAAATGGTCAAAGGCTCAGCTTGGATGACAGCTAGTAATATTATCTCCCGCATGTTAGGGGCGATTTACATCATCCCCTGGTACGCTTGGATGGGCGAGCACGGAAACGAAGCGAACAGTTTGTTTTCAATGGGGTATACGATTTATGCCTTATTCCTAATGATCTCTACCGCCGGAATTCCAGGTGCGATTGCCAAGCAGACCTCGCATTATAATTCATTGAACGAATATAAAATTAGTCGACAGCTCTTTTATCGTGCCTTACAACTAATGGGTGGCTTAGGTGTGGTTTTTGCTATCGTGATGTATTTGGCATCTCCTGCATTAGCAGCTTTGTCTGGTGGAGGTCCTGAATTAGTCCCAACGATGCGTTCATTAAGTTTAGCCGTTTTAGTTTTCCCAAGCATGAGTGTCATTCGCGGCTATTTCCAAGGAAATCAAGAAATGATGCCCTTTGCTTTATCACAAATTGTTGAACAAGTAGCACGAGTTTTTTATATGTTATTAACCGCCTTTATTATCATGAAAGTCTTTGAAGGTGATTATGTTACAGCGGTGACCCAAGCCACTTTCGCAGCGTTTATTGGGATGCTCGCAAGTTTTGCGGTTTTAGGTTATTACATGTACAAGCAAAAACCATTATTTGATTATTTAGAAGAACACAGCGCCAATGAACATGAAATTGCTCCAAAAGAGTTATTGATTGAAACTTTTAAAGAGGCGATTCCTTTTATCGTAGTTGGCTCAGGAGTGACGGTCTTTAAACTTGTCGATCAGTTTACTTTCTCAAACTTTATGCGTTTGTTTACGGATTATTCAGATACCCAATTACGAGAGCTTTTCGGTATTTTTAATGCCAATCCGGACAAATTAACCATGATTGTCGTGGCTTTAGCGACTTCGATTTCGGCTACTGGCTTGCCGTTGATTACAGAAGCGGTCACCTTAAAAAATCACCGTGAGTTAGCGCGTTTGATTAGTAATAATTTACAACTTTTTGTGTTTGTAATGTTGCCAGCAACGTTCGGCATGATTGTTTTAGCGCAACCACTATACACTGTTTTTTACATGCCAGATGCTTTAGGCACTTCTTTATTAGTGCAAGCTTGTTACGCTAGTTTATTCTTGGGCTTGTATATGTTAGTGTCAAATATGTTGATGGGGATGTATGAAAATCGTGACGCAATGCGTTATTTAGGAATTGGTTTAGCTGTGAAATTAATCGTGCAATTCCCCGCAATCCGTTTATTTGAAGTTTACGGTCCTTTATTAGCAACGATGATTGGCTTTACGGTTTCTTGCGTATTGATTCTAAGAAGAATTCGTCAAGTGACACGTTTTAATTACAAATTAACCTTACGGCGAACATTGTTAATGTTCTGCATTACAGTCATCATGATGATTATCGCTTTGATTTTCCGTCAGTTCTTGTATCTATTTTTAGATCCAACTAGACGTTTCCAAGCCTTCATTATCGTTGTAATTGTGGCTGCTGTAGGAGGCGCTTTTTATGGCTATTCTGTCTTGAAGATTCGCTTAGCTGATCGTTTATTAGGGAAAAATGCCGCAAAATTACGTGCAAAATTCAATATTAAATAATAGCTGATTGAACTCCTTTCAGCAGATTCTCATAAGAGACAAGGCTTGAGACATCGATCGATTCGATTTATGTCCCAAGCTATTTTTTTAAAGGAAAGAGGAAGGACAATGCGTTTAGATAAATTTTTAGCCGATGTTGGTATCGGTAGTCGTAAAGAAATCAAACAATTGTTAAAGAAAAAAGTCGTTACGGTGAATGGTGACGTCGTAAAAGAAGCCAAAACACAAGTAAATGAAGAAACAGATCAAATTGCCTTGATGGGAGAAATTCTTACGTATCAGAAATTCTTTTATTACATGTTGCATAAACCACAAGGTGTCATTTCTGCGACGGAAGATCAGCGAGATGAAACGGTAATTGACTTATTAACTGATCAGGATTACCGTGCCGACTTGTTCCCAGTTGGTCGCTTGGATAAAGATACTGAAGGCTTGCTTCTATTAACAAATGATGGCCAGTTAGCGCATCAATTATTATCGCCCAAAAAGCATGTGGATAAAGAATATTTAGCTGAAGTTGAGGGACTTGTGACAGCGGAAGATTGTCAACTGTTTGCGCAAGGATTTGCCTTAAAAGATGGAGAAATGGTTAAACCGAGTCGCCTAGTCATTGAGACGACCAATCAGGAAGAAGGGACTTCCGTAGTCCGTTTGGTGATTCAAGAGGGAAAATTCCATCAAGTCAAACGGATGTTAGCCACTGTAGGCAAACCTGTGACGTATTTAAAACGATTACGAATGGGCGAACTATGGTTGGATGAAACCTTAGAACTAGGGGAATATCGGCCCTTAACAGAAGACGAATTGCAACAACTACAACCTAAACAATCATACCTCAATTAAAATAAACAAAAACCCAGCACTTTCTACGGAAAAGATAAAAATTTTCTCGAAAAATAGTGTCGGGTTTCTTTCTTTTTCTGCATAAAATGGTATGATTGACTATGTAGAACTTTATGAATAGGAGTGACAACAAATGACAATTGATTGGACAAAAGAAGTCGAAGCACGTAAAGACGACTTATTAGAAGATTTACAAAACTTATTACGGATCAACAGTGAACGTGATGATGCACAAGCAACACCAGAAGCGCCCTTTGGACCTGGGCCAGTTGCTGGCTTAAAACACATGTTAGCGTATGGTGAACGTGATGGCTTTACGGTGAAAAATGTCGACAATTACGCTGGACATATTGAATATGGTGAAGGCGATGAAACGTTAGGAATTTTTGGTCATATGGACGTTGTTCCTGCTGGTGATGGTTGGGAAACAGATCCTTATGAACCAGTCATTAAAGATGGCAAAATTTATGCACGTGGTGCGAGTGATGATAAAGGCCCAAGTATGGCTGCTTATTACGCAATGAAAATTATCAAAGAATTAGGCTTACCCGTGTCTAAAAAAATTCGTTTCGTAGTAGGGAGTGACGAAGAAAGCGGCTGGGGCGATATGGATTACTATTTCCAACATGAAGAAGCGCCAGACTTTGGTTTCTCACCAGATGCTGAGTTCCCAATTATTAATGGGGAAAAAGGAAATGTGACTATTCGTTTAACTTTCCGAGGCGGTAACGGCGCTGATTATAAACTAGAAAGCTTCAAATCTGGCTTACGTGAAAACATGGTTCCGGGAACAGCAGATGCTGTTGTAACGGCTGCTTCAGCAGACGAAGCGGCTTCACTAGCTGCTAGCTTTGAAACATTCATCAAACAAGAAGCAAAAATTTCAGGTAATGCAGAACTTTCAGATAAAACAGTGACTTTCCATGTAGTTGGTAAAGGTGCTCACGGTGCTAGCCCACAGTCTGGAATTAACGCAGCGACTTTCTTGGCAACTTTCTTAAATGATTACAGCTTTGCAGAAGGTGCATACAGCTTTATTAATACCATTGCTGAATTTATCCATGAAGATTTTTATGGCGAAAAATTAGGCGTGGCTTTTGAAGACGAAAAAATGGGTAAATTGACAATGAACGCTGGGATTGTTAACTTTGATCCAGAAAATCCTGAAAATAGCTTAGTAACATTAAACTTCCGCTATCCAAAAGGAACTTCAGCAGAAGAATTACAAGCAAAAGTTCAAGCAACAGTCGGTGAAACGGTCACTGCAACACAAGGAGATCGCAACCAAGAACCGCATTATGTACCAGTTGATGATCCATTGGTGGCAACGTTACTACAAGTTTACGAAGACCATACAGGCGAAAAAGGCCAAGAACAAATCATTGGTGGCGGTACTTATGGCCGCTTATTAAAACGTGGTGTTGCCTATGGTGCAATGTTCCCTGGCTACACAGACACAATGCACCAAGCCAACGAATTTATGGAATTAGATGACTTATTCCGAGCAGCTGCTATTTATGCAGATGCGATTTATCGTTTAGCGAAGTAAAGTAAAAAAGCTGTTTTCGATTTTCGAAAACAGCTTTTTTTTTGCAATTTTTGCCTTTTAAAAACCCAAAATCAGAACCGTCAATTTACTGAAAATTTCTTGCAAATCAAAGGATCCCACGATACGATAAATAGGAGAAAACGCAATGAGTGAAACACTTATTGTTAACTATTTAATCAAAGGACGTGTGAAGATGAACGTAGAAGAATTAGTTCAAAAAGCAAAAGATTTAATTGGAGAAGGCAACGTGGAACATGCCCAACAATTCATTGAAGAACATAAAGATGAATTAGGCGAACACTATCATAAAATTACAGCGATGTTAGCTGATACAACGACCGATGGTTTGTTTGATAAAATTAAAGGCTTGTTTCAATAGTCGAAAAAAATCTGAGATAAACGTGGAGGCTCAGACAAAAGTGTTTAGTTCTAAGAACCAAGTAGGTACGATGATTTCATCTGTTCATGCTTCACAGTGAAACATCGCAACTCTTAGAGCTGTAGCTCTTTTGCAGGCTGGACTGTGACGAGACGTATGTCGAGAAGTCACCTGAGAAGTTGTTTCTGTGCTCGCCGTTTATCAGTTTTTGAGCGTGGAGCAAAAATCCAAAGTGATTTTTGTCCCACGCTCTTCTTCCTACGTTTAGTCAAGTGTTTTTTCGTTTATTTTTATCACGAAAAAAAAGTATACGAAATAAGCCTAATAAATTAGAATTTTTTTTATTAGGTGTGCTATAATCTATTTAAGGATATATTCCTTATTGGTCGTTAGAGGCCGTGTATGAGTAATCATACGGACTTGAATGTCGTACCATTGAGTGGAGACATTTCAAGAGCTTGTTGATGCAGGCGATGAGCGCAACCTTATGCTTTTTGGGCGAAGGTTGCGTTTTTAGTTTATAGTAATAGTCCACCAAATGATTGGGGCCCGCCGCTTGTTGCCTGATCATGTTCATCACAATAAAATACAAATTCTTTCGTGCCTTTGGATTCCCATGTTTATTCATGTGTTCTTGGGCAATATATTTTCCAGATTGATACCTCCTGGTATCAACACCGACGAAAGCGTTCAATTGTTTATGAGAAGAAAAACGACGAATGTCCCCTAATTCACCGATCATGAGTCCAGCAGAAAGTTCACCAATCCCTGGAATACTTTGATACAAATCAAATTCTATTGTTTGTTGCGCAGTTTCAATTAATTGTTGAGCGAGTTGCTCTTTCGTCACCAGTAATTGTTTCAATTGTTGGGCATAGTACACCACTTTTTGAACAGAAATACTTTGTCTAGATTCTGCTGGATAAGAATTTTGCGCCAGTGAAAGTAAGGTTTGGGCTTTATTCAATGCTTTTTGATCGGAGATTTTTTTATCGGTATTTTTCTTCAAAAGATTTTTTACTTTTGTTTGACTCAAACCTTCTAAACAAGTAGGATGCGGGAACAGCTCGACAAGATTTAAGGCGAGTTTTGATAACCTGTTGGTGAAAAGTGTTTCCAATTCTGGAAAAGTTAATTGTAAAGCGGTATGCAGGTTCATTCTCATGCGTTTAATGTCCCCTTCAACTTGTTGATAAAAACGTGCTAAATCACGTGTTTGTTCATAGATTTCTGATTGCGATTGTTTTTGTTTCCGTAAAAATTGACCGTGTGTTTGTGCGAGACGATGGGCATCACGTTTATCCGTTTTTACTGAACGTAAGTCAATATTCAGTTGTCTTTTGGCTTCTAAAGGGTTTAGTAAACAATAGGCGAAATGATTCTTTTGACAAAACGTTTCAATGACTCTTGAATAAACACCCGTTGCTTCAAAAACGATTTGTGGTCGTTCTGGAAGAGCATAAATTTCTTGAAGAAGTGCATTGAAATGTATTTTATCGTGAAGAATTTCTTGTTCAAAAAGACAAGTATTTTCATGATAAATAACGGCATAACTTTTTCCCATTGAGACATCTAAAGCAAGTACATACATGATTTTCATCTCCTAAAAAGTATTGAAAGGTTCTTCACTGCTTCATTTCGTTCCTAATTTCCTTCACACGGGCTCGAAGCCCCAACATACTTAAACCAGATTTTAAAATGACAGTGAAGGAGACCATTTTTTGTTTGGGACTCGAAGTCCAAGAGCCTGTGGTCGGTCTTCCTTTCACATCCAACTATACGCTTAAAAGAGCAATAGAAGGTAAATTCATCCGTCGATGAATTTACCCTCTAATCTTAGTATGTTTTTTTATTTAACTTTTAACCATTGTTTTGTCGATACATACGCAATCGGATTAAAAAGATAATCCGCTCCCCGTTTCACCACAGGCATATTCGTAATAGCTAAAATGAAGAGGGCTAAGAAGAAGAGTGCCAGGATTCGGAAAGTAAACCATTCTTTGAAGAGTGTGTCTAGTTGTAAGCCACTTTCCAACAGAATAATTAAGGGCATATGTAAGAGATAAGGGTAGAGGGTATCTTTTCCGAGGGCGCTTAAAGGTAACTTTCGGTTAGGCAATAATGCAAACCAAGAAAGAGACATCAAGGCTGCAGCAACGTAAAAGAACAGCTGAATGAAACTACTGTATTCAAAGGCTGGACTAATTTCAGCATAGGAAGCCCAACCAGTTAAGAAGCCCCAAAATTTCGTTGCCAATGACCATTGACTATTTACAAATAAAAAGGAGCATAAAATTACGCCTATCGCTGCCCATTTGACTTTGCGATGATCTAAAAAGGTTTGCAGCTTTTGAATATCCATTAAGTAGCCACAGTAAAAGAAAGGGAAAAAGCCCAGAGTCCGTCCTAAAGACAAGAAACCTTCCACAGGCAAATAGCCTGAGGCGCAGCCGATAACAATGATGATGGGCAACATGATTTTCGGCTGAACGCGCTGCAGAAAGATGGTAATTAAGTAGAAGCTTGCTAAGGAAAGTAAGTACCAAGGAACGCCTGTTTCATTCAGTAAATCAAAATTCATTTTATTTGCAAAGGCGAAATTAGCAAGCGTAATCAACAACTTCGCTAAGAGATAAAGCCAAACAAAGGAAAGTAAGCGTAGATATTTTCGTTGTTTAATTGCATGTTTACTAAAGAGTCCAGAGACAAAAATAAAGGCTGGCATATGGAATGAATAGATCCAAAAGTTGATCGTTTCCATGAGTCGTGAAGGAGAAGCTTCACGATCTAAAATATGCCCAAAAATCACTAAGAAAATTAAAAAAAGTTTCACGTTGTCCCATTTGTAAATTCGCTTGTCGTTTTCCATAATGATCACTCCTTTTAGTAGAAAACAGTTCACTTTTGTTTAAGGCAGAAGAGGACAATTTTTCCATTCATTGAGTAGATAATTGTAGATACGAACCGGCAGCCATTAAATGAGCCCCCCCACATACTTGCGCTTAAAACAAAAAATTAGGCAGGATGTTAGTCTTAAATTATACTGAAAGAGTGACGATCCTCCAAAGATTTTGTTTATTAAGAAGTGAAAGATGCGGTGAAAATAAATGATAAAATTTCAAAATGTTTCAAAAGTATATCAAGAAAATGCCGTTTTGTCCGATGTGAATTTAACAATCCAACAAGGCGAATTTTTTGTATTAGTAGGGCCGAGTGGTAGTGGAAAAACGACGACCTTGAAAATGATTAATCGGCTCATTGAGCCAACGACAGGTGAAGTGGCTCTCAATGAACAAGCGGTAGCCAATTACCCATTACGAGAATTACGACTAAAAATTGGCTATGTTCTTCAGCAAATTGCCTTATTTCCTAACTTAACCGTGGCGGAAAATATTGAGTTGATTCCTGAAATGAAAAAATGGCCCAAAGAGCAACGCAGAGAGCGAACCATTGAACTATTGAAAAAAGTTCAGCTGGATCCTGAGGAATATCTGCATCGTAAGCCAGCAGCACTTTCGGGAGGCGAGCAACAACGTATCGGGATTTTACGTGCCATTGCAGCCGAACCAGAAGTGATTTTAATGGATGAACCGTTTAGCGCGCTAGATCCGATTTCAAGGCATCATCTTCAACGTTTGGTGAAAGAACTTCATCAGGAATTAGCGAGTACCATTGTTTTTGTGACCCATGATATGAATGAAGCTTTACTGTTAGGTGAGCGCATCTGTATTATGGATGCTGGCAAAATTATTCAAGTCGATACGCCAGAAGCTATTCAAAAACATCCGAAAAATAATTTTGTCGGTCAATTTTTCAAACAATCTTCGCCAGAACTAGCGAACTATTGTGGCGCTGACTTGACTGCATTTTTAGAAGCCGCGGATGAGACGATTGAGCCAGTGCCGACTGTTTTCATGGAAACCAATTTAAAAGAGATTGTCCAACTCATTAATGCGCAAGAGAAAGCAAATTTAGTAGAAAAACAACAAGTTTTAGGGTGTATCACTTCAAAAACGATTACTCGTTTTATGGAACAACTGTTGGAAAGTGAGGGACAGTAGATGCAAACATTGATTGAAACTTTTTTCGCTCGAAAAGAAGAATATCTGCAAGCGTTAATCGAGCATATGCAATTGTCCTTTATCTCGTTATTATTCGCTGCGTTGATTGCAATTCCTTTAGCCATTTATTTAACGAGCCATCGTAAGTTAGCGGAAAGTCTGTTACAAGTGACTGGGATTTTCCAAACAATCCCTTCTTTAGCTTTGCTAGGCTTACTGATTCCGTTAATTGGTATTGGTCGACCACCGGCAATTGTTGCGCTAGTGATTTATGCCTTATTCCCAATTTTACAAAACACCTATACTGGTTTGACGGAAATTGATCCTTCGTTAGAAGAAGCCGCAGAAGCATTTGGGATGAGTAAAAAAGAAAAACTGTTTAAGTTTGAGTTACAAATGGCATTACCATTTATTATTTCTGGGATTCGAACGGCTACCGTTTTAATTATTGGTACGGCCACGTTGGCGGCGTTAATTGGAGCAGGTGGTTTAGGGACCTTCATTTTATTAGGAATTGATCGAAATAATTTATCGTTGATTTTTATTGGAGCCCTTTCATCGGCTGCACTAGCAGTCTTATTTAATTATGGAATTCATTGGTTGGAAAAAGCGAATGGACGGCGACTAATCATTGGTGGCACTATTTTAGGCCTTTTGTTAGGTGGTTCATTTTTCTGGAATCAACAAACTAGTTCAAAGGAAAAACAGCTGACAATTGCTGGGAAATTAGGGGCGGAACCAGATATTATTATTAATATGTATAAAGCCTTAATTGAAGAAAATAGCGACATTCAGGTGACGTTAAAGCCAAACTTTGGCAAGACTACTTTTTTATACAATGCCTTAAAATCAGATGAAATCGATCTTTATCCAGAATTTACAGGAACAGTGATCGAAACCTTTTTAAAAAATCCTCCTCAGCTAGACAATCAACCTCAAGTAGTCTATGAAGCGGCACGCGCTGGCTTGAAAAAACAAGAAAACCTTACTTTGTTGAAACCGATGCGCTATGAAAATACGTATGCCGTCGCAGTCAAGCGCTCATTTGCAAAAGCGCATCAATTAAAAACGATTAGTGATTTACAGAAAATTAGCAATCAGCTAAAAGCGGGGTTTACGTTAGAATTTATTGATCGGCAAGATGGCTATAAGGGATTACAAGAAAAATATCATTTAAATCTGAATGTCCAATCGATGGAACCGGCGTTACGCTACCAAGCGATTAATAATGGTGAGGTAAATGTGATTGATGCCTATTCAACGGATAGTGAATTGAAACAATACGATTTAGTAACGTTAGAAGATGATCAAGCGCTATTTCCGCCTTATCAAGGAGCACCACTTATTAAAACAGCAACGTTGGAAAAATATCCAGAATTAGCAGAAATATTGAATAAATTGGCAGGGAAAATCAGCGAAGAAGAAATGAGTGAAATGAATTATCAAGTCAATGTGGAAGGGCAAGATCCGAGCCTAGTGGCGAAAGACTATTTAAAAGAAAAGAATCTTCTTAAATAAGTATTTTTTACTGAAAAAGACTGGTATATAAACGTTTATCCAGTCTTTTTCAGATAAATAAAGAGTTTAATGTGAAAAGTACCTGTATTTTTACTCATTTTTGGATATAATAAAAGAAATGAATGGAGAGGAGTGGTCTATATGAAAAAAGCAGAACGTCAACGTTTGATTAAACAATTAATTATGCAACAAGAAATTGAAACACAAGATGAATTAATCACTCGTTTGGAAGAACTTGGCGTCCGAGCCACTCAAGCGACTGTTTCAAGAGATATCCGTGAAATGAGTATTGTTAAAACACATGGTGCAGATGGTCGTGTCAAATATGCAATTTTTTCTCAAGCACACGGCACAAGCAGTGAAGAGAAATTACGAGAATCAGTGAAAGATTCCGTTGTTCGAATGGAGCGAGTACAATTTATTGTCATCTTGCATACAGAGATGGGAAATGCCGATGTGGTGAGTAACTTTTTAGATGAAGTAGCTTATCCAGAAGTGGCTGGTACCGTGGCTGGTGCGGATACAATTATTGTGATTACACGTTCAGAAGAGGATGCGGAACACTTTATCGAACGCATCGAAAATATGATTTTTTAAAATTGAAAGCATCAATAGAAGGGAGTTTTTTTCTTGGTAGAATTGAAAGCGCTACAAAATGGTTCGGATATTCGGGGAATTGCTTTGGATACGGAAGAACAAACGGCAACATTAACCGCAACAGCAGTAGCCGAAATTGCGGTGGGCGTGGTTCGTTGGTTACAGGATAAAAAACAGCTGCCACGAAAGGCACAACAGCGCCTGTCAATTGCAATCGGACATGATAGTCGTCTAACGGCGGAGCCAATTAAACAAGTATTAGTAGATACGTTTCTTTCATTAGGTATTCAGGTGATTGATGTTGGTTTAGCTACGACGCCTGCTATGTTTATGGCTACTCAATTTCCAACGTTTCAATGTGATGCAGCGATTATGATTACAGCTAGCCATTTGCCTTACTACTTTAATGGCTTGAAGTTCTTCACAGCAGAAGGTGGAGCAGAGAAAGAAGATATTCGGTATATTTTATCTCATACTGATCCGCTGACAGCCAATGAAAATGGCACCCTGATGAAGCAAGAGTTACTGCCAATTTATGCGGAGCATTTGGTGGGAAAAATTCGCCAAGGAATTCATTCGCCAGAAGAGAAACCTTTACAGGGCTTTCGAATTATCGTTGATGCAGGTAATGGGGCTGGGGGCTTCTTTGCGGAGCAGGTTCTTCAAGTTTTGGGCGCTGATACGACGGGGTCACAGTTTTTAGAACCAGATGGGCATTTTCCTAATCATGTACCTAATCCAGATAATTCTGAAGCAATGAAAAGTATTCAAACGGCTGTTTTAGCTAATCAGGCAGATTTGGGCATTATTTTTGATACAGATGTAGATCGTTCGGCCGTGGTGGACCAATCAGGTGAGGTACTAAATCGAAATAATTTAATTGCTGTTTTAGCGGCAATCGTTTTAAAAGAAGCGCCCGGTAGTTATATTGTGACAAATTCGCCAACCTCAAGTCATTTAAAAACATTTATTGAAGAAAAAGGCGGCCAACAGATTCGTTATATTTCTGGTTACCGAAATGTCATTAATAAAATGATTGAATTGAATCATGGGGGCTTTCAGACACCGTTAGCCATTGAAACCAGTGGTCATGCAGCGTTTCAAGAAAACTACAATCTGGATGATGGTGCATATGTCGTGGCAAAAATTTTAATGTTGTTACCAGAATTGAAACAAAACATTCAAACGTTAGGTGATCTGATTGCTACATTGAAGCAACCGGCAGAAACCAACGAATTTCGCTTCAAAATTACTGCGGAGGATGTTACTTGTTATGGGCAACAAGTCTTGCGAGACTTTGAATTGTTTGTAGAAAATCAAGCAGACTTTGCTGTGGACCGTGAAAATCAAGAAGGTGTTCGGGGAAACGTGTCTGGTCAATATGGCAGTGGTTGGTTTTTGCTACGCTTAAGTCTGCATGAACCGTTGCTTGTTCTTCAGGTAGAGAATGACCAAAGCGATAAAAATGCGTGTGTCATCGAAAAAATTGCCACTTTTTTACAAAAATACGAGGAAATAGATAGTCAGCAAATAGAAAAATAATCTAGGAAATTAAAGGTGTTCTTATGGAAAATGTTTTAAAAGGAAAACACGTTGGCTTTTCTCATTTTAGAGAAGAATATATCGAACATATTGCAAAACAGCAATGGGATAATGAATTGCTTCGGCATTTGAGCTGGGATGCTTTACATCCGTGGGGGCTTGAAGAATGGAAAGATTTCACAATTAATAAAGGAGAAGATGATCGATTTCTATTTGCTATTTTAGAAAATACGACAGAGGAATTTATTGGTTGGGTTTCGTTGTCTGATGTACAGTTGAAAAATAGAGGGGCCAATTTAGGGATTGCTATTTTACAAAAAGAGCAACGTGGTCAAGGATATGGCTTTGAGGCGGTGTCTTTAATTTGTAAATTTGCTTTTTATGAACTGGGTTTGCACAAAATCAGATTAGCTGTCAATAGTAACAATCCAAAAGCGATTCATGTTTATGAAAAAGTAGGTTTCAAAAAAGAAGGAATTGATAGAGAAGTATTATTTCAAGATGGCCAATGGCTGGATATCTACAATTACGGAATTTTACAAAAAGAGTGGCTACAAATGGTTAAGGCTGAGAGTTAGTTCAGGGACTGTTTAACACCAAGACACTAGCAAACGCAGATATGCCGTTCTCGACAGTGAATGTGCGGTAAAACAAAAAACAGAAGAAATTGGACGGTAGCCGCCGATTTCTTCTGTTTTTTTACCATAGTCCAGGCGCTGCAGTCACAACGATTTGTTTTTTTGTAAACGGATGGCGTAAATGAAGTTGTGAAGCATGGAGCATTAAACGAGCTGCCTGCGATTTTGGGTTGTATAACGGATCACCAATAATTGGATGCCCTTCGCTAGCTAAATGGACCCGAATTTGGTGCGTCCGACCTGTTTCTAAAACACAGGTAACTGCGGTTTGATTATTAGAAAGAGCTTTGACCACTTGGACATGTGTAATCGCTGAATCCCCTTTTTGAGGATCAATCCGTCGTTTCCGGCGATCATGCCGATCACGACCAATCGGCTGATTGATTGTCTGTTCTTTTTGGTTAAAGTGACCAGCTACAATCGCTTGATATTGACGGTAAATTTGTTTTGTTTCTAATAAACGCCCTAAAATAGGTAAGACAAAAGGATTTTTAGCAAAGACAATCGCACCACTGGTTTCTTTATCTAATCGATGAACGACATAAGGGACCTGATTTTTCTCAGCTAAATAGGCAGCAACATGATTTAACAAGGTGTCTGTTTCCTGTGGCTGATTTGGATGAGTTTTAATGCCATAAGGTTTATTTACAATCATTAAATGTTCATCTTCATATAAAACCGTCACACGCGTTGCTTCCCCCCAATGAATAGCGGGACGTACATAATCGGTTTCTTCAAACGTTAAGGTGACACAATCGCCAGCTTGGACGGGAAAATGAAAAGCAGCTGTTTCCCCGTTGATTTTGACATTTTTTCGCGTGCGTAAAAAATGGCGCACTTTTCGAGGGACTAGCCACTCATTTTCTAATAGTTCTTTTATAGTCATTGTTGAAAAATTTTCAGGTAATCTCATTGAATATTCCACCAAATCCCACCTTTCACTGATTCGCTATTTAGTGTAACAAAGCTACTCAAAAGGTCAAGCCAGAACGGGAAAAAAGCTGAAATTTGTTAGAAAGGCAGTTCCTTGAGAGATTCTTAAACAAATTTACATAAAAAACGAAGAAAAGCATGATAGAATAGAGGCTAAATAAAGACTCGTTTCTAAGCGTAAGCAATTATTTACCTCTAGTGAAGGCCACATTTCCTTTGCTACAGCGAAAAGACCATTGAAATTGTTTTTCAAGAATTTTTCATGCTTTAGACCTAGGTCGTACCCACAAGAATATGGTAGACTTAGCCAAGAAACGTAAACAGAGGGAGTACTATGGACAATCTTAAACAATTTTTTAGTAAAGTCGGTGTCGGATTACGTCATTTTTGGACGTGGATGAAGCCTTATTTAATACAATTCCATCAAGCCAGAAAGCGGATTTGGAAAAAGTATCAAATCAATAAAATTTTCTTGTTAATTGGTTTGGTCGTCGCTTTAGGTGCCAGTATTTATTTATTTTACTTAGCCAAGTCCGCAAACGTTGAGACCCTAAAATCGGGGCTAAGTGAATCAACACGCGTTTATGATGAATCAGGAAAAGAAGTCGGAAAGTTATTCGGGCAAAAAGGGACTTTTGTGGAACTGGATAATATTTCTCCTTATATTCAAGACGCGGTTATTTCAACTGAAGATCGCGGGTTTTATCAACATAAAGGGTATTCCATCAAAGGGATTGCCCGTGCGGTTGTTGGCAAATTGACCTTCGGGAAAATCGGTGGCGGTGGTGGCGGAAGTACAATTACGCAGCAATTAGCCAAAAATGCTTACTTAACGCAAGAGCAAACGTTAGATAGGAAAGCCAGAGAATTATTTTTAGCGATTGAAATCGAAAAGAAATATTCGAAAAAAGATATCTTAGCAATGTATTTAAATAATTCTTATTTTGGTAATGGTGTCTGGGGCGTGCAAGATGCAGCTCGTAAATACTTTGGCGTGGATGCATCCCAAGTTACAGTGGGGGAAGCCGCAACGCTAGCGGGCATGTTAAAAGGGCCAGGAATTTATAACCCAATTGATTACATTGACAATGCCACAGCGCGACGGAATACCGTTTTACAACTAATGGTCGACAATAAAAAACTATCTCAAGAAGAAGCCAATCAAGAAGCGAATGTTAACTTAGCGAGTCTATTAAATGACACCTATGTTGGCGACGAAAATAGTTACAAATATCCATATTATTTTGATGCGGTAATTGATGAAGCGGTCAATCGTTATAAATTTAAAGAAGAAGATATTTTAAATAAAGGCTACAAGATTTACACTTCTTTAAATCAGGGGTATCAAGATGCGATGGATGCAACTTATAAAAATGATGCACTATTTCCACCCAATGCAGAAGATGGTGCCATGGTTCAGAGTGGTTCTGTAGCCATTGATCCGAAAACCGGCGGCGTGCAAGCACTGGTGGGCGGTCGAGGGGAACACGTTTATCGAGGCTTTAACTTTGCAACGCAAACAAAACGTTCACCAGGCTCGTCCTTAAAACCAATTTCTGTCTATACACCAGCTTTAGAGGCTGGCTATAAATCAGACTCTGTTTTAGAAGATAAACCACAAGATTATTATCCAGCGCAAAACTATAGCCGCACGTACAGTGGAGAAGTTCCTATGTATCAAGCCTTAGGAGAAAGCTTAAATTTACCAGCGGTGTGGTTATTACATCAAATTGGTTTAGATAAAGGCTATGAAAAAACAGAGAAATTTGGCATTCCGTTATCAGAAAAAGATCGGTACTATGGTTTAGCCCTTGGGGGATTACAAACGGGTGTTTCGCCACTAACCATGGCGGGAGCTTATAGTGCCTTTGCCAATGAAGGTTATAAAACTGAAACGCATTTAATTACAAAAATCGTCGACTCAACTGGCGCAATTGTAGTTGATAATACGAAAGTCAAGAAAGAGCAAGTCATTACCAAAGATGTTGCAGATGGGATTACAAGTATGCTGCTAGGGGTCTTTAGTTCTGGGAGCGGGGTCAACGCACAACCAGCAGGCTACGTAATGGCTGGTAAAACAGGTACGACAGAAACCAACTTCGATAGTAGTAAAACGAACGATCAGTGGGTGATTGGTTATACACCAGAAGTTGTCATTGCTACTTGGTTAGGCTTCCAAGAAACCAGTAAAACCCATTATCTGGAAGGCAGTAGCGCCACATATGCCTCTCAGGTGTTCAACAGTCAAGCCAGTGGCATCTTGCCACAAGTCAAACAAGCACAATTTCCTGTCGCAGATGCTTATGCCACAGGTGGGAAAGTTGTTGATAGCAATGATAGTTTAACTGGTGGTGCCAATTCTAATTGGCGGGATAACTTAAAAGACTTTGGAAACTCTGTTCAAGATGGCGCTAGCAATTTCGGAGATACATTGAATGAAGTTGGAGGACAAATTAAAGACGGCGCAAAAAAAGTCAAAGACAAGATTGAAGGAATTTTCGGAGGCTTATTAGGAAATTAGTTGGGAAAACTTAAGAGAAATGGTACAATAAAGATGAAACTATTGAGAAAAGAGGGATTCCATTGAGTAACATTTATGATACAGCCAATCAGATTGAACGTGAACTACGTGAGTTAGACGAATTTAAAGCATTACAAGCAGCGTATGAAGAAGTAAAAGCAGACGAAGCAGCTTACACATTGTTTAAAGAATTCCAAGGATTCCAACAAGGACTACAAGAAAAACAAATGCGCGGCGAAGAATTCACGGATGAAGATGCTGAAAAAGCACAAAACATTGCAACAAAAGTACAAGAAACAGCCGTTATCAACGAATTAATGCAAAAAGAACAAGCGTTTAGCTTAGTTGTCAATGATTTAAACCGAATTATCATGACACCTGTGCGTGATATGCATAACGATTAATTTACGTAATTGAAGAGGTCGGGACAGAAGTGTTTAACTCCGAGAAATAAGAAGGAGTTGCTTCTGTTTCCGCCGTTTATCAGTTTTTGAGCGTGGGACAAAAATCACTTTGGATTTTTGTCCCACGCTCGTTTTTCTTTTACTAAAAATAAAAAAACGAACAAATTTTCGTATGTTTTTACTGACCAAGCTAGCAGAAAATGATATGATAAAGGAAGGAGAAAAGGAGGGAAAAAGATGAAACTATTGCATACAGCTGATTTACACATGGATCGGTCTTTTGAAGGGTTAACTAAGATCCCGTCAACATTAGCGAAGCGCTTAAGAGAAGTTAACCAACAATTGTTAATGAATATCGTAACAGTTGCCATTCGAGAAGCGGTGGACTTGGTTATTTTTGCAGGAGATACGTTTCATCAAAGTCAGACCTCTATTTCAATGCAAGCCCAATTAATGGCCGCATTAGAACAGTTGAAACAAGCAGAAATCCCAGTGATTTTAACATTTGGGAATCATGATTACTATAAAAAAGACCGCTATTGGTTTTCTTTTCCGGATAATGTTTTTTTATTTGAAAAAGAAACGGTTGAGACACTGTATTTTGTAACAAAAGCTGGCGAGCAAGTGGCTGTTTCAGGGTTTAGTTATGAGCATCCCTGGATTGACGAAAATAAGGCATTAGAATTTCCTATCAAACAAGCAGATTCTGACATTCATATTGGGATTTATCATGGAGACACCAGTCGGCAAGCGCAACAAAATTATGCTCCGTTTACATGGAAGGATTTAAAAGCCACTGGCTATAATTATTGGGCATTGGGCCACATTCATCAGCCGCAAATTGTTAGTGAACAACCGCTAATTGTTTATCCTGGAACACCTCAAGGGCACACGAAAAAAGAACAGTCTTTACAAGGGGTTGCAGTGGTCACACTTTCCCAAAATCAAGCGACTGTTCAATTTGAAAAAGTCGCAGAAGTAGATTGGACGAATGAAGAAGTATCTCTTGCGCAATGCCGTGATACCCAAAGCGTTTTGTCTTATCTTGAAACCAGTTTGCTGACGAAGTGGCACGAGCATCAGCAACAGCAATTGATGGAGTTGACACTGAAAGAAACGCAACATTTGGATGTGACCGTGGTGCAAGCCATTGTCAATGGTGAACTATTAAGCTACTTACAGCAGCAGCTTCTACAAAAAACGCAAGGTGATTTTTTTGTTTATCGTCTAGTATTGCAAGAAGAGGAAATAACGAAAGAACCGGTCTATTTAGCCGCTAGTCCCAACTTATTAACAGCATTAGAAAAAACATACTTAGATCCAGTTATTTTTGAAGATACCACCAAGGAATTGTCACGTTATCCAGAATTTGCGGGAATTTTTTCAATGGATGAGCAGTGGCGATTAGAGAGCTTGCGCCTAGCACATGAGCAAATTAATGAAGACTTTACTATTCAGGAGGACCCACTATGAAATTACTCGCAGTAGAGATTGTGGGCTTTGGAAAATGGCAACAACAGAAAATTACATTTGAACCTGGTAATCAATTGCTGTACGGCGCAAATGAAGTTGGCAAGTCCACATTGTATCAATTCATTCAAGCAATGCTGTTTGGCTTTCCCACAAAGGGCAAAAGAAAACGCGATTACGCACCGAAAAATGGTGGTTCGTATGGTGGTCGTTTGTGGTTGGAACATCCTGTGTTTGGGGAAGTTCAAGTCGAGCGTTTTAAAGAAAAAAATAAAGGGCAAGCAATCATTTATTATCAACAACAAATGGGGGATGAAAAAACATTACAGCAAATGTTACATCCGCTAACGAAAAAGTTGTTTCAAGAGGTTTTTACTTTTCAACAAGAACAATTGATTATGAGTGATAAGTTGACAGAAGAGGAACTGCAAACATCCTTGTTGGCCATTGGTGTTTCTGGTAGTCAACAACTTTTGACTTACCGAAATGCGTACTTTAAAGAAGCACAAAAAATCTTTAAAGGCAAAGGGCAGCAGCCATTACTTAATCAGAAGTTGGCGGCTTATCAAGAATTAAAAGAACAAATTCAAGAGAAAGAAGCGCAGCAACAAACTTTTCAACAATTAGAAGAAACGATTCGTGAAACAGAACAACAGCGAGTGACACTGCAACAGCAACTAAAAGAAACGCAACAGGACTTGTTACAGGTTGCGGAACAGCAACGTCACTTTCCCTTGTACGAAGAATGGCAGTCGCTACCTGAAGAAACAGAGAACGTTGTTTTAGTAAAAGAAGACCAAGTTCAATTAGAAGAAACCTTTCAAGAATATATGTACCTAGACAAAGAACGACAACGTTTGACCAAAGAGTTATCCCTTCAGTCAGAAGCACTCGATGTTCCAGAAGGCTATGCTTTTTACCTAGAACAAGAAGCATTAATTCAACAATTGTTGAATCAACGCTATGATATGCAACAATTGATGACCGAATCGGAATGGATGACCCAAACCTTTGATCAAAATCGTCAAGAAATGGTCCTTTTGGAGAACGAATGGTCATGGTCGCCTGAAAGACCACCACAGCTTTTTTATGACAACGAAACCGTTCAAAAGTGGCGCCAACAACAAGTTGCATATACCCAGGCTTTTCAAAAAAGCCAAGAACAAAAAGCATTCTTGGCTTCTCAAATTGAAAATCTGGAAGACCAGTTAACGGACTTTGAAAAAGAGCACGCTGCATTTTTTGGTGAAGCGACACGTGCTCAAAAAGCGCAGAAAACAAGACAGCCACTATGGTTATTGCTAGGAAGTATCCTTGCATTACTCGGTTTCTTTTTACCAAGCCCTTTAAAATGGGGCCTAGTTCTCGTGGGAGTTAGTCTTATCGTAAAAGAAGTGCTTAGCTACGCCACTAGAAAAGAAGCTTCTTCTGATGAAGTGAAAGAAGAATGGCAAACGAAACTTTCGCAACTAGATTATTTAAATGAACAGTTCCAACAAGCGCTGAATCAAGAACGTGAGGCACAACTGCAAGTGGAACAACTTGAACAAGCAGTAGCGGAGCAAGCTCACCTTCATCAATTAGGAAAAATGCAGCAAATTGATACATTAATGAATCAGCGGGAATTGATTACGCGCTATTTATTGCTTGTTCAAACAAATGAAGAACTCATGAGTCAATTGAAAGAAAACCAACAAAAACGCCAAGTATTTGAAGAGCAAGTCGCCCCATTGATGACGCATTTACCCTTACAAGGAAAGAGCCTTTCCGAAAAGTTACACTTTTTAGAAGGATTTGCTGAAGAAATGGAGAAAGTTCGTTTTGCTCAGGAGTATCAAGCAGATGGCTATCTCAAACAGCAGTTACGAGAGTTGAAAACTAAACAGCAAGAAGCATTAACACGAATTCAGCCTTTACTGATTCGTTATCGGATTCTATCAATCGCTGATGTTCCAATGAGGATTCAACAGCTGACCACTCAGCAAGCTCAAGTTGGTCGTGGGCAAGAATTAGCGACACAATTAGGCAATCTGTTTCCAGAAGCGGTAACAGAAGCAACGTTAAAAGACCGTTCTTTACAACTGGCGCAGCAACAAGCACTGGAAGAAAGTCGGTTAGATAAATTACAAGAGCAGTATCAAGCGCTGATTTATGAAAAACAACAATTAATGATGGATGGTACCTTAGATGAGTTGTATCAACGCCAAGCAATTTTAAAAGCGGAAATCAAAGAACTAGCTCAACGTTGGTCGGGTTATCAACTAGCGGGACAACTGTTAATGGACTTATTAACAGAGCTTTCGGAACAACAATTGCCCAGCTTATTACAGTATGCATCAAGCTACTTTGCACTTTTAACAAACCAACGCTATCAATCAATCCAAGTAGCCGAAGGTCAACTAGTCGCGGTAACGAAAGAACAAGAAATGTTTTATTTACATGAATTATCAACTGGCACTAAAGATCAATTGATGATGGCTGTTCGTTTTGCCTTTTTAGCAGTTCAAGGCGAACAACTGATTTGTCCAATTATCATTGATGACGGTTGGTTACACTATGATCATCAAAGAAAAGCCCAATTAGCTGAATTATTTACTAAGTTTGGTCAAAAACAGCAAGTCATTTGTTTTTCTTCTGATCAAGAAATGGTAAGCTATTATCAGGACCTACAACAAAGAGTAATTGCGTTAGAAGGAGGAAGCGTCAAGTGAAAAAATTACGTGAATTAACAGTAGAAGAACTTTTTGAATCATTTGTTCTAATTAAAAATGCCGATGTGCGTGTAGCTAAAAATGGGAAAAAGTTTATTGCCTTTACTTTTCAAGACACATCTGGCACGATTGACGGAAAATATTGGGACGCCTCTGAGGATGAAATTACACGATTTACTGCGGGGAACGTTGTTTTACTGAATGGAAAACGAGAAGTTTATCAAAATAAACCCCAAGTAAAAATTTTACACATGCGTTTAGCGACAGCAGAGGAACCAAGCCAGCCAAGTTTATATATGGAACGAGCGCCTTTGAAAAAAGAAGAGATGGTCGAGGAAATCAATCAAGTAATTTTTGAGATTACCAATGCTCATTGGAATCGTATTGTGCGCTATCTTATGACGAAATACCAACAAGAATTTTATGAATTTCCTGCAGCCAAACGGAACCATCATGCCTTTGCAAATGGCTTAGCTTACCACACTGTCTCAATGTTGCGCCTAGGCAAAGCAATTGCTAAGGAATATCCTGAAATTAACACGTCACTATTATACGCGGGGATTATTTTACATGACTTAGGCAAAGTTTTAGAGTTATCTGGCGCTATTACGACAGAATATACGGTGGCAGGGAACTTAATTGGTCATTTAGTTTTGGTGGATGAGGAAATTACCAAGGCGTGTTTGGCCTTGAAAATTGATGATCGAGAAGAAGACGTTGTCGTCCTGCGACACATGGTCTTAGCCCACCATGGGTTATTGGAATATGGCTCACCTGTGCGACCAAGAATTATGGAAGCGGAAATCTTACATCAAATTGATACCATGGATGCGTCCATTCAAATGATGCTAGGGGCCATTCGTCAAACACAGCCTGGGGAGTATACAGAACGAATCTTTGGTTTAGACAATCGCAGTTTCTATGTTCCAAAAGATAAATAAAAAAAGGGGGTGGTCAATTGACCACTCCCTTTTGTATGTTTATTTAGAAGAAGATTCTGTTGTTTTACTTGAAGAATCTGTTGCTTTTTCAGAGTCGCTTGTTTTGGTATCACTTGTTTTAGAATCACTTGATTTTGATTCTTTTTTCTCTGAAGAAGCGCTTGAAGATTCAGTTTGCATGTAGCCTGCTAAAGCATTCTTGAAGGCATCATCTTTAATTTTCACATTGGCCGCTTTTAATTCGTCACTAATAACTTTTGCTTGGAATGTTTGATCGGCTAATTTTGTATCTTCAGCAATTTTCTTGATCTCTTTTTCATAAGGTTTCATGTCATTGCCTTTTGCTTTGTTTTTCGTCATTTTCACTACATAGTAAGTTGTTTGGTACGTTTGTGCGTTTGTTGCAGCAATTGGTTCTGATACTTCGCCATCTTTTAGTTTGAAGGCTGCTTCTTTAACTTCGGCAGGAACAGTTGTTGATTGTGAATCAAATTTAATTTTACCGCCGTCTTTTTTCGTTGCAGCATCGGTTGATTTGTCTTTGGCAATTTTTGCGAAATCGCCGCCGTCAGTGATCTCTTTCTTGACAGCTTTGGCATCATCTTCTGAAGCAACTTGGATAATTTGTGCTTCTACTTCTGGATGGAAGCTTGCCCAAGCTGTTTTTAAGTCTTCATCTGTAATTTTAAGATGTGCTTTCATACCTTCTTGGAAAGCAGCAGTTTGTTTTAATTGTTTTTTGAAATCTTTTTCAGTTAAGCCGTATTGTTTTAAAGCATCAGTGAATTTTGCACCTTGTGCTTCCATTTGCTCTTTAGCATCATCAAATTTCTTTTGAACATCTTTATCAGTGACTTTATTACCATATTTATCTTCAAAGACTTTATAGATAACCATTTGGCTAAACGCTTGTTGGCTCGTGCTTTGCCCTTTAATTTGGTTATAAAAATCATCAACAGTAATTGTTGAACCTTTCATTGTTGCGATATCTTTTGAACCGCTTGAACACGCTGCTAAACTAAAAACGGCCATTGCGCCCGCTGCAGCTAAGATTAGTTTTTTCTTCATTCTCTTATGCACTCCTGTTTTTTTTAGTTTTATTTCTGATATAACTATACCATACCTTATTTTGAAAAAGAAAGAGTCTCAGGCATAGTTTCAAACAAAATTCGTATTTACGTCACACTTTTTATTTTTTTAATAATAAAAGAAATAATTAACATCAAAGACTTTACTTTTGCTTGTTAGTTTGTGTGTCAGGTAATTCAGCCGTGATTTTGGCAATTTGTTCTTTAATTTGAGCAATCCGCGGTTCCGCTTGGAATTTGAAATCAGTGATTTCTTGTTGCAGGTCTTTTGAAAATTCAGTTGCCAGTGGAATGTTTTCTTCGACAACTGCCAAATCTTGTTGCACTTGATCCCAGTCATTCGTGACTTGATTTTTCAGTGAACGATAGTCCTCTAGCTCATTGATTAAATGTTGGCGTGTTTCTTTCCCACTTCTTGGAGCTGCCAACAAGCCGCCAATGGTACCAGCAGCTGCGCCAAAAAAGAGACCTTTAATAAATTTTTTCATTTAGTTCACCTGCTTTGCAATGGTCTCAGCAATTTCTTGCATCGCTTCGGCGGAGTAGTCCTCTTGATGATTGCCAAAATGAATAGAGAAATCATCTTCTTTTGAATAACGGGGAATCAAATGAACGTGGGAATGGAAAACGGATTGATAAGCCACTTCCTTATTGTTATTTAAAATGTTTAATCCTTCCATTTCTGGAAAAGCTTTTTCTAATGCTCGTGCTACTTTAGGAATACGAGCAAAGACGTCGCTTGCTAAAACGTCATTATATTCAAAAATATCAGCAACGTGTTGTTTTGGAATCATTAAGGTATGCCCTTTGGTCACTTGTGTAATGTCTAAAAACGCGTAGACTTTCTCGTCTTCATAGACTTTATAACTTGGGATTTCGCCGTTGATAATTTTACAAAAAATACAATCATTCATGAAAAATTCCTCTTTTCTCTAGGTTCTTTCCTTTACTTTACCACAAGTTGATTTCTCTGTGGATGAAAAAGTACGTGAGTTCGCTAAAAAGTTCGTTTCATTTCGTGTATAATAAGAGAAAGAAAAAAATCCATTTAATTAAGGGAGTAATTTTTGAATTCTTGGTTCGCTTAGGGTTTAATAATGGTAGAGAGAAAAGGTTGGAGGCAAAAGAAATGAGCTTAACAATTGAACATTTAACAGGAGGTTACGGCCATATTCCTGTCTTAAAAGATATTAATTTTGACGTCAAGTCTGGTGAAATGGTTGGTTTAATCGGCTTGAATGGTGCGGGGAAAAGCACTACCATCAAAAATATTATTGGGTTACTTACGCCGCAAAAAGGCAAAATTATGATTGACGGGGAAACATTGCAACAAGCCCCCGAAGAATATCGCAAAAAAATCGGGTATATTCCGGAAACACCTTCTTTATATGAAGAATTAACATTGAAAGAGCATATCGAAGTCACGGCGTTGGCTTATGATATTCCATTAGAAGAAGCATTCAAACGAGCGGAACCATTACTAAAAACGTTCCGTTTAGACAATAAATTGGAATGGTTTCCTGCTAATTTTTCAAAAGGCATGAAACAAAAAGTCATGGTACTTTGTGCATTCTTAATTGAACCGAGTTTATATATTATTGATGAACCTTTTCTAGGCTTAGATCCTTTAGCAATTCATGCTTTGTTAGAGTTAATGGATACGATGCGTAAGCAAGGGGCAGCGATTTTAATGTCCACGCATATTTTAGCAACAGCTGAAAAATATTGTGATCGCTTTGTGGTGCTACACGAAGGGAAATTACGGGCAAACGGCACAATGGCTGAATTACGTGCAGAATTTAATTTACCAGAGTCTTCTTTAGATGATATTTATCTTGCCTTGACGAAGGAAGAAAAGGTGGGGTAACATGGGCGAATTTTTTAGTCAACGTTTGTCACGGCATTTCCAAAAAATGTCCAAGTACTTGCGCTATATTTTAAATGATCATTTTGTTTTAGTCTGTATGTTTTTATTAGGCGGATTAGGTCTGTACTATTCCCAGTTGTTAAAAGAATTACCTCGTGATTTTGTTTGGGGCAGGCCGTTAATTCTGTTGGGTTGGCTGCTACTCATTCAAGTTGGTAAGTTGGCCACTTTGACAGAAGAGCCAGACAAGGTGTTTTTATTACCAAAAGAAAAACAATTCGCTGCTTATCTGAAACGAGCACTGCGCTACTCTTTACTTTTACCGATTGTGGTCAGCTTTCTAGGAAGTGGCCTATTGATGCCGTTGATTGTAGTGACAACAGGTTGGTCGTTTCAAACCTTCTTTTTATTTTTGGTCATGCTAGTTTGTATGATTTATACACATCTTAGTTTACAAAGCTATGGGCTCTATCATCTTTCGCCAACCACTTACCGTAGTTGGTGGTTCGTTTGGTTGATCAGTAGTCTCTTGATTATGACGGGAGCCATTTACTGGACGCCTTGGGTTGGTGTGATTGGTGGTATCGTTCTGGCCGTTTGTTTATCGAATATTTGGCAAAATAAGATGAAACAGAGTTTCTTGGATTGGGAAAAAATGATTCAAAAAGAGCAAAATAGAATGCATAGAATTTATAAATTCATTCAGCTGTTTACAGATATTCCTGAAGTGAGTAGTACAGTGAAACGTCGTAAATACTTAGATCCTCTCCTCGGAGTAGTCAAAAAAACGTCTGAGAACACGTATGCTTACTTATTCATTCGGAGCTTTTTACGAGGTAGCGAATATAGCGGCTTATTGTTTCGTTTGATTTTGGTTGGTGGCGTGCTACTCTTCTTTTTACAAGAATTCTGGATTGCGTTGGTAGTTGCTCTATTGTTCATCTATTTAATCGGGTTCCAGTTGATTCCCATGTATACGCAATTTGATTATATGGTGATGACACAGCTATATCCAATTTCAATAGAAAAAAAACAAGCAGCGATTCGCCGGTTAATTAGCGGCGCATTATCTGTTGCGGCCATTATTTTTGGTGGGATTGTCTGCCTTCGTTTAGGCAGTTTGCAAAATAGCTTGCTCATTCTGGGTGCCTTAATTGTAGAAGTTGTGATTTTCACTAAAATGTATGTTCCAATGCGCTTGAATAAGCTATAAAGATGAGAAAACCAAGCAAAATTTACAAAAGAACCACATAGAAGCTTGACGAAGCAAGGTTTGGCGACTAAAATGGTAATTGCTGTAAAAATTGCAATAAAATTGTGTTGAGATAGGAGATAATTTCCATGGAATTTCAGTTGGATAAAGACTGGCGTCTGCAGCCGATAAAGGGCGCAACTGGTCAAACATACATGGGAATAAAAGAAACAGAGAAAGTGTTCATTAAACGAAACACTTCTCCACTTCTTGCAGCATTGTCTAAAGAAGGGTTAGCCCCGAAGATGATTTGGACAAAGCGGACAGCGAATGGCGACGTACTAACAGCCCAAGAATGGCTGGAAGGACGTTTATTACAGGCGGACGAAATTGGCAAACGCAATGACGTGATTGACGTCTTATACCAATTGCATCATTCCAATTTGCTGAAAGACATGTTGAAAAAAATTGGTGGTGAAGTTTGTACCCCGCTAACAATGTTGAAAGAGTACAAGCGCCAACTACCTAAAGAATTAAAACGAAACAGTTATTTAAAAGAAGTAATCACTTATTTATATAATCATTTACCAGAATATCCAGAAACTAGCTATGTGGCTGTCCACGGCGATGTGAATCATCGGAATTGGTTAGTCTCGAATAATTATCTCTATTTAGTAGATTGGGATTCTGTGATGGTCGCGGACCCAGCGGTAGATTTAGGAATGATTTTGAGTCATTATGTGCCTCGTTCCGGTTGGAATCAATGGTTACTATCTTATGGTTTAATTCCTAATGAAAGTACGGTTCAACGAATTTATTGGTATGGTTTATTTAGCTTTTTACAAGAGATTGTTCGTCATCACCAAGAGGGCGAAAGAAGAGCAATGACTGCAGAAATTTTACAATTAAAACGAATGTTTAGTAGTTAAACTAATTCATTTAACATCCACACAGGCTGGCGAATTTCACCAGTCTGTTTTTAAAAGAAAGGAATTTTAAATATGCGTGTAAGAAATAGACCCGGAGCAGCAGAATATATGGCAAAATATCCACAATATGTGGTAGAAGGTCCTGAAAAATGGCAAGGGAAATGGCAAGAACGTTTTGGCAATAATCATCCCATCCACATTGAAATTGGTTCAGGTAAAGGTCGTTTTATTTATGAAATGGCTAAAGCACATCCTGAAATTAATTATATTGGTATCGATATGCAATTAAGTATTTTATCGATTGCATTAGATAAGCTAGTGGCCGAGCCGTTACCTAATCTACAGTTATTGCGAGTAGACGGCGAAGCATTAACAGAATATTTTGCTGAAAATGAAGTAGATTTAATCTATTTAAATTTTTCAGATCCTTGGCCAAAGAAAAAACATGAAAAACGTCGTTTAACGTATAAAAACTTTTTAGTGACAGATGAAATTATTTTAAAACCAAATGGAGAAATTCATTTTAAAACGGATAATCAAGGTCTCTTCGAATACTCATTAAGTAGCTTTTCTAAATATGGCATGATTATTGAACGTGTGTGGCTGGATTTGCATAATAGCGAGTTTGAAGGCAACATCATGACAGAATATGAAGAAAAATTTTCTAGTCGTGGTCAACGAATTTATCGAGTAGAAGCACGTTTTGTTGCAAAATAAAAACAAGCATTCCTTTATTTTAAGTGAAGGAATGCTTGTTTTTTATTATTTAAGAAAGCCTAAGTTGTCGTTCTTAAAGCATAGGCGTCCAATAAAATTCTTGCCAGAATAGATAATGGTAACCGTGAACGCACTTCATAATCGGGGAAAAAGGAGCCTTCTGATTTGAAGCCCACGAACGGAATTTCAATGTATTTCATTAAACTAGAGTGTTTGCTTGCGGTTAAAAGGATCGTCCCAATTTCTGAGTCGTAACAGTTTTTACCAGCGACAACTAATTCTTGGGTTTCCCCGTTTAAAGAAACAAAAAGAGCCACATCTTTTTTTGATAACTTTTTACTAATATTTTTAATAATTTCTGGGTCCGTATGCAGTTCACAGTATTTGCCAGCCAATTGAAACTTAACCATCATTTCCTGAGCAATTAATTCTGAAAACCCTCTAGCAAAGATAATAATCCGTCGAGAAGCTTTGATTTTTTGGATCGCATCTTCGATATTACCAATTTCAATCATGTTAATCGTACGAGTTACTTCTTCTTCATTCTTTAAAATGGCCGTCCGAATTCCTCGGTCTACTTTTTCTAATGCTGAAAAATTTATATTTTGGTTTTCTTTATCTTTCAAGTGATGCTTGAAGGATGTGAAACCTTCATAGCCTTTCTTTTTCATGGTTCTTACAATCGTCGCAGTTGATACGTTGGCTCGTTCGCTTAATTTTACAATGGAATAATCAGGGATTTCTAAAATATGTGTTTCGATAAAATGCCAGAGATATTGCTCTGACTCACTCAATTTTTGTTCCATAATGGCCAGCCCTTCTTTCTTTCACTAAAAAAACATTTATAAGCCTATTTTTAATGAAAAAAAATAAAAAAGCTAGAGAAATTATGAAATTGTAAATGTTTTCTATATTTTTGCGAAAGAATGAAAACCTTTACATAGCATTTTGAGACATAATAAAGAGGAGAAAGGAGGAACTACAGTGACTATTTATACATGTACATTAAATTTAGCCATTGATTTATTTATCGAAACAGAAGAGCTAGTTCCTTTTGTCGTGAATCGCACGAAGGAAGATGATATTCAAGCAAACGGGAAAGGAGTCAATGTTTCCCTAATTTTAAAGATGTTAGGGATTGATAATACCGCTTTGGGAGTCAAAGCTGGTTTCACTGGGAATTATGTCGAGGATTATTTAAAAGAAAAAGAGATAACCACTGACTTTATCGAAGTCGCTGGCACAACGAGAATCAATGTGTTTACAAAAGTTACCAACGATCAAAAGGAATACAAATTAGTCAATAAGGGACCAAAATTATCTGAAGAACATGTACAGCGTTTTTTGAAAAAAATTTCAGAGTTACGTAAAGGGGATTATTTGTGCGTATCAGGAAGTTTACCACAAGGGGTTTCGCCAAGTATTTTGATTGAAATTAGCCGAATTTGTTTTGAAAAGCAGGTGTTCTTAATTTTAGACAGTAGTTATGAAGAAATTTTAGATTGTTTGCCATATCAACCATTTTTATTGAAACCAAATGAAGAAGAACTTCAAGAGTGGTTTCATACAGAAGTGCAGACTAAGGATGATTACATTTTTTACGGACAAGAATTACTGAAGCGGGGAGCCAAAAACATTTTACTTTCTTTAGGTAGTGACGGGGCCCTATTTATGAATAATGAAAAGGTCCTTTCAGGTAATTCACCAACTGGAATGGTCGTGAATACAGCTTGTTCCGGGGATGCAATGTTAGGTACCTTTTTAGCTGGCTGGCATCAAGGACTTTCATTAGAAAAAAATTTAAAAAGAAGTATTGCAGCAGGTAGTTCAACAGCATTTCGCAAAGGATTGACAGATTTTTCAGATGTTCAGGAGTTAGAGCAACAAATAAGGATTCAAGAGGAGGAATAAACAGATGGCTACGTATCAATTAATAGCTGCTACAGGTTGTCCGACGGGAATAGCGCACACGTATATGGCACAAGAGGCATTGGAACAAGCTGCGAAGCGTAAAGGTATTACGATTAAGGTTGAAACACATGGTCAGATTGGCATAGAAAACGAGTTAACACCTGCAGAAATCCAAGGAGCGGAGGCAGTCATTATTGCCGCCGACAAAGACGTTCAAGCAGAACGTTTTGCTGGGAAACGAATCATTGATGTCCCTGTCAGTGTGGGTATTAAAGAAGCAGATCGCTTAATTGAAGAAGCGCTCGCAGGCAAAGGAACGATTGCGGCCGAAAATCAAGCAGTGGACGAACTTGAACAGGAAACACAGATTTCTTCAGGAAATGTTGGACATAGTATTTATAAAAATTTAATGAATGGTGTCTCTCACATGTTGCCATTTGTAGTAGCAGGTGGCGTTTTAATTGCTCTTTCTTTTGCTATTTGGGGCATTTATTCATTTGATCCAGAAAGTAGTCAGTATAATGCTACCGCCGCTATGTTAAAAAGTATTGGCGATGCTTCAATGGGAATGATGGTGCCGATTTTATCTGCGTATATCGCAGAGGGGATTGCAAAACGGCCTGGTTTGGTTGTGGGTTTTGTCGGTGGTCTGATTGCTAACACTGGTGGCACAGGCTTTTTAGGAGGGATATTATCTGGTTTCCTTGCTGGGTATTTCATTCTGTTATTACAAAGAGTATTTAAAGGTTTGCCTAAATCATTAGATGGTTTAAAAGCAATTTTCCTTTATCCAGTTATTGGCGTTGCAGTGATTGGTATCACTATGTCTTTATTAGCAGATCCGATGAAAGCTGTTAACGAAGGAATGATGAGCTTTTTAGCTAGTTTCCAAAACTCAAGTCCATTGGTTTTAGGAATTATTGTGGGTTGTATGTGCGCGTTTGATATGGGAGGTCCAGTTAATAAAGCGGCCTATGTTACTGGGACAGCTCTCTTAGCTCAAGGAAATACTTCTTTTATGGCAGGAGTTTCTGCTGCCTGCATAGCGCCACCTCTAATTACAGGCTTTGCAACATTATTCTTTGGAAAATACTTTGACACAAATGAACGCAATGCGGGATTAGTGAACTTTATTTTAGGCTCTACACATATTACAGAAGGCGCTATTCCGTTTGCAGCAAAAGATCCATTGAAGGTTTTACCGATTATGATGCTCGGATCTTCAATTGCAGCAGTCCTAACGTATATGTTTGGGGTACAAGTGCCAGCGCCTCATGGAGGATTTCTTGTTTTACCAGTTGTTACTCACGCTGTTCAATGGGTTCTAGCAATTTTAGCTGGTTCATTGGTAGGCGGTTTATTGCTAGGCTTTGTACAAAAAAGTAGAATCGCCAAACAAGAGCAATCGTTATCATAAAAACGAAATAACAGGAATTAGGAGTGGGTGGAATGGCTTTTATTAAAGAAAATCATATTTTTTTAAATCAACATTTACAAACGCAAGAGGATATTTTTCGCTTTTTAGCAAAAAAGTCAACAGAATTGGAAGTTGCTCAGGACGCACAGGAAGTTTTCAATAAGCTGAACGAGCGAGAACAAGAAGGAACAACGGGGATGATGAATGGGTTTGCGATACCTCATGCAAAAGCAGCAACGATTCAACAAGCAGCCATTATCATTGTTACCTTGGACCAAGGTGTTGAGTGGCAGAGCCTTGACAACCAATTAACGGAGTTTGTGATTGCGCTATTTATTCCTGATGCCGAAGCTGGCACGACACATTTGAAATTACTCTCTTCCGTTGCGCGCCTCCTATTAAGAGAAGAAATTACTTCTGGCCTGAAACAAGCAAGTTCGCCAGCTGAAATCGCTACGTTACTAAATAATCAATTGAGTGAGGGAACAGAATGAAAAAAATTAGTGAACAAAAACGTAAACATTTAGAAAATCTGGTAGATAATCAAGGGATTATTGGAGCACTAGCCATTGATCAACGTGGGGCCTTAAAACGCATGATGGGAAATTACAAAGAGGTGACTGCGCAAGAAATTAGTGACTTTAAAGTATTAGTATCTCGTTGCTTAACGCCAGAGACTTCAGCAATTTTGTTGGATCCAGAATATGGCTTAGCTGCTGCTGAAAATCGAGCACAGACTTCAGGTTTGTTACTTGCGTATGAAAAAACGGGCTACGATGCATCGACACCAGGACGGTTACCCGATAGTCTTGATGTTTGGTCGGTTAAGCGTTTAAAAGAAGCGGGCGCAGACGCGTGTAAATTTTTACTTTACTACGATGTTGACGAAAGTGAAGCAATCAATGAACGAAAGAAAGCTTATATAGAACGGATTGGTTCAGAGTGTTTAGCCGAAGAAATTCCATTCTTTTTAGAAATTGTCTCTTATGATGCAAGCAATTCGGATAGTGCTTCAAAAGAATATGCTAAAGTAAAACCGCACAAAGTAATTGAAGCGATGAAAGAATTTTCAAAAGATCGCTATAATGTTGATGTTTTAAAAGTAGAAGTTCCGGTGAACATGAATTTTGTAGAAGGTTTTGGTACTGAAAGTCTTTATAGCCAAGATGAAGCGCAGGCTTTTTTCAAAATGCAAAGTGAAGCAACACAACTTCCATTTATTTTCTTGAGTGCAGGGGTTAGTGCTACGATGTTTCAGGAAACATTGAAATTTGCAAAAAAAGCAGGTTCCTCGTTTAATGGAGTTTTATGTGGTCGCGCAACTTGGGCAGACGGTGTGCTTCCATTTGTCCAACAAGGTGCTGAAGAAACCATTGCGTGGCTTGAAACAACAGGTAAAACAAATGTTGAAGAATTAAATCAGGTTTTAAGAGAGAACGCAGTATCAGTCTTTGAAAAAATACAATAATTAAGCTGAAAATATTTACTGAATTTGAACTAATTGGTCATCTAAATTAAATTTTTTCAGAAATCGTCTTCTTTAAGTGAACTCAATGTACGCAAACTCAAAAGATATGATATAATTATTTCGATATCGATGTATGAACACCCAAAAAGTAACAGTGCTTTACTTTATTTGGGGAAAGTTGGGGTATTATGGGAATTCCTAAAGAAGGCGAGTTTGTAACCATTCAGAGTTATAAACATGACGGACATTTACATCGAACGTGGCGTGATACGATGGTACTAAAAACGAGCGAGTATTCTTTAATTGGTGTGAACGATCACACGTTAGTAACGGAATCCGACGGACGTCGGTGGGTGACTCGTGAACCAGCCATTGTTTATTTTCACAAGAAATATTGGTTCAATATAATAGCAATGATTAGAGAAAAGGGGGTTTCGTATTACTGCAATCTGGCTTCGCCGTATGTTTTAGATGACGAAGCGTTGAAGTATATTGATTATGATTTAGATATCAAGGTTTTTCCAGATGGTGAAAAACGTTTACTAGACGTTGATGAATATGAATTTCATAGTAAACTAATGGATTATCCAGAAGATATTGACTTCATTTTAAAAGAAAATGTCAAGACTTTAGTGGATTGGATTAATAACGAAAAAGGCCCCTTCTCGCCCGAATATGTAGATATCTGGTATCAACGTTATCAACAGCTATCAAAAAAATAGCCGATGTAAACAGCCCACAAAAGGAGCTTGGAGCATTAGCCAAAATGGCTAATGCTCCAAGCTCTAAATTTTCCGATTTAAATGATGTTATAGTTCTTTATTCATTTCGTAGTGTTCAATGCCAGCATCCATAAAAGGCGCCCCTGTTTTTTGATAGCCTAAACGTTCATAAAAGCCTACAGCGGTGACTTGTGCCCCTAGTGTAATCTTGTGGTAGCCTTGTTCTTTGGCAAAATTTTCCGCCGCTTCCATAATCACTCGTCCATAGTCGGCGCCACGGTAAGCTTTTTCAACGGCCATTCGTTGTAATTTTATAACGCCATTTTCTAGTGGAAGTAAGCGACAAGTTGCGACAGCTACATGATCTGTATACAAAACAAAGTGAATACAACGTGCTTCATATTCATCGATTTCCATCTCTTCTGGTACCCCTTGTTCCGCTACGAATACGCGTTGGCGAAGCCGGACAGCATCTAAATAAAGATCACTCATGGTATCTTTGGTTTGAGCTACATGCATAGAAAAACCCCCAAGTTCAGAATCTGTTTCTATTTTATTATACCACGAAAAAGTTCTAGCAATGAAGTATTCTCAATGACTGAGGGGGGAAGGTGTGATAAAATAAAACAGCAACAATTGAATAAAAATAAAGGAGGAGCCGCTGTGATTAATCGATTTAAAGAATCGAAATTATTTTTCTGGTCAGTTGAATTACTTGTCGTGGCCATGCTATTATTTATTGCTTCGAAAATTAATTTCTTATTTGCACCGATTGGGACATTCTTTTCAACGTTGTTTGCCCCAGTCTTAGTAGCAGGCTTTTTGTATTATTTACTAAATCCTGTGGTCAATCTACTAATGAAGACGAAAATGAAACGAATTTATGCCGTCTTACTGGTATTCTTATTACTAATCATCGCCTTAGTTCTGATCTTATTAACAATTATCCCTAAGTTGGCAGATCAGCTAGCTAGTTTAGCATCAAGTATGCCGGATTTCTTTAAACAAGTGGAGACCTGGATTTATGAGATTGCGGAGTTACCTATTTTTAAACAAATTGATTTAACAAGCTATATTGAAAAAATGGATATTTCTTATGCAAACATTATCCAACAATTTTTAAGTAGTTTATCAAGTAGCTTAGGTTCAATCGTATCAACGGTGGCATCAACCACTATTGTTTTGGTCACTGCGCCATTTATTTTATTTTATATGTTAAAAGATGGTGATAAGCTAGTACCAGCGATTCAGCGTTTTTTACCTGAGAAAAGAAAAGATGATATTGTAGATCTTTTAGGACAATTGAACCAAACTTTATCTAGTTATATTAGTGGACAAGCGATTGAATGTTTATTTGTCGGTACATTTACGATTATTGGGTATTCATTACTTGGCGTTCGTTATGCCTTTTTATTTGGTGTCATTGCCGGCTTTACGAATTTGATTCCCTATCTAGGCCCTTATTTAGGCTTAGCGCCCGCTGTCTTAGTGACCATCTTTAATGAACCCGTCAAAGCAGCCTTATGTTGTTTAGTGGTGCTAGTGGTTCAACAATTGGACGGAAATATTATTTATCCAAACGTTATTGGAAAATCTCTAAAAATCCATCCATTAACGATTATTTTAATTTTATTGGTAGCAGGAAATTTAGCAGGTTTGCTAGGTATTTTCCTCGGTGTCCCATTTTACGCAATCTGCCGGACCATTATCTACTATGTTATTGATATGGTCAAAGCGGGTCGTAGTGAAAAAGTTACCAATGCCGTTCTTTTAGGGAATGAAACAAATACGAAAGAAAATAACGGTTAATGATTGAATCCGCTAATCTTTCGTGCTATGATTTTATGGATTAGGATAGAAAATAACCTGTCATAATACTGATTGTGTCTGTTTCTAAGCCTAACCATAAAAAGAGGAAGAACGTTAAAAGAGTACGAAAGTACAGCCTCAGAATTATCAACAATTAAGGAGAGAGAGAACATTATGAATAATGCTGACCCTGAGAGTCAGTCGCTAATTGCGCAACTTCTATTATTAGTCGTGTTGACGTTTATCAATGCCTTTTTGGCAGCGGCGGAAATTGCAGTCGTATCTGTTAACAAGAATCGTGTGGAACAAAAAGCGGAAGACGGCGACGCAAAAGCTCAAAAATTGCTTAAGGTATTGCAAGACCCCAATAACTTTTTATCCACAATCCAAGTAGGGATTACTTTGGTTAATATCCTATCTGGTGCTTCATTAGCAGAGACTTTATCTAGTCGTTTGGCCCCTGTATTAGGTGGTGGCGCCGCAGCTAAGAGTCTTGCCAGTATCATTATCTTAGCATTGTTAACGTACGTTTCTATTGTATTTGGTGAATTATATCCTAAACGAATTGCTATGAATAAATCAGAAGAAGTCGCTCAATTGACTTCTGGTGCAGTCCGCTTTTTAGGAGTCATCGCGCGTCCCTTCGTTTGGTTGCTATCGGCTTCGACCGATTTATTATCTAAAATCACACCAATGACTTTCGATGATGCTGATTCGAAGATGACACGAGATGAAATGCGTTACATGCTTGAAACAGAAGGTGTTTTGGAAAACGAAGAACTAGAAATGCTACAAGGTGTTTTTTCATTAGATACAAAAGTGGCACGAGAAGTAATGGTTCCTCGGACAGACGCATTCATGGTTGATATCCAAGATGATGTCCAAGAAAACATCAATTTAATTTTAGGAGAAAATTATTCTCGGATTCCTGTTTATAGTGAAGACAAAGATAAAATTGTTGGTATTTTACATACCAAAACGTTATTAAAAGCTGCACGTAATTTAGGCTTTGAAAACATTGAATTAGGCGCAATCATTCAAGAACCATTATTTGTTCCAGAAACCATTTTTATTGATGATTTACTTTATGAGTTAAAACGAACACAAAACCAAATGGCGATTTTACTAGATGAATATGGCGGTGTTGTTGGTTTAGCAACACTGGAAGACTTACTAGAAGAAATCGTTGGTGAAATTGATGATGAAACAGATGAAGTAGAAAATTTATATACACAAGTAGATGACAATGAATATTTGGTTCAAGGGCGCATGTTAATTGACGAATTTAATGAAGTATTCGAAACAGATTTACACATGAGCGATGTTGATACGATGGCAGGTTACTTAATTACAGCGTTAGGAACCATTCCTGATGAAGGAGAAAAACCTTCTTTTGAAGTGGGCAATATTAAGTTAACTGCTGAAGAAATGGAAGGCACACGTTTGCTAGTCTTACGCGTTTATTTCTATGATGAAGAAACTGTCGATGAAGAACCAGAAGAAAATCGTCGTTTTTTCCGTAAAGAGTTGGAAGATGACGAACCAAGACGTTAAAAATAACCTGTGGCATCAGTCATTTTGACTAATGTCGCAGGTTTTCCTTTTAAAAAACAGCCAATAGCCGCTCTTTATTCTCAAGGCTTGACATGATATACTAGCAAAGGTTAAACAAAAATTATGCTGAAGAAAATAAATAAATAGACATCACAAGTGATAAGGAGATTTTTATGACGATCAATCAAAAAGAAGCAGTCGATAGTCGCCGTACGTTTGCGATTATTTCCCATCCGGATGCTGGGAAAACAACGATTACTGAACAATTACTATTATTTGGGGGCGCCATCCGCCAAGCTGGAACAGTCAAAGGGAAAAAAACAGGCAACTTTGCCAAATCTGACTGGATGGAAATTGAAAAACAACGGGGAATTTCGGTAACGAGTTCTGTGATGCAGTTTGACTATCAAGACAAACGGATTAATATCTTGGATACCCCAGGGCATGAGGATTTCTCAGAGGATACGTATCGGACATTAATGGCCGTGGATAGTGCTGTAATGGTTATTGATAGTGCCAAAGGGATTGAAGCACAAACGAAAAAACTTTTCCAAGTTGTTAAAAAACGTGGTATTCCAATTTTTACCTTTATTAACAAATTGGACCGTGACGGACGGGAACCATTGGAACTTTTAGAAGAATTGGAAGAACTTTTGGATATTGAATCTTATCCAATGAACTGGCCAATTGGTATGGGGAAAGGCCTAGAAGGTCTATACGATATTTATAATGAACGTGTGGAATTATATCGTCCAGAAAATAATGGTGGGGAGCGTTTTATTCCCTTAAAATATGGCGATATCCCAAGCGATTTACCATTGCACGATAACAGTGTTTATCAACAAGTGTTGGAAGATGTTGAGTTATTGGTAGAAGCAGGTGATGAATTTAGCGAGGAAAAAATCGCTCGCGGTGATCAAACGCCAGTCTTCTTCGGTTCTGCTTTGACAAACTTTGGGGTTCAAACATTTTTAGAAACCTTCTTACAATTTGCGCCTGCACCACATGCGCATAAAACAGAAGAGGGCGGCGAAGTAAGTCCTTACGAAAAAGAATTTTCAGGCTTTGTCTTTAAAATTCAAGCGAATATGAACCCAGCCCATCGTGATCGAATTGCCTTTGTTCGAATTTGTTCAGGTGTTTTTGAAAGAGGCATGGACGTGACCTTAGGTAGAACAGGTAAAAAAGTCAAATTAAGTAACGTGACGCAATTTATGGCGGATGCCCGCGAAAACGTCACAGAAGCTGTTGCAGGCGATATTATCGGCGTGTACGACACGGGAAATTACCAAATTGGCGATACTTTGTATGAAGGGAAAATGAATGTTCAATATGAAGAGTTACCGTCATTTACCCCTGAATTATTCATGAAAGTGACTGCCAAAAACGTGATGAAACAAAAATCTTTCCACAAAGGCATTTACCAACTGGTTCAAGAAGGAGCCATTCAATTATATAAAACATATTTAACGGAAGAATACATCATTGGCGCGGTAGGTCAATTGCAGTTTGAAGTTTTCCAATACCGAATGTCTAATGAATATAACGCCGAAGTGGTAATGACGCCAATGGGTTCTAAAATTGCCCGCTGGATTAATCCAGAAGATTTAGATGAACGCATGAGCTCTAGCCGAAACATTTTGGCACGGGACCGTTTCGACCAACCATTGTTCTTGTTTGAAAACCAATTTGCGGAACGCTGGTTTGCGGATAAATATCCAGATGTTGAACTGAAAAGTTTGATGTAAAATTAATTTGTAATCAATCAGTAGCTGAATCTTTAGAAGATTGAAGCTCGGCGTAGTCATTCTCAAGATGATTGCGCTGAGCTTTTTCTTCTTATAAAGCACTAAAGCAAGCGTGATTGTTTTTTTTGAGATAGAATAATTACTATAACGAACCTATCAAGGAGTGGACAAGAACATGAATTTTTATGGCATCGAGTATTTAAAAGGCCAATCTAATTTAAATGATTACTTAAAGTATTTTTTTATTTTTGCTTTGTTAATCGGGCTAGTCATTGTGTTTAGTTTCTATGTGCGACATCAAATTCAAACGAAATATCGTGAATTAAGTATTATTATTTTTTTATCATTGTTATTTGTTTTAGGAGTTCAATATTCCAATTATCAACTGAACCAAAATCAGCATTCACAATCTTCACAAATGGTACATTTTGTTGAACAAGTGGCACAGGAAAAAAAGGTTTCTCCAGAAAAAGTTTATGTCAATGGTACACAATTGGCTGATGGAACCATTGTTAAAATTGACGAAGTGTTTTATAAAATGAGTTTAAGTGCAGACCAGCAGTCTTATACGTTACAAGAAACCTATTTATTAACGCCAACGATTGAAATAATAAAGTAAAGTGAGGGAAAATTAATGCAGTTTTATAGTCCAATTATTATTAAATTTGCTTTGGGTATTATTTGTTTAATTGTCCAAATTAATTTGATGGGAAAAGGCAATTTGGCGCCCACATCGGCCATGGATCAAGTGCAAAACTATGTATTGGGGGGCATTATTGGTGGTGTCATTTATAATGATTCAATTACGGTACTCCAATTTGTATTAGTGTTAATTTTGTGGACATTATTAGTTTTAATTTTAAAATTTGCAAAAGAACACAATCGCTATGTGAAACAAATTGTGGATGGTAAACCCATTACTTTAATTAAGGATGGACAGGTTGAGGTGAAGGAATGTTTGAAAAATGGTATTTCTGCAAATGATCTGATGTTTAAACTACGAGCAAATGGTATTTATGAAGTCCAGCTTGTTAAACGGGCGGTTTTAGAACAAAACGGTCAATTAACGATCGTCGAATACGGCGATGAAAGTATTCGTTACCCGATTATTGTGGACGGTCAAGCCAACATGGATGTCCTGGAGTTAATCAAAAAAGATGAGCACTGGCTATTAACGCAAATTCAAGAACAAGGCTTCCAAAGATTACAGGAAATCTATTTAGGTGAATATTTATCTGGACAGTTAAGTTTATCGCCATATGAAGAAAAAACAATTGCGTAGCTATACTTTTCATCCTACTTATATTAAAATTAAATGGTAATTCAATGAGTTTTAAAAGGAGGACAAATGAAAACTAAAAAGATAGCTGTCGGGTTATTTTGTTCAATAATTATTTTAATGGGGTGCCAACCAGATCAACAAACTGAAATAATGAAAGAAAGTACTGAAGCAGAAGCAGTCCAAGTAACGAGTGGTGCCTCGGCAGCCACTAATGCCACTTCTGTAAAGCAGGAGGCGCAGGGAAATACGAATAATCAACCGAAGGAGAGTGCTGCCAAAGTGAGTTATGAGCGTAATGGACATACCTTTGAAGTTGATGCTGTTTCTGGCGCTACAGTAGAAGCTAATAATGGACAATCAGGAATTAGTCCAGAAGAAAAAGCCCAGAAGATGTATTGGTCAGGTCGTCCAGAAATCGGGGAAGTTCAAGGGGATTATTATCATCATGAAGTCGTGTTTGATGGCGGCTATACGGCTTTAATTGATGTAGTTGTTAAGGATCAACAAATTCAGTTCGTGGAATTTGATGAACGCGGACCTAAAAACTATTATTCTGAAGAATGGGCAGGAGTGACAAAACGTTTATCCGGCTATGCAAATTTTCAAGCGAACAACGCCCGAACCGATCAATCGTTAGTAACCGTTGTTAATACGATGACTTTTTTAGAAAATCAAATGGTTGCCGAAAATCGTCTAGACGGTGCCTTCCAGACAGCCAAAGGTCAATCCAATAGCGCTAATAATGGCTATCTTCCTGCTGCTAGGGCTTTAGCCAAGGAAATCAAAGAACCCTCAAAAGAACATTATACAAGTCTAACAGAAGATTTTGGGGAGGGACTTTCTGGACGTTTAACTGTTATTACGTTAAAAGATTCAGGGAAAATAACAGATCTTCGTTATGATGAATATTTTGCAGATACAGAAGAAGAGATTAAAGATGCGAAACTGAAGGCTTATTCCCGCCAATCAAAATATTTTTCAAAAGATTATGCTCAAAAATCGGGAGAAAATTTCAAAAAAGAAGTGGATGACTTAAGAAAAAAAGCAATTGAGGAAAACAAATTAGTCAGTCCGACAAATGAGGAAGCCTGGTCGGAAAATTATCAAAGCCTTGTAAAAAAATAACGTCACAATAAATTAAAAAACTGCCGAAGTGGGGAAACTTCGGCAGTTTTTTAGTTTTCCATGAGAGAAACTTTTAACGGAACAGACACTTCGGTCACATGGTTTAACTCAATGATAGAAATTTCATCTGGGTCATAAGCCTCTTTAGGTAATCGTTTTAACAATTTTGCTAAAATTTCTTTTACTTCTGTCGGACGAATACGACGATTTTTATTCATAATCAGAACTTCCACATGGTGAGCTGCTTCCGAATAGACAGCGGTCGTGTTTCCTGCTGAGTAGACTTTTACAAAGTAAGCATCCGTGTTTTCCAATTGTTTATTTACTAATTGTTTGTAGCTATTGGTCACATTCACTAATTTCATTTTATCACCTCATTATAGTTGTGTGCTGCAAAAGAGCGTTTCCAATTATGTACAGGAGTTCCAGATTGAATTTTTTCTCTGAGGAACAAGTATACGAAGATCTTTCTTCTATTATAGTTTTTTTTGATGAAAATAAAAAGTGAAAAGCATAAAAAAAATCCGCACGCATTGTTATTAATGCGTGTGGATTTTTGATTATTCTGCTTGGTCAGATGTTGAAGTTTCTGTTTTAGTCACTTCTTGTGCGCCAGTTACGATAATTTTACCTTCGTTATCTAACGCTGCGACTAATTGATGATTTTCAGGATGATCTAGATAGTATTCAGCAATGCCGTCTTCAATTTGTTCTTGAATTGTTCGACGTAAAGGACGAGCGCCCATTGCAGGATCATAACCTAAATCAACGAGTTTCTCTTTGACTTCTGTTGGAACCTCAATGTGTAATTTTTGTTTAGCTAATAAGCCATTTACTTCTTCTAACATCAAGCTGACAATGTTCATCAGGTTTTCTTTACTTAATGCTTTGAATTCGATGATACCATCGAAACGATTAAGGAATTCGGGGGTGAAGAAGTTGTTCAATTGACCTAAAACAGATTTAGTCACACCTTCACGGGCAGCACCGAAGCCAACGTTGGCTTCCACAGCTCCTGTTCCAGCATTACTTGTCATGATAATGATGGTGTCTTTAAAGCTGACTGTACGACCTTGTGCATCTGTTAAACGACCATCGTCGAGAATTTGTAAAAACATGTGTAAAACATCAGGATGCGCTTTTTCAATTTCATCCAATAAAATTAAACTATAAGGATTACGGCGGACTTTTTCTGTGAGTTGTCCAGCTTCGTCATACCCAACATAGCCTGGAGGAGAACCAATCAGTTTAGAAACACTGTGTTTTTCCATATACTCACTCATATCGAAACGAACCATCGAATCTTCTGAACCGAATAGCTCAAAGGCTAATTGTTTCGCTAATTCTGTTTTACCAACGCCTGTTGGCCCTACAAATAAGAAGGAACCAATTGGACGGTTTTGCTTGCCTAAGCCTACACGATTGCGGCGAATCGCTTTAGCTACTTTATCGACGGCATCATCTTGTCCGACAACGTGAGCTTTTAAGTCAACAGCTAAATTTTTCAATTGGGTTTGTTCTTTTTCTTTTAAGTCACCAACAGGAATACCAGTTTTTTGTTCCACAATGGCTTCAATATCTTTTTCAGTGATGACTGGTGTTTCTTCATCGCTGATTTGTTTTTCTTTCATTGCTTGTAATTTATTGATTTGATCACGATAGTAAGCCGCTTTTTCAAAATCTTCTTCTGCGGAAGCTTGTTGTTTTTGTTGTTCCGCTTCTGCTAATTTTTTATCAATTGTTTTTGGATCGACGAGTTGAATGGTTAGATTCATTTTAGAACCAGATTCATCTAACAAGTCAATCGCTTTATCTGGTAAAAAGCGATCTTGAATGTAACGGTTGGATAAGTTTGCTGCTGCGTTAATCGCTTCATCTGTATATTTGACATGATGATAATCTTCATAACGTTTTTGCAGACCACGTAAAATCGTAATGGTTTCGGCAACGGTTGGCTCATCGACTTGGACTGGTTGCATCCGACGTTCTAAGGCAGCGTCTTTTTCAATAATACGGTACTCATTTAAAGTTGTGGCACCGACTAATTGTAATTCACCACGTGCTAAGGCTGGTTTTAAAATATTGCCAGCATCCATATTGCCATCACCAGCAGCGCCAGCACCCACAATTTCATGGACTTCATCAATAAATAAAATGACATTTTCAGCTTCAGTGATTTCTTCAATCAATTTTTGCATCCGTTCTTCAAATTGTCCGCGAATACCAGTTCCTTGAACAAGTGAAACCACATCTAAACGAATGACTTCTTTGTCCAATAATTTTTGGGGCACATCGCCATCGACAATTTTTTGGGCTAAACCTTCGACAACGGCTGTTTTACCGACACCTGGTTCACCGATTAAAACGGGATTGTTTTTTGTGCGGCGATTTAAGATTTCAATGACCCGCTTAATTTCCTGGTCACGTCCTACCACAGGATCGATATCTCCTTGGCGTGCCGCTTCGGTAATGTTAATCCCATACTCGCCTAGTAAACCTTGACCAGCGCCAGCGCCTCCCCGAGGGGGTTGACCGCCATTGCCACCCTCACCAAATTGAGTGGGTGGTGTTTGTTGTTCATAAGGATTACCTTGTTGCATTTGACGAGAAAGCGAGCGATATAAATCGTCTAAACTCCCAAAGCCAAAAGGGTCTTGTCCCATATTTTGAGGGGAATTATTTGCTTGATTTTTTAATTTTTGATAGCAGCTTTGGCAATAGTCCAGTTGTTTTCTTTGACCATTCACATTTGCATATAAATGAATTGTTGCTTCATTTTGTTGACAATTTTGACAAATCATTGAATGAAACACATCCTTTCAAAATAACTGAGGCCAGAAAAATAGTTGTTTGCTCTATTATTTCTAGTAAACAGACCGTTTTTCCTCAAACCAGCCAAGTACTAGATAGCAGGAATAAATTCTGTCTATAAAACCACTTGACCATTTTTGACCTTTGAGGTTATTATAGCATTTTTTGTAAGAGAATCAAGTAAAAGACCTTGTTTAAAAAAAGGCAAAGATTCGATTTTTTTACAGACAATTGCGCCGTTTTAAAGTAAACTGTAAGAGTTGATATTTAAGAGAAAGAGTGGTGAAATCAATGGCTGAAAATCCTTTTGTAGAAAAAATTGCTTCATTAAAAGCTGGAGAAATCTCTGAATTAATCGTGGAGCAAAATGAATTTTTCCAATTTCGTGATGCTTGGATTTCTTTGCCTGATCGCGCGGAAATTGTTGGAGAAGCGGGATTAAATGGACGAATCATTTATCGTTACCAAAAAGAGGAAGAATAGTCAGTGCAAAACATCACGAAATTTAAGCAAAAAGTGTTGTGTAAGATAGAAAAAAATGGTAATCTTAGAAACTGAAAGGGTCTTTTTTCGAGTAGACGTTTGATTTTAGCGTGTCAAGAAAGGAAAACCCTAACATAAAAATTTTTTATTTACGAAGGAGACCGATTTATATGGAAAAGAAAGAATTTCACATTGTAGCAGAAACAGGAATTCACGCACGTCCAGCTACTTTATTAGTACAAACTGCAAGCAAATTTAACTCAGATATTAACTTAGAATACAAAGGTAAATCTGTTAACTTAAAATCAATCATGGGTGTTATGTCTTTAGGCGTTGGTCAAGGTTCTGACGTAACAATCACTGTTGATGGTGCTGACGAAGCTGAAGGAATGGCAGCAATCGTTGAAACATTACAAAAAGAAGGATTGGCTGAATAATGTCTGAGATGCTAAAAGGGATTGCCGCAAGTGATGGCGTTGCTGTTGCTAAAGCTTACCTGCTAGTTCAACCTGACTTGTCTTTCAACAAAACTTCCGTAGAAGATACTGAAGCAGAAGCAACTCGCTTAGACGATGCTTTAGCAAAATCTACTGAAGAGTTGCAAGCAATTCGCGACAAAGCAGCTCAAAGCCTTGGTGAAGCAGAAGCGCAAGTTTTCGATGCTCATTTAATGGTTTTATCTGACCCAGAAATGGTTGGTCAAATCAAACAAAATATCCAAGATAACAAAGTCAATGCAGAAGCTGCCTTGAAAGAAGTTACGGATATGTATATTGGTATGTTTGAAGCAATGGATGATAATGCTTACATGCAAGAGCGTGCAGCAGATATTCGTGACGTTGCCAAACGTATCTTAGCACATTTATTAGGTGTGACTCTTCCAAATCCTTCAATGATTAACGAAGAAGTCATCGTGGTTGCCCACGACTTAACACCTAGTGATACTGCACAATTAGACCGTACGTATGTTAAAGCCTTTGTGACAGACATCGGCGGACGTACTTCTCACTCAGCAATCATGGCTCGTTCGTTAGAAATCCCTGCAATCGTTGGTACAAAAGAAATTACTGACAAAGTAAAAGCAGGCGATATTTTAGCAGTGAACGGAATCATTGGGGATGTTATTATTGACCCAACAGATGCTGAAAAATCTGAATTTGAAGCAGAAGCAAAAGCCTATGCAGATCAAAAAGCAGAATGGGATAAACTAAAAAATGCAGAAACAGTGACAGCTGACGGTAAACATGTTGAGTTAGCTGCAAACATTGGTACACCAAAAGATTTAGAAGGCGTACACAAAAACGGCGGCGAAGCTGTTGGTTTATATCGTACAGAATTCTTATACATGGATTCATCTGACTTTCCAACTGAAGAGGACCAATACCAAGCGTATAAAGCAGTTCTTGAAGGAATGGAAGGAAAACCAGTTGTGGTTCGTACAATGGATATCGGTGGGGACAAAGAGCTTCCTTACCTAACATTACCACACGAAATGAACCCATTCTTAGGTTACCGTGCATTACGTATTAGCTTATCAGAACTAGGTGACGGCATGTTCCGTACACAAATGCGTGCATTATTACGTGCGTCTGTTCACGGTAACTTACGTATCATGTTCCCAATGGTTGCTACTTTGAAAGAATTTAGAGCAGCGAAAGCAATCTTTGAAGACGAAAAACAAAAATTAGTCAACGAAGGTGTTGAAGTTTCAAACGATATCCAAGTAGGTATTATGATTGAAATTCCAGCAGCTGCCGTATTAGCTGATAAATTTGCCAAAGAAGTTGACTTCTTTAGTGTTGGAACCAACGACTTAATCCAATACACAATGGCGGCAGACCGCATGAACGAACGCGTGTCTTACTTATACCAACCATACAACCCATCAATCTTACGTTTAATTAAAAATGTAATTGATGCAGCACACGCTGAAGGTAAATGGGCTGGTATGTGTGGTGAAATGGCGGGCGATCAAACAGCTGTTCCATTACTATTGGGTATGGGCTTAGATGAGTTCTCAATGAGTGCTACATCTATCCTTAAAACACGTAGCTTGATGAAACGTCTAGACACAACTAAAATGGCTGAACTTGCTGACCGCGCATTAAAAGAATGCGACACGATGGAAGAAGTCGTTGCATTAGTTGAAGAATATACAAAATAATTAAGTGATTATGAAAGCACATCGACAATTGTCGATGTGCTTTTTTATTGTTGCGATTCACGTATTTTTTTCTTGAAATAATAAATCGTGCTCCCCAAAATGAATAGAAAAACCAGCGTGATGCTACTCACCAGTTTCCAAGGAAAATTGGTGTGCTTTTCGGGTGGGAGGTTGACGGCGGTAGCATTGTATTTTTTAGCTTCTTTTTCTTGGATGACCAAGTGTTTTTCCCATGAATAGTCTTGATAACCATCGTTTGCTTTAATTTTTACAGTATAATTTCCAGGGACAAAAGGTTGTTCCTTTAAGTCAATCCGATAATTAAAATTTGTATTAGGAGCCATTGTTAACGACTCTTGGTGATTTTCGTAGCGAGGTTTGGTTTCTTTTTCATAATATAAAGAGGCATCGACTTGTAATTTTTTAATCATAGCCGCTTGTTTGTTTTGGAGATTCATTAATACGCGGTTACGACCGTTAGCTTGATCGGTTTTTACTTCATTTAAAGATAATTCTGGCTGAACAGGTTCATCTGTTTCACTAAGTAAGACGCCGACTACATAAGAAAAACGATTATTGATGGCCACGCCGTTTTCTGAGTGAGCAGGTTGTTCATCTGACTTTTGTTCAAAGTAGAGTCCTCCTAAAATATACCCATTAAATGGTTTTTCCGGTAAAGTAAGCTGACATTCAACAATCTTTGTTGAGTGTTTAGGTAGGTGGATTTCTTTTGGTAATTGTGCAATCTCATTAAAGGTAAAAGGTGCAGATGGGTCTTTTTTTGTTTTAGCATGAGAATAATCTGCCAAGCCATTATCATTAGTAATCGCTGCATTGGCTGAAGCTAGCACGGTAATGTCGTTGGCTGTTTGATTCGTTAGTTCGATTTGTAGCTTTTGTGTTTGGTTTGGAGCGACACGTAAATCAAAATAACTGGTCTCTTTGGTTCGTTGATTGTCGGGTAAAATGGCTTTTATAGAAAAAGTCATTTCGCTTGCTTCTACAGAATAAGAGCCAATAAAAAATAAAAAAATGATGACGCTAATAGCATGGAGCCATTTAAAAAGCTGCTGATTCATAGTGTGCACTCCTTTTTGACAATATTTTATAAGAAGGTATTGCACGAAGTTGTTTCATGCAATACCTTGTTTGTCTTCTTTTAAAGTGGTGTATCATCCAAAATCCAAGTAAGCGTTGTTTTATATTGTTTAGCTGCAACTTTTTTTGTTGTCGCAGGAACCGTTAATTGAATGCCTTGAGCAGCGGTCGCTCCGCTACCAAAAGCTAATGTCCAAGTGCCCATTCCTGTTGAAAGAGCGGCAGTCGCCACAGGAGAAGTGGCGGTACCAGTTGGATCCAAGGTTACTGGAACCGTTAATGGCGCCAAAGAAAGTAACTGTGTTGAATTGGGTGTTGCTGCTAAAAAGGTCAAGGACGCATTATCCAAAACAGCGGGTGTTGAATCACTTGTAGCAAATTGCGCACTCTGTTTAACTGATAATTTCCAGCCAAGATTTAGACCACGTTTGTCAGTTACTTGAACATAGTTTGGCACGCTAATTAAATCGCCAGTACTATTTTGCACTTGGTCCAGTTGTGCCGAAAAGATTGCTGTTCCGGCTTGAATTTGTTTTGACCCAAAATGGATATTTGAAACATAGTCAATACTAAGGGGTCCGGCTGTACCAGGTTGATGAGGATCAGCAGGATTAGGTGTCACAGGCTGAGACGGGTTCGTCGGACTGACAGGTGACGTGACAGTATTATCAAGAGCAAAAGTAATATCAGCGTTAGATTGAATAGAAGCGACTTGAGCAGCTTCAACTTTTGGACTATTTAAAAGCATAAGAGGCGTAGCAACGAACAAAATGCTTGAAATGCGCACGATCTTTTTCATTTTTGTTCCTTCTTTCTTGTTTATTTTTAACTTTTAAAAAAGCTAAATCCTAATTAGAGGGGTGTATCAGAAAGAATCCATTGTAATTCGGCAGTGTAAGATTCTTTGACCGTTAAATTAAGGTCAGGAGCAACGCTTAAAAAAAGTCCATTTTGTTGGTTCCAAGGAATTTCTACATTGTTATCGTCCGTTGCGGTGTATTGATAAACATCGGTTGCTAAAGAGGTGATAGGAAAATCACTGCCATTTTTTCGATAAATGAAAGCTTGTTGGATCGTTTTATTTGTAGAAGTTGAATGCATGGGCTGACTTTCTCTTACCAACAAATGCCACGGTGTTTTTGCAACTCGACCATCGGCAATGAGGAAAGGAGCGCTGATGGTCGATGGTGAGTATATGGTTCGTTTGCTGGGAAAAGGTAAATTTTTAAAGGAAACTGTAGTTGGCATCTGCACAAAACGGAGGGTACCGTTTTTGATGGGTAGAGACTGTTCCTTAGTGATTGGTGTAATTGGTGTTCCGCCACCATCATTGCCAGTAACTGTGCTAGAAAATAAAAGAAATTGGTTTATCAATTCTTCTGTAACCGTTGCTGTATATTGCAAGGTGAATTGTGTATTGGCTTCCGTAAAATTATCTGCTGGCAGCGAATTATGATAACTCCAATACTGCAAACCAGTGGAACTATCAGTTAAAAGTTGAAGCCCAGCTATTGGCGTACTTAAACCTGTTGCTGATTGTTTTGTTAATGTAGCAGCTGAAAGTTGGGTCAGTCCTTTAGGCACCGTTGCTCGTAATTGCTGATTCATCCACGTTGCTGGTTGATTGGTTAAACGTGTGGTTAACGTAAAACGAATGATTTGACCACTTAAGACAGAGTTTGCGGCTTCCCAGAGCCCTTGTGCATTTTTCCGCTCAATGGTTTGCGTGACCGCTAGCTGAGGCACAGGATAAGCAACTGTTTGAGAAACAGTAGAACTGGTTAGCAAAGGCAGACCAGTGCGATTGCTGAGACCTTGAATCCACAAGCTGACCGTTTCTCCTCCTTGGAAAGTAGGTAAATTAGCAAATTGAAAATGGCCATTGGAATCTAAGGACGTTGTGTAAATAGAACCACCATTTATTTGTACTTTAACTTGATAGGTTCCGTTAGATGCTTGAGAAGCTTTACCTGAAAGTTGAGTTGAGCCGGCATTAGCGACTACATTTGTGACTGGTTGGATTGACCAATTGACACTTTGTTCAGCTGAGGGGCTGCTTTGAATATAGTCGGTTGACGTTTTTGAACGAGCAAAGACAATTGTAGAGAGCGTGTCGCCATATTCTAATGGTGAAGCTAAAGTGGTCGAGAAATTTCCGGCTGCCTCAACAGAAATCCCCTTTACCACAATGGGGGTAGTGGTCCCATCATGGCGGTTCAAGATTAATTGAACAGAGTAGCTATAGTTTGGATCTTGGACTTGTTGAATGGTTCCTGCTACAGTAGTTTCCAGATGGTTTGGTTGAGTTAGTTTGGCTGGTGTGACTTGAGGAACGGGATAATTACCTAAACTAAGTTGAGCTTTGCTAATCACACCTGTTTTTGTATTATTCCCAATAATAATATTAATTGCGCCTAATCCAGTGCCGACATCTGTAAAGGTCCCTCGAATCGGATAATCTTTGCCGTTAAGAGCAGGAGGGATAGAAATTCCTCGTTTATAAAGTGCGCCGACATCAAACGAAATGGCGGCAGACCATTTGGTTCCGGGAAGCAACACCAAGGTGCTACTTGGAAAAGTCAGATAAACAGAATGATACGTGCTACTATAAGAGAGGCTGACACCGTTAGTTGAACTGTGAATATCTTGAGTGGCTGTTCCTGGATAACTGACGGTTCCTGTTAAAAGAGTCAGAAAATCTTGTTGCTTTAGAGGGTCGTTATTTAACTGGTTTGAAATTTCTGTAGGAAGTTGAATAGCAATAATCGGCCGATCATTAATTGCTAAGCCGATAAGTGTCACACTGTATTCATACGAAAGCATGATAATATCTTGGTTATACGTTCCCGTGCTTAAGGTACTTTTCAAGCTGCTATTACCAACAGAAACACTAGCTGGCGCAGGTGCTATAGGTTCATCGTTTTCAGAGGAAGTGTGTGTTTGCTCGGTTTCTTGATTCGCAATATCGGTTATTTGAGTTGTTTGTTGTTCTGTTGAAACTGAGGTAAATGTTTCACTAAAAGTAGAGGCATGAGTTGCAGGGTCCAGTGTTTCAGAATGAGTAATCAACGGTTGAGTCAGCAATAAAAAAAGCCATGATATGATGCAAGAAAAGATGCCCCAGACGAACTTATTCAAAACCATCACCTCCTTTTTTGATATTATATGTATAATGATGAAAATATATAATACGTGAATATTGAGTACATACATTCTATAATGGTCCATCAATAAAGTAAAGCGATTACATCGGGTAGGAAACAAGATATTTTGTTCACAATCTTTTAGGATTTTAAGAAGGGAATTTCTCGAAATTCTATGTTTTTTAATCCGAAAAAATTAAAAAACTGATAGTTTGCTAAAAATCGCGTCTTTCTTTCACTTCTTAGCACTTAAAATATTTACATTTTCCTAGGGATAGTGTACTATTTAAAGGTATGCATAAATAAAGTTTGATGTATAAAATTAAATGTTATTCGGAGGGAAACAAATGTCTGCGAAATGGGAAAAAAAAGGCACTAATGATGGTGTATTAACTTTTTCAATCGAACAAGCAGTAATCGAAAAAGGATTAACGCAAGCGTTCAATAAAGTGAAAAAAAACTTAAACGTACCTGGTTTCCGTAAAGGAAAAGTATCACGTACTGTTTTTAACCGTATGTATGGAGAAGAAGCGTTATACGAAGATGCGTTAAACGCTGTTTTACCAGAAGCATATGAAGCGGCTGTATTAGAAGCAGGAATTGAACCAGTAGCACAACCAAAAATTGATGTTGAAAGCATGAATAAAGGGGAAGACTGGGTTATCACTGCTGAAGTAACTGTCAAACCTGAAGTAAAATTAGGTGAATACAAAAACTTAACAGTGTCTAAACAAGACCGTGAAGTAACAGATGAAGACGTGGAAGCACGTTTGAAACGCGAACAAGAATCTCAAGCTGAATTAGTAATCAAAGAAGATGCCGCTGCTGAAAATGGCGACACTGTAGTTATCGACTTTGAAGGCTTCTTAGGCGACGAAGCATTTGAAGGCGGCAAAGGCGAAAATTACTCATTAGAACTAGGTTCTAATTCATTCATCCCTGGCTTTGAAGACCAATTAGTTGGCAAAAAAGCTGGCGAAGAAGTAGAAGTAAACGTTACTTTCCCTGAAGATTACCAAGCAGAAGATTTAGCTGGTAAAGAAGCAGTCTTCAAAGTTACTGTTCATGAAGTAAAAGCAAAAGAATTACCAGAATTGGATGATGAATTTGCAAAAGACGTTGACGATTCAGTAGAATCATTAGACGAATTAAAAGAAAAATTCCGTAAAGAATTAACAGAAGCAAAAGAAGCAGCTGCTGAAGAAGCAAAAGACGAAGAAGCGATTCGTTTAGCTGTTGAAAATGCTGAAATCGTTGAATTACCACACGTCATGGTTCACGACGAAGTTCACCGTTCAATGGATGAATTCTTAAACAACATGCAACGTCAAGGAATTTCTCCTGAAATGTACTACCAATTAACTGGTTCTACAGAAGAAGATTTACACAAACAATTTGAAGGCGAAGCAGAAACACGCACAAAAACAAACTTAGTGATTGAAGCAGTTGCCAAAGCTGAAAACATCGAAGTAACACAAGAAGACATCGATGCTGAAGTGAAAGATTTAGCAGAACAATACAACATGCCTGAAGCGCAAGTACGTAAAGTATTAAACAACGACATGTTAGAACACGATATTCGTATGAAACGTGCTGTTGAAACAATTACTGAAACAGCTGTTGAAAAATAAACATTTTTAATAAGCTCTTCATTCGATAGAGTTTTCTAAAACTGTAGATGGAAGGTGTCTTTCATCTACAGTTTTTTTCATATAAAATAACTTTTGAAAGGATGTGTCAAAATGGATAAAAATTATTCGAAAATTAAATATGGATTAGTGGTGTTTGGCATCTTATGCTTGACGTACAATCTCTGGGAATTTTTTACGGCTAAGTATTCAACAAAACAAGGTGTGACGTTTGTTATCGAATGTTTACTTGGAATTGGTCTGATCTTTTTACCGGATCTTGTCAATAAATTTTTAAAAATTATTATGCCACCGACTATCGTTTATTTTTACTGGTTTTTCTTATTTATTTCAGTATTCCTAGGAACCTCGTTGCATATGATTTCAATCATTTCGTTCTGGGATAAAATTTTACACTTTGTTAGTCCGATGCTGTTAACTGCTGTTGGTTATGGTATTGCTGGTTTCCTATTGAAGAAAACGAAGTACGCCGATGTTTCCCCGTGGTTATTTTTATTATTTGGGTTTGCATTTGCAGGGCTTTGTGGCGTCTTCTGGGAATTCTGGGAATTTATCTGCGATTCATTAGGAAACATGAACTTACAACGCTATAATATGTCCAACGGCCAACCATTTATTGGGCGTGCTGCTTTGATGGATACGATGGGGGATTTATTTACCAATACGCTTGGGGCCTTTGTGATGGGCGTGTATACGTATATCAGAAGCAAAGGAAATCCTGAGTATTTAGAAAATTATGCGATAAAGAGAAAATAATAAAAAAGCGATTCAACCATGGTTGAATCGCTTTTTTGCTGTTTTTTTAAGCAGGTACTTCGACAGGTTTTTTCAAAAGTCCGTAGACAATTCCTGAAATAATTGCACCAATTAAGATGAACAATAGATATAGTAATGGATTACTTAATAGGAAGACAACGAAGATTCCTCCATGTGGCGCCAATAATTTGATACCAAACGCACCAACCAACGCACCAGTAAAGACAGAACCTACCACGAAACTTGGAATCACACGTAATGGGTCAGCTGCTGCAAAAGGAATTGCCCCTTCAGTGACAAAAGAAAGGCCCATTACAATATTGGTTAAGCCAGCGTCTTGTTGATCTTTTGTAAATTTGTTTTTAAATAAACGAGTTGCTACGAAAATTGCTAATGGAGGAACCATTCCGCCAGCCATTACAGAAGCCATGACCACGCTGCCACCTTCTGCGACAGTACTTGCTAGCGTAGCTGTACCGAAAACATAAGCAGCTTTGTTAACTGGTCCACCTAAGTCGATGGCCATCATACCAGCTAATAAGGCACCAAGTAAAGCTGCATTTGTGCCGTCTAAGCCAAGTAGGAAATGATTTAACGCATCGTTAATTGCTTTCATCGGGATGTTAATGACTAACATTAATAAGCCCGTAATAATCAAACCAAAAACTGGATAGAATAAAATGGTTTTAATTCCATCTAATGATTTTGGCAAGCCTTTGAAGACTTTACGTAAAAGAACCACTACATAACCAGCTAAGAAACCACCGATTAGGGCACCAAGGAACCCAGCTCCGCCAGCGTTTGCTAACGCACCAGCGGCGAAACCAGCAACTAAGCCTGGACGATCCCCAATACTAGAAGCAATAAAACCAGCTAAGACAGGTAACATAAAGCCAAATGCTGCGCCACCAATTTGGTTAAACCAGCTAGCTACGTCATTGTAATTACCTAAGTTGGCTAATTGATCTTGAGGAACCCCGATAAATTGATCAATCATAAAGGAAAGAGCAATGGCAATTCCGCCACCAATAACGAAAGGTAACATATGAGAAACACCATTCATTAAATCTTTATAGATACGAGAACCGATGGAACCTTCCGCCGAATCCTCTTGGTCGCTTGCAGCCGAGTCACTGCCATGGAAAGTAGGAGCTTCACCACTAATGGCTAAGTTAATTAGTTCTTCAGTTTTACGAATTCCATCACTGACGGGACGATTGACTAATTTTTTACCATCAAACCGATTCATTTCTACTTTTTTATCGGCTGCGACAATCACGCCATCAGCACGAGCAATATCTTCAGCAGTTAAACGATTTTTAATTCCTTCTGAACCGTTTGTTTCTACTTTAATGTCTACGCCCATTTCTTTTGCTTTTTTCTTCAGCGCATCTTCGGCCATGTAAGTATGAGCAATTCCTGTAGGACAAGCAGTCACAGCAATAATATATTTACGATTGCTTTCTGGTGCCGGTGTTGTTTGTTCTTGTTCCGCTTTTTCTTCCGCTTCTTTTTGATCTTCTGCTGCTTGGAAAAGAGTTTGTACTGCTTCTGGAGTTTCCGCTTCTTTCAATTTGCCAACAAAGTCTGGATCGATAAGTAATCGAGAAAGGGCCGCAAGCGCTTGGAGATGTGTATCATTAGCGCCTTCTGGAGCAGCAATCATGAAGAATAGATAAGTAGGTTGTCCATCTAGTGCTTCATAATCAACACCTTTTTTACTTTTAGCGAAAAGAACTGTCGGTTCTTTTACGGCACTGTTTTTTGCGTGAGGCATAGCGATGCCGTCGCCTAAACCAGTCGATGTTTGTGCTTCGCGTTTTAAAATTCCTTCTTTGTAAGTGTCAATGTCAGAGATGCGGCCACCATCGTATAATTTTTGGACCATTTCATCAATCGCGCCTTTTTTATCAGTCGCTTGTAAATCCATAATCATGACATCTTTTATTAATAAATCATTAATGTTCACTCTATTTTCCTCCCTTAGTGGATTTATTCTGAAATTTTTTCAATTGTTACTTCGTGAATAAGTTCTTGGATAAAATCTTCTGAGGCTAAATCATCAGAAAAAGCAGTCGCGCTACCGCAAGCGACACCCCATTTGAAAGCCTCTAAAGGATCTTGTGTTTTTGAAAAGTTGCCAATAAAACCAGCAATCATTGAGTCGCCAGCGCCGACTGAATTTTTCAGTGGGCGTTTTAAAACGTTGGAACGATAAACACCTTCTGTTGTGAAAAGTAATGCACCATCACCAGCCATTGAGATAATTACGTGTTGTGCTCCTTTTTCTAGTAACCGATGTCCATAAGGTATAATGTCTTCAACACTTGTAAAGGTTGTATGATATAATTCTGCCAACTCATGATTATTTGGTTTGACCAATAAAGGCTTTTGTGCCAAAGCATTCATTAAATCTTCACCTGTCGTATCAATAACAAATTCTGCGCCTTTTTCCTTCACAATTTGGATTAATTCTTCGTAAAATCCTTTGCGTAGAGAAGCAGGTGTACTTCCTGAAAGAACAACAATATCACCAGCCTGAACACGACTAACTGCTTGTTTTAGTTCTTGAATTTCTTCGTTTGTTAGGGCAGGTCCTAGGCCGTTAATTTCTGTTTCAGTATCTGATTTCAATTTAATGTTGATCCGTGTATCAGCCGACACGGGAGTGAAATTCGTTTGGATTTCTTCTTTTTTCAACCAATCGGCAATGAATGAGCCGGTAAAACCACCTAAAAAACCTAAGGCCGTGGATTCTGTCTCCATGCGTTTTAAAATACGTGAAACGTTGATTCCTTTGCCACCAGGTAATTTAAAATCATTCGTCATCCGATTCAAATCACCAATTTGTAGATGATCGACATGAACGATAAAGTCGATAGAAGGGTTTAAAGTCACTGTGTAAATCATTTATTTGCCTCCATTAAAATAGTTTTTTGCTGGAATCTTTGAAGTGATTCAGCAGGACAGTAGTCCGTTAATAAAGTAACTGCCTCTAATTCTTCCACTTTGGTAAACGTTACTTCGTTAAATTTTGTATGATCCAGTAACACATAGGCTGTTTCTGCTTGATGGATAGCCAAGGCTTTTAATGCGGCTTCTTCGGGATCAGGCGTGGTTAAACCAAACTCTAAATGTGCGCCGTTAGTTCCTAAAAAAGCTTTGTTAAAACGAAAATGTTGTAGCTGTTCCATACTAGTGGCACCAATGATTGCTTTAGTGGAGAGCTTCAAAGTACCACCGAGCATAATAGTGGGAATTTCCATATCGCTAAGTTTTGCTGCGTGATGCACGGAATTCGTCACTACATGGATTTGTTTTCCAACTAAAAAAGGGATCATTTCTAACGTGGTTGAACCAGCATCTAAATAGATCATATCGCCATCTTGTACACAACTAGCGGCTAAAGCAGCAATTTTTTGCTTTTCGTGCGTGTTTTTGCTCGATTTTTCCGTCATGTTTTGTTCAAAGCCTAAATTAAGAATACGCTTGGCGCCACCGTGAATGCGTTCTAACAAATTGGCGTCTTCTAATTCTTGTAAATCGCGGCGGATTGTGGATTCTGAAGCATTGAACAAGCTAGCAAGTTCTTGTGATTTGACGACTGATTTTTGATCTAACAATTGTAAAATTTTTTGATGTCGTTCTTCCGTAAGCATTTTCATCCCTCATTTCATGGATATAATAGCACAAATGAAAACGCTAATCAATCTAAAACGGTCAAAAACATTCAAAAAAATTAAAAAACAGTCATAAGAAAAAAAGAAAGCTGCTGAACCTGGGTTCAGCAGCTTTCTTTAATTCACTAAATCATTCGGTAAAGTTTTTTGATAAATCTCTTTTTTGACTTGGTAAGCGAGTTTTTCATCGGTCAAAATAATGAGCACATCGCCAACATGCATAACAGTATCACCATGTGTTAAAATTTCCGATTCGCCACGGCGAATGGAAGTGAGCAACATTTGTTTAGGCCAGACAAAATCACGTACCATCGTATCATCTAAGGAACTTTCTGCAGTGATAGGTAATTCAATAATCGTTTTGTGGCCACGAATATTACTTACTTTAGAAGGAACCAAACGTTCTAATAAGCTTTCATAAATTGGCTTGCCGCCAAGACTATCGATGGTAATATAACTAACTAAAGCGACAACCCCTAAAGACATTAAATGAGAAAAATTGCCGACCATTTCTGTTACTAAAATAATCGCTGTTAACGGTGCTTTGCCGATCGCAGTAAAATAACCAGCCATGGCAAAAATTAAAAAGTTTTTCACAAAAATTGGATCCATCCCTACGTATTGGACAAGTAGACTGCCATACAATGTTCCGATAATGGCACCTAAAGTTAGAATAGGCAAGAAAATACCACCAGGGAGATTCGAACCGTAAGAAACCATTGAAAAAACAAAACGTAAAACCAGTAAGCCGACTAAAGCCCAAATGGTGGCTGGTTGATTGCCTAAAGCTAAAACAATTTGATTCCCACCGCCAAGTAAATGTGGAAAGAAATAACCAATCGGTAAAATCAAAATAAAAGGAACAAAACCATAATAATTAGAAGAAAGGCCTTTGATTTTTCCATATACTTTTGGTAAGGACAACAATGTTTTTTGATATATCCAACCTAATAATCCTAGCAAAACGCCCAGCAGGACTAATGTCCAGTAGTACTCTAAAGGCAAAGATTTAACGGGACCAATATAAAGAACTGGTTGCAATCCGAAGAAATGCAAAGAAACAAAGTTAGCGGAAATGGCCGCAGAAAAAGAGGTTAACCAAACTAAAGGTGAAAAGGAATGGTGAACCTCTTCTAGAACAAATAAAAGTCCTGCGATTGGTGCATTAAAAGCGGCGGCTAAACCAGCACTGGCACCACTACTGATTAAAATTTTTTCTTCAGACTTGGTGCTTTGCCGCCATTGACTATAGCCTTGTCCAACCACGGCACCTAGTTGAATTGAAGGACCTTCACGTCCCAAAAATAGCCCAGGACTAATCGCTAAGATCCCACCGATAAATTTTTTCCAAAGCACTGGCAACCAGTGAATTTCTAATTGACCTTGGAGTTGTCCTTCCACTTGGGGGATGCCACTGCCTTTAATTGCTGGTTCGCTCTTAATCAGTCGTCCTAATAAATAAGCAAGCACGAGAGAAAATAAGAACCAAGGAATCATCCAAAAGGGTTTTTCGTGAAACATTTGATACAGGTGAACGACTTGTTCGCCAATTTTTTCAATGCCTAAGCGAAATAAGCTGACAACAAAGCCGACAAGAATTCCGACGACGATGCCTTTAAGGATAAAGCCGATTCGGGTACCATCTAATTGTTTAATTTCATGTACATCATTATTCATTTCATTTTTAGCCTCCATCACTACTTACTAATGTACTGCGGTTTGACTTGATTTACAAGAAAATTTCATATAAAAAGAAAAAGATTTTTTGTTCTTTTCTAAAGAACTTCAAAGGGATTTTTGGTATACTGTATAAGATTGAAAAAAGAGAGAGGACGTTTAATATGACACAAAAACATGCCTTGGTTCAGGGAATGAATCCTCGACAAGAAGAAGCCGTTTTGCATACAGAAGGACCACTGTTAGTCATGGCTGGTGCTGGTAGTGGAAAAACGCGGGTTTTAACACACCGAATTGCCTATCTAATTGAGGAAAAAGAAGTAAATCCATGGAATATTTTGGCGATTACGTTTACCAATAAAGCTGCTAAAGAAATGAAAGAGCGTGTAAATAAATTACTGGCAACGGGTGGCGAAGATGTATGGGTCTCCACTTTTCACTCCATGTGTGTAAGAATTTTACGTCGTGATGTTGATCAGATTGGCTACAACCGTAATTTTACAATTATTGACCCATCGGAACAAAAAACATTAATGAAACGCATCTTAAACGACTTAAATATTGATTCAAAAAAATATGATCCTCGCTCAATTTTAGGTACGATTAGCAATGCCAAAAATGAATTACAAACGCCTGAAAAAGTTGCTGAAATGCAAGGTTCCTTGTATGAAGAAATTGTCGCAAAATGCTATGAAGCCTATCAAAAAGAATTACGCAAAAACCAATGTATGGATTTTGATGATTTGATTATGAATACGATTCGTTTATTCAATGAACAACCAGATACGTTAGCTTTCTACCAAAATAAATTTCACTATATTCATGTGGATGAATACCAAGATACCAATCATGCACAATATACCTTAGTCAATTTATTGGCTGCACGTTTCAAAAATCTGTGTGTCGTAGGTGATGCCGACCAAAGTATCTATGGTTGGCGCGGGGCGGATATGCAAAATATCTTGGATTTTGAAAAAGATTATCCAGATGCCAGTGTAATTTTGCTAGAACAAAATTATCGATCCACCAAAAACATTTTGGCGGCTGCGAATGATGTCATCAAAAATAACCGTAACCGCCGCGAGAAAGAACTGTGGACAGAAAATATAGACGGTGAAAAAATTGTCTATTATCGTGGGGACACAGAACGGGATGAAACACAATTTATCGTGAGCCAAATCCAAAAAGAAATGCGGGAAAATGACCGAATTTATGGTGATTTTGCGGTTTTATATCGGACCAATGCTCAATCCCGTGTAGTGGAAGAAATGCTCTTGAAATCTAATATTCCGTATACCATGGTGGGCGGACATAAATTCTACGACCGTAAAGAAATTAAAGATATTTTGGCTTATTTAAGTTTGATTGCCAATCCAGATGATTCAATCAGCTTTGAACGAATTGTCAATGAACCAAAACGAGGAATTGGTAAAAGTTCAATTGAAAAATTACGGCTATTTGCGGATACGCATGGTTGGGCTTTGCTGGAAGCTGCCCAAAATGTTGATTTGGCAAATATTTCAGGAAAAGCGGGTAAAGAGCTTGGCAATTTTGGCATGATGATTCAAGATTTAACGAAAACAGTGCCGTATTTAACGATTACAGAATTGGTGAAAGAAACTTTACAACGTAGTGGTTATCGGGAAGCCTTGATGGCGCAAAATAATTTAGAGTCTCAAGCTCGCTTAGAAAACTTGGACGAATTTTTATCTGTGACACAAGAATTTGATAAACGTTTTGAATCACAAAATAACGACGATCCAAATGGCGAAGAAACAAAATTGGCGGATTTTTTAACAGATTTAGCCTTGGTTTCTGATTTAGATAATTTAGAAGAGAGCTCTTCACAAGTAACCTTAATGACGTTGCATGCGGCCAAAGGGCTGGAATTTCCAGTGGTCTTTTTAATGGGCTTAGAAGAAGGAGTTTTCCCTTTATCACGTGCTATGTTAGAAGAAAGTGAACTGGAAGAAGAACGGCGTTTGGCTTATGTTGGTATCACACGAGCGGAAGAAGCCCTGTTCTTAACGAATGCATATTCGAGAACGTTATATGGTCGCACGCAATATAATCGACCAAGTCGCTTTTTAGAAGAAATTGAGGCGGAGCGTTTAATGAAACAAGGGGCGGCAGCCAATTTACAGAAAGCTCCAGCGCGCACCTTTGATCCTAAAGTATTTAAGCCTGGTGCAAGTAAACCAGCTTACACACAGCCAGCTACAAAATCAGTCAGCAACAAAGTGGCAAGTGGTGGCGAAAAAGTTTCCTGGCAAGCAGGTGACAAAGTCCAACATAAAGCATGGGGCGTTGGCACAGTCGTTCGTGTAGGTGGTTCGGCCAAAGACTTAGAGTTGGACATTGCTTTCCCAGAGAAAGGCATTAAACGGTTGTTAGCGGCATTTGCGCCAATTGAAAAAATTTAACATGCAAAATAGGTCAGCGATTTAATGAGAAATCATCATTAGATAAATTCTTTTTATTTTCTATCTTAGTGTAAATGTGTTAAAAAGACGATAGGAGCATTACACTTATGAGGAGGAGTTCTACGATGGAACAACAACCATTAACATTAACGGCGGCGACAACTCGTGCGCAAGAATTAAGAAAACAACTCAATCAATATTCCCATGAATATTATGTCAAAGATCAACCATCCGTAGAAGATTATGTTTACGATCGTTTGTATAAAGAGTTAGTCGATATTGAAACGGAGTTTCCTGATTTAATCACGCCAGATTCGCCGACACAACGTGTAGGTGGCAAAGTTTTATCTGGTTTTGAAAAAGCTCCGCATGACATTCCAATGTATAGTTTAAATGATGGGTTTAGCAAGGAAGACATTTTTGCTTTTGATGAACGTGTTCGTAAGGCGATTGGTAAACCCGTTGCTTACTGTTGTGAGTTAAAAATTGATGGTTTGGCAATTTCATTACGTTATGAAAACGGGGTGTTTGTACGCGGAGCAACACGAGGCGATGGAACGGTTGGTGAAAACATTACAGAGAACTTACGAACGGTTCGCTCTGTACCAATGCGTTTAACGGAGCCCATTTCAGTGGAAGTTCGTGGTGAGTGCTACATGCCTAAACAATCCTTTGTCGCATTGAATGAAGAACGTGAAGAAAATGGTCAAGATATTTTTGCCAATCCTCGGAATGCAGCGGCGGGAAGCTTGCGCCAATTAGATACAAAAATTGTGGCGAAACGGAACTTAAATACGTTTTTATACACAGTTGCTGACTTTGGACCAATGAAAGCGAAGACGCAGTTTGAGGCACTAGAAGAGCTTTCTGCAATTGGTTTTAGAACCAATCCCGAACGGCAATTATGTCAGTCAATCGATGAAGTTTGGGCCTATATTGAAGAATACCATGAAAAGCGGAGCACTTTGCCATACGAAATCGATGGAATTGTGATTAAAGTGAACGAATTTGCGTTGCAAGATGAATTAGGTTTCACTGTCAAAGCACCTCGCTGGGCGATTGCCTATAAATTTCCACCAGAAGAAGCAGAGACAATAGTGGAAGATATTGAATGGACAATTGGGCGAACGGGGGTGGTCACTCCTACTGCGGTGATGGCTCCTGTACGAGTCGCGGGAACTACGGTTAGTCGAGCAAGTTTGCATAATGCAGATTTTATTCAAATGAAAGATATCCGTTTAAATGATCATGTTATTATTTACAAAGCCGGCGATATTATCCCAGAAGTAGCGCAAGTCCTAGTTGAAAAACGTGCAGCCGATAGTCAGCCTTATGAAATGCCGACACATTGTCCGATTTGTCATAGTGAGTTGGTGCATTTAGATGAGGAAGTGGCGTTACGTTGTATTAATCCTAAATGCCCTGCGCAAATTAAAGAAGGGCTGAATCACTTTGTCTCACGAAACGCAATGAACATTGATGGCTTGGGGCCACGAGTGTTAGCACAAATGTATGACAAAGGATTAGTGAAAGATGTAGCGGATCTGTATTTCTTAACAGAAGAACAGTTAATGACTTTGGATAAAATCAAAGAAAAATCAGCAAACAACATTTATATCGCCATTCAAGAGAGCAAAGAAAACTCTGTCGAACGTTTGATTTTTGGCTTAGGGATTCGCCATGTGGGTGCGAAAGCGGCGAAAATTTTAGCGGAGCATTTTGGTGATTTACCAACCTTAAGTCGAGCAACTGCGGAAGAAATTGTGGCTTTGGATTCAATTGGCGAAACAATCGCAGACAGCGTCGTAACGTATTTTGAAAATGAGGAAGTTCATGAACTAATGGCTGAACTGGAAAAAGCCCAAGTGAACTTGACATATAAAGGTCTCCGGACAGAGCAATTAGCAGAAGTGGAGTCACCTTTCAAAGACAAAACAGTTGTTTTAACAGGGAAATTAACGCAGTACACCCGCGAAGAAGCCAAAGAAAAAATTGAAAATCTTGGTGGAAAAGTTACAGGCAGTGTTTCGAAAAAAACTGACATTGTGGTTGCTGGCGAAGATGCTGGCAGTAAATTAACCAAAGCTGAAAGCTTAGGCGTGACTGTTTGGAATGAACAAGAAATGGTCGATGCGTTAGATGCAAGTCATTTTTAAGAAGAAAAATTAACGTTGTCAGATTTTATGTAGTAATTTGATGGTATACTTATTTTAGTCATAAAAGTTATCTGAACGAGGACTTTCTGAGTTGAGAAAGGAGGTTGATGCGTATGCTCAATTCTTCTTACCTTAATGAAAGGAGCAATATTTTTGTCCGTTGAAGCAGCGTTAGGACTGATGATTGGTTTTGCAACACTTGTTGTAACCATTATCTTCAGTATCCTCGCGCTTGTCTCAGACAACAAAAATAACCGTTCATAAGCTTTGACGAGCTGAACGGTTACGCAGTTGAAATAAAAGTAGTAACTCAGTAAGCCACCAGTTCTTATAACTGGGAATGGCTACTAGAGAGGTATGTTCCTGCATATCTCTCTTTTCATTTTCATAATAACATATTTCCGTCATTTTTGCGAGCGACAAATTATCAATGAAATTCAAGGTTTCATCTAAAATATCCGACCATTTTATGGTAGAATGGGAACAGAGTGAACAGCTGTGCTAAGCTGTTTAAAGAAATACAATCCAATTGATTAATCTGAAAATGAAAATTTCAGTAAATGATAGAAAGAAGGGTATCTATGGCAATTACAGAAGAACAAGTCAAACATGTCGCTAAATTATCAAAATTATCTTTCTCCGAAGAAGAATTAGCGGACTTTACCAATCAACTAGATAAAATTATTGATATGGTGGAATTACTAGAAGAAGTAGATACAACAGGGGTTCCTTTTACTTCAAATGTGAATGAATCAATCAATGTCATGCGTGAAGACGTAGCGACACCAGGAATGGACCGTAAAGAATTAATGCGGAATGTTCCGGAATCAGAGAATGGTTACATTAAAGTGCCTGCAATTATGGATAACGGGGAGGCAGGAGCCTAATGGAAAAATTATACGACAAATCGTTAACAGAGTTACATGATTTATTGGTTTCAAAAGAAATCACTGCAGTTGATTTAACCGAAGAAACATTAAATCGTATTCAAGATACAGAAGAACAACTAGGTTCTTTTATCACAGTTAGTGAAGAAAAAGCAATGGCATTAGCCAAAGCGATTGACTTAAAAGGCATCACTGAAAGTAATCCATTAGCTGGGATCCCAATTGGGATTAAAGACAACATTGTCACAAAAGATATTTTAACAACAGCTGGCTCAAAAATGTTACACAATTTTGACCCAATTTATGATGCGACCGTGATGGATAAAGTCTATCAAGCAGATATGATTCCAGTCGGAAAATTGAACATGGATGAATTTGCCATGGGCGGAAGTACGGAAACGTCTTACTTCAAGAAAACAAAAAATGCTTGGGATCAAACGAAAGTTCCTGGCGGTTCTTCTGGTGGTTCAGCTTCTGCTGTCGCAGCCGGACAAGTCCCAGTTTCTTTAGGGAGCGATACAGGTGGTAGTATCCGCCAACCAGCCGCATTCAACGGTATTGTGGGCTTGAAACCAACTTATGGACGTGTGTCTCGTTTTGGTTTGATTGCTTTTGCTTCAAGTTTAGACCAAATTGGTCCATTGACACGAAACGTTAAAGACAATGCCTTAGCTTTAAATGCAATTAGTGGTTATGACGAAAAAGACGGCACTTCTGCAGGCGTTTCTGTTCCTGATTTTACGGCAGATTTAACTGGCGATATCAAAGGCATGAAAATTGCTTTACCAAAAGAATACTTAGGTGAAGGAGTACACCCAGATGTTCGCGAAGCGGTATTAAAAGCTGCAGAAACATTCAAAGCTTTAGGCGCAACAGTCGAAGAAGTTAGTTTGCCACATTCTAAATATGGGATTGCAGCTTACTATATTATTGCCTCTTCAGAAGCAAGTTCAAACTTACAACGCTTTGATGGCATTCGTTATGGTTACCGTTCCGAAAATGTCCAAAATCTAGAAGATGTCTATGTTAATTCGCGTTCCGAAGGCTTTGGTACTGAAGTCAAACGTCGGATTATGTTAGGAACATTCTCGTTAAGTGCCGGTTATTATGATGCACACTTTAAAAAGGCTGGCCAAGTTCGTACGCTTATCAAACAAGATTTTGATAACGTCTTTGCGGATTATGACTTAATTATTGGTCCTTCAACGCCAACCGTTGCTTTTGGTTTGGGTGAAAATATCAATGACCCAATCACGATGTATATGTATGATATTTTAACTGTTCCTGTCAACTTAGCTGGGTTACCAGGTATGTCAATTCCAGCAGGCTTCTCAGAAGGCTTGCCAGTTGGTTTACAAATTATTGGAAAACATTTTGACGAACATACAATGTATAAAGCAGCCTATGCTTTTGAACAAGCGACAGATTTCCATACGAAAAAACCAGTCATTTTAGGGGGGAACGATTAATGAACTTTGAAACTGTCATTGGATTAGAAGTCCACGTAGAATTAAAAACCAACTCTAAAATTTTCTCCTCTGCGCCAGCACATTTCGGAGCAGAACCAAACAGCAACACAAATGTGGTTGACTGGAGTTACCCAGGTGTTTTACCGGTCATGAATAAAGGTGCTTTAGAATTTGGCATGAAAGCAGCACTTGCGTTGAACTGTGAAATTTCAAAAGAAACACATTTTGACCGTAAAAACTATTTCTACCCAGATAATCCCAAAGCGTACCAAATTTCTCAATTTGATCAACCAATCGGACATGATGGTTGGATTGAAATTGAAGTGGAAGGGAAAAAGAAAAAAATTCGCATTGAACGCGTGCATTTAGAAGAAGATGCTGGGAAAAATATTCACGGCACAGATGGCTATTCTTATGTAGACTTGAATCGTCAAGGCACGCCTTTAATTGAAATCGTTTCTGAAGCAGACATGCGTTCACCAGAAGAAGCTTATGCTTATTTAGAAGCGTTGCGTTCAATTATCCAATTTACAGAAGTTTCTGATGTGAAAATGGAAGAAGGTTCTATGCGTTGTGATGCCAATATTTCTTTACGCCCATATGGTCAAGAAGAATTTGGTACCAAAGCCGAATTAAAGAACTTGAACTCCATGAACTTTGTAAAAAAAGGTTTAGCTTATGAAGAAAAACGTCAAGCCAAAGTCCTACTATCTGGTGGCGAAATTCAACAAGAAACACGCCGCTTTGATGAAGCAACTAGTACAACGTTGCTTATGCGTGTTAAAGAAGGCTCAAGTGACTACCGTTACTTCCCAGAGCCAGATGTTCCTCGTTTTTCAATTGATGATGAATGGATTGAAAAAGTTCGTGCTAGTTTGCCAGAAATGCCAGCCTCACGTCGTGCCCGTTATATCAGTGAATTAGGTTTACCTGAATACGATGCAATGGTCTTGACCTTAACGAAAGAAATGTCAGATTTCTTTGAAGCAACTTTAGCAAACGGTGCAGATGCGAAACAAGCATCGAACTGGTTAATGGGTGAAGTTTCTGCTTACTTAAACAGTGAAAAAGTTGAATTAGCCGATACTAAACTAACACCAGAAAATCTAGCGGGTATGATTACTTTGATTAATGATGGCACAATCAGCTCGAAAATTGCGAAGAAAGTGTTCAAAGAGTTAATTGAAAACGGCGGAGATGCTAAAGAAGTTGTCGAAGCAAAAGGCCTTGTTCAATTATCTGATCCAGCGCAATTATTACCAATGATTAACGAAGTATTAGACAATAACCAACAATCAATTGACGACTTTAAAAACGGAAAAGACCGTGCAGTTGGTTTCCTTGTTGGACAAATTATGAAAGCAACTCGTGGACAAGCAAACCCAGGTGTGGTAAACAAGTTATTGCAAGAAGAGCTTTCAAAACGATAAGAAAGTAGCAGGCGAACCATGAAAAAAGCTAGAGTGATTTATAATCCAACGTCAGGAAAAGAGTTAGTTAAAAAGAACTTAGCCGATATTTTGTCTATTTTAGAAGAATGTGGCTATGAAGCCAGTGCATTTGCGACCACACCAGAAGAAAATTCAGCGCGTAATGAAGCGCATCGTGCTGCGCGTGCAGGATTTGATTTACTAGTAGCAGCAGGTGGAGATGGGACCATTAATGAAGTTGTGAATGGGATTGCTCCGTTGAAGCGGCGCCCTAAAATGGCCATTATTCCTGCTGGAACGACGAATGACTATGCACGGGCCTTGAAGATTCCTCGTGATAATATCGTTAAAGCAGCGGAAGTGATTAAAAAAAATCAGACTGTCAAAATGGATATTGGCCAAGCTGGCAAAAATTATTTTATCAATATTGCGGCGGGTGGTCATTTAACAGAACTGACTTATGAAGTTCCGTCAGAGTTGAAAAGTATTTTTGGTTACTTAGCTTATTTAGCCAAAGGAGCCGAGATGTTGCCGCGAGTGAAGCCGATTAAAATGCGTATGACATATGATGAAGGTGTCTATGAAGGCAACGCATCAATGTTTTTCCTAGGGCTGACTAACTCGGTGGGCGGTTTTGAGCAAATCGTACCAGACGCTAAATTAGATGATGGTAAATTTTCATTAATTATTGTAAAAACAGCCAATATTTTTGAGATTCTTCATTTAGTTGCGTTAATGTTAAATGGTGGCAAGCATGTTGAAGATCATCGACTAATCTATACAAAAACCAGCTATTTACATGCAGAAACGTTAGAAAAGAACAATAAAATGATGATTAATTTAGATGGTGAATATGGTGGCGATGCTCCAATGACCTTTAAAAATATGCATCAACACATTGAAATTTTTGCAAATGGTGATGCACTACCCTCCAATGCGATTATGGGTTCAGTTTTAACTGGTAGCGATGAGATTGTCGTAGAATCAGAAGACGAAGAGGAAGAAGCATATAGCGAAGCTAGCAAAGAATTTGTCAAAGAAGTTGAACGACTAACAGACGAAGATATTGATGGCGATGGAAAGATTGCTGAAAAAGGAAAGCACTAGGTAGTCCGTGAATAGCTAATGAAAGATTTAGTTGATAAGATCTTTCATTGGCTATTTTTTGACTAAGGGAAAGGGTCTCATTTTTTTATTTACCCAAAAAGCTCAAACGGAATTGCTAAATCGCCATGAAAATTCGTTGTTGCTTTTCTTAGGTATTTTCATTAGAATGAGTGAAGTGTATAAAAAGAAGGAGCGACTTATGAAAAATTATCCAGTAAAGAAAAATGACGTCATTGAAGTAGAAATCATTGACTTGACGCATGAAGGTTTAGGCGTGGCAAAAGTGGACCATTATCCATTGTTTATTGAAAATGCCTTACCAGGTGAAAAACTTGAAATCAAAGTCTTAAAAACAGGTAAAAGTTTTGGCTATGGGAAAGTATTGACTGTCCTAAAAAGCAGTGAACAGCGTGTTCCCGTGAAAGATGAAAATTTTACAAAAGTCGGGATCAGTCCGTTGCAACATTTAGCGTACGGCGCCCAACTATCATTTAAAACGCAACAAGTAGAAAATGTTATGCAACGTGTCGCTAAATTGCCAGAAGTCCCTGTTTTACCAACAATTGGGATGAACGATCCGTGGCATTACCGGAACAAAGCACAAATTCCCGTACGTAAAATTGACAACCAATTACAAACAGGTTTTTTCCGGAAAAATAGTCATGATTTAATTCCGATGGAACATTTCTATATTCAAGACCCAGAAATTGATGCAGCAATTGTTAAAATCCGTGACATTATGCGTAAATATAGCGTAAAACCTTATAACGAATCTGATAATACAGGGAACTTACGGCATATTGTCGTTCGTCGTGGCTATCATACTGGGGAGATGATGGTTGTTCTAATTACGAGAACACCGAAATTATTCCCAATTAGTAAAATCGTGCCAGATATTTTAGAAGCTATTCCGGAAGTAGTCAGCATTGTACAAAATGTTAATCCCAAACGAACCAATGTCATATTTGGCGACGAAACCATCTTATTGCATGGGTCTGAAAAAATTACAGATACTATTTTTGATTTGAAATTTGAAATTTCTGCGCGTTCATTTTATCAAGTAAATCCCCAACAAACTGAAGTGATGTATCAAAAAGTCAAAGAGTATGCGGCTTTAACAGGCAATGAAATTGTGGTGGATGCCTATTGCGGGATTGGGACGATTGGCTTAACTTTAGCCCAAGATGCAAAGCAAGTTTACGGTATTGAAGTAATTGAAGAAGCGGTCAAAGATGCAGAAAATAATGCTAAATTAAACAACATTGAGAATGCCACTTTCACGGCTGGTTTAGCGGAAGAATTATTGCCAAAATTAGTTGAAAATGGCTTGAAACCAGATTTTGTGGTGGTGGATCCACCACGGAAAGGGTTAGATGGTCAATTAGTAAACACATTAATTGAAACACAACCTGAACGAATTGTTTATGTCAGCTGTAATCCAGCCACACTCGCTCGTGACATTGCATTATTAACAGAAGGCGGTTATGAAGCAAAAGAAATTCAACCAGTGGATAATTTCCCACAAACGACCCACATTGAATCTGTCACGTTATTAACAAAGGCGGTGGATTAAATGAATGAAAAAGAAAAAATGTTAGAATTAATTAAAAAGAAACAAGGTGGTGGCCGTTCTAAAAAAATGGAAACCCCAAAAAATGATCGTAAAAACATGCGCAAAGGGCCTAAAATTTTTAATAAATAAACGGTTATCAGTAAAAAGTTGTCTTCCATTAATGAAATGGGTGGCAACTTTTTTGTTAAAGTATTCTTAGCTAAACAAATAAGTTGTTCTTTTGCTAGTAAATCTGTTATTTTAGACAAAAGACAAGGAGGGCTATTCAGTGGAATATGTAACAACATTAGAAGAATTAGAAGAAAAAATTACAGACAATCGTCTACAAGCCGTCTTTTTGACAGCAAAAAATTGTAGTGTTTGTACAGTTGATAAACCGATTGTCGAAAAAATTGCAACAAAATATGAATTTCCTACATACATTGCAGAAGCTGATAAAAGTCCAGAAATAATTGGACAATTAAATGCTTTTTCTGCACCGACCATTATCTTATACTATGAAGGAAAAGAAATTCATCGCCAAGCTAAAATTATTAACTTTCAAGAAATTGAAAAGAGAGTTCGACAAGTACAAGAAAATAGATAATCAAAAAGGAAGCCACCCATCACGGAGAGGCTTCCTTTTTGATTATCTCGCTAAATGTTCTGTTTGTTGTTGAGAAAAAAGTTGATAACTGACAAAAACTTCTGCTCTTTTGTTTACTTCTAATTTAACGAAAATATTGTGGATATGTGTTTTTACTGTCCCGATTGATAGGAATAGTTCGTTGGCTATATCTTGATTTGTTTTGCACTCTAAAAGTAACGAAAGTACTTCTCGTTCTCGTTGCGTTAATTGATAGGCATCACAAAAAGGCGCCAAAAGTACGGGTTCATCTGATTGATTTTCTTCCAATTTAGCAGCTTCTTTTTCAAGCACCGACAGAGGAAAATCACGATTACAGAAGTAGATAATGGCGATGGAGAGAATGATCGTATAAATATCTTCAGAGACGTTTCGGTTGTTAATTTTAAAGACAATATCAGAATATTGGTCAATGTTAAAAATAACGAAGGTATCTTCCAAAAGAATTGCCACACCGAAACCAATGCTTAGCCAACCAATAAAACGAAGATATTTTTTTGCAAGGGCTGATAGAGGATCTGTTCGTAATTGATAGAGGGCATAGCATCCAAGGTAAATTAAAAATAATTGATTGGGTAAATAGTACAACCAAACTTTTAAGGCGGAATTTTGTGAAAATGGAATAGCTAACATCCATAAGCCAATTAAAAATAACCAGACAAATTGATAATTTTTGAAACGGCAACCACTAATGGTCTTGATAATGGCCAGATAGGCAAAATTACAACAAATAAAAATGATAGTCTTTAAAAAAGGTGCGGTCATAAAGGTCTGATTATATTCGGTTGCAAACGAATTAATGAACTCAGTCATATAAACAATCACATTGTCACAAATAAAAATAACCATTAAAAAGAGAAGCAATAAAAAAATCGGTTGTTTATTTCTCAAGTAAAGATTTAAGGTGAAGGTTGAAGTAAACGAATATAAAATAATCAACAAGATGTTATAAATAAAAACAAATGTCACGATTGGAAACCCCTTTCATCTTTTGTTTTAAGTAAATGATTTTTCAAAATAATTATACCATTTTCAAATCTATGATTGGCAGAAATTAGAGAGAAATCCGCCTAAACTTTTATAAACCCCTGGTGTACCAACGGTTTATAACCATAAATAAACTTTTTTTAATGAAAAATCACGCCGAAAAAGAAAGCGTTTTCTAACTTTTGGCGGATAGTAAACTCTTAGCTAAACTTGGTAAAGTCGATGTGTAAACAAAAACAACTTTTAGGAGGAACACATCATGAAAAGAGATTACGTTACAACAGAAACATATACGAAAGAGGAAATGCACTACTTAGTCGATTTATCATTAAAAATTAAAGAAGCGATTAAAAATGGGTATTATCCGCAACTGTTAAAAAACAAATCTTTAGGAATGATTTTCCAACAATCTTCAACTCGAACACGAGTATCTTTTGAAACTGCAATGGAACAATTAGGTGGACATGGCGAATATTTAGCACCTGGTCAAATTCAATTAGGGGGACATGAAACGATTGAAGATACCAGCCGCGTATTGTCACGTTTAGTAGATATTTTGATGGCTCGTGTGGAACGTCACCATAGTATTGTTGATTTAGCTAATTGTGCTACCATCCCAGTCATTAACGGTATGTCTGATTACAATCATCCAACCCAAGAATTAGGTGATTTGTGTACCATGGTTGAGCATTTACCAGAAGGCAAAAAATTAGAAGATTGTAAAGTTGTCTTTGTCGGAGATGCGACACAAGTTTGTTTTTCTTTAGGATTAATCACAACAAAAATGGGCATGAATTTTGTTCACTTCGGTCCAGAAGGTTTCCAATTAAATGAAGAGCATCAAGCGAAATTAGCAAAAAATTGTGAAGTTTCAGGCGGTAGCTTTTTGGTCACAGATGATGCAAGTTCTGTTGAAGGCGCTGATTTCTTGTACACGGATGTTTGGTATGGCTTGTATGAAGCGGAATTATCTGAAGAAGAACGTATGAAGGTTTTCTATCCAAAATATCAAGTGAATCAAGAAATGATGAATCGGGCAGGCGCCAATTGTAAATTCATGCACTGCTTACCAGCCACACGTGGGGAAGAAGTAACTGATGAAGTGATTGACGGTAAAAATTCTATTTGTTTCGATGAAGCAGAAAACCGTTTAACATCTATTCGTGGCTTATTAGTATATCTTATGAATGATTATGAAGCAAAAAATCCTTATGATTTAATCAAGCAAGCAGAAGCGAAAAAAGAACTAGAAGTTTTCTTAGATACTCGAAGCATTTAACGGTCAACTGTCCACTGATTGGAAAATTGAATCAGTGGACAGTTTATAAAGAGAGGAAGAGTCTTCATGGAGGGGAAAAAGAAATTTAGTTTAACGAGTGCCATTTTATCAGTCATCTGTGTGGTTTTCGTTGCTGAAGCAGCGGCGCCTGTTGCTGCAATTGGTAATTCTCAGTTTTTTTGGTGGATTTTCTTATTAATTGCATTCCTATTGCCATATGGGTTAATTTCATCAGAATTAGGAACAACTTATATTGGTGAAGGAGGCATCTATGATTGGGTGACCAAAGCATATGGTCATCGTTGGGGTGCCAGAGTTTCTTGGTATTATTGGATTAATTATCCATTGTGGTTAGCTTCGTTAGCCGTTATGACGCCAGAACTATTAACGACAATTACAGGTATTAAGTTTTCAACACCGATGATGATTATTGTTGAATTAATTTTTACTTGGATTGTGGTTTGGATTAGTTTTTATCCAGTTAGCGACAGTATCTGGATTCTAAATGGAGCTGCGGTAATCAAGATGGTTTTAGCGGTCTTAATTGGTGGGTTAGGATTGTATGTAGCCTTGACGAAAGGTGTGGCCAATGAATTTACCTTGAAATCGATGCTGCCAACGTTTGACTTAAGGAGTTTATCTTTTATTTCTGTAATCATTTTTAATTTGTTAGGGTTTGAAGTCATCTGTACATTTGCAGATGATATGGAAAATCCTAAGAAGCAAATTCCACAAGCTATTATAGCAGCAGGGTTAGTCATTGCTGCCATTTATATTTTTTCAGCCTTTGGAATTGGGGTAGCGATTCCCACCGATCAAATTAGTACCGGCAGTGGTATGATGGATAGTTTTAAACTATTAACAGGCTCGACAGAAGGTTGGTTCATTATGTTGATGGCTTTCCTCTTCCTTCTTACGTTGTTCGGCAACATGATTTCTTGGTCATTAGGAGTCAATAATACAGCTTGTTATGCTGCTGAAAATGGTGACATGCCTAAATTTTTTGAAAAACGTAGTAAGAAAAATGACATGCCAATTGGAGCAGCTTTGATGAATGGCATTGTGGCATCAATTGTCATTGTACTGGCACCAATTTTACCTAATCAAGATTTATTCTGGGCCTTTTTCTCCTTGAATGTCGTCCTATTCTTGTTATCGTATATCCCAGTTTTCCCAGCTTTTTATAAGCTTAGAAAAATTGATCCCGATACACCACGTCCGTTTAAAGTTAACGGAAAACCAGGATTTTTAAAAGTTTTAGTGGTTTTACCAATGATTATGATTATTATTTCACTGATTTTCACAGCAGTGCCTTTAGATTTTAGTCCCGCAGCATTAAATGAAAAATTACCAATCACAATTGGGGCAATCATTTTTATTCTGCTTGGTGAAGTAATTATTTACGTGAAAAAAATTAAGAAGGGAACGAAAGAAAATGGCTAAACGAATTGTAGGAAGTACCCCTAAACAAGATGGCTTTAGAATGCCAGGAGAATTTGAACCACAAGAGAAAGTTTGGATGATTTGGCCAGAAAGACCGGATAATTGGCGTGATGGTGGTAAACCTGTCCAAGAAGCTTTTACTAATGTGGCCAAAGCAATTAGTCAGTTTACACCGATGAATGTGGTGGTTTCTCAACAACAATTTCAAAATTGCCGGCGCCAATTGCCGTCAGAAATTACGGTTTACGAAATGTCAAACAATGATGCCTGGGTCCGTGATTGTGGACCATCATTTGTCATTAACGATCATGGAGAAATCCGTGGTGTGGATTGGACATTCAATGCTTGGGGGGGATTAGTAGATGGTTTATATTTCCCTTGGGACCAGGACGATTTGGTTGCACAAAAAATTTGTGAAATTGAGCATGTAGATTCTTATCGTACAGATGATTTTGTTTTAGAAGGCGGTTCATTCCACGTAGATGGTCAAGGAACAGTCTTGACTACAGAAATGTGCTTATTAAGTGAAGGTCGAAATCCACAACTTTCAAAAGAAGCAATCGAACAAAAATTATGCGACTATTTAAATGTTGAAAAAGTTCTTTGGCTAGGTGATGGAATTGACCCAGAAGAAACCAATGGTCACGTGGATGATGTAGCTTGTTTTATTGCACCTGGTGAAGTGGCTTGTATTTATACCGAAGATCAAAATAGCCCATTTTATGAAGCGGCACAAGATGCGTATCAACGTTTGCTCAAAATGACTGACGCTAAAGGACGCCAATTAAAAGTCCACAAATTATGCTGCCCTGTCAAAAATGTGACCATTAAAGGCTCCTTCAAAATTGATTTCGTGGAAGGAACCATGCCACGAGAAGACGGCGATATTTGTATCGCATCCTATATGAACTTTTTAATTACAAATGATGGCGTGATTGTGCCACAGTATGGTGATGAAAATGATCGTTTGGCTTTAGAGCAAGTTCAAACAATGTTCCCAGATAAAAAAATTGTCGGCGTTAATACGGTAGAAGTTGTTTATGGGGGCGGCAATATTCACTGTATCACACAACAAGAACCAAAGCGCTAGGAGGGAAACAAATGTCAAAAATAGTGATTGCATTAGGTGGAAATGCGCTAGGAAATTCTTCGAAAGAACAATTGGCAAAAGCACAAACAGCTGCAAAATCCATTGTTGATTTAATTGAACAAGGCCATCAAGTGGTGATTGCTCATGGCAACGGGCCACAAGTTGGCAAAATTCGCTTAGCTTTTGAGGAAACGAGTCAATCTCCAGAAGATGTCGTGCCGTTTCCTGAATGCACAGCAATGAGCCAAGGCTATATTGGCTATCATTTACAACAAGCAATTGATGAAGAACTAGTAGCCAGAAATTTAGGGGAACAACCAGTTGTTACGTTAATTACACAAGTCGTGGTGGATCCGAAAGACCCAGCGTTTACAAAACCAACAAAACCAATTGGTGGTTATTATGACGAAGAAACAGCCAAACAGTTGATGGCGGAAACTGGAAATGTCTATCAAGAAGATGCGGGTCGAGGCTGGCGACGGGTAGTTCCTTCACCAAAACCAGTTGATATTTACGAAAAAGTTAGCTTGCGAACACTTGTTGATGCAGGACAGATCGTAATTGCTTGTGGTGGCGGCGGGGTTCCTATTGCCTATGATGGTCCAGTCTATCATGGTGTCGATGCAGTCATTGATAAAGACTTTGCGGCAGCTAAAATGGCTGAACTCATTGAAGCAGATGTTTTTGTGGTATTAACTGCAGTAGAACATGTTTTTGTTAACTTTGGTCGAGCAAATCAACAAGCTTTGACCGATGTTACGGTTACGGCAATGCAACAATATATAGAAGAAGATCAATTTGCGCCAGGTAGTATGTTACCCAAGGTGGAAGCGGCCATCAGTTTTGCAGAAAGTAAACCAAACCGCCAGGCGATTATCGGGCTTTTAGAATTAGCTTCGGAAGCAATCAAAGGAGAAAGTGGTACACGAATTACACAATAAATTCTCAGTATTTAACTTTCACAAAAGTCTAAAACAAACGCATTCAGCGGATTATCTTAATCGTTAGAGAGTAGGACATCGGTCGTTTTGACGGATGTCCTACTCTCTATTTTGTCTTTTTAACGAACAAAACTGTTAGTTGTCATGCAAAAATAAACATAGTAAGATAATCTTTAAACGATATAGGAGGATAAAAATGTCTAAATTTTTAAAAGTAATCGGAATAATTGCTGTTTTATTAGTCATAATAGGCGCTGCAGCTTATTGGTTTATACTCAAAAAGTTCACTCCTGAGGCAGAAACCCCAGCAATGTACAATCAAGAGAGAATCGTTAAAACGATTGAAGACCAATTAAAAGAAACAGATGTACAAAAAGCTCGTACCAAAGCACCGTTGATTATTGAAAAAAATATCACTGAATTACAGCAAGCGATTGCCAATGGAACATTGACCTATGAAGAACTTACGGCGTTTTATTTGGACCGTATTTTACAGTTCGATCAAATAGATAATGGCATGAACAGCATCTCTGAAATCAATCCGCAAGCAATTAAGGAAGCAAAGGCATTTGACCAGCAAGCCTCTCAAACACCGAAGAAGCCTTTGTATGGTATTCCTGTGACTTTGAAAGAAAATATAAATACGACCAACATGATTTCGAGTGCAGGAGCTTATGCCTTACGCTCATTCACGCCTAAGGAAGATGCGGAAGTAGTTAAGAAGTTAACAGAGGCGCAAGCTTTGATTTTAGGAAAAGTAAACTTATCTGAACTAGCGAATTATATGTCAATGAAAGCACCAAGTGGCTATAGTTCCAAACATGGACAAACACTTAATCCTTATGGGCCGCTCAAAATAACACCTTCAGGTTCAAGTTCTGGGAGTGCGGCTAGTGTGACGATGAATATCGGCGCCTTCTCTTTAGGCACTGAGACGATGGGATCGATTGTTTCCCCCGCTTCTCATCAATCAGTGGTTGGTTTTAAACCGACCCACAGTTCAGTAAGTGGTGAAGGTGTTTTGCCATTGGCACCGTCCTTAGATACAGTTGGCCCGATTGCCCGAAGTGTCGTTGATGCTGCGCAAGGCTATAATGCGTTTAAGAAAGACACGGTTCCGAGCATTGATTCTATGAAATTTGCTAAGAATAACTTACAAGGTCAACGAATTGGGTTGCTAGAAATGCCAAGTGCTGAAGAAGAATTTGCGACTGCTAAAAAGGCCCTCCAAAAAGCTGGAGCAGAAGTGATTCCGATAACGCCAGACATGGAAGGTATTGACGGCGGGGAAGTTATTTCCAATGAATTTAAGTTTGCATTGGAAGAATTTGCGAAACGTTATGATTTGCCATTTAAAACACTGGAGGAACTAATTGCGTATAATCAACAAGATAAAAAGGTTCGTGCCAAGTATGGGCAAGATTTATTAGAAGCAGATGTTAAAAAGAAACAACCAGATAAAGAAGTCATTCAAGCAACCATTAAAAAAGCACAGCAAACGTTTGATGCGTTGCTAAAAAAACAACAATTAGACGGATATGCTTTTATTGATTCTGAAGGTACGGGCTTAAGTGCCGTGGCAGGATATCCTGAATTGACTGTTCCTTTGGCAGCGAACAGCGAAGGACAACCTTATGGGCTTACTTTTACACAAACTGCTAATAAAGAGCAAACGTTATTTGAGCAAGCTTACAGCTTTGAACAAAGTACAAAAGGACGGATAGTACTTTCAGACAAAGAGCTGTTGGCAAACAGTAAAAAAATAGATAGAGATGAGCAGTAAAGGGAAACTAGGGATGGCGAAACATCCGTCTCAAACCTAATAAAAATAATCGACCTACAAATGAAAGAAAATTGTTTGTAGGTCGATTATTTAGGTGAATCGTCTTTTTTTGCTTTTTTAGGCTAAAGTTTTCATATAATAAGTGGCCAGATTCGAGAAATAAGTCTATCAATTTTTAAGCATTTCAATAAAAAGAGTGAACGATGACTGTGTTTGAAGCATAAATATTTGCGGTTGCTTTCGCAACATTAAACTTAGTCCCTAGTATCGGAGCGCTACCGTCTTAAAGAGTTCTGTTGAAGGAGCAATTATATGAAAACAAATTTATGAATACGTAAAATATTAAAACAAGATGAAAAGAATATTGTGGCAATTGAGGATATGAGAAAGCTGTTAATGTAACTATATGTAGTGTTATTTTGTTTTTTTAATCAATATATAGTATTAAAATCTTCTTTTTCTTCCAAAATCTGATTGACTTGTTTTTTAAAACAGAGTACTCTTATTGAGACGTCAACAGAGAAAAGTTTGGTTTTAGGAAGGTTGGAAACTTGTCGTGAATAAGAATTTTTTAGTGAATGATTTTAAAGGTTGGGCAACGAGAAGTTACTTGTTTTTAGCTTTGATGGTTGGGGTTCAGTTGATTGCGTTTGCTATCAATCCGTCTAATTGGATTACGTTAGTAGGTGGTTTAGCCGGCATCATTTGTGTGAATTTAATTGCACAAGGAAAAGTCAGCAATTACATTTTTGGCTTAATCAGTGCAGTGATTATTGGCTATTTTGGGTTAGTGACGCGTGTCTATGCGGAAGTTCTTTTACAAAGCTTCTATATTATTATGGACATTACAGGGCTGTATGCCTGGCTTCGGGCTAGCGCAGATGGATCAGGTCAAGTAACCGAAGTAAAAATTTTAAAAGGTATTCAGTGGCTGTATGCCTTTTTCACGTGGTTGCTCATTGGCGTAGTCGCATATATTTTGTTAGGTTTTGTAAATGATGCTCAACAAACCTTAGATGCAATCACGTTCAGTGTTTCAGCAACAGGGATGTTATTGATGATTAAACGTTATCAATCGCAGTTCGTGTTTTGGCTACTAGGAAATATTTTTTCAATTTTGTTATGGTTCCGAGCGGGGACGCACGCTGGTGGTGATTATGCAATATTTGTTATGTATTGTATGTATACTTTTAACTCAATTTTTGGTATGTTTAATTGGTTGAAGATAAAAAATAAAATGGAAAAAAATAGGTAGGGAGTTCGATGGCAGTGATTGTTTTAGCAGGTACGATTGGCGCTGGTAAATCTAGTTTAACAGCTTTAATTGCAAACCGTTTAGGTTCAGAAGCCTTTTACGAATCAGTTGATGATAATGAGGTATTACCTTTATTTTATGCGGAGCCGGAAAAGTACGCATTTTTATTACAAATTTATTTTTTAAATAAACGTTTTGATAGTATTAAACAGGCATTAACACATGAAAACAATGTATTGGACCGCTCGATTTATGAAGATTCATTACTTTTTCATTTAAATGCAGATTTAGGTCGTGCAAATGAAACAGAGGTCAAAGTGTACGATGACTTATTACAAAACATGCTCCAAGAATTGCCTTATGCTGCGCATAAAAAAAGACCAGATTTGTTAGTTCACATTCGTATTTCATTTCCAAAAATGTTAGAACGCATCAAAAAACGTGGTCGTCCTTATGAACAAATTGAGACAGATCCAACGTTGTATGATTACTATCAAATGTTGAACGAGCGTTATGACCAATGGTACGAAGACTATGATGAAAGTCCTAAAATTCAAATTGATGGCGATAAATATGATTTTGTCGAAGATCCTGAAGCGTGTCAATATGTCTTGGCGTTAATTGAGAAGAAAATCGAAGAATTAGAAAGATAAATAAAAAGAAGCAAGTCCGGACTTGCTTCTTTTTGACTTAAAATGTGGATAGATAGGCTAAAGTTGCTACTAAATAAAGGAGTGTAGTGCTAAATTATAGAATCGGATTTTAACCTTCCCCTAAGTTAAAATCGGATAATCTATCCATCGACAGTTTAAGTTTGTATAAAATAGCGGTAGCTATTATCAACGAAGTCATTCATCGGTTGACCTGACTTCTCTAAAAGTATACCATCGAAAATAGCAAACAGTTGTTCAAAATTTGGACTTAGTAAGTGTAAATTTTGATTGAAAGTTTCTGTAAATCAATCATTTATTCAAAAAATAATGCTCGAAAGAAGGAAGATAAATGGGCCAAATTTGGTTTGAACGCATTCTACGTTGGCGCAAAAAAGCGCAACGATTTTTACAAGGACGTTATGCCCGGTTCGATGAATTGAATCGAACGCTGTTGCTGACAAGTGTCGTGTTGGCGCTGATCAATATTTTTACTGGCTATCTTTGGGTTCGGTTATTGATTTTAATCACAGTCGCCTACGTGTATTATCGCTTTTTTTCAAAACATATTCATCCACGATTGAATGAAAATCAACGGTTTATTCTTCGAAAACAACGCCTAATACAAAAGGTTCATGCTTTTCGCAAGCGACACATGACTCAGAAAGAGTATCGTTATTTTAAATGTCCAAAATGCCAGCAGTCATTACGTGCGCCGAAAGGACGAGGAACAATCAAAGTCACTTGTTCAAAATGTCAAAATCAATTTATCAAAAAAGTCTGACCTTCTGTGTTTTTTGGTCTAGGCAACTTTCGGACTTGTGGTATACTTGAGAAAAGAAACCATTGGATATTCTAAAAGGGGAATATCTTGTTAAAAAAGGAGAGAAAAAACAATGGAAATTAAACGCCAACAAGAAATTGTTGAAGCGTATCATTATGATATGCGAGTACCTGATTCAGAAGTAGAGACAGATTTACGTGTTAGTTTTTCACCAATTGAAGTAGAAGAAGAAAATTATCCAGAAAATAGCTCAGCACTTGTTGCTCGCTTAGAATTTCGAATTGTCTTTGACGAATTTGTTTTATCAGGGGCAATTAGTCAAATTAATCACATTATTGATCGTAAAATTGAAAAACAAGAAGATATTTCGCAAGAAGAAGTCGATGAACTTGTACGTCCTTTATTTAGCATCGTCGAACGTTTATCTTATGAAGTAACTGAAATTGCTCTGGATCGTCCAGGTGTTCAATTGAATTTTCAACAATCAGAAGAAGCTTAAACTTTAAAAACAGCGTTTGTAACGGATTCCGTTACAAACGCTGTTTTTATTCTTGTGAAGGTTTAGCAACCAAAGCCTTTTTAAACTGTTCATAATTTTTTGTAGCGATATCAATATAAGCAATCGGCTGTCCAACTTTGGTGATTTTTTCGGGAAGATAGGGAGCGAGCATTTCATTGTACAAAATAAACTCAGCTTCTGGTACTTCCTCTGAAAGAACATCATAACTGATAAAGTCAATTTCATAGGTTGGTTGAAAAAATGCTTTGATGTTCTGCTGCTCTTTATTTGAAAAGAGCCAAGGACCTGCATTTGCAGGGCTCCCCACAAACAACGTCGCTCCATCACGGTTGACAGAAAGGATCCAACAAATTTTTTGCATACGCTTACACCCCCTGGTAATAAGTATACCACGTCAGATTAAAAGAAAGAGCACAAAAAACAATTTATTTTTACAGTGACTAGTAAAACAACGCTTGGTGATAGTTTTAAACTATCACAACGGTTATTTTCTATCAAAAAGTAAGCAAATTGTCCCACTATTTGCTATAAAATAAGGTACAATAGAACTATCACTGGAAACAGCCTGCTGTTTTCAGGGTATTTACTGGAGAGTGAGTACCGGGAACCTTTACTTCCTTTGATGTACTTGTCATTAAAAACATAGGGAGGAACTAAAATGACAACATTCATCACTGTATTAGTGATCCTTGCATTTATTGCTGTGTTATTCGGTTTCTACCAAATGCAAAAGAAACATTTAAAATTCTCAACACGTGTCTTTTCAGCATTGGGCGTGGGGATTGTTTTAGGTGCAATTATTCAATTTGCTTTTGGTACAGACAGTAAAATTACTACGCAATCAATGGAATGGATCGGGATTGTAGGTAATGGTTATGTAGCGTTTTTACAAATGCTCGTAATTCCGTTAGTATTTGTATCTATCGTAGGTGCATTTACAAAAATGAAAGAATCCAATAAATTAGGAAAAATTAGCTTTAATGTGTTAGCCACCTTACTAGGAACAACAGCGGTAGCTGCCTTGGTGGGGATTGGAACAACCTTAGCGTTTGGTCTTCAAGGGGCAAAATTCACGCAAGGTGCTGCAGAAACGTCAAGAATTGCCGAGTTAGCTACGCGCCAAGATGCGATTCAAGATTTGACGATTCCACAACAAATCGTTTCATTTATTCCTAAAAATGTCTTTGCTGACTTTGCGGGAACACGTCCAATGAGTACCATTGGAGTGGTAATCTTTGCTGCTTTTGTTGGTGTCGCTTATTTAGGCGTTCGTCGTAAAGCACCAAAAGAAGCTGAATTTTTTGCAAATTTAATTGATAGTTTATATAAAATTACCATGCGAATTGTTACCTTAGTTTTACGCTTGACCCCTTATGGCGTGTTAGCGTTAATGATTAATGTTGTAGCAACAAGTGATTTTGTTGCGATTATTAACTTAGGTAAATTTGTGTTGGCATCGTATGTGGCCTTAATTATTGTTTTTGCCATTCACATGTTGATTTTAATTACTTTAAAAGTCAATCCAGTTACGTATCTAAAAAAAGTTTTTCCAGTCTTGAGCTTTGCTTTTACTTCTCGCTCAAGTGCAGGAGCTTTACCATTAAATATTGAAACACAAACCAAAGCATTAGGTGTCGATGATGCCACAGCAAACTTTGCTGGTAGTTTCGGTTTATCTATTGGACAAAATGGTTGTGCCGGCGTTTATCCAGCTATGTTAGCAACAATCGTTGCACCAACTGTTGGAATTGATGTCTTTAGTTTACAATTTATTTTAATGTTAGTGGCAGTTGTCACAATCAGTTCATTTGGAGTAGCCGGTGTCGGCGGCGGAGCAACCTTTGCTTCTCTAATCGTTTTAGGCGCAATGAACTTGCCAGTTGCAATTGTTGGTTTAGTAATTTCGGTTGAACCACTTATTGACATGGCGCGGACCGCTGTTAACGTTAACGACAGTATGGTTGCAGGCGTGTTAACGAGTGCTCGTATTCATGAATTAGATCGTGATGTCTTAAATGATCGCGACGTTGTCTTAGATGCAAATATCTAAATCAATAAAACGAAAAGTGTTTGAGCAATGTCTTGCTCAAACACTTTTTTTGGGGTTTTAAGCGAAAGTGCAGTAATTATTTAAAAGAACGTATATAATAAGTTGTTAACTAAATTCAAAAGGACGTGAACGAATGTTTTCAAACCAAGTAAAGATTATGTTATATGTGAATAATGTTGAGGAATCTAGTCAATTTTGGCAAACGTTTGGCTTTGTTGAAAAGGAAAGAGAGGAAATTGACAGCACATTGGTGGTAGAAATTGCGCCAAGTGAATCAGCAGAGACGATTATTGTTTTATATGATTTGGCCTTTATTCAAAAACATTCACCAGAAGTGGCGGGGAATACCCCTTCTCTAATGTTTGCTAGCGATGATATCATTGGTCTCTATAAAAAAATGCAAGAAGCCGGGGTTACTGTCGGTGAAATGGTTCAATTGCCAACAGGCTTAGTTTTTAATTTTGCAGATAATGATGACAATTACTTTGCTGTGATGGGACAAGAAAATAAATAAAAAACAGCTTGGCACCAGAATTTAGATTGATTCTGGTGCCAAGCTGTTTTTTATAAAAGTTGAAAGTTTTATAAATTTTACTAAAATCTGTAATTTTCATGAAAATATAGCGTATGATAATGCTGTTAATAGAATAGGCGGAGGTAAGCGGTATGCGTAAACGACATGCAAAGAAAAGACATGGAGGAGTGAATTGGCTTTTTATAGTATGTTTGTTGGTGGTGATTGGTGGTAGTGGTTATTTAATAAAAACGTTCTTTTTCACTAGAGATTCACAAGTTAGTCAAGAATCGAAAGTGGTCTTGGAAGAAGATCGCCGAAGTGATAATTATGCGAATTTAACGAAAGAAATAGTTGCACCAGATAGTGGCGAACTTGATCAAAAAATTCAAGAAACAAATTATATTGGTTCGGCTTTGATCATTAAAGATGATCAGGTTTTAGTAAATAAAGGATATGGCTTTGCCAATTTTGAAAAGCAACAAGCCAACACGCCAAACACAAGGTTCCAGATTGGTTCAATTCAAAAATCTTTTACCACAACCTTGATCTTAAAAGCGATTGAAGAAGGTAAACTTACATTAGATACAAAACTCGCTACGTTTTATCCGCAAGTACAAGGTGCTAGCGACATTACGATTAGCGATATGTTGAATATGATAAGCGGTTTGAAGTTATCTGCAATTCCTAATAATATTGTTACCGATGAAGAAATTATTCAATTTGTTAAACAAAACACCATTCAAGTCAATAAAGGAAAATACAATTATTCCCCAGTAAATTTTGTCCTTTTAGCAGGAATGTTAGAGAAAATGTATCAACGTACCTATCAAGAATTATTCAATAATTTTTATCACAAAACGGCTGGTTTAAAAAATTTTGGCTTCTATGAAACCTTATTGGAACAACCCAATAATTCAACAAGTTATAAATGGACAGAAGACAATTCGTATAACCAAGTGCTTTCAATCCCCGCTGCTAGTTTTGCCCATGAATTTGGGACTGGTAATGTGGATATGACAACAGGTGATTTGTATTGGTACTTACATCAATTAACGAGTGGACATTTAGTTTCTACCGCACTTTTGCAAAAATTATGGACGTCTTCTCAGCAAAGTTCTTATCATGGCGGCATCTATGTTCATGATAATTATTTACGCTTACACGGCGTTGAAGCGGGTCAACAAGCCCTAGCTTTATTTTCAAAAGATATGAAAACCGGGGTCATATTGCTAACTAATTGTGTGAATCCAGCGAAATACAAAGAATTAATTGGTTCGTTGTTCCATGATGTAACCAATTTAACTGTTAAATTTTAAAGCAGAAGCAACAACGATCACTCCAAATCCTTTTTAGGTTTCTTCTGAGAGACTTTATATTAAAATAAAGGGAAGAACGATCAAAGGGAGTGACGAAGATGAAGCAATCAAAAAATCAACAAGTTGTTATTGGTGAACCAACGAAAAAAAACATTTATCTTCAAGATATAGAACAGGAAACGCAAGCTTTTATTCTCCAAAACAATCCACAATTGACAGCTGAATCGATGATTACATGAAACAATTGGTCGCAAATGATTCTGAAAAAATCCAACAGCTGAATGAATTAGTAGTTCAACATATCAAAGAAGATAAGCTGATTTCCAATAATATGAATGAAAAGATGGAAAAGAAATTAACCTTTGGCCAACGAGCAGCGGATACCATTGCTAAATTTGGCGGTAGCTGGGTGTTTATTGGCTTCTTTTGTTTCGTGTTGATTGCTTGGATCGTGATTAACTCTACCACTTTATTGGGACAACCATTTGACAAATATCCTTATATTTTGCTAAATCTCGCTTTATCTTGTTTAGCAGCTATCCAAGCGCCGATTATTATGATGAGTCAAAACAGACAAGAAGCCCGTGACAGAGAACAAGCGAATAATGATTATAAAATTAACTTAAAAGCAGAAGTAGAAATTAATTTATTACATGAGAAGATGGATTATATTATCAATAATCAACTAGAAAATTTGGTAAAAATCCAAAATATTCAAATTGAACTTTTAGGTGAGTTGCAAGAACAACTCGCTACGACTTCTGAAAAGGAGTAGTATAAAAAAGTAGCTCGTTGTTGCGTAATAATTATTACGCAACAACGAGCTACTTTTTTATTGTGTGTAAATACACAAGCAAAATAATCGCTTTCCCTTTTTTATTCACCGTATAATGGGATAGAATGACTTTATACAAAAGGGGAAAACAAGATGAAATACCAAGTATTACTTTATTACAAATATACAACAATTGAAGATCCAGAAGCTTTTGCGAAAGAGCATCTAGCTTTTTGCAAATCATTAAATTTAAAAGGCCGTATTTTAGTAGCGACAGAAGGGATTAACGGAACGTTATCTGGTACTGTCGAAGAAACAGAAAAGTACATGGAAGCAATGCAAGCTGATGAGCGCTTTAAGGATACATTCTTTAAAATTGATCCAGCAGAAGAAATGGCGTTCCGCAAAATGTTTGTTCGCCCACGTTCTGAATTAGTGGCGTTGAACTTAGAAGAAGACGTTGATCCATTAGAAACGACGGGGAAATATTTGGAACCTGCAGAATTTAAAGAAGCCTTATTAGACGAAGAAACTGTTGTAATCGATGCTCGTAACGATTATGAATATGATTTAGGTCATTTCCGTGGTGCCGTGCGCCCAGATATCCGTAGCTTCCGTGAGTTGCCACAATGGATTCGCGAAAACAAAGAACAATTTATGGATAAAAAAATCGTTACCTATTGTACTGGCGGGATTCGCTGTGAAAAATTTTCTGGCTGGTTATTAAAAGAAGGATTTGAAGATGTTGCTCAATTGCATGGTGGTATCGCCAACTATGGGAAAAATCCAGAAACACGTGGCGAACTTTGGGACGGCAAAATGTATGTCTTTGATGACCGAATCAGTGTCGAAATTAATCATGTTGATAAAAAAGTTATTGGGAAAGACTGGTTTGATGGAACACCTTGCGAACGCTACATTAACTGTGCAAACCCAGAATGTAACCGTCAAATCTTAACTTCAGAAGAAAATGAACATAAACATTTAGGCGGCTGCTCATTAGAATGTAGCCAGCACCCTGCCAATCGTTATGTAAAAAAACATAATCTAACAGAAGCAGAAGTTGCTGAACGGTTAGCTTTGTTAGAAGCGGTAGAAGTATAAAAATAATAAAAAAATAAACAAAAAAACTTCGAAAATTATTTTTCGAAGTTTTTTTGTTTATTTTTTTGTCTTTAAAAGTGTTGATTTGAAAGCTTTCTTAGCTAAAACCATTTTATTTTTTAAAAGCATCTGAAAAAAATAAAAAAATCTAATAAATATTTCTTTTATATAATGTTTATTGGCTGGGCCAGTCAATGTTGAAAATGGGGAAGGAGGAATTCAGATGAAAATCATAAAAAGGTTTAGTTTGGTATGTTTAGGGCTATTGATCATTGGGTTGCAAACAAAAAGCGTTATGGCTGAAGAAAATAATTATGAATCAAATGGTCAAGCGAGCTTCTATGGCACCTACGTTTATGAGAATGAAAAAGAGTCAAATGACGTAGCGTATACCCAACAATCAGAAGAACAGGGAAGAAACAATTTAGCTGCTTCTGGACAAGCGGTTTTACCTAAGACAGGCGAGTCTGAAAATCCACTGTATTCCTTGATAGGAGTTAGTTTGTTGGGGGTAGTCATTTATTTAATTAATAAAATGAAACGAGAGAAGGAGCTTATTTAATGAAAAAAACTGTTTTACTTACATCGACAACCATACTATTAGGCGTAGGTTTTCAAGCAATAAACGCATCAGCAGAAACTTTTCCGAAAGAATACAATACGGAAGGCACAATTACTTTTGAAGCAGGCGATAACGAAATCACACCGCCTGTTGATCCGGAAAATCCCGATCCTACTGATCCAGTAGACCCAGTTGATCCTCCAGGCCCAGGAACGGGCGGCGCCTTATCAATTGATTATGGGTCAAAATTTAAATTTGGCACACAAAACATTTCTACGGCAGATCAAACGTATTATGCCGCGCCAGATGAAATGAAAGATGGTTCAAAAAAACCAACCTATGTACAATTAACTGATAAAAGAGGAACGTTAGCAGGATGGAAACTAACGCTTTCCCAACCTGAACAATTTAAAACAGCTACTGGAGAGGAACTAGTCGGCGCTCAATTAACGTTTACAAAGGCAGAAGCTGCCTCAATGGTGGATGAAAAATATAAACCTACTGAAGTCAGTAGTACTATTTCCTTAACACCTGGTGTAAATAATAATCTAGCGATGAACGCTAAAAAAGAAACAGGTGTTGGGACTTGGGTTTATCGCTTTGGTTCAAATGAAGCAACAAATAAAGAAGCTGTCCAACTATTCGTTCCCGGAAAATCTGTAAAGCTTGCACAACAATATTCAACGAAGTTAGTTTGGGCATTAGAAGATACTCCCGCTAATAATTAAATAAAGGAGAAAAGCAATGAAAAAACAATTCACAGGAATCGTTCTATGCAGTACATTTGCAGTTGCTGGTTGGTCCTTACAAGCGAAGGCAGAAGAGCCAAAAGAGTATCGTTCGAATGGTTTAATAGAATTTATTCCGAACGTAGATCCGACAGAGCCAGTTGATCCAGAAAATCCCGATCCAGAAAAGCCAGTCAAACCAATTGATCCGACAGACCCAGAAGGTCCCAATCCTGGTACCCAAGGGCCACTGTCTATTGATTATGCTTCAAGTTTTGACTTTGGAAAAAATCGTATTTCGAATAAAGACCAAGTATATTTTGCAAGAGCACAGCAATATCAAGAAAATCAAAAAGAAACACCAAATTTTGTGCAAATTTCTGATAATAGAGGAACCAATAGTGGTTGGTCTTTAACGGTTACGCAAAAGGAACAATTTAAAGCAACAAAGGCGACTTTAAATAGTCAGTTGACAGGTGCGCAAATTTCTTTAGCTAACCCGACTGTTAATAGTAATGCGCAAAATGTTGTGAAACCAGAGGCAACAAATAAGATTGCCCTTGTTCCAGGAACCGCATCGCTAGTGGCAGCTGCGAAGCAAGGAACCGGTGCAGGAACTTGGGCTACTTATTGGGGCAAAGTAGAAGTGGTTGCAGAACGCGATGAAACCAATACGGTACACAATGTTAATGTTACAAAAGATGTTGCGCTATCAGTACCAGGGTCAACCCCTAAAGATGCCGTGAAATATCAAACAAAATTATTGTGGACGTTGACGGATGTACCAGGAATTTAAAAAGTAGAGGTGAAGAGAGATGCGAAACAAACAAAGCCTAGTCTTTTTGGCAAGTAGTTTATTCTTACTACTCCTTGCGCCTATTACTAGCGAAGCGATTAGTAATCCTTCGACAAATATCAACAAAGTCAATCGGGAAATAGTGGAGGAATCGGCCAATGATCAGGCAACTAGCGCTCCTTCTCACTCGGAAACATTAGAGCAAGAACCTTCCCTAGAAACGACAACAACAACCGATAATCATCCAGCAGAAACAGACCAATCAACGGCTACTTTAGAACCTAGCGAACAACAAAAGGATGACGATAACAGTGCAACGGAATCGGCGATAGTTGAACCACAGCCGCGCATGTTGGCTGCGCCATACGCTACTTCATTGCCTGATGATCCTAATATCATTCCAATCGACAAGGTGTTTCAAGAGCCAATTGGAAATGCAACAAGTATTTTAGAAGGTGGGAAGTTATTACAACTAAACCCAGCTGTTAAATCACAAAAAGGAGCTATTTGGTCAAAAAAACCAATCAGTTTATTGTCGGATTTTACCTTTAAAAGTTATTTGTATTTAGGAAACGAGTATGCAAATGCTGGTGATGGTATGACCTTTACCTTAACGAATGATCCTAGAATGTCCACAACGCCTCAAGAAGTCATTGGTTCACCTGGGATGGGAATCGGTGCATACTCCACGAAAGCTGGTCAACCTTATGTTAGAAATGCCTTATCGATTGAGTTTGATACCTATAAAAATACTGGTAGTTCCAACCGAATGGACCGAGAAATTTCACAAGATAAGGGAAATGGACATTTAGCTTTTGTCACTCCGAAAGCTAATAACAACAGCTATACAGGGGAGCATTCAGGCGTCACTGTTGCGCCAACCTATCTATCTAATGGAACCTGGCGCATGTTGACTGTTCATTGGAATGCCGCAACCAAAGCATTAACATATGATTTAGAAGGTGTGGGCACGAATACGTATGTAGTTTCAGATTTAAATGCACAATTTGGCGCAACAACGGTTTATTGGGGCTTTACATCATCCACAGGTGGCAAATACCAAGAGAATGCTTTAGCAATGACACAAATTCCTACCAACGTTACGTCACAAGCAGCCCTTAGCGTGAATGGTCAGGAGTTTAGCTCAGCTGTTGAAGCAGTGAAAAATGATCAGGTGATACTACGGAATACGTTGAATATTGACAATGACTTTATCGAAGATCGTCAACCGCAAGTAAGCATTGACTTACCTGATGAATTAGCATATGAAGAAAATTCATTAACGATTGATGGTAAAAAGGTAGCAGCCAAAGATCTGACACAAACAGGGAATCACTTAACAATTGCTTTAAATGACTACCTAGTTTTAAAGAAGGACATGATGATTGAATTAAAAACAACCCTTCAAGATAATACGCCCGAAAAAGTTTTAACTATGAACTTTGACTATTATGAAGAAGGAACCTTACTGCAAAAGTCAAATAATGTAACGATTACTATTCCTAAACCAACAGAAAAAACAGTAACCGTTTTTTATAAAGATGCGGAAGGTAAAGATATTGCTCCACCTAAAAGTGTAACAGGGAAAATTGGTGCACCCTATCAAGAAAAACCCCTAGATATTTCTGGCTATGTTTTTACAAAAGACTCGGGCAATGCGGAAGGAACAATGACAGAGGAAACAAAAGATATTTATTTTTACTATCGTTTAGGGGAACTATATTTTAAAGAGGCACCAAAACAGATTACTTTTGGTACGGAAAAGATACGTAATCAACCACTAATTAAACTTGGGCATCCCACCGAAGGACTCAAAGTCGTGGATGAACGTAACGCGAATAATTGGCGTTTGCAACTAAAGCAAACGCAATCGTTAACAAATGATTCAATTGTAATGCCAGATGTTTTTTCTTTCGTTTCAACTGCTGGAAGCTCTCAGATTACAAATGAGGCAATTACGCTTTTAGAAAGTAATCAGAAAGGTGAAACAGATTTAACAGCATTACTTGATGAATCAAAACAACAAGGAATTCAAATCAATGTTCCTGTAGCTTATCAAAGAGTTGGAACATTTAAAGCTCGTTTATCTTGGGCGTTAGAAGACGTACCAGGAAATTAAAGAAAAGAATGGAGAAAAGAAAATGAAAAAAGTAACAACAGTATGTTTATCCACATTTATTTTAGGGAGCTTAGGCATGACTTCTCAAGCCTTTGCAGAAGATGGCGGTAGTTATACATCTAATGGTATCGTAGAATTTACACCAAGTGAAGAACCAACTAATCCGGTTGACCCAACGGATCCAACTAATCCAGTTGATCCTATTGACCCAACAGATCCTGAAGGTCCTAATCCAGAAACAAACGGTCCGTTGTCAATTGATTATGCGTCAAGTCTAGACTTTGGTGTTCAAAAAATCACGTCGAAGGATCAAACTTATTTTGCTGCTACCCAAAAATACAAGACGGTAGGTGCAACCGATGAAGTCAAAGAAGGGCCTAACTATGTCCAAGTAACAGATAACCGTGGAACCGAAGCTGGCTGGTCATTAAAAGTGAAACAAGAAGGACAATTTAAATCAACTTCTGGTAAAGAATTGACTGGGGCAGCTATCACGTTTAAAAACGGAAATGTAGTGACTGCTTCAGATTCAGGCAAACCAACAGGCCCAGCCAAAATCACGTTAAATTCAGATGGTAGTCAATCAGATGTAATGAGTGCAGCGAAAGGAAACGGTGCAGGAACTTATTTATTTGATTGGGGAACAGATGCAACTACAGCTGCTAAAAGTATTGAGTTAACTGTTCCAGGTTCTACAACCAAATACGCTGAAAAATACGCCACAAAATTAACATGGACGTTGACAGACGCTCCAGGAAATTAAACGAGTTTTAAAAGAAGAATAGCGGGGAACATGGTTACCTGCTATTCACTACATATAGAAAAGGAGTAAATAATTTGAACAGAAAAAAACAACAATTTCTTTTTTTTCCGATACTACTAATTCTTTTAGCGTTAGTACCTAGCAATGGTTATGCCAGTGAATTTAATTTTGCGGTTACGCCTATTCCATCAGAAAAACAAGTAGATAAAGAAAAAACTTACTTTGATTTATTACTAGCACCAAATGAAGAAACTGAGTTGAAAGTGAACTTGCGCAATGATACAGATAAAGAAGTAAAGGTAGGTATTTCCATCAATAGTGCCATTACCAATTCAAATGTAATCGTGGAGTATGGTGAAAATAAGGGGAAAAAAGATCAAAGTTTAGCGTTTGATATAAAAGACTATGTTCAATACCCCAGCTCAGTTCGTTTAAAACCGAAAAGTGAACAAACGGTTTCTATTAACGTCAAAATGCCTAATACACCCTTTGATGGAGTGTTAGCTAGTGGTATCACTTTTAAAGAAGAGACGTCGGATGAAGGCAAACGTCAAGACGATAAGAGTCAGGGGTTATCCATTAAAAATGAATATTCGTATGTCGTTGCATTATTGATGCAACAAAACAAAAAAAAGGTTGAGCCGAATTTACTTTTGAAAAAAGTCTCACCAGGACAGATTAATGCTAGAAATGTGATTTTAGTCAATCTACAAAATGATCAAAAAACATATATTAACCAAGTTGCCTTTTCGGCAGAGATTACCAAAAAGGGACATGAAGAAGTTTTATATAAAGAGGAAAAAGCAAACATGCAAATTGCACCAAATACCAATTTTTCTGTTCCAATTGCTCTAAAAGGGCAACCGCTTAAGCCAGGAGATTATCATTTGTCTATGACCGTTGTTGGGAATAAAGATGCTGCAGGCGCATTTAAAAAATCAATAAACAATGAATCGATATCTTTTAGAAATCAATGGCAATTTGAAAAAGACTTTACAATTAATGGCGAAGTTGCCAAAGAATTAAATGAAAAAGATGTGACCTTAAAAGAAAATCATTCAAATTTATATTTGATGATTGGCTTACTACTATTATTGATAGTGATTTTAATCATTGCCTGGTTGATTTGGCGAAAAAAGAAACAGGAAAAAAACGAAAGAGAAATATAAAGAGTAGTTAATTTTTGATTTGATCATCGGCAACGTTTTTGTTTGTTTTTACTTATCAAACATGCAGTTTATTCAACAAACCTAACTCAAAAAAAGAAATAATAAGAAGGAGTATTGTTAAATATCGTCTGATACCACTTTACTAGTTATATTTTTTGTTTTGTTATGTAGCTAAAGTATTTGGCAATATATGTGAGAAAAATGGATAAATACAAACATTTACTATTATGGAGTACATTGTTACTCTCGTTTTTTCAAGTAACCAATGTGCAAGCAGCAGAAGAACGGAATCCAATTTATAATCCGACCAATCCAACAGAAGAAATTTATCCGATTGAGAATACTGGCACACCAGAAGAAATGGAAGAAACAAATGAAAGTACTATTACTAGCGAAACGCAAGCGGAAGAAAGTAGCGAAGAAGTTAGTAAAAAAGAAGTGAAAACCAATAATCCAAAAACAAATGAAGAAAGGCCTTCTTCCAAGAAAAGTCAGCATCAAGTATTTTTCACAGATGAATTATTTGATGCTAGCCATATCACCATTGTACCAAATAGCACAGGCGGTGCTGGAACGGAGGGGCAAAACACTTTTTACTTGAATTTCATACGGGAATTAGTAGGAACGGCTATTTATGGGAGAAAGAACTGATAAATGATGAATTATGAAATTTTTTTAAATAAAGAAGATCAACGAAGTTATTCCTTGCTAAGACATTTAGAAGAAAGTCCCACGTTATCGGGTACTTTTATTGCACTTCGCGAAGAATTATCGATGTCGAATTTTTTAGTCAAAAAAACATTAGAAAAATTAAAAGCAGATATTGACAATCTAAAGTTAAGCGACAGCTTAACTTTAGTCGTTTCTGATGTCGATGTTACACTTGAAATTGATGGAAACTATTCAAGTAAACTTTTGCTTACGAAATACTTAACAGAATCGCTCTCTTTTAAATTAGTGTTGTCTTACTTTAGAGGAAATTATAGTTTGACAAAGTTTGCTGAATGTAATCATGTCAGCACCTCTGTGGCGTATAGTACCTTACAGCGGCTAAAAAAAGCCTTAAAGGAGTATCAGATCTATTTTAGTAAGCGGGAAATTGTCGGCAATCAAAAAGCAATTTCATTTTTTTTGTATAAATTGTTCACGCTTTCCAATCAACCAATTTCCGAACTATATTCGGTAAAAGTCTATAATGAAGCGAAACGTGTATTACAGTCTGTTGAGTTAAACTATACTTTCACCACCTATGAGCGGCGGAATTTTTTCCATTATTTAGCTATTATGATTAACAACGAAGGACGTGCGGTGGAAGGGATCGATACGCGCGCACTAAATACATTTTCAGAGGAACTAATAAAAAAATCGCAAGTGGCATGGGCATTGTCCTCAAAATCATTAACATATACGATTGTTTTTTTCCTGTATTTGCATGGCAAACTAGAGAAAAAATATGTCATTCATGAAGATCCTACGATTGAAAGCCTAACTCGTGTTTTCATTGGAAGTTTTGAAAAAGCATTTAATTGTTTAGAGGAGTCAACAAGGAATACTCTAAAAGAAGGGTTAGCAATTATTCATTTTAATGTTATTTATTTTCCGATTAATATGTTTGACGACTTTGAAATGGATTTACAGTTTTTTAAGCAAACATATCCGGAATTTTATTTTTATTTAATTGAATATATTCGTTGGTTAACAGCAAAACATAAAAAAATTGCGAAAGCCAATCACTGTTTGTTTTTTAACTATCTATTGTTGCTAATTAATCATGTTCCGGTTCATTTAATTGCAGAGCCAGCCAAGGTCCTAATTGATTTTTCTTATGGAAAAGAGTATAACCAATTCATCAAAAAAAATTTATCCGTCTATGTGAATTTAAATGTAGAAATTATTGACCCGTTATCAGATGCCTTGCCAGATGTGGTAATTACCAATTTAAATAACTTGTATCAAGAAGAACAGAGTAAAGTTATGGTTTGGCTGGATCCACCTCGTTCGATTGATTGGGTAAATTTAACGCAATCATTATTAACTATTCAAGAAGAAAAATATCAACAACAAAAAGAATCAACAAAGACAAGCGGTGATCCTATCGAATAGAATCATCGCTTGTCTTTGTATTTAAGTCTTTACAAAACCAACCAAGTGTTTTATAATATGAATATACATTCATATGAATGATAAAACATTAATAAGGAGGCGCATAACAATGTCAAAACAAATAGGTGCACACACACATGAAGAAAAAGGTAAAAACGTTCCAGTTATTCTCTTTTTTACAGGATTGGCTCTTTTCTTTATCGGTTTATTTTTAGGGAACATGCTCTTAGTGAAAAATATTCTTTTCTCGTTAGCTGCTATTTTAGCTGGTTATCATATTATTGGGGAAGGCTTTGGAGATACGTATCGGGATACGAAAAACAATCGAAAGTTTTCGCCTAATATTCATTTGTTAATGACCTTAGCTGCCGTTGGTTCAGCATTAATGGGAAGTTTTGAAGAATCAGCATTATTGATTTTGATTTTTGCGGCGGCGCATTTCCTTGAAGATTATGCTCAAGGCAAAAGTCAACGTGAAATTACAAAACTATTAAATTTAAATCCAACAGAAGCTCGCCTAATAACAGACGACGGCTCGATTCAAACTGTTTCAGTTGAACAATTGAAGATTGGTGACCGCGTGCAAGTCCTAAATGGCGCGCAAATTCCGACAGATGGCGTCGTGATTGAAGGAAGTACCGCTGTGGATGAATCATCTATTAATGGGGAAAGTATTCCCAAAGAAAAAAATAGTGGGGACCCAGTTTTTGGTAGTACCATGAACGGTTCAGGCACAATTGTTGTTGAAGTAACAAAAGACAGTTCAGAAACAGTTTTTGCAAAAATCGTACAGCTAGTGAACCAATCACAAGAAAATCAATCGGAAATAGCAAGCAAAATTAAACGATTTGAACCGAAATATGTCACACTAGTTTTAGCCGTTTTTCCACTAATTGTTTTAGGTGGCGCATTACTTTTCCAATTGACTTGGGCTGAAAGCTTTTACAGAGGCTTGGTCTTCTTAATTGCTGCCTCCCCTTGTGCCTTAGCAGCGAGTGCCGTTCCAGCAACTTTATCAGGAATTTCCAATTTAGCAAAACAAGGCGTTTTGTTTAAAGGTGGTTCGTTTTTATCAAATTTAGCTGAAGTGAAAGCACTCGCCTTTGATAAAACAGGTACACTAACAAAAGGGAAACCTGAGGTCACAGATTATCTTTTTATTGATGGCTTAGAAGATCGTCAAGACGAATTAGTAGCTGTTTTAACAAATATGGAGAAAAAATCCAATCACCCATTGGCAACGGCGATCGTTAATCGCTTTGAAGCAGAAACAACGACTTTAAATTTAGAAGTAGAAAATATTGTCGGTGTGGGTTTAGTAACGACCATTGCAGACACAACGTTTAGAATTGGTAAACCATCTAGTTTCGAACAAGTGCCAACAATCATTGAGAAACAAACAACGAGATTAGCGAGTGAAGGCAAAACGGTGGTGTACTTTGCCGAAAATGAACAAGTGATTGGTTTAGTGGCATTGATGGATGTTCCTAATGAAGAAGCGATGAACGCCATTCACTATTTCAAGTCACAAAATATTGAAACAACAATGATTACGGGAGATGCAAAACTTACTGGTGAAGCAGTTGGTCGCTTAGTAGGCGTGGACCAAGTTTTTGCTAATGTTTTACCTGAGGAAAAATCAGCGATTGTTGATCAATTAAAACGCGAAGTAGGGATGACAGGGATGGTTGGTGATGGCATTAACGATGCGCCCGCTTTAGTGAATGCTGATATCGGAGTGGCGATGGGGGATGGCACGGACATTGCTATCGATGTTGCAGACGTGGTAGTGATGAAAAATGATCTTTCTAAATTAGGCTATGCTCACCGTGTTTCAAAACGCTTGAATAAAATTGTGCAACAAAATATCATTTTTTCAATGCTAGTGGTAGCAACGTTAATTATCTTGAACTTTTTAGGTATTGCGAATATCGCATTTAGCGTACTTATTCATGAAGGAAGTACCTTAGTGGTCATTTTTAATGGCTTACGTTTATTAGTTAATACAAAATAAGTCAAATAGTCACTTGTAAGAAAGGAGAGAAAGCGATGAATTCTTTAAAAATGATTGAACTTTCTCTCGCAGATGTTGTCATTCGGATGGCCCTAGCCGTGGTTTTTGGGGCTTTGATTGGGTTAGAAAGAAGTATTAAAAGAAAAGGCTTCGGTATCAGTAGCAACGCCATTTTATGTTTGGCCTCCTGTACGATTTCCATTTTACAGATTCAATCGGTGGATATTTTAGTCGATGTGGTGAAACAAAATAGCGCCTTGGCGTCCATTATTTCTATGGATATTACACGATATGGCGCCCAAGTGATTAGTGGTGTAGGCTTTCTCGGTGCGGGGATTATCGTTTTTAGAGAAAGGAAAGTCTCTGGGTTGACAACAGCAGTAATGATGTGGAATGTTACTATTATTGGTTTAGTCATTGGGATGGGCTTTTTAACCATTGCGTTTATCAATCTCGTGGCGACTTTGCTAGTATTAGCTCTGGCTCATTTTAAACGAAAAACTCCTCTAAAACGATTGCAGCTTATCGTAAAAATGAAGGAACCCATGATTAAAGAAAGCCGACTGCATGAACAACTTCAAGCTTCTTTAGAAAAAGGAGAGCGCTTAGTAGAATTGATTTTGGAATCCGAACAAGAGACAGTCACAGCAAAGATTTCTTATGTAGGTAAAGAAGATTTCTGGCATTCCAACTTGCACCATCTCTTAAAAGAAAAAGGGCACGTTCAATCTGTCTCTGTCACAGAAACAATTTAACCATAAAATAAAGCACTTGGGCGCTAGCGCGCGCCAAGTGCTTTTGTTTAAATATTTAATACTTTATCTAAGAAATCTTTTGTTCGAGGGTTTTGAGGATTTTCAAAGACTTGCTCTGGCGAACCATCTTCTAGGAAGTTGCCGCCATCAATGAACATTACTCGGTTAGCCACTTCTTTTGCAAAGCCCATTTCGTGTGTAACTATGACCATGGTCATTCCTTGTTTTGCTAAATCTTTCATTACACCAAGAACATCGCCAACCATTTCTGGATCAAGGGCTGATGTTGGCTCATCGAAAAGCATGATATCAGGATTCATCGCTAATGCACGTGCAATTGCAACACGTTGTTTTTGACCACCAGACAAAGAATCTGGATACGCATCTTTTTTATCTGCTAACCCAACACGGTCTAAAAGTTCTAACGCTTTTTTCTCTGCTTCATCTTTTGATAAGCGACCTAAATCGGTTGGTGCTAAAACAATGTTTTCTAAAATAGATAAATGTGGGAACAAATTGAAATGTTGGAAAACCATCCCAATATGTTGACGGACTTGGTTGATGTCCGTATTTTTATCTGTCAAGTTCGCACCATCAATAATAATGTCTCCGCTAGAAGCTTCTTCTAATTGATTCAAGCAACGTAAAAAGGTACTCTTACCAGAGCCAGAAGGACCGATGACACAGACTACATCACCTTCGTTAATAGAAACATTAATATCGTTTAAGACAGTGTTGTCACCATATTTTTTCACTAAATGTTCAACTAAGATTTTTTCAGTCATATTAGTTCACCTTCTTTTCAAGGTTTTTCGCTAATTTAGTTAAGCTAGTAATTAAAATTAAATAGATTAACGCAATAACGAAGTAAACCATTGTACTTTGTAATGTCCGAGCAACAATAATTTTTCCTGTTTGTAGTAGTTCGATTAAGCCAATTGCTGAAAGAATAGTTGTATCTTTCAATGAAATAACAAATTGGTTAATGAATGAAGGAATCATAATGCGAATCGCTTGTGGTAAAATAATTTTTTGCATTGTCCGATTATAGGAAAGACCTAAACTTCTTGAAGCTTCCATTTGACCAACTGGAACAGCTTTGATTCCGCCGCGCACAATTTCAGAGATATAGGCACTGGCATTTAAAGTTAATGTGATAATCCCAGCAATGAAGACCGGGATATTAAAGCCAAGCACACCAGGTAATCCGAAATAGATGAAGAACGCTAAGACCATTAAAGGAATGCCGCGAATTAAATCGACATAAATGGTTGAAAGTACACGTAACGCTTTAATTGGTGAAACGCTGAATAGTCCGAAAATAACGCCGACAATTAAAGCAAGTACAAAGGAAATTAACGTTAGTAGAATCGTCATCCATAAACCATGTAACAATTGCTTCCAGTTGTTTTGCATAAAGCCAACAAACGTAGATTCGTCAGCTGTTTCTTCTTTGGCTTCGTTGCCATCTTTCACGTAAGTGCTGATAATTTTATCGTATTCACCTGTACGTTTCATTTCTTTTAAGCCTTCGTTAAACATTTCAAGTAATTCAGGATTTTGACCTTTTTTGACAGCAAAACCGTAAGAACCACCTTTTTCACGAGGAATTGGTGTCGCTAATGGTTGATTTTGCGCAACCCCATAGCCAATGACAGGGTAATCATCCATCATGGCATCAACTTCGCCAATTTCTAACGCACTGTATAATGCATCGGTTGTGTCTAAATACTTAATTGAGTAATCATATTTCTTTTTATTTTTTTCTAAGAAATCAGCACTTTCAGTACCAATTTTTACGCCGACTTTTTTGCCTTTTAAATCATCATACGATTTAATTTTGTCATTGCCTTTTTTGACCGCAATTTGAATACCACTATCAAAGTAAGGAACAGAGAAGTCGAAGGCTTTTTTACGATCATCCGTAATCGTCATGCCTGCAACCATTCCATCTGCTTGACCAGATTCAACAGCTTGGACAGCAGAACTAAAACCAATAAATTTAAATTCAACAGTGAAACCTTGTAATTCAGCTGCACGTTTGACTAAATCTACATCAATTCCGACATAATCGCCTTGGGCATTTTGAAACTCAAACGGAGCAAACGTAGAATCACTAGCAATCACATATTTCTCTTTTTTAGGAGTGATTTTTTTCATCTGTTCGCCAGCGTCTTGTGTATTTGTTTCATCGCCTGTCGCTAAGTAGTTGTTTAAAATTTTATCATAAGTACCATTGTCTTTAAGATTTTTCAAACCAGCGTTGAACTTTTTGATTAATTCAGAGTTTTGGCCTTTTTTCACTGCGAAACCATAAGAACTGCCTGTTTCTTTATCGCCAACTAATTGTAATTTTTGGCCATTTTTAACTGCGTAGCCTAATACAGGATAGTCATCCACGATTGCATCCGCTTCACCGTTTTCTAAGGCTTTATAAAGACCCGTTGCATCATCAAAATTTTTGATGGTGTAGTCATATTTCTCTTTATTTTTTTCAAGGAAATTGGCACTTTCAGTTCCAACTTTAGCCGCAACCGTTTTGCCTTTTAAATCATCATATGATTTAATTTTGTCATTTCCTTTTTTAACCGCTAATTGTAAACCGCTATCGAAGTATGGATCTGAAAAATCAAAGGATTTTTTTCGTTCATCTGTAATGCTCATTCCAGCAATCATGCCATCAATTTGTTTAGATTGAATCGCTTGGACTGCACTATCGAAGCCTAATGGTTTTAAATCCACTTCAAAATCTTGATCTTTGGCAATCGCATCTAATAAATCAACGTCAATCCCAATGTATTTTCCTTTTGAGTCTTGGAATTCAAAAGGAGCGAATGTTAAATCCGTTCCGATTGTATATTTCTTTCCTTCTGCATGTGCTGAAGTGCCACTAATGAATGTTAGCAGAGTTACCATCATCACAAAGAAAGAAAGTAAAAAGTGTTTCCTTTTCATAAAATACCTCCTAGTTTTGCATATTGAACAATTATATAGTAAGAAATAGGAAGCTGACAAGTATTTGAACGCTAAAAAGAGAAAAAAACTCTAATTTCCTTACATTGCATGTTATAAAATATAACATATAAATTAAGAACAAAAGATTAAGATCAGTTGAAGTCCGAAACACCAAAAGTGGCGAAAATATGTTCGGTATGTTAAACTAATAAGTGGACATTCTGCCAGAATGGGCCGATAATTTAAGAGAAATTAGACACTTTGAGGGGGAGTTATAAATGATCGAAAGAGAAACTTCCAATACCTTTCATTTGGCTTCTAAATATGAGCCTGCCGGAGATCAGCCAGCCGCTATTGCTGAACTAGTTGACGGTGTCAAAGGTGGAGAAAAAGCTCAAATTTTACTTGGAGCGACCGGAACAGGTAAAACATTTACAATCTCTAATGTGATTCAAGAAGTGAACAAACCAACATTAGTGATTGCACATAATAAAACACTAGCTGGACAATTATACGGGGAATTTAAAGAATTTTTCCCAGATAATGCGGTCGAGTATTTTGTCAGTTACTATGATTATTATCAACCAGAAGCATATGTACCCTCAAGTGATACATATATTGAAAAAGATTCCAGTATTAATGATGAAATTGATAAACTACGCCATTCAGCGACAAGTTCTTTATTGGAACGAAACGATGTCATCGTGGTAGCATCAGTTTCTTGTATTTTTGGTTTAGGGGATCCGCGGGAATACAGTCAACAAGTTGTTTCATTACGTGTGGGAATGGAACTGGATCGTAATGAGTTACTAAAAAGCTTAGTCGATATTCAATTCGAACGAAATGATATTGATTTTCAACGGGGACGTTTTCGCGTCCGCGGTGATGTGGTTGAGATATTCCCAGCTTCACGGGATGAGCATGCGCTACGTGTTGAATTTTTCGGAGACGAAATTGATCGAATTCGTGAAGTAGATGCGTTAACTGGTGAAATTGTCGGCGAAACAGAGCATGTCGCTATTTTTCCAGCAACACACTTTGTGACGAACGAAGAACATATGGAACACGCCATTTCGCAGATCCAAGAAGAATTAGAGGCACGTCTGAAAGTGCTTCGCAGTGAAAACAAGTTATTGGAAGCTCAACGTTTGGAACAGCGAACCAATTATGATATTGAGATGATGAGAGAAATGGGTTATACATCAGGGATTGAAAATTACTCTCGACATATGGATGGTCGTCAAGAAGGGGAGCCTCCATACACGCTGTTGGACTTTTTCCCAGATGACTTCTTACTTGTAATCGATGAGTCTCACGTAACAATGCCGCAAATTAGAGGGATGTATAATGGTGACCGAGCACGGAAACAAATGTTAGTGGACTATGGTTTCCGTTTACCAAGTGCACTTGATAACCGACCGCTTCGGTTAGAAGAATTTGAACAACATGTAAACCAAATTGTTTATGTATCGGCAACACCAGGCCCTTATGAAATGGAACAAACAGAGACTGTTGTTCAACAAATCATTCGACCAACAGGTTTACTAGATCCAGAAGTAGAAATCCGTCCAATTATGGGTCAAATTGATGATTTGGTGGGCGAAATTCATGAACGGATCGAAAAAGATCAGCGGGTGTTTGTCACAACCTTAACGAAGAAAATGGCCGAAGATTTAACCGACTATTTCAAAGAATTAGGCTTAAAAGTTAAATATTTGCATAGTGATATAAAAACACTGGAAAGAACGGAGATTATCCGCGACTTACGATTAGGCGAATTTGATATTCTAATAGGTATTAACTTATTACGTGAAGGAATCGATGTGCCAGAAGTTTCCTTAATTGCGATTCTAGATGCGGATAAAGAAGGCTTCTTACGTAGTGAACGCTCATTAGTGCAAACGATGGGACGGGCTGCCCGGAACGCCGAAGGAAAAGTTATTATGTATGCAGATAAAATCACCGATTCGATGCAACGAGCTATGGATGAAACAGCACGACGTCGAGCGATCCAAGAAGCATATAATGAAGAACATGGCATTGAACCAAAAACAATTATTAAAGAAATTCGTGATTTAATTTCTATTTCCAAAACAGCTGATAAAGATGAAACAGTGGTTCAATTGGATAAATCATATGAAGATTTATCAAGACAAGAAAAAGCTGATCTATTAATGAAACTTGAAAGAGAAATGAAAGATGCGGCCAAAGCATTAGACTTCGAAACTGCAGCCACATTACGAGATACCATTCTTGAATTAAAAGCTGCCAAATAAGTCAACCAACGGATTAAGTAAAAGATACGATGAACCATCGTATCTTTTACTAATCTTTTCTCTATAGAATGACTTGAAATGATTTGACGTAAGAGATTTAGTAAAAGGAGAACATATATGGCAAATGATAAAATTGTGATTCATGGTGCACGCGCCCATAATTTAAAAAATATTGATGTTACGATTCCTCGTGACAAAATGGTTGTTGTAACAGGACTATCTGGTTCTGGCAAAAGTTCATTAGCCTTTGATACGCTTTACGCAGAAGGGCAACGGCGTTATGTAGAGAGTCTCTCTGCTTATGCGCGACAATTTTTGGGACAGATGGATAAACCAGATGTTGATAGTATCGATGGTTTAAGTCCAGCCATTTCGATTGATCAAAAGACGACAAGTAAGAACCCGCGCTCAACGGTGGGGACGGTCACGGAAATCAATGATTATTTACGATTGTTATTTGCTCGGGTAGGCCATCCAATTTGTCCTAACGATCATATTGAAATTACCAGTCAGTCTGTTGAACAGATGGTTGATAAAGTCTTAGAGCTACCAGAGCGAACAAAAATTCAAATTTTGGCGCCTGTTGTGGTCAAGAAAAAAGGCCAACATAAAAAAGTGTTTGAAATGATCCAACGTGAAGGGTATGTCAGAATGCGGGTGGATGGTGAAACCTATGATGTTAGTGAGGCACCAGAACTTGAAAAAAATAAAAAACATGATATTGCGATTGTGATTGACCGTATCGTTGTGAAAGAAGGCATTCGCTCTCGCTTGTTTGATTCGTTTGAAGCGGCTTTGCGTTTAGCTGAAGGTTACGCAATTGTTGATGTGATTGGTCAAGAAGAGATGTTGTTTAGTGAACATTATGCCTGTCCTTATTGTGGGTTCACGGTTGGTGAATTGGAACCACGTTTGTTCTCTTTTAATGCGCCATTTGGCGCTTGTCCCGATTGTGATGGTTTAGGCGTTAAATTAGAAGTGGACAAAGACTTAGTGATTCCAGATCCCACTAAAACCTTGAGAGAAGGAGCTGTTGTTCCGTGGAACCCTATTAGTTCTCAGTATTATCCACAAATGTTGGAACAAGCAGCCACCAGTTTTGGGATTGATATGGATACGCCGTTTGAAGAATTACCTGCAGACCAACAAGAAATTATTTTAAATGGTTCTGGCGAGAAAAACTTTCATTTTCATTATGAAAATGACTTTGGTGGTGTTCGTGACGTGGAAGTGCCATTTGAAGGGATTTTAAAAAATATTAAACGACGTTACCATGAAACAAATAGCGATTTTACACGAGATCAAATGCGGTTATACATGACAGAATTGACTTGTCGAAGCTGTCAAGGGTATCGTTTGAATCCGCAAGCTTTAGCTGTAAAAATCAATGGCACGCACATTGGTGAAGTCAGTGAATTAGCAATAAAAAATGCGGTCCAATTTTTTGAAGGTGTGTCTTTATCTGAACAAGAAACAACGATTGCTCGGCCAATTTTAAAAGAAGTCGAAGATCGGTTAACCTTCTTAAAAAATGTCGGTTTAGATTACTTGACCTTAAGTCGAGCTGCCGGCACACTTTCTGGTGGAGAAGCACAAAGAATTCGCTTGGCAACACAAATTGGGTCAAACTTATCAGGTGTCCTTTATATTTTAGATGAACCATCAATTGGTTTGCATCAACGAGATAACGACCGCTTGATTGACTCTTTGAAAAAAATGCGGGACTTAGGCAATACATTAATTGTGGTGGAACATGATGAAGATACAATGATGGCTTCGGATTACTTGATTGATGTGGGGCCTGGCGCTGGACATCTGGGCGGCGAAATTGTAGCCGCCGGTACGCCGGAAGAGGTTGCTAAAAATCCGCATTCATTGACTGGACAATATCTTTCTGGGAAAAAAGTGATTCCTGTGCCAAAAGAACGTCGCAAAGGCAATGGCAAAGCGATCAAAGTCACTGGTGCCAGTGAAAATAATTTGAAAAATGTCAGTGTTGAGTTTCCGCTCGGTGAATTTGTCGCTGTCACAGGCGTTTCAGGTTCAGGGAAAAGTACTTTAGTCAATCAAATTTTGAAAAAAGCGCTGGCCCAAAAATTAAATCGTAATTCTAATAAACCTGGGAAACACAAAAGTATCACTGGTTATGAAGCCATTGAAAAGATTGTTGACATTGACCAAAGTCCAATTGGTCGAACACCAAGAAGTAATCCAGCGACTTATACTAGTGTTTTTGATGACATTCGCGATTTGTTTGCCCAAACAAATGAAGCCAAGGTTCGTGGCTATAAAAAAGGTCGCTTTAGTTTTAACGTCAAAGGTGGCCGTTGTGAAGCTTGTCGCGGGGACGGTATCATCAAAATTGAAATGCACTTTTTACCTGATGTCTATGTGCCTTGCGAAGTTTGTCATGGCAAACGTTATAATTCTGAGACATTAGAAGTTCATTATAAAGGCAAAAACATTTCTGATATTTTAGATATGACGGTGGAAGATGCCGTAGAATTTTTCAAACATATCCCTAAAATCCATCGTAAATTGCAAACAATTGTGGATGTAGGCTTAGGCTATGTGACATTGGGGCAGCCAGCAACTACTTTATCTGGTGGGGAAGCACAGCGGATGAAGCTAGCGAGTGAACTCCATAAAAATTCTAATGGGAAAAACTTTTATATTCTGGATGAACCAACAACAGGCTTGCATACCGATGATATTGCGCGGTTGCTTCTAGTATTAGAGCGTTTAGTGGAAGCGGGCAATACCGTTTTAGTGATTGAACATAACTTGGATGTCATCAAATCTGCGGATCATGTGATTGATCTAGGGCCAGAAGGTGGCGACGGGGGTGGTACGATTGTGGCAACAGGAACGCCAGAAGAAGTTGCTAAAGTCAAAGACAGTTACACAGGATATTATTTAAAACGTGTTCTGAAATAAACATTAATGATTAGATAAGGAACCTTGTTTTTATGGGAAACAAGGTTCTTTTATTATAAAATAACAAATATTTTTTAATTAAAATTAAAAATAAATGTTGACTTAATGTGTAATCAAAAGATATACTATGTTTGTTAACAAAATAACAATGAATACGAAGGGAAGTCTTAAATGAAAAACAAAAAAATAACAACAAGTTTAGTAACAGCAGGAATGGTCTTAGCCATCGGAATCACACCTTTTGTACATAGTAACACAATAGAAGCAGCCACCTTAATTTCACAATCAGACCATGAAAAAGTAATGAGTTTTACCAAGAAAGACTTAAAAGAAGCAACGGGCATTCAATTGGAGCCGGCGACAGTACAAGCCACTCATCAGGAATTAAAGCAACAAATTACCTGGGAAACATTAGGCTATTCCACAATTGATGCGCAAAATATTGCGACACGTTTTACCCAAAATACATATCAGGCTCTGGGGATTTTAACAGATATCGCCAACCACTCAGACCTTCAATTGAAAGTCATTACCATTAATAATCCCTATCTAGCAACAGCTAAAATTGGCACCTTTAAGTGGGAAACCGTAACTCCTGAAGTTGGTGGGGACCATGAAACAGCAGATAATGAACTGACCACACCGACACCAACTGTTGCCAGTCTTCAAGAGATTGACGTAGAAATCGAATACGACGAAAATGAAATTGAGTTCACCTATGAAATAAAATCGAATGGAACAATTGAAGCAACGTATGAAGATGAATTTGCTGATTTAGAATTAGAAGGTCAGGCAGCACAAGACAAAATCATGACTCTTTTAGACGGATTGTCAATCAAAACAGCTACAAATGAACAAATTAAAGAACATATTACGAAAAAGTTAGCCGTGAATGAACAAGTAAAACAATTTGAGTTTGAAGCTAATTTTACTGATAAAACAGAAATTGAGTTTGTATTAAAATAACACAAAGTTATATTGTACAATTCAGCAATTAAAACAGCATTGACATTCTTGTCTATGCTGTTTTTCTATGAAAGAATAGAAATCTTTATAAGAATGATTGAAAAGCTTTCTTTGATACGCCCGGGGTGTTATAATATAGTGATGCAAGTGAAGGGAGTGTTGAATATGCCAGAAAATTTACAACTGGTTATTATTACAGGAATGAGTGGCGCTGGAAAAACAGTCGCTGTCCAAAGCTTTGAAGACATGGGCTATTTCTGTATCGACAATTTACCACCAAGCTTAATCCCAAAATTTTGGGAATTAATTAAAGAATCTGGAAAAGTCACCAAGATTGCGTTAGTGATTGATTTACGTTCACGGACCTTCTTTAGAGAAATTCAGGATATGTTAGTCGAACTTGAAAATACCAATTTTATTGATACAACGATTTTATTTTTAGATGCTACCGATGAAGAGTTAGTTTCTCGTTATAAAGAGACGCGGCGTGCGCATCCAATGGCGATGGATGGTTTAGTGACAGAAGGTATTCGTAAAGAACGCGCAATGCTGGAAGAAATCAAGGCGGATGCTCAGTTGGTTATTGATACCACGGACTTGTCCCCTCGTCAATTGCGGGAACGTTTGAATAAAGAACTAGCAACGAGAGAGACACACGAATTTCGAGTGGAAATGGTGTCCTTCGGCTTTAAATATGGTTTGCCGATTGATGCAGATATCGTCATGGATGTTCGCTTTTTACCTAATCCCCATTATATTGATGAACTACGACCATTAACTGGAATGGATCAACCTGTTTATGATTACGTGATGGGCTTCCCAGAAACAGATGAATTTTATACCAAATTTATCGATTTACTGCGAACAGTCTTACCAGGATATAAAAAAGAAGGTAAAAGTAGTGTCACCATTGCAATTGGCTGTACTGGCGGACAACATCGCTCTGTTGCATTGACAGAACGTATTGGCACTGAATTAAAAGAGGAAGATTACCATGTAAATATTACCCACCGCGACCGCTTAAAAAGAAAAGAAACGGTTAATCGCTCTTAATGAAAACCTATCGAATTCGTAAACCGAAGATCGTAGTTGTTGGTGGTGGAACAGGCTTGCCAGTAATTTTAAAAAGTTTAAGAAATCAAAGTGTTGATATTACTGCCGTCGTAACGGTCGCTGATGACGGCGGTAGTAGTGGCGAGCTTCGTTCTTCTATTAATAACATGACACCTCCGGGAGATTTAAGAAATGTTTTAGTGGCATTGTCAGATATGCCACAATTATATGAAGATATTTTTCAATATCGTTTTGATAAATCAGATAGTCATTTTGCCAATCATGCAATCGGTAATTTGATCATTGCTGCTGTCTCAGAAATGAGAGGAAGTACGTATGAAGCGATTCAATTGCTTTCAAAAATGATGCATGTTGATGGACGGATTTATCCATCATCAGAACGACCATTAACGTTACATGCCGTATTTAAAGATGGCTCAGTAGCGGTCGGAGAATCAAAAATTGCACTGGAACGCAAGACGATAGACCATGTGTTTGTAACAAATACACACGGAGAAGAACAGCCAAGAGCTGCGCGCAAAGTCGTCAAAGCAATTGAAGAAGCAGACATGGTCGTGTTAGGGCCAGGGAGTCTTTTTACAAGTATTTTACCTAATTTAGTTATTACAGAAATTGGTGAAGCCATCAAACAAACGGCAGCGGAAGTAGTCTATATTTGTAACATCATGACCCAAAAAGGGGAAACGGAACATTTTACGGATGCCGATCATGTTCGTGTCTTAAACGAGCATCTACAAGCGCAGTTTGTTGATACAGTGCTGGTTAACACAGAAAAAGTACCAGAAAATTATATGGATCCTGAAATTTATGATGAATATTTAGTTCAAGTAAAGCATGATTTTCAAGGATTACGTGAAGAAGGATGCCGAGTCATTTCGACAGACTTTTTAGAATTAAGAGATGGCGGAGTTTTTCATGATGGGGAAAAAGTTGTTGAAGAACTTTTCCGTATCGTATTTGGAACGAAATATTAATTAATCAAAAGAATCAGGAGAGGAGGAGCTTAGATGTCTTTTGCCTCGGATGTCAAAAAAGAGTTAACTGGTTTAGAAGTTCATCGAGAACACGCGAAAGCAGAATTAGCAGCATTAATTCGGATGAATGGCTCACTTAGCTTAGTTAATCAACAGTTTGTCTTGAATGTACAAACGGAAAATGCTGCAATTGCTCGTCGAATGTATTCATTGCTAAAAGATCATTACCATGCACAAGCAGAATTATTAGTTCGTAAAAAAATGAAACTAAAGAAAAATAATGTTTACATTGTGCGTCTAAAACAAGATACACAAAAAATTCTAGCTGATTTGGATATTATGGATGGGGTCGTTTTTAATGGCAATGTGTCAAATGAAATCATGGGTAACGCGCAAAAAATGCGTTCCTATTTACGCGGGGCCTTTATGGCTTCTGGCTCAGTTAATAATCCGGAAACAAGTCGCTATCATTTAGAAATTTTTTCAATTTATGAAGAACACAATAATGATATTTGTAAGATGTTGAATTACTATGACTTAAACGCTCGAACATTGGGACGCCGAAATGGGTATATTTGTTATTTAAAAGGTGCTGAAAAAATTGCCGACTTTTTAACATTAATTGGTGCCACTAACTCTATGTTGAAATTTGAAGATGTCCGAATTGTCCGTGATATGCGGAATTCAGTAAATCGTTTAGTAAATTGCGAAACCGCGAATTTAAATAAAACCATTGATGCTGCTTCAAAACAAATTGAAAATATTCAATTTATTGAAAGTACAGTGGGGCTGACGTCATTACCGGAGAAACTTCAGGAAATCGCAGAATTACGGTTAGAGTATCCGGAAGTTAGTCTCAAAGAATTAGGGGAAATGATTCCTTCAGGGGCTATTTCTAAGTCAGGTATTAATCATCGTATTCGAAAAATTAATGAATTTGCAGAAAAATTACGAGAAAAAAGTGCGTAATTTTTCTGCTCCAGAAGTGAAGAATAACATTTCCGTTTGAAGTGGTATCCTTCACTTTTTATTTAAGCGTGTAAAAAAATTAAAGTGTGCAAAAAGTGTGTAGTGCTGGAATGTAGTGTTTACCTGTGGTTTAAAGAAATGACGTTGGCACGAATGTTGCATGTAATAAAATGCAAGCGATTACTTATTGCTGTTTTTAACTAAAACATTAAAAACTATTGGAGGGGTCAAAATGGTTCAACGATTAATTAGTGCAAATGCATCAGAAATCAAACGGATGTCAAAAGAGGAGCTGTTTCAGAGTATTAAAGCGAGCGAAGGGCGCGTAATTTTATCGGAAAATGTGGTAGTTCACCCATCCGTAGCAGGTGACATTACTTGTGCGGAAATGTCAAAAGCCTATGGCGCAGACATGATTTTATTGAATGTTTTCGATGTTAATCAACCGATTGTAGTAGCCGCTTATGAAGGGCAATATACTGCGGAAACATGTGTCCCTAATGATGAGGTTGTTCATCGTTTGAAAGAACTAGTCGGTTTACCGATTGGTATGAATGTCGAACCTGTTAATGAAAATTTAGACTTAGCCTCGACTAGAGTTTCGATCGAACCAGGTAGAAAAGCATCAGCAGCTACTTTCAAAAAAGCCAATGAACTGGGTTTGGATTTTATCTTATTGACAGGTAATCCTGGAACTGGCGTGACCAACGATTTGATTGCTAAAAACGTGGCCTTGGCCAAAAAACATTTTGACGGCATCATTATTGCCGGAAAAATGCACAGTTCAGGCGTAGATGAACCAGTGGTCAGTTTAAAATCAGCTGAACAATTTATTGAAGCGGGTGCTGATATTGTCTTAGTCCCAGCAGTGGGCACGGTTTGGGGCATCGATGATCAACAAGTTAAAGAAGTCGTGGATTTTGCACATTCAAAAGGAAAACTAGTTATGAGTGCCATTGGAACTTCACAAGAAAGTGCTCAACCTGAAGTTATCCAAGCAATCGGCATTAGAAATAAAATTTTAGGCGTAGATATTCAACATATTGGCGATGCAAATATGGGCTTAGTTGGTATTGAAAATATTAAAGAGCTTTCTGATGCGATACGTGGGAAAAGACATACTGTTGCTAGAATGGCTCGTTCGATTAATCGTTAAAAAGTGAACAGAGGCACGAATTCAGAAAGTTTGAATTCGTGTCTTATGATTTTTTTATTGAAAAACGGTATACTAAAAGAGAAATAAAGGTTTGAAAGGATGAGGTTTTTTATGGATATTTCAGTAATTGATGCAACAAAAGTTAACACAGAAACAGGGCTTCATATTGGGGAGAGCAATGCCCCTGTCAAAATGATAGAATTTATCAATGTTCGCTGTCCTTATTGTAGAAAATGGTTTGAAGAGTCTGAGGAACTGTTAGCACAATCTGTCAAAAGTGGTAAAGTTGAACGTATCATTAAGTTGTTTGATAAAGAAAAAGAAAGTTTACAACGCGGTAATGTGATGCATCACTACATTGACTATTCAGCGCCTGAACAAGCCCTGTCAGCATTGCATAAAATGTTTGCTACGCAAGATGATTGGGGGAACTTAACCTTAGAAGAAGTAGCGACGTATGCTGAAAAAAATCTTGGCTTAAAAGAACAAAAAGATGCAGCGCTTGTTTCTGCAGTGATTGCTGAAGCCAATGCGGCGCACATTCAATTTGTACCAACGATCATCATTGGTGAGCATATCTTTGACGAAAGTGTTACTGAAGAAGAATTACGTGGTTACATTGAAAAATAAAAAATGGCAACAGCGATTGTCGCTGTTGCCATTTTTTTATTTTTAATTTAAGGCGCTACTATTTTCCATTACTTCATCGATTAAACCATATTCTTTTGCTTGTTCGGCAGTCATATAGTTATCACGATCAGTATCACGTTCAATCACTTCAATTGGTTGGCCAGTTCGTTCAGCTAAAATTGAATTTAAACGTTGACGAGTGTCTAAAATGTGACGCGCTGCAATTTCAATTTCTGTTGCTTGCCCTTGAGCGCCACCAAGTGGTTGGTGAATCATGATTTCCGCATTTGGTAAAGCGAAACGTTTGCCTTTTTGACCAGCTGTTAATAAGAAGCTACCCATAGAAGCCGCCATTCCTAATACGATAGTTTGGACATCCGCTTTAACGAAATTCATGGTATCGAAAATCGCTAAACCTGCAGAAACACTCCCACCAGGAGAGTTAATGTACAAGTAAATGTCTTTTTCTGAATCTTGGGCATCTAAGAATAATAACTGTGCAATCACTGAGTTTGCCACATTATCATCAATAGGGCCGCTTAACATAATGATGCGGTCTTTTAATAAACGAGAGTAAATGTCATAAGCACGTTCACCGCGAGATGATTGTTCAATAACTGTTGGAATTAAATTCATAAGTAAATCCTCCTATATAAAGAAACTTTTAAAGTCATTCTATCACAAAGCACTGTGAATGCCTATGAAAAGTATACCTCTTTGGTCAATAAAGGTCAACGAAGTCGCTTGAAAAATTTTGTGTCATTTTTTATCCGAAACTTTTGGATTATGTTATACTAAAATGGAAAATCAGAAAAGAGCGAGGGGAAAAATATGTTTGTTTTTGTCGCCGGAATGGTCGGTGTAATCGTCGGTGCGCTAATAGTCACAGCAAGTGCTGCCTTACATTCATCTTACAAAGAGCGAAAAGAAGTACGTTATCGTGAACTAGAACATTTGGTTAAAGAAATTGAATCATTGAATTTATTAAATAAAAAAGTCAAAGAAATTTTACAAAAGCGTGAATTATATATAGACAGATCAATTGAATACTTATCAATGGACGATTGTTTCATCAGTATCGATGATTTTATTTATTTGGAATCATTTTCTGCTCAAAATAATTTTTATTTACCGACGTACTTAATTGAAGAATTTTTTAAAAAAATTGCGCATCGTAAAGTCATTTTGACGGCCAGCGAAGTTGCTGAAATGGGCGGGCACACCTATAAAGGTGGCCGTGTTATTTTGGAAAATTTTTCAGACGAGATTTTAGCAATTATTGAAGATAAAAAACGTAAAATGCAGCGTTTATCTAACGAACCACTTCATTATTTTAAAGCGATTAAATAAAAAAAGAACCAGCGTACCCGCTAATTTTTTGGGGTATCTGGTTCTTTTTCTTGTTGTTCCATATCGGTCATAGTGTCTTCAATTTCTTTATGTAAGAAATAAGAAATAACTGTACGGATGATTACCAAGGTTGCCAATTTCAAAATATCTTGAAAAGTTGGTTTGACAATGGATTCAATAATATCGGCAGCAATCAAAATTTCTAAACTTAACAGGATATAACTACCAAGGAAATTTTTGATGAACGTATTCATTTTGGTTAAGGTAAAGCGGCTTTGATTTTGTCGTTCGCTTTTAATGAAATCTTTTCCTGCTAAACAAACACCCCAAACTAAAACAACAATCGAAAAAACATTCAGTCCCAAAATACATAGCTCAAAAAGTGGGGTTAAAAGCGTCATTAACTGATGGGGCCATTCATTCATCGTATTCACTCCTGCCAAAAAGCCTTTTCTTTAACTATAACGAAACGGTTGACTAACGTCAAATATTGTTGAAATAAACGGGCTAAACTATTTAGCTTATAGAACAAAAATAAGAAAACAATGAATAGCATCTAACAGGTAAGTAAAAGGATTGTAAAGGTTCTTTTACTTTTTTTTGTAAAAAATGACGCTTAAAAGGAATCAAGTGTTAAAAAGTAAGTGAAAACCAACTTTATCAGCGAATAGTCTTTTCATTAATTTTTAAAAGACAAATTTTACGTTTTCAAGAGCCGAATACTGCCAAGTTTGAGCCTATAAAGATGATAGAATCAGAAATTGAGTAAGAGATGTGTCACAAAAACAAGGGGACACATCGACTTGATGAAAGATTTAAGGAGCTGTAGTTGAAGTTAAAAGTAGCAAGTGTCCCAAACACTAGCGAAAGAAAATAGGGAGGATTAAAATGTTTAAGAAAACAACGAAAATATTATCGACAATGGTGATTGTCGCTGGAACAGTTGTGGGAAATTTCAGTCCCACATTGGCTTTAGTCGAAGGAGTGGGTAAAGCAGGTGATACTGAAGGGATGACCAACACGGTGAAAGTTCAAGATGAAAGTTTAGCCGATTGTAAACGAATTATAGAAGGAGAAGCAGCATTCCCAGTTGTTGAAGGAGAAACATTACCAGTAGATTTAGTCGTTGTCGAAGATGCTAGTGGGAGTTTCTCAGATAATTTTCCAATGGTTCGATCAGCAATTGATGAAGTGGTCCAAGGATTAACAGACAAAGACCGTGTGATGTTAGCTTCTTATCGTGGTGGGCGCCAATATATGTTTCCTGATGGAACTACAAGAGTCAATGATGGAGATAAAGAGTTAAATGTTCGCGTGAATACACCATTAACATTTGATAAAGGTCAATTTGTATCAAATTTTGGAAGTGTTCGAACTTATGGTGGAACACCAACAGCTAAAGGTATGAAATTAGCCTTAGATGAATATAATGCAACGCATGGTGATTTGACGAATCGTAAAACTTATTTCTTATTAGTGACAGATGGTGTTGCCAATACTCGATTAGATGGTTATTTACACAAAACCAATACAAATGATTGGATTAGTGAATATCCAGATCCAAATCATCCATCAGGTACTTGGGGAGCTAGTAATTATGTATCTGTGGAATATAGTAATGACTATCAAGGCGCAGCAGAAGAAGTTTTGGCGTTGAATCAAGAAGTTACAAATGAAGGATATGAAATGATTAATGCTTTTTGGGAAAGTGTTGAGTCTTTAAGTTCAGTTCATTCTTATTTTGATAAATATAAATCAGAAGTCGGTCCTTTTGTAAAACAAGAGCTACAAAAAGGTGCTAGTACACCAGAAGATTTTATTACTAGCCAATCGATTGATGATTTTACCAATCAATTAAAACAAATTGTCCAAGATCGTGTGGGACAATCAGCAACAGCTAATGCTTCATTAACAGTTGCTGATCAATTTGATATTCAATCAGCAACAGCGACAGATGATGCGGGAAATGAAGTGCCTGTTCAGATTGACGGTCAAACAATTTCTGTTGTTAGTGTAGCAGGCTATGTTGGTAATATTACCATTCATTATACAGTGAAAGAAAATACAGCGATTGATGCAGATACTTTAGTCAGCTCAGGTTCAATGACTCAAGGTGAGGTAGCCAAAGATTTTCCTGAAGCAACGATCCCTAAAAATGACCATGCCCATGACTGTGACATTACACCAGAAGATCCAGGGATTACGAAAGATATTGAAAACCAAGATCACTTAGATTTAACCAATCGCAACGATCCCTTTGATTGGCATGTCAAAGCCGATTTTGGTAATGAAACGGCTGACTGGACCCAAGCAAGTATTACTGATGACATTAATTCATTATTAGACATTCAAAAAGTAGTAGTTACAGATGAAAATGGAAAAGATGTTACAGCTGAAGGAACATTAACAACTGATAACAATAAAATTGTTTTTACTATTAATAAGCAAGACGATAGTTATGCGTACTTATCTGACCATACCTACACGATGACCATTACAACAACCATTAAAGCCGATGTAACCGATGAAGAATTAGCCCCTTATATCCAACAAGGTGGGATTCCTAACCAAGCGGACTTAAACTTTGGGAACGATGGCGATGTGTTACATTCAAACAAACCAACGGTAACACCACCGCCAGTTGATTCAAATATTACCAAAGACGTAGAAGGTCAAGATCATTTAGACTTAACTAACCGCGATCAAGCATTCAAATGGAACGTAAAAGCAGCCTTCGGAAATGAAACAGCTGACTGGACCCAAGCCAGCTTAGTCGATGATATCAACAAAGTCTTAGACATTGCAGATGTGAAAGTCACCGACGAAAATGGCAAAGATGTCACAACTAATGGCACAGTAACACAAGAAAATAACAAAGTAACCTTTACCATGAAAAAACTAGACGACAGCTACTCATACTTAGCTGGACATACCTATACCATGACAATCACAACCAAAATTAAAGCCGACGCAACAGATGAAGAATTAGCGCCTTATATCCAACAAGGTGGGATTCCCAACCAAGCGGACTTAAACTTTGGCAACGATGGCGATGTGTTACACTCAAACAAACCAACAGTCACACCACCGCCAGTTGATCCAAATATTACCAAAGACGTGGAAGGTCAAGAACATTTAGACTTAACTAACCGCGATCAAGAATTTAAATGGAATGTCAAAGCCGCATTCGGTAACGAAACAGCTGACTGGACCCAAGCCAGCTTAGTCGATGACATTAATAAAGTCTTAGACATTGCAGACGTCAAAGTCACCGACGAAAATGGTACTGACGTAACAGCCAACGGCACGGTGGCACAAGATGGCAACAAAGTAACCTTTGCCATGAATAAACAAGACGACAGCTACTCATACTTAGCTGGACACACATATACCATGACAATCACTACTAAAATTAAAGCCGACGCAACCGATGAAGAATTAGCCCCTTATATTGAACAAGGCGGCATTCCAAACCAAGCAGACTTAAACTTTGGGAACGATGGCGATGTGTTACACTCAAATAAACCAACAGTGACACCACCTGCACCAACACCAGAAGATCCAAAAAAACCTGAACCTAAACAACCGCTAAAACCGAAGAAACCGTTGACGCCTACAAATCATCAAGCACCAACGAACCCAGTCAATTTTAGAAAATCAGCAAGTAAAGGGATTCATTTACCAATGACTAATACAACAGTAAATCCACTTTACATGATCGCAGGTTTAATTGTCCTTATCGTGGCTATTAGCTTTGGTATAACCAATATAAAAAAAGAAAAAATTAGATAAACTAAAAAGGAAGAAAAAACATGAATAAAAAAATTTCGTTCAGTCTGTTAATTTTGTTACTTAGCTTGTTGGTAGGTTTTACATTTATTCCGCATAAAAAGGAATTAAGTTTTAATGAGTATCAAGAGAAAAAACACTCTGGCGAAACATTTTATGTTGTTTTAAAAAAGAAAAATTGTTCAGATTGCCAGAATTTCGAGAAGCTATTAGAAGCACCTAAGCAAGTCTATTACGTGGAATTAACCAACAAAGGGACCATGAAAGAATGGTCAACCTTTATACGAGAAAACAAGGTCCAACATGTGCCATCTATGTTTAAAATAGATAATGGGCATCTTAAGAAAGTTGATGGAGAAGGAGATGCGAACCAATTATTCGCAAACTATCAAAAAATAATGCAGTAAAAAGAATCAAAAAAGACAAGGCAAGTTTCCTTTATTCAGGAAACTTGCCTTGTCTTTTTTGATAGGAATAGTCTTTTATTAAATAACATGTGAAATGCCTTGCAAATTTATTTTGGTTTGATAAAATAAATTTGAACATATGAATTAATTTTCATTTGTTTTGGAAGGAGGAACAAATGATTGAATTGATTTTGCTTTTGTCGGTGATTCTTTTAGGTTTATTCATTGGAAACAAAAGAGTTGATAAGTGGCTTTTTTTTAAAGCATTGCTTTTGTTTTCTGTTATGCTAAGTGTGAGCATCCTAATTTCGGTAGTTATGTATCTATTATTAACAATAGGCGTTACAAACATAATTGGGCAGCAGTTAGAGTCGGTATTTCTTTTAGGAATAGTCGTTATCATCAGCACGAGTCTTTTATTATATTTTTTATTGAATTTAACGACGAAAAAAATTATTTTACCAATGACTTTAATGAAAATAATTGAATATTATATTCAATGGTTACTAATTTATGTTACTATTTATCAAGTGATTTTTGATCAGTTTATTGTTTCTTCAGAAGTAAAAAATACATTACAAGGGAATCTTGATGAGCCAGTCGCAATCATTATTGTTATTTTGCCATCATTTATTTCAATTTGGATTGCCGTTGTTTTATTTAGGATTCGTATGGAAGAACTTTAATCAGATACTTTTAGAATGGAGGAGTTTGTATGTCTGCTTGGCAAACATTTAAAAATGGAACAAGGCAATTTTTTAAAGACATCTTGCAGTACTTATGGTTATTTTTTACTTTAAATGTCTTATTATTATTGGTGGGTGGGGCTTTTAGTTGGGCTACTTCCAACGCACTAAAAACTCAAGGTATTCCTTATCTTTCGTTTAATAACCTGAATTTACTGTTAGAAAAGCCGCTTGCTCTGGTGTTATTAATTCTCTTGTTGTTCCTTTTTTTAGGTGCAGTTTTTTATCAGTTTACCTTTTTATTATTAGGGATTTTTCAAATACGGCAAGACCATCGCTTTCATTTTAAAGGAGTTACCAAGACATCTTTTAAGGTTCTTAAAAAGCAAGGTGCCCGTTCGTGGTTATTCTTTTTCGGTTATTTTGTTGTCATTGTCCCTTTTGGTAACCTGATTTTTCAAAGTAATCTATTGACGAAATTTGTGATTCCAGATTTTATTGTTGAATTTTTGTCCCAACGAATTCCTTACTTGGTTGGGTTACTGGCCTTTGGGTTATTAGTCTGGTATTTAGCTATTCGTTTAATTTACACGCTTCCATTAATGATTTTGGAGAGAAAAAAAGCGGGCGAGGCAGTTAAGGCTAGTTGGTCAATGACAAACAAACGATTATGGTTCATTATTCGTAATATTGCATTTGTGACGATCGCGGTATTTGTTTCAACGTATGTTATTTATGTGTTACTTTATCTTCTGCAGTTGAAACTAGACACCTTGAGCGATACCATTAGCTTGCTAGGTGGTATTTTAAATTTAACTGTTGTCCAATTTTTACAGTTTGTCTCTAATGCTTGGCTTTCAGTATTACTGATTAATTTTTTATATACACAATTAAATGTTCAAGCAGAAACGACGACAAAAGTTGCCTTTGACAAAGAAACGAAACGTAATAAATTAGTGACTATCGGAATGGGCCTAGGACTGTTCACCATTTTTGGCGGCTATATAATTTTCAACGCTGTTTACTTAACAGGGCTATTAGAATCAAAACCTTTGATTATTTCGCATCGAGGGGTCACCAATAGTAATGGCGTACAAAATACTATTCCTGCTATGGAAAAAACCATTAAATTTAAACCAGATTATATTGAAATTGATGTTCAAGAAACCAAAGACCATCAATTTGTTGTGATGCATGATGCCAACCTTAAAGAACTCGCCGGCGTTGATGGCACGCCGCAAGAATTTACGTTGGCTGAATTAACAAAAATGATCCTTAAAGAAAATGGCCAAGAAGCACCAATTGCCAGTTTTGATGATTATTTAGCGAAAGCAAACCAAGTCAAACAAAAATTACTAGTAGAAATTAAAACGTCCAAACAAGATAGTCAAGGTGCGCTTTCCAACTTTATTGAAAAATATGAACGTCCGTTGCTAAAGAATCACCATCAGGTTCAATCTCTCGACTACAATGTGATCAAAGCGTTTAAAAAAGCCAAATCAAAAGTTAAAGTTAGTTTTATTTTGCCCTATAATTTCACTTTTCCAGAAACACAAGCTGATTTGTATACAATGGAAGCTACCACGTTGAATGATACCTTCATTTTAAAAGCTGACCAACAGAAAAAAGCAGTTTATGCTTGGACAGTTAATGACTCAGAGGTATTGAGTAAGATGCTCTTTATGGACGTCGCTGGAGTGATTACCGATGATTTGGAGTTAGTTAATGAAGAAGTCAATGACTTTGAAAAAAATCCATCGTATGCTGATCGTATTTTGCATTATATTTTTATGTTGCCAAGTGTGGCTTCTCAATAAAAAATGAAGAAGAGGGTTAAACGAAATGAAAAAAGAATTTTCGCGAGTACTTCTTAAAAATCAATCAGATGAAATTCTTATCTTAAAAGATCGGCCAGACACATGGAATTTCCCTGGAGGAAAACAAGAACTTGGTGAATCAGCGCTGGAATGTGCGATTCGTGAAATTAAAGAAGAATTAGCAGTGGAAATTACTGAACTTGAAGAAATTTTTACTGGACCACTCGTTTTTGATTCAATCGTTTGGCAAGGACATTTTTATTTTGCCAAACAAGCCCAAGGAAAAGTTACGCTGAACGAACCGAATAAAATTAAAGGCGTACAATTTATTAAGCGGTTTGAGGAAGTAAATTTTTCACCAGGATTAGCTCCGCTATTTGATTATTTAGCGTGTAGCGATTATTTAAAGTTAAACAGAACTAACTGGAAATAGAGAGAATAGGCGTGTCTATTCCAACATAAGTTGAAAATAGATGTAAAGGAATTTTAGACGACGGGAATGGCTAAATTCTTTTTAAATAGAATGGTTGTAAAATTAGTTCTTGGTGGTATTGCTTAATAAAATAGCTTTATTTTTGTCTCTTAAATTTACAAAAATCATTTTTAGTTATCTTCTTCCTTTAGTCAAAGAATTATAGTGGTAAAATAATTGAAAAAATGTCATGATAAGGAGAAAATAAAAAGAAAAGTATTGGATTTGAGGTGAAGGAAAATGAACTATTTACGAACGGGAGCGGGAATCTTCTTTCTTTTGATTGCATTATTTGGTGGGATTTTGGTGAATAATGCGATTGTAGGACTTTTTCCAAAGGAATTAGAATTAGTTGCTGATAGTTTAGGAACGATCGGGCATGTGGGATTTTTTCTTTTAATGATTTACTTAGCCAGTAAAGTTGAGAATAAACCATTAAGAGAATATGGAATATGGAACGAAAAAGGCAAAGTTCGTTTATTATCAGATGGTTTGTTATTAGGTATCGTTATCTTTTTAGTGGCTGTTTTTCCATTGTATGTAACTAACCTGTACTCTTTAGGAGCTGGCGACAAAAGTTTGATGAATGCAGTTAATAGTTTTATCGTCTTTATTGCAGTTGGTACAACGGAAGAATTATTTTTTCGTGGGTATGTTCAGCATCATTTGTTAAAATATGGTCCAATCAAAGCGATGTTAATTGCTGCAGTAACGTTTGCTGGTATTCACGGTTTAAATCCTAATATCACAATTATTTCTTTATTAAATATTTTTTTAGTAGGCCTATTGTTTAGTACTATGATGTATGCAACAGGAAGTATCCTAACGCCAATTGGGGCTCATATTACATGGAATTGGTTACAGGGGTCTGTCTTAGGAATTCCAGTGAGCGGACAAGAAGAAGCTGGATTTTTCAAAACAGTGATTGGTTCTAATCATCCATTGTTAACAGGCGGTCAATTTGGTGCAGAAGGTTCGTTATTTCTCACTATAACACTACTAATCGTTGTAACTCTGTGGTTTACGTATCTATTAAAATCTGGAAAAATGACTCGCTATCGGACTAAAGTGTTTTCTGACTAAAAATGATTTAAATGTTTTTTATAAGAAGTTCAGTATTGTGAGTAGGATACACTCTAAAGCTAGAGCGTTCGTTTAATAACGAATGCTCTAGCTTTTTTATTGAAGGAATTCTAATTTTTTTCCCCAAGGAAGCAAAAAATACAACTGTTTTTTTATGGATATATATGTATTAATGAGTAGGTGAAATAATATACGAGTTTGTTGCACCATGGTTAAAAGGAGTTGAAAAGATGAAAAAATTATTATTTTTCGGAGCTGTACTTTTTTGTTGTTGTTTTTTGGGGAAAAGTGTATCTGCTGAAGAAACAAGTAAAATTATTGAATCCCCTTATTATCAAGATGCTTACACTCAAAAAATTCCAGCAGAAAATACATTTATTATGAGGAATGGTGAGTTAACTACATTTGAGAAGATAGCCGGAAATGTGCAAAGTGATAAGATGATTACGGGAAAATCATCTACTTCATTAAGTGCTGTACTTATTAGAAACGTTGGCGTTTACCAAGGAAAAATGGTAAATGTTAAAGTGACATTGGAGATGCTAAAGCCTTTAGGAACAGATTTGTTATTAACTAAAGAAGAATTTTTACGATTACAAGTCTGGTCAGGTGGAGTTGCAAAAGTTACTTATGAATTTTTGAATCAAGATTTGCAACCTTTCCCTTTAAAAACGACTTTTAATTTTAAAGGACTAAATAAATGGAAAAATGTGACTATTAATAATTCTGATGAAACCATTGATCATCTATATGCTACGCCCGACTCGGCTATTGCTTATCAACAACAAAACAATGAAATGACTCTGACAGGAACAGGTGATGGTTCGACCTTTGAGTATGATTCTAGAAAAATTGCTATTACTACAAAAGCAATCGATAAATTTGAATTTATTATTAAAAATAATGATACACGTTCTGGAACAGCAGGAATTTCGGAAGTACAATATTTATCTCAATTTTTTCCTAATGTAGAGTATCCATACGCACAGGTTCAAAAAACTTCTGATCAAAAAATTATAAATAATGAGGTTGTCACAAATTTTCAACAAATTGTTCCTTCCACTGAAACAAACAACAAGATTTCAACCATGACGTACCTGATAAAAGAACCGCAACAGAACCAATTTTGTTTAAAAAATGTCACGATCAAAGATTTTTATGGCGTTGATCGTACAGGATGGTTTAATCAGCAAGTCGATCAAGAAGGCAATTTGTTGGTGAGTATCAAATCATCAACTTTAACCAATGAAGAATTTTACGATAATACCTATCAATTCACAGTTCATCATACTTTTATTGGTGGAAAAAATCGAGTTGTTGCGATGGAGGCTATTGAAAATAATAAGTTTGAGCTACAACCGACGCTAGTAGAAACAATTGAACAAGAACAACAGTTGTTAGGTGAGATGAAAACGAAGATTGATTATTTAAGTGAGATAAAAATTAAATACCTAGATAAAGATAATAAAGAGCTGTTACCAGAAGGGTCAGTAACAGGACTTATTACAACATCTACGGATCTTTCAAATTTTTATCCAGTACTTGCAGGTTATCAACCATTGAGAGAAAATAAAATAAATGATCAAGCGGTATTTATGCCCCAAATACAAACGAAAATCCACCATTATCGTAAAGAAGCACCCTTAATGATCCATCTAAAAAATGTCGAAAATCCAGAAATTATTTCAAGATTTTCAAAAGAAAAAGAGATAAATTATGAATTTAGCCATGATGAAGCAGTAGACGTCATGTTCGTTGCTCAATGTGGAGAGGAACAAAAGATTGTTAAAAAATACGCTGGTGGAAACGTTAAAAAAGAAGACACTGTGCTTTTTAAAATCCCCGATGATTGGGCTGGAAAAGAGATTCGATTTTATTTGCAGTCTTCACTAGGGGAACGTTCTAACGAAGAAATAAGAAAGTTTATCTTCGAAGACGGTGTGAAATTACAACTACCAGAAAAATTAAATTTTGGTATACAAGAAATTCCTTCAAAGGAAATTTTAATCGCTGCAAATAATCAAGAGGAGATACAAATAAATGATTCAAGTCGTATTGATAAAAGCAAGTGGTCTGTAAAAGTAAAGCTGCTTCACCCAATGGCTAATTCAAATAATCAAATTCTTAGAGGGCCCTTCTTGTTTGTGAAAAAAGACAAAAAAATAACTATAAACAATGAGGAACAATTAATTTGGGCAGGTTCAGGAACGGATAAATTAGATAAACACGGACAATTAAAATTTATGTTAACTCCTTCAGATGTAATAGGAACTTATTCTGGTACCTTGCATTGGTCGTTAGAAGAGGCACCGATATAATAAATGTTTCTCTGACTTAAATAAATGAATTTAAGCATACAAATGTGTTTCTACCATTTAAAAGTTATTTATATTTGTATATTCCTCGTTAATGTGTTATAGTAAATAAGTAATCAATTTTGACAAGTAATTTGAGTTATATATTTAAAAACTATACTTCTCCTTTTGCCACTCAACATTTTTTGCAATAACTTGCATATTTTTATGCACTAGGAGGAAATATATATGAACAACGGTACAGTAAAATGGTTTAACGCAGACAAAGGTTTTGGATTTATCACAGGTGAAGATGGCAATGATGTATTTGCACATTTTTCAGCTATTCAATCAGATGGATTTAAAACTTTAGAAGAAGGCCAAGCAGTAACTTTTGATACTGAAGAAGGTCAACGCGGCTTACAAGCTACGAACATCGTAAAAGCTTAATAATGAATGAAAACGGACCATGTGTTGGTCCGTTTTTTTTTTTTTTAGCTAATGGCTGAAGTTAATAATTTCTTCTATGAAAGATAGAAAACTTTAAATTTGTTGAGTAATTTAGCAATAGTAGTAGGCAGGGATAAAGGACATATAAAAAATATGATCGTGTGTAGTAAACTACAGGTGTCTTATAAATAATAGAAACAATAGAAAATATCTTTCGCTGTTTTTTTTCTGAAAGTATTTATTGAATGCTGAAAAAGAGAGAGATTACTAAAAACTGATAAAACAAACGATGATTTTATCAGTTTTTTTGTATTTTATTATATAAAAGCGCAAAAAAAAAATTACATTAATTAGAGTATATCGTTATATTAAATCAAAATATTTGTATTAATAAATAACAAATTATATACTTTTACTGTAACTAAAATTAGGAGGGTGTATAAAATGGAAAAAAGAAACACACGATTTAGATCTTATTTTACAGACGATGAGGCGGGGACAAATATTTCTTGGGGAGCAGTTTTTGCTGGTGTAATTACATTTTTATCTATTTTTATGACTCTTGGACTTATTGGATCAGCAATCGGATTCGGTACTTTAAAACCGACATCAAATAACCCTTTAGATGGTGTTGGGACTGGCCTCATTATTTGGACGATTATTACTATTGTATTATCTCTGATGGCTGCTGGATTTGTATCTGGTGTAGCGGCTAAAAGAATTGGTTTATTACACGGTTTCTTAACATGGGCAACAAGTATGATTGTAGTAATGCTTCTAGTGAGCTATACAGCAGTTAGTGCATTTTCAGCAATCGGTTCCCTTTTAGGAAATGTGGCTTCTGGTGTGGGGGATAGTGTTGGGGCAGTTGCTTCTACTACCGGCGATGCGATTTCAAAAGGTTTTGATAAAGTAACTGATGAAATTGGCACGGTCAATACACAAGAACTACAAAACAATGTAAACAAATATTTAAAAGATACGGATGTTCCAGAACTTCAACCAGATTATTTAAAAGATCAAATGAGCGAAGCGACTGATAAAATTAAAGATGCTGGTAAAGAAATTGTGAAAAATCCAAAAAATGCAGATAAGGTTTTTGATTCAACAGCTGACTCTTTACAAGACCAAGCGAAAAAAATTGGCGATTCTGTAGATAAAAATGCGATTGCGAATGCGGTAGCTAAAAATAGTGACCTATCTCAAGAAGAAGCACAACAAGCAACAGATAATATTTACAATGAATTAAAAACAGCCAGTGATGAAGCCCAAAAACAAATTGATACTGCACGTACTAATTTAGATAAAGCTAAAGATGATTTGAAAGAATCAATCGATGAAGCAAGACAAGCGGCAGAAGATGCGTCAAATACGACAGCTAAAGCGTCAATTTGGGGATTTGTTGCAATGGTCGTAGGCTTAATTATTACTTCTCTATCTGGATTATTAGGAGCTAACTTAGTGAAAAATCCTGAAAGAGAGCATAAAATGTAACAGGTCACCTAAGTTTAGGTAAGCAATTTTAAGTAAATAAAAAGAATGAGGACGAATTATCTTGAGGGTAATTCGTTCTCATTTTTGTTTATGGAGCAAAGATATGTACCTGATTAACTGATTTCTATACCATCTATATTGTAAAAATTCTTTTTTAGCACTCAATAGGATTCTATTGGTCTTTTCAACTATTTTTTAAAATTATAATAATTAGAAATTTTATATGGTAGATAGAAAAAAGTACCATTATAGGCTACAATGAAGAAGGTGAAAAAGCAAAGAGACATTTTCAAAAGGAAAATGTCTCTTACAATCAGTATTTTCTGTAATTGAATAACGCGCCCTGAGGGAATCGAACCCCCGTCTCAAGAACCGGAATCTTACGTGATATCCACTACACTAAGGGCGCGGCACGAATACTAGTTTAGCTGATATTGACAAAAATTACAAGAGGGAGGACGAAAATAATGAAATTTGAGCAACGAATGTCCCAGCAACAAAAACAAGTCCAGAAGTTGGCCATGACGCAACAGCTTCAACAATCCATTCAAATTTTACAATTTAATACGGAAGAACTTGCTGCCTTTGTTGAAGCGAAAGCACTAGAGAATCCATTGATTGATTTACAAGTAGATACGCAGTACACCACAGATTTTCCGATAACTAGTCGTTCTTACACCAACCAAGACGAAGAAAATAATTATATGAATCAAATTCCAGACTATCATTTATCATTATTTGAGTCTTTAATTGATCAAATTCATTTGAATTACCGCGATACATACTTGCGAACCTTGGTATTGTTTTTAGTAGAATATATAGACGTGAATGGTTATTTAACGATTTCGTTAGAAGAAGCGGCAGAGAAAACCGAAGCAAGCGCCATTCAAATGCTAGATGCATTAACTTTGTTACAACAGCTAGATCCAGCAGGTGTAGGGGCACGCAATTTACAAGAATGTTTGATGCTACAAACAGAACGAGACGATACCGCGCCTAATTTAGCGTATATTTTATTAGAGGAAGAGTTTGATGCCTTAGTGAGTCGTAAATGGGGCCCGTTAGCTAAAAAATTTGGGATTGAATTAGCAGAAATTCAATTGATTTTTGATTATATACAAACGTTATCGCCAGCGCCAGGGAATATTTTTGATGCGACCGAGGAATTGTATATTCGACCAGATTTAACTGTCCGAATCAAGGAAGATCGAATAGTGGTGATTTCCAACAAAGCTGGTCGACCGACATTAAATTTTCAAGAAAATTATTTCAAACGAATGCAAGAGACTGACGACAAAGAAGTCCAAGAATATATTAAGGATAAGAAAAACGAATTTGAATGGTTAGAGCGCGCAGTGAATCAGCGGGGTGATACAATTTTACGTGTAGGGCAAGAAATTGTGCGCCGTCAAGAAGCCTTCTTTTTAGAAGCAGATCGGCCATTAAAACCAATGACTTTAAAAGAAATTGCGGATGCTTTGTCTATTCATGAATCGACAGTTAGTCGTGCGGTTAATGGAAAATATTTAGAAACCACGTTTGGCGTCTTTGAATTGCGCTCATTCTTCTCAACAAGTATTCTTTCATCAGAAGAAGATGGCGAGGATGTCTCAACAACGATGGTTAAAAAGCAACTACAAAAATTAATTGATCAAGAAGTAAAAAGTAAACCGTTATCTGATCAAAAATTAGTCGAGCGATTAAAAGATTCAGGCATGGAAATATCCCGGCGAACGGTGGCAAAATATCGTGAAGCTTTAGGGATTCCATCTTCATCTAAACGAAAACGATATGAGTAAACAACCAAAGCTTATGAGTGATTTTCATAAGCTTTGGTTGTTTTTTACAATTTAAAAAATGTTGGTTTTTTGAATTGTAAAAAAACCCTAAAGGAGGCAAAGTTTGCTTGCCATTTCCTAGGAAAAAACGTATATTAAAGTTACTTGCTTCTTTAAATAAAGGAAAAGAATAATTTTATAGAAAAGTTGGAAAGCACAAATGAATCAGACAGCAAATAGCAAGAAAAAACGCTATATTACAGGTTTTGATGGCATTCGGACGATCGCTGTAATTGGCGTGATTTTGTATCACCTTTTTCCCCAAGTCATGCGAGGTGGCTACTTAGGTGTTCCGATTTTCTTTGTTGTTTCAGGTTATCTTATTAACGACTTGTTGCGGCAAGAATGGGCAGAAAATCAGACCATTGATTTAAAAGGATTTTATGTGCGAAGGATGAAACGGCTGTATCCAGCATTAATTGTGATGCTTTTAAGTGCAGTTAGTTATATTACACTCTTTCAGCAGGATTTATTAAACAATATTCGCAGCGTTGTCGCTAGTAGTGTTTTTTATTACAACAACTGGTGGCAAATTTTTAAAGGGTTTTCTTATTTTGATGGATTTGCGACACAATCGCCATTTGTACATATTTGGTCATTGGCAGTTGAAGCGCAAAATTATTTAATTTGGCCACTACTTTTTATTCTACTGGAACGATTCGTTCGTAAGCGCGGTCGAATTTTCAGTTTAGTTTTAATCGGCGCCTTAATTTCGGTGACGCTGATGGCCGTTTTATATGTTCCTGGCGCAGATCCTACACGTGTCTATTATGGAACAGACACACGTGTTTTTTCTATTTTACTAGGTAGTGCATTGGCGTATGTTTGGCCAAGCACACGTTTGAAAGAAGAAATTCCAGAAGCCTCTAAAAAAATCTTAAATGGCGCTGGGTTAAGTGCCTTAGTTCTTTTAGTGTTAGCCTTTTTAACATTATCAGATCATACAAATTTTGTTTATTATGGCGGCATGTTTTTAATTAGTTTAGCAGCCACTGTCTTAGTGGCCGTCACTGCACATCCAGGGGCAGATATGAATCGTTGGTTAACGAATCCAGTCTTTACGTGGATAGGTAAACGGAGTTATGGCATTTACTTGTATCAATTCCCCATCATGATTTTTTATGAGGCCAAAATTAAGACCTTATCGGACCATGTTTTTCTACATTCATTGGTTGAAATAGCATTAATTTTAGTAGTGAGCGAATTGTCATATCGTTTTATCGAACATCCACTGACACGATTGTCTTATAAGGATGTCTGGACTCAATTCACTGAGTTCTTACGGAAACCGTGGGACCTTCGTGAAAAAGGGACAATGGCCTTTATGACAGTGATTAGCGTGATTGCAGTATTCGGTTTAATTGTGGCCCCAGCAAACGCTAAAAGTGCGCAACAAGAGCAACTAGAAAAAAATATTGCGAAAAATCAGCAAAAAATTGAAGAACGTAAAAAAGAGGTCCAAGAAAGTGGCACGAAAAATAGTAGCACGTCCACAGAAAGTAGTTCAAAACCGAGTGAAAGCCAAGACGTTCTACCCACACAACTCACACCAGAGCAAGTAAAAAAAGCGCAGAATTTAGAAATCACAACTATTGGTGATTCTGTTATTCTAGATGGTGCTAGCGGGTTACAAGATATTTTCCCTAAAATGATTATCGATGGGGAAGTGGGCCGTCAATTGTATAGTAGCATTTCACTAATTGGTGAACTAGACAAAAAGAAAATGCTCAAAGATACTGTTTTAGTGAGTTTAGGTACGAATGGTCCTTTTACAGAGGCGCAATTTGATGAATTTATGAAAGCGTTAGGTAATCGAAAAGTTTATTGGATTAATGTTCGCGTTCCGACTAGAAGATGGCAAAATCAAGTGAATAGTTTACTTAGTCAAATGGACAAAAAATACGATAACTTAACGGTCATTGACTGGTTTAATTATAGTAACGCCCATGATGATTGGTTTTATGATGACCGAGTTCATCCAAATGTGGCAGGTGGCGAGCAATATACACACTTTATCGCGGAGAAAATTTTACAATAGCAAGGAACTTCCAGCTCAGATGAAAGGGGCTGGGAGTTTTTTGTTATAGATAAAGAAATCGTTTACAAAATATAGTGTTTACGTTACGATAAATAAATAATCATCGTTTTTATAGGAGGTAGGTAATGAGAGAAATTCGGAGTGAGAACAGTGGAATTTATGCTGAAGATATTAGTTTTTTCTACAAAAAAAATTATTTTGTTTTGGAAGATATTAATTGGAAAATCGAAAACGGACAATGTTGGGGGATTCTTGGTCACAACGGTGCGGGAAAAACGACACTAAGTTATTTAGTTTTAGGTTTGCTGAAGCCGAGCAAAGGGGTAGTACATAATTATATAAAAAAAGTAGAATATCTTCCGGAAATGGGTGGTTTCTATGAACGACTGACAGTCAGAGAAAATATACTTTTTAAATTGGAGCTGTCGGGAGAAAAACAAAAGTCAAAAAAATTGAAACAAGTGTTAAAAGAATTTGGATTAATAGACTATCAGTTTAAACGTGTAGATAAATTGTCACAGGGATTAAAAAAAAGAGTTGCTTTAGCAATGCTTTTTTAAGAGAGAGTGAAGCTTATTATTTTGACGAACCTACGAATGCTTTAGATCCAGAAATGAAAAAGAAGTTACGACAATTAATTATTCATTTAAAAGAAGCAGGAAAAATCATTTTAATTAATAGTCATGATTTAGCTTTCGTTGAAGAAATATGTACTAATTTTTTAATATTAAATAATGGAAAAGTCTGCTTCAATGAGCCAAATATAGGAGTCAATTTAGAAGAAATCTATTTGGAAAAAGTAGGTGGACACCATGAATAAAGAATTTTTTTATGAAATCCAAGTAGTGATTAAACGTGAGTTTCTGGAATTAAAAAGTCATCTTTGGAAATATTTCGGTTTAATGCTTTATTTGATTTTTTTTACAGTTTTCATTAGTAAAAGCGGCGGTTCAGAAGGAATTGTTTTGCCAAATGAAGCTAACTTATTTTCCAGCTTTACTTTGGCCGGTAGTTTTGCTGCTATGTTTATCATGAGTACAATGCTTCAAGAAAAAAAGCAAATGACCTTACCTCTATTACTTCTGTCTTCTGTCAGTATAACTAGGGTAGTTGTTGGGAAAATAGTGGTTGCTGTAATGATTAGTGTACCTTTTCAAGTGTTTCAACTACTTATTAGTCTTGTTATTTTAAATAACCAAAAGAGTCCATATCTTTATCTATTGGCACCACAGAACGTAGTTACTTTACCTTTTATTACTTACCTGTTAGGAAGTTTAGTTCTATTGCTTTCGGTAATTATCAAAGATAAAAAGGTGGCAGAGTATCTTTCTGTTTTTTGTTCGCTGACTTTAGGTGGCATTCTCGCAAGTGCCTATATTTTATTCAATGTACAGTTTTCATTAGTAAAGATTTTACTTTATTTTCTTTTTTTAATAAGTTGTAGTATTTTGCTAACTATGGCAACAAGTAAGATAGTTAAAAATTCGCTATTCTTTATTGAATAGTGTGATAGAAATTTATAATAGGTTAATGATTTTCTTGAAAAACTAAGCTTTTTTTATAGATATCTGGTATACTGTTTTTGTTACAAGTTCCCGAAAGGATTTAGCAAGTAATTGTCGTTACTTACTAAAGATGCCTTGTAACCGAAACTATTTAGGGGGAATAACATTATGACAGAAAGACATTTATTTACATCAGAATCCGTTTCAGAAGGACATCCAGATAAGGTAGCTGACCAAGTCAGTGATGCAATTTTAGATGCGATTTTGGAGAAAGATCCGATGGCCCGCGTGGCATGTGAAACATCCGTAACAACTGGTTTAGTCCTAGTATTTGGAGAAATTTCTACAACAGCTTATGTAGATATCCAAAAAATTGTTCGTCAAACTGTGAAAGATATTGGTTATACACGAGCAAAATATGGATTTGATGGAGAGACTGTCGCAGTTCTTGTAGCAATCGATGAGCAATCACCTGATATCGCTCAAGGGGTTGACGCAGCCTTAGAAGTGCGTGATCAAGATGAAAAAGACGATATTGGCGCTGGTGACCAAGGCTTAATGTTTGGTTTTGCCGTTGACGAAACACCAGAATTAATGCCCTTACCGATCGCATTAAGTCATCGTTTGGTTCGCCGTTTAGCAGAATTGCGGAAGGAAAAAGTCTTACCTTATTTACGTCCTGATGCAAAATCTCAAGTAACAGTGGAATATGATGATCAAGGTCAACCACAACGTGTGGATACGATTGTCATCAGTACACAACATGATGATGAAACAACCTTAGAACAAATCGAAAAAGACATTAAAGAACAAGTAATCAATGAGGTGATTCCTCATGAACTTTTAGATGATGAAACAAAATACTTTATCAACCCAACTGGTCGCTTTGTAATCGGTGGCCCTCAAGGAGATGCCGGCTTAACTGGTCGTAAAATTATCGTTGATACTTATGGCGGTTATGCTCGTCATGGCGGCGGTGCTTTTTCTGGAAAAGATGCAACCAAAGTTGACCGCTCTGCTAGTTATGCTGCGCGTTATATCGCGAAAAACATTGTTGCTGCTGGTTTGGCGAAAAAAGTAGAAGTCCAATTAGCTTATGCAATTGGTGTGGCGCAACCAGTGTCTATTTCTATTAATACGTTTGGTACGAGTGATCTTCCAGAAAGTAAATTAATCGAAGCAGTTCGTAAAAACTTTGATTTACGTCCAGCAGGTATTATTGAAATGCTAGATTTACGTCGCCCAATTTATAAACAAACTGCGGCTTATGGTCATTTTGGTCGAACAGATATTGATTTACCTTGGGAACAAACAGATAAAGTTGAAGCGTTAAAAGCTAGTTTAGCTGAATAATTAAATAAAAAACAAGAAGTCAGCCAATACTTGGCTGACTTCTTGTTTTTTATTTTGCAATTATTTTTTTACGAAAAAGCATTTTTTTAAGACATTTTGTTCTTTTTTGTATAGAATAGCTATGGAGCGATTTAGAAAATTGACAATTGAATAGAAAAGGATGTGAACAAATGGCAAAAGAAACAAATGTTAAGTTAGTCACGGTGAGTGTTTTTGTGGCAACATTTATGACAGCTATTGAAGGGACCATTGTGTCCACTGCGATGCCAACGATTGTCGGCTCGTTACATGGCATGGAAATTATGAACTGGGTATTTTCAATTTATTTATTAACGAATGCGATGTTAACACCGATTTATGGGAAACTGGCAGATAAAATTGGTCGTAAACCTGTCTTCATGATTGGAATTATCATTTTTATTTTGGGCTCCTCGTTGTGTGGCTTTGCCCAAGATATGCTGACATTAATTATTGCCCGCGCAATTCAAGGTGTGGGTGCAGGTGCAATTTTACCAGTTGCATTAACGATTATTGCCGATATGTATTCATTGGACAAGCGAGCGAAAATTTTAGGCTTAAACAGCGCCGCCTGGGGAATTGCCAGTATTTTTGGTCCGTTAGCAGGTGGTTTTATTGTAGATACAGTCGGTTGGCATTGGATTTTCTTCATTAATGTTCCTATTGGACTTGTTTTATTGGGCTTGATTAGTATTTTCTTAGTTGAACCAAAGCGGGAACGGACCAAGATGCCAATGGATATTTTGGGCAGCGTTACTTTGATGGCAGTGTTGCTAACGTTATTGCTAGGTTTTCAAATGATTAGCGATAATGGTTTTACATTAGTAACATTTGGTTGTTTGAGTTTGAGTGTGCTCTTTTTTGTAGCGTTTGTGATGATAGAAAAACGCGCGCAAGACCCAGTGATTGATTTGCATTTATTTAATCAACCAACGTTTGTTTTAGTAAATCTTATTGCGGCGCTTATTAGCGGTTTCTTAATGGGGATTGATGTCTACATTCCGATGTGGATGCAAGGTGTCTTAGGAAAAAGTGCAGGAATTGGTGGCTTAGTTTTAGCGCCTATGTCGTTACTTTGGATGGCTGGATCATTTATAGCAAGTAGCTTTATGGAAAAATATGCTATGAAAAAAGTTTTAACGATTGGGTTATCGATTCTATTAGTCGGGGCCATCTTTTTAGTGGTAATGCCAATGGCCGTTCCGTTTTGGCTTTTCTTTGTAGTGTCTTCTGTCTTAGGAGTTGGTTTTGGGATTACTATCACAACGACTACGGTGACCGCACAAAGTACAGTGGAGCCTGAAAAAATGGGGGTTGCAACATCGTTTAATACGTTGGTGCGTACAATTGGGCAGACTGTGATGGTGTCAATTTTTGGTGTGATTTTAAATGCAGGAATGTTTGCGAAATTGGAAGCGAGCCCGTTAAACGTCGATGCAGATGTCATGAATCAATTAGTGAATCCACATACTGCGAATTTAATTCCAGCTGCATTGTTAAAACCATTACGCGGTATCCTCTATGCAGGTCTGCATAATGTTTACTTAGTCGGTGCGGGCTTAGTTGTTGTCGCTCTTTTGTTAAATATTTTCGCAAAAGCGCAACGAGCGAAGGTTTAGTGGTACACTAATAGAAAGAGTATTGGAGGGAAAAGTAGATGGCCTTTTTACAAGCAAATATTTATTCAAATGTATTGGAAATGGAAGTGAATGTGAACGTCATTTTACCACAAGAAACGGTAAAAAAAGTGGGCACAAGTACCCAAGCAGCATTAACAGATATTCCTGTGTTGTATTTATTACATGGGATGGGAGGGAATCACAGCGTCTGGGCTCGCAGAACCTCTATTGAGCGGTATGTCGCTGATTTGGGGCTTGCTGTCATTATGCCGTCCACGGATTTAGCTTGGTATACGGATACGCAATACGATATGAACTATTGGACGTTTATTTCAGAAGAATTACCGAAAATTTGTCATCAACTCTTTCCACAGTTAAGTACAAAACGAGAAAAAACATTTGCCGCTGGTTTGTCAATGGGTGGTTATGGCGCTTTGAAATTAGGCTTAGCGAAACCAGAATCTTTTGCAGCCATTGCTTCTTTGTCTGGAGCAGTCAGTTTATCATCCACTAGTTTTGGGGAATTATTAAAAGTCCGTAAGCGAAGCTATTGGGAAGGTATTTTTGGCCCGTTAGATCAAATTGAAGGTTCCATTCACGATCCGCTGTATTTATTACAACAATTAGTAGAAAGTCAAACAGAAATGCCCCAATTTTACCTTTGTTGTGGGGAACAAGATATGTTACTTTCTGCTAATCAACAGATGGCTCAAGCGTTGGAACAGGCACAGGCAAGCTATACATTTGAAACGGGACCAGGAGAACATGACTGGGTGTTCTGGGATGAATGGATTCAAAAAGCCTTGGCTTGGCTACCGATACCCAAATAGAGAAAGTAGTTCTCGCTATTTATTTTAAAAGTTAGCCCTTGATCCGTCAGTCATTTCGACTGACGGACCAAGGGCTTTTTACTATTTAGATGAAGAGGTGTTATCTGCTTGTAACCCATCTAAGTAGGTTTTAACGGCTTGAATAAAGGCGGATTTTTGGTGGATGGAGCGCCGAAATTGGATGCTTTCTTCCATGTACGTTAGCTCATTGTCGGAGACATATTGTTTCATTTGTTGCACTTGTTCTTTTAAATAGTCATCTCCGTGCAATACTTGCGAAACGAGCTGTTTTTCCTCCGTTGCGTCCATAATCATTCCAAACAAAAGATGTTGTAAAGACGTTACTGCTAAATGAGTCATTTCTGGTGAAAAACCTGCTTCTCTTAAAATGCCCATCATTTGATTCAAATGGCGTAATCGTTGGGGATAGGCAGGGACAGTTTGGATTTCGATGGCTACAGCACAGGGAAATTGTTGATAGAGATCATAATAGTTTTCCATGAAGGCCAGTAAATCAGGGTACCATTCACCACGTAAAGTTGGTTCTTGAAATTGCTCTTCAATCGCTTCAGCCATACTTTGAAGTAAGGCTTGCTTATTTTTAAAATACCAATAAATTGCGGGCGCCTGTACACCAAGCTGTTTGGCGACTTTACGCATAGAAAGTTGCTCTAAAGTAGGACTTTCTTCTAATAAAGTAAATGCAGCTGCAATAATCGTGTCTTTTGATAATTTTGCTTCCATGATTTTAGCTCCTATTAAACGTTATCTTCGTAAGTTTATCAAAAAGAAGGTACACTTTATGACAGGAAAAACTTGTGAAAAATTAACTTGTTCGCTTGTATTTTACCACTAAAAATGGTAAATTATGAATCGGCCTTATTTTACAGTGTTAAATTGGTGAAGTCAATGAGCAAATTGATTTTTTTGTAATGGGGAAGAATTCGCAGACCAACACTGAAGAAGCAGGGAACTATTTTAAGAAAGTAGGGATAAGATGGACCTTATTATTCAACACGCCAAAAAATACAAAGGCTCGGTAGTTATTGCCTTGTTGGCGGTGATCGTAATGGTTGTCTCAGCACTTTGGCAACCAAAATTGTTACAACAAGTGTTGGAAGCGATTATGAATGACGATAGCGACAAAATGAAAAACTTAGGGATTCAATTAATTGCCATTGCAGGATTAGGACTTGTTGCAGGGGTTATTAATACAATTTTTTCTGCCAAAGTTGCCCAAGGTGTCAGTGCTGACATTCGTGAAGCAACTTTCCGCAAAATCCAAACCTTTTCATTTGGCAATATCGAAAAATTTTCAGCAGGTAACTTAGTTGTTCGTTTAACAAATGACGTTACTCAAATTCAAAATGTCATTATGATTGCGTTGCAGACACTTTTTAGAATTCCTTTTTTATTTATCGGGAGTTTTATTTTAGCGATGCTAACCTTGCCACAACTATGGTGGGTGATTGTTGCACTTGTCATCGCAGTTATTTTGATTTCTATGCTGTCCTTTTCGCAAATGGGCAAACATTTTATGATTATTCAAAACTTGATTGATAAGATTAATGGTATCGCAAAAGAAAATTTGTTAGGCATTCGTGTCGTCAAATCATTTGTTCAAGAAAAAAATCAATTGTCACGTTTTACAAAAGTGAGTGAAGAATTAACCACCCATAACTTGATCGTAGGTAGCTTATTTGCTGTGATGATTCCAGCGTTTATGTTGGTGGCGAACTTAGCCGTTGTGGGCTCGATTTTCTTTGTGAGTAACTTAGTCAAAGACGATCCAACTTTAATCGGTGGTGTCGCTTCCTTTATGAACTATTTAATGCAAATCATGATGGCGATTATTATCGGCGGAATGATGATGATGATGACTTCTCGTGCCGCTGTTTCCATTAAGCGGATTAAAGAAGTGATGGAAACAGAACCAGATGTTACCTACAAAAAAGTCCCAGAACAAGAGTTAATTGGTAGTGTTGAGTTTGATCACGTATCTTTCCGTTATCCTGGGGATGAAGAAGATACCTTGAAAGACATCTCTTTCTCTATTCAGCCAGGTGAAATGATTGGGATTGTGGGCGCAACTGGCGCTGGTAAATCTACATTGGCACAATTAATTCCACGTTTGTTTGATCCGACAGAAGGAAAGATTGAAGTTGGTGGTGTCGATTTACGAGAAGTGAACGAACACAGTTTACGAAAAACAGTTTCCTTTGTATTGCAAAAAGCAATCCTGTTCTCTGGCACGATTGCGCAAAATCTACGCCATGGTAAACGTGACGCTTCTGAAGCGGACATGGAACGGGCTTCAGGCATCGCCCAAGCCAAGGAATTTATTGAAAAATTAGCAGAAGGTTATGATGCGCCCGTCGAAGAACGAAGTAATAACTTTTCTGGTGGACAAAAACAACGGTTATCAATTACAAGAGGTGTGATTGGTGAGCCTAAAATTTTGATTTTAGATGATAGCACCAGCGCGTTGGATGCTCGTTCGGAGCGGTTAGTCCGAGAAGCGTTGGATAAAGAGTTAAAAGAGACTACCACGATCGTTATTGCCCAAAAAATTTCTTCTGTTGTCCATGCAGATCGTATTTTAGTGTTGGATAATGGACGTTTAGTCGGGGAAGGCACGCATGAAGAATTAGCAGCTACGAACCCAGTGTATCAAGAAATTTACGAAACTCAAAAAGGAAAGGAGGAAGCTTAATGACTGATTTAATGAAAGCTAGTAAATTTTTCTATCATTATTTAAAACGTTACAAAGTTTCTTTCCTCTTTATTTTCTTAGCAATTTTCGCAGCTACTTATTTACAAGTCAAAGCGCCGCAATTTGTTGGGGAAGCTATTCAGGAATTAGCGAAATATGCGGTTAATGTGATGCAAGGAAAAGACGATAAAAGCGCCTTTGTTTCCGTGATTTGGAAACTACTCATTTTTTATGTCTTAACTAGTGCCGCTAGTTTCATTTACAGTATTCTCTTTACACAAGTCGTGGGGAAATCGACGAACCGCATGCGGATTGGTTTGTTTAACAAATTAGAAAAATTGACGATTCGTTTCTTTGATTCTCATCAAGATGGTGAAATTTTAAGTCGTTTTACCAGTGACTTAGACAACATCCAAAACAGTTTAAACCAAGCGTTGCTACAAGTATTAACCAATATTGCCTTATTGGTTGGGGTCTTAATCATGATGTTCCGGCAAAATGTGGAACTGGCATGGGCTACAATTGCTTCTACGCCGATTGCAATTTTAATTGCGGTCTTTGTGATTAGCAAGGCACGCAAATATGTCGATTTGCAGCAAGATGAAGTGGGTAAATTAAATGGCTATATGGATGAAAAAATTAGTGGGCAACGTGTGATTATTACCAATGGCTTACAAGAAGAAACCATTGACGGCTTTTTAGAGCAAAATGAAAAAGTTCGTGCAGCTACGTATAAAGGTCAAGTGTATTCAGGATTACTTTTCCCAATGATGCAAGGAATGTCATTAGTCAATACGGCGATTGTTATTTTCTTTGGTGGTTGGTTAGCAATCAATGGCTCTGTTGATCGTGCCGCTGCGTTAGGTTTAGTCGTTATGTTTGTTCAATATTCACAACAATATTATCAACCATTGATGCAAATTTCTTCAGGTTATAGCATGATTCAATTAGCTGTTACAGGCGCTCGTCGTTTAAATGAGATGTTTGATGAACCAGATGAAATTCGTCCCGAAAATGGCGAAAAATTAGAAGAGATTAACAAAGCTGTGGCTTTAAATCATGTTGTTTTTGGCTATAATCCCGAAACGCCTGTGTTAAAAGATGTTTCTATTCATGTGGATAAAGGTGAAATGGTCGCTTTAGTCGGACCGACAGGCTCAGGAAAAACAACGATTATGAATTTAATGAATCGCTTTTATGATGTGAATGAAGGCGCCGTGACGTTTGATGGTGTGGACATTCGTGAAATGGATTTAGATAGCTTGCGTTCACATGTAGGCATTGTTTTGCAAGAGTCCGTTCTATTTTCAGGAACAATTCGTGAGAATATTGCGTTTGGTAAGCCAGAGGCCACGGATGAAGAAATTGTTCAAGCAGCGAAACAAGCGAATATCCATGAATTTATTGTAAATCTTGAGCAAGGCTACGATACTGAGATTACGGAAGAGAATAACCTTTTCAGTACGGGGCAAAAGCAATTAGTAAGTATTGCACGAACGATTATTACCAATCCAGAATTATTAATTTTGGATGAAGCGACAAGTAATGTTGATACAGTAACAGAAGCCAAAATCCAAAAAGCGATGGATGAAGCAATTAAAGGGCGCACCAGTTTTGTGATTGCCCATCGTTTGAAAACGATTCTAAATGCGGATCGGATTATTGTTTTACGAGACGGTGAAGTCATTGAAGAAGGCAACCACCATGAACTAGTTGAACAAGATGGATTTTATGCGGAACTTTATAAAAATCAATTTGTTTTTGAGTAAGTTGAAAAAGAAGCAAAATGAGTCATTATCATTTGCTTCTTTTTTTGCTATGCTAAATAGAAAAAGGAGAAATATCAATGGAAAAAATCAGGAATGTACGGCAATTACGGCGCACGTTTTTGGTGCTAAATACTTTGTTTGTATTGAGTGTATTCAGAGAGAATCGATGGACAAAATCGGCGCTGCTTTTTTGGTGGTTGGCTAATAGTTTTTTATATGGACTGCAGTGGTTGATTTATTTTGGGGGCGAAAAAGGCTGGCTGACACATCTGCAGCGGTGGTATTATTGCGCGATTCTTCTCCAAATAGCAGGCACATTGATTGTATATTTTTCGTTTTTTGTATAAAGGTCTCTCGTTTCTTGTCGGAGAATATGCTAAAATAAAAAGCAGCAGGGGGCGAGAAAACCATGGAAAAGCCAAATAAACGCAAAGCTGATTTAGAACGTACACGGCAAATTATTTTGTCTGTCGCTTCTGAATTATTCATGACAAAGGGGTTCAAAAATACCTCCACTCGTGAAATTGCTTTAAAAGCGAACATTACCCAACCGAATCTCTATCACCATTTTAAAAATAAAAAAGAACTGTATTTAGCTGTGATTGAAGAATTAACGTCCCGTGTTCAGGAAGAATTAGTCCCAATTGTTTCTGGAAATGCATCAGTAGAAGAAAAACTTTATCAATTAATCAAAGTTTTGTTAGATGAACATCCGACCAATCTTTTCTTAATGTTGAACGACATGTTTCAAGAAATGGGCCCTGATTACAATCGTACGCTGTATCAAATTTTCAAAAAAACCTATATCAATAATATTGCGGCTATTTTTGAAAGTGAACCTGAAACCAATTGCTTACAAGAGGGCATCAGTGTAGATGATGCAACTCGGTTTATTTTATATAACGTTAGTGCATTATTAAGTATTGAAAAAACGTACCAGCGAAAAACAGTGGATGACGATGTCAAAAAATTTATTCAATTTATGCTACATGGCGTTTTGAAAAGTCACAAATAAAAAATAGAGAAGCCCTGTTGAAAAACAGACTTCTCTATTTTTTTGTAAAATTCACTTATCAATCGATAAATAATTATTGATTTATCGATTGATAAGTGATATAGTTTATTTCGAAAAGAAGAAAGAGGTGAACCATTCATGTTTTTAGGATTTAATGAAATGAAGTATTCAAAAGGACGGTACGTCCTTGTAGTCTTAGTAATGGTCTTGATTGCTTGGTTAATTTTTATTTTGTCAGGTTTAGCGAACGGTTTAGCTCAAGGAAATCGTTTAGCCGTAGATCAATGGCAAGCGAATCAAGTGGTTTTATCAAAAGAGGCCAATAGTAATTTAAATGTATCAGTGTTAGATGAAAACGTGAAAGAGACGATTTCAGGAGGCAAAATTGCACCGATTGGTCAGCAGTCTCTAGCCATCCGCCCAGCAGATGATAAAAAGGCTGAATTAACGAATGTTAGCTTATTTGGGATTGAAAAAGACAGTTTTTTAATGCCAAAAGTGATTGAAGGAAACGCATTTACTGATAAAAATCAAGTGATTGCTTCAGAAACATTGAAAAATCAAGGATTTAAAATTGGCGACAAATTAACGGCTGGGAAATATGATGAGCAATTAGAAATTGTCGGCTTTATTTCTAAAAGTAGCTATAACATTGTGCCAGTTATTTACACTTCTCTGGATACTTGGCGGTCAATTAAATATGGTGACAATCCAGCAATGGCCAAAATGGTTAATGGTTTTATTGTTCGCAGCAAGGACAATGCGAAAGTTAAAACGACTAATAAGGATAGCCAAGTTCTTTCAATTTCAGATTTTATTGAAAAACTGCCAGGATACAGCGCTCAAAACTTAACCTTGGATGGCATGATTTATTTCTTGATTGTGATTGCAGCGTTCATTATCGGTATTTTTATCTTTGTGATGACTTTACAGAAAACAGCAATGTTCGGTGTCTTAAAAGTTCAAGGGGTACCGACAAGTTTCTTAGCAAAGGCAGTTATGCTACAAACCGCTTTATTGGCTGTTTTAGGAGTGGCAATTGGTCTTGCTTTAACGGGAATTACCGTGCTCTTTTTACCAGAAGCAATGCCTTATGCAACTAATGGACCACGCATGATTTTGTTTAGTGTACTATTGATTTTATCTGCATTAATTGGCGGAGCATTTTCAATTCGAACGATTGCTAAAATTGATCCGTTAATCGCGATTGGAGGTTAGAGACATGGCAAATGTTTTAGAAATGAAAAATATTTATAAAAAATATGGTGAAAAACATACAGAAGTGATTGCATTAAAAGAATTATCTTTTGCGGTTCAACCAGGTGAATTTGTCGCAGTAATTGGTCCTTCTGGTTCTGGTAAAAGTACCTTTTTAACGATTGCAGCTGGTTTACAGGCACCGACAAGTGGCGAAGTCATTGTTGGCGGACAATCACTAAATAAGCTAACGAAAAAGCAACGTTTGGCGCAACGCTTTCAAAAAATCGGCTTTATTTTACAAAGCTCTAATTTGGTTCCATTTTTAACAGTGGAAGATCAATTTCACTTAATTGAAAAAGTTGATAAGTCACGTAAAAATAGTGAATTAAAAGAGCAATTGTTAGAGACTTTGGGTTTAAAAGAATTACGAAATAGTTATCCTCGTGATCTCTCTGGCGGGGAAAGGCAACGGGTAGCCATTGCGTGTGCATTGTATCATGAACCAGACGTAATTTTGGCAGATGAACCAACGGCTAGTTTAGATACAGAAAAGGCATTTGATGTTGTCCAATTGCTAGCGAAAGAGGCCAAAGAGAAAGATAAAGGGATTATCATGGTGACACATGATGAGCGCTTGTTAAAATACTGTGATCGAGTGGTTCGTATTCGTGATGGTGAATTGACAGAGTAACAAAACAAAAAAAAGAGAACATGGTCGGATTGCTAGAGACAATCCGATCATGTTCTCTTATTTCTTTTCAATACAGAAAAGAACAGGTGGCTGATTTTTTTGATTGATAAACTCATAACGTAAGACACTGTAAACATCTTGTGGTAAGGCTTGCGTGTAATTAGTGACCAAATCAAGTTCCTCTGAACCACCTTCGTGGCCATAATAAACGACTAAAATAATGCGGCTTCCTTTTACCAAATGAGGCAGTAACCCATCTAACGCCTGTTTAGTCGTAGTGGGTTTTGTAATAATTTCCTTATTACTTTTAGGTAAATAGCCTAAGTTAAAAATAGCGGCAGTGATTTCTGTTTCTTCATCTAGGACAGCATGAAGATGTTCATGTCCTAATGGAAATAACGTAGTTTGTGGAAGTAAATGAAGTTCTGTTAACTTTTGTTCTGTATTGATCAACGCTTCTTTTTGAATATCAAAGGCGAAAACTTCCCCAGAAGGGCCAACCAGCTCTGCTAAGAATGCTGTATCATGACCATTTCCCATTGTTGCATCAATGACGAAGTCGCCAGGTTCCACCACTTCTTTTAAAAGTTGGTGACTAAAATGTAGGGCTGTTTGTAGCATTAATTGAAAACTTCCTTTCTTGAAATGACAGTATATTTTCCTTGATAACTGTTGCGGCGTTTCATTTCCGCATCAATCGCATTGAGGACTTCCCATTTTTTCAAGCTCCACATCGGTCCGATAATTGTTTCAAAGGGGGCGTCGCCTGTCAAGCGATGAATAACAATTTCGGGTGGAATCATTTCTAACTGATCACAAATCACCGAAACATAGGCTTCTTTGCTCATCAATTGTAAGCGTCCTTCATTATAATCCCGCATCATTTTGGTATTTGTCATTAAATGAAGTAAGTGCAGTTTAATCCCTTGAATATCTGAATCTTGAATAGTTCGGCGCACATTTTCGCGCATCATGGCAGGTGTTTCACCAGGTAACCCGTTAATTAAATGTGTGCAAACCCGAATCCCGTGTTTCCGTAATTTAGCCACACCATCTAGGTATGTTTGATAATCATGAGCGCGATTAATGGCAGCGCTAGTTTCCTCAAACGTGGTTTGCAAGCCCAACTCCACCCATAAATAAAAGCGTTCGTTTAATTCGGCTAAATAGTTCACCACCTCATCAGGCAAACAATCAGGACGGGTACCAATGGACAAACCAACGACGCCTTTTTCATTGACTACTTGTTCAAACCGATGACGAATAACGTCAACTGGCGCATGTGTATTGGTGAAATTTTGGAAGTAAACAATGTATTGATCGACAGTTGGCCATTTTTGATGCATCAATTGGATTTCTTTTTGAAATTGAAGCGGTAGCGGATCGCTAGGTGCAACAATCATGTCACCTGATCCAGAAACACTACAGAAAGTACAACCGCCTTTGGCAACCGTCCCATCACGATTGGGGCAATCAAAGCCACCATCAATTGGCACTTTAAAAATCTTTTCACCAAATTGTTGACGAAGTGCATAGTTCCAAGTGTGGTAGCGTTTATTTGGATCATCTGAATAAGGAAAAATTTGCATAATCAAGACTTCTTTCTAGCGTTGTTTGCTTTGAAATCGCCAAACAAAGCGTTTTTCTAAATAAATAGGGTAACTTAATAGCAACCAAGCTAAACCGAGACAAAAACCACCTAAGATATCGCTAGGGAAATGGACACCTAAATAGATTCGACTAACCCCAATCATGAAAATCCCAATACCTAGTAAAATTTGCACACAAAGGCGGACCGTTCTATTTTTAATGAAAATTGGCAGAATCAATAAAATTGTGCCGTAGAACAAGGTACTTCCTACAGCATGTCCGCTAGGAAAACTATACGTATGTTCAGTTACTAAATGCTCCAAAGTAGGACGTTGGCGCATAAAGAATAATTTTAATAAAGAATTACCTACGCCAGCAATTAAGGCAGTATTAATAAAGAGCCATAATGCTTCAGCATAATATTTCCAAACAATAAACAGAGCAATGACAACGATTGCTAAGATGATAATCGTCAATGAATTGGCAAACTTGGTGTACCAAATAAAAAAGTTATTTAACTGTGGAAAAGGACGACGAACAAAAGAAGTAATCGTTTGATCAAAGCCTTTGAGCCAAGTTGGATAAAAACGAACAACATAGCCTAAAAACATAAATACTAAAAGAAAACAACTACCTGCAAATTGATAATAAAGTTTGTTTTTCATAAAAAATCCTTTCAAAATTTAATCGCAACAATCCGTATTATACCATCAAAAGGGTAAAAAATTAAAAGATAATTTTATTGCCTGATTGGAGGGAATACAGATATTAAAAAGTTCTGGTAGCACAATCTCTCATTGTGCTGCCAGAACAGATGTTTTAGATGGCGCATGTTTATTGATTATCGTCGTCAGGAGTATCAACGGTAATATCGCCAAACTCGCTAGAAAGGTTAAATTCTGTATCCGAACGACCATTTTTATAAGATGTTCGCTCTTTGTTTAAAAGTTGAACATCGCCTAATTTTGATTCACCTTTGATTGAAATGTTACGCAAAATTTCCCCAGAATTTACATAAATATCTCCATGGACAAGAGCGACAGTTAATTTTTTAGGCACAGCAGGCATTTCTAAAGAAAAATCACCATTTTCACTTGAAAAGTTAGCTTCTCCTTTGAAATTATAGACGCTGATATCGCCATCTGTCGTTGTTGCTTGAATGTTTCCGCGAGCATTTTGCACTCGAATATCACCAGAAGTAGTCGTATTTTTGATTTCATCGAAGTAGGCTGAATCCAACGTTATATCACCGCTAGTGGATTTAACGGTTGCTGTTTTAGCGGAAGTATCCGCAGAAAGGTAGATACCATCTGAGGAGTTAAGCGTCATTTTTTTGGCTTTAACGCCCGATAGATTGACATAAGAATTTGGTAGATTAGTTGTTAATTCGTCTACGTTAAAAGCATTCAATGAAACTTGTGACTGGGTTGAGCCATCAATCACTAATTTTTTCACGTTATTAGGAATCTGGACACTCACGTTCGGTGTGAAGTCACTAAAAATACCAATATTAAAAAATGACAACTCAGGTTGGTTTTGTGTACGAGTGGTATTGATGGTTGCTGTTATTTTATTTTTTTCTTCTTTGACATCTAAGGTGCCTTCAGCTTTTGAATAAAAGGCATTATTCGGTGATTGTAACGCCATTTTGTTACTATCAGTTTTATAAATGGTATAAGGACCTGTGCCTTTTAAGGATAAGTGAAGTTCTTCGCCTGCTTGTTTATTTTTTAGTGTATAACTTTCTTTTAGCGGCGTGACAGATTTTTCCGCTTGTTTGTAATAATAGACGGCGCCAGATCCACCAATTAGCATCGCTAAGACAGCAATGGATAAGAGAATACCTGTTGTTTTTTTCATTAGATATCACCTCGTAAAACAGCAATGTTCCATTGGAAATAACGCTTAAAGACATGTGCTGAAAATTTTAAAATTGGTAGAAACAGTAACCAACCAATGATTGATGCACCAAATAAAAAGAGACTCATAGATAATTGGAAAAAGGAAGCGGCATTCGCTTGGGTAATAACGCTATAAATACCAAAAATTGGTGAAAATAAAGTTATAGCTCCGGCAATGCCACAACCGATGTACATTAAGACAATCCCTAAAATAACCCAAAACATGAAGAAAAAATTTAAACAGAAAATACCAAGCACTTGGAAAAAGCGGGTTAGCGGCCGATGCTGTGGTCGTTGATAGTAAGGAGAATCATTATCGTAGTAAAATTCGGATTCTTCTTCATAGGGATGATCATAAGCAGGTGTAGCCGCTGGAATTTCTTGCCAGCCATTATTTTCAATTTTTCGTTCCGTCAATTCAATTCCTTGTTCTTTTAAAATTTCTTCTGCGATAATCCGTGGTTTCCCCAATGATTTTGCCACTTGTTCTTCTGTTTCGCCTTCCGCAACACGAGCATCAAATAACGCCTTGTATTTCGCAAGAATAATAGCTTGATCTTTTGGATTTAACGCTTTTAAATAAATTTTCAGCTCAATAATAAAATGTTCTTTATTCATTCCGCTCCCTCTTTCTACACGATTCATTTCTCATCTTAAACTATAATTTCTTTTTGAGCGAATAACAAGAGAAATTAAAAAAATCAGACTAAGGTAAAGAAGTGCCTACAACTAAAGTCGCAGTTTTTTTTCGAGTAGTAACAAGAGAGTAAATCCATGTTAAAAAACATTACTTCTTTACAATCTGGTTACAGTAATATGAAATTTTGTTGAAGTGTTTTTAATTCGCCAGAAAAAAAGGTATACTTGTTATAATAACAAAACTAAAAAATTACATTTACATATAAGTTAAAAAAGGAAAGTTGGGGACGTATCAATGAAGAAAGAATCAATGTCACGTATCGAAAGAAGGAAAGCACAACAAAGAAAGAAAACGCCAGTACAATGGAAGAAGAGTACTACTTTATTCAGCTCGGCGTTAATTGTTTCATCTGTAGGAACGCCCGTTGCGTTACTACCAGTGACTGCTGAGGCAACAGAAGAGCAGCCAAAAAATGCGGAAGTTGCCCAAGCACCTACTACGGAAACTGGCTTAGTAGAGACACCAACAACAGAAACTACGCCAGGAACTACGGAACAACCGACAACGGATTCGTCAACAACGACTGAATCGACAACTGAATCATCAAAAGAAACACCAACAACACCAAGCACCGAACAACCAACAGTTGATTCAACTACACCTGTGGAATCAGGCACGACTGACTCTTCAGTAGCAGAAATCGCGCCAGTAGCTCCTTCAACAACCGAGTCTGAAGCAGCGCCTGCGGTTACACCCGATGATGAAGTAAAAGTACCAGAAGCTAGAGTAGCTTCTGCGCAAACTTTTTCAGCGTTATCACCGACGCAAAGTCCTTCAGAATTTATTGCCGAGTTAGCTCGTTGTGCACAGCCTATTGCGCAAGCCAATGATTTATATGCATCAGTGATGATGGCTCAAGCAATCGTTGAAAGTGGTTGGGGGGCAAGTACGTTATCTAAGGCACCAAACTATAACTTATTTGGGATTAAAGGCAGCTACAATGGACAATCTGTCTATATGGATACATGGGAATATTTAAACGGCAAATGGTTAGTGAAAAAGGAACCCTTCCGTAAATATCCTTCTTATATGGAATCATTCCAAGATAATGCGCACGTGCTAAAAACAACTTCTTTCCAAGCGGGCGTTTACTATTATGCTGGGGCTTGGAAAAGTAATACAAGCTCGTACCGTGATGCAACTGCTTGGTTAACAGGTCGTTATGCGACAGATCCTAGCTACAATGCTAAATTAAATAATGTCATTACCGCATATAACTTAACTCAATATGATACACCATCTTCTGGTGGAAATACTGGGGGCGGAACAGTTAATCCAGGAACAGGCGGTTCTAACAATCAATCAGGAACGAACACGTACTATACTGTAAAATCAGGGGATACCTTGAATAAAATTGCCGCGCAATATGGTGTGAGCGTTGCTAATTTACGCTCATGGAACGGCATCTCTGGCGATTTAATTTTCGTTGGTCAAAAGCTCATCGTGAAAAAAGGTGCTTCAGGTAATACTGGTGGCTCAGGCAACGGTGGTTCTAACAATAATCAATCAGGAACGAACACGTACTATACTGTAAAATCAGGGGATACCTTGAATAAAATTGCCGCGCAATATGGTGTGAGCGTTGCTAATTTACGCTCATGGAATGGCATCTCGGGTGATTTAATTTTCGTTGGTCAAAAGCTCATCGTGAAAAAAGGTACTTCAGGTAACACTGGTGGCTCAAACAACGGTGGCTCTAACAATAATCAATCAGGAACGAATACGTACTACACAATTAAATCAGGCGATACCTTGAACAAAATTGCCGCCCAATATGGCGTGAGTGTTGCTAATTTACGCTCATGGAATGGCATTTCTGGCGACTTAATCTTCGCTGGTCAAAAAATTATTGTGAAAAAAGGTACTTCAGGTAACACCGGTGGCTCAAGCAATGGTGGTTCTAACAATAATCAATCAGGAACGAATACGTACTACACGATTAAATCAGGCGATACCTTGAACAAAATTTCTGCACAATTCGGTGTTAGTGTGGCTAACTTACAAGCCTGGAATAACATCAGCGGTAGTTTGATTTTTGCTGGTCAAAAGATTATCGTGAAAAAAGGCGCTAACTCAGGTTCAACGAATACGAACAAGCCTACGAATAATGGTGGCGGTGCGACAACATCCTACACGATTAAATCAGGCGATACGTTGAATAAAATTTCTGCACAGTTTGGCGTGAGCGTTGCTAATCTACGTTCATGGAACGGGATCAAAGGCGATTTAATTTTTGCTGGTCAAACAATTATCGTGAAAAAAGGCGCTTCTGCAGGTGGCAATGCTTCTTCAACAAATAGTGCATCAGGCAAACGCCATACAGTTAAAAGCGGTGATTCACTTTGGGGCTTATCCATGCAATACGGTATCAGCATCCAAAAAATCAAACAACTAAATGGCTTAAGCGGGGATACAATTTATATTGGTCAAACTTTAAAAGTTGGTTAATTTAAGATTGAAAAAAATAGCTATCTTTGGTAACATGAGTCTTATAATAGAAAAAAACAATGAGAAGGAATAGTAGAAAGAACCATGTAATAGAGAGCGTATGGTTGGTGGAAATACGTACAGAAGCTTTTGAACTCGCCTTTAAGTTACTTTTTTGAACAAACCAAGTAGGAAAAGTCGGTGACGACCGTTAAGACGTTTGAGGTTAAGGTGACGGTGACTGACCGTTTCTTTGACGAATTTAGGTGGTACCACGGTGCATTTGTATGTTCACGTCCTATAGGAATTTTTCCTATAGGACTTTTTTTTTCACACTAATTGGCTATTCTAAGCCAGAACAGTGACAATGGCTACAGGTGGCAAATTTTAAGAATGAAAAATTTTATATTACTAGGAGGAATAACATGAGCTACAATCACAAAGAGATTGAGAAAAAATGGCAAAAATATTGGGCTAAGAACAATTGTTTCAATACATTGGACGACCCAAATAAAGAAAAATTTTATGCACTAGATATGTTTCCCTATCCATCTGGACAAGGCTTACACGTAGGTCACCCGGAAGGCTATACAGCAACTGATATTCTTTCACGTATGAAACGTGCGCAAGGCTATAATGTTTTGCATCCAATGGGCTGGGATGCGTTTGGTTTGCCAGCAGAACAATATGCGTTAGACACAGGGAATGACCCAGCTGAATTTACTAAGAAAAATATCGAAACATTTCGTCGCCAAATTAATTCACTAGGATTCAGCTATGATTGGAATCGCGAAATTAATACCACTGATCCTGAATATTACAAATGGACACAATGGATATTTACAAAATTATATGAAAAAGGGTTAGCTTATGAAGCAGAAGTCGCGGTTAACTGGGTACCTGAATTAGGCACTGTTATTTCAAATGAAGAAGTCATTGATGGAAAAAGTGAACGTGGCGGTTATGACGTGGTTCGCCGACCAATGCGTCAATGGATGCTGAAAATTACCGCTTATGCAGATCGCTTATTAGAAGATTTAGAGCTTGTTGATTGGCCAGAAAGTATTAAAGATATGCAACGAAATTGGATTGGGCGTTCTGAAGGGGCCAATGTGACCTTTAAAGTCGCTGGCACGGAAGAAAGTTTCACGGTGTTTACAACTCGTCCTGATACCTTGTTCGGTGCAACCTATACTGTTCTAGCTCCCGAACTAGAACTAGTGAAAAAAATTACGACACCTGAACAAACAGCAGCTGTAGAAGCGTATATCGAAGAAACCTCAAAGAAATCTGATTTAAATAGAACGGATTTAGCAAAAGAAAAAACAGGTGTTTTCACAGGTGCGTATGCTATCAATCCAGTCAATGGCCAAGAAATTCCAATTTGGATTGGTGATTATGTTTTAGCAACCTATGGTACAGGCGCAATCATGGCGGTACCAGCGCATGATGAACGGGATTATGAATTTGCGAAAACATTTGGCATTGATATCCTACCAGTAATCGCAGGTGGCGACATTACAACAGAAGCCTATACAGGTGATGGACCGCATATCAATTCTGATTTCTTAAATGGATTAAACAAGGCAGAAGCCATCGCTAAAATGAATGAGTGGCTAGAAGAAAATCACGTAGGGAAAAAAGAAGTGTCTTATCGTTTACGTGACTGGTTATTCTCTCGTCAACGCTACTGGGGTGAACCAATTCCTGTGATCCATTGGGAAGATGGGACAACCACAACGGTTCCTGAATCTGAGTTACCGTTATGTTTGCCAGTAACGTCGGATATTCGTCCAAGCGGAACTGGGGAATCACCATTAGCAAACATTGATGAATGGGTCAATGTCATCGACCCAGAAACCGGCATGAAAGGAAAACGTGAAACGAATACTATGCCACAATGGGCTGGAAGCTCTTGGTATTACTTACGATTCATTGATCCTCATAATAAAAACGAAATTGCTGATTTTGAAAAATTAAAACGTTGGTTACCAGTCGATATCTATATTGGTGGTGCCGAACATGCGGTATTGCATTTACTTTATGCTCGTTTCTGGCATAAATTCTTATATGACATTGGTGTAGTTCCTACCAAAGAACCTTTCCAAAAATTATACAACCAAGGCATGATTTTAGGAGAAAACAACGAAAAAATGTCTAAATCACGTGGCAATGTTGTAAATCCGGATGATGTGGTGGCTAAATATGGTGCGGATACGTTACGTCTTTATGAAATGTTCATGGGCCCATTAGATGCTTCCATTGCTTGGAATGAAAATGGATTAGAAGGAAGTCGTAAATTCTTAGATCGCGTTTGGCGTCTGATTGTTGATGAAGAAGGCAAAATGCGTGATCGAATTACCACAATTAATGATGGCCGTTTAACGAAAGTTTATCATCAAACGGTTAAAAAAGTGACAGAAGATATGGCGAACTTGCACTTTAATACAGCGATTTCTCAATTAATGGTTTTTGTGAATGAAGCCAATAAAGTGGATGCCTTACCTTATGAATATGTGGAAGGATTTGTCCAATTACTTGCGCCAATCGCGCCACATATTGGTGAAGAGCTATGGCAAATTTTAGGTAACGATGAAAGCTTAACTTATGTCCCTTGGCCAACCTATGATGAAGCGGCCTTAGTAGAAGATGAAGTGGAAGTAGTTTTCCAAGTGAACGGAAAATTACGTGGCAAACAAAATGTCGCTCGTGGGTTAAGCAAAGAAGAATTAGAACAAATTGCAATGAACCATGAAGCTGTTAAAGAATTTATTGAAGGAAAAACAGTGCGCAAAGTGATTGCTGTTCCAGATAAATTAGTAAATATTGTTGCAAATTAAGCTTACATGTTTTTATAAAAAAAGGGCCTGATGTTTTGACACGTCAGGCTCTTTTTAAGGCTGTTTTGTTTTACCTTTTTGATTCATATGTTCTTTAAATGTGATTGTTATAACTGAAAGCAAGGCGATGAAGAGAAAAAAGTAACCGAGCGGCGTACAGAAAAAGGCGGGTTTTTTTAAAAGTCCATCGCTAGATAATGTTGATCCAACTAAAATAGAGATCATAAATAATAAAAGACTAATCAAGCCAAGAAATAAGTTAATACGATATTTTTTCAACTTCAGTTCCTCCTTTAATGAACTATCACTAAGATAAATCAAAAAGGTTAACTTTTTTTAGGCAACTGTTAAAACTTAGATAAGAAATCTATTTTCTAAGTTTGTCGTTGTTGGTAATTGGTTAAGATCATACGTGAAAAGGGACCGACAATCAGCAATTGATAAGGAAGGGCAACAATAAAGTTCAGGCCCCAAGCTTGGAAATAGGCACTTAGTGACAACGTCTGGCTTTCCATTAATAAACCAAATAAAGACATACAAGTCACCATGCCGATAATCATGAAGCTCGAAATTGTCAGAATCAGCAATAGCCGTTTTTCTTTATTAAAGGGTAAAGAAAAAGCGATTTTCTTAGCTAAGACACCAACGACGAAAACATCTAAAATAAAAGCAACGATAAAACCAGGAAGCAAACCTTTTGATAAGGCGTACAATGAAAATTCTCCATGCAATAATAAATTATAGGTGCTCATTCCGAAAACCATCAGAAAGCACATTAACGTGGTAAAAAGCAGTCCTTCTTTTTTATTAGTAGGCATTTTTTTCTCCTTTCATTTATTGAGAGTAATGATTGTTCTAGGCAGAAAAAGGACAAATTCTCTCGACTTTTACTAGTGTAGCAAAAATAAAAGTTCTTCATAAGTTAGAATTTGCTAAATTTTCTATGTAAATTTAAAATTATAAAATAGTTGAATTTTGTAATTTTGAATGTTAAATTGAAGTGAAAGATATTCTAAATTACAAAAAAACGTTTTTTTGTAATTTAGAATAAGAAAAGAGGGGTATAATGACATATAAATTACTAAAAGTAGATTTTTATAAAAATAGAGATTCTTTTGAAAAGAAATATCAAGAACGTTTAAATTTTGATTCTACTTTACAAACTAAGTTATTTATCCACCCTTTTGACAAAGAAGAACGGAAAACAAAAGAAACCTATGAGTTATTCTACGTTCCTTTACTTCAACACAGCGTATTACAAGAAAAAATTATGAAAAATTCTCAAGAAATAATGAGATATATACATAAATTACCAAAAATTGTACAAAAAAATATCTTTTTTTATCAATTGATTGAAGAGATACAAAGTACGAATGAAATTGAAGGGGTTAAAAGTTCAAGAAAAGATATTAGCAAAGTTTTACACAAATTAAATGCTAATTCAACTGAAAGATTTCAGGGTATTGTAAACATGTATAAAGGTATTGTGACTGATAAAATGCTAAAAATAGAAACATTAGGTCAATTTAGAGAAATCTATGATGAACTCTTTAAAACTGATATCCAAGAAGAAAACTATCCAGATGGTTTATTATTTAGGAAATCTGTTGTGTATATTAGGCGATAAAGACAAAGTTGTTCATCAAGGTAGTTCCAACGAAGAAAGTATTATAGCTGATCTAGAAAAACTTATCCTTTTTATGAATCAATCAGCATTACCAAGTTTACTTAAATGTTGTATCAGTCATTACTATTTTGAGTATATTCATCCCTTCTATGATGGGAATGGACGAATGGGCCGTTTTTTGATGTCTAACTATCTCTCTAGAAAATTGGATCCACTGACAGGATTGACTGTTTCCAATGCCGTAATCCATAATAAGAGAAAATATGAAAAAGCTTTTTCCGAAGTCACAAATCCAAGAAATAGAGGAGAAGTAACTCTTTTTGTTCAGACGATGTATGAATTTATCTTATTAGGACAAACGGAAATTTTAGAAGAGCTGAGAACATGGACTAATCAGTTGAAAAGAGCCACGCAATGGTTAAAACATTCAAAGTTATCTGAAGATGAATGTAGTGTTCTGTTTTTATTAATTCAAGCACATATGTTTAGAAACGGTACCGAAAGTGTGTCGATTAAAGAAATTCAAGAAAATCAAAACTGGTCCTACGGAAAAGTTAAGCGAATAACGGAAACATTAGAAAAACAAGCGTATATTCAAGTTCAAGGGAAGAAACCGAAAACGTATCGAATCACTCAACAATTTGAAGAAACAATTGGATAAAAAAATCCTGAAACTCTCGATTTTGAGAGCTTCAGGATTTTTTATTGGTCAACTTTTAATGATTTGTAACGTCCTCTCCAAACCATTTTTGAGAAATTTTACTAAGGGTGCCATCATTTCGTAAAGTTTCAAAGGCAGCATTGATTTTTTGGACTAATTGATTGTCTGATTTGCGGACGCCCACAGCAAAATCTTCATTGTCATAGCCGACATGAGAAATAGTATAGTTTTTTAAATTATCTTCGTGGGAAAGATAGTAGTTGGCGTAAACGCGATCGATTAGGAGTCCGTCAATTCGACCAGATTTTAAATCTAAGAAAGCTTCATTAAAGCCGTCATATAAAATAGGCGTTTGGTCTTTAACAAATTTTTTCAAAACGTTGGGCTGACTTTCGAAGCCATCATAGCCAGAAGAGCCATTTTGAACCCCTAAAATTTTGCCTTGCATGTCGCTCGCTGTTGCAATGTTTTTTTCTTTTAAAGAAACAAGTACTTGGTCGTTCGTCATGTAAGGTTGTGTGAATTGAACTTTTTCGGCCCGCTCGCTCGTTTTAGTGTAGCCGTTCCAAATAAGATCAATGGTTTGATTTTGTAATTCTGTTTCTTTCATAGACCAATCAATCGGTTGGAAGTCAACGGAAATGCCATAAAGTTTAAAAACCGCTTTGGCTAAGTCGACATCAAAGCCGACAATTTTGCCTGCTTTATCTTGAAAACCCATGGGCACAAAGGAGTCATCTAAGCCAATAATAATCCGTTTTTCTTCGTTAATCCGTGTCCATTGATCTTCGTTGCTTTTTCTTTTACCACAACCTGCAAATAGGAGTAAACTACAACAGATAACCAGCAAGGCTAAAGAAGATTTCTTTTTCATTATAAACTCCTTTCTATTGGACGGGGGCAACCGTCAAAAGATTGTCTGCAATTTTTTCAGCGAAAGCCATATCGTGGGTCACGACGATCTGTGTCATGCCTTGTTTCCGTAAATCTAAAATAACTTCTTCCACTTGTTGGCGTAAAGCAGGATCTAACGCACTTGTTGGTTCATCGTACCCAAGAACTTTTGGCTTCATTGCTAAGGCACGAGCAAGTGCAACTCGTTGTTTTTGTCCACCGGAAAGTTGATACGGATAGAGTTTTTCTTTACCAGCCAAGCCCAATTTTTCCAGTAATTCTAAAGCTTCTTGCTGACTTTTTGATTTTTCTTCTTTTAGTACTAATGTAGGTGCTAAGGTAATGTTTTCTAAAACTGATAAGTGAGGGAAAAGTTGGAAGTCCTGGAAAACGACCCCAACCACTTGATCGGCATTGTCCATTTCAGCAGGATTGAAAGGAACACCATCCAACAAAAGCTCACCAGAATCAATGGTTTCTAAACCAGCTAAACAACGAAGCAAAGTGGTTTTTCCACCGCCTGAAGGACCAACAATCGTTAAAATTTTACCATCTGGAATTTCTAAATTTAAGTGATCAATAATGGTCCGGTTATCAAAATGTTTGGTTAAATTTTTAATAGTTAACATGGTAGATTCCTCCTATTTATAATATTGATAGAATTTTTCAATTTTCTTAGAAGCAACAGTTAAAATTGCTGTAAAGAGTAAATAAATCACTCCCACTAAAGCTAATGGCACTAATGTAACATCGCGGCTCATCGCAATTTTACCAGCACGTAAAAGATCGCCTAAGCCAAGGACATAAATAAGAGAAGTATCCTTAACCAAATTGATAATTTCATTTCCTACGGAAGGCAGCACGATTTTAACAACTTGTGGCAAAATAATCCGCGTGACTGTTTGAAAACGTGTTAAACGTAAAACTTTGGCAGCTTCATATTGTCCTTGGGGAATGGCTTGAATCCCCCCGCGGAAAATTTCAGCAAAGTACGCAGCATAATTTAAAATAAATGCGAATAAGGCCGCGTCGTAACGTTCAAAGACAATACCAATTAATGGTAAGCCGTAGAAAACAAAAATTAATTGTAACAATAGCGGAGTGCCGCGCATTAACCAAATGTAGAGGTTAATTAAGTAACGTAAAGGTTTAAACGAACTTTGTAAAATAAAGGCAATGATAATCCCCAGTGGAATCGAGCCAAGGAGCGTAAAGAAAAAGACTTTCAGTGTCATGCCAGCTCCGCTAACTAAAGCAGGTAAAATTTCTAAAATATAATCCATCATTTTTTCCTCCAACAATTTTTATTAAAAAACAAAAAAGCCTCTTGGCTGTGAGCCAAGAGGACGAATCGCATTCGTGGTGCCACCTCAATTTACTTATCTTTCACAAGATAAGCCTTATGTAGTTGCGTTGACAACTACTCTCTGTTAACGATAGAGTCACCGGTTTTTCTTACTAAAGGATTCAGAAAAACATCTTTTAGGTGTGAGTAAAGAAGAAGCCATCTTTTTCTTTCAGCCAATGAAAAAGTCTCTGTAAAGGAAGAGCTAAATTACTATGTCCTAAGCCTTGATTGTAAGTATGAAATTGTTCGAACGGAACAGAAAACCTGTTGTTTTTCTAGATTATCCCATTAAGCATAAAGAAAAGGGGACAACAGACTTGAGTGGTTGAATGACGCTCTCAGTTTGAAAGTGCCTCTAAAAAACAAAAAAGTCCTTTGGCTAGTCAGCCAAAGGACGAATAATCAATTATCGTGGTTCCACCTTAGTTTATTCGTGTTTCACAACACGAACCTCATGAAGTTCATAACTTCGACTGTTAACGAGTGGTCCCGGACTTTCCTACTAAGGGTTCAAAAAGTCAACTCCCAGATGTGGTTCGCTGTTTCTTTACGTCTTTTTCCACCAACCAAAGACTCTCTTCACTAAAGGAAACAGTTACTCTTCTGTTCTCTGTTTTTCAATACTGTACCACCAGAAAAAATATCTGTCAACTCTTATTCTTAAAAAAATATTTTTCTTTCAAAAAGTAAGTGCTGAAAAAGGACAAATATATGGAAAATCATGTAAAATGTAAGTAAGTTGTTTGAACAGAAGGAGGAGTTTTGGTATGAAACAGAAAAAGTGGTTAATCGGACTTGTTGTGTTGGGCTTGGTCTTAGCAGCGTGTGGCAGTGGTGGTTCGAAAACAACCTCGAACGAAACAGCCACACAGAAAATTAACGTCGCATCTGGTGGTGAACTATCGACATTAGACAGCGCTCATTATACAGATGTCTATAGTTCCGATATGATTGGTCAAGTGGTTGAAGGCTTGTATCGACAAGATAAAAACGGAGATCCTGAGCTAGCTATGGCGAAAGCAGAGCCACAAGTTAGTGAAGACGGGTTAGTCTATACATTTAAGTTACGAGAGGCAAAATGGACAAACGGGGATCCTGTTAAAGCAGGGGATTTTGTAGTTGCTTTTAGAAACGTGGTCGATCCAGCGTATGGTTCAAGCAGCAGTAATCAAATGGATATTTTTAAAAATGGACGTGCGGTTCGGGAAGGACAAGCCACGATGGAAGAATTTGGTGTCAAAGCAATCGATGACCAGACACTAGAACTAACATTGGAAAATCCAATTCCTTATTTAGCCCAAGTTTTGGTGGGGACACCTTTTATGCCTAAAAATGAAGCCTTTGCCAAAGAAAAAGGCACTGCCTATGGGACTTCTGCAGATAATTTTGTTGGCAATGGGCCGTTTGTAATTTCAGGTTGGGATGGCAATTCAGAAACCTGGAAATTGAAGAAGAATGATCATTATTGGGATAAAGAACACGTCAAATTGAATGAAATTGATGTTCAAGTAGTGAAAGAAATTGGCACAGGAGCCAATCTTTTTGATAATGGCGATTTAGATTACACTGTTTTAGCCGATACTTATGCACTGCAATATAAAGACTCAAAACAAGCGCATTTTGTGCCTAAAGCCATGGTGGGTTATTTAAGTCCCAATCATCGCCGTGAAATTACAGGCAACGAACATGTTCGAAAAGCTTTTTTACAAGCGATTGACAAAGAAACTTTTGCAAAAGAAATTTTAGGGGATGGCTCGACAGCTTTAAATGGTTTTGTACCAGCTAATTTTGCAAAAAATCCAGATACAGGTGAAGATTTCCGCAAAGAAAATGGTGATTTATTGCCATATAATATTAAAGAAGCCCAAGCCAACTGGGCCAAAGCGAAAGAAGAGTTGGGCAAAGATAAAATTGAATTGGAACTAATCTCAGCGGACTCAGCGATTGCCAAGAAAACCATTGAATTTGTTCAAGGGCAATTGCAACAAAATTTACCAGGTTTAACAATCAAATTAAAATCACTGCCTTTGCAAAATCGTTTGGATTTACAAACAGCAGGTAATTACGATTTAGCCTTTGGAACATGGACACCTGACTATGCTGATCCCATTAATTTTTTAGAATTTTATGACTCAAAAAGTGGCTTAAATACTTCTGGTTATAACGATTCAGCGTATGATGCGGGTCTCCAAAAAGTTAGAAAAGATTACGCCAATGAACCTGAAAAACGCTGGAATGAATTACTAAGTTTAGAAAAAACATTAATTGAAAAAGATGCCGGTGTTTTACCCTTATTCCAAGGAGCCATTGGTTACTTGAAATCAGATCGCTTACAAGGTTTGCAAGTATTTTCTTTTGGTCGCACAGTTTCCTATCGTTTAGCTTATGTAGAAGAATAAATTGACTTCTAAAAGGTCCTATCTTTTGAAAAAGTCTGCTTTCTGTTTTATTCTTAAAGTAGGAAAATTAACTAAAAAAATTAACTATGAAAGGTAGGTTTTTCAAATGTTTAGCTTTTTATGGGCATTAATTGTCGGAGGAATTATTGGCGCAATTGCTGGCGCAATTTTAGGAAAAGACGTGCCAGGTGGCATTATTGGAAATATTATCGTGGGCTTTTTAGGAAGTTGGGTAGCATCACTCTTGTTGCCTTCTTTAGGACCAGTCATCGGCGGCTTTCCAATTATCTCAGCGTTGCTAGGAGCGATTATCTGTATCGCTATTTACTCTTTTATTGTAAACCGCATGGCGTAAATTTGTATCAAAATGATATCTTGAAAAGCATCATAAAACTTGTGAAGGTTAATCAGACCATTACTTTTGATGTCTTTTCTATCATATTTTAAGTCTATGACAAAAATCTCTTTGGATTTTTGTCATAGACTCTTTTTTTTAAAATATTTATTATGAGAATTTCCTACGGTAGACTACTTATTTTTCATTTATTATTCATTTTTGATAAAGGAAGTTTTGTCGGATAAAGTGAATAGCTCAAGGTTCAACAAAATTAAAGAAAAAATTAATATGTTAAGTTCAGTAAAGATGAAATGCTGCTCTCATAATACGCCGTTTTATTCATTAAACGATAGTTGAAAAAAATATGTGCCCTTGTTATTCTTTGAATTAAACTAATGGGGGCGAAAAGCATGGAATCGTTAAAAAGTAATCTTTTTTTGACCAGAGAAGCATATTTGGAAGCTTTTGAAACAATCATGAGACCTTTAAAAACGGCTATTTTAACATCAGAAAAACCTGGCGTGAATTTTGGGTCCAGTGGTGCTGTATATGATCAGCAACATGCTGAAATGGAAGCGCTCATTCGACCATTATGGGGAATTGGACCATATTGGGTTGCTTGTAAAGATGATGTTTTAAGAGATGCTTATGTGGAAAAATTAATCGTAGGTACCGATCCGTCATCCCCAGATTATTGGGGCGTTATTGTTGATTATGATCAATATATTGTGGAAGCAGCAGCATTATCTTTAACTTTATTGCTCCATAAGACATATTTTTGGTCCTGTTTTTCTGAGAAACAGCAAAAAAATATCATAGCTTGGTTAAATAAAGCACTTGGTTGTAAAATTCCTAAAAATAATTGGACGTTTTTCAAAGTGCTCATTCGTTTGGCACTCGAGGGATGTGGACAAGTGATTAACCAAGCGGAACTAGAGGAAGAATTGGCGTTGATTGAACGCATGTATTTAGGTGATGGTTGGTACATGGATGGTAAAACTACGCAAAGAGATTATTATATTTCGTTTGCTTTTCATTATTATAGTTTGATTTATGTCAAATTTATGCGAGAAAAAGATCCTGTTCGTGCAAAACGTTTTACAGACCGAGCCGTTATGTTTACGCAGGACTATCTGTACTATTTTGATAAGGAGGGCGAAGCGTTACCTTACGGACGTAGTCAAACGTATCGATTTGCTCAAGGAGCGTTTTTCGCAGCTTTGATATTTGCAGAAGTAGAGGCGTTACCTTGGGGACAAATAAAAACGCTGTTAGCAAAACATTTACACTGTTGGATGCAACAGGCTATTTTCACTTATGATGGTCGGTTGTCCATTGGCTATCATTATGAAAATTTAGTAATGGCAGAAGGCTATAACGCACCAGGCTCTCCGTATTGGGCCTTTAAAACATTTTTGTTACTCGCAGTGGATCAAGACCATCCGTTTTGGCGTGCTGAACCGCTAGCGATAAAACGAGAAGAAAAGCGTTTGATTGAAAAGGGAAACATGTTATTCATCCATCCTAAAATGAAAACGCATGTCCTTGGCTATCCTGCAGGACTATGGCTTGAAAATCAAGCGCATGCTGCGGCTAAATATAGTAAATTTGTCTATTCTAGTCGCTTTGGTTTTAGCGTTCCCAAAGCTGGTTCGCGTTATGATGAGGGGGCTTTTGATAACGTATTGGCTGTTTCTCGTGATGGTGAATATTTTCGTGTTAAAGGGAAAGTTCATGATTTTTATTTAACAGAGGAGCAGGTTTATTATAAATGGCTACCTTTTCAAGAAGTAGAAATTGAAACAACCATTTATCCTTTTGGAGAATGGCATGTTAGAGTACATGAAATAGTGACATCGGTTCCATTAAAAGTGCGAGAAGGAGGATTCACTCTACCGTTACTTGGAAAATTTCCAGAAAAAGAACTTGGTAAAGAGTGGGCTAGAGTCGATTCAGGAGAATTGTGTTCGCAAATAGTTGCAATTGAAGGGTATGACCATGCAGGTATTCTTCAACCTGAACCCAATACATCGTTGTTTTTCCCAAGAACAAGTTTACCTTATTTGCAAAAAGAGCTACCAATAGGAACGCATCGCCTGATTTGTTTGGTAGGTGGTGTGACAAGGGAGGAATAAAAAATGATAAAAATCGAATTGAAAAATAAAGACAATCAAATTATTACTGGCCGAATCGATCACGAGAAGCCAGAAGCACCTTTCATGACGGAGGGAGAAACGTCAGCGGTATTAGCAATTAAACAGTACTTTTATCAAGTTGGCGACAAAATTGTAGTTACTTATACAGGGACTAGCCCTTATTTGGTGGTTCAACTAGATGAAACTTTGGCTCCTTCATTGATTTATCTAAAAGAAGAAGTTTGGGAATATCAAATTCCATTAGAAGAATCTGCTCGAAAAGCTTTTGTTGATACGGCTTTTCATTCAGCAAGGCACCAAATAATGGTTCGACAAGCGCACACGTTTGAAAAAGACAATTATCAAAATCTTTCTATGAATACACATGACCAAAAAGAATATTCAGGGGCCTATCCCCATGCGTATGCAAACGTTGAAACGAGAGACGATGCTGTTTTCTTTGCGAAAAATGCTATTGATTCTAAGTTTGGTAACCTTTCTCATGGTTCGTATCCATTTGCTTCTTGGGGAATTAACCAACAAAAGGAGGCACAGTTAACGATTGACTTTGGCAGGCCTGTAGAAACGGACTGGATCCGCTTGCTATTTCGGGCGGATTACCCACATGATAGCTATTGGGAGGAAGTCACTTTAGCTTTTTCAGATGGTGAGGAACGAGTAGTTGCCACAACGAATACCGCCTGTTTTCAAGAAATAAAGTTCCCAATGAAATCAACACAAACTTTGACATTAAAATGCTTACGAAAAGCGCTGGACTCTTCTCCGTTTCCAGCGTTGACCCAAATTGAAGTATTCGGTCGGAATAAATAACAAAATAAACTAGCCTTTCGATGGCTAGTTTATTTTGTTTTTAAGAGAAATAATCAAGAAAGGTCGCTTTTTATTTTCTTTTACGTTATAATACAATAAGTTAATATGTTAACAAGTTAAGGAGTGATGGAGATGTGTAGTCAAGAAAATAAACAAAGACTGATCTCTCTAGGAGAAAATGTCACAGATGAATGGATTCAAACGCAATTAAATGAATGCGTTTCAAAAATTGCTAAAAATATGCAGCGTTTCGGAACACAGTTTCCTTCAGCTTGTGCTACGAATGGTCGATATCGTCTCAAAGCTAACGATGATTGGACCAATGGCTTTTGGACAGGCATGCTTTGGCTGGCATATGAGTGGTCTCACCAAGAAAAATTTCGTTTACTGGCAATGGAAAATATTGACAGCTTTCAACAACGGTTAGAGGAGCATTTTGTTTTGGACCACCATGACATTGGTTTTTTATATAGTCTATCGGCGGGTGCTGGGTATAAAATTACCGGTGATGAGCGCTGTAAACAAGAAGTGCTAGCTGCCGCTGAAGTATTGTCAGCACGATTCCAAGAAAATGGCTCCTTCATCCAAGCGTGGGGCCATTATGGTGATCCCAAAGAATATCGATTAATTATCGACTCATTAATGAATTTACCGCTTTTATTTGAAGCAACTAAATTATCTGGAAATAGAGTTTATGAGGAAATTGCCTCACGTCACTATCATACGTTAATGAAAACGGTGATTAAATCCGATGCGACAACTTATCATACCTATTATTTTGATCCAGAAACTGGTCGACCAAAACATGGAGCTACGCATCAAGGACATAGTGATACTTCCATTTGGGCACGAGGCCAAAGTTGGGCAATTTTAGGGATTCCCCTAAACGAAACATTTCTCCATTCCCAACCATTTCCAGAAATTTATCCACAAATAGTGGAGGTTTTTCTAGCTCATTTACCAGCAGATTTAATTCCTTATTGGGATTTTGATTTTAATGACCAAATGCCATCTGACAAAGATAGCTCGGCACTGGCAATTGCGGCATGTGGTTTACTGGAAGCAGACAAACTACAGGCTTTTCCTCAAGCGAATGAGCTTGCCAAAGGAATGATTTATCAATTAGGAGAATATTATCGTACGCAAAATGATCCCGAAAATGAAGGACTGCTACTCCATGGTGTTTACGCACATGCAGAAGGAAAAGGGATTGATGAACCCAACTTATGGGGCGATTATTTTTACATGGAAGCCTTAATGCGTTTAGCAAAACCATCATGGCAAAGATACTGGTAAAGGGGAAAAATGATGCAAACGTTTGAGATTAAAGAAGACTTTTTATTAAATGGACAACCAATAAAAATTATTAGCGGGGCGATTCATTACTTTCGAATGACACCTAGACAATGGGAAGATAGCCTCTATAATCTGAAAGCTTTAGGAGCTAATACAGTAGAAACCTACATTCCTTGGAATATTCATGAACCAGAAGAAGGCGTATACGATTTTGAAGGAATGAAAAACATTGAAGCATTTGTCCGCGTGGCAGAAAAACTGAATTTACTAGTTATTCTGCGTCCTTCGGCTTATATTTGTGCAGAATGGGAGTTTGGTGGCTTACCAGCATGGCTTTTGAAAGAAAAAGGCGTGCGCTTACGTTCGACAGATCCTATTTTTATGACTAAAGTTCGTAACTATTTTCAAGTATTATTACCTAAACTAGCACCGCTGCAAATAACACAAGGTGGACCAGTGATCATGATGCAGGTTGAAAATGAATATGGGTCCTATGGCATGGAGAAAGCGTACTTGCGACAAACCAAGCAGATAATGGAAGAACTGGGGATTGAGGTTCCTCTTTTTACAGCTGATGGCGCTTGGGAAGAGGTTTTGGATGCGGGGACGTTAATTGAAGAGGATGTTTTTGTGACAGGAAATTTTGGTAGTCATTCGAAAGAAAATGCTGCTGTTTTGAGAAAATTTATGACTCGTCATGGTAAAAAATGGCCGTTGATGTGCATGGAATACTGGGATGGGTGGTTCAATCGTTGGGGCGAACCAGTGATTCAGCGGGAAGGTACCGACTTGGCGAAAGAAGTAAAAGATATGCTGGCAGTGGGTTCTTTAAATCTCTATATGTTTCATGGAGGAACAAATTTCGGCTTTTATAACGGGTGTTCGGCGCGAGGTGCAAAAGATCTACCTCAAGTCACTAGCTATGATTATGATGCTTTATTAACAGAAGCAGGAGAACCAACAGAAAAATATTATGCCGTTCAAAAAGCAATTAAAGAAGTATGTCCAGAAGTTTGGCAAGCACAACCACGCACGAAAAAACTGGGGAATTTAGGAAGCTTTCCAGTAACTGCTAGCGTATCCTTATTCGCAGTAAAAGATCAAATGATGACACCGAAGACCACCACGTATCCATTAAGTATGGAAGAAGCTGGCTCAGGCTATGGCTACTTGCTTTATTCGTTTGATTTAAAAAATTATCATCATGAAAATAAACTAAAAGTCGTTGAGGCCAGTGATCGTTTACACATTTATGTAGATGGAGATTTAGCTGCTACCCAATATCAAGAGACAGTGGGAGAAGAGCTACTCATTTCAGGAAAAACTGAAAAAGACACACTTGCGTTAGATATTTTAGTGGAAAATTTAGGTCGCGTTAATTATGGCTTTAAATTAAATAATCCGACACAAAGTAAAGGAATTCGAGGTGGAGTGATGCAAGACATTCATTTTCATCAAGGCTATCAACACTATCCCTTAACTTTTTCACAAGAGCAATTAGCCAAGATTGATTACACAGTTGGAAAAAATCCATTGCAGCCTTCGTTTTATCAAGTAACATTTGAATTAAAACAGCTAGCAGACACGTATATTGACTGTCGAGGCTACGGCAAAGGATTCGTTGTGGTCAATGGTCATCATCTAGGTCGTTATTGGGAAATAGGACCAATTCATTCGCTGTATTGTCCCAAAGAATTTTTACAGCAAGGACAAAATGAAGTAGTAATTTTTGAAACAGAGGGAATTAACATTGAGTACTTGAAATTTACGAATCAAGTGATCATAGACTAAAAAAATAGAAGTAGAAGCTGAAATTTATTCGGCTTCTACTTCTATTTTGGTTTTGAAATATTTCCAATGTTTATAACTGATAATATATTCAGCAACACTACCATCTGCGAGATAGGAATGTTTGAGTTGTTTAACAGCGGGTTCACGAAAACTTAATTGAAGTAAATTCAATAACTCAGCATCTTCGGGAAAGACAATTTCATTTGTTTCTACAGAAGCCAATGAGAAGAGGTCTACTGAAAAATCTTTACGGACTCGTTCATACACACTTGCATAAGCTGTGAGGTCCTTTGAGAGCGGCTCTTTAACAAGCTTTTTGGGAAGATGTGTGATATGTACGAGAAAGGGTGTATCTTCAGAATAGCGTACACGCTTGATTCTATAATAAGAAGCGTTAGCTGGTAAGCCTAATTCCTTTAAAATTTCGGCTTGATTTTCTTCTTCAATTGAAAGGACTTTAACTTTTTCAGAGTCTAAAGAATGCAACTCGATATCAGAAAATTTTACATTTTGAGAAACTTTTGATTTCGAAACAAAGGTCCCTTTTCCTTGGATACGATACAAGTAACCTGCACTGGTTAGCTCATTCAGTGCTTTGACAGCTGTGATGGAGCTAACAGCATATTTTCGTTTAATATCGGCTTCAGAATAAAATTTATCACCAGGAATAAAGGTATGATTTTTTATTTCACGTAAAAGGTCTTGTTTGATTTGTTCGTATTTAGGTAACATGCGATTGCCTCCATTCTAGTAATCGAATGAATTAAGCATAACATGTTAACTAGTCTTTAGCAAACACTTTGAAAAAGAGGAAAGACAATTTTTATTTAAAGGATTCAAAAAAATAAATTCAATATATTAAGATATTAGGTTTACGGATAACTTAGTATGTGTTATAGTAAGTTCGTAGAAAACATAACATGTTAAGTAGAGTCATCTACATTTAGGGAGGGAAATTCGTGGAAAACATTGTACTAATTAGTCATGGTAGCATGGCTGAAGGCGTCAAAGTTAGCTTAGAAATGATTGTTGGTCGGCAAGAACACGTGCATACAGTCTCATTACGACCAGATAGCGACAATCTTCAATTTGAGAAAGAGCTAAACGAAAAAATGAAAGCCCTTAACGGTACGACACTGATTATTGCTGATTTACTAGGCGGAACACCATGTAACGTGGCAACTAAGAATTATTTGAACGTTGACGGAGTGGAAATTATTGCAGGGATGACGCTCTCTGTTGTGATTGAAGCAGTGGTCAATCAACAGGCTTCGATTAAAGAATTAGTTTGTTTAGCACAAGAAAATATTGTTGATGTAAAGGCTGGAATGAATCAAGCAGAACAAGAGATTTCAGAAGCTAGCAAAGAAAAAGAGTTAAGTAACTATAGTCAATATGCTGGAAAAGAAAATATTGTAAACACACGGATTGATGAACGCTTAATTCATGGACAAGTAGCGGGAATTTGGTCAACAAGTCTTAGTACACAGCGAATAATTGTAGCCAATGATGAGGCGGCTACAGATCCTTTACAAAAATCATCTTTGAGAATGGCAGCGCCTTCTTCGATGCGTTTATCTGTTCTTGGAGTAGAAGCTGCAGCTAAAAATATTCAATCAGGAAAATATGGTAAGCAACGTTTATTTTTATTATTTAAAAATCCGAAAGATGTGCTCCGCTTTATCGAAGCGCAAGGACCTATCAAAACTGTAAATGTTGGGAATATGAGTTACAAAGAAGGCGCACGCGAAGTAACAAAAAGTATTCAAGTTTTACCAGAAGAAGAACAAATTTTTGAAACAATCGCTTCGAAAGGCGTCACTGTGACAGCCCAATTAGTCCCAAACGATCCAGTCGTTGATTTTATGAAAAAATTACGCGGCTAAAAATGACAGACTAAGAAAGAATATTTTTAAATTTAGGAGGAAAATTCAATGCATTTAGCAGCGTATCAAATTATTTTAATTACTCTTTATGCGTTTATTGCTATTAATGACTCACTTATTTCCAATACGTTGACGCAACCAGCTATTGCTGGAATGATTTCTGGGATGATCATGGGAGATTTGAAAACTGGTTTAATGGTTGGCGGCACTCTTCAATTAATGCGTTTAGGAATTGCTGCTTTTGGTGGAGCATCGGTACCTGACTATTTCACAGGGGCTGTTTTAGGAACCGCTTTCGCTGTGATTTCTGGAAAAGGAGCGGAGTATGGTATTGGTTTAGCTGTTCCTGTTTCTCTGTTGATGTTGCAACTAGACGTAGTCGCACGTTTTTGTAATGTCTTTTTACTTCATAGTGTCGATAAAGCGATTGATAAGATGCAAGTAAAACGGATTCCACGCTTAGTTTTATCTGGTTCTGTTCTGTGGGGACTGTCTCGTGCCATTCCGATTTTATTAATGTTATTAGCGGGTGATGCTGTAGTAACAACGATTACCGATAACATGCCAGAATGGCTAATGACGGGCTTAAAAACAGCTGGAGGGGTCTTACCTGTTGTCGGTGTAGGGATTTTATTACGTTACTTGCCAACGAAGCAATATATCCCCTATTTACTATTAGGCTTTTTCTTAGCGGCTTATTTAAAAGTTCCGATGTTAGGTGTTTCGATAGTTGGGCTGGTAGCAGCGATGCTTGTATTTAAACGTGATGGGGCAAAAAGCACGACACAAGTAACCACAGGAAATGGTGATTTTGAAGGAGGATATGACGGCGATGAGTAAGCATAAACTGACAAAAAAAGAATTAAATGCAATTAGCTGGCGTTATATTTTAGGAAGCCAATTAAACTGGAACTATGAACGTATGATGAGTTCAGGATATTTATACGGCATCTTACCTGTCTTAAAAAAATTCTATGGTCATGATGAAGCACAATTTCAAGATATGATGCGCACACACAATCAATTTTTTAACACCAATGCTATTTTCGGGAATTTAATTATGGGGATTGATGTTGCGATTGAAGAGCAAGATGGCTATAAAGCGAAAGAAACAATTATTGCGCTAAAAACAGCTCTGATGGGTTCTTTGGCAGGCGTGGGTGACTCTTTATTCCATGTTATTTGGGGCACAATTTTTGGTTCTGTTGCAGGGACACTGGCTCAAAATGGCTCCGTGGTTGGCTGTGTTATTTGGATTATTGCAAATATTGCATTATTATTTGGTCGGGCCGCACTCTTACCACTTGGTTATAAGCAGGGGGTCAAACTAGTGACAACCTTGAAAGACAAGTTATCTGCCTTTACGAATGCAGCAACTGTTCTTGGTGTGACTGTGATTGGTGCCTTAATTCCTTCAGTTATCAAGGCGACAGTTCCTTTTGTTTATAAAAAGAACGGGGTCGAATTAGTTATTCAAGATACGTTAGATGCGATTTTGCCTTCCTTAGTTCCGATCTTACTTGTTCTTTTGACTTATTGGATGTTAGGTCAAAAGAAATTAAATTCCACACGAGTGATTTGGATTATTTTAATTTTATCGATTGTTTTGAGTGCCTTTGGTATTTTGGCGTAAAAAGTATATTAAGTGATTTTCAGAGAGTCGGAGAGTGTAGAAAGTATTTTTCTTCACTCTTTTTCTCTAATTTGTATGTAAGCGTTTTACGATAATTTTTTAGGAGGAGAAAGAATGAAAAACAGGAAAATATGGTTAATGCTGGTCGGACTATTTACTGCTTTGACGAGTGGATTTATGGGAACTACCCTTACTTTGGCAGAAGAAAACGAAGCGAGCCAAACGCTTGAGCAACCCTCTTACATTTCAGATTTCCCCAATCAAGTTGGGCATTGGCAAGATTTGGTGGGAACAGCAGAAAAAAAGAATGATTCTGCTGGTTTATGGATAGCAAACACGAAGCAAGGGACAAACCTCGAATCTGTCTCTATCAATCTTGATGCACGCGAACAATCTTCAGGAGATCTTGAACTAACCTTTTTATATGAAGGACAAAGTAACTTCGGATTGGTTTTTCGCGGAGATAAACAAAAGACGAGTCAATGGCAATCTTTTGCTTATAATCGTGACGGCCGCTGGCAATTAGGACAACCAGGCGGTAAATGGCTAACTAATATTCCGGGACCAACATTACTAAGTGGCCAACAATATAAACTGCTGGTTCGCTATGATGGGAAAAAAATTCAGACATTCCTGAATGATCAATTATTTTATGAAAATGAAGAGGTTCATTATCCTGATGGTACGTCCATTAATGATGACTGGACGGGCGCTGTAGGAATTAGGCTATTTGGTAATCTATCAAAGCTGAATGTCATTTCTATGAAGAGCGGCCCCGTCGGTAGCATTCCTGTTATCGATTCATTTACAGAATATCGACAATTAAAAGAAAAGTGGCGAAATCAGCTTGTTTCAAAAGAGTATGATTCAACTAACCAAGCGCTTGTAAACTACGTCCAAAAAATCTCCAATGAAGCAACAGAACTCGATCAAACGATGAATAAAGAGTCGAACCGCAGCTATTTATGGCCACTAGAGTCTGGCAATACGCCATCGGCTGATTTAACGACTCAATTTACCAAATTGCAAACATTAGCGGTAGCCTATGGAACGAAGGGGAGTACGCTTTACCAAGATGACAAATTGGCAGCAACCATTATTGATGGCTTAGATTTTATGGTAACGCAAAAAGGATATGATGGGAAAAAGTACCACGGAAATTGGTGGGACTGGCAAATTGGTGTGCCACAGAAGTTTCTTAATATTCTAATGATTTTAGAGGATAAAGTTTCTCCGGAAAAGCAACAAATCTATACAAATGCGCTGAGCAGTTATGTCCCAGATCCGTTTAAACAGTTGTATACAAAACCACAAGGAACGTTTGTGGATTTAGCTTTTATCCCAAATTTTGTGACATCAGGAGCGAACCGAACGGACTTAGCTTTAACTGTTTTGGGGTTAGGAATTTTACAAAAGGATAGCGGGAAAATTAACCAAGCATCCAGTAGTATCGTCGATGTATTTAAATTAGTCACAAAAGGGGATGGTTTTTACCAAGATGGTTCTTTTATCCAGCACAATAACATTCCTTATACAGGTTCGTATGGCAATGTATTGGTGAAAGGGGTTGGACAAATTTTGGCCATTACAGCAGATTCATCTTTTCAAATGGATGCAACTCTTGTGACAGAATTTGTTGAAAATGTTGATCGGGCCTTTCTTCCTTTGATTTATAAAGGTGAAATGCTACCAACTGTGAATGGCCGTTCCATCTCAAGAGCCCCAGCAGTTGGAAAAACAGGCTATGGATCAACTACCATGTATAATTTATTAATTGTAGCTAAATTTGCCCCTAATAATTATCAAAAGAAATTTCAAGAAGCCGTTAAATATTGGATGAAGGAGAACCCAGATTATTATTTGACGAATGCTCGTGATTTTAATGATTTACAGATGACTATGCAACTTTTAACTAATCCAGAAATTATGGGAGGGCAACTTCCTTTTACAGGCACGAAACTTTATGCTTCGATGGATCGATTTGTCCAACGAACACCTAGTTATATGTTTGGGCTAGGCTTGTATTCGAAGCGCACTGCATCTTTTGAAGCAGGGAATAAAGAAAATAAACGTGGCTGGCACACTGGTGACGGGATGATGTACGTATATAATGATGACGAGGTTCAATTTAATTCCAGCTATTGGCCAACTGTGGATCCCTATCGACTACCAGGAACAACGGTCGATACCCTTTCTTTGGCAGATGAAGTTTCAGCATTTACAACAATCACATCGAAAGAGCAATGGGTTGGTGGAGTAACGTCAGAAAATCAGGCAGTAGTAGGGATGGCTCTTAATAAAGACGGAACCAAAAATAATGGGAAACTTTTACCTATGAACTTACAAGCTAAAAAATCTTGGTTTGTATTAAATGGGCAAATTATCGCATTAGGCGCAGGAATTAAAGGCGATACAGAAGCTTCGATTGAGACAGTTGTTGATAATCGTTTGTTAAATGATGCGTATCAGTATCAAGTGCTATCAAACGTTGGGGAAATTCATGAGCAAAATGAAACGAGTAAAAAACAATGGTTATTACTAAAGTCGGATCATTCCAATGCTAATATGGGTTATTATTTTCCAGAAGAAACAACGGTTAATGTTAAAAGTGAAACTAGAAAAGGAACCTATAAAGCAATTAATGAAGCATTCCCAAGTGATAAAGAATATGTAGGTGATTATCGAACATTTACGATTCAACATGGTCAACACCCAACGAACGAGCATTATGCTTATGTAGTTTTACCAGGAATCGATGAAGCTGATTTAAAAACATATGCTGCCAAAAAAACAGTAGAAGTTCTCTCAAATACAGAAGACATTCAAGCAGTTAAGCAAGAAGAAGAAGGCTATCTTGGGGTTAACATTTGGTCAGAAACTGGCGGGACAATAGCAGGGATTACCTCAAATAAAGCTATTTCTTTAATGAGAAAGATACAACAACACCAAAAAACGTATACTTTCTCTGATCCCACACAAACAACTAAGACACTGACTTTAAAAATACCAAAAGATTACAGTACAGTAATTAGTCAAAGTGACGGTATCACTTATGATGATGCAACAGCAACCTTTACTATTAATTTTGAAAATGCTGCAGGAAGTAGTAAACAAATTATTGTAGAATAACTAAAAGAAATTAAAGTAGCCTCAAATTCCAGTTTTAATCGGAATTTGAGGCTACTTTGTTGAAATTATTTAAGATTCTAACATTTCTGCAGGTAATAAAATCGTTTCACGATGGCCATCATCAAAAGCAAAAATTCGCGACGGATATGCCGTAGAATAACTAAATGGTAAGTCGATGGCCATTTCTACTGAACTATTTTCTTGAGAAAAATGGACAGTCACTTTGCCATTATTGTTCAACAAATCAAAGTGAAGTAAGTCGTTTAAAGGGATAACCCCTTTTAGATTTAAGTCAATAATCAACCAAATACTATCAATTAAGCCACTAGGTAAGCTAGAAACAACACCTAATGAAGCATAGCGGCTACGGTCACTATCAAAACGTTCAAACATATGGATGACCTCCTTTTTGTTTACTTACTTTTAGTATACTGCAAATTTAAAAAAAAGAAATTGTTTCGTTTGAAAATATTGCGTAGATTAGCAAAAATTTAATATTCCTCTGTAGCTTCCTGACTTGGGGGCATCGTTTATGTATAGAAACCAAGACATGCAGTAAAAAGAAAGAGGGAGGTACGTTGTTTCAACGTACCTCCCATTTTCTAAAACTTAAGATAATCAGCTGAACAAAAGTGTTCTCTTTATTCGGCTAATTCTGGTTCAGTTGTTTCAGCAGCTGTTCCTTCTTCTTCTTCAGGAGCAGTTTGTGCTTCAACAATAGCAACTAGTTGTTCTTCTGGATCAGTTAAAATTTCATAGTCTTTGTGTTCAGGTAAATCAGCGATTGTAAGAGCATCACCAATTTCTAAATTTGTAATATCTACTTCAATTGATTCTGGTAATTTATCTGGTGTGGCTGCCACTAAAACAGTGTACAAGTTTTGAGCTAAGGTGCCCCCAGCTTTCACACCTACAGATTCACCAACTAATTGAACTTCTGCTTCGACTTCTGTTGTTTCTTTCATATTTACAGATAAGAATTCAACATGAAGCATTTGACCAGTAAAGGTATCTAATTGTGCTTTTGACATTAATGTGTTGATGTTTTTGCCATCAACTGTCATTTTAATAACGGTGTTAGCACCATGTTCGCGTAAAATTTTTGATAAGTCTTTTTCTTCAAAATAGATTGGTGTACTTTCAATTTGGTAACCGTAAACAATGGCAGGTACTTTCCCTTCGTGACGTAGCTGATTTCTTAGTGAACGTGGACGGATAGCTCTTTCTTTAACTTCTAATTGTACTGACATAACCTAATTCCTCCTTGAAATAATGAGTGATTTGGTTAAACTCAGAAACAAAACATAATGGAAAAAAGAAACTCTTTTTTCAGTTGTTCTTGTCTAGAAAAATGCTAACAATAATCAAAAAATCCCCACAAATATTGCCAGGCAACACTCATGGGAATGGTTCATTGTTATCGTTGTTCTCTCCCAGGTCATTACGCTGTTTTTGAGAAACCTTTATTTACTTTACTTATTAACCGTAACACTTATATTTTTATACGTCAAGGAATTACCTTTTTCTACTTTTCATCTTTAACGGATTCTACTATACTAATACCAGAATGGAGCGGAACAATGCGATTAGATAAATTACTAGAAGAACTTCAGTTTGGATCACGCAAAACAGTGAAACGATTAATCAAAGGCAAGCAGGTCACTGTGGATGGCATCGTGACATTAAATGAAAGCCAAAATGTCGATGCGCAATTACAAATGATTAAAGTAAAAGGACAATTAATTTCGCATAAGACCCATGTGTACTATATGTTGAATAAGCCAAAAGGTGTGGTGAGCGCTGTCTCAGATGCATCTAAAAAAACAGTCATTGATTTGATTGCGCCGCAAGACAGACGCCCTGGTCTTTATCCAGTGGGAAGACTCGATGGCGATACGGAAGGGTTACTTCTATTAACAGATAATGGACAATTAGGGTATCAATTAATTCGGCCAAATAAAGAAGTAGCGAAATGTTATGAAGTAAAAGTCAATGGTTTGGTCTCTGCAGAAGATTGTGCTAAATTTAAAGATGGGATTGTTTTGCAAGGGGGCATTCAATGTAAGCCAGCAAAAATAACTGTTCTTACAGCGACTGAAACGGAGAGTCATGTTTTCCTAACTATTCAAGAAGGAAAATTTCACCAAGTGAAAAAAATGTTTTTATCCGTGGGGAAAAAAGTGACTGCTTTAAAACGCCAAACTATGGGGCCGTTGCGGCTAGATCCGCAATTACCTTTAGGTGCTTATCGTTCATTAACAAGAGAAGAGTTACAATTGCTATTGCCTTATTTTTTTATTGAAAAACAACAAACAAGCAAAGCGTTACCGAGTAATTTGAAAAGAGAAGAGGAACGGAAATGAAAACATTGCTTTTTGATGTTGATGATACATTGTTAGATTTTAAATTGGCTGAAAAGAAGGCGCTCCATGCCTTATTTGAAGAAGAAAATGTACCATTTACATCTGAAGTCGAGTCAACATACCACCGAATTAATCAAGGATTATGGCGTTCATTTGAAGAAGGAAAAATAACAAAAGATGTTCTCCTTGATACACGGTTTGGTTTATTGTTTGACGCGTTTAATCGAGAAGTTGATAGCGTTAAAATGGGAGAAAACTACCGAGAATATTTAAGTCAAGGACATGACTTGCTTGGCAATAGTCAACGTATTTTGGAAAAATTAGCACCCCATTATGATTTATATATTGTGACAAACGGAGTGGCAAAAACACAGTATCGTCGGTTGGAAGATTCGAAATTAATGCCTTATTTTAAAGATATTTTTGTTTCAGAAGAAGTGGGTTATCAAAAACCGATGAAAGAGTATTTTGATTTTGTTTTTGAACGGATTCCTAATTTTAGTCGAGAAAAAACAATGATCATTGGCGATTCTTTGCATTCAGATATTCAAGGAGGCCAACAAGCGAAAATTCAAACGGTTTGGCTCAATCCAACCTCCGCTCCAGCAACACCAACCATTCAACCCAATTATACGATTCAACAGCTAGATGAGTTGTTACCAATTCTTGGGCATTAAAAAAACAACATTTCCTGTGCAGGAAATGTTGTTTTTTTAACTTAAGTGTAAACGTAAGCGAACCATATCCTTTAAAGGTAAACCGTTTTCCGTAATAGGCTCATCATAATGATGGATAAAAAAATCTGGTTCAATATGTGTCATCCGAAAACCGACTTTTTGATAGAGATATAGCTGTTGAAAGCCTGTGCTCCCAGTCCCAATTTCCAAATAATCATACTTTTCTTTTTTGGCAAAATCAATGGCAAAATGTAATAATTCTTGCCCAATGCCCCGCCCTCGGCTTTCTGCTGAGACAGCGATGTTTACGATTTCCAATGTCCGTGGATGAGTCGGCAACACGACTAAAATTCCTTGAAGATGTTCAGTCTGATAGTCAAAGCAAATGCCGCGGGTAATGTAATCTGCCACCATTTTTTTGGACGGATCTGCCTCATAAAGAAGGGCGTAATGCGCAGTTGTAAGTGCTTCTTTTTTAACTTTTTTAATCATAGGTAGGATCCTCCTTTTATTGATAAGTATACTGTAATTGAAAGAAGTGTGGGCAGATTTTTCATAAGAAGATAAAAATCACATGAAAAGTCTTGGAAAAGGTCTGGCATTCTTCAGAGTTTTCATTATAATAGTAAAAGACAATGAAGTTTTTGAAAAGAAAGAGGTTTATACATGAAAGATAGTCAGCCAATTATCATTGGTGTTACTGGCGGATCAGGAAGCGGAAAAACCAGTGTTAGCCGTGCGATTTTTAATAATTTTCCCGATCATTCAATTATGATGTTAGAACAGGATTCTTATTATAAAGATCAGAGCCATTTGAGTTTTGAAGAACGTTTAAATACCAATTATGATCATCCTTTTGCGTTTGATACAGATTTATTGATTCAACATGTTGAACAACTGTTAAACTATCAAGCCATTGAAAAGCCAGTTTATGACTACGTTGCGCATACAAGAAGTACAGAAACGGTGATACAAGAACCGAAAGAAGTAATTATTCTTGAAGGGATTTTAATTTTAGAAGATCGCCGCTTAAGGGATTTAATGGATATTAAAGTGTATGTGGATACAGATGATGACATCCGTATTATTCGTCGAATCAAGCGTGATATGGAAGAACGTGGCCGTACTTTGGATTCTGTGATTGAACAATATTTGACAGTCGTCAAGCCCATGTATCACCAATTTATTGAACCTACGAAACGTTATGCAGATATCATTGTGCCAGAAGGTGGCGAAAACCACGTCGCTATTGATTTAATTAATACAAAAGTGGATAGTATTTTAACAAAAATGTAATAGTCAGCTTAAATAGCCGTCTCTATATCAGAGTCGACTGTTTAAGCTTTTTTTTGACTTTTAAAGGGTGGTTTTATCAAATATTTTAAGGGATAGCTAAAAAGTTGAAAATATTGCAAGAAACAATATGCTATAATTTTTTAAAGGAAAAGGAGGGAAGGGAATCTGAATGATAAAAAGAGGTGAGGTTTTTTATGCGAATCTCTCACCAGTTGTTGGTTCTGAACAAGGTGGGATTCGACCTGTCCTGATTATTCAAAATAACAAAGGTAACTTATTTAGTCCAACGTTGATTGTTGCACCGATTACCCGTAACGTAAGCAAGCGGCTGCAACCAACGCAAGTCCTCATCGAAATTCCCCATAATGAGTGCAGGACGCCATCACTTATTTTGTTAGAACAAATTCGAACATTGGATAAAGAACGAATGCTACACAAGGTTTGTCAACTTTCTCGTGAAGAGATGGAACAGGTCAATCAAGCTTTAAAAGTTAGCGTTGGTATCCGTTAATTTACATATAAAGAAATCGTTTTGGGGAAACGGTTTCTTTTTTTATTGAAATAGTTTCCAAATATTCGTTTTTCTCGTATAGTGAAAGAGGAGGCGATCACATGGATAAAATTCGTTATGGAATTATGAGTACTGCCCAAATTGTCCCAAGATTTGTAGCAGGGCTTCGAGAAAGTGCGCAAGCTGAAGTGCGCGGGATTGCATCAAGGCGTTTAGACAATGCTCAAAAAATGGCTAAAGAATTAGCGATTCCGGTGGCTTATGGCAGTTATGAAGAGTTATGTAAGGATGAAACAATTGATATTATTTATATTCCCACCTACAATCAAGGACATTACTCAGCAGCTAAGCTTGCGTTATCACAAGGAAAACCCGTCCTACTGGAAAAACCATTTACATTAAATGCTGCTGAAGCAGAAGAACTCTTTGCAATCGCACAGGAGCAAGGGGTTTTTCTAATGGAAGCTCAGAAGTCTGTTTTTTTACCAATTACCCAAAAAGTAAAGGCGACGATTCAAGAAGGGGGATTGGGAGAGATTTTATGGGTTCAGTCAGTTACTGCCTATCCCAATGTGGATCATATTCCCTGGTTTTACTCGAGAGAAGCGGGTGGTGGAGCGCTTCATGGCTCAGGAAGTTATCCATTACAATACTTACAATACGTATTAGGGAAAGAGATTCAAGCGGTTACGGGAACCGCAACATATCAGCAAGGAGCGACGGATAGTCAATGTAATTTAGCTTTGAAATTTGCTGAAGGGACGCTGGGCAATATTTTTATTAATGTTGGTTTAAAGATACCTAGTGAAATGACCATCTGTGGGACAAAAGGGCAAATCGTTATTCCTAATTTCTGGAAAACAGATTGTGCTTATTATACAGATGCTCAAGGTAACACTGTCAAATGGTCTGAACAATTCACTAGTGAATTTACGTATGAAATCAATCATGTGAATCAATGTTTACAAGACAAAAAGTTAACTAGCCCCGTAATGACGAAGGAATTAACGATAGCAACCGTTAAAATTGTTGAAAGTTTTTATCAAGAATGGTTCGATAACGAATAATTACCCTCACTTGCTATCCAAACTATTCTGTGTTAAAGTGTGTTTTATGCGACGAGTTGACTCAATCAGATAGCTTCGGCTATTCCGTTTTGACGGCTAGTGATTGTCAAACACAACGACACCAGATAGTACGGCTATCAGTTACCGGATTTGTAACGTGTCGGACAGAATACTTTTGTGGAGAAGGTTTCTGTCTATTTATGCAAATAAATAGTGTGGTATCCCTTAACAGTAGTAACTGTTAAGGGATTTTTTTGTATGAAAAGAGAAGTGTTGCACTTTTATAAGTGCAACTTTTTTGTGTTGTGGAACAGATAAAATAACGCTATAGTTTTAAGTGTAAAGGGAAAAGAAAAGAGGTGACAAGGTATGACCGTGTTGTTGTCCAAAAGAGCGATAAATATTTTATTGATGCTTTTGGATTTGGAAGGGAGTATTACCACGCAAGAATTAGCTGAGAACTTTACTGTCAGCGTTCGAACAATTAAGTATGATTTAGAAGATATTCGTGCTTGGTTTGAACAGCACGATGAGACACTTTATTCAAAACGGAATAAGGGAATCTGGCTAGATTTACCTGACTCTAAACGCTTACTGTTAAAAAATGAAATTATCGATGTCGATCGATTTGAAACCTATCCTGATCAAAAAAGACGAGTCAATGTATTGATTTTTCAGCTATTGTCAGTCAAAGGTTACTTAACGGCACAGCAGCTAGCAGATGAATTATTAGTGAGTCGAAACACAATTGTCAGTGATTTGGAACAGGTCGAACGGTTGCTGCAAGCATATGATTTAACCTTAATTCGCCAAGCACGGCAAGGGTTTACAATCAGTGGTGAAGAAAGCAATGTACGCTTACTGATGGAATTTATCACTCAAAAAGAACTTACAGAATACGATATTTACCAAATTATGAACTATGTGACAAAGACAAAAGGGGCTGAAAAAATCCCTAAAATTAAATTTGGGTCAGGGACATTGTTTCAAGGTTGTTATCGTAGTGCATTGAAAAAAATGCGAAATTTAATTAATCCACTCGATCAAAATCAATTTGATTATGCCGAAATATTATCTATTACGTTGAGAGTGGCAATTGCCGCAGCACGTATGCAGATGGCACATACAATTGGGACTTACCGAGTGTTATCGCAAAAAACACGCTTTGAACAACGGAACGAAGTACCACTTTTACTTTTACAAGAGGTGTTTGAACGGTATGACTTGCCTTTATTAGCAGATGAATATTTTTATATTTATAGTGATTTATTCGGAACCCATCAACGGCAAGATATGGTTCAATTAACAAAGCAAGTGATTGAAAGCGTTTCAAAAGAGCTGAATTATCCTTTTGTAAATGATCGCCAATTATTTACGAACTTGTTTGCGCATCTGTCCTTACGTTTTACTAAGAAACATTTATTTATCAATGAATACAATCCGTTTTCTGAAGAAATCAAAGGAAAACATCCAGCGTTATTTTTAGCTATTCAATGTGCCTGTAAACAATTAATTCAACGTTCTGTTTTGTTAGTCAACGATTCTTTCTGCGCATATATTGCGTTGCATTTTTTGGCAGCTCAGGAACGACAACAGCAGGAAGCTAAAGTTGTTAGGATTGTGTATGTTTGCTCGACGGGCTTAGGTGTGACTAGTTTAATTGAACAAAAAATTTTAGAGGAAGTACCAAACGTTGAACTCGCGGGATTTGCTTCTGTTTTAAATGCAACTGAAGTGATTCAAGCAGAAAAGCCTGATTTGGTATTGAGTATTTTCCCAATTGAAGAAATGGCATACCCATTTATTAAAGTTAGTCCATTGTTGACGGACACAGACTTAAGTTTGATTCGGGAAGAGGTCGATAAAATTTTATTAGGGAAACGTCAAGGCAAAGGTACCGCTCGCTCCACGAAATCTGATGTAATTGAAAAAAATGAACGGATACAAAGCCAAGATTTGTTAGTAAAAGCGTATATTATTTATGAAGAGTTAAAACGAATGTTTCAAACAAAGTTACTGAGCGAATATCAAGAAGCCTTTTTACTTCACGTTTTATTAATGACACATCGGATTACGTTTAATAAACAATACGAAGAGATTCCTTGTAATAGAGAAGTATCCCATGAAAGGCAAGAAGAAATTCGGCAAATTGAATGTTTATTTGCTAAAAATGAGTTACCTGTCAATCATGCTGAAATTTCAGCATTACTTAATTATTTAGAACAACCAAAGGAGGAAGAGGATGGAACTAGCAATGGAAGCACAGGAGATCATTCGACAAAGTGCTGAACCAGAAAAGCTCCAATCGATTATCAAACAAACCAGCGCGCGATTAGCAGAAGCACAAATTGAACCAACGGAATTACAGTGGACGATTTTGATTAACCATCTTAATGAGATGTTGAATCGTTCAAGAGAAGGAATGACATTAGCTGGTGTTGATCGGACGTTATTTACGGAACTAACACCAGAAACGTTGAAAATTGCACAAGAAACAACAGAAGCAATTGGTCAGTTATCAGAAGATGAGTGGTATGTTTTAGCTGTTCATTTTGAAGTTGCTAAACAAAACAATTAATAGGAGGAAAAGTTATGATTACAGTAGTTATCGCAGATCGTTTAGGAAAAGGACAAAATGTTGCAAAAGGAGTGGAGCAAGCCGGTGGACGCGCGGTTGTTGTTCCAGGAATGGGTGCAGATATGCGTTTAGGCGATGTGATGCAACAAGAAAAGGCAGATTTAGGCATTTCTTTCTGTGGCAGTGGTGGTGCAGGGGCGTTAACAGCTGCTACTAAATACGGGTATCCCGAAAGACATGGCATGCGATCAATCGAAGAAGGGGTAACAGCAATTAACGATGGGAAAACTGTTCTTGGATTTGGTTTTATGGATCAGGAAGAACTTGGTAAACGAGTAACTGAAGCATTTATTAAGAAACACGGAGCATAGAAAGTAGTAACTTAGAAAGGAGCGGTAATTATGGATGCCACAAAACGGTCAACACAAACCGTGATTGTTTCTGGAAAAGGTAATAAGAAGAATGAAGCTTTTGCAAGTGCATTGAATGATGTTTCAAAAAAAGTATTAAAAGAAACAACAGAGATCCTCATCCGGATTGAACCGAAAGAAGTAACTATTCGTCAGGCAAAAGAACAAGTTTATACAGAAAAATTTCTGTTCTTCTTCTTTCCTAGAAAGAGAGTGATTTATCATGTCGAACTAGCTGTAGAAGTGGAAATCCAAGCCATTGCAATCGAAGAAGTTGATTTTTTAACGGAAACAATCAAAGAACCGAACGCAGTAGTAGTTCCGTTTCTTTCAAAAAGAGGCGTATAAAAGGAGGGAGAAGGAATGGAATTTGTAATCATTTTGCTGAAGTCATTGCTTATTGGTGGTTTACTAGGTTTTGCAGCTGGCGCAGGCGCTGCTCGGATGTTTCATGCACCACAAACGCAAGGGTTAGGGGCATTTAGAACATTAGGAGAAATGAACGCGGCACAAGGAGATCCAGCATCACACTTTTCTTTTGGTTTAGGTTTTTTCTTTAATGCTTGGGCTTCAGCCGTGGGAGCAGGGGCCTTTACACAAGATGTAACCCACCGGATTGTACCTAACTGGGCTGCAGCAATTTTATTGGTAAAGGATAAAGATGTCACTAAAACGATGCATAATCCCAAAAAAATGGGGATTGTCGGGGCCTTTGTAGGGATGGCGACTGTGGCATTCTTAAATAGTACGGCTGCAGCAATTCCAGAATCGCTTCAAGTAACAGCAGTTGCGGTGTTGGTACCTGCAGCAACGATTTTAATCAATACTGTGATGCCCGTGTTATTCTGGCTAGCGGCTTTAGATGCAGGAAAACGGACGGGTTTCTGGGGAACGTTATTTGGCGGATTATCTCAATTAGTCATGGGCAATGCTGTTCCAGGAGTTGTATTAGGGATCTTAATCGGTAAAGGTGTCGATGATTTAGGGTGGACCCGAATGACACGCGGCATGCTTGGTGCCATTATCTTATTATTTATTTTAAGTGGCTTCTTCCGAGGTTTCGACTTAGAAATGATCGAAAGTTTCCGCTTGTCGATTCCTCAATGGTTAAATAATTTACACAATGTTTTCACCGTTAAATAGAAAAAAGGAGGTCTCATAGATGGAACAGCAAGAAAAAAATGAATGGGCACAGCAAGAACAAGAAATTCAAGAAGGTTTAACAGGCAAAAGTTTTTGGTATGCTGACTGGGGCTTTCCCATTTTAGTCGGGATTATGTCAGCGGCAATTTTTGCAGGAACACATATGTATGTAGTTTATGGTGTGGGAGCATTCAATGAAGTTTCAATTGTCGCGATGCTAAAAGCTGGTTTAGATGGTGGTTCTTATGGCGCTGCCGCAGCATTTGGTGCAAGTTTCCTGTTTGCACGAATTTTAGAAGGTTCCTTAGTCGGGATTTTAGATTTAGGTGGCTCAATTTTAACGGGGATCGGGATTGGTGTACCTGCAATTTTCCTCAGCATGGGAATTAAAGCGCCTGTAGAAAACTTCGGCTTAGCACTTTTAACGGGTGCGATACTAGGATTAGCAGTTGGTGGCGTGATTGTGTTGATTCGGAAGTTTACCATCAATCAAGGAAACTCCACTTTTGGTGCGGATGTGATGATGGGTGCTGGTAATGCCTCCGGACGTTTCTTAGGACCGTTAATTATTTTGAGTGCGGCGGGTGCTTCAATTCCTATTGGGATTGGTGCCACATTAGGAGCTTTAGGTTTTTACATTTGGAAAAAACCAATCGCTGGTGGTGCAATTTTAGGCGCAATGATTTTTGGTGCAATATTCCCAGTTTCTTTATAATAAGAAAAAGCCTTTTGTTTTGCACTTTCTCTGTCACGAATACGAATAAGCGTTTACATTATAATGTTACTATGTTATTATGAATGCGAAATAATTATTATTTTTATTAGTTGAACGGAGGAATTAACAGATGAATGGTTTTGTACAGTGGATGGAAGTTAAGTTAATGCCGATTGCGAATAAATTTGGTTCGCAACGCCATATGACAGCGATTAGAAAAGGATTAATTGCAACGATGCCTTTAACAATTGTGGGCTCATTCTTTACAATTTTTCAAAATATTCCAATTGAGGCATACACAAAATTGATTGAACCGTATCAAGCAATTTTAGATATTCCTTCCCGCTATACGATGGGATTACTTGCACTTTATGCAACATTTGGGATTGCTTCATCATTGGCCAAAAGTTATAAGCTTGACTCTTTGACGTGCGGAATTTTAGCATTAATGGCCTTTTTAGTAACAGCAGCACCACCAACACGTGTCTTTGAAGATGTTGACAACGTCATTACAGCAGGGCGCTATATTAATTTAGCAAATTTAGGTTCAGCTTCTTTATTTGGTGCGATTGTAACAGCGTTGTTATCTGTTGAAATTTATCGCTTCTTTATTGAAAAAGATATTATGATTAAGATGCCAGATGGTGTACCGCCTGAAGTGTCAAATTCATTTATTGCGTTAATTCCAGGAGCAGTTATTCTTTTATTATTCTGGGTTATTCGCCACGTAATTGGTTTTGATTTGAATGGTTTCTTGAGTACGTTATTAATGCCACTTAAAGGTATCCTTGCTGGTAACAGTTTATTTGGCGGATTACTAACAGTCTTCTTAATCTGTTTCTTCTGGGTTTTAGGGATTCATGGTCCAGCGATTATGGGCCCAGTTATTCGTCCTTTCTGGGATATGTCGATTGCAGAAAACCTTGAAGCTTTTACCAATGGTGCAAATGTTCATCAGTTACCTAATATTTTTACAGAACAGTTTTTACAATGGTTTATCTGGATTGGTGGCGCTGGAACTACGCTTTCTTTAGTTGTTTTAATGATGTTTTCTAAATCAACGTATCTGAAAAGTCTTGGCCGCTTATCGTTCTTACCAGGCTTGTTTAATATTAATGAACCAGTTATTTTCGGAACGCCTATCGTAATGAATCCTATTTTAGGTATTCCATTTATCGTGGCACCGTTAATTACAACAACGTTATCTTATTTCTTAACAGTCGCTAATATAATTCCGATGATGGCTGCACGTTTAGCGTTTGCAATTCCAGCACCAATTGCTGCTTGGATGAGTACCAATTGGAGTTTCTCGGCCGCAGTATTAGTGATTGTTAATTTCTTAATTACAATGGCTATCTACTATCCATTTTTCAAAGTTTATGAAAAACAACAATTGGATAAAGAAGCAGAAGAATTAGCAGCTGAACAAGCAGCGAAAAATTAAAAAATGTTAGGGCGGGTGTTCTGATATGAATATCCTGCCCCTTCTAAGTCAGAGAAGAAAGTCAGGAGCGTATAAGATGATTATTTGGTTCATTTTCTTTTTTATCGTTAGTCAAATTATTATAGAAAAAGGGCAGTTGCCTACTGTTGTTTATCAACTTGGTTTAGTAAAGACGTTGGTTTTTACGGCAGTTTGTATTACTCTTTCCATGATAATTGGCGGATTTCTAAATCAACCAGTATTGCTCGTTGGCTCTACAACAATCCTGTGTAGCTCGGTGATTGCTTGGAAATTTCGAAATAAATTTGAAAATAGCGGAGTGTGAGAACGAAGATGAAAAGAGCATTAGGTGTATCAGTTTATCCAGATCATAGTGATATCAATCAAGATAAAGCGTATTTAAAAAAAGCCAGCGAATGTGGGTTTACTCGAATTTTTATGAGTATGTTAGAAGTGACCGATGGCAAAGAAGCGGTTCAGAAAAAATTTAAAGAATTAATTAGTTATGCGAAAAATTTAGGATTTGAAACAATTTTAGATGTCGTTCCAAGTATCTTTGATGAATTGGACATTTCATATGATGATTTGACTTTTTTTAGCGAATTAGGAGCTGATGGGATTCGGTTGGATACAGGTTTTGATGGAAATAAAGAAGCCATGTTGACGTTTAATCCATTCGGCGTGGCTATTGAGCTGAATATGAGTAATGATGTTGCTTATCTTGATAACATTTTAACGTATGAAGCGAATCGACCTTTCTTATATGGTTGTCATAACTTTTATCCACAAGCGGGAACTGCCTTGCCGTATGATTTCTTTGAAAAATGTAGCATCCGTTTTAAAAAGGAAGGGATTCGGACAGCTGCTTTTATTTCATCACAGGTAGGTGAAATTGGTCCTTGGGATGTGAATGATGGGCTACCTACTTTAGAAATGCATAGACAGTTGCCAGTCACTGTTCAAGCTAAACATTTATTTGCAACAAATTTAATTGATGATGTTGTTATTGGAAATGCTTATGCTTCCAACGAAGAGTTAGAAGCATTGGGTCAGTTGAATCGTTATCAAACAGAATTGACCATGGTTTTTGAAGAAGCGACTTCTGAAATTGAAAAAGAAATCGTAACAAAAAATCAACATTTTCGCCGTGGAGATATCACTCAGCAGATGATTCGTTCCACGGAAGTGCGTAAAAAATATAAAAATGAAGCTAATCCCCCGCATGATAATCAAGCAATGCTACAACCTGGAGATGTTGTTGTGGGAAATGATGCATTTGGAAAATACAAAAATGAATTACAAGTCGTTTTAGAACCACATCAAGATTCACGCAAAAACCGAGTAGGGCGTATTATAGAAGAAGAACTTGTATTATTAGAATTCATTAAGCCTTGGACAAAATTTAGATTTATAGAAAAGTAGGGAAGAATATGGACTACGATTTACTTATAAAAAATGGACAGACAGTAGATGGTATGCCTGTTGAAATTGCAATTAAAGAGAAAAAAATAGCTGCTGTTGCACCAACTATTTTAGGTTCTGCAAAAGAAACTATCCACTTAGAACCAGGTACTTATGTATCCGCAGGCTGGATAGATGATCACGTTCATTGTTTTGAAAGAATGGCTCTTTATTATGATTATCCAGATGAAATTGGGGTCAAAAAGGGTGTTACGACAGTGATTGATGCTGGGACAACAGGTGCTGAAAACATTCATGAATTTTATGACTTAGCGCAACAAGCAAAAACAAATGTTTTTGGATTAGTCAATATTTCTAAATGGGGCATCGTTGCTCAGGACGAACTCGCAGATTTAAGTAAAGTACAAGCGAGTTTAGTCAAAAAAGCGATTCAAGAATTACCAGATTTTGTTGTAGGGATTAAAGCCCGTATGAGTAGGACCGTTATTGGCGATAACGGCATTACGCCTTTAGAATTGGCCAAACAGATTCAGCAAGAAAACCAAGAAATTCCCTTAATGGTTCACATTGGATCAGCACCACCTCATCTAGATGAAATTTTAGCCTTGATGGAAAAAGGGGATGTCCTAACTCATTGTTTTAATGGGAAAGAAAATGGCATCTTAGACCAAGCAACGGATAAAATAAAAGATTTCGCTTGGCAAGCGTACAACAAAGGGGTCGTCTTTGATATCGGGCATGGTACGGATAGTTTCAATTTTCACGTAGCTGAAACAGCGTTGCGCGAGGGAATGAAAGCTGCATCAATTAGCACAGATATCTATATCCGTAACCGAGAAAATGGTCCTGTTTATGATTTAGCCACAACGATGGAAAAACTCCGTGTGGTCGGCTATGATTGGCCAGAAATTATTGAAAAGGTAACCAAGGCTCCTGCTGAGAATTTCCATTTAGCTCAAAAAGGCACATTAGAAATAGGTAAAGATGCTGATTTAACGATTTTTACGATTCAAGCAGAAGAAAAAACATTGACTGATTCTAATGGATTGACACGAGTAGCCAAAGAGCAAATTCGCCCAATCAAAACAATTATTGGAGGACAAATCTATGACAATTAGTTACGAAAAATTTCACTTAAAAGAAGTTATCAACGCTTCTGGGAAAATGACCATTCTAGGTGTCTCCAAAGTTTCGGAGGCAGTCCTAGCGGCGCAACGATTCGGTGGCGAACATTTCTTTGAAATGAGTGAACTTAGTGTGCAAACAGGGGCCTTTTTAGCAAACTTGTTGAAGGTAGAAGATGCCCAAATCGTTTCCTCGGCTTCGGCGGGAATTGCCCAATCGGTAGCTGCCGTGATTGGAAAAGGCAGCTTATATCACGCGTATCATCCCTATTCAGAAAAAATCGAACAACGGGAGATTATTTTACCTAAAGGGCACAACGTGGACTACGGCACGCCTGTAGAAGTCATGGTAGCGCAAGGTGGTGGCCAAGTGGTGGAAGCTGGCTACGCTAACATGTGCAGTCCAGAACACGTGGAAATGATGATTTCTGAAAAAACAGCGGCCATTCTATACATCAAAAGCCATCATACCGTGCAAAAAAGTATGCTGACGGTGGCCGAAGCGGCCAAAGTGGCGCAACGCCACAAGGTGCCGCTGATTGTTGACGCGGCAGCAGAAGAAGATCTTTTCAAATACACCGAAGCCGGCGCTGATTTGGTGATTTACAGCGGCGCCAAAGCCATTGAAGGGCCAAGTGCTGGTTTAGTGATCGGGAAAAAAGAATACATTGACTGGGTGCGCCTCCAAGGCAAAGGCATTGGTCGAGCAATGAAAATTGGCAAAGATAATATTCTGGGCTTTACGCAAGCAGTGGAAGAATACTTGGCGCATGGCAGTGAATCAGGGGCTTCGATGCAAGAGCGCTTAAAACCGTTTGTTAAAGCCATCAACAATCTGTCAGATTTAACCGCCAAAATCGTCCAAGATGGCGCTGGACGAGACATTTATCGCGCCAGTGTCAAAGTGGACGGCAGAAAAACCGCCAAAGAAGTCATCCAAGCGTTAAAAGCAGAAAGTCCGGCCATTTATACACGAGACTATCAAGCCAACAATGGCATCATTGAATTTGACATTCGTTCTGTCAATCAAGAAGAAATGAACAAAATCGTGCAACGATTACAAGAAATTATGGACACAAAGGAGAAATAAGTCATGTCATTAAAACCTAATTATTTAGAAGAACGCATTTGTTTAAACGTCTTAGCCAATTCAGTAGAAAATGCTCAAGCCTGTTATGAAGCAGCAGAAGGGCATGTTGTGTTAGGTGTCCTTTCAAAAAACTATGAAACCGATGAAGCAGCCATTGACGATATGAAAAAATACCAAGCAGCAACCAACAACGCTTTATCTGTCGGCTTAGGAGCTGGTGATCCTAATCAAAGTCAAATGGTAGCTCGCTTATCAGAAGTCCTACAACCGCAACATGTGAACCAAGTCTTCACAGGTGTCGGCGCTTCGCGGGCCTTACTTCGTCAAGACGAAACAGTGATTAATGGCTTGGTTTCACCCACAGGCAAAGTTGGCTATGTCAACATTGCGACAGGTCCGTTAAGCTCGGGTGCGCCAGCGGCGGAAGTGCCTATCGAAACCGCCATCAAATTGTTGAAAGACATGGGGGGCAGTTCCATTAAATATTTCCCAATGAAAGGCTTGGCTCACAAAGAAGAATATCAAGCAGTAGCAGCAGCTTGTGCCAAGTATGACTTTTACTTAGAGCCAACAGGGGGCATTGATTTAGAAAACTTTGAAGAAATTGTTCAAATTGCGGTGGATGCCGGCGTTAAAAAAATCATTCCTCATGTCTACAGCTCAATTATCGATCAAGAAACAGGGGACACTAGAACAGAAGACGTGAAAACGTTACTAACCATGATGAAAAACACATTGAATAAGTAGGTGGCAAAGATGAAAATTGCTGCGTTTGGTGAAGTCATGCTTCGTTTCACTCCGCCAGAGTATCTAATGTTAGAACAAACAGAGCAGTTAAGAATGAACTTTGTAGGGACTGGCGTAAATCTCTTAGCAAATTTGGCTCATTTTCAACTAGAAACAGCATTGATTACGAAATTACCCGCCAATCGTCTTGGTGAAGCTGGCAAAGCAGCGTTAAGGAAGTTAGGAATTTCAGATCAATGGGTAGGAGAAAAGGGCGATCATATTGGTAGTTTTTTTGCAGAAATGGGTTATGGAATCCGACCCACACAAGTAACTTATCAAAATCGCCATCAGAGTGCTTTTGGCATCAGCGAGGCGAAGGACTACGATTTTGAGGCCTTTTTAGCGGAAGTAGATCTGGTGCATATTTGTGGTATTTCGTTAAGTTTAACTGAAAAAACACGTGATGCTGCTTTGATACTTGCTCAAAAGGCGCATGCCTGTCAAAAGAAAGTTTGTTTTGATTTTAATTATCGACCTAGTTTGAATACAACAAATAGTGCGCTCTTTATGCGTCAACAGTACGAACGCATTTTACCTTATTGTGATATTGTTTTTGGTAGTCGTCGTGATTTGGTCGAGCTATTAGGTTTCATTCCGCGAGAAGATTTAGAAGGTGAAGCACAAGAAACAGAATTGATTCAGCGCTTCATGTCTCAATACAATTTGGAATGGTTTGCTGGGACAACGAGGAGTCATTCCCAAAATCAAAACTACTTAAGTGGTTATTTATATACCCAAAATGAATCCCAACAGAGTGAAAAAAGACCGCTTCTTAATCTTGATCGAATTGGCGCTGGTGATGCTTATGCGGCGGGGATTTTATATGGCTATAGCCAGAATTGGTCGTTAGAAAAGGCAGTTACCTTTGCCACAATCAATGGGGTCCTTGCACATACGATTCAAGGAGATATTCCTTTGACAACGGTCAAACAAGTGAATCACGTTCTTGAGCATCCGAATATTGATTTAATTCGTTAAAGAAGAAAACCAGAAGAAAAGGCGTGTGTGGCTTTTCTTCTGGTCTTTTTTTCATTATAATTAAAAGAAACAGATTGCAAAGGAGGCAGCAGGATGAGTGTTGCACATCTTTTAACAGTTTTAGAAAATGATGAATTTATTGAACGGATTCAAAAACGACCAGAAGCGTTCATTGGAACGACTGGCTTAGTCGGCTTAGAGAATTTACTTGTTCAGACAATCAATGGTTTATTAGAGTTTTTCATTGAAAAGAATCAAGGGAAAATTGCTATAAAGTTATCGCGTCAACAAATTTCTTTTCAGGTATCTTCCACACGACCGCTTGTTTTTGAACAAAAGCAAGTCGATTTAGAACCACCGTTTCTGTATTTATCTGTTTTACAAGCCTTCTCAAAACAAGTAGGGATCAGTATCGATCAAGAAAAACAGCGAACTATTTTTATTTACCATCAAGGGCAATTGAAAAAACGATTATTGTTACCTATTGAAGAAACCCAAGAACGGATTGAAGTCTTATTTTGGCCAGATCCGCAAATTTTTGGTGCAGAATCGCTTTCTTATATGCGTGTTTTACAACATTGTCAACAGATTGCCATGTTAAATCCAGGCTTAAAGATTCTTTTAACACAGGAAGATGAACAAAAAAATCTTTGTTATTACCCTAAAGGTTTAAGTAATTATTTATTTGAAAACGATAACCCATTAACTAGAAAAGCCGCACCGATTATTCAAGCCAAGCAAACAGAATTGGCCCTTGTTCAATTTATTTTGAGTAAAAATCATGCGCCGCAAGTGCAAAAAACGTTTGTTAATGGGCATTATCCCAGTCTTGGCGGAACCCACTATGAGGGATTTCTTGATGGCGTAGTAGCCGCCTTTAATCAATTTTTAGAGGAGCAACATTACTCATTATCTGTGACAGCAGATAGTTTTTTAGCAGAATTTGATTTTGTTTTAGCCGTTACGATACCAAAGCCCCGCTACACGGATGCAACGAAAACCATTTTAAGAAATACAGAGTTATATGAAGTGGTTAAAGAAGTCGTTTTTGACGAATTACAACACTACTTTCAACGTCATCCCAAATGGTTAGAGCAAGGAAGAAGCGAGGGAAATGAATGAAAATTTTTGTCGATGGCGATGGTTCACCTGTGAAAGAGACGGTTATTGAAGTCGCTGTAGAGAAAGCTTTGGATGTGGTGATTGTTACTAGTGTAGATCATTATTCCTTAAAAGATTATCCAGAAAATGTCTCTTTTGTGTATGTTGATAAAGGAGCGGATGCTGCTGATTTTAAAATTGTGCAGTTAATAAAAAAAGGGGATCTTTTAATTACACAAGATTATGGCTTAGCTTCCTTGGTTTTGCCAAAGGGAGTGTCAGTTTTACATCAACTGGGTTATCAATATACGAAAGAAAATATTGATGGATTGTTAGAACAACGCTATTTTAGTGGCCAAATTCGGCGAAAAGGTGGCCGAACGAAAGGACCTAAACCTTTTACAGACGAAGATAGAACAACGTTTAAACAAGCCCTTATTGAGCTGGTGGAACGGAGTCTTTAGTAAGGAAAAGGCAAGCAAAGAATTTTTCCTTCACTAAATTTGCTTCTATTATGAAACTGGGTTTTATGCTAAAATAAGTAAGGATAATTTGAAAAATAATTTTTTCTAAAAGACAGGAAAGAAACTAGGAGGACAAGCATTTGAAGATTATTTTGTTGTATGGCGGCAGAAGTGAAGAGCACGATGTGTCTGTTTTGTCTGCATATTCCGTTTTAAATGCAATCTATTATAAATATTATCAAGTACAGTTAGTCTTTATTAGTAAAGATGGTCAATGGGTAAAAGGCCCTCTCTTATCTGAACGACCACAAAATAAAGAAGTTTTACATTTAACTTGGGCACAAACACCTGAAGAAACAGGCGAATTTTCAGGAAAACGAATCAGTCCTTCGGAAATTTATGAAGAAGAAGCGATTGTTTTCCCTGTTTTACATGGGCCAAATGGTGAAGATGGAACAATTCAAGGATTCATGGAAACCATTAATATGCCTTATGTGGGCGCAGGCGTCTTAGCTAGTGCTAACGCAATGGACAAAATCATGACGAAATATCTTTTACAAACTGTTGGCATTCCACAAGTACCATTTGTGCCAGTTTTAAGAAGTGACTGGAAAGGAAATCCGAAAGAAGTCTTTGAAAAATGTGAAGGATCTTTAATTTATCCGGTCTTTGTTAAACCTGCCAATATGGGTTCTAGTGTCGGAATTAGCAAAGCGGAAAATCGTGAAGAATTGCAAGAAGCATTGGAAGAAGCTTTCCGTTATGATGCCCGAGCAATTGTTGAACAAGGGATTGAAGCACGTGAAATTGAAGTAGCCATTTTAGGAAATGAAGATGTCCGTACGACTTTACCTGGTGAAGTGGTGAAAGATGTCGCTTTCTATGATTATGATGCCAAATACATCAATAACACGATTGAAATGCAAATCCCAGCGCATGTTCCAGAAGAAGTAGCTCATCAAGCGCAAGAATACGCTAAAAAAGCGTATATTATGTTAGATGGAAGTGGCTTAAGTCGCTGTGATTTCTTCTTAACAAGCAAAAACGAACTATTCCTGAATGAATTGAACACCATGCCTGGTTTTACTGACTTTAGTATGTACCCTTTACTATGGGAAAATATGGGCTTGAAATACAGTGATTTAATTGAGGAACTGATTCAGTTAGCTTTGAATCGTTTTAAACAACGCCAAGAATTTTATAATAACTAAGAAGAAAAAATCACACAAGACTGGGACATGACAAGACTTTGGCATGTCCCAGTCCCTGTGTCAGAGGAGCAAAACATAATGAAATTAACCTTCTGGGAAGTAGCGCAAGCAGTTGAAGCCAGTAATGATTGGCAACAATGGCCTGATTTTCCTTTAACAGGCCTTGAATTTGATAGTCGTAAAATTGTGAAAGGAAACCTCTTTGTTCCTTTACAAGGTGAAAATGATGGTCATCGTTTTATTGAGAGTGCCATGGCTAATGGCTGTCAGGCCGCTTTTTGGGGACAGGATTTAGTCGATGCGCCGCAACAATTGCCTGTTTTGCATGTTACTGATCCACTGGTTGCTATGCAAAAATTAGCTACCTATTATTTAAATAAAATGCAACCGAATGTCATCGCTGTGACTGGTAGTAATGGAAAAACCACCACTAAAGATTTAATTGCTGCTGTGTTATCTGAAAAGTTTGTGACTTACAAAACGCAAGGCAATTACAATAATCAAATTGGCTTACCCTATACTATTTTACACATGCCTGATGAAACAGAAAAACTGATTTTAGAAATGGGCATGGACCATGCTCAGGAAATTTCTTTCCTTTCCAACCTGGCTCAGCCAGAAGTTGCCGCCATCACAATGATTGGCGAAGCCCATGTGGAAAATTTAGGCTCACGAGCAGGCATTGCACAAGCAAAAATGGAAATCGTAGATGGTTTAGCCAAAGATGGTATTTTATTTGTGCCAAACGATGAACCTTTGCTAGTACCATTGGTGGAAAAAGTCACGCAACAAGTGATTACTTTTGGTTTTAGCCAAGGAAGTCAACTTCAAGGAATCGTCACAAATAAAGCCAAAGAGCAAACCTCATTCAAAATCAGTGATACACAAATGACGTTTACGATTCCAGTGCCAGGAACCTATAATGTCACCAATGCATTAATCGCAATCGGGATTGGTCGGTATTTCCAATTAACGGATAGTGAGATTCAAAAAGGTTTGGCAACAGCGGAGCTAACAAAGAATCGGACAGAATGGTTGAAAGCAGCGAATGGGGCCGAAATTTTAAGTGATGTTTACAATGCTAATCCGACAGCCATGGGCCTTGTTCTGGACAGTTTTAGCAAAATGTCCAAAGTAGGAAAACGAATTGCTGTTTTAGGAGACATGCTGGAATTAGGTCCTGATTCTGTTGCCATGCATCAAGCAATGGCACAGCATTTAGCACCAGACGCGATTGAAGAAGTCTTTTTATATGGCCCTGAAATGGCTTATTTAGCCGATAGATTGCAAGAAACCTATGCACCAGCTAACATTCATTCTTTTAAAAAAGAAGAAAAAAATGAGTTGATTGAAGCTGTCAAAAAAGTTTTACAGCCAGAAGATATGGTGGTTTTAAAGGGAAGTAACGGGATGGGACTTCGTGAAGTCATCGATGCACTTTTGGAAAAGTAAATAAGTTTCATAAAACTTGCTGAAAATAGGATTCTATGATAGAATGACCTATTGCCGGAAGATGACGAGAAAAATTGAATCGTAGTAAATAAAATAGATCTATTTCTATGTTTAATAATAAATGTGAAGCTGAACGACCACGTTTGGCTTTTCTAATGCCATAAGGTGAATTTTTCGGTGAAATCAGGAAAGAAGAAATAGTTGGCACACTATAGTGGATTTCTTTTTAACAACTGAAAGTGAAGACACCTGAAACTAGGAAGAAATCGTTCTTTCCGAAACAAAATCTAGGAGGATATCATTTGAAATTTAAAGAACTTGGTTTAGCGCCAGAATTATTATCAGCGGTAGAACGCGCAGGCTTCGAGGAAGCAACCCCTATTCAATCAGAAACAATTCCGTTAGCGTTAGCAGGAAAAGACGTAATCGGACAAGCACAAACAGGAACAGGGAAAACCGCTGCTTTTGGCTTACCAATGCTTAACAAAATTGACGCAGACAACCGCGTTATTCAAGGATTAGTCATTGCACCAACCCGTGAGTTGGCTATCCAAACACAAGAAGAGTTATTCCGTTTAGGCCGCGATAAAAAGATTCGCGTCCAAGCCGTTTACGGCGGGGCTGATATCGGTCGCCAAATCCGTGGACTAAAAGATCGTCCACATATCGTTGTAGGTACACCAGGACGTTTACTAGACCATATTAACCGTCGTACCTTGAAATTAGAAACTGTTGAAACATTAGTTTTAGACGAAGCAGATGAAATGTTAAACATGGGCTTCTTGGAAGACATTGAAAAAATCATCTCACAAGTGCCAGAACAACGTCAAACACTTCTATTTTCAGCAACTATGCCGCCAGCAATCAAGAATATTGGCGTGAAATTCATGAAACAACCAGAACATGTGAAGATTAAAGCCAAAGAAATGACGGCTGATTTAATTGATCAATATTATGTACGTTCAAAAGACTTTGAAAAATTTGACATTATGACACGTTTACTAGACGTGCAAACCCCAGAATTGACCATTGTCTTTGGTCGGACAAAACGCCGTGTTGATGAACTTGCCCGCGGATTAGAAGCGCGTGGTTACAAAGCAGAAGGCATCCATGGCGATCTATCACAACAAAAACGGATGAGCGTTTTACGTTCATTCAAAAATGGTAACTTAGATATCTTAGTGGCAACAGATGTAGCAGCACGTGGGTTAGATATTTCAGGTGTCACCCATGTCTATAACTACGATATTCCACAAGATCCAGAAAGTTATGTTCACCGTATTGGTCGGACAGGTCGTGCTGGTAAAGGTGGTATGTCTGTGACGTTTGTAACACCAAACGAAATGGGTTACTTACATGTCATCGAAAACTTAACGAAAAAACGGATGACACCATTACGTCCACCAACCGAAAAAGAAGCATTTAAAGGACAATTAAGTGCAGCTGTTGAAACCATCGAAAGTGATCTAGAAGAAAATGGTTTAGACAAATATCTAGAATCTGCTGAAGCGTTATTAGAAAAATATTCAGCGACAGACTTAGCTGCTTTATTATTAAAAACAGTAGCGAAAGATCCAGCAGATGCGGTTCCTGTAAAAATTACCCCAGAACGACCATTGCCTTCAAATAAAAAAGGCTTTAACAAAAATGGCCGTGGTGGTGGCGGTGGGAACAACCGTAATCGCAACCGTGGTGGCAATGGTAAAGGTGGCAGCTATCGTGGCAACAAAAACCATAAAGATGGCGACCGTAATTACAAAAATAGCGACCGCAAAAATAAAGATCAACGTGGCGGCAAACGTCATAACGATAAAAAACGTGGTTTCGTCATTCGCGAAAACGCCAAATAATCAAAAGAGCGAGTGTTCCGTTAATGAACGGAACACTCGCTCTTTTTAGGTGGATAATAATTAAACAGAAAAACTCAAAAAAAGTAAAAAAGGCATCAAAATGATATAAAAAAAGAAAAGCGCCAAAATTATCCAAGTTTTCAACGGGGAAGATTGATTGAAGAGTTTCAGTTTTTGTTGTAACAAATGAATGGTTACGATCCAAACCAGTTGCAAGAGAAAAAATAGGCTGGGATTTTTAAAGAAGATTGGAAATATGTAAAGCAACAAAGTAACAATAAACAGGGCGCAACAAAGTACCTTTTTTTGCCGAGAAGTTAAAGTCATAAGTTTTTCTCCTTTTTCTTTTTATTCTCCCATAAATAGCCAAAATTTTCTATAAAATATCTGAACATCCGCTTAGTTTCCTGATTTTTTTCTGATACTCTTTGGTTGTTGTCTTACTTTTATAAAAATTCAGAAAAACTTTATAAAAATGTAAATAGGAAGAAAACGTATGGTACTTCAATTTGTGTGAGAATCGTGTAAAACATTATTTATTTTTTTAGCGAATCAGTGGAAAAATTTTGAAATTTTGTTAAAATGAAAGGTAATTCGGAGTAACTATATTAAATAGGAAGTAAGGCGGAAAATGATAAAAGGAATTGGGATTGATGCAGTAGAATTAAGTCGGATAAAACCGATTGTTGAAAAACAAGGATCGTTTATTCAACGGGTTTTAACACCTAACGAATTGACTCTTTTTCAAAAGTTATCTACAAAGCGTCAAATAGAATTTTTAGCTGGTCGCTTTGCTTGTAAAGAAGCGTTTTCTAAAGCATGGGGCACTGGGATTGGCAAAGTCGGTTTACAAGATATTGAGGTGCTGACTGAAAAAACAGGTGCACCATACGTAGCAAACTCGCCCCATAATGGTAAAGTGTTTGTCTCGATTACGCACACAGATACTATGGCGATTGCGCAAATTGTTTTAGAAAGCGAATAACAGAAGCAAAGAAGAAAGAAGGATGTACAATGGTCGTTGGATGGCATCGTCCTACACGGTTACATATCGATACGCAAGCAATTACTGAAAATGTCCAAAATGAATGTCAACGTTTGCCAGAAGGAACCGCTTTATTTGCTGTTGTGAAAGCGAACGGCTATGGGCATGGGGCCGTAGAAGCCGCTAAAGCGGCGAAAAAAGGTGGCGCGACAGGTTTTTGTGTCGCCTTATTGGATGAAGCAATTGAATTGAGAGAAGCAGGTGTTCAGGACCCCATTTTAATTTTGAGTGTGGTAGACTTAGCTTATGTGCCTTTGTTGATTCAATATGACTTGTCTGTAACGGTAGCTACACAAGAATGGTTAGAAGCTGCTCTTCAACAACTAATCCCTGAGAGTAAAACGCCATTACGTGTTCACTTAAAAGTCGATACTGGTATGGGAAGGATTGGCTTTTTAACCCCGGAAGAGACCAAGCAAGCAGTGCAGTTTGTTCAGTCCCGCAAAGAATTTTTATGGGAAGGGATTTTTACTCATTTTTCAACAGCTGATGAAATCGATACAAGCTATTTTGAAAAACAAGCAGGGCGATTTAAGGCTGTTCTAGCAGTTTTAGAAGAGCTACCTCGGTATGTCCATGTTAGCAATAGTGCGACAGCGTTATGGCATCCTGATGTGCCAGGAAATATGATTCGCTACGGCGTAGCCATGTATGGGTTGAACCCTTCAGGTAATAAACTTGCCCCAAGCTATGCGTTAAAACCGGCTTTACGGTTGACCAGTGAACTCATCCATGTAAAACGATTAGCGGCTGGCGAAGGGATTGGCTATGGCGAAACCTACGTGACTGAATCTGAAGAATGGATTGGGACAGTACCAATCGGCTATGCGGATGGCTGGTTGCGTCATCTCCAAGGATTTACAGTGCTCGTGAATGGTAAACGTTGCGAAATCGTCGGACGAGTTTGTATGGATCAATGTATGATTCGTTTAGCAGAAGAAGTTCCTGTCGGCTCAGTTGTTACATTAGTTGGAAAAGATGGCACCGAAGAAAATACGTTACAAATGGTGGCCGAAAAATTAGAAACAATTCATTATGAAGTTGCATGTACTTTCTCACAAAGAATCCCCAGAGAATATAACTAGATAGGAGGTTCCACTATGGTCAAACGCGGAGATATTTATTTTGCAGACCTTTCCCCAGTAGTGGGCTCGGAACAAGGTGGCGTCAGACCTGTCCTTGTTGTCCAAAATAACTTAGGTAATCATTTTAGCCCAACGATTATCGTTGCGGCGATTACAGCCAAAATGGCAAAGCCAAAATTGCCAACACATATTGGGATTAATTCTGATGAAACAGGCATTGAAAAAGACTCAGTGATTCTTTTAGAGCAGATTCGAACAATCGATAAGGGACGCTTGAAAGAAAAAGTTTGTCATTTGAGACTTGATATTATGGAAGAAGTTGATCGTGCCTTAGGCATCAGTGTTGGACTTAGTAGCGATTCAGCCCCAGCAAAAGCAAATTCAGCTACATAAAGAACGATAGCTACTATGAAATCAACAAAGACTAATTGGATTTTTGAAAAAAAGCGACTGATCTAGTTTGGATCGCTAAACATAGTTTGAGTAAAAGCGAGAGGGATAGCCAAGTGGCATCTCTCTTGTTTTTTTGTTTTATATTTTAAAAATTAAAATATAAATATTAAATATAAAATTTTATCATTTTATTTTAAATAAAGTTGTTGGCAAGGCTCAAACGGAATGTTACAATCAATACTATATAGAGTTTTTAAAGAGCGTAACAGGTGATTTTACAAGTTTTGATTGTCGAGTGATGACATAAAGGAGATTATATTTGTATGATGATTATTGTACTTTTAATGAGTAGTTGCTTATTTTTATTTGTAAGCTATCAATTGTATTTGCGATTACTTGTCGAAAAACTGGATTCAGAGGACCGGACATTAAAGAGAAAAATAAATTTCTATAAGTATCAGAAAAATAGTCGTTTAATGATTTATTTATTGTTTAGTGTTTGTCTACTTAGCTTACTATTGTTAGGAATTGTCTATACATATTATCAATTAAATCAACGAAATATCCGCATTGAACAACGGATCGAGCGTTTGGCACAAGGCCAAGCTATTCAAGGTGACAAAATAAAAAAACAAGCGATTAAAAAAACAGCCTTAAATCAGTTCCCTTGGAAACAAGCTGCTTCGGCAGAATCGGCCGCTGTTTTGACTAATTATGAATTACAATTAGCGCGTGAATGGCGTCCTTACCTCGGAGAGACGAGTATCACAATGATTAGAAGTGAAAAAACACAAACTTTGACACTGTCTGTTTTTTCAGTTGGCTTAAGTTACCATGAATTTCAAACAGCCCAAGACAACATCTTAGCACTTATTGCAGCATTGAATTCAGTCAAAGAAATTACCATGATTGATTTTAATTTTACTTATCGAGATCAAGAACAAACCCTTGTCAAATCCATTGATACGTATGCTCGTGAGACGCTGGAAACAAATTTGGAGCCTGTCGTGATTAGTTAAAAGGACAAGAGAGAGGACAGATAAATGACAAAAAGACGTTTAATCAAAAAAATTAAAGATATTTCGGATGATACGCTTGAAAAAGAAGTCTTTTTTCAGCCAGGATTCGAACCAGAAAAAATAATTAGCGGAATCAAACCAGAACAACAGGAAAAAGAAATGGCTACTTTAAGAGAAAGGCTCGCCTACTATCAGAAAAAAGAAACAGCCTTTAAAAAACTTCAAGAAGAAAATGAGCAATTAAAGAACCAACAAGAAACGGAAAAAAAAGTATTAGAAGAAAAAAACCAAGCATTACTTAAAACACTAAATCAAAAAGAACATGAAATTTTTGAATTAGAAGAGCAACTGGAAACGAGCAGTGAAACTACGACAGAGACTACCTCTCTTCAAACAAATTTGCAAAACGCAGAAAAACAATTAACCACTGTACATAATCAAATGGAACGTTTAGAAAGTGAATTAACTCAGCAAGTGGCAGAATTAGAAAAAGAATCGGCTGATCAGCAACAACATATCCAGACATTACGCAACCAGTTAGCAGAAGAAAAAGGAAAGTTGGAGAAAAAAGGAGATATTACAGGAATGGAAAAGCAAGTAGAAACGTTAACGACAGAATTAGAAGAAAGCACAACGACTCAACAAACATTGCAGGAACAAATTGAAAAACTAACTGCACAATTACAAAAAGTAGAAGCCGAAAAACAAGCCTTACAAGAGGCTGCCCAACAAAAGCTAATTGTAAAACAGCGCGTGGAGGAGTTAAAGAATGAGCTTCAAAATAGTTTACAGCAAAAAAAGGAAGCGGAAGTAAAACTAGGACGACTGCAAGGTGTCAATGACAAACATCTTGCTGAAAAGCAAGTCTACGAAGAGGAGTTAGCTGCTCTAAGAAAAGAAGTACAGGTTAAAGAAGACAGCTTAGAACAAGTTCAAAAAGAATTGAAGACACTACAAACCGTTTCGAAAAATATTGAACCGAGTGATGAGCAATTAACAGAACTGTTACGTGCAAAACAGCAAATCAACGATTTGTTAATGAAAAATCAGCAATTACAAGAAGAAGCTTTAAAATCGCAACAAGAAATTGGCGAAGTGATGGTTTCTGCCAAAAAAGAAGCCAATCGGATTGTTAATGAAGCAAAAGTAGAAGCAAAACACTTAATCAATTCCGCAGAATTAGAAATGTTAAATATTGGCAACCGAGCGAAAAGTATTTCAAATGAAGTGGAAGCATCAAAAGTAGAAGTACTTGAGATTTATCGGGAATTAGAGGAACGCTTAACTAAACTGTCACGTCTTGAACAAAATCATTATTAATAAAATGGACAGTAAAAAGTTAATTGGGGCAAGGAAACTACATTGTCTTGGGATATTTTTTTTAGCTGTTACACTAAGTGGCTCCGCAGAACGATTACAGGCTGCTGCTGTCTCAAAGGAAGAGCAGTCACTAAGGCAACCACTTGTCAGGAAAAACATAGTAACAGAGAAGAGCGAATATCTTGTACAAGCAAATCAAAGTATTTGGGAGCTGGCACAAGATGCGCAGAAACCACTGAATCAGTTTATGAAGGAGAATCAGTTACGTAGTAGTTATATAAAAAAAGGAATGCAATTAGTCAAATAAAAAAAGGAGTAAAGAAAGGAAAAGTTTATTTAGAAAGCTTTTCCTTTTAAGAAAACGATGGAAGAATGGATAAAATCAGTGAGGCGAACAATTCGCCATATTAAGCGCGCCTTCTTGAAGCAAAAGTTGCCTACGACACACCCGCTAAAAAAGCAAAAGACTAACAAAGCAACGGAATATTTGCTTGAGCAAACAGATAACCATCAAGCAATGAGAGGCCCACAAAGAAAAATGACCGCTGAAGAGATTAAAAAAAAGCGGCAAGCCTACCAAAAGAAACAACGCATCCAAGTCGTTAAATTTTTTATGCCAGCTATTCTTTTCGCTATTTTTGTGTTCTTTTTTGTCTTGAAGACGTCTAGCTACCCGATTGCTGGTCAATCCATGAAGCCGACACTTAATGCAGGGGAACGTGTCTTAGTGCAACGGACGAAGCAAGTAACAAGATACGATGTGATTGCATTTAAAGCACCGCTGGTTAGTAAAGGAACGTATGTTAAGCGAATTATCGGCGTTCCTGGTGACCGAATTTGGGTAAACGAGACAAAACTTTATCTTTCGGAAGAACCTATGGCAAGCGATAATGAGGCACTGCCTGAGAATGCTAGTCGTTTTGATTTATCAGAAGAAGCGGCAGCCCAACTTCGCCTGTTTCAGAAGATTCCAGCCGGTCATTACTTTGTCTTAGGAGATAATCGTACGCATTCAAGTGATAGTCGTACGTTCGGCTTTGTCGAGATACAAGCGATTGAAGGAATCGTGGTGTTTAAAATGGCGCCGTTTAAGGAAATAGGGAAAGTAAAATAAAAAGCTTAAGTCAGCCTTCTGATGAGTAAGGCACTTAAGCTTTTCTTTTTAGAGGTTATTTACCTAATAACAATTGAATGATTTTTTCAATTGATTGCAGGTCGTAACGATTACTAATGTCCGAAAAAATATAGTAATGGTCGTATTGGGCAACGAGATGTTCATTATTGGTATTCATTAAAAGTAAATCATAATGATTTTCTACGTTGTAAGGCTCGATCTTCAGCGGATATTTTCCAGCGAGACGCTGTTGTATTTTTTGTGCTACCAACTCACTATAGATACTGCTTAATGAGTGATAAACGCCAATCGTTATTTTTTTTTCATTTAATTCGGCAATGTGATTTAATATAAGCGTATAATTAATTTCAGTAAATTGATTTTGGTACTTAGAAGTAGTGACTTCTGTAGCAAAGTTCGTAGTGGCGATTTCCACTAACTCGTAAACTTCACTTTCACTAAAAGGATGACGTAAGACTTTCAAAAGTGACTGAATTGTCCAGTAATCAAAGGGCAAAATAAATCCTGAAAAATAGTAGAGTTGTGCATGTAATTGAAAAAGTAAATTTTCAATATAAAGTAGCCGAATAGGCAGCACGTAATGGGATAAATAACCACGTGCTTTAAGATACGTTAAAATAACCTGGTTCATTTCGTTAAGATACGTTTTTTCAATTCGTTGTTGTTTTGCTAAACGAAAGGCGAAAGAAGCATTCGCAGAATAATTATGCATGGAACAAAAAAAGTCATAAAACATATAGGTTTCGTTGATTGCATATGGACGGTCGATTCTTTTCATATATGTATGTATAGATAAATTAATTTCTTCAAATAAAGGTCGTTCAAGTTGGGCATCATGGGGACTAATCGTTGGCTGGGGTTCTAAAACCATGCGACGAAAAGAAATTTTCATCCAAAGCTTAATTTGGAGAATTTCTGTATGATCAAAGCTAATTCTGGGTATTTCTTGTAATATCTCGATTAAGCCTAGGTATTGATTGGCTAGTTCTTTTTCTAACTCTGTTTTTTCTTCAAAGATAAACCAGAAAAAATTAAAAAAGAAAAAGCGAATTTGTTTTTCTTCGCCGATAAGTTTTCCTCGTTTGATACGTAAATTAAATTCGTTGAGTAAGTCATTTAATTCAACGATTTTTCGATAATACGTAGCAGAGCTAATGGCATAATTCTGTTGAAAATAACTACAATTTATTTCATTTTTATGGAAAAGTTGCTGGACCATGTGAAACTTAATCGATTTATCCAAGAATAACATGATCATTGCTTTCATGGAAAAGGTTGGCGCTTTGTTTAGATAAAGCGTGTCACCTAATGCAGTCACGGTGAGATTTTCATACAGTTGCTCTTCTTTCAAAAATTGCTCTAAAAAAGAAAGATATTCGTTCAGTGTTGGTAAACTAATATTGAAAAAATCTACTAATTCATTTCGTGTCGCTTGACCTTTATTATTATATAGGAACAATAGAATATCATTCATATAATCATACGGTTTTTCTAAAAAATCTCGTTTTAACATCGTTGCTCACCTCTCTTTTAAGAATACTGTATCTATGATAAAATGGCAATAAACAACTGATAAAAAGATTGTTTTTTGAAGTGTTTTTTATTATCATCGAGAAAAAGAAATAAAAAGAAAAAACAAAGTATTTAAATGACAACAAAATAATTAAAATGAAGGAGCGACAGAACATGAACAGCGTGGTGAATTTTAGAGATATCGGAGGATTTCCGACGCAACAAGGCACATTTGTCAAGACAGGGCATTTTTTTCGGAGTGGAGAACTCGTCAATGTTGCACAAGCGGATCAACAGAAATTGGTAGAGGACTATCAAATCAAACGAATCTATGATTTTAGAAGTGCGGCGGAAACGCAAGAACGACCAGATGATTTAATTCAAGGAACCAACTATCTACATATAGATATTTTGGCTGATATTCAGGCGCAGACTACTTCATTAGAAGGAATGCTTAAAACGGTTGGTTCACCCGATGCAGCGATGGACATGGCCTATAAAGAGATGGTTCTTTCCAATTCGGGGCGCCGAGGTTACCAAACATTTTTTGAAAACTTTTTAAGTTATCCACAGGAAGCTATTTTATTTCATTGTTTCGCAGGAAAAGATCGAACAGGAATCGGCGCAGCCTTGATATTAAGTGCTTTAGGTGTGGAACATTCTTATATTTTAGAAGATTATTTAAAGACGAATGAGCAAAGAAAAGCTGCTAACGAGCAAATTATTGCACAATACCAAGCAAACGGAACCTCTTCAGCAGAAATTCAACAATTAGAAACGCTGCTTTATGTGAAAAAAGAGTACTTAGCGACCGCTTTACAAGCGATTGAAAAAGAATTTGGTTCGGTAGAGGGCTATTTAAAAGAGGGACTCGGTTTACCTTTATCTGCCAAAAAAGACATGCTAAGTCTGTACACAAAATCGTAGATCCTAAAAAAGGACTATCCTTTCTAAAAAAGAAGTTTTATAATAGAGAAGAATCTGTTTGTAAGGAGGGATAGGAATGAAAGAAGGACAAGAACAATTCTTAACGTTCATACTAGATCGAACAAAAGAAGATAAAAAAGAAAAGATGCAAGCGCTACTTGCAGAAATGTTTGAACGCCAACAAACAGGCAAATTAGATAAAATGTACTTGATGACAAAAGCACCAAAACTTTTGGCTTATTTAAAACCAGAAGCCATTGATGAAGTTAAACAAGTCGTTTCGGAATTTTCTAAAAACATGAAATAAACAATCTTAGCTTGAACTTGCGACATTTTAAAAATGTGTCGTAACATTCAAGCTTTTGTTTGTTATTCTCTTGTATTTTATGCTAAAGTTATTCAGGCACAAAAAAAAGCAGGTGATTTTATGAAACATATAAAAAATACATGGGAACTATTTATTTTAGATTGGAAAAGAATTTTTAAAAACCCAGTGGCAACATTTTTGATTGTTGCCTTGATGATTATTCCATCATTATATGCATGGTTTAACATTAAAGCACTATGGGATCCGTATTCAAATACCGGAGAGCTACCAATAGCGGTTTATAGTGATGATCAAACAGCAACCTTTCAAGATAAATCAGTCAATATTGGTGATGAAGTCTTGAAAAACTTGAAGAAAAACAAGCAGTTAGGTTGGCGTTTTGTTGATTCGAAAAAGGAATTAGACAAAGGGGTCCAATCAGGAAAATATTTTGCCGGGATTTATTTACCTAAAGATTTTTCCAAGGATTTGCTAAGTTTTACTTCTGGAGATATCAATAAACCTAAAATTGAATACTCAATCAATGAAAAAATTAATGCAATTGCACCAAAAATTACGTCAAAAGGCGCTTCTTCCATTCAGTCACAAATTTCGGGAGAATTCATTAAAACGGCAAGTAGTACATTAATCAAAACATTCAATGATATTGGCTATGATATTGATAAAAATATGGTCAGCATTCAAAAAGTTAAGAGCATGATTTTAGATACAGATGCCAACATTGGAACCATTGACACGTACGCGAAACAAGTCATAGACTTACATGGTAAGATGCCTGAGCTAAAAGAAAAATTAGCGAAAGCCAACGATGCGATGAAATATTTACCTGAAGTTGATGCTTTAGGAGAGAAGATTGTTGAGCTAAATGGCAAAATGCCAACCATCAAAGAACAAGCCAGTGTTATTTTGACCTTACAAGAAAAGATTCCAGAAATTCAAAATGCTGGCCGACAAATTGCCATGATTGATGAAGATTTTGCCTCTGTGGAAAAAACAATGAGCGAAGGAATCCAAGAAGCAAAACAAGGATTAGAAATCATTCAACAAGTCCAAACGGCGTTACCAGATATTCGTAAATTAGGTGATCAGGCCAATGATTTAGGGAATGTCACATTAGATGGCGCCAATAAATTGCAAGAGGCTTTACCTGGAATTACTCAAAGTGTGGGGACGATTTTAAAAGCAATTGGAACAATTAGCGCTGGTGTAAATACAGCACTAGAAGATTTAAAAAATCATCGTTTACCAGTTGAAGAAAGAGAAGCAATTAAGCAACAACTGTCTGAAAGCTTAGGAAAACAACATGAAAATATTCAACAGCTGATTCAATTGTTTACGCAAATACAAGAAGCCACAGGTAACACAGCCTTGCAAGATACGATAAATAGATTGAATACGATTGATGGTATTGTAGTTAGATTAAAAACTGATGTTGATAACATTGATGTGAATGCGGTAACTGATGCAGATTTAAATGCTATTCAAGCAGAAGCTCAACAAGTAGAAGCAACCGTCAATAGTATTAACCCTAATGCGATTGAAAACACAGTAAAAACGATTTTAGACAAATTAATTGCTACCATCCAAAACGCTCAAGGACAACTAAACAAAGCACAACAAATTGACTTTGAAGGGTTATTGAGTTCAACAAGTCAAACGGTCACTAATGCGATTTCTTTATTAGAAAAATATCAAGCTGAAATGCCAGCAATTAAACAAGAAATTCATGATGCGAATACGATGTTGAATGGCAATATGGAAACAATTGTCAATGGCATTAATCGTGGCGCTGATTTGTATAAAAACGAATTACCGGTTATTCAAGACAAAGTCAGCCAAGCGGCAGCCTTTATGCAAAATGACTATCCTGGTATCCGAAAAGATTTAACGAATACCTTGAAAACAGTCAATGAGAAAATGCCAGATGTTGAAGCGGCCTTAGACAAAGCCAACGAGCTAATTATTAATGATTGGCCAAATATCAAAACAGGGTTACACAAAGCAGCGAATGCAATCCGTAAAGGTGAAAAAGAAGTTGACTTAGGCGAAATTCTTAAATTACTAAAATTAGATGCCAATAAAGAAAGTGACTTCTTTACACAACCAGTCGAAGTCAAAGAACATGCTGTTTATCCGATTGCAAATAATGGTTCGGCAAGTACGCCATTCTATACAGCTTTGTGTTTATGGGTTGGTGCTGTGTTATTCTCAAGTGTTGCGACAACAGATGTTTATCTTGAAGGTAAAGATAAAAAACGCTTCTCTAAACGGGAACAATTTTCAGCACGGATGTTTACCTTCATTGTCATGGGGATTGGTCAAGCGCTGATTGTAACCTTAGGTAATTACTTTGCGTTAGGCGTAGATGTTCGTAATCCAGCGTATAGTGTTTGGTTTGCTGTATTGATTGCCATTACGTTTATGATAATGGTTTATGTGCTCGTTGCTCTCTTTGGCAATGTAGGGAAAGGAATTGCGATAATAATCTTGGTGCTATCCATCTCTGGTGGGGGTGGGAACTACCCAATTCAAGTTTCAGGTAAATTCTTCCAAATGATTAATCCGTTCTTGCCGTTTACGCATGCCGTAAACTTGCTAAGGGAATCAGCAGGGGGCATATACTGGCCAAATGCTTGGTTTGCAATTTGGATTATGGTGGGGATTTCAGTCGTCTTTAGTATTGGCGGCGCAATTCTTTATCCACATTTGGAACACAGATCGAAAAAATTTGCGGCTTTAGCACAAAAGAGCCATTTATTCCATTAAGAAAATAAAAAGCTGAAAACGTCTCTAGCGTTTTCGGCTTTTTGTTTTTCTTTATTTTCAAGGCAACCCTAACAAAGAAGTTTTGGGGGCTCTTGCTTTTGACTTTTTGGCAATGCTAAATAATAAAATCTCCCTCAGAAAGTGAGGTTTTTTGTGTACAAATACATAAAAAGGTTTTATAGTATTTTTTTAAGAAATAAAAAGTGGGTAGGGGTTGTAAAATGATTCAAGCATTGCTTCAACGATATGAGAAAAAAATTGAACGTCGTAAATTGGACAAACGAACAGCATTCGGTGCTTTTGCCGGTCGGATTGGGCTTGTTTCTAATTTATTTTTATTCGTTAGTAAATTTATGATTGGCTTGCTTTCAGGTAGTGTTTCAATCATGGCAGATGCCATTAATAGCTTGTCCGATACTATTTCTTCTGTTTTAACAGTAGTCGGTTTTTATATTGCTGGTAAGCCAGCGGATAAAGAACATCCCTATGGCCATGAACGTTTTGAATATATTAGTGGAATGCTTGTATCATTAGTGATTACGTTTATTGGGTTTGAGTTTCTAACGACCTCCGTGGAGCGCATCCTGCATCCAGAATCAATCAAGGTGACCCCCATTTTATTTGCTGTTTTAGCTTTATCAATTGGGATTAAAATTTGGCAAGGGTTGTTTTACAAAAAAGTATCAGCAAAAATTGATTCTCAAGCATTAGTTGCTTCTGCTAAGGATAGCTTTAATGATGTTTATACTACATTAGCTGTTTTGGTTTCTGCATTCATTGAAGGCGTTACTGGTTTGCGAATTGATGGATATATTGGTTTTTTAATTGCCGCATATATTATTTATAGTGGGTTGCAGTTAATTCGTGAATTTATTAATGAGTTGATGGGCATGCGTCCAAGCCAAACGGAGATTGATGAAATGAAAAATGTCTTATCAAAAATAGAAACAATTGTGGGGTATCACGATTTACTGATTCATAATTATGGTCCCAGCCAAACTTTTGCGTCTGTTCACATTGAAATTGATGATCGCTGGGATTTAAATAAAGCCCATCAGACAATCGATGCGATTGAAGCGAAGTTTAAAGAAGAGTTGGATGTTAATCTTGTTTGTCATATTGATCCAGTGAATTTGTATGACCCAACACAACAATTTGTTCATCAAACCATCAAAAAGATTATTCGTTCTTTTGATGCGTCTTTAAAAGTCCATGATATCCGTTTAGTTACCCATGGTGAAGAACCGAAGATTTTGTTCGACTTGGTTTTGCCTACAGAATCAAAATTATCTGAATTTGAACTGGGTGTGGAAATTCAGCGGCAAGTTTATGAAAAAATTGGTCGTTATAAAGTGGAAATTACCTTCGATCATACGTACTTGTTACAATAAAAGGGAATAATTAACTAAGTTTTTAAGCGTGAGCCAAAAGGTCAAATAGACTTTTAGCTCTCGCTTTTTTGTTTAGAGAATGCAAATCCTTTTGTTATCTAGATTCTCTTGATAAGATAAAGGAAGCGGGGGACTTTAAATGAGTGTCTGATTAAAAAAAGGTGGTGATTTTTTTATCTTTTTCAGTAACAAAAATCAATTGACTTTTCATTGTGAGAAGCGTAGCATATGGATTTGTTTGATAAAAAATAATGAAAAAAGTGAGCGGGTCACTCTAGAGAAAAGGAGTCGAAAAAAATGGCGGATTTAAAACGACTGTTCATTGGGAAACCATTGAAATCAGCCGAAAATGATGAACATAAATTAAGCAGATTTGCAGCGCTTGCGTTGTTATCTTCTGATGCACTTTCATCCATTGCGTATGGTACAGAACAAATAGTGGTGGTTCTGGTTACTTTGTCGGCGGCTGCAATTTGGTATTCATTGCCAATTGCTGCATTTGTTATTATTTTACTTATTTCTTTAACATTGTCGTACCGACAAATTATTCATGCTTATCCGCATGGCGGCGGCGCATACGTTGTTAGTAGTGAAAACCTCGGCAGAAATGCAGGTTTATTGGCTGGTGGTTCGTTGTTAGTCGATTATATGCTAACAGTAGCCGTTTCGGTTTCAGCGGGCGCAGAGGCGATTATATCGGCGATTCCAGCGTTATATGGGCATCAAGTAGCAATTTCTATTGGGATTGTGATATTGATTACCTTAATGAACTTGAGAGGCCTGAGAGAATCTGCTTCGTTCTTAATGTTGCCAGTGTATAGTTTTATCGCAATTATTACCTTACTGATTGTTGTTGGGCTATTTAAAATTGTGACTGGCGCACAGCCATTGAATGCGACAGCTTTACCAGGAGCCGTGGTTCCAGGAATTTCTATTGCCTTAGTTTTACGGGCTTTTTCATCTGGTTCTTCTTCCTTAACAGGGGTCGAAGCAATCAGTAATGCAGTGCCATTCTTTAAGAAACCACGAGCAAAAAATGCTGCTGGGACGTTAGCATTAATGGCAACAATTTTAGGATTCTTCTTCGTGGGGATTACGTTTATTAACTATTGGTATGGGATTGTGCCCAAAGAAGAAGTGACAGTTCTTTCACAAATTGGGAAAGCGGTCTTTGGTCAAAATATTTTATATTATTTATTACAGTTTGCAACAGCCTTAATTTTAGCGGTTGCCGCTAACACAGGATTCTCAGCCTTTCCAGTGTTGGCTTATAACTTAGCCAAAGATAAGTTTATGCCGCATATGTATATGGATCGTGGCGACCGTTTAGGCTATTCAAATGGTATTTTAACTTTAGCTGCTGGTTCCATTGTTTTATTATTGATTTTCCAAGGTTCCACAGAACGTTTAATCCCATTGTATTCAATTGGTGTGTTTATTCCGTTTGCTTTGTCTCAATCGGGGATGGTTGTAAAATGGCGAAAAGAAACTAAAAATTGGTTGCCAAAATCAATTGCTAATATTGTCGGCGCCTTTATCTCTTTCGCGATTATCGCTATTTTGTTTATTTATCGATTAGGGGACATCTGGCCGTTCTTTATTATTATGCCGGTGTTGATTTATGCATTTTATCGGGTCAATACTCACTATAAAAATGTGGCGGAACAGCTACGTTTAGAAGATGGGGCACAGTTGCATGAGTTTGATGGGAACACAGTTATTGTTTTGGTGGGGAACGTAACCAAGGCGAATGTTGGCGCCTTGAACTATGCGCGTTCCATTGGTGATTATGTTGTTGCCATGCATGTCTCAATGGATGAAAACGTTGAAAAGGAAAAAGAAATTCAGGAAGAGTTTAAAAAACACTTCCCGGACGTTCGTCTATCAATTGTTCATTCTTCGTATCGTTCACTGCAAAACCCTATCTTACGTTATGTTGATTTGGTTAGTAAAAATGCCACGAAGCATAACTACAGTACAACGGTTTTAGTACCACAATTTGTACCAAATAAACGTTGGCAAAATATTTTGCATAACCAAACAAGTTTACGCTTGCGGATTCGTTTAGCGTGGCGGGAAAATATTATTGTGGCTACCTATAGTTATCACTTGAAAAAATAAATAAAAAAATCTGTCATCAAAAGATGGCAGATTTTTTTATTGGCGTAATTGTTTTTGATAAATTTACTTCCTAGATAAAAGAACAGATCCCATTGAAAAGAAACAATGTTAGATCTGCTCTTTATTTTTTATTAATTGGAATGTTTGCTAGCTGGGTCTAAACGACGTTCAATAATCCCTAGAACCCAATCCGTGATAATCGCCATAAAGGCCGTTGGTAAGGCACCGACTAAAATGATAGAAGCACCATCTGTGGCATTGGTTCCACGAATAATAATATCCCCTAAACCACCAGCACCAACGAAAGCACCAATCGCAGTAATCCCGATTGCGACGACTAACGCATTTCGAATACCTGCCATGATTACTGAAACAGATAAAGGTAACTCGACCATATAAAGAAGTTGTACTTTTGTCATACCCATTCCTTTACCAACATCTAAAATATTGCGATCGACTTGAATCATGCCAGTGTACGTATTTTTGATAATTGGTAGGAGAGAATAAAGGAAGACCGTTACAACCACCGTGTTGACGCCTAAGCCCATTCCCAACATTAAAATCGAAAGCATTGCCAAAGCTGGTACTGTTTGGATAATGTTCGCTAAACGGATAATCCAGTTGGCTAAGCTACGTTTACGTGAAATCATAATCCCGATAGGAATCCCGACAATTGCAGCAAAGATTACGCCATAAATCGAAATTAAAAAGTGACGTAAAAATTGTTGAAAGACGTAGCCGCCATTTTGTTGGAAATAGTAGATAAATTGTTGGAATAAATTCATATTATTCATCTGTTACTCCCCCTCAAAATAGTTATTTTCTTTTAAGAAACGTTCGGCTACGACCGCAGGTTCAATTAAATCATTATCTGCTTGATAGTTCAATTCTTGCATTTTTTTGGTAGAAATTTTACCATCTAAGCGATTTAATACATCTTTGATTTCCGGCGTTTCTTTTAATAATTTGTCACTAACCACAGGAGCGGCATCATAAGGCGGGAAGAAGCGCTTGTCATCTTTTAACATGACTAAATCGTAACTACCAATCCGGCCATCTGTTGAGTAACCTAAGATAACGTCCATTTTTCCAGCATTGACTGCATCGTACACCAAGCCAATTTGCATTGGTAAAATAGATTTAAATTGGAAGTTGTATTCCTTTTTAAAGCCTTCGTAACCGTCGCCTTCACGTGTGATCCACGCAGTATCGACACCAGCAACTAATTTGTCTGCGACTTTCCCTAAATCACTGACTGTTTTTAAATTGTATTTCTCAGCTGTTTCTTTTGTAACTAAGAATACATAAGTATTTTCAAACCCATATGAAGGGAACCAAGTTTGTTGATAACGTTTTTCAAATTCTGATTGAACTAGATTGAACGCTTTTTTAGGGTCTTTTTCCGCTGGTAAGCCGAGCGTAGTGGTCACGTCAGTACCAGTATAACGAGCTGCAGAAATTGAAGCGTCTCCGTTTAACATTGCTTGGTGATTGATGGTCGTAGTGGCTAAGTTGTTAATCACATTTGTTTTTTTATCTGTGTAGTGCTCAACCATATCCGCTACAATGCTCCCTAAAATTTGCGCTTCTGAAGTAATCCCACCTGTAATGGCGACAGTGTTATCATCAGAAGTTGAAGCGAGACCAGGTAAAGAACAACCTGCCAATAAAAGTAAACTGCTTAAGAAGAGTAAGCTTAACTTGAGTTTCTTTTTCATCATTATTCGCCCTCCCTTAAAGCTTTTGGCGTTAAACGATTTTCTAATAATCCAAGAAGAACATCTGCTAAAAGCGCTAAAATAGTTACTGGAATAGTCCCGCCAAAGATTAATTCTGGCTGATAGTTATTTAATCCACTGAAAATCATATCACCAAGACCACCTGCACCAATATAAGAAGCCAGTGTAGCCCAAGCAATGACATAGACAGCAGCTAAACGAATGCCGGCCATAATTGTTGGCATGGCAATGGGTAATTCAACACTAAAAATAGACTGTAAATTGGTCATGCCCATGCCTTTAGCAACATCTCGGTAATTTTCATCGACATTTTTCATTCCGATATACGTGTTTCTTAAAATAGGTAGAAGGGAATAGATGAATAGCGCGATAATAGCGGGTGTTTTGCCGACACCGAAAATTGGAATCATCAAAGCTAATAAAGCCAACGAAGGAACCGTTTGTAAGGCACTTGTTAAACCAATGACAATATTGGCTACTTTGGGCAAACGTGTTAACCAAACGCCAACGGGCACAGCGATAGCGACCCCTAATAAAAGTGCAAAGAATGAAATATAAATATGTTCAATACTTTTTGAAATCATTTCTGATCCATATTCTTGAAAGAAGCTACTCATTGCTTACGCCTCCTCTTTATCAGTTTCGGACTCGCTTTGTTTTGCTTCTACAGCTTCACTAATCGTTGTTTCATCGCCCCAGATAACATCATAAACAATGTCAACAAGGGAAGCACGTGTTAAGATGCCCACCACTCGTTTTTGTTCATCAACGACTGGCACATATTTTAAGCCACGTTTTAAGATTCTTTGTAAAGCATCACGTAAAAGAGCGGTTTTTTGAACAAAGAAGACATCTTTATTCAAGATATCACCGACACTAGAAGCTTTGCCACGTTGCTGGTCTAATGTTTCAACATCGATAAAGCCTTTAAGCACATGGGAATTATCAACAACTAATAAGGTATCAACCCGTTTTTCACGCATCAATTTAATCGCTTCTTGTAAAGATTTTTCCGGCGTGATAGTAATGGCTGAATTTAACATGACTTCATCCACTGTGGTGAAATCAGGTTTGGCTTGTAATAGGCGATCTTCTCCGATGAGTTCTTCTACAAATTCATTGGCCGGATGACGTAAAATATTATCTGGTGTGTCAAATTGAATTACTTTGCCTTCGCTCATAATGGCAATTTTATTTGCTAATTTTAACGCTTCATCCATATCATGGGTAACAAAGACAATAGTTTTTCCTAAACGTTCTTGCAAATCTTTCACTAAATCTTGTAATGAATCACGGGTGATCGGATCTAAAGCACCAAAAGGTTCATCCATTAGAATAATATCTTGATTGGCAGCTAAAGCCCGCACAACGCCGATTCTTTGTTGTTGTCCGCCAGAAAGTTCATTGGGATAGCGGTCCAACATTTCTCGTGGTAACTCAACCAAATCAATCATTTTTTCGGCTATCTTGTTGCGTTCTTCCACAGGTACTTTTAATAATTTAGGCACTAAAACGATATTTTCACGAATGGTCATGTGAGGCATCAAGCCGATATTTTGAATGACATAGCCAATTTGGCGACGTAGCTCTACAGGATTGATTTTTTGAATATCTTGGCCATCAATTAAAATTTTTCCTTTTGAAGGGTCGGTCATGCGGTTAAGCATCCGCATTGATGTTGTTTTTCCACTACCACTTGTTCCGATGAAGCAGATAAATTCACCTTTATCGAAAGACAAATTAATGTCATCGACGGCGACTTTTCCGCCTTTATAAAATTTTGATACATGCTGAAATTCTATCAACTTACTCACCTCAACTAAATATTTTGAAAATGTATCTTATTACTAGTATGCTATAAAAATGCGATTTCGACAAATGTAATCTATTTTTAATGGGAAAAAGAAGGCGGTAAAATTTTTTTAATTCGTTCTAAAAAAAAGAAAAGACAACTATTGTTTAGTAAAAGTTGTCTGAATGAAACAAGATGTTAAAAAGAGTATTCTGAGAAGGGGGAAAAGCCGCTATAACAAAGAAAAGTGTCCTTTATAGCAAGTTGACGGGAGCTGAGTTTTTCATTAGAATGGAAAGAGAACAAGGGAATAAAATAAAAAAGGCGCTTCATGATTTAGCGGCAACTAAATCACGAAGCCTTGAATAGTCACCTGTGCAAGTGGACCATCAAGTTGCCCGTTCAATCAATGGAAACCATTGATCACTTTTATTTTACTGAATTTTTGAAAAAATTACCAGTTTTTTTAAGAAGTAAGAAGTGGAAGAACGAAGGATGCTTTTTATGGAATGTGCAATGACGTTCAGAAAAATCTGAAGGTCATTTTTTATTCTCTTGTTCAAACATTCAAACATAGGGGAAGAGAGACGGACGTAATTTTGTCACCGATTATTACGTCCGTCTTCCGTTGTTTTCTAAAGCGTTGGTTACCTGTCTTCATAGAGGTTGGCTTCAATTGCAGCCCGTTTTGGTTCTAAAAAAGGCGGTAAAGCCAATGTTTCCCCTAAATGTTCTAGAGGCTCATCCAATGTAAAGCCAGGAGCCAAAGTAGCGAATTCAACCCGATTCCCGCCTGGTTCACGAATGTATAAACTTTTAAAATACCCACGACTTACATACATTTCAATCTCCCAGCCTTGTGCTAAAGCGCGCGTGTGTAGTTCTTGTAATGCTTCATCATCAGCCACAGAAAAAGCAATATGGTCCATACTGCCGCGCCCCATTCGGCTTGTTTTATCCGATGTTGTTTGATGAACAGAAAAGCTTTCCGTCTCACTTAGAATAATCGTATTGCCAACTGCCTGCCAACCAAGAAATGTTTCAAAAAAAGCCAAGGTTTTTTCAGAATCTGGCACATGAAATTCAGTAGAGGCCAAACCGATAATTTGAACCGCTGCTGGAATTTCGTTAGAAACAACGAGTGTTTCTTTTAATGGATTTTCAGGAACTTCTGTCAGGATAATATGCGTATCATCCAGATCACTAAAATGTAAGCTCTTTTCTTTTTTGTTAAATGGGATTTTATTTTCTGTTAAACGTTGTTCCCAAAAGGAAAGGCTATTTTGGGGAATTTTTAAGCCAATCGTGGCTAAATAATTTTTTTCTTCATAGCGGTTGCCTAATAAGGGCACGATAAAAAAAGTTACTAAGCTTCCCGGTGTGCCTTGATAATCGCCATAAAAATAATGAGGCATGCGATTGTTGTCTTGATTGACGGTATTTTTGACAAAACGTAAGCCTAACAATTTTGTATAGAATGACTGATTTTCTTGACCATGACGTGCTAATAGTGAAACATGATGAAATTGAGCATGCATTTTTGTTCCTCCTCTAAATAACTATGTATACTTACTTAAAGTAAGTATAGTGTTTCTAGCATTTTTTGACAACTATTTAGTTTGATTCAGAAGGCTGACATAGCCAGAAACAAGAAAAAGTGTTAGAATAACCAAGATAAAAACTAGTAGAAAGAGTGACGGAAATGCTAAGTACAGAAGATTTTGATTTTGATTTACCAGAAGAATTAATTGCTCAAACCCCATTAAAAGATCGCGCTAGTTCACGATTATTAGTTGTAAATAAAGAAACAGGGGACATGGAGGATAAACATTTCCATGACATTCTTGATGAATTACAGCCTGGGGATGCCTTAGTCATGAATAATACACGGGTGCTACCGGCCCGTTTATATGGAGAAAAACCTGAAACAGGCGGTCATTTGGAAGTGTTACTTTTAACAAATACAGAAGGCGATACATGGGAAACCTTGATTAAACCTGCGAAACGTGCAAAAGTCGGCACAGAAATTCAATTTGGTGATGGTCGTCTCAAAGCAGTGGTTAAAGAAGAGTTGGAACATGGTGGTCGAATCATTGAATTTAAATATGATGGCATTTTCTTAGAAATTTTAGAATCATTAGGAGAAATGCCACTGCCGCCGTATATTAAAGAACGTTTAGATGACCCAGATCGTTATCAAACAGTTTATGCTGAAGAAAATGGCTCAGCTGCAGCGCCAACAGCGGGTTTGCATTTTACAAAAGAACTATTAGAAGAGATCAAAGCAAAAGGTGTTCATCTCGTTTATTTAACTTTACACGTCGGTTTAGGCACATTCCGTCCTGTGAGTGTCGATAATATAGAAGAACATCATATGCATAGCGAATTCTATCGTTTAACTGAAGAAGCGGCTAAGCAATTAAATGAAGTACGCCAAGCAGGCGGTCGGATTGTTGCGGTTGGAACAACCTCTATTCGTACATTGGAAACAATTGGCACAAAATTTAATGGTGAAATCCAGGCTGACAGTGGCTGGACTGATATTTTTATCACACCAGGGTATCAATTTAAAGTCGTAGAGGCTTTTTCAACGAACTTCCATTTACCAAAATCTACGTTAGTGATGCTTGTGAGTGCCTTTGCAGGAAAAGACTTAACATTGGCTGCTTATCAACATGCAATTGAAGAAAAATATCGTTTCTTTAGTTTTGGCGATGCGATGTTTATTAAATAAGCGACACTTTATGAGCAGAATACTTGGGATTGAAACAAAAATATATTATGATAAACACGTGATTTTTGGAATCACAGTAAAGGTGTGCTTTATTTTTTCTTCCCCTGTAAATAATAAAGTTAGAAACCAAAACGCTACTAGAGCAAAAATGCTTAGTAGACAATCTTAGAATAAAAAGAACGACGCAACCACGGTTGCGCCGTTCTTTTTTTATGTAAGAAAGGATTAATTATTGAAACAACAATACGAAGAAGTGCTTTCTTCGTATTGCCGGTACTAAGTTGTACCTCGGCAACTCCAAGTACAATCAGAAAAATTGTCTTGTTAAGTACAGCTTATACTGTTTAGGCTTCTTGTTCTACATCGTCATTCAGTGTTTCTTTGAAGGTGAACACATCATCAATGGTTACGCCAAAGACGTTCGCGATGTCATGCGCAAGAAGTAATGAAGGATTGTACTTGTTTCGTTCCAGTTGAATAATTGTTTGTCGAGAGACACCGACTCGATTGGCCAAATCTTGCTGGGTCATACGAGCCATAGCACGATAAACATGAATTGAACTTTCAAACGAAGATTTTTTCTTTTTTCGCATAGCATTCCCTCCTTTAAAAGAAGATAAAATAGAATGTGCACCTTGAATATAACACATATGATTATTTGATACAAATATATTTTATTGTCTAAAAGAAAAAACCGAGCTTAAATTTAAGCTCGGCCTTGTTAACGGGAAGACATCAATTGGTTGAATAAGTGTTTACATTTCGCGATACATGTAAAGCAAAAGGTGAACGTGATGTGGTGAAACTAAAACCTTGTTTTCATACAGTTTCGACGCTTGGATGGTGGATAACTTGCGTTAGGTGATAACAGATAGGGAAAGGTTATAGAAACTCCATCCTTCTATAACCTTTCCCTATTTTCCGATACGAGTTATCACTAACAATTACTCTACACGTATTGTTTACAGGTGAATCTTGCAATTCTAACAACTTTGAGTTTACCGATTTTTATCTACTGAGAAAATCTTCAACCAATTGATTTGCATGTCCTCCTTACACTTAAAGAATAGCACTTTTTGGAAGCGTTTGCAAGTTATAACACTTATTAATAAGATTAAATATAATATTTTTCTGGTTATTTTATAACATGTAAAATAAATAATTGTGCGAACTAAATAACATTGTATTTTTTGTTGTTTTTGTGTTGAATATATAAAAATAAACTATTTTTTTATCAGACAAAATGAAAAAAATGTCCATTGCTTTTTGGCTGAATTCGTTTCCTTTTTCATAAAATTCCCATAATCAAATAGAAACATTGCTGTAGCAACAACGAAAATACCAGTTTTTTTCATACATATGAGAGAACGCTAAGCCAAAGATGAAAAAAGTTGCGTGTTCAAAAAAAATCATGTTATATTTAATAGAGGCACTATTATATAGGAAGAAAAAATTAGAGGGGGAATAGGATGGAAGCTTACAAGCAAACTGTCGATACTGTCACAAAAGAAGTTTCAGTCAATACTGAAACTGGTTTAACACAACAAGAGGCCCAACAACGGCTGAAAGAAAATGGCCGCAATCAATTTGAAGAGGCTAAGAAGGATTCTGTGTTAAAGAAATTTATTCACAGTTTATCTGATTTTACAACGATTATTTTATTAGTTGCTGCGGCAATTTCGTTTTATACAGCAATCGTAACAGAACATGGCGAATATTTTGAAGGAATCTTAATTATTGCAATTGTGATTATCAATGCTGTTTTAGCCATTGTTCAAGAAGGAAATGCTGAAAAATCTCTGGCGGCTTTACAAGACATGAACAAGCAAAGTAGTGCAGTCTTACGAGATGGCAAGGTAATCGAAGTCGATGCTGAAGAACTAGTAGTAGGAGATGTTCTAGTTCTTGAAGCTGGTTCAATGATTACAGCCGATGCACGACTTATTCAAGCTTCTCAAATGCGCGTAGAAGAGTCAGCACTAACAGGTGAAAGTGAACCTGTTGAAAAAGATCCTACATACGTGGGGCATGACGATGATGGCTTAGGAGATCAAATAAATATGATTTTCAAAGGCTGTACCGTTGTGAATGGCCGCGGACGAGCAGTAGTAACTGCAACAGGAATGAATACGGAAATGGGTAAAATTGCTGGGTTACTGAATAACAGCGATCAGCAAAAAACACCATTACAAAAACGCTTGAATCAATTAGGCAAACGTATTAGTTTGTTAGCCTTAGGGGCTGCAGCAATTGTTTTCATTATTGGTGAACTGCAAGGAGAACCGCTTCTTGAAATGTTTATGACAGCCGTTTCCTTAGCGGTGGCGGCTGTACCAGAAACACTAACCGTGATTGTAACGTTAACCTTAGCATATGGTGTTCAAAAAATGGCTAAGAAACATGCGATTATTCGTCGATTGCCAGCAGTAGAAACGCTAGGAACTGCGAATGTTATCTGTTCTGATAAGACAGGAACACTGACACAAAATAAAATGCGCGTCCGCCGAGTATGGCATCGTGGGGATGAAGTAACGGATACGGAAGATGCCATGACCGATGAAGCCATGGAAGTATTGAAAATGGCTGCTTTATGTACAGATGTCATTGTGGAAAAAGAAGGCGATGAACTAACTGTTACAGGGAATCCGACAGAAGCGGCAATTGTTCGTGCTGTCGAAGAAAATTATCATACTAAAGAAGAACTTGAAGAAAAATATCCTCGTATTGGTGAAATTCCCTTTGATTCAGAACGAAAAATGATGACTACGGTCCATCAATGGGGGAAAAAGTACATCTCAATTACTAAAGGAGCCTTTGATGTGTTACTACCTCGTTTTGGTTTTGGAGATGTCGATCAGGCGGCTATTGTTAATGATCGTTTCGGAAAACGAGCGTTACGTGTTATTGCTGTCGGTTATGCCGTATATGATGAACCACCCAAGGAAATTACATCGGAGGATTTAGAAAAAAATCTTCGCTTGTTAGGCTTAATTGGCATGATTGATCCACCGCGTCCAGAAAGTAAGGGCGCCATTGCTCGTGCGAAAAAAGCTGGAATTAAAACAGTGATGATTACTGGTGATCATGTGGTAACGGCCAGTGCAATTGCTAAAGAATTAGGGATTTTAAAAGATAAAAGTGAAGCCTTATCTGGTTCAGAATTGAAAAAAATGAGCGATGAGGAATTAGATAAACGTGTCAAAGGTTTATCTGTTTATGCACGTGTAACGCCTGAAGATAAAATTCGAATTGTTCAATCATGGCAACGTTCTGGCGCTGTTGTAGCAATGACCGGAGATGGTGTGAATGATGCGCCAGCCTTGAAAGCTAGTGATGTCGGTTGCGCAATGGGCATTACTGGAACAGATGTGGCCCAAGGCGCCTCAGATATGATTTTGACGGACGATAACTTTGCAACTATTGTTGATGCCGTGGCGCAAGGACGTGCCGTGTACCGAAATATTCGTAAAGCCATTAACTTCTTGTTAAGCTGTAACATTTCTGAGATTTTTATTGTTCTAATTGCCATGTTACTTGGTTGGGGCGCGCCATTTACTGCGGTTCAACTGTTGTTTGTTAACGTGGTCGCAGATGGGCTACCTGGTTTTGCATTAGGAAAAGAACCAGCGGAAAAAGGAATTATGGATGAGGCACCAATCCCTAAAAACGAAGGGATTTTTGCACGAGGCTTATGGCAAAAGATTGGGATTAATGCAGCAGTTTTCACAGCTATTACTTTGTTTGGTTTTTACCTAGGTGCTTTTGTACCAGGTGTTTCAGCATATGTTTCAAACAGCTATGAAGTTGGACAAACAGTGGCGTTTTTAATCTTAGCTTATTCTTCAATCTTACATGTCTTTAATGTTCGTAGTGCAAACTCTGTTTTCCGTGTAAAATTATCAAGCAACAAGTCGCTCTTTGAAATGGTTGTTTTAGCATTACTAATTACCACAACCATTGCTTTATTACCATTTACACAAGAACTATTTGGTTTAGTGCATATTAGTTTAAATCATTGGATGTTAGCAATTTTCCTATCCTTTGTGCCAATTTTCGTCAATGAAATGATTAAGTTCCATTTCTCTGAAGTCGAAGAGGAAGAAGAAGTGATTTAAATTTAACAGGAATAAAAGGAGCTACTTTTATTCAGGGAATTATCTTAATAGTTAGCAAGAGGTCGGGACAGAAGCGTTTAACTCCGAGAAATAAGAAGGAATTTCCGAAAATTGTTCTTTAATTTTTGGAGAATTCCGGCTTATTTCCGAAGGAGTTGCTTCTGTTCCCGCCGTTTATCAGTTTTTGAGCGTGGAGTAAAAATCCAAAGTGATTTTTGTCCCACGCTCTTATTTTTGATTTTTTTTTAAAATAGGTGGGTTTCTTATCTAAGATGAACATTCTCTAATAAAAAGACTTGCTAAACGATTTAAAACGTATTATAGTGAGTAGCATCGTTAGTCAAAAAGCGCTTTTTGACTAAGGAAAAAGATATATAAAACGTTATATAATAAAGAGTTTTAAAAGTTTTTTTGTGGAGCTGTTGGTTAAACTAAACGAAGTCATTTCTTTTGTAGGAGGAAAGTATTGTGTTACACAAAACAGAGGGGTTTGATCGTCGAAAATTTACGATGGCAGGAATCTTAGTTGCCATGGGCGTTGTCTATGGAGATATTGGAACGAGCCCTTTATATGTAATGAAAGCCATTGTAGGAGATAATGGTGGCTTAGCACGAGTCTCTGAATCGTTTATTCTAGGTTCGGTCTCATTAATTTTTTGGACGTTGACGATCTTAACCACGATTAAATATGTTGTTATTGCTTTAAATGCTGATAACCATGGAGAAGGTGGGATTTTCTCTCTTTATACATTGGTCCGTAAAAAAAGTAAGTATTTGATTATTCCCGCAATGATTGGTGGAGCCGCTTTACTGGCTGATGGCGTTTTGACCCCAGCTGTGACAGTGACGACAGCGATTGAAGGCTTACGGGGGATTCCAGCATTTTTTGAACGTTTTGGCAATGACCAAACGATTATAGTGGTTATTACGTTGACGATTATTTTAATTCTTTTTTCTGTTCAACGATTTGGAACAGAATTGGTCGGGAAAGCTTTTGGGCCGATTATGTTCTTGTGGTTTACTTTTTTAGGCATCATTGGTTTAATGAATTTTAGCCAAGATTGGACGGTTATTCGTGCATTAAATCCATATTATGCTTTGCAATTACTAGTCAGTCCAGAAAATAAATTAGGTCTATTTATTTTAGGGAATATTTTCTTGGCTACAACTGGTGCTGAAGCTTTATATTCTGATTTAGGGCATGTAGGAAAAATGAATATCCGCATTAGTTGGCCGTATATTAAGATTTGTTTGATTCTTAATTATTTAGGGCAAGCTGCATGGTTATTAACGGTCAAAGAAAACCCTGAAATGCAGGCATTAGCTGAAATTAACCCGTTTTTCCAAATGATTCCACGAGGCATTCTCGTATTTGGCGTTGTGTTTGCAACAATCGCCGCAGTGATTGCTTCGCAAGCATTAATATCAGGTTCGTATACCTTAGTTTCTGAAGCGATTAAATTGAAGTTATTACCAAGACTTAAAATTATTTATCCTGGGAGCAATATCGGCCAAATGTATATTCCAGCGGTAAATTTAATTTTGTGGTTAGCTTGTTCAGCAATCGTGCTGGCTTTTAGAACATCGACACACATGGAAGCTGCGTATGGTCTATCGATTACGATTACGATGTTAATGACAACCATTTTATTGTTGTTTTATCTTTTGGATAAAATTCCAGCGTGGTCTGCGTATCTAATTTCCTTGTTCTTTGCTGCCATTGAAGTTGTCTTTTTCTTTTCAAGCGCTGCGAAGTTTTTCCATGGCGGATATGTTGCTGTGGGAATGGCAGTCTTCTTGTTGTGTATCATGATTATTTGGGAACGTGGTAACGAGATTAAGGAAGCAACAGCGGAACAAGTACCGTTGGAAAAATATGTACCGCAACTTAAAGCTTTGAAAGAAGATACATCTGTACCAATGTATCAAACCAATGTGGTCTTTTTAACTTCCGATCGAGTGGACGGTGAAATTAATCGTAATATTATTTATTCGATTTTGGACAAACAACCAAAACGAGCGAATGTTTATTGGTTTGTTAATGTTCAGGTAACAGATGAACCTTTTACTCAGGAATATTCTGTTGACATGTTAGGAACTGATTTTATTGTGCAAGTTCAGCTATATTTAGGCTTCCATATTTCTCAAGAAGTGAATGTATATTTAAGACAAATTGTTCATGACTTGATGAAAACAGGCCGCTTGCCAAAACAGCCACAACGTTATTCATTAACGCCAGGAAGAGAAGTTGGCGATTTCCAATTTGTATTAATTCAAGAAGAATTATCTAACGTTTCTGAACTAAAAAAATGGGATCGACAAATTATGCAGGCAAAATTAGCTATCAAAAATTTAACTACTTCTCCTGAAAGCTGGTTTGGCTTGGAATACAGTGAAGTCAAATATGAATCCGTTCCTTTAATCATTGGCCCACAACGGAAAACGCACTTAGTCGAACGAAAGAATCGTTCATAAATAGAAGAAATTTAACTAAAAGATTGAGCCTAGGTCCTTAAGATACATGGCTCAATCTTTTTTGTAGAGTCAGAGTAAATACTGTAATTCCACAAAAAATTCATTTAAAAGCGTTTGGTCTTTAAAGGAATTCATCCGCTTAAAGATGGCCAGCAAGATTTCTTTTTGTGGCTCATTTAATTGATCTACTTTTAACAAAGGAAGAAAAGCGATAATCAGAGAATAATCCAATTCTGGATTTTGAGAATGTGTAAATAATTCATGTAGTTCCGACAAAATAAACGGATGATAATAAGATTGGTCAGACTGTTCTTCTGCAGTTGTTGGTTCATAAATAGAAATACTCTCTTTGGAATGAGAGGGGGATTCTGCTGTTAGCGGAAAAGCATAAAAGGACTGCTGTAACTTTTGCGCGTGAATCATAATTTTTAATGAATCGTGATAGGATAGCTGTTCTTCAGATAAACGTACCATCAACTGAGTAAAAAAAGGTGGTTTTAGCAGTTGTTTATTTTGAAAATTTTCTTTCAATAGTTGGCGCACAAATCGATCAAAATCACCATAAAGTAGCCAATCTACTGTTGTATCGCAGGCTTTAGCGATTTTTTTTAAGTATCGTTTATTGGGTAAATTCAACCCTAGTTCCCAGTTACTAATTGTACTTCCACTAGATAAACCAATTTTATTGGCTAAATAACGTAAAGTGTACTTTTTCTTTTTTCGAGCTTCACGCATGCGTGCCCCGACTTGCTTTGTAGTAATTTTCATTGAAATACTCCTTTTGTGAGAAATATGAGGATAAGGTGTTCTTAAAATATACATACGCAAAATTCGGCTCCTTTTTTTTCTAAACTAAAAAAAGTAATTATTTCTAACAATTTTCATCTTGTGCTATGCTTAAGATGAAAATACTTAAGAAGAGAAGGGATCATATGTCAGCAAAACATAATCATGAACAACATCAGGAAAAACAGCCAACAATATCCCACAATAAAATGAATCACATGAATCATGACATGGCGCATGAACAAATGGCTATGTCACACCAACATGAAGGAATGAAAGGAATGGGCCATTCAATGCATATGGGGAATTTTAAACAAAAATTCTGGCTGTCATTGATTTTAGCTATTCCGATTATTGTTCTTTCACCGATGATGGGTTTTCAATTACCTTTTCAATTTACTTTTCCAGGGTCTGATTGGTTGGTTTTAATTTTAGCAACTGTGCTATTTTTTTATGGTGGACAACCATTTTTAAGTGGCGCTAAAATGGAATTACAGCAAAAGAGCCCAGCAATGATGACGTTAATTGCGATGGGGATTTCGGTATCATATTTTTACAGCTTATATGCATTTTACATGAACCATTTTACGAATCAGACCCACGTGATGGACTTTTTCTGGGAATTAGCCACTCTGATTGTTATTATGCTTTTAGGCCATTGGATTGAAATGAATGCTATTTCTAATGCTGGTGATGCCTTGAAAAAAATGGCTGAACTGTTACCTGACACAGTCAAGCGAATGACTGAACATGGGGAAGAAGAAATTCCTTTGCAAGATGTTCAAGAAGGCGATCGGTTGATTGTTCGTTCGGGAGATAAAATTCCGACAGATGGTAAAATTTTGAAAGGAAGCACAACAGTCGACGAATCGATGGTTACAGGGGAATCAAAAACAGTAGAAAAAAACAGTGGCGACTCCGTGATTGGTGGAGCTGTCAATGGCAACGGAATGATTGAAATTTCAGTAACTGGCACGGGTGAAAATAGTTACCTGTCAAAAGTTATGGAGATGGTTAAACAAGCGCAATCGGAAAAATCAAAACTAGAATCAATTTCGGACCGTGTCGCGAAGTGGTTATTCTATATTGCCTTATTCGTAGGTGTGTTAGCATTTATCGGTTGGTTAATGGCAACGAAAGATTTGTCGCTAGCATTTGAACGAATGGTTACAGTTTTTATTATTGCCTGTCCCCATGCATTAGGCTTAGCAATTCCATTAGTGATTGCTAGAAGTACCTCCATTGCTGCTAAAAATGGCTTACTTTTAAAAAATCGGAACGCATTAGAACAAGCCAATAAGGTTGAATATGTGTTGCTGGATAAAACTGGTACTTTAACAGAAGGACAATTTACAGTTACTGGCTTAGAATTAATGAGTAAGCAATTCACTAGAGAAGAAGCACTTAAATATATTGGAGCATTAGAAAAAAACGCAAACCATCCGTTGGCAATTGGGATCATGAACTATTTAAATAAACAAGCCGTTCAACCTTATGAAGCCCATAATCTGCAAGCTTTATCAGGCGTGGGATTGGTTGCTACTGTTCAAAACCAAGAAGTCAAAATAGTCAATGAAAAAGAAGTCGCACGGTTACAGTTAACCTTCGATGAAACAATTAAAACAAACTATCAAGAGCAAGGAAATACCTTGAGTTATTTAATCATCGCTGGTCAACTAGTCGCACTGCTAGCTTTAGGAGATAAAGTCAAACCAGAAGCTAAAACATTTATTGCAGAGTTACAAGCGCAAGGAATTACGCCAGTCATGTTAACAGGGGATAATCAAACAGCCGCCAGTGCAGTTGCTAATTATTTAGGAATGAAGGAGTACTACGCAGAGCTCTTGCCAGAAGACAAAGAAAAGATTGTACAACAGTACCTTACTGAGGGGCATCAGGTCATGATGGTAGGGGACGGTATTAATGATGCACCAAGTTTAGCCCGTGCTTCAATCGGAATTGCGATAGGCGCTGGTACCGATGTAGCCATTGATTCGGCAGATGTGGTACTGACAGATAGTGATCCTAAAGATATTTTAAGGTTCTTAGATTTAGCCAAACAAACACGACGCAAAATGATTCAAAATCTTTGGTGGGGAGCCGGGTACAATATTGTCGCTATTCCTTTAGCGGCTGGGGTCCTTGCACCAATTGGGATTGTTTTAAATCCAGCTGTAGGTGCTGTATTGATGTCGTTAAGCACAATTATTGTAGCAGCAAACGCTATGACACTGCATATTTCAAAAAAATAATTCGATATAATTGTAGAGAATGGAAAGTAATCAATACTTTTTGTTCTCTATTTTTTTCTTTTAAAAAAAATTTTTGCCTTATTTGACGTATTCTTATAACAAGGGAATGAAAGGGGACGATATATGGATTTCAAGGAATTATTGTCTTTTGAACATAAAAATATGTTGGAATTGTTGGATTTACTGCAACAAGAGCAGACATTTTCTGTTTTGATGGCTGCAGAAAAACTAAAGGTGAGCGACAAAACGATCCATTGTTACATTCAACGTTTTGAAAAAAAGCAGGAGGGGTTTAAGATAGAACGGCTTTGTAAGATTTATACAACAACTAAAGGAATTGTAAAATATCGTGAATTATGCGCTTGTGGGCTAGCTCGCTTTAGACAAAAATTTTGTTATTTTATTCCCGAATTTTATATTTTGCGTTGTCTAATTGAAGAGCGAATCAATTATGCCCAATTGACCCAGAGATTAGGTTTACAGGAATCAACTATTCGGAAGAAACTGTCTAATATACGACGTTGGCTAGTTAATTTTGATATTGTTGTGCGTCAAAAACATTATGATTTAACTGGCAATGAATGGCAAATTCGACAGCTAACCCTTTATTTTTATTTGTTTTTTCAAGAAAGTTGTCTGGAAGAAAACAAAGAAATGACTCGGAAAATCATTACCTTTTTTGAGTTGGATTTAAATGTGGCGCAACAGAATCATCTTAGTTGGCTAATTTATATTTGGGAGAAACGGTACCGAGGCGGTCATGAAATTTCAGTGCCAAATGCTAGTATATTTCAACAAACAAGTCCCTTTTTTTATTTATTCCGTGTCGAAGTATTAAGCACTTCTTTTATGTCTCTCAAAGAACAAAAAGCGTTATTTGTGATTCTTGAAGCGCATTTTGGTGGTTGCTTTGGCAAGAGAGCACGAAAATATTTTATTCATGAGCAAATGAAAATTGAAAGTTTATGCTTAAAAACAGCTATTTTTATCATGAAAGAAATTAGGAAAAGTTTTACACAACATCAGTTTAATTATCAAGAAATTCATTTGTGTCGATTTTTAAGTACGCATATGAATAGTTTATTAGACGGACAAGCATGGTTGCCAGCTCATAAACAGGAACAAACACTCGCTGTACGTTATCAGCAAACCTGGCACAGATTACAGAAACTTATTAGGCTTTTAAAACGCCTGTATCCAGTCTTTGCTTCAGTAAAAGAAAGGGAATTGACGAATTGCTATTTTTATCACATCTTGGATTTATTTAATCCCATTTTATATGAAAAAAAATATATTATTTGTTTATTGACAGACTTTCCTCCAGAAAAGGAACAAGCGCTGGGGCAATCTTTAAAAAACTATTTCAGTGAAAAAAAGAATATTACAATTATTTATGGAAAACCAACGTATCAACTTCACCAAGCACATCTAGTAATTGTCAATCATTTGTTTCAGATGAACGTATCACTTTCTCCAGAGACAATTGTTTATTTGCCAGAAGAATTATCGCCTGCTTTTTTTGAAAAAGTTGAAGCGAATCTATCGTAAGAAGTCCAATTTTGTCTAAATAGTGTTAAAATGAAGAAGTAAGAGGAATGGATGAGGAGGATATTAAAATGAAACAACTGCAATTTGGTACAAGTGACGAAACAGTTTCTTCGGTTATCTTAGGATGTATGCGCTTAAATGGTGCTGGAAATCCTCAACAGGTAATTGAAGCTGCTTATGATCATGGCATTACATTCTTTGATCATGCCGACATTTATGGTGGCGGCGACTGCGAAACCATTTTTGGCAAGGCCTTAAAAGAAAGTTCCATTCGTCGTGAAGATATTTTTATACAAACGAAATGTGGGATTCGTCAAGGCTTTTTTGACTTTTCAAAAGAACATATTTTAGAAGCGGTCGAAGGGAGTTTACAGCGTTTAGGTATAGATTCAGTTGATGCATTATTGTTGCATCGTCCAGATACTTTAGTGGAACCAGAAGAAGTAGCTGAAGCTTTTCATTTATTAGAAAAACAAGGGAAAGTTCGCTATTTTGGTGTAAGTAACCAAACGCCAGGACAAATTGAACTTTTAAAAACAGCTGTTAAACAACCATTATTAGCCAATCAATTACAATTTGGCATCAAGCATACTGGCATGGTGGATCAAGGATTACAAACAAATATGGAAACATCAGGAAGCATTGATTATGATCATGGCATTTTAGATTATTCACGTTTGAAACAAATGACTATTCAAGCATGGTCACCTTATCAATATGGATATTTTGAAGGTGTCTTTATTGGAAATGAAAAATTCCCTGAGTTAAATCAAAAATTAACCGAGCTGGCTGAAAAATATCAAACGACGCCAACTGGTTTAGCCAGCAGCTGGATTCTGCGCCATCCTGCTAATATGCAAGTCATCGCAGGAAGTATGAATCTTGGTAGAATTGAAGAAATTGCTAAAGCAGCAGATATTGTGATTAGTCGCGAAGATTGGTACGACATTTATCGTGCAGCGGGAAATGTTTTGCCGTAAAATATTCTCATATTTTCGAAGATACAGCGTGTATTGCTGCTTGATTTTGGTATTTGATATAGTCATCATTAAAGCACTATGTCAAATACCTTTTTCTTTCATTCGGCAATCGCCGTCTACTGCAAATTCTGTAGTTTTTTGTTAAAATAGAAAGGAAACTAGTTTGCTAAAGATGAGGGGAAAAAAATGACCAAAAAAAAATTATTACTCGTTGATGGAAACAGTGTAGCCTTTCGTGCATTTTTTGCGCTACATAACTCATTAGAACGATTCAAAAATAAGAACGGCTTGCATACAAATGCCATTTATGCATTTAACAATATGTTTGAAAATGTAATGCAAAAAGAAATGCCTACTCATGTTTTAGTCGCTTTTGATGCAGGGAAAACCACATTCAGAACAGAATTTTATTCAGAATATAAAGCCGGACGCTCAAAAACACCGGGCGAATTTAAAGAACAAATGCCGTATATTCGTGAACTTTTAGAAGGTTTAGGTGTAAAATATTATGAACTGCCTAACTATGAAGCGGATGATATTATTGGTACATTAGCCAACAAAGTTGATAAAGATGAATTTGATGTTGTTGTGTTATCAGGAGACCGAGATTTGACACAATTAGCTACTGACACTGTCAAAGTAGATATCACTGTTAAAGGAGTTAGCGATATTGAATCATATACGCCTGAGCATATTGCTGAAAAATATGATGGGTTAACACCTAATCAAATTATTGATATGAAAGGGTTGGCTGGCGACACGTCGGATAATATTCCAGGTGTAACGAAAATTGGTGAGAAAACTGCGATTAAGCTGTTAAAACAATATGGCTCAGTTGAAGGGGTTTATGAAAATATCGATGAAATGAAAAAAAGCAAAATGAAAGAAAACCTGATTAATGATAAAGAGCAAGCCTTTCTTTCTAAACGTTTAGCGACAATCGAAGTCAATGCACCAGTCGAAGTCAATGTGGAAGACTTGGTATATAAAGGGAAAAATTTAGAAAAATTGGTTCCTTTTTATAAAGAAATGGATTTTAAACAATTTTTAGCTAAGTTGGACATTACAGAAGAACCTGTTGAAATGGAAGATATTTTATTTGAAGTCGTTGAAGATCAGTTAACCAATGAAATGTTTACAGACGATATGGCTCTTTATGTTGAGATGATGGAAGATAACTATCATACGTCACCGATTGTCGGCCTTGCTTGGGGCAACGACAAGAAGATTTATACCACGAATAATTTAGCTGTTTTTGAAAGTCAGCCATTTATCGATTGGTTGATGGATGAGACACGTAAAAAAAATGTCTACGATGCAAAACGGACGTACGTTGCGTTAAATCGCTATGTAGGAAAAATGACAGGGATTGCCTTTGATGTTTTATTGGCTGCTTATTTACTTGATACCAATGACAATAACGCTGATATTGAAGGCGTAGCACAACATTACGGATATGATGCGATTCAATCTGATGAAGCAATTTATGGAAAAGGGGCCAAAAAAGGCTTGCCAGAAGACGAAGAAGTTTTCTTTGGTCACTTAGCGCGTAAGATTAAAGCAATTCAATTTTTAACAAGCAAATTAGACAGCGAATTAACAGAAAAGAATCAAGCTGATTTATTCTATAAAATGGAATTACCACTTTCTCGTATTTTAGGCGATATGGAAATAACTGGGATCCGTGTTGATGCCACGCGCTTAAAAGAAATGCAAGTAGAATTTTCAGAACGCCTGAAAGAAATCGAAGAAAAAATCTATGCAGAAGCTGGCGAAGAATTTAATTTGAACTCACCTAAACAATTAGGCGTTATTTTATTTGAAAAAATGGGCTTACCTGTGATCAAAAAGACGAAAACTGGCTATTCAACAGCGGTGGATGTTTTAGAACAACTAAAAGAACAAGCACCAATTGTGGCGGATATTTTAACTTATCGTCAAATTGCCAAAATTCAATCGACCTATGTTGAAGGGCTCTTAAAAGTAATTCAGCCAGATAATAAAATTCATACTCGGTATGTACAAACACTGACACAAACAGGACGGTTAAGCTCAGTAGATCCTAATTTACAAAATATTCCTATCCGTCTAGAAGAAGGCCGGAAAATTCGAGAAGCGTTCGTACCAAGAGAGGATAACTGGTTGATTTTCTCTTCTGACTACTCTCAAATTGAGTTACGTGTCCTGGCGCATATTTCTAATGACAAGCATTTAAAAGAAGCGTTTGTGGAAGGGCAAGATATCCACGCCAGCACTGCAATGCGAGTTTTCGGTGTCGAAAAAGCAGAAGAGGTCACACCTAACATGCGTCGTCAAGCTAAAGCGGTGAATTTTGGAATTGTCTATGGTATCAGTGATTATGGCTTGTCCCAAAACTTAGGCATTACTAGAAAGCAAGCACAACAATATATTGACACCTATTTTGAAAAATATCCAGGTGTGAAACAGTATATGGAAGAGATTGTCCGCGATGCCAAAGACAAAGGCTATGTGGAAACATTGTATCATCGTCGTCGTTATTTAAGTGATATTAATTCAAGAAACTTTAATCTACGTTCATTCGCTGAACGTACAGCGATTAATACACCGATTCAGGGAAGTGCCGCAGATATTTTAAAAATTGCGATGATTGAAATGGCGCGTCGCTTAAAAGAAGAAAAATTACAAGCGACAATGTTATTACAAGTGCACGATGAGTTAGTTTTTGAAGTGCCAGAATCAGAATTAGAACAATTAAATCAACTCGTGAAAGAAGTGATGGAGCACGCGGTTTCCTTACATGTGCCACTTATCACCGATAGCAGTTGGGGTAAAACATGGTATGAAGCAAAATAATAGCTTACCCATTAAGAACTATGAATAAAATAAGCATAAGTAGGATCTGGACGTTGGTATCTAAGCGTTCAGACCTCTTTATATAAAGGAGCAAAAATAATGCCAGAATTACCAGAAGTAGAAACAGTGCGAAAAGGACTTGAAAAACTTGTTGTAGGAAAAACCATTCAAGAAGTCATTGTTTTTTGGCCAAAAATTATTGAATCACCAGAAGTTGATGTGTTTCAAGGTCAATTAGCTGGCCAAACGATTGAAGGGATTGAGCGAAGAGGAAAATTTCTGATTTTTAAATTGTCTGATAATGATATGATTTCTCACTTACGAATGGAAGGAAAATATGAGTTTCATCAGGCTGATGATGACATTGCCAAACATACCCATGTAATGTTTACTTTTACAGATGGTACGCAATTACGTTATTTAGATGTGCGAAAATTTGGCCGTATGACATTGGTTCCTAAGAATCAAGGTCATCAATATAAAGGGATTTTAGCTTTGGGCCCAGAGCCAACACCAGACGTTTTTCAATTAGCTGCTTTTCAACAAGGCTTGAAAAAGCATCATAAGGCAATTAAGCCATTGCTGTTAGATCAAAAGCTAGTGACTGGCTTGGGGAATATTTATGTCGATGAAGCACTTTGGCAAGCGCAAATCCATCCAGAGCAACCAGCAGATTCCTTAAAACCTGAGGAAGTTGCTACGTTGTATCAAGCAATCATTGATGTCTTGGCACGCGCTGTTGAAGCAGGTGGAACCACCATTCGCACCTATCTAAACGCGTTAGGAGAAGCAGGGACTTTTCAAGTAGCGTTGAATGTCTATGGGCAAACAGGCTTACCTTGCAATCGTTGTGGTACCCCGATTGTTAAAACAAAAGTGGCACAACGTGGTACGCATTATTGTCCACAATGTCAACAATTGAAGGGGCGTCGATTGAAATGACAAAAGTTTTAGGTATTACAGGAGGGATTGCGACAGGTAAAAGTACGGTTGTTGCTTTTTTTAAAAAAGCGGGTTATCCAATTGTTGACGGCGATGTTATCGCCCGAGAAATTGTTGCAAAAGGGCAACCAGCTTTAGCCGCAATCGTGGAAACTTTCGGCCCAGAAATAGTATTAACAACTGGTGAATTGGATCGGAAAAAATTAGGACAATTAATTTTCTCTAGCTCTCAAAAACGGGAGTTGTTAAATGAAACGCTGAAACCTTTTTTAAGAAAAGAAATTTTACGTCAAATTGAAGAAGCTAAAAAGAAAGCAGCATCCCTTATTATTGTTGATATTCCTCTGCTTTATGAAGCCCATTATGAGGCGATTATGGATCAAGTCGCTGTGGTGTATGTACCTGAAAAGATTCAAAAAGAGCGTCTGATGGCCCGAAACCATTTAACAGAAGAAGAAGCACAACAACGAATTGCTAGTCAATGGCCGATTGAAACGAAAAAAGAACGAGCAGATATCGTATTTGATAATCAAGGAACTAGAGAAGAAACGGAACAACAAGTGAAGAAGTGGCTAGAGAAACAGGCTGAAAAGAAGTGAATATTTTTTAAATGACGTAAAATTTTTTGAAAATTTCAGAAAAAATAGCGGAAGTCTTTGTTTTTATTAAAGAATGGCAAAGATTCAACTAAGAACTAGTTCTAAAGCCCTAGTAATAGCGCAATTTCATGTTATAATATAGGCAACGAAAATTATACAGAATAGAAGAGGTGAACGTTATGCGTTGTCCAAGATGTCATCATAATAATTCCCGTGTTATTGATAGCCGTCAAGCAGATGATGGACGTGCAATTCGCCGTCGTCGTGAATGTGAAAATTGCAGTTATCGGTTCACTACATTTGAAAGAATTGAAGCAGCGCCATTACTTGTGATCAAGAAAAATGGGGATCGTGAAGAATTTAATCGTGATAAAATTTTGCGTGGGCTTATTCGCTCTGCGGAAAAAAGACCCGTTGCTATGGAACAAATGGTTCAAATTGTCGATAATGTTGAAAATCGAGTGCGTAGTTTAGGGGAAAACGAAGTCTCTACCACGCTTATCGGTGAATATGTGATGGAGGATTTAGTCAATCTAGATGAAATTGCCTACATCCGCTTTGCCAGTGTTTATCGACAATTTAAAGATATGAGCGTGTTTTTGAAAGAGTTACAGGACATTGTCGACAAAGCAAAATCTTCTTCTCCTGACTCAGAAAATTAAAAAGGAGGTCTTTCTTTGAACGGAAATCGGCAAAGAATCCAACCAAAAAATATTTTTCAAGCGGTTATTGATTCACCGCTTTCTGATCAAGAGAAAGAGGTTTTAACCTTTTTATATCAACCAATTGTCGGCGCCAATGCGTTTAGTTTATATTGGCTTTTGTTATCTGAAACAACAGACTCAGAGGAGAATGGCTTGCTGTTTCATGCAGATTTAATTAGTTTGTTGGACTTGAGTAGCCAACAATTAGAAGAAGCTTGCCGCAAATTAGAAGGCATTGGGTTGCTAGAAACGTATAAAAAAACAGACCGAGAATTAGGAGATTGTTATTTATATTATTTAAAAGCACCTGAAACAGCCGCTCGTTTTTTTAAAGATGAAGTGTTAGCTTTAGTGTTATTTAATCGGGTTGGACAACGGAAATTTGATCAATTAGTGCAAAAGTTCCAACCGCATCCTACCAAAACAGAGGGCTATCAAAATGTTTCCGCTAGCTTTCAAGAGGTTTATGCCTTTAAAGAAGAACAAATGGTTTCCGAAGCGAACCGATTGACAACGATTCAAGAAACTTTTTCCCAACAAGAAAAAGCGAAGAAAATTTCTGTATCAACGGATTCTTTTGATTGGCACTATTTTGTGGAAGGTTTGCACCGTTTAGGTTTACAACTGCCAGAAGATGAGGCTAGTTTTCAAAAAGAAGTCTATGTTTTTCATCAATTATATGGCATCAATGAGTTAGATATGGTAGACTTTGCTTCGAAATCATTTGACTATTATACAAGTCGAATTTTGCCTAAGGAATTAGTGCGAACGATTCATCAAGCTTTTGATCCTGATAAAAAACCACAGCCAACAAACGTAGTGACAAACAAGCAAGCACAATTGACGGTGGAAGAGCAACAAACGTATCGATATAACGCATTAAAAATGAATGGTTTTTCTGAACTGGATATTCAAATGATTATGGATAGTGAAAAGAATCCGCCTATTCAATATTTAGAAGCTTTAAAAAATAGTCGAGGCGGCTATACGACACCACAAGAACGATCATTAGTGAAATATTTGGTTGCCAAATCAGGCTTACCAACTAGTGTGATTAATATTTTGATTAACTATGTTTACAACATTCAACAACAACCGACTTTAAAAGCGGAGTATGTGAATCGAATTGCGAATGAATGGGGACAGAGTGGGATTCATTCACCAGAAAAAGCAATTGAGCACGTCAGAGAATTGGCAAAACAAAGCCAAACCAAACAAAAACAGCGACAACAAAATTATTCAGGGAAACGTCAAACTGTTCGACAAGAGCGATTACCAGAATGGGCAGATCAGCCAAACGATGAAACAAAACTTTCCCCAGAAGAACAAGCCGAGTTAGATCGACAAATTCAAGAATTTTTAAACCAAGGAGGTGACCAATGATGGAAGACGTAGGAAAAGAAATGTCAAAAATTATCCAGAAGCGTGATATCAATGAACGATATGAAGAGCTAGTTAACGAAGTATTGAAAGATCAAGATGTTCAAGCCTTTATACAAGCAAACCGAGAGCGTTTAACAGATGAAGATATTCGTAAAAGCTATGCTAAGCTGTATGAATTTGTTCAAGAAAAAAAGAAATTTCAATTAAACGATCCAACAATGATTGCCCCAGGCTATGAGCCAAGATTAATGTTGAATTTTCATTACATTGATGTAACGTATGTCCCAACGGCTGATTTAATCGCCCGTCAGAAGGAAGAAGAAATTCGCAATCGAGTAAAGGCAATGGATATGCCAAAAGATGTCCGAGAAGCAAATTTACGAGATTTCGATCCATCTTCTCAAGGTCGAGCCAAAGCGTTAGCAGAAGCGATGCAATTTTTAAGAGAATATCCTGCGACACCAAAAGAATTTCATAAAGGACTCTATTTACAAGGCCCCTTCGGTGTAGGAAAATCTTTCTTATTAGGTGCGATGGCTAATGCTTTAGCAGAACGTGGATTTACTACGACAATTGTTCATTTTCCAACCTTTACAGTAGAAATGAAACAAGCCATTGGTCGCGATCAAGTTGGTGAAAAGCTCGATGCAGTAAAAAAATCCCCTATATTAATGATTGATGACATTGGTGCGGAATCCATGACTAGTTGGATTCGTGACGACGTTTTAAGTGTAATCTTGCAATACCGAATGCAAGAACAATTAGTTACTTTTTTCTCTTCCAACCTAGATTTAAAAGCTTTAGAAGAGCATTTAACCGTGACGCAACGAGGAGAACAAGAGCCACTAAAAGCCAGACGAATTATGGAACGTGTGCGTTATCTGTCAAAAGAGATTACGATGACAGGAAATGATCGACGAAACGGTTAGAGCAATCCTTTTATTTTATGGATTGCTTTTTTTCTTGCGCTTGATGATGTAGCGTAAGTTTCGCAAAAACAAGTACTTTTGTGTACACTGACAATAAAGAAGTGAGGAAAAGAGGCGTAATAATGAAGAGAAAACTTTGGATTTTTATTGGGGTATTCGTGGTGCTTCTGGGAGGATATTTTCTTTTGTTTAGAGAAAAATCCTATAAAGTAGAGGTGGAAAAAGTGAATCCAAAAATTCAACGCTTGATGTCGACGGACAAACAACATTTTTTAACAAGAAATAAATTTAGTACGAAAGAAACCACGAAACGTAAAGATTTGTTGAAGTTTTTTATTGAAACTCGCCTTAAGACAGAAGGCGGCTTTTTAACTAATTATTTACCAGATGCTGAACGCAAAGATGTCGCAACAGGACATGAGTTGTTAAGTGAATCTTCTGGTTTATATTTGCGTAATTTAGCCTTTGATACGCAAGGACGTTTTGATAATTTTTATAAGCAGACGAAAGACACCTTTTACGACGGTGTCCAATTTAGTTACCGAATTGATGAACAAGGCAATAAGTACAATGTCAATGCCTCGATTGATGATTTACGGATTATTCGTGCATTAATTGAAGCAGGTGGTCATTTTAAAACAGATCAGTATGATCAAGAAATTAACAAAATAGGCAAGAATTTTATGAAAACCTCAATGAAAGATAATATTCTAATTGATTTTTACGATAGTAAATCAAAACAACAATCTTCAGAAACATCCTTGTTTTATATTGACTTAATTACGCTGGGTTATCTATACAAAGAATTCGGGATTTCAGCAGACTACTTGCAGTATCATTACCAATTAATAGATGATGGCTATATTTCTGATGATTTACCCCTTTATCAAACAAAGTTTAATCACCAAACAAATAAATACGAAAACGACGGAACACTCAATATTATTGAATCTTTATTAACGATTGTCCATTTAAGTGAAGTTGGGATGGCAAAACAGACTAGTATTGATTTTGTGCGAAAACAAGTTCAGCAAGGAACGCTTTTTAACTCGTATGATTTAAATGGATCGCCTGTGGATAAAAATCAATCTGCAGCCAGTTATGCGATAGCGGCTTTAATTGGTGTTGCCGAAAATGACAAAGAGTTGTATCGTGCGGCAATTACAGTACTGAATAATTTTCAAATTATGGATTCAAGCAGTCCGATTTATGGAGGATTTGGTGATAAAGTTACGAAACAAGTCTATTCCTATAATAACTTAATGGCTCTTTTGGCCTATGATTTCTAGATGAGGTGAAAGCATGGAAAAGATCAAAAAACACATGAACTCGGCTTTTGAATGGTTGGGTCGTTATATTTCGCCAAGTCTTTTGGCCGTTTTAGGGATTGGGTTAGTGACAAGCATTTTGTTATTTGTTTATCCGATTAATGGCTTGGGAGATAATGGCGAGTATTTTCGTGTGTTAAATTCAAATAGTCTTTATCGTGTCAATGGTGATAGCTACGACAATGTGGCCTATTTTGTTAAGGACTTTTCAATTATGCGTTATTTTAATGAAACAACGACGCACTTTGTTTCCACTCAACAATTTTTCATCACCATTGCCATTTGGCTGAATAAACTTTTTTATAGTCAAACGGTTTTCGATATTCGTTTCTTGGGTTTCGTTTATCTTAGTTGTTATTCAGTGTCAATTTATTTCTTGGTACGAGGCTTAACCGAAGGCGTATCTTTGAAAAAAAGTTATCTTATCTCTTTGTTAGTTATTTTCATCTTAGGAGATGCCTCATATACGATTTATTTTAATTCTTTTTATACAGAAGCGACGAGTTTTTTACTTTCTGTGAGTGTATTAGCATTTTCAGTCTATTTTTATCGGGTGACGAAACCACGAACTTGGCTCAGAAGAATAATCTTAGTTATCTTGGCACAAACGGTCGTGCTTTTAATAGGGACCACTCGTCAAGAATATTTGCTGATTATTGGTGTAATTATTACTGGTTTAGGCTTTTTTGTCTACCTATCACAACGTTACCAACGCTTGTCAATGACGGCCTTTTTAATTGCGCTTATTGGTTTTACAACGTTAGCCGCTTTTATCGTCCCTAACGATACCTATGAACGTGATTTATACCATAGTATGACTCGTGGCGTAATGAAGGATAGTAAAGTTCCAGATAAACGGATGTCAGAGGGGGAGATTAATCCACAATATGGTTTGCAAAAGGGACGTTCCTACTTTGAAGAATACAGTCCTGTATCACCAACTTCTGAACAAATGAAAAAAGATTTTTTTGATAAAACGAGTTTTGGGTGGGTGTTATTGAATTATTTAAATTATCCATCTGAATTATGGCAAGGACTGAATTCAGCGGTGCCAAATGTTTACTTAGTAAAGCCCAATAATGTGGGGAATTTTGAGAAAACGACGGGGTATGCACCTCTAGAACAATCTAAATTTTTTATGTTGTATAACCGTATTAAAGCTAGCTTTTTTCCTAAAAACTTTGCTTTCTATCTATTATTAGGCGTGATTCTGTTTGGGTTATATGGCGTTGGTTTATACAAAGGGATTAAGACAAGCGAACCTAGATTAGTTTTTCGCTTCTTTTTAATGACAGGGATTTACCTAAATTTATTAGTTGTTTTCATTTCAACAATTATTATTGATGGAGATAGTGACTTAGTACGTCATTTATTTTTAGTCTCAGTATTTTTAGATTTTCTCTTGTTACAAATTGTCTCTGACGTTATTGGTAAACGAATGTGGCAAGATACAACACCACAAGTCATTGGGGAGGTAGAGAGGATTGAAAAATAAACAATATCTTATTGGCTGGGTGTGTTTTTTAATTTTTTTCGTTTTTTGTAGCTTTGCCAAACCAGCGCTAGCCGCACCAAGTAAACATGTCTTACTTGTCTATGACAGTTTGAATATTGCAGGGAAAAAAGAAAATGATGTGGATGCTTTACAACGAGTATTGACGAGTTTTGGAGTAGAAGTTCAGAGTGTGGCGGTGTCAGATTATGTACCTGGCGAATTGCTAAATGATGACTATGACAGTTTGATTTCTATGGTGAATTGGCCTGAACAAGCAGGCGTTATTGCCTCTGATTTTTTAGCAGATCGAGTTCATTTCAAAGGCAAACAATTACACATTGGTCGAAACATGCGTGACGATGAAAAACAATATTTTAGCGGTACGTGGAAAGAATTAAGTCATCGTCAATATCGGTTAGAAGATGAAAAACACCGCTTTTCTCAAGTATTGCCTTTTCAAGATCAATCAGTTGTACTGGAGAATACGCAAGGTCAGACAGTTGGGCGATTAAAAACACAAGAATTAGCACCAGAAGAATATCCATTTGGCGTAATTGAAAATGGTCATGCTTTTCTACCAATGTTTGAACGCAAAGGCGCTGTTTTTTTAGAAAGCTTGGACGTAATTGGTCAATGGCTTGAAAGTGAAAAAATGTCACGGCCGTTTTTGACGATTTCTGATTTTAACCCGTTAAGAGAGATGTCCGTCGCCACCTATTTGCAAGAAGAATTAGTTAAAACTACGTATCCTTATATTTTATCTAGCACAAGTGTCTCACAAAATAATACACTCTTGCCTTACAAACTATTTACAAATGCGTTACGTGCGTTTGCTTCAACAGGGATTATTTTCTTAGAAACGCCAGGGGTTAATAATGTTGATTTAAATGACCAACGTGCCTTGAAACAATTGATGGAACAGCAGATTAGTTTATTAGTTGACAGCCATGTCTATCCAGTAGGCATCTCTGCTCCAGGATACTGGAATCAAGACCTTCAATACCAAGAAGATGGTCTAGCAATCAGTGATACAGTTATTCTAAGGGAAAATCCACCGATTGAACGCGTTTTTTATCGGAACCAAACGGGGGAATCGATTACTTATAAGAATGCTTTGTTTGATTTGCCGTATGATTATTTATCGGGGATTGAATGGACGGATAAAGATAATCCGAATGACTATCGGTTTCCAATGCCGACTACTATTAGTTTTCCATTTCCAAATTCTAAAAAAGAAGTGGATCAGCTAATTCAAAAAGTCAGAAAAACACCGATAGTGTTTAGTATTTCAGAAGCTGATCAACATTTCACTGTCCAAACACAAACACAGAAAATCGAATTTCAGAATAATCGGTTCTTCTTAAACAATCAAATTGTCAATGGTCTGGCTGATACAGGCGCATCAACAGTTGAAAAACAACGATTTACAGGCTTATTTTCATTCTTTTTCAGTATCACAAACAATATTTTGATTGGCGTTGTTACGTTGACTTTAATCATCCTGATTATTTTGTTTATGATTGGACGAAAGAATTATCGATCGAAATATATTAATAAGGAGGAAGACAAATGACCATTGCTGACATTGTAATGTTAACAGCAACTATCATTATTTGGAGTCTACTAATTGTAAATATTCTCTTAGTTATTTTTGGCTATGTTTATTATTTAAAAACAGACCCTGTCGCGCCGCCACCTGTAGAGGACGAAGAAGCGCCATTTGTTTCAATTATGGTGCCGGCCCATAATGAAGGAATTGTCATTGTGCGGACAGTGGAAGCGTTATTGAATTTTAATTATCCGCAAGATCGCTATGAAATTATTGTGATTAATGACAACTCAAGTGATAATAGTGCCGAGCTTTTAGCTAACGTCCAAAAAAAGGCGGCCAATCGAAATTTGCAGATCATTAATACAGACAATATAACGGGTGGTAAAGGCAAGTCCAATGCCTTAAACATTGGTTTTAAGCAAGCCAAGGGAGACGTGATTGCCATTTATGATGCGGACAATACGCCTGAACCGAATGCACTTCGTTATTTAGTCGGAGAGTTAATCGCTAGTGAGGAATACGGTGCGGTTATTGGTAAATTTAGAACCAGAAATCGCAATGCAAGCCTGTTGACACGCTTTATTAATATCGAAACACTCGCCTTTCAATGGATGGCACAAGCCGGTCGTTTTCAATTGTTTAAGTTATGCACGATTCCTGGCACAAATTTTATTGTTCGTCGTAGTATTATTGAAGCCATTGGTGGCTGGGACGATAAAGCGTTAGCCGAAGATACAGAAATTAGTTTTCGTATCTATATGATGGGCTATAAAATTAAGTTTCAACCAAAAGCAGTGACGTGGGAGCAAGAGCCGCAAACATTATCTGTTTGGTTCCGACAACGAACGCGATGGGTCAAAGGCAATATTTATGTCATTGTTAAAAATGCTAAATTATTGTTTAATCCTAGAGCAAGTCGGATCCGTTTTGATATTTTATATTTCTTGTCCATTTATTTTCTCTTAATGACATCGCTCGTTTTGTCAGACATCATGTTAGTTTTATCAATGTCTGGTTACTTAACAACGACCCTACAAGGATTTAGCAACTCCTTGTGGCTGTTAGCGATTCTGTTATTTATTTTCAGTACTTTTGTCAGTATTACGACCGAAAAAGGCGAAATGACTTTAGAGAATATCTTAATTATTGCCTTGATGTATATTACATACAGTCAAATGTGGCTAGTAGTCGCCGCTTATGGCATGGTGATGTATATTAAAGAAAATGTTTTTCATAAACAAACACAAACAAAATGGTACAAAACTGAACGATTTAAATAAGGAGGAAACGTGCAATGAAACAAAAAACAGTCACTTTAATAGGGTTGTTCTTTCTGACAATTCTGATTGGTGTCGCAAGTCCGACCGTATACGCCGAAAATAAAGAACAAGACAACCATACCTTTACACAACCTTTTCAAAATAAAACAATCTCTTTAACAGGTACTTCTGTCCGTAGCACCATGTATTTTACAAAAATTGATTATTGGGACGTTAAAAAAGCATCATTCAATATGACTTATCAAATCACACAATTAAAAAATAATCAGACCTCAGATTTAACTGTGGCGGTTAATGGTGTTAAGTTTTATTCTTGGCGTCCTGAAAATACAACTGGTATTCAACAAAAGACGATTGAAATCCCTTTGGAACTGATTAAAGAGACAAATACATTGACTGTTGAGGGCCAAATTATTAATCAGGCAGGAAACGACATGTATAATTTAATTGAAACTCCGGCAAATTGGTTAACGATGTATGAAGGATCTAACGTAAACTTCCAATACGATTTACAATTACCAGAGAATACAATTCATTCTTTTTATAATCATTTTGTGGGAGCAGACACGATTGCGAATAAACACAGTGTTATTTTGACACCAGAAAATGCAACGGAAAAAGAATTAGCTGCAGCGACCCATGCGTTAGCTGGCGCTGCTCGTTTGATTACTACCTCAGAAGAATTGTTGCCAATGGCTTCTTTGAACAAAGAACAGTCAGCACCCTATCAGTTGATTATTGCCAGCTATGATAAATTGCCAGATCAGTATAAAAGTCAAATTGATAGCAAACGTGTGGAGGACCAAGCTGTCTTAAAATTTTTTAATCAACCAGATAAGCATGTTTTAGTAGCTACTTCGAAAGATGAGGACTTACTTGTTCGTGCGGGGCGTTATTTAGCCAACTATGAATTAATGACCCAAACAGATAAAGAAGAGACGACAGTTGATGAGAATACCGATACGTTTAGTTCAACTTTAGAATTTGATGGAAATTATCCATTAACCTCAACGGGAGACAAACTAGAAGGAGCCTATCACCAAGAACAAACGTACTTTGTCAATTTGCCAGTGGATCGAAACAACGCCAATGGAAGTCGCGTACATTTACATTTTAAATACGCTGAAAACTTAGATTTTGATTCTTCATTAGTGACCGTCTATGCCAATGATCAACCAATTGGCAGCAAGAAATTAACCGCTGCTCGTGCAAATGGTGATGAATTAAATCTCGAATTTCCAAAGAACTTAGAAATTGCTGATAGTTTTGTTTTAAAAGTTGCTTTTGATTTGAACGTTAAATCACCAGAAGTTTTACGAAATGGTCAGACACCATGGGCCTTTATTGAAAATAACTCGAATGCGTTTATTCAAACAGAAGAACTTAACGACATATTATTTAATAACTATCCGAACATTTTTATCAGAAGCCGTTCTTTTGCTGATTTAGCGATTTTATTACCAGAAAAAATGGATGATAACTATTTTAAAGTGTTGACCAATTTATTTAACTTAATTGGTAATTATGCCGAAAGTAATGTCGGTGAGATTACGTATTATAAAAAAGCGCCTAAAAATGCGGCATTAGAAAATCATAACTTGATTATTTTTGGCACGCCTAAGGATAATCCGATGATTCGTAAGTTAAATGATCAGTTATATTTCCATTATGATAAGGACTTCACACGTTTTGTTTCAAACGAGAAATTGAGCATCGAAAAAGATTATGGCCAACAAATCGGGACGGCGCAGCTAATGTTTTCTCCATATAATGCGAAAGCCGCGGCGTTAATCTTAACGGGAGCTAAATCACAAGGTGTCTTTTTAGCCTCTACACAAGTGAATACAGAGAAGAATACTTCTATGTATAAAGGAGATGCCATTGTCGTCGATCCGAACTATCGTCGCTATGATTATCGTTTCAAAAAACGTGTAAGCAACGTTAGCAACGAATCATTAGGTAAACGAATTGTCAATAATCATAAATTAATGATTTATCTATTTGTCTTCTTAATTGGTATAACTATTATTGGATTAAGTGCGTTCTTCATCGTGAAGAAGAATTTGAAAGGTGGGGAATAGAGTGAATCAAAAACGAGTGACCTTGCTTTTGGATTTAACTTTGTTGGTAGGAATTGTCTTGGTTGTTGGGACGACCATCTTTATGGCCTTAGGAACGAACGATTTCTTTGTTGACTTAAGCTGTCTATTAATTTCAGTTATCTTAATTATTGTCACCTATTTTGTAGGAATTACAGCGGGGTTAACATTTTCGCTTATATTTATTTTTCTACAATTGACTTATGTTGTATATCAGTATGTCTACCATGATTTGTTTAGCTATGGCTCATTATTTTGGCTAATCATGCCGCCGCTCTACTGTTTAACAATCTATGTGGTGACTTATCAAATTCGTACGATTCAAGAAGAAAATATTCGCTTACGTAAAGAAACTTCACGTTTAAATGCGTTAGATGCAGTAACTAATTTAAGAACCGCGAAAATGTACGAGGAAGGCTTCGATTTATTTTCTGACATTTCTACACGTTATGAAGCGCCGTTATATTTAGTCGTAATCCGAGTGGCCTATTGGGAAAGTATTCGTAATTTATTAAGTGTCGAACAAAAGAATGAATTACTACAAATCGTGACAGCGGCGATTAAAGAGACAACGGATGATCGTTTCTTACCATACTTTATCGATGGCACACCGCCGACTTGGGCGTTATTAATTTTCCGCGATGGGGATGACGCTTATACTACTAGAAAAGAATTTAAACAACAAGCTCAAGAGAAATTTGCCCATTCTGAAACCTTAAGAAACATTACTTTGACATTACAAGTTTCCTATACCAAATATGATCCTGCCGAATTTAACAACGCTTCAGAATTTTTAGGGGATGGGATTAATTCTCTTCAATATGATGTTTAAAAAGGAGGCAAACAAATGACTGAAAAAATTGCTGTTTTTACAGGGAAATTAGCAGAGGCTGGTGTGTTAAATGAGACGCAGCCGTTGTCAATGCGATTACATTTAGAAAATATCCAAGCAGAAAGTGATCCAGAATCCATTGTGCCCTTATTTTCTCATGGGGTAATTCTAAACATACTCGTTGAACAGTTAGAGGAAAGTATCTCAATGTCTCACTTAAAAAAAGGGACCAAAGTCCGTTTCACAGTCGTGGGCTTGCCGCCGATGACTATGTCGATTCCGCCGCATCTAGGTGGGCAAGCGATTGAATTGATAGAAGAAATCTAAAAAAAAAACGACAACCATTGTAATATGGCTGTCGTTTTTTTTCATGAATGTATTGAATTCTTAAAAGGAGAGGTTCCTTTTTCACCATAAGGATTTAAGTCGTGCTCATCTAAAGCAGTCAGTAATTCACCTAATGTTGTTGCATTTGGGTCAGTATCGCTATCCCAAGATTCGCCGGTACCTAGTTCAATTTGGCCTGATATAAAAGCTCCTTCTGGCATGACAAGAATAGTGGTTGCTTCTGTGAAATTTTCCTCTTCAAATATGGGTAACCAACATTCTGGAGATTTTTTAGCATCCTCAAGGGCAGCTTTAATGGTCGGATTTTCCTCGTTTACAGAAGGGGAGCTCCTTTCTGTTTCAGTAGTTACAATAGGCTCAGTGGCTTCAGAGATAGTAGCTGTTGTCGTGGTATCTTCTGCTAAAGCAGCTTTAGTTAATAAGCTTGAACTAATGAACAAAGTCCCTAATAGAAGAGGTACTGTCGTCGCTTTAAAAAAAGAGTATTTTATTTTCATAATTTTGTTTCTCCTTTCTGATTACCAATTGCGGACGATATAATAAGAATTAGGCGCAGGGTTAAAAGAATAGTAGGTAGTTAGATTACCTGGCCCAGTAAAATACATCGAATAGCCAGGGGTCATGATAGTACCAAAACCAGTTCCTGTGTTGTATGTATCTCTGGCGTTGCGGGTTGTTCCTACCAAAGCTGAATCATTATAGGTTTGCCAACGTAGATAAGCACCTGTTCCACTCGCAGGCCTGAAATTATAACCTGCAAAGCGCCAATCTCTTCCGCTAAAGTAATTGGATCTATATAATCCGTTATTTGGAACAGTGTAAGTTCCAGCAGCAGTAGTTGGAGCAGGTGAGCCTCTGCGAACTAAATCAGCACGATTGATTAAAGGTTTTGCTTCAACCATTTTTTTATATTCATTAGTAGTAATTGCTAAAGGTGAGGTCTCGGTATCAATCACAACGGGTTCTGGAAACAAGTTTGGGTCATCAATTTCAAAAATTCCACCAGAGATAGCGGCACCGTCAGGTAAAACAACCACCCGTTCAGAATCGTCAAATTCCTCTGATTCTACAATTTTTCCGGGAATAAAATCAGCAGCATTTGCGTATTCAGTCAATCCAACAACAACCAACAAAGAAAAGAATAACAATGAAGTGCTTAACAATGTTTTTTTCATTTACAAAACTCCTAACTTTAAATAATATACGTGAAATCCAAGTATAATAATTATAGCATTTTAAAATAAAATAAACTATTTATTTTTTCGTGCTTTTCGTTAAATAATTTCAATTTATTTCAATTATATTGATTTTCATGTTGTTAAATATAAATCATGAAATATAGATAGTATTTAATTGGGTTTGTTTTAATTTGAAACGTAGTATTTTTTATTTATATGTTTAAAATAGGTTTTTTTAATATTTAAGTTATATAATTAAAATGATTATTATTGTAAGAAGTTAAAAAATAAGCATGAAAGTAATCATAATTGATCTCTTTCATGCTTATTGTCAGTTTAAAAGGTCATTCTTTCAATTCGATCGAACGCTTCCTTTAATAAATCTAAATTTTGTGTTGCGGCTAAGCGAATGTACTCATCGCCTGTTGTTTCACCAAATGCTTTTCCAGGAATCACTAATACTTGTGTCTCTTTTAAAAGCTTTTCCACAAAAGGGACGGAAGTTAGTCCGGTTTTTTGAATGTTAATGAAGGCGTAAATACTTCCTTTGACTGGATGCAGCGAAAGGAAAGGAATCTTTGCTACTCGTTGGGCCACATACTCTAAACGTGTTTGGAACACTTCAACAATCGGGTCTACAAATTCATCAAAATGTTGTAACGCATAGATTCCTGCTTGCTGTGACAACGTAGGCGCAGAATACGTAACGCCTTCATTAATTAATTTGGCTACTTCGTTAATATAGTCTGGGGCAATCATATAACCAATACGCCAACCAGTCATTGCAAAGGCTTTTGAAAAGCTACCAAAAGTGATAGTATTTTCTGGAGCAAACGTAGCCATAGGAGTAAACGTTTCTTGGAAACAAAAGGCTTCATAAACTTCATCTGAAAGAATGTATAAGTTGTGTTCAATCGCTACCTGTGCAATTTCTCTGAAAGTTTCTTCAGAGAAAACAGCGCCTGTCGGGTTATTCGGTGAATTAAGAATAATCGCCTTGGTTTTAGGCGTGATTTTTTCTTTCAAAAGAGCTACATCAATTTGGAAACCATCTTCTTCATAAGTCGGTAAAAAGACAGGAACGCCATCTGCTAAAAGGACTTGGTCTTTATAAGGAGAGAAGTAAGGTTCATGAATAATCACTTCATCCCCAGGATTTAGAATCACTTGTAAGGCAAGATACATCCCGTGCAGAGCACCGACTGTGGCTCGGACTTGATTCGGTTGAAAGGATAATTGATAATGTGACTGATAAAACTGAATGACCGCCTCAATGAATGCTTGGCTACCATCAGAAGCGGTATATTTTGTATGACCATTTTTGGCATCGTTAGCTGCTTGTTCGATAATCCGCTCATCGGTAATTAAGTCAGGGTCACCAATCGATAAATCGATTAAATTTGGGGTCTTTTTCGCCAAGGTTGCAATATCCATGAGTAAATTTTCAGTAGGTTGTTGGTAACGTGTTGCGATATTCTTGCGATCCATACCAGGTGCTCCTTTTTATAAAACTTTTCTTAGAAAATCTTGTGTTCTTGGGTTTTGTGGTGCATCAAAAATTTCTTCAGGTGTGCCTTCTTCTTGAATAATTCCTGCATCCATAAAAATGACACGGTCCGCAACTTCTTTTGCGAAGCCCATTTCGTGGGTAACCACCACCATTGTCATCCCTTCAATAGCTAAATTTTTCATAACGGATAGCACTTCGCCCACCATTTCAGGATCTAAGGCAGAAGTTGGTTCATCGAACAGCATCACGTCAGGGCGCATGGCTAAAGCGCGAGCAATCGCTACCCGTTGTTGTTGTCCACCAGAAAGTTGAGCGGGATAATTTTCTTTTTTATCTGATAAACCAACTTGTTCCAGTAAAGAAAGAGCGTGTTCCGTGGCTTCGGCAGCGGCTTCTTTTTTTACTTTAACAGGACTAATCGTTAAGTTTTCCAAGACATTTTTATGCGGGAAAAGATTGAAATTTTGGAATACCATCCCCATTTTTTGACGGAGTTGATCAATGTTGGTATTTTTATCTAATAAATTTTTTCCTTCAAATTCGACGCTGCCACCAGTTGGTGTTTCTAATAAGTTCAAGCAACGTAAAAAAGTACTTTTACCACTACCAGAAGGGCCAATAATTACGACAACTTCACCAGCTTCAATTTCTAAGTCAATTCCTTTAAGTACTTCATTTTTTCCGAATGTTTTCTGTAAGTTTTTAATATTAATCACTAGTACTCATTCTCCTTTCAGCAACACCTAATAGACGCGAGATAGTAAAGGTTAGGACGAAATAAATCAACGATACAATTAAGTAAGGTAAGAAGGGTTTAAAACTTGCGCCTTGAACGTTGCCAGCTTGGAAAATTAGCTCCGAAACACCAATGACTGAAACAACGGAAGACTCTTTAATTACTGTAACAAATTCATTGCCTAACGCTGGTAAAATATTTTTAATAGCTTGTGGGAAAATGATGTACCGCATTGCTTGATTTTGATTCATTCCCAAGGAACGAGCAGCTTCCAATTGTCCTTTATTAACTGCCTGAATACCAGCACGAATAATTTCTGCTACATATGCACCACTATTTAGAGAAAGGGCAATACAACCTGCTGCTACTTTTGATAAGTCTAAACCAAGAACCCCTGTCCCGAAATAGACAATAAAAATTTGAACAAGCAAAGGAGTGCCACGAACATATTCAATATAAGCAATGGCGATGCCACGTAAAATTTTGGAATTGGCTAACTTCATTAAGGCAAGTAATGCTCCTAAAATGGCACCAAACAAAACACCAATGAAAGCTAGGAAAATGGTATAGCCTGCACCGTTAAGATAGAACTTTCCATACTTTTGTAAAAAGCTTTGATCTTTTTGGAACATTAATTGATTGGCTTCTTTTTTATAACCGTCCATTAATTTTTGATCATTAATTTGTTTAATAGAGGCATTTACTTTCTCCGTCAAAACGGGCGCATCTTTAGGGAAAGCAACGGCAGTATCTTTTGAGCCTTTTTCAAAGGTAACATCAGCAAAAGCTAAATCCTCATTTTGAGAAACATAGGCTTCGCCAACCGGTTCTTCCATAACGACTGCATCTAATTTATTATTTTTTAGATTCATAATTAAATCTGGAATTTTTTGAAGAGAAGTAGGGACAGCACCGGTTAATTCGGTTTTAATTAATTCTTCTTGTGTCGTTTGCTTTTGGGCACCTGCACGAACGCCTTCGAAATCTTTAGTGGAATGAAATTTATCTTTGTCTTCTTTCCGAACAATAACTTTTTGTTGAACGTTCATATATGGTTGAGAAAAAGCTACTTCTTTTAATCGTTCAGGCGTTGGCGACATGCCAGAGATGACCATGTCAATCTTGCCAGTTTTTAAGGCCCCTAACAGAGCATCGAAGCCTAGTTCTTCGATTTTTAATTTAACGCCTAAATCATCGGCAATTTTTTGAGCAATAGAAATATCAAAACCGACAATTTTATCTTCACCATCTACTTTTGTATGAAATTCATAAGGGGCATAGTCTGCGGATAAGCCGACAACTAGTTCTCCCTTTTGGATGATTTTGTCATAGACTGGATCGTTTTCGGCTGCAAAAGTTTCTTTAATAGGTAATAATGAGAGCAACAAGAATAAAATTGGTAAAATCGTCTGTAGCCATTTTTTACATTTGGTCATTTGCGTAAACTCCTTTTTGTATTATTTTTATAAATATTCAAAAAAAGCGAATAAATGTATAAAAATTTATTGTGTTATGATGTGGTTTATCATATCATAGAATATGTAAAAGGAAAAGTAGTAGAATTGAAAAAATACAACTTTTTCAAAAAAATTTTCAAAAGTCAAAAATGAAGGGGATTTTCAAGATGGAACAATCATTAATTGTGAGAGGGACACCACAAGAGTATCTTTGCGAAATTGGTTCGTGGGAATTATTAGAAGGACAACTATTATGCAGAAATATTCATCGTGTATTCATTTTACACGGGACTGAGTCATGGCAAGCGGCAAAACCGTATTTTCCGACGTTTCAAAAAGTAACAGCTGTTTTTGAAAACTATGGAGGTGTATGTACAGATCAACGTGTGCAAGAGTTAGAAGCGCAAGTGCTGGACAATCATTTAGAGGCCATCGTTGCTGTCGGTGGAGGAAAAATAGCCGACTTGGGGAAAGCCTTAGCACACAAAATGGCGTTACCGGTAATTATTTTACCCACTTTAGCAGCTACTTGTGCACCGTGTACGCCATTGAGTGTGATGTATCGAGAAGATGGGGCAATGGAACGGTATGACGTTTTTCCGCAAGCAAACGCTTTGGTGTTGGTAGAACCAAGAGTGTTATTGCATTCGCCTAGATCTTTAATGGTGGCAGGTATTGGGGATACATTAGCTAAATGGTACGAAGCAGATGCGATTATTTCGCAGTTAGATGTCCAAGTGTTACCTATTCAAGTTTCTCATTTTGCCGCGGAAAAATGTCGCGATATTTTATTAAATGAAAGTATCAATGCTTTAAAAGCGATGGAAGAGCAACAATTAAATCAATCGTTTATTGATGTGATCGAAACGAATTTAATTATTGGTGGAATGGTGGGTGGCTTTGGCGATGATTATGGTCGGACAGCGGGGGCCCATTCCATTCATGATGCACTAACTTTGCTACCAGCTAGCCATCGTCAATTGCATGGAAACAAAGTGGCGTATGGTGTGTTTGTTCAATTAGCCATTGAAGAAAAATGGCAAGAAATCGATGAATTGATTCCTTTCTATCACCAACTAGGTTTGCCTATTTCTTTAAAAGAAATGGATATGGACTTAACTGAAGCCGAGTATCAAGAAGTAGCAGAACGTGCTTGTATAGAAGGCGAAACGATTCATTATATGAAACAAAAAATTACCCCTGAAATTGTGAAAACAGCGATGCAAGATTTAGAAAAATATACAGCGACCAAATAAGGGCCAAACAGCAACTAGTTCAAACAATTCAAATGAACTAGTTGCTGTTGTTTAAGGATCCTTTTTTGAAAAAAGAAACCTTGAGAAATCCTTGCAAATTCAATAAAAAAAAAGTATGATGATGGGAGGACAAATTATAGTAGAAAGTAGGGAAATGAATGACGGAACCAGCCATTCGTTATCGTTTAATCAAAAAAGATAAACACACAGGTGCGCGTTTAGGTGAATTAATTACTCCTCACGGCACATTTCCAACACCAATGTTTATGCCAGTAGGAACACTTGCGACAGTTAAAACAATGTCGCCAGAAGAATTAAAAGAAATGGGTGCCGGTGTTATTTTAAGTAATACTTACCATTTATGGTTACGCCCAGGTGAAGATTTAGTTGAAGAAGCAGGCGGGTTACACAAATTTATGAACTGGGATCAACCCATTTTGACTGATTCAGGTGGCTTCCAAGTCTTCTCATTAAGTGATATGCGGAAAATCGAAGAAGAAGGTGTGCATTTTAGAAATCATTTAAATGGTTCAAAAATGTTCCTTTCTCCAGAAAAAGCAATCAATATTCAGAATAAATTAGGATCAGATATTATGATGAGCTTTGATGAATGTCCACCATTTGATGAAAGCTATGAGTATGTTAAACGCTCGATTGAACGGACTTCTCGTTGGGCTGAGCGTGGCTTAAAAGCCCATGCAAATCCTGATAGACAAGGATTATTCGGTATTGTTCAAGGTGCGGGATTTGAAGATTTACGTCGTCAAAGTGCCAAAGATTTAGTGAGTATGGATTTTCCTGGCTATTCGATTGGTGGCTTATCTGTTGGTGAGTCTAAGGAAGAAATGAACCGAGTCTTAGACTTTACGACACCGTTAATTCCTGAAAATAAACCACGTTACTTAATGGGTGTGGGTGCCCCTGATTCATTAATTGATGGAGTGATTCGTGGGATTGACATGTTTGATTGTGTATTACCAACGCGTATTGCGCGCAATGGTACTTGTATGACTTCACAAGGTCGCTTGGTTGTTAAAAATGCCCAATATGCAAGAGATTTTCGTCCGCTTGATGAAAAATGTGATTGTTATGTTTGTCGTAATTATACCCGGGCCTATATTCGTCATTTGATTAAATGTGATGAAACGTTCGGAATCCGTTTAACATCGTATCATAATTTATACTTCCTGTTAGACTTAATGAAAAATGTCCGTCAAGCAATTATGGACGACAATTTATTAGAATTCCGACAAGCGTTTTTTGAAGAATATGGCTTTAATAAAGCGAATGCAAAAAGTTTCTAAAAATTAGAGGAAAAAACTAGTTCTTCAAGCGTTTTTTTGATACAGTTAGTAGTGTGAATAATGCAGAGTGAGGTGAAACAAATGGGTGGCGGATTTACAATGATTTTTACATTAGTCCTTTTAGGAGGAATGATGTTTTTCATGACACGTTCTCAAAAGAAACAACAGCAAGAACGTCAAAAACAACTAAATGCAATGAAAACTGGCGATAGTGTTGTCACAATTGGTGGTTTACATGGTGTTTTAAGTGAAATCAACGAAAAAACAGTTTTAATCGATTGCGAAGGTATTGTCTTAGAATTTGACCGTGCAGCAATTCGAACTGTAACACCTGGAACTGCTGTTACAAATGATCCAGCAGTAACTAGTGTACCAGTCACAGAAGTTGAAGAGACAGTCACGGAAGAAGTAACTGAAGTTCCTGAAACATCAGATCCTTCAAAAGAAAAGAAAGACTAAACGATTCAACTAATTCATTTAATGGTTAGAGAAAGCGGAACAGGCTTTTCAAAGGCGAAACTGTGACCAGTAGTCACGCAAGAAAGCCAATAAGAAGAGACGATTCCTATTCCGCTTGTATCGTTTATCTTAAAATGTAGGACTAGGAAGGAGCCTGGGACAAAAATCACTTTGGATTTTTGTCCCAGGCTTAAAAATTGATAAACGGCGGGAACAGAAGCAACTCCTTCGGAAATAAGCCAAAATTCTCCAAAAATTAAAGAACAATTTTCGGAAATTTCTTCTTATTTCTCGGAGTTAAACACTTCTGTCCCGACCTTGTCCTAAGTCCTTTTTAACTATTAAGTTTACAAAAAAGGTTCCTTTTTATAGTGTTGGAAGATAGTTAAAAAGTGAGCAATCTTTCGCTTGATTGGAAGGAGAAGAGTCCATGACAAAGAAAAAATTAAGTTGGTTACAACAAAAAATGCTCAATAAAAGTATTAAAAAGAAGTGCCAAAATTTTCGTGAACTAGGTTATTCTTCCATCAACGAAGAAGATTTATTGACTTATTTACTCACCTATCGTTGGAAAAGGCAAGCCCGTTTATCTGTCAAAGACTGTCGTAAAGACATTCAGAAGGTTAAGCCGAATGAATTTTTTGACTATCAACAATTATTGGCACAGACATCAAAAAATCCTTTAAGGGACTGGCATGATATTGAAGACTTATTCTAGAAAAAAGAATAAGTCTTTTTTTTTGAGATAAAAAAATTGTAAACAGTTGTGAAAAATATCACAAAAACTATTTACAAGATTAATTTTATGTTGTATGATGTGAATGTGAAATAGTTAACAAAGTTTTTTAAAATGAAACTCTTAGGAGGATGAACATGGTTAAAACAGTAAAAAAAGAAAAGACAGAAACAGTTGATGTTTCATCAATGATTGATGAATTAGCAACAAAAGCGAATGTCGCTTTAAAAGCAATGGAAGATTTTACACAAGAACAAGTAGATCACATTGTCCATCAAATGGCGATGGCAGCGTTAGACCAACATATGCCTTTAGCAAAAATGGCTGTCGAAGAAACTGGCCGTGGGATCTATGAAGATAAAGCAATCAAAAATATGTATGCCTCTGAATACATTTGGAATAATATTAAACATGATAAAACGGTGGGTGTGATTAACAAAGACGAACAAACCGGCTTAATGGAAATTGCTGAGCCAGTTGGCGTGGTCTGTGGGGTCACACCAACAACGAATCCAACGTCAACAACTATTTTTAAATCATTAATTGCCTTAAAAACAAGAAATCCAATTGTTTTTGCTTTCCATCCCAGCGCACAAAAATGTTCGGCAGAAGCGGCACGTATTGTACGGGATGCGGCGATTGCAGCAGGTGCACCAGAAAATTGTATTCAATGGATTGAACAACCATCGATTGATGCAACATCTGCTTTAATGAATCATCCAGGGATTGCCATTGTTTTAGCAACTGGTGGCGCAGGCATGGTGAAATCTGCGTACTCAACAGGTAAACCAGCACTAGGCGTTGGCCCTGGGAACGTACCAGCCTATATTGAAAAAACGGCTAAAGTAAAACGTGCGGTTAATGATTTAATTGTTTCAAAATCATTTGATAATGGAATGATTTGTGCTTCTGAGCAAGCGGTCATTGTGGATAAAGAAATTTATGCTTCTGTCAAAGCTGAGTTTGAAGCACACAATGTTTACTTCGTGAAACCGAATGAATTACAAAAACTAGAAGATGCAGTGATGAATGAAGGCAAATACGCGGTAAATCCAGCGATTGTCGGTAACTCTGCAGAAAAAATTGCTGAATTAGCAGGGATTAGCGTACCAAAAGGCACAAAAATTTTAGTTGCTGAATTAGAAGGTGCAGGTCCGGAATATCCATTATCAAGAGAAAAATTATCGCCAGTTTTAGCAATGATGAAATCAAACAATGCAGAGCATGCTTTTGAACTATGTGAAGCAATGTTAAACTTAGGTGGTTTAGGACATACAGCAGTAATTCATACAGAAGATGAAGAATTACAAGTTGCTTTTGGTTTACGTATGAAAGCTTGTCGTATTTTAGTGAATACACCATCAGCAGAAGGCGGTATCGGTAACATTTATAACGAAATGATTCCATCCTTAACACTTGGTTGTGGTTCATACGGGAAAAACTCTGTTTCTAAAAACGTATCAGCCATTAATTTAATTAATATTAAAACGGTAGCGAAACGGAGAAATAATATGCAATGGTTTAAATTACCTCCAAAAATTTTCTTTGAAAAAAATTCTTTACAATATCTACAAAAAATGGAAAATGTTGAACGTGTCATGTTAGTTTGTGACCCAGGTATGGTTCAATTTGGCTATGCAGATATCGTACGTAAAGAGCTACAAAAACGTAAAAATGATGTGAAAATCGAAGTATTTTCTGATGTTGAACCAAACCCATCAACAAATACCGTTTATGCAGGGACCAAAATGATGGTTGATTTCCAACCAGATACAGTGATTGCCTTGGGTGGCGGTTCTGCAATGGACGCGGCGAAAGGCATGTGGATGTTCTATGAACACCCAGATACAGAGTTCTTTGGTGCAAAACAAAAATTCTTAGATATCCGCAAACGGACATATAAAATTGCCAAACCAGAAAAAACACAATTTGTTTGTATCCCAACTACTTCAGGAACTGGTTCAGAAGTTACACCATTTGCCGTTATCACTGATAGTGAAACACACGTGAAATATCCGTTAGCAGACTATGCACTAACACCAGATGTAGCGATTGTTGATCCACAATTCGTAATGTCTGTGCCAGCTTCAGTTACTGCAGATACAGGCATGGATGTTTTAACACATGCGATTGAATCTTATGTTTCCGTGATGGCTTCAGATTACACACGTGGTTTAAGTTTACAAGCAATTAAGTTAGTTTTTGATCATTTAGAAAATTCAGTGAAACGTCCAGATATGGAATCTCGCGAAAAAATGCATAATGCGTCAACCATGGCAGGGATGGCATTTGCCAATGCATTCTTAGGTATTTGTCACTCTATTGCTCATAAAATTGGTGGAGAATATGGCATTCCACATGGTCGTACAAATGCGATTTTATTACCACATATTATTCGTTACAATGCGAAAGATCCATCAAAACACGCAATGTTCCCTAAATATGATTACTTCCGTGCCGATACTGATTATGCAGACATTGCAAAATTCTTAGGATTAAAAGGAAATACTACCGCAGAATTAGTAGAAGCTTTAGCAACAGCAGTAGCAGATTTAGGTAAATCAGTCGGAATTGACATGAACTTGAAAGCACAAGGTGTCTCACAAGAAACATTAGATACAACGGTTGATCGTATGGCAGAACTTGCTTATGAAGACCAATGTACAACTGCAAATCCGAAAGAACCATTAATTAGTGAATTAAAGCAAATTATCTTAGAAGCTTATGTAGGATAGAAAAACTCAAATAAAGAGACCAGAACATTAATGTTCTGGTCTCTTTAACGTTTAGCAAAAACAGTGCTATCGATACCACGACTATGACACCAATTGACTAAAACTGGATCGAGGACAAGTGCGGTACTCGTCAATTCTTCTGTTGTCTTTTTTCCTAAAAGAGTATAAAGCATTTTCACTTCTTCTTGCCATTGCTGTACGAGAGCTAAGGTATTTTCTAAACCGTTTTTACTCATAAGAGAAGCTAAGATAGTCCCAGCAACCCCCATGCTTTTGGCACCTAAAGCGAGTCCTTTGACAATATCAAGAGAGTTGCGCACACCGCCAGAGCCGAGAATAGTTAGTTTCTTTTGCCAATTTTGTGATTCCAGAAGAGAGATGACCGTTGATTGTCCCCAATCCTCTAAGAAAGAAAGTTCTCGTTTCTTCCGTCGGGCATTTTCAATTTGTGTAAAACTCGTTCCGCCTTGGCCGCTCACATCCGCTGCTTGAACGCCGATAGAGGTAAGCTTTTCTAAGGTTTCTTGACTCATACCGAAGCCAACCTCTTTGACAATGACAGGCACTTCTACGGCCTGTACGATAGCTTCAATCTTGGTTAGCCAATTAGTGAAATCACGATCCCCTTCAGGCATGACTAATTCTTGGGGCACATTCACATGGATTTGTAAGGCATTCGCTTGAAATAAATCAAGCGCTCGCTTTGCTTCTTCCACACCCAAACCTGCACCAATATTGGCAAAAATGAGTCCATCTGGGTTTTCTTTTCGCATAATTTGATACGTATCCGCTAAACTAGCATCTTTTAACGCTGCCGAGACAGATCCTGTCGCAACTAAAAGGCCAGTTTCTTTTGCAATAATGCCTAATTGCTGATTAATTTCTTTTGCACGCTGACTACCACCTGTCATTGCATTGACATAAAAAGGTTGGGGAAGCTGAAAAGAAAGAAACGAAGTGGAAATATCCACTTCGTTAACAGCGGATTCAGCAAACGATTGGTGAACAAAACGCACACGATCAAAGTCATTACTTTTTTCTTTGTGGAACGCTTTAGCTAATGATAGATGTTCATCTTTTCGATTCATGCTTCTCCTTACACTCCTTTTGACCATAGGTATAGACGTGAAGTGGCAGTGGGGTAATTCCGTCTTTTTCCCAAGCAGTCATTAATGGTAAAATCCCTGATTTTTGGCGGAAAATTACGATCCCACAATCGCCGCCGCCAGCGCCAGAAGATTTCGCAGCTCCTGTATAAGATTCAGCCAAATCACAAAGATTTTTCAAGGCTTCTGTTTCGATTACCACACCAGTCAGTGAAGATAATTCAGCGAGCAATTGGCGATTCTTAGTAATTTGTTTTTGAATAACAGAAATTTTTCCTGTGTTAAAGCCATTAATCATTGTTTCGACACAAAGCCGGCTTTTCATTAAGAACTGCTCATAAGCCGCTTGTTTTTCTTCTTTTGATTGATGGACTCGATCAACTAAGTCTGAAGTGGATGCAGGGCTACCTGTCCAGCCAATCAGTAAACGTAGTTGTTTCGGTACTTTTAACGGAAAAATCATTAGTTCAGGCCAGTCCATTGCTAACAAATCAGTTAATGTTTCAGTGGCTACTTTTTGATTGACCCAATCATGATCGAAGGTTGAAAAGGCAATCCAACCACCATAACAGCTGGCGGCGATATCTCCGCAAGAACCATTTCCTTGAACAGCTAAGTGAGCTAGTGCTGATAATTTGAAAATTTGCTCGTTTTCCAAACCTAAATCATAAAAAATATTCAAGGCTTTGACAGTTCCAACGGTTACTGCACCGCTTGAACCAAGACCGTATTTTCGTCCATTTGAACTATCTAATTCACTCGTCACTTTTAAATGATAAAATGACAAATCTTTGTTTTGTTCTTGCGCATATTTTTCAGTTAGATGAATCGCCGCTAGAACATAATGAAAGGGATTTTCGCGAATATCTAATACAAGCTCACCATTTCGGCGTGTCCAGCGAATAGGTAAAGAGCTGTATTGTGCAGATTGAATACTGCCTTCATCTGTTGTTTCTTCGACAGTCACAGTTACGAATTGATCCACAGCAACGATAATGGCAGGGTGGCCAGGTTCAACAACGGCATATTCTCCTGCAATAAATAACTTTCCTGGCGTAGTAACTTCAATCATGCTTATTTATCCATTCCTTTCGTTTCAAACAATTCAATTCCGGGACCAGCAAAAGCTGGGACTAACTGCTCTTTTGAAAAATGTTCACTTAAAAATGTTTTTAACGCTTCTAAGTTTTTCTTTTCGACTAAGACCTTGACATTCGGACCTGCATCCATTGTAAAGTAGCAAGGAATTCCTTGCGCCCGTGCTTGGCGAACGAAAGCCATCGCTTGTAAGCTGCCTGGGGACCAGTAAGTAAATGGAGGGACAGCGCCTAAGGTTGTTCCATGCATCCTTAAACCATTGGCTTCAATGATTTCTCCTAAACGAGGAAAGTCTTTTGTTTTAATTGCTTCATGAACTTGTGATAAATCTTTCTCCACATTGTCCAACCAACCTTGATAAAAGCTAGAAGTTTCTACTGTTCGTTTCATTCCATCACGGCTGGAAACATCTTTTTCGCCATCGTTAATTAAGATAAAGAGCATGGCCAATTCGTTTTCCCAATTATTGGCTGGAATATTTTCAGCAAACGACGTTTCATCAGAGTGGCCTTTGTTCCATTGCGCAAAACCACCAAAAATACTACGACAAGCAGAGCCTGAACCACGTCGCGCTAAACGTGATAAGTCTTTTGCTGAAAGATTTAATCCTAAGGCTACGTTACAGGCTCCTGCTAAAGCAGCTAGACCACTCGCTGAAGAAGCCAAACCAGCTGCAGTAGGCACAAAATTTTGACTTTCCACTTTTGCAAACCAAGTACAATTGGCTTGTTGACGAACAAGGTTCAAAAATTCTTTGACTTTTTTTGTTTGTTTTTCGTTTTGCAAGATACCATCTAAAATAAATACATCTTCTGAATAATGGGCATCAAATGTCACAGTTGTTTCTGTGTAAAAGGCATCTAATGTTAATGATAAACTACTATTCATTGGTAAAATGTATTCTTCATTGGCTTTTCCCCAATATTTAATCAGAGCAATATTTGTATGCGCTCGTGCTTTTCCTGAAAGCATTACTTTTTCACCTCTAATGATTGAATCCATGTAGCAACAGCTCCATTTTCTTCTAAAGTCTGTGCAATGGTTTGTGCGGTCTTTTTATTATCTGTTAAGGCAATCATACAGCCACCGCGACCGCCGCCTGTTAATTTTGCTCCTAGAGCGCCATGTTCTAGAGAGAGAGCCACTAGTCGATCCAGCATATCGTTGCTGACGGTTAATTGCTGGAGTTGCTCTTGCGCTAACGTCATCAGCTGACCTAATTTTTGTTTATCATCTTGTAAAATTGCCTGCTTTGCTTCTTTAGTAAAAGAACCTAATTGTTTCATTGTTTCAGCGATTGCTGTGGGATTATTTTGAGCGAGCTGCGCAATATCTTTCACTGCTTCACGTGTTTGGCCTTTAATTCCCGTATCAGCTACTACTAAGTAGGCATTAGATAAATTCATCGAGAAATGTGTGGGCGGAAATCCTCTAGTAAAAAATAAGGGATCAGCGCCGCTTGTTGCTGCGGCATCGATACCACTAGGATTGCCATGAGCAATTTTCTCACTTAAGGAAACAAGCTCAAACAATTCTTGATATGTATAAGCGTAATCAAAATAATCAAAAAGGCTTCGAACAATGGCCACAGCGGTTGCTGCGCTTGAGCCCATTCCTCGTTCAGCGGGAATCGTACTTGTTAAGGTCAAAGTGCCTTTAAACGTATCTTCCTTTAAAAAGTGTAAGGTTTGCTGAACAACTTTCTTGATATTTGCTAGCTCTGGGGGCACGTCTTCAAGCAATCCTGTAAAATATGCGCAATCAATCTGCATAGTTTCTGCCGGGGTAAAGACGGCTGTAATTTCTGTCGCTTGAAAAGGAAAGGCGATTGCTGGTTCGCCGTAAACAACGGCGTGTTCCCCCATTAAAATGATTTTTCCCGTCGCTTGACCGAGGCCTTGTTTTTTTATATTCATTCACTGACATTCCTTTTGAGTAGAATCGAGTATAGGACAAAAGACGTTCTTGGATTAGAAGAACGTTTGTCATAATCTCTTCATGATTTATAGGAAATGATTCCAAAAGTTTCTCTTGTTCCAAAAAAAGAGATTGCTTAACCTAAGATAGTTTACCTAAAAATAAGGCACAAGTAAAATGGTTCCGTTGGTTTTTCCAAAAAATTAATAACAATTTAATAAGAAAGAACCGACAGAACCAGTTATTCGACTATTTTTTTAAAATTTTCTTAGGTAATCACCAAACCAAGGGCACTTGCCAAATAAATGGCTTGTTCCGGGGTGACTTTGAGACCTGATAAATAGTTTGGTGAGAAAGTCAAGCGTTCAAAGGTGTTTTGGGAAAAATCCAATCCTTTTAAAGAAGTATTCAGCCAATTACTTTCGGTCAAATCGCAAGCTTCTAGAAGGAGTTTCTTCCAAGTGACCTCGAAAAATTCACTTTCGACTAAACGAGTCTGATTAAAGTGAACAAGATTAAAATTTGCAAAACGAAAAGAAGCATAATCGGCTTTGCAATCCTCAAATAGACAATCTTTTAAATAGCTATCTGCAAAATTCGTTCCTGTCAAATTGCAACGAAGGAAAGTCACTCGATGAAAACTACCAGACAGCCATTCGACATTAGAAAAATCGCAAGCTTCAAAACGCACATTACTACAATCAAAAGAAGCAAATTGGCCATTTGCTAATGAAAGATGATCGAAAACAGCATCCCGAAAGACTAAGTTACGAACTTCTTGATTCGATAAATCAATCTGTTGATACAAATGATTTTCTAAGATGGCCTCATCTTCTAATTGACAGTTCGTTAATAGAGGAAGTTGTTCTGGCAGATTTGGTGGCAAGGGATAAGTTATTTTCATAAAACGCCTCTTTCTTCTCGTTGATTTTCAAAGGTTTCATCAATTGAGTAGGCCCGATTATAGAAACGTAGCGCAGTTGTGAAAACATAAGCGCCGGCAAAACCAAGTAAACTGCCTAACACAATCCCGACTAATCGATAGTTTAAAAGATTACTAATGACTTGCTGCCGTGCAAGATTTGATAATAATAAAGACATCGGGGTAATAAAAAAGCTGGCAATCGCATAGTTTCTGTTAATGAATCCTTCAAAAGCTGCATATAGAATACTAATGATACCGATTGTTTGTAAAGGTGTAAAGGGAATCATTAATAAAATTGCAGAAAGCAACAAACCGAGACTCGTGCCCAGAATCCGTTGAACATTTCGCTGCATCACAGAATGTAAATTTTCCCCTTGTAAAATGGCTGCGCAAGTAAATGTCATCCAATAGGCGTTGACTAAATGAAGCGATTGACTTAAATAAGCCGCTAAAAATAAAATAGCCGCATAATGCAAAGCGTCTAATAAAGAAGCGGGATCGATATAAAGTCGTTCTTGCAGGGACATCCGTTTTTGAAAAACGTACGGGCGCTTGTCGATAAAATGAAGCACTATGCCCATGATAATGCCGGTTACTACTCCTAAAAGAACAAAACTGGCCATGATGGGAATCTTATGTAAAGGAAAATTGTTGCTCGTTCCCATTGCGGTTGACATGATAACTAACAAAGCACCAGGCTTTTCAATGCCATACAATCTAAAAAGTAAGCGTGCAAGAAAAGCGACGATAGCAATCGTAATGGGAATCAACCAAGGAACATGGTGGCTCAGCATTCCTAAGCTGTTGCCCAGAACGATAAAAAAGCCAACAATATTCAGTCTGCGCAACAATTGGGGCAAAGGAAGCGGCTGATAATAAATAAACGTATAAATGCCCATCGAGCCGAAGGTCCCAATGAGTAAATTATTGGAAAAATAACCAATTAATAATGGAATTGCCATACAAATTGCGACACCAACTAACCGAAATAATTCGTCATTTGCTTTATCAATAGCAAACAAATCCTTTAAAAACGTAGAATTTTTCATATTTTGTCACTCCTTTAGTTCCTAATTTACCATAATGTTTAGAAAACTGACAAAAGAATTGCAATAAAAGAGAGGAAGAAAAAGAGTGGTTTCTGATAGTAAGAGAAGAAAAATTAAAAAAAGTTAACATTTTGACTTGCAATTTTAATATGAAAAATGTAAGATATATTCCATAGCAATAAATAATTATTAAATTCTGATTTTTCAGAAAATACAGATTGTATTATTTTAGGAGGCAACACTATGAAATTGAAAAAGTCATTAACATTCGGTGTGATTACATTATTTAGCGTGACAACTTTAGCAGCTTGTGGAGGCGGCGGAACGTCAGATAGCTCAAGCGCATCTGGTGGCGGCAAGGCAAGTGGCGAACAAGTTTTACGTGTCACAGAACAACAAGAAATGCCAACAGCTGATTTATCACTAGCAACAGACAGAATTAGTTTTATTGCATTAAATAATGTATATGAAGGAATTTATCGTTTAGACAAAGATAACAAAGTCCAACCTGCAGGTGCAGCGGAAAAAGCAGAAGTTTCTGAAGATGGACTAACATACAAAATTAAATTAAATAAAGATGCAAAATGGTCAGACGGTAAACCAGTGACTGCGAATGACTATGTTTATGGATGGCAACGAACAGTTGATCCAGCGACAGCTTCTGAATATGCTTATCTGTATGCCTCTGTAAAAAATGGTGATGCCATTGCTAAAGGGGAAAAAGATAAATCAGAATTAGGAATTAAAGCAGTCAGTGATACAGAATTAGAAATAACTTTAGAAAAAGCAACACCGTACTTTGATTACTTATTAGCTTTCCCATCATTCTTCCCACAACGTCAAGATATTGTGGAAAAATATGGTAAAAATTATGCATCAAACAGCGAAAGTGCTGTCTACAATGGTCCATTCGTCTTAGACGGCTTTGATGGTCCTGGGACAGATACAAAATGGTCATTCAAGAAAAACGATCAATATTGGGATAAAGACACAGTAAAACTGGATTCAGTAGATGTGAATGTTGTTAAAGAATCTCCAACCGCGTTGAACTTGTTCCAAGATGGACAAACAGACGATGTCGTTCTTTCTGGTGAATTAGCGCAACAAATGGCCAATGACCCAGCTTTTGTTAGTCAAAAAGAAGCATCAACACAATATATGGAACTAAATCAACGTGATGAAAAATCACCATTTAGAAATGCAAACTTACGTAAAGCAATTTCTTACTCAATCGACCGTAAAGCGTTAGTTGAATCAATCTTAGGGGATGGTTCTATCGAGCCAAACGGTTTAGTACCAGCAGATATGGCAAAAGACCCAAGTGGCGGTAAAGACTTTGCTAAAGAAGCAGGTAGTCAAATTGAATATGATACGAAAAAAGCTAAAGAATACTGGGAAAAAGCGAAAAAAGAATTGGGTATTTCAACCTTAACAATGGATATTCTTTCTTCAGATGCAGATTCTTCTAAGAAAACAGTTGAATTTGTTCAAGGGTCAATTCAAGATGCTTTAGATGGTGTGAAGGTAACGGTTAGTCCAGTTCCATTCTCTGTTCGTTTAGATCGTTCAAACAAAGGCGACTTTGATGCAGTAATTGGTGGTTGGAGTGCTGACTATGCTGATCCAAGTAGTTTCTTAGACTTATTTGCTTCAGATAACTCATATAACCGTGGACGTTATAACAATCCAGAGTTTGACAAGTTTGTGAAAGCAGCAAGTAGCGCAGATGCGACAAATCCTGAAAAACGTTGGGATGATATGTTAAATGCAGAGAAAACGATTATGGGAGACATGGGTGTTGTACCATTATTCCAAAAATCAGAAGCGCATTTACGTGCTGAAAAAGTCAAAGATGTCGCAGTTCATCCAGCTGGCGCAACGTATGACTACAAATGGGCATACATTTCAGAATAACCTGACAAAAGATCGATAGCAAACAAAAAAGGACCTTTGCCATGGAATAAAAGGCAACGGTCCTCTTGCTATCTTGTCTTAGACCAAGTAAAATAGTAGAAAGCCTAAAGACAGAATCAGTAAGATGCCCCCAGTTTTTAGCCAGAAAGAGCGATGTGCATCGCCAATGACTGAAAGCGGGATAAACTCTTTCGGTTCATTTTTCTTTTTAAAACGAAACGCGTTCTTCATTGAGCGCTGAAAGTTATCGAAAAAGCCAGAGGACATAATCCATAAAGCAATGCCGATAATTAAAAAGAAAAGCGAAACGATAAAGAAGGTATCTGATAATGAGGAGGTAGTGATAGGTTCTTTACTTATTAATAAGTAAAGAAAAATGCCGATACTGGAAATAACGGCTGTAATAATTGGCCATTTAAAAGTTTTCATGTGTTCACCCTATCTATTATTGTGGTCTATCTAGTCATTACTTTAACGAAAATAACTGAGGAAGTCAAAAAAATCTCGGAGGTGTCATTATTGAATAGTTTTGGAAAATATTTTCTTAAACGGATCTTTTTCATGATTATCACTTTGTGGTTAATCGCAACGATTACGTTTTTCTTAATGCAATTATTACCAGGTACGCCTTATACCAATCAAGAAAAACTTAGTCCAGAAACAATCGCTATGTTGAATAAACAATCTGGCTTAGATAAACCAGTGATTGTTCAATACGGAATTTACTTAAAGAACCTAGTAACTGGGGACTTTGGTATTTCATTCCAATTTAAAAACCAACCTGTTGCTAAGTTATTAGCTGGTCGAATTGGGCCATCCCTTCAACTGGGAGGACAAGCGATTATCTTTGGTACGTTAGTCGGTATTTTATTGGGGATTATCGCAGCGATGCGTCAAAATACTTGGGTAGATACGTTGGCAACATTGTTAGCCATTTTAGGTCGTTCTATTCCAAACTTTGTTTTCGCGGTATTATTACAATACATTTTTGCAATGAAATTAAGAATCTTACCAATTGCTATGTGGAATGGTTTTGCCTACACAATTTTACCAACTATTGCCTTGGCAATGAGTCCAATGGCGGATTCGGCTAGGTTTATCCGAACCGAGATGGTAGAGGTCTTGCATAGTGATTATGTCGAATTAGCCAAAGCAAAAGGCTTGAGTCGCTGGCAAGTTGCATTCCGCCACGGGTTAAGAAACAGTTTAATTCCATTGATTACCTTATTAGGACCTTTAGCTGTTGGTTTAATGACAGGTTCTTTAGTAGTAGAAAATATTTTTGCCATCCCTGGGATTGGGGAACAGTTTGTAAAATCAATTATGACAAACGACTATCCAACAATTATGGCAGTAACTATTTTGTATTCAACAATGTTAGTTGTTGTAATTCTGATTGTTGACTTACTTTATGGTTTAATTGATCCAAGAATTCGTGTATCAGGAGGTGCAAAAGGCTAATGGAAACAGTCAATAAAAATAATCTACCACAAGCGATTAAAGATATTCCGGCAGATGAGTTTCAGCCTCTAAACACTTCAACTCTAAAAGAAAGAGAGCGTATTGCCACACCGTCTTTAAGTTTCTTACAAGACTCATGGCGTCGTTTGAAAAAGAATAAAGCTGCAGTTATCTCAATGAGTTTCTTAGCAGTTATTATCTTTATCTCTATTATTACCATTTGGGTTTCACCACATAACCCAACGAAACAAAATGTTTCTTACATTAACTTACCGCCACGAATTCCTGGCTTGGAAAGCGTGAATGGTTTAAATGGTAAAACAACAGTTGCTGGTCAACTAGTTGATAAATATGCACAAGCAAACGTTCCAGATAATGTAAACTTTTATCTAGGAACAGATGGTTTAGGCCGTGATGTCCTTAGTCGTTTATTTATGGGAACACGTATTTCCTTATTAATTGCGTTTATCGCGGCGATTCTAGATATTACGATTGGGGTCACGTATGGACTGATTTCCGGGTTAGTCGGCGGTCGTGTCGATACAGTGATGCAACGTATTTTAGAAGTTCTTTCTGGTATTCCTAACTTAGTTGTTATGATCTTGATGTTAACAGTCTTTGATCCAGGGATTGTTTCGATTGTTTTAGCCATGGTTATTACAAACTGGATATCAATGGCCAGGATTGTGCGAGCCCAGACCATGAAACTGAAAGACCAAGAGTTTGTCATGGCAGCAGAAACATTGGGCGAATCTCGTTGGAAAATTGCCATTAGACATATTTTACCGAATATCTCAAGTGTCATTATTGTCCAAATGATGTTCAGTATCCCATCGGCAATTTTCTTTGAAGCGTTCCTAAGTTTTATTGGGTTAGGCTTACGTCCACCAACCGCATCTTTAGGAACCTTGTTAAACGAAGGATACAAAACTTTCCGTTTCCTTCCATATTTAATGTGGATTCCAGCAGCTACACTTTCAGTTATCATGATTTGTTTCAACTTGTTAGCTGATGGTTTACGTGACGCATTTGATCCTAAGATGAAAGAGTAAGAGTGGTGAATGACTATGGAAAAAGTATTAGAAGTTAAAGACTTAAGAATCTCCTTTGATACATTTGCAGGTAAAGTCAACGCCATTCGTGGTGTGAGTTTTGATCTTTATAAAGGTGAAACGTTAGCCATTGTAGGTGAATCAGGGAGTGGTAAATCTGTTACAACCCGCAGTATTATGCGTTTGTTGAGCAGTAATGCCAATATTGATAACGGGGAAATTTTGTTTAAAGGGCAAGATATTGTTCATAAAACAGAAAAACAAATGCAAGCCATTCGTGGCAAAGAAATCGCAATGATTTTCCAAGATCCGATGACTTCATTAGACCCAACGATGCCAATTGGCAAACAAGTGGCGGAATCATTAATCAAACATAATAAAGTCTCAAAAAAAGAAGGCTTAGCGCAAGCATTAGAATTACTAAAATTAGTCGGCATTCCTAATGCTGAAAAACGTTTGAAAAACTATCCGCACCAATTTTCTGGTGGGCAACGTCAACGGATTGTCATTGCAATTGCTTTAATTTGTTATCCAGAAGTTCTAATTGCAGATGAACCAACTACAGCGTTGGATGTAACCATCCAAGCACAAATTTTAGAGTTATTAAAAGACTTACAAGAAAAAATTAGCACTTCAATTATTTTCATTACCCATGATTTAGGGGTAGTAGCGAACGTGGCTGACCGTGTTGCTGTCATGTACGGTGGACGTTTGGTTGAAGTCGGAACAGCAGAAGAAATTTTCTATAATCCACAACATCCATATACTTGGGGACTTTTAGGGTCAATGCCAACGATGGAAGGAACAGAAGACAAACTTTATGCGATTCCAGGTTCACCGCCAGATTTATTAGATCCACCAACTGGAGATGCCTTCTATCCACGGAATGAGTTTGCTTTAAAAATTGATACAGAAAAAGAACCACCTTATTTTGAAGTATCACCGACACACAAAGCAGCAACGTGGTTATTAGCACCACAAGCACCAAAAGTTACGCCTCCAGCAGAGATTGTTCGTCGTTGGGCAATTTATGCAGAGCGTCAAAAAAATCCAGGAGGTAGTAATTAATGGCAGAAGAGAAAAAAGTCCTATTAGAAGTCACTGGTTTGAAACAGTATTTCAATGTTGGTCGTAAAGACGAAGTAAAAGCCATTGATGACATTAGTTTTCATATTTATGAAGGCGAAACCTTTGGATTAGTTGGCGAATCAGGAAGTGGAAAATCAACAACTGGTCGCAGTGTCATTCGTTTATATGATCCAACTGCTGGTGAAATTCTTTTCGATGGAAAAGACATTAGCAAAATTAAATCAAAAGCGGACATGCAAGCATTCCGCCGCGATGTTCAAATGATCTTCCAAGATCCATATGCTTCATTGAATCCAAGAATGAAAGTCAATGACATTATTGCTGAAGGAATCGATGTCAATGGATTGGCTAAAACACCAAAAGAGCGGGAAGAAAAAGTCAATGAACTTTTAAAAACGGTAGGATTAAATCCAAGTCACAGTACGCGTTATCCTCATGAGTTTTCTGGCGGTCAACGTCAACGGATTGGGATTGCTCGGGCTTTAGCGGTTAATCCACGTTTTATTATCTGTGATGAGCCGATTTCGGCTTTGGATGTGTCGATTCAAGCCCAAGTAGTAAACTTATTACAAGATTTACAAAAAGAGCAAGGCTTAACTTATTTGTTTATTGCACATGACTTATCGATGGTAAAACATATCAGTGACCGAATTGGTGTAATGCACAGTGGGAAATTATTGGAAATGGGCACAAGTGATGATGTCTATAATTTCGGCGTTCATCCTTATACAGAAAGTTTGCTTTCTGCGATTCCATTGCCAGATCCAGACTATGAACGCACACGTAAACGGATTGTTTACCAACCTGCAGCGGCAGATGGGAAAGATCGTGAGCTCCGTGAAATTCTCAATGGACACTATGTTTATTGTGCTGAAGACGAAGTTGCAATGTACCGTGAAAAAATTGAAGAGAAGAAAAGAAAAGCTGGTTTATAACCAGCTTCTTTTCTAACTATCTTGGTAGGGTGGTTATGAGATGAAGGTTCTGAAAGCTTATAAATACAGACTTTATCCAACCTCAAAACAAGAAGAGTTTATTCAAAAAACATTTTCTTGTGTTCGCTTGGTGTATAATTTAATGTTACAAGATCGGATTGATCTCTACAAAGAGATGCGAAAAAATCCTCAACAAACGTTTAAAATGCCAACGCCAGCTAAATATAAGAAACAATATCCTGTCCTCAGAGAAGTTGATAGTTTAGCCTTGGCAAATGCACAAGTTTATTTGGATCGCGCCTTTAAAAATTTTTATCGGGAAAAAGGGATGGGCTTTCCAAAAAAGAAAAAGAAAGAAACAGTGCATTCCTACACTACGAACAATCAACATGGCACGGTCAAAATTTTGGATAATCGTTATTTGAAAGTACCTAAATTGAAATCTTTAATTAAAATGAAGGTACATCGCCAACCGCTGGGGGAGATAAAATCTGTAACTATTTCTATGAGTGCTAGTCACAATTATTACGTTTCCGTTTTGTGTGAAGCACCGATTGAAACAAAAACAAAGCAACAAAAAATGGTCGGAATTTGTAGCAGTAGGGAAAAATTTGCGCTGCTTTCGAATGGTGAAAGCTTCGAAAAAAGCTATTGTTCAAAGCATTTAAAGCAAAAACTACGTCAAGAAGAACGAAAATTAAACAAGCGTAAAATGATTGCTTTGGAAAAAGGTATCGACCTTTCGCAAGCAAAAAATTATCAAAAACAAAAAATAAAAGTTGCAAAAATTCGCGAAAAAATAGCCAACCAACGAACGGATATTTTAAACAAAATTACAACGGAATTGGTTTCAAGTTACGATGTTATTTGTATTGAAAAAGCCCATCACAGTAATGAGCGGCCGCCAAAACATGACCGTTCTGAACTAGCTTGGTCCTTATTCTTAGCTAAATTGTTGTATAAAGCACAATGGTATGGCAAAGAACTCATTTGTATTGAGTCAGAGGAGATAGAAACAAATTTGTCTTTTTCTAAAAGTACAGAAAATTCAGAGTATCTTAGAAGCCAAAAAATCTTAGAACGTGGCTTGTCTAAACGAGAAACCTTATAAATAGAAGAACTGTAGGGACTACAGGGATCGCCTAGGGGATAGAAAATGCACACCATGTGTTGAACCATTTGTTTCTAGGAAGTCACATTGGGACAGTCCACTAATTATTAATGATCAAAATACGAGTTCAAACGAATCTAGTGCTAGATTCGTTTTTTTTGAGGAAATATATTGACAACTAGGATAAACTAAGGTAAACTAGTGAAGTTGAGAAATGAAAGCAGAAGCACCCGCTTCTCGCCTTAGTTGAGTATATCGCTGGGCTAGATAAAGTATTCCTTATTTTTTAAGTAAGGCAGACTGTTGGCGGGTTCTGGATAGGAACCTGTTTTTTTATTGCGTTTAGCAAACAAAGCAGACTTCCGTTAGGATTTTCTCTTAAAAATTTTGGAGGTGAATGACCATAGCAAAGGATATGATGGTTAACGACGGCATTCGTGCACGCGAGTTACGTTTGATCGGACAAGATGGTGAACAATTAGGTGTAAAAACCAAAGCAGAAGCATTACAAATCGCTGAATCTGCAAACTTGGATTTAGTACTTGTAGCGCCAGGAGCGAAACCACCAGTTGCGCGAATTATGGATTATGGAAAATTCCGTTTCGAACAACAAAAGAAAGAGCGTGAAGCTCGCAAGAAACAAAAAGTGATCAACGTCAAAGAAGTTCGTTTAAGTCCAACAATTGACGTAAATGACTTCAATACAAAACTTCGTAATGCGCGTAAGTTCTTAGAAAAAGGAGACAAAGTGAAAGCTTCTATCCGTTTCAAAGGCCGTGCCATTACCCACAAAGAGATTGGTCAGAAAGTTCTTGATCGCTTAGCTGAAGAAACTGCGGACATCGCCACAGTGGAACAAAAAGCGAAAATGGACGGACGCAGCATGTTTCTAACGCTGGCACCGAAAAACGACAAGTAAACGAAGAGACCGAGCATTCGGACTTTTGGTAATTTCTACAAGAAGGATATTTGACAGTCGTGACTGTTAGAGTCTTTCACTTGAAGCAAAGATTTTGAGGAGGAAAATTAGTCATGCCAAAACAAAAAACACACCGCGGATTAGCAAAACGTGTAAAACGTACTGGTGGAGGCGGCTTAAAACGTGGCCGTGCCTTTACATCTCACCGTTTCCACGGTAAAACTAAAAAACAACGCCGTCAATTGCGTAAAGCAAGCATGGTTGCAAAAGGCGATTACAAACGTATCCGCCAACAATTAGCAAGAATGAAATAAAACAACTCGGTGACTTTTAGATTACCGTCAAGAGAAACAAGATATTAGGAGGAATTCAACATGGCACGTGTTAAAGGTGGAACAGTAACCCGTAAACGTCGTAAAAAAGTCCTTAAGTTAGCGAAAGGCTACTACGGATCAAAACATACTTTATTTAAATCAGCAAAAGAACAAGTAATGAACTCTTATTACTATGCATTCAGAGACCGTCGTCAAAAGAAACGTGACTTCCGTAAATTATGGATTGCACGTATCAACGCGGCAGCTCGCATGAATGGCTTAAGCTATTCTAAATTAATGCACGGTTTGAAATTGGCAGAGATTGATATCAACCGCAAAATGTTAGCTGACTTAGCCGTTAACGATGCAGCAGCATTTACAGCGTTAGCTGAACAAGCAAAAGACGCTTTAAGTAAATAAGCTTAAACAATCTTTCACACCCTACTCATTGAGTAGGGTGTTTTTTTTTAATAACTCCGTTGGTAACTTTCATCTATAAATGAAAAAACTTGTGAGAGCGGAATTTCTTCAGAAAGACTTAACCAATGTTCTTTGTTCATATGATAGGCAGGAAAATAGCCAGGTTGAGTCTTTAATAAGGCAACCAGTTCAGGCGCAAGTTTAACAGTTAAAATAGTGAGTTGCCTATTCTCGGTAGCGCCGAGCAGTTGTGCATCCAGTGGCATGATTAAAGCAAACCATTTCGCATTTCTGGGATGTCGAAAGACGAGATAGTCTGGGTGTTTTTTAAAAGGAAAATCGGGCGTTATCTGCTAACGTTCTTGGATATAGGCGCTAATGGTTTCTTGAAAAGTCATAGGTTTCTTCCTTTCGTTAAGGCTAGGCATATCTATTTACATCATAGCAAAAATTACATAAAATTACTTCGTTCAAAGGAATGGGAGGAGGGAATTTATGACATTAATTTCAACAATTTTAGTAACCTTGGTGGCTGTAGAATTTTTCTACATTATGTATTTAGAAACGATTGTACCAACTTCTGAGACAACAAGCCGTGTTTTTAAAATGGATAAGCAAGAGTTACAAAGAAAATCAGTGACTACATTGTTTAAAAATCAAGGAATCTATAATGGACTAATCGGTGCAGGACTTATTTATAGTGTCTATTTTGCACAAGCAACGATGGAGATGACCAAATTTTTATTGATTTATATTATTTTAGTGGCTGCGTACGGTAGCTTAACAAGTGATAAAAAAATTATTTTAACACAAGGCGGTTTAGCCATTTTGGCTTTGCTTAGTTTACTCGTTTAGCTATCAGAGTTAATAGAGAGAAACAGTCAAATTGACAGAAAAAACACTGTTGATTTGACTGTTTTTTATGGAATTGAGAGAGAAAAAATATGGTATACTTTGTTTATTAGAGAGGGAGGAATTAAAAATGCTGAGCCAAAAAGAAGTGAAAAAAACCGATTATTCTCAATTAATTTCTCTATGGCGTTCTTCAGTAGAAGCTACCCATTTATTTTTGAGTCAGGCAGATATTGATAAAATCGAATTGGTTTTACCTGATTATTTTCAACAAGTTCAATTAAGCATGTGGTTAAATGAAGAACAGAAATGTGTGGGCTTTAGTGGAACAAATCAACAAACGTTGGAAATGTTATTTATTGACCCAGTCTATTTTCGTAAAGGCTATGGTGGAGAAATTATCCAAAAGTTAATAGAGCAAGAATCAATTATCTTTGTCGATGCCAATAAACAAAATGAAAGGGCAGTAAAGTTTTATCAATCTCAAGGGTTTCAAGTCATTGGTGAATCTAAGGAAGATTCTGAAGGAAATCCGTTCCCTATCTTACATATGAAACGGATATAGAAAAGAGGGAAGAAATCATGCGAGTAATCGTTACAGAATACCAACCAGCATGGGTGGAACAGTTCGAAGAAGAAGCCCAAGTATTGAAACAGATTCTAAAGGAAAATTGTCTTAAAGTTGAACATATCGGTAGCACATCTGTGTCTAATTTAGCAGCTAAACCAATTATTGATTTTTTGGTCATTGTTGAAGAAATTGAAAAAGTAGACCTGTTACAAGGAGAATTTGAAAGATTCGGTTATGAATATATGGGGGAATTTGGGCTATCAGGACGTCGTTATTTACGAAAAGGCCCGATAAAAAGAACACATCATGTGCATATTTATCAGTTTGACAATACGCAAGAAATTTTGCGCCATCTTGCTTTTCGGAATTATTTACGAGAAAATCCGGCAATTGCTAAAACCTATGGCACATTAAAAAAGCAATTGGCCCAAGCGCACCCCGATAGCATTGATAAATATATGGATGGCAAAGATGCGTTCATTAAGAAAATAGAAAAAGAAGCGTTGAAGAAATATTGGGAAAAATAAAAAAAGTTGCTAAAGTTAGCAACTTTTTTTTGGTTCTTTTTTGAAAAAATGATAAAGAAGACCACTTAAAAGAACACCTAGAATAATTCCAATCGCTAAATTATGCGTATAGACGATCACACCCACTGTCACGAGTAAAATAACAATTTCAGTAATTTCAAAAGTTTGGAAAAGCTGTAAACTTTCCCAATCAAAGGTGTCAACTGCCACCGTCATCATGATCCCAATCAATGCAGCTGTGGGAATGGCTACCATTACGGATTTAAAAACAAAAATGAATAAAAGGAGGGTAATGCCTGAAATCAAAGTAGAAAGCCGTTTTCGTCCCCCAGATTTAACATTAATGACCGCTTGCCCAATCATCGCACAGCCAGCTTGACCACCAAAAAAGCCGGTAATTATATTAGCGAGTCCTTGCGCCTTAACTTCTCGTTGGCTATCACTTTTGCTTGCTGTCATTTTGTCCACAATGGGGACCGTCAATAAAGATTCAATTAACCCGACCATTGCTAAGGCAACAGAGCTAGGTAAAATAATCCACAACGTTTCTAAGTCGACGGGTACATTAGGCCAACGGATAGCTGGCTGAAACTGACTCATTTCGCCAAGATCACCCACCGTTTGCAAATGACCTTTTAAAAAATAGGACAGGATAGTCATGAATAAAATAACAATTAAAGCAGGAGGCACAATCGTAATAAACTTAGGTAAGAGATAAATAAGTAAGATACTACAGATAATCATGCCGTAGGACCACAGCGTTTGATGAGGCAATTGCTGTACTTGCGCCATGAAAATTAAAATAGCTAACGCATTGACGAATCCGTACATCACTGTCTTGGGAATAAAGCGCATCAATTTATGGATACCTAAATAACCTAAAATAAATTGCAGAAAGCCTGTTAAAATAGTCGCAGCAAGCATGTATGACAAACCATGTGCTTGAATTAAGCCTGCAAGCACTAAGGCCATTGAACCAGCAGACGCCGAAACCATTGCCGGACGGCCGCCCGTAAAAGTAATCACAAGTAAAGTAACTGCTGAAGCAAACACTGCAGAAAGCGGGTGAACCCCAGCGATAATCGCAAACCCGATTACTTCTGGTAAAATGGCGACAGAAGAAACGAGACCCGCAAATAGATCATTTCGTTCATTGCCTAACCATTCGCTTTTTTTAAAACTAAATAACATCGAAAAACTCCTTTAAGTTAATAAAACCTTATTCATAATAGCATGAATAAGCTGAAATAAAAAAGTTTGACGTTAATACGTCAAACTTTTTTATTAGAACTGTAGCAGTGCCAACAACAAAATGGCTAGGACGACTTGAACTGTTCCTACTGATAAACCATAGATTAAGAAACGTTTGCCTTCTTGGAAAAACTTTTTAAAATCGAGTCGTAACCCGATTGCTGCCAAGGCAGTAATTTCAAACCAAGAACTAAAGAAATGAGCAGTCTCGCTGATCACGACGGGGAAATGAATCAAACTATTAAAGACACAGGCAATGAAAAAGCCAACTACATACCAAGGTAGGGCGCTACTTTTTTTGGTGACTTCTACCAATTCAGCCTCTGATTCTGCCGTCTTACTTTGCTTGAAACGTCCAAATAAATAGACAACTGCTACGAGTAGGACAATCCGCATAATTTTAAAGAGCATCGCAAGTTGAACTGCGTTCTCATTGACCATATTGGCACTGGCGACAACCTGACCAACTGATTGTAAAGTCCCTCCGATTAGTGCGCTACGAGCCAACAAATTGGTACCATAAAGAATCCCACTTAAAATGGGTAAGGTCAACATTAAAACGGTTCCTAACAAGTTTACTAAAGTAATGATTTGGCCTTTTTCTTCCTCATCTGCTTGAATTGCTGGAGCAATCGAAGCAATAGCAGAAGACCCACAAACGGCATTACCACCGGCCATCAATAAAGACATATTATCAGAAAAAGCCAGTTTTTTACCGATCAAATAGACGAAAATAATGGTCAGCGACATTTGAATGAGAATAAATGCGACACCTTGTAAGCCAATTTGGGCAATCGTTTGAAAGGTCACGGTGGTTCCCAATAAAACAACAGAAAATTCTAGTAATTTACTTTCAGCTACTTTAGTTCCGCGATTTAAATTGGCACCGCGAACAAAGGTATTTCCCAAAAAGATTCCTAGTAAAATAGCTATCGTTGCGGCGCCTAAGCTAGGTAACCAGGTAGCAAGAAATTTGCTAAGGCAGGCGACAAGGAAAGCTGTTAGCAAGCCGGGAAGAATTTGGAATAAAGATTGGATATAATCATTTTCTGAATTTTTCATTGAAAAAATCTCTCTTTCTTGTTCATTACTTCCAGTATAACGAAATTTTTTACATTTGAGAAATAAATAGTTAAAATAATATTTATAATAGAAAGTTATCGAAAGGATACCTATGTTTAAATTATTAAAGACTTTTCAAATTGTGTATGAGCAAATGAACTTTTCCAAAGCAGCTGCCTGCTTATATATCTCACAACCAGCCGTTTCTAATCAAATCAAACAATTAGAAGAAGAATTAGGCTGTTCATTGTTTTTAAGAAATGGTCGACAAGATGTGGTCCCTACTAGACAAGCAGAAGTCTTATATCATCGTTTGCTAAATTTAGCTGATGATTGGCAAGAAACATTAACAGCTCTTCATCAGGCGAGATTACCTAAAGAAACTTGCCGAATTGCTGCGTCTAATACTTTTGCAGTTTATTATTTGCCAGAACTAATGCAGCATTTACAGACACAGTATGCAACGATCAATTTTGTTTTAGAAATGAATAATTCAGAAGAAGTAGTGGAAAAAGTTGAAAAACATCAAGTTGATTTTGGCTTTATCGAAAAACCATTAATTACGAAAGGCGCATCTCGTGAAGAAATTATTCAGGATCAATTGGTTTTAGCTGGGGACCCTGCCAATCAGAATTGGTTGGTACGTGAAAAGGATTCTGGGGTCTTTCATTATACCCAACAGTATTTAGAAGAAAGTAATCAAAGCCCAACACTCATGACGGTTAAAAATAATGAAATGATTGTTAAAATGTTGGAATTGGGCATGGGGCAATCGTTACTTTCAAGAAAGGCGATTACTGAAAAAATTCCCTTCCAAACGTTAGGTGAAAAGTACTGGCGTTCCTTTTATTTTTTGACACGAGGACATTTAAAATCCTCCTTGCTTCAAGAAGTAAAACAAGCAATTTATCGATTCTATCAGACGGAAATGACTAAATACTAAAACGTTCTCTTTGTTTATTTATCAATCTTTGACTACACTAAAAGAAAACGAAGGAGGGAACCACAATGCCTAAATTTTCACCTTGTTTATGGTTTGACAAACAAGCGGAAGAAGCTGCTAACTTCTATACAACAATCTTTGAAAAGGGTGCGATTCTAAGTAAAACGAACTACGTTAATGAGGAGCACCAACCTCAAGGAACATCATTAATGACCATTGAATTTACCTTAGCGAACCAAACAATCATTGGTTTAAATGGCGGACCAGAATTTTCCTTTACGCCAGCTAGTTCATTTTTTGTTGAATGTAAAACATTATCACAAACAGAAACGTTGTGGAAAAATTTAACAGCTGATGGACAGATATTGATGCCTTTTGGGGAATATCCTTTTAGTCCTTTATATGGTTGGGTAATGGACAAATTTGGTGTTTCTTGGCAATTGTCTTTTTCAGGAAAAGAGCAAACAATTGTACCAACCTTTATGTTTGCAAATGAAAAATATGGCGAAGCAGCCAAAGCTCTATCAGAATGGATGGCGATTTTCGGTCCAGGCGAAATAATTGAAAAAGTTGAATATGATGATGGGAACATTGCGCAAGCACTTTTCACATTACAGGAGCAACCGTTTCGAGTAATAGATGCACGCGATAAACATGACTTTGATTTTACCATGGCTTTCTCCATTTATATTGATTGTGAGAATCAGGAGGAAATAGATCGGCTATGGCAACAAGTGACTGTTAAAGGGAAAGAATGGCCGTGTGGCTGGATGGAAGATCAATTTGGAGTCAGTTGGCAAACAGGCAATGCTGAACTGAAACGTTATTTATCTGACTCAAATCCAGCTAGAGCAAATGAAGTGACCAAAAAATTGTACCAAATGAAAAAAATAGATTTAAACCAGTTAAAAGAAGTGTATGACAAATATAATCATTAGAAAAACTGAGGTTGTCTGATACACTACACTTCGTTTCATTGGTCTCAATTTCTATGCATAAAACATACTAGAGTTGCAGGACTTGTCTTTTAAGGATCAAGACCTGCAACTCTTAAAAGTGGTTGAGATTGTGGTCTAACGGAGTTGATAAGTAGCATCAGCGAATCACTACGTTTCTCGTGGTTCTAATCAATGTTGGTTGCTTGTTTTCTCGCCAGAGGCTTATCACAGTTTTATCCTGCGAGTTTCGAAGAGGCTATTTCTATTCCGTTGTTTATCTTAAGGGTTAGGACGCTGCCGATTTTTTTATAAGATTATGCTATAATTAAGAGTAGCAAATTATTGAAGGAAAAATGAAAAGTCCAAAATAGGAAGTGGTAAAATGATTGAGTTAATTGTGTTGTTAACAGTTTTTACTTATGGAACAAACTTTGTTTTATATCTTATTTTGAAAAATAAAAAGTCTATGCCAATTGTCGAAAAAGCTTCTATTTTATTAGGAATTAATATGTCTGTGTTATTATTAGATGGTATTTTTGCTTTCGTTGGTAAATTCATCATGTTATCAGAATGGGAATTATTAGCGCCTATTTTTGAAATAGTGTAAAAATCATCATAAAGTCCTATATCCAAAAAGAATGAAGTTTGTTAGGATAAGAAAGATGAAAATTTAGAGACAAAAGAGGTGGGATTGCATGGCTAAAATTATGATTGTCGAAGATGAAACAACCATTCGAGAATTAATTAGCGAGGAATTACAAAAATGGCAATTTGAAACGATTGGAACAACCGATTTTAATGATGTATTGGATGATTTTCAAGAGGAGAATCCCCAATTAGTCTTGATGGATATTAATTTACCTGTGTATGATGGGTACTATTGGTGTCAAAAAATTCGTGAAGTTTCTAAAGTACCAATTATTTTTATTTCGAGTCGTAGTACCAATATGGATATGATTATGGCGATGAACATGGGCGCGGATGATTTTGTTACAAAACCGTTCCAGATAGATGTTTTAATTGCTAAAATCAATGCTTTGTTGCGCCGCTCTTATAACTATTCTGATACGGATAGTGAAGTGCTTTCACATAATGGCATTACTTTAAATGTGGACAATGGACGAATGGAAATCAAAGGCGAAATGATCGATTTAAGTAAAAATGAATACCGATTACTGTATCTTTTAATGAAGAAGCACGGAAAAATTTTAACACGTGAAAAACTATTGCGCGCTTTATGGGACGATGAACGTTTTGTGGATGACAATACGTTGACGGTAAATATCAATCGTTTACGAAAAAAAATTGAGCAAGCAGGGATTGCTGGCTATATTGAAACCAAAGTCGGCGTCGGTTATATGGTGCCCTAGATAGGAGTAGACAATGACCATTCTAAAGTATTTAAAAGATCGCTGGTTATTACTAATTGGTTGGTTATTTTTTCTGTTCTTAACTTGTTTTATTTTATGGTTGGCTCCTAATGTCCGCTTAGATTGGACAGTGGTTGGCTATATCTTTTTACTGCAATGTGTTTTTTTATCGCTATTTTTAACAATTGATTATTATTTAAAACGTAAATGGTGGCTTTCGTTGGCAACGGAAAAAGAGCCGCCTTCTTTACAAGAGTATTTGAATACAGCAGAAAAAGAAGAAGAACTACTTGTCCAAACGTATATTAACGGTTTATTGCAAGAGCACCAACAAACTATGCAGCAAGCAATTAACAACCAACAGGACCAAAAAGATTACATTGACTCTTGGGTCCATGAAATTAAAGTTCCCTTAGCGGCTATCACCTTACTGGTACAATCTGTCGAAGATGATATTCCAGAGAAAAAATATTATCTATTGGAAAATGAGTTAGGGAAAATTGATGAATATGTCGAGCAAGTCCTATATTATGCTAGACTGGATAGTTTTTCTCGAGATTATTTACTCCAAGAATATTCTTTAAAAGAAATTGTGCAATCTGTTGTTCGTACGCAAGCAAATTATTTTATCCAAAAAAGATTGCAATTCTCAATTGAAGGGGAAGATGAAGCGGTTTTAACCGACCGAAAATGGGTCATTTTTATTTTCCGCCAATTATTAAGTAATGCAGTCAAATATACGCCAGAAGGTGGCTCGATTACGGTCCTAATTTCCAAAAATAAACAAGGTGTTTATTTATCTTTAAAAGATTCTGGAATTGGCATTCCGACGCAAGATCAACGACGCATTTTTGATAAAGGATTTACTGGTGAAAACGGGCGAAAAAGTGAACAGCATTCGACTGGTCTAGGCCTGTATTTAGCCCATAGCTTAGCGAAAAAGTTAGGTCATGATTTAACAGTCGAATCGACAGAGGGGCAAGGGACAACGATGACATTGTTTTTCCCATCCCTTAGTTATTATAATGAAGTGAAATAAAAAGTAGGTCTATCAGCAAATTTAAGAGATGATAGGCCCTTTTTTAATTTATTAAAACTTTCTTGCTAACTTCTCTTACTCTTCTTAGTTGTTTAGAAAACGTTTTTATTGTTAGAATGAAATGAAATAAATTTGTTAGGAGAATATTATGAGTTTACTTATCGCTTTAGTGCCCATGATTGCATGGGGCAGTATTGGTTTAGTCAGCGGTAAAATTGGTGGAAGCGCCAATCAACAAACGTTAGGTATGACAATCGGCGCATTACTATTTTCAATTGTTGTCTTTTTTGTCATCCAGCCTACGTTGACGACAGCCACATTAATTGTTGGATTTATATCTGGCTTATTCTGGAGTTTGGGACAGAATCAACAATTTCATAGCATGAAATATATGGGCGTTTCCGTTGGTTTACCAATTTCAACTGGGATGCAGTTAGTTGTTAATACCGTTGCAGGGGCTGTTTTTTTCCATGAATGGACGAAAACAAAAGACTTTGTTGTGGGCTTTATCGCTTTAGCCTTTTTAGTTTTTGGAGTGTATTTAACAGCTCGACAAGATGATGACAGCCAACCGAAAACCTCAAATAGTATGTTAGATTTTAATAAAGGGATTCGGGCGTTGATTTTCTCAACAGTTGGGTATGGTGTCTATACCATCATTATTAATGCCACTGGTTTAGATCCGTGGGGAATTATCTTACCACAAAGTATTGGTATGTTGGTGGGGGCCAGTTTCTTTGCCTTCAAAAAAGTCAAAGTTGATCGTTTTGTTTGGATGAATATGACGACGGGGCTGCTTTGGGGCTTAGGAAATATTTGTATGTTATTAACCATGCGTGAAATTGGCTTAGCAATTAGCTTCTCTTTATCACAAATGGGGATTATTATTTCGACTCTTGGGGGCATCTTCCTTTTAGGCGAAAGAAAATCAAAAAAAGAAATGTTTTATGTTATTTTTGGTTGCATTTTTGTTATTCTAGGTGGTATCCTTTTAGGGTATATGAAAGCGTAAATAGTTTATTTACGCTTATTTTTTTTACGGGGGTAAACACATGTCTATTTTCAGAAAAAAAGAAATCACTGTGCCTGTCAATGACAGTGGTGGGATGAAAAAAAATCTTAAGACGATGGACTTAATTTTTCTAGGAATTGGGGCTGTAGTAGGAACAGGGATTTTTGTTGTAACAGGTGTCGCAGCGGAACGCTATGCAGGTCCAGGGCTCGTCTTATCATTTCTGGTAGCAGCAGCCGCGATTATTCTATCTGGTTTATGTTATGCAGAATTTGCATCACGTATTCCGGTCATTGGCGGGCCGTATGCCTACATGTATGTGGTCTTTGGAGAAATTGTGGCTTGGATGACTGGTTGGATGATTATTTGTGAGTTTTTCTTGGCGGTTTCATCCGTTGCTTCAGGTTGGTCAGGTTATGTCCATGGCTTTTTGGATAGCTTAGGTTTTTCTTTGCCGCAAGCGTTAAGTGGCGCTTATAATCCAACAAATGGTACATATATTGATTTGATTGCCATGTTGGTCGTTGTAGCTGTAACTTTTTGGGTATCCTTAGAAGCGAAAACAGCGTTACGTTTAAATAACTTAATGGTTTTCGTGAAGTTTGGGATTATTTTATTATTTGTTCTCGTTGGGATCTTTTATGTAAAACCGACGAACTGGCAACCGTTTATTCCTTATGGTTTTTCAGGCGTTTTCAGTGGCGCTGCTTTAGTTTTCTTTGCCTTTTTAGGGTTTGATGCAGTCAGCATGGCAGCGGAGGAAGTGAAGAATCCGAAAAAAGATATTCCAAAAGGGATTATTGGTTCCATTATTATTTCAACATTGTTATATATTGTTGTTACGTTAGTTTTAACTGGGATTGTTCCATTTACGGATTTAGGGGTCAAAGATCCGGTGGCTTTTGCGATGCGTTTCATTAATCATGGCGCAATTGCGACAATCATTTCAGTTGGCGCTATTTTAACCTTATTAACAGTGACGATTGCGATGATGTACAGTTTAGCCCGTGTGATTTATGCGATTAGTAAAGATGGATTATTGCCACAGTTTATGAGCAAAATCGATGAGAAGCGGCACACACCTAAGAATGCAACCTATGTAGCTGGATTTTTAGCAATGGTTTTTGCTGGGATTGTTCCAATGGAGATGTTGGCTGAACTTACAAATATCGTGACACTCTTTTATTTGATGTTTCTCGCTTTCGGAATTATCAAATTACGAACAATGAAAGGAGAACCGCAAGCAGGTGAATTTAAAGTACCACTCGTGCCGGTTCTACCATTAATTTCAATCGTGGTTTGTGCAGCCCTGATGTTCCAATTGTCTGTAGCTACTTGGCAAGTATTTGGCGTAGCCGTAGTGATTGGTTTGGCTATTTATTTCTTTTATGGTCGACATCATAGTATCGCTCGTTTCGAGACAAAAGAATAAAAATGAACGAAAAAATGAGAGGAATGCTTGTCAAATAGACAGGTGTTTCTCTCTTTTCTTTCTGGCATTTTCTTCATTTTCAAGAGAAAACCGACAAGAAATATAGTTTAATAATGTCTAATTATGGTATACTGTTTAGGAGTAAATCCTGAGGGTTTAGGAAAATGACTAAAGGAGGTTTTTTCTGTATGTCACAGAAAGAAACATTTTATATTACCACCCCAATTTATTACCCAAGTGGGAAGTTACATATTGGGAATTCATATACAACAATCGCCTGCGATGCAATGGCCCGTTACAAGCGTTTAATGGGTTTTGATGTATTCTATTTAACAGGTGTGGATGAACATGGCCAAAAAATTGAAAAAAAAGCTGCTGAGTTGAATGTGACACCAAAAGAGTACGTTGATAAAATGGCAGCAGATGTTCAAAAATTATGGAAAACATTAGATATCAGCTATGATAAATTTATTCGGACAACGGATGATTATCACATGGCAGCCGTGCAACAAATTTTTGATCGTTTAGTAGAACAAGGAGATATCTACCTTGGAGAATATGAAGGTTGGTATTCAGTTTCGGATGAAGAATTTTTCACTGAAACACAATTAGCTGAAGTATATCGTGACGACGAAGGCAATGTCATTGGTGGGAAAGCACCAAGTGGTCACGAAGTCGAATTAGTTAAAGAAGAATCCTATTTCTTCCGCATGAGTAAATATGCGGATCGCTTGGTAGAATATTACGAAGAACATCCAGAATTTATTCAACCAGAATCTCGTAAAAATGAGATGCTAAATAACTTCATCAAACCGGGATTAGAAGATTTAGCCGTTTCAAGAACGACTTTTTCTTGGGGAATTCCATTAAAAAATGATCCAAAACATGTGGTTTACGTATGGATTGATGCGTTGTCAAACTATATTACAGCACTAGGTTACGGCTCAGAAGATGATTCATTATTCCAAAAATATTGGCCTGCGAACGTACAAATGGTTGGGAAAGAAATCGTGCGTTTCCATACGATTTATTGGCCAATTATGTTAATGGCCTTGGATTTACCATTACCGAAAAAAGTCTTTGGACATGGTTGGTTATTGATGAAAGACGGAAAAATGTCTAAATCTAAAGGAAATGTTGTTTACCCTGAAATGTTAGTAGAACGCTACGGTCTAGATGCGTTACGTTACTATTTATTACGAGCAATTCCATTTGGTAGTGATGGCGTCTTTACACCAGAAGATTTCGTTTCTCGCTTAAATTATGATTTAGCTAATGACTTAGGAAACTTGTTGAATCGAACAATTGCGATGATTAATAAATATTGTGATGGCAAAGTACCAGCTTATGCTTCAAAAGTTACCCCATTTGATAGTGAACTATCGACAACTGCGGCTAATGTTATTGGAAAATATCATGAAGCAATGGAAAAAATGGAATTTAACACGGCTATTGCAGAAATCTGGACGCTGGTTTCTCGTGCAAATAAATATATTGATGAAACAGCGCCTTGGGTATTGGCTAAAGAAGAAGAGAAACGCAATGAATTAGAAAGTGTCATGATCCATTTAGCGGAAAGCTTACGAATTGTGGCAATCTTATTGCAACCAGTCATGACAGAAACACCAGGGAAAATTTTCGAACAATTAGGCTTAGATCCAGAAACAATGAACATGGAAAATATTCATTTTGGTGAGTTCCCAACAGACGTAACAGTAACAAGTAAAGGAACACCTATTTTCCCACGTTTAGAAATTGAAACAGAAGTGACGTATATTCAAAAGAAAATGTCCCAAAGCGAAAGTGCCACAGAAGAGGATATTAAATGGAATCCAGAAGAAACAACGTTGGTTTCAACGAAAGAAAAACAAATTAAGTACGATGATTTCGATAAAGTGGAATTAAAAGTTGCCGAAGTTATTGACTGTAAAAAAGTCAAAGGAGCAGATAAATTATTGCAATTCCGTTTAGATGCTGGGGATGAAAACCATCGTCAAATTCTTTCAGGTATTGCTGAATTTTATCCAGATCCAGCTGCGCTAATTGGTAAAAAAGTAGTCATTGTGGCTAACTTAAAACCAAGAAAAATGCGTGGTCAAATTAGCCAAGGAATGATTCTTTCAGCTGAATCACCAGAAGGTAAACTTCAAATTGTTGAAGCACCAAAAGAAATGCCAAATGGTGCAGGAATCGCGTAAAAGTATAAGTGTGAAAGATAAAAGGTGAATTGTAACCTTTTATCTTTCACACTTTTTTTGTATACTAGAAGAAAAGTGATTTGATGTGAGGGAAGTTTGATGGCTTATCATAAATTTAAGTTTTATGAGCAACGAAAAAATGATCCTAAATGGCGTCCGTATTATTTAGAAGCTATGAGAGTAAGGGAACAAGCACGGCTAACAGTTCAACGTAGAAAAAGAAGGGCAAGAATTAGAACCTTTTTAGTGGTTGCGCTACTGGTTATTTTAGTTTTTCTGTTATTGGCTCATTGGACATATTCACAAACAAGTGAACTCTCTTTCTCCAGTTTTATCGACGTCCTAAAATCGAAAATCAACGAATTTTTCAATTAAAAGAATCGAAGAAAAGCCTAGAAAAAATCATTTGCGATTTTTCTAGGCTTTTCTATTTTAGAGTTTCACTTTTTTAGGTATTCGTTTTTTGCCAAAACGGCCTTTTGTTAGGCGACTTGGTAAAATGAACAGTAAGAGTGAAAAAGGGACACTGATAATTTGCCACGTGAGTAAACGGCCTAAGCTATTATTTTTATAGAGCCACTCTAATATAAAATGCAGCCCTAAAATACTTAACAAAGCCAAGCCTGTCAGGAAATAAGGTGTTGATACCCAGTCGGTCGTTTTCAAGAGACTAAAACCTAAAGGAATTAGATAAAAGTAAGCACTTGTTAAAGTAATCCGCCAACTTTTCATAACGGTGCCTAAATTAATTATAAAAAAAAGTAAAGATAGGACTAAAGCAAAAGGTGGAAACAAAGCCACTAACGCCGAATAGATGGTTCCCCAGACGAGCATTAAGGGACCTTTAACAATAGCGGCAATAAGTGTAAACAAGCCAATTAGGAGTAACTGCTGTGTCAGTGAGCCAAAGGTTAGCAAGCCAAATAAAATAAGCAGTAGCCAGTGCCAAATGGTTTGGTTTTGTTGTTTTCGCTCAATAGTTACATTTTTTTGGATAGAGGTTTTTAAAAAATTCTCTAAATCAGGTGAGTGTTTCACCTTATCACGCTCCTCTCAACTTAAGAGACAATAAACGAGTAGGTCTACTAATTAAAAAGCAGGGCCTACTCGTTTATTATAAGTGGTTTTTCTAAAAATAAAATCCGCCTTAAGTCTCAGTTACTCGGCTGCCAAGTAAGGTGCAAACCATTCAGACAGTGTGTCGGTATATGGTAAAATGACCCGTTTCATTCCACGAGAAATAGCAGTATACAGGATTTTTTTATCTCGTTTATTGTCAGAATAGCGATTAACATTTGGGTTATGAAGAATTACGTTATCAAATTCTAGACCTTTTGCCATATCAATTGATAAAACTTGCAGTGACGGATGCTCTTCCAATGAAAGAGAAGCACTGAGTTCTTTTGTTAATTGTTCTTTTTCTGCAAAAGTTTTAGTAATAATGGCGGTGCTTTCTTTCGGATCAAAAGTTGCAATGGAAGTGACGATTGCTTTAAGATAGTCAGACGCAGAGTCACAAGGAATAAATGTCGGCTTTTCTCCATCATGCCGGATGGGCACAATGGTTAATTGCTCTGGTTGAGTGCCTAATGTTTGGAAGAGCCGCGTAATTTCTTTACTTGAACGGTAACTGTTTAATAATTGATAGGTTCCAACAGCACGGCTGGTTTCTTTAACCAATAAATCGTGGGCTTCAGAAAATTCAATGGCTGTATTAAAGATGGCTTGATTTTCATCACCAGCTAAAGTAAAACTAGCCTTAGGGAAAAGTGTCAGCAGCAACAATAATTGGGCTTCTGTATAATCTTGGACTTCATCAACTAGGATAAAAGCCATTTGCTGGTTGACGAGGTTTTCAATAAATGCATGTTTCACCAAAATAAGGGCCACAATTTCATCGGCTGTGAAAACAGCTGTCTCTTTTTGATACGATTTTTCAGTGAATAAAGAATAAAACGTTTCAAAAAAGGCCCATTGATCTAGCCAATCATCATTTTTGATAGCGGCAGTGATAGAGCGATATTTTTTCTTCAAACGTTTTAAAGCAAAATCAGCCAGATGTTTTTCATTATCTTCGGTAATCACTGTGCCAAAATAACGAACTTGTTCAGCTTCTGTTAAGTCTTGGAATTGATCCAACATTTTTTTAGAATGGGCTTGTTTTAATAAGTACCGTGTCCAAAGACTGGTTAATTTTTCTTTTGTGGCTGAAATTCGTTGGCGAATACTCAAGTCAGCTGGTGTTTCTTGATAAAGTTTAAAAATTGTTTCTGAAGTAAATAAGGTCTGCTTTTTAAAAGTTAAAGGACGGAAAAAATGTGGCTGCACAACTGCTTTTTCAGGATTGCTTAAAAGAAACGTTGCAAATTCTCTTGAACGAATAACGTGCTCTTGCTCCGTTGCCTCAGAGCGAGTAATGCGTTCGAAATAGTCCGTTTCTTCTTCCATGGGCCATGCTTCTTTGGTAGTAAAGCGCAAAAATTGTAAAAGAGTCAAATTCAAGGGATTTCGTTCGCCTAAATTCGGTAAAACTTGAGAAATATAATCAATAAATGTTGAATTTGGTGAAAGTAATAAAATATTATCCGCCGTAATTTCTGCTCGATGTTGATAGAGTAAATAAGCAATCCGTTGCATAATCGCAGACGTTTTCCCACTACCAGCAATCCCGTTGACTAGCAGGAGTGGCTGCGTTTCGTCACGAATTATTTGATTTTGTTCTTGTTGAATGGTTGTCGTAATGTCCTTCATGTAAGGAGAAGCATCTTCTTCTAAAGAATGCAATAACACATCATCTTGAATCGCAATGGTTGTGTCAAAATAGTTGATTAATTGATCTTTTTCAATAATTAACTGTCTTTTCAAATCAAGTTGTACAGGAATGGTTTGTTGATGTGCCATGTAGGCTGTTTTCCCTAAAACATTGTCATAAAATAACGAAGCAATCGGTGAGCGCCAATCGTGAATGCGCGTTTCTTCTAAAGAAGTAAAATCGTTTACGCCAATATAAAAGTTTTCTGGCTCTTCCGGGCTGTCTTCAAAAGTCACGCCAATTTTGCCAAAATAAGGAACTTGTAATAGACGTTTCACTTTGTCTAAATTTTTAGCCGTTGCTTCATTTTTTAAGTTCCACTGATCAATTTCACGGTTCTTCATTTCCAACATGGCAAACGTTTCTAGATTATCGGCATAACTATCAAAATTCAGCTTAGAATCGCGACCAAATTCCTCTAGCATATGTTTGCCATCTTTCATTGTGTTCGCCAATTGCTCTTCGTAAACTTTTTTAGCCGCTTGCAGCTCATGATAAACCGTTGTTAAATGCTGTTGTTCATAAATTTTTTCATCGGTCATGGAGATTCCTCCTTTTAATAACATGACTGAATAGTATACGTTACTTTTATCAGAAATGCAAGCGCTGTTTATGAGGAAATGGCGAATCTTGTCGCCTAGTCATTCAGATTTTTCAAGAAATATGATAAAGTAGAGAGGAGATAAAGGAGGCAATCATAATGATTTTTGATACACATACACATTTGAATGCAGAACAATTTAATGATGATATTCCAGAAACGATTGCACATGCCCAAGAATTGGGTGTTACAGAGATGGCCGTGGTCGGTTTTGATGAACCAACGATTGAAAAATCTCTTTTACTTAGTCAGGAATATGCCAATATTTATAGTATCATTGGTTGGCATCCAACAGAAGCGGGCAGCTATACGCCAGAGGTTGAACGACGATTACAAGAACAATTAACGTTGCCAAAAATTGTCGCATTAGGTGAAATCGGTCTTGATTATTACTGGATGGAGGATCCTAAAGAGGTGCAAGAAAAAGTCTTTCGCCGTCAAATTGCGATTGCTCGGGAAATGAATTTACCGTTTAGTGTGCATACGAGAGAGGCATTAGAAGATACCTATCGAATTTTAAAAGATGAAAAAATTTCAGATATTGGTGGAATCATGCATAGTTTCAGTGGCGATGCCGAGTGGATGAAGAAATTTTTAGATTTAGGTCTGCATATTTCTTTTAGTGGAGTCGTAACGTTTAAAAAGGCGTTGGATGTTCAAGAAGCGGCGATGGCGGTACCACTCGAACGAATGTTGGTGGAAACAGATGCACCCTATTTAGCTCCCGTTCCTTATCGTGGTAAACGGAATGAACCAGGCTATACACGATACGTAGTGGAAAAAATTGCTGAATTACGACAACTAACCTTTGAAGAAGTGGCAGAACAAACGAGAGTCAACGCTCATCGCTTGTTTGGGATAGATAAATGAAGGGAAAAATGAAAGTTGCAGAAATCATTGTCGTTGAAGGAAAAGACGACACACGCCGCATTCAAGAGGTAGTTGAAGCGGATACGATTGAAACGATTGGCTCTGCTATCAATGATGAAATTTTGACACAAATTGAACACGCACAAGAAACGAGAGGCGTAATTATTTTTACAGATCCAGACTATTCGGGCGAAAAAATTCGTAAAACAATAATGGAAGTCGTTCCTGATGCAAAGCATGCTTTTTTATCAAGAAAAGTCGCAGTGCCTAAAAAAAATGGCGGTAGCCTAGGGGTTGAACATGCTAGTGATGAAGCAATTATTGAAGCCTTAAAAAAAGTCGTGACACCTGTCCAAGCTGGTGAAGACTATCAAGAAATTCCTAGACAAACACTAGTTGAATATGGTTTAATAGCGGGAGCAAATGCCAAAAAATACCGTGAATTATTAGGAGATGACCTAAGAATTGGCTATACAAATAGCAAACAGTTAGTCAAACGGTTAAGCATGTTTCGGATTACAGAAGCAGAATTGAAAGAAAGCATGACACGTATTTTAAAAGAACTTGCAAACGAAGAATAACTACATGGAGGAACAAGCGTGACGGACTATAAAGAAATTGCCACACCATCCAGAACCAAAGAAATACTAAAAAAGCATGGATTTTCATTTAAAAAGAGTTTAGGTCAAAATTTTTTAACAGAGCCTAATATTTTAAGAAAAATTGTAGAAACAGCGGGAATTAATCAGCAGACAAATGTTGTCGAAGTCGGGCCTGGAATTGGTGCATTAACAGAGCAATTAGCGATGAACGCAGCCCAAGTTGTGGCTTTTGAGATTGATGATCGCTTGATTCCTGTCTTAGCGGATACCTTAAGTCGCTATGATAATGTGACAGTGGTTCATCAGGATGTTTTAAAAGCTGACTTGGTCGAGACAACCAACCAAGTTTTTCAAGAGAAGTATCCGATTAAAGTGGTGGCGAACCTACCTTACTATATTACTACGCCAATTATGATGCATTTTTTAGAATCTTCTTTAGATGTAGCTGAAATGGTTGTGATGATGCAAAAAGAGGTCGCTGATCGAATTGCTGCTAAACCAGGAACGAAAGCTTATGGCTCATTATCAATTGCTGTCCAATATTTTATGGAAGCAAGTGTCGCCTTTATTGTGCCAAAAACAGTTTTTGTACCGCAGCCCAATGTTGACTCGGCGATTATTAAATTGACACGCCGTGCTACACCAGCGGTGACAGTGACCGATGAAAAAGAATTTTTCAAATTAACCAAAGCCAGTTTCCAATTAAGACGTAAAACATTATGGAATAACTTAACGCATTTTTATGGGAAAGATGAACAAACGGTGGCTTGGCTAAAAGAAAGCCTAGCTGAAGCAGAAATCGATCCTTCTAGACGTGGTGAAACATTGTCTTTAGAAGAATTCGCTCGTTTAAGTAATACTTTAGAAAAAAATAAACCAGTATAAAAAAGAACTTTCTGTTATTTATGAGAAATAACAGAAAGTTCTTTTATGTGTCTTGACACATTGCGGCTGTTCAGCTACACTTGAGAAAAACAAAAAGGTGTCATGACACCTTTAGGAGGCAGTTTTAATGAAAACAAACTCAGTAAAACGTTTAACAATTTCAGCACTTTTAATTGCAATGGGGATTATCATTCCAATGGTTATGCCAAGAATTACCATTGGTCCAGCCAGTTTTACGTTAGCAAGTCACGTCCCAGTTTTTATTGCCATGTTTATTTCTCCAGTGGTGGCAATTGCGGTTAGTCTAGGAACAGGTTTTGGGTTTTTCTTATCCGCGACACCGATTATTGCTTTACGGGCCTTATCTCATTTGATTTTTGCAGTCATTGGCGCAGTGATTTTACAAAAGCATCCAGAAATTTTAATTAATAAAGAGGGGAAATTTACTTTATTAAATGGGAAATTACAGTTGTTTAACGTGGGGATCGGAGTGATTCATTCCGCTGCCGAGCTAGTGGTTGTTTCTGTGTTTTACACAATGGGCAACTTGCCAGGAACCTATTATACAGCCGGCTTCATGTATTCTATTTTTCTTTTGATGGGCGTTGGTGGATTAATTCATAGTTTAGTGGATTTCAGTATTGCCTACTTTTTAGCAAGTACCTTAAGTAAACATGTAGATATTCCAACTTTTACAGAAGCGAAACAACCCAAAGTGATAAAGAAGAAGGTTAAATTAGCATAAAGAGAAACAATCGAGGCAGCCGTCATTGCGACGGCTGCCTCGAGATTTTTTTATTTAATGACTTCTTCTGTTTGAGGGTCGAAGAAATGTCCTTTATTAATATCAAAAGCTAAGTCAATCATTTCACCAGGATGGTGGAAGTCACGAGCATCTACTTTTGAGATAAACTCTGTATCACCAATTTTTGTATAAAGCATGGATTCAGCCCCTAATAATTCAGAAACAACGACTTCAGATTTAATCACCGCATCTTTCATTGCCGTTAAAGCCACTTGTTCGCTATGAATATCTTCTGGCCGAATACCGAAAATTAATTCTTTGCCTTCATAACCATGTTCAACGAGCTCTTTGTTTCTTCCTTCAGGAATTGCTAGTTTTAAGCCATGTTGGTTAGAAATAACCCCATTGTTTAAGGTAACTTTGAAGAAATTCATGGCAGGTGAGCCGATGAACCCAGCTACGAACATGTTTTTTGGTGTATTGTAAACTTCTTTTGGTGAACCAATTTGTTGAATAAAGCCATCTTTCATAATTACGATTCGATCAGCCATAGTCATCGCTTCGGTTTGGTCATGTGTCACATAAATTGTCGTAGTTTCTAAACGTTGGTGTAGTTTAGCGATTTCAGCACGCATGGCTACACGTAATTTTGCATCCAAGTTTGATAAAGGTTCATCCATTAAAAAGACTTTGGCATCACGGACGATTGCCCGCCCAAGTGCAACACGTTGGCGTTGCCCACCAGAAAGTGCCGCAGGTTTACGCTGTAAGTACTCTGTTAAGCCCAGAATATCCGCAGCATTTTCCACCCGTTTTTTAATTTCAGCTTTATCATATTTTCTTAGTTTTAAACCAAAAGCCATGTTATCAAAAACAGTCATATGCGGATAAAGCGCATAGTTTTGGAAAACCATGGCAATATCACGATCTTTTGGCGCAACGTCATTCATGACTTTGTCCCCGATTGATAATTCTCCTTCAGTGATATCTTCTAAGCCAGCAATCATTCGCAATGTTGTTGATTTACCGCAACCAGAAGGTCCGACAAAGACGATAAATTCACGGTCTGTAATTTCTAAGTTAAAATCTGTAACAGAATAATGTTCTGCATTGTCATATTTTTTATACACATTTCTAAGCGCCATTTCCACCATTTGATACGTCACTCTTTTCTTTTTGATTTGTTACTCATAGTTTAAATGAAAACGCTATCTTTCGGCAAGGGAGAATTGCACAAGAAAAAGAAGACTTTTTCGTCAAGGTGACAAAGGACAAACACTCTCAGCGGATTTATCGATAAACTTTTGTTATAATATAACAAAGACAGGAGTTGGATAACATGAAAATCGCTTTAATCGCTCATGATCGTAAAAAAACATTAATGATCAAACTAGCAACCGCTTATAAACATATTTTAGAAAAACATGAATTGTATGCAACCGGGACGACAGGCATGAAAGTGATGGAAGCAACTGGCCTACACGTGCATTGCTTTAAATCAGGGCCATTAGGTGGGGATCAACAGATTGGCGCAATGATATCAGAAGACAACATTGATTTAGTTATTTTTTTAAGAGATCCTCTTTCTGCACAACCACATGAACCAGATGTGACGGCTTTGATTCGTCTCAGTGATGTCTATGAAATTCCTTTAGCGACCAATATTGGCAGTGCTGAAATTCTTTTGAGAGGTGTCGAGGCGGGGTTTGCGGACTTCCGTGAGGTCATCCATGAAGGCGATCGTCGACCGTTAGCTTTTTAGAGAACCTTAATGGTTATTTTGACTATTTTGTGGTATATTTTATGAGGACTTTTGTCCAAATAAAATAACAGAGTAGGAGACAAAGCGTTAAGTGCTAAAAGGATGGGATGTTGCCTTTTGGACGAAGAACATAAATAGTGTGTTGCTAGAAAGCAAAGGTTCTTACTTTGCTTATCATCAGAACAACACGTTCAGCTTTTTAATGTTCGCGGTTTTGTTTTCGCATTCGCTGCATGGTTCGTCATGTAGCAGCTCTTAGAGGAGATGCTAAAAATGACAAAGAAAAAATTTGGCACAAAATCCATTGCGTTAATGGGCGTACTCATTGCGGTGGTCGTTGTCTTTTCACGCTTTTTTGCGTATGAAACAACGTTTTTAAAAATCAGTTTCACGTTTATTCCAGAATCATTGATTGGGATGATTTTCGGACCTTTTTGGGCTGGAATCGGCACGGCGGTGGCTGATGTAGTAGGAATGTTGCTTTTTCCAAAAGCAGGCTATTTTCCTGGGTTTACTTTAAATGCCTTTTTGGCTGGTGCTATTTATGGTTATTTCTATTATAAGAAAGAAATGACATGGCAACGAGTGATTTTGGCGACATTGATGGTCACCGTTTTAATTAATATCATTTTAACTCCTTTGTGGTTAAGTTTAATGTATGGAGTCAATCTAGCAAATTTTGCTTGGTGGGTGCCACGCTTAGTTAAAACAGTTATTTTCTTTCCCATTCAAGTAATTGCCACTTATTATTTAGGCAATAAAATTCCTTTTAAACGTTTATTTAGGAAACCATTATCTGAATTAGATCAATAAATTTAAAATTAAAAGAGTCACTTTTCATCATCCCAGAAAAGTGACTCTTTTTTATTGTGCTTTTTGATTAAACTGTGCTTCGTAAAGGTCACGATAATAACCCTGTTCTTTTTGCAATAATTCGTCATGGGTACCAATTTCAACCACTTGACCATTATCCATAACTAGAATTTTTTCAGCACTTTTGATTGTTGCTAAGCGATGGGCAATAACAAAACTGGTCCGGCCAGTCATCATTTGTAAAAAAGCATCCTGAATTTTTTGCTCAGTCAGCGTATCAACTGAACTGGTCGCTTCATCTAAAATAAGCATCGGCGGATTACTAATCATCGTGCGTGCAATGGTCATTAATTGTCGTTGTCCTTCAGAAATTTTAACGCCTTGGGAACCAATCTCGGTATCTAGTCCTTGAGGCAAACGCATGACGAAATCAAAAATATGGGCTTTTTTCATGGCTTCTATAATTTCTTCCTCAGAGGCTTCAGGATTACCGTACGTTAAATTTTCCCGAATGGAGCTATCGAATAGCCAAGTATCTTGGAGAACCATGCCAAAACTTTTTCGTAAGCTATCCCGAGTAATTTGAGTAATGTCGTGAGTATCAACCGTAATTTGGCCACGGTCTACCTCGTAAAAGCGCATTAACAAATTCACTAATGTTGATTTACCCGCACCAGTTCGCCCAACAATGGCAATTGTTTCTCCTGGTTCAGCAATTAAATTAAAGTTTTCGATTAAAGGTCGCGTTGGCGTGTAAGAAAAATCAACGTCTTTAAATTCAACACGGCCTCGCGCTTCTTTCAAAACAATTGCGTTCGGGGCATCAGGACGTTCAACTGGTTGATCCATCATATCAAAGGTACGTTCCAATCCAGCTAAGGCTGCTTGGATTTGGTTGGTGATGCCTGAGAGTTCAATAAAAGGTTTAGAAAATTGACTAGAGTAAATGGTGAAACTGGAAATAACACCAACTGTGACTAAAGGATTGCCACTTAAAACTAACAAGCCACCGACTAATCCAATCGATAAATAAGATAAATGATCGATAAATCGAGAAAGTGGGTTGGTTAAGGAAGAAGAAAACTGAGCCTTCTGTCCTTTTTCATACAACGTTTGATTCAATGCTTCAAATGTTTCTTGCGTAGCTTGTTCTTGTTGAAAGGCTTTAACAATTTTTTGGTTGCCAACCATTTCTGAAACGAAGCCGGAAATTTCACCAACAATCGTTTGTTGAGCAGCAAAGTTTTTTTGTGAAGCTTTTGCGACAAGCCAGTTTACAATAAAAATAATCGGCGTACTGATAAGAACCACTAATGTGAGCAGGGGACTTAGCCGAATCATAAAGAGTAAGGCAACAACGACGGTGGCCATGCCAGAAAATAATTGGTTGAAGACGGCCGAGCAAGCCATTGAAATATTGTCAATATCGTTGGTAAAGCGACTGACGATATTGCCGTGTGACGTTTGGTCATAATAACTTAACGGTAATTGATTTAAATGGGCAAAGGCGTCTTTTCTCAGCTGTGTGGTCGATAAATAAGACACGCGATTACCGAGACGTTGAATCAGCCATTGACTTAGAACGGTTACGAGTAAAATTCCTGCTAATAAACCTAAAATTTTGATGAGTTGCGCAGCATTGACTTGCCCTTTCCCAACCATTGTATCAACGGATTTACCTATATAATAAGTCATGAGGACAGTCGAAAAACCACTGAGAATTCCTAGGATTAAGGCGCCGATAATTTCTTTTGGATAGCGTAGTAAATACGGCTTAAAACGTGAGAAGGCACCAAAATGAATTTTTTTAGTTTGCATGGGTATCCTCCTCCTGTGACGCAACGATTTCTTGATACTCTTTAGAAGAAGTAAGTAATTCTTCGTGGGTGCCAAGGCCAGCGACTTTTCCACTATCTAGGACTAAAATTTGATTCGCCGTAGCAATCGAGCTCACGCGTTGTGAAATTAAAATGACAGTTGTCTCTGCTCGCTCTTTTTGTAAAGCACGGCGCAGATTCAAATCTGTTTGATAGTCGAGGGCACTCAAGGAATCATCTAAAATAAGTAAATGCGGTTTTCTAATCAAGGCGCGGGCAATGGTCAACCGTTGTCTTTGTCCACCAGAAAAGTTTTTTCCGCCTTCGTTAACAGGTGTGTCTAACCCTTGGTCTAATTGTTCAACAAATTCTTTGCATTGGGCGATAGCTAATGCTTCCCAACAGTCTTCATCAGTTGCATTTGGTTTGCCCCATTGTAAGTTTTCTCGAATAGTCCCTGTAAATAAGACGGCAGTTTGTGGGACACTTGCAACTTGTTGGCGTAAAGTAAAGAGCGGCCAATCGCGCACATTTACACCATTAATAAAAAGGTTTCCTGCACTCACATCATAAAATCTGGGAATGAGTTGGGTTAAGGTACTTTTCCCGCTGCCGGTAGGTCCCGTGATACCGAGAATGGAGCCTTTAGGAATCGTAAAATTGATATTTTCCAAAGCCAAACCGGCCTCTGGTTCATAGCGAAAATCCACATGGTCAAAGGTAATATCACCAAATTGTGGAGATGTTTTTGCTGATTCTGGTGTATCTGTTAACTGGCTTTCTACAGTTAAAACCGCATTGACACGGTTTGCGGAAGCGGCGGCTCGCGTAAAAATTACCACGAGATTAGAAGCAACAATTAAAGCGAGCATCATTTGATTCATATAATTGATCAACGCTAAAACTTCCCCTTGTTGCAAGGAACCAAAAGAAACTTTTAAGCCACTAAAATAAAGTAAAAATAAAATCCCAACATTCATAATCAAAGTGGTTAAAGGCGTTAATAAAGCAGAGACATTCGATACGCGAATGTAAATATCGCCTAAATCATCTGAAGCTTTATCAACATGTCGTTGTTCTGTTTCCTTTCTAGCAAACGCACGGATCACACGGACGCCGCTTAAGTTTTGACTGATTTGACGGTTTAACCGATCCAAATATTCTTGGACTTTTTGATATAAAGGCACAGTCACTTTAATGATAATAAAGAGAATAAGGCTAAAAATTGGTAAAAGTAATAGGAAAAGAAAGCCCATCTGTACATCAATGTAAAAAGCCATGACCACAGAACCGATACTTAAAAAAGGTGTTCGAATGACCAAACGAATAAACATCGCTAAAGCCAATTGAAGCTGATTGATATCGTTTGTGATCCGAGTGATGAGGGTATCTGTACCAAAACTATTCAATTCTTTGTGTGAAAGCTGATTAATTTTCTTCATTAATTGATTTCTTAGCTCCGTCCCAAAACCTTGTGAAGCGACTGAAGCATAATATTGACAAATCATAACAAAAAATAAACCAACTAACGACATAACGAGCATCCAGAGGGCCATTTCTATGACAGTCTGTCGGTCGTTTTGACGAATACCGACATCGACTAAGTGAGCCATGAATAAGGGTAAGACTAACTCGAAACAAGCTTCTAAAAATTTGAAGACTGGACCGAGGATAATTTGTTTTCGATAATTTTTTGCGTATTTCAGTAAACCAAACATAAGATTCCTCCCTTTGCTGCTCTCATTGTAGCCTAATCTTTCAATGAAAGAAAGTTGTTCGCTACATTTTCTCAACTTCTGTTAAAATAGAAGAAAAGCGCAAAGAAGTGGAGTGTGACAGAAACGTGGAAAAAATGAGTCAGGTTATTCTGTTATTTTTTATTTATTCCTTTATCGGCTGGTTATGGGAAACGGTGTATTGTTCATTAAAAGCTAAAAAATTTGTTTATCGAGGATTTTTGGTAGGCCCCTATTGTCCTATTTATGGATTTGGGATCTTAAGCGTTCTCTATTTTGTGGAACCCTTTGAGAATAATCTCTTGGTATTGTATGTCGGCTCAGCTGTTTTAGTGACGATATTAGAATATGTCACTAGTTATGGCTTGGAAAAACTGTTTCATGCCTCTTGGTGGGATTATCATGATGTACCTTTTAATTTAAACGGTCGCGTGGCTTTACCGGTTTCTCTTTTTTGGGGATTGGGTTGTGTCTTGATTGTCAAAGTTATTCAACCAGAAATCGCCAAAGTTGTCAGCTTTTTACAAGCAACCTTTGGCAACTACTTAGCACTTTGCATAGTGATTGTAATGGGGCTTGACTTAATTTATACATTGCTGAACATGCAAGGCTTCAAAAAACTCATTACCGAGATGGGACAAACGTTGGAAACGAACCAACAAGAATTTAAGCAACGGTTGGACACAAAAATGGAAATCGCTACAGCTGATTGGCAGAAGTTAAAAGAGCGAACCAAAAAAGAGCATTTCCAAAATCGGTTAAATTTCCAACAACGTCGTTTTATTAACAATTACCCAAAACTAACTTTAAAAAACATTAAAAATTCCAAAGAAGTTCGGCATCTCTTAGAAGATTTGAAGAAAAAGGTTCAATAATTAACAAAAAATATTACAAAATATTTCAATCAATGGTCTAATGGGATGAAAAAAAGAAAAATCGTCAAAGGCCAGTTTTTAAGGCATCTTAAGAAATTCTTAAAGAATTAAGATAGAAATGGACTAATGAATAAACGCAGGATAAAAAAAGAGCTGCATTTAAATTGTAATAAATTGTAACATAATTGAAATAAAACAAGCCCTCCTGACTAGTATAATGAGTAGGTGTTTTAGATAAGTTAGGAAAGGTGTTGGATTTAGTGAAGGTTAAAAAGTTGATACCATTTTTAACAACAATGATGCTTATCAATTTTGGACTTCCAGTCGCTGCGGCAGCAGAATCACTTGATTCGTTGCAAGAAAAAGAAGCGCAAGCGAAACAATCTGGGGAGTTAATTAGTAAAGAAATCAATTCAGCCTTAGACGATGTAAATGCTAAATATGCGGAAATCGAACGTTTAAAAACGCAAATTTCAAAAGCGGAAGATACGTTGAAAACTTCGAAAGAGGAAATAGAAAAAACAGAAAAAAATATTTCTCGTCGTAAAGAAGCTGTTGGCGATCGTATGAAGGATATTCAATTAAATGGCGACCAACGTACTTGGCAAGCCTTATTAGATGCAGAAAATTTATCAGATTTCTTTAATCGGGCCTACGCCATGACCGTTTTACAAAACTTTGAACGGGAAAAGATTGAAAGCTTAACTAGCGAAAAAGAAAAGTTAGCTGCATTACAAGAAAAAGTTGAAAATACGCAAACAACTTTAAAACAAAATGAAGAGAAATTACAAGTTGAAGCTTCTTCAATGAATAATAAAGTCTCTGATTTAAAAGAAAAAATGGCGAATAATGAAGAATTATTGGCTCAAATTTCGACAGACAAACAAAAAGAGCAACAACGCTTAGTCAGCGAAAAAGCAGCAGCTGAGGCACAGAAAAAACGTGCGGCAGAAACTGTAAAAGCAGAAGCAGCGAAGAAACAAGCAGCTGCCGACAAACAAGCGCAAGCAGATGCAGCGGCTAAACTAGAAGCCGAAACTGTTGAAGAGTCAAGCAGTCAAGCATCCAGCTCTTCTACAAGTACGGAAAGCAGTAGCTCTGAATCTTCAAGTTCAGCTAGTTCATCAGAATCGTCATCAACGACAGAATCATCGACAGGCGAACCATCAACACCCGGAACTGGCTCTGGTCGTGTGCTTCAGATGGAATCAACTGCTTATTCTTGGCGCGAAGCTGGTGCAAGTAATCTAAGTGCTACTGGCATTGACTTAAGTAAACAAAGCAATGTAGTTGCAGTTGATCCAAGTGTAATTCCTCTGGGGTCATTAGTGAAAGTCTCTGGTTATGGCTTTGCTATTGCTGGAGATACAGGTGGCGCTATTCAAGGAAATATTATTGATGTTCATTTTGATTCAGTAGACCAATGCAGGCTTTGGGGAAGACGTCAGGTTACAGTAGAAATTCAATAATAAATTTGTTATACTAAAGATAAGATAAAAGGAATTGGCTAAGTCAGTAATGATAGTAGCCAGTTCTTTTTTAGTTAAATGTAAAGGAGAATTACAATGATTCGCTCGGCAACAAAAGAAGACGGTCAAGCGATTGCTCGGCTAGTCCTAGTTATTTTAAAAGATATGGAGTTACCAATTTTAGAAGAAGTCTCAGAAGAACAAATGATTGACCTGTTAGCAGAGGCAACGGCGTATCCAACCTATCGCTATGGCTATCAACGAATTTTAGTTTATGAACATGCAGGTGAAGTTGCAGGGATTGCTGTTGGCTATCCTGCAGAAGATGAAAAGATTATTGATGAACCTTTAAGAGAAGTCTTTAAAAAACATGGCTTAGCAGAAGACGTTCGGCTATTTATTGAAGAAGAAACCTTGCCTAATGAATGGTATTTAGACACGATTTCTGTGGATGAACGTTTCCGCGGAATGGGAATTGGTTCTAAGTTATTAGATGCTTTACCTGAAGTAGCCAAAGCTAGCGGGAAGCAAGCCTTGGGTCTAAATGTTGATTTTGACAATCCAGGGGCGAGAAAGTTATATGCAAGCAAAGGCTTTAAAGATGTCACAACAATGACTATTAGTGGCCACTTATACAATCATATGCAGAAAGAAGTGTAAAAATAACGAAGCTAAAGTCAATCACTTTAGCTTCGTTATTTTTCATTAATCCGTTAAAGGATCAAAATCTAATCCAAAATCATCGGAAGTTTTTTGCTTTTTCTTATTATATAACCAGTAGTCAAGGACAGCTGCTATGCAGATGCACAACGGTGCGTCTGCATCATTGGCAACAGTTAAAACAAAATAGTCGCCTGTACAAAGCATGGTTTTATCCATTGACATGATTTTTTTATGGACTTGATAAATTGAATATTGGTGCGCTTTGATATCCCCAACAACTGCCCAGCGAAGGCCTTGAACATAATAGAAATCAGCATTCAAATTGAACAGTTTTCGTAGAGTACCCACTTTTTCGAAACGCTGGTATAACTCAAATCGTGTGCCAAAAGTCCAAGAAACTTGTTTAATACTGGCTAAAATTTCTCCGTTCATTGCATATAAAGAAAGCGCATCTCCTCGTGTGCCCCAGCGCCCCACTAATAGAAAAAGTGAACGGCCTGCTTGGTCTTTCACGATGGTTCGCGTAACTTTTCCTAACTGTTGTTCTTGAATAAAAAATTCAGACACGGCACGATCTCCTTTCTATATATAAATGAGTGCTGTAACTGGTAGTGCTGATTACAAATTTTCTCTTATTGCACGCAGGATGGCTTCGCCAACACCATTTTCTAAATTAGTGGCTGTTTCATATTTAGCATATTCTTTTAATTCCAGTTCGGCATTGCCCATTGCAAAACTTACTCCGGCCCATTGAATCATGCTGACGTCATTTAAGTTATCACCAATAGTCATGACTTGTTCAGCGGGAATCCCACGTTCTTTAGCGACGCGCGCAACCGCAATCCCTTTTTGTGCTAGGCGGTGGTTAATTTCAATATTATTAAGTGCAGAAGAGGTGACAACCAAATCATCTAGTTCTTCTACTTCCATCCCAGCGGGACCTAATACTTTTGGCCCATCCATGCTGAAGCCAAGAATTTTAAGGACTTCAATTGAATCATCTTTTAAAATGTCTTCTAAACGATCAACATAGGTAATATGCAATAAAGATAGGTGGGCTGAAGCCATGGCAATCGCCACTTTATAAGTTAAATGGGGCATGGATTCTGCAATATGAGCGGCAAAGTTTTCAATTCTTTTTTCTTGATGTTCAGAAAAAATACCTTTATTTGTAGAGATTTCATAGTAAACATTGTGTTGACTTAAAATAGTTAGTACTTCTGTTACTGTTTCTTTTTCGATCCCAGCCGTGAAAAGTGAGTGTCCATCTTTATCGAACACCTGGGCGCCGTTTAAAGTAATCATGGCGCAGTCAATTCCAGCTTCTTCTAACGCGGGTTTCGCTTCGGTATATGCGCGGCCAGTAGCAACCATAAATTCGATTCCTAAACGTTCCGCTTCGCGAATTGCTGAAGCGTTATCATTTGTGATGCTCATTTTTGCATCTAAAAGTGTTCCATCCATATCTGAAGCAATTAATTTAATCATCGATTCTCTACACCTCATTATCTATTTAAAGCTTACCTATAGTTTACCACGTTTTTCCAAGAGAAAGTACCCAGAAATTTCTTGTCAGGTTTGGAGAAATTCGTTATGCTTAGAGAGCGAAGGAGTGAGCATTATGAAAGAAATTATTCACAATAGTTGGCAAACCGTTTTATCTGCTGAATTTGAAAAACCGTATTATCAAGAATTGCGGGAATTTTTGAAAAAAGAATATCAGACACAAACGATTTATCCAGATATGTATCATTTATTTTCAGCGTTAGAACTAACCCCTTTTGAAGAAGTAAAAGTAGTGATTTTGGGACAAGACCCATATCATGGACCCAATCAAGCACACGGACTAAGTTTCTCTGTCCAGCCAGGTGTGAAAGTGCCGCCATCTCTTGCGAATATTTACAAAGAATTACAAGCTGATTTAGGGTACCAACCCGTCAACCATGGCTTTTTAGAAAGCTGGGCCAAACAAGGCGTGTTATTATTAAATACTGTGTTGACCGTTCGGGCAGGTCAAGCCTATTCCCATCGAGGCAAAGGGTGGGAGCAACTGACAGATGTCATTATCGAAAAGTTGAATGAGCGTGAAAAACCTGTTGTTTTCATTTTATGGGGTCGTCCTGCTCAAGAAAAAATTAAAATGATTGATACGACTCGGCATGTGATTATCAAATCGCCACACCCAAGTCCATTGTCAGCACATCGTGGTTTTTTTGGCTCACGTCCGTTTTCTCAAGCGAATACCGCTCTAGAACATTTAGGGGAAACGCCGATTGATTGGCAGCTGCCTGAAACAGTGTAGTGCAACAGTGTGGGCTGTTATAGTGTAGAAAAGTTAGTTTGTGAAAAGTTTATCGGATTATTGGTTTTTTTGACTAATACAGCTAGAAAAAACTGTTATTTTCATTGAGAATAGTGTATGATGGATTTTGTAAATATAAAACTGGAGGGTTTATCGTGGAATTATTCGATAGCTTAAAATTTAAAGTCGTACGCCGTAATATCAAAATTGTTTTCCCTGAAGCAACAGATCCTAGAATCTTAGGTGCTGCTGCCCGCTTAAAATCTGATGAATTAGTAGAACCAATCTTAATTGGTGATCCAACAGATATCGCAAATGCTGCTATGGCTCGTGGAATCAACACATCAAACTTTATTATTATCAACCCAAATGATTATGAAAAATGGGATGAAATGGTCGAAGCATTTGTTGAACGCCGTAATGGAAAAGCTACTAAAGAAGATGCTGAAAAAATCTTAAAAGATGTCAACTATTTCGGTACTATGTTAACTTATATGGGTATTGCTGATGGTATGGTTAGTGGTGCTATCCACTCAACAGGTGATACAGTTCGTCCTGCGTTACAAATTATTAAAACAAAACCAGGCGTGAGCCGTACAAGTGGTGCCTTCTTAATGATTCGTGGTCGTGACCAAGAAAGATATTTATTCTCAGACTGCGCGATTAACGTGAACCCAACTGCACAAGAATTAGCTGAAATTGCTGTTGATAGTGCCAAAACAGCTGAATTATTTGACATTGAACCAAAAGTTTCATTGTTAAGTTTTTCAACAAAAGGTTCTGCAAAAGCACCAGAAGTAACAAAAGTTGCTGAAGCTACAAAAATTGCGCAAGAATTAGCACCTGAATATGCGATTGATGGTGAATTACAATTTGATGCTTCTTATGTATCTTCTGTCGCACAATTAAAAGCGCCCAACTCAAAAGTTGCTGGGGAAGCAACAGTCTTTGTATTCCCAGATTTACAATCAGGAAATATTGGCTACAAAATTGCTCAACGTTTAGGTAACTTTGAAGCAATTGGCCCAATCTTACAAGGATTGAATAAACCAGTTTCTGACTTATCACGTGGCGCAAACGAAGAAGATGTTTATAAATTATCAATCATTACAGCTGCTCAAACATTAATGAACGACTAATTAACTATGTCGAAGCATTATAAATAAGTAAAGTAGAAGTTGAGGTTCCTAGGATACTTGGGCCTCAACTTTATTTTTTTGAAGCTGCCACTAGTCAACTTATTGAATTTTCGGTATACTTTCATACATAGATTCTTGCAGATGGGAGGCAAAAAAATGAACATTGTCCTGAACAATCCATTGGAAACAGAAGCAATTGCTAAAATCATTGGACAAAAGGCACAAGCTGGTGATGTAATTGTCCTGACTGGTGATTTAGGGGCCGGTAAGACGACAATGACGAAAGGGATTGCTTTAGGATTAGGCATTTCCCAAATGATTAAAAGTCCCACCTATACGATTATCAGAGAATATCCACAAGGACGACTTCCGTTATACCATATGGATGTTTACCGTATTGAAGAGGGTGCGGATGAATTAGGGTTAGATGAGTATTTTGAAGGAGATGGGCTATCCGTTGTAGAATGGGGCAGCTTGATTGAAGAAGAATTACCAGAAGATTATTTAGAAATTATTTTAAATAAAGATTCTCAAGAAGCTGACAAGAGAGTTCTTGAATTCCGCGGAACTGGTCCGTTGGCAGAAGAAAGAATAGCAGAGATTCTGCAAACGTGGGAGGCTCGCGAATATGATTGAACAAACATTTTCTATTCGAGAAGCAGTTCCTACCGATGCGGATCAATTACTATCTGTGATGTCAAAAATTGGGAGTGAAACGCCCTATTTGGTAATGGATGAGCGAGGAATGGCCATGTCGACAACAGAATTGGCTGAAAATCTAGCAACACTCTATGAATCGCCAAATAATGTTTTATTGGTGGCATTAGCGGGAGAAGCGATCATTGGCACAGCTTCTGTGTCTGCATCTTCTAAAAAGCGGATGGAGCATATTGGTGAAATCGGCATTAGTATTTTAAAAGAGTACTGGGGCTATGGACTAGGCAGTATCCTGATGGAAGAACTTATTTGCTGGGCGCGTGAAAGTCATGTTATTCGTCGTTTGGAATTAACGGTACAGGATCGCAATCAACGAGCGATTCACGTCTATAAAAAATTAGGGTTTGAAACAGAAGCAATTATGCCTCGGGGCGCCAAAACAGATCAAGGTGAATTTTTAGATGTTCATTTAATGCGTTTGCTGATTGATTAATTATTAGTTAATAATTTTAATTTATTAAATAATCGAACGATAATTGCACGAAAAAACAAAATTTTCGCAATTATCGTTTGTTTCATATTTATTTTTCTGATATTTTTGTTATAATTATAGAAGAATTTAACGAAAAAATGAAAATTTATTTTGGGAAGGAATGTAAGAAATGGCGAAGGCAACGAAAATGAATGTTAACTACCGGGAGTCAATCTTGGATCGTGCGTATCGTTTAGAGCTAATAAAAAAAGACGAGTATGCAAAACATCAAGAAAAATTATCATTATTAAATGAAAAATTGTCTGACGGGGAACCAGCTCAATTTGATGCAAAAGAAGAAACGTTTTGGAAAAAAATTTCGCAAAAAGTTATTTTATAAAAGTAATACATACGAATAAGAGCGTACACATAGAAAGAAGCGTAAGCAGTTCGACACTGTTTACGCTTCTTTTTTAATGAATAGGAATAACTGTTTCACGCTTAATTAATTTGTGAGGAATAACGAGGCGGACACCATTCGTCAATTCTTCGTGGATTAATTCATATAATTTTTTCATCGCCATTCGACCTAACTCTGACGTGTCGATGTCAATGCTTGTTAGATAAGGATGTGTCAATGTTGAAAAGATTGAGTTGTTAAAACTGATAATGGATAATGTTTCAGGAACTTGATAACCATAGATTTGCGCAAGTTGCATCGTCCGTAGAGCAAAGATATCATCAATCACTACCAACGCAGTGGCATTATTTTGATGAAGAATGTCATCGAAAGCCATGTAATCTTCAGGTTTTTCTAACGCAACACTTGGCAAAACGGTTAATCCTTGCAACATCATGGCTTTTTGATAACCAAAGTAACGTTCAAAGTACAAACTTTCATGCGTTGTATTGGTCACAAATAAAATATTTTTATGGCCGTTTTCAATTAAAAATTCCGTCGCTTGTTTCCCTAATAATTGATTATCATTATCCACGTAAACTATTTCCGTTTCATGTTGGTAAGGTTGACCGATTAGAGTAAAGGGAATATTGTTTTGGTATAAGTAATCAATGACGGGATCTTTACTATCTGAATACACAAGAATAAAACCGTCCACTTGCTTTTGAAGATGCATCCTTTTGACGTTTTCCAGTAGTACATCAAAACTTTTGGCAGTTGCAATAGCAGTAGTCATGTCGTAAAGACGGGCTTCCTCGTTGATGGCTTCCATAATTTCTAAATAAAATGGATTGCCTAACCGTTCTTTCGAATCTAAAGGAGGTAAAATTACGCCAATGGCACTTGAAATTCGTTTGCCCAAATTCCGTGCCGTCATATTTGGCACATAGCCTAAGTCATCCATGACTTTTCGCACTTTCTTTTTTGTCGATTCAGAAATACTTGGATGATCGTTAATGACACGCGAAACGGTTGAAGTTGCAACCCCCGCTTTCTTAGCGACATCTTTTACTGTAATTGCCATTTTTGCCACGCCTTTCTTAGTGATTATAGAAGGTTAAATTGATAAACCGTTTGGTAGGTTTGCTTATTATCAGCTGGTAATAAAATAGAGCCCCACTGAGGATGATGAACAATGTCTGGATACTCTTGTGGTTCAATTACTAAGCCATAGTTTGAATGCATCGCTTGTCCATTTATAGAAAAAGGAGCCTCAAAACCAGTCGTAGAAAATAATACCATACTTTGGTTCGTTGTTGCTATCGTCATTTTTCTTCCAGAAGTAGGTTCTTGTAAGCGTAATTGTGGCTGTCTTAAGTCAGAGCCAACTAAGGGGAAAACATCATCTAACCCAGTTGGATAGTGTTGGAGGATTGTTTCGATAGGTGTCAGTTCATTAAACTGTATGGGTAGTTCAGAAGCTGGCAAAATCCGTCCAGTAGGCAGCTTATTATCGTCTAATTCTAACATACCTTGGCAGTTCAAAGATAGCGAATGTGACAGAATATCTAACTTTCCATCACCAGATAAATTAAAGTAGGCATGGTTTGTAGGATTAAAAAGTGTTTCCTGTTTACTCCGTCCAGTACTGATCATTCGTAAACGATTATCCTCTAGCTGATAGGTGATGGTAGCATCAATTGGTCCGGGATAACCAGAAATGGTGTCGGTTAAATGAAAAGCGACGCCAATGATATCATTTTTTTCAAAGGGCTCGACTGTCCAATATTGAAAAGACCAACCCTTTGAGCCACCATGGATATGATGACCGTCGCTGTTTTGTTCTAATGTTCCATTTTGCCAATGGCCATTACGAATGCGTCCAGCAACTGGTCCAACAGTGGCGCCGAAAAAGCTTTGATCCTTTAAGACATCTTGATAAGAATCATACGCTAAAAGGATATTTTCCCAATGATTATTTTTGTTTGGCATCAAAAGTTGATGGAGGCGCGCGCCATAATTGAGAAGAACGACTTCTAAAAAGTCGTTCTTCAAAGTAATTTTTTTTAAGTTTGTGTTTGGAATATCGGTTACAGTGATACGATTATGCTTCATGATCAAGCCACACTTTTTTTAAGTAATCAAACGTTAAAGCGCTCGTCTCTGGTACGATTGGCAACCCTTCACCTAAATCTTCTTTGCGGCCAACGCCAACAGGCTGCGCTCCACTAGCAAGAATCGCTTGAATCCCAGCTTGGGCATCTTCAATGCCAAGACATTCTGCTGGTGTCAAATCGATTTCTTTCGCAGCTAAAATGAAAATATCTGGAGCAGGTTTGCCCGCCTGAACGTCTGCTGGATTAGCAATGGTATCAAAAAGGGGCGTCAATTGCATTTTTTCTAAAAGGAAAGGTCCATTTTTACTTGCAGAAGCCAAGGCAATCTTAATATTGGCCTCACGCAATTCCGTTAATAAAGAGAGAATTCCTGGATAGACATCTTCAGGCGTAATCGCTTGGATCATTTCCAAGTAATAATCGTTTTTCCGTTGCGCTAACTGGGCAAATTCTTCAGAAGAAAACGTGCCTTCTTTTTTTTCGTATTTTAACAGTAACTGCAGAGAATCTTCACGGCTTACACCTTTCAGTTGTTCGTTGAAAACACGGTCAATGGAAATCCCAATTTCGTTCCCTAATTTTTTCCAAGCGTGGTAATGAAATTCTGCTGTATCAGTAATAACGCCATCTAAATCAAACAAAACGCCTTTAAACATGGGTATCTTCCTTTCTGATTGGTAGAACTAATTGATCTTTTAATGTGTATTTTTGATCGTAAACAGTTAATGGAATTGCTGGGCCGTCGAGTAAAGTGAAGGCCACTTGGTCTGCTGCAACTTCAACAAATAGTAAACGATTCCGATAATTAATGTGGAATGAGTAGGCTGTCCATGTCGCTGGTAAAAAGGGTGCAAATTTTAGTTGTTGATGGTCCGTTTTCATTTGGGCAAAACCTTGAACAATCGCTAGCCAACTACCAGTCATTGAGGTAATGTGTAAGCCATCTTCTGTATCATTATTGTAATTATCTAAGTCAAGGCGCGCTGTTCGTTGATACATTTCCACTGCTTTTTCTTCCATACCTAATTCAGCAGCTAACACAGCATGAATGCTTGGTGAAAGGGAAGATTCATGGACAGTCATTGGTTCGTAAAAATTAAAGTTCCGGCGTTTTTCTTCTAAAGAAAAGGCGTCATTGAAGAAATAAATTCCTTGAAGAACATCGGCTTGTTTAATGAAACAAGACCGCAAAATTTTATCCCATGACCAATGTTGATTTAAAGGCAGCTCACTAAGTGGTAAATCAGAAACAGGCATTAAATCTTTATCTAAGAAAGTGTCATGTTGTACAAAAATGCCTAATTCATTATCCACTGGGAAGTACATATTTTCTACAATGTCTGCCCATTTAGCTAATTCGTCGTCTGCAATTTTGAGCGTTGTTTCTTCTTGTAATTTTAAATAAGACTCACGTGTGTAACGTAGAACCCACGCAGCAATTGTATTGGTATACCAGTTATTGTTGATATTATTTTCATATTCATTTGGCCCCGTTACGCCATGAATCATATATTGTTTATGACGTTGGGAGAAGTGGACCCGATCTGCCCAAAAACGAGCAATTGCCACAAGCACTTCAAGCCCAGCATCTTTTAGATAGTCTTCGTCTCCTGTATAGTTGACATAATTATAAATCGCGTAAGCAATCGCGCCATTTCTGTGAATCTCTTCAAAAGTGATTTCCCATTCGTTATGACATTCCACACCAGTAAAAGTAACCATTGGGTAAAGGGCTCCCTTTAACCCCTGTTGTTGGGCGTTATGAATGGCTTGAGGCAATTGATTGTGGCGATATTTCAGTAGATTTTTAGTAACTTCGGGCTTAGCCAACGCTAAGTAAAGTGGGACAGCATATGCTTCAGTATCCCAGTATGTGGCACCGCCATATTTTTCGCCCGTAAAGCCTTTTGGTCCGATGTTTAAACGATCGTCTTCACCATAGTAGGTTGAGAAAAGTTGGAAAAGATTAAAACGAATGCCTTGTTGGGCTTCGTCATCTCCTTCAATAACAACATCAGCTAATTGCCAACGTTTGGCCCAAGCGGCAGCTTGACCAGCTTTTGCTTCAGGGTACAAGGTAGTCATTTCTGCAAATAATTCGTTTATTCGTGCGATTTGTTGCGTTTCTGGCACATCACGGCTGGTAACGACAAGCACTTCTTTTGTGATGGCGGTCGTATTACCTTCGTTTAAGGACACTGTCAATTCTGCGGTTAAAGCCAAGGGCTGTTGTGTATATGTAGGCACAACAGAAGCTCCATCGATGAAATGACGCATGCCCGCAGTCACTGTAAAACGCTCTATTTCAAAGTTGTTAGGAATGGTCTTAGTCGTAACAAAGCCAAGTGTTTTTTGTGTTTCAATAGCTATTTCTTCCCAAAAATGTTCTTCATAATTGCTATCTTCATTTTGAACATCGCCATCCAATTTTGAGTGCAGGGTGATTGTGCCTGTACCTTCAAGCATTTCAATTGTTAAGTGGATGTAAGCTGCTTCCTTTTTTTCTAAGCTTAAAAAACGTTCAAAAGAGAAGCGCACCTTGTTCTTCGGTGTTTGGATGGTGAATTGCCGAGAAAGAACCCCATTTTGCATGTTTAATTCTAAAGAAAAATCTTCGTAAGGGGTGGTGGCTAAATCAATTGTTTGTCCATCAATTTGTAAGTCCATTGCGATGAAATTAATTGCGTTAATCACTTTACCAAAATATTCAGGATAACCATTTTTCCACCAACCAACACGTGTTTTGTCTGGATACCAAACACCTGCTAAATAGGTTCCTTGATGGTGGTCGCCAGAATAATGCTCTTCAAAATTTCCCCGCATCCCCATATAGCCGTTGCCAATGCTCGTTAATGATTCTTGTAAACGTAAATTTTCTTTATCTAAGTGTGTAGTACGGATTTTCCAAGGATCAATTTGGAATAAACGTTTGATTTGTTTCATGAGAATCCCCCTCAGTGATTTTATTGATAGGTCTATCATAAACGCAACCGATTGCATAAGTCAATAGTCAATGCTTAAAAAGTTAATCTTATGGAATAAAAGCTGTAACAAAGGTAGAATAGGGGGATTTTTATTTACTTTATTAAAATACCAAATAAAAAATGATTAAGTAGTAGGGATTTGTTTTCCGCAATATTTTTGAAATTAAAGCATTTACAAAAAGGAAACAGGGGTATATAATGGCAACATAACGAAACCGATTGCATAAGGAGTGGCAGGAATGAAAAAAATGTTTAGTTTTGAATTTTGGCAAAAATTCGGAAAAGCTTTAATGGTCGTTGTGGCAGTAATGCCCGCAGCGGGTTTAATGATTAGTATTGGGAAATCGCTTCCCTTAATTGATCCTAATTTAGGCTTGTTAGTAACAACAGGCGGAGTTCTAGAGAGTATCGGTTGGGCAATTATTGGCAACTTACATTTACTATTTGCGTTAGCAATAGGTGGTAGTTGGGCCAAAGATCGTGCAGGTGGAGCATTCGCAGCGGGGATTTCTTTTGTTTTAATCAATCGGATTACTGGAGCCATTTTTGGTGTAACAAATGAAATGTTGGCAGATGAACAAGCTTTCACGCATACCTTATTTGGCACCAAGATTATGGTCAAGGGATTCTTTACAAGTGTCTTAGAAGCTCCGGCATTAAATATGGGTGTCTTTGTAGGGATTATTGCTGGTTTTGTCGGTGCGATGGCTTACAACAAATATTACAATTATCGGAAATTACCAGATGCGCTATCATTTTTTAATGGTAAACGATTTGTCCCTTTTGTTGTTATTTTATGGTCAACAATTGTCTCAATTGTATTAGCACTTATTTGGCCAAATATTCAAGCGGGGATTAATAATTTTGGGTTATGGATTGCGCAATCTCAAGACAGTGCGCCTATTTTAGCGCCATTCTTATATGGAACGTTGGAACGTTTGTTATTACCTTTTGGGTTACATCATATGTTGACGATTCCAATCAACTATACACAATTAGGTGGAACGTATGAAATTTTATCTGGCGCACAAGCTGGAACACAAGTTTTTGGTCAAGATCCTTTATGGTTGGCTTGGGCAACAGACTTAGTGAATCTTAAAGGCGCTGGTGACATGAGCAAGTATCAGTTTGTTTTAGAAAATTGGACACCGGCTCGATTCAAAGTAGGCCAAATGATTGGTTCTTCAGGAATTTTAATGGGGATGGCTTTGGCTATGTATCGTAATGTCGATGCAGATAAAAAAGCTAAATATAAATCAATGTATTTTTCTGCTGCTTTAGCTGTTTTCTTAACTGGCGTAACAGAGCCGCTAGAATTCATGTTTATGTTTGCAGCAGTGCCGCTTTATGTGATTTATGCCGTGATTCAAGGTGCTGCTTTTGCAATGGCTGATATTTTACCATTGCGTGTGCATTCGTTTGGAAATATTGAATTGTTAACAAGAACACCGCTAGCAATAAAAGCTGGTTTAGGTGGCGATTTAATCAATTTTGTTTTAATGGTTATCGTTTTTGGCGTAGTAACTTACTTCTTAGCGAATTTCTTAATTAAAAAATTTAATTACGCAACACCTGGAAGAAATGGAAACTATGACAATGATAACGGCGAAGAAATCGCATCTGGCGCGGCTGGTTCAGGCGTCGTCGATCAGCAAATCGCGCAAATTGTTTACTTACTTGGCGGTAAACAAAATATCAAAGAAGTTGATGCATGTATGACACGCTTACGTGTCAGTGTAAAGGATCGAAAAAAAGTCGGTTCGGAAGAGGCGTGGAAACGGGCAGGTGCAATGGGCTTGATTGTGAAAGATAATGGCGTTCAAGCCGTTTATGGACCAAAAGCCGATGTTTTAAAATCCGATATTGAAGATTTACTAGCTTCCGGCGTTGACATTCCAGAACCAGTTATAGCAGAAAGTACAACAGAAGCGACAACGACGAATTTCTTAGGCAAGAAAAAAGATTTCGTGGCTGTGGCAACAGGGGAAGTTATTCCAATGGCACAAGTCAATGATCCTGTCTTTTCACAAAAAATGATGGGGGACGGATTTGCGGTTAAGCCTCTAGAAGGAGATGTAGTGGCACCAATTTCAGGGAAAGTCTTAAGTGTTTTCCCAAGTAAACATGCGATTGGGCTACAAACAGAAGAAGGCATCGAAGTACTTGTCCATATGGGGATTGATACAGTCGAAATGGCAACTCCTGCTTTTGAATCTTTTGTTAAAGAAGGACAATCATTGAAAGCCGGTGCGAAACTAGCTAAAATGAACTTAGATGTGATTGAACAAGCTGGCAAAGAAACAACGATTATTGTCGCTTTTACAAACAGCGACAAAGTGCAACAAGTAGTCATCAATCAACTAGGAACCGCCACTGCGGGAACTGTGATCGGACAGATTGAAATTTAAATGATTAGGTCTGGCGCAATCAATAATTGTGATTGTGCCAGACCTAATAGCATGTAAGGGAGGGTGAAAAGATGAATCTTTTAACAATCAATACTCATAGCTGGTTAGAAGAAGAACCGTTAAAAAAATTAGAGGAGATTGCCAAGGTGATTTTATCTTCTGAAAGTGAAATAATTGCTTTACAAGAAGTGAACCAGAAAGTCGCTTCTAAGAAAGCGCCGTTAGAACAGTTAACTACTTTTTGTCCTGTGGTGACCCAAACACCGATCCATGAAGATAATTTTGCTTATTTAATCGTTCAATACCTAGCTGAAAAAGGCCAACACTATTATTGGAGCTGGGAAATGAGCCACATTGGTTACGCTATTTATGAAGAAGGGAATGCACTACTTTCGAAATGTCCGTTGACTAGTGAAGCTCTCCTTATTTCAGAAAGCCAAGAACCAATGAATTATCGAACAAGAAAAATCTTAGTAGCGGAGACAGAGAGTTCAAAAGGTCCGCTTACTGTTGTCTCTGGTCACTTTTCTTGGTGGGAAACACCCTGTACAGGTTTTGCCTATGAATGGCTACAATTAGAGAAATACTTAGCGACGCGGCAACAACCGTTAGTCATTTTAGGCGATTTAAACAACCCAGCTGGTACAACTGGCTATCAATTAGTAGAAAATAGTTACTTGCCGATTCAAGATGCGTTTGTTGTAGCGGAAGAGACAAGCGGTGAAGCGACAGTAGAGAAAAAAATAGATGGTTGGGAAGAAAATGAAGCAGCCTTGCGGATTGACTACGCATTTGTTCCAAAACAGTGGCACGTGAGAAAATATGAAGTAATTTTTGATGGTAGGGAAACGCCGATAGTCAGTGATCATTTTGGCTTACTCATTCAATTAAAATAAGAAAAAGCGCTGAATTTTCAGCGCTTTTTCTTATTCACTCACTCATGTAACTATTCCTCTCAGTTTTGTTTGGCTAATTCTTGATCCCGAAGGATAGTGGCCTCAATCCCTTTAATGACTGTTGAAATAAACGCATTGTTTTCTAATTCGACAATCCCTGCAACCGTGGTTCCACCAGGAGAACTGACCTGATCGATTAAAGTCCAAGGATTTTCTGTACTATTCGCCAAAGTTTGAGCGCTGCCTAGTACAGCTTGTGTGGCAATTTCTAAGGCTAACTCTTTGTTCATGCCATTTTTAACGGCTGCTCGGGCAATCGAATCAATAAATAAGAAAGAATACGCAGGAGTGCTACCTGCAATAGCAGTAAAAATCGAAAAATACTGTTCCTCTAATTCCCAAGCTTGGCCAACTGATCGAAACAACGATAAAACAGTCTGGATGTCTTCAGTGGATGTAAAAGCATTGCCACAAACAGCTGCTGCGCCTGCGCCAATCAGTGCATTCATATTAGGCATCACACGAACAAGACGAAGCGATTGAGTGGTCTCAAACAGTTGATACAATTCTGCAATAGTCGTACCTGCTGCAATGGAAACAATTAACGGTTGCTTGTCTAAAATTGCTTCTTTTGCTTCAAGTAAAGCTGCTTGAACGAATTGCGGTTTTACCGCTAAAATAACTAAGTCAGCTACTGCAATGGCTTCTTGTGGCGAAGCGACCGCATGTGCACCAATTTCTTGTGCAAAAGCGGCGGTTTTTTCGACTTGAATATCATAAAAATAAAGGTTTTCTGCGGCAATAAATTGCTTTTTTAGCGCACCTTTGGCAATGGCGGATGCCATATTTCCAGCACCGATAAAACTAATTTTCATAAAAATTCCTCCTAAAAACTGTTGAATTTCTTTTTTCGTGTTACCATGTATCTAGTATAGAAGGAAACGCCAAAGAAAAAAATAGAGGGAGTAAAGTAAAAAGTGTTGGATTATGAGGTGATTAATTGGCAAGCAAAGAAGAGCAATATGCAGCATTTTATCAGTTTTTAGAGACCTTAGATTGTTATTTAACCACTACTAGTGCTCTTGAAAATGAAGTAGCGCAATTTAAGGAAAATCCGCATCGAGAAATTGCGGGCTTCATGCTGGCATCTTCGGAAACGATTGACGTTCCGAAAGGATTTATTCGGATGCTGTATTGTTTAGAACAAGATGGCAATGCTTATTTGGATCAACAAAGGTGTTCGTTTTCGGCTGGCCAAGTCATGATTGTCAATGAGGCAACCTCGGTTAGCTATCAGGGGCAGGGAATGTCTATGATTATATTTTATTTTAAAAAGCACTATTTTCTTGATACGCTCTTAAATCAGCTGGCGGAAGAACCAGTCATGTATCGTTTTTTTACAGAAATTGCTAGCAGTGAATTTGAAAACATTCCTCGATATTTCGTTTTTGCCAGCCAGCCAAATTCGGATGTTCACGTCTATTCGCTATTATTGCTGAAACAAATTGTGAAAATGGCCTATTTTAATAATAAAGTGACCAAAGCGGCCTTTGTTTTGCTAGTGGTGGAACTAGGTCAACTGCCTAGAGAATCTTTAAAGATGCAAGATGATTATTTGTCGAATCATCAACGTGTTGAGGTGATTTTAGCGTATATTGAGCAACAGATTGCGCATGTCACTTTAGCAGAAGTCGCCGCTAAATTTCATTTTCATCCGAATTACTTATCGAATTTTTTAAAAGAAAAAACAAACAAAACGTTTACGGAAATTGTCTTAGCCTACCGAATCCAATTGGCGAAAAATTACTTGAAGCAAACAGATTTATCGATTCAAACGATTGTTGAACGAATCGGCTATCAAGACAAAGCCTTTTTTTATAAACGTTTTAAAGAAGAAATGGGCATGACCCCTAAACAATATCGACAGAAAGAAGGAGTGGCAGATGTACGAAGAAGTCTTTGAAGAATTTCAGTTAACTGTAGTAGAATTACCAATCGAATTCGTTGATGATTTGCCTGTCTATCGCGGACATTTAAAAGAATTAACGTTTCTTTCAGCGGAAGCCTCTTCACGAAAAAAACTATATCAACAGCTTTTACAGGCTTATTTGTTGTATAGAGAGGAGAATCAAGCAGTTGTTGAAGAGGAAGAAATAACCTCCTCATTATTGTCTACAGAACAGTTATTAAAATACTATGATGGTGAAACGTTCGATGGGTTTCAGTTGCCACCAAATGAATAAGAAAGCAGGAGAACAGATGGATACAATGGCAAAAATTAATCAATTTCGTGATGAAAGAAATTGGCGCCCCCACCATAATGAAAAAGATTTGGCGCTTTCAATTTGTTTAGAAGCGGCAGAATTGTTAGAACTTTTTCAATGGAAAACAGCAAAAGAAGGCATCAAACAAGAAGAACGAATCAAAGAAGAATTGGCTGATGTTCTCATTTACTCCTACATGATGGCTGATAATTTAGGGTTTGATTTGGACGAAATTATCGAAGAAAAGTTGAAGAAAAATGCGGTGAAATATCCAGTGCCAGAAAAATAAGTGTTGAAACAAATGAATCGAAGAACTTCTAAAAAAGAATAACGAAGTGGAAAATAGCCAGTATTAAGAAATTCTGAAGGGTTTGCGGAAAACAGAAATAAAAAGTAGCTTTCTGCTGCAAAAAATTTTAAGGAGGAACAATCAATGATTACAGGCACAGAAATTGATTTTATTGTTAGTGATAGTTTAAAGGCATTAGCTTTATATAAAGAAATCTTTGAGGTCCATGTAGTTGAAGCGACAAAGTATCCTGTTGGAAGGAATGAAGTAGTGTTTAACTTATATGATACTCGGTTCCATATGTTAGATGCTAATGAAGAATTTGGTTTAAAAGCACCAGATTCAGAACATCCCAATACAATTTGGTTCAATATCACGGTAGCAGATATTGTGCAAACTCATAAAAAAGCCTTAGAAAATAAGTGCATTGAGATGCAACCAGTTACAGAAATGATGGAAGGAGCTATTCAAAATTCGTTATTTGTTGATCCATTTGGTTACATGTGGATGGTACATCAAATTAACCAAGAACTAAATTTTGAAGAGCGAACAGAAATTTTAGAAAAAGAAATGTAGTAAGGAGTGGTTCTCAGAGATGAGTACCACTTTTTTTATTTTACAATAGAAGTAAAATACCAATGATCCTGTAGTGATCAACAAGACAGTAAAAAATTGGAGATAGAAAGTCAGTGTGTCATAGAAATACAGCAATATTCTCTAATAATTAATCTAACGTTAAAAAAATTGAGAAAATGCCAGATTGATTTTTGATAAACTGTAAACAAAGAAAAACTGGCTGTAAAAATCTTGATAAAACAATGGAATAAAAGGAGAAAGCGAAAGATTAATTCTTGTATGTAGATACAAAGGGAGACTAAATGAATGAAAAACAAAAAGCGGATAAAATTTGGTATATTAATCGCAACAATAATAGCAATAGTTATAATCGGAACGATTGGAGTGAAGAAGATGAATGAACCAACAGAAAAAGAAAGACAAATTGCTTTTTTGAAAGAGCATGAAGAAGAGATGACGGAGTATGTAAAGCATGACAGTGAACATGTACTTTTAAAAAAATATGATGTTAAAGAAGTTACGTATAATTGGCAATCAGTGATTGAAGTTCAAAGTATGGCTTTTAGCCCAAAAACTATAGCTGTTGAAGTATCTATTTTTGATGGTACTGGTAAAAAATTAGATGGGTTTGAAATATATGTGCTTCCAGATAATGTAAAAAATCCGACTGAGATAAAAAATATTGCATAGTTAAGGAGATGAAATTTAACGGCAAATTTAGAAAAGTATACTAATATTTATGCTGATTTAGCTCAAGGAGCATACATCGGTCGAAAAGAAGGGTTGATGTTTGCTAAATTGACACAAGTTCAAAAAGAAGATCTTAAGCTAAATGAACATGCTACATTCCATTTCCCCAACGCCAAAGACGCCTATGGAAACGATGCTAGCACGGTCTATCTCCAACCTGATAATACTGTAAAAACAATTCAAATCGGAAAAAGCATATAGAAACTCTTTTCTATACATAATAAGGAGGTGAAAAAGTGAAAAATAGAAAGCAAATAAAATTTGGTATCTTAATCGCAGTAATATCAGTAGCCATAATTGGAATGATTGGAGTGAAAAAAATGAACGAACCAACAGAAAAAGAAAAACAAATTGCTTTTTTGAAGGAGCACGAGGAGGAAATGACGGAGTACATTAAATCTCAGGAATTCTATATTACTTCAGAAAATAAAAAAGTACAACCTGAAGTAAAAAAAGTGAGTTTTGACTATGAAAACTATAGTACGTATCAACGAGATGCTGGTGGAATTCCTTATGAAGTTTATACGATTGATATTACTGGTTTGTATAATGATACAGAAATCTTTGAACTGTTAATTGATGTTGACTCATTAAAGAAGCCGACAAAAATATTAAATTTTGAAAGATACTAAATATTTAAGTAAGGAGTGACAACAATGGCTAATTTAAAGGAATATTTTAATATCTATGCCGATTTAGCTCAAGGAGCTTATAATGGAAGACCTCAAAAATACTCTTTTCCTCATGACCGATTAACACTTGAAAAGAAAAAAGAAATAGAAACCAAAAAGCATACTACATTCCGTTTTCCCAACGCCAAAGACGCCCACGGAAATGACGCCAGTACTGTCTACCTCCAACCCGACAACACTGTAAAAACAATCAAAGAAAAAAACTGGGTAGGTAGGGAAACGGTTTATAAAAAAGGGTTATTAACATAGGAAAAGTCAATCAAAAAAAATCACATAGTAATTCTTCCCCATACATATTAAGGAGGTGAAAAAGTGAAAAACAGAAAGCGAATAAAATTTGGTATCTTAATCGCAGTAATATCAGTAGTCATAATCGGCACGATTGGAGTGAAAAAAATGAACGAACCAACAGAAAAAGAAAAACAAATTGCTTTTTTGAAGGAGCATGAAGAAGAAATGACAAAGTATGTAAAATCGAAATCATCAAATATTAAGAATATAAATTATCTTTGGGATACTACAGAAAAGTCATCTAGTAGCGTATTTACAAAAGAAAATCTATCATTACGTGTTGAAATAAAAAGTAAAGATGATTTAGAAACAGATACCTATTCTCTAGTGATTGACGTAGATGTAAAAAAACTGGATGAAATAAAAGGACTATTTTTAGTAAATTGGAAACAAGGAGAAGCTATCCATGAAAAATCTTGATAATTATTATAATTTGTATGTGAGTTTATCAGAAGCTTCATATATTAAGAGACCTATAAATTTTAGCAATGATTTTCTTACAAAGAAACAGAGAATAAGGCTTGAGGAAGGAAGATCTGTCAAATTCCATTTTCCCAACGCCAAAGACGCCCACGGAAATGACGCCAGTACTGTCTTTCTCCAACCCGACAACACTGTAAAAACAATCAAAGAAAAAAACTGGGTAGGCAGGGAAAAGGTTTATAAAAAAGGGTTATTAACAGATGAGAAAGCTGGTTATAATTCTTATTATGTAACAGATACGCCGACCTTGAGTCCAAAAACGCAGCATACATATTTTACCACTCGCGGTAGTGACGGCGTTTCAATGGACGTGAAAAAAGGTTGGTCAGGGAATAATTTGAATGACTGGGTCAATAATAATGGATCCTTTACATTATTCAATGCCTATTTGCCTCAAGCAAAATTAGCCAATGAAGCTATGCATCAAAAGATAATGGAGATGAGTGCTAAAGCCCCTAATGCGACTATGTCGATTACAGGTCATTCTTTAGGAACCATGATTTCTATTCAAGCGGTGGCCAATCTCCCCCAAGCAGATCTCGCTAAAATTGATAAAGTAGTATTGTTTCAAGGGCCTGATGCGCGAGAAAGCATTAATAAAATGTCTCAACAAGCTCAGGAAAATATTCAACAATTAGAAGAACAAGGGAAAATTGATTATTATGTAAATGCTTTTGATATTGTCTCCATGTTGAATCGAAATAAAAAAGGGGTAGATGAAATTGGTCGGGTGCATTATCTATTACCGAAAACGTTCACCACTACTTTTGATCTGACGGACAAATACGGTTCTAGTCATGATTTTGGTCAGTATCAATTAAATCCTGATGGTACTCCCAAAGAAGCCAATCTAAAGGAACATGGCTATATTTTTGCGGCAGGAGTAAAAGTTTCCAAACTTATTGATAAATATTTAGGGAAAATCATGGATGCTTCAGGTGAATCCTTAGCTAAAAACAGTCTCCAATTTTTGTTAAGTCTGCTATCTGAAGAAAATCGCCAGAAAATCATCAAAGAATATGAAAAAATCATTCACGAAGCAAAAATTGCCAGCCAATGGCAAGGGAAAGTGAGTCGTATTCAGAAAAGTTTAGCCAGTGCTTCAGGTAGTCAAAAGATTGAATTACGTAGTGAATTAGCAGAACTAGTTGCAAAACAAGCGCAGCAAGCTGGAAAAGAATACGAACTACTTGTGAAAAATATCCTCCAAGAAGCAGAAGATGAAGTCCAGACAGTTTCAAAGGAAATTCGTGAAAGTGCAATGAGTATCCGACAGTATCTATCCTATGCAGAAGTTCAAGCAATGATTGCTCCTTACGAAAAAAGTCGTCTTTGGGATAGCGCTGAAGCAACAAATACTAGCAACCAAGCCAAGCAATACAAGCAAAAATTAACTGATTTTAGCGGAAAATTAACAACTGTTGCTAAAAATATTCAAGCATACGATCAACAAGCAAGAAGTAGTTTATTTCAAAAATAATAAATGAAAGGGTTTTCCTATGAGTGAAAGAGAATTTCAAGAAAAATTAGAAGTAGAACAAAAAGCTCGTGAACGAGTAGCAATCCAGACAGTAATTACTGCTAAAAAAACACGAATTATTACAACCAAACAAAACACAACCGCAAGTTTGAAAGAACTTTCAGAAGCCATGTTTCAACAAACAAATAGTGCCCTACCTAACGCCTTGAACGGAGCTTTGAAGGGGAAAAGTGCAGAATCAGCAGAAAAATTTTTAAAAGGAAGCCAGAGACCAAATTTAAAAACACCTGTCAAGGGAGAGTGACCGACAAATGGAGGAACAGCGAAGAAAACGGCAATATTTAGAAGAACAATATTATGAAGAAAAAAATAAAATTCACCGCCAACAAGAAGTGCTGAGTAATCAATTAGTAAACTTTAGAAGAGAAACTGGACAATTGGTAGATAAAGTCAATTATTTAACGAAAAATGATCAATGGCATAAACAGCAATTTTACCATGCAATGGAACAAAGTGATTACTTGATACGTCAAGAAGGAAATCGTTATAGACAACAATTAGAGGAAAAAGAACGTGAATGGACGAGGACATATCGAAAAGAATTGGATAAACTCTAAAAAAACAGCGTCACCCCTAAAGGTAACGCTGTCTTTGTCAGTCTGTTACGTCACAGGAGGGATTCGAACCCCCGACCGTCCGCTTAGAAGGCGGATGCTCTATCCTGCTGAGCTACTATGACAATAGTTGTAACACAACAAAGCTAATTATAATGGAAGTAGTGATAGAAAGTCAATCGGAAATTTAAATAACAGAAGAAGTTTTTTTGGAGAGAGAAAGTGAAGAAAATAGAGAGTTTATATTGACGAGGTTTTCTGGTTCTGTTATTATAGTTAGTGTTGTAATTGTGGTCTCCACAGCTACAACCGCACAGAACAAGTTTTTAAGCATGAGCAATCATCACTTGGGATGGCGAGTCTAAGTCTAGAAGAAGGAGGTGCTGTATAGCATGTACGCAATTATCAAAACTGGTGGTAAACAAGTGAAAGTTGAAGTAGGTCAAGCAATCTACGTTGAAAAATTAAACGTTGAGGCTGGCGAGAAAGTTGTTTTTGACGAAGTTATCTTAGTAGGTGGCGAATCTACAAAAGTTGGTGCGCCAACTGTTGCAGGCGCAACTGTTGAAGGAACTGTTGAAAAACACGGCAAACAAAAGAAAGTCGTGACTTTCCAATACAAACCTAAAAAACACTCTCACCGTAAACAAGGTCACCGTCAACCGTATACAAAAGTTATGATCGAAGCAATCAACGCTTAATCTCTCTTGTTGACAGGAAAGAAGGCCTATCAATGATTAAAGGTTCTTTTAAACGAACAGGCTCCGGCCGAATCGTTTCATTCGAATTAACCGGGCATGCTGAAGCAGGTCCTTATGGCAGCGATGTGGTTTGCGCGGCAGTTTCTGCCTTAGCAATTAGCACAGTCAATGGAATTGATGCCTTAGCAGGTTTTGAACCGATTGTGGAAGTTGACGATGTAGAAGGTGGCTACCTTTATGTCGAAATGTTAACAACTGTCAATCAGGAACAAAAAAATATTGCCCAAATTCTATTAGAAAATCTTTTATTAGGTTTACAATCAATAGAGAACGAAAATACTGAATTTATTCAAATAAAAACAATCACTGAGAAATAGGAGGTGCAGACTATGTTATTGACTATGAATTTACAATTATTTGCCCATAAAAAAGGTGGCGGTTCTACATCAAACGGCCGTGACTCTGAATCTAAACGATTAGGCGCTAAAAGTGCTGATGGCCAAACAGTTACAGGTGGTTCAATTTTATACCGTCAACGCGGAACTAAAATTTATCCAGGTGTGAACGTTGGAATCGGTGGCGATGATACGTTATTTGCAAAAGTTGACGGTGTGGTACGTTTCGAACGTAAAGGCCGTGACAAAAAACAAGTATCAGTTTATCCAGTAGCTAACTAATACGATTAAAAAGCTGAATCTGCGGATTCAGCTTTTTTTGTTTTGTATAAAGGGTTGGACGGAAAATAGAGGAAGATCTCAAAATAAAAAAAATCTCACATTGGGTTTAACTGCTTGTCTGACAAGGTTAATTGATGATATATTTAATGTAATAACAAGCATGTTATAAAATAATTGAGTCAAAAGAAAGAAGGGTATTATGCAGAAGAATTTTAGTGTAGTAAAGAAGTACGTGAATTTGATTTTGGATATTGTATTAGGGATTTTAGGAGTTTTCTTATTAGTATTTATGGCTAGTTATTTAGTTGACCTCGCTACATATCTCATGAAGCCAATGACGCCGGATAATTTTTCAGTTATCATGCAAGAAATTATTTCATTCTTTATGTTATTTGAGTTTATTATGATGATTCTTCGCTATATTCAAGAAGGACACCATATTCCGATTCGTTATTTGATTTTAATTTGTTTAACCGCAATTTTACGTCAATTAATGGTTGCACATGGCGATGGCTTGCAGACTTTATTGTTATCTTTATCAATTCTTTTACTAGTGGTTGTGCTATTTATTCTCGGGTTAAATGGCAGCAAATTTTATACGCTAGGAAAAGCGAAAGTAGAAGAAGATCACGAGCAAGATTTTCATCATTAATCGAACATAATCAAAGACCGTCCAACGTGAGAATTTTTCTCTAACGTGAGGCGGTCTTTTTTAATACATAGTTAAATAGTTAGCTCAATCAGTTCAATCGTTGGTAAAACACCGAAGCGTGCGCTGATTTTAGTGGTTCCGATTCCTGGGTGAACAATTAACGGTGTTTCATCTTCTAAATGATAAAGCCCATGTGTATATTTTTTGGCAAGTTGATTTTTGTAAGTGAAAAAAGGTAAGCGAATCTGTCCGCCGTGACTATGTCCTGCTAAAATGAGGTCAATGTTTTTGTTGACTGCTGAGTCTGCGACATCTGGCTCATGGGTTAATAGCAGAGTGGGGGTTCCAGTAGGACGGTTGACTAAAGCCGCAGCTAAGTCGGTTTGTCCATATAACGAATCTTCTAAACCAGCGACGTACAAGGAGATACGGTGTGAGACAGGCAGTAATTTACCCGTGTTTTTTAGTACGGTAAAGTCGGCAGCTTCTAAGATTGTTTCGTAAAAATTGGTATCTAACCCGCTATACTCGTGGTTGCCATAAATAGCGAATTTGCCATAAGGGGCGTTAATTTTACGGAAAAGTTGACTCACTTCATCCTGAATTTCGATACCGTAACGGGCATAATCATCAAATAAGTCTCCTGTAAAAACAACTATGTCTGGTTGCAATGTATTTGTTTTTTCAACAATCTGTTTTAAGGCCTTCACAGAATAATTCTTTTTTAAATGAATATCAGAGAGTTGAACAATTCGTAAGGTTTTCCCTGATTCCGTAACTTTAATTTGATTTTTGTGTATGACTAAGCATTTAGGTTCAATAAAAAAACTATAGCTTAAAATGCCAATAATAATGAAAAATAATGCCAGAAATAAATAAACGTTCATAATTTCCTCCTTGAAGACGCTAAATTAGTTTACTATAAAAGTGTTAAGTAAAAAATAAGGAAAGGTAAAATTTTCAGTAAACTTTCTCGATGAAGTTGTTTGGTGATTCATGCTTTTCTGAAGCAAATTTGCTATAATGAAAAATGAGAAAAAAGAAAGAAGGTCGAACCAATGATGGCAAGAGTCGAAAAGCTACGGGAGTTAATGAAAGAAAATAATCTACAAGGATTTTTAGTGACAAGTCCGTATAATTTACGTTATTTAACCAATTTTACTGGGACAACAGGCTTGGCAATGATTACATTAGATAAAGCTTTTTTTGTAACGGATTTTCGTTATACGGAACAAGCCGCGGAACAAGCAACGGGTTTTACTATCGTTAAAAACACAGGACATATTTTTGACGAAGTAGCCGATTTAGCTGAACGTTTGCAATTAGATAATTTAGCTTTTGAAGAAACGCAAGTTAGTTTCGCTGATTATAGCTTATTGGAAGAAATTTTACCATGTGAATTAGTTCCGGTAATGGGTTTGATTGAAGAATTAAGAGAAGTAAAAGATGAAGAAGAAGTAGCGATTATTGAAAAAGCTTGTGCCATCGCTGATCAAGGATTTGCCTTTGTTTTAGAGATGATTAAACCTGGAATGACAGAGATCGAAGTGGCTAATCAATTAGATTTCTTCATGCGTTCAAAAGGAGCCAGCGGTGTTTCTTTTGAGACAATTGTGGCCAGCGGTCTACGTTCGGCGATGCCACATGGCGTTGCTAGCCATAAAGTCATCGAAAAAGGTGATTTAATCACTTTGGATTTCGGTTGTTATTATGAAGGCTATGTTTCTGATATGACACGGACATTCGCTATTGGTAGTATTCAGCCAAAACTAAAAGAAATTTATGATATTGTTTTAGAAGCACAATTAAAAGTGTTAGCAGAAGCTAAACCTGGGTTGACGGGCATTCAATTAGATGCGATTGCACGGGATCATATTGCTTCCTATGGCTATGGCGATGCGTTTGGCCACAGTACTGGTCATGGCATTGGGTTAGAAATTCATGAAGGACCAAATGTTTCATTCCGAGCAGATAAACAGTTTGTACCAGGAAATGTCATTACGGACGAACCTGGAATTTATTTGCCAGGAATTGGTGGCGTGCGCATTGAGGACGATTTATTAATTACTGCTGAAGGTAATCGTGTATTAACACATGCGCCAAAAGAATTAATCATTTTATAAAGGTTGGGAGAACATGGATATCCAAGAGTATCAGCGGTTTATTAGCGCGTTTTATAAAAAACGTAACTGGTATCAATATGATCCGTTTATTCGTTCCAACTTTTTAACAGAAGAAGTCGGCGAAGTTTGTCGGGCCATTCGGACAATTGAAATTGGCCGTGATCGACCTGATGAAACAGTTTTGGCGGATGAAGAGAATCTGGAAAATTTAACGGAAGAGTTAGGCGATGTGTTGGATAATTTATTTATTTTAGCCGATAAATATGACATCTCTTTAGAAATGATTATGCAAAAGCATCGGACGAAATTAATGGAACGTTATGCTGAAGAATAAAGACGCAAAAATAAGAAAGCCAAAATTACTTGGTCTTTCTTATTTTTACGTCTAAAGGCTTAGATTAGAAATTTATGACAAGAAATTATCTGTTCTTTTAGTCAGAACTTAGCTTTTCTGGTAGCGAAATAGGCTAATTAATGATAAACTAAGAACGAGTATTGATAAGCAAAATTTGGACGTTCTTTCACAACCAACTGAAGAAACCAGTGTTGTTTTAATTTTTAAGAATCATCCGTTGCTTAAAAGAGAATCCTTAAGAGACTTAGTGATTCATCAAATAAATCGTTTATTTAACGATTTTGTGCGTAATAGATAAGGAGGACAACCAAATGTCAGAAGAAAAAAATCTTGTAATCAATGCAAACGATTCTTTAGGAGAAATCGTGATTGCTCCAGAAGTTATTGAAGTAATTATCGGAATCGCTGCTTCAAAAGTAGAGGGCGTTTATGGGATGCGTGGCACGTTCGCCAATAACGTGAATGAATTATTAGGCCGTGCAGCACACGGTAAAGGTGTATATTTACGAACAGAAGAAGAAGGCTTAAAAGTCGATATCTATTGTTACTTTAACTACGGTGTTTCTGTGCCAAAAGTTGCTTTAGAAATGCAAGACCGTGTGAAACAACAAGTCTTATTTATGACAGATATTGATTTAGTTGAAGTGAATATTCATGTTGTAGCGGTAGTACCTGAAAAACTCCCTCAACCAGACTTAAATGAATTATTCCCAGAAGATGAAGATGGAGAAGAGAATGAGTAAAACAGAATTAACCCGTCACGAGATTCGTGAAAAAGCGCTCCAAGCCCTTTTTCCTTTAGATTTTAATGCTGATTTAACCAAACAAGATGCCATTGATTATGCATTGGCTTATGATAATCGGGAAATCGTCAGTGAAGATGGCGAAGATTTAGTCCCTACGTATTTAGATTTACTTGTCGGCGGTGTGTGTAGCCGCAAAGTAGAATTAGACGAAGTGATTACGAACCATTTAGGTAATAACTGGTCTATGCAACGCTTAGCAAAAATAGATATTGTTATTTTACGCTTAGCTATTTTTGAAATGCTATACGTTTCAGATGTGCCAAACATTGTGGCATTAAATGAAGCTGTTGAGTTAAGTAAAAAATACAGCGACGACCGTTCGCGTAAATTTGTTAATGGTGTGTTATCAAATGTAATGAAAGAAATTGATTCAGAGGCGTAAGCTCTGAATCTTTTTTTACTATCTAACTGGTGTTAAGATACTGGGTTATATGCTAAAATAAATACTATTAAAGAAGTAAAGAAACAATAGAGGGAGCGAAGGAATGAGTACAGTAATTAACGGTCGTGAATTAGCAGATCAAATGCAGGCAGAGATTCAAAAAGATGTAGAAAAGATGACACAACAAGGCATCCAACCAGGATTAGTTGTTTTATTAGTTGGGGAAAATCCTGCCAGCCAAACGTATGTGAGAAATAAAGAACGTGCAGCAGCCAAAATTGGCATTCTGTCAAAGGTCGAAAAACTACCAGAAACTATTTCAGAAGAAGAATTATTGGCTGAGATTGACAAATATAATCAAGATTCACGCTTTCATGGCATTCTTGTACAACTACCTTTGCCAAAACATATTGATGAAGAAAAGATTTTATTAGCGATTGATCCCAAAAAAGATGTAGATGGATTCCATCCAATGAATTTAGGCCGTTTGTTTGTAGGCAAACCTGAAATGATTCCTTGCACGCCGTATGGAATTATGAAGATGTTTGAAGCCTATGATATTGATTTAACAGGTAAACGCGCGGTGGTTATTGGTCGAAGCAATATTGTTGGTAAGCCAATGGCACAATTATTGTTAATGAAAAATGCGACTGTGACGATAGCCCATTCTAAAACTGAACATTTAGCAGAAGTTGCAAAAGAAGCGGATATTTTAGTTGTAGCAATTGGACGTGGGCATTTTGTCACCAGAGAGTTTGTGAAACCAGGTGCGGTAGTGATTGATGTGGGGATGAATCGCAATCAAGAAGGAAAACTGATTGGTGATGTAGCATTCGATGAAGTTTCTGAAATTGCAAGCTATATCACACCAGTTCCCAAAGGTGTCGGCCCAATGACGATTACCATGTTAATGTATCAAACAGTCGAGGCAGCAAAAAAACAAAAGTAAGGTGAAAAAATGACGCAACAGTATTTAACAGTAACAGCCTTAACGAAGTATTTAAAACGTAAATTTGATGCAGACCCTTACTTAGGACGTGTCTATTTAACAGGGGAAATTTCGAACTTTCGCTTCCGAGCGAACGCGCATCAGTACTTCAGTTTAAAAGATGACCATGCGAAGATTTCTGCAATTATGTTTAAATCAGCCTTTCAAAAATTGAAGTTTCAACCAAAAGAAGGCATGAAAGTCATGGTGGTGGGGCGGATTTCGCTTTATGAAAACAGCGGCTCCTATCAAATTTATATTGAACATATGGAACCAGATGGTGTCGGTGCACTTTATCAAGCATTGGCAGAATTAAGAGAAAAACTAGGAAAAGAAGGACTTTTTGAAGGCCCTAAGCAACAGTTGCCTCGTTATCCCAAACGAATCGCTGTGGTTACAAGTCCTAGTGGTGCTGTCATTCGGGATATCATTACGACAGTCAAAAGACGCTACCCAATTGCACAGCTGGTCCTTTTTCCCACCTTGGTCCAAGGCGAGCAAGCGGCGGATGATATTGTGCGGAACATTCAGCGAGCCGATGCGCAAGGTGATTTTGATACGATGATCATCGGCCGTGGCGGTGGTTCAATCGAGGATTTATGGCCATTTAATGAAGAAAAAGTGGCTCGAGCCATTCATGCTGCCACCACACCGATTATTTCATCGGTTGGTCACGAAACAGATGTAACAATTGCCGATATGGTAGCAGATGTTCGTGCGGCAACGCCAACGGCAGCAGCGGAACTGGCGGTACCAGTTTTAAATGAAGAACTATTAAGAATTAGTGAACGGCGTAGTCGTTTAGAACAAAGCTTTTTATATCTCTTACAACAACGAACAGAACGTTTCCAACGACTACAAAACTCTTATGTGTTTAAGCAACCTGAGCGACTTTATGAAGGTCAAACGATTAAACTAGATCGAATGACGCAACGTCTTTTCCAAGCAATGACAACGATTCATCACCAAAAACAACGTCAAGCCCAAGGAATTATCGCTCAATTGCAACAACAGACACCAAAGGGACAATTAAGAGAAAGTCAGCAACAGTTGGCGTTTTTACAACGAAACTTGCAAACACAAATGACACAATTGTTCCTAAACAAACAAAAGCAATTCACGTCTGCTGTTCAACAATTAGACTTACTCAGCCCACTCAAAATTATGGGTCGAGGATATAGTTATACTACAAAAGAGGACCGTGTCGTTAAAACTGTTACCGAGTTGCAGCCAGCAGATCAATTAACGATTCATTATGCGGATGGTACAGTTCAAGCAAACGTCGAAACAATAACAGCGAAAAAAGAGGAGTTTTAACATGCCAGCAAAAGAAAAAACGTTTGAAGAATCATTAAATGCCTTAGAGGAAATCGTTCAGCGCTTAGAACGAGGAGATGTTCCTTTGGAAGAAGCATTAGCTGCCTTTCAAGAGGGCATGGCATTAAGTAAACAATGTCAAGATACATTGGAAAAAGCGGAAAAAACTTTAACGAAAATGATGACAGAAAACAATGAAGAAATTGTTTTTGAAGAGAGCGAGGAAGCGTAATGACGAATTTTAGTCAACAGCATTTACCGTTGGTTGAAAAAGTCATGGTCGATTTTATCGCAGAATATACTGAAAATGAGCGTTTGAAAGAAGCAATGCTCTACTCAATACACGCAGGTGGCAAACGATTACGCCCACTATTAGTGTTAACAACAGTGGCCGCTTTTCAAAAAGAGCTGGAAATACAAGACTATCAAGTGGCTGCCTCTTTAGAGATGATTCATACGTATTCATTAATTCATGATGATTTACCAGCAATGGATGATGATGATTTACGTCGTGGCAAACCAACCAATCACAAAGTGTTTGGTGAAGCAACTGCCATTTTAGCAGGAGACGGCTTATTAACAGGCGCGTTTCAGTTACTTTCTTTGAGCCAACTAGGCTTAAGTGAAAAAGTTTTACTGCTGCAACAACTGGCAAAGGCAGCGGGGAATCAAGGCATGGTTGCTGGCCAAATGGGTGATATTGAAGGAGAAAAAGTCAGCTTGACTTTAGAAGAGTTAGCGGCTGTTCATGAAAAGAAAACCGGAGCACTAATTGAATTCGCCTTAATTGCAGGGGGCGTATTAGCCAATCAAACAGAAGAAGTCATTGGTTTACTGACACAATTTGCGCATCACTATGGCTTAGCTTTTCAAATTCGTGATGACTTATTAGATGCCACCAGTACAGAAGCAGATTTAGGTAAAAAAGTAGGCCGAGATGAAGCGTTGAATAAAAGTACGTATCCAGCTCTTCTAGGGATTGCTGGTGCGAAAGATGCGCTAACACATCAATTAGCAGAAGGTAGCGCTGTTTTAGAAAAAATCAAAGCAAATGTTCCCAACTTTTCAGAAGAACATTTAGCAAACTTGTTAACTCAGTTACAATTGAGATAGAAAGAAGGCACTTATGAAAAAAGAACGCGTCGATGTCTTGGCGTTTAATCAAGGACTATTTGAAACACGAGAAAAAGCCAAACGCAGCGTGATGGCTGGTTTAGTTTACAATGATAAAAATGAACGTTTAGATAAACCTGGGGAAAAAATTTCTGTGGAGACGCCCTTACATACTAAGGGTCAAGTAATGCCTTATGTTTCTCGTGGGGGCTTAAAACTAGAGAAGGCCCTAAATGTTTTTGCAATCAACGTTCAAGGCAAAACAATGCTAGATATTGGTTCCTCCACAGGTGGTTTTACCGATGTCGCTTTACAAAATGGGGCTCGTTTGAGTTACGCTTTAGATGTTGGCTATAACCAACTAGCATGGAAAATTCGACAAGATGAACGCGTGGTGGTAATGGAACGTACCAATTTTCGCTATAGTAAACCCGAAGATTTCACCGAAGGGGTGCCGGATATTGCAACGATTGATGTTTCCTTTATTTCATTACGCTTAATTTTGCCACCTCTCCATGATATTTTGAAAAAAGGTGGTAGTGTGGTAGCGTTAATTAAGCCACAATTCGAAGCTGGCAAAGAGTTTGTTGGGAAAAAAGGAATCGTGCGTGATCCAGAAACCCATCAAATGGTTGTGGAGGAAATTACACGCTTTGCCATGAATAACGGTTATGATGTGAAAAACTTAGATTTTTCACCAATCACTGGTGGCGAAGGAAACATTGAATTTTTGGCACATTTAGTTTCTGTTGAAGGGGAAGGATCCTATCAAGTGACAGAATCCATTGAAGAAGTTGTCGCGCATGCGCATCAAAAATTAGCGGAATGATGAGAAAAACAGCAAAGTTTGTAGACTAAGCAATTAAACAAAAAGGAATCTGTGACAGTCATTAGAAGTGCAGCTGTCTCAGGTCCTTTTTTATTTTATAAATGAATTAGTGAGACATTTAATAATGATAGAAAGGGGTTTGAATAAAAATAGTCGTTGAATTGGACTTTATTGGTCCTTTTTTATCGTGATGAAATAACATTTTTAAAATATGTATCTTTTAAATAATAATTTAAAAAACATCCAAAAATTTATTTAATCTTATTTTAATTTATTTATGTATTTTTTAATGTTAAACTAAGGATAGTTCTGATCAGACAAACTATTTTAGTAAGACCAAGTAATTGAATAGAGAGGTAAAAAAATGAAAAAAATGAAGTTATTAATTTCTGTTTTTTTGTAGCAATCGTTTTGGGTACTAGTGTTGATACATTTGCAGCCTCTAGGTTTCCTGGCGTATTATCGAGAGGAATTAATGGAATTAGTTATTGGTTAGGACCAACCGCAACATTTGGTAATACCGATACAGCGATTAGAAATTGGATGTATACTCCGTGGGGGAATCCTTTGTATATTTATAAACAAGGGAATAACTATGGTACATCAATTGATTTTTATTCAACAAAGTTAAATCCGGGAATAGGTGGGGTTACAGATTTTTTTGATGGCAGAGATAGGATGATTGCAACTGGGATGCGAGAAGCTCCGCGAATAAACTATTACTATGCTAAAATTAATTATAATACTATGTATTCACGAGCTTCATCGATGAAAAATGGGACTATTGCTAGACATGAAATTGGGCATGCGCTTGGAATTGCACATTCAAATGGCATTATGACACGTTCTGTAAGTACTAATACAAATCTTTCTGTTGATAAAGCGAATAATGATATCTTAGCAAGAATATACGGGTGGTGAAAAAATGAAAAAAATTCCATAGCATTTTTGATAGCGTTTTCTTTGTTGGTGTGCGCTTTCTTAATGATTAATTTTGTTAAAGAGGAAGAGAAGAAACAAGTTGCTGCTGAAAAAATAACAACAACTTCCAATTCATTAAAGAAAAAAGCCTTGAAAAATAGTATTGATTCTTCAGAAAGAAAATATTATTCATATCTTGATGAAATTGACCAAAGTAAGGTTATTAATCAATCCGGTGGATCGCAACGACTGTTAATGTATAATCCTGAAATCCCAAAAGATATCCAATCTTTGTCAACAAATATTATTATTGGCAAAGTTCTTTCTTTAGATAAAGCAGATGCGCCTGCTAATGATCCTAGTAGTCCCTATAATGGAGAAATCTATCCATGGACATTTGGAAAAATCCAAGTACTAAAAAATATTCAAGGCGAATTAGCACCTACGATTGAATTTGCGCGACCAGGTGGCATTATGGAAGAAGGGCGAATGTTTTTAAATGATGCGAAAGAAAATGTTGATAAATTGAATCGTGGGCGTGCAACAAGACGAATGGCACCGATTCAGCAAAGTCGTCAGCTTGTTGAAATATTACAGTATGAAGGAGATTTTTATTTAGCAGCTGGTGAGACCTATTTGTTTTATGTTTATTGGGATACGGAATGGAATAAGGGGTTAATAATGGGCTATCAATACGGTTCTTTACGTTTAGAAGACGAGCAGCAACCTGCTGAGGAATTAACCAAAAGAAATCGTCGAGCGATTGGCAAAACGTGGAATGTTGTCAATGAATCAACCAAAGAAACGACTAATTTAACTACCTATTTAAAAGATGAATTAGGAATTGAACTTCCAGCAGAATAGAAGTAGAGAATAACAAAAAGTCAGCGGAGTTTCCCTTGCTTTTTGTTATTCTTTTCTTTGTTTAGTCTTTTAAAATGCATAAAAATAAGCTATGATGAGGGCAAGAGTAAACTGAAAAGGAGAGCGGCGCCATGAGAAAGCAAGATAGACACCGTTTAATTACACGTTTATTGACTGAAAAAAATATTCAAAAGCAAGAAGATTTTGTCAACTACTTACAAGAAAAGGGCGTAGCTGTAACGCAAGCAACGATTTCTCGCGACATTAAAGATATGAAACTGATTAAAGTTCCTTCTGCAGAAGGGGGCTATCGATATAGCCTTCCATTAGAAACACAAGCTAATACAAGTGCTAAACTTGCAAAGCTTTTAAAAGATGCCTTTGTAGCTGCAGAACAAATGGAAAAATATGTCGTATTACGAACCATTCCTGGCAATGCGGCGGCGTGTGGTAGTTTAATCGAAAAGAATTACCAAGAGAAACTTTTTGCCGTCATCAATGATGATGATAGTGTCCTCATGATTGCACGAACTGAGGAGGCGGCAGAAAAACTTCATAAAGAGCTGTTAAGCTATCTATAAAGAATGAGGTGAACAAGATGTTACAAGAACTTTCCGTGAAAAATTTTGCGATTATCTCTTCGTTACAATTAGAGTTTCAAATGGGTATGACCGTTTTAACGGGAGAAACGGGTGCGGGGAAATCTATCATTATTGATGCAATGGGATTACTCACAGGTGGACGTGGCTCCAGTGACTATATTCGTCAAGGAGCAAATAAATGCACCTTAGAAGGACTTTTTTCAATGCCGAAAAGTCAAGAATTAAAGCGATTATTAGAAGAATTAGGTATTGAAACAGAAGAAGATTCTTTAGTGATTCAACGAGATATTTCCGCTTCTGGTAAAAATGTTTGCCGTGTCAACGGACGAATTGTCAACATTACTAATTTAAAAAGAATTGGGGAATATTTAGTAGATATTCATGGCCAAAATGAACATCAAGAATTGATGCAAAGTGAACGCCATATTGATATGTTAGATGAATTTGGTGGGAAAAAACTTTTAGCAGTCAAAGAAAAATATACACGGGCATATCAAGAGTATCGCGCACTCGAAGCCAAAGTCAGAAAGCGACAAAAAAATGAAAAAGAATTTGCCCAAAGAATGGACATGCTTCATTTTCAAAGTGATGAAATTGCTAGTGCACGGTTAGTCGCTGGCGAAGAAGAACAATTGCTAGAAGAACGCAATAAACTGAACAATTTTCAAAAGATTGCTGCTGCACTGACGATTAGTTATGCCGCGCTAAATGGTGAAGATGATAGTAGTTTGGATAAAATCGGCACAAGTATGAATGAACTCGCTTCGATTGAATCCCTTGATCCAGAATATAAATCATTGTCAGATACTGTTCAAAATGCTTACTATTTACTACAAGAAGCCAGTGGAGATCTTTCTAGGTTGATTGATGGCTTAGAACTAGATGAAGGCCGCTTGAATGAAGTAGAAAATCGTTTGGAATTAATCCGTCAAATGAAGCGTAAATATGGCGATTCGATCGAAACAATTTTATCTTACTATGAAGAAATCACCAAAGAGTTAGCAGAGGCTGATTTTTTGGAAGGTGGCACAGGTGACTTAGAAGCGTTGCTTGCAGAGAAACAACAAGCCGCTCATCAACAAGCGTTAGCTTTACGAAAAGAACGCAAGCGCCTAGCCAAAGAGCTCGAACAACAAATTTTAACCGAATTAAAAGAACTATATTTGGAGCGAACTGAATTTGAAGTCCGCTTTACAGAACTTGAGCATTTACAAGAAAATGGCTTAGACGGAGTAGAATTTTATATTACTACTAACCCAGGGGAACCATTAAAACCGTTAGTTCGGGTGGCTTCTGGCGGAGAACTTTCGCGAGTGATGCTGGCTATGAAAACAATCTTTTCTCAAACGCAAGGGATCACTAGTATTGTTTTTGATGAAGTGGATACAGGAGTCAGTGGCCGAGTAGCACAGGCGATTGCCGATAAAATTTATCAAATTTCAGAAAATTCGCAGGTGTTGTGTATCACGCACTTGCCACAAGTGGCGGCCGTTGCCGATGAACATTATTTTATTGAAAAAGAAATCGTGGCGGGTCGGACAGAAACAAGCGTCCGAATTTTATCTGAAAAAGAGCGAGTAAACGAAATTGCGCGTATGCTCGCAGGAAGTGAAATTACGAAATTAACCATTGAACATGCACAAGAGCTGTTGGCGATGGCGAAAAAATAGCCGCTCTATTTGAGCAAGTAAAAAAACAGCCTCTTCAATTGATAGAAGGGGCTGTTTTTTTACTTTTAATGTGTGAAGAAGTTCTCCAGTTTAAAGACTAAGAATTGCTGTTAAAACAGTTGAACCTACAATTGCGATCAGCATTAGCCAAACCACGACTTTCGTGATTTTTGAAAAGCGACTTTGTTCTTTGTCGTTCATAAATGACACGTCCTTTTTAATTTCTGCTAATAGTGTACAACCTTTTTCTGAAAACAGCAACCTAAAGTTATAAGAGATTCTTTTTCTTTAAAATTCGGATACTAATTACGCAGATTAAGGTAGTGACAGCAAAAATAATCCAAAAAGAATATTCATGTTCTGCAAAAGGGAGTTTCACATTCATGCCGTAAATTCCTCCGATGATGGTCGGGATGGTCAGGACAATTGTTAAGGATGTTAAAATTTTCATGACATTATTTAAGTTATTTGAAACGATTGCTGAAAAAGTATTACTAATGTTATCAACTAATTTTAGTTGTATTTTAGTCGTATTCAGTCCTTGTTCTAGTTCGATTAAAATATCCCTTAAAAATGGCAAATGTTTTTCTGGATGATTAAAAATTTCAGCGCTATATAAACGTTTTAATACTTTTAAATTATCCGTTAAAGCTGCTTCAAAATAAACCAGACTTTTTTGAATGTCCATAATCTGATACAATTGACTATTTTCTGTGGCTACTTGGAGCTCTCCTTCAAGTTTGTTGGTTTGTTGGATAAGTGCTTGTAAGTTTTTATTGAAGGAAAGGGCCATCTTCCATGAAAGGGCTAAAATTAAGGCCTTTTCGATAGAAAGATCTTGATGCGTGAAAGCCTCTTTTTGAATCCCATGAACGATATCGTTAGGCCCGTTGCTAACAGTAATTAATTTGTTATCGACAGTTGCGATTAAAGCAATCGGTACCGTTTCTACTTGCAGATAGCCACTAGGACTGATGCTAGCTTTGGGATAACGAAACAAAAGTAACGTAGGCGTTTGTAATTTTTCGTGGCGAAAACCTTCCACTCGAGCATTTTCTTCATCATCTAAAACGCCGGTAAGATAATCTGTTGGTAAATGGTATTGATTCACAAGACGCTCGATTTCTTCTTCCGAAGGGGATTCTATCGAAATCCAACTTAGCGCTTCATCGTCTGGTGAACAAGGTTCAAAATAGTCATTTTTCAATAATAAATAATTAATCAAAAGATTCACCCCGAATCAACATTTTTTGTTCTAAATCCATTATAATAGAAGTATGACACAATACGAGAAGAAAAGCTTATAAAAAACATTCAAAAAATAAGTGGCCACGATAAGTGAAGCCTCGTTTTGAAAATTGTTTGATAAGTAATCCGTTTTTTATATGAAAAAGCAAGCAAGAAGGGCTTTTAGCACATATATTTAAACGAAATGAAACATCTGTGTAACGTTGATGAAGTATAGTTATAGCAGGTGGAATGAAAGGATTTGTTGAGAGAATGGTGTCGTTTTCGGCAATAATGTTATTTTGGTATATTTTTCCGGTAATTGTGCTCTTTGCGTGCAATTTTCTCGTGTCCACTTTTTCCCTAACGGAACGTTGGAAAATAAAAGCACCGGATTTAGCCATTCCGTTTTTATTCATAGGGATCCATGAGTTATCCAAAGATAGTTATGATGAATCGATTATGCCGTATTTTGTGATTTCTATTTTGTTATTAGGAGTCGCTGTTGCCCTGTTTCAAGCTTATTATTATGGAGAGATTTTATATAGACGATATTTCAAGATGTTTTGGCGGTTGACGTTTTTACTAACGTTTGTATTGTATGTGTTGCTTATCTTGCTTAATATCAGTCATTATCTACTGTAATAAAGCGTAGAAACAATAGGGGAAATACGCTGTGGGAAAATGTCCCCCACAACTCCCCACTCCGTGGGGTTTTTTTGTTATTTGTGGGTTTATTTGATAAAAAACATAGTAAAAACCTTGTTATAATAACATTTTTTGCTCGGTGATTCTTGTTACATAAAACCCTGTAAATATTACAGAAATTTTAAATAACAGTTAAAAAATAGAAGTTTTTAGATTTATAGTGGTAGAAAGTGGTGGGATGTGGTAGACTTGTTCTATCAAGTGGAAAAGCGGGTGTATTGGCTATGCTTATGGGTGAATACCAACATAATATCGATGCCAAAGGCCGCCTAATCGTTCCATCAAAGTTTCGTGAGGAACTTGGTGAAAAATTTGTGGTAACGAGAGGGATGGATGGCTGTTTATTTGGTTATCCTTTAAATGAATGGTCACAACTTGAAGCAAAACTTCAAGAAATGCCCTTAGCTAAGAAAGATGCACGTACCTTTGTACGATTCTTTTATTCCGCTGCAACAGAATGTGAGATTGATAAACAAGGTCGTATTAATATTCCTGCGAATTTACGGACACATGCCAGTTTAGAAAAAGGCTGTGTTGTTATCGGCGTCTCTAACCGAATTGAAATTTGGAGTGACGAACGTTGGCATGCATTCTCTGATGAAGCTGAAGAAAACTTTGATGAATTAGCAGAAACAATGATTGATTTTGGATTTTAGGAATGAGGCAAATGATGACTGAAGAATTTCGCCATTACACCGTTCTTTTAAAAGAAACAGTGGATGGATTACAAGTGAAGCCGGATGGCGTATACGTAGATTGCACACTCGGTGGTGCCGGACATAGTGAATACTTACTGACACAATTGAATGAGCACGGTCATTTATATGCGTTTGATCAAGACCAAAAAGCGTTGGCACATGCTAAGACTCGTTTGCAGAAATATGTAGACAAAGGTCAAGTGACCTTCATCAAATCAAATTTTAGAAATATTAAAGAAGAATTAGCAGAACATGGGGTGTTCCATGTCGATGGGATTCTATACGATTTAGGTGTTTCTTCACCACAATTAGATGAAGCAGAACGTGGTTTTAGTTACCATCAAGACGCGCCCTTAGATATGCGCATGGATCAAGACGCACCCTTAACGGCTCGCGAAGTGGTGAATACGTATAGCTATGGTGAGTTAGTCAAAATTTTCTTTCGTTATGGGGAAGAAAAGTTTTCGAAACAGATTGCTCGAGAAATTGAACGTGTTCGCGAAAAGCAGCCAATTGAAACAACAGGCGAACTCGTTGAGATTATTAAGACGGCGATTCCCGCTCCAGCAAGACGCAAAGGTGGACATCCCGCAAAACGGATTTTCCAAGCAATTCGCATTGCTGTTAATGATGAATTAGGGGCAGTTGAAGAATCGCTAGAACAAGCAATTGATTTGCTAGCGAAAAATGGCAGAATCAGTGTGATTACGTTCCATTCGTTAGAAGATCGGATCGTTAAAACAATGTTTAAAGAGTACAGTACGGTACAAGACTTGCCACCAGGCATTCCAGTCGTACCAGAAGAATTTCAACCAGAATTAAAAGTAATTACGAGAAAACCAATTTTACCAAGTGACAGTGAGTTATCTGAGAATAATCGTTCACGAAGTGCGAAGTTACGCATTGCCGAAAAAATAAAATCTAGTTAGAGAGAGGGGTAGACACATGGCTGAATTGAAGAAAATAAATGATTTCCATTATGAAGCACTAGAAATGGATCAGCCAACTGTGGCAACAGAGCAAGACAGAAAAATGCAAGAGGAAACGCTACCTGTCCCCACTCTATTACCCAAAAAGAAACTAAAAAATGTCTCTTTACTAGAAAAATTAATCGGTGTTGTGTTAGTTTGTGCAACGATTGGTATTGCAATTGCGACAATTCAAGTAAGAACGACAATTGTCCAAACCATGAACGATATTACAGAAACACAAGCAGTCATTAAAGAAAAGGAAGATAACGCTTTGAAATTGGAACAAGAAAGAAGCGAACTTTCTAAATCAGATCGAATCAAAGATGTCGCTAAAAAACAAGGACTAGAAAATAATGGCGACAATGTTAGGACTGTTAAATAATGAGTAAAAGACATAAATTTAAACAATTCATGAAAAAGAAAAACTTAAATCCGATGAACAATCGTAAAAAAGTAGGCATCATTTTATTCGCTACGAGTATTGGATTGTTCTTTTTATTTGCCTTTAGAACGACATACATTGTGGCAACAGGCAAAGTAGCCGGTGTATCACTAAAGGAAAAAACAGCTTCTTTATATGAAGGAAGCAAAGTGGTAAAAGCTAAGCGAGGATCAATTTTAGATCGATATGGTAACCCAATCGCAGAAGATGCTACCTCCTATTCGCTGTATGTCGTATTATCAAAAAAATATACGGGACAAAATAATGAAAAACTATATGCGGAGAAAAAAGACTTCGATGATATTGCTGAAATTTTAGCGAAATATACCAAACTAGATAAAAAAACAGCATTGAAATACTTGAATAATGGGATCCATGAAGATGGGTCAACACAATATCAAGTGGAGTTTGGTGCGGGTGGTCAAAACATCACCTTGGAAACGCGCCAAAAAATTGAAGCAGATTTGAAGAAGAAAAAAATCTCTGGCGTTTATTTCAATGAACATCCAGCCAGACTATATCCCAATGGTCAATTTGCTTCTCACTTTATTGGCTATACAAAAGCAGCCAATCCAGATGATGATAAAGAAGGCTTAGTAGGCGCGATGGGACTAGAACAGGCCTATAATGATATTTTAAGTGGAACCGATGGCCGTGTGTATTTTGAAAAAGATATTTACGGCAATGCCTTACCAGGGACTGTGGCGGAAGAGAAAAAGGCAGTGGATGGTCAAGATATTTACACAACGTTAGATAGTCGCTTGCAAAATACCTTAGAAGATTTGATGACGCAAGTTAATGAAAAATATGAACCAGTTTCTATGACTGCTATGTTAATGGAAGCAAAAACAGGCGAAATTGTAGCCATGTCTCAACGGCCAACATTTAATCCTGAAACGAAACAAGGATTAGACAATAATGGCACGTGGCAGAATCTATTGGTCGAAAGTCCATATGAACCTGGTTCAACGCTTAAATTATTTACGTCGGCGGCGGCCATTGAGCAAGGATTGTTTAACCCAAATGAATCATTTAACCGCGTAGGTGGCATCACTGTTGGTGATAGGACAATTAACGACCATGATGTCGGCAATTTAAAAGACAAAACGTCTTTAACTTATCGTCAAGCTATTTCTTGGTCCAGTAATATCGGAATGGTGAACTTGGAACAACGAATGGGTGGCGACAAGTGGGTCGAATATTTGAAAAAATTTGGGTTTGGTTCAAGTACACATTCGGGTTTGTTTTCAGAAAATACAGGCAAGCTGCCAGATAATAATATTGTGGCTCGGGCCAATTCAGCCTTTGGACAAGGAATTACGGTTACTAATTTCCAAATGATGAAAGGTTTTTCAGCCATTGCGAATGATGGTTCAATGTTGCAACCTCATTACATCAGCAAACTTGTTGACAAAAATACAGGGAAAGAAACGATTACGGAACCACAAATCGTAGGAACCCCAATCAAAGCGCAAACAGCTCAACAGATTCGTACGTACATGATTGATACCGTTGAAGACCCAACTTACGGGATTGCGTATGATATTTATAAAGTACCAGGCTATCATGTTGCTGCCAAAACAGGGACTGCCGAGATTTCAGATGGTAAAGGGTACGTTGATGGAGCAAGTCAAGTCTTGTCTTCTGTAGTGGAAATGGTCCCAGCGGATAATCCTAAATATGTTTTGTATATTACACTTAGACAAGCAAAAACAGGTTCGCCTTCAGAAGCAATGGCGGCAATTGCAAACCCATTAATGAAATTAGCGTTAGACATTAAAGAGACAGATCCGGAAACAACGAAAGTAGCTTCTGATAAAGTCACGGTTGCTGATTATAAAAACATGACACCAGCGGAAGCGTTGGCCAATGCCAAAGTGAACGGGGTGGATCCTGTGATTATCGGCGATGGTGAAAAAATCAAGAAACAATCAACGCCGTCTGGTCAAACATTAATGCCTAATCAGAAATTGATTTTGATCACAAATGGAACGAACTATATGCCTGATTTAACCGGCTGGTCGAAGAGCGATGTCACCAAGCTTGGCAATCTATTAGGTTTGACTGTCGAGTTTAAAGGTGAAGGCTATGTGACGAAACAAAGTATCGCTGCTGAAACTGAAATTACGGAGAAAAAATTAACCGTGACTTTAGAAGGCACAGAATAATAACGTAGAATAATTAGGAGAGATAACATGGAGTGGACACAGATTTTTATTCCCATAGTGGTGAGTTTTGCCATTACAGTGAGCGTAATGCCACTATTCATTGGCTATTTTCAAATGAAAAAACAAGGACAGGTTACTCGTGAAGATGGCCCAACTTGGCATAGTGTGAAAACAGGTACCCCTACAATGGGGGGAGTCGTTTTCCTTGTAGCAAGCTTGATTACTTCGCTAGCAATGGGGTTGTTTTTCCACCAATTTACGCCGTCTCTACTAATTATTCTATTTATTTTAGTATTATACGGTTTGCTAGGTTATTTAGATGATTTCATTAAAGTCTTTAAAAAACGGAACATGGGCTTGAATTCTCGTCAAAAATTAATTGGTCAAATTTTTGGTGGGTTGGTTTTCTACTTTGTTTATCGAAGTGAAGGCTTTTCAGACACTTTAGACTTGTTTGGATTAGCAGAAGTTCCGTTAGGTATTTTTTATGGCGTGTTTATTATTTTTTGGTTAGTCGGTTTTTCTAATGCCGTGAATTTGACAGATGGGATTGATGGCCTAGTTGCTGGTTTAGGAACAATTTCCTTTGGTACCTATGCAATCATTGCCTGGAAACAACAACAATTTGATGTTGTGATTATCTGCCTAAGTGTGATTGGTGGGCTGATTGGCTTTTTCCCTTATAATAGAAAACCAGCAAAAATCTTCATGGGTGATGTTGGTTCATTAGCATTAGGTGGATTGTTAGCAGCAATTTCAATTATTTTGCATCAAGAATGGACGCTACTTTTAATTGGACTTGTCTACGTTTGCGAAACAGCAAGTGTTATTTTACAAGTTGCTTCTTTTAAATTATTTGGTCGACGGATTTTTAAAATGTCACCAATTCATCACCATTTTGAAATGTGTGGTTGGTCTGAATGGAAAATTGATTTTGTCTTTTGGTCTGTTGGCTTAATCTGTTCAGGAATCACATTATGGATTCTTTTCTAATCTATCAAAGGGGAAATTGACAATGAAAAAAATAACAACCTATCAAAACAAAAAAGTGTTGGTTTTAGGACTAGCTAAAAGTGGTGTCAGCGCAGCGAAACTCTTACATGAGTTAGGTGCGCTCGTTACCGTTAATGACGCAAAACAATTTGATCAAAACCCTGACGCCCAAGATTTATTAACCTTGGGTATTCGTGTTGTTACAGGGGGGCATCCAATTGAATTGTTGGATGAAGAATTTGAACTAATCGTTAAAAATCCTGGTATTCCTTATACAAATCCACTTGTGGCAGAAGCACTAACTCGGGAAATTCCTATCATAACTGAGGTGGAATTAGCAGGTCAAATTGCCGAATGTCCAATTGTCGGCATTACGGGCACCAATGGCAAAACAACCACGACTACGATGATTGGTTTATTGCTAAACGCTGACAGAACGGCTGGTGAGGCACGTTTGGCGGGAAATATTGGTTTTCCAGCGAGTACGGTGGCTCAAGAAGCAACAGCCAAGGATGATCTTGTAATGGAACTTTCTAGTTTTCAGTTGATGGGAATTGAGACGTTTCACCCACAAATTGCAGTAATTACAAATATTTTTGAGGCACACTTGGATTATCATGGTTCGCGGAAAGAATATGTTGCTGCCAAATGGGCCATTCAAAAAAACATGACCGCAGACGACACCTTGATTTTAAATTGGAATCAAGTAGAGCTTCAAACGTTAGCCAAAACCACAGCTGCTAACGTATTGCCTTTTTCAACGAAAGAAGCAGTAGAAGGAGCTTATCTTTTAGATGGGAAATTATATTTTAATGAAGAATATATTATGCCCGCCGATGAGCTAGGGATTCCTGGCAGTCACAATATTGAAAATGCACTCGCAGCGATTTGTGTAGCTAAATTAAAAAATGTATCGAATGCTCAGATTAGACAAACATTGAAAAACTTTTCGGGCGTTCCTCATCGAACGCAATTTGTTGGTGAAGTTCAGCAAAGACGTTTTTATAACGATTCAAAAGCAACCAACATTTTAGCTACAGAGATGGCGTTAAGTGGGTTTGACAACCAAAAGCTACTTTTACTTGCTGGCGGCTTGGATCGTGGCAACTCATTTGATGAATTGGTTCCTGCTCTGCTAGGACTCAAAGCAATTGTTTTATTTGGAGAAACCAAAGAAAAATTAGCGGAAGCTGCTAAAAAAGCGAACATTGAAACAATTTTATTTGCTGAAAATGTTCAAACGGCGGTTAGCATTGCCTTTGATTATTCGGAAAAAGATGATACTATTTTACTATCACCTGCTTGTGCAAGCTGGGACCAATACCCGAATTTTGAAGTACGCGGGGAAGCCTTTATGCAAGCTGTTCAACAATTAAAAGAAAGTGAAATGTGAGAAAATGAAGATACTAGTAACTGGTGGTGGCACAGGTGGGCATATTTATCCTGCGTTATCCTTCGTCGAACACGTCAAAAAAGAAGCACCTGCAACAGAATTCTTGTATGTGGGAACAGAAAATGGCTTAGAAAGTCAAATTGTGCCAAAGGCGAAAATTCCATTTAAAACGATTAAAATTCAAGGATTCAAGCGTTCACTGAGTCCTCAAAATTTTAAAACAATTTATTTGTTTTTAACAAGCATTAATAAAGCGAAAAAAATTATTCGGGAATTTCAACCAGATGTGGTCATTGGTACAGGCGGTTATGTTTCTGGTGCAGTCGTTTATGCAGCCCATCAATTAAAAATACCGACAATTATTCATGAACAAAATAGTATCCCTGGAATGACAAATAAATTTTTAAGTCGTTATGTGGATAAAATTGCGATTTGTTTTCCGGATGTCGCTAGTTTTTTCCCGAAAGAAAAAACAATTTTAACAGGGAACCCGCGGGGACAAGAAGTCGTAACGGTGGAAAAGTCAGCTATTTTATCAGAGTTTGGCTTGGATCCAGCAAAGAAAACGGTGGTTTTATTTGGCGGAAGTCGCGGTGCCTTGAAAATCAATCAAGCGTTTGAACAGGCCTTTCCTTTGTTTGAAGAGAGAGAGTATCAAGTTTTATACGCTTCAGGAGAAAGATATTATCAGGAACTTCAAGAAAGTCTAAAGCTTTCTGAAAAGAAATTGACAAACATAAGTGTGCAACCGTATATTGATAAAATGGTTGAAGTGATGGCTAATACCGATTTAATGGTGGGACGTGCAGGAGCAACCTCGATTGCGGAGTTCACCGCATTAGGATTACCAGCAATTTTAATTCCGAGTCCTTACGTCACTAATGATCATCAAACGAAAAACGCGCAAAGCTTAGTAAAAGTTGGTGCTGTTGAAATGATTCCAGATGCAGAATTGACCGGCGCTCGTTTGGTTGCGGCAATTGATGATATTTTATTAAACGATGAAAAAAGACAACAGATGGCAACGGCGTCCAAAGGGGAAGGCATCCCAGATGCAAGTGATCGTTTGTATCAAGTTGTGAAAACGTTAGTCTGAGATAGGAGGTGTGGAAGATTAGTAACGAGAACGATATATTCAAAAAAAGAAAACCATTACCTCCAAAAAAATCGGAAGAGTCTCAACCTGAACTGACACCTTGGCAAAAACAAAACCAAGAATATTTGAAGAAACAAGCGGAAGAAGCTGCTTCAAAAGGTGAAAAGGAACAAGCAGAAGTCACCATCACTTTACAAGAACAAAGTCAAGAAGAGCCTCAACAACATCTTCCACAAGAAACAGTGGAAGAAGAGGAGCATTTTGCAGATCGTTTACCGAACGTTAAGAAAACACGGAACAAGCGGTTATACAGGCGTTTAGCCTTTATTTTAACTTGTTTAGGGACAGCTATTTTAGTGGCACTGTATTTTGTTTCGCCTCTTAGTCGATTGAGTGAAGTGACAGTTTCAGGGAACAAAAGTATTGAAAGCCAAGCGATTATTCAGCAGTCAAAACTTGAAACGGGCAGTGGTTTATGGGAGCAGTATTCGAATCGAAATTATTTTTCTTCAAATATTCAGAAAAAGTTTCCAATTATAAAAAAGGCGAACATTAAGTTAAATGGTATTAATTCATTTAAAATTGATATTCAAGAGTATCAAATTGTCGCGCTTGCTGCGACTAAAGGCGGCTATCATCCGATTTTAGAGAATGGTAAAACTTTGGCGGAAACCACCAAAGCTGCTGAAAGTGGCAAACCAATTTTTGAGAATTTTAAAGAGGATAAATTAATCCCTGAATTAATGGCCTCTTACAACAAATTGCCTCAAGAAATTAAACAAGGAATTTCAGAAATTAAATATGCACCATCCAAAACCAATAAAGACTTGATTAATGTCTATATGAATGATGGAAATCGAGTGATTGTTAATATTTCTGATTTAAGTGAAAAAATGGCTTATTATTCACAAGTAGCCGAGCAAATGGACAAACCTGGAATCGTTGATATGGAAGTCGGCATTTTTTCTTATCCGTATGAAAAAGAAAGTGAAGAGACGGGCAGTGAAGTTTCCGAAGATTCAGCGGTTGGAAATCAAGAAATTGCAGACCAAAATGCAGGCGTAGCAACGGATGAAGCGAATAACGGTACGCCGACAAATGGAGAAAATCAAGAAGTGCAACAAGCAGAATAAGTTTTTTACAAAAATGTTTCAAAAATTAACGAACAAATTCGTATAATCTGCTTTCTAAAACCCCCATTTTTATGGTAAAATTGGAAGAAGTGAATAATACTAAAAAAGAGATAGTTAAACGGACGCCTTTGTCCGCTTAGATATTGGAATTAATAGGAGGAGGAATTCCGTTCATGGCAAAAACAGGAATGTATGTAGGCCTCGATATTGGTACAACTTCTGTCAAAGTAGTTGTCGCTGAATATATTGAAGGTCAAATGAACATCATCGGCGTTGGAAATGCAAAATCAGACGGTTTGAATCGAGGGATTGTCGTCGATATTGATCAAACAGTTCAAGCAATCCAACGGGCCGTTCGACAAGCCGAAGAAAAAGCCGGCATTCAAATTAAAAGCGTAAATGTTGGATTACCAGCGAATTTATTAGAAGTAGAAAGCTGTCAAGGAATGATAGCTGTTAGTAGTGAATCAAAAGAAATTACAGATGAGGATGTGCGCAACGTCGCATCTGCAGCTTTGGTTCGTTCAACTCCTCCTGAACGTCAAATTGTTGCAATCTTACCGCAAGACTTTACCGTCGACGGCTTTGAAGGCATCAAAGACCCACGTGGAATGCTTGGCGTTCGCATGGAGATGTTTGGCGTTGTCTATACTGGACCAAAAACAATCATCCATAACATCCGTAAATGTGTTGAAAAAGCTGGCTTAGGAATTAACGAATTAGTGATTACGCCGCTTGCTTTAACGGAAACAATTTTAACAGATGGCGAAAAAGACTTTGGAACGATTGTCATTGATATGGGTGGCGGTCAAACAACGACATCTGTTATTCATGACAAACAATTGAAATTTACTCATGTTAACCAAGAAGGCGGCGAGTTCATCACGAAAGATATCTCAATCGTGTTGAATACTTCTTTTAACAACGCCGAAGCCTTAAAAATTAATTATGGGGATGCTTATCCGGAAAGAACTTCAGCGAACGAAGAATTTCCTGTTGATGTTATCGGTAAGTCTGAGCCTGTAAGAGTGGACGAACGTTACCTTTCAGAAATTATCGAAGCGCGTGTAGAACAAATTTTGAGAAAATCAAAAGAAGTTCTGGATGAAATTGATGCGTTTGAATTACCTGGAGGCGTTGTGTTAACTGGTGGCGCCGCTAGTATGCCAGGTATTGTTGATTTGGCGCAAGAGATTTTTGAAGCCAACGTAAAACTATACGTACCAAATCACATGGGCTTACGTAACCCAGTCTTTGCTAATGTCATTAGCATTGTGGAATATTCAGCGCAACTAAACGATATTTATCACATTGCCAAATATGCAATCCCTGGTGAAAAATCGAAACCAGCACAGTCAGTCGCTGTCCAACAAGAAGTTCGCTATGACACATATGCTGAACAGCCTCAAGAAGAATACGAAGAATTCAACGAACGTGAGTCTGGTGAAAAAATGACCGGCAAAATCAAAGACTTCTTCTCGAACATTTTCGACTAATCACACAAACAGGAGGATACGATATCATGGAATTTTCATTAGACAATAACATTAACAACGGTGCAGTCATTAAAGTTATCGGTGTAGGTGGCGGCGGCGGAAACGCTGTAAACCGTATGATCGAAGAGAACGTTAAAGGCGTGGAATTTATCACAGCCAATACAGACGTTCAAGCATTAAAACATTCAAAAGCAGAAACAGTGATTCAATTAGGCCCTAAATACACTCGTGGTTTAGGTGCTGGTTCACAACCAGAAGTTGGCCAAAAAGCTGCAGAAGAAAGTGAACAAGTGATTTCAGAATCATTACAAGGCGCTGATATGATTTTCATTACTGCTGGTATGGGTGGCGGAACTGGTACAGGTGCTGCGCCAGTAGTTGCAAAAATCGCTAAAGAATTAGGCGCTTTAACAGTTGGTGTAGTAACTCGTCCATTTAGTTTTGAAGGTCCAAAACGTGGTCGTTTTGCCGCTGAAGGAATTGCCTTATTAAAAGAAAATGTTGATACACTATTAATTATCTCAAACAACCGCTTATTAGAAGTCGTTGACAAGAAAACACCAATGCTTGAAGCTTTTAGAGAAGCAGATAACGTTTTACGTCAAGGTGTTCAAGGCATTTCTGATTTAATTACAGCTCCAGGTTACGTAAACTTGGACTTTGCTGACGTGAAAACAGTGATGGAAAACCAAGGAACAGCTTTAATGGGAATTGGTGTAGCGAGCGGCGAAGAACGTGTAATTGAAGCAACGAAAAAAGCTATTTCTTCACCATTGTTAGAAACATCAATCGATGGTGCGGAACAAGTCTTATTAAACATTACTGGTGGTTTAGATATGACCTTGTTTGAAGCGCAAGATGCTTCAGATATCGTTACAAATGCTGCTTCAGGTGATGTGAACATTATCCTAGGTACATCAATCAATGAAGATTTAGGCGACGAAATTCGTGTAACAGTAATCGCTACAGGTATTGATGAATCAAAAAAGGATAGAAAACCGCACCGTCAAACGAGACAAGCGGTTCAACCAATGCAACAAACAACTCAATCTGTGGAAATGGATCAACCAAAATCACAAGAAGAAGCAAGTGCTTTTGGCGATTGGGATATTCGCAGAGAACAAAATACACGTCCAAAAGTTGATGAATCTTCATTAGAACAAGTAGATAAAAAAGAATTTGACACATTCCACCGTGAAGAACCAAATCACAATGATGACGAATTAAGTACGCCACCATTTTTCCGCAGAAAACGATAAGGAGCATCGATTAGAAATGATAGCTGAAAACTTAACAAATATTAATAATCAACTTCAGCTAGCATGCAAAAGCTCACAGCGCTCTGTTGCTGATGTGACAATGATTGGCGTCACTAAATCAGTAGGAATTGAGGAAGCAGCAGAGCTTGTTCAGCTTGGTGTCCAGAATTTAGCTGAAAACCGAGTAGATAAGTTACTAGAAAAGAAAGCTGGATTGGAAAAATTTAATGATATTCAGTGGCATTTAATTGGTAATTTACAACGTAGGAAGGTAAAATTAATTATTAATGAGATAGATTATTTTCATGCATTAGATAGTCTGAGTCTAGCCAAAGAAATTCAAAAAAGAGCAACGAAAGTTATTCGTTGTTTTGTTGAAGTGAATATAACTGGGGAAGAAAGCAAGCACGGCTTTCGTAAAGAAGACGTCTTACCTTTCATTCAAGAACTTGCTGATTTGGACAAAATTCAAATCGTCGGTCTAATGACTATGGCACCTTTTGGGGCAAGTGAAGAAGTATTACATGCAACATTTAGAGAATTAAAAGAGCTGCAAATGACCGTAAATGAGAAACATTTATCTTTTGCTCCTTGTACAGAACTTAGTATGGGAATGAGTAACGATTTCCCAATCGCAGTTGAAGAAGGTGCAACTTTTATACGAATCGGAACAGCGTTATTCAGAGATGCGTAAAGGAGAGGAATTTATGTCAATTTTTAACAAGGATGCGTTATCGAGCTTTTTTGGCTTATCTGGCGAAGAAGATGATTATTATGATAACTACGAAGAATATGAAGAGCGCAAAGCAGTTAATGAACCACCACGTCGTGCAGCTCGGCCTAAACCACAACGCCCTGTTCAACAACAGGAAAGTTACAGTCAGCCAGCTTATACACAACAAAGTGAGCCTGTAGTTGAAAAACCTTCTGCACGCTATCGTTCTGCTGAAACGCATCAAGAAAGAGACACACAACAAGCTGCTTACACAGAGAAAAAAGTGGTTTCTATGCGTAGTTCTAATCAATCAGCGACTACGAACACAAGACGAGCACAAGAAAGCACCGCCAATGCAAAAACACATAAAATTACTATTATTGAACCACGTGTGTATTCAGAAGCAATGAGCATTGCGAAACATCTATTTGCTGAAGAAGCCGTGCTAGTTAATTTTACATTAGTAGAAGAAGACCAAGCACGACGCATCGTTGATTTCTTAACTGGTACTGTGTATGCTTTAGACGGAGATATTCAGCGCGTTGGCAATGAAATCTTCTTATGCACACCAGCGAATATGGAAATTGATAGTGCAACAGCACAATCTTTAGCCAACAAACAATTCTTTGATTTCTAAGCCTTAGGGAGGTGTTATTATCGCAACACTGATTACTCTATTATACAAAGGCGTTCAAATCTATTCAGGATTACTAGTGATTTACGCGCTACTTTCATGGTTTCCAGGAGCATATGATTCTGCTTTCGGGCGTTTGCTCTCTAGAATTTGTGAACCATACTTAAGTTTGTTTGACCGTTTGAATTTAAGGATTGGAATGGTTGGATTTAACGTAATGGTAGGGATTATTGTCCTTAACCTAGCAGCGGGTGGCTTAGCAGTCATTTTACGAGCTATTGTTTATTAATAACTTTTAGAAAGGATGATTTATCTATGAACGCAAATGTGTATCAACATTTCCGCAAAGATGAACATCCTTTTATTGACACTGTCGGGGGTTGGCTAGAGCAAGTAGAGATGCAATACGCGCCTTATTTGACAGACTTTCTTGATCCTAGACAGGCGTATATTTTGGAAACGTTGATTCGACAAAACAGTGATTTATCGTTTACTTTTTATGGTGGTTATGAGCAAGCAGAACGAAAACGCTGCTTGATTTATCCAGCGTATTACATACCAGAAGAGACAGATTTTGGTGTTGTATTATTTGAAATTATTTATCCATCTAAATTTGCGACATTATCTCATGGGAAAATTTTAGGCACCTTGATGAATGTTGGGGTTCGTAGGGAAGCCTTTGGAGATATTATTTCCGATGGCGATAAGTGGCAGGTTTTTATAGCACAAGAAGTAGCTGGCTTCGTTGTTAACCAAGTCGACAAAATTGGTAAAATTACTGTTCGCTTAGAAGCGCGGGATTATACACAAATTTTGATACCGAAGGATGGTTGGCAAGAAGAGCGAACGACTATGAGCTCTTTGCGGCTGGATAGTGTGATTTCCGCCGTATTTAATATTTCAAGGCAGCGATCAAAACAATTGATCGAATCTGGTAAAGTAAAAGTCAATTGGACAGAAACGACACGACCAGATTTTGCCTTAGACTTATTAGATATTGTTTCGATACGAGGATTTGGGCGCCTTCAGATTCAAGAGTTAGAAGGAAAAACAAAGAAAGAAAAATTCCGTGTCCTCTTAGGGGTATTGAGAAAATAATCTCGAACTTTTGTTTAAGAAAACCATTTTGGCTGTTCATTCAGACGAAGTTGTGTATAATAAAAAAAGTAAGATATTTGCTATTTCAGGATTAGTATGAGAATGTGTTCATAAGGGGTTTTACAAAAATAATCCAAAGAGGTGAAGGAATATGGCATTAACTCCATTAGATATTCAAAACAAAGACTTCTCAACAAAAATGAGAGGCTATAATCAAGACGATGTAGATGACTTTTTAGATCAAGTCACACGTGATTATGAAGATGCATTACAAAAAAATCGTGAACTTGAGAAATCATTAAAACACGCAGAAGAAAAATTACAATACTTCAATGAATTGAAAGATGCATTGAACCAATCAATTATTGTTGCACAAGATACCGCTGATAAAGTGAAATCAAGTGCCAATAAAGAGTCAGAAATGATTATCACTTCGGCAGATAACCAAGCCAAAGAAACCTTGGTAGAAGCAGAACGTAAATCAAATGCAATGATTGCAGATGCTGAAGCGAAGTCAACACAAATTTTAGCAGAAGCAATTGAACGTGCCCGTCAATTAGCTGGGGAAACAGAAGACTTGAAGAAGAAAACACGTGTCTTCCATCAACGCTTAAGCTTAATGCTTGAAACTCAATTAGAGCAAGTAAAGAGTGAAGAGTGGGAAGAGATTTTAAAGCCTTTTTCTAGTTATGTCGGAGACAAACATACAGCAGTTAAGGAAATTCTTGATGAACAAGACCTTGACAACGAAAATGAAACTGTTGTAAACTCTGAAGAGAACACAGATGCTGTAGTAGAAAAAAAGCCTGTAATTGAAGTCACTGAAGAAACAATTGAAGAAGAATCAAAATAGATAGAACAGAACGTTTAATGTTTATTCTTAGCAGCGAGTCAATGATAGTGAAAGTTTGACAGACACTGGCATTAAACAGATCCTCTATCCTAGATGCAGTTCTGAACGTTTGAGTAGGAACTGCCGGATAATTACCGTTATCAATTTCAGAGAAAGTAGGGGTAACTCTACTTTGAATTTGGGTGGTAACACGAGTACTTCGTCCCTTGGGATGGAGTACTCTTTTTTTATCTACTTTTATCAGCTATCGTTCATCTTTAGTATGAATAACACAATTAAATCAATAAAATGAAAGCGAGGCAAATGCATATGAAAATGAAAGAAACATTGCAATTAGGAAAAACAGCTTTTCCAATGCGTGGAAACTTGCCTAACCGTGAAGCAGAATGGCAAAAAGATTGGGAAGAAAAAGGCTTATATGAACAACGTCAAAAACTAAACGAAGGAAAACCAACCTTTGTTTTACATGATGGACCTCCGTATGCAAACGGAAATATCCATTTAGGGCATTCTTTAAATAAAATCAGTAAAGATATTATTATTCGTTCAAAATCAATGTCCGGTTTCCGTTCTCCTTATGTGCCAGGTTGGGATACCCATGGTTTACCAATTGAGCAAGTGTTAACCAATAAAGGGGTTAAACGTAAAGAAATGACTGTCGCTGAGTATCGCGAAAAATGTAAAGAGTATGCCTTATCACAAGTCGATAAACAACGTAACGATTTTAAACGTTTGGGTGTGTCAGGCGATTGGGAACATCCATACATTACGTTAGATCCAGAGTATGAAGCAGCAGAAATTCGTGTTTTTGGTAAGATGGCAGAAAAAGGCTATATTTATAAAGGCTTAAAACCAATTTATTGGTCTCCTTCAAGCGAATCTTCTTTAGCAGAAGCAGAAATTGAATACAAAGATGTAAAATCACCTTCTATTTATGTAGCTTTTAATGTGGTCGATGGTAAAGGTCTTTTAGATAACGAGACAGCCTTTGTAATCTGGACGACAACCCCTTGGACATTACCAGCCAACTTAGGTATTTCAGTTAATCCTGATTTTACGTATGTTGAAGTGAAGGCAGACGGTCGTAAATTTGTAATTGCTAAAGATTTATTAGCAACAGTTAAAGAATCGATTGGTTGGGAAGAAGTAGAAGTCTTGCGAGAATTTTCTGGTGAAAAATTAGATCGTATGACAGCTCAACATCCATTCTATGATCGAACATCACTTGTTATGCTAGGCGACCACGTGACGCTAGATGCCGGGACTGGCTTAGTTCATACCGCACCGGGACATGGTGAAGATGACTATATCGTTAGCCGTAAATATGATCTACCTGTTATTTCTCCTGTTGACAGTCGAGGAGTCTTTACAGATGAAGCACCTGGCTTTGAAGGGATTTTCTATGATAAAGCGAATCCAATGATTACTGAGTTATTAGAAGAAAAAGGCGCGTTATTAAAATTAGATTTCTTTACGCATAGTTATCCACATGACTGGCGTACCAAAAAACCAGTTATCTACCGTGCAACGCCACAATGGTTTGCTTCAATCTCTAAATTCCGTCAAGATATTTTAGATGAAGTTGAGAAAGTTGACTGGCTAATTCCTTGGGGAAAAACACGTTTGTATAATATGATTCGTGACCGTGGTGATTGGGTAATCTCTCGCCAAAGAGCGTGGGGTGTGCCATTACCAATCTTCTATGCTGAAAATGGGGAAGCCATCATTACGCCAGAAACAATTGAACATGTAGCGAATTTATTTGCAGAACATGGATCAAATATCTGGTTTATGCGTGAAGCAAAAGAGTTACTACCAGCAGGCTTTACACATCCAGGTTCACCAAATGGCGAGTTTACCAAAGAAACAGATATCATGGACGTTTGGTTTGACTCAGGTTCTTCACATGAAGGAGTTTTACGAGAAAGAGAAGAGTTAACTTTCCCAGCAGATATGTATTTAGAAGGTTCTGACCAATATCGTGGTTGGTTTAACTCAAGCATTACAACAAGTGTCGCTATCAATGGGGTAGCGCCTTATAAATCAATCATTTCTCAAGGGATGGTTCTCGATGGCGAAGGCCGTAAGATGAGTAAATCGTTAGGCAATACTATCTTACCTGAAAAAGTTATCAACCAAATGGGGGCAGATATCTTACGCTTGTGGGTAAGTAGTGTTGACGCGGAAGCCGATGTGCGTGTCTCAATGGATATCTTAAACCAAGTATCTGAAGTGTACCGGAAAATCCGTAATACTATGCGTTTCTTGTTAGCGAATACGAGTGATTTTAATCCAGCTGAGCATACTGTAGCTTATGCTGATTTACGTTCTGTAGATAAATACATGACGGTTCGTTTAAATCAAGTCATTCAAGAAATCCGTGAAAATGGGTATGAAAAATATAATTTCATGCATATTTATCGGACAGTTATGAACTTCTTAACGGTAGATTTATCTTCTTTCTATTTAGACTTTGCGAAAGATGTCGTTTATATTGAAGCAGAAAATGATTATCAACGTCGTTGTATGCAGACTGTTTTCTACCAAACATTGGTTTCATTAACAAAACTATTGACACCAATTATTCCACATACAGCGGAAGAAATTTGGAGTTTCTTACAAGAAGAAGAAGAGTATGTGCAATTAGCTGAATTCCCAGGTTACGAAACGTTTACTAATGAAGAAGAATTGATGGATACATGGGCAGCCTTTATGGATTTCCGTGACAATGTCTTAAAAGCGTTGGAAGAAGCTCGTCATTCTAAATTAATCGGTAAATCGTTAGAAGCCAAAGTGACCGTTTATCCAAATGAACAAATTCATCAATTAATGACAGCTGTTGATGCAGATATTGCTCAATTACTAATTGTTTCCGACTTTGAAGTATCCAAAGAAGTAGCACCTAGTGAAGCTGTTCAATTTGAAGACATGGCTATTTTAGTTGAAAAAGCAGAAGGCGAAACGTGTGACCGTTGTCGTTCCGTTCGTCAAGATGTCGGCTCAGATGAAAAATTACCAACACTTTGTGGCCGTTGCGCACACATTGTGGAAGAAAATTATCCAGAAGCGGTTGCTGAAGGATTCGAATAAACAAGAAAAAAGATCCGCTAGTCGTTAACTAGCGGATCTTTTTTCTTGTTTATTGATCAAGTTGACCGCGGTCACGATACCAGTTATCTGGTTGCCATTCCCAAGTAAAGCCATCTTTTTCTAATAAGTCGAAGGCAGCTTGCGGGCCCATTGTGCCAGCAGCATAATTAGGGAAAGAAACGTCTGTTTTATCCCAAGCATGTCGAATAATATCAACAATGCGCCAAGATTGGGCAACTTCGTCCCAATGAGAAAAGTTTGTACTATCGCCATTTAGGCAGTCTAATAGAAGTTTTTCGTATGCTTCTGGACTATTTTCAGTCATTTCAGCACTTTGACGGAAATCAAGTTTCACTGGTGTTGTATTGAAGCCTTGACCGATTTCTTTTCCATTTAAGGTTAATGAAAATCCTTCAGTTGGTTGGATATAGATGGTTAAAACATTCGGTGGTAAATCGGTTTTATCACATTCTTCACACGTATCATCTTTGAAGACATTAATAGGTACTTGTTTAAAGACGATGTTAATGCGTGTGCCTTTTTCAGTTAATCGTTTACCTGTGCGAACATAGAAAGGGACGCCAGACCAACGGAAATTATCAATTAAAAATTTACCAGCAACAAAAGTTTCAGTGGATGAAGTTTCTGCCACATTCGGTTCATCACGATAGGCTGCAAATGTTTGATCAGCTAGCTGACCTTCGCCGTATTGTCCACGCACGAAATTTTGAAGGGCTTCTTCTTCAGAATAAAGGCGGATAGCACGTAAAGCTTTTACTTTTTCAGTCCGAATTTCTTTTTCAGAAAAGGCAACAGGAGGCTCCATAGAAAGCAAAGCAACGACTTGTAAAATATGATTTTGAACCATATCTTTTAGTGCACCACTGTGGTCATAATAGCCGCCACGATCCTCGACACCTAAGCTTTCAGCGAAGGTAATTTGGACATTATCAATATAACGATTGTTCCATTGTGATTCAAAAATATTATTGGCAAAACGAATGGCTGAAATATTTTGGATCATTTCTTTGCCTAAGTAATGGTCAATTCGGAAAATATCTTGTTCAGGAAATGCAGCACGAATCTCTTCATTTAATTCGTAGGCAGATTCATAGTCAGAACCAAATGGCTTTTCGATAATTAGACGATCAAAGCCTTCTTCCGAAATAATATGTTGCGATTTCAAGTGATTAACAATGGTTCCAAAGAATTGAGGGGCCATAGCTAAATAGTATACGTGATTGCCCTCTAAATGATATTGTTCATTTAGACGATCAGATAATTCTTTTAAGGTATTATAATGTTCCGTATCATTCACATTATGTGATTGATAATAGAAATGACTAGAAAATTCAGTCGCCTCTTCGGCCGTGGGCTTTAAGTCTTGAATGGTTTCACGAACGATTTCACGATAGTATTCGTCTGTCCATTCCCGACGTGCAGTACCAATCACCGCAAAACGCTCAGCTAATAATCCTTTTTTATATAAGCGGAACAGGGAAGGATACAATTTGCGTTTGGCAAGATCGCCTGTCCCCCCGAAAATAGTAAATAAAGCTACTTTTTCATTCATTAGTTTTCCTCACTTTCTCTAATCAACGGCTCAACAAAAATTGTGTTTGCTGCTTTGAAGCTGACGGATAGTTCTTTGTGTTCATTATAAATGGTGATAGGTCCTTCATATGCAGCAATTTCTTTAATTGTATATTCTTCTTGAATATTTAAATCAATGGAAACTAAATAATCCAGTAATTCTTTTTCGTCTAAGACACGCGCAATACGAATTTTTGTGCCAACAGGGTAGTCTGTTAGCGTTTGGCGTTTTTCCTCATGAATGGGTTGATTATCTTCGGGAATAACACCACCGTGTGGACAAAATTCTGGATGATTTAAATAATCCGCTAATCGGTTCACAAGCGTTTGTGAAGTAACATGTTCTAAAACTTCTGCCTCTTCGTGAACGTCATTCCAAGTATAATTTAAGTGCTCTACTAAAAAGACTTCCCAGATTCGGTGTTTGCGAATTAACGTACTCGCTTTTTTTAAGCCTTTTTCAGTTAATTGTACCCCTTGATAAGGAGAATGCTCAACCAAATCTTCTTTTACTAACTTTGAAATCATCTCACTAACCGAAGCTGCCGAAACATCTAGTCCAGAAACAATTTGTTTATTATTCACTTTAACTTCGTCGCCACCTAATTCAAAAATTAATTTTAAATAGTCTTCGCGATTTGGTGTCATAGGGGCTCATCCTTTCAAAAAAACATCATCCTAAGTTTATCAGAAAAAGGCGCATTTGACTATTTAATAATATTCAAGTTGTAAGAAAACTTTCTGAATGCTTTTGCAAGGGATGCAAAAAACAAATCACCCACGACACATGCTTAATTTCATGTGCGTGGGTGATTTGTTAATTGTAAATGGCACGTTCTAGTGTGTAGGTTTCGTCGTCGGCTTCATCGTAAAGCGTTGCAGGGACACCATTTTCACATTGAATGATTAAATGATAACCTAACTTGTCTAAGATAACTAAGCGTTTAGGACTTAATTCAACAAGCATGGCATGCATTTGTTTACCATCAATGAAAACATTGAAAGATGAGGTGATTTCCAAGGTGTGTTGCGTGGCTTTCTTCACGTCTACAAACCACCAATGCCCAGTATAATTGTGTTGAAGCTCCTGTGGGGAAGGGAGCTGTTTGTTTTTTTTCCAGAGGATAGAGCCTGCTAATCCAGTAAGTAAAGATGCACCAACCAAGAAAGTCCAATGTTTTTTCAAAGAAATTCCTCCTAACCTTCATTTTCATTTATTCGTCTTCGTTACTTTTATTATATAGAACTTGTCTAAAATATTCGACTAAATCGCTGAGAATTGACAAATATTTAATGATTGACACAAGATAGTAAAATTGTTGGTTTTGGTCTATACTTTTCCTTGTTTTTTTATGGTATAGTGTGTAAGAAAGGAAGTCTGTGTATGAAGTACCCGAATGTCCAACTCGCTTATTTTATCGAACGACCCAATCGGTTTATTGCACACTGTCGTTAAATGGAGACGAATGAAGAAGTGGTCACACATGTCAAAAATACTGGCAGAGGGAAAGAAGTCTTTTTACCAGGTGCTATTGTGGCGCTTAGTTATCAACCATCGCCTAAAAGAAAAACAGATTACGATTTGATTGCAGTAAAAAAAGGTTCTTTTTGGATTAATATTGATAGCCAAGTACCGAATACATTAGTCAATGAAGCGTTAAAAAATGGTCAAATTGTGCTTCCTGGTTTAGTTGGTACGATCCAAACTGTTAAACGTGAGCAACGATTTGCACATTCAAAATTTGATTTTCTCGTGGAAACGGATGCAGACGAACAAGCTTTTGTCGAAGTGAAAGGCATGACTTTAGAAAACAAAGGCGTTGGTGCTTTTCCTGACGCGCCAACACTTCGTGGCTTGAAGCATGTCACTGAACTAATGGCTGCAACTAAAGCGGGTTACCGCTGTTACATTTTGTTTGTGGTCCAATTTGAAGAAATTAAGCAAGCAACGATTCACCAAGAGATGCAACCCGCCTTTGCTGAAAATGTGGGTGCTGCAATTGATCAAGGTGTGCAAGTCCTTGCTTACAATTGCCACGTAACACCAGCAACGATTGAACTTAAGTCACAGGTAACCTTTGATTTATTACAGGCATTTGATGATCCTAATAAATAACTTGAAGAACTCCTAGCACTTTAAGGCAGGGTAATTACGTGACTTTTGTACGAGAGATTACTATTATAAAGAGAGTAAATAAACAAAAAATGGAGGTTTTTGATTATGATACATTTAGGCGTAATTGGTACCAATTGGATTAGTCATCAATTTGTTGCAGCAGCTTTAGAAACGGGTGCGTATGATTTAACGGCTGTTTATTCTCGGAAACTAGCAACGGCACAAGAATTTGGTTCTCGCTATGGGGATGTGGAATATGCAATTGATTTAGAGACGTTTTTTGGTATTGCACATATGGATACGGTTTATATTGCCTCACCAAATTCATTACATTTTGAACAAGCGAAACAAGCAATTTTAGCGAAAAAAAATGTAATTGTTGAAAAACCAGCTTTTTCAACGCCTGATGAGATGGCAGAAATTATTGAATTAGCGAATAAAAATCGTGTGTATTTCTTTGAAGCGGCCCGTAATATTCATGAGCAAAGTTTCCAAAAAATTGCTGAATTATTGCCATTAAAAAACCAAATTTTAGGTGCGAATTTTACGTATATGAAATATTCTTCTCGCTATGATCAAGTATTAGAAGGCAAAGAGCCAAATATTTTTTCTCCTCATTTTTCTGGGGGAGCCTTAGCAGATTTAGGCGTTTATTTAGTTTATGCAGCCTTGGGCTGGTTTGGCGTACCAAACGAAAGCCATTATTTTGCTAGTAAAATTGCGACAGGTGTCGATGGCTTAGGAACAATTATTTTACGTTATGATCAGTTTGACGTGACGTTAAACACTGGGAAAATTAGTGATTCTTTTGCGCCATCCGAAATTTACTTTGAAAACGGGACCTTGATTTTAGATAGTGTCAATGCTATTTCTTCGGCTGAGTACCATGATCGCGCACATGAAGAACGTGATGTCTTAGATATTCAAGTAGCCGATAATCCAATGATTGAAGAAGCTCGTGATTTTGCAGCAGTTTTAAATAACCCAACAGATAAGTATTGGGGCACCAAGTATGAAGAATGGGTTGAGCTTGCTCGAAATGTCAATAAAGTAGTCACTGATTTACGTCATAGTGCCGGCATTATTTTTGATGCTGATAAATAAGAATTAAGCGATAGGAAAGGAACAATATGAGATTTTTAGAACAACTTCCAGAGGCTTGGCAAGAACAGTGGCAAGCTTCTGGCTTTAACGAACCATCAACGATTCAAGAAAAAAGTTTTACGCCCCTTCGCGAAGGAGAAAATGTTTTAGGAATTTCGCCGACAGGAACTGGAAAAACACTTGCTTACATGCTGCCTTTACTCTTAACTGTTGAAAAAGGACAGGGAAATCAATTGTTGATTATTGCTCCGTCTCAAGAATTAGCTATGCAAATTGCTGAGGTTGCTCGGACTTGGGCTAAGCCACTTCAATTAACGGTTCAAACGTTAATCGGTGGGGCCAATGTTTCACGCCAGATTGACAAGTTAAAAAAACGCCCCGAAGTGTTAATCGGAACACCGGGTCGGATTTTAGAGTTAATGAAGAATAAAAAAGTCAAAGCTCAGTTGTTAAAAACAATCGTAATGGATGAAGTTGATCAACTTTTCCAAGAGGAAGAGCTAAGTTTAACCAAACAAATTTTGACACACACACCAACCGAATACCAACTTGTTTTTTATTCAGCTACCGCTGACCGTGTTGTGAATCAAGCGCAATCTTTAAGTCAAAAATTACAGGTGATTGATGTGACGGAAGAAGATACTTCAGCAGGTCAAGTCGCCCACTATTTTATTCGGTTAGCGCCAAGAAAAAAAGCCGATTACTTACGTCGTTTGGCACATACAGAAGCATTCAGAAGTATGGTCTTCTTCAATCAAGTTGCTGATTTAGGTGCAGCAGAAGAAAAATTAGTTTACGAGAATGTGCCAGCTATTGGTCTGGCTTCAGATCAAAGTAAACAGTTGCGTAAATTGGCAATCGATCAATTTAAAGCAGAACGAGTGAAGTTGTTACTAACCACGGATATTGCGGCACGGGGCTTAGATTTCACAGGGGTCCCTTACGTCGTAAACGTAGATGTTCCTTTAACTGAAGAGAGCTATATTCATCGCGCTGGTCGCGTTGGACGGATGGGTGCACAAGGGGCAGTGATTACGTTTATCAATGACGGCACTAAAAGAGATTATCAACGTTTAATGAAACAATTAGCCATTCCCTATCAGGAAATCTTTTTATATGATGGTGCACTTCATGAGCAGCCAAAAGCCAAAGATGAATTAGAAAAAAAGAACGTAGCCAAAGATACGTATTCAGAAAAAAAGAGTACGAAAGAAAGAAAACCAGAAACAGTAAATCATGGCGTCAAAGAACCGCAAGAAACACGTAAAAAGAAGAAAAACAAAAAGAAAAACACGAAAAACAAAGGAGCTCGTAAAGCGAAGAAATAACGCTTTACGAGCTTCAAGCAGAACGTTGTATCGAGGAGGATTCCATGAAATCTCGGAAGGAAGAAATCTTAGCGTTACTTCAAAAAAATGAAACTGGCTTAACGGCAGGAGCGGTAGCAGAACAGTTAATGATTGACCGTAGTAATGCCAGCCGTTATTTAAATGAATTATTCAAAGAAAAGAAAATTACTAGAAGTACTGGACGTCCTGTCATCTATTCAGTGCCAACAATCAATGAAGGGGAACAAGTCCATGTGGATGAGTCCACAGCTGTTAGTTTTGATACATTAGTAGGTGCCAATGATTCTTTAAAAGTGAGTATTCAGCAGGCTAAGGCGGCTATTTTATATCCACCAAGAGGTTTGCATACGATTATTTTTGGGAAAACAGGAACAGGGAAATCTCTTTTTGCTGAATGTATGTACCGTTTTGCAATTGATTCAAAAACCTTAGATGAAGATGCCCCTTTTGTCTCTTTTAATTGTGCTGATTATGCGCAAAACCCACAATTATTATTTGGTCATATCTTTGGTGTAAAAAAAGGTGCCTATACTGGTGCGAATGAAGATAGTCCAGGCTTAATGGCAAAAGCAGATGGCGGGATTCTCTTTTTAGATGAAATTCATCGCTTACCGCCAGAAGGTCAAGAAATGCTCTTTACTTTTATTGATAAAGGCGTGTACCGTCCATTAGGAGAAAGTGGCCAAACCTATGAAGCCTCTGTTCAAATTATTGGTGCGACAACGGAATCATCAGAAAACTTTTTAACCACTTTTAATCGGCGGATTCCGATGTCGATTACATTGCCATCTTTAGATGCACGGACGCTAGATGAGCGTTATGCCATCATTTCGTTATTTATTCAGCAAGAGGCAACACGTTTGGGCCAACAAATTGATATCGAACGCGAAGCAGTGTTGGCGTTCATGTTATACGATGCAGAAGGAAATATTGGTCAGGTGAAGCGGGACTTAAAATTAGTTTGTGCTAAGTCATTTCTTTATTATCGGACGCACAATTTAGAACACTTGGTTATCCGTAAACGGGATTTATCGTTACCTGTCCAAAAAGGATTATTAAAAATTAAAGAAGTACCTGAGCGCTTAGATCAATTTGTCGATAGTAAAAGTAATTATTTATCTTTTCAGCCTGGTACCAACAAAATTGTTTGGTCGCAAGATCCAGCTAGAGACATGCAAGTGTACAATGAAATTGAAGAAAAAGTCGCTGACTTGTCCGAAGCTGACCTAGAAAATGTTGATTTAGAAGAATTGATTTCTAAAGATATGAATGCGTATTTTAAAAATTATGTCGAAGAATTAACCCAACATTCTTTACATAAGGAGTTACTACCAGAAGCTATTTGGGACTTAACGAATCGTCTTTATGATATCGCAGAAGAGCGTTTGGAACACACGTACAATGAAACAGCGCGCTTTGCCTTTGCACTTCATTTACAAAGTACGATTGAACGTGTCAAAGAAGGTCATGTGATTGTTCATCCTGATTTAAATAATGTCCGTAAAAATATGAAAAAAGAATTTCAAGTAGCCTTAGATTTATCTTCTATTATTGAAGAAGAGAACAACATAGAGATTCCTTTCGATGAAATTGGCTTTATTAGTATGTTTTTATCTATTAATGTCGGTAAAGAAGAAAGAACTCCAGAAAATAATGTTGGTGTGTTCGTCTTAATGCATGGGGATTCTACTGCCTCAAGTATGTTGAAAACCGCCCAAGAACTTTTAGGAACATCAATCGGAACAGCGATGAATATGCCGTTAACGATGGAAGTTCAAACGATGTATGAACAATTACGAAACCAAGTAATTGCGCAAAAAGAATCGTTAAATAATGGGATTTTGTTACTGACGGATATGGGTTCATTAAATTCGTTTGGAAATATGTTGTTTGAAGAAACAGGTATCCGAACGAAGGCGATTACAATGACGAGCACAATGATTGTCTTAGAAGCTATTCGAATGGCAAGCGTGGGACGAAGTTTAGAGGACATTTACCAAAATATTCAACTTTCTTTTGAAAGCGTTGTGAGAGAACAATTTCGCTCTAGTCTGCAAAAACGTCAAAACGTTAAAAAAGCAGTAATCGTGACGTGCTTTACAGGAGAAGGGGTTGCCGCAAAACTATACCAACGAATCTTACCAGTTATTGATGAAACAAAAGTGGAACTGATTCAAATGCAATTTATTGAACGAGAAACGTTTAAAAAGCATATCGACAACTTGATGGAAGAATATGAAATTAAGGCCATTGCGGGAACTGTGGATGTTGAATATCAAAATATTCCATTCTTTTCTGTCTATGATATTTTTGATGATGAAAAATTAAATGTACTGAAACGGATTGCTAGTGATGAAGTGGCGATTGATACAATTGTTCATTCACTAAGTGGCGTTATTACTTCTGTGGACTCCTTACAAAAATTAATTCTCATGTTACAAAAAACAGTTCATCAAATACAAACAGACATGCATATTATTGTTGAACCAGGGGTGGATGCCGGAATCATGATTCATTTGGCTTTTCTGGTAGATGCTTTAATTAAAGGAGAAGAAGCAAGAACTTTTCCAAACTTAGCGGAATATGTTAAAACACATCGTTTAGAAATCGATGTCGTACGCACGAATTTTATGTTAATTGAACGGGCGTATCGTGTGACGATCCCGGAAGCAGAAGTTGCGCATGTTACCCAAATGTTTTTAGAAAATGAAATTAAAAGTAAACAATAATAAATAAAAAAACATCAAGAAATGAGAAAACGCTCTCTTTTTTCTTGATGTTTTCTTTTGGTAACTTACACACAAATTCATGTGTGTAAGCGTTTTCTTTTAGTGTGTGCACGCTTTTTTCGATGACAAAAGCTGTTATATCAGTATTTTAATGAGGAAAAAACTTGGCACAATTATTGCTATAAATAAAGTGTATAACGTCATAACTTTTAAGGAGATGAAGAAAAAATGGCAAAAAAAACAATTATGTTAGTTTGTTCCGCAGGAATGAGCACGAGTTTATTAGTAACAAAAATGCAAAAAGCAGCAGAAGATCGTGGCATGGAAGCAGACATCTTTGCAGTATCGGCTTCTGAAGCAGATACAAACTTGGAAAATAAAGAGGTGAATGTTTTACTTTTAGGTCCACAAGTTCGTTTCATGAAAGGGCAATTTGAACAAAAATTACAACCAAAAGGGATTCCTTTAGATGTAATTAACATGGCGGACTATGGCATGATGAATGGCGAAAAAGTTTTAGATCAAGCAATTTCATTAATGGGATAAGAAATTAAAACGTTTAAGAAAAGTGAATAGCAAATAAGGATAGTGCATGTTACCAAAGGTTTTATTTTGTACGCTCGATTCATTCGTTTAATGAGGCTACTGCCTTTTTAATAAATATAAATGGATACAGGAGGAATAAAAATGAACGGATTAATGGCATGGATGGAAAAATATATCTTACCAACTGCCGCAAAAATTGGTGCACAGAAACATCTGGTGGCACTAAGGGATGCTTTTATTGGTACATTACCTGCGACAATGGCTGGATCAGTCGCCGTAATGATTAACGCAATTATTCGAGATCTTCCCCAAGAGTTTGTCTCAACTTATGCGGCAAGTTTGGAAGCAGACAAAGGTATTTTTGCAGTATTGAATGTCATCATTGGGATTAATGGTTTTGTTTGGAATGGTACATTGGCTATCGCTGGTTTGATTTTCGCTTTTTCTTGGGGCTATAACTTAGCGAAAGCATACAATGTGAATGAGCTAGCTGGTGGGATTGTCAGTTTAGCTACCTTAATTTCAGGTGTTGCTTTTGCACCAAATAACACAGCTGAATTAGCTGTAAAAGTGCCAGAAAAGATTGCCAACGCAATTAATGGTGCAGAAATTGGTGCGTCAATTGCTAATAATCAATTGACTGTCAATCCATGGGGTTGGTTAAATCTCAATCATTTAAATGGTAACGCTTTCTTTACAGTGATGATTATGGGCGCTTTATCAACCATTATTTTTTGTAAATTAATGCAAGCAGATTTAACAATAAAAATGCCTGATTCTGTTCCGCCAGCAGTTTCAAAAGCGTTTGCGGCAATTTTACCAGCAACAATCGCGTTGTATGTCGTAGCAATTATTAACTTTACTGTCTCAAAACTTTCAGGCGGTCAATTATTAATTGACTTAATTCAAAAATATATTGCGGAACCGTTTCTTGGGTTATCACAAGGACTAGGCGCTGTGTTAATCGTAACAGTTTTTGTTCAAATTTTCTGGTTCTTTGGTATTCATGGGCCAAACGTTTTGGCACCAGTTCTTGAAGGAATTTGGGGACAAGCACAATTAATCAATATTGATATTTTCCAAAAAGGTTATGAAGGAAAAACAGGAACAGCTGCGGTTTTAGCCGCTATTGACGACGGTAAAGCCTACATGTGGGTCCGTGGTTCGTTTGATGCTTTTGCTTGGTTTGGTGGTTCAGGCGGTACAATCGTCCTAATTATTGCAATCTTGTTATTCTCCAAACGAGCAGATTATTTAACAGTCGGTAAATTATCATTAGGACCCGGAATCTTTAATATCAATGAACCGATTATGTTTGGTTTACCAGTTGTTCTGAATCCAATTATGTTTATTCCATTTGTAATTGCGCCATTAGTTGCTACTACCATTGGCTGGGTTGCAACGTATCTTGGGTTTGTAGCTCCAGTTTCTCAACAAGTCGCATGGGTGACACCGCCGTTGCTATTATCTTTCTTAGCGACAGGTGCCGACTGGCGCGCACCAATCGTAGCGTTGGTATGTATGGTAGTCACTTTCTTGATTTGGACACCGTTTGTTATCGCTGCTAACAAAATGGATCCTGCGTTAGGCGAAAGTGAGCAATAGGCAATAAAAACAGCAATTACTTGTATAGAAAGGAGCGAGCGGCATGATTTCGATTGCAAGTGCAATGAAGCAAGAGGAAATTATTACTTTATTAGAGGCATATCAAGGGGAAAATGAAACATTTACTTTTAAAGAAAAGAATGGTATTAAGTTATTTTTTGAAGTTGAAGGAGACCCTGAAACTGCTGCACAAGTTGCAAAACAGCTGATTAAGGAACAACCTTGGGGTGGCGTTTTATACTTCCAAGCAACGGTAGTCTAAAAAGATAGGATGGATGAAAATGATTAGAAATGGATTATTTTTATGTAGTATTGGCTTCTTGATTGTTTTGTATTCGTTGAATCCCAGCTCCTTAAACTATGATTTATTAAGTCTGACAACGGGGATTTTTTTCATTGGACTTGGTGGTTACCTGTTTTTTAAAGGAAAAAAAGTTGCTGAAGAAGAGGCGACAAAGGATGAGGTGAAACGGTAATGGAAATTACGAAAACATTAACTATTTCAGCAGATGAATTTTACACGCAATTAATGAATTCTGTTATTTTTGATATCCGTAAGCAAACAGGCAAAACTCTTACAAGAAAGCAGTTGCGTAAGTTTGAATACATCAAAGAATATAGTAAAAATAGTCGCGCGAAAATAGTTATTGAAGAAGCTGTAGAAAATAAGACCTATCAATTTCGAACATCCACAACTAAAAATGATTTCTCGGTGCGGTATGAGCTCCAGCCAATTGATGAAAAAAGCTGTGAACTGCGTTATACAGAAACAATGGTTTCTTATGGGGCGTTACAAAAACTGAATGATGCAGTATTAGGTATCTTTTTAAGTTATTTTAAAAAGAAGCAGTTTTATAAAATGCTTAAAATGATGGAAACTGCTTAAAGGGAAAAAGCGGCTTTTGTCCAGTTGATTCTCTTCAGCTTTAGAAAGTGAGCGATGAGTCGTTTCGACTTATCGCTCACTTTCTTTTGTTGCATATTATTTTGGAAACGCACACAAAAAAGCTGTGTGTAATCGTTTTATTTTTAGTGTGTACACGCTTTCTATATCAAGAAACGTTGTCTTATCAAGGTTTTTAATATGTTAAAACTTGGCACGCTTCTTGCTTATATAAAGGTGTAAAGCAAAACAAAGAGAATTTAGGAGATGAAGGAAAATGGCAAAAAAAACAATTATGTTAGTTTGTTCCGCAGGAATGAGCACGAGTTTATTAGTAACAAAAATGCAAAAAGCAGCAGAAGATCGTGGTATGGAAGCAGACATCTTTGCAGTATCGGCTTCTGAAGCAGATACAAACTTGGAAAATAAAGAGGTAAATGTTTTACTATTAGGCCCACAAGTTCGTTTCATGAAAGGGCAATTTGAACAAAAATTACAACCAAAAGGGATTCCTTTAGATGTCATTAACATGGCAGATTATGGCATGATGAATGGCGAAAAAGTTTTAGATCAAGCAATTTCATTAATGGGATCATCAAACTAGAGCAGAAAATGGGGTAGAGGTAATGGACGGACAACAGAACTTAGAAGCAATCATGGGTTTAATCATGTATGGCGGAAATGCTAAAAGCGATGCAATGGAAGCGATTGCCGCAGCAAAATCGGGGGATTTTGAATTAGCAGACAAAAAAATTGCAGATGCAGAAGAATCACTTGTACATGCACATCATTCGCAAACAGGAATGTTAACAGAAGAAGCAAAAGGCAATAACATGCAAGTAACATTGTTAACAGTGCACAGTCAAGATCATTTAATGACTGCGATTGCATTTACAGATTTAGCAAAAGAAATTATCGATCTTTATCGCCGTATTGATAACGAGTAATCTCGTTGTCAATACGTCTTATAAGAAAAACGCGCTTGAGAAAGCGTTAATTAGGAGGAATAACAATGGACGGATTTGTTCAATGGATGGAGAAACACTTTATGCCGAAAGCGTCAGTAATCGCAGCGCAACGGCACTTGGTAGCAATTCGTGACGCGTTTGTCGTAACGATGCCATTAATGATTTTAGGGGCTTTGGCGGTATTAATTAATAATATTCCAATTCCAGGATATGAGGACTTTTTAAACAAAATTTTCCCAATGATGTATAACGATGCACCAATTTGGAAAAGCTTTGGTGGCAACATTTGGAACGGCACATTCGCAATCTTTGCCGTTTTAGTAGCCTTTTTAGTAGCACACAATTTAGTTAAATCTTATGGAAAAGACGGCATTGCAGCCGGTACAGTTTCTGTAGCTTCATTCTTCGCAGTTGGCGGCTTAGAAGGCATGGGCGCAACTGGATTATTTATTGCTTTGATTATTGCACTTATTTCAGGAGAACTATTCCAACGTTTATCTGGCAATCCTAAATTAGTTATCAAAATGCCTGATGGTGTACCACCAGCAGTAGCAAAATCATTTGCGGCATTATTACCAGCAATGATTACAATCAGTTTATTTAGTTTAATTACATCAATTCTATTTGCTTTAGGAATTGACAATATCGTTATTTCATTCTATGAAGCAGTTCAACAACCATTTATGGGACTTGCAAACAGCTACCCATCAGCATTATTGTTAGCTTTCATTACACCATTCTTATGGTTCTTTGGTTTACATGGTGCCAACATGGTTGACCCATTAATGCAAACAATCAATGTACCAGCGATTGATGCGAACATTAAAGCTTTAGAAGCAGGTAAAGCAATTCCTTACATTGTAAACAAACCTTTCTTTGATTCATTTGTAAACTTAGGTGGAACAGGGGCAACATTAGGTCTGTTAATTGCTATCTTTATCGTAGGTCGTCGTAACAAACCATACAAAGTCATTACAAACTTAAGTTTAGCACCAGGACTATTTAATATTAATGAACCAGTCATGTTCGGTTTACCAATTGTTTTAAACCCAATTATGTTTATCCCATTCATTTTAGTCCCAATGGTTCTTGTAACTGTTGCGTATGTGGCGACAGCAACTGGTTTAGTGCCAGCTGCAACCTTTATGCCACCTTGGGTAACACCACCAATTATTGGCGGATTTTTAGCAACGAAGAGTATCGCCGGCGGAGTTTTAGCAGCTGTTAACTTATTGATTTCTATTTTGATCTACATGCCTTTCGTAAAAGTAGCAACAGATCAATACTTGAAACAAGAAGCAGCCGCAGAAGCAGCTGAGTAAAAAATCGAAGGATTGAATCGTCCGGACTCTTACGGAGGGTTCAATCCTTTTTTTAATGATTAAATCGTAAAGGAGCAAACAACATGAAATATCAATTTCCAGAAAATTTTTGGTGGGGTTCTGCAGCCAGCGGTCCTCAAACAGAAGGCGTTTTTGAAGGTGATGGTAAAGGTCAAAATATTTGGGATTTTTGGTATCAAGAAGCGCCAGAAAAATTTTTTCAACAAGTCGGTCCAGATAAGACCTCACAATTTTATAAAAAATACCAAGAAGATATTCAGTTAATGAAAGAAACAGGACATAACTCCTTTCGAACATCCATTCAATGGAGCCGTTTAATTCCAGATCCTACAACAGGAAAAGTCAATCAAACAGCAGTTGATTTTTATAATCAAGTGATTGATGATTTATTAGAACACGGGATTGAGCCCTTTATGAACTTGTATCATTTTGATATGCCGATGGTACTTCAAGAAAAAGGCGGTTGGGAAAGCCGTGAAGTGGTTGATTTGTATGTTGACTTTGCCAAAACCTGTTTTGAATTGTTTGGCGATCGCGTGAAAAAATGGTTTACGCACAATGAACCAATTGTACCAGTTGAAGGTGGTTATCTCTATGGCTGGCATTATCCTGATAAAGTGAATCTAAAAGAAGGGATTCAAGTACTCTATCATGAAGCTTTAGCTAGTGCCAAAGCAATTGCCGTCTATCATTCTATGAACTTATCAGGTGAAATTGGCATTATTTTAAACTTAACGCCGACTTATCCTCGTGATGAGCACAATGAAGCCGATGTAAATGCGGCTAAATTTGTCGATGGTTTCTTTAACCGTTCGTTTTTAGATCCGGCTGTTAAAGGCCATTTTCCAGAAGATATGGTTGCCTGGGCGAAAGCAAATGACTTGTTGCCAGAAACTACGCCAGAAGATTTAGCAATAATTGCTGAAAATACTGTAGACTTATTAGGGGTAAACTACTATCAACCACGTCGTGCCAAAGCAAAAGAAACACCTGTTGAAACACGACCAGAAGGCTTACTTCCAGAAGATTTTTATGATGTCTATGATATGCCTGGCAAAAAAATGAATCCTTACCGTGGCTGGGAAATCTACGAAAAAGGCATTTATGATACATTAATGAATCTAAAAGAAAATTATGGCAACATTCGCTGCTACATTTCAGAAAATGGCATGGGCGTAGAAGGAGAAGAACGCTTTGTCAATGAACAAGGAGTCATTGAAGATGATTATCGAATTGAATTTGTGCAAGATCACTTGAAATGGGTCCACCAAGCGATTCAAGAAGGTAGTAATGTTCAAGGATATCATATGTGGACGTGCATGGATAACTGGTCTTGGCTTAATGCCTATAAAAATCGTTACGGCTTTATCGCTGTGGATTTAGAAGATGATGCGAAACGGACCATTAAGAAAAGCGGTCGTTGGTTCAAAGAAATGACAGCAAATAACGGCTTTTAGAAAGAGAACCGTTTCTGTGATAAAATGAATTGATACAATGTGCGAGGAGGAAAGAAAATGACAACTAAAAGAGTCAAAAAAATGGGCAAAGAAGAAATGAAAGAGATGTTTAATCTTGTCATCTATGCTTTTAATCAGGAACCCACGGCGGAACGCCAAGAACGTTTTGAAAAATTGTTGTCACATACTCAAAGCTATGGCTTCCTAATTGATGAGCAATTAACAAGTCAAGTGATGGCGACGCCTTTTCAAGTAAATTTTCATGGTGTCCGCTATCCCATGGCTGGAATTGGCTATGTGGCATCTTATCCAGAATATCGTGGTGAAGGCGGCATTTCTGCTATTATGAAAGAAATGTTGGCTGATTTAGCGAAACAAAAGGTTGCCCTTTCTTACTTAGCACCGTTTTCATATCCATTTTATCGTCAATATGGCTATGAACAAACATTTGAACAAGCAGAGTATACAATTAAAACGGAAGATTGGCCACGTATTAAACGAGTTCCGGGTACCATTAAACGAGTTTCTTGGACTGACGGTAAAGAGGTCATTAAAGACGTATACCTTGAAAATCAAAGAGCGCACTCTGGTGGTGTGATCCGTGAAACTTGGTGGCTGGATTATACGCTGAATCGTGCAAGTAAACCAAATAATCAAGCGATTTATTATTCACCAGAAGGGAAAGCGGAAGGTTATGTGATTTATCGGATAGCTGCCGGAACCTTTGAAATCGTAGAATGGAACTATTTAACTAATACAGCTTTTAAAGCGTTAGCTGGGTTTATTGGCTCACATAGTGGTTCCGTTCAATCGTTCCATTGGATTAATGGTTTTGCTGGAAAAGATTTAAATGATTTAATGCCAACGCCAGCAGCTTCTGTAAAAATTTTACCTTACATGATGGCACGAATCGTTGAGTTACAAACATTTCTGGAAAAGTATCCATTTCAATCAGGAGAAAAAGAAACGTATTCTTTAGAGATTGAAGATTCCTATGGGCCATGGAATGAAGGCGTTTGGACAATAACAATTGACGAACAAGGAAAAGCGACAGTTATTAAAGGTGCTGTGGAAAAAGAAGGGACTGCTGATTTGAAAGCAGATATCCAAACGTGGACCCAACTATTCTTGGGCTATCGTTCAGCAGAGACGTTATCTTTTTATGAACGCTTGCAAGGAGACGCAACGACAGTTCAACGTTTAGGCCAACGTTTAGTCAAAGGCATGCCAATTTTAGAAGATTATTTTTAAAAGTGTGTTTATTCGCAAAAAATGACAGAACCTACTATAATAAAAATGTAAAAAGAATTATTTTAGAAAGGTGATGGGGACAATGGCGAAAACGAAACAAGAAAAAGTTGCACGCAATAATAAAATTGGGCAATATATAGCTATTGCGACAGGACTTTATTATTTAGGGAAAATGATTCTTGATCGGCGGCAAAAAAATAATAGATAAAAGAACGATGTGTTTCACTTAAAGAAAGTATCTCGCATAAACAATTATGCGAGATACTTTCTTTTTGTCTATTGACAGATGTAGTGAAGACTTCTAAAATTAAAACAGATTGTTCTCGTAGCTCAGTAGGATAGAGCAACCGCCTCCTAAGCGGTAGGTCGCTGGTTCAATTCCAGTCGGGAACGTAAAAAGGCAAGCAAATTTAGGGGGGAGACAGATGGCGATTACCATAAACATTTATTATAGTGGAACAAATGGACGTGCAAGAGAATTTGCCAAAGAAATGATTGCCAGCGGAATTGTAGAGGCGATTCGTGCAGAAAAAGGGAATAGCCGCTATGAATACTTTTTTCCAATGGACGATGAAGAAACAGTTCTGCTGATTGATAGTTGGACAGATCAGGAAGCATTAGACAAACACCACGCTTCTCCAATGATGGCCTGTATTACGGAACTTAGAGAAAAATATGATTTGCATATGAAAGTAGAAAGATATGTATCAGATATAACAGACCCCTTGACAAAAGATGCCGCATTTATAAGAAAATAACCAGAGTACAAGCATTAATCTTAAAATAAAGTGCTAGGAACATCAGTCGTTGCGACTGATGTTCCTAGCACTTTTTATCTTGTAAGGATGAATCATTTGTTACATACGTTAAATTAAAGAAGGACCATTTGTTCTTCAGTCACAGCCGGTTCGGTTAAAATTTTGGCTTGGGCGGCTGCGAGTTTCGCAATTGGTACCCGATAAGGTGAGCAAGAGATGTAGTTTAGGCCAAGTGTTTGGAAAAATGTGATGGATTGCGGATCACCACCGACTTCTCCACATACGCCAATACTCATGTTTGGTTTAGTGTGACGCGCTTTCTCTACAGCTAATTGAATCAGTTGACCAACACCTGTTTGATCTAGTGATTGAAACGGATCTTGGGTAATGATTTTCTTTTCCCGATACGTATTAATGAATTTACCGATATCATCACGAGAAAAACCATAGGTCATTTGTGTTAAATCATTTGTTCCAAAGCTGAAAAAGTCTGCTTCTTCTGCTAACTGATCCGCAATCAGACAAGCTCTAGGTAGCTCAATCATTGTCCCGATTTCGTAAGGGAAAGGAGTCATTTTATATTCTTCAAAGAGACCGTCAATCGTTTCTTTTAAAATGCGTTTGAGATAGAGAAGTTCTTCTTTTTCGGCGATTAGAGGAATCATCACTTCTGGATAAACAGTAATTCCTTCTTTGACTAATCGAATGGCACTAGTAAATAAGGCTGTAACTTGCATTTTGTATATTTGTGGTTGGGTCACACCTAAGCGACAACCCCGATGGCCCAACATTGGATTGGTTTCTTGTAACCGTTCAATTTGTTTGGCGATGGTCACTGGGAACCGTTGTAGTTGCTTCGCTAATAATTGAATATCATTCTTTTCATGAGGTAAAAACTCATGCATCGGCGGATCTAATAAGCGGACCACCATGGGCTTGTCTTGGACTACTTTCAGCATTTGATAAAAGTCTTCCTGTTGAAAATGTAGAAGTTGTTCCAACGCATAGGTTGCTTCCTTTTCAGACTCTGCTAAAATCAAGCGACGCATTTCCAAGACACGCTCTTCACCGAAAAACATATGCTCTGTTCGCGCTAAACCAATCCCCGCTGCGCCAAAACGGATGGCAGTCTCTAAATCTTGTGTAGTTTCTGCATTGGCACGAACAGTTAAATCAGCGTACTCATCTGCCCAAGACAAGAGCTCTTGAAGGTCATCATTATTGTCAGCAGAAATTGTGGGAATTTCACCAAGATAAATTTCTCCCGTTGAGCCATCGACGGAAATGATTGTTCCTTCTAAAATGACTTGTGGTCCGCAGTGTAGTTGCTTGGTTTCTTCATTGACGGTTAAACTTTCGCAACCAGTCACACAGCAAGTTCCCATTCCTCGTGCGACCACGGCGGCATGAGAAGTCATTCCGCCACGACTGGTTACAATTGCTTCGCTTACAACCATGCCTTCAATATCTTCTGGTGAAGTTTCTTGACGAACAAGAATGACTTTCTTTCCTAGATTGGTCAGTTCTTTGGCTTTTTCTGCTGTAAAAACAATTTGGCCACTTGCTGCACCAGGACTAGCAGGAAGTCCTATAGCTAAGCGTTCCATGTGTTGTCGTTTCTCTTGATCAAACACGGGATGAATTAATTGATCAATCGTATCAGGTGTCACACGCAACAGTGCTTCTTGTTTAGTGATGCGATTTTCTTTGGCTAAGTCTAAAGCAATTTTAACCGTAGCTGCGGCGGTTCGTTTCCCATTTCTTGTTTGTAAAATATATAATTTTTCATTTTCAATGGTAAATTCAATATCTTGCATGTCACGATAATGATATTCTAAAAGCTCTGCGTAATGGCGAAAATCTTGATAAACTTTTGGCATACTCAAACGTAAACGATGAATTGGTTCTGGCGTCCGAATACCAGCCACTACATCTTCTCCTTGCGCGTTCAAAAGAAACTCTCCAAACAATTGATTTTCCCCTGTGACCGGATTTTTAGTGAAAACAACGCCAGTGCCACTGTCTAGTCCACGATTGCCGAAAACCATTTCTTGAATATTGACAGCCGTACCTAAATCATGCGCAATATGATGCAAGTTTCGATAAACCACCGCACGTTGATTGTTCCATGAATCAAAAACAGCTTTGATTGCTTCGAAAAGTTGTGCGACAGGGTCTTGCGGGAAGACCACATGATGTTGTTCAAAAACTTCTTGGTAGCGGATAATCAAGGCGAAATGATCTTCTTCTTGAAAAGCGGTAATTTTTTTGTTTAGCTCTTGTTCCAAGCGCTCTTTTTGTTGGTCAAATAATTCTTTGGGAATGTGATAGACGACGTCTCCAAACATTTGAATAAGTCGGCGATAACAATCAAAAGCAAAACCAGGAGAGGTTAAGGTCGCAAATTTTTTCACACGTTGATCATTTAAACCCAAATTTAAAATAGTATCCATCATACCAGGCATCGAGAAGGCAGCACCACTGCGAACAGAAACTAAGAGAATCTCATTGTCCGCGGTAAAAGATTTTCCTGTTTCAGCTTCTAGGTTTTTAACCGCTTTCAAAATTTCTGATTGTAAGTGTTCTTCAAAGAAAGTAGCATCTGCCAAATAGTCCATACAGCAACGGGTTGTGATCGTGAACCCTTGCGGAATCGGCAAACCTAAGCGAGTCATTTCTGCCAAGTTCGCTCCTTTACCACCAAGGGTTTCTTTTCCTTCATTGTGTGTTTCGTTAAAAGAATAAATAAACTTTTTCATGAGTGACCTCCGTTTAATATGTGTCTTATATGTTCAATAAACATCATAATAGACGGGAATAAGTTTGTCAATAGAAAAAGTTTCCTGTCAATATGTTGAAAAAACAATAAATATGTGTATAATTGTAAGCGAATGCACAATTTATTTAAGAGGAATTGAGGAGGAAATGATGAAATTAAGTAAACGACAAGAGCAAATTATCGCTGTTGTAAAAGAGCATCAGCCAGTTAGCGGTGAACGCATTTCAGATATTCTAGCCGTATCACGTGCGACATTGCGTTCTGATTTGTCTTTTTTAACACTTTCAGGAATTTTAAAAGCAAGTCCGAAAGTTGGCTATACTTACGAAAGTGATAATATGGAGGCTTTTTTCTTTTTTGATGTTTTTCAAACAAAAGTTCAGGAGATTATGAGTCCACCATTGATGGTTGCTCAAGACACCTCAATTCGAGATGCGATTACCAACTTGTTTATGTATGATGTCGGTTCTCTTTATGTCATGGATGAAGCAAAAGAATTATTAGGGGTTTTGTCACGAAAAGATTTATTGCGGGCCTCTTTAAATACAAATATTGATGGCACACCTGTTGCTGTTTGTATGACAAGAGTGCCACATGTGAAAACCTGCACACCAGAATTTACTATTCTTGAAGCTGCTGACACTTTGCAAAAATACGAAGTGGATTCTTTGCCAGTCGTTGAAAAAGAAAATCCTAAAAAAGTTATTGGAAAAATTACGAAAACGAAAATTTTAACCTATATTACGCAACAAGCGAAAGAAGCCGCACAAAACAGATAAAGGAGCTTAATTATGAAAAAAGAAATCATTGTTTATACTATTTCCGATTCACTTGGAGAAACATCACAAAAATTGTTAGCTGCAGCAAGTGCACAATATCCAGATATTTCTTTTCTTAATCGTTACAATTTTTCTTTTGTTACAACAGAAGAAGAATTATTGGAGATTTTAAAAGATGCCTTAAAAGATAAAGCCTTAGTTGTCAGTACATTAGTAAGTAAACAACTAATTACAGCGGCCAAAGATTTTAGTGAACGAACAGGGTTGTTATATTTAGATTTAATGGCGCCATTTTTTGAATTAATTAGAGCGAAAGCTGGAGTAGATCCTATTGAAGAACCTGGACGACGCCACCAACTAGATCGTGCTTACTTTGATAAAATCTCAGCGATTGAATTTGCTGTAAAATATGATGATGGCAAAAATCCTCAAGGGTTTCTAGATTCCGATGTATTGTTGTTAGGCGTTTCGCGGACCTCAAAAACGCCAGTCAGCATGTATTTAGCGAATCAAGGCTACCGCGTTTCTAACTTACCATTAATTCCAGAAGTTCCATTGCCGACAATATTGGAAGAAATGGATCCACAAAAAATGATTGGTTTAGTTTGTTCACCAGAAACATTAGGACAGATTCGTAGCAGTCGGTTGGCTTCCTTAGGTTTAGGTAATGAGACCAGCTATACCAATGTTGAACGGATTGAACAAGAATTAGCCTATGCCGAAGAAATTTTTGCGAAGTATGACATCCCAGTGATTGATGTAACCGCAAAATCTGTCGAAGAAACAGCCTTTTTAATTAAAGAAAAACTAGATGAAAGAAATTAAAAAGCTTGGCAACTTCACTGAAATGTAGTGAGGTTGCCAAGCTTTTCATACTTAATTGGGATTCTTTTTGTTAGTCAATATTTTTTTGATCGACAATGAGTAAAGCAATCATCACGTAGACAATCCAGCTACTTTTAGAATAAAGTGTATAGCGTGGTTGCCATTTGCTAGCAAATTTTTCCTTGTACTCGCGTAATCCTTGGAAGGAGTAAATTTCCGAGCCAAATTCATAAATTAACGCTGCAATTCGTTCTTGAATAAAACTTTTTCTTGATTGACCAACGTTGGCTAACGGAGCCATCCCTAAATTGAAATAATGAATATTTTCTGTTTTCATATATTCAAATAAATGAATAAACAAGAAATCCATACTTCCAGAAGGGGCTTTTTCTTTATGGTGACGCATCAAGTCGATGGTACCAACTTCATTTGTGTAACTAGGAATGATGTTAGCGAAAGAAACCATTTCTCCTTCGGCATTTCGGACAACAGCAATTGGGTTTCTTTGAAGATAAGCTTCATCGAAAAATCCCAGTGAAAAGCCTTTTTCTTTTCGATTGTTTAACCAACTATCCGAAATGGCTTTTAATTCGTGCATTTGTTCGGCACTAAAAGGAGGTTGGAGTACGTCAAATGAATAGCCGGCTTTGGTAATTTTATTAAACACTGCGCGGGTACCTTTGAATTTTTTCCCAGACATCGTAAATGTTTCTAGATTAACTAAGGCTTCTTCGCCCATTTTGATAAATTCGTAGCCGTATTCGTGTAATAACATCACGCTGTCTTCATTGGTTTCGTAAAAGACGGGTACATAGCCGAAATGATCTGTTTCTTTAAGGAATGCATCAATTGCCGCAGGAAAATCTTCTTTGTTCCCAGAAGGGTTGCCCATCACAACACATTTATTATTAATGGTGTTGAATTGTAAAAAGACAGTCGGTTCTTCTTTGGGATATAAGAAAACCTGTTTATCATGAAGAAAGACAAGTTCACTGTCAATATTCCCGCCATAAGTTGTTAGGATATTATGCAAGATACTATCTTCTGGAAACTCACCAACTTGGTGTTTTTTCCCTTGAAGGTAGCGAACAAATAGAAAGTTAAAACTCATAACTAAGAGGATAGCAATAAATCCTGACAACCAGATCCGCTCTGAAGGGAACAAGAAAAATTCCACAAAATGATGACGATGATGTGGGAAGTTCGGTAAATTATAAACACCAATGACTAGGTATAACAAGGTCAACAAGCCAAAAATAAACCCATCAATCGTCATCCACTCCCAAGAGTAAACCAGTTGTTCACGGTACAATTCTGATTTTGAAAAAATAACGATAAATAATAAAATAGCTAAATAGAAAATGGAAAACATACTAAAGTCAACCACAAATGAATACAAGATAGCACCAATTAATAAAATAATCGTTGGATAATAGGCTCTTTTAACACGATCAGCAATCCCACGTCCCATAATTAATAATGCAAAGCCTAGCACAATACTCGGAATTTGAATAATAATATGTGAACGGAAGGGGTTAATATCTCTTAACCAATGCACTTGCGTGAAGGCTTCTGGAATAGTGGCTAAGAGCACCATCATAATTCCTGAAAAATAAAGTAAAATCACTTCTAGCTTGTGGGCAATTTCCAAAGTAATTTGTTTCAATAATTGACGATAATGAGTATCTAACTTTTGGCTCAAGTGTTTTGTAAAGAACAAACAGCCAATTAAGAAAGGAATAATATAATAGAATAAGCGATAGAGCAATAACCACAAAACAATAATTTCACGATCGACACCTAAGTTGCTTAGTCCTAAAATCATCATAACATCAAAACTACCTAAAGCCCCTGGAATCATCGAAGCAATCCCAATAATCGAAGCTGCTACATATAAAGGAACAATATCAATTAAAGGAATCGGCACATCCAATAAGTAACCAATACTAATAAAGGTAATTAAAACACCTGTCCATTCTAAAAACGAAGAAACAACTAAAGATAAGCGATTTTTAGCATCGAGGTTACCAAAGGAACTATTTTTTTGGAAATGTAAAATAAGATAAAGTAATGGGAAATAAAGACCACCACCTAATAACCAAATCCAATATTGCTGTAAATAAGCCATCTTTGGATCGAACTGAACAAGGAAAAAGCACAGAATACTATAAATAGATAGACCGGATAACACAAAAAGTAAAATATGGGTTAACGCAGGTAAAATTTTCTTTTCCTCTGTTTTATTTCCATAAAATTCAGAACGAAGTCCCATGCTGACCAAACCACCGAACCCACCAACATTATTAATTGTATTGACAATCCAGCTAGATTCAAGGAGTTCCCGTTTTGAGACTTTCAAGTTTAAAATGCGATTTAATGTTAAGTCATAATTTAGCATCGGAGTAACGGAAACTAAACCGATAACCATCATCAATAACAATTTCCATAGCGGAATCTCATCAAAAATCTGTTTTAATTGTTCAAATGAGATTGTCTTACCAATTGATAAAAGTTGGGCAACAACAATAATTGAGACCGCAATAACAAACAGTGTTTTTAGTAATCCTGTATGTGTTTTGATCCAATGAATAATTTGTTTCATTTAGACACCTTCATTTCCTTCAAGAATTTTTCGATTGTTTTATTAAAAATATCTGGTGAGTTTTTGGCAAATAAATGGCCCTGTTTATTTACCAAGACCAATTTGCCAGCAGGAATGGCATCAGCAATCGCACGTGAATGGGAAAGTGCAATTAAATCTCGACTGCCCGTAATAACAAGAGTAGGACAGGGGATGTGTTCTAAATCTTCTTTTGTCAGTCCAGTATCTTCAAATAACAGAGCCACGATAGGGAGCCGTGCGCGCAATTTTTTTGAAAAGAAAGCACCAATACGACTAAACCAATATTGAAAATAGGTGGCGATTGTTACATATTTTTTTAGACCAGACATAGTGACATTTCCAGAATTTAAGACGAGTTTGTTGACGAAATCAGGATATAAATGGGTAAAAACCATGGCAATATTTGCTCCGTCACTAAAGCCCAATAAATTAATTTTTGCTAAGTGTTCTTGTTGAATAATCCCAGCTAAATCTTCTGCCAAAAGCGGAAAAGTTAATTGACTTTGTGTATTGGTGGAACGTCCATGTCCGCGGGTATCCACCGCAATAACTTGATACTCCTTGGAGAAATAAGAAATTTGATAATTAAAAAAAGTATGATCATTGCCATTACCATGAAGTAACACAAGGGGGTAATTTGTTTTTTTGCCAAAAATTTGATAAAAAATTTGACTGCCATCTATTGTTTGAAAATATTTTTCTATTGCCATTCTCCGTCACCTATCTCATCTATAATCAATCGAGTCCTCTCTCATTATAGAGTCTTTTGTCTTTTTTTTGTAATAAAAAACAGAAAATTTTCCGAACAGTTTTGTAAGGTGCTGTAATATAGTGTGATATAGTAGAAGATAGTCACCTGAAAATTAGGCTAGAGGAGGGAAAGTTGATGTCTTTAATCGTTTTAATTGGTGCCCAAGCTGTCGGGAAAATGACCGTTGGCAAGGCTTTAGAAAAGCAGTTAGATGCTAAATTACTATTTAATCATCAAACCATTGACTTATTTGCAAACTATCTTGGGTATACGGAACGTGCGTTTCAATTGTCTGATTCCGTTAGAAAGGAACTTTTTCATGCCTTTGTAGAAAATCCAGCCACAAATACAACAAAAAACATTATTTTTACAGTGGTGATTGCTTTTGATCAAGAACAGGATTTTCAATTTTTAGAAGAAATATCAGAAATTTTTCTTAATAAACATGAATCCGTCTATTTCGTCGAACTCGTCTCTTCAACAGAAATCCGCCTAGAACGAAATGTTCATCCAGAGCGGCTAGAGGCAAAACCTTCAAAACGCGATGTCGATTTTTCTCGAAAAGAATTACTCAATACCTTCAAAGAACATCGGTTAGTAAGCCACGAAGGTGAACTAGAAAGTACATTTCCAAATGTAAAAATAACGAAAGTAAATAATTCAAACATGACACCAGAAGAAGTAGCAACGAAGATAATTGCTACTTTTGGTTTGACATAATCGGAAAGGAACATCGGAACCAATGAAAAAGTTTTTTAAATATCTCGGTAGCTTGATTGTCCTTCTTCTAAGCATAGCTTTAATTTTGATAGGATATTTAACCTTCCGAGAGTTTCGACCACGAGCGGTTGAACCAGTTGCTATAAATAAAAATTTTTCAGAAAAAACCATTGAAAAAAAACAACCCATCTCTTTAGTCACGTATAACATAGGCTATGCTGGTCTAGGACAAACAGAAGATTTTTTTATGGATGGTGGCAAAACTGTCCAACCAGTTAATAAGGCAATGGTCCAACAGAATTTAACAGGCATTGAAGAAACCTTAAAAGAATTACCAGCGATGATTTACTTATTACAAGAAGTCGATCGTCGTTCGCAGCGTTCCTATGAAGTCAATCAAGAGCAAGAATTACAAAAAAAACTGCAGCTGAACAGCGTATTTGCTTATAATTTTAAGGTAGATTATGTGCCCATTCCTTGGCCGCCGATTGGACGAGTAGAAAGTGGTTTATTAACATTAACCAATGAAAAAATAACAGAGGCTAAACGAATTGCTTTACCCAATCCCTTTCGTTGGCCCGTTAGCATTAGTAACTTAAAACGAGCGCTTCTAGAAACGCGTTTTCCAATTGAAGGCACAGAGAAAGAATTAGTGGTTTTTAACTTACATTTGGAAGCCTATGACAATGGGGAAGGGAAGATTGCTCAAAGTAAAAAGTTAGCGGACGTATTATCCCAAGAATACGCTAAAGGAAACTACGTAATTGCTGGAGGTGACTTTAATCAAGTTTTCAAAGGCAGTCATCGATATCCTAACCTAGGGGAAGCTGGTTGGGTACCAGGAGAAATTGATCCTGCAGACTTACCCAAACATTTTTCACTTGCTTATGATGATCAACAGCCGACTGTGCGGGTGCTTAACAAACCTTACACTGGCTCTTATGAAACATCCCAAGTGTATGTAATTGATGGCTTTATTGTTTCTGATAACGTGGCTGTTCATAGCGTGAAAACAAAGGACGAACAATTTAAATATACAGATCACCAACCTGTGAAGATGGAAGTTGGGTTGAAATAGAAAAAGTACAAACGGTGCTTGTTGTTTGCACCATTTGTACTTTTTATTTTACAGATAGCCTTTAGTAATAGAATGAGTGGAATTTAGCATATTTGCTGGCGTTCCTGTAAAGAGAAGCTGTCCGCCTTTTTCTCCACCTTCGGGACCTATTTCAATTAACCAGTCGGCACTTTTAATCACATCAATGTGATGTTCTAATAAAATTAAGCTGTTTCCTTCTTCTACCATTCGATTGAAAAGTTGAATACTTTGTTGGATATCAATTAAGTGTAAACCATCTGTAGGTTCATCCATTAAATAGATAACCTTTTTTTGGTGAAGTGTGTCTGCTAATTTTACCCTTTGCAATTCGCCGCCGGATAATGTTGAGAGCGATTGATTGAGTTTAAGGTAGCTTAAACCAACTTCCAGTAAATTTTTTAATGAAAGAGCAAAAGCCTGGTCTTTGAAAAAATCATAGCCATCTTTAACGCTTAAAGCTAGTACTTCAACGATATTTTTTCCTTTATATAGATACTGAAGCACCTCTTCTTTGTAACGCGTTCCGTGACAGGTTTCGCAAACGCTAGTAACATCCTCCATAAAAGACATATCGGAGACAATTATTCCTTTGCCCTTGCAAGTAGGACAGGCGCCTTTGGAATTATAGCTAAATAAAGCTGGACTAACATGATTTTCTTCAGCAAATAGCTTGCGGACCTTATCAAAAATATTGAGATAGGTCATTGGCGTGGAGCGTAAATTTGCAGTAATGCTTTTTTGTGAAAGATGAATAATTTCTTGGTTATCAGCTTGTGCTTTTTGATAAATTTCTTCCGCTAATGATGATTTACCTGAACCAGCGACACCACAGATAACAGTCAAAACACCTAAAGGAACTTCGACAGATAGATCTTTTAAATTATGCAGTGTCGCATGTTCGATTGTTAAAGACTTCATTGCTTTTCTTGGTTGGTCGTTTAAAGGGAGCGGCTCTTGAAGCGCTTGACTAGTTAAGGTTTTGGAGGCTAAAAATGCGTCATACGTTCCTGAAAACTGGACATGGCCACCATTTTCGCCTGCAAAAGGTCCTATATCGACAATAAAATCAGCTTCTCTAATTAATTGTGGATTGTGTTCCACCAGAACCACGGTGTTTCCTTTATTTTTTAAATTGAGCAATGCGCGACTGATCCGTTCGATGTCCTTTGGGTGTAAGCCAGCACTTGGTTCATCTAAAATATACATAATATCATTTAAGGCGCTGTTTACATATTTAGCAATTTTAATCCGCTGTGCTTCACCACCAGAAAGTGTTTCAGTTGCTCGTCCTAATGTAAGGTAGGAGAGACCGATATTAATTAATGCTTCTAGACGTACAAGCAGCTCTTCTTGAATATTTTTTATTAACGATAGGTCCATTGAACGAATAAAAGAATGTAATTCATTGAGTGGCATGTCAACAGCATCAGCAATACTTTTCTGATTAATTTTACAGCTACGAACACGTTCATTGACTCTACTTCCTAAACAATCAGGACATCTTTTTACGGTAACAAAGTGATTAAGGTATTTTTGATGACGTTTACCCTCGTCTGTATGCAATATGCTACGTTGCATGCGCGGGACGATTCCTTCATACAAAGCTGTATGAGGCCATTCTTTGGGGGGCGTAGCCAGTTTTTGTTGTGGAGCATATAAAAATAATGCTAACTCTTCAGGGGAATAGTCCTTGATTTTTTTATCTAAATCAAATAGACCACTATGGGCATAGCGTTTCCACCGCCAGTTGCCAACTGTAAATGTTGGGAAATCGATAGGGCCTTCGTTTAATGATTTGTCAAAATCAACTAGCTGATGAAGATTGATTTTGGTAATCTTTCCTAAGCCATCACATGTGGGACATTTTCCATCCGGATGATTAAACGAAAAAGTATCTGAATAACCAACAAATGGAGAACCTGCTCGTGAGAACAACAAACGTAAAAACGTATAAATATCTGTATACGTTCCCACTGTCGAACGAGAATTGCCTGCTACTTTTTTCTGGTCAATCACGATTGCGACAGGAAGATTCTCGATTTTTTCAACTTCTGGACGACCATATTTGGGTAAATAATTTTGAACAAATGAACTAAATGTATCATTTAATTCGCGACGCGATTCAGCGGCTAATGTGTCAAATACTAAGGAGGACTTTCCCGAACCAGATAGTCCAGTAACAACAGTTAGTTGCTTTTTAGGAATATTGACAGAGATATCCTTCAAATTATTTTGTGTTGCGTGCTTAATTTTAATCCATTCCATTTAAAAACCTCCGTTTCTGTTCTATTTTATCATATAAAAAGAACCTAACCTAAAAGTTGACTACAGAAATTTATAAGAGAACTTTACTTTTTAATCGCTTTCATTTATGCTATGAGTAATACAGATTTTTTATCTGTGTTAATAGATAAAGGATGTGACTTATGAAGAAGTCAATTTTGTTCAAAAAGTTAGGGATTATTTTATTAATTAGCCAAACACTGGTAGGGGTACCAATGCTGGCACAAGAAAGTATATTAGAAACAACCATTCAAACAGAGACGAAACCAGCAACAACAGAAACCAGCGAGACTGTAGCTAGCTTGGAATCTGAAACTACTAGCCAAGCGGTGATACAGGAAAAAGAATCCGCTTCGTCCATCGCGGAAAGCAGTAGCAAAAGTGTGGTTGCAGTAACCACTGAAACCACAAATGAGATACAAAATAGTGATACAGCTGAAAAAGCTGTTTCTGCAGAGAATGTTTTTTCAGAAACAGACTATAAACAAGCAACTGCGCTGGAATTAGCAACTTTAGTAAGAGAAAAAAAGGTGACGAGCGAAGAATTAGTAAAAATTGCGTTGGCCATCACTAAACGTGAAAATCCTACATTAAATGCGGTCATTACTTTACGAGAAGAAGCGGCTTTGACAGAAGCAAAAGCTTTACAAGATACAGGTCAACCATTTCTAGGCGTGCCGCTCTTACTGAAAGGGTTAGGACAATCCTTGAAAGGTGAAAGCAACACGAACGGTTTTGGTTTTCTCCAAGACCAAGTAGCTGGTGGGACGTCGACCTTTGTTAAAGCGCTACAAAATGCTGGATTCATAATCATTGGTCAAACGAATTATCCAGAATTAGGTTGGAAGAACATCTCAGATTCAAAGTTATATGGCGTTTCCGTCAACCCTTGGATTCCTAACCATTATTCAGGCGGTTCTTCAGGCGGAGCGGGGGCTAGTGTCGCCGCGGCATTTGTTCCTGTTGCTTCTGGAAGTGATGCTGGCGGCTCTATCCGTATCCCTGCTTCTTGGACAGGCACCGTAGGTTTGAAGCCTTCTAGAGGAGTGATCATTGGTAATTCTAATAGTGCAAAAGGTCAAACTGTTCACTTTGGTTTAAGTCGAACCGTGGCGGATACAAATGCATTATTTGAAACTTTATTAACCAAAAAAGATCTTCCTGTGGGACATTTAAGTCAAGCGCAACCCATTGCTTATACAACAGAATCCCCTGCTGGAACCCCTGTAAGTGCCGAAGCAAAAGAGGCGGTCGCTGAAGCTGTTGCTTTTTTAAAAGACCAAGGGTACACATTGGTTGAAGTGAAGCACCCTGTTGATGGGGAGCGTTTAATGAAAAATTATTATACTGTAGCTGCTGGCTCAGCAGGAATTGCCGATTTTATGGCGCGGCAGAAATTGAAAAGACCGCTTGAACGAAATGATGTAGAACTGTTAACATGGGCGCTTTTTCAAACAGGAAAAAATATAACGAGTGAAGAGACAACTGCGGCTTGGACAGATATTGCTTTACAAGCACAAAAGATGGACGAATTTTATCAACAGTATCCTATCTTATTAACACCAACGACAGCTGCCACGGCACCTAGTATTGATAATCCGTTACTAAAACCAGAACATGCAGCACAGATGGAAAGAATTGATCAATTGTCACCAGCAGAACAAAAACAATTGATTTATGACCAATGGCTGACGGCGTTCACATATACACCGTTTACACAACAAGCAAATTTATTTGGACATCCAGCATTAAGTGTACCAACTTACGTTTCAAAAGAAGGACTGCCTTTGGGGATTCAATTTAATAGTGCATTAAATGAAGACAGAACATTGCTACAATTAGGTGCTTTATTTGAAAATAACCACAAGATAAATCAACCACATGTAGAAGACCCAGAAAAAGACAAAGAGCCAGATGCAAGTGGCGAACCAGAAAAAGACAAAGAGCCAGATGCAAGTGGCGAACCAGAAAAAGACAAAGGGCCAAATGCAAGTGGCGAACCAGAAAAAGACAAAGGGTCAAATGCAAGTGGCGAACCAGAAAAAGACAAAGGGTCAAATGCAAGTGGCGAACCAGAAAAAGACAAAGGGCCAAATGCAAGTGGCGAACCAGATAAAGGCAAAGAAACAAAAACAAGTGAAGGACCAATCGAAGGAAAAGACCAAAACCAAAACCAAAACCAAAACCAAAACCAAAACCAAAACCCAGACAAAGCTGGAAAAACTACTAGTGAGTCATCCTTAGATAATTCGCTGAAATCATCAGCAAAACAGGGGACCAAATCAACAGAGAGTACGCATGCTTTTTCTAATAAAAGCATGGTTGGGAAACAAGACCAGCTTCCCAAAAAATTATTACCCAAAGCAGGTGCAGAAGTACCGAGTACTTTCTGGATTGTTTTAGGGGGAGCTTTCTTAGTAACGAGTGGAACGATTTATATAAGAAGAACTAGAAAACAATAACCAGTGAAGGCTGGAGACAATTTGGAATAAATTGTCTCCAGCTTTTTTTCTTTGGTATACTAAAACCAAGAGAGAAATGAGGCGAAAGCAATGAGGGCGTTTGAGAAGATTCCAGAGTTTCAGCAATGGCAAAAAGTTGAAGCTATTCACCGTGGTTGGTCAACGGATTTAAAGTTACCAAAAATCAAGAGATCTTTACTAGAGGACTATAATTGTGGAGAATTACTAGTTCCCAAATGGTTTTCAACTATCCAAAGAAAGGGATTGAGATTTTAGGCTTGTTTCGATAGAATAAAAATAAAAACAGGAGTTTAAGGAATGAAACTAAACGGGATTATTATGATAGTAGTTGTTGGAAGCGTTTTATCTAGCTGTGGTTGGCAAAAATCAAAAGAAGAATCACAGAAAGTACAAACACACAATGTAAATACTGAAGAAACAAGAGCGATTTCAGCAACCAAAGTTAGTCAAACCACGGCGTTGGAATTAGAGCAAACAACGCAAACGCAAGAATTAACTGAATTAGTTACAGAAGAAGGGACGATTTGGAATCAGCAAAAAGCAAAACAGTTAGGACAATACATGGAAACCTGGGGCCAAGAACGCAATCAGAACTATCAAGCATACCAACCAGGTCACTCTGTAGCTTTTTACACGATTCAAGTGCCTGATGATTTATTGAGTTATGAACCTAAAATACAACCAGCTATTGGGAACAATCCCATTTGGTTAAATTGGTCAGAAACAGGCAGCGAAGATGGTTATTGTCTAGTGGCAGCATACTCTGACAGTGCGACACAAGTTGCCCAGAAGCATGTCTATTTATTTACTTTAGTTAATGGTGAAGCCAAAGTCTATGTGAGTAAAGAACAGCCAGTAGCGGAGCAACCTTATCTTCTTTTAAAAGAAACAAGTAATACAGAACTGAAAGAACAATTCACAAACCTTGTGCATAATCTTTAATTTTTTATTTAATCAAAAGGAAAAGAAAATTTATCATTGACAAAGTATCCGCTTTCATTTTATTCTGTAGCTACCCCTTGGGAAGGGGCAAAAGGAAGTTTTGAAAGGGATGAAAAAAATGAAGGAAACAAGTTTAGTAATTATTAAGCCAGATGGCGTTGAACGGAAGTTAGTTGGCAAAATCATTCAACGTTTTGAAGATAAAGGTATTGACTTATTGCACCTTAAATTCGAACGACTGACAGTAGAAACAGTGAAGGAACATTATGAGCATTTAAAAGATGAACTATTTTTTCCTGAATTATTAGCCTATATGACAAGTGGCCCAGTGGTTGTGATGGTCGTTGTAGGGGACAATGTGGTTAAAAAAGTACGTAAATTAGTTGGAGCAACGAATCCGTTAGATGCTGAAAGTGGCACCTTACGAGCGGATTATGGGTTGTCAGTCACCAAAAATTTAATCCATGCTTCTGACTCTGTTCAATCAGCAAAAATTGAAATGCAACGGTTCTTTGGTTAATCAGCAAAAAAGAAACAATTCTTTATTTTTTATAAAGGATTGTTTCTTTTTTATTAATTGTCAGAATATTCCACTTAAATGGTTGACATTTGGAGGTAGAAGAGTAGTATAGACTACATACTAAATGACTGCATGTGTTTCAGGAGGATAAAATGATAACCAGTGATGAATTGACAGAAAACCTTAGTCCGTTTGAATTAAGTCTATTTTTAGAGAAAAAATTACATGAAGAAAATCATAATTTAGAAACATTGCTAAATGCAGGGCGAGGCAATCCTAATTGGACAGCGCCAACACCAAGGGAAGCCTTTTTTTTATTAGGTCAATTTGCTACAAAAGAAACGTTAAGAGAGGGGAGCGAACAAACGGCTGGTATGATTCAGCCAAGTTTTGGTAGAACGCAACGCTTCTTAAACTTTTTAGCAGAAAATCCTAGCAAAGGGGCAACCTTCTTACAAGAAATTTGGACAGCAGAGCATAACTATTTTGGGATGGATAAGGAAATGTGGTTAGATGCCATGTTAGACTATGTGATTGGGGATAATTATCCGAATCCTGTTCGTTGCTTGAAGGCGTGTGAACAACCGATTAAAGCATATTTAAATCAAGAATTATTTTCCAGCGAAGCACAACCGTTTGATATTTTTGCCGTTGAAGGTGGTACAGCAGGGATTTGTTACTTGTTTGATACGTTGGCAAATAATTATTTACTAGAAAAAGGTGATCGTATTGCGTTGTTATTGCCAACGTTTGCTCCTTATCTAGAAATTCCAGAACTACCACGTTATGATTTTGACGTGGTTAAAATCAAAGCAGAGCAAATGATTATTGATGGAAAAACGACGTATCAATACTCAAACAAGGAAATTGATAAACTAAAAGACCCGTCCATCAAAGCGGTTTTTGTCGTAAATCCCAGCAATCCAACTGCCAATGCTATGGGAAAACCTACCATTGAACAAATCAAACAAATCGTTGCAGTGGATAACCCTAAGTTAATGATTTTAACAGATGACGTTTACGGAACCTTTGTGCCAGCTTTCCGTTCACTATTTACGGAGTTACCTTATAATACAGCCTGTATCTATTCTTATTCTAAATACTTTGGTGCTACCGGTTGGCGTGTGGGGACCATTGCGGTCAGCCAAGAGAACATCTTTGACCAATTATTAAAAGAATTGCCAGTGGCTCGAAAAATGGAATTACAGGCACGTTATGCTACATTGAATGCAGACACAAGCCAAATTAATTTTATCAGTCGCTTAGTCGCAGACAGCCGCGATATTGCGTTGAACCATGCAGCGGGACTTTCTTCTATTCAGCAAGCGATGATGGCTTTATTTAGTTTGTATGCTTTGTTAAAAGACGGTCAAGCATATAAAGACGAAGTGATGGATATTTGTCATACGCGTGAAAAGCTCTTGTTCCGCACCTTAGGTATTGAAGAGCCTTTAGCAAGTTTAAATACAGCATACTATTGTGAAATTAACTTTAGAGACTGGACAGAAAAACGTTATGGCCCAGAATTTTCAAGTTATTTAACGAAATCGTGGACGATTACAAAAGTATTAACCTCGTTAGCAGAAAAAGAAAAATTAATGCTTTTAAAAGCGGATGCTTTCGGGAGTGACAAATGGTCAGTTCGAATTTCTTTAGCCAATTTAGCGACTAACCAATATAGTGAAGTTGGTAAACGAATGATTCGCCTTTCTGAACACATCAAAGAAGAGTGGTTGAGCCAAAAGCGCCAAGCCATTAAATAAAAAAACGCTAAGTCTCTTAAGATGCAGGAGGCTTAGCGTTTTTGTTTATTATTTATTCATTTTTCCGTTAGTTTTGGTTTATAAATGTTTGCTACACTGAAATAAGAGGAAATTAAGCGTTTATAAAAAGGAGAGAAGTGAATGAAACATATTAAAGGAATGTTGGTTTTTATCGGATTATTTATTTTGGTTGGTTGTGCGCCAGATCAAGAGCCAACGAAACAAACCACAAGTGGTCCGCAAGAGACAAAGCAAGTGAAGCAAGTTACCGTCACCAATCAAACAACTTCTGCGGTGGAAAAACAAGCGCCGACTAAAAATGACGAACTGATTGCTAATCAATTGACTTTTGATTCTCATGAATACACGTACGAAGTGGTTACAGGTGCCACGCAAACGACCTTTGGGACAACCCCACCAGCAAAATATACACCAGAAGAAAAAAAGGAAAAAATGTTTTGGTCCAATCAACCGCCTTTGGGATTAATGACGGGTAACTATTATAAAAATGAAGGTGTATTTACTGGCGGAAATTACGGCATTGTAGAGATTATTACGGAACCTGAAACGCAACGGATTCTGAATGTTGAGTTTACAGAGTTTGCTAGTGACCCTTATTATGACACACGCTATTCGGGTGTCAACAAACGCCTGTCGGATTATCCTGAATTTCAAGCAAGCAACACGCGCACAGACGATACGTTAGTCACCGTTGTTAATGGTATTACTTATGTAGAAAAACAAATGCGTGACGAAAATCGTGTCACAGGTAATTTTTATACTGTACGTGGTTCATCAACTTCTGCGCGTGAAGGATTAATGCCTTTAGCAGCAGAGATGGATACTTGGCTAAAAGAGCCATCGAAAGAAACGTATATCGGTTACGCAGAAGATTTAGGTAATGGCCTAATCGGTCGACTTCAAGTGATAACAGAAGAGCAGAAAATAAAACATGTCAGCTATGATGAATACTTTTCGGATGAACAGGAAAAAATCACAGAAACAGCCCTGCGTCCTTTTTATCGTCAATCGAAATATTATTCACCAGGATACAATAAACAAACCAACAATTCTTTTATTCATTTTGTAGATGCACTAACAAAGGCCATTACGACACAACAAACTTTATCCGTTAACGAAGAACAAGAGCTACAGCATCCGTCTTTTACTACTTATCAAAGATTGGCTGAAAAAATCAGCACTTTTCAAAATTCATTGAAGGAATAAAAAAACGAAAGTGGGGCATAAGTCGTTTCGACTTATGCCCCACTTTCGTCATCTTAAGATTAACAGCTAAACCAAAGCGAGTTCTTTTTAAAGAAATACTATTGTCTTAGCCTTTTATAGATCTAAATAATTTTCTAAGTAATCTGCTAAACCATCTTGATCATTTGTTTTTTCAGTGACATCGTTGGCTACGGATTTAATTTTATCCGTGGCATTGTTCATAGCAACACCCCAACCAGCATAACTTAACATTTCTTCGTCATTATGTTCATCGCCAAAAGCAATGATATCAGCTGGTTTGACAGATAAAAAGTTTGCCACTTGGTCAACGCCATGGGCTTTTTGAATTCCTTTTGCGACCATTTCTAAAATAGGCATTGGACCGCCCCAGGTACGGACATCAATATAATCGCCATATTGTTTTGTCAATGTATCAGCAACTTTTTCAGCTTGGTTTGGTGTGGTCCGAACCATCATTGAGGTAGGATTTGTTCGTAAATTTTTAGCAGTAAGTAAATTATCTAAGGTTGCTTTTGAAGCAAAAAATTTCGGATCGAATCCATCTAACGTATCAATATAAAATGTTTCTTTGTTTTCAGCAGCAACAAAATCTAATTGTAATTCTTTTTTCTGTGCCAAAATGTCAAAGACTAGGTCACGTTCAATATTGGCTTCGCTTTCCAAGTCCCACTTTTTCTCTGGAATGTGGACTAAAGCGCCGTTAAAGTTAACCATAGGGGTCGTTAGGCCAAGTTGTTGGTAAAATTGATGACTCATTCTATAGGGACGTCCAGTAGCAATACTGACGTAATGACCGTTGTCAATCGCTTTTTTTAGTGTTTGTTCGGTTTTTGGACTGATTAAAGACTGTGCATTTAATGTTGTGCCGTCTAAATCAATAGCAATTAATTTTTTCAAGTAAAAATTCCTCCTAAATGCCTTTTACTCAGTCTAGCATAAAACCGAAGATTATCAAGGGGAGAAGCATGTTCATTTATAAGGTTTAAAAAAAAGCTTAAGAAGTATGCTACACTAAAATAAACCGTTTGGAAAAGGAGCGCAGAGTATCTTGAGAAATTCTAGAAATTATTTACGAGTGATCACCTTAATCTATTGTATCTATATGTGGTTATTTGCTACGCATTTTCATTTTATGGCGTTGAACGTGTTGTTAGCCTATATTCCAATTGAACTTAGTTATCTTTTAAACGCAGGAAAACGTAAAAGGGATTGGTTGATAGGTTTTGCTTGGTTAATTTTTTATCCTAATGCGCCGTACCTATTTACGGATTTTTTTCATTTAGAAACGCTATCTATTTATCAAGGCTTTAATACGATTTTTGCAAACCAAATTGGTGATTGGTGGGCGTTTGTTTGCTTAACTAGCGGGATTGTTATATATGGACTTTTAGGGATGAAAACAGTAACAATTGTTAGTCAGAAATTGCAAAGTTATTGCGGCTATAGAACAATTGTAGTCTTTCAAGCCGTCCTTCATTTCTTGTCTGGTTTGGCGATTTATGTTGGACGTTTTGATCGATTACACAGTGTCTATCTTTTTATGAGTCCAATTGAAACAGTGAAAATTATCTTTTTTGATTGGTCCCTTCAAAAATTAATGTTTATTTTATTAATGATGTTTCTACAGATGCTGTTGTTTGGGCTAATCCAATTATTAGGAAAAGAAGAAGCAATTTAAAGCTTTTTCTTTTTTTATATCTGGAAAACACGAACATTATATAGAAAAAGTTGTATAATAGTTAATATTTTGTTGTAAAAAGACAGCGATTCTCATATAATTAAAGAGTAATTATTCGAAAACATGGAGTTTAAGGGAGAGAAGTGCAATTATGAATACGTTTTTCAAATTAAAGGAAAACAAGACAACGGTGTCGACTGAAATAATGGCGGGGATTACAACCTTTTTTGCAATGAGTTATATTTTATTTGTTAATCCGTCCATTCTTTCAGAAACAGGGATGCCTTTTCAGGCTGTTTTTTTAGCGACTATTATTGCTTCAATCATTGGTACATTAATTATGGGGCTGTTTGCTAATGTGCCTTACGCTCAAGCACCAGGAATGGGACTCAATGCTTTCTTTACGTTTACGGTCGTTTTTGGGATGGGGTATACATGGCAACAAGCATTAGCGATGGTTTTTGTTTGTGGTTTGATTAATATTTTGATTACAGTGACAAAAATTCGCAAAATGATTATTAAAGCAATTCCAGAGAGTTTACAACATGCTATTGGTGGTGGAATTGGAATTTTCGTCGCTTATGTGGGGCTGAAAAATGCTGGCTTACTGAGTTTCACAGTACAAGCAGAACCTCAAAATGGTGTTGTGAATGGTTCGAGTATCGTGCCTGCTTTAGGAAATTTTGATCATCCAGCCATTATATTGGCGGTGATTGGGTTAGTTTTAACAACGATTTTAGTTGTCACAAATGTTCGCGGCGCGATTTTAATTGGTATTGTGGTTACTACGTTAATCGCAATTCCAATGGGAGTGGTAGATACTGCTTCGGTTGATTGGCATGCTAATTCGCTGGGCAATTCATTTAAAGAATTAGGTACAACTTTTGGCGCTGCTTTTGGTGCTGAGGGCTTAAAGTCATTGTTTAGTGATTCTTCAAAAATTCCTCAAGTCTTAATGACCATTATTGCCTTCAGTTTATCAGATACGTTTGATACAATTGGAACATTTATCGGTACGGGTCGTCGAACAGGGATCTTCTCTAAAGAAGATGAATTAGCTTTAGAAGATAGTAAGGGCTTCAGCACTAAAATGGACAAAGCTCTATTTGCAGATGCTATTGCAACATCTATCGGTGCGATTTTTGGTACATCGAATACGACAACTTATGTAGAAAGTGCAGCAGGAATCGGTGCGGGTGGTCGAACAGGTTTGACATCGGTAGTGGTAGCAATTCTATTTGCCCTAAGTAGTCTTTTTTCACCCCTTATTGCTATTGTGCCAGCACAAGCTACGGCACCAGCGTTAATTTTAGTGGGAATTATGATGTTAGCTTCTTTCAAAGACATCAATTGGACGGATTTAGAAGATGCGATTCCAGCATTTTTTGCTTCAATTTTCATGGGATTATGTTATAGCATCTCTTATGGGATTGCTGCTGGGTTCATCTTTTATGCAGTGGTGAAAGTAGTCAAAGGAAAAGCCAAAGAAGTTTCACCAATTATTTGGGTCATTGATGCGTTGTTTATCTTAAACTTTGTAATCTTAGCTATTTTATAGTAAACAGAAGTGAGGCTGAGATAACAGCGGTTAGCTTCGAAGGTGTTGTATTTGTTCAGCTATTTATTTTAAGCTTAAACGTTAAGGAGTCTGGAAGATTGGTCGTTTTGACTGCTCTTCCAGACTTTTTTTAAAAAGAATTTTCTTTTGAGAGATTCACTTTTTTAGAGTATAGTGGTAGGTGAAGAGGTGATAAGGTGGATAAAAGTATGAAAATAAAATGGAAGCAGAATTTATTAGTCGCATGGATTGGTTGCTTTTTTACAGGGGCGAGTATTAGTTTAGTTATGCCGTTTATTCCAGTATACGTTGAACAATTAGGGACGCCTAAGAGTCAAGTAGAGCTGTTTTCTGGATTGGCAATTTCTGTCACGGCATTTGCTGCTGCGATTGTTGCACCGATTTGGGGAAATTTAGCTGATCGAAAAGGTCGGAAAATTATGATGATTCGGGCTGCAGCAGGAATGACAATCACAATGGGGGCTTTAGCGTTTGTTCCTAATGTATATTGGTTGTTGATTATGCGTTTTATGAACGGGATTTTATCCGGCTATATTCCTAACGCAACAGCGATGATTGCATCGCAGGCACCAAAAGAAAAAAACGGCTGGGCTCTAGGGACATTATCAACAGGTGCAATTGCTGGAACGTTAATTGCGCCATCGATTGGCGGTGCGTTGGCACAGTGGTTTGGAATGGAAAATGTCTTTATTATTACTGGTGTTATTTTATTCATTACAACATTGCTGACGATCTTTTTAGTTAAAGAAGATTTTCAACCAGTTGAGAAAAAGGATTTATTAACGACTAAAGAAATTTTTAGTAAGATGGATCATGTTTCAGTGTTGATTGGTTTGTTTGTGACTACGTTAATTTTACAATTAGGAATTACAAGTATCAGCCCAATCTTAACGCTATATATTCGCTCTTTAAGTGGCGATACAGAGAATGTATTATTTGTTAGTGGTTTGATTGTTTCGATTGCCGGCGTTTCAGCAATTATTTCTTCTCCAACTTTGGGGAAAATTGGGGACCGCATCGGGAACCAAAAAGTTTTATTAGGCGGATTAATTCTTTCTTTTATTTGTTACATTCCCATGGCGTTTGTGCAAACACCTTTTCAGTTAGGCGTTTTGCGGTTCCTTTTAGGTTTTTCAACCGGCGCTTTAATGCCATCAATCAATACGTTAATTAGTAAAATAACGCCAACGGAGGGCGTAAGTAGAGTTTATAGTTACAATCAGATGTGTAGTAATTTCGGTCAAGTTTTAGGACCAATGGTAGGGTCGACAGTTGCCCATGGTTTTGGCTATTCTTCTGTTTTTCTGGTAACCGCTTGTTTCGTTTTAGGAAACATTGGGTTGTCCTTCTTTAATTTCCGAAAAGTTTTAAATAAAAAGCTATAAACAGTTGAAAAGATAAAAAAACCAGTTACAATAACTTTAGTAACTGGTTTTTTCTTATTTAACAGGTTTGGTTTCTTTCGGTACTGCAAAGTGTGCAATTAATAAAATAATCACGGCTGTTGCCAACGATAGAATCGTTGTCATTTTAAAGTCGTATGAACCACCAGATAACGCACCGCCGATATATCCAACGACTTGGCCTAATGCGAAGGTCCAGAAAAATACAACAAGATAACGCATATGAGCACCTCTTTTCTAGCTCTTAGTTTAGCATATTTTCTTTAAAAGTAAAGAATCCGCAATAGGAAAATAAGAGAAGAGGAAAAAATAGCAAGGATTCAAAAAGGAGCTGTCCAATGTCATTTCCACAATTACATACCGTTACTTCCTATTCGCTTTTATCTAGTACGGTTAGGATTCGTTCCTATGTAGAACAAGCGAAAGCGTTAGGTTATCAAACATTAGCGATTACCGATATCAATGTCTTGCATGGGGCGGTTGAATTTTATGAAGCATGCCAAGAAGCGGGAATTCAACCAATTATCGGTTTAAGATTAGAATATACCCCAGTAGAAAAAGAAGGGCATTCCGAGTTGCTTTTATTTGCTAAAAACTTAAAAGGTTATCAGCAACTAATGCAACTATCTAGCAGCAAAATGACGACAGAGGGTCCCTTTTACTTAGCGGAACATCAATCCTTATTAAGTGATTTATTTGCCGTGACTTTGTCAGCAAGAGGAGAAGTTGCCCAAACATTTTTTGAAGATGAACAACAAGCGGTTCACGCTTTCCAACAACTTGCTTCATATTTTGATCCCCAGTCATTATTTGTTGAGCATTCTTTTTCAATGAATCAACAACGCAATCCAGCACTCTTTTCTTTTTACCAACGAGAACAATTGCCTGGCGTGGCTTTGCAAGAGGTGCGTCATTTAACAAGAGAAGAAGGCTTCGCTGTAACTGTTCTTGAGAGTATCAAAGAAAATAATCAATTAAATATTACAAGCCAAACACCGGAAATTGAAGGTCTGAATTACTTGCGTGAAGCAGAGACAACGATGGAACAGCTGCTTCAAATAGCTGGTGCAGAAGTGGTCCAGAATACGATTCAGTTAGCTGAAAATTGCCGAGTTGACATTCCTTTACATCAAAAATTATTACCGCATTTTCCTGTGCCTGATAATCAAACAGCAGGTTCTTATTTACGCACATTGTGTTTAGAAAAATTACCAGAAAGAGTGCCTCATCTAAATGAAGTCTACCAAAAACGCTTAGAAAAAGAGTTAACCATCATTCACAATATGGGCTTTGATGATTACTTTTTAATCGTTTGGGATGTGATGGACTTCTGTCATAACAATCAAATTGTTACAGGCGCTGGTCGGGGCTCGGCTGCGGGTTCTTTAGTGTCCTATGTATTATCAATTACAGATGTAGATCCAATCAAATATGATTTGCTTTTTGAACGTTTTTTGAATCCAGAACGCTATACGATGCCCGATATTGATTTAGATATTCCTGATAATCGGCGGGAGGAAGTTTTAGCATATGTCAGTCAAAAATATGGTCATTATCACATGGCGCAAATTGCCACGTTTGGTACGATGGCTGCGAAAATGGTTTTACGGGACGTTGCACGTGTTTTCGGGTTGTCCCAGAGTGAAGCGAATCGGTGGTCAGCAGCTGTTCCCAACAAGCTGAAAATCACGTTAGAAGAAGCGTACCAAGAGTCGAAACGGATGCAAGAATTGGTCAATTTTTCACCGAATAATCAATTGCTCTATAAAACAGCTGTTCAGCTAGAAGGATTGCCTCGCCATGTTTCTACGCATGCAGCAGGTGTGGTAATTAGTGATGAAAATCTTTTGAATTTGGTTCCGTTACAACCAGGATCGAATGAAATTTTATTGACCCAATTTACTATGAATGATGTTGAAAAAATTGGTCTTCTGAAAATGGATTTCTTGGGCTTAAGAAATTTATCCATTATTGATGACACCCTCACAGCTGTTAAACGCGTCTATAATCAAACCATTCGTTTGAATCAGATTCCATTAGATGACGAAACAACGCTGGCTTTGTTTAGAAAAGGGGAAACAAGTGGCGTTTTCCAGTTTGAATCTGCTGGAATTCGGAATGTATTAAGAAAATTAGGACCAACTAGCATTGAAGATATTGCTGCTGTCAATGCTCTGTATCGTCCTGGTCCGATGCAGAATATTGATGTTTTCATCCGCCGGAAAAAAGACTTGGAACAAATTAGTTATCCAGAGCCTAGTCTCGCCCCTATTTTAGAAAATACGTACGGAATTATTGTTTACCAAGAGCAGATTATGCAAGTTGCTGCGAAAATGGCAGGCTTCTCTTTAGGGCAAGCCGACATTTTACGTCGGGCTATTAGTAAAAAGAAAAAAGACGTGCTAGATGAAGAACGAAATCATTTTGTTAATGGTGCGCTACAACAAGGCTATCCCCAAGAGACAGCTAACCAAGTGTACGATTATATTGAGCGCTTTGCTAATTATGGCTTTAACCGCTCGCATGCATTTGCCTATTCCTTTATTGGTTTTCAAATGGCTTACTTGAAGGTTCATTATCCGAGTGCTTTTTATGTCGCATTGTTGCATTCTGTTCGTCATAATCCAACAAAAATTAAAGAATATATTGGCGAAGCTAGAAAAAACAAGCAGACGATTTTGCAGCCGTCAATTAACCAAAGTCACTACAGCTTTTACCTAAATCAGCAACAGCAAATTTTATTTGGTTTTAGTTCTTTAAAAGGAATCCGCCGAGATTTCATTCAAAATATTTTAAATGAACGCCGAGAAAATGGACCGTACAAAACGTTCGATGAGTTTCTTTTGCGAATTGACCGCAAGTGGTTGAAAGTTGAAAATATTGAACCATTGATTGCCATCGGTGCATTTGACGAAATTGCACCCAATCGCCGTCAATTAGCGGTAGGTTTAGAGAGTAATATCCAAAGTATTCTTCTCAGCGGTGGTAGTATGGATTTGTTAGAAACGTTGAAGCCGAAGGAAGAAGAAATTGCCGATTATCCGCTAGAAGAGCGACTAGAACAAGAAGAACAATATTTAGGGGTCTACTTATCAGGACATCCGACAGAAGAGTTCAAAAAAACACGCTTAGCTAAGCAAACGCAACTTGTTCATGAGCTTGTTGAAAATCAGCCCACGAAATTATTAATTTATGTCAAAAACATTCGGACGATTCGGACCAAAAAGGGAGAACAAATGGCCTTTGTTGACGGGGATGATACAACAGGAAGTATTTCATTAACTTTGTTCCCAACTGTTTTTCGCCAGTTAAGACAAAGCGTTGAAAAAGGGCAAGTTTATTATGTGGAAGGAAAAGTGGAACGCAGTACGTACAATCAAGAATTGCAAATATTGGTTCAACGAATAGAAAAAGCCCAACAAGTAGAAACATCAATTAGTGACGAAACGTGTTTTATCAGAATTACAAAAGATGTCGAACAAACGGACGTTTTTCAGAAAATGAAAGAGGTACTCAGTCGTCATGTTGGACACATTCCAGTGATTGTCTATTTTGAAAAAACAGGTAAGAAAATAGTATTAAATGAAGAAAATTGGGTCGCTCATACAAGCGCTAGTCAGCAACAATTAGCTTACGTTTTAGGCGAGCAAAACGTCATTTTCAAATGATTTACGGTAAAAAATACTAGTTGTTTTCAACTTTTTTCATTTTTTTCTTCTTAACTCAAGACATTTTGGTTCTTTAATGGTAAAATGAATGACGTAATATTTTTGTATATCAATTTTTGCGAAAAGGTTTCTTTTGGCAGTTGAAAGTATATTATATGAGGTGAAATAGCGAATGAAACGCATTGGTATTTTAACCAGCGGGGGAGATGCCCCTGGAATGAACGCTGCAATTCGTGCAGTCGTACGCAAAAGTATTTTTGATGGAATCGAAGTTTACGGTATTAACTATGGATTTGCCGGTTTAGTCGCAGGCGACATCCGTCGTTTAGATGTTGCTGACGTTGGCGATAAGATTCAACGTGGTGGAACATTCTTGTACTCTGCTCGTTATCCTGAATTTGCTACTGAAGAAGGGCAATTAAAAGGAATCGAACAATTGAAAAAATTCGGTATTGAAGGCTTAGTTGTTATTGGTGGAGACGGTTCTTATCATGGCGCAATGGCTTTGACAAAACGTGGTTTCCCGGCTGTTGGAATTCCTGGAACGATTGATAATGATATTCCTGGAACAGATTTCACAATCGGTTTTGATACAGCGATTAACACTGTTTTGGAATCAATTGACCGAATTCGTGATACAGCGACTTCTCATGTTCGTACATTCGTTATCGAAGTAATGGGACGTAACGCTGGTGATATCGCATTGTGGTCAGGCGTGGCTGGCGGAGCAGATGAAATCATTATTCCTGAACATGATTTTGATATGAAAAACGTTGCCAAACGTATTCAAGAAGGCCGCGACCGCGGGAAAAAACATTGCTTAATCATTTTAGCAGAAGGCGTAATGGGCGGAAATGAATTTGCTGATAAACTTTCTGAATATGGTGATTTCCATACGCGTGTATCAATTTTAGGCCACGTGGTTCGTGGGGGCTCTCCAAGTGCTCGTGACCGTGTATTAGCAAGTAAATTTGGGTCATATGCTGTTGAACTTCTAAAAGAAGGCAAAGGCGGTTTATGTATTGGTATGTTAGACAACCAAGTAGTTGCAGCTGATATTATTGACACGTTAGAAAACAATCAACACAAACCAGATTTATCTCTTTATGAGTTAAATCATGAAATTTCTTTTTAATCTTGTATATTAGCTAATGTTATTAGCTTTGTATAAACAAATTTGGAATAGGAGCGTTTTAGTAATGAAAAAAACGAAAATCGTATGTACGATTGGACCAGCTAGTGAATCCGTTGAGATGCTAGTAAACTTAATTAATGCAGGTATGAATGTTTGCCGTTTGAACTTTTCACATGGTGACTACGAAGAGCATGGTGCTCGTATTAAAAACATTCGTGAAGCTGTAAAAATTACAGGGAAACGCGTAGCGATCTTACTAGATACAAAAGGTCCTGAAATCCGCACAAATGACATGGAAAATGGCGCAATCACAATGAAAATTGGTGACTCAGTGCGTATTTCTATGACAGAAGTTTTAGGAACAAATGAAAAATTCTCAATCACTTATCCAGAATTAATCAATGATGTAAACGTAGGTTCACACATTCTTTTAGATGATGGTTTAATCGATTTAGAAGTAACTGATATCGACCGTGATGCAAACGAAATCGTAACAGTTGTTAAAAACGAAGGCGTCTTGAAAAACAAAAAAGGCGTTAACGTACCAGGCGTTTCTGTAAACTTACCAGGGATCACTGAAAAAGATGCTAACGATATCCGTTTCGGAATTGGTCAAGGAATTGACTTTATCGCAGCTAGCTTCGTTCGTCGTGCTTCTGACGTTTTAGAAATCACTAAAATTTTAGAAGAAGAAAACGCAACACACATCCAAATCATTCCTAAAATCGAAAACCAAGAAGGTATCGATAATATCGATGAAATCTTAAAAGTTTCTGATGGTTTAATGGTTGCTCGTGGTGACATGGGTGTTGAAATTCCAACAGAAGATGTTCCAGTTGTCCAAAAAGCTTTAATTAAAAAATGTAATGCTTTAGGTAAACCAGTTATCACTGCAACACAAATGTTAGATTCAATGCAACGTAACCCACGTCCAACACGTGCGGAAGCAAATGACGTAGCAAACGCAATCTACGATGGTACAGATGCAGTAATGTTATCAGGCGAAACTGCAGCAGGGGATTACCCATTAGAAGCTGTTCAAACAATGGCTCGTATTGCAGTTCGTACAGAAGAAACATTAGTTAACCAAGATTCATTCGCATTGAAATTATATAGCAAAACAGATATGACCGAAGCAATCGGACAATCTGTTGGCCATACAGCACGTAACTTGGGTATCCAAACAATCGTTGCGGCAACAGAATCAGGCCATACAGCACGTATGATCTCTAAATACCGTCCAAAAGCACATATCGTTGCAATTACGTTCTCAGAACAAAAAGCACGTAGCTTATCATTATCATGGGGTGTTTACGCAACAGTTGCTGACAAACCATCAAGCACAGATGAAATGTTTAATTTAGCTTCAAAAGTATCACAAGAAGAAGGTTATGCTTCAGAAGGTGATTTAATCATTATCACTGCTGGTGTTCCAGTTGGCGAAAAAGGCACAACAAACTTAATGAAAATTCAAATGATCGGTTCTAAATTAGTTCAAGGTCAAGGTGTCGGCGAAGAAGCAATTATTGCAAAAGCCGTTGTTGCAGGAACTGCTGAAGAAGCAGTTGCTAAAGCGACTGAAGGAGCTATTTTAGTTACAAAAACAACAGATAAAGAATACATGCCTGCAATTGAAAAAGCATCAGCATTAGTTGTTGAAGAAGGTGGTTTAACTTCTCATGCAGCTGTGGTCGCGATTGCGCAAAATATTCCAGTTATCGTAGGTGCTGCAGATGCAACATCATTAATTAATAATGACGAAGTGATTACTGTTGATCCTCGTCGTGGTATTGTATACCGCGGAGCAACAACAGCTATCTAAGTCTAATTAATTCAATCATTTGATTTTAAGCAATATGTACTCGGACGCAAAGCTGGGACAAACCGATTCGTCAGTTTGTCTCAGCTTTTTTTACAAAAAAGACAGTAGTACGAAATGTTCAGAAAACACGTATTCAGTAAATAAAGAGTTGGATGCAAATAGTAAAATTATGTCTTAGTTTTAAAATATCTATGTTATTTCACACAAAAATTTTGTTATTTAATTAAATAAGCGTTAAGTTAGCTTCAACTGAAAAACAATTATAAAAAAAACGAAAGAAAAACAGGAAATAAGAAAGGGCTGTCAAGAAAATTTCATTGACAAAGCTTTCATACCCCTGTATAATAGCTTTTGTTGCTTAGGAGTGATAATTATGAAGTGGTCTTTGTTAGAATTAAATAAATACAAAGAAGAGCCGCTAGTGTTTTCAGAAACATTGCATCTTAAAGAAGAGCTTCTTCAACGAGATGATACCTTGTTGGATGTAAGTCCAATCAAAGTAGAAGGCTTATTAGCAGTCAATAAATCAGAATATTTACTTCATTACACTATTCAGGTAACTGTAACCGTTCCTTCATCCCGTTCTTTAGAACCTGTGGCTTTGCCAATGAAAATCACGGTCGATGAAGTCTTTATGACAAAAGAACAAATGGATACAAGAGATGAACGATTTGCAGCTGAAGAGATTATTTTATTGGACAAGCCAACAATTGATTTAGATGAATCTGTCGAAGACAACATTCTATTGTCCATTCCAATTCAAGTGCTTACAGAAGAAGAACAAAACAGTCAAGAAATGCCAAGTGGCAATGACTGGGAAGTAATTTCAGAAGAAGCATATTTGGAAAGTAAGCAGAAAGCAGCAGAACAAACAGTGGATCCTCGTCTGGCTAAACTATCAGAATTACTCAGCGATAATGCTGAAGAGGAAGATAACAGCTAGGTTGGAATATATTGTGTATGTAAATACACGCATCTTTACAAGGAGGTGGAACAACAATGGCAGTACCAGCTAGAAGAACTTCTAAAGCGAAAAAAGCAAAACGTCGCACACACTACAAATTAACAATCAAAGGCTTAAATGCATGCTCAAACTGTGGTGAAATGAAAAAAAGCCATCACGTATGTCCAGCATGTGGTCACTACGATGGAAAAGACGTAATGTCTAAAGAAGCATAAGCATAAAAACATTTTTTGAAATGTTGAATCCCCTAGGCTAACCATGGAGCCTAGGGGATTTGTATTTTTTTAAGAAAATATGAAGAAATTGGAAATTTATTGGCACTATATTGTTTTCATATGAAAGATAGTGCGTTATAATAGTGAGGATTATAAGAGAATGCTCATAGAATTTTCGTTGATTATAATATAGGAGGTCATAAAATGACAAAACAACAATTTGGCGTAGTCGGCATGGCTGTCATGGGGAAAAATCTTGCTTTAAACATTGAAAGCAGAGGCTATACAGTTGCGCTGTATAACCGTACAGGATCAAAAACAACAGAAGTGGTTGAAGAACATCCTGACAAAAACTTTCAAGCAACATACACAATTGAAGAATTTGTGAATGCAATTGAAAAACCTCGTCGAATTATGTTGATGGTTAAAGCTGGACCTGCAACAGATGCGACAATCCAAGAATTGTTACCACACCTTGATAAAGGCGACATCTTAATTGATGGCGGTAATACGTTCTTCAAAGACACAATGCGACGTAATGAAGAACTAGCAAACTCAGGAATTAACTTTATCGGTACTGGCGTTTCTGGCGGAGAAGAAGGGGCTTTGAAAGGACCATCGATCATGCCTGGCGGACAAAAAGAAGCGTATGAGTTAGTTGCGCCAATTCTTGAAAAAATTTCAGCAAAAGCAGAAGACGGTGAACCATGTGTGACTTACATTGGCCCAAATGGTGCTGGACATTATGTAAAAATGGTTCATAATGGGATTGAATATGGGGACATGCAATTAATTGCTGAATCCTACGATTTAATGAAACAAATCTTAGGTTTATCTGTTGATGAAATGGCAGAGATTTTCAAAGAATGGAACGAAGGCGAATTAGACAGTTACCTTATCGAGATCACGGCTGACATTTTGACACGTAAAGATGATGAAGGAACCGACCAACCAATCGTTGATGTTATTCTTGATGCAGCAGGCAACAAAGGAACAGGTAAGTGGACAAGCCAAAGTGCGTTAGATCTTGGCGTACCATTACCATTAATTACAGAATCAGTATTTGCACGTTTTATTTCGGCTTACAAAGAAGAACGCGTAAAAGCAAGTGGCATTTTATCAAAACCTGCAGCCTTTAACTTTGCAGGCGATAAAAAAGAATTGATTGAAAAAATTCGCGAAGCATTATACTTTAGTAAATTAATGAGTTATGCGCAAGGTTTTGCACAACTCCGTGCAGCTTCTGAAGAATACGGATGGGATTTACCATTTGGTGAAATTGCAAAAATCTGGCGAGCAGGTTGTATTATCCGTGCACAATTCTTACAAAAAATTACCGATGCATATGAAAAAAATCCAGCACTTGAAAACTTGTTGTTAGATGAATACTTCGTAGAAATTACGAAAAAATATCAACAAGCCGTTCGTGAAGTTGTTGCGATTGCTGTTCAAGCAGGTGTTCCTGTGCCAACATTCTCATCTGCAATTGCTTATTACGATTCATATCGTTCAGATCGCTTACCAGCGAATTTAATTCAAGCACAACGTGATTACTTCGGTGCTCATACGTACGAACGTACAGACAAAGAAGGAATCTACCATTACAGCTGGTACAACGAAGAATAAACACGCTGGAGACCATGAGTGTGGCTCACCATGCTCATGGTTTTACTGTGGCTTAAAAAAGAACCAGACAGATTGAGTAGTAATTCTCTAATAAGTAGTAAGGAATAAAAAGGTTGAGCTTGAGTATAGCTTTTAAAGAGAAAGGACAATTAATCAAATGAGCAACATTTTAATTATTGAAGATGAAAAGAACTTAGCGAGATTCGTTGAGCTTGAATTAAAACATGAGGGGTATACGACAGAAGTACACTACAATGGTCGTACAGGATTGGAAGCCGCTCTTAACAACGAATGGGATGCTATCCTTCTTGATTTGATGTTACCAGAATTAAATGGATTAGAAGTATGTCGCCGTGTTCGCCAAGTGAAAAATACACCAATTATTATGATGACTGCGCGTGATTCAGTAATTGACCGTGTTTCTGGCTTAGACCATGGAGCGGATGATTATATTGTTAAACCATTTGCAATTGAAGAATTGTTAGCTCGTTTACGTGCGTTACTTCGTCGTATTGATATTGAGGGCGATAAAAACGTTGCAAAACAAACAACGATTACATATCGTGACTTAACAATTGAAAAAGAAAATCGTGTTGTTCGTCGTAATTCTGAAATGATTGAATTAACAAAACGCGAATACGAATTACTATTAACGCTAATGGAAAACGTGAATGTTGTCTTGGCACGTGATGTGTTACTGAATAAAGTTTGGGGCTATGAAACAGAAGTAGAAACAAACGTTGTGGATGTATATATCCGCTACTTACGAAATAAAATTGACGTACCTGGAGAAGAAAGCTACATCCAAACTGTCCGTGGAACTGGCTACGTTATGCGTTCGTGAGAACTAATTAATGAAAAGAACGATTAAAAAAGAACTGGAAGGCCCATCTTTAACTATAAAGTGGGCTTTCGCAAGTTCTTTCTTTATATTTGTAGTTTTTACCATTTTTGCGGTGATTACCTATAAGTCTTCTGTTAGTCTTATTGTTGCCAAAGAAAAGGAAAATGTCGAAGCAACGATTGCAGAAGTAACAAATCGGTTAGCTAATGCCAATGAAAATTTAACGGTAACAGACGTTTTTGACTATTTAAAAACGCCGAGTGAAAGAGATGAAAACTACTATAATAAACATACAGCAGTAGAAGGTTCGTTTATGGAAATGGACAGTTTCATATCTGAACTAGGACAACCCGAACTTTATTTATCTGTGTATGACACAAATCAAAAGCTTGTATTTAAAACACAAAATGAATATGATAAGTTATTACAATTGGATCGACAATTACCTGTCGTGCGAACCGTGTTTGATAAAACCGGTTTTTATTCCGTGGAACCTATTTTTTCAAAAGAAACACGAGAAAAGATTGGTTATATTCAAGCGTTTTATGAGCTTTCTTCTTTTTATGAAATTCGTAATCATTTATTATTAACACTTGTAGTTTTGGAAGTGATTTCTCTGATTGTAAGTAGTGTCTTAGGCTTTATTCTCTCTTCTTATTTTTTAAAACCATTAAAAGTATTGAGAGACACGATGGATACTATCCGCAAAGACCCACAATCAGATGTCCACATGCCGGAGATTAATACGAGAGATGAGTTAGCAGATATCTCGGAAATCTTTAATGAAATGTTAGATCGTATGAGACGCTATATCGAACAACAAGAGCAGTTTGTTGAAGATGTTTCCCATGAATTAAGAACGCCTGTTGCGATTATGGAAGGCCATTTAAATCTTTTAAATCGTTGGGGAAAAGACGATCCTGAAATTTTAGATGAATCGTTAAAGGCCAGTTTACAAGAAATCAGTCGTATGAAGAGTTTGGTCCAAGAAATGCTTGACCTTTCACGCGCTGAACAAGTGGACACCCAATATGCAAATGAACGAACAGATGCTAAACAAGTAGTCTACCAAGTATTTAATAACTTCCAATTGGTCTATCCTGAGTTTCATATCACATTAGATGACGATTTACCAACCGAAGTTGAACTGAAAATCTATCGTAATCACTTTGAACAATTGTTAATTATTCTCTTAGATAATGCGATTAAATATTCAACAGATCGAAAAGAAGTGCATATTTCCATTTCTCGAACGATGAATGAATTTGAAATAGCTGTGCAAGATTTTGGTGAAGGAATCACTGAAGAAGACTTGGAGAAAATATTTGATCGATTCTACCGAGTAGATAAAGCCCGTGCAAGAAATAAAGGCGGTAATGGCTTAGGCCTATCCATTGCAAAACAATTAGTCGAAAACTATAAAGGACGTATTGATGCAGAAAGCGTATTGCATCAAGGAACGATCTTTAGAATTTTTATTCCAATCGCTAGAATAAAAGAAGAGGAGGTCGGGACAGAACCGTTTAGCTCCGAGAAATAAGAAGAAATTTCCGAAAATTGCTCTTTAATTTTTGGAGAATTTCGGCTTATTTCCGAAGGAGTTGGTTCTGTTCCCGCCGTTTATCAGGTTTTGAGCCTGGAGCAAAAATCCAAAGTAATTTTTGTCCCAGGCTCTTTTTTTACGAATGATTAACGAACATTTCAGTAAGAGAAAAGGGATTATAAGATAAAGAAACGAATGTTTTCTTTGTAGAAAATATTCATCGTTCGAAATTGAAAAAAATGTTATTTTTCTGCAAAATAATAGTTGCGTTTTAGAAAAATCCTTGGTATATTAATATCTGTTCTGACAAACAGTCCGTTAAGAAAAAAGTTTTAAAAAGTTAAAAATTTTTCTTGACGAAAAGATAAATAACATGTTAGAATAACAAAGTCGTTAAAGAGATTGCTTTCAAATCAATCATTTGATCGAAAAAAACTTGTTATAAAATAACAAAAAAGTTTTAAAAACTTGTTGACAAACAACTGAGATAATGATAAGATATAGAAGTTGTCACAACAGACGACAACAACCGAGCGAAACAACTTGAAAAAAACTTTTCAAAAAAGTTCTTGACATTCAAATGAAAGTTTGTTATGATATAAAAGTTGCTGCGAGGTAACGTAGACCTTTGAAAACTGAACAAAGAATAGACGAACCAAATGTGTAGGGCGTCTTGATTCAATTCAAGACAACAAACATTTTTAACAAGCAAGCAATATGCTAGCAAACAAATTGAGCTTAACAATCGTAAGATTGTTCTAACTTTTATTATGAGAGTTTGATCCTGGCTCAGGACGAACGCTGGCGGCGTGCCTAATACATGCAAGTCGAACGCTTCTTTCCTCCCGAGTGCTTGCACTCAATTGGAAAGAGGAGTGGCGGACGGGTGAGTAACACGTGGGTAACCTACCCATCAGAGGGGGATAACACTTGGAAACAGGTGCTAATACCGCATAACAGTTTATGCCGCATGGCATAAGAGTGAAAGGCGCTTTCGGGTGTCGCTGATGGATGGACCCGCGGTGCATTAGCTAGTTGGTGAGGTAACGGCTCACCAAGGCCACGATGCATAGCCGACCTGAGAGGGTGATCGGCCACACTGGGACTGAGACACGGCCCAGACTCCTACGGGAGGCAGCAGTAGGGAATCTTCGGCAATGGACGAAAGTCTGACCGAGCAACGCCGCGTGAGTGAAGAAGGTTTTCGGATCGTAAAACTCTGTTGTTAGAGAAGAACAAGGACGTTAGTAACTGAACGTCCCCTGACGGTATCTAACCAGAAAGCCACGGCTAACTACGTGCCAGCAGCCGCGGTAATACGTAGGTGGCAAGCGTTGTCCGGATTTATTGGGCGTAAAGCGAGCGCAGGCGGTTTCTTAAGTCTGATGTGAAAGCCCCCGGCTCAACCGGGGAGGGTCATTGGAAACTGGGAGACTTGAGTGCAGAAGAGGAGAGTGGAATTCCATGTGTAGCGGTGAAATGCGTAGATATATGGAGGAACACCAGTGGCGAAGGCGGCTCTCTGGTCTGTAACTGACGCTGAGGCTCGAAAGCGTGGGGAGCAAACAGGATTAGATACCCTGGTAGTCCACGCCGTAAACGATGAGTGCTAAGTGTTGGAGGGTTTCCGCCCTTCAGTGCTGCAGCAAACGCATTAAGCACTCCGCCTGGGGAGTACGACCGCAAGGTTGAAACTCAAAGGAATTGACGGGGGCCCGCACAAGCGGTGGAGCATGTGGTTTAATTCGAAGCAACGCGAAGAACCTTACCAGGTCTTGACATCCTTTGACCACTCTAGAGATAGAGCTTTCCCTTCGGGGACAAAGTGACAGGTGGTGCATGGTTGTCGTCAGCTCGTGTCGTGAGATGTTGGGTTAAGTCCCGCAACGAGCGCAACCCTTATTGTTAGTTGCCATCATTTAGTTGGGCACTCTAGCGAGACTGCCGGTGACAAACCGGAGGAAGGTGGGGATGACGTCAAATCATCATGCCCCTTATGACCTGGGCTACACACGTGCTACAATGGGAAGTACAACGAGTCGCTAGACCGCGAGGTCATGCAAATCTCTTAAAGCTTCTCTCAGTTCGGATTGCAGGCTGCAACTCGCCTGCATGAAGCCGGAATCGCTAGTAATCGCGGATCAGCACGCCGCGGTGAATACGTTCCCGGGCCTTGTACACACCGCCCGTCACACCACGAGAGTTTGTAACACCCGAAGTCGGTGAGGTAACCTTTTTGGAGCCAGCCGCCTAAGGTGGGATAGATGATTGGGGTGAAGTCGTAACAAGGTAGCCGTATCGGAAGGTGCGGCTGGATCACCTCCTTTCTAAGGAATATTACGGAAATACACATTTCGTCTTTACTTTGTTCAGTTTTGAGAGGTCTACTCTCAATTAAATAAGTTCGGGGCCTTAGCTCAGCTGGGAGAGTGCCTGCTTTGCACGCAGGAGGTCAGCGGTTCGATCCCGCTAGGCTCCATTGATAGCTTTTGCTATCAAATTCGTTCATTGAAAACTGGATATTGAAGTAAAAAGAATCAAAACAAACCGAGAACACCGCGTTGAATGAGTTTTTTAATAAGTTCAATTGCTTATTTATTGATTAACCTTCTATCGCTAGAAGAAGTGATCAAGACCCAACCGTAAGGTTGATAAGGTTAAGTGAATAAGGGCGCACGGTGGATGCCTTGGCACTAGGAGCCGATGAAGGACGGGACTAACACCGATATGCTTTGGGGAGCTGTAAGTAAGCTATGATCCAGAGATTTCCGAATGGGGGAACCCAATATCTTTTATAGGATATTACTTTTCAGTGAATACATAGCTGATTAGAGGTAGACGCAGAGAACTGAAACATCTTAGTACCTGCAGGAAGAGAAAGAAAATTCGATTCCCTGAGTAGCGGCGAGCGAAACGGGAAGAGCCCAAACCAATAAGCTTGCTTGTTGGGGTTGTAGGACTCCAATATGGTAGTCTGTTAGTATAGTTGAAGGATTTGGAAAAGTCCGCTAAAGAGGGTGAAAGCCCCGTAGACGAAATGCTGACAACACCTAGGAGGATCCTGAGTACGGCGGAACACGAGAAATTCCGTCGGAATCCGCGGGGACCATCCCGCAAGGCTAAATACTCCCTAGTGACCGATAGTGAACCAGTACCGTGAGGGAAAGGTGAAAAGCACCCCGGAAGGGGAGTGAAATAGATCCTGAAACCGTGTGCCTACAACAAGTCAAAGCTCGTTAATGAGTGATGGCGTGCCTTTTGTAGAATGAACCGGCGAGTTACGATTGCATGCGAGGTTAAGTCGAAGAGACGGAGCCGCAGCGAAAGCGAGTCTGAATAGGGCGAATGAGTATGTAGTCGTAGACCCGAAACCATGTGATCTACCCATGTCCAGGTTGAAGGTGCGGTAAAACGCACTGGAGGACCGAACCCACGTACGTTGAAAAGTGCGGGGATGAGGTGTGGGTAGCGGAGAAATTCCAAACGAACTTGGAGATAGCTGGTTCTCTCCGAAATAGCTTTAGGGCTAGCCTCGGAATTGAGAATGATGGAGGTAGAGCACTGTTTGGACTAGGGGCCCATCTCGGGTTACCGAATTCAGATAAACTCCGAATGCCATTCATTTATATCCGGGAGTCAGACTGCGAGTGATAAGATCCGTAGTCGAAAGGGAAACAGCCCAGACCACCAGCTAAGGTCCCAAAATATATGTTAAGTGGAAAAGGATGTGGGGTTGCACAGACAACTAGGATGTTGGCTTAGAAGCAGCCACCATTTAAAGAGTGCGTAATAGCTCACTAGTCGAGTGACCCTGCGCCGAAAATGTACCGGGGCTAAACATATTACCGAAGCTGTGGACTACACCATTAGGTGTAGTGGTAGGAGAGCGTTCTAAGGGCGTTGAAGGTCGATCGTGAGGACGGCTGGAGCGCTTAGAAGTGAGAATGCCGGTATGAGTAGCGAAAGACAGGTGAGAATCCTGTCCACCGTATGACTAAGGTTTCCTGGGGAAGGCTCGTCCGCCCAGGGTTAGTCGGGACCTAAGCCGAGGCCGATAGGCGTAGGCGATGGACAACAGGTTGATATTCCTGTACCAGTTGTTTTTGTTTGAGCAATGGAGGGACGCAGTAGGCTAAGGAATGCATGCGATTGGAAGTGCATGTCCAAGCAATGAGTCTTGAGTAGAGTTAAATGCTTTACTCTTTAAGGACAAGTTGTGACGGGGAGCGAAATAATAGTAGCGAAGTTCCTGATGTCACACTGCCAAGAAAAGCTTCTAGTGAGAAAACAACTGCCCGTACCGTAAACCGACACAGGTAGTCGAGGAGAGTATCCTAAGGTGAGCGAGCGAACTCTCGTTAAGGAACTCGGCAAAATGACCCCGTAACTTCGGGAGAAGGGGTGCTGACTTCGGTCAGCCGCAGTGAATAGGCCCAAGCGACTGTTTATCAAAAACACAGGTCTCTGCAAAATCGTAAGATGAAGTATAGGGGCTGACGCCTGCCCGGTGCTGGAAGGTTAAGAGGATGGGTTAGCTTCGGCGAAGCTCAGAATTGAAGCCCCAGTAAACGGCGGCCGTAACTATAACGGTCCTAAGGTAGCGAAATTCCTTGTCGGGTAAGTTCCGACCCGCACGAAAGGCGTAACGATTTGGGCACTGTCTCAACGAGAGACTCGGTGAAATTTTAGTACCTGTGAAGATGCAGGTTACCCGCGACAGGACGGAAAGACCCCATGGAGCTTTACTGTAGTTTGATATTGAGTGTTTGTACCACATGTACAGGATAGGTAGGAGCCGATGAGACCGGAACGCTAGTTTCGGAGGAGGCGCTGGTGGGATACTACCCTTGTGTTATGAACCCTCTAACCCGCACCACTAATCGTGGTGGGAGACAGTGTCAGATGGGCAGTTTGACTGGGGCGGTCGCCTCCTAAAAGGTAACGGAGGCGCCCAAAGGTTCCCTCAGAATGGTTGGAAATCATTCGAAGAGTGTAAAGGCAGAAGGGAGCTTGACTGCGAGACTTACAAGTCGAGCAGGGACGAAAGTCGGGCTTAGTGATCCGGTGGTTCCGCATGGAAGGGCCATCGCTCAACGGATAAAAGCTACCCTGGGGATAACAGGCTTATCTCCCCCAAGAGTCCACATCGACGGGGAGGTTTGGCACCTCGATGTCGGCTCGTCGCATCCTGGGGCTGTAGTCGGTCCCAAGGGTTGGGCTGTTCGCCCATTAAAGCGGCACGCGAGCTGGGTTCAGAACGTCGTGAGACAGTTCGGTCCCTATCCGTCGCGGGCGTTGGAAATTTGAGAGGAGCTGTCCTTAGTACGAGAGGACCGGGATGGACTTACCGCTGGTGTACCAGTTGTTCTGCCAAGGGCATTGCTGGGTAGCTATGTAGGGAAGGGATAAACGCTGAAAGCATCTAAGTGTGAAGCCCACCTCAAGATGAGATTTCCCATTTCTTTAAGAAAGTAAGACCCCTGAGAGATGATCAGGTAGATAGGTTGGAAGTGGAAGGCTAGTGATAGTTGGAGCGGACCAATACTAATCGGTCGAGGACTTAACCAAAGAATGGATAAGTAAAAGCAACTTGGTTATTTTGATTCAAACTTCAATCCAGTTTTGAGTGAATGAAGATTCAACTCAATAAGAAACAACACCCAGTGTGGTGGCGATAGCGAGAAGGATACACCTGTTCCCATGCCGAACACAGAAGTTAAGCTTCTTAGCGCCGATTGTAGTGAAGGGTTTCCCTTTGTGAGAGTAGGACGTCGCCACGCGATTATTCCGGCATAGCTCAGTTGGTAGTAGCGCATGACTGTTAATCATGATGTCGTAGGTTCGAGTCCTACTGCCGGAGTTTAACATATGAAATATCATGAGTATGTGCTTCTTTCAGCTATGGAGAGTTGTCCGAGAGGCCGAAGGAGCATGATTGGAAATCATGTAGGCGGTAAACACTGTCTCAAGGGTTCGAATCCCTTACTCTCCGTTTCATATTTACAAACTGGCCCGTTGGTCAAGCGGTTAAGACACCGCCCTTTCACGGCGGTAACACGGGTTCGAGTCCCGTACGGGTCATTCAATTTAATAGTAACATTCCTTTTTGGAGGTTTAGCTCAGCTGGGAGAGCACCTGCCTTACAAGCAGGGGGTCAGCGGTTCGATCCCGTTAACCTCCATTACTCGGTTGGTTCCGTGGTGTAGGGGTTAACATGCCTGCCTGTCACGCAGGAGATCGCGGGTTCAAATCCCGTCGGAACCGCCATTTAATGTTGTTATTTGAAAATTATTTGAACAAGCTTTTGTTTTAGGCGTGGTAGCTCAGTTGGTAGAGCAACGGATTGAAGCTCCGTGTGTCGGCAGTTCGACTCTGTCTCACGCCATTTATGGAGGAATAGCGAAGTGGCTAAACGCGACGGACTGTAAATCCGTTCCTTAGGGTTCAGTGGTTCGAATCCACTTTCCTCCATTTTAGGGGCATAGTTTAAAGGTAGAACAACGGTCTCCAAAACCGTTGGTGTGGGTTCAATTCCTGCTGCCCCTGCCATTTATTTAATAGATACACTTTTTAAGATTACGGCGATCGTGGTGAAGTGGTTAACACACCAGATTGTGGCTCTGGCATTCGTGGGTTCGATTCCCATCGGTCGCCCTTTGTAATTTTATTGGGGTATAGCCAAGCGGTAAGGCAACGGACTTTGACTCCGTCATGCGTTGGTTCGAATCCAGCTACCCCAGTTTTTTTGTAACAAAAATGGAATATGGCGGTATAGCCAAGTGGTAAGGCAGAGGTCTGCAAAACCTTCATCACCGGTTCAAATCCGGTTACCGCCTTCCAAAATATCTTGCCGGCGTGGCGGAATTGGCAGACGCGCTGGACTCAAAATCCAGTTCCTTCACGGGAGTGCCGGTTCGACCCCGGCCGCCGGTATACTAAAGACTGTTAAATCAATGATTTAACAGTCTTTTTTCGTTATAGTGGTGCGAAAATGGTGCGAATGAAATTTTTTATAGTTTTTCTTGTAAAAAAAGTAGTTATTTAATTAGATAAAGGGCTTTAAATAGTTATTGAATATGGTCACTATTATTTTACTAGAAAATATAAAATAACTTAGTTAAAAGTAATATACAAATGAAGATTTAAATGTATCAATATATAATCAAATAAGAAATTAAGACGTTCAAAATTTGAGCGTCTTTTTTTATATTCAAAATCAGAGAGGAGTATAAAAGTGAGAAGACCAAGAATAAAGAATAGTAAATTGCTAGCGGCTTTAGTATTGCTATTCCAAACTGTAAATACTGGTATAACGCCACTTATCGCTCATGCAGAAGAAAGAGATTATCCTGAAGAAGTAACAATTGAGTATGATGCTAATAATATTTACAATGTTTCGGGGGTATATAATAATGGAAAAGTTTTTAATACGCATACAGCCCCTACCTATGCTAATTATAAAGGGAAGAAGCAACCTGTTTTCTGCATTGAGCCAGAAGTGAATATTATTAATCCAATCAATCCAGGTTATGAAAAAAATCCTTTACCTGATATGCCAGACCGCGCAAAATTAGTTTCCATTTTATGGAAAAAGGTTGGTCAAGACCCTGATACCCAAGCCGTTGCGCAAAAAATCATTTGGCAAGCAGCCAATGGTTATACTATCCATACCATGACTCGTCCAGATGGAAGTACAGTAGACATTTCAAGCATTGAAGCAAAAATCAATAAAGTTGTCCAAGACTATCAAAAGAAACCAAGTTTTGATGGAACGACAACCAAACTGAACTTAGGAAAGTCGACAGTTTTAACAGATACGAATCAATTAAACTTGTCAGAGTTTAATAAAGTGGTCAAAAATACTGCGAACATTGACTATCATGTGAACGGTAATCAATTAACTTTGAGTACGAATGAACAGTCAAAATCGGGTGTACTCACATTAGAAAAGACAGAAGAAACAGGCACGCCAGTTGCTTATAAAAAAGCTGGTGTACAAACCGTGATGGCGGGTGCCATTGATAAACCAACGACTTATACAGTCAAACTGGACATAGAAACAAAAGGAAAATTAAAATTTACAAAAATAGATAGAGAGTCAGGTCAAAAATTACCAGGAACAGTCTTTCATTTAGATTTTGGCGGAAAGTTTCCCACACAAGAAGTGACAACAGGGGATGCTGGAACCAGCCTAATTGAAGGGATTCCTCATAACACAAAAGTGACTATTACTGAAAAATCTGTTCCAGCGCCGTATACGATTGACTCAACGCCGCTTTCTGCCACCATCAAAGCAGGTGAAATGATTGAAAAAGTATCTAAGAACCTTCGAGAAAAAGGACAGATCGTTTTAGATAAAAAAGGTGTTGAAACAGGAACCACCCTTTGGAACGAACATTACTCATTAGCGGGTAATCAGTTTGAGATACGTAAAGAGACCCCAGATGGACCGATTGTTCAAACGATAACTACGGATGCAAAAGGACATGCAGAAACGTCAAAAGATGTTTTAAAAGCATTAGAATTGGGAACTTATTATGTGATTGAGAGCAAAGCCAGTGCAGGGTTTGTAAATACGTTTAAACCAGTTAAAGTGGTCTTAGCTTATCAAAATCAAACCGTGCCTATTTCAGTAGAATATGTAAAAGGAACCAACCAAGAAATTACAGGACAAACTACTTTAACCAAAGAAGACAAAGATACAGGAACGGATACGCAAGGAAATGCTACGTTTAAAGGGGCACAATATACTTTATTCTATGGAGAAACCAATCAAAATCATGCCAAAGATACACCTGTAAAATGGCAAGATGAAAGTCATCCAGAAGTTATAAAAGGAGAGAAAGCTTCTGAACAAGAAGTAACGTTAACCATTGATAAAGAAAATCAAGTGGGGGTGAAACACTTAGCCATTTCCAACTATTATTGGAAAGAAACCAAAGCACCTATTGGTTATACCTTAGACCAAACAAAATACCCAGTAAACATTGCCAAAGTAGATGATCATCAAGAAAATGCCGTGATTACACAAAACGTAACTGCCAAAGAACAAGTGATTCGTTTTGGCTTTGATTTTTTCAAATTTGCGAATTCTGCTTCTGGTTCAACTAGTAGTGGTTTCAATGATTTAACCTTTAAATTAAGCCCGATTAAACCAACGTTACCCATTACAGGTGCAGACGATGAAGCAACGACTGGCTTTAACGAAACTTTAGGTTTTGATGGCTATGGCAAGTTTGAAAATATTCCTTTTGGTGATTATCGTTTTGAAGAAGTAAAAGCACCAACTGGTTTTCAAAAGATTCAACCATTAGTAATTCATTCTACCTTCCAAGAAAATACTACGAATTATGAAGCGAGTCAGTACGTTTTTACCATTACCGAAGAAGGTCAGAAAGATCCTATTAAAGTAGTCAAAGTACCCTATAAAGAATTAACGAATCAAACTTTTTCCGTTCACTTAAACCGACTTATGCTTTATGACAAACCAGAAACAGAAAATCACCTTTCTTCTTTAGCGACTTGGCAATCAGGAGAGAAAAATTTAGAAACAATGAAAAATCCAACGATAGTGGATCGTTTAAGATATAACTTGAATACGGTCAAAAAAGATTGGTATGTTGTCACAAAAATTGTAGATGTTGTAGCAACGAAAAAAGCCCAAGAAAAAGATAAACAGGCGAAACCAATCATTGTTAAGGAAGATAAAACAATTTTAGCAAATGAGCAAAAAGCAGGAACTTGGGAAATGAAACATTCATTAACGACAGAACAAGTAGCCGGTAAAACGTTGGTTTTGTTTAATGAAGTGTACGAAAATCAAGCAGTTTATGACAAAGGAGCCAAACCAATCGCTATTGATGCTGATTTAAATAACCAAGCACAAACTGTGAAAGCAACAACTAAACAACAGGTAACTATTCAAACTAAAGCTCATGGAGCAGATGGTCGTAATACCTTTACTTATGGCGATGTTTTGACTATGTATGATGATGTAAAAATTACCCATGATCTTTTAGACGGATCCAAAGAAGCATTTGAAACAAAACTATATGCATTACTCCCTAATGGCACCAATCAACTCATTTGGTCTTCTGGAAAAATTGATTATGCAGTGGATGATGCCACGTTTACTAAAACAATTTTGATAGAAAAAATTGATACGAGTCGTTATCTAAAAGGGACTCGTTTTACGTTTACAGAAACCAATTATGATAAAAACGGTAAAGTAAATGGCGAACACAACAAAGACCTAAAGGAACAAACACAAACTTTAACACCAAAAGAAGAACAAAAACCTGTCGTTCCGCAAGAATCGAAACCAACGATTTCTGTACCAAATCAAAGGAAAGCATCGTTCCCAAATACTGGGGAAAAACGTTCTTCTGCATTATTGGTAGTTGGTTTTATATTGATGTTTGCTGTTGCAGGCTATTATGTTTGGCGCCATCGTGACTAATGGATGAAAGAAAAACAGAATCATGGTTTACAGCGCGCACGTTATCCACCAATTTTATTGGAGATAACGTGCTTATTTTAATAAAAAGAAAAGAGGAAAAAAAATGGAATTAAAATTTGTCGTACCGAATATGGAGAAAACATTTGGTCACTTGACCTATGCTGGAGAAGGAGAAGTTCTAACTGAAGGAAGTGGCAGAAATCGAATAATTATTGGTCGCAGTTATCACTTATATTCTGATATCCAACGAGCAGATGATATTGAAGTTATTGTAGCACCAGAAGCAGGTGAAAAGATTTTTAAGGATGGGGAATTAGTCAAAGTAGTGAATCCAAAGATCCAAGTAGAAGGCTATCAAATTGATAACCGTGGCTATACGAATTATCTTTTGATGGTTGATGATTTAATGAAAGTAAATGGAGGAATGTAAGTATGAGATTAGCTGAAGGAATGATTATTAACCAAGAAAAAACATTTGGGACATTAAAGTTTTCTGCATTACGTCGAGAAGTTCGGAAACAAAATGAAGATGGTACGGTTAGTACAGAAATCAAAGAACGAACATATAATTTAAAATCCAGTACACAAGGGCGAATGGTCCAAGTTAGTATTCCTGCAGAAGTTCCTTTAAGAGAATTTCCTTATGATGCAGAAGTCGAACTGGTACAACCAACTGTGGATACCGTGGCTAACTATGTCTTCCGAGAAGGAACGACTGTCAGCTGGTTCATTAAAGCGGAAGATTTGATTTTGAAAAAGAAGGGTCCAGTTTCACAGCAACAAGAAAAGCCTGTTCCTAAGAAATAATGAGATTCCAACGCAGAAAAGGCAAAAAGATTTATCCTAGAGATACGCAGTTAATTTATCGCTTTTTCTTTAGTATGAATATGGTGATTTTAGCTGTTACCGTAGGCTTTTTTCACTGGCAACAACTTTACAATATGACGAATACAATTATTCAAAACCAACCTTTAGATAGACAGCTAGGTACATTTCACTGGCTGTCTCTTTTTGTTTCATTGTTTATTCAAGGGATAGTAATGATTTTGTATTTAAAGTGTTTCCCAAATCATTGGCAAAGTTTGAAACATCGTCAGAAATTGGCACGAATGCTCATGGAGAATCATTGGTATGAAGTTATGCAAGTACAAAATACTCATTTTTTTAAAGATTTTAATCCACGTTCAAAAGAAAGAATAACTTATTTTCCTAAAGTTTTCTATCGACAGAGTAATGGGTTGATTCATATTTTAGTTGAAATTTCTTTAGGAAAATACCAAGAACCACTATTGAATCTTGAAAAGAAATTAGAAAGTGGGCTTTATTGTGAGCTGACAGAGAAAGAGCTAAAAGACTCATATGTCGAATATACGTTGCTTTATGACATGATTGCCAACCGAATTTCTAGTGAGGAGATGTATTCAGAAAAAGGTTCTTTAAAGTTAATGAAAAATTTGAATTGGTCCTATGATACCATGCCACATTTGTTAATTGCAGGCGGAACAGGAAGCGGGAAAACCTATTTTATTTTAACGTTGATTGAAGCTCTAGTAAAAGCCCAATCCACTGTATTTGTCTTGGATCCTAAAAATGCGGATTTAGCTGACTTACAAACCGTGATGCCCAATGTCTCTTCTTCTAAAGAAGATATCTCTCAATGTGTGGAAGATTTTCATAGTCAAATGATGCAGCGTAGCAAAGACATGAAGCAGATGCCCAACTATAAAACAGGAGAAAACTATGCTTATTTAGGCTTGGCTCCTAAATTTTTAATTTTTGATGAATATGTAGCCTTTATGGAAATGTTAACGCCAAAAGAAAGTGCCAATATTCTAAATAAATTGAAACAAATTGTCATGCTAGGACGTCAAGCAGGTTTCTTTTTAATTTTTGCTTGTCAACGTCCCGATGCAAAGTATTTAGGTGATGGCATCCGAGATCAGTTTAATTTGCGTGTGGCGTTGGGAAGAATGAGTGATTTAGGCTATTCCATGATGTTTGGCGAAACCAATAAACAATTTTTCTTAAAGAAAATCAAAGGCCGTGGCTATATTGATACAGGAACCAACGTCATTAGTGAATTTTATACACCGATTGTGCCAAAAGGACATGATTTTTTAGCTGAAATTCAAACAATTATTGAAAAAAATAACTATCAATAAAGGAGGAACTTGTGGAATTTTTAGATTTATTTGCCGGTATTGGTGGCTTTCGATTAGGAATGGAAATGGCAGGTCACCATTGTATTGGCTTTTGTGAAATTGATAAATATGCCAGAAAGAGTTATCAAGCAATTCATCAGACGAAAGGAGAAATAGAATTACATGACATTACCAGTGTCTCAAACGAATTTATTCGATCTATCGGACATACCGACATTCTCTGTGGCGGATTTCCGTGCCAAGCTTTTTCAATTGCGGGAAAAAGACAAGGTTTCGCAGATACTAGAGGAACTCTCTTCTTTGAAATTGCTCGCTTCACCACTATTCTCAGACCTCGGTTTTTATTCCTTGAAAATGTCAAAGGATTGCTCAACCACGAAAGAGGGACTACGACGTCCGAGACAATCCTCCGAACGCTGGATGAACTTGGGTATGATGTGGAATGGGCGTGTCTTAACTCTAAAGCCTATGTACCACAAAATCGAGAGCGAGTATTCATTATTGGACATTATCGAGCAGAACGTACCCCACAAATATTTCCTCTCACCAGAGAAGACAAACCAGTTATTCATCCGAAGAAAGGAATAATTGTTGTAGGAAAATTACCAGAAAAATACCAACAAAGCAGTCGCGTTTTCTCAACGGATAGTCTTTCACCCACGCTAACTACAAAAGTAGACTCGCCAAAAATATTAGTTCGAAAGTCCAATCAACAGGTCGAACGTGTCTATCCAGGAGATAGCGTCAATTTGTCTTATCCCAATTCTCAAACACGGCGAGGCCGGGTAGGTAAACAAGTAGCTCATACTTTATTAACGAGCGACAATCAAGCAGTGATTACTGATCATTATCAAATCAGAAAGTTAACGCCAAGAGAATGCTGGCGTCTACAAGGTTTTCCAGATTGGGCCTTTGAACGAGCAGCCAAAGTCAATTCAGAAACACAATTATACAAACAAGCCGGAAACTCTGTCACTGTTCCGGTTATTTTTGATATTGCCAGACAATTAAAGGATTGAAAGAAAGGTGAATTCAATGGATTATGATGCGTTGATCGGTGAATTATACGATATTTGTCATGAATATGAAAATCATGTGACGGGAGAAGATGAAAAAGAATTACTTTATCTCCAACAGTTGTATGCTTTAAATTTTGAGGTGCGTAAAAATGGAGTGAAAGGACTGGGAGAGTCAGAAGTACAAGACGTGGATGACGATGTACGCATTGAATTTCAATCTATTTTAGCGACTCTTTCCCGACTTTCGGATTGTTCGCCTTTTCCAAATGTCAGTCTTCATTTAGACAGTTTAAGAGAACAACTTCAAAAGGAAGGAATTGATGGATTAAAACCATGATAGGCAAACATTGTGGAGGGCTTTGCCTCAAGCAAACTGCCCTTCACAATGATTTGGCCTGGTCATGATTGGACGAAGTCCAATCATGAGGAACAAGCCCCCTTTGTCTAACAGGGGGGTAGAAAAACACAAATAAATGTGTAAATAGGATAAACGACCATTGTTTTATCAACATTTATATCAAGTATACAAAGTGTGAACAAATCCTTTTTGGTTCACAGATTTGGAGGGAATGCGTTTGGCACAAAAATTTAATTTTGAACAATTGAAAAAGAAGAGAATAAACTATGGACTATCACAAAATAAGTTAGCTTTAGCCTGTGGCATTTCTCGAGAATATTTTAATAAAATCGAAACTGGATTAATAGAACCCTCTCAATCATTGAGAGAAGAAATCTTTCAACATTTAGAAAGCTTTAATCCAGAACTACCATTAACCTTGTTGTTTGATTATATCCGGATTCGTTTTCCAACGACTAATGTTAAGAAAATAGCGGAGACAATTTTACGTTTGCGTTTTGATTATATGATTCATGAAGACTACGCGTTTTACTCTTATCAAGAACAATATGTGATGGGAGATATTATTGTGATGGTATCCCAAGAGAAAGAAAAAGGTGTCTTGCTTGAACTAAAAGGGCGTGGTTGTCGTCAATATGAAACGTTTCTCTTAGCCCAACAACGAACGTGGCATGAGTTTTTCTGCGATTGTTTGGCAGTCGGTGCAGTAATTAAGCGCTTAGATTTAGCCATTAATGATCGAACGGGAATTTTAGCTATTCCTGAATTAACGAAGAAATGTAAAAGCGAAGAATGTATTTCTTTATTTCGTAGTTTTAAAAGCTATCGTTCTGGTGAATTATTGAGGAATAATGAAAAAGTTGGTATGGGAAACACCTTGTATATTGGTAGTTTAAAAAGTGAGGTATATTTTTGTTTGTATGAAAAAGATTACGAACAATACGTGAAACTAGGAATTCCACTAGAAGAAGCAGAGATAAAAAATCGTTTTGAAATTCGGTTAAAAAATGAGCGTGCGTATTTAGCATTAATTGATTTTGTGAAAAATAGAAACATTGAAAAAACGGCTTTTTCCATTATTAACCATTATTTACGCTTTGCTGATAATGATGGAAATAAGCAACGATCGAAGTGGCCAACAAATGAACGGTGGCTCTGGTTTATTGGGAAAAATCGCCAAGAACTACGGTTAACGACAGAACCGCAACCCTATACTATTGAACGAACCTTAAACTGGTTAGCCCATCAAGTAGCTCCTACCTTAAAGATGGCGATGAAATTAGACCAGCTTCAGCAGACTAATCATGTGAAAAAAATGATTGCAGAAGCAGAATTAACCGAAAAACATCAAAAGATTTTGGCACAACAAAGTCACAAACTGAATGAACTAATTTTATAAGGAAAAGAGGAAAAAGAATGAATTTTGGACAGAATTTATATCAATGGTTTTTGAGTAACGCTCAGTCCTTAGTGTTATTAGCTATCGTTGTGATTGGCTTATATCTAGGTTTTAAAAGAGAATTTTCCAAGTTAATCGGATTTTTAGTGATTGCCTTGATAGCTGTTGGTTTAGTTTTTAATGCTCAAGGAGTAAAAGATGTTCTACTAGGACTTTTCAACCGAATCGTGGGTGCATAGACAGAAAGGAATTTAAAAAAATGGATGAACTGCGTGTCTATATTGCAAATTTAGGAAAATATAACGAAGGAGAACTAGTTGGGGAATGGTTTACTTTACCAGTTGATGAAGAAAAAGTAGCCGAGCAGATTGGTTTAAATGAAAGTTATGAAGAATATGCGATTCACGACTATGAGTTACCCTTTGAAGTCGATGAATATACTTCTTTGGAAGAACTAAATCGATTAGGTACATTAGCACAAGAGTTAGAAGGCATGCCTTTTGAAGATTCTATTCAAGAAATTCAGCAAGCCTTTTTTAATAGCTTTGAAGAAATGGTGGAACATAAAGATGATATTGTCTGTTATTCAAATTGCGAAACAATGGCAGATGTCGCAGCTTCTTTAGTAGAAGAAGGCGTATTAGGCGAAATACCAGCGAATTTGGTGAATTATATTGATTATGAAGCCTTTGGTCGAGATTTGGAAATAGAGAGGAATTTTTTGGTTAGTAGGAATGGGGTTTTTGAGTATATTTTTTAATTGATGTCAAAATAATAAGATTATTAAATTAAAAATAGCTTCATAAGAGAAAGAATATATTAGTAAAAGATGTTATACTAGAACATGAAAACTTTAGAATATGCTAACAAACTTATATGTTACTTAATTTTACAAGAAGTATAAGCTATTGTTAATTGAAACATATATTTTTTATTCAAAGCAGGAGTGGTTTATAATATGAGACAAAAAAATTGGAAGAATAGATTCAGATTAGCTTGTGATAAAGTTAAGTTATATATGACTATGTACAATAATAAGTATAGTATAGTTAATACATTTATTGTTGGAACTATTGTAAGTATCATAGCAATATTTATAGATTATAATAACATTTTATCCGAAATATTTACTGCTTCTAAAAGTCGTATTCCAATTAGTGTACTAGCGCTAATTGGAATTCTATTGGTACTACTTTGTATAAAATATAAGTTATTAAAAACAGTTAAATATCCACTTATGAATCGATTTGATTATGTACTATTTTTATCAACTATTTCCTTGATTTTATATAAAATATCGAGTTATTTTAACTATATTAATCTAACTGATAAAATCAGTTGGATCAACTATTTCGTGTTAGTTTTATTGTTTTTATTTGTATATCGAATTATTCAAATATGTAAAACCTATGATGAAAAGAAAAAAAGTACTGTTGTTGATTTGAAACAAGTAATAGATGATGAAGTTGGGTACGATATTCCTTTCGTTATACGAGAAAAAGCAGTAGGATATGATTTATTAAATCGTGAGTATTTTGTAAAGGAATTATCAGATTTGATAAAAACATACATTTCTGAAGAAAGATTTGTTATTGGGGTGGAAGGTTCTTGGGGTTCAGGAAAAACTACTTTCTTAAATAGTTTAGTAGATTGTATAGATAAAGATGAACAATTCATTATTATAAATGACTTTGAACCGTGGCTATCGGAAAACAAAGAATCTTTATTAAATAATTTAATAAACACTATTTTAGTAAAATCTAAACTTGAAATCCCAAAAAAGGATATAGATTTTTTTATTAAGTCAATTAGTGAACTCGTGTTAGGTAAGAAATATTTTTCATCAATAATCGATATACTAAAAAGTCACGAAGATAATCAAATTAAGAATATTGTTTTTGATATAAATTATTTAATTGAAAAAAGTAATAAAAAAATTGTTTTTATTATTGATAATTTGGATAGATTAAGACCAGAAAATATATTTTTAATGTTAAATATTATTAATAATGTATTGGATTTTAATAATTTGATTATCATATTATCTTATGACAAAAAAGAGATTGGTAAATCTCTCGAAAGTATTAACATTAGTACATCTTATTTAGATAAAATTGTTCAAAAAAAAATTATACTCCCCCTAATGAGACCGGAAGATATGTACAATATTTATTTGAAAACAATTTTAAAACTTTTGAATTCTAGTAATATAGAACATTCCACTAATGATGTTAAATTATTTGTAGAAATACTTTCAAATAACCAAGTAGGTTTAAGAGAATTTAAGCGGTTTGTAAACACAAGTATACTTCCATTTATTTTTAATTCTAGAAAGATATCAATAATTGATTTCTTAGTCCTTGAATATTTACGTTCTTCTAATATAGAATTATATAACTATATATATGTAAATCAAGAGTACTTTATATCTAGTGATCAAGGTATGGAGATGGTATTCAGATATATGGATGAAGAATATATGAATGCTAAAATAAATTCTGTTTTTGATAATGCAGGTATTAAACAAAATCTTGAAGGACAATTATTGAGTTTGTCTTTTCCCAATGTAAAAAATTATATTGAGAACAAAAAAAGATATAAAAATATTGTACAGAATTCAAGGCATAATCCTGAGTATATAGAAATTCAAAAAAATAAAAGAGTTAGTAGTGGTAAATTTTTTAACCTTTATTTTACAAATATGACTAATAATAATTCAGAGGTTGTTGATATTACTAAAGCATTTATTGAATATGTAAAAGAATATTATAAAGAATCACAATGTATGGATGAATGTTTAGAACAAATATTGAAGTTAGATAAAGAGTTACAGTTAGAGATGTTAACAAATCTTTCTTATTACATTGATGAGTTTTCTACAGAAGAATGCTATTTTCTAGCTAAGTTTTTTTTAGATAGCTATTTTAGTTTTAGCAACTATAAAACGTTTTTAGCATTAGATACTGAAAATTGTGTTTCTATAATAATTTCTTTACTACTAGAAAATGTTTCTATGTCAGAGTTTAAAAACTTGTTAGGTGATTACACTAAGGAACTTAAAAACCTTACTATGATATCAAATGTAATATATTGGTTAGAACATTCTTCGGATGAAAATAATAAAGAAAAAATAGAGTTTTTAGAAGAAAAAACAGAAAATTTGATTATAAATGTATTGGAAGGAGATTTTGATTTATTTAATTCACAGTCCTACACTAGAAAGAATGTTTTACAAATTTATCGCTATCTACAAGAAAAAGGCCAATTGGAACGTTATAGAAAGTTTTTAGAGGCCAATTTAAATGAATTCACTTATTTTAAAATTTTGAATATCTTGGTTGTGATTCAAGAAGGAGATAGTGGTTACTATTATTCAATGAATGAAGATTTTGAAACATTAATTGATGTAGAGGTAATAAAAGTTTATCAAGAAAAAGTTACGCCTAAAAATGAAAAACAGGAATTATTAAATGAAGTATTAAAAGTTTATCTAAATAAGGTTAAAGATGAAAACGGAGAGTATACAGTTAAAAGAACTAATCCTGTGGATTTATCCAGTGTAGATTAGTTTAACAAGAATATGAATCTTATTTAAAATAAAAAAATCAAATGGCTATTTAAATATAGCACATTTGATTTTTTTTAAGAAAGGACTAAAAATGAAAAAACTAAAAAGCTACACCAGTATCTGGGCAGTTGAAAAGGTGATCTACGCGATCAACGATTTTCAACTGCCTTTTCCTGTTACCTTTAGTCAAATGGCTTGGTTCGTTTTAACTTTATTGGCAATGATTCTTTTCGGAAATTTGCCACCACTAGTATTTATTCAAGGCGCTTTTCTAAAATATTTAGCCATTCCTGCAAGTGTCACATGGTTTATGTCTAAGAAAACATTTGATGGAAAACGTCCTTATGGCTTTTTACGATCAGTTATTTTGTATCTTGTTCGTCCAAAGGTAACTTATGCAGGAAAGAAAGTAACGTTAAATAAACAAAAAGTGCAACTGGAAATAACAACAGTTAGGAGTGAAGTCTATGACCCAAATCAAGTACATTGAAAACAATTTAGTCTGGAATAAGGATGGCGAATGTTTTGCGTATTATGAATTACTACCGTATAATTATTCTTTTTTATCAGAAGAACAAAAATTTGAAGTACACGAACAATTTCAACAATTAATTGCACAAAATCGTGAAGGAAAAATCCATGCGCTTCAAATCTCCACCGAAACGAGTCTACGAGCAACGCAAGAACGTTCTAAAGAAGAAATTACAGGACGTTTAAAGGCAATTGCCCAAGAAAAAATAGAAGAGCAGACCGAAGCTTTGGTCTCAATGATTGGCGATAATCAATTGGATTATCGTTTTTTTATTGGGTTTAAACTCGTATCTACAGATCAGGAATTGACAGTTAAAAATGTTGGTAAGGGATTCAAAGAAACATTGCATGCATTTACCTATCAAGTGAATCATCAGCTAATGGGTGATTTTGTTTCAATCCCTCAAGAGGAAGTTTTTCGTTATCAGAAATTGGAAAAATTATTAGCGGCTAAAATTTCACGCCGCTTTAAAATTCAACCTTTATTCTCAAAAGACTTTGCTTACTTAATAGAACATATTTATGGAGGAGAAGTAGCGCCTTACGAGGAGTATGAATATGTACTTCCTAGGAGGAAATTAAGCAAGGAAACTCTAATCAAACGTTACGATCTTATTCGTCCAACTCGTTGTTTAGTCACAGAGAAACAACGTTATTTAAAAATTGAGCATGAAAAGCAGTCCATTTTAGTGGCTTATTTAACCATCAACTTAATTGTGGGCGAGCTAGATTTTCCATCGTCAGAAATTTTTTACTATCAGCAACAACAATTTTCTTTTCCTATTGATACAAGTATGAATATTGAAATTGTTCCTAATAAAAAAGCGTTATCGACAGTTCGTAATAAGAAAAAAGAATTAAAAGACTTAGACAATCATGCGTGGGAGTCAAATAATGAAACAACAAATGGTGTGGTAGAAGCATTGGATTCTGTTGATGAATTGGAAACTAATTTAGATAAGTCCAAAGAATCTATGTACAAGTTAAGTTATGTCGTCCGAGTCTCAGCTAAAAATGAAGAAGAATTAAAGCAGCGTTGTGAAGAAGTCATGGATTTTTATGATGATTTAAATATTAAATTAGTTCGACCGTTTGGCGATATGTTGGGCTTACATCAAGAGTTTTTGCCAGCAAGTAAGCGATATATGAACGATTATATTCAGTATATTACTTCAGATTTCTTAGCTGGATTAGGTTTTGGTGCTACTCAAAAGTTAGGAGAAAGAGAAGGTATGTATGTTGGTTACAATGTAGATACAGGACAAAATGTCTATTTAAAACCTAGTTTAGCTAGTCAAGGAGTGAAGGGATCTGTTACAAATGCGCTGGCAGCGGCTTTCCTTGGTTCGTTAGGTGGAGGAAAATCTTTTAGTAACAATTTAATCGTTTATTATGCAGTACTATTTGGTGGTCAAGCGTTGATTCTTGACCCGAAAGCCGAACGAGGTAATTGGCAAGAAAAATTACCAGATATTGCCCATGAAATTAATATTTTGAATTTAACCAGTAAAAGTGAAAATCAAGGAATGTTAGATCCTTACGTCATCATGAAAAGAAGTAAGGACTCAGAAAGTTTAGCTATTGATATTTTAACGTTTTTAACGGGAATTTCTAGTCGAGATGGCGAAAAATTTCCTGTCTTACGTAAAGCTATTCGTTCTGTTACTCAAAGTCATAAGCGTGGATTGATCTGTGTGATTGAAGAATTACGTAAAGAAAATAGTACTATTTCACTGAATATTGCCGATCACATTGAATCATTTACTGATTATGATTTTGCTCAATTGTTATTTTCTGATGGTTCAGTGGAGCAATCTATTAGCTTAGACAAACAATTAAACATTATTCAAGTAGCAGACTTAGTGTTGCCAGATACAGAGACAAGTTTTGAAGAATATACCACGATGGAATTATTAAGTATTTCTATATTGATGATTATTAGTACCTTTGCCTTAGATTTTATTCATAGTCAGCGGGAAGTCTTTAAAATTGTTGATTTAGATGAAGCGTGGTCAATTTTGCAAGTAGCACAAGGAAAAATATTATCGAATAAACTGGTTCGTGCAGGGCGTTCCATGAATGCTGGAGTATATTTTGTTACGCAAAACAGTGATGATTTATCGGACGAGCGCTTGAAAAATAACATTGGCTTAAAATTTGCTTTTCGTAGTACAGATATTCATGAAATTAAGAAAACACTAGAGTTCTTTGGTATTGATAAAGAAGATGAAGAGAATCAAAAACGGTTGCGTAATTTAGAAAATGGTCAATGTTTATTTCAAGATTTATATGGTCATGTGGGGATTCTTCAATTTCATCCTGTCTTTGAAGAACTCGTTCAAGCCTTTGATACACGACCACCTTTATTGAAAGCAGCAGGTGCGTCTCATGAAAAAGAAAACTAAAAAACAAATACTCATAGGAATGGCAGTGATGCTCTTCTTTCTGTGGGTACTAATGAGCCTTTTTACCCTTTCAGCAAGTGCTAGTGGCTTAGTAGACAATAAAATTGATGCGGGTCATCTCTATTCAACGTATAGCTTAGACCATTATCAATTGGATTTTTTTGTGGATAGTTCATGGGATTGGCTACCATGGAATTGGTCAGATGGAATAGGTAAATCTGTCATGTATGGTCTATATGCGATTACTAATTTTTTATGGACCGTTAGTTTGTATATTTCCAATGCAACCGGTTATGTGATTCAAGAAGCATATCGGCTCGATTTTATTTCAGATACTGCAGATGCGATTGGTAAAAATATTCAAACTTTAGCTGGAATTTCAAGCCATGGTTTTGCCAAAGAAGGTTTTTACATTGGCTTTCTTTTGATTTTTATTCTACTTGTGGGGATTTATGTAACTTACGTGGGTTTAATTAAAAAGGAAACGTCTAAAGGGATACGTGCAGTCATTAATTTTGTGACTGTTTTTTTATTATCTGCTTCCTTTATTGCCTATGCGCCAAGCTATATAAAGAAGATTAATGACTTTTCAACGGATATTAGTTCAGCAGCGTTATCTTTAGGCACGAAAATAGTGGTACCAGATGCGACAACCAAAGGAAAAGATAGTGTGGATTTGATTCGAGATAGTTTATTTGCTATTCAAGTTCAACAGCCTTGGCTATTGTTACAATTTAATGATTCTAACAAGGAAAAAATTGGTGTAAAGCGAGTAGATAAATTATTAGCCGTTGATCCAAACAGTGAAAATGGAAAGAAACGTGAAGAAGTAGTGAAAGAGGAAATTACTAAACACAACAATAAAAATTTGACGCTTACCAAAACCATGAATCGTTTAGGAACCGTGGTTTTTCTCTTTCTATTTGATTTGGGCATCTCGGTCTTTATCTTCTTATTAACAGGCATCGTGATCTTTTCACAAATACTATTCGTGATTTTTACGATGTTTCTACCAATCAGTTTTTTACTTTCGATGCTACCGACGTATCAAGGAATGGCCAAAAAGGCGATTGAAAAACTATTCAATACAATTATGATGCGTGCGGGGATTACGCTAGTTATTACGACAGCTTTTAGTATCTCTTCTATGTTTTATGCATTATCAGGAAACTATCCATTTTTTATGGTTGCTTTTTTACAAATCGTTACATTTGGTGGCATTTATCTTAAGTTAAGTGACTTGATGGGGATGTTTAGCTTACAAAGTGGAGACAGTCAACATCTTGGACGAAGAGTCACTCAGGGACCAAAAAGATTTGCGCAAAGAAATATCCGAAGCTTAAAACGCAACATTGGACGAACGTTAGTAGGTACGTCTCTTCTATCAAAACTACCAAGTAAGCAAAAAGGCTCTAAAACTAGTTCACCTAATCGGAAAAACAGAAGTAAGTATTTAACACTGACAGCCAACAATAGACATCAAAATAAGTACATTAAGGACAAAAAAACTCATAACAAAAATAAAAAGACAACCGATAAAAACAAGTATTCAATCAAAAAGAATCCCGAATTAAATACAGCGAATCAAAAGAATAAACGAAGAATTTTAACCAAAGAAGGAACCAAAAAAGATCATAAAAATCATCCAAAACAGCCAATTATTACCTATAAAAATAAGGCTTTAAAAGATAAAAAAGAACCTATCAATTTCTTAAATCTCAAAGGAAAATGACCCAAGTAGACCGTACAGGCAAAAAAGTTCACCAAAGAAAAACTCAAAAGACTCCTCCCAAATATATGAGACCTAATACAGTGAAACTGAAAAATAGTTTCACAAAATCTGTGAAAAAGAAGGGATGATTTATGAAACTAAAAATACTATGTTTCGGAAGTAGTTTTTTTCTGAGCCTAGTAGGTTTGTTGTTAACTAGTCTATTACTATTTTCAACTGATCAAGATTCTTCTGCATCCACTGAACCTTCTGAAACTCAGTTATCTGTTAGCCAAGAAGTTCTCAACTATCAAAAATTGGTTAATAAATACGCAAAAGAAAATCATATTAGTGAATACAGTGATTACCTATTGGCGATTATGCAAGTGGAGACAGGCGGAAAAGGGCAAGATGTGATGCAAAGTTCCGAATCATTAGGTCTAGCTCCTAATTCTTTAAGTCCGGAAGCATCCATTAAACAAGCCTGTATCTATTTTTCACAAATGGTGACTAAGATGAAACGAGAAGGCAGTGATATTGAAAGTGTAATCCAGAGCTATAATTATGGCTCTGGTTTTCTAGATTTTGTGAAAAAACATGGTAAAAAATATAGCTATGAGCTAGCAACAACTTTTGCCAAAGAAAAATCAGGTGGTAGAAAGGTTCCTTATCATAATGAAATTGCAGCGGTCAAAGGTTATTGGCGGTACGCTTATGGGAATCAATTTTATGTGCTTTTGGTGAAACAATACCTTAAACAAGAAGCACCAAAGTTTGATGATAAGATCGTTCAAAAAATTATGAACGAGGCCTTAAAATATCAAGGGTATCCCTATGTTTTTGGAGGCTCTAACCCAGAAACGAGTTTTGATTGTAGTGGCTTAACCCAATGGTGTTATGGAAAAGTGGGAATTCAATTACCGAGAACAGCACAAGCCCAATATGATGTGACGACACATCTTTCCATTCAAGAAGCAAAGCCTGGCGATTTAGTCTTTTTTCACTCAACGTATGATGCTGGAGAATACGTGACCCATGTGGGAATTTATGTAGGAAAGATGAAAATGTATAACGCTGGAAATCCAATTGACTATGGTGATTTAACCGATAGTTATTGGCAAGCGCATTTAATTGGTGCTGGGCGCGTGAGAAGATGAAAGGTGTGAAGAAATGAAGATTACGATTGAAAAGACAAAAAGAGAAAAGAAAGTAAAAAAGAATACGCTCAAAAAAACTAAGAACAGCCGTAAAGTTCCCGTATTAGTGATAGGCAAGAGACGAAAATCTGTCCTATTCTTATGGATAGTATTATGTCTCAGCTTGGGCTTTGCAATTTATAAAAATTTTACTGCGATTGATCGTCAAACGATTCACGAAAAAGTGAAAGTAGAAGAAAAGTTAGTGGATACAACAGGTATTCAAAGCTATGTAGAAAGTTTTGCGAAAGACTACTTTACTTGGGAGAATCGAAAAGCAGCGATTGAAAATCGTACCAAGAAAATTAATGGTTATTTAACAGAAGAACTTCAACAGCTGAATCAAGAGTTGATTCGTACGGATATTCCTACGAGTTCCCAAGTTCAAGCTATTCATATTTTTAAAATCACTCAGAAAAGTAAACGAGATTTTCAAGTGAATTTCACGGTAGAACAACGAATAACCGAAGGGAAGAAATCAAGTGTTATTGCTTCTGCATACCAAGTCACTGTCCATCAAGCGGAGAATGAAGATAAGGTAATTACCCAAAATCCAACGATTACTCGTCAACCAGGACATTCTAATTTTCATCCGAAACAATGGGAGAACGATAGTACGATTGATTCCAAAACACGGGATGAAGTGACGAAGTTTTTGAAAACATTCTTCAAGTTGTATCCGAGAGCAACTAAGGATGAGTTGTCTTACTACGTAAAAGATAAAACTATTCAGCCGTTAAATAAGAACTATTTGTATTCCGAACTGGAAACACCTGTTTTTAGAAAGGATAAGGGTGGCATGGAAGTCGAAGTTTCAGTTAAGTACTTGAATCAAGAAACAAAAGCTACGTTAGTTTGTCAGTATCATTTGAAATTGGAGAAGAAACAGAATTGGGTGATTGATAAAATAAATTAGATTTAAAATTAGGAATAGCTAAGTTTCAAAAATAATACCAATATAGATTAATAGAAGCTTATAAATATCATTGTATATTCTTTTTAATCGGCGAGTAATGTAATAATTAAGAGAAAGTTTATTTCTTATAATCAGTCAAGTATTGACATGTGTTTAAAACGGAAATAGTTTTAAATTGTAGTTATGAATGCGTTAACAATTGATTGTTTTCTATTAACTTCCATTAATATTCTGTCTTTATTTCATATATTAGTAAAACAGGGACTTTTATAGTAGATGATAGGATTCTTCGGATTTATAATGATTCGAAGGGAAATATCACTTATTTAACATATTTTTTAAATGTTTTTTTCTTTCTGATATTAAGTGTAACTAAAGTGACAAAAAAGGAAGCTAAATCTGACAAGAATGTTCGTTGCTTTCTTCTAATGCTTCAGTTAACATCAAGAAAGACGTAAAAATTAATTTTTTAGAGTATACTCCTGGCTATGCTAGATTAAAATAATTTATACAATAAAAAACAAAGATAAGCAGAAGTTTGAAAGCTTCTACTTTTTTTTTCGTCTATTTTTTAAACAATTTTTATGTTTATTAGTTCCTCAGGAACTTTTTAGTAAGTATTCGTTCATGATACGATGCTTACGTAATAAAAAAATATATATTGGAGGGATCTTAAATGATCAAAAAAGTTATTGGAGTTGCAACATTGTCGATTTTAGGAATGAATGCTGTAGGTTTGGGTTCAATCACTGCTTTTGCAAATGATGAAAAGCAGTCGGATACTAAAGTATTTTATACAAAGGAAGTAGAACCAGCAGGCTGGGGGCTAGAAGTACCGGCTACAGTTGAATTGAAAAAAGATTCCAAATATCCAGAAGCGTATGTCGCAATTAACAAAGTTAAAATCACAAATATCGAGGGGGGAGAATTTAAAGATGAGAACTTAAGGAACATCTTTACCATTGCGTATGGACCAGGTGGAGATACCCTAATAAATCCAGAAAAAGATAGGTTATTGTTGACCAATCCTGAAGTTCCAGTAGGATCTGTGTTAAACGTAGGCTTAGTAAATGAACAGGGAGATGAGTCTGAACACATAAAATCTTCTACCCCACTGCCTATGTACACTCCATTTTATCTCGAAACAGATACAAGTGGCACTAAAAAGCCAGTCCAAAATATCGGTTTTGAATCCGACTTAAAAAATGTTGAAGATGGCCGTTCACTTACAAAATACAATTTAGATGCAACTATGAAATGGACAGCTCAAAGAACAGCTATTGAAGAGTAATATATATTACGTCTAAGCTAGTGGAAGATGTAGATAAAAATAAAAATGATTTCTACATCTTCTATTTGTTTGTAAGAATTTAATTTTTTTAATAATAGGAGATATGTAAATGAATAAAAATAATAAAAGAACTATAAAGATTTTAGTAAGTGTTATAGGGATTGTGACGCTCATATTGGCAAGTTTCTTAATTTTTAAACATTTTTTCTTGAACAAAGAGATTGAGCAAGGTGCAGTTCAGTATAATTCCGAGTACAAAGATGTTTCACCTGGATATATTGTCTTTCCTGCCTATGAAAAAAATTTGCAGATGAATAAAGACCAGAAGGAGCTCCCTATCAAACTAGTTAACCCTAAAATTAATAAAAAAGTATTTCTTACATACAAGATTTCAGTTGTAGTTGAGGGTAAAACAAAACAAATTTACGAATCCAAACTTATTGAATCTGGTAAAGCATTAGAATCACCTAAACTTGAAAAAGACGTGCTTAAAGACATAGATAAAGGGGAATATTTTTGTAAAATCGATGTACATGCCTTTACTTTTACAGAAAATGAATACACAAAACAAAAAGTAAAGCGCAAATTAAATCAGGCCTATTGGGATGTTAAATTGTTTGTTGAATAAATAGTTTGACCTAAAAGGAGATGGAAGCGTGCGACTTATAAGAAAATATAGCTATTCAATGTTATTAATTAGTTTTTGTTTTTTATTGAACTGTGCGCTTATTACAACTTATGCTAATGAAACTGTAGTTATCTATAGTGGGCAAAAAACTATTGTTAAATATAAAGTAATGTTTAAAGCAAAGGAAAACGGTGTACTAGTTGGGACACCTTCCATTTATTTACAAAAAGGGAATTTTATAAAAGATTATATGGTACCAAGAGCAATTCCTAATTCCGGCTTTAGTTTTGGCGGATGGACTGATGATAATGAGAGAGCGGTTGTTGATTGGAGTAAAGAGCAAATTGTTAAAGAACGTGTGTATTACGCGAACTTTATATATTCGTCGAATAATAAACTGATTAAGAAAGATAAAATTGACCTAACGATTGAAGATAATAAAAAGCCCCTCTATTATCCAAAATTAAATTGGAAAACAGAAGATTATTTCATTCTGATAGGTATCATTTTAGTGTCTTTAAGTTACATTAACAAAAAGAAATGAGTAACAACATTTAATAATCAATTGTTCGAAGTTGATTCGGCTTATTTAGGAATGCAGGGAGGACCAAAATGTGTACTAACATGATTAAAGATATAAAAAATATTCATAAAGAACAAAATAAAACCTTTTTAAACAAAATTTTAGAACACAATGGTAAAACATGTTTAAAAAAATTCACTTTTAAAAAAAAGCTTGCAATAGATAACATTCTTGAGCCAGGAAACCTTTATTATATTAAAAAAGGTGTTGTTATGCGCTCTTTTTCTGATAGTGACGGTCATGTAAAAGCCGTGGGACTTTTATCAAAAGATGAGATTCTAGGATTTGCAACTTTATTTGGAGAAGTACCAATTCAATGGACTACAACTGTTTTACAGGATACAGAAATTTTAGTAATTACAAATAAATTGTTGTTAGAAAATTATAAAGAAAGCTTGACTTTACTTGGACTAAATTTTCAATATTATATAAGTATCTCATACTTATATTGGCAAAGTGCTTTTTCAGTTGGGTTTGAAAGAATAAACTTCACATTGATAAATTTGGCTTGTTGTTTAGGAGAGCGGGTAAAGGAAAATAGTTTTCATATGCCAAGTTATATTACACATGATATTATCGCTTCTTTTTCATCCGTAACAAGATCTTACGTCACTCGACATCTCTCAAAATTAATGAAAGAACAAATTATTAGTATAAAAAATAATAAAATTTGTATAGTAGATATGAACAAACTCGTTCTTAAGACACCTAATTATTATAGTTAAAATGTAATGAAGCTATAGAGTATATGTAATTATATAAATGAATATGATTTTATAGTATTTGCGGTAGGACCGTATAACAGCCAGAAACTTAAAAATATAGCCCTTCCTTACAATTTATATAGAAGGGCTATTAAATCTCAAGAAAGCTATTTAATTGTTAATAAAGATACACCTTCAGTAATTTTACCTTTAGAACTTGGAGTTATTTCTGAATAATCTGTAGTATTTGTCACAGTGACTATTGTTGTATCGTCAAGTCCTGATTTTGTAATTATTGCACTATTAAATGTTCCAAGAATATCTCCTTTTTTTACTTTTTGATTAGCAATAACTTTTTTAGCGAATCCTTTACCTTTCAGCGATACTGTATCGATGCCAATGTGAATCAGTACTTCAGCACCAGTATCTGATTTAAGTCCATAAGCATGTCCTGTTTCAAATACGGTTTGAACAGTGCCATCTACTGGAGAATAAACGGTACTTCCATTTGGTTTAATAGCAATTCCTTGCCCCATAGCTCCTGAAGAAAATACCGGATCATTTATTGAATCAAGAGTAATTACTTCACCAGAAAGGGGACTAACAATCGTTTCTACTAAAGTGTTTGCTTTTGTAGGTGCATTAACAGTAACTGTTGATTCTGTTATTATTTCTGAAGTATTAACCGCAGTTTGTTCAGTAATTTCTTCTGCTGCAAAGATACCTGCAGCTTTTGTTTTACCATAGAAGTAAGTAACTGTAAAAGCAATGGCAAAGCTAATTAATTCACACAGCAAGTAAAAAGGGATAGAAGTTGCATTGATTGAAAGAAATCCAAGGAACCCAGCTGAACCAAGCGATACAGCAACAACTTTCAATAGAGCTGCTATTGCTGCAGCAATGCCTGAACCAATTAAAGCACAGAAAAATGGGAATCGATATTTTAAGTTTACACCAAACAACGCTGGTTCAGTAATACCAAGAAGTGCTGAGACTCCAGCAGAAGAAGCAAGACTCTTTGTTTTAGAATTTTTAGTTAAGAACCAAATAGCGAATGTTGCAGCACCTTGTGCTACATTTGCCATAGAAGCAACTACGAAGATAAAATCTCCTTGACCAATACCATTCGACCATGCTGAAAGTAATTGTGTTTCAATTGCTGGAAATGATTGATGCAGACCAGTCATTACAATGAGCGAATATGTTCCTCCAAAAATACCCATTCCTATGAATCCAGCTGCATTATAAAGCCAAACAATAGCATCTGTAATTCCATTAGATAGTAATAACATTACAGGACCAATAACTGTGAATGTCAAGAACCCAGTAATTATTACGGATAATAATGGCGTGAATGTAAAATCAATAGATGAAGGAAGTTTTTTATGAAAGTATTTTTCCAGTACTGACAAAAGATATACAGAGGCTAGTACTGGAATTACTTGATATGAATAGTTCGTTTGGGAGACATGATACCCAAAAATATTCCAGTACTCAGTAGACCCTCCAAGGTCTGGTGTTGTCATAATCATACCAATTACAGCTCCGAGAAACTGATTCGCTCCAAAACGTTTAGCTGCGGAAATTCCTACTAGAATGGGTAAAAATATAAAAGGTGCAGCTGACATAATCTGAATCATTGAGGAAATCCCTTTAATAGCAGGATATATTTCTTCTATTGATTTTGGTCCAAAAAGTCCAGCGGCGGTTAAAAAGTTTCGCAATGCCATTAATAATCCACCTGCAACGAGTGCAGGTATAATTGGGACGAAAATCTCGGATAGTAGTTTAATTAATGCCATGAATGGATTGAATTTTTTGTCTTTATAGGTTATTTGTTTTAAACCATCTGTTGAAAGTTCTGCAAGACCAGTCTTTTTTATAAGTTCATCATAAACAAAATTAACGTCTCCAGCACCGATAATAACTTGATACTGCCCATCGATTTTAAATGTACCTTTTATATCGGGGTTTTCATCTAAAGCTTTTTGATCAACTTTTGTATCATCTTTGAGCACGAGACGAAGACGCGTTGCACAGTGTGCAGCAGCGATAAGATTATCTTTTCCGACTGCTTGAATTATGTCGGAAGCTAATTTAGTGTAATCCATATTAATAGCTCCTTTTATAACATTTTATTTTAAAGAAAGCGCTTTTTTAATTACGTATATTTTAGCACATTTCGTAAACATGTCAAACGTTTGTCATATTTTTTTTATTTGGTAATAGAATGATTGATTTTTTCGAAGAAAACGTTTACTATATTTATAATAAAAAGTTATACTGAAGGAGTAGAAGATGAAATTACCTAGAGAAATACGATATCGTGCCTATTCTGAATGGAGTAAAGATGAAATTATAAAAATAAATAAACATGTCAAGCAGTCTCCTTGGCATACTAACTATCATATTGAACCTACAACAGGATTGCTTAATGATCCGAACGGATTCTCTTTTTTTAATGGAAAATTTACACTTTTCTATCAAAATTGGCCATTCGGAGCATCACATGGATTAAAAAAATGGGTGCATACTGAGTCACATGATTTAGTTCATTTTTATGTGACAGGAGCAGAACTTCTTCCGAGTACAAGATACGATAGTCATGGAGCATACTCTGGTTCAGCATATGAAGTAGATGGCAAATTACTTCTATTTTATACAGGAAATGTTCGAAATAAAAATTGGATACGCAATTCGTTTCAACTAGGAGCATGGATGGATACAAGTTACAGTATTACAAAATGTGAGAGTGTTTTTATTAATCAGCCTGAGGATGTCACAGATCATTTTAGGGATCCACAAATCTTTAATTATAAAGGAAAATTTCATGCAATTATTGGAGCACAAAGTCTTGAAAAAAAAGGAATTATAAAACTTTATCAAGCTTCCAATAACAATGTTGAAAATTGGGAAGAGGTAGGTAATTTGGATTTTTGTAGCGGCGGATCAGAATACATGATTGAGTGCCCTAACCTTTTATTTGTAGATGAAACACCAATTCTTATTTATTGTCCTCAAGGACTTGATAAATCAGAACTTAATTATGATAATATTTATCCAAATACTTATAAAATTTTTCAAAGTTTTGATGAACAAAATGCAAAGCTTGTGGGTTCTTCTGAAATTAAAAATCTTGATTACGGTTTTGATGTCTATGCAACACAAGGATTTAATTCTCCTGACGGACGTACTTTAATTGTTAGTTGGATTGGGCTTCCTGATATTGAATACCCTACAGATAAATATGATTATCAAGGTGCAATGAGTCTTGTTAAAGAGCTTTCTATCAATAATGGAAAGCTTTATCAATACCCTGTAGATGCTATTAAGACACTGCGAACTAGTTGCGAAGATTTTACGTCAAAAATAGAAACAAGTAATACTTATGAACTGGAATTGACTTTTCCAGCCAATCAGAAATCAGAATTACTTCTTTTTGCTGATGATAAAGGAAATGGACTAAGCTTAACAGTAGATACTAAAAAAGGGAAAGTTGTTTTAGATCGTAGTAGAGTGGGGACTCAATATGCAATTGATTTTGGTACGACTCGTGAATGCTTAATAGATACTGAAGAAACAATTGCTAATATTTTTGTAGATAACTCAATCATTGAAATTTTTATTAATAAAGGAGAGAAAGTATTTACCAGTCGTGTATTTCCTGAGAAGTATCAAAATGGTATTCAAATAAAATCAGGAGAACCTATTGGAAAATACTTTGGATTGGAGTACTAATATGGTAGCAAAATTAACAGATGTAGCTGAATTAGCTGGAGTTAGCCCGACAACTGTATCACGTGTCATTAATAACAAAGGCTACTTGTCGGAAAAAACCAAGAAAAAAGTCCATGAAGCTATGAAAACTTTAGGATACAAGCCAAATAACTTAGCGCGTGGGTTACAAGGAAAATCACCTAAACTAGTAGGTCTCATTTTTCCTAACATTAGTAATATCTTTTATGCGGAACTCATTGAATATCTTGAGATTGAATTATTTAAACAAGGATACAAAGCAATCATTTGTAATAGCGAAAATGATCCTGGAAAAGAACGTGAATATCTTGAAATGCTTGAAGCAAATCAAGTCGATGGTATTATTTCTTCTAGTCATAATCTTGGAATTTCTGACTACGAGCGCGTTAAAGCGCCAATTATTGCTTTTGATAGAAATTTAGCACCAAATGTTCCTATTATCGCATCAGATAATTTTGAAGGTGGTAAATTGGCAGCGAGTATTTTACAAAAAAGTGGTTGTCAAAACATTATTATGATTACTGGAAATGACAATACCGACTCTCCAACAGGGTTACGTGCTTTAGGATTTTCTTTCCAAATTCCAGGTGGAAAGGTCTTTAAAGTTCCTAATAGCTTGTCTACTATTCGTCGAGAAATGGAAATTAAATCAATCATTTCGAATAACAAACCAGATGGAATTTTTATTTCAGATGATTTAACAGCCATTCTTACTATAAAAATTGTTCAGAAACTCAACCTAAATATTCCAGAAAATGTGAAAATCATTGGGTATGACGGAACATCATTTATTGAAGATTTTTTACCACAATTGACTACAATTAAACAACCCATTGATGAAATTGCAAAGTTAATAGTTGACGTTTTATTAAAAAAAATTAAGGGTGAAAAGATAAGTAAAGATTATATATTACCTGTATCATTACTAGCCGGTGGAAGTATTTAATTAACGATATAGGAGTATTGTTTATCAAAAATTACCAATAAAAAAGAAATACCTATAGGAGTTCAAATTGTTAGTGATTTTTGATATTAATGAAGGCATATAATCTAAATGAGATGGATATAGCATATATTGATGAAAAATAAAGAACGTTGGATTACCTGTATCGTATATAGATTTACAAACAAAAAGTGCTGATAGTATAAAGAAAAATTAAAAAACTTTGATAAAAATAAAACATAAAAAAACAACTGCTATAAGTTATTAATAGAGAAGAACCAACAAGGTAAGCCTTATAGGTTCTTTTGTTTATTGTGATCACTTTTAGAAGTTTAGTAGGTCATTCAAGTTGAATACACTTCATTTTTAATAATGTTCCCAGTAGTAAAGTTAATATGTAAATGTAACTGATTGAACAATTAGCTCTGAGATAGGAGGAAATATAGTGAATATTTATAGTTATTTTATTTTAATTGTGGCGGTGGTGTTATTAATCAATATTATTTTTTTTGATAATAGTCAAAATGCTGGTATTGGGTTCAGAACTAAAGAAAGCATGGCTTCAAAAACAAAATGGGTTTTTTCACAAAAAATTTTTTATGGAGTCATTATTTTGATATCACTATTAGCAATAATATTAAATCATTTTCATATTATTTTAGAACGCACATCCGTTTTAATTTCTGTGATAGGAATAGTTGTAGCTGGCACAGTCACTCAAATAACGTTAGTACTTATGAGAAAGAGAAATAAGAATAAAAGAAAAAAATAAAATGGTAAAAGTTTATTCGTTTTGGAGTATTGTTCAATTTATTATTAATAAAAAAGTTTTTCAAAATCTCTTATACGGAACTAGATTTTAAGAAGTAGAGAATAAAAAAATTGTCAGGAGAAATGGCAAGTAGATATATTATGTTAGTTCTTTATTCCCAATTATCATAGTTGTATTCTATAGTTTAAGGTTCATTTCAAAACTAAGAAAACCTCCAAATTATATACTGTTTGGAGGTTTTTTATTCTAGCAAGATCTATGAATGCTATTTAACGGTAATTGATTCCAAACTCAATAATTTATCTTTTATCAGCTCTAAAACTTCTTGTTCTTTTGCAGACATTGTTGTGCTGTTGACTAAATAGTGATAGTAAAAAAGTTTGTGGGCTAAGGGTATTTTTTGAAGTCCATCATTACTGCCAATAAAACTTGCTGGGAGAATGGTAACACGGTTACTGAGAGTCAGCATGTTTTTAACAATTTTTAAATCTTCTCGAATGACTATATTATTTTTCGGTATTTTATACAAATCGAAAAAAATTTGTACGCTATGAGCTAGAGAGGGATTAACCTGGCTTTGAATGAAAGATAGCGCACGATAATCTGAATAGTCAGTTAATGTATTATCTTTTGAACAAACCAAAAAGAGTTCTTCTTGGTAAAATAAGGTTGTCTCAAAATGAGGATTGGAATCTAATTTAATTGGACTTTCTATTATTCGAATCTCTCCTTGTTGGACATTAAGTTGTCTACAAGTATCTTCTTTAAACAGACATAATTTTTCGTATTGATCAAAAATTTTAGAAATATTTTGTTCCATTGCGTAATCGGTTATAAGTATCGGGATATGTCTGAAATCGTTTAATAGAAAATGCTTGTTCATTTCAGTAATTGTTTCTTCAATTTTGTTTGCATAATTCAAAAAGATTTCTCCATCATGAGTTAAAGTAATTTTATGTTTTCCACGGCTACGCTCGATTAACTTTTTGCCAAGAAAATCTTCCAATCTAAGAATAGTTTTAGAAATTGCTGATTGTGACATATGCTCATGTTCAGATGCTTTAAAAAAAGTTTCTTCTTGACAGATTTTACAATAAATAGATATATCTTCCAGATTCATAAAAACACATCCTCATTTAAAAATTGATAGTTCAAGTAAATCAGTTGTTTCTGAAAAAATATAAGCAATGATAAATAGAAAGCTTTGGTTACTGGTCAAAGTTTCCATTTAACATTGCTTATCTAAATTAATTCGTAAATAATTATTTGTTATTGGTTTAACCACTTTAAGGCGTTAGTTATCATAATTTCAACATTTTGCTTTGGCATAATAGCTAACAGTTCAGTTATTTGTGGGGCAGATTTATTATCTGTAAAAACAACATTTAATGGAATATAGAGATTTCGACCACTTTGGCCAGTTTCTTTTTGTATAGCCAATAGAATGGAGTCATAGTCAATTGGTTCAACAGCATTTTGGATTTCTTTTTGCATAACTAATAAAATTTTATGGACATTATTTTTATCAAATTCTGCTAAGTCTGCATAGGAAAATTTGTGTCTATCTGAATTTTTAATAAAATAAATTTTTTCCATAAAAGTCATTAGTGTTTTTGCTTCAGCACGGTAAAGTTGAATCACTTTTTTTATAAAATCTAGATTCTCTTGCATTTTTAGCTCTTTTAATTTTAATGCTGTATCTGTTTCAGCTACATTTATTAAAGTTACTATTCGATTGGCTAATTCAGCAATTGGAATTTTTTTAATGTATTCACTATTAATCCAGTCTAATTTTTTTTGATCGAAATAAGCAGGGGAAGCAGACATTCGATGAATATCAAAAGCTTCAATTAGCTCATCTCTAGTAAACAACTCTTTTTCGCCAATAGGGGACCAGCCTAAAAAAGCAATGAAATTTACTAATGCTTCGTTTAAATAACCAAATTTTCTGTATTGACTAATAAACTGTAAGGTATTTTTGTCACGCTTGCTTAATTTTTTGTGGGTTTCTAAATTGTAAATTAATGTAATGTGACCAAATAGTGGTTGAGGGATACCTAATGCTTCATAAACAGCAAGTTGTTTCGGCGTATTGGCGATGTGATCGTCGCCACGAAGTACATGACTGATTTTCATTAAGTAGTCGTCAATTACGACTGCAAAATTATAGGTTGCCATCCCGTTACTTTTTTCAATAATAAAGTCTCCGCCAATATTATCAGAGTTAAAAGAAACAGTCCCTTTAATCATATCATCCCAAGAATAGACATGATTTTTAGGCAAGTGAAGACGAACTGTTGGTTTTCTACCTTCAGCTTCGGCTTTTTTTATTTGTTCTTTTGTTGCGCCATACCAACGACCATCGTAGTGGGGAGCAATTTTAGCTGCCATTTGTTGATCATGCAACTCAGTTAGTTCTTCCTCAGTTGCATAATCTTTGTAGGCCAACTCTGCATCTAATAGTTGTTGAACATACTTATGATATAAAGAAACACGCTCTTTTTGATGATAAGGTGCAAATTCTTCTTTTGGTTTATCTGGCCCTTCATCCCAGTAGATACCTAACCAATGGAGATTTTCCATTTGACTTTCTTCACCGTGGGGTACATTTCTTTTTAAATCAGTATCCTCAATTCTTAAAACCCAGGTGCCCTTGTAATGTTTAGCGAATAAATAATTAAAAAGAGCGGACTGGGCATTTCCTAAGTGCAAAAACCCTGTTGGACTTGGTGCGTATCTTACTCGAACTTCTCCGGTTATTTCTATTTTTTCTCTTCTCAAGTCAATCCCTCCAATTTTTACCTCTTATAAAATAAAGAATTTTATTTGTTCTGTGTAGAAAATCAATAGAACCAGCTTCCTTCCGTAAAAAAAATGTAAGAAAAAATTAACAATTAATCGTTTTATTAACTTATTGAATACATGCGCTGATTATAGCATATGGATAAAATAAAACAATGCTCATCAAGTTTTTATCGTTGTTTGATTTAGTTATTTAGAATCGTTTTTTTAATTTGTCTATTTTTTTGATCCGTTAAAAATCCTTCTGAATGATGTTTTTTTATTGATATATAAAGATCTAAGAGTATTTTTCGACTTATTTATTTTCATTTTTCATAGCTGTTAAATCTAGTTAAAAAGAAAATATTCCTTTTTAGAATATTTAATATGAAAAATAATCGTTATACATAGATGTTCAACCATACTAATATAATTAGCGTAGCTAGTATACAGCTCAAATCAGAATTGACTAAATGTAATGTCAATGAAAAAGAAAGGAAGTAAACATATAGTAAGTCGTAATGAAGTCTATTTTGCAAAATAGCACAACTAAAAAGATGCATGAAGAGGAGCAATTTAAGAATGAGTAACGAATCAAATAAAAAAGATAGTCGTAACCAGATTACCTCGCTTCAGTTGTTTTCAATGACAACATCTATGGTTATGACGGTTTATGGTTTTGCTGCTTTTGCGAAACAAGGACCACGTGCTTTTTTCTTTTTATTTTTAGCCGCTGTTTTATGGTTTTTACCTGTGATACTAACTTCAGGAGAAATGGCCTCTATTGATGGATGGAAAAAAGGTGGAATATTTACGTGGGTAAAAGGGACACTGGGAGAAAAAAATGGTTGGCTAGCTTTATTTTATCAATGGATCCATATAACAGTTGGAATTAATACGATGATGTACTTTATTATTGGCTGTTTTAGCGCTTCATTGAATATATCAATTATCAATGATAACCCTATAGTTAAATTTATTTTGATGATGATTATTTTGTGGGGGTTAATTGCTCTACAACAACATGGGACGAGAATTACTGGGAAAATTGCACAATGGTGTTTTACCATTGGAGTGATTCTTCCAATTTTGATTCTGTTAGTTATGTTTATTATTTATTTGATCCAAGGTCATGATCACTATATAACGATTAATTGGCATACAATTATGCCTCATAGCTTAGGTATTCAAACACTAATTGGTTTTGTACCATTTATTCTAGCATTTGCAGGTGCAGAAGGTTCAGCGCCACATGTTAAAAATTTAAAAAATCCAGCATCATATCCCAAAGTAATGCTGTCTTTGGGAATCTGTGCTGTGGTTTCTGATATTGTGGGATCGATGGCAATTGCGATGACCATTCCAAATGAAAAAATCATACTCAGTAACGGGATAGTATATGCATTTGGTGGATTATTAGATTCTATTGCAAGTCATGGGATTATTATTGAAAAACTTTCAGGAATACTTCTTGCAACAGGGGTATTAGGAGAAATTAGCAGCTGGGTAGTAGGCCCGAATACTGGTATGTATGAAGCAGCAAAAGAAGGATTTTTACCAAAACGATTTTCTAAGGTGAATGACTATAATATCCCTACCAATATCATGATTTTACAAGGAGTAATTGTTTCAATAATGGGAGCACTATTAACTTTTGGCGCTGGCGGCTCGAAAGATAACTTATCGTTTAGAACTGCGATGAGTTTGACGGTTGCTATATATACTTTGATGTACATGATGATGTTTATTGGCTATATCGTGCTCCAGACAAAAAAAGATGAAGGATTAATTCCTAGTTATAGTTTCACAAAATCTAAATTTATAAAATATTTAGTTGGCATAGTAGGGTTTTTATTGTCTCTACTTGGGTTTGTTGTCTCGTTCGTTCCTGATAAAACCTTGCCTACAAATGAAAAGCATGCGTATCTTTTAATGTTACTAACTGCTTTTGTAATAGTTCTTATTATTCCATTCTTAATGTACAAAAAAAGAAAGAGTTGGAAGTCAGCATTACAAAATAATGATTCATTATAAGGAGAGAATAGGATGACAACATCAATAGATTATCAAAAATATTTAGAGGCTTCGTTTTTAGGAAGTGAAGGTTCTCAGGAGTTATTACCAAATACTAAATTACCAGAAGGTCCAATGTATGCAAATTTAGCAAGAGATTTAATCAAACATTTTCGCTTGAATGAAGCGAAAGCAAATCAAAATTTAGCCACATTTTGCACAACCCAAATGGAAGAACAGGCCGATGCATTGATTTTAGATAGTTTGAATACAAACGCCATTGATAAATCAGAATATCCAAAAACTGCGGCATTAGAAAATGCTTGTATTAGTATGATTGCTCATTTATGGAATATCGGGGATTCTAAAAAACTAAATAAAGATTTTATTGGTACTTCGACAGTTGGCTCTTCAGAAGGATGTATGTTAGGAGGTTTGGCCCTTTTGAAGTCATGGAAAGAGCGTGCTTCAAAAGTTGGAATAGATGTTTTAGATTTAAAAAATCATCGGCCGAATTTAGTAATTATGTCTGGATACCAAGTTGTCTGGGAAAAATTTTGTGTATATTGGGATGTTGAATTAAGAGCGGTACCTGTCGATAAAAAGCATATGTCTTTGGACACTAGTTCGGTTATGAATCATGTTGATGAGAACACTATCGGAGTCATAGGCATTCACGGAATAACTTATACAGGAGCAGTGGATGATATTGCAACATTAGATAAATTGGTTTCCGAGTACAATAGAACAGCAAAAGTTGAACTACGTATTCATGTTGATGCTGCATTTGGCGGATTGTTTTCTCCTTTTATGGATGGATTTGAACCTTGGGATTTTAGACTGGAAAACGTGGTTTCAATCAATGTTTCGGGACATAAATATGGAATGGTATATCCAGGAATTGGTTGGATTGTTTGGCGGAAAAATAATTACGACATTTTACCTAAAAGTATGCGTTTTGAAGTCGCTTATTTAGGCGATCGAGTGGATTCGATAGCGATTAATTTTTCTCATAGTGGTGCACACATTGTTGCACAGTATTACAACTTTATTCGTTTTGGGTATTATGGTTATAAAAAAATTATGGAAGGTGTTCGAAAAGTATCTTTAGAACTTTCAAACGAAATTTCAAATACAGGATTTTTTGAAATTATAAATGACGGGTCTCAATTACCTATCGTTTGTTTGAAGCTGAGAGAGGATATGGATGTTCCATGGTCTTTATACGATTTAGAGTCAGTGTTGTCTAAACATGGCTGGCAAGTTCCTGCGTATCCATTACCTAAAAATCGAGAAGACACCACGATCAGTCGCATTGTAGTCAGACCATCAATGTCAATGACAGTGTGTGGTGATTTTATTGAAGACTTAAAGTTAAGTATTAAAGAATTGGAAACTTGTACCATAATTAAACCAATGCAATCAATCATTTAACGATTATAGCTAGAGAAATGATTAATAGCCGTTATCTTTCGGAAAATTTATTAATTAGTCTAATTCAGTGGAGGTGCTAAGTGAAAAAAAGAAGTGAAAAGCAGTTGCATATGTTGGATGTCTCTACTATTTTATCTGCTCAGAAAGGGGATGCGGAGTCTATAGCACTGGTTTTAAGTCACTATCAAAATTATATCTGTCGGTTTGCTTTACAGAAGGTTTATGATGAGCAAGGCAGTGTATCTGTTCAGGTAGATGAATTTTTTCGTAGGAGTTTGGAAACCAAATTAATGGAAGCCATTCTGAAATATCAAGTTCCTAATCACTAGATATCAAAGAATAGAATTTTTATGGAAATCGGTGGAGTTATTAAGAAAAATTATGGTGGTCACAACAGAAAAAATTGAACGTGAGAGTTGATAAATTTATCGCAACGCATTAGTCATCGAGAGGTTATTTTAGCAAGAATATATTTGGTAATGACAGCAAAGACATAGCTGATACTAACTAAACAAACACAGGTAGGCACCAATTATAAACAAAAAAAGAGAAAAGAGGAGAGTAAAATGGCCACACGTAAAAATCTAGGAGATCCTTGGGTTTTAGAGGTCCAACAATGGTTAAATAAAACATTTGGAAGCAATCCAAACTATGGTACTGTAGCAGAAACAGGACAAACAGGGTGGGATACAGTCTATGGAATCATTCGAGCAATTCAGTTAGAGCTGAAAGTTACAGATACACCAGTAAATAATTTTGGAGCTGGAACTGCAGCTGCTTGGGATAATCAAGTAACTCCTAACTTAGCTATCGGTTATAAAAATGGAAATATTGTAAAGTTAATTGATGCAGGATTTCGTTGTAAAGGAATGGGTTCTGGAAAATTTGCTGATACTTATTCAAAAGAAAATGTATCAGCTTTAACTGAATTAAAAAAAGCTGCTGGATTTAGCAAACCAGATAGTAAATTCAATTCGATGTGGGCCCGTGCATTATTTGATATGAGTGCCTTTGTATTAGTGCCTGGCGGTGATGAACGAACAAGACAAATGCAACAAGATTTAAATAATAAATATTACCAATGGACAGGGATTTTACCATGTGATGGGATTTATCAGCGTGCAACGAATACAGCCTTGATTTATGGAGTGCAAGTTGAAGAAGGACTAGGGGATATCGCTAACGGTGTGTTTGGTCCTACCACTCAAAAAGACTACGGAGAAATTGCAGGTAATCATCAATTATCCTCTTACCCTGGATTAGTAACATTAATCCAGTATGCATTGTATCAAAATCTAATCAACGTATTACCAAGTAGTGTCCCTTTTTCAGGATCACTAGACGTTGAAACTTCTTTTGCTATTGGATTATTCCAATCATTCTTGCATTTAAAGGATGTCGAAACAGGGTATCCCGATTTATCAACGGTGATGTCATTGTTACTATCTTCAGGAGACCCAAATCGTAGTTTTACCGCGGTGGATACTGCTGCACAGTTGACACCTGCCCAAATTGAAACTTTAAAAAAGGCTGGTATTAAATATGTAGGACGTTATTTAACGGGGACAGTCGGTTCTGAATTTAAACCTAAGTATTTAACAATTGGTGAAGCGAATAATATTATCGGAGCTGGAATGGCCATTATTCCTATTTACCAAGATAATTTTCCGACGGTTGATTATTACACGTATGGACAAGGGGTTTTAGATGCGCGATCAGCTTTTGCAGCAGCAGACAATCTAGGGCTCGCAACGGAGACCATTATTTATTTTGCTGTGGATGTTGATGCGTTAGACTCAGATATTACTACCAATATTATTCCTTATTTTAACGGCCTGTTTGATACGATGAACTATAATAGACGCTACAACATCGGGATTTATGGGACAAGAAATGCGTGCATGCGTGTAGTTGATGCAGGATACGCAGTAGCTAGTTATGTATCCAATATGTCTACCGGTTGGTCAGGTAACTTAGGATTTTCGCAGCCAGCTTCTTGGTCTTTTGATCAGTTTGATGAGCCAGCAGACGGTATTGGCACTGGTGCTGGACTGGTTATGATTGATAAAGTGAATGTATCTGGTACGGACTCAGGTGTGACAGCAGTGTCAAAAAAAGATCCCGCCGTTAGTATGTTGCGAGGATTAGGAATTAAATTAATTAATGACATATTAGATAGTCAACAATTTGAATTTGGCAAAGAATTTGTTATTTTTGAATGGGGTATCTTTAAACTAACGCAAACATTAGCCGCTCAAGCTCAATCGCCAGATGCACAGGCCTTTTCACTTAAATTTAGTATAATGAATGGAAAATTAGATCCAGCCTTTACTGCCAAAATTGAAGATGTTTTGGGGTCTGGAATTACGGCGAAACTTGAAGACGGTGTTTCTGGATTAACAAGTGCCATTGAAACAGGAGATGCTGAATTTAGTGGTGGTTATAAGGATGGTGTCATTTCTGGTTCGATTACCTTTAATATGACAAAAAATACAGTGGACGGTACAGAAATTACAACGTCTGTAAAATATAATCTTGAGATTGACTTAGGCAAAATTGGTAAACCATTCCAAGATGTGCTTGATTGGATTCAAAGTACAGTAGGAAATAGTGTCTTTGGATGGTTTTTATTTGTATTATTCATAATAGTTTGTGCGGGTGCTGTGATGTATGCAGGAACTGCATTAACAAGTTATGAAATTATTACACTAATAGTTTCGGCAGTAACTTTCTTAGCTAGTTCAATTAAATCTTAGTCTGAAATGATACAAAAAGCAGAGAGGTTCATTAACCTCTCTGCTTTTTGTATCATTTAGAAAAAATAATGTATTACAAAAAGCAATCCACATACAAGTAACGAAATACCAAATTTTTTACAAACATTTAATATTTTTTCTTTTTCTCCTTTGTTAATTTGAATCACACCAAGCTTGTTTTTAGATTGTCTTTTCAAATATTGGCGGAGTATTTTATCTTTATTGATATCCATTTTCAAATTAAATAAAACTAAGATACTGAGAATAATGCTTGCGATTCCTATATAAAGCGAAACAAGTCTTTTATTTTCTAGTTTATTTTGATTAATAAACTGTATTAAATTTGGAAAGACTAATCCTAAAAATAAAATAATTACTAAAAATAAACAGAGAGTAACTTTTTTTTGAATCTTAAATATTGGATTTTCACTTTCTAAATAGTTTTGTATCTTTTTGTTATAAATTTTCAATTGTTGTAGAGTTAATGTTGATCGATACTTTTTATTTAATAATAACAATTGTACTAGATACTTCAAAGTAAAAATGATTGAGATAGCTATGATTATGTAATAAAAAAATAGCATGGTGTCATGAAACATAGTAATCACTCCTTAATAATTTTCAATTCAAAGACAGAGGATATTGGAAACATTATTTGTTAAATAAATAGTCTATCTATAATAAACCATATTCCTAGTATATAGCAACCGGCTACACTTTGTAATCTGTTTATAGATTTTTTATTGTCTAGTTTGAATGATATTTAGTTCACTTTCTGAATCGTTTTTAGATATCAATGGGGTAGTAGTGTTTTTTGTCTATCTATGAGACGATTAAAGGTTGTTAAGCCACTTGATAGGATAAACGCGATCCCTAAATAAAGGAAATCAATATTTTGTAGTGGTTGATTATTAAAGAACCTAGGGAGAATTAGTCCTGCAAAGAAAAATATAGTTAAAGTTAGCAAGATGCGTATTCATTGATTCTTTTTAAATACAGGACTAACTGGAAAAGCCCAGTAGAATTTCGACAATTCAATCAAAAAACTGCATAAAAAATAGAGTGGATTTTTCCACTCTATAAAAAGTCTAACTTTTTGGGGTCACTACAGACAGCTAGTTTTTTTCAGTATAGATTTTAAATAAAATTCACACTTATATGACGTATAAGCAATAGAGCTTATACGTTTTTTTCATATCTTTGACTAGTTTTCTTGAAAATAGTTTTTTCTAGTTGTTGTAGATATGAAAAAACATATTTGTAAAGCAGGAGGCATAAAAATGAATGATTCGGTAAAAAATCTTATTCAGTGTACATTTGATAGCTATTGTCGTACGGTTATTAGAAATGAAGCCAGAAATATTCAAAAGCAATATAAAAGGTTCCGAGAAAGACAGTTTCCATTGACGGAGCTCACAGAACGAGAATTTGAGGAGTTGTCTTATATAGATCTAAATATAGGAAATAGTGAGGTGTTTTTGACTAATGGAATGAAAATTTTAGTAGCGAATCCTGAATTAGCAGAGGCAATCAACAAATTGCCTGATGAACTAAAGCGTATAGTTCTATTATTTTATTATGCTGGTTTCAATGATCGAGAAATAGGTGAACCTATGGGGCTAAGTGCGGGGAGTATCTGGTATCAACGTCAGAAAGCTGTCAAACAATTGAAATGCAGTTTAGAGAAAATTATATATGAAAAGTAATTAGTGTAATGAACTGAATATTTCCGTGTATCTTCATTAACATAATAAGAATTATGGAAAAAGTTGCCTAGACTGTAGTTGGGTAAGTTTATAATTCTTATAAGAGTAATTGAGCAGAATTAATGATGATAAGTTTCTTATCATATGGCATTAAATTTTTATAAGTTTACTATTGCATTGATTAAGTCTGTTGTGAAATTGTTTAAAAATAAAAAAGAAATAATTATCTACTTTAGCGAAAAAATGGTTATTTCTTAAAATAATCTATATTCGCTATTATTTTAAAATGTTCTACACCAGAGAGTTGTATTAGCGCACAGCTCTCTTTTCATATATAAATATCATATATTACAAAAAAGCTATTAAACTATTAGAAGGGACAGTAGTATTTTTTATACAAATTTTTTTGACAAAATTTATTTTTTTGGAAATCGTTGGAATTTCTACTAGTTTTGATATAAACAAAATTTGGCGCGGAAATTGCATATATAAAAGTGTTAATAAGGAGGGGAGAAAAAGTGAACAATATTGCAATCCATGGTGAATTGTCACAAAGCTTAAAGCAAACAGTTGAAATGATTTTAGGTGCAACAAGTAATATCTATGCATTGTCAGCATATAGCAATGAAGACGAACCAATTGAATTCTTTAGTTAAAAAATTGTGAACGAAATTGTAATAAAATATTAAGTTAAACATTCATAAGCAATTATAAATGAAGAATAGCGACCTATTTTTACTTAATATGTTAAAATGTTAGGTTTACTGATAACTTAATATGTGATATAGTGTTTTTGTAATATAGACTATACAGTTGATGAATAAAGACACAAGGAGAGGATTCAGTGAAAAACATTGTATTAATTAATCACAGCGGACTGGCAGTAGGAACTAAAGATAACGTAGAAATAATCATTGGTAAACAAGAGAATTTTTATGCATTTTGATTAAGACCAAATGAAGATAATCTCTAAAATTTAAAGAAGAAGTACCCGAGACAATGAAACTCTGTAACAGATTGACTATTATTGTTGGTTTTTTATGTGGAATTCTACGTAGCAACAAAGAACCAGTTAAATAAAAATGGAGTTGAAGTTATTGATAGAATGATTTTGTGTCTAGTGACTGAAGCAGTAGTTAATCCACAAACATCTATAAAATAGTTAATTAATCTTTCAAAAAAAGATTACATCGATGCATAAGTAGGGGAGAACAAAGCCGATTGGAAATTATAGATCGGATAAAGAGTGAGGACTAAGTATTTATAGTAAGTACACAGGAAATAAAATACAGTCAATCCACTAAGTGATAAACACTTAATGTATTGATAAATTGCAAATATTTAGACAATTAATCTAAGCAATCAATAATAGTCTTAGTTAATGGTAAAGCTGTTATCAAGCATTTATAAAAGCCATTGATACGAATGGCACCTACTTATTCAATAAGATTATTTGTTTTGGCAATTAAAATCTTGAAAAAAATATTAGTTCTGGAAAATATAGAAATTAACTGATATTTTTATCAACTAGAATCTATAAGCTATTTGCTTAAAGTAGCCAATGTTGAAAATATGAGTTATTAAAAAGGGGGTAGAGAAGATTACCAAGAGTATTCAGATTTTATCTGAAGAAGCTATTTTTAAATCATAGAATTTAAAGACGTTTATGTAAGCGCTTAAAAACGGTAACTAAGTAATTGATTTATAAGGAAACTAATCAATTTTATTTATAAGCTTGGAGGAAAGATAATGGAATTAACTATTTATCAAGTAATGTTACTTACGGTATATTCATTTATTGCAATCAATGATTCACTTATCACTAATACTTTAACTCAGCCAGTAGTATCAGGTTTTGTAGCCGGTTTGATTATGGGAGATATGAAAGTAGGTTTAACAGTCGGCGCCACTCTACAGCTAATGCGCTTAGGTATTGCAGCATTCGGTGGAGCAAGCATTCCGGATTACTTTTCTGGTGCGTTGCTAGGAACTGTTTTTGCAGTATTATCAGGTCAAGGAGCAAAATTTGGAGTAGGATTAGCTGTTCCAGTATCATTATTAATGTTACAGCTGGATGTTGTAGCTCGTTTTTGTAATGTATTTCTATTGCATAGAATCGATAAAGCAATTGATAATTTAGAAGATCAAAAAATAAGTCCTCTTGTTTTATCTGGTTCTATGCTATGGGGATTAAGTAGAGCAATTCCTGTTTTAATTATGCTACTTGCCGGATCCGCGACAATCCAATCAATTACAACTAGCATGCCAGACTGGCTTATGGGTGGATTAAAAACAGCAGGAGGAGTACTTCCTGTAGTTGGTATAGGTGTGTTATTGCGATATTTACCTGTGAAAAAGTTTGTTCCATTTTTAATTTTAGGCTTCGTTTTATCTTCTTATTTAAAATTACCAATATTAGGAGTTTTTTTATTAGGACTAGTAATTGCTATGCTATTTTATAAAATGAATTCTACAAAAAAAGAAGAAGCCACTACAAAAGAACATGTGCTTTTAGAAGGGGGATATGATGGCGATGAGTGAAAGTAAAAAAATATTAACAGAAAAAGATTTAAATAAAATGAGCTGGCGATTTATCTTAGGAAGTCAGTTAAATTGGAATTATGAACGAATGATGAGTTCGGGTTACCTGTTTGGGATGCTACCAGGACTAAAGAAGCTATATAAAGACAATCCAGAAGAATATAAAGATATGTTACACACTCACAACCAATTTTTTAATACAAATGGTATTTTTGGAAATCTAATTATGGGTATTGATTTAGCTATTGAAGAAGCAGATGGGTACAAAGCAAAAGAAACAATAGTAGCATTAAAAACGGCTTTAATGGGTTCATTCGCGGGAATTGGAGATTCATTGTTTCATGTTATTTGGGGAACGGTGTTTGGATCGTTAGCTGCAACATTAGCAATGAATGGTAGTCCAATAGGTATATTTATTTGGGTTATTGCTAATTTAGTATTAGTTTTTTTTCAATCACGTTTACTTCACTTAGGTTATAAACAAGGAGTGAAACTAGTAACTGTTATGAAGGATAAATTGAATGCGTTTACAGATGCAGCGCTAATTTTAGGAATAACAGTTATTGGTGCATTAGCTCCTACAATAGTTCGAACGACTGTGCCCTTTGTTTATAAACATAATGGTGTAAAGCTTGTCATTCAAGACACTTTAGATATGATTTTGCCTAATTTAGTTCCTGTATTGTTAGTAGGGCTTGCTTACTGGTTGTTAGGACGAAAAAAAATGAATTCTACGCGTGTGATTGTATTTTTTTTAATCTTATCAATTGTTCTATATAATTTGAAAATCTTGGGATAATCATAAACTTAGTTAAATGAAGCGAGGGTAGTGTAATAATGAAAAATTTTATAAAAAATAGTAAGTCGTTATTTAAAATTATAGGCGGAAATATCTTATTAGGAATAGCTTATTCAAAATGGATGAAACCGCGAGGAATAATTAATGGCGGAGTGACAAGCCTTGCGATGATTGTTAACAAGATAACAGATGTTAATATTTTATATTTAACGTCTGGAATAACGATACTTCTACTTTTTGCTTCATTTTTCTTTTTAGGAAGGCAAAATCTTATTCGTTCTATTGTAAGTAGTGTGTGCTATAATATTTTTTTTAGTTTTTTTTATACATTACCAATTAGAATAGAAATAAATTTGCCAGTTGATTTTATACTTGCAACTATTTTTATTGCAGTAGGATACTATTGTTGTCTTTCGGAAAATTCGTCAACTGTTGGAATGGATGTAATTGCGCTAGTTATCCATAAAAAAAATCCTAAAATAGCCATAGCTAAAGCTATTCGACTTTTAAATTACACTGTATTAGCTTTCGGCTTGCTTACTTATGGATTAATTTCAGTTGTAATCGGTATTATTTTTAGCTATTTTCAATCACTATTATTACATTATTTATTAAAGCAGAAAGAAAATAAAGATTTAAACAAAAAAGAAAGAGGTGATAGTAATGTCAGGTAAATTAGAAGGTTTCTTTTTAATTTCTGATAGTCATGTAGGCAATTCAGCAGTGGGAATGGAAGATCTTGCTATTGCTTTGAAAAACATGAAAAAAATAAATAAAAAAGCAAATCTTTTTCATTTAGGGGATCTAACAAATTATGGGGATTCAATCTATACAAAAAGTTGTTTAACTGAAATTTCAAATTTTTTTCCTGAAGCAATAATTACTTTAGGAAACCATGATGTCAGAGGAAGAAAAAATGGGCTTGCTGAGAATGTTGATAATGATGGTTGGATAGATTTTTGGAAAGTATTTTGGGATTCAAAAAAAGATACTTTAAATGATCCACGGTTCAATTCATTCAATCAAGTAAAAAGTATATTTTCTTCATTTAACAAAAAAAATTTTGGAGAGTATGAATACGATAATTGTTTAATTTTTTCTTTATGTACGGAAAGACCTTTAAAGGATAGCTGTTATTTAACAAGAAAACAATTGAACTCATTAGAAAAAACAATTGAAAAATCAAAGAAAGAAAAGAAAATAGTATTTATTCTGTCGCATCAGGCATTAAATAATACTCATTCTGGAAGCAATGATTTTCGTGGTTTTGGTCCACAGAATAGTCAAGTTGAGGCAATATTAAATAAAGCTAAAAACATTGTTTTTTTTAGTGGCCATATACACAATGGAATAGGATGTAATCAGATTATTAAGAAAAAATTTGGGTTTTTAGTAGATACACCTTCTTTCAGCTACCCTGAGAACGGTTTAATTGAGAAAGGAATAGGGTATTATATTACTTTAGAAAAAAACAAGATCAGAATAGAGCCTTACTTTTTAGGAAATATTGTAAACGAAACTTATAAAAAACTAGAAAAATATACAATAAGTATTACTTTATAGTCTGAAGAAGTATGTCAAGATAAATATGTAGCTTTCAAATTCAAACAATTTTTGTAATATCTTTTGCTATAGTTTTGTAATTTGTAAACATATTGATTCTATAAAAGTGGACTGTTAACAAAAACAAATGTATTGATCAAAAAAATTTAGACTTTTTATAGAGTGGAACAATCCACTCTATTTTTTATGCAGTTTTTTGTGTGAAACGTCGAAATTTTACTGGGCTTTTCCAATTAAGTATTCTTTGATTCTATAATGATTGTAATAATAAATATTGTTCGTATTGGTTTGTCGAAACTCATTTCGGCTTTGATAAACTTTTACACAATATACTTCTTATTTAGAATACTGAAGAAATTTCCCATAGAAGAATTATCTAACCATGCTCCTTTCCTAGCCATAGTTTGAAAGATACGGTCATACTTTAATATTTGGACCTAGTTGCCCGTTTAGTACGCCCAGACTTGATCAAAGTGTAAGGAGAACGAATTTTTATTAATACGGGTTAAAAAGCAATCAATTTACGCATAGAGAAGAAGATAATTCAACATTGATATATAGATTTTCTAGATAAGAAAATTGATATTAAGTGTGGTTTACCTATAAAACGAATCATATAAAGTTGTTTTTAAATAATATATATTTGAGCTGGTAAAGTAAAACAACAGAAGTGTCTGATTTGCTTGTAGCTATAGCTAGAAAATCCAATACAGATACCTCAGGCTTAAAAAATACAAATATAAAAACTGATAGTCATCGAGCTATTGTTGTAGATAAAATTTTTAAATATATATTTTTAAAATTATTAATAGGATATACCGCCATTGTGGTTTACTTTTCATATAGTAGGACGTTCCTCGATGGCGCTAGCAACTGCTTCAGATCAGGTGCAAAATTTCTTTCTAGGTGGAATGGCCGGTACGGTTACATTGAATTTTTTAATCAGTTTTATGTCCTATGCTCTAATTAAGCTAGAAATATGATAACTGGTTGTCATTTATGAGTAGATTTAATATGAAAACATTAAGTAAACATGGATAATACAAAAATCCGTATTATTTACAAGGCTCTGCTACAGTGTTTCTCTTTTTTGCATCTTGGGGAATTTAGTGGAGTTTTTACCAAGTTTGATTAACCTCTGATACTGGTTTAAGGATTATCTAGGATTCGAGTAAGTAAAATTTTTTTTATTAATTTGATACTAAGTGTACTACTTATGTTTATATATGTCATAGTGCAAGATAAACTTTTTATTAAACGAAGTTTACTCATATTCAGTGCAGTAATTGTCTCTCTCATTTGCCCCTTTTTCATCTTATTGTAACATGGATTGGAGCTCCTGTTTTATCGACAGTTTATTTATCTGCAGTAGGTATTTTAGAAGATACAGCAGAAAGATTCTCTAGAGTAATTGGTTTTTCTTGCGGTTACTCAAGAGCTTGGGAGTCTTTTGGATACGCATTATCAATATTATTAGCTAGTTTTTTATTTGTAAAAAATCCTAATCTTAACTTTTGGGACTGGAGTATGGTCGGTGTCATTCTTTTATTGAATAGAAACCCAAAGAAGAACGTGAAGCAGTATTAGCGATAGAGGAACTAATACATGAAAAGTTGACAAGTTATTTTCTAACTTGTATTCTGTATATGTTAATTGAATAGATTTCTTCGGGGCAGGGTGTAATTCCCGACCGACGGTGACGAGTAATTACTTGAAGTCCGTGACCCGCATTTTTGCGGTTGATCCAGTGAAACTCTGGAACCGACAGTTAAAGTCTGGATGGGAGAAGAAGAACTTAGTGGATATGATAGGAGGAGTGTGTCTTCTATTGTCATGTCTTCTTTAAGTCTGATTTTTTTACCAGCCCTGCGTGTATACGTAGGGCTGTTTTGTTTGGAAAGGAGGAATTTTCTTGCATGAAGCGTTTATGGAACTGGCGATTAAGGAAGCGAAAATGGGAGAGGGGAGAACCTTTACTAATCCTTTAGTTGGTGCAGTAATTGTCAGTGGAAATGAAATTATCTCAAAAGGTGCACACCTGAAATATGGCCAAGCACATGCTGAAATAAATGCAATTAATGCATGTAAGTCTCCCGAAAAACTACTCAATTCAACAATTTATGTAACCTTGGAACCTTGTGCTCATTATGGAAAGCAGCCACCCTGTACGCAGGCAATCATTGATTCAGGAATAAAATGTGTCGTAATCGGGCAGCTTGATCCTAATCCGCTGGTTTCAGGAAAAGGGGTGGATAAGTTAAGAGAGCAAGGTGTTCATGTAATAATAGGTATACTTGAAAACGAGGCACGAGACTTAAATATACATTATAACCACTTTTTTGAGAAGCAACGTCCGTTTGTTTCTTTAAAGCAGGCAATGTCATTAGATGGAAAAATTTCTTTAAGGCAAAAACGAACAAATCTTACTCAAAAGCAGGCATTTGAAAGAGTTCATGAAGAAAGAGGAGATTATCAAGCAATTTTGGTAGGAAGTGAAACGATTTTAATTGATGATCCGCTACTTTTAACAACAAGAAAATCTCAATTTCCACCTGTTCGTATCGTATTGGATAGAAGAGGAAGAATTTTGGCTAATTCTAAGTTAAGTATTTTTAAAGAATTTAGTGTCCCAGTATTGATTTTTACTGAAAAAGCTGGACATGCAAATCAATTACCAAAGCATGTAGAGGTTCTCTCTTTAACCTCCGTTACGATTCAGAATGTTCTAAATGAACTATACAAAAGGAATATTCACTCTGTTTATGTTGAGGGGGGCTCAGTCATTCATGATGCTTTTTTAGCCAGTGATTACTGGGACGAGATAATTTGTTACGTAGCACCATTACTTCTTGGTGGAAATAGTCTTCCAAGTATGTCGAGTAATCGAGTAAGCAATTCCGGAACCCCATTGAAATTTGTGAATATCGAAAAATTAGGCAGTGATCTTAAGATTGTTGGAAGGAGAGCGTAATATGTTTACAGGTTTGATTCTAGAAAAAGGGAAAATTCTTCGAATAAAGTATATGGGTCAAACAATTAAGCTGACTTGTCAAGCTTCTCGACAGTTGCTTGAAGATTATCAGATTGGTGACAGCATGGCGATCAATGGCGTTTGTTTGACTGCGGTTGAAAAAGCGAATCAACAGTTTACAGTGGATATTATGCCGGAAACCTTTCAGCGAACAACATTTTCACGATTGAAAATAAATGATGAGGTGAATTTGGAACGGGCGCTGCCTTATAATGGACGATTGGAAGGACATTTAGTCGCAGGGCATGTAGATGGTGTTACTCGTCTTAGAGAAAAAATAGTGCAGGAAAATGCCCTTGTTTTGACCTTTGATTTACCTAAAGAATTTCAGGGCGAAATTATTTCTCAAGGTTCTATCGCAATCAACGGAGTCAGTTTAACAGTCACACAAGTAGTTGCCACAAATTTTTCCATTAGCCTGATCCCTCATTCAAGGAAGCAGACAAATTTAGGCGAGTTAATGCGTGGAGAGTATGTGAATTTTGAAACAGATATGCTCGGGAAATATGTAAAAGCACAATTAAGTATATCTAAGTCAATAGAATGGAAGGAGCTGAATTAGTTGAGTAGAAAAAATATTCAGGAAGCAATTGAATTTTTAAGAAAAGGCAAGTTGATTGTGGTAGCAGATGATGATGATCGAGAAGCAGAAGGTGATTTGGTTGGTGTAGCAAATTTAGTTTCACCTGAAAGTGTCAACTTTATGGTTACATTTGCGCGAGGCTTGATTTGTACTCCTGTTTCAAAACAAATAGCTAATCGTTTGAAACTTAGAGAAATGGTAAAAGAGAATACTGACAGCTTCGGAACCGCATTTACCGTTAGTGTAGATCACCAAGAGACATCAACGGGGATTTCAGCTTATGATCGAGCAAAAACGATTGAAATTTTGGCAAAAAATGAGAGTGTTTCGGAAGAATTTCATCGTCCCGGACACATTTTTCCACTAATTGGTAAAGAAGGCGGTGTTTTGGAACGAAGAGGGCATACGGAAGCAGCCATCGATTTAGCGAAACTTACAAATCAAAGTGAAGTAGCCTATATTTGTGAAATTTTAAATGAGGATGGAACAATGGCAAGAAGACCGCAATTAAAACAATTTGCCCAAAAACATAAGCTGCCTTTTATCACAGTGGAAGAATTAGTAAACTACCTAAACGCAGAAGAACCGGTAACAGTGAGCCTTCCTACTGCATTTGGCGAATTTGACCTGACTCTTTTTGAAGACCAACAAGCTAAGGAACATTTGCTATTATCAAAAGGAGAGATTCGACAGTCTAAAGAGCCGTTGCTAGTTCGTGTGCATTCTGAATGTCTGACAGGTGATATTTTTGGCTCGCATCGTTGTGACTGTGGCGAACAATTGCATGAAGCAATGCGAATGATTGAGAAAAAGGGAAGAGGAGCCATTTTATATCTTCGTCAAGAAGGTCGTGGGATTGGTTTGAAAAATAAATTACATGCATATCAACTACAGGAACAAGGTATGGATACGTTTGATGCAAATTTGGCGCTTGGTTTTAAACCAGATGAAAGAGATTATCAGTTTGCAGCAGAAATACTGGATGCTTTGGGTGTAGAAAAAATTGACTTAATCACGAATAATCCTGAAAAAATAGAGCAATTAGAAGCTCTTGGAATAAATATCAATAAACGGATACCTCTGGAAATTCCAGCAGTGAAAGAGAATGAAAACTATTTAAAAACAAAAAAACAAAAATTTCATCATTTACTAACTATTTAAGAGAGGAAGAAACATATGGCAACGTTTGAAGGACAGCTTAATGGAAAAGATATGAAAGTGGGAATTGTAGTTGCACGATTCAATGAATTTATTAACGCAAAGCTATTGAGTGGAGCAATGGATAATCTAACTCGTCATGGTGTACTAGAAGAAAATGTTGATATTTATTGGGTGCCCGGTGCATTTGAAATTCCTTTTATAACCCAAAAACTAGTTAAAAGTAAAAAGTATGATGGCTTAATTACCTTAGGAACCATCATCAGAGGAGCAACGACACACTATGAATTGGTAAGCAATGAAGTCGCAAAAGGAGTGGCTCATATTGGTCTGGAATCAAAAATTCCTGTAATGTTTGGTGTGTTAACAACTGAATCCATTGAACAGGCGATTGAGCGATCTGGGACAAAGGCAGGAAATAAGGGAGCAGACGTTGCTCAAGGGTTGATTGAAATGATTTCTTTGAATAAAATAATAGTAGGATTGAGATGAAAAAATTACAGCAGTCATACTTCATTTCAAATGGCACAGCTTTCCAAAATTTGATTTACTAATTTGGACGTTTTTTTAAGTTAGCTTAATTTTGGCAGAGTTTTTGTACTAAGAAAAATCTAATTAATATGTAAAAATGAAAACAACTCAAAATAATTGAGTGGGTTTTGTTTAGCTTAAGGGATAAGCAAACAAAGTAGAAAGTGTCCAGAAAAAGGAATAGTTCTGGGCACTCTTTTTTGTATAAAATTTATACGGAAGTAATTTTATATCGTGTACACAAGTCTGTAACAAAATCTATGTTCAGATAAAAATAGGGAGTCAATGAATTTTAGAACCTTTAATTTTAGGTGTCAGAAACTTTTATCTTATTGAAACGAAATTTAATCCTAAAATAGCAACACTCGCGATATTACAACAATCGCAAGTGTTAAGGATATACCTAAAACAAACCGGGTTAATAGTCAAATGTATCTGTCAAAAATAACTGAACAGAGTACAAAACTATGGATACTTTTGTTTGTTATTCTAGTAATTTTCTTTGTTTTAAGTACGGTTCTTAATGCGAAAGTATCTCCTGTTAAAAGCTTTTTATACGCAGTATTATTTCTATTTTTAGGCTCTATTTTGAGTTACGGGGTCTTTTTAATCTTTCCGGAAAAACTTCTGTTAATTTCGCCTAGATACGGCTATGGATTTAGTTTTTTTGTAGTTTCAATTATCATGCTTACTTTGGCAAATACTTCTAAAAACGTGCTAGGATATGTGTCAAAAACAGTGGTTTGTCTTTTCTGTGGTTACCTTTTATCTTTTACATTTGTTTATGCTAGCGCGTTAAGTCACCAAAAGGAATCTTTTGAACGACAAAGTATGATATTAACCGATGATTTAAAAGACCTAGTGAACCGTGACACGGTGACCGTGCATAGTACGTCTTTATTTAAGGATTCGCCAGTATTTGTCAATAGTTCGAAGAATTATCCTATATTAAAAGAACTGGTTCCACCAAATGAAGCCCTTTATTGGCCAAATCAGTTTTTATTTAGAACGTACACTGGTTTAAACGTGAACATGGAGATCTTTGATATTAACGCGTTGAATAAAGAAGAAAGTGAGTTAATGAAATCTAATTATTACCATGACATTTATGTAAAAGATTCAGAAGTATTTGTTCATGTTAAATAATCTTGAAACAAAAGTAATATCAAGGCAATTGAAAGGCCGGGGTAGATACTGTAAAATAAAAATAGCTATTTCAGATTTAACTATTTTCTTACAGACTGAATGAATTGATCGTTCAGTTCTATGAGTATTTGTTAGAAATGAAAGGCTAAAATAAGTTATAACCTTAGAGACTGTCTCCCCCCAAGAGACAGTCTTTATTATACATTTAACTCAGTTTTCTGTTTAAATTGAAGATGCAAAGGAAAAACTGGATAAATAATTCCGTAAAAGACAGACCTATATAGTCTGTCTTTTTATACATTCTAAAAGATTTTACTTAATGGCTTTTTGCAAGACCAGAAAATTAAATACAGAAATTATATGTGATAACCAAGAGAAAATGTATTTATTTAAAAACAAAGAAGGGTCTATATCTCTAGCAACCGAAAACCACGTTGGAAATGTTTCAGAAGATCAATTAGATGTTATGATGGAGAATTTACAAAATAACTAACATATCAATATCAAATAATTTTCTACTTTTTTTGTCACAAAAAAGATTATTCAACAACATATATTGATGTATACGAAAAAAGCCGCGACAAAAAATATGAGGTGAAGTTTATGAATTACAGTTAAAAAGCAATCGATCTTTGTAAAAAGTACTCAAAAAATGGTGATTCAATTTGCCTTGTAAGATAGCTTCAAACATGGTGCCAAAAATGTCTTTCAAAGCATTTTGCATATCTTCTACACTTTCAGGCTGATAGGTATCAATAATGGATTAGGATAACTCCACAGATTTTTTGTCTCGTTTTTGTTTAGCCATAGTGTAATCATTCCTCGTCTAATTTTATCCAATTTTGGATCAAAACAAAAAAACTGTGAAGCTGCTTTATCTAGAATTAGCAACTTACACAGTTTTTTTACACTCCCATTTATCATTAACAATATACAGATTTTATGAACTCTTTTTAAATTTATCTTTTACTATCTGAAAAATAAAAAAAGTTAAAAATAAAGAAAAAATACCGCTTATAGTGGTTATTATGAAACTATCTATAGATAAATATTTATACAGTAACTCATTAACTAAATCACCTATAAAGAAACCTATAAAAAAAGCTAATACTTTTTCAATGTATGAAGAGTCGATCCACCATTTGTTAATAATAGTTAATATCATTAGTATTTATTCCAGCCTTTTTTAATTCCTTTACCAATTTGATCAGTATGTTCAAAAGCTTGTTTTGCTAAATAGATTCCTAGAGGTGCTAAAAATACCGCTGGTCCAATTCCTCCAACTACTTGCTTTAGTTCTTTTTCATTTAATGTTTTCACTTTTTTATTATTCATGTTTTGCCTCCTCATATTTTAAATACAATAAACCGATTATGTTTATCCTCTGATAGCAGCTCCTATACCATAACCAATACAGGCGCCACCCATGCTACTAACACCACCGCGTTTCGCGCATTTACCTGCGGCTCCAATTCCAACTCCTACTCTTTCCCAAAATCCGTCATTAGAACCCCCAACAGCTTTCTTCATTTCTTTTTCATTCAATACTTTGTATTTTTCCATTTAATGTTTCTCCTACTTGTTTTTACACTATGAATTCAAATTCATAGCGATTATTTTTTATCAATAAAACTCTTGTGAGTCTATCAACAAACTATATGAAAAGGTCTTCAAAAGTCAACCCCTTATAGTCTTATAGTAAGATAAAAAATTTGCGACAGAGTCAACGAGAAGTTTGTTTATCAGGATACACGGATTGGGGTGAATACACCTCCAAGAACGCCACCTAGAACTGCTCCTTTAACTCCACCCAATTTAGAACCCCATTTCACACCATTTTTGACGTTATTTAAAAATTCATTGGGTTTAATCCCTCCACCAGTAATTTGTTGTAAAAGAATTAAAAAATTCTTCGTTTCCACAAGAAGAAGAGCTGACAGAGAAGATTGCTTTACAAGCCCAACTGAATGCAGAAATTGAACAATCCTTAGCTAAAGACGGTACCAATCATGAACGAAAACCAGTGATTGAAGCAACTGAAGGAGTAGAATTTTCTGTATAAAAAAACACAAGTAGCTGTACCTACCCCCGAAAGTTAGATCAAAAATCTAACTTTTGGAGGCCGGTATTTTTATGGCTAACTATAATTTTGAAGTCAAAATGGCAGTCGTTCAAGTTTACCTTGATGGGAAAGGAGGATAAGCTTACCTAGCCAAAAAGCATTCAATCAAGAACAAAGAACAAGTGTTACAATGGGTCAATTCTTACCGTGATTTTGGAGAAGAAGGATTGCTTAGAAAACGAGAAAATCAGAAATATTCTGTTCATTTCAAGTTAAATGCGATAGAGTTATATCAAACAAGCGAGTTGTCCTATCGTGAAGTTGCCAGTAGTCTGGGAATGAACAATCCTTCCTTGATTGCCAACTGGATGCGAAACTTTCAAGCAGAAGGCATTGATGGGCTCTCAAAAACGAAAGGACGTCCCTCTACCTTGACTAAGAAAAAAGAAGTGAAAAAGAAAAAAATGAGTCAAGAATCATCAGAAGAACGCGACCGTATCAAGGAACTGGAAAAACAAGTCCGTTCTCTTCAAATTGAAAATGCCTTTTTAAAAGAATTGAGGAAGCTGCGAAAACAGGAAGCCCAACAAAGTCGAAGGAATCAATCGCTCGAATCATCGCAAGCCTCCGAGGATCATTCAAATTAGTTGAGCTTCTTCAGACACTAAACTTCCCTAAAGCAACCTTTATGTACTGGCAAAAACGATTTAACAGAACAATCCAGACCAAGAAATAGAAACAGAAATGAGTCGTATTCGTGAAAAGCATAAAGATTATGGCTGTTTGCGAATGACAAGTGAGTTAAAAAATAGAGGATTTCATGTGAACAAAAAGAAAGTTCAACGGTTGATTCGTAAACTGGGGATTGAAGTCCGCTCTTATACTCGAAAATCCCGACGTTATAGTTCCTATCGTGGTCAACTTGGTACGGTTATAAGGAATCGACTTCGTCGTCGTTTCTATACGAATATTTGTCATCAAAAAATTACGACAGACACCACAGAATTCAAGTATTTTGAATTAGATACCAAAGGTATCATTCATCAGAAAAAGCTTTATTTAGATCCATTTATGGATATGTATAATAGTGAGATTCTGTCCTATCGAATCTCAGAAAAACCAAACGCATTGGCTTGTAATGGCTGGGTTGGAAGAAGCGCTCCAGATTACAATGGATTGCCCTTATCGTCGGACCTTTCATTCAGATCAGGGGTGGGCTTATCAAATGAGAGCTTACAGAAATAAACTGAAGAGACATAAAATATTTCAAAGCATGTCTCGAAAGGGGAATTGTTTGGATAACTCTTTGATGGAGAATTTCTTCAGTTTACTAAAACAAGAAATGTTTCATGGAGAAATCTATCACAGCTTTGATGAGCTGAAACAAGCCATTGAAAACTATATCCAGTATTATAATCATGAACGAACGAAAAGGAAATTAAATAATCAAAGTCCAGTGGTGTTTCGAGAAGCAGCACAAAGGTGAATGTAACAACCTGTTTCATTGCATAAAAAAGGAGTGGATTTTTCCACTCCATAAAAGTCTAACTTCTTGGGGTCACTACAAGCTTAATCATTTGGCTACTTGTGTTTTTTTGGTTGATTTAGTTGTCTGCGTTTAATTTTTTGGGCATAGGCTTCCACGTCTGCTTTTAGAAAAAGCTTGACGGTGCCAGAGGGCGTTTCTCCTTTTTTTTCAATAAATGGGACTAACTGTTTCGTATACACTGATTGGGCAAATGCGGCATAACTTTGATTGGTAATGTCCATTGCTTCAGTTCGATTGAGCAGGTTGTCATTGCACCAGGCTTGTACTTCATTCAATGATTTTAAGTCCATAAGTCACCGCTGCTACCCCTTACACACCTTACTTGACAATATCACTTTTTTACAGAATCCTATAAAACATAGTCAAATATAATATGCACCATATATGAAATACAAAGAAAACTTAAAATTATTCTTTGATTATTAATATTTTTTTTATTGTATTTTTTATTCATAATTATCATCATAAAATACAATAGAATTACTAATACTTCTTTTTGTATAGAGGACATTTTATAACCCGTCAATTATAGCTGAACCAGCCCCTACAACACCGCCAACAACAGCTCCTGGAATTCCTCCAAAAGCACCAATAACAGCACCCCCAGCTGCATTACCCACTACAGATCCCCAGTTTATTTTACCCCCTGATATTTTTTGTAGTTTTTTTTCATCTATTTGTTTATACTTATTCATATTTGTGAGCATCTCCTATCTTGAAATTAATAAAACTTGTCTAAATTTTTCGTAACAATTTAGTTACCTAATAGTCCACCAATACAACCCAAACCACCACCGATAATCCCAACATGAGCTCCTACAAAAGCCCCCGGCACCGCTCCAACTCCTCCAGCAGGCAATCCCCAAAGCGCTCCAGCTCCGACTCCAGTGGCCACTCCTTTACCAATATCTTTAAAACATTGACCAGCACCATAACCACCTGTAGTCATTTGCATCTCTTTAACGCTTAATTCTTTAACATTTTGCATGTTACACACGCTCCTATATAAATTATTTTTTGTACAAAGTGACTATAGCATAACTTTTCTATTTTTTGGTAAAACCTTCCTAAATACCCCAGTAATGTTTCTTGAATAGTAAATAATACTGGATTATAGCGTTCAGGAATTATTTAAGCATGTTTCAGGAATGTTTTTCATAGTGAGGCTAAATGTGTGGCATACTAACCATACAAAATTTTAGTATTAGTAAGGAGTTTAATAAAACGATGAAGACGAAACAATTAAAAGGAAAAGAATACACAGAACAACAATTAAAAAAAATTACAGGTGGAAACAGTGTAATTAAACAAGGAGGGGCTGCTTCGAATTTAGCACAATGCATATTCTCTTTATTTAAAAAGTGTTAGAAAAGGAAATAATTTGGTATGATTTAATCAGGAGGTGATTTCTTGATTATTATTGATACAAAAGCGTACTTACTTCGTATGTTCGTAGATATTGTTTGCCTTTATTTTTTAATATTTTTATTTAATAGAAAGTCTGTGAGACAAAATTGTTTAAAAATAATAATGTTTATGGGAATTACTTTTTTTCTTGAAATATTCAGTCCTTTTTTTGATTTTATTCCTGTTCTGAGTAGCTATTTAATATTAAAACAAAAGAAAAAAAAGGACGTTGTTCTCTTAAACAATCTTGTTTTAAGTATACTTATAAAGTATGGTATGTCTATTTTAAGTTCAACAATTATGACTTTAGGATTTTCTCACAATGGTATAAAAGGGTATGTATATGTTGGCATTCAGATAGCCATAGAAATTTTATTTTTGGTGTGTTTTACTTTTTTCGCAAAAAAAGTAAATTTATCAACTTTGGTTAAAAGATATAGTACAAAGACAACATTATTGTTTATGATTTATTTGTGGGTAATATCTTTATTTTCTTCCTATATAGCTCATCAGTATCAAATATTCGATAATTTTATTATGGGAGTAGCAACTTTTTTGGTTATTCAGACAATATTCGCTCTGTTATTATTTCTTAGAATAAATATTAAACAAAAAGAAGACTATGAACAAAAAATAGAAGTTCAAGAACTTAAAAATCTAAAAAAATATACTTATCAGTTAGAAAAAAATCAAGAACATTTATCGAAATTTAAACACGATTATAAGAACTTACTATTAAGTTTTAAAGAACTCGCTTTAAATGGAGATACAAAACAATTGTTGGATCAAATTCAGCAATTAGAAAATTATTCAGATTCATATCTTTCTATAAAAACTTTTGACTATAGATACTTTAAGAATGTAAAAAATGACTTCCTAAAAAGCCTGCTTATTTCTAAATTTTATGAAGCAAGTGAGCATAAGATTCACTGCCGCTTTGAATGTACTGAAATAATTGAAAATGTGCCTATTGCTATATTTGATTGTGTTCGGATATTAGGAATTATACTCGATAATGCAATAGAAGCAACAAAAGAAAGCGAAAATAAAAGTCTTTCTGTAATGATTTATCAAGATGATGAACAAGTTGAATTTTTAATTAAAAATAGTTGTAAAGAAACAAGCCTTTCATTAAATGAGTTGATTAAAGCTAACATTTCAACGAAAGTGGGTCACGAAGGTTTAGGTTTAAATACTATTCAAGATATAAAAGAAAAGAATAAAAATATATTTGTTCAATACAAAAAAAATTCCAAACAATTCGTCACTCAAATTATTTTAATGTGGTGAGTAAGGAGAAGAAATGAGTTATCCAATTATTATTTGTGAAGACCAATTAATTCAATTAAATCAATTAGATACGATTATTCAAAATTTTATTTTATTTCATAATGATCTGTTTAAAATTAGTTTAAAAACACAAAGTCCTGCAGAAGTTGAAAAATACCTAAAAAAGTTTAAACCTGTTCAAGGAATATACTTTTTAGATATTGACTTAAATCATAGTATTGATGGTATCGATTTAGCAGAAAAGATACGTACACAAGATGTTCAAGCTAAAATTATCTTTATTACGACACATGATGAAATGCTACCATTAACAATACAGAGGCGAGTGGAGGCATTGGGCTTTATTATAAAAGATCAGCCGTTAGAATCATATCGAGTAGAGATTACAGAGTTGCTTTGCCTTGCACAAAAAAGAATTGATGCGACAAGGGACAACAAAAAGCAAGCATTCATTTTTTCCGTAGGGTCTCAAACCTATACTCTTGACTTACGGGAAATCCTTTTTATTGAGCCCTCGAAACTCCCTCACAGGGTTATCGTGTATTCAAAAAATGAACAATATGAATTTTACGGAAAACTAGCAGACTTGAAAAAAAAATATCCTATGTTAGTTAGAATCAATCGTTCGTGTTTAGCTAACCTTCAGCAGGTTAAAAAAATTGATTTCAAGACACGCTCCGTTTATTTTAACTCTAACTTAATACGATCTTTTTCGTTAGGTAAAGCAACAAAGATTAAGGAACATCTAAAAAATCTTAATTCTTAGTAACTTTTGAAAGGATTACAACTTATGTTTAAATCATTTACCTGTGTACTACAACAAGACGAAAAAGATTGTGGTGTTGCGTGTATCGCTATGATCTTAAAACATTATAAATCAGAAATTCCCATTCACAAATTACGTGAATATTCTGGAACAGATTTAGAAGGAACTTCTGCTTTTGGATTAAAAAAAACCTTAGAAAAAATTGGTTTTGATTCTCCTGCAATTCAAGCAGATAATGAAGTATGGAAAGAAAAAGAACTCCCTTTACCTTTAATTGCTCATGTCTTAATTGACAATAAATACATGCACTATGTTGTTATTTATGGAGTAAAAGGCGACACCTTATTAATTGCCAATCCAGATCCAAAAGTAGGAAAAGTAAAAAAATCAATGGAAGAATTTTCCAAAGAATGGACAGGTGTTTTACTGTTACCTACACCTAAAGAGTCTTATACTCCTACCAAAGAAAAAGTCGCTGGATTGAGCTCTTTTTTACCCATTATTTGGCGTCAAAAAGGCTTAGTTTTTCACATTGTTTTAGCGTCTCTTTTTATTACGCTATTTGGGATTGGGAGCTCCTATTATTTTCAAGGAATTTTAGATTACTTTATTCCTAATCAAGCACGGTCTACTTTAAACATTGTTTCGATTGGCTTGATTGCTGTCTATCTGTTCCGTGTCCTGTTTGAATACAGTCGTAGTTATCTCTTAGTTGTCCTAGGACAACGCATGAGTATGGCCGTAATGCTTCAATACTTTAAACATGTGCTTACTTTACCTATGAACTTTTTTGCTACCCGTAAATCAGGGGAGATCATTTCTCGTTTTCTAGACGCAAATAAAATCATTGATGCCCTCGCCAGTGCAACCTTATCCGTCTTTTTAGACATTGGGATGGTCTTCTTAGTAGGGATTACCTTAGCCATTCAAAATGGTACATTATTCTTAATTACCTTAGCTTCGTTACCGTTTTATTTGGTGGCCATTTTAGCCTTTGTTAAAAGTTATGAAAAAGCCAATCAAGAAGAAATGGCGGCTGGCGCTACCTTAAATTCAAGTATTATCGAGAGCCTAAAAGGAATCGAGACAATCAAGGCCTACAGTGGGGAAGAAAAAGTCTATGATCGCGTGGATCGAGAATTTATTCGATTAATGAAAAAGTCCTTCCGGACTGTTACGCTAGATAATGTGCAACAAGGGATTAAACATGCTATTCAGTTAATCAGTAGTGCCCTTATTTTGTGGCTAGGTTCTTTCTATGTCATGGATGGTACGATTAGCCTTGGTCAATTGATTACTTACAATGCCTTGTTGGTGTTTTTCACGGATCCTTTACAGAATATTATTAATCTACAAGTCAAAATGCAAACAGCGCAAGTGGCCAACAAACGCTTAAACGAGATTTTTGCCATTGAACCAGAACAAACAAACGATTCTTCGGAACGCGAAATTCCAAATCAAACTTTCCAACAAGAAATAAGACTAGAAAATGTCTCCTTCTCCTATAATATGAAAGCACCTACCTTAAACAACATTTCTTGCACCATTGCATCGAAAAGTAAAATCGCCTTGGTTGGGGTAAGTGGTTCAGGGAAATCAACATTAGCAAAATTATTAGTGAACTTTTATGCGCCTTCAGAAGGAACCATTCGCTACGGAAAAATGAATCATTTAGATATTCCTTTTCAACAATTACGTGAACACGTCACCTATGTGCCGCAAGAGTCTTTTTTCTTTAGCGGGACAATTGTAGAAAACCTAACTTTTGGCTTACAGAATATGCCTAGTTTTGAACGGATTATTGAAGTGTGTGAAGCCGTTCAACTAAACACATTCATTGAACAACAGCCTTTACGCTATGACATGGTACTAGAAGAAGGAGGGACGAATCTTTCAGGAGGACAACGGCAACGATTGGCGATTGCTCGTGCTCTTTTGAAAGACGCTGATGTTTTAATCTTAGACGAAGCAACGAGCGGATTAGACACACTATTAGAACATGCGATTCTTGATTATTTACTAACGTTAGAAGAGAAAACCTTGCTTTTTATTGCTCACCATTTGCCCATTGCTAAAGCGTGCGATCACATTTTAGTTCTTCATGAAGGGCAACTGGTTGAACAAGGTACTCATGACGACCTCCGTTATAATCAGGGTGTTTATCAACAGTTATGGGATATTTAGGAAAGGACAGAAGAATCTATGCAACAAAAGGATTGGCTCGATCATTCGAGTGTTTATAGCCAACAGCACCACACCTTCTATCGATGGGTCTTGTATCCTGTCATTCTTTTTTTGTGCTTAGGGGCCTTATTTTTAGCTTTTGCAAAAAAAGAAGTCGTGATTCGAACACCAGCACAACTAACGGCACAAAAAACAGAAAAACTACAAGTACCGGTAGAAGCAAAGATAAAAACAAATACACTGAAAGAAAACCAAACAGTAAAAAAGGGCGAAGAGTTAGTCACTTTTGAAACAACCACTTTGCAAAACGAAAAAAAACAATTAGAGCAAGAAAACACAACGATTGAGGAACAAAAAAAAGCGGCACAAACTTTTATTGACAGCCTAACAAATGAACAAAATTTATTTGAGACAGAAGATTCCTTCGGCTATAGCAATCAAGTAAAGAGTTTTCTGGCTGAAAAAGAGGCAACGCGCTATGCCTCAAAGCAAAGTGAAACAAACACACAAAAGGAGCAAGAAGCGTACAACAAAACCAAAGAGCAACTAGAAAAACAACTAACTACGCGTCAAAAAGAACAACAGGAATGGGAGCAGGTACGCACAGCATGGATCAATGAACAATCCCTAGAGAGATTTTCAACTGAAATCACATCCAGGTATCAGGCGTGGCAATCTCAATTAACCGACGTACCAGAAGAACAAAAAAAACAAATTAAAGCAACGACATTGGCTACAATTGACGAACAAATCAGTCAGGTAAAAAAAGAAATCGAGCAACTTCAAAGCGAACAATCAAAGCTAGTAGCGCCAACACCGTCTGATAATGAAGTAAGTAGTCAAACAGAAAAAACAAAGCAAACCAAAGAATTAGCCTTGGCAACAGCGAAACAAAAAGTGGTAGAACTAACCGAGACCCAAAAGAAAAATGAAACAGCACTGAAAACAATCAACGAACAACTCGCACAAAGTACGTTGAAAGCACCTATCACAGGAACCGTTCACGTAAATGAGGAAGTAAAAAGCCAATTGGAAGTCCCGAAAGGCACAACGTTGGCAGAAATTTATCCGAAATCAAAAGACCCACAACTTACGTTTACCGCACTTATTCCTACAAGTGAAAGTATGAGAATCAAACCTGGAATGGCAATACATTTCAAACTGGATAAGAAAGGAGTAGCAACTAAAACAATCGACGGAACGCTAACGGAAATTTCAGAAAACAGTACGACAACTGAACAAGGAGCTTTTTATACAATAAAAGGCACACTAAAACCTCCAAAAGAGTTTACCGGTCGCTATGGTCTTACAGGGGAGCTTTCTCTCATTGTTGGAAAGAAAACCTATTGGCAACAAGTCAAAGATACACTATTAAATCAAGAATAGGATGTGTAGTATATATGGAAAGAAAAATTGATAAACGAACAATAGGCTCTACAGTAGTAGATGTCCTAAAAACAATAGGATTCATTATTTGGTCGACGCTCCCGTTAATGCTTACGATGAGTGCCATTGGCCTGCAAAAATATACACCAATATATCTTCAATGGGGAATTTCTCTGATTCTTATTGCTTTTATCTTATTTTCAATTAGATGGCTTTGGCGTTATTATAGAAAGCATACCGCTTATTTCCTTCAAAAACTTAGACTAAAAGATATTGCAATTGCGGTAGGATTATTTATTTTTCTAAGAGGGATTGCCATAGGAGGGACCCTTTTAAATACTTATGTCACTGGAAATGAAATGACGTCGAACGATGCTGCACTACAAGCCTCTGATCCGCTAGCTATTTTCCCTATGTATTTCATTGTCTTCAATCTAGTAATAGGTCTTGTGGCCCCAATTTTAGAAGAACTAGCTTTCCGAGGAATTTTTATAGATACATGGTTTAACGTGCATAAAAAATGGCTTCCAGCTGTAATCACTTCTTCAATTTTTGCCCTTGCCCATGGATTTGATAATTTTATTACATTCTCCATGTATTTTATTATGGGTTTAACATTCTTTTTTGCTTATTACAGAAGACACAATATTAAAGATTCTATTTTATTACACATGTTAAATAATATCCTTATGATGATTGTATCGTTTGTTTCCTACGCTATGCTATATTTTAATTAAAAGTTTCCAAATTGCGAACTGTAGCTCTTATATTAAATGGTTTGCTTTTCGATAAATAAATGACATTCTTAAATCTCATCAGAGTTTAGAGAATGTCATTTTTTATTGGCAGTTCACCTTATATGCAGATCACTCTTTATGTAAGTTTTGAGTATACTCAAAATTTATATTTACTAATCCTTATCTAGAAGTATTTTATAGTATAAAATTTACATGTAAAATAATGGGTCAAATACAGAGGCAAAAACTTTTAGATATTAAGTGCCAACAGGGTATACTCTTTTGGTCTTTTTTATATTCCAATTGTAATCAGATACGTAGCAGGACATTCAAATTGGGCATACTTAAACAGAAAAGAGGAAATTATTCCCTCTTTTCTGTTATCAGCTATTTTGATCTGTGTTCTTGCAGTTTTCTTTTCACGTAGGCAAAAATTAACTTTAACACATTGGAAACAGCCCATTCGAAAATCCTTCTTGTTAGGGGATTATCGAACTCTTTTGGGAAAATCAAGAATAAGGATTCAACGATTAAAAGTGTAACTGCTTCAATTAAGAATGAATTCATGTGAAATACCGTCTTTCGTAATATTTATAGGTGTTTAACTCCCTATAAATAATTCACCCTTACGGATCAGACTTGTCCTAAAGTAGTTAAAGAAAAATAGATACAAAAAAAGAGCGCCAAAACTAAAAAAATTTGGCGCTCTGGATTTGTAATAAAAATACTACGTTTTGAATATGACACAACCTTGTTGAATTTTGTTTTAATTCAAACTAAAAAAGAAGTCATAGGCTCAAATGGCTAGAACAAAACTGACATAACGGTTAAATGGAGGGTGCAACCTATCTAATCTATAAGTTTCATACAAAAAACTTGACTTTTAGGTGTACCTAAAATATAATAGGTTTACAGATAAGGATACGGTTCTCAACATATCCGAAAATAAAACCTACCTCCTACAGTGTAGGAATTCTTTCATACAGAAAAAAGTTCTCGGTATAGCTGGGAACTTTTTTCTTAAAAAATAGTAGAAGAGGTGGAAAAATGGGGTACGATTTCTTTAAAAAGCCAATTTATCCAAAGAACCTTAGATACGATGAAAATCAAACTTATTATATAGATTGTAGATGTGGAGAAATAGCAAGAAAACAATACAATAAAAATATTTATTTATGTCCAGCATGTGGACAATCTTATACAATTAGAAATAACAAGTACTACCGAACGACTCATTATATAGGATTAAGATAAAGAAGCCTCTAGCCAAGAATTAGCTAGGGGCTTTTTCTATATTTAAATTTTTTCTAACTAACATACAAATAGAGGACATAATAAGTTTGCCAATCTATGGTAAAGCATGCCCTATACGTTTTTCAATTTAAGAGGCATCATCATTTAGAAATGATAGCTATAAGTATATAACTAGGCTGGAGGATTATTTTTTTAAACTCTATAGTAGTTAATTGACCGTAGTAGGATTCCAATGGAACTATCACCTCGAAAAAGATATATCACATATATAAAGTATAATAAAATAAAAATTTCCAGAGTCGGTTGTCCTCATTACTACTATTTTGTAGTCAAATGATAGTTAGGTCAGAATGTGGTGATCGAATTTAGTTTAAAATATTGATTTGATAACATTTATTAAATTATGTTAGTTGTGAAAGTTATTGATATTTTAATTTTAATTTTGAAGTAGCAAGGTAAAAATTCAAAATCTGATAATCTAGTATTGCTGTTTTTTCTAAATATATAGCGAAAAATACAAATAATGTAGGGCTTTTTGTAAATATTTCTAATTTGGAATGAAATTTTACATTGTTTACCCCTTTTTTACAAAAAAAATATTCATTATTAACAGCCAATTGTTACTATTAACGTAATAAAGTGAAGGAGGTTTTCTGAAAGAAAATGAAAAAAGTTATTGTAAAATTGTTGGCTGTTATTTCTTTATTTGTATTATTAACTGGATGCGGCAATAAAAAAGTAGAAACTGTAGAAGGTTCTTCTGAAGTTACACTGGAAATGATTACAGAAAAAGCAAAGAAAGAAGGTAAGGTTATTAGTATTGGCATGCCTGACACTTGGGCAAACTGGGGGGAGTCCTGGCAAAATATTGAAAAAAAATACGGGATTAAACATACTGATACAGATATGTCCAGTGCAGAAGAGCTAGCAAAATTTGAATCAGAAGGTGAAAAAGCGACTTCTGATATAGGTGATGTAGGAATTAGTTTTGGCCCTCTGGCTAAAAAGAAAGGTTTAACGTTACCATATAAAACTAGCTATTGGGATGATATTCCAGACTGGGCTAAGGATAGAGATGGCGATTGGTTATTGAGTTATACAGGAACTATAGCTTTTATGACAGATAAAAACAATGCTGATAAAGCACCAAAAAGTTGGAAAGAGTTATTAAATGGAAAGTACAAAGTTAGCATTGGTGATGTGACTAAAGCAAATCAAGCTCAATTTGCCGTTTTAAGCGCAGCAATTGCTAATGGTGGTGATGAAAAAAATATTCAACCAGGATTAGATTATTTTAGAAAACTGGCTAAAGCTGGCAAAATTTCAACTGTTGAACCAAACATTGCTAACCTTGAAAAAGGAGAAATTGAAGTGGCGATTCTTTGGGATTTTAATGGATTGAACTATCGGGATAAGATTGATCCCACTCGTTTTGAAGTTTCTATTCCGACGGACGGCTCAATTATTAGTGGTTATACAACGATTATTAATAAGTATGCACCAAATCCCAACGCGGCCAAGTTAGCCAGAGAATATATTCTCTCTGATGAAGGTCAAATTAATTTAGCCAAAGGATATGCAAAACCAATCCGATCTGTAAAGTTACCCGATGATGTTCAATCGAGATTATTGCCTGATAGTGAATATAAATTGGCTGTGCCAGTCAAAGACAATAACGTCTGGGATGAAACAGCTGCAGTACTACCAGAATTATGGCAGTCAGAGGTGTTAGCTTATGCAAAATAATTCCTTAGATAAACTAATTTTGATTATCTTAGATGGCTGTCGCTATGATACGGCGATTGATCAATTGGGCTTTTTAAACCATTTAGTGGATCATGATCTAGGAAAATTAGTGAAAGTTCAGTCGGAAATGCCCAGCAATTCACGGCCACTTTATGAAGTCTTAATGACTGGTGTACCCACGTATCAAACGAAAATTTATAGCAATTTTAGCGTGATGCGTTCTAAACAAACATCAATATTCGATTTAGTTACAGCGTACGGAGGAAAAACAGGAGCTGCCACATATGCTTGGTTTAGTGAATTGTATAATCAAGCTCCCTACAATATTAAAACAGATCGAATTCAGAATGATCCAGAAAAGTTGATTCAACATGGAATTTTTTACAATGAAGATTCTTACCCAGATTCTCATCTATTTGCGGATGCCAATTATTTGGTGCAAGAGTATGCGCCAGACTTTCTGGTAGTACATTCAATGAACATCGATGATATTGGCCATAAATACACTGCAGTATCTAGAGAATATCAACAGGTTGTTAATCGGGTAGATATAATCTTAGCAGAGGTATTGCCAGATTGGTTAGAGCAAGGTTATCAGGTTGTTGTAACTGCGGATCATGGAATGGATGAATTCGGCTTACACGGGGGTTCTTTAGAGGCTCACCGTGCAGTTCCTTGTTACTTGTTTACAGAAAAAAGAAATCAAATCACTGCTAAAGAAATTAAACAGTTAGACTTAGCACCGCTACTTTGCTTTTTTTTAGGCTTAGCGCCGGCAAAAGAAATGAACGAGATTAATCATATCATTAAGGAGTAATTAAATGAAAAAACACTTAATTATGTTACCGATGGGGATCATCTTTTTGGCATTTTTAGTTATTCCATTAATACTAATGATTCTTGGTAGCTTTCAGTCAGATGTAACGAATGAATGGACTGTCTCCAATTATACAACTATTTTTAACAACCCGTATTATAATCAGGCCTTTGTAAATAGTTTTTTAATTGCAACAGTGTCTGCTTTGTTAGGTTTAGCAGGATCGTTTGTTATTTGTCTATGCTTATTGAATTTATCTGAGCGAACGCAAGAAAGGGTTACCTTTGTATCGAATTTAGCTGCTAACTTTGCTGGAGTCCCATTGGCGTTTTCTTTTATTATCTTATTGGGAAACGTTGGTGTATTAAAGATGATATTTCCCTTGTTAGAGGATTTTAACCTTTATTCTTGGATTGGATTAACCGTCACCTATGTTTATTTTCAAATTCCTTTAGGACTACTATTTCTCTACCCAAGTATAAAAGAAATAAAAAAAGAATGGCTAGACTCGGTCGCTTTATTAGGCGGGTCAAAACTCTATGCTTGGCGAAAAGTAGCGTTGCCGTTTTTATGGCCATCAATTCTGAGTACTTTTGTTATTCTTTTTGCTAATGGAATGGGGACTTATGAGACAGCTTATGCCCTAACAGGGAGCAACATTAATCTATTGACGATTCGAATTGGTGCTCTTGTTTCAGGAGATGTATTTGCTAAACCAAATCTTGGAAGCGCTCTGGCTGTGTTGTTTGGTTTTATTTTAATTTTAGCAATGATGATAACTCAATGGTGGGGGAGGAAGATAAAGAGATGAAGAAAAAGCTTGTAATGATAATATTTTTTTGCTTTGGTTTATATTATTTTTTACCACTTTTGGGTACGGTCTTGTATGCCAGTTCTACCTCGTGGGGCAAAACGATTTTACCAGATGACTTGACTTTAAAGTGGATTAGTCAATTGCTTAGGGATCAAGCTTTTTTATTGGCCGTTGGACGATCATTAATTTTAGCCGTCTTAGTTTTACTGTTAACTTTAGGATTAATGATTCCTACGATTATCTGGATTTATTTATTTGCTCCACGGATAAATCAAGTGATGGAAAAAATAGTTCTGCTACCGTATGCAATTCCAGGGATTATCTTAGTTACTGCATTATTGCGAACTTATTCAAAAACAGAATTGCCGATGTTTCTAGTCCTGGTTGGAGCCTTGTTTATTAATACCTTACCGATTGTATTTTTAGGAATTACTAATCAGATGCGATTAATTAATTTACGAGAATTAATCGATGCAGCCGCTACCTTAGGTGCTTCAACGAAAACAGTCTTATTCCAGGTTGTATTTCCTAACATTCGAATTGGCGCAATCTTAGTTTCCCTAATGGTTTTTTCATCTGTTTTTGGTGAGTATATGTTAACTAATTTGCTGATTGGCGGGCGCTTTGAAACAGTGCGGATTTATATGTTGAAACGAATGAATGAAAATGGTCATTTAGCAAGTGCAGTAATGGTGATGTATTTTTTATTAATGACTGTGATTGCTTGGGCAACGTTTGTTATTGCGAATCGTCAGAAAAAGAAATCTTGGCATAGAAAACAGCATGAGATAAAGCAACGTTCTATCTTAGCCAAAGAAGGAGTGATAGTAAAAAATGTTCTTGGAGATTCGTGATATAACACTTTTCTTTGATGAAAAACAGGTGTTGGAAATTGATGAAATAGCAATTGGAGAAGGAGAACTTGTAACCTTGTTAGGTCCTAGTGGTTGTGGTAAATCTACCTTACTACGATGTATTGCCGGTTTGGAGAAGCCAAAAACAGGAACAGTCTTTTTAGATAATGAAGCAGTTCAAGACAAACCAACTAAAGAGCGAAACATAGGCTTCGTTTTTCAAAATTATGCTTTATTTCCAACAATGACTGTCTTTGAGAATGTAACTTTTGGCTTGAAAGTTAAAAAGTTAAACAAAGAGAAAATTAATCAACAAGTGTTTAAGATGTTGGATTTAGTTGGTATGACAGAACACGCTGAAAAAAATGTTCAACAGCTGTCAGGCGGGCAAAAGCAACGAGTAGCTCTGGCTCGTTCGTTAGTGATGGAGCCCAAAGTTCTCTTGTTAGACGAGCCATTAAGTGCCTTGGATGCTCGCATTAGGAAACAGTTGCAACGGGATATCCGAAGAATCCAGCAGGAGTTACAAATGACAATGATTTTTGTCACTCATGATCAGGAAGAGGCTATGCTGATTAGTGACCGCATCTTTATTTTAAACCAAGGGAAAGTTGTTCAAGTCTCAACGGCTGATAGGTTGTATCTGCAACCGGAAAGTCCATTTGTAGCAGAATTTATAGGAAACTATAATAGACTCAATTGGAAAGAGTTAGCTGTTTATACAGATGAATTTGCAGCCAACAGTAATGATTTTATCTATTATTTAAGACCTGAGCTTATTCACTTTCGAGGTGATATGGAGATGATTGCTATTCCGGTTACCTTAAAAGAACAACTTAGCTTAGGAAGTATTAAACGCTATATATTTCAGACAGCCAATGATAGTGAAATTATGGTTGATCGATTAAATGATAATGTAATAGCTCCCACAACTAATTTTTTATACGTTCATAAAAAAGATATCTTAAAAATACCAACAAGATAAGAGTAAATAATCCAGTAAACCTAAATAGAAAGAGAATAGTTAAATTTATGTAATAATTTAATTATATCAAAAGACCAACAGAATAGCTCCTGTTGGTCTTTTGATATAATCGCAGTTTGCACATTTAAAAAATTGAATCTTTTAGTACAAAATCGTGTGCTGTTTGAGAGAGGAAAACAGCACACGCACTTTGTTAAAAAATATTAACACAAATAGAAATTTTCTGTAGGTGTAAGCTTGTCTACTAACTACTTATATAGCTCTGAACAAGCTTTGTGCTTCAGCTGGATTCCAAGAAGCGTCACCGTAGTTATAGTGTGTAACTAAAGATACATAGTCTTTCCCTTGATAGGTGACAATTTCATCCTTAGTATATAGCTCTGGTTTAAAAAGTGAACCTAATTTAAATTCTCTATAATTAGAAGCAGTATTATCTGTTTTTTTCGTTGCTACAGCCAATTCATTACTTAACTGAGATTCAACGCCATCATTACTGATTGCTTTTACTTGATACGTATAAGCAGTTGCAGCGGTTAAACCACTGTCTTTGTAATGAGTAGCTGTTGTTTCACCAATTAGACGGTTATCTCGGTAAATTTCATAGGTTTTAATACCGGATGAATGAGTAGATTTGTTCCACATTAATGAAACGGACTCTTCTGTCTCACCCATTGAGTGTAAACCGCTTGGAGCAGTAGGTGCTTCTTTGGCAGATTCATCCAATGTCTTTACAGAAATTGCTTCACTTTTTTCGGATAGCTCTCCTGACTGTCCAATTGCTTCAATTTCATATTTATATTCTGTAGAAGGAGTTAACTGGTGATCTTCAAAATAGTTTTCTTTAATTGTTGCTATTTTTCTACCGTCACGATAAACATTATATGCTTGGGCAGTAGTTTGTGCATCCCAAGATAATGTAGAAGTATGTTTAGTAATATTTGTTACTTTAATATTTGTTGGTTTAGTCAATAGAATAGGGATTCCAGCATTTTTCACATTTACATCAATGACGTTGTAGAAGGCATTAGAAGTATCGGCAACATCCCATACAGCTAAAATTACATGATATCCAACTCTATTTTTGGGAATATTAATCGTGTGGCTCAAGTTATTTGAAGCAGCTGAACCATCATGGTTAATTGTACCAATTAATTCTAATTCCTCACGATTCAAAGGAGCATTTTGATTCCAGCCGGGCTTAGTCATATAGTAATGCCATTTTGTTGTCTTGTGTGCTGCAGTGTAGTGCCAAGTAAAAGTATTTGCTCCAGTATTAATATCCGTTTTCTTCCACCTATCACTTGTTTGGTTGTCTAATACAAAATCGCCGATTTGTCCTAAACCACCGTTAGCAGAGGCAATTCGTCCGTCAGCAGGTCCTTGTTGTGGGAACCCTTTTGGTGCTTCTAATGATTGTGGGTTAGTAATAACATTCCCATATAAATTAAGAGCTTCTGTCCAACCCATATGTGCCATGTCAAGTTTTCCCTGATAACCTCTCGCTGGAGGTGTAGCGACATAACCATGTGCAGAAGCTGAGTCTGTGTTTAATAACAAAGCCCCGCCCATAAAACAAGTTGCTGCAAATAAACTTCCTAATATTTTTTTCTTCATGCGTTTTTCCTCCTAGCATAAAATTAGTTGTTTACCACTATTTATTTTCGCATTGTTTGCATCTTCTGAATAGGTCAATAAATTTCTTTGACTTAGAAAAAAGTAGATTTTTAAACTAAGATGAAGGGAAATATTTAGATAGTTGGTTATTGCTAAACCTATAGTTGAAAAATTTCAGGGCCGAGTACTACTTAAACTTTTTATATCTGCTAATTTATGAATTAATATAACAACAAAATATCAATTTTTTTCTTTTTTAGGAAAATTATTTGTGTTTCAAAATGTTTTAAAGGATGAAATAATTGGATTTACCCAAATGGGTAAATTATTTTCTAGGAGGAAAAAGAATGAAAAAAAGATTATTTGCATCAGTAGGTTTAAGTTTATTGGCTTTAAATGTATTCGGGAGTGCAGCGTATGCCACTGAAAATACAGAGAAACCACAGAGTGAGTTTATACAAGAAGGACTCCAGTCTGATGTTGATATCCACTTTATCGGAGGAAATTTAAAGCTTGAGAAAGTTCCTGAGATATCATTTGGGGAACTTAATATTGCAAGTGGTCCTCTGTATAGCTCTATTAATAACGGGTCGCAAGAGGCACGTGTGATGGATACCCGAGGAACTAAAGAAGGATGGAATTTAGGAGTATCTCTATCACCATTAATGGGAGAAAATGGTGAAGAGTTACGTGGAGCAAAATTGTTTTTACAAAACGGGAGAGTTTCAGGTGATGTCCCTGATGGTGAAAAACCTACCTTGATTACAACTCCGAATATGATGGGGTATTCAAACACTATTGAGTTAAGTCCAAATGGAGAATTTCAGGATATCTTACTTGCAAAAAAAGGTCAAGGTGCTGGGTACACCCGATTGAACTATGGTCTTGAAGGTTCTAGAAAAAAAGGAGAGAGAAATGGAAATATTTTTATGTATGTCCCAAGATCTTCAGCTCAATTACAGAGCTATAAAGGACAAATGAATTGGGTGTTAACTAATGCCCCAACCTAGGTTGATAAAAAGATGGGGAAGTTTCTTCTCCATCTTTTGGTTGTTTTTTTTACTTTTCTTTACTATTAATGACGTTTCATGGGCTGCTGAAAATCAGCTTGATTTCACGGTAGATGCGATTTTACCAGATAATCAAATTTCAAAAGTCGGTTATTATGATTTACAGGTCAAACCAGGTGAGTCTCAGGAACTGAACTTGCAGTTGAAAAATACTAGCGAAAAAAAGATTAAAGTAAAGGTAATAGGTAATAATGCTATTACAAACCGTAATGGTGCTTTAGATTATTCAAAACATGGAGCAAAATTACTTAATTCTCCTAGTTTTGAGGAATTGATTTCGGAACCGCAATTAATAGAAATAAATCCTAAAGAAGAAAAAGTGGTCGGCTTTCAACTAACGATTCCTAAGGAAGGCTTTAAAGGGATAGTCCTAGGTGGATTTAATTTGTATGAAGAGCAAGACGATGAAGAAAAAAATAGTTCTGGCGGCCTAAGTTTGGAAAACAAATATTCCTATAATATTGGAGTAAAGCTTCAGTGCTTTAAAGATGTAGTAGAACCAGACCTTAAACTAACTAAAATAAAACCTGGATTAGATAATGGTTATCTTACGGTTTTTGCTACTGTTGAAAACGCTCAGCCAGTTTTGTTGAGTCAATTGGATATGACAGCAAATGTAACAAAAAAAGGCCAAAAAGAGGTGCTACGTAAAGTAGAAAAAAAGATTTCTTTAGCGCCAAGTAGTCCATTTGAAATGCCAATTAGTTGGGAAAATGAACCGCTTAAACCAGGTTTCTATAACTTGGCTATTCATTTGAAGGATGACTCTGGAAAAGAGTGGAAACTTTCGAAGGAGTTTGAAATTAAGAAAAGTGACAAAAAGCTTAATGAACAAGCAGTCGAAGTAAATAAAGAAACGTCTCTTGAATGGGTATATGTAGGAGCTGCTTTGAGTCTAGCGGTAATTTTAGGATTGATTTGGTATATTCACAAGTTGCGCAGTAGCAACCAATAAGAGACATTCATTTGAAAAAGTATTAAGTATAGAGCAACAAAAATATCAAAATTAATGATACATGTAGTTATAAAAAAAGGGAGTCATATAATTAGCTAGTTTGGATTTACCGTTTTGAATTACACCGATTAAGCTTGCTTGGAAAGTAAACTAAGAATTTAGGTAACCTAGAATATATACGTTTATGAACAAAGTTAATAGATGGTATCTTAACTTATGATGGAGAACTGCAATGGGCATTTCAGGACGTAATTAGCTAATTTGTAAAGGGGATAAAAGTATTCCCCTTTATACGAAAAATATAGTAATAGAGAATTATAGTGAAAGGAGCGATAGATTATCGAAACTTTCTTGTCTAAGGCTTCGCAAAAGAAAATTAAATTGATTCGTTTCTTATTATCAGAAAATAAAGGGCGTACCATGGAAGAATTGACCCATTTTTTAGGTGTTTGTAGTAAATCAGTGATACTCTATATACAAGAACTGACAAACATTTTTGAACAGTTCGATGGTAAGATTACGTTTAAAAATGATACCAATAATTTTTTTTGTTTGGAAAAAAACGAAGGGTTTCCAATATATAATGTTTATCTGCATTATTATAAGGAATCATATAATTACCAAATCATTGATTTCATGTATAAGCATCCAGACAAAGATTTAGAAGACTTTTTAGAGATTTATTGTACGAGTTTGTCTACCGTTTTACGTTACGCTAAGTTACTGATGAATTATTTTAAACAACATAAGCTAGTTTTTCGTAAAGCTAGCTTAGCCCTTGAGGGTGAAGAAACGACAATCCGTTGCTTCTACTACTATTTTTTTTGGGAATCAACTCGTCATGGCGGTTGGCCATTTGTAACAGAAAAATTTAAAATTGATCAGTATTTGTTTTTTTTTGAGGAAACTTACCAAATTACGTTAAACGGTTTGCGAAAAAAATTTTTCGCCTATTGGCTTACGATTATCTTAGAACGTAGCAAGCTCTACCCGATAGTTATTTCTGATGAAATGAGGCATATCGCTCAAATGGATAGTCGCTATTCGTTGGTAAAAAGATGGATAGATAAAACAGAGCTTCAATTGAGCGAAGAAGAGCAATGCTTTATTTACACAATTATTTACGCCTATGGTATTTTGGAAGGACAGGCAGAATTTGAACAGTGCCATATTCAGGCACACGCGCTGACTGACAGCAAATGCTATCGATTAGCTAAGTATTTAACAAAAGCTATTCAGGAACTATTTTCTGTTCCAATCAATTTTCATGATGAGAATCAGATATTTGGGATTTTAACATTTTATCAACGTAGTGAGCTTTTTTTTGGTAACACAGATGTTTTGTTCCATCATTCTTTTCCTGATCAGATAAAGGATAAGAATTTAGGCTCTTATCAGAAAATTAAGGAACTGCACAAAATGCTGCTGAAAATATCTGACCGTGAGACGAGTTCTATCTTAGAAAACTGGAATCAATTATTTGTAAATTATTACTATATTCTCGATTACTATGGTTTGCTAACAAAAAACTTTCCACCATTAAAAATTTTGTTGTTAAATGATCGTGACCCAATTAATTGCGTATGGCTAAAGCACAAAATAGAAGCTTTTTTCGGAAATGTTTATAGTCTAGTCTGCTACAATCATTTAAAGGAGATAACGGATGCCGACTTAGTTATTTCCAACTATTACGTAGAAACTGGAGATAAGCCACTTTTATTAATGAAAAGTATTCCTACCCATCGCAATTGGCAGGATTTGGAAAAGTTATTATATCAATTACAAGTAGAAAGAGCCTTCAAAAGTCCATCAGCCGATTGTTATTGTTCTTTTTGTGAATGATTCAAATAGCCTAAAATGAGCAGTTGAGGCAATCATGCCGAGCTGCTCATTTTAATTTTATCTTCGGTATTGCTGAAACATTAATAAGATATTTTTTAAGAATTATATTGATTTATTTGATAGATAGAAGAAGCTTATGTGTTTTTTGGGTAATAAGTATCCATAATGGTTGTTAAAAAAGGAGGTTCTAGTATATGGGAGAAGATGGCTTAAAGAAAAAGTATCAAGATAGCATAAAGAAACGTTTAGTTAAACAAAGCAAGTGGGATCGTGCGCTAGAAGGCGTTATTTTTAAGGAACCTACTGAAATTCCAAGAGATTGCTTTATAAAACAAAAAATTACCAAAAGGAGGAAGGATAATGAGTAAAAATATTATTGGGAGTTTTAGATTAGTCCACAGACCAGGAAAAGGATATTGGATAGAAACATCATCAAATTTAGATAAATGTACAAAACATGTATTTTTATCCATGCTGTTTGCACAACTTGCTCATGACGAGGGAATTTCACAAAGGCAATACGCTGAAATGTTATTAGATTTAAATAAAGTATATCCTGCGACGTTTAAAGAAGAGATATGAATACAAAGACAGGAAAATAAGGCCTGTTTATCCTTACAGAAAAGTTAAAAAGTAAATTCATACGTCTATCGTTAGTATCTAACTCATCATAGGTGTATGACTCATTTATTTTTAAGCCAACTTGTTTAAAGTGGTTGAACAAAAATAGATAATAATAAAAAAAGGTCAGAAACTTAAAACCTCCAGAATATATATAAAAGAGCTACCTAGTGGTGGCTTCTTTTTTAGGTCTTATGGATTAAAAGTGTCAACAGGACATGCTCTTCATTTATATGCTTGATAATGTGAAATCTATCAGTCGTTAATTCTGTTTTTGTTAGAACACAGTTAGTGAACGGGAAGCTATCGGCTTCAGGTCTGTGACTATGAATTTTACTTCTTCAGAATTAGAATCGTGTTTAAAGTGTTACCTATCATTTCCTTTAGAGGGGAAAAAATTGGAGCCTGGAAAGTATACATTAACAATGAACGTCAGATCTTCTAAAGAAAAATGGTCTTTTACAAAAGACTTTGGAATAAAATCAGAGGTAGCTAAAAGTCTTAATGATAAAGATGTAACAATTAAAAAATCTAATAACGTTTGGTTATATATCCTTCTCGTTTCAGGTGTTTTTGTTTCCATAATTTTAATATTTATTTTTTTGGAAAAGAAAAATAAATAATATATTGTAGAATATAATTATTAGAGAAACCTATAAAGCTATAATATATAGGTTTCTCTTAAATAGTTACAATCAATTTAGAAACTAACAAAATTGTCCCATCATCAGAATACATAAAGATATATTCTTGGTCTGTTTTAGCTTCTGACCGTTATTAGATAGTAATATCAATACTACAAAACTTCCTAATTTTCTTGATTTTGTGGTTAACACATAACCACCTCTTATTGTTTGTTATACTGAATAATAAAATAATTATATATTACATTTAATTAACTTAATGTAATTAAATGTATCAATTAATATTAAATATCTTAGACTTAATTCGTTAGGTTCAGAAACTTAGGATTTTTAGGACACGAGAGAAATAATACAAAAAGATGACAAACAGATGCATAGCGTATCTTTTCTTCCAAATATTTAATTGACCCCTACATAGAGAAAAATCAAAAGAAAATAGCGGTTTCTTCCTTACTACAACCGCCACCTGAAGAAAGCCTTGTTTCACAAGGCAAAGGTCAAGAGCATTGGTTCTGTGGCATGTTTTTTGTCCGCTTCACTTGGTTGCAGGGATGATTTTTCCAGTGAGCGGCTTTGTGTCCGTTGTCTTTTCACTGCACGCCCAAAACCTCAAGCTCACACCATAACAGCAAACAACGAAAGGAGGCTCATACAAAAAAATGCCGAACCAACAAAATCAAAAGAACATCCCTTCCTAAGTCTTCAAAAAAATGAATTGTCAAAAGCCAGAATCAAAACCAAAAGAAGGAAAATCAAATGAACAAAGAATAAGTCCTTAAAACATTAGATTCACTAGCTTACGCAATGGAAAAACTAGAAAACGGAATTGTCCGCTCTGAGGTTAACGAAGAATTAGAGCAAATGTTGGAATTAATGAACAAAGACTGGAACGAACTTTATATCGTTATTGGTAAATAGTGGGAAGAATATCGGAATAACGCCCTTGAAAAGTAAAAAAAGAAACCACTTGCTATGAACAAAAGATTTCTAAAAAGGTAGTTATACTTGAAAAATCGATGTATCACAAGTGTAACTTACCTTAGTTCCATTGACAAGTACCAAAAAACAAATCAAAAAAAGAGAAAGCAGGTAAGAATTATGACACTAACAACCGAAACATTTCAAAACTTTTTACGGAGCAAGCAACAGATCCTGGTTTTTTTAAGAGGAAGAACAGGTCATGTCCCTAGTTAAAATAAGTATTGAATCTAAAAATAATCGCTTCTTTTTAATTTACCTCAATCCATTTATTGGGGAAAGCGACAATTTAGGTGTTCTAATTGGCTTATATGATAAAGAATTAGATACACTTCGACTATTTGCTCGTTATTATGTTGAATGACACTTAAAATTGAGAGAAGTGAGCTCTTTTTATACATATTGTTGCCAGATACCAAAATCAGAGAATACATGCATAAAAAAAGATATGTAAAAGTTATGTAGCATTTTTTTTTAGCGTGATGGTCATGATGATGAGGTATACCATATAAGGGGAAATATGGTTTATTTAAGGAATTTAGATTGGTGAAGATTAGTTAGTTAAATATACTGAATAATAGTAAGAAACACGAATTTCTAGTCAATTTTAAAAACAACCGAGTAAAATATCTTAGTCTGCCAAGATTAACGACTTATGATTTTTCAAGCATAAAACGGTTCTGTTGCAAAGTTTCAAAAAATAGAGAGTGTCTCCTAGAATGGCTTTGTTTTAAGTTGAAATATCCAACAACTGCTTGATTTCAAACGTCACTGAAAAACCGAAAAAGTTCCTTCTTTTCGACTTTTCTTATAGATTCCTCGAATCGCTTCCGTGCCCTTAAACGTAGTGGAGGCGGTACGTAAACTTTGATAAAATTTATTCCGGCGTTTGATGGGACGATGATTTTGTTCAATCAAATTGTTCAAATATTTCACTGTTCGGTGCTCTGTTTTTTGATACAACTCCTTTTTTGTAATTTCTTGAATGTTGCTTTGATTGATGGCGCTTTGTCTGTTACGAGAACCTTTTGTTCTACGAACTGCTTCCTCAATAGTTTAAGAAAGGCATAGGCAGATTATGTATCTCGTTTCTTACGCAACCAAATGTCTAAAGTTGATCCACCTGCATCAATTTCTCGATATAAGTAATGCCACTTTCCTTTAATTTTGATATAGGTTTCGTCCATTTTCCATGAATAAAAGGACTGCTTATTTTTCTTTTTCCAAGTTTGATAGAGTCTCTTTCCGTATTCCTGAACCCAACGATAAATCGTTGTGTAGTATACATGAATTCCACGATCATGCAGGATTTCTTGAACTTCACGATAGTTGAGGTTGTAATGAAGATAATTGCCTCCGGCTACAATAATCACATCTTTTTGAAATTGTTTATCTTTAAAATGATCCATATTCGTTTCCCAGTCTATCTGTTTCCTAAATTTTATCCTAAATTGGGCTTATCGGAAAACTTAGCAACAAAACCATTAATTTTAATAATTTAATGCAAACTAGACTATTTAATTTTAAAGATAACAAAATATAGTATTTTAACCTTTCTGGAGCAAAGCACCTTATAGACCTTAAATAGATGGGATCTTCCTATATGTTGCTACGCTTAATAAATTAATAGCTACTTCACTTTAAGGAAATATTGATTAATTAAAATTTTTATCATAATTAATTATATTAAAGGTTAATCGAAAATATTGCTTGGAAGATGCCATAACATGAATAGGAGGATGTTTGTCATTGATAATCACACATATTACTTTTATTTAAAAAAATTGTTGCTTAGTTTCTTTTACTTATTGAATTGCTACAGGAGAAAGATAGAGTGTTACTATAATAAAATTTTACCGGGGTTATTAATCTATTTGGGGGATAAAAAAATTAAACTGTTATCACTTGTAATAAGTTTTTTCTTTTTATGCATGTCAATTGTTCCGTTTATTTTTTTATTAATACTTTCAACAAATAAATTATTATATCCATTAGTAATAGTTGTCTTTTGGAAAATTTTCATTACTGGAAATAAAATTTCTGTATTTAAATTTTCTCATCCTGAAAGTTTTTATAGTTTGAAAATTAAAAGAGCGACTTCTAGTAATATATATAAAATTTTATCGGTAGTAACCGTTTTAGACATATTATTTTTTTTATTAACCATTGTGTTTTTTTTATCTAGAACGATTATATTCATGTCAATTAGCGATCTGTTTATGCTGTTATCAATAGTCATTTCTATTTATTTTATGATGGAAGGTAAACAAGAGCATATATATCTTATTTTATGTATTACTATTGTAAGCTTGAGTATATTCATTAAAAATCATATGTTGAATATTCCCGATGCAGTTAACATGAATAAATATTTGTTGTATCTTAATGTGAATGCTGAAGCTTTTTTACCGGTTTTTACAGGCATAGTAATTATTTCGGCTGTTTTAATATTCGTAATAGATATTTTATACTCAAGACAAAGTCTATCTATTACAAAAAAATTTCATTTTGGTCTAGATAGAGGATATACATCCTTTATTAATTACGTAAAAACCCTGCCTGCAACAAAAAAATTAATGATTTTCTTTCCATGGGACTTATTAGTAATAATACTTATCTTGACATTATGGAATTACTCAGAAAAGCAAGCTGTATTCCCTATGATTGCTTGTTCATTTGCTATATTGAGTACTAAACAATTTTTAAATCAATATGCTTATTTTTTTCACTTTTTTGTTAACGAGAGGGAAAGGATTTCGTTTGAAAAAATACAAAAAAATAACTTGAAGATTTTCACATGGAAAATCAAACTTTTATTATATGCTAAAAGCTTATATATGAGTACTATATTTTTTTCGTATTATTTTAGTTTTAATAATATAACTTTAAAAGATTCAGTTTTTTTAGCAATTTGTGTATTTCTGGGAGTGATTTTGCCAGTCTTAGATGAAAAATTAGTAATAGTTACTTGGAAAACAGTATCTATAGTTGGTGAAATAAAATACAGCGTTAATTTTGATGCTCTAATCATTATGGTTTTAGTTCTATGCGGAGCAATTGTTGATCAAATTATTAGAACAGGAAATTCAATTTATTTAGATTACTTTTATTTATTTACTGCTCTACTACTAATTGTTCTTACATGTTTTAAAATGTGTTTGCTAACTATTAACTTGAAAATGAGGAGGAAACTATATGACCACATTTAATTATTTGTTTGATATTATCGTTATAGGATATTCAATACATTTGATACTGAAATTTAGGACAATGTACAACAAAACAAGTGAGTCTAAATATAAATGGTTGAGCTATATATTTGTTATTGTTTTATTTTTGATTGTTCTAGGGGCTTGTTTACAATTAATGAATTTATAATGGGGAGAAACTATGAGTCTTTTACAGATAGAAATTAGAAACAGCAGCTATGATAAAAAAAATATAATATTAAAAAAAGTAGACATTAAATTAAATAAACATGGACTTTATTTTGTAAGTGGAAGAAACGGCTCAGGTAAGTCAACATTATTTAAAAGTTTACTAGGAGATATCGATGTTGAGGTACACAAAGTAGATATAGATAATACTATTATTAAAAAAAGGTCAGACAAAATAGTTTGTATAAATGATGAATTTGTGGGTTATGAATTTTTAAAGGTCAAAGAGTATTTAGTTTATATATCATTACTTTTCAATGTAAAAGTTACGGAATTGATGATAACAAATTTATTATCCGAACTAGAATTAATAGATTACAATTATAAATTAATAAAAGATCTTTCTCAAGGAAATAAACAAAAATTAGCTTTTGTTGCTACAATTATAACTAATAGTGAAATTATATTGTTTGACGAGGCTTTTGAGCATATTGATAAATATGCAATGGAAGTTGTAAAAAGAAAACTTACAGATTTGTCAAATAATCATTTTATATTTTTAATTTCACATACAAGAATACTTCACGAACTATCTAACGAAGAATTAATAGTTAAGGACGGTGAAATACATTTTGAATCACATTGAAAAGTATTTTATTCCGTCTAACAAAATTGCATATGCAGCTTTTGTATCATCTATAGGTATTATTTCAGGTATCATGTTAGGATTGCTTTTTCAAACACAATCTTCTTCAGAGAATATAGTTCAAATTATAACTAGTTATAATTTTTTGGATAATATATATGAGATATTTATGAATAACCTTCGGATTAGTATAATTACAATTGTTTTAAGCATAACATTTTATAGCGGAGCAACACTGTTAACTTTTGTGAATTTATACATTTTTAGTTATTCGGCTACCATAAACACCATTCAAAATGGAATTCAGAATACCCTTACTAAATATCCTCATTCCATTTTAGAATTACCTGCAATAATCATTTCTTTAGCAATTTCATATTATATATCAGATATTTTAATGGCTTATTTAAAAGACAAATCAAATTATGTTTATAATGATAAGGGGAAAAAAATTACAGTTAGTTTCATATTTGTCATATTTTTATTGCTACTGAGTTCGGTTATAGAATCTTCATTAATATATTTTAATTTTATTTAGGAGGAGAAACGTTGCAAAAGATAGAAAAAAATCTATTTAAAACATTTTTTTATATTAGCTTATTTATATATGGGGTGACACTTATATTGAAGTTAATTGAACTTCCAGAAAATACTTTAGAAGCGGTGTCAATCGACCAACAACAACTAACAGGAGTAATAATATTAGGTGCCATATTCTCTATGGTTTCTTTAATTGTAATAATTCTATTAGAATATATTATATTAAAATACTTATATAAAAAAATATTTCAAGAAGAAGCATTAATTTTATTCAAAAGAATTTTTTTTGTTGACTATTCTATCAAGTTAATTGTTCTCACTGTGAGTAACTTGATATTAATAGTTGGTAAGTATCAGATTTCTAGTTGGGCTGTTACACTATTCTTGATAATAGTGATTGGCCTTACTAATTTCAAATTGTTTAGCCGGATATCTAGCGTGTCCTTGAAGAGTAAAGTAATATTAATTATTTCTTTTTCGTTAATAGCTTTATTGTAATAACTAGTTGCGGATTTAATAGCAGGGTACATGTATAAACAAGGAGGAATATTCATGGTATATGACTTAGTAGCATATGGTATTGCGCAGGGAGTAGCTGAAAAAATTGTGGGTTTAATTAACGCAGGATTGACAGTTGGATCTATAATTTCGATTATTGGTGGGGCAACCGCTGGTTTAGCTGGTGTATTCGCTGCTGTAAAAGCAGCTATTGCGAAACAAGGAATTAAAAAAGCTATACAATTATAATTTTAAAAATTTTTATGTTTTTTGAAACTACCTACTATATTTTATAGATAGTCTTGATTATTGAATTTAGTTATAAGATGAATGCATAACATATATTGAAAACATGTACCCTGCCATTAAATCCGCAACGTCGTATGTTAGTGTGTTAAACAAATCAGTCCTATGGTGTAAGGAGCCCGATACTAAAAGTTTACTACAACTTAGTCGAGGTAGATATTTCAATGAAATATGAAGAAATATTTAAACAACATTGTACAATTTAGTTGTTAAGGAAGGTAGTACTGAAGTAATCTTGACAAAAAAGTTCATTTAATCAAGTAATCAAAAAAATGAATTGTTGTTTATGAAGCCAATCATGCAGGCAAACCAGGTAGATTTAGAGGGATGACAAATGAAACTTTATAAAGAGACTTAAACTTATTAAAAAGTAAAATAAATTTCTAATAAAAGATTAAATTGATTATAAATTTACAATCTTAATATATTTTGAAAAAATCTAATTTAGTTTAGGGCGTGTTTGAAACTTATTTTTTTAGAATAAATATAGTGACAAGATAAATAAATCCTATGAAAGATTCCATTAATTTTTCGTATCTTGTGGCAATTCTGTGGAATTGCTTGATTTTACAAAAGAAACGTTCTATTAAGTGTCGTTCTTTATAAATGTTCCAATCGACAGTCCATTTTTCTTTTGCATTAGACTTTGGGGAAATGGTGTAAGTCGCTCCTTCGCGTTTGATAAACTCACGAATTGCAGAAGAATTATAGGCTTTATTTGCTAGAATATTGTAGCCGTTGATATTGATATTAGATAGCGTGTGTATGGCATAACTACCATCATAAATATTTCCTGAAGAGAGCTGAAAGGATACCAGATTCTCCAATCCATCAACAATTGCATGGATTTTGTTATTTTCCCGTCTCTACTTAAACCAATGTACTGATTCACTTCTGAATTTTCAGCCTTTTTTTTGCACCAACTCTATGCTGATGGACTTTTATAGAAGTTTAATCAATACTAAAATTTTCTGTATTCGGATCTTTTGATTATTTAAGAAATAACTGCTCCAATAGTCCTGACTTTTGCCAGTTTTTAGAACGAGAATAGACGGTTTCAAACGGTCCATTATATGCTGGTAGAGCTCTCCATGGTGTGCCCTTCCGTGCAATCCATAGGATTGCTTCAAACATTAATCGATGATCTTTTTGGGGTCGGCCAGTTCTATAAGGTGGAAATGATTCTTTAATTTGAAGCCGTTGTACATCAGAAGATTCACGTTTTTTTCTCATTTTAAGGCACCTCTGAATAGAGATTAACATGAACGACTGATAGTTTTCAAACACGCCCTAGATTTTTAAAAATTAGATTTTTTAAGTGATGATAAGAAAGGATTTAAAGTTCATGGACAATTATAAAAAACAAGTAAAAAAAATTAAAGTATGGAATTTAATTGCTCTAGTATTGACTTCAGTTGGAACAATTTTTTCAATTATTGGGCTACCTGCTGCATTAAATCCAGATAAAACACTATACACAGATTTGGGATCAGAGGGGATGAGCATTTATAATCAATTAAGCAGTATGCCAGTAAAAGTGTTTACAGTTTTAAATGTTCTTTTTTCAATTACTTTTGTGATTTTCTTTTTTATTTCACACAGGAAGGTAAAAAAGAATCAAATTCCACTAAAATATCCTTATTATTTAAATTTGGGATGGACTGTCGTGTCCATTATATTTTCTTTGTTAACAACGCCTAGTTTTACAAATACTTCAGAAATGCAATCTATGGGACTAATTATCGGAATTACAATTATTATTTTCATGTTAGTGTTCAAATTACCAGTAATTATGGTTTTAGTCTACTTATTCAAAGTAAATACAGGGGAGAATGATATTGAAAAAGTTAACTAAAAAACAACAAGTTTCTTTAACGATCATAGGCTGTCTTGTTGGAGTACTATTAATCAGCGCGACCCTTATTTATAAATTGAACGCCACTGAACCAAAAGAAGAAGAATCCTATAAAATTATCAAGGTAAAAAAGAGTGATCCCTTGATTTTAAAAGGAATTGTTCAACCTAAAACAACTAGTTATTTAAACTTTGATCAATCCCTTGGGAAAATCGATACTATTTCCGTGAAGAATGGTCAAGAAATCAATGAAAATGATGTAGTGGCTACTTATCAAAATACAACTGTTGAAGATCAAGCGGAAGAACAAACCCAATCTCTAGAAAAGTTGAATCTGGCAGTTACAAATGCTCAAATAAATCTAGATAATGCAACACAAAAACAACAAGAATTAGAAAATCGCTTAACTGTTGCTAAAAATGAACAAACCACCATTGTAAATAAAAAAATGGATGATGAAATGAAAAAAGCCGAAAAAGCTGAAGCTGATAATAAAATTGAAACTATACAACAAGCGTTAGATGCACAAAAAGAGGCAGTTTTACAAGCACAACAAGCGTTAGATGCGGCGAATGTTGATTTATCCAGTGCCAATAATACTATTGAACAAACAAAAAAGAAAATTACCACTACCGTAACAGCACCATTCAAAGGAATTGTCTATATTAATGATAAAGGGAAAGTAGACGCAACAGTACCATATGCGACTATTGTGAGTCCAGAGATAGTTATAAAAGGTTCTGTCACAGAATATGACTATAATAAAGTAAAAGTGGGTCAACCTGTAACGATTAGTCAAATCAATGAAGAAAAAGCAACGGACGGAATAATTACTGAAATTAATGCACTGCCTGAAGATATGGCTGTCAGTCCACAAAATACATCATCAATTAAAAACAGTACAATTTCAACATTCTCCTTTATAGTTAGCCCTAAAGAACCTATTCATTATGGTTATAATGTCCAAATCAGTGTTCCAATGAATAATTTAGAGTTGTCTAAAAAGAATACAGTTAAAGAAAAAAATAATGAGGTATTCGTTTTTATTTACAGAGATGGAAAAGTTGTTAAACAGAAAATAGAAGTAAAAGATGATAATGATAAATACGTAGTAAAGACTGGACTTAAAGAAAATGATTCAATTGTTGAAAAACCAGATACTAGTCTGAAAGATGGCCAAAAAGTGACGGTGAAACAATGATTGAACTCAATAAGATAAATAAATACTATGCAAATGAAGAGGAGTCACTTCATGTATTAAAAGATATTCATTTATCCATCAAAAAAGGGGAAATGATAGCGATCATGGGCCCTTCAGGATCTGGCAAATCGACATTAATTAATCTTTTGGGATTTATCGATCGTAAATTTGAGGGAGAATACTTGTTTGAAGGCAGATCTTTGGTTAATACAGCAGATGACATTCTTTCTAAAGTAAGAAATCAAACAGTAGGTTTTATTTTCCAAAACTTTAGTTTGATTGAGAGTAACACAGTTTATGAAAATGTAGAACTACCTCTTCTTTATAATGGGGTGTCTCCTTTTAAAACGAAGGAAAAAGTTTTTTCCGTATTGGATAGAGTTGGTTTAAAAGGAAAAGAATATAAATATCCAAAGCAGTTGTCTGGTGGCCAACAGCAGCGGGTGGCCATCGCCCGAGCATTGATTAATCACCCTAAGTTTATTATAGCAGATGAACCGACAGGTGCTTTAGATACACACACCTCAGAGGAGATTATGCAGCTTTTTACTACTTTAAATAAAGAAGATGACGTAACGCTTATTATGGTTACGCACAATCCTGAAGTCGTTCCTTATTGTCACCGGTTGATTACTATTAGAGACGGTGCGATTATTGAAGATAAGGAGTTGGTGCAATGAATCTTTATGTAAACATGCGTTCTGCTTGGAAAGCAATTAAAAATAATCGAAAACGTAGTGTATTAACCATGATAGGAATTATTATAGGAATATCGTCTGTTATTACAATTTTAGCTATTGGAAGAGGATTCGAGAAAGACACCGTAAAAAATCTTACTAAGAGTGATTCTAAGAATGTGGAAATTCAATTAAATTTTACACCGAGTGATACGTCCTTATATGATACAAATACAAAATTTTTTCAAGATGTAGACTTATCTACAGTAAGAAATGTAGAAGGGGTAAAAAAAGCTGACTATTCTAAAATTGATGAAGAGCAGATCTACAAAGATTTGTTTATTAGAGGAAATAAAAAAAATAAACAGATTAAACTTATAGATTCTGAAGGAAAAAAAGTTTCTATTGGCAGAAATTTAACAGATCAAGATAGTGGATTATTAAATAAAGTAGCAACAATTGATTCAGTTACAGCCAAAGAGTTATTTAATACACCAGAACGAGCATTGGGTAAAGGGATTGAAATTGAGCAAGAATTATTTAGAGTGGTAGGGGTTTTCCCTGGAGAAGAGCAAGATAATTTGTTTTCCTTGTCAAATACAAATATTGAGATTCCAAAAGATACGTATCACTATTATTTTAAATCAGATAAAAATACTTCCTCTCTAACATTAACCTTAAAAGAAGGAGTTAAACCCGATAAGGTGACTTCAAAAGTAATAAAACAATTAAAAGATAAGGGTAGTTTGAGACATCTGGGAGAATATGAAGTATTAGATACAGCAATGTTGACGAAAGGAATTGGTCAGATTCTCAGTACAATTACTTATTTTATAACAGCTGTAGCAGGAATATCATTGTTTATTGCGGGGGTAGGGGTCATGAATATGATGTACATCTCTGTATCTGAGCGAACAAAAGAAATTGGTATAAGAAGAGCATTAGGAGCTACTCGAAAATCTATTATGTTACAATTCCTTTTAGAAGGTTTAATTTTAACTATTTCAGGAGGAATAATTGGCTATTTATTAGGAATGGTTTTTGCTTATGGCATTGGCTCCTTGATAAAGGTCCACGTATCAGTTGATCTATTTACTATTTTATTAGCAGTTGGCGTCTCTTCAGTTATTGGCTTAGTTTTCTCTGTAATGCCTGCATCAGAAGCAGCAAAAAAAGATTTAATCGATATATTAAGGTAAAGGCCAAAGAATAATTAGACAGGCTGTCACATACTTACAGGGATTACAGCTGTACTTCCCCCTTGGGATGAAATTGACCACCTACTCATGGATGCCTAACGATTAATATAAAAATTGGACTTGACTTTTGTTTTTGAGAACTTTCAAACACAACACTTTTTTAGTGTTTAAGGTAAAAAATCAGACTTTAGACTATTATATTTTTTTATGCATTTGTTTTATAATTAGTTTGTTCCATAAAAAATTAATACACGGAGGTCGATGAAAGTTGTAAAAGATTGTATTGACAATTGCTGCCGGAGTAGCTGTATTCTCATTAGCTGCGTGTGGCGGAAGTAAAGAAAAGAAAACAGAGAATTCTACAGCTACTTCTTCTAAAGTACAAGAGGCAAAGGAAAAAGGAAGCAGCGCGCTTGATGAAGCGAAAGATAAAACCAGTGATGCTGTTGAAACTGGAAAGACAAAAGCCAGTGAAGCAGTTGAAAAAGGCAAAGAAAAAGTAGAAGAAGGTAAAACAAAAGCTAGTAAAGCCATTGAAGGTGCTAGTAGAGAATTAGAGTCTTCAGATACAAACAACTAACAAAAATAAAATATCAGGAGGAATTAATTATGACAGATAAAGGAACGACAGATAAAATCAAAGGAAAAGCAAAAGAAGTGGCAGGAAATGTGACTGGCGATAATCAGCAAAAAGCAGAAGGCTTCTTAGATCAAACCATTGGCAAAGTAAAAGAAGTCGCTTCTGATGCGAAAGACAAAGTCGAAGATGTTGTTGAGGACGTAAAAGAAAAACTGGATAAATAATACTGTTAAAGACAGACCTACAAAGTTTGTCATTTTTTATATTTTATTTGATTAAATAGATTGTAAAACGTTTGTGTGAATTATTTAGCAGTTACACAGACTAGTAGAAATTATGTGTAAAATTCAAAGAAATCCATAGTTTATTTTGGAAACACTGGTATAACAACTTTCTTTGGGATAAAATTAACATAACTCGTTGTTAATTCTGAAATAATAAGTTTGTGAATATGTTTCAGATAATAGCTTATATTCAAGTAAAAAAATAATTTTGGGGGAATGTATGATAATTAGACGAAAACTATTTTGTGAAGTATCACCATTAACTTATAAAATATCCTATGAATTACATGTTTTCAAGCGGAAAGTACATGATTTAATCACAGGAAATATTGCAACAGAAAAAAGTAAAGAATTACTTCCGCATAAGGTATTTTCCCATAAATCATTGATGAGACGTGGGTTACACAAGGTGCCTATTCAAATAGAAGAGGCAAAAGTTACAAACCTAAGAATCGCTTCTCCGAAGATTAGTAATATAATAATTAAGCCAGGAGAAGTATTTTCTTTTTGGAATTTAATTGGTAGATGTACAGAAAAAGAAGGATACCAAATGGGTCTGATGATACACAATGATGGCGAATTAAAAAAAGGAACAGGTGGGGGACTATGTCAGTTTAGTAACCTAATTCATTGGATGATATTGCACACACCTTTAGAGATTGTAGAAAAACATCATCATGAGCAGATAGATATGTTTCCTGATGCTAAAAGGGAAGTCCCCTTTGGTAGTGGTACATCAATTGTTTTTAATTATCTGGATTACCGATTTAAAAACACTACTAAAAGTACTTATCAATTGGTAACATTCGTAAGTGATAACTACCTTCATGGTGAACTGTATAGTTCTGATATTCAGAATTTAAGATATGAAGTTAAAATAGAACAAGAAAAATTTGTACAAAAAGATGATAAAGTATACCGATGTGGAAAAATATATCAATACTGTTATGATAATAATAATACTTTAATCAATCGAACCTTAATTAAAGTGAACCATGCAGAAGTTCTTTATTCCCCTAACAATATTGATATAGTTGATGAATAAGGAGTTGTTAAAATTTTCAGCTAAAATATTATATTGCTAGTCAATAATTTGATTTAAATTTTTTGTATATTTTGAGTAAATTTTACTTTTAACACTTTTGTTCAATATTACTTCAAATATTAAAATAGGTTTTAATTTAAATTATCAGATAAAAATATGGAAAATCAAGGTCAGAAGCTTAAGATAAGATATGATTTAGGATTTTTGTGTGATTTATTTTAACTGCATATATCATTTAATAAAGTTAACTATGATTTCATGTGGAGATCATTCGTCTAATATGAAAGCGCTGTTTTATGTCGTACTTCGTCTATATTAACAATACTAATAAAAAGAGGATTCATTCAAAGTAAATAATAGGCAAAAAGTCGATAGAATAAGCAATAGTAATCGTTAAAGAAGAGAGAGGCTAATATGGATATAACGGATAAAGAAAAGTTTCAAAAACAGATGGATTTTTTTAAGACACATAATTTCTACCAGTATGTTTATCAATTTCGATGGCTATTTGTGTTTATACCAGTACTTGGTTTTTTTGATCTTATTTTAAGCGATTTTTCTTGGCTGATAATAGTGAAAGGTATATTATTAATGGGAATATTGATCAGTGAATATTATGTTATGTATCGTTTCTTTAAACCAATTGTTCTTGATGAAAAACATGATTTTTCTAGTATTCATCTATTCCTTAACCTTTTTATATGTAATGCCTTATTCATGTTTGTTATGCTAACAAACTTTCATCAAGTTTTTGTAAGAAAAGAATTTATTATTTTTGGTTCATTAATAGGCTCGTTGTTTTTTGGTAGTCTCATGGGTGGAATATTTACGATTTGCTTAAAGGAACAACTAAAAGAGTACCAGAAGCTAGTGAATCAATTTATAGATATAAAGGAAGAAGTACGTTGGTGAAAATAAAATTAGTTAGAACAGCCATGTATAGTGAAATATTGAAGTATATTACTTTTTAAGGACGATGAACAGGATGAGTATCAAAAAATATTTACTTTTTTATATTATTAGCACATGTGTCATTATTTTTGTTGCTCTTATTTTTTTCTTTTTACCTCTAAAATCGATTGATTCTAGAAGCTATGAAGTACTTCATACGATATCTCAATATGGAGTAATTACTAATAAAGATGAGTGGAGAAATATTTTAGAATTAACAAGATACGGTAAAAAAGTAACTAATGTGGATAATTTAAATACATTAGTATATGGTGCTAACAAACATAGTTCTGTAAAACAAATAAGTAGTGACAAAGATATGGAAGATATGGAAACTCTTAAGTTACCAAGTATTTCAAAGTATGAGGATCTTACAATTATTAATATTCCAGGTGTCTATAGCAATGATGATAACTTCTCAATTAAATATGCATCAAAGTTGATAGATTTAATCGAAAATATTTCTGGCAACATTGTTTTAAATTTATCAAATAATTATGGCGGACTGAAAGAACCTATGATTATTGGTGCGAGTTCTTTAATTCCCGATGGTATGCTCTTTAGCAATATTAATAATAAAAAGGAAAAGTATCCTGTTTACTTAAAAAATGGTAAATTATTTGGTGGTATTCCAGGAACGATTAACGAACTGAATCTTTATAAATTATCATTACAAAAAAAGAAGCTAGGAAAAAAAGTTGCAATTGTAATAAACAATAACACAGCAAGTGCTGCTGAAAGTTTACTTTTAGCGTTAAAGAATAATCCAAATGTAAAAGTTTTTGGTATGCCTTCTGCGGGGTATACTTCAGTTAACTTAGGACGTTTTTTAACAAATCAAAATTCCGATAATTATTGGTGGTTCGTATACACTGTTGGCTATTATGAGACGATAAAGCCCATAAAGGGACAATGGTTGTTTAACAATCAACCTGTCCCACCAGATTATTATGTAGATTTATCGATGTTAGATAGAAATACTCAAGATATTATACAATTTTCTAATAGCAAGAAACTATTTAAAGAAATAAAAAGTTGGATTAACTCTGATTGAGTTGAAGCTACATTTTAATAAAAGTATTTGTTTAAGAATAGGTATTTTGTAATAGATTTAAATATATTTATGGATAATAAAGTTTGGGGTCAAAAACATAAAAGTTTTGACCTCTTTGTTTTATCTTGCTGTACTTGGATTCAATATTTTTGAAAAATTTGTGTTCAGAATAAATACTTTCCTATATAGGAATTGTTCATATGGTAAAAATCACATATATATCCGATTATATACAAAAAGAAAGCTTTGTATCCTGAGGAATTAAATAATGGAGTGTAATTAATGAATTAAGAATTGAATTCATTAAATGAAGAAAGAGGGTACCACGGCTCAATTGCAATTGCAACCCCTGATGTACCAGTAGAATGGCTAAGTATTACTCTACTTAGTAAAAAAGGAACACACGTGGGAAATGGAACAAAAAAAGCAGCTTTAACCTTTGATACAGTGGGACTAGTTCAATGGTTACGGCAAACAGCGAATGAATTAGAATTAGCTCACAAGAAGCAATTAAGAGGAGATAAATAATAAAAAATAGTGTTAAAATAACCTTTGGTGTCCACTAATAAAAAGGGAAGGAAAAGGTTCATATGCAAATTTATGCTCATGAAAGAGGAAATTCTTATGGATGTACGTATTTTATAAGTTTTCATGAAGAAGAATTAGTAATAGCGTTGGTATGGGAAGATAATTTTTTACTTATAACAAGGAAGAGATAGAAAGTAGAATAGACAAGATGATAGATTTGAGTACTTCAATAAAACTGGCTCTTTATCAATTCATAGAAAAAACAAACTATTTGCTGTATCTATCGTGCAAAGAATTACATTAGGACAATGGGAAAAAAGCAATCGACCACTGATTGCTTTTTCATTTTTACCAGATAAATAGCCAGCCGTTTTCCGCCGACTGGTCAAAGAGATAGATTTGTAAAGAAGTGAGACTTTTGCTTCTTATGCAACATTTATAACATAAAAGTAAAGAAGATGCCAATAATACTTTACTAACTTTCCAATAACTAGGGGGAGATATAGATTTATTTAATCCTAGTATCTTGTTTCTCTTTAGTGGGTCTGAGAGGCACATTTCTAGTTTTTAAATAACGATACACAGTAGGACGAGATATATCGTTCTCTATGGCAATCTGTGTAATTGACTTATCAGTGTATAGGTATTGATCAATTACTTGCTCAATATTTTTGTTTTTTACAGGTCTACCTAAAGTAACACCGTTTTCTTTCGCAGCTTGTAATCCAGAAATAACTCGCTCTCTAATTAAATCAGCTTCCATTTCTGCGAAAGCACTCATAATAGTAAAAAAGAATTTTCCTATTGATGTACTTGTATCAATATTGTTTTGAATGCTAATGAAATTAATCTGATTCTCATTGAAGAACTCCATTAAGGAAAGCAAGTGCTTTGTTCCTCGAGAAAGTCGGTCTAATTTGAATATAACAAATGTATCTCCTGGTGAAAGACTTTCTAAAGCCTGAGATAACTGGGAACGATTGTTCAGGCGTCCACTTTCGTATTCTTTAAAAATGATATCACAACCAAAACTTTCTAGCGCATAGATTTGCGAATCAAGTTGTTGATGGGTGGTACTAACTCTAGCATAACCAACTATTTTCATTCATAATCCCTTTCTTGTATAGTCATTTTATTTAAAATCAATTGATTTATTTTTTGCAATAAAAGCGACCATTGGTCTTCTTTTAAAATGGTATTGAAAGAAAAAATTTCTGTATCAATATCTTGACCAAAATTTAGCGAATCGGTTACAACTAAATCTGCTTGTTCAAAGCATGGGACAAACAAGACAGTCTTAGAATTATATATTGTCTCTAAACGCGTCCGAATAAGATCTTGAGCTGTAAGGGCATTTGTTATATACAGAAATATACGTACAACTGGAGGAGTCTCAATTTGTAAAATAGTGTAAATTAAGCCATAGAAGTATTGCTGTAATTTATAGTTGTTGAGTAACTCTTCATGACGTTCTTCTGATAAGAAGTTTTGAAAGACTTGCATTATTTCTTTAACATATGTTTTTTCAAAAAGCAAAGAATATTCTAGAGGTGGGAATACAAGTTTTTCAAATAAAATAGTAGTTTCTTGCATAAGATCATAAAAACCTTCTAGAACGGTTAAGTAATATGCAAGTAAATATTTTTTTTCTTCTTCATAGTCCAATTGAAAATGGTCTATGACTTTAAAAGAAAGTGTCCTTGAGAAAGTAATGTCAGTAGTAGCATTTAGAAATGTCTCGCCCAAAACAATTTTGATTTCTTTCGGAATGACCTGTGGTGCGCAAATATGTGTGAAAAAAATGAAGTATTCTTCTATGGCAGCTTGATTTAAACTATTATGAAAATAAATATTTTGACTTTTCAAATGTGGAATAAAATTATATGTTTCTTTCATGTGAGCGATAATCCAAGCACTTTTTTTACTTAGTACAGGCACACGATTCTTATGACTTTTTCGACTGTTTAGAATAGTGAGCATAATATGAAGTGACTGCCGGTAATCAATAGAATCAGGAAAGTCTTTACTTTTATAAGGCCAAGGGATAGATTGGTAAGTGTCATTCATAATTACATAAAAAAATAAGCGAATAGAAAGTTCATTTCCTTTTAATTCGTAGACTTTTTTTTCTTCGGATATCTGAAACTGAAAGGACTGAAAAAAAGCGTTCATTCTATTTATTATCTTTCGAACATAAGAAGGAGATACAAATAGATAATTAGCTATGGCTTCAATAGAGAGTGTTTGTTTCTGTAAAAGTAAGTGCAACAGCTTAAATTCATTTGTTTGTTCCAAATAAGCAAGCTTTAAAGCATAGAATAAGTGCAAAATGTCACTTGGTGTGTGTGGTGTAATAATAATTTCACCACTAAATCCTACTTGAATATTTAGTGGTGAATCTAAGTGATAAACTATGTCGTCTTTTAATTCCTTTAGCAAGTCTTTTGTATATCTTTTTGATTGGTTCAATTTTAACGCTAAACTATCTGTAGTCCAATTTGGATGACTTAGTAAGTAAAGAATTAACAACTTATCTTTCATTTTTTTACGTATTAAAATAACAGCACTCCTCTCGTTTGCAATCCAATTTACGTATAGATCTATACGTAAATTGGATTGCAGTATTCAGTTATAACAGTATACTACTAAAGATTTTATATGTAAAATATACTAATGTATATGTGACGCCATGTCAACAAAAAAATAACACTATGTCGAATGTTGGTACATAAGGGATTTCATTTTATGAAATCCCTATTTTTTTTAGTTAACATTGATGTACATATACATTTGTTTACATTACAAATTTTTTATCTAAGAAAGGAGAATTAAATGACGTATTTTAAAAAGAGGGTATTGTTTAAGGAGTATTAGTAAAACATATAGGTAATATTGATACTATTGTATTCTAATAAGTGCAATTGGAATTTAAAAAAATGGAGGAGGGAGTAACTTTATATAAAGCATAGTTTATATTTACCTATAAACTATGCTTTACTTTTAATAAAAAATTTAATTACTAACAAACTAACCGATAATAAATAAAGAGGGATAGTGTCATTAAAGATAGAAACTTAGAGGAGGCTTATAATGAAAAAGCTTTATAAATTTTTTAAAATATTTGTAACATTGCTAATAGTTACAGGAAATGCAATTCCTTTATGGAATGTAGCATATGCTGATACAGGAGAACGAATACAAGTACAAAGAATAAAAAAATTAGATGAAATTGATGTTAATTTAAAAAACTGGGATGAATACTCTGATGAGTATAAGATGTCTTTGGTGAGAAATTCTGCTACAGGAGATGCTGTATTTTGTGTAGAACCTAAAAAAGAATATCCATCAAACGGTAGCTATTTAACTGTAAAGTCACGTTTAGAAAACAAAGCTATCGCAAATCTAATTCTAAACTTTCAATATCAAAAAGAATTTATTTCTCATTTAGATGAAGATGCCCAATACGCAGCTACTCAATGTGCTATATTTTATATTGTTTCTGGTAACACAGATGATCTGAATGTTGATCCTGTTGTCGGAAAATTAGTTAACTACGCGACTAGCCAACCAGATCCTATCGAACAAATCAATAATTTCAAACTAAATATAAATCCAGAAAATCAAATGATGATTAAAGATGGCAACAGATATAAAGCAACATATTTATTAGAAACCGAAGCTAATGATATATCTGATACTAAAGTAGATATAAAAAGTAATAATGCTGAAGCTCAAGAGAAGGTCAGCTATACAATTAAAGAAAAAACATTGGAAATTAGTATACCTGTGGAAGTGGTAAACTCTACACAAGACCAAGTAGACTTTAATATAAACGTTACAACAAAATTAGCAAGCGCTCTGCAACTTTCTGGATATTTAGTTCCTGATCAATCGTCAAGACAACATATGGCAACAATACAAGCGTTTAAAGTTACAAGTAACAAAATATTTTCTGCGAATGCAAAAGCTACTATTGAAAAACCAGAAGTACCAGAAATCAAAACAAATGCGACAAACGCAAAAGACAACACAAAAGTTATTCCAGCAGAAGAAAAAGTCCAAGTGAAAGACGTAGTTGATTACAAAAACCTTATTCCTGGTAAAGAATATGAGTTACAAGGAAAGCTAATGGATAAAGCAACTGGAAAAGCTTTAGTAGTAGATGGAAAAGAAGTAACGGCAAGTAAGAAATTTACGCCAACAAACGCAACAGGTCAAGAAGCGTTAATCTTTGAATTCAATGCTTCTGCGTTGAATGGGAAGAAGATTGTTGTATTTGAAGATCTAAAACAAGATGGAAAACAGGTAGCGACACATAGTGACATCAACGATGTCAATCAGACAGTGGAAGTACCAGAAAAACCAGAAGTGCCAGAAATCAAAACAAATGCGACAAACGCAAAAGACAACACAAAAGTTATTCCAGCAGAAGAAAAAGTCCAAGTGAAAGACGTAGTTGATTACAAAAACCTTATTCCTGGTAAAGAATATGAGTTACAAGGAAAGCTAATGGATAAAGCAACTGGAAAAGCTTTAGTAGTAGATGGAAAAGAAGTAACGGCAAGTAAGAAATTTACGCCAACAAACGCAACAGGTCAAGAAGCGTTAATCTTTGAATTCAATGCTTCTGCGTTGAATGGGAAGAAGATTGTTGTATTTGAAGATCTAAAACAGGATGGAAAACAGGTAGCGACACATAGTGACATCAACGATGTCAATCAGACAGTGGAAGTACCAGAAAAACCAGAAGTGCCAGAAATCAAAACAAATGCGACAAACGCAAAAGACAACACAAAAGTTATTCCAGCAGAAGAAAAAGTCCAAGTGAAAGACGTAGTTGATTACAAAAACCTTATTCCTGGTAAAGAATATGAGTTACAAGGAAAGCTAATGGATAAAGCAACTGGAAAAGCTTTAGTAGTAGATGGAAAAGAAGTAACGGCAAGTAAGAAATTTACGCCAACAAACGCAACAGGTCAAGAAGCGTTAATCTTTGAATTCAATGCTTCTGCATTGAATGGGAAGAAGATTGTTGTATTTGAAGATCTAAAACAGGATGGAAAACAGGTAGCGACACATAGTGACATCAACGATGTCAATCAGACAGTGGAAGTACCAGAAAAACCAGAAGTGCCAGAAATCAAAACAAATGCGACAAACGCAAAAGACAACACAAAAGTTATTCCAGCAGAAGAAAAAGTCCAAGTGAAAGACGTAGTTGATTACAAAAACCTTATTCCTGGTAAAGAATATGAGTTACAAGGAAAGCTAATGGATAAAGCAACTGGAAAAGCTTTAGTAGTAGATGGAAAAGAAGTAACGGCAAGTAAGAAATTTACGCCAACAAACGCAACAGGTCAAGAAGCGTTAATCTTTGAATTCAATGCTTCTGCGTTGAATGGGAAGAAGATTGTTGTATTTGAAGATCTAAAACAAGATGGAAAACAGGTAGCGACACATAGTGACATCAACGATGTCAATCAGACAGTGGAAGTACCAGAAAAACCAGAAGTGCCAGAAATCAAAACAAATGCGACAAACGCAAAAGACAACACAAAAGTTATTCCAGCAGAAGAAAAAGTCCAAGTGAAAGACGTAGTTGATTACAAAAACCTTATTCCTGGTAAAGAATATGAGTTACAAGGAAAGCTAATGGATAAAGCAACTGGAAAAGCTTTAGTAGTAGATGGAAAAGAAGTAACGGCAAGTAAGAAATTTACGCCAACAAACGCAACAGGTCAAGAAGCGTTAATCTTTGAATTCAATGCTTCTGCATTGAATGGGAAGAAGATTGTTGTATTTGAAGATCTAAAACAGGATGGAAAACAGGTAGCGACACATAGTGACATCAACGATGTCAATCAGACAGTGGAAGTACCAGAAAAACCAGAAGTGCCAGAAATCAAAACAAATGCGACAAACGCAAAAGACAACACAAAAGTTATTCCAGCAGAAGAAAAAGTCCAAGTGAAAGACGTAGTTGATTACAAAAACCTTATTCCTGGTAAAGAATATGAGTTACAAGGAAAGCTAATGGATAAAGCAACTGGAAAAGCTTTAGTAGTAGATGGAAAAGAAGTAACGGCAAGTAAGAAATTTACGCCAACAAACGCAACAGGTCAAGAAGCGTTAATCTTTGAATTCAATGCTTCTGCGTTGAATGGGAAGAAGATTGTTGTATTTGAAGATCTAAAACAAGATGGAAAACAGGTAGCGACACATAGTGACATCAACGATGTCAATCAGACAGTGGAAGTACCAGAAAAACCAGAAGTGCCAGAAATCAAAACAAATGCGACAAACGCAAAAGACAACACAAAAGTTATTCCAGCAGAAGAAAAAGTCCAAGTGAAAGACGTAGTTGATTACAAAAACCTTATTCCTGGTAAAGAATATGAGTTACAAGGAAAGCTAATGGATAAAGCAACTGGAAAAGCTTTAGTAGTAGATGGAAAAGAAGTAACGGCAAGTAAGAAATTTACGCCAACAAACGCAACAGGTCAAGAAGCGTTAATCTTTGAATTCAATGCTTCTGCGTTGAATGGGAAGAAGATTGTTGTATTTGAAGATCTAAAACAGGATGGAAAACAGGTAGCGACACATAGTGACATCAACGATGTCAATCAGACAGTGGAAGTACCAGAAAAACCAGAAGTGCCAGAAATCAAAACAAATGCGACAAACGCAAAAGACAACACAAAAGTTATTCCAGCAGAAGAAAAAGTCCAAGTGAAAGACGTAGTTGATTACAAAAACCTTATTCCTGGTAAAGAATATGAGTTACAAGGAAAGCTAATGGATAAAGCAACTGGAAAAGCTTTAGTAGTAGATGGAAAAGAAGTAACGGCAAGTAAGAAATTTACGCCAACAAACGCAACAGGTCAAGAAGCGTTAATCTTTGAATTCAATGCTTCTGCGTTGAATGGGAAGAAGATTGTTGTATTTGAAGATCTAAAACAGGATGGAAAACAGATAGCGACACATAGTGACATCAACGATGTCAATCAGACAGTGGAAGTACCAGAAAAACCAGAAGTGCCAAATAAGCCAAAAGTACCAAACAAGCCTGAGCCATCGTCAAAAATTTTCCCTATGACAGGAGTAGTATCAGAGAATACATTAGTTTGTTTAGGAGCTATAAGTCTTTTACTAACGGGAATATTAATCTTCTTTAAAAGAAAATTGTTTAAATAATAGAAAGAGGTAAGTTATGGACAGAATACAAGAAGCTAAAGAGCTGCTCAAATTAGCAACTAATTCAGCTACTAAAATTATGGTAGATAGTGATAAAGATGAAAAAGAAAAATATAAAAGTTATATTAAGCGTCTCAACGACTTGGGATATGATGTAGAATTTGAAATAAAGAATCTTAGTGAATAATTATCAGCTAACATTTTAATCCTCTAACGTAAATAAATGTAAAGGGCAAGTCAACATTGTAGTGCGGCCCCAAAGTTAGATTTTTGGTCTAACTTTGGGGGTGGACTACACATAGATTGCTCTTTACATTTTTTTAAATTCAACAAATTATTTAAGAGATTAGGAAAATTCCTAGGTCAGAAACTTTTAAATTTTTGACCTGTTTTCTGTAACTTTTAGAGTTCAATTGCCTAATTTTGATATATAAATAGTACATTTTGGACTAATAAAAGTAGAAACCACAATTATTTTATGATCTGGTTGTTTCTCTTGGGACTATCCCCATATCCAGAAGTTTTTAACAAAAAATAGTCAGCCTACCACTGTCTGAATAACTGATATGATAGAGACAATCGTTTATCAACAGTTATTTTAGAAAGAGAGGAAAATTATTCCAAATATAATATTCCCGAGAAAGTAGAATAATTATACCATTTAGTAATTATTTAGGAAATAATATATATTTTTAGCAAAGTAATTTCTTGAAAGAAGTGAGTAGAAATACACATTAAGAAAAAGCTAAAACGATTGTAATCTGATGGGACCATTGCAATAATTTCGTTATCAAGCGATTTAGGTGAATAGAGTAATATATTGTGGCACAATAATCAAGGAAATAAAACTAGTGGATGTAGGATTTAACATAGTCGAATTGCCTTACTCTTTGAAATGTATAATACAAGTGTTTTACTTCAATTTCTGGTAGAATAAAGGTATCTTAAATGTGGAGGGAATATCTATGAAAAAAAGTGGAATTATCGTTGGTTTTTTAGCTACAGCTTTTGGTTTAGCTGTTGTTAATAAAATGCAGAAGATGAATACTAATAAAGATTCTGTTAAGGGAAAAGCAAAAGAAGTCGCTGGAAAAGTGATAGGAAATGAACAAATGCAGGCAGAAGGAACTTTGGATCAAGTTATCGGAGCTTCTAAAGAAGTTTTAGAGGATTTAAAACAATCTATATCAGGTATTGTAGGAACAGGCACTTCTGAGAAGGGATCTGGGAAAGCAAAGGAAGTCGTAGAAAATGTGACTGATGACTACAAACAAAGAGCAGAAGATATTGCTAGTGATGAAAAATTAGACAGATAAATTAAAAAAAGAATAAGTCTCATGTAGTACGCCCCCAAAGTTAGATCAAAAAGTCTAACTTTGGGGGCGTATTTAAATTGGGCAAAATATAATTATGCATTCACGAAAAAGGTAAAGGAAATTGTTTTGACAATTCTCGTATAGGAAATTTCTTCGATTTACTAAAATAAGAAACCTATTGTAGCATTATTTATTCTAGGTTTAAGCAATTAAGAAATGGATTGACTATTATAAATACAATAGAGTCAAGATACCACTAGAGTGTAGTCCCGTTCAATTTCGTGAACGGTTCGTATTATAAAAGTACTGCCCAGCTTTCTCTGGCAATATTCAGTCTAATTTTTGGGTTTCACTACATCAAGCTTGTTACTTTTTCTTAGTTTTTTTAAAGTAAGGTAGTCAGCGATTAGAATTTATCATATCATTGACTAAGCGATATGAGGGATATAACTGTTTAAGCAAGAAGAAACATACAATGACGCTTTATTAGATAATTGATATGGAGAGCGGTATATATTTAAGGAAAAAGATAAAAAAATACCATATAAGGATCATTTATTCTAACCAAATAAAAACAATCACTATGTAAGTAGCTTTGTTATTTGTATCAATTATCATTTTTAGCTTTCTGAGTAGTTAAATTCATTTGATAAACACTACTTATAGGTCTATAAAAAGAATAGTATGTGTATTTAAATTAAATTCTTGAGTATATTTCTGCTAAATAACAGGATTGCAATAAGCTTTGAAAAAAGTATCGAAACTATGCTTTTTCTTGAAACCAAAAACAAAATGACGAGGTAAACTAGATTTACCAACAAATAGATTGTAAACTAAAATTGTAAGCGTTTTATACAAAGGAGGGATTGTATGAAAAAAATTATTGCGGTAACAGCATGTGCAACTGGAATTGCGCATACGTATATGGCAGCAGAGTCATTAGAACGTGCGGCTGGAAAATTAGGATATCAGATGAAAGTGGAAACCAATGGCGCAATTGGAGCAGAAAGTGTTTTAACTGATGAAGATATTGAAGCGGCTGATTTAGTAATTATTGCTTCAGATATTAAGATAGACCCAATTCGCTTTTCTGGAAAACCATTATATGTAACGAAATCCATTCCTGCGATTGAAGATGCAGAAGGTCTAATCACGACTGCTTTTTCAGAAGCTGAAGTATTTGGGAAGAAAGGATCCAAAGTTGGAAAAATCCAAATAGGAAATGACAAAGAAAAAACAACGATATTTACCCATTTAATGAGTGGAATTTCCTATATGATTCCTATGGTTATTGCAGCAGGACTTATTCTTTTAATTGCTAATTTATATGCATTTCAAAAAGACGATTTAGGTCGTATCGTTAAATGGGGATTTGATACAGATACTCAGTTAGGATTCTTGATGTCAAAACTTTTTTATGTCGGTCAAGTCGGTTTCAAATTAATGATTCCATTATTTGCAGGGTTCGTTGCAAATTCAATTGCGGATAAACCAGCAATTGCACCAGCTATGATTGGTGCATATTTAGCGAACGATCCAGAATTCTTAGGAGCTAATGCAGGTGGCGGGTTTATTGGTGCGATCATTGTTGCGTTTGTTGTCGGCTATATGGTTAAGGGCTTGAAAAAAATAAAATGGCCCAAATTATTGCAACCAATTGTACCTATTATGATTATTCCATTTATTGCAACCGCGGTGATTTCATTAATCGTTCTATACATTATTGGTTCACCAATTGCCAATGGCATGGATGCTATGTATAACGGTTTAACTGCTTTGAATAATAATTATGCTGGAGCGCATGTCATTATTGGAGCTGTTTGTGGCGCGATGATTGGTTTTGACTTAGGTGGGCCAGTTAATAAAACCGCGTTGGTGTTTGGCACCGCCATATTCACCGATACGTTAGCAAAATATGGGGTGGAAGGCACAAATTTTGTTCCTCAAACAGCGACGCAAGCGGCTATTTCAGTGGCGCCTTTAGGCGTTTGGTTAGCAACTATAATATTTAAAAAGAAATTTTCAAAAGATGAAAAAGTAGCGGCAAGTGCAGCATTTGGTATGGGAATTGTTGGTGTGACAGAAGGAGCGATTCCTTTTGTAGCGGCTGATCCAGTTCGAATGATTTTTGCTAATGTAGTTGGTTCAGCGGTCGCTGGTGGCATGGCGGCTGCGACGGGTTGTAAATTCTTTGGAGGCATTGGTTCACCTTTAGGCACCTTTATTGGCTATGTCGAGCAGCCAATCCCATTTATTACATGGATATTCTCCGTTTCGGCAGGGATTTTGACTACGGCCATTCTAATTGGTGTTATGCGTAAAGATCACAGAGAGTTAACGGAAGAAATTTTGGAACAACAAACGACGGAGATGTAATCGGAGGAAACCACGATGAATGCAGAAGTATTTAATCAACAACATATTTTATTTGATGAAACAGCAACCACGCAAGAAGAGGCATTTCGAGTGATTGCCGAATTTGCTCACGAAATGGGTTTTGTAACTAATGCACAAGCGTATTTTGAAGGATTAAAAGAACGAGAGGCAAAAGCAACAACAGGTTTTAAGGACCAATTGGCGATTCCTCATAGTAAGAATCCAGCGGTGTTAAAGCCAGGCATGTTTTTGGTTAAATTTGCCCACAAAATTCCTTGGCAAGCGTTGGATGGTCAGCCGGTAAAGGTTGCCTTTGCCTTAACGATTCCAGAAGAAGGAGCAACCGAACATCTGAAATTACTAAGTTTAATTGCGCGCAAGTTAATCGATCAAACATTTAGAGAAGGAATTTTAACAGAAACAGAGCCAAAAAAATTAGCCACAATTGTAAATCAAATTGATTTTTAACGATCGATAAATGAGGCGGACGAAAAAATAGTAGAGGGATGTTTGGCAATGAAAAAAAAGGTACATGTTATTCATCATACCCATTGGGATTTTGAGTGGTATTTTACCAACAACGAATCATTTGTGCAATTAGTCTACCATTTAGATGAAGTAATAAATGCATTGGAAACTAATCAAATTGATTACTACTTACTAGATGGACAAATGAGCATTTTAGATGAATATTTACAGAGTTTTCCAGAGCAAAAGCCACGATTGAACAAATTAGTTCAAAGCCGAAGGTTACAGATTGGCCCATGGTATACACAGACAGATGAGCTCATCGTTTCAGGAGAATCGATTATTCGCAATTTGAATTTAGGAATTGAATTAGCGGATGATTTAGGGGGATATATGGCAGTTGGCTATTTGCCGGATTCTTTTGGTCAAAGTCAGGACATGCCGAAAATTTATAATGGTTTTGGGATTCATCGGGCTGTTTTTTGGCGAGGCTTATCGGAGGAACAGTTAACGGATCGAGAATTTAATTGGGTGAGTCAGGATGGATCCACTGTTCGGGTGTCCAATATTAAAAATGGCTACTTTGTTGGTGTAGGTCTGATCTGTGAGGAAAACTATCAAGAATTGATGACAGAGATTGAGGCAGGTGCTACCAGTGAGCAGCTAGTTTTGCCAGTAGGTGGGGATCAGCGATATGTCGATCGGAACTTGCGTGAACGAATTGCGTTATACAATCAACATTTGCCGGAGTATGAACTAGTAGAAAGCACCTACGATGACTTTTTTGATGCATTGAATGAGCAGAAGTTACAAACAATTTCAGGAGAGTTTATAGCTAGTTCAGTGTCAAAAATCCATCGATCAATATATTCGTCTCGCTATGACCACAAATATATGAATGACCGATTGGAACGGCGAATGATTTATCAAGTCGAACCGCTAATGGTTATGGCAGAAAAAGTCGGCATTCCCTATAAAAAAGGTGTATTGGATCGAATTTGGAAATTATTGACTAAAAACCAAGCCCACGACAGTGCCGGTGGTTGTAACAGTGATCGAACCAACCAGATTATTTCAGAGCGGTATACAGAAGCCGAGCAACTCTCTGCTTCCTTGGTGGACTATCTAACGAGAAAAATAGCGGAATCTCGCACGGAAGTACAAGAAAATGAAATAACCGTGTATAACCCGTTGCCTTGGGCTATGAAGCAAGTAATAACCGTTGAGGTTTCCGTAAAAAGTCCTAGCGTTACTATTCTGGAAAATAGCTCAGAAATTCAGATAGAGCAGTGTAAGACCATTAAAGAATATAGTGGTTCGATTCGTAGAAATCTCGAAGAACAAGACGAAACGAAGTTTTACTACATCCATACATTATTAGTTGAAGTAAATGTACCTGCGTTTAGCTTTAAAACATATCAATTGATAGAGCAGGCAACAGAAACTGCTGTAGTGCCGAAGGTGAAGGATACCAGTTCTCAGATTGAGAATAGCTATTATCAAGTGAAAATGAAGAATGGGAAAATTCAATTACTGGTGAAAGAACAGCAACTATGGTTAGAGGATATCTTTCAAATTGAAGACAGTGGGGATGAAGGCGATACATATGATTATTCCCCACCTTATGAGGATTTCACGACGTTACATGATTTTCGTGAAGCTAAAGTACATGTGATTCGACACCACTTGGAAGAGAGACTACAGCTCTCTGGTGTCTGGCTGGTGGCACAAAATTTAGAGGAACGAAAACAAAAATGTGTAACGAAAGAAATTGCATATACTTTATGTATCATCCTAAAAAAAGCGTCTCGACAGGTTCAGTGTCAGCTGACTATTGATAATCAAGCGATAGATCATCGAATGCGGGTGCATATTCAGACACCGTTTGCGAACCGATATTCTTACGCCGATACACCATTTGGCGTCGCTAAACGGGCAGTAGTAGAACCTCACTTGGTTGATTGGCGGGAGTTAGGTTGGAAAGAAGAACCAACTACGATTTTCCCGATGCTTCACTATGTCAACGCACACAATACAACGGGGAGTTTGACGGTATTTACGAAAGGAATTAAAGAATATCAGTTTGTCGGACAGGAATTTCGCCAAATAGCACTTACGCTGTTTCGATCAGTGGGATATCTGGGCAGACCGGACTTATTAAGACGTCCGGGAATTGCCTCTGGGAATGAATTTAAGTACATTCCCACGCCAGACAGCCAATTACAGCAATCGCTGGTATTCAAGTTTGCGTTACAGTGGGATAGTGAATATCAACCAGCACAAATTGAGAAGAGCTATTTAGATTATGCGGTCTCATTACCGTATTATCAAATTCAAGAGCTGAACCGTTTTACGAATCCATTAAAATATTTTGTTTCTAATCCTTTGCCGAAACCAGCCGTCCAAACCTTGGGTATGGCCTTAATCAGTCAAGAATTAGTCTTTCGTTCGTTGAGAAAATCTACGACATTGACAGGGTTTGATTTACGAGTATTTAACCCTAAGAATGTTCAGGTGCCGGGCGGTATGTTAACCTTTAATCAACAAGTAGCATATGAGTGGGTTAATTTAAAGGGAATCCCAACAACATCAAGAAAAGTAGGAAATCAAATCGATTTAGGCATATTTGCTCCTGGTGAAATTAGAACCATTCACATTATTTAGCAAAGGGTGAAGAACATGCAAGAAGATATTTTTCTGTTGATTGAATCATACAGAATGGAAATGACGTATGTTGAGCAGTTAATCGCGGATTATTTTTTAGCGAAGAAACAGCCGATTACGATTGATAAATTGTCGAAACACTTAGCGGTCTCAAAAGCATCAATTACCCGCTTTTGTAAGAAAATTGATTTAAACAATTACAAAGAACTGATTTTTCTCTACAAGTTATCGTTAGACAAAACAAAAAAAGAACTGTCGGTTTCCTCTGTGGTTACAGCCGCTTATCACTCGTTGGCGACACGAAGCGAGAATATTTATGTGGAACAAAAAATCGACAAATTTTGTGAATATATCCATCAGCACAAAATGATTCATTTTTACGGAAAAGGCTTCAACTCTTTTGCCGGTTTAGATTTTCAATTTAAGTTTTCACGTTTGGGGAAATATATTCGAATTAGTTCTGATGAGAATTCTATTTCAATGGCATCAAAATTTGCAGAATCTGATGAGCTCATTGTTGTGTCCAGCCTTAGAGGACAAGACGAAAAAATGCGCCAAGCTATGCGGGAAGCCAAGAAAAAATCCTTGTCGGTTTTATTAGTCACGTCTAATCAACAATCCGAACTGCTGCCATTCGCTGATGTAACCTTGTTTACAGCAATATTAACCAGAGAAGAAGCGTTAGGGAACATTTCGCCACAGATTCCCATTCTTATTCAATTAGACATGGTTTATGAACGTTATATTCATTTGTACGCGGATTCTGTGAAAAAGTGGATTGAGTCAGAACGAATTTTACATCAATAACCATTACGTAAAAGTAGCAAAAATTAGGAATAAAGAAGGGGAGAAGACAAAAAATAGATTCATTATTGTTGGCTGTCGATTATTTGTTTTGAACAGGAGGAACTACGAATGAAAAAGAGCTATTTTCTGTTATTTTGTTTTATCGTTGTTGGAGTGGTTGTTGCAGGAGTTCCACAAGCCGGTCAAGCTGCCGATAATTATTCTGTTAAGGGGGAAAATCAACCTTACTTTCATGGATTTAATGCGGAACAAATGTTGAATTGGTCCCCTGAGACGGATACAACGGCTAAGTATTTCCGTTCAAGTACACCACTGGAAAAAAGAAATGCTCCTTATACAGCGACGCAGGCACAACCGCAATTAAAAAATGAGGCAGCATTATTAACGCTATCTGGGGATTATGGTGATCCGGGCTATGGTGTGGAAAAAGGAATTCCTGACTTCACACGAACAGTGGACGCTTACGCCCGCAATGTGTTTCAATTCTGGCAATACGTTGACTATTATGCATCATGGAATGGGGTGCCAATCGAAGGAACCAACTATGATGACATTAAAAGTAATCATAGTTTGACCTATGGAGTTGTTAATTATCCTAATCCAGCCTATACGGATGCGGCCCACCGCAATGGGGTGAAAAGTTTAGGAAGCTGGTTTTGGCCACGTCAGGAAGAGTTTTCAAAATGGGTGGTTCAAAAGGAAGACGGCAGTTTCCCTATTGCAGATAAGATGATTGCGTTAGCACATTACATGAACTTTGATGGCTATTTCATTAATCAGGAGGCGACCATTTCAAAAGAAAATGCCCATCAGTTACAGGCAATGCTAGTTTACTTTAAACAGCAAGCGCCTGACTTATATATCCAATTCTACGATTCGTTAACCAAAGATGGTCAATTGCACTATGTCAATGGCTTTGATACAACGAATAGTTATTGGGTACAAGCGGCAAATGGTTCTGCTTCAGATAGTATTTTTATGAATTATGCCTGGAATACAAATCGCTTAGAAAAAGGCAATCAATATGCGAAGAGCATTGGGTTAGATCCGCTACAAGTCATGTTTGCTGGAACTGAAAATCAAAAATATGGGTTTAATCCACCGTATGATCCACGACAAATTTTTGCAGATAAAACGAATCCATTGGCTTCATGGGCGTTATTTGGTTCGGATTTTGTCTATTCCCGTTACCCTGGAGACAATTTAGCGAATGGCAATCAAGTTGCTATCAATACGCGGGAACGGGAGTACTGGTCTGGACCTAAGCAAGATCCGACCACCACAGGCAGATTGACGGAAGAAAATAGTTCTCCGTATCCTGATCGTGGGCAACCAAATGATGCGAATAATGCCGCTCATTGGGATGGTGTAGCCAATTTTATTGCTGAAAAGTCAAGTGTCCAAAGTATTCCTTTTGTAACAAACTTCAATACAGGGCATGGATTAGGTTTTTACACAGAAGGGCAAGCTGTTTCAACTAGAGAATGGAGCAATATTGGTATTCAAGACGTATTACCAACTTGGCAATGGTGGAAAGAAGGACAAGCAGAGATTGCTTATAATTACAGTAATGCATGGAACGGGGGAAGTTCTTTAGAAATTAAAAACATGGAGGGACAAGCGATTGTTCACCTATTCAAAATGGATAATGTACTAAAAGGGCAAGAAGAACTAACGTTGGAAACGATAGTGCCTGAAGGAGCTAAAGCACAAGTTCTTCTTTACTTTAAAGATGATTTAACAAATCCCGTGGCGTTATCAATTAGAAATAGTAATCAATGGGAAGAAACAACGCTTGATTTAGCGGCCTACAAAGATCGGGAAATTGGCAAAATCTCAGTGTCGGTTGAAAATACTAGTAAAAAATCTATCTTGTTAGGTCAGTTGGGTGTTGTTCCAAAGAATAAGCAAGTTGCAGGGACTCCAATTTTTGTAGTTGACCGTTATTTGAAAGATAGTGGCGAAGCATTTGTACATGCGACGATGGCAGATGACCTCTTATACTATGATGTAACGGCACCAAATGGAACATTTATTACCCGAATTAATAGTGAAGACAGCTACTTGAATCATATCCCCGCAGATGCAACAAGCCTAGTTGTGCAACCAGTAGCTAAGAGTCATCAGAAATATGAAAAATTAGTAATTCCATTGATAAACAACGATTAAGTCTCTTTAAATTCTATTAAAAAAATAAAGACATCTTTACCCGCATTAGTACTTTTTAGATATTTAAATTACAAGATATATTACTAAATAAAAATAAATATTTTAGTATTTAAGTTATGAGAGAAAACAATCATTCTACTATTTAGTAATTAGTAAATTATAAGATTCTTTGTAAACATCATATGAAGTTGCATTTCTTTCCAAATTCACTACAAATTAATTCGATAGATAAAGGAAGTTTAGCGATCGCTTAGAGTATAATCAAGATATCTTTTGGTTTTAAACTATCTTATCAATCTTAATAAATCCATCTTAACTTTTGTATAACAAATTGAGATGGATTTATTTTGATGTTCTAAACTGGGGATTAATTTCATATGAGTTCAAGATAATAAAAATCAAGACACAGTGTTTAATGTTAAGATTTTTAGCATAAGACTAGAAATTAGGTTTGTGATACAACATTAGTAGAAATGGTAAATAAGCATAATAATTAGGATAAATCACTCTCATTTATTTAAGAAAATTACTACATAGAAATTAGTTTTATAGCAATAAATTTTAATTGAGATAAAGTAATAGTAGTTTCAAGTATATAGCTAAGCTATGTTGGGGAATTAAAAACTTGAAATAAATAAAAAATTATAGTTTTTGTTCTGTTGACTTTATTAATGCGTGGTTCATTCCTAATTACAAGAACTATAAAGAAGCTATTAAATTAGGACAAGAAGCTTTACTAGGATGTATCCGATTTTCCTCTATAAGACTCAAAATGGTTATACGACAACTTTCCAACAGGAACTGCAGTTTCAATTTGTTAAAATACATTGATCTTATTATTTATCCCAATTCATTTGATTGAAAGACTGGCGTTATATTTGACTAAAAAAATAATATGTTTATAATTTTTTTAATGATCTTTTTTTACCGATAACTTCTCTTAGAGAAAAACACAAGAATAATCAGACCAGTTTTATCATTTTTAAATCCTAATAAAACTAGTCTACTCTAAAAATTGTTATTTCTTATTTTAAATTCATTTAATTAACTTTTCAAAACTTTAAAAACGATTCCTACTATGACTAGTGTTAAACCAAACAATGTTAGAATATTTGGAAAAGGATCTTTTAGCAATGTGATTCCTAGAATAATAGAAAAAATGACTTCTAATGATTGAATTGCCTCCACAGCTGCTAATTTCTTTAAATTTTTATGAACATACTGTGTAGCTAAAAAAAATAGATAGGTTGCGATAACACCTGAAAACAAAGCAATCAAAAATGAAGAATGTACTTGGCTAATTGAAGGAAGTCCACTTTTTACTAAACCTATTAATGAACAGATCAGCCAGGTTGGTAAACTGCACAAAAGCATACCCAAAATCCTTTCGTCTGTATTCAATTTATCAGTTAAATGATTAATTATCATAATTTTTCGATTACCTAGTGGATAAGCAACCGCAGCAACTAATACAGCAAAAAAAGCAAATATCATACTTTCTACATTGTGAAAAGAAAGATGTTGTAATTCAATGATTGCGATACCTAATAAAATAAGACCAAAAAGAAACCAATCATTTTTTGTGATATTTTTTTCAATACTAAGATTAGGTTCAATGAATGGGGCAAGTACACTTCCCATAATGATAGTCACTTGCCAAGTACTTGCAATTAGCCAACCAGGAGCTATAGTTGAGGCAAAACACAAAGGAATATAAAAAAGTCCAAAGCCAACTTGACTCCACAAAAACCAAGACTTACTATTTTTTTTTATTGCTATCAAGATTGAAGAAAGACAGCTATTTTTTTTAAAGCTTACAATAACTAAAAAAAAGGGGATCATAAATAGAAAGCGAAGGGATGCGGTCCAAAGCCAATAGCCACCTTCTACTGACATCAATTGATTTAATACGAATGTTATTGAGAAGAAGAATGAAGCAAATATACTTAAAATGAATGCCATTATAACTCTCCTTTAGCGGGATAACACATCATACTTATAAATTTACAAAGATGATTCGTATTATTTTTATAATGATGGATTTTATCAGCATCAAAGCGAACTATGTGTTTTGGAGTAACTATTAAGGTAATGTTGTCAATAATAAGGTGAAGTTCCCCTTCTAAAACGATAATTATTTCTTGCACGCCCGAAGTATGAGGTTGGGAAAGACGATCAGCATGAGAGTCTAATTCTAAATAAAATGTTTCAAAATTATCAGATGGTCGCCATGTAAAAGTTGAAAAAATGTTTATTAGTTCATCCTGTGAGTCAATTTTTGTAGTATCTCCTAAAGAGACTAATTCATAGGTACTATTTTTTTCACTAAAAAAATAAGAAATTGGAATGGATAACCCTTTTGAGATTTTCCACAGATTATTGATAGAAGTAGAAGTAATGCCGCGTTCAATATTACTTAAACTTGGACGACTGACACCAGTCATTAATGCAACATCTTCTAAAGAATAACCTTTTTCCTCACGTATTGCTTTTAGTCTCTTTCCGATTAATTTGTCTATCAATAAAATTCACCTTTTCTATAAATGTAGAATTATTCTATTATAGTAGAATAATTTTGTCAAATACTGATGGTGTGTTTACAATACTTGTTAGTTTTTTCTTAGATACATCTAGGCAATCTCCTCTCGAAAAAATGATTCATTCCTAGCTTCATTAATTTTATTGAAAGGAATTGTCGCAAGTGTCACAGCAGTTGGAGTATCTGTTTTTGTTAATGATGAGATTGGGTTAAGCAAGCAAATTTCTCTATAGGATATTGAAAAAAACAGGCTCATTAACTTCAGAGAATCCTATAAGATTAAGATCCATACGTGGAATTATTTCTCTAGGAAATGATCGATGTACTAGAGTCAAAGACTTTCACAAATATTCATTCGTGAGGAGAATAACCGGAATAGGATCTAGTATAGGTATTGTTGTAGGCAAAGATTATAGGGTTACTAATAGGCATGTGGCAAAAATGCAGTAAAGACAGATAATGGATATACTGGGTAATTTAGGACCTCACAAATAAGAGACCAAGATAATCAATTACCTTATGGAACTTTTTATTTAAAAAATTTAGGCTTATCAGAAGGAGGTTTTGATTTAGCCGTAGTTAAAGTTAGCAAACAAAATAATAATCCTAATGGTTTTATCGTTATACCTGTTGAATTAAAGCAATTTGAAAATATTATTAGTTTACTAACTCTTGTTGGATATCCAGTCCCAAGACTAGGTTATTATCAATGGGAACAAAATAATTTGCTTTCAAAAAAACAATCAGATGACGTAAATAAACCGGTTATTAAATATGATATAAAAGCAGATCGATCTGGCTTGCCTTTACTAAATGAAAGAGGGCAAGTAGTTGCCACCCATCCTACAAGTTATGGCAGCATAAACGGAGAAGAAAGATTGTCATCAGAAAATTTATACGTGTAGAAAGCTATTTCCATTAAGATTAATCATGACGAAAAATTAACCACTCATAAGAGAATAAAAATAGAATTTAGTTATTTGTTTTGAAGTAGTTATATAATTTGTTTGTGAAGAATATTTATATTGGTATGCAGAATACCAAATTTCTAACGTTTGTAGATGGAATGGATTTCGCATAAGATTTTTTAATATAAAATTAAAATATTACTATAGATGAAACTTTTTCAACTGATCAGTTAAGGTATCATCTTTTTAAATTTACTCCGTTTAAGATGAAGTATTTGTTTAAAATATACCATGGATTTTTATATTAAAGTTATAAAATAAAGAGCTAAAAGAATTGAGTAATAATTTGATAGTGATCTTAAAAGTTGTTTTGTTTTTAGGAATTCTTGTAAAATACTTTTAATATAGAAAAAGAAAGAAATAGAAAATATTATTGGATTTATTTTTAAAAGTACTAAAGAAGAAAATCAAGTGAGTGAAATTGTTATTGAGAATTTATAAAGCGTATAGTGAAGAAGTTGTCTTAAAAACTACAGAACTATAACTTTGATAAAGTAAGAAACACGGTTATTATAGGCAAATATCGAGGTGTATTTTAGTTTGATACTTGACTTTTTTGTATAAACTTATTTTTATATATTGAAAATCCTCCCTTCTGGGTTGTTATAGATATGAAACAGGAAAAAAACATTAAATTTCCTGCTTGTGTTCTTTGACAACTAAATAAAAATCTACCAGTACCTTCCATCTACGAGGAGCATGTTTTAGCTACGCCAAGACAAAGAAAAAAATTCTTTGAGCGAATAATTTCTAAAGCAACTTAACTGTCAATTAAGGCCAAGATTCGTAAATGAACTAATGATACTTCCGTGAGGCTCGCCATAATGAGGGGAGAGGTGAAATTCCTATGATGCTTCTGACAAAAGCAGCTGATAGATTTAAAGAGATATTTATTAATAGAAAGAAAAATAAATAATTTAAACTAAATGGATGAAAGAAGTGGAAAAATTGGAACAAGTGATAGAATATAGTGCTCAAATAATCTTACCAAAAAATTTCATTCTAATTCAAAGAGAGGAGTACGATCATTTAAAAAGAGCAGGTTTTAAAGGAAACTGTATTTCTGTAGAAGCGTTTAGGAAAAAACATACTTGTTTAAGTCGACCAATGTTTAATGAACGAATTCTTTTAAATCCGAGATTAAAAAAAATCTTAGATATAAGAGAAAATCCCAATGGTTGTGTCTCGTATCCAAAAGGTGGTAGTGCTGGCAAATATTATATATTAGAAAGTAAGATGTTAACGTTTATTGAAGAGTATTTTTCCGAGATTTTTACCAGTTTTCAGATAGATGCGGTATAATTATCTTGACCATAGCTATTTAAAAGCTCTTTTTAAAAGAGGCGATTTAAATGGGAATTAGTAAACGAGGAACAAAGTGGCGTGCTTTTGTAAGCGTAAAAAAGGAAGGTGGAAAATACAGAAATAAGACCTTAGGTAGTTTTGATACCAAATTTGAAGCAGTAAAAGCAGTGGAACATGCGCAATCCGTCGCTTCAAAAAATCGATGTATGGCGTTTACGCTTCCTTTTTATGAGTATTTTGAATGGTTTTTTCAAAAATATAAAAAAGAAGCTTGTTCCAAAAAAACGCAAGGACACTATCAGCATACTAAAAGATATATTAAAAGGTATTTAGGTGATACACCATTATCTGACTTAACAAATGATAAGTATGTAGAATTATTAAATCGGTTTTCTAAAGACTATTCGCCAGCTACTTTAGAAAAGTTTCATACTCATATGCGTGCTTGTGTCAAACAGGCTTTTGCTCTGGGGCATATTCCTATTGAGTTTACTTCAGGTAGTTCTTTGAGAGGCCTTGGAGATAAGTCTAAAGAGAAACCAATTTATCAAAAGTATATTGATGATACTCAGTATAAAAAAGTTTTACAGTATGTTGTTCAACATAGAGATAAAGAATCTTCTATTTATTATGTAATCATCTTTTCTCTAATTACAGGTTGCCGTTTTTCTGAAATAGTTGGGATTACAATTGATGATTTAAACTTTGAACAAGGGTTTGTAGATATAAACAAAACGTATGATCATATGAATCCGCCGTCTAATTCAAGCGATTGGCTTCCTTGTAAAAATAAAAATAGCTATCGTAAGGTAGAAATGCCACAGAACTTGGCAGAACTCTTGCAAGAGTTTTGGCAATATCAACAGAAAAAATGCCAGTTTCATCAAATTAAAAATCCACGTAAACAAATTTTCTTTGATTGGCAAGAAGGTGCCTGTGACAACCGAAAGGCCAATATTAAGATTAAAAAAATTCTTGTGACATGTGGCATAACTGATAAACCAAAATTTTCTATGCATTGTTGCAGACATACTTTTGTTTCTTTTTTAATCTATCAAGGCTATTCAGTAGAAGAAGTTGCTTTAATTGTTGGAGATAAACCAGAAGAAATAAGAAAAACATACTATCATGTCTTTCAGGAATATGAAGTTAGAACACGATCTAAAACGCGCAAATTGATGAATTCACTCTTTTAATTTGTTATTTAATACTAAATTAGCTGGTGCAAAGATGGTGCGAGAAAATGAAAAATAGTTAAAAGTATTTAAAGTGAAACGTTGAAATGACAGAGTTTATAAAGTATTTGACAGTATTTTAGGTAAACAATCTCTGGCCGCCGGTATACTAAAGACTGTTAAATCAATGATTTAACAGTCTTTTTTGTTTATTATTTTCTAAAATACATAAAAAAACCATCTCAAAAAATGAGATGGAAAGTTACGTGAGAGAGTGATAAGTATAGTGCGAATAAATACAGGGGTTACAGAAGAATGTGGGGGTTCTGAATCATCGTCATTAAATGTTCCTGCAGTGGGAATATGAATTTCTGTCATATTATATTCAATAACTTGAACTGTGATGATTGCAACAGTTCCAATGATTGCTAACATAGTAGTCATACTTTCACTCCTCTCTTAATTTTAAATAAAAGTACTTAATTGATTTGCTAAAGACTAAAAACATACATCAACATGAACGTTGAGCTTTAGCACTATACAACGTAAAGATCACTCTTAGCTATTTTAAGAAAAGCCTTCTCTTCGACCAGTCTTGTTCTACTCATTGGTGTCTCTCGACATTTCTGAGCAATAGCCTATGTTTGTATAGGAGCCTCACCTAACTTATTACAAAGAAATAATAGTCTTTTAAGTAACTCTTTGTCAAGACATAAGCAGTAGGAGAAATAGTTCTATTTACAAATGAATGCGACGAATCATTTCTTCTGTTATTTGTTCTACAATATCAATGGTTGTTTTTGGTGAACGTTGATTTCTGGGGATATCGATTGAGTAAATTTTGGCAATCCGTCCAGGATTTGCATCCATTAATACAACCCGATCAGAAAGTTGAACTGCTTGTTGAACGTCATGCGTGATCATTACAATTGATTTAGTCGCAATTTGATTGTTTAGCCAAATTTCTAATAAATCGTTGGATAATTGGCTGGCTGTAATGATATCTAAAGCTGAAAAAGGTTCGTCTAAAAGTAATAAGCTAGGTTCGATGGCTAAAGCACGAGCAAAGCCTACACGCTGTTTCATTCCACCAGATAACTCTCTGGGATAAGCTTTTTCAAAACCAGTTAAACCAATCATTTCAATGAGATTACTAACTCTTTTATTTATTTGTTCGTGGGAAATTTCTTTACGGTTTTCTAAGCCAAAGCTGATATTTTTTTCGACTGTCAACCAAGGAAAAAGGGCAAAATGTTGAAAAACCATACCGATATTGGCATCAGGCTCATTAATGATTTTATCTTCAAAAGTAATTTCACCTCTAGTTGTGCGAAGAAGTCCAGCAATACTTCTGAGTAACGTTGATTTGCCTGTTCCTGATTGTCCGATAATACTTAAAAATTCATTCGTTTTAACTGTTAAATCAATATTTTCAAGGACTTTTAAATGTTCTGAATGTCCTTCAATTTCAAATTCTTTATATACTGATTTTATGCTTAATAATTCTTTATTTTCCATCGTCTTATTAGATAGGTCAAGGGAAATCACCTATCGTTCTCCTCTCTAGTTTATCTTAAAAATTTAGTCGAGTTGAGTCATCCAGCTATTAATAGTGAAATTTTTGTTTTGCTGCTCGATATAAAGGTTGCCAAACAAAGGCGATACATAAACCAACAACGAAACACATCGCTAAGGTTCCTAAGGCAGATTTATCTTTTACACCATCGTTTGTCGCAATATATTGTCCTAGGCCAGTAACATCTATTGATTTTTTGCCCCATTGAATGCTTTCTGCTGCGATATCAGCGTTCCAAGCAGCACCAGCAGCGTTAATAATTGCTGTAATGAGGTAAGGTAAGATAGAAGGAATCAAAAATTTTGTCCACCATTGCCATTTAGATAATTTAAAAAGTTTAGTTACGTCACGAATATCATCAGGGATGGCTAAGTAGCCAGCAATTACATTAAAGAAAAAATACCATTGGCAACCAACCATGATGAGTGGTAGAATCCACCATTCTAATTTGTTGAAGCCCATACTAATAATCAACACAATGAATGGAGTATAAACATTTGACGGAATGGAGCCTAAAATTTGTCCAATCGGTTGAACGATGCTTAAGCGCCGATTATCATTCGCAACCCAAATTGCTAAGGGAGTAAAGATAATGCCAGCAACGACCATGGCCAAGGTAACCCTTAGCGTAGTATAAAGTGTTAATCTAGGAATCATGCTGAAATCTTGATGGGGCAGGAAATGATAGAGCTTAATAGAACAGTAAATCCCAATAATCGTTAAGCTGACATACCATAATGTTTTGAAGAAATGGCGTAATTTTGCTAGTAAGCGATAGAGATAATCTAGTTTGAAAAAGTACCAAACTTTTGGTAAATCATAGATCCAAAAATGACTGAATTTCACAAAAGCTTTTGAAAAGTATTTCGTTAAAGTTGCTTTTTTTAATAAATGATAAATGATGGATTTAGGTGGCGTCGTACTTTCGACATCTGTTTCATATTTAAAATAATAAGTGGCTCGAACTAAAGGTTGAAAGACTAAAAAGTTTAAAATCACCACATTGATTAATAAGGCAAAAACAGCCCATAAACAAGATTTAAAGTCGGCTCGATTTAATGCCACTTGGATATAAGAACCAATTCCTGGTAAGTAAAGGTTGGTTTCTTTAGGAAAAGCAACAGAAGCTTGCTCACTAGCCACTAAGGCAAACCAAGCCGCCGTTTGAGAAATAATAACGTTCCAAAGTAAGCCAGGAATTGAGTAAACAAATTCAAGGCGCCAAAATTTTTCCCAAGCATTGTACTTGAACTGATCGGTCACATTCACTAGATCTGAAGGAATCACTTCCATTATTTGGTAAAGAGTCAACATGATGTTCCAAGCTTGACCTGTGAAGATAGCAAAAATAGCAACCGCCTCTGCGCCCATCACATTTCCTGGAAATAACCCAAGTAACCAAGCAGTTGTAAAGGTCAAAAAGCCTAGTAATGGAACGGATTCAAGGAAATTAACTAATGGTAAAATGACTCTTCGTGCCGTTTTATATTTTACGGCTAAAATACCAAAAACAAAGGAAAACAGGAAGGACCAAGCCATGCCTACAATCATTCGAAACATGGTTCGAATTGAAAAGTAAAAAAGATTTGATGGAGATAAGAAATCATCTGTTTTACTTGGTGTTGCGAGGAATTCTTCTGAGGGAAGGGTGTGAAGAGGGCGATTCATTTTTAGCCAAGAGAAGACGATGATAAAAATGAAAATGCCTAAAATGATGAGCAAGGTAAGATTCCCGATACTTTTAGCAAGTAGGGTATTTTTCTTAGATGATGCAGTGACAGCTTTCAATTTAAAAACCTCCAATTAATCATATTAAAGAGGTCGCCGAATAAAAGAAGAAGATTATAGGGTAATCACAATAATTGAGCTTTGGCTTTCTGAGACGTAAGAAAAAATTCTAGTTATCTTAGGAAAGCCTTAATTCGACAATCCCTGCTTTACTCGTTACTGTCTCTCGACATTTCCGAGCGATAACCTGTGTTCTTCAGAGTAACCTCACCTAATATGATTCTATTTGATTTACATGCTTATCATACTCGTGACTAAAAATAAAACAATTTCTAGCTAGTTATACCTGAATGACTGTTTGTTGTTATTCTATTCAATTATTCTTAAAAAGTTTGCCCAGATTCTGTTTTTTTTAAGAAAAAATTATCAGAAGAGTATGTTATGTAACGCAAGGGGAATAGCGTAGGATGTTATATTTTTAGTTTGTCTCGTTTACTGTTAAAGATGTAATCTTAACTATAGGTGAATGGATAAAAAATTAAAAGTAATCTAGCACCTATATGAAGCAACAAAGAAATTTGTTCAGAAGAAAGGAAATTATGATGATTATTTGGTTAAACGGTGCGTTTGGAGCTGGAAAAACGACCATTGCACATGAATTACAACAAAAACTTCCCAATGCAATCATTTATGATCCAGAAATTATTGGTAGTGCATTGATGGAGTTAGTTCCCGAAGAAATGAAAGAAAATGATTTTCAAGAGTATCAGGAATGGCGTTGCTGGAATGCTCATTTATTAAAAAGACTGTCGAAAGCGTCTGGACGGCCGATTATTGTTCCAATGACCCTTTATAAAAATGAATATGAAGAAGAGCTGATTGGATATCTGAGACGAGCAGGCATTGACGTTTATCATTTTTTGTTAGCGGTCGAGAAAGAAGAAATTTTACAAAGATTATTGAAAAGAAATGATGGAACTTTTGAATGGGGGAAAAATAAGTTGCCCGAAGTACTTGAAGGTTTTCGTCAGATTCAGTTTACCGAGATTTTTAGAAATCATTCAGCTGACACGACAGAAATTGTAGCAACCATTCTTAATAGAGTAACCGAATAAAAACAAAATAAGGGACCTAAGCCGAAATGACTTAGGTCCTTTATTTTCTACTTCTTAAGATAATCAACTACCAGCTACCCTAATTTCTTCAAACTTTAAGACTACACATTTACGACAATCTATTTTTACACTGTCAAAATTTTCTTTTAAGTCTTGCATTTTGTTATTTTTAGCAGTATATTTTAGGTGTACCTAAAATATATTAGAGGTTAGCCTTCTGATGAGAAGGGCCTTTTAAAATTATTGCAAAACGAAAGAAGGAATTGAATTGAAAAATTCAGAAGAACATGAACCAAAGCAAAGACATCATTTGATTGAATATGCAAATGGTCCTTCGCTTGAAGAAATTAATGGCACCATTGACGTGCCTAAAAATATGAGTTTTTGGAAAACGTTATTTGCTTACTCAGGTCCAGGAGCATTGGTAGCAGTGGGGTATATGGATCCAGGAAACTGGTCTACTTCAATTACTGGGGGACAAAATTTTCAATATTTATTGATGTCGATTATTTTAATTTCCAGTTTGATTGCAATGTTGCTCCAATATATGGCGGCTAAATTAGGCATTGTTTCACAGATGGATTTAGCACAAGCGATTCGTGCTAGAACTAGTAAGACGTTAGGTATTGTATTATGGATTTTAACAGAGTTAGCAATTATGGCTACAGATATTGCTGAAGTTATCGGGGGCGCAATTGCCTTATATTTATTATTTCATATCCCTTTAGGTCTGGCTGTCTTTATTACGGTATTTGATGTTTTACTTTTGTTGTTATTGACAAAAATTGGTTTTAGAAAAATTGAAGCTATCGTTGTTGCTTTAATTGTTGTTATTTTTGTGATTTTTGCTTATCAAGTGGCATTGTCAAATCCAGTATGGGGAGATGTAATTAAAGGGCTGGTTCCTAGTGCAGAAGCTTTTTCTACATCGCATGCGGTGAATGGGCAAACGCCACTGACAGGTGCATTGGGGATTATTGGTGCAACAGTGATGCCTCATAATTTGTATTTACATTCTTCTGTTGTACAAAGTCGTAAAATTGATCGTAAAGATAAAACCGATATTCAACGCGCTTTACGCTTTTCAACTTGGGATTCTAATATTCAATTAACGATGGCATTTTTTGTTAACTCTTTGTTATTGATCATGGGTGTGGCCGTTTTTAAATCCGGCAGTGTCAAAGATCCTTCATTCTTTGGTTTGTTTGATGCTTTATCAAATCCAGCGGTTATGAGTAATTCTATTTTGGCACATATTGCAGGTTCTGGGATTTTATCGATTTTATTTGCGGTAGCCTTATTGGCATCAGGTCAAAATTCAACAATTACAGGAACGTTAACTGGTCAAATCATTATGGAAGGGTTTATTCATATGCGCGTGCCAATTTGGTTACGTCGGATGGTCACACGTTTGTTATCTGTTATTCCTGTCTTAATTTGTGTTTTAATGACCAGCGGGAAAAGCACGGTGGAAGAGCATATCGCGATTAATAATTTAATGAACAATTCACAAGTTTTTCTAGCATTTGCTTTGCCGTTTTCGATGTTGCCTTTACTGATGTTTACAGATAGCCGTGTTGAAATGGGTGAGCATTTTAAAAACTCGTGGTTGATTAAATTGTTAGGTTGGGTTTCTGTCATTGGCTTAATTTATCTCAATATGAAAGGTTTACCTGATCAAATTGAAGGGTTCTTCGGTGATAATCCGACAGCGAGTCAAATTACGTTAGCCGATAATATTGCTTATGTCATCATAGCACTCGTCATTCTCTTGTTAGTTTGGACGGTTGTAGAATTATATAAAGGCGATAAACGATATGCACAGCAGCTTGCAGCTATGGAGCAACAAGTAGAGGAGGTTAAATAATGAAATTTTCAAAAATTATGGTTGGTGTTGAAGAGTCGCCAGATGCGTTAAAAGCATTTCATTATGCTATCCAAAAAGCAAAAGAAGACCAAGCTGAATTGGTTATTGTTTCGATTTTAGAAGAGAAAGAGATTAATGTTTACCAATCGTTAGATAAAAATTACTGGCAAGAACAGTTGGCGAAATTAGAGAAACAAACGGAAAAATATCAACAAGAAGCGTTAGCGAATGGCATCGATAAAGTAAGTATAATTGTCAATGAAGGAAACCCAGGGGAATTAATTATTAATAAGCTTATTCCTTTGAATAAACCAGATTTGTTAATTATTGGCTCCAAGTCAACTAGCAAATTAAAAAGCTTTTTTGGTAGCCAAGCAGCTTATATGGCTCGATATGCCCCAATTTCTGTAATGATTATTCGCTAACAAAATTTAAACAGTTAAAAAAGCCGCCACGAATAGTAAATCGTGGTGGCCTTTTTTATAATAATTTTTGTTTGTATAAATAAACAGCCAAACTTAGTTGTAGCGAACTATCAGGAAATTCTAAAGTTAAGTGAAGGATCTCTTCTATTTTTTTTAAGCGGTAAATAATTGTATTACGATGTACATACATATTTGTGGCAGTCAACGAAATATTTTTATTCGATTGAAAGTAGGTGTTGATGGTTTCTAGTAGGGAACTTTCATGTTTTTGATCTTCTTTTTCTAATGGTTCAATCAATCGTTGATATATCTTTTGTTTGGCTTGTTTGGTCAGGGTTTCGATCATTAAACGATAAAAAAAGAGGTCGTCATAGTTCAAAATGGTTCGTTGTTGTAATTCTTGACTTGCTTGTGCTAAGTGGAATGTTTCTTGTGCTAATTTATAAGAATCACACAGATTGGTGATTTTTTTGACAGTTGGACCAATCGCTAATTTAAATGATAATTTTGGATTCAGTTTCATTAATTGCTCTAGTAAATTCTTGGCAAGATGAGTGGTTTGTGCAAGGTAGGTGGCTTCCTCTTGTACTGGATTTTCTAGTAATAAAATAAAGCCAGTTTGTGTAGGAAAGGCAGTAATTTTTTGTCGATATCCTTCTAAAATATGATTCAATTGATGGCCAATGCTATTCATTTGAATAGTCGGATTAAACAGTTGTTCCAATTGTTCAATGGCTACAAGCAAGAGACTAAATGTATCTTTTTCATTTAATTGCAGATAATTACTAAATTCTTGCCAAGCTTGAGGATTGGTATTTTTTTCTTGGATAAGGTCTTGAAACAGCGCCCCGATCTTTTGCCTCGTTGTTAAATTTTCCGAAGATTCTAATTGAAGTTGTGGTAAAAGGTAGTGAGCACAGACCTCCACAGATAATAAATCAATCGTCTGTAATTTTTTGGTAGTTTGCCAAATCACTAAGTAAGATAAGCTGAGATTTTTCTTTTTGATGGGTAAAATTCGCAAAGATAACTGATGGTTCGCTAAGGAAAATTCAACAGTCAATGGTTCTTTATAAAATAATAGTAGCTCATTGTTCTGGGCTTTTAAAGCTGTCTCAAACTGTTTTTTGAGAGTCGCGTTGTTTAAAATACTGGTGATTCTTGTTGGCGCATCAGGTAAATCAAAATGATTCATAATCTGAAAACGCTCGTCTAGAAGCATCACAGGCGCTTGAATCGCGGTACTTAATACTTCCAGTAATTGGGTACTTTTTCCGCCAGATTTGATAATTGTATAAAATTTATTATGCATATGAACAGAATGTTGGCTAATCGTTTCGTCAGGTTGATTGACTCGGCGATTGACCAATGAAATAATTTGAGAAAAGTTGTAATTATAAGGAATTGAGAGAATTGGTAAGCCGACGTCATTCGCTAATTGGATCATCTCTTGTGGAACTTCATTGAAATAACGTTGGACTTTAAAGCCTAGAGCAGCGCAGTTCATATTTGCTAGTTCTTGAATAAGACGTTTTTGCAAGCAAGGCTGATCTTTGAAAATATAGCCGGTAGTTAATAAAATTTCTCCTGGCGTTAACCAGTCAAAAGCATCAGGATTTTCTAAAATATTTGCTTGTAGAATTGGCGCATCTAAATTGGTCTCGTGCGTTAATAAGGTTAAACCAGGTAGTTCTTCTGCATGGAGTAGATCATTGACCGTCATCATTAGCAAGCCCTCCTTTTGTATGAATTATCTAAAAATTAAGTGTATTTATTGTAAGATGTTACAAAACTATTTTAGGGAAAATAAGGTATCCTTATACTAATAGAAAAAAGTTCCAAGTCATCACGTGATTGGTAGTCACAAGTGACCAAATAAGAACAATCAGCGCTTGCAACTTATAGAAACGCATCGTTTAAAGATATAGCAATAGTATACTTAATTTTTAGTGCTTTTACTATTGTTTCAGCTACTTTAAATTTCTCAAGTATTTCTATAATCTGTAAGTTTTTTGAGACTCTTATCAGATATGCTTCTTTTTCTATATTTTATCAGAAAATTCTGATAATTTTGAAGGTTATAGTTTGTAAAATGGAGGGATCGGTATGAAGAAATTAAAAATGTTAGGATGCGTCGGTTTGCTTTTAGCTTTAACGGCTTGTCAGGCGGGAACGGGAAACTCGGTTGATAGTAACAAAGCAGCGGAACAAAAAATTGCAATTAGTTCTGAAGCGGCTATTTCGACAATGGAACCGCACACAGCGGGGGATACTACCTCGACTTTAGTCATGAATCAAGTTTATGAAGGACTCTATGTTTTAGGTAAGGAAGACGAATTAGAGTTGGGGGTCGCTGCCGAAGAACCAGCGATTTCTGAAGATGAAACCGTTTATACATTTAAGATTAGAGAAGATGCCAAATGGTCGAACGATGATCCAGTGACAGCAAACGACTTTGTTTATGCATGGCAACAAGTTGCTTCCCCTAAATCAGGGTCGATTCATCAAGCTTTATTTTTTGATGTCATTAAAAATGCTAAGGAAATTGCTTTAGAAGGCGCAGATGTGAATACTCTTGGGGTTAAGGCGCTAGATGATAAAACATTAGAAATAACTTTAGAACGGCCTACCCCTTATTTGAAATCATTACTTTCGTTTCCTGTTTTGTTTCCACAAAATGAAAAATATATCAAAGAACAAGGGGATAAATATGCCACTGATGCAGAACATTTGATTTATAATGGTCCTTTTAAATTGAAAGAATGGGATAACGCCTCTTCCGATGATTGGACCTACGAAAAAAATGATACGTATTGGGATGCTGAAAAAGTTAAATTAACAGAAGCAAAAGTTTCAGTAATTAAGAGCCCAACGACAGCGGTGAATTTGTTTGACTCGAATGAATTGGATGTAGTGAATAAGCTAAGTGGTGAATTTATTCCTGGTTATGTTGATAATCCAGCCTTTCTTTCGATTCCTCAATTCGTCACATACTTTTTAAAAATGAACAGTGTTCGTGATGGAAAAGAAAATCCGGCTCTAGCGAACAACAATATTCGTAAAGCGTTGGCACAAGCTTTTGATAAAGAAAGTTTTGTAAAAGAAGTCTTGCAAGATCAATCCACGGCTACAGATCAAGTAATTCCGCCGGGACAAACGATTGCACCAGATGGAACTGATTTCACAAAACTAGCTGCTAAGAAAAATAACTACTTAACCTACGATACAGCGAAAGCAAAAGAATTCTGGGAAAAAGGGAAAAAAGAAATTGGGCTGGCTAAAATCAAATTAGAATTTTTAACAGATGATACAGATAGTGCCAAAAAAGCTGCTGAATTTTTCCAATTTCAATTGGAAGAAAATCTAGATGGATTAGAAGTGAATGTTACTCAAGTTCCTTTTACTATTCGTGTTGATCGTGATCAAACGAGAGACTATGATTTAGAATTATCTGGTTGGGGAACCGATTATCGTGATCCATTAACGGTTATGCGCATCTTTACTTCGGATAGTACCTTGGGCGGTGTAACGTTCAAGAGTGATACGTATGATCAATTAATTCAAGAAACTAGAACAACACATGCGGCTGATCAAGAGGCTCGTTTAAATGACTTTGCTCAAGCACAAGATATTTTGGTGAATCAGGAAACGGTTTTAGCACCAATCTACAATCGAAGCATTTCTGTATTAGCTAATCAAAAAATCAAGGATCTGTATTGGCATTCATTTGGACCTACGTACAGTTTAAAATGGGCTTATGTTAACTAATTGAATGAAGGTAGGAAGGGGTTTGTCATGCTTTTAAAAAACTGTAAATTAGAAACAGGCTTTTCTACTGTGAATCAGCGAATTGTTGCGACAGAAACAGCTAGCTATGATATTCGAATTGAAAACGAGGTCTGTACTGCGGTCGCACCGCAGTTAAGGCCATTAGAGAACGAAACAGTTATCGATGTGAATCAGCAACTCGTTTTACCTGCTCTAAGAGAAATGCATATTCATATTGATAAAACGTATTTTGGAGGACCTTGGAAGGCCTGTCGTCCACTAACGAAAGGAATTTTAACACGTATTGAAGAAGAAACTTGGCTGTTACCTGAACAATTACCAACTAGTTTAGAACGTGCTTGCCAAGTTATTGAACAGTATATTCAACAAGGCCATTATCATATTCGCAGTCATTGTAATGTAGATCCATCTATTGGAACGAAACATATTGAAATTACTAAAGAAGCATTTAGTCGATATGAACAATACATTACTCATGAAATTGTGGCTTTTCCTCAACACGGATTACTCCGCTCACAAGTCGAACCTTTGATGCGCGAAGCCTTACGCATGGGGGCAACTCATGTCGGTGGCGTTGATCCAGCCCTTGTGGATCGTCATGTGGATCATTCAATCGCCAAAATGTTTGAATTAGCTACCACATTTAATAAAAAAATTGATGTTCATTTACACGCCCGTGATACTTTGGGACTTTATGAATTTAATAAATTTGTTGATTATACAGAACAAGCAAAGATGTTTGGCAAAGTCACTTTAAGTCATGCTTTAGCCTTAGGGGGCTTAGAAGAAGCAGCAATTAGTGGCATTGCGCAAAAATTCATCGAAACAGGTATTGATTTGACTTCGACTGTCCCGATTGGCATGCCCACCATGCCGATTCCAACCTTGGTTGAACAAGGCGTTAAGATTTCCGTCGCTCATGACAGTTTGACGGATCATTGGTCGCCTTTTGGCAGTGGCAATACAATAGAAAAATTAAATACAGCCGCTCAAAGATTTAAAATTAGCGATGAGTATCGCTTGAATCGTTTATGGGCCTTAGCAAGTAATTTTGTAACGCCTCTTGATCCTAACGGGCAGCGTGTTTGGCCTAACGTCGGCGATTCTGCAGATTTCCTACTATTTAATGCTGAGAGCACTGCTCACGTGATTGCCCGCCAACAGCCAATCCAACAACTGATACTAAAAGGACAACTGGTTGAAGCCGTTCAAAAGGGGGAAAAAGAATGACAGCATCCATTGTTTATTTGAATAATATTCGTTTAGAAACTGGTTTTGCTAAAGACCACCACGAATTAACGTATACTAAAACCGCACGCTATACTTTAGCGATTCAAGAAGGGAAAATCCAAGCGATTATTCCGCAAAATCAAGTTGCTGAAAAGCAACAAGGTACTGATTTAAACGGACAACTGGCTATTCCCGCTTTTCAAGAGAGCCATAACCACTTAGATAAAACCTACCTTTCATTAGGCTGGCGTGCTAGCCAACCTGTTAAGAATTTAAAAGAGCGTTTAGCAGACGAAGCCAGTGAACTTAAATTGTTAGCTCCGTCAACAGAACAACGAGCAACGGCCATGATTGAAAAATTGATTGGGTATGGAGCCTCTTATATTCGGACACATGTCAACATTGATCCTTATGTAGAACTAGAAAACTTCTGGGGCGTCAAAAGAGCCTTAGAAAAATATGCGCATGTGATTGATTATGATATTGTTGTCTTTCCACAGCATGGATTATTAAAAAATCCCCAAACGGTTTTACTCATGAGAGAAGCCCTAAAAAATGGTGGAACAATGGTTGGCGGTTTAGATCCTGCAGGCATTGATTATGCAATTGAAGAATCTTTAGAAACCATTTTCGATCTGGCAGAAGAATTTCAAGTAGGAATCGATATCCACTTGCATGATACGGGGGAAGTGGGTGTTTATACAATTGATAAATTTTTAGACATTTTGGAAGAACGAAAATTTACTCAGCGAACCGCTATCAGTCACGCCTTTGCGCTGCTAGATGTTCGACCAGCAGAAAAAGAAAAATTATACCAACGCTTGGCAACGCATCAAACGGCGATTATGTCTACAATTCCCTACGATCCTCGTTATTTATTGCCACCAATTGACGTGTTACGCCAAGCTGGTGTATCGGTTCATTTAGGTAGTGACGGCTTTTTTGACTCTTGGAGTTCTAATGTTTCAGGTGATTTATTTGAAAAATTACGAAATTTTTGTGAAATGACAGGAAAGATTACAGAAGAGCAACTTACTCAAGCTTACGTCCATGGCTGTGGCAAAGAAGCACCTTTTTCATTTGAAGAAGAACGCCTTTGGTTTACAGAAGGCGACGAAGCAAACTTTATCTTTACAGAAGCAGCTTCTACAGCAGAAGTGATTGCTAGAAAACCACAGAAACGCCAGATTATGTTGAAAGGACAATGGGTTTAACTTGCTTTAAAATTAGGTTGAAATAGAATGCTAAAAAGCCAAACAGAGGAAACAGTGTTCAACTATGAGCAACACATAGTGTTAGTCCTGCGGTTACTCGTCACAGTTTAATCCTTATAAAGTGCTTCTGCTCACAACGTGTATCAGCTTTTCAAGTTTGTTTTACTCACTTTAACATAGCACTTTTGCGTATCTTCCTTTATAATAAGACAAAATGAAGGAGATGAACCAAGCATGACTGAACAAACGAGAGAAAACAAAAAAGCAGCCTACGAATTGTGCTTACAACAATTGAGCGGTTTGTTAGAAATAGAAACGGACACTATTGCAAATCTAGCAAACTCGTCCGCGTTACTTACACAAACGTTACCAGATACCGTTTTTGCTGGGTATTATTTATATAAAGATGAAGAATTAGTTTTAGGGCCTTTTCAAGGGAAAGTCTCTTGTACCAGAATTAAAATGGGCAAAGGTGTCTGCGGTGAGTCAGCAGAAAAACAAGTTACATTGATTGTTGATAATGTGAAGACACACGCCAATTATATTTCTTGTGACTCGGCTGCGATGTCTGAAATCGTTGTGCCGATGGTGAAAAATCATCAATTGGTTGGTGTTTTAGATATTGATAGTGGTGTAACAAATAGCTATGATGCGGTTGACCAACTGTATTTGGAAAAATTTGTTACCTTATTGCTAGAAAAATCAGATTTTTAAGCAGACTATTTTTGCTTTCTGAAAAGTCATGAGAAAATAAAGTATAAAATTTGATCATGAAAGAAGGTGAGTCATTTGTTAGAGCTGTATATAAATTTTAAAGGTGAAGCAAAAGAAGCAATCGCGTTCTATGAAGATGTTTTTGATACAAAATGTCAAAATTTAATGACTTTTGGCGAAGCACCTGAAGATCCTGAGCATCCTATAAACGACGAAATAAAGGATTTAGTGATGAATGCAAGTATCATTATTGAAGGAACCTATGTAATGATTTCAGATGTTCCTGATATGTTTGGTTTTGAAGTTACGGAAGGAAATAACCTTTCGCTCGTGGTTAGCACAGATGATGATGAAAAAATTGAACGCTTATTTAAACGATTATCTGAAGGTGGCACTGTTACAATGCCATTATCTGAAACTTTTTGGTCCAAAAAGTATGGTTCCCTAAAAGATCAGTTTGGCATCCATTGGATGTTTAATTATTATGAAGAAGATTAAAATAAAAAAGCCACAATCCACTATTTTCATTGGATTGGGGCTTTTTTATTCATGAAAGAATTGCTTCTTAGCGATTTGATACTGCCGTTGCTTTTCTGTCCAAAATTGCTGATCGTTTTCATCAATTTTGCGAATGACTTTTGCTGGATTCCCCCCAACAATTGTGTTCGCAGGAACGTCTTTTGTAACGACAGCACCAGCAGCAACAATCGCATTTTTTCCAATTGTAACGCCAGGTAAAATGGTAGCACTTCCGCCAATCCACACGTTATCTTCAACAATAATTGGCGTACCGAATTCTAATTCTGCAGTTCGAATCATTGGATCAGTTGGGTGGCCGGCAGTATAAAAGCTAGCACGAGGACCAACCATGACATTATCACCGAAGATGATTTTGTTTACATCTAAAAAAATGCAATCCATGTTTGCATAAAAATTTTCTCCTACCTCAATATGGCGACCGTAATCTACATGGAGGGGCGGGTTGATATATAACAGCTTGCCAGTTTTTCCTAATAATTCTTTTTCTAGGGCCACAATTTCTTTCACATTATCGATAGGAAGTTGATTGATTTTTTGAGCTAACACCTTGCCTTTTGTCGAGTTATTTTCGGGTAAAATGGTGGGGGCGTAATATAATTCGCCTTTTAACATTTGCATGTAATCAAAGTCATTTTGTGTCATGTAAGCGCTCCTTTAGGCTTTTTCTCTATTGTATCAAATCAATACAATAAGTCGAGGAATATGTAAAATAAAAAAGGACAGATAGCAAAATAGCCTTGCTTATCTATCCTTTATCAAAGGTTATCCAATTTTTTTAACTCTCCCGCCAATTTTATCTGCTAATTTTTGTGCTTCTTTTTCAGAGTGGTAAACTAAACAACCTGATTTATCACGCGTACGTTTACCATCTGCAGTTAAATAGCCATGAAAAAACTTGATTGCATACATAGACATCACCACCTTTCTAATTGAAAATAGTGTAAATGGAGCGATTAAAAATGTCAAATAATAGAATGCCCTTAACCCTTCTTCTCTTTTTTAGCTCATAGATAAGCTTGGTTAAGAGCACCATGTTACTTAAAAAATTAGTTTGAAACGGGTCGTTGAATGAAATTCCTGTTCAGGTGAGAGGGTGATAGAACCGAACAACGGAAATCTTTCAGCACCAGGACAGACTTGGGTTTCAAAGGTGAGCGCTCCGTGATTGACTAATTGTTGCCCTTGAATATCGGGACCGTTATCAGCAAAATTTGCTGAAAAAATAACAACTGAAGGTTGATCAGTGAACATCTCTAAGGTGATATCTTTAGTAGGACTTTTTAAGATAACATCCGGGTTAATTAAATCATGATTGGTTAAGATGAAAGGGTGATCGAAGCCGTTCATCTTTTGGATTTGTTCATCGTTACTTGAAAAAACCTCAGCTAATTTTTTAGGTTTTTGTAAATCAAAAGCTGTCTGGTCGACGGAAGCTAATTCTCCAAGCGGTAAAACTCTTTCATCAAGCGGGACAAACTTTTGGGCATTTATTTGTAACTCATGCGCATCAATGGGGATTGCAGGATTTCCAGTTAAATTAAAGTAGACATGATTGGTTGGATTAAAAAGTGTTTGTTCATCTGTAGTTGCCTGATACTCAATTTGCCATTCATTTTCTTCAGTCAATGTATACGTGACTGAAACAGTGAGGTTCCCAGGAAAACCATTTTCACCAGCAGGACTCTCTAGCCAAAATTTCACAGAAGGATTCACTTGTGCCTCTTGGATTTCGCTGTGCCATTTTTTACTTTCAAACCCAGGTGTGCCGCCGTGAAGTGTTGTTTGAGTAGGCGTATTAATCATCGTTTGATACGTTTTACCCGCTAGTTCAAAGGAGCCATCGGCAATTCGACCAGCTGTTCGACCAATTGTTGCACCAAAATATAAGTCTTTAGACAAATATTCATCTGCTGAGGGAAAGCCTAGCACGAGTGATCGGGATTCATTTTTTGTAAGAGGAACGTCGAGCGCAACAATTCGTGCACCAAAATCTGTTGCTTTTAAAGACACACCATTTTTATTCGTCAGTGTGTAAAGAAGCATTCCTTGTCCAAATGATTCAGTTGAAATAGTCAAAATAATCAATCCTTCCTTCAAGTAAATATTTAGTAAATTTAACTTTGTTATTTAGATTATTTAAATAGTCAAAAAGAAACGCTAAGAAAATAAATCTTTATTTAATTGTATTGTACACGTTTTCAACCGAAATGACAATTAAGAAAATGTTAAGTAAATATTTGCAAAAGTTTAGTAAATATTATACAATTTGTTTACTAGTGAAAGGAGCGATTAGTGATGGAAGAACTGTTAATGAATCGATTTGTAGAAATATTTGGTGAGAAAGGGACAGCCTGTTATTTTGCCCCTGGAAGAATTAATTTGATTGGTGAACATACAGATTACAATGGCGGTCATGTTTTCCCAGCGGCTATTACTTTAGGGACATTTGGTGTGGCAAGAAAAAGAGACGACCAAAAAATTCGGATGTTTTCTGATAATTTTAAAGAGGTTGGTCTCATCGAATTTACATTAGAAGATTTAACCTATTCAGATTCAGATGATTGGGCAAATTATCCGAAAGGTGTTTTAAATTACTTGATTGAAAGCGGACACAATATTGATTCTGGCTTAGATGTGCTCTTCTACGGTACGATTCCTAATGGTGCTGGCTTATCTTCTTCTGCTTCTATTGAACTTTTAATGGGAACGATCTGTAATGATTTATATGCTTTACACTGTCCAATGCTTGAATTGGTGCAAATCGGTAAAAAAGTGGAGAATGAATTTATTGGCGTTAATTCGGGAATTATGGACCAATTTGCCGTAGGGATGGGAGAAAAAGATCAAGCTATTCTACTAGATACCAATAATATGCACTATGAAATGGTTCCCGCCAAATTAGGTGAGTATACGATTGTCATTATGAATACTAACAAACGTCGTGAATTAGCAGATTCAAAATATAATGAACGCCGTGCAGAATGCGAAGAAGCCGTTCGTTTGCTTCAAAAAGAGTTATCTATTGAGTTTCTAGGTGAATTAAACAGCGAGACATTTGAACAATATCAAGCATTGATTGGAGATCCAACGTTGATTAAACGAGCACGTCATGCCGTCACAGAAAATGAACGAACTTTATTGGCAAAACAAGCGCTAACTGAAGGGGATTTGGAAGAATTTGGCTTATTATTAAATGCCTCACATCGTTCGTTAAAAGAAGATTACGAAGTAACTGGCATTGAGTTGGATACCTTAGTGGCTTGTGCGCAAGAACAACCAGGCGTTTTGGGTGCACGGATGACTGGTGCAGGGTTTGGTGGCTGTAGTATTGCTTTGGTACCAAAGCAAAAGATAGACGCATTTATTGAAGCTGTTGGCCAGAGTTATCAAGATAAAATTGGCTATGCTGCTGATTTTTATCCTGCATCAATTGATGATGGTGCCAGAAAGTTATTTTAGAAAGGAAGGCTTAAAATGTCTATTTTAGTATTAGGTGGCGCAGGCTACATTGGCTCACATGCCGTTGATCAATTAATTTCAAAAGGCTATGCCGTTGTGGTTGTTGATAATTTATTAACGGGGCACCGTGCAGCAGTTCATGAACAAGCGACTTTCTATGAAGGCGATATTCGTGATAAAGCTTTTTTACGTAGTGTCTTTGAAAAGGAATCAATTGAAGGTGTGTTGCACTTTGCGGCCAATTCTTTAGTGGGAGAATCCGTGGAGCAACCGTTAATGTATTTCAATAACAATGTTCACGGCACTCAAATTGCCTTGGAAGTCATGCAAGAATTTGGGGTGAAACACATTGTTTTTTCTTCCACAGCAGCCACTTATGGCGAACCAAAAGCAATGCCTATTACAGAAGAAACCCCAACGAATCCTAAAAATCCGTATGGGGAAAGTAAATTAATGATGGAAAAAATCATGAAATGGTGCGACAACGCTTATGGAATGAAATATGTTGCTTTGCGTTATTTTAATGTCGCAGGAGCAAAAAAAGATGCCTCAATTGGGGAGGATCACACGCCAGAAACGCATATTGTGCCGATTATTTTACAAGTAGCATTAGGCCAACGAGCAGAGCTAAGTATTTTTGGGGATGATTATGATACACCAGATGGCACGTGTATTCGAGATTACGTTTACATTGAAGACTTGATTGCAGCGCATATTTTGGCTTTAGAATACTTGAAAAATGGCGGTGAAAGTGACGTCTTTAACCTTGGTAGCAACAACGGCTATTCTGTTAAAGAAATGTTAGATGCTGCTCGCGAAGTGACAGGTCAAGAAATTCCTGCGACAATCGCGCCACGCCGAGCAGGGGATCCTAGTACGTTAATTGCTTCTAGTGAAAAAGCCAAACGAGTTTTAGGCTGGCAACCAAAAGTAACTGAGGTCAAGGACATTATCGCCACCGCTTGGCAATGGCATGTGAAACATCCTCAAGGCTATAATGAATAGGAGAACATCAGATGATGAAAGAAAGTAGTAAATGGATTGCTGCATTTGTAGAGATAATCATAGAAAATGGCGATTGGACGGAAACAGACCGCTATTATTTGACGAATCGGATTGCCAAACTAGTTGGCTGTGATTTTTTTGAACAACCAGAGGCGGTTGACTGTGAGCAAGAACCGTTGAGTGTGGTGGAACATCTTTTAAACATTGCACAAGCCAATCACCAAATCGATGGCTCAATTACGGAAGCAGAGCAACTAGAAGCGGAGTTAATGGATTTTATTACGCCGACCCCAACCACTATTAATCGGAAGTTTATGGACTATTATCAAGAGTCTCCACGAAAAGCAACGGATTATTTTTATCAGTTATGTAAAACGAATAACTACATTAAAACGAAAGCAATCGCCAAAAATATTATTTTCCCAATGGACTCACCCTATGGTAAACTAGAAATTACCATTAACTTATCGAAGCCAGAAAAGGATGCTCGAAAAATTTTGGCTGAAAAGAAAATGAGTCAAAAAAAATATCCAGCGTGTATGTTATGTATGGAGAATGAAGGCTATTATGGTCGTGTGAATTATCCAGCACGGACAAACCACCGGATTATCCGACTAAATTTAGAGGACGAAGCTTGGGGCTTTCAATATTCGCCATATGCTTATTATAATGAGCATGCGATTTTCTTGGACCAACAGCATCGAGAAATGAAAATCGAGAAAAAAACGTTCCAGCGGCTCCTTAAAATTACGGAGTTATTCCCTGAATATTTTGTGGGCTCTAATGCAGATTTGCCAATTGTTGGTGGTTCTATTTTATCTCATGATCATTACCAAGCAGGACGGCATACATTTCCAATGGATTTAGCACCAATGGAAAAAATTTTTTCTTTGAAACAATATCCTGGGATAACTGCTGGTATTTTAAAATGGCCGATGTCTGTGATTCGTCTTCAAAGTGATCATCAAGAGGAACTAGTTGAGGCAGCCGAATTAATTTTGACCAAATGGCGCAATTATTCTGATGAACGAGTCTCAGTTCGGGCCTATTCAGAAGATGGCACACCGCATCATACGATTACGCCAATTGCTCGACGCAAAGGGTCATTGTTTGAATTGGATTTAGTTTTACGAGATAATAATGTTTCGGAGGAATTTCCAGATGGCATTTTTCATCCACATCCAGAAGTACAACATATTAAGCAAGAAAATATTGGCTTAATTGAAGTAATGGGACTAGCTATTTTGCCACCAAGGCTGGCACAAGAATTAAGAGAAGTCGAAAAGTATTTATTAAAGCAACCCAATCAAATTGCTGAAAGCCATCGAGCTTGGGCGGATGAACTCAGCCAGCAAACCATCACTGAAGCCAATGTCAAAGAAGTGATTCAACAAGGAATTGGGACGATTTTTGTTCAAATTTTAACAGATGCCGGCGTCTTTAAACGTGACGAAGAAGGCCGTCGTGCTTTTGAACGGTTTATTCAATGTATTGAAAATGATTAATTTGAGGTGAGGAACATCGTAACCATTAAAGATATAGCAGAGCAAGTCGGTGTTTCTTCAGCGACAGTTTCGAGAGTTTTGAACTATGATGAAACATTATCAGTTAGTGATGAAACGAAGAAGAAAATATTTGAAACAGCAGAAACGTTAAATTATAAAAAACGAGCCAGAAAAAAACAAGCAGGCAAAAAGAAAATTCGATTTGTCCAGTGGTTCAGCGATCCAGAAGAGCTGGATGATATCTACTATTTATCGATTCGTTTAGGTGTTGAAAAGAGAGCAGAGGAATTGGGTTTTCTTTTAGTCAAAGAATCTCTGACAAACCTGTCTCAAAAAAGATTTGATGGGACAATTGCCCTAGGAAAATTTGATGAAAAGCAAGTGGCGTCCTTAGCCGCCTTAGGCGCACCTCTTCTATTTGTAGACTTTGATGCAATGGTTTTTGGCCAAAACTCCATTGTTGTTGATTTTGCTGGAAGTGTTAAAACAATTGTGCAAGAATTTTTGGCGCAAGGGCATCAGAAAATTGGTATGCTTTCTGGGCAAGAATATACGAAAGAGTCCCGTGTGGCATTGGTTGATTCACGTTTTGTTGCTTTTAAAGAAACGTTAAAAGATCTGGACCTTTATCATCAAGAATGGGTTGTCGAAGCAGCTTTTTCTGTTGAAGAAGGCTATCAAGCGATGAAAGACTTTATTGAAAAAGCGGACACTCGTCCAACCGCTTTTTTCGCTGCAAGTGATACGTTGGCAATTGGTGCGATGCGGGCGTTACAAGAAGCAGCCATTCGTGTGCCAGAAGATATTTCTATCATTGGTTTTAATGATATTAGTGTCGCAAAATATGTTTCACCCACATTAACAACAGTCAAAGTTCATACTGAATGGATGGGCGAGCTAGCCGTTGAGACAATGAAAGAGTTATGCTTGAATACACCACCAGTTCCTAAAAAAATTATTATCGGAACGGAATTCATTCAGCGAGACTCAACGAAACGTTCATCAAAATAACAGCAAAACTTGGAGAGTTTTTTCCAAGTTTTTTGCTCTTTTCTGCTGGTTTTCAACAATCAAGAAAATGGAGGGAAACAGATGCAACCGAAATTAATTATTTTACGTGGTAATTCTGGTAGTGGCAAAACAACGATAGCTAAAGCGCTTCATCAATGTCTTAAAGAACAATCGTTATTGATTTCTCAAGATGTGGTGCGCAGAGAAATGCTTCGTGTTAAAGATGAAACAGGTAATCTAAGTATTGCTTTGTTAAAACAGTTGGTAGCTTTTGGTTATCAAGAATGCCAGTATGTGATTGTTGAAGGGATTTTTCAAAAAGCCATTTATCATTCCTTTTTTCAGGAAATAATTCATCTCTTTGAAGGAAACGTTCAGGTTTATTATTTTGATATTTCTTTTGAAGAAACGCTGAAAAGACATAGCCAGAGAAACAAGAATCAAGAATTTGGTGTCGTGGAAATGAAACGTTGGTGGCTACCAGAAGATTATTTAGGGCTTCCGGGAGAACAGCGGTTATCTGAACAACTGTCTGAAAAGCAGATTATCAGGCAAATTTTAGCAGATATTCAGTAGTAAGTGCTGCGCTTTTTAGAGAAATGGATGTTGTGGTATGATAAAAAAGAAGGAGTGGTTTCAATGGATTACCAAGAACGATTAAAAAATTTACCACCTGAAGTCATGACAGCTTTTTCAGAATCATTTATTTTTTTAATCAGTAACGATAAAGTTCAACATTTCCCTGCTCGAGACTTAACGCAAGCTGAAATGATTCAACGAGTGAAAGAGAAATTAGGTGAAGCGGTGACGTGGTCCTTATGGCAAGGGTTCGTTATTGCTGTTAATTCAGAAGAAACATGTGTTGCTGTTTTGCCCAAATATCATCAACTCGATGGTTTTTGAAAATGAATAAGGGAGCGGAGAATTATTCGCTTCGTTGTATAAAATGAAAACGTTTTTTTGGAGGGGAGGCTGATGTCTGAGCTAGTGGTTATTAGAGAAATGCAAGAGAAAGATATCTTAGCGCTGGATACTCAATTTGTCCAACAAGGTTGGCCAAGTCGCCAAGAGATTTTAATGAACTATTTAGAAGAACAATTAGTCAAGCAACGAACGGTTTTTGTAGCGGAGAAAAAGGCAACGCTGTTAGGTTATGTGACGTTACTGCCATTAGCTAAGGAAGGACCTTTTAAAAATTTATATCCTGAAATAGCTGATTTCAATGTATTCTTACCATTTCAAAAACAAGGAGTGGGGCGGTTATTATTAAATCGTGCAGAAAATGTTGCCAAAAGTTATGCAGATACTGTTTCTTTGGGAGTAGGCCTGCATCCTGGTTATGGTGCAGCGCAAAGATTATATATCAAACAAGGATATGTGCCAGATGGTTCAGGAGTCTGGTTTCAAAATAAGCAGCTGAAACCAAACGATCGGTGTGTTAATGATGATGCGTTAGTTCTTTATTTATCGAAAAAACTATAGAGTAGCCAAAGTAATATTCTATAAATATCATTTAGGAGGTTGTTACCCTTGATTAGAAAAATGAAGCCAACCGATGCAGCGGCGTTAACTATCATTAATAAAGAACAATTGGGCTATGAAGTTCCCGTTGACGTGACCTGTAAACAGATTGAAAAATTACTACTAGCCAGTGACAGAGAGTTTTTATATGTTTATGAAGAAACGAAGACAGGTAAGATTTTAGGCTATATGCATGCGCAACTGTATGAAACAATTTATTCCCAAACGTTATTGAATGTTCTGGGATTAGCAGTCGCAAAAGAAGCAGAAGGCCGTGGGATTGGCAAACAATTAATGACGAAACTAGAAACGGAAGCCAAAAAGTGTAACTTGTCTGCGATTCGCTTAAATTCGGGAGAACAGCGTATAGCAGCACATCAATTTTATGAACACATTGGCTATATTTCTGATAAAAAACAAAAGCGATTCATTAAATACTTGGATACTTAATTTATGTCTTTAAAAAATAACAATTTCCTTTAAAAAAATAAGTAAAAACTAGTGAAATTTTCAGCGAATTAGTGTAAAATGTATCTCAATGACTCAACGAGTGTTTCAGCCGAAACACTGTCAAAGAAAGTACATACAAAGAAACAGAAATAGCCATTTTTGATGGCTGTTTTTTTATGGAGGAGGCAAATTATGACGAAAAAAAATAGTATGATGTACTTAGCAATTTCTAACTTATTTCTTGTTTTTCTAGGCGTAGGCCTAGTCATTCCCGTAATTCCCCAATTAAAAGAAGAAATGCATTTTTCTGGTACCACAATGGGAATGATGATTTCTATTTTTGCGATTGCCCAATTAATCACATCGCCAATCGCAGGTGTCCTTTCGGATAAAATTGGTCGGAAAAAGATGATTGCGACGGGCATGTTGGTTTTTTCAATTTCTGAGTTATTATTTGGTTTAGCCCAAGCGAAAAGCGGTTTTTATATTTCTCGTGGTTTAGGTGGGATTGCAGCCGCTTTATTAATGCCGTCAGTGACAGCCTTTGTGGCAGATATGACCACGATTTCTGAACGCCCGAAAGCGATGGGACTTGTATCAGCCGCAATTAGTGGTGGTTTTATTATCGGACCAGGAGTTGGTGGTTTTATTGCTTATTTAGGTATTCGCGCCCCATTTTTTGCAGCCGCATTTTTAGCGTTTATTGGTTTTATTTTGACATTAACTGTTTTGAAGGAGCCAGAGAAACGAATTTTAGCCGCTGTTGAAGCGAAAAAAGGTTCATTTATGGATATTTTAAGAAATCCAATGTTTACCTCATTATTTGTGATTATCTTAATTTCCTCTTTTGGTCTGCAAGCGTTCGAATCTATTTATAGTATTATGGCGACCATTAATTTCGGCTTTACCACAAGTGAAATAGCAATCGTGATTACGGTTAGTGGTATTTTAGCGTTGATTTGTCAGTTGTTTTTCTTTGATGCAATCGTCCAAAAAATAGGTGAAATGGGCTTAATCCAATTAACCTTTTTTGCAAGTGCCATTTTTATTGCCGTGATTGCCTTTACAAAAAATAATTTAGTTGTTGTGTTTTCAACGTTTATTGTCTTTTTAGCGTTTGACTTGTTTAGACCAGCAGTAACCACTTATTTATCTAAACATGCTGGAGATCAACAAGGAACCATCAATGGGCTAAATTCGACATTTACAAGTTTTGGTAATATTTTAGGACCAATGGCAGCAGGTGCATTATTTGATATCAACCACTTTTTCCCTTATTATGTTTCAGCAGTGATTCTGTTAGGAACAGGCTTTTTATCATTATTTTTAAATCGAAATAAGATGTAAAAGAAAAAATAAGTATTTGGAATATAATAATTCCGAATACTTATTTTTTTGATCACCAACCGTTCTGGAAAAAAAACAAAAAATAAACAGTGTTCGCTTGATTAATCGAACGTTTGTTCGTATAATGATTTTGCAAGTGAGGTGATGTTTGTGAAATTTGATTATGAAAAAGAACCTAGTCGCGATATTCTTTGTATTGATTGTAAAAGTTTTTACGCTAGTGTAGAATGCGCAGAACGTGGGTTAGATCCGTTGAAAACGATGTTGGTAGTGATGAGCAATGCCGAAAATGCGGGGGGATTAGTTTTATCAGCATCGCCAATGGCAAAAAAAGTTTTAGGTGTTTCAAATGTTACGCGTAAAAATCAAGTGCCCGCTCATCCTGATTTATATGTGGTTCCGCCACGAATGAATTTGTACATGAAAAAGAATCAAGAAATCAATAATTTATATAAAAAGTTTGTCGCAGATGAAGATCACTCTGTGTTTAGTGTAGATGAATCATTTCTTGATGTAACGGCTTCTTTAAGTTATTTTCATTGTGAAACCGCCTATAAAATGGCTCGGATTATCCAAAGAGTCGTTTATAATCATGTGGGTATTTATGTGACCGTTGGGATAGGGGACAATCCGTTACTGGCTAAATTGGCGTTGGACAATGGCGCCAAACATTCGCCAGATTTTATTGCAGAATGGCGGTATGATCGTGTACCAGATACTGTCTGGCAGTTGCCTTCTTTGACAGATTTTTGTGGGATTGGTCGCAGAATGGCTAAACGACTAAATCGTTTAGGAATTGATTCTGTATATGAATTAGCGCAAGCGAATCCGCATCTTTTACAAGAAACATTTGGCGTGATGGGGCTTCAATTGTATGCTCATTCATGGGGAATTGATCGTACTTTTTTAGGAAAAAAAACGCAACGTAAAGCTGAAAAATCATTTGGGAATAGTCAGATTTTACCGAGAGATTATGCGCGAAGAGATCAGATTGAACTAGTCTTAAAGGAACTGACAGAGCAAGTGGCTGCTCGTTTAAGAAAAGCGCATTGTCAAACGGAATGTATCACAGTCTACGTTGGTTATTCCAAAGGACAAATTGACCGTGAAGGACGAACTGGTTGGCGAAAACAACAAACGATTCCTGCAACAAACAATACAAAAGTTTTGATCACCCATGTATTAGCCCTTTTTAGAGAACACTATCTAGTAGGAACCGATGTCCGACAATTAGGTCTTTCTTATGGAAAATTAGTTTGGAATGAATCTTTACAATTAGATTTATTTTCGGTACCAGAAGAGCAAATTAGTGAAATGGAGTTAAACTATCTGATTGATAAAATCCGACAAAAATTTGGCTTTCAAGCTTTAATCCATGCCTCTTCTTTGTTAGAAGGCGCGACAGCAATTCATCGTTCAGGATTAGTGGGTGGACATGCTGGGGGAAATGTCGGTTTAGGAGGATAACATCATGAAACGAACAAAAAAAGAATTTACACCTTATAATGAGTACCACGATCGGCCCTTTGAACTGAAATGGGCGACTGCTTTTGCATTGGGGGAGTTACAAGAAGGAATCGAAGCTTCTGACGAATATTCTAAGAGAGCGTTTGAACGCTTACCGCAACAGACAACAGAAGAAATTGAAGAATACTTAGAGCAGTCTTTAAAAAATAACCAAGTTTTAGAAATCCAATTGAATACTTTGGATGATTTTGGCCGCGTTCAGCCGCCAATTATCGGTGTTTTTGAAGGGATGAGCTCAATGGAGCATGCAAAAGTTGGACATACACATATTTTATTTGAAGATATTCGTCATATTAAAAGTCATGAGTTTACAAAGTGGTCGAGCCTTGATTAAAAAACTATTGTTATACGTGCGTTTTGTGAAAACATATGAGATAATGTTCATAGGTAATAGAAATAAAAATTATGGAGGTGGCTAGGATGGGACATCATTTAAAAGGACACCATGGTAAAAAAACAAATGCAAGTGGCGGCTTTTTAACAAAGTTATTGGCAGGTGGCGCCTTAGTGGGCGTAGGAAAAAAGTTATACGACAATCGTGAAAAAATTAAAGAGCTGTTAAGTGATGACAAAGAAAAAAGCAACGATACTGAAAACAAATAAAGGACTGGATTGACGGAATGGTAAAAGATGCAGCGTATATTATTGAAGAGATTACCACGATTTTAGAAGGAACCTATTTTGTGATAACCAAGAAAGCGAATAATCGCCGCATGTGTTTACATGTTTCAGATACCGCGAAAGAATTTTTACGTTGTCGACTGGAGTATGAAGCATTTTTAGAGCAACAGTTTGATTATGCCACAATGTTTTTAGAAACATGTACGGAAGATGTTTCTGTTGAAATTCAAATGGGACTACTTGAAGAAACAAATTATCAAGCATTAACCGTGGAAAAATTACAACAGATAGCCACTAAAATGTAATGCAGCTGTTGTGTTAGTTGTGATTCTTAATTTGGTTAAGGAGGCGGATAAAATGTCAGTATATCAACATATTTTGGTTGCTCTTGATGGCTCAGATCAATCTGAAAAAGCTTTTCATGAAGCTGTCAGGATTGCCAAAGAGGAACAAGCCACTCTTTATTTAGCTACAATTATTAATGATGCTGAATTTACGACGAGTCCCTTTTCTTTTGAAGAATTGTATGATTTAGAAAAACATAAGTCAGAAGAGATGCTCACTGAAAAGGCAAAACAAGCGAGTGAAATTGGTGTAAAAACAGTTAAAAAAATTGTTGAACTTGGGAGCCCAAAACGCTATCTTGCCAACACGATTTCTGAAAATTATGCCATAGATTTAATTGTGCTAGGGGCCACGGGAAGAGGCGCTATTCAACGAACCTTGATTGGTTCTACTACAGATTATGTGGTTAATCATGCTTCGTGCAATGTCTTAGTCGTTCGCTAATTGTGAGTAAATAATCAAGGACACAATGTTTTATCGGAGCGTTTTTTTAAATTAAACGAGAGGTGAGTTTATGAAAACAAAAATCGGAAAAACAGTTATCTTGTCAGCGTTTTTATTCACAAGTTTCTTTTTGCTGAGTGGCTGTACCTCGGCTGGCGAAGAGATGGAAAAGACAATTGATCGACAGAAAGAAAAAGTCGATAAAACTGTCGATAATCAGAAACATCAAAATGAAAATTCCCTGGAAAGTTACGACGAAAAAGTTGACCGTTCTTTAGATAGTCAAGAAGACAATATCGATACTACTGAGTAACGGGAAAGCTTTGAACTATCGGCTAGTAAATAAATAGTATACAAAAGGGAGCATCCGCTGCAGTTATTTCTCACAGCGGATCCTCTCTTTTGTGGTTAAAAAGAAAAAGTTAACTGCTCCCCAACAGTTAACTTTTAATCATGTTGCACATAGTTAAAACACTCTATATATCATTTATATCATTTGAAACTGGTGGTGTAAAAAGAAATCTCTTGAAAAGAGTATCTATTTGTAGGAAAAGATGGGCATAAAAAAGAGAAACTTTAATAGGGAAATAAAAAAGCATTTTTTCACTAATAATAGATATTTAAGTTTTTATAGCAACAGTTTATTCATGTTGCAACTTTTATCCTTCTATAGTAGTATTATGTTTAAAAAATTAGGAGGTGCGTTTGATTGACAAGTGACACGTCAGAAGGCGAGCAGAGATTCTTAATGTGTTTAGCCTACTTTTTAATTGAATAATTTATAGGGAAGTTCAGTATTGATAGCAAGTATGGGCTATTAAATGATGAGCTTATTTGCACTATAAAAAAATAATTAAGAAAGTTAGGTAAATAAATGGAACAGATAAAAGAGTATCAATTGAGTACAGAAGAGATTTTAAAAAAATATGAAATAAAAAATTTAGAAAACGGTTTAACAGCAAAGCAAGTAGAAGATAGTATTTTGAAATATGGGGTAAACAAACTAGAAGCTAAAACGACTCCTAAATGGAAATTGTTGCTTCGACAGTTTAACAATATGATTATTTATATTTTGTTATTTTCCGCAGCTTTGACGCTGTTCATGGGACATACTTCAGATACTATTATCATTGTTCTAGTAGTTTTTGTAAACGCGCTGATTGGGTACTATCAAGAAGCTAGTGCGACAAATGCATTAGAAAAAATAAAAGAACTTCTTTCTTCAAAAGCAACCGTTTACCGACAAGGTGTGAGAAAGGACATTCCAGCTGAACAGGTAGTAGTGGGAGATGTAGTTTTTTTAGAGGCTGGTGACAATGTTCCAGCAGATTTACGAATGATTGAAGCAGATAATTTACGTATACAAGAATCCGCTTTAACAGGAGAATCAGATTCTGTTGAAAAAGTTACGACTCCGATAATCGCTGAAGATACACCTTTAGCAGAACAAGTTAACTTAGCTTTTGCTTCTACGGATGTTACTTCTGGAAGCGGGATTGGTTTGGTGATAGCAATAGGAGAACAAACAGAGATAGGAAAAATATCCTCTGAAGTAAACAATACAGAAACCAGAAAAACTCCGTTAATGAAAGAAATCGATAGTTTGGGAAAAGGGATTACTTACGTAATTATGTCAGTAGCGATTGTTCTTTTTCTGGTAAGTTTGTTTCTTGAAACTTACTCTCTGTCTGTTTTATCTCTGGCTGTCGTGACAATGATTGTCGGCTCTATTCCTGAAGGCTTGCCTGCTACTACTTCCGTTGTTTTAGCAATGGGTGTGAGCGATATGGCTAAAAATAAACATACCATTGTTAAGACTTTACCTGCTGTGGAAACTTTAGGCTCTGTAGATGTAGTAGCTACGGATAAAACAGGTACATTAACCAAAAATGAAATGACAGTAAAAGACATCCTATTATATAAAAAAGAGTACCAAGTGACGGGCGATGGCTACCAGCCAACAGGACAAATTTTATTTGAAAATAAAAAAGCGTCATTAGATGAGAAGCTAAAATTGTTTTTAGAAATAGGCTTTGAAGCGAATGATACAGTTTTGGTAAAAGAAGAAAATCATTGGTCGATTAACGGAGAACCAACTGATGGTTCATTTCTTACTTTATACTATAAGCAATTTGATTATCCTAACCAACCTAGTTATGAGGAATTGGACATGTTGCCTTTTGACTCGGAGTATCGCTATATAGCAAAACTTATTAAAAATGAAAAGGGCGAGCAATTTATTTTTATAAAAGGATCGCCTGATAAGCTTTTGCCCATGGCAGAAAAAGCAGATCAAACTTTTGATACGAAGTATTGGTATGAACAAGTTGAAAAACTATCCAAAGAAGGAAAACGAGTAGTAGCGGTCGGGTTCCAAAAAGTTTCTTCAGCTATAACAGAAATTACGCATGATTTTTTAAAGAACGGTATTCAGTTAGTCGGGATTGCAGGGATTATTGATCCGCCAAGAGAAGAAGTCATTCAAGCGTTAGGTGAAATGAATCAAGCAGGAGTTCATGTTAAAATGATTACAGGGGATCATCCCTTGACCGCCAAAGCAATTGGGGAAAAATTAGGATTGGCACCAACAATTCGTGTCATAACCGGCGGTGAACTAGATAAAATGACTCCAGAAATGTTTCGTGAAGCTGTTTTGGAAAATCAAGTTTTTGCAAGAACGACGCCTAAAAATAAGCTTGATATTGTCAAAGCCCTTCAAGAAAGCGGTAAAGTTACTGCAATGACAGGTGATGGTGTCAATGATGCCCCCGCGTTGAAACGAGCAGATATTGGGGTAGCGATGGGAAAAAAAGGAACGGACGTAGCCAAAGACTCTGCAGATATGATTTTAGCAGATGATAATTTTGGTACCCTATCGGTGGCAATTAAAGAAGGACGTCGCATCTATGACAATATAAAAAAGAGCATTCTCTTTCTTTTACCAACTTCTTTTGCTGAAGGTTTAATTATAGTATTTACCATTTTAATGCAAAAAGAAATGCCTCTACAAGCAACCCAACTACTATGGATTAATATGGTTTCCGCAATTACTATTCAGTTTGCGTTTATCTTTGAACCGGATGAAGAAGGTATTATGAAAAGAAAACCAAGGAAAACTGGAAATCGTTTATTGGATAATCATGATATTTGGCAAATGGCCTATGTTTCAATAATAATGGCTTTAATTAGTCTTATTTCTTATGAGTGGTTATTAACTCAAGGTGTAGGACAAGCGGTAGCAAGTACTATGATGATTAATATTGTTGTTTTAAGTAAAATCTTTTATTTATTTAATATTCGAACAACACAACCATTTTTCTCTAAAAGCTTATTTACAAATCCAAAAGCTTTTTGGATTATCGGTATAATGGTCATATTGCAACTAATTTTGACTTATGTTCCATTAATGCAATCAATTTTTTATACGGCTAATCTGTCCTTGTTAGCTTGGGTAATTTCAATCGTTTCAGGTATGATTATCCTATTTATTACAGAAGTAGATAAGTATATAAGGAATGTGAAACGTAAGAAAAAAAGAAATGACGTACTTCCCAAGTCTTAAACTTGGAGATAAATGCTCAGGTGAGAAAGCCAATAAGAAGGAATTTCCCAAAGATGGTATAAAAATAAAAAAAGCGAAGAATGAACTGATGGTGTGCAGTATTCCGCATTTCATTTCGGTTGCATCAAATTCCATGTATGGAACATGCTAGAATTGATGGTCTTGGCTCTTGAAACTAAACACTGTTTTCTCAATAAATGTTCGTCGCAATTTAGCCTTCTAAAATCCTATTACGATCGCGTCATAAAATAAAAAAATAATTAGGTGAAAACAATGGAAATACATTTTGAAAAAGTAACAAACAATAATCGTACGGCAGTGGAAAACTTACAGGTCTTCGCGGAACAACAAGACTTCATTGAATCAATGGCAGAAAACCTGAAAGAATCGGACCAATCTCCAGAATGGGAGTCGGCAGGTATTTATGACGGCAATCAATTAATCGGCTATGCCATGTATGGACGTTGGCAAGATGGGCGCGTTTGGTTAGACCGCTTTTTAATTGATCAACGGTTCCAAGGACAAGGTTATGGGAAAACAGCTTGTCGACTTTTAATGTTAACACTAATAGAAAAATACCAAACAAACAAGCTATACTTGAGTGTTTATGATACGAACAGCTCAGCAATTCGGTTGTACCAACAACTTGGTTTTGTATTTAATGGTGAATTAGATACGAATGGCGAGCGGGTAATGGAATGGACATATCAGAATAAGTAGATAGAACAGGTGAGACAAAAGCCACAGCGCATTTTGTTTCACTTGTTTCTTTTAATTGGCTTCATTTGTTTACTTTTAGTAAGTAAAATGGTAAATTTAGTTCAATCTGTTTTGAAAAAAAGAGTTACTGGAGGGTAAGGAAGAAAATAGAATTTTTCCATGATGTTATTTGTAGTTTTTGTTTTCCAATGTCTGATCGCATGCATGAGATTCAACAAGAATTTCCTGAAATTGAATTAATCCATCGGTCGTTTGCGTTGGGGTGGTCAGCAAACGATTTTGAAACAATGTTTGGCTCACGAGCAGCAGTAAAAGAAGAAGTTTTGACGCATTGGGTGCATGCCAATCAAAACGATTCAAAGCATCGTTTTAATATTGACGGGATGAGGAAGCAACGATTTGATTTTCCAACATCAAAGAATGCATTATTAGCAGCAAAAGCAGCTGGATACATTGGCAACCAAGACACCTATTGGTTACTGTTTGATAAGTTACAAGAAGGTTTATTTGTGAGAAGTTTAAATATTGAAGAGCCAAAAGTAATTGAGGAGCTAGTAAAAGAGACAACGATTGATTTTGCTTTATGGAAAGAAGCTGTTGCTTCCGAGGCTGTTTGGACGGCGGTTCAAGAAGATTTTGCGCTAGCTTCTGCTTATGGTTTACAAGGAGTTCCCGCACTAATCATTAATCAAAAATATTTAATTAATGGTGCAGTACCGAAACAACAAATCAGTCAAACTATTCAAAAAATTCTCGCAGAAGAAAACCAACAGCAACCGTTAGTTTCATTAACTACTTCTTCTGAAGAGTCAGCTTCGTGTGAGTTTAAGGAAGGCACATGGACGTGTCATTAAGCGGCATAAAATAACGTTATTCTTTGACAAAACGAAAGACTTCTGTAATAGTTAATGCGGGGGTGATAATATGTTTAACGCGTATAGAGAATACTGGAATAATATTACAACAATGAATGCGTCAGCAACACGAGCACAATATTGGTGGCCACAATTAATTAATTATTTAGTGTTAGGGATTTATTCAGCAATTACGGGCGTTTACAGATATATTGAAGTAACACCCAATGATGGAACAATCATTAAAGAATGGAATACTGTGACTATTATCTTTTTCTTGTTGACTGCTTTAATTTGGTTGGCAAACTTTACTGTTCGAGCAAGAAGATTGCATGATCGCGACCACAGTAACTGGTGGATTTTATTCTATTTACTTCCTTTTATCGGTACTTTAGTGATCTTCATTACATTAATTTTGCCAAGTAAAAGTCACACAAGATGGCCAGTGAATCAATCAGAAATTTAATTTACTGGTTTCGTTTAGCTGATTATCTTAAGAGTGAAAATGAGGTCGGGACAGAACCGTTTAGCTCCGAGAAATAAGAAGAAATTTCCGAAAATTGCTCTTTAATTTTTGGAGAATTTCGGCTTATTTCCGAAGGAGTTGGTTCTGTTCCCGCCGTTTATCAGGTTTTGAGCTTGGAACAAAAATCCAAAGAGATTTTTGTCCCAGGCTCATTTCCTACGTTTAGTCAAGTGTTTTTTCGTTTATTTTTATCACGAAAAAAAAGTATACGAAATAAGCCTAATAAATTAGAATTTTTTTTATTAGGTGTGCTATAATCTATTTAAGGATATATTCCTTATTGGTCGTTAGAGGCCGTGTATGAGTAATCATACGGACTTGAATGTCGTACCATTGAGTGGAGACATTTCAAGAGCTTGTTGATGCAGGCGATGAGCGCAACCTTATGCTTTTTGGGCGAAGGTTGCGTTTTTAGTTTATAGTAATAGTCCACCAAATGATTGGGGCCCGCCGCTTGTTGCCTGATCATGTTCATCATAATAAAATACAAATTCTTTCGTGCCTTTGGATTCCCATGTTTATTCATGTGTTCTTGGGCAATATATTTTCCAGATTGATACCTCCTGGTATCAACACCGACGAAAGCGTTCAATTGTTTATGAGAAGAAAAACGACGAATGTCCCCTAATTCACCGATCATGAGTCCAGCAGAAAGTTCACCAATCCCTGGAATACTTTGATACAAATCAAATTCTATTGTTTGTTGCGCAGTTTCAATTAATTGTTGAGCGAGTTGCTCTTTCGTCACCAGTAATTGTTTCAATTGTTGGGCATAGTACACCACTTTTTGAACAGAAATACTTTGTCTAGATTCTGCTGGATAAGAATTTTGCGCCAGTGAAAGTAAGGTTTGGGCTTTATTCAATGCTTTTTGATCGGAGATTTTTTTATCGGTATTTTTCTTCAAAAGATTTTTTACTTTTGTTTGACTCAAACCTTCTAAACAAGTAGGATGCGGGAACAGCTCGACAAGATTTAAGGCGAGTTTTGATAACCTGTTGGTGAAAAGTGTTTCCAATTCTGGAAAAGTTAATTGTAAAGCGGTATGCAGGTTCATTCTCATGCGTTTAATGTCCCCTTCAACTTGTTGATAAAAACGTGCTAAATCACGTGTTTGTTCATAGATTTCTGATTGCGATTGTTTTTGTTTCCGCAAAAATTGACCGTGTGTTTGTGCGAGACGATGGGCATCACGTTTATCCGTTTTTACTGAACGTAAGTCAATATTCAGTTGTCTTTTGGCTTCTAAAGGGTTTAGTAAACAATAGGCGAAATGATTCTTTTGACAAAACGTTTCAATGACTCTTGAATAAACACCCGTTGCTTCAAAAACGATTTGTGGTCGTTCTGGAAGAGCATAAATTTCTTGAAGAAGTGCATTGAAATGTATTTTATCGTGAAGAATTTCTTGTTCAAAAAGACAAGTATTTTCATGATAAATAACGGCATAACTTTTTCCCATTGAGACATCTAAAGCAAGTACATACATGATTTTCATCTCCTAAAAAGTATTGAAAGGTTCTTCACTGCTTCATTTCGTTCCTAATTTCCTTCACACGGGCTCGAAGCCCCAACATACTTAAACCAGATTTTAAAATGACAGTGAAGGAGACCATTTTTTGTTTGGGACTCGAAGTCCAAGAGCCTGTGGTCGGTCTTCCTTTCACATCCAACTATACGCTTAAAAGAGCAATAGAAGGTAAATTCATCCGTCGATGAATTTACCCTCTAATCTTAGTATGTTTTCTTTTTTATTTCAGAAAAATAAAATTATCTTTTGAATGATGGTACCTCACATTGCGTGCTTCTTGATAAAAGAGTTATCTTTTTGGTAGATAGGGCAAACTATTAAGACGTTAAAAGTTTAATAAATCGAGCAATTCTCTTTTGTTAGAAAATAAGATAGCATCATTAATTAAAATACTTGGAACATTGGTTTCAATAATTGGTTGATTGGTAATAATCAAGTCAAATTCTTCGAGTCGATGATCATCTATTTGTTCTTCCGTGATTGCTAACGTATTTGAACGAATCCGATGTAACGCTAAAATATCGTGGACATAGTTTCCTATGTATTGGCTATGATTCAGGCCCATGTCACTAATAATCAAAATCTTTTTTGAGTCGAAACTCTGGTTAATTTCTGGAAAAGTATTGAGCAACCAAAAAATATAAGAAGATGAATAGTTTAATAGGTTTGTTTCTAAAAGAGCGGAAAAGAAATGCAATTCTGCTTTTAATCGTGCATATAAGTGGAGCTGAGTAAAATGAATTTGTCGAGTGAAAAAGGTGGCCCTTTGTGTTAATTCGGTGGTGTCAAAAGGCACTAATTGAGAAAACAAATAAAGACAGGTTAACAAGTGAACAGCAAAGTCAACGACTTCTTCTGTTAATTGTTCAATCTGTGAAAAAGCATTAAATTTTAAATTTTCACGTATCCTTTGACTGATAACTTCTTGTTCTTCAGAGTAGTATTGCTGAAAAGCGCCTCTTTGAAAATACCGGAGAACTTCCCGATAGGTCTCACGGCTGAGTCCAGTAAAATGACGACTGAGTAAAAGATAATCTTCCATTTTGATTGGACTCTTTTTGTCTGATTTTTTCTGGAAACGTTGTTGAAATCCTTGATGTTCTCTTAATAAATCAACAATAAAATACATAATAAAAAAATCGTGTTCATAACTGTTATCCATACTAATAATATTTAATTGACATTGATTACGGCGCATTAATTGCTTGATTTCCTGCTTGTCTAATTGATAGGGCAATTCATAATGACCATAATACATTAAAAAGAAAAAGGTCGTAAAAACACGTAAGGGTAATTCTTCTGTTTGGCTAGTTAATTGATAGCCTTGATCAACGATAACGCGAAGAGAGTAAGTTTCCAAGACCTGATTACACTGCTTTAATTTTCGAGCAAAAGAAGAGCGACTAATATTGATGGTATCGCAATAATATTCGATAGTTTTGCCAGGATTTTGGATAAATTCATGGAGCAATTGGGTGGTCGTTGACGTTTTTGCCATATCCGTCAGTACTTTTAAATATAAGGATGCATTAAAGTTTTCTAAACGATAGCCTAATTTATGAGACGTTTTAATGGTTAAGCTTTCGCCCCAGCGTTGTTTAATCTCCTCAATATAACGGATAAAAGTAGACTCAGAACTACCAATATATTTTGCAAGTTCTTTTTTAGTCATCCATTTATCAGAAATGGATAATACACGAATGATTTCTTCCATTTTCCGATAATTTTTTTCTAAAAACCTAATCATATTGTTTCCTCCCAAGTCCTTTACTTTAATGAAACAATCATCGAAACAATAACGCAATTTCAGAAATGAAACCGCTTGGTATGAAAGCTGGTGTGATTTAATGAGCTCCTTCTCTGTATAATAATTATCAGATTAGAATAATGAAATTTTACGTGCTACGCAATTCTAATTTAACTGTTAATTCATAAAAGAAAGGAGAGAACAGACATTAAATTACTAAAGAAATTTGGGGTTTTCGGCGTAGTCTTTTTACTTGTCTCATCCTATTTCATACCGCTCATTGGCTATGCAGAAACAGCCAAAGAAGTTGAAATTACATCCGCTCAAATGATAACAGATGAGAATGATAAAACGAATATTAATATCGAGTTAAATCTTCTCAACCAAACAGAGCAGCCATTACAACGAGAAATTCAATTGAAAAATGCACAGTTCATGGATTCTGCTGGAATTGAAAAAGACGGATATTCTTACCAAGTGACTAATGGTACGCTTTATCTCACTTTGGATGCACAAGTAAAAAAGCCGGTACAGCTTTCGTTAGCTGTTGAGCAAAGTTCTATTCAAGACGCTCAGCAACCTAAGTTATTGTATGAAAACAACGAATATGATGTTTCAGTTACTTCTGAAAAAATAACAGTAGAGGATTCTGCTAAAGAATCAACTGAACCAGAAAAAATAACTGTACCAGAAAATGTGAAAGAAAATAACAAAAATGATTCGGCTCCTGAAAAAACAGAACAGCCGACCGCAACAGAAGAGGTAACTAATCCATTTGCAGAAGCAAGAATGGCGCCAGCTACTTTGAGAGCGAATCTTGCACTGCCTTTAATTGCACCACAATATACAACGGATAATTCTGGCACTTATCCGACTGCTAATTGGCAGCCCACAGGTAATCAAAATGTGTTAAACCATCAAGGGAATAAAGACGGTGGTGCACAATGGGATGGCCAAACGAGTTGGAATGGGGACCCTACTAATCGCACAAATTCTTATATTGAGTATGGCGGTACAGGAGACCAAGCCGACTATGCCATCCGAAAATATGCTAGAGAAACAACAACACCAGGGCTTTTTGACGTATATCTTAATGTGCGTGGAAATGTTCAGAAAGAAATCACGCCATTGGATTTGGTCTTAGTCGTTGACTGGTCCGGTAGTATGAATGAAAACAATCGGATCGGTGAAGTTCAAAAAGGCGTGAACCGTTTTGTTGATACATTGGCAAATAGCGGTATTACCAATAACATCAATATGGGCTATGTTGGCTACTCAAGTGACGGTTATAATAACAACGCCATTCAAATGGGGCCGTTTGATACAGTCAAAAATCCAATTAAAAATATTACACCAAGTAGCACTAGAGGAGGAACTTTCACCCAAAGAGCGTTAAGAGATGCCGGTGATATGTTAGCAACGCCAAATGGACATAAGAAAGTCATTGTACTTTTAACGGATGGTGTCCCAACCTTCTCCTATAAAGTGAGTCGAGTTCAAACAGAGGCGGATGGTCGCTTTTACGGGACACAATTTACAAATCGACAAGATCAACCAGGCAGTACTTCTTATATCTCTGGTAGCTACAATGCGCCAGATCAAAACAATATCAATAAACGAATTAACAGTACGTTTATCGCCACGATAGGTGAGGCAATGGCCTTAAAACAACGTGGGATTGAAATACATGGATTGGGCATTCAATTGCAAAGCGATCCACGAGCTAATTTATCTAAACAACAAGTTGAAGATAAAATGCGTGAAATGGTGTCAGCCGATGAAAACGGAGATCTTTATTATGAATCCGCGGATTATGCACCAGACATTTCTGATTATTTAGCGAAAAAAGCCGTTCAAATTTCAGGAACGGTTGTAAACGGAAAAGTAGTCGATCCAATTGCTGAACCTTTTAAATACGAGCCAAATACATTATCAATGAAAAGTGTGGGCCCCGTTCAGGTTCAAACCTTACCGGAAGTATCGCTAACAGGCGCTACAATTAATAGTAATGAGATTTATTTGGGTAAAGGGCAAGAAATTCAAATTCATTATCAAGTACGCATTCAAACAGAGTCAGAAAACTTCAAACCTGATTTTTGGTATCAAATGAATGGTCGGACAACGTTTCAGCCATTAGCCACGGCCCCTGAAAAAGTTGATTTTGGGGTTCCTTCTGGAAAAGCACCTGGCGTGAAGTTAAACGTGAAAAAAATCTGGGAAGAGTATGATCAAGACCCAACAAGTCGACCAGATAATGTGATTTATGAAATTAGTAGAAAGCAAGTAACTGACACAGCCAACTGGCAAACTGGGTATATTAAATTATCAAAACCAGAAAATGATACCAGCAATAGTTGGGAGCGCAAAAATGTAACCCAACTTTCCAAAACCGCGGATGAAAGCTATCAAGAAGTTCTTGGGCTTCCCCAATACAACAATCAAGGACAAGCTTTCAATTATCAAACAACCCGTGAATTAGCAGTTCCTGGTTACAGTCAAGAAAAAATCGACGATACTACTTGGAAAAACACGAAGCAATTCAAGCCATTAGATTTAAAAGTAATCAAAAATTCTTCCTCAGGTGAGAAAAACTTAGTGGGAGCCGTCTTTGAATTGAGTGGTAAAAACGTTCAAACAACATTAGTGGACAATAAAGATGGGAGCTATTCCTTGCCAAAAGATGTGCGCCTACAAAAAGGGGAACGCTATACATTAACCGAAGTAAAAGCACCTGCAGGACATGAGTTAGGTAAGAAAACGACTTGGCAAATTGCGGTGAGTGAGCAAGGAAAAGTAAGCATCGATGGACAAGAAGTGACCACCACAAATCAAGTTATTCCATTGGAAATTGAAAATAAATTTTCTTCTTTGCCAATCAGAATTAGAAAATACACTATGCAAAATGGCAAACAAGTGAACTTAGCAGAGGCGACTTTTGCGTTGCAAAGAAAAAATGCTCAAGGAACTTACCAAACTGTGGCAACCCAAAAAACAGATGCTGCAGGATTAAGCTATTTTAAAATTAGTGAACCTGGTGAATATCGAATGGTCGAACAATCAGGACCAGTAGGTTACGACACTCTTGCTGGGAATTATGAATTTACTGTTGATAAGTATGGGAAAATTCACTATGCAGGCAAAAATATTGAAGAAAATGCGTCAGAATGGACACTGACACATCAAAATCATTTGAAACCTTTTGATTTAACGGTTCATAAAAAAGCCGATAATCAGACACCACTTAAAGGAGCGAAATTCCGTTTAACAGGACCAGATACGGATATTGAATTACCAAAAGATGGCAAAGAAACGGATACTTTTGTTTTTGAAAACTTAAAGCCAGGAAAATATGTCTTAACAGAAACATTTACGCCAGAAGGATATCAGGGATTAAAAGAACCAATCGAATTAATAATTCGCGAAGATGGTTCAGTCACGATAGATGGGGAAAAAGTAGCAGATGTTTTAATTTCTGGGGAGAAGAATAATCAAATTACTTTAGATGTTACTAACCAAGCAAAGGTTCCTTTACCTGAAACTGGTGGCATAGGACGCTTGTGGTTTTACTTGATAGCGATTAGTACATTCGTGATAGCAGGTGTTTATCTCTTTATTAGACGACCAGAAGGGAGTGTGTAATCAATGAAAAACGCACGTTGGCTAAGTATTTGCATCATGCTACTCGCTCTTTTCGGGTTTTCACAGCAAGCATTAGCAGAAGTATCGCAAGCAAGCGTTCAAGTTACGTTGCACAAATTATTGTTCCCTGATGGTCAATTACCAGAACAGCAGCAAAACACAGGGGAAGAAGGAACATTGCTTCAAAATTATCGGGGCTTAAATGACGTCACTTATCAAGTTTATGATGTGACAGAGCCATTTTATCAGCTTCGTTCTGAAGGAAAAACGGTCCAAGAGGCACAGCGTCAATTAGCAGAAACCGGTGCAACGAATAGAAAACCGATCGCAGAAGATAAAACACAGACAATAAATGGAGAAGATGGAGTGGTTTCTTTTTCATTAGCTAGCAAAGATTCGCAGCAACGAGATAAAGCCTATTTATTTGTTGAAGCGGAAGCACCAGAAGTGGTAAAAGAAAAAGCTAGCAACCTAGTAGTGATTTTGCCTGTTCAAGATCCACAAGGGCAATCGTTAACGCATATTCATTTATATCCAAAAAATGAAGAAAATGCCTATGACTTACCACCACTTGAAAAAACGGTACTCGATAAGCAACAAGGTTTTAATCAAGGAGAGCACATTAACTATCAGTTAACGACTCAGATTCCAGCGAATATTTTAGGATATCAGGAATTCCGCTTGTCAGATAAGGCGGATACAACGTTGACACTTTTACCAGAATCAATTGAGGTAAAAGTGGCTGGAAAAACAGTTACTACAGGTTACACACTGACGACGCAAAAGCATGGATTTACGCTTGATTTTTCAATTAAAGACTTACAAAAATTTGCAAATCAAACCATGGCTGTGTCGTATCAAATGCGTTTAGAAAAGACCGCTGAACCTGACACTGCGATTAACAACGAAGGACAATTAGTCACTGACAAGCATACCTTGACTAAAAGAGCTACAGTTCGTACAGGTGGCAAGTCTTTTGTCAAAGTTGATAGTGAAAATGCGAAAATTACCTTGCCAGAGGCTGTTTTTATCGTCAAAAATCAAGCGGGGGAATACCTCAATGAAACAGTAAACGGGTATCGTTGGCAGAAAGAAAAAGCGTTAGCTAAAAAAATCACATCTAATCAAGCCGGAGAATTTTCAGTCAAAGGCTTAAAAGATGGCCAGTACTTCTTAGAAGAAGTCTCTGCACCAAAAGGTTATCTTCTGAATCAAACAGAAATTCCTTTTACGGTGGAAAAAAATTCTTATGCAACGAATGGACAACGAACCGCACCGTTACATGTAATCAATAAAAAAGTAAAAGAGTCAGGCTTCTTACCAAAAACAAATGAAGAACGTTCTATTTGGTTAACGATTGCAGGCCTGCTAATCATTGGGATGGTAGTCATTTGGCTATTTTATCAAAAACAAAAAAGAGGAGAGAGAAAATGAAGCAATTAAAAAAAGTTTGGTACACCATTAGTACCTTGTTACTAATTTTGCCACTTTTCACGAGTGTATTAGGGACAACAACTGCATTTGCAGAAGAAAATGGGGAGAGCGCACAGCTCATTATTCACAAAAAGAAAATGACGGATTTACCAGATTCGCTTATTCAAAATAGCGGGAAAGAAATGAGCGAGTTTGATAAATATCAAGGACTGGCAGATGTGACGTTTAGTGTTTATAATGTGACGACTGAATTTTACGAGCAACGAGCGGCAGGCGCAAGCGTCGATGCAGCTAAACAAGCTGTCCAAAGTTTAACTCCTGGGAAACCTGTTGCTCAAGGAACCACCGATGCAAATGGTAATGTTACTGTTCAGTTACCTAAAAAACAAAATGGTAAAGATGCAGTGTATACCATTAAAGAAGAACCAAAAGAGGGCGTAGTTGCTGCTGCGAATATGGTGGTGGCGTTTCCAGTTTACGAAATGATTAAGCAAGCAGATGGTTCCTATAAATATGGAACAGAAGAATTAGCGGTTGTTCATATTTATCCTAAAAATGTGGTAGCTAACGATGGTAGTTTACATGTGAAAAAAGTAGGAACGGCTGAAAATGAAGGATTAAATGGCGCAGAATTTGTTATTTCCAAAAGCGAAGGCTCACCAAGCACAGTAAAATATATCCAAGGAGTCAAAGATGGATTATATACATGGACAACGGATAAAGAACAAGCAAAACGCTTTATTACTGGGAAAAGTTATGAAATTGGCGAAAATGATTTCACAGAAGCAGAGAATGGAATGGGAGAATTAACAGTTAAAAATCTTGAGGTTGGTTCGTATATTTTAGAAGAAGTGAAAGCTCCAAATAATGCAGAATTAATTGAAGATCAAACAAAAACACCATTTACAATTGAAGCAAACAATCAAACACCTGTTGAAAAAACAGTCAAAAATGATACCTCTAAAGTTGATAAAACAACACCAAACTTAGAGGGCAAAGATGTGGCAATTGGCGAAAAAATTAAATATCAAATTTCTGTAAATATTCCATTGGGGATTGCAGACAAAGAAGGCGATGCTAATAAATACGTCAAATTCAATTTAATTGATAAACATGATGCAGCCTTAACTTTTGATAACGTGACTTCTGGAGAGTATGCCTATGCTTTATATGATGGAGATACAGTGATCGCTCCTGAAAATTACCAAGTGACTGAACAAGCAAATGGCTTCACCGTCGCCGTTAATCCAGCGTATATTCCTGCGCTAACACCAGGCGGCACACTAAAATTCGTTTACTTTATGCATTTAAATGAAAAAGCAGATCCTACGAAAGGCTTTAAAAATGAGGCGAATGTTGATAACGGTCATACCGACGACCAAACACCACCAACTGTTGAAGTTGTGACAGGTGGGAAACGTTTCATTAAAGTCGATGGCGATGTGACAGCGACACAAGCCTTGGCGGGAGCTTCCTTTGTCGTCCGTGATCAAAATAGTGACACAGCAAATTATTTGAAAATCGATGAAACAACGAAAGCAGCAACTTGGGTGAAAACAAAAGCTGAAGCAACTACTTTTACAACAACGGCTGATGGATTAGTTGATATCACAGGACTTAAATACGGTACCTATTATTTAGAAGAAACTGTAGCTCCTGATGATTATGTCTTGTTAACAAATCGGATTGAATTTGTGGTCAATGAACAATCATATGGCACAACAGAAAACCTGGTTTCACCAGAAAAAGTACCAAACAAACACAAAGGTACCTTACCTTCAACAGGTGGCAAAGGAATCTACGTTTACTTAGGAAGTGGCGCAGTCTTGTTACTTATTGCAGGAGTCTACTTTGCTAGACGTAGAAAAGAAAATGCTTAATTTCTAGCATCACCGAAGAAATTTTTAGAAAAAACAAGAGCCTGGGCCAATCACTGTCCCAGGCTCTCATGCTTTATTTTTAAGGAGGAAGCAATGAAGTCAAAAAAGAAACGTCGTATCATTGATGGTTTTATGATTCTTTTACTGATTATTGGAATAGGTGCATTTGCGTATCCTTTTGTTAGCGATGCATTAAATAACTATTTGGATCAACAAATTATCGCTCATTATCAAGCAAAAGCAAGCCAAGAAAACACCAAAGAAATGGCTGAACTTCAAGAAAAAATGGAAAAGAAAAATCAAGAACTAGCAAAAAAAGGCAGCAATCCTGGCTTAGATCCTTTTTCTGAAACGCAAAAAACAACGAAAAAACCAGACAAATCCTATTTTGAAAGTCATACGATTGGTGTTTTAACCATCCCAAAAATAAATGTCCGTTTACCAATTTTTGATAAAACGAATGCATTGCTATTGGAAAAAGGCAGCTCCTTGTTAGAAGGAACCTCCTATCCTACAGGTGGTGCGAATACACATGCGGTCATTTCAGGCCATCGTGGTCTCCCTCAAGCCAAATTATTTACAGATTTGCCAGAATTAAAAAAAGGCGATGAATTTTATATCGAAGTCAATGGGAAGACGCTCGCTTATCAAGTGGATCAAATAAAAACCGTTGAACCAACTGATACAAAAGATTTACACATTGAGTCTGGCCAAGATCTCGTCACTTTATTAACTTGCACACCGTATATGATAAACAGTCATCGGTTATTAATTCGAGGGCATCGTATCCCATATCAACCAGAAAAAGCAGCAGCAGGAATGAAAAAAGTGGCACAACAACAAAATTTATTATTATGGACATTACTTTTAATCGCCTGTGCGTTAATTATTAGCGGCTTCATTATCTGGTACAAGCGGCGGAAAAAGACCACCAGAAAGCATGGAAATTAACGATTCGTATAATAAAAGTGACTATGTTTTTATTTTTTTAACCCCTTTACGTAGTAAATCAATGACCAAACCTAAGCAAAAATAAGTACAAAAATGAAGCCCAGAAGAAATCAACATTCTGGTTGTTAAAGGCTGCTGGGAATAATAAGTATCCAGCGCAGGCGTTTGGTGAATAATAGAAAAACCTAGAAAATCTGTAAGGGCCAATAGAAATCCTTTACTATCATACCCAGAAAACCAAAGTAGTATAACGAAAAGACTAAACAAACTAAGAAAAAGAGTGAAAAAATAGCTTTTCAATTATTAATCCTCCTTATCGTGCATAATTGAACCAGAGAAACAGAAGTATTAACGAAATAACTAAAAGAGCAAGCCCCGAATAAAAAGCGACAAAGGACCAATCAATCGACTGTTTAAATTCCTGCCAAGTTTGGATTTTTCTGTTTTTTTTCGCGTTATCTTCAAGCGTTATAAAATAATTCAACAGCAAGAGGAGCAGCAACACCGTAAAATCATTTGTGGTAAAAAGCACATGTAAAAATAGAATGACAAAGACAACACGAGATAACACTCGATTCCGCAAAATTAAAAATAACTTAGCACGCATAATAAACCACCATTTCTTATCAGAGATAATGAATCTGTTTTTGTCTACTCTTTAGTTATAGCATAAAATTCTTAATAATGAAAAAATGATTCAAGAAAATAATTAAAAAAAGTTTTTTTCCTGAATCATTATTTTCGTAAATAAAGAATAAACGTGTTACTCTTGGTTTATCAAATTTGGAAGGAGTGTTGTAAATGAAATATCTGGATATTATTGCTTTAATTTTATTGATTGTCGGAGGCTTAAACTGGTTATTAGTTGGCGCATTTAATTTTGATTTAGTTGCAACAATTAGTGGCGGTGCAACCACACCATTAGCAAAAATTATTTATATTATTGTCGGAATTTGTGCGATTTATTCTATTAAGTTTTTAGCTCCTTTGTTCCGCGAACCATAGAATTGATTTAAAAGATTTAGATAACGTGAAGTTATTTTGACTTAGCAATTGAGAGTTTCCTTGAGAAAGGGGACTCTTTTTTAATTTTCTATATTCGTTTCAGGAAGTTTAGACAAGCTCAAAAAATATTTCAAGAGAGCAGTGTTGTTTTCAAAATAGAACCTAGCATTACCTCGAATGTACCTCAAATAACCTGTGTCTTTTTTTGAATCATTAGTTCAAATTGATGTGATCTCTAGTGAGAAAAATCAGCTCTAGGATACATAGGAAAATATAAGGATCAAATAGGGACTTTGATGATAAATTATCTTTTTCCTTGTTATGATAATAATAAGTAAAAAGAAAGTAGGGATTTATGTATGGAATTACAGGTGACAAAAAAGGCTAAATTTTTTTGTTTGGCGATGGCATTACTAATGACATTAGGTATTTTTATCAGCGCTGGTACAAGTGTTTATGCATCTGACCAGCTAGAGGATTCAGAAGTTGAGGCTGTAGCAAAAGGACTGGAAGAAATGTATGCGAATGGAGTGACGGAAGATAACTTTAAAAACTATGTCAAAAATAATTTTCCTTATCAAGAGATTTCTTCAGTTGAGAAAGAGTTAAATGTAAATATTTTTGATGCTTCAACAGTAGTTAAAGCACGTTTTAATTGGAATGCATTGGGAGGTTGCGTCGCTAACAAAATCAAAGATGAGTTTTTTGCAATGATTAGTATCAGCGCAATTGTAAAAGCTGCACAAAAGAAAGCCTGGAAAGAATTAGCAGTGACTGTATTACGCTTTGCTAAAGCCAATGGTTTGAAGACGAATGCTATTATTGTAGCTGGACAACTAGCTTTATGGGCAGTTCAATGTGGGTTAAGCTAATGAATTTAAAAGATCATGTTACGGAAATAGCAATTACTTTTATCATCGCTTTTGTATATACTTGGATAGATTCAGGAAAAATTGAAATCTTAAAGACTCTTTTGATAACAATAATATTTTTAGCCATGTTTTATGCAATACTAAAAATTACCAATAGAAAAAGAAAATGATGTAGTTTTAGAAAGACAATGTGACAGGAAGTGTAAGAGGAGGAACCGAGCCTTCTCTTTCTTTTAGAAATAAAAAGAGCTAAAACCTTTATTTATAAGGTTTTAGCTCTTTTTTTGGTTTTCTCTACTTTTCTAAAAATGGAGACGGCGGGAGTCGAACCCGCGTCCAAACATATTGCCACTTAAATCTCTACGTTCATAGACACTCATTTAAAGGTTCGCTTTACAGCGTGCCGAGTGACAGGCATTCTGTATTGCTAGTCTGGTAAGCTCCTCTAAATTTTACAGACGGAAAAATTTAGCGTATCCCACTTCGATTAGGACCCTGACCCGAGCACATGGGCGATGCCGGGAGGATCTTCGCTAGCTGGTTTTTAGGCAGCTAAAGCGAAAGAATTGTTTTCGTTTTTAGCAGTTATATTTAACTGTAACGTTTTAACGTAGCCGTAACCTACGAAACGCAATTCAAGCTCAACTATGCCTGTCGAATCCGTAACGCCCCCGAAATAACATAAGTATCCCTTGATACTTATCAAAGTATAGCATAAATTCCTTGTTTTTTCAAAGAGTAGGATAACAGTTTGTTAGATATTCATAAAAAGAGGAAGGATGGTGTAGTGATCCTTAAAAAGTTAGACTTTTTATAGAGTGGATTTTTCATTCTTTTCCCCCCATCTCATAAATTTTATTATAACAAGAATAAATGGCCTGGGAAACAAAATCAGGATGAAATCGGTATTTTTATTCATTATTGATTCGAAATATGTTATTTATGCAACTCAATATTGGCAGCACTAGTTATTTTGTAACAAATGTTATCTAATGTAACTACCATACTAAAACGTTTTCCTTAGAAAATGAATTAGAATTTAAAAAAAAAATCTACTTAAATGAGCATTAATATTGTACGAGACACATCTTTTTGCTATTGTCAACTTCTGAAAAAGACTAATAAGTGGAAAAAATAAGATAAAAGAAGGGTGAATATTTTTTTATGACAAAAAGTGTAAAATTTTTAGTGTTACTGTTGGTAATGATTCTACCAATTGCGGGGGCGTTACTGATTGGTCCAATTTCATTTGGAGCCGAATTGAGTAAAAGTCCAATCGTTGACAAAGTAGAATTAGATCACACTACTTTGTATCAAGGGGAGATGACCTCCATTAAAGTATCTTTTAGTGACAAAGAGAATCAGAAAATAAAACCTGGAGATACTATCACTTTAACTTTACCAGATGCATTAGTTGGAATGACCGAGAGCGATGGTTCGCCACGAAAAATCAATTTGAATGGTTTGGGGGAAGTGTTCATTTATAAAGATCGTGTTGTAGCAACATTTAACGAAAAAGTTGAATCTTTACATAACGTAAAAGGAAATTTTTCCTTTGGGATTAAAACACTTATCACGAATAATACGCAGCCAAACGTGATAGAAACAGATTTTGGAACAGCAACAGCGACTCAACGTCTGACAATTGAAGGAATAGCTAACGGAGAGGCTGGCCAAATCGAGCGAGAATATCCGTTTTTTTATAAAGTAGGCGATTTGGTTGGTGAGTCAAATCAAGTACGTTGGTTTTTAAATGTGAACCTCAACAAATCTGATGTCACAGAAGATATCACAATTGCGGATCGACAAGGCAGTGGTCAACAATTAAATAAAGAGAGTTTTACATTTGATATTGTGAATGACAAAGAAACTAAATATATTTCACTTGCCGAGTTTGAGCAACAAGGTTATGGCAAAATTGACTTTGTGACAGATAACGACTTTAATTTACGTTTTTATCGGGAAAAAGCACGCTTTACTTCTTTTATCGTCCGTTACACTTCGACAATCACAGAAGCGGGGCAACATCAAGCAACGTTTGAAAATAGTTATGACATCAATTATCAACTAAACAATCAAGAAGCAACGAATGAAAAAAATACATCTCAGGTTAAAAATGTTTTTGTAGATGGTGAGGCAAGCGGCAATCAAAATGTTGAGATGCCAACAGAAGAAAGTCTAGAAATTCCTTTAGAGACAATAGAAGAATGGGAACCAAAGACACCTACATCGGAACAGGCAACAGAAACAAGCGAAAAGACAGGCGTAACAGAAACTGCAGAAAGCAGCCAACCAGAAGTCCATGTCTCACCAACAGAAGAAGAAAATCCAGATGAAAGTGAAACATTAGGCACAATTGAACCAATTGTGCCTGAAAAACCAAACACGACAACTGAAGAAAATGGCGCAACAGAAACCGCAGAAAGCAGCCAGCCAGAAGTTCATGTAACACCAACAAAAGAAATGACCACAACTGAGAAAAAACAGCCATCCACAGAAACAACTGTGGAGACAAATAAAAATGTTACATCAAAAAATCAACCACAAATACTAAACGCTCCATTAAATACATTGAAAAATGAAGGAAGCCCACAGTTGGCTCCCCAACTGCTTAGTGAACCAATTCAAAAATTAAATGAAGCAAACGGGCAACGAGAACTTCCCAAAACAGGTACAACAAAAACACCGTTTATGTTAGTAGCAGGAATACTGGCAAGTACATTTGCAATTTTAGGTGTAAGTTATCTACAAATGACAAAGAATTAACAATAGAAAAGCTACCTAGCATTCGCTAGGTGGCTTTTCTATTATCTGGAGATAAATTGTTGATAGGCGTCAATCAAAAACTATGCTACAGTAAGGTATGTAATGCTCGAAAAAGGAGGGGAGTAAATGACTAAAAAAATATGGTCTCACTTTCGAAAAAGTTTCACTTGGTACATTTTGATTGGCATGATTGTTTCATTATGTAGTGCTTTAGCAATTTATTTTTTTCAACAGTTGTTAGATAATTACCAAAAAAGTTTCCAACTAGGGTTATTAGTAGCGTATGGAACGACAATTATTTTAATTCCGTTATTGTCTTACTGTGAACAGAAACCGAAAGCTTACTTAACTAATGGCATCTATTTCTATTTGAAGAAATTAAGTTTAATAAAAATGAGCAAGATTTCCTATGAAGAATATCTAAAACTGGGAGCGGGAGCTTTACTACAAAAAGTAGAAGTTGGTGCAGCAGCTGGGAGAAATATCCACTTGAATTTTTATGGCCGCTTATTTCGAGAGCTAATTCCAGAGACTTTATTTAATTTATTTTTCATAGCATTGATTGATAAAAAATTACTGCCAGCAATTCTAATTGGTTATGTGATTGTATTTATTTTAACCAAAATACTTTTGAAAACGCTACAAAAAATGAAAGAAAAAACACTTATTTCTGAAGAAGCAATGAATGCTACTTTGATACGAGGGATGACCGAACTAGCAACTTTTAGAATTAATCGAAAATATAAAAAAGAGATTGAAAATTACGCGTTAATGGCAGAGGAAAATAGTCAAAATATAACAAAAATGACCATGATCCACGAATTTTTCTTTGGTTTCTTTGCCTTGTTAGTAGCACTTATCAAAGTAAGTATTGTCGTACTTAGTTTTACTAACGTCGTGACGTTAAGCCTAGGTGGACTTGTAGCGATAGTGATGTATATCGATCGAATTTATACGCCGATAGCCATATTTAATGTTTTATTTGTTCAATATAATTTGGATAAAGTAGCCTATCAGCGCCTAGAAGATTTTTATAAAAAAGAAGATGATCCTAACTTAGCGATTCCAGGTAAAGCGTTACCTAAAATTCAAACAATTTCATTAAAAAAAGTGTGTTTTAGCGTAGATAGTCAAACGATTATGTCTCAACAAAATCGACAATTTTCAATGAATAAAACCTATGGCTTAATTGGAAAAAGTGGGACAGGCAAATCTACCCTGATTAAATTGATTTTAGGATTATTGAAGCCGACAGAGGGGACAGTTTATGTGAATCAATTTCCTCTAACACAATTTAATTTGGAAGACTATTATGAAAAAGTTTTTTATTTATCTCAAGATGTGCCAATATTTCAAGGAACGTTGAAAGAAAATATTGTTTTTAATCAAGAAATTTCTGATGAACAAGTAATTAAAGCCATGTACCGTTTTCAGTTGGGGGAACTTTATGAACGGTTACCAGAAGGCTTAAGTACCATTGTGAGTGAAAAAGGAATGAATTTTTCTGGTGGTGAGAAACAACGGATTGCTTTCACGCGCTTAGCATTTACACAAGCAGAGATCCTTATTTTAGATGAGGCGACTTCCGCATTGGACGAAAAGACCGAAGAAAAAGTGTTGCAAGAAGTACAAAAATTTACCCACAATAAGTTGACCATTTTGGTTACTCATCGACCTAAAACCCTGCGATTTGTAGATGAAATTATTGATTTAAATGGGTAAACTTGTTAGCTGTTTGGTACATCTTTTGCTATACTCTTTATAAGAATTGAGTGAAAGGGGCACTCGTTGATGAAGAATAATGAGCAAGAATTAGCGGGATTTTGGGATGAATTTGCAGAAGAATATGAAGAAATTCAACAAGAATCGCCGTTTCCAATTGCCCAAGAATTACGGGATTTCTTGGTCCAAGAAGGTCTTTTTCCGTGTCAGACATTTCTGGATATTGCAGGTGGGACAGGACGATACTTACCTTTTTTTCAAGAGCAAGTCACGGAGTACACGCTAGCTGATATTTCTCAGAGAATGTTGGAGATTGCGGAAGCAAAAGCACAAAGCAACGTTGTTTTTCTTCACCAAAGCCAAGAAAGATTGATTGAGACTGGGAGAAAATTTCAAGTCGTTTTTTCAGCGATGAATCCTGCTTTGGATACGCCGGAAAAAGTTAATGCATTGTGCCAATTAAGTGAGGAATGGTGTCTTATATTTCGGCTAGTAGAAGAGCAAGATTCGTTGTTTTCTCCTTTTGAGCAAGAGAGCAACCCGCAGTTAAATTGGATGGCACAATACAAAGCATTTCTAAAAAAAGAACAGCGACCCTTTTTCACAAAAAGATTTTTCTTTGAAGCATCAGAAACTATTTCAAAAGACTTTTTCCGCCGCTATTTTGAAGAGCAATGGCCAGTTCCCATTTTAGAACAACGCATACAAGAAATTTTTGGTTCTCATGAAATTAAGCAAAATCAGCGTACTGTTATGTATGAATTAATTGCTATTCCATGTGAAAAAACAACCAGCGATCACTAATTAGCGCTGGTCGTTTTTCTTTTCTTTAACTGTGCGAAAGCTTTTTCTGGAATCTCTTTTTTATCAATTTTGACAGGAGATTGGATGATTCTTTTTTTACTAATGGTCGCTTCTATGTAAGCATTTGGCTCCAAAGGTTGAGGATTTTTGTCTGTCCGTTCATATTCCATGACTTGCGTTTTTCCATTACTTTTAACAAAAGTTAGTCGATAGTGTAAAGAATATTGCCCATCTATGCTTTTTTGATTGTCATCTACTGTTTGCGTTCGTTCAGGAATTTCTAGAGGAACTTGTGCATAGGCTTTTTCACCCTTATAGATATCTGCATAATAACGATAGCCTGTATAACCACCAACAATGAATAAGCCAATAAATAAAATAGCGCCAATTTTTTTCATTTTTTCTCCTCCTAACAATTTACAAAAATAGCATAGCAAAAGAAGAAGGAAATCGAACATCGAAAAAACGAACAGTTGTCTTACAAAACTGTTCGTTTTTTCAGTCTATTTAGTTTTCATCAGAGAGTAGAAAGGAATCATTTTTCTTACGATAACTAAAGAAAATAACAAAGTACAGTAGGCCTGTTAAAATAGTGACACCTAACGAATTCGTAAATAAAATGCCAATAAAGATGAGGCCTAAAATGATTAAAGCAAGGAGATTAATACTTTTTTCAAAGAGAGACCCTCGTTTTAAAGAAAGAACAAATGCCGCAGCGCTAATTAAAATCCAAATTAACAAGACGGTGTAAGAAAGAGAACCGGCTAAGTAACCAAATAATTCATCGCCAACAAAATAAGAAAGAATAACGCCCAGATATAAAACACTGGCGCAGAAGAAAACTGAACGTTGGGGTACTTGGTGCTTGTTTAAAACCGCTAGTTTGCTCATTGACCCTTTTTTGTCTTTTAAACGAAAATATAAAAGGCGAGAAGAGGCGTATACCCCAGAATTAATAGAAGAAAATAAGGCTAAAATAATCACAAAATTTACGATATCAGCAGCAAAAGGAATATTCATTTTTTCAAAAACCATAACAAATGGACTCACTGTCGTGCCTGCTAATGTATTCCAAGGGAAAATAATCAAAAGTAAGAATAATGGAATGATATAGAAGGAAATAATCCGTCCCATCACACCACGAATCGCTTTAGGAATGGCTTTTTTAGGATCATCTGCTTCACTGACAGTGATCGCAATTAATTCTGAACCGCCATAAGAATAAATAACTACTAATAAAGAATTAACAATACCTTTCATGCCATGCGGGGCGAAGCCACCATGATTGGTGATGCTTTGTAAAGTAGGGAAGACACCACTGCCTAGCATTTGTTGTCCCACCAGATAAACGCCAAAAATAATTAACAAAATGATGACACTAATTTTAGCAAACGCCAACCAATATTCTGTTTCTGCAAATAAACGAACCGAGTAAAGATTAATGAGCGTCGTTAAAATAGCTAAAATGAAAACAAAAAACCAAGCAGGAATATTAGGAAACCAAAGTTGTAAAAAGGAAGCTGCGGCAACCGCTTCTGCGATAATATTAATTGTCCACATGGAATAATAAACCCAATCAATAAAATCAGCAGAATGTGCACCTAAAAATGGTCGAACTAAGCCAGACAAACCATGATGTGTGTCTCCGCCATCTAAAACGAGTTTTCCTAAACCACTCATGACGATGAAGAGAACAGCACCGCCAATTAGAAAGGCGATTAAAACAGAAGGACCAGCAATACCAATTGCTTCGCCACTTCCTTTAAAAAGACCTGCGCCAATCGCTCCCCCTAAGGCTAACATCGTAATGTGGCGCGAGCTTAATTGTTTTTTTAAGGTTGTTTGTTGTGTTTCACTCATAGGATTCTCCTTTAATTGAAAAAAATAATATGAAAATAACTTTCTTTATTATATACAATTTTCTGACAATTACAACTATTCTGTCAATGAAAATGAAAAAATAAGTGAAAAATATTATGAAAATAAAAAAATCGAGCAATTTAAGTGATTAAAATCGCTCAATTTTTTTATTAATTTTTATTTTTTAATAGAGTCATAATGGTTAATGGAACAGTAATGACCACATAGCCGATGATACTAGCCACTACTAAGTAAGCTATTGGACTCGAGAAATTAAATAAGTCCGTTAAAAGTATTGCGACAATCATTGAAATAGCATAACAAATGAATAATTGAATAAACCGTTTTACAGACAAAAAAATCACCTCTCCCTAATTAGTAAAAGTCTCTTTTCAATCATTTAGTATACACCTGAAAAGAAGAATAAACTATCATTAATTAAAAAGAAAAAGTGAAACAACTAGCGGATTTTTTGTTTAGATGTTTATCTTAAGAATTAGAAAATGAGGTCGGGACAGAAGTGTTTAACTCCGAGAAATAAGAAGGGATTTCCGAAAATTGTTCTATAATTTTTGGAGAATTTCGGCTTATTTCCGAAGGAGTTGCTTCTGTTCCCGCCGTTTATCAGTTTTTGAGCGTGAAGTAAAAATCCAAAGTGATTTTTATCCCACGCCCATTTTCATTTATGACGTTGGCTTCGTGTAAATTGAGAAGTCTCGTCTTCTCTAGTGGTTGGTTGCTGTGTTCGTTGTACGGCTTGCTTTTCCGGCTCGCTCTTTTTTGCAACATCAGTCACAATAGTTGGCTTCTGAGAAGGGGGGACAGTTGTTTTTTTGTTTAAAGTTGACGTAGTTCTTTTTGTTTCTTGCTTTTGTTGCTTTTTATTATTTTTATCATTGCCAGTGACTGTTAAATAAATAATCAGAAAAATCATTAGGATCGTTGCGACAATTAATAGAATAAACATGTTAAATGAAATGAACATGCATGGCCCTCGTTTCTAGTTTTTTCTTAGTTTACCAAAATTTCAAAATTTCGTCACTCTTTTCTTCAGAAAAAAACGAATTTCTAAGGGGTTAAAAGAAACTTTTATAAAAAAGCCACCTTTTTTTGTGTGAAAATGCACAAAATTTCTGAAATCGTTTGCTGTTAAAACCAGATACTGGTAAAATAATTATTGTATAAGAATCATTTTAAAAAACGATTTTTGTTACAGATAACGTATTTGTTGAAAAGGCACTGTGAAGTAGTTAGAGACGACAGCCAAGTGACTTTTAATGACAGCCGCCCGATTGATTTCATGGAGCCTTTTCGTAGAAAACGAGGAGGTTATTTTGCGTGAAAGTGAGTATATTTTCGACATGCGTGGTGGATTTACTTTTTCCAAATGTAGGTCAAGCAATGGTAGAGGTTTTGGAACGGTATGGCTGTGAAACGGTTTTACCAACAAACCAAACGTGTTGTGGTCAGCCAACGTATAATAGTGGTTATGTGACAGAGAGCACGACAACGCTTAAGAATCAAATTGATAGTTTTGACGGTGCCGATTATGTGGTGGGACCTGCGGGGTCTTGTGTCGGCATGATGAAAGAATACCACAAATTTTTAGCAGATGATCCTATTTATGGGCCAAAAGCACAACGTTTAGCTGAGCGAACTTACGAGTTTAGTCAGTTTCTTTATCGTGTCTTAGGGGTCAAAGATGTTGGCGCAACGTTATATGGGAAAGCCACTTATCATCGTTCTTGTCATATGACGCGAATTTTAAATGAACGAGAATCACCCTTTGTTTTGTTGGATCATGTGAAAGGATTAGAAATGATTCCTTTAGGACATCTTGAAAATTGTTGCGGATTTGGTGGAACGTTTTCAGTGAAAATGCCAGCTATTTCTGAACAAATGGTGACGGAAAAAATGAACGATGTGATTGATACAGGCGCAGAAATTTTAATTAGTGCTGATATGGGTTGTCTGATGAATATCGGGGGTAAATTCAATCGTGATGGGAAAAAGATTAAGATTATGCATATTGCAGAAGTCCTTAATCACGAAGTGGATGAAGCACGCATGGACCAACCGCAAATCATATCGGTAGGGTAAGGGGGAAGAACTGTGGGATTATCAACAAGCAATCAGCCGTTAAGTGAACGAATTGAAGAAAGTAAAAAAGATGTGTTTATGCAAAAAGCTGTCGCCAAAGCACAAGATGCCCAATGGGAGAAACGAGAAGGTGCGCGTGAAGCTTTAGGCAATTGGCCACAATGGCGTGAACTGGGAGAACAAATTCGCCAACATACGATTCAATATCTGCCTGACTATTTAGAAGAGTTCAGTGATAACGTCGCCAAACGAGGTGGAAAAGTCTTTTTTGCTCAAACTGCCGAAGAGGCCAATGAATATGTGAAACAAGTGGTTCTAGAAAAAAAGGCGAAAAAAATTGTAAAATCTAAATCAATGGTGACGACCGAAGTCGATATTGATCCAATGTTATTGGGATTAGACGATGTCAGTGTGATGGAAACAGACTTGGCGGAATTCATTTTACAAATGGATGACTGGGATGAGCCATCACATATTGTTTTCCCAAGTATTCATAAAAATCGCGAACAAATTCGTCAGGTTTTTGCGAAAAAATTAGGGTATCAAGGAGATAATGACCCAGTAAATTTGGCACGTTGTGCACGAGAAGTAATGCGGAAATTCTTTTTGGAAGCGGAGATTGGCATTACAGGTTGTAATTTCGCTATTGCGGATAGCGGCTTAATTAACTTAAATACAAATGAAGGAAATGCTGATCTGACCATCAGTATTCCTAAGACACAAATCGTGTTAATGGGAATGGAAAGAATCGTACCAACGATGCGTGAAGCAGAGGTTTTAGATAACCTTTTAGCCAGAAGTGCCGTTGGTCAAAATTTGACAACGTATGTTACATTTGCTGGGCAAAAAAATGCGGATGAATCCGATGGTCCAGAAGAATTTCACGTGGTCATTTTGGATAACGGACGTTCAAAAGCGTTAGGAACAGCCTTTCAGCCAGTCTTACAGTGTATTCGTTGTGGGTCTTGTCTGAATGTTTGTCCTGTTTATCGCCATATTGGTGGGCACGGTTATGGCTCTATTTATCCAGGACCAATTGGTGCTGTCCTTTCCCCAATTTTAGGCGGATATAAACAGTTTGGGGAATTGCCTTATGCGTCTAGTCTTTGTGGGGCATGTACGGAAACATGTCCTGTGAAAATTCCATTGCACGAATTATTAATTGAACATCGTAAAGTGATGACCGATGATCTGAAAATGAAACATGGATTTGAAGATTTCCAAATGCGTATGGTAGGCAAAGCCACTGGTTCACCAGCAATGTTTAAAGCAGCCATGAAAGTCGATCATGCTGCAGCGGGCATTTTAAGTAAACAAAAAGAAATTACTGTTGAAAACATGTATAATCATGGGGGCTATCTTGATAAAGGGCCAGGGTTAGTAAAAGGTTGGACCGATGTTCGCGATTTGCCAAGACCACCAAAATCTTCGGAAAATTTCAGAAGTTGGTTCAAAAAACATCAAGAAGGTGAAAAAAATGACTAATGAAGCGATTCAAAATCGAGAACCTTTTTTACAAAACCTACGAGAAAAATTAGGCGTAGAAAAACAGCCTGTTTCGGCCCATCCATTTGAGCCAATTAATCATTTGCCAGAAGAACAGTTGGCAGATAAAACACCAGCAGAGCTATTAACGATTGTGAAAGAACGTGTGCAAACGATTCACACGAACTTAGTGGAAACCACACAAGAAAATTTACAGACGACGATTCAGCAAATTGTTGCTGAGTTTGGAGGGGGCAATCTTTTATTGCCAACAGATGCACGTTTTGAAACCTATGGATTAGCTGATTTAGCTAAGTCATTAGAGGACGTTTCTGTTAAGCAATGGCAACCTGGAAGTGAGCAACGAGAAGCGAATATTCAAACAGCTGCCCAAGCTAATATTGCGATTGCCTTTGCTGAGTTTTTACTAGCTGAATCAGGAACGATTGTGGTGGAATCCAATGCGGGACAAGGCAGAGCTTTACACTTTTTACCGAAGCATTACATTTCAATTATACCGTTTAGCAAACTCGTTCCACGTTCGACTCAGCCAGCAGCTTTTTATACAGAAAAAATAGAAAAAGGCGAAAAAATCGGCTCAGCGATTCACTTTATTTCAGGGCCTTCTAATTCAGGAGATATTGAAATGCAACTGGTTGTCGGGTTGCATGGTCCTTTAGAAGTTTGTTACGTAGTTGTGATGGATCGCTAAAACGCTAGAAGCATAATCAATTCAGCCCTTTTTAGAATTGATTATGCTTTTTTTATGAGCAGAATCAAAAAAGTAAGAATCAAATTTGAAAGAAATACGTTTTTTTTCTGATCATTTTGTAAAAAAAGCGTACATAAAAATTAATTGAGTGTTAAGCACTATAGGATTGATTTACTTTGTGGTAGAATATGAGTCATAAGATAATAAGGTTTTTGGAGGAATGAGTTTGAAATCAAAAGAATTAATTAAAACAGTCGTCTTTTTTGCCTGTTTGGCTTTGGGTCTGTTTTTACTGAGACAATTTGTATTTACGCCTGTCGTAGTGAGAGGTCATTCAATGGATCCAACGTTAGCAGATGGTGAACGGGTAATTACATTAAAAAACACAGAAATTAATCGTTTCGATATTATTACTTTCCCAGCGCCAGATGAACCAGATAAAAATTATATTAAACGTGTGATTGGTTTACCTGGAGATACAATTGCATACAAGGATGATACGTTGTACATCAATGGAAAAGAAGTTGACGAACCCTATTTAGATGAATTTAAAAAAGCCTTAACAGATGGTCAACCTTTGACAGGCGATTTTTCACTAAAAGAAAAAGTGCCGGCAGATAGCTACTTTGTTTTAGGTGATAATCGACGTAATTCAAAAGATGGTCGTGTCATTGGTTTTATTCATAAAAAAGATATTTTGGGTGAAGTGAAATTTGTTATGTGGCCATTCTCACGGTTTGGTCCGATACCAGAAGTGTCAAAACAATAAAAGATACAATGAGTAAAAGTGAAGGGCGGAAATGTGTAAAAACAAACACATGTTTCCGTCCTTCTTTTGTGGTAAAATAAAGGCAGTGCAAAGGAAAAGGATGTGAAACCATGAGTGTGCAGTTTATTAGAGGAACCGCCGTGGCAGATTTAGAAGCGCCACTTATACAGGCGACAAAACAATGGCTAGAAGAAGACGCACAGCATGAAGTATTCTATTTAGTCCCGAACCATATTAAATTTGAGCAAGAAATTCAAGTCTTGCAAAAGTTACGTCAATTACAGACAACCTCGTCTGATTCAATAACCAGTACCCGTCTGCAGGTTTTTAGTTTTTACCGTTTGGCTTGGTACTATTTACAACATACACCTTTTTACTCGGCAGATGTTTTATCTGATGCAGGAGCTGCAATGATTTTTCGCAAAATTTTAGTAGAAGCAGAAGAAGAGTTGCAAATTTTTAGAGGTGAAATTAACAAGCCTGGCTTTATTCAGCAACTATTTCAGCTTTATCAAGAAATGCGCGAAGGCAATATTGAAATCGCGGAGCTCTATCCATTTTTAGAAAAACAAACGGAGAACCCTAAAGGACAAGATTTACAACTTAAGTTTCAAGATTTAACGTTAATTTTTACACGATTCCAATTACAAATGAGTCAGTATGGCTATGAATCAGCGGAGATTATTCAACATTTAAGCGAGTATTTACAAACGGTTGATTTGTCGCATGTTCAATTCGTTATTTCAGGTTATCAGCAGTTTACCGCTAGGGAATTAAAGTTGATTGAAGTGCTAATGGCACAAGCAGGTTCTGTGAAAGTAGCCCTTTTATTGGACAAACAATATCCGCATGACTTACCTGATCCGCGGTCATTATTTTATGAAGCGGGTCAAACCTATCATCAGCTTTATCAACTAGCAAGACAGAAGCAAGTGCCGATTCTTTCAGATTATGTGGAAAAAAAAGAGATATTAATTACAAATCCAGACTTGCAAGGATTAAACGATTATTGGATTCAATCGCAAGAACACCTACCTACATTAAGCACAACTGACTGGAGGGGCGATGGTTTATTTCTGTGGCGTGCTGAAAACGTTAAAGAAGAATTAACACATGTTGCAACCGAAATTCGCCGTTTAGCGGTGGAAGAAGGGTATCGTTACAAAGAAATTCAGGTATTGACTCGTGATTTAGATTGTTATGAAAATTTATTAGAACCGATTTTTGCGGAACACGGGATCCCTGTTTATGTTGACCGAGATATGGCTATGGATCGGCATCCTTTAGTCGAGTGGATTGAGTCTTTATTTGCTATTCATACGTACAATTATCGTTATCGAGATGTGCTTCGTTTTTTGAGAACGGAATTATTTATGCCAATGAATCAACACGCTACTTCTGAAGAAAGCTTGACTGATTGGTTAAACCAGCGGAATGCTTGGCGTAGAAAAGTTGATATTACCGAAAATGTAGTCCTTGCATACGGCTATGAAGGCTATTATTGGTCGCAAGAAAAAGATTGGGAATTTATTCGGTATGATTTTGAAGCGGAAGAGCAAGAAGATGTCGCTACGATGGAAGAAGAGTCAAATGCGATTCGTCAATCGCTTCAACGGCTGCTGCCTAGTTACTTTCATGCAATGATAAGTGCCAAAACTGGTTTGGAAGCAGCGACCATCTTCTATCACTTTTTATTGCAAAGTGGTGTGGCAACGCAATTAAAAATGTGGCGCTTACAAGCTATTGAAGCAGGTCAATTAGAAACAGCTCGTAACCATGAACAGACCTGGGATGCATTAATGTCGTTACTAGATGAATATGTCACTGTTTATGGAGAAAGTTTGTTTGATTTTACAACGTTTCAGGAAATATTTGTTAGTGGCTTGGAAGGTTTACACTATAGTAAAGTACCGACAGCGATTGACCAAGTACAAGTTCGGGCAATGGATTTAACGCGACCTGGCGCCGTCAAGGTTACTTTTGCTATTGGGATGACGGAAGAAATTTTTCCACAAAAGATTGAAAATAAAACATTATTGTCTGATGAAGAACGTCAGACAATCAATGATACTTTAACGGAAAACCAATATTTACGTGGGACAACCGGGCGCAAAATTGCGCAAGAACCTTTTGTTGCATATCTCGTCTTTTCTTCAGCGCGAGAACGGTTATATTTAACCTATCCAAGTGTTAAAGACACCGCTCAAGAAGTCAAACCGTCTCCTTATTTTAAAAATATCCAAAAAGATTTAAACTTGCCTGTTTTTGAAAAAAATGAAACAACCATTTTCGATGATGAAACGACCAGTTTAGCCCATATTAGTACGTATCGGACGTTAATTGGTGAATTAACGCGCTTGAAAAGACAACGGAAAGAAACACAAGAAGGATTGTTGCCTTTCTGGTTAAATATGGAAAAAGCGCTAATGAACCAACCAATTGCTCCGCTAGCCAAACAAGTTTTCGAAAGTTTAACGCATCAAAATATTCCTGAAAAAATTGACGAGGTCTTAGCTGAACCTTTATACGGCAAAGATATTTATACATCCGTTTCTCGGATGGAAAGTTTTTATCGGTGTCAATATCAATACTTTTCTCGCTATGGCTTACGTTTGAAAGAAAGAGATGTCTTTGGGCTTTCGCCAGCAGCTACAGGGGAATTTTTCCATGAAGCATTGGATCAGTTCTTTAAATTATTGATTATGAATCAACGGAACTTATCTGAGCTAACCGATCAGGAAGTCAATTTATTGGCGGAGGAAGTGCTAAATAGTATTTTAGGGGATGCGCGTTTTTCCGTATTAACAACCTCTAGTCGCATGAACTATATTCGCTATCAATTGAGTCAAACAATTAAAAAAGTCAGTTGGGCGCTGAAACGCCAAAGTCAACGAAGTGGCATGACGACTGTTCAAACGGAAGTGTTATTTGGCCAAATTGCCGCTAAAAAAGGAATTTCTGGTTTGGAACTACCATTAAAAAATCAAGGGAAAATTCATGTTCGTGGGAAAATCGACCGGATTGATCAATTGGTTACACCCGAATCAACCTATTTAGGTGTGATTGATTATAAATCGAGTCACCGTAAATTTAATATGACAGAAGCGTATTACGGCTTAGCCATGCAAATGCTGACGTACTTGGATGTGGCTTTAATGGATGCTGTGCAATTAGTTGGTCAAGAAGCTAAACCTGCTGGCTCACTTTATCTGCATGTACACAATCCTACATTATCTTATGAAGGCAAAGACGACATTGAACAACAAATGCTTAAAAAATATCAGTTTGATGGTCTTTTGATGAAAGACCCAGATTTATTGGATCATTTAGATACGAGTCTGCAAGCTAAACAAAGTTCGTTGCTGTTTCCGATTGAAGAATCCGCCAAAGAACAAATTAAACCTGGTCGTCGCCAAGAAGATAAATTTGTGACAGAACCAGAATTAGGCGCGTTGCTTTCCCATAACCGAAATAAATTTATTGAAGCGGGGAATCAAATTATTGGCGGCGAAGTTCAACTTAATCCCGCTTATCAAGGCAAGGAACGGATTGCTTGTCGCTATTGTCCGTTTCGAAGTGTCTGTGATTTTGATGTGATGCTAAAAGAAAATAATTATCATCGTATTGAGAATTTATCCAAAGAGGAAATTATGGCGCGCTTGTTAAACAAAGATGAGGAAGGAGCAACCGAAGATGAGTAAAACAATTCCACTACGTCCAGCCAATGAGCAATTCACCGACAGTCAATGGCAAGCGGTGTTTGATGGCGATGAAAATATCTTAGTTTCTGCTTCGGCTGGCTCAGGAAAAACCACTGTTTTAGTCCGCCGTGTCATTGAAAAAGTCAAAAGCGGCGTCGATATCGATCGTCTCTTGATTGTGACGTACACTGAAGCCGCCGCCCGTGAGATGAAAGAACGTATCCAAGTGGCTTTACAAAAGGCAATGAATGAAGAACAAGATCCAGAAAGAAGACGGCATTTTTCTCGTCAAATTGCTCTTTTGCCAACAGCCAATATCAGCACGTTACATGCCTTTTGTTTAACTGTTATTCGTCGTTTTTATTATTTAATTGACATAGATCCAGTTTTTCGGATGTTAACAGATGAAACAGAAACATTGTTATTAAAAGAAGATGTTTGGGATGCATTACGTGAACAATTTTATGCGGAAAATCAAGAAGAATTTTACCAATTAACAGCGAATTTTTCCAATGATCGTAGTGATGACGGACTCACTAACTTAATTTTTTCTTTTTATGAATTTGCCAAATCCAATCCTGATCCAGAGGCGTGGATTAATGGCTTAACACAAGCCTACGAAGTAGGGGATCAGCTAGGCGAATCAACGTTATTTCAGACGTATTTAAAACCGCTAGCCGTTGAGACGTTACAACGAACTCTTCAGCGTTACGAAGAAATGGTGACCTTAACAGAGGGCGAAGAGAAACTTCAAAAGATTTGGTATTTAGCTCAAAATGAAAAGGAACAAACAAAACAATTTTTACAATTTTTAGAGAGAAATGATTTAGAAAGCGCCTATAATTTGACTGAATTGTTAAGCTTTGACCGCTACCCAACGGTTCGTGCCGAAGAGTTGAAACCAACCGCGGAACAAGCCAAACAGTTACGAGAACAAAATAAAAAAGCGTTAAATGATTTGAAAAAGCAACTGTTTACACTTTCTCCAGATGCCATGAAACAAGTCTTGAAAGAGGCCACGCCCATTGTTCAAGAAATGGCTCACGTGGGGAAACAATTTATGGAGGCCTATGGCGCAGAAAAACGGCTTAAAAATTTAGTGGATTTTAACGATTTAGAACATTATACGTTAGCTATTTTAGCGAAAAATCAGGCAGATGGCTGGCATGCATCAGAAGCCTCGGTTTACTATCGCGAAAAATTTGATGAAGTGTTAGTCGATGAATACCAAGATATCAATCAATTACAAGAATCTATTTTGTATTGGTTGCGCCGCCCGCTTAGCGCAGAAGGAAACCTTTTTATGGTAGGAGATGTGAAACAGTCTATTTATTCTTTCCGCTTGGCAGATCCTACGTTGTTTATTGAAAAATACAATCAGTATGGGCAAGGCAAAGAGGGCAAACGAATTATTCTAGCTGAAAATTTTCGTTCCCGCAAAGACGTTTTAGACTTTACGAATTTAGTATTTAGTCAATTAATGGATGAGCGAGTGGGCCAAATTGCTTACGATGAGTCAGCCGCTTTGATTCATGGCTTTGATCAATTTTCGGAGGCGGCTGATTATTCAACTGAATTGCTAATTTATGAAAAAAAAGCAACAGAATCAGTTGAATTTCCAGAATTACAATCCCCTGAGTTGTTGATTGAAGATAAGACAGAAGGGGAACTTTACGTTACTGCTTTGAAAATTCGTGAATTAATTGACCAGAATTTCTTAATTTATGATAAAAAGCTGAAAACGGATCGACCGATTACTTATCAAGATATTGTCTTATTAACGCCTACAAAGAAAAATAATTTAACTATTTTAGATGTTTTTAAATCATTAGAAATTCCAGTTCAAGTCAATGATGCTCAAAATTATTTCCAAGCAACGGAAATTCGTACAATGATTGCCTTGCTTCAATTGATTGATAATCCCTATCAAGACATTCCTTTGGCAGCTGTGTTACGTTCACCAATTGTTGGATTAAAAGAAAACGAATTAGTGCTTATTCGTTTGGCTAATAAGGAAACCAGTTACTACGAAGCATTTTTAACGTTTAATCAAAAGATGGAACCAACCATGGAGGAAGCAGTTGTTCAGGAAAAAACTATACGTTTTGCTGAATCATTAGAAAAATGGCGGGAACAGGCTCGACGCAACCAGATTAGCACCTTGCTGTGGACGATTTATCGAGAAACGGCCTACCTTGATTATGTTGGCGGGTTGCCTGTTGGCAAACAACGCCAAGCCAATTTATATGCGTTGGTCGATCGGGCCGCGGCGTATGAAAAAACAACCTTCCGCGGATTATTTCAATTTGTTCGCTTCATCGAAAAAATGCAAGAAAAAGACAAAGATTTAGCAGAACCAGTCGTTTTAAGTGAAGAGAATGCCGTACGCGTCATGACGATTCACGCTAGTAAAGGGTTAGAATTTCCGGTGGTATTCGTTTTAGATATGACCAAAGAATTTAATGTCAGTGATTTGAATGAACGCTATATCTTTGAAGAAAATTTAGGGGTAGGCATTCGTTATTTACAACCTGAAGAACGAGTTATGTACGATACTTTACCATTTTTGGCGATTAAACAAGTACGATTGAGAAAATTACTATCTGAAGAAATGCGGAAGTTATATGTGGCGTTGACACGCGCAGAACAAAAACTTTTTCTGGTGGGCTCCTATAAAGACCAAGCGGCAATGTGGAAAGAGTGGCTGAAAGTTGGCGATGTGGAAACACTGGTGCTACCAGCTGAAAATCGCTTGCAAAGTAAAAGTAGTTTAATGAATTGGGTTGGGATGACATTGGTACGCCATCAAAAAGCCGCTGAATATCAGCAAGAAGTAGTAGTAAGTAACGTTCCCCAAGTCAAAAAGCACCCAGCTAACTTTCATATTCAGTGGTTCAACGAAGAACAACTACGAGCAGCCATTCAGCAATTACAATTACCAGAAAGACAAGCAGAGGATTTAGCCGAAAAAGCGCAATTATCTGCTGACAAAATCAATCGTGGCCTTGCACGGTTAAGTTTCAACTATCCGTTTGAAGTGGCTACTCGGACCACCAGTTATCAGTCTGTTTCTGAAATCAAGCGAGTATTTGATGACCCCGACAACAAAGAAATTGGTAAAATTGAGGTTCGGGAAGACAATACTATTCAGGCGCAACCGTTAATTGTCAATCGAATGATTGAAGGAGATTTAAGTAAGCCTAAATTTTTAGATACGGTTCAAGCGCCCTCAGCAGCTGAAATTGGGACAGCAACCCATTATTTATTACAACTAATTGATTTAAGTACGCAACCTTCTTATGAGGAAGTGCGAGCTGTTCAAGAACGCTTAGTGGAAAATAAATTGATTTTACCAGCAATTGCTGAAAAAATGAATCTGGAACAAATCGTGGCCTTCTTTGACACCGCCTTAGGAAAACAATTGATTCAACACCATCAAACCGTTAGAAGGGAACAACCTTTTTCTATGCTGATTGAAGCAGAAGAGCTCATTCAAAATTATCCAGAAACGACACAAGATGATTTATTAATTCATGGGATTATTGATGGCTATATCGAATTAGACAATCAATGCATTTTGTATGACTATAAAACCGATCATGTAAAAGGCACCTCTCCCCAAGCAATTTCTGAAATTGTCGAACGGTATCGCGGACAGATGAATCTTTATCGTAGAGCGCTACAAGAGGCAACGCATAAAGAGGTGTCGCACGTCTATTTAATTTTATTAAATGGAGGAGTAATTATTGACATGCAGACAGGAAATGTTGTAGATTTTATAAAGTAGAAAAAATTAGAAGCAGAAACACTTACATTTTGTAAGGAATGTGCTATACTCATTGAAGAGGTGAGGAAGATGGAAAAAGTAAAAACAGGATCGTTTGTACTTTGTCCCAAATTTGAAAAATCATTTTCAATACTTGGTAAAAAATGGAATGGTTTAATTATTGATGTTTTATTAGAACGAGGTCCTCAACGTTTTGGCGAATTAAAAGAAAAAATTCCAATGCTAAGTGATCGTGTCTTAGTAGAGCGATTGAAGGAACTAGAAGCTGAAGGGATTATCACCAAAGCTGTTCGTTGCGGTGAAGGAAATCGCTTAGAATATTTCCTGACCGAAAAAGGCGAAGACTTGCAATTAGCAATGGAACAAATTCAACATTGGGCAGAAAAATGGGTAAAAGACGAAGAATGCAGTTGACCGCAAGCAAAACTTCTTGTAAACTAAACGTAATTAAATAACTAAAAAAACAGTGATGGAAACAAGTAGTTTGAATTGACGTGTTTTAGGGAGAGTCAGCCAGAGACTGGAAGCTGATTTACACAGTCACCAAGCGAAATTCACTTCCTGAGTTTGTTTGTTTTCAAGAAGAAAGCAAACCGGTAATTGCCGTTAAATGAAATGAGTGCATGACAACAATTTGTTATGAATTAGGATGGTAACACGATAGCTCGTTCCTTTGAAAGGAATGGGTTATCGTTTTTTTTAGTTTAAATAAATGATAGAGGGGAACGCATAATGACATTACAAGCGCAATTAGAAGCTCTTAGAGACAATACGCTCAAAGAAATCGCACAAGTTGCTACTTTAAAAGAATTAAACCAAATTCGCGTAGAAACATTAGGGAAAAAAGGGCCAATCACCGAAGTATTAAGAGGCATGAAAAACCTTTCACCAGAAGAACGACCAGTGGTGGGGGGCTTTGCAAATGAAATTCGTGATTTATTAACTGAAGCAATTGAAGCGCGCAAAGTTGTTTTAGAAAACGAAGCATTAAATGCGGCACTAAAAGAAGAAAGTTTAGATGTAACTTTACCTGGGAAACAAATGCCTCAAGGCACACGTCATATTTTGACACAAGTTATGGAAGAAATTGAAGATATTTTCTTAGGCATGGGTTATCAAGTAGTGGAAGGATACGAAGTAGAATCGGATCACTATAATTTCGAACGCATGAATCTACCAAAAGATCATCCGGCACGCGACATGCAAGATACGTTTTATATTTCAGATGAGATGTTAATTCGTACGCATACTTCACCAGTTCAAGCTCGAACAATGGAAAAACACGATTTTTCAAAAGGTGCATTACGAATGATTTCTCCTGGGAAAGTATTCCGTCGTGATACAGATGATGCGACACATAGTCACCAATTCCATCAGATTGAAGGCCTTGTTGTCGATAAAAATGTCACAATGGGTGATTTAAAAGGGACGTTAGAAGTCATGATGAAAAAAATGTTTGGTGAAGATCGTAAAATTCGTTTACGTCCTAGCTATTTCCCTTTTACAGAACCTTCAGTCGAAGTAGATGTTAGCTGTTTTAAATGTGGCGGCGCAGGTTGTAACGTCTGCAAACATACAGGTTGGATTGAAATTTTAGGTGCGGGGATGGTTCATCCAGATGTGTTACAAATGTCAGGGATTGATCCAACAGAGTACTCAGGCTTTGCCTTTGGCTTAGGACCAGATCGCGTTGCTATGTTACGTTACGGTGTAAATGATATCCGTAATTTTTATCAAAATGATTTACGTTTCTTAAATCAATTCAAGGTAAAGGAGTAGTTGAAAAATGTTAGTTTCTTATAAATGGTTAAATGAATATGTTAATCTTTCAAACGTTACTCCGCAAGAATTAGCGGACAAAATGTCTGTGACAGGTATCGAAGTTGAGGGCGTTGCTGTACCTGAAGAAGGATTAAAGAAAATTGTTGTCGGTGAAGTAAAAGAATGTGTTCCTCATCCAAACTCTGACCACTTATCAATTTGCCAAGTAGACATCGGTGAAGAAGAATTGTCACAAATTGTTTGTGGAGCACCAAATGTAAAAGCCGGAATTAAAGTCATCGTAGCATTACCTGGTTCAAGAATTGCAGGAAATCAAAAAATTAAAAAAGGCAAAATGCGTGGCGAAGTCTCTAACGGAATGATTTGTTCGTTAGAAGAGCTAGGATATTCAGATAATGTCGTACCAAAAGCCTATGCTGAAGGGATTTATTATTTACCTCAAGAAGCAGTGAATGGGACACCGGTTTTCCCTTATTTAGACATGGATGATGCGATTATTGAATTATCAATTACACCAAACCGTGCAGATGCACTAAGTATGAGAGGGGTAGCCTATGAAGTTGGCGCAATTTATCGTCAAACGCCTCAGTTTAATGATCCCGAACTCAAAGAAGATGCTTCAGATAACGTGGAAAATTACGTAACAGTGACTGTTGAAGATTCACAAGATGCGCCAGCGTATCAAATTCGTGTTATTAAAGATGTGACGATTGCAGAAAGTCCTCAGTGGTTGCAAAACCGATTGATGAATGAAGGAATCCGTCCGATTAACAATGTGGTGGACGTGACAAATTATATTTTATTATTATTTGGTCAACCATTGCATGCATTTGATTACCAAAAATTAGATAGCAAAGAAATCTTGGTTCGTCGAGCAACAGCAGCAGAAGAACTAATTACATTAGATGGTGAAACACGTCAATTAACAGAAGAAAATATCGTCATTACGAATGGAAAAACGCCTGTCGGTTTAGCTGGCGTAATGGGTGGGGCTAATTCTGAAATCAGTCAAGAAACAACAACTGTGGCTTTAGAAGCGGCATTGTTCAATCCATTGTCTATTCGCAAAACGTCTAAACAATTCAATTTACGGAGTGAATCTTCAAGTAGATTTGAAAAAGGCATCAACCAAGCGACAGTTGGGCTAGCTTGTGATGTGGCAGCCGCGATGATTGCAGAGTTAGCCAACGGAACAGTAGTCTCAGGCACTGCAATTGGTTCTGAAGTGGCCGTTAAAGAAGCGCAGGTAGCTGTGACTTTAGAACGAATCAACCAATATTTAGGCACTGCATTAGATGAAGCAACGGTGAATGAAATTTTTGAAGCACTCGGTTTTGCTTATGAAGTAAATCAAGGCGCATATGAAATTACGATTCCACCAAGACGTTGGGATATTGCGATTGAAGCAGATATTATTGAAGAAGTGGCGCGCATTTATGGATATGATCATTTACCTTCAACATTGCCAAGTGGAGAAACGGTTGCTGGAAGTCTAACCAAAGCACAACATGTTACGCGCCAATTAAAGAGCTTACTAGAAGGTCATGGCACGAGTGAAGCTATCAGCTATGCATTGACAACAGAAGAAAAATCACGTCAATTTATGATGAAAGAAAGTCAAACAACACGATTACAATGGCCAATGAGCGAAGAGCGTTCTGTGTTACGTATGAACTTAATTTCTGGTTTATTAGATGATGTAGCGTACAATGTGGCGCGTAAAAATAATAATATCGCCTTCTACGAAGTAGGACGCGTTTTCTACCAAACAGAAGATCCAACAAAAAATTTACCTACAGAAGAAAATCACTTAGCACTTGCTTTAACTGGTAATGCAATGGTTAAAGATTGGCAAACAAAAGCAACAGCCGTTGATTTTTATACAGTAAAAGGCTTAGTGGAAAGTATTGTGGCTGTTTTAGGATTAACAGAAAAAATCAGTTACCAAGCGACAACGGCGATTCCAGAAATGCATCCAGGACGGACAGCATGGATTTATTTAGAAGATGAAGTGGTTGGTTTTGTCGGACAAGTTCACCCAACGACAGCAAAAGCATATGATATTCCTGAAACATATGTTGCTGAATTAAACTTGCAACAATTAGTAGCCACAGAAGCAAGCGGAGTTACTTATGAAGCAGTTTCTAAATTCCCAGCAGTTTCTCGAGACATTGCCTTATTAGTCGACGAAACAGTTACCAATCAAGAACTGGTAAAAACTATTTCAGATAACGCAGGTAAATATTTAAAAGAGGTTCATTTATTTGATGTATACCAAGGTGAAAAACTAGGCGCTGGTAAAAAATCAATGGCCTATAGTTTAACTTTCGTTAATGCAGAAGCGACATTAGTGGATGAAGAAATTAATCGTTCAATGGAAAAAGTTGAAAAAGCGCTAATTGAAAAACATCAAGTAGAAGTAAGATAAAATAAAAACAGGAAAGTGGGGCATAAGTCGAAATGACTTATGCCCCGCTTTCTAAATCTTAAGATAATCAGCTGAACAAAAGCAGCTCCTTCGGAAATAAGCCGAAATTCTCCAAAAATTAAAGAACAATTTTCGGAAATTCCTTCTTATTTCTTGGAGCTAAACACTTTTGTCTCAGCCTCCTGTTTTTAACTACATTAATAACTTTTCGCCCAATTTCGTGAAAGCCAACGTGAAAATTGTGAGATACTAAAGTTAATAATGAAATAAATTAGGGCGACGATTCCGTAAATAGTGAATACTTGTCCTGTTTGTGCGTAGCGCCCCATTAAGATATAAGATTTGCCAAAGAGTTCTTGTAAAGCAATCACGGAATACAAGAAACTTGTATCCTTGATGACAGTAACAAACTGAGAAACGATCGCTGGTAAAACATTGCGAATGGCTTGAGGCAAAACAATATGATAAAGAATTTGCCAATTTGAAAAACCTTGAGAACGCGCCGCTTCAATTTGTCCTTTATCGACACCATTCAAACCACCACGAATAATTTCCGCTAAAGCAGCGGTGGTAAACACAGTAAAACTCACAATTCCAGCAGGAGTGGATTTGATTTTGAAAATCAAAAAAATAACATAAATCCACAATAAGTTTGGAATATTGCGTACCACTTCTACATAAATACTGGCAAGTAACTTCAGTGGTCCATGAGTTTGATTTCGCAAAACGGCTAGAATGGTGCCAAAAATCGTACTCAAAATAATTGAGACGAAAGAAATATAGAGTGTCAATTTTAAGCCGTTAAATAGAAATTGAAAATTATTTGCTGTCAGTAATTGACGCATTTCTTCTGAAAAAGGCATCTGTTTTCCTCCTATCTACTATATGCTTTCTTATTTTTTTCTTCCATTTTTCTAGCTAAATTCGCTAATGGGAAGCAAAGAATGAAATATAAGAAACCAGCAAGCGCAAAAGCAGGAATGTAGTTCAAGTTGACAGACGACCAACTATTGGCAGCAAACATTACGTCAGCGCCAGAAATAATGGCAACTGTGGACGTATTTTTAATTAGGTTAACGACTTGATTGGTTAAAGGCGGTAACATAATCCGCCATGCTTGTGGTAAAATCACATACCGCATCGTTTGGCCATACGTTAATCCTTGCGAATAAGCCGCTTCAAATTGCCCCCTTGGGACAGCCCCAATTCCTGAGCGAACCACTTCAGAAATATAGGCGCCATGATAGAAGCCTACACATAGAATGGCAATCGTAGTAATAGAAAATGAAAGCAGCGGGCTTAGCAGAGGAAAGCCATAATAGACAACGATAAATTGAATCAACAAAGGTGTGTTTTGAAAAAATTCTACATAGACACGACTAATTGCATGTAAAAGTTTACTTTTTGTCGCTGATAAACTGCCAAAGAAAATGCCTAAAGCAAAGGCAACTAAGATCGCCCCTAAAGAAAGCAGAATAGTATAGAGAAAAGCCTGACCAAAAATTCGCCAATCTTGAAATAAAGCTTCCCAACGATATAAGGCAAACGGTCCTTCTTCAAGCCAGGAAATATTGGCTAATAAAAACATAAAAATCCCTCCTAAAATTTTTGATTCTTCAAGTCTTAGGAATGATTAATTTTTTAAGCCCCAGTCTTGATAAATTTTTTCTAGTGTGCCGTCATTTTCCCATTTTTCAATTAAATCATTTAGATAATCATTTAATTCAGTATTTGCTTTCTTTGTAGTAATTCCATATTCTTGTGGCGAAAAACCATCTTTTAAAATTTCTGTCTTGTCATCCACATACCCAGATAGGATTGATTTATCGACTGAAAACGCATCAATTCGTTTAGAAGTTAACGCTGTTTTTAATTCTGGATAGGAACCTAATTCTTGATAAGTAAATTTGATTCCTTCCTCTTGCGCTTTTTTCTCTAAATTTTCTTTTGTCGTAGCAGATTGTGCAACGCCGATTATTTTCCCGTCTAAATCTTTCATGCTGGAAAAGTTATCCTCTTTGCGCACAAGGAAACCAATCTCATCTGTATAATAGGGAGTTGTAAAATTATACGTCTTTTTACGTTCATCAGTAATGGTAAATGTGGCAATTACCATATCTAATTCACCATTGTCTAAAAGGGGACCGCGCGTTTTCGCTGTCACGCCCACAAATTCCACATTCTCTTCGCTGCCGGTAATTTCTTTCGCAATCAAACGTGCAATATCTGGTTCCATTCCTTCATTTTTATTTGTATCAGGATTCATATAGCCAAAATTAGGAATATCTTCTTTAACACCTACTTTAATTTTCCCCGCCTTTTTTAATTGTTCTACTGTAACCGTTTTGTTTGATGAAGCACTTTTTGACGTTGAGTCATTGTCGCCGCTACCACAGCCGACAATGATGCCTGCTAATACAAGTAAGGAGAGTCCAGCCAGCCATTTATTTTGTTTTTTCATTGTTCATTCCTCCAATTTTTTGTTTTTTATTCATTACCCGTTATGAATAATTTTACTTAGAAATTCTTTTGCACGAGGGTTTTCAGTGCTTGTAAAGAAATGTTCAGGCGTTCCTTGTTCAATAATCTCTCCTTGGTCCATAAAGATTACACGGTCAGCAACTTGACGAGCAAAGCCCATTTCATGTGTGACACAAACCATGGTAATGTTTTGTTTGGAAAGATCGACCATTACATCTAAAACTTCTTGAATCATTTCTGGGTCAAGTGCCGAAGTCGGTTCATCAAAAAGGATAATCTCAGGATGCATATTTAAGGCACGAGCAATAGCGACCCGTTGTTGCTGCCCGCCAGAAAGCTGCGAAGGATAAGCAGAAGCTTTATCAGCTAAGCCGACCCGTTCTAAATACTTCATGCCAGTCCGAACCGCTTCGTCTTTGGAAACGCCCATCACTTTAATCGGTGCTAACGTTAAATTATCAATAATTGTTTTGTGAGCATATAAGTTAAAATTTTGAAAGACCATGGCAACCTTCTGGCGAACCTTTTGAATAGGTGCTTTCGGTTTGGTGATGTCAATGTGATCAATTACGACGGAACCATCATTGACTTTTTCCAATTGGTTCATACACCGAATTAATGTGCTTTTTCCAGAGCCGGAGGGTCCGATAATGACAATTTTTTCTCCTTGTTCTACATTCAAAGTAATATCTTTTAAAACGTGATGCTCCCCAAAATACTTATTTACATGTTCTAAAGAAATCATAGGCAGTCTCCTTTGCAATCATTTGGCAGAAAAGATAACAGAGGATTCGGTGAGAAACATGTTATTTAAATTAAATTAACCAAATGTATTTCTAATTGTATTCTCAATGTTAGGAATTATAACATACAAAAAAATGAATTACTAGTTTTTTAATCGAAAAAGATTTCCTTCAAAAAAAGAAATAAATGAGAGCAAAACAGGAAAAATTGACAATAGTCCTTAAAAAGTAGAAAATAAAGGCAGTGAATAAAAGGCAAAGGTAGGATGAGAATGAGCAAGCAAGAAGCCATTGGTTTAATTGATTCTGGCGTTGGTGGATTAACTGTTTTAAAGGAAGCGCTAAAGCAATTACCAAATGAACGATTAATTTATTTAGGAGATACAGCCCGTTGCCCATATGGTCCACGGCCAGCCGAACAAGTCGTTCAGTTTACTTGGGAAATGGCCGATTTTTTATTAAAAAAACGAATAAAAATGCTAGTAATCGCATGTAATACCGCGACGGCTGTCGCATTAGAAGAAATTAAAGCTGCCTTGCCAATTCCAGTTGTTGGTGTTATTTTACCTGGCGCACGAGCAGCCGTTAAAGTCACAAAAAATAACAAAATTGGTGTCATAGGTACGTTAGGGACAATCAAAAGTGCTTCCTATGAAATCGCCATTAAAAGTAAGGCACCAGCAATTGAGGTGACTAGTTTAGCTTGCCCTAAATTTGTCCCGATTGTTGAAAGTAATCAATATCGTTCTTCCGTAGCAAAAAAAATTGTGGCAGAAACACTTCAAGCTTTACAATTAAAAGGACTTGATACGTTGATTTTAGGCTGTACCCATTACCCGTTGTTACGCCCAGTAATTCAAAATGTGATGGGAAGTCATGTGACATTAATTGACTCAGGAGCCGAAACAGTTGGCGAAGTTAGCATGCTTCTCGATTATTTTGACATTGCACATACACCTGAAGCTCCTACACAATCCCATGAATTTTATACAACTGGTTCTGCAAAAATGTTTGAAGAGATTGCAAGCAGTTGGCTTGGTATAGAGAACTTAAAAGCACAACAGATTCACTTAGGAGGAAACGAAAATGATTAGACATGATAGTCGTGCACCAAAAGAATTGCGAAAGATCACCATTGAAACCAATGTATTTAAACATCCAGAAGGTTCGGTGGTTATTTCGTTTGGCGATACAAAAGTAATTTGCTCAGCCACTGTCGAAGAAAAAGTTCCCCCATTTTTACGAGGTGCGGGAACAGGTTGGGTAGCAGCTGAATATAGCATGCTCCCTCGCGCAACGAACACAAGAAATATTCGGGAAAGCGCAAAAGGGAAATTAACAGGGCGAACAATGGAAATTCAACGTTTGATTGGTCGGTCATTGCGAGCTGTTGTTGACTTAGAAAAGTTAGGGGAACGGAGCATTGTTGTCGACTGTGATGTGATTCAAGCAGATGGTGGAACCCGTACAGCTAGTATTACAGGCGCTTTTGTTGCTCTACGCTTAGCAGTCAATCATTTATTGATGACTGGTGCGCTAGCGGAAGACCCAATTAAAGAGCATTTAGCTGCTGTCAGCGTGGGTATTTTACCCGATGGTTATTGTGTACTGGACTTAGATTACGCAGAGGACTCGAATGCTGCAGTGGACATGAACATCGTGATGACCGAATCTGGTGAATTTGTGGAAATTCAAGGAACGGGTGAAGAAGCCACCTTCTCAGGAGATGAGTTGAATGCCATGCTCTTTTATGGAAAAACAGGGATTGAGGAATTAATTGCATATCAGAAAGAAGCGCTTTATGCTTTAGCCTCTGAAGAAATACCTTCGCAAGATTCAGAAGAGAAAGTGATTGTCATTGCGACTAGAAATCCTGGTAAAGCGAAAGAGTTTAGTTCAATTTTTGGTGAAAAAGGATATACAGTTAAGACGTTATTAGATTATCCGAATTTGCCAGATGTAGAAGAAACTGGTCGGACATTTGAAGAAAATGCTCGTCTAAAAGCTGAAACAATTGCAGAAATTTTACAGAAACCAGTATTAGCAGATGATTCAGGATTAATTGTTGATGCGTTAGGAGGAATGCCAGGGATTTATTCTGCTCGTTTTGCTGGTGAGCCAACTAACGATGCTTCAAATAATGCGAAACTATTACATGAATTAACGGGCGTGCCAAAAGAAAAAAGACAAGCGCGTTTCCATTGTACATTGGTTTTTGCTGAACCAAAGAAAGAAAGTCTGGTAGTCGAAGCTGAATGGCCAGGAGAAGTCGGTACGATTCCTCGTGGTGAAGGAGGCTTTGGGTACGATTCACTTTTCTATGTTCCAGAGCTTGGTAAGACTGCAGCTGAATTGTCTGGAGAAGAGAAAAATAAAGTCAGTCATCGTGGACAAGCGGTGGCAAAATTAAAAGAACAATGGGAAGAATGGCTAAAAAAATAGGAGTTGAAACGTATGAAAATCTTGGTAGTAAGCGATAATCATGGCGACCGTGACTGTTTAGTTGACTTAGTGAATCATTATGAAGGACAAGTCGATGCACTCTTTCACTGTGGTGATTCTGAATTAGAACCGACAGATGAACTTTGGCAAAAATTCATTGTAGTGCAAGGAAATTGTGATTTTTATGATGAATTTCCCAAAACTGTGTCTAAAAAAGTGGGGGATCAAGTTATTTACATGACACATGGTCATTTGGCCAATGTTAGAATGGGTCTCACGACACTTGCTTTACAAGCGGAAGAAGCAGGAGCGACAATTGCCTTATTTGGTCACACCCATGTACTTGGTGCAGAGCGACACAATAACATTCTTTTTGTTAACCCAGGAAGTATTCGTTTACCTCGTGGGCCAGTTCAAGAGAAAACATATGCCATAATTGAAAGCACGCCTGAACAATATCTTGTTCAGTACTATAACAAAGAGCATCAACCGTTGGAACGATTAAAGGCAACGTTTACGAAGTAAGTGAATGTTAAGAAATAAGTGCTACTTTTTTATTTATCAGATTTTGAGCGTAAGACAAAAATCCAAAAGAGATTTTTGTCCTACGCTCTTTTTTTAGTCGACTTGGATAACCTTTAAGCCGGTCTTACGAAGTTCTGTAATTAAAGTTGATGAGCAATGTTTGTCCGTAATCAAACAATCAAAAGCGGTAATATCAGCAATTTTAAATTTAGAAGTCAAGCCGATTTTTCGATGGTCTGCGACCAGAATTTTTACTTTTGTTGTTTGTTTTATCATAAGCTCATTAATTTTTGCTTCATTGAAAATTTTTGTAGTGACTCCATGTTCTAAACTGACCCCGCTACAGCCAATTACGCAAACATCGGCATGCGTTGCGGTGATTGTGTTAATGGCAATATCTCCTACCAGAACTTCTTTGGGAAAACGTAATTCGCCTCCGGTCAAAATATAATTGTATTGAGAAACATGAGGCTTGGTGGCAATTTTTAAATTATTCGTTACGATGGTCAGATGATCGGCCTTTAAATAATGGAGAATATTCAAAGCAGTGGAACTTGAATTGATGAAAACGGTATCATAATCACTTAGATAGCTGCAAGCGACACGAGCAATGGCTTGTTTTAATAACTCCGGTCCTGATTGATCAAAGTCTTTCTGATTTTGGTCGTTGTAAATACAATACCCATATTTTCGAATGATGTCATTCTTAGTTTCTAAGACATTTAAATCACGACGAATTGTGCTTAAGGAAACATTTAAAGCATCTGCTAATTTATAGGTAGTCATTTGTTTGTTTTTTTGCAGCAGTGCGAGAATGTTTTGTTGCCTTTTTTCAATGGTTTCTAAGGAACTTTTCAAGTGATATAACCTCCTTTAATTATTTTTTTGGACACGGTCCCCCATGAAATAGTATAACTCATGGGAAAACAAAACACGTAAAAGAATCATTAAAAGTGCAAACAATCATATAAAAGGGTTTTCATTGTGATTTTTTGCGGCTATGATTTTCTTATAAAGCATAACACAATCATTTGAGAAGAGGAGTGGTAGCATGAGCAAATCGATTCATGAAATTACAAAAGAAAGTTGGTTGAAGGCGACATTTCCAGAATGGGGCACTTATTTAAACGAAGAAATTAATCAGACGAATGTGCTTCAAGGAACGGTTGCACTCTGGTGGCTTGGTTGTACAGGCATTTGGCTGAAAACGCATGAGAACACGAATATTTTATGTGATTTATGGTGTGGAACAGGAAAACAAACGCACGGGAACGGCTTAATGAAAAACGGCCATCAAATGATGCGCATGAGTGGTTGCCAAAAAATGCAACCTAATTTAAGAACACAACCTTTTGTGATTGATCCTTTTGAAATAAAAGAGGTAGATGCTTTAGTTGTCACACATATTCATTCAGACCATTTGGATATTCACACAGCTGCTGCTGTTCATCAAAATTGTCCTAAGGCTCTATTTATTGGTCCAAAAGAAGTAGTGAAAACATGGCAGCGTTGGGGTGTTCCGGCAGAAAAAACACGCGTTATAGAACCTGGTCAAGAAATAAAAGTGAATGATGTGAATGTAGTGGCCTTGGAAGCTTTTGATCGAACCGCGCTAATTACTTCTGATAATCCTGAAAATACCTTTAAAGGTAAAATGCCTCAGGACATGAATAAACTAGCTGTCAATTATCTATTTGAAACCTCAGGTGGTACGGTATATCACGCCGGAGACTCTCATTATTCTAACTTGTTTGCGAAACATGGTAATCAATATGCAATTGATGTTTGCTTAGGAGCATATGGCGAAAATCCTCGCGGTATCACAGATAAAATAACTTCTGTTGATATGTTGAGAATGGCAGAATCTTTAAATGCGAAAGTAGTCATTCCTGTTCATTATGATATTTGGTCTAATTTTATGGCGGATCCAAAAGAAATCATGGAAATTTGGAAATTTAAAAAAGATCGTTTACATTATCAATTCAAACCATATATTTGGCAAGTGGGTGGCAAATTTGTTTATCCAGATGACAAAGACAACTTAGAATTTAACTTTGATCGTGGCTTTGATGATGTTTTTGTTAAAGAAAATGATACACCATTTCCTTCATTCTTGTAAGAAAGGCTGGATGTACAATGTTAACTTATTTTTGGGAGCAAGAGCTTATTCATTACCCTGATAAAGAACCGGTTAGTTGGCAAGAGGCGATTCAGGAAAGTTGTTTGATTTTACTCCAAAAACACATCATCGATCAGAGTTACGTCGATGAGATTATCCAGTGTGTCGAAACGTTTGGACCTTATATCATCATTGCTCCTGAAGTAGCCATGCCACATTCATCAGAGGAAAGCGCAGGCGTTTTTGGAACGGCCATTTCTTTTACAAAATTTAAGCAAGCAGTCACTTTTGCTGGCGATCAAGAAGCAAAAACAGCAACATTATTTTTTACATTGGCAGCCCAAAATCCCGCCGAACATCTTGAAAATATTCAGCAATTGATGGATTTATTGATGACGGATGGCGTGATTGCTGACTTGTTAGAAACAAACACGCCAATGGATTTTAAAGAAGTTATGGAGAAATATCAATTATAGGGGGAAAAATCAATGGGGGAGTTCTTGTTAAATAGTTGGACTTATTTTGCTACGAACGTTTTAACACAGCCAGCATATTTGATTGGTTTCATCGTGTTATTAGGTTATCTCTTGTTACGGAGGCCCTTTTATGAATGTTTAGCAGGTTTTCTGAAAGCGACAGTTGGTTATTTTATTTTGAGTGTTGGTTCTGGTGGTTTGGTTAATAATTTTCGCCCTATTCTAGTAGGCTTGAAAGAGCGATTTAATTTACAGGCAATGGTTACCGATCCATATTTCGGGCAAAATGCAGTTGATGCAGGCTTGATGAAAACCTTTGGACGAACCTTTGGTGATGTGATGATTTTGTTATTGATCGCATTTATTATGAATATTTTGCTGGTTCGTTTTCAAAAATATACAAAATTGAGAGCCGTTTTTACAACAGGGAATGTTCAGATTCAACAAGCAGCTACCGCTTTCTGGATTTTACTCTTTTGTTTCCCTAACTTAGGTAGAATCGAAGTACTAATTTTTATGGGCTTAATTCTTGGGTGTTATTGGGCAGTTGCTTCAAATTTAACGGTAGGAATTACGCAGGAATTAACAGAAGGTGCTGGTTTTGCGGTAGCCCATCAACAAATGTTTGGTATATTTATTTTTGCAAAATTAGCAGAATGGTTGAAAAAACGTGATCAAAAGAAACATCGTTCAGAGAAGGTCGATAAAAAATTGGAAGATATCGAATTACCAGGATTTCTATCCATTTTTAATGAAAATATGGTTGCTACGTCCATTTTGATGCTCTTTTTCTTTGGCATTATCTTGCTTGTTTTGGGACAAGATTATTTAATTCAAGCTAAATTTATGCAAGAAGGGCAGAGTTTCTTCTTTTATATCATGACCACTTCATTAAATTTTGCTGTCTATTTAGCTATCTTACAATTAGGCGTTAGAACCTTTGTCGACGAGTTGACGCAGTCATTCCAAGGGATTTCAAATACCATTTTACCAGGCGCTGTTCCTGGGATTGACGTAGCAGCGACTTTCGGGTTTGGCTCGCCCAACGCAGTAACAATTGGGTTTCTCTTTGGCGCATTAGGCCAGTTTTTAATGATTGGCTTACTGATTCTATTAAAGTCTCCGACAATCGTTATTGCGGGTTTTATCCCATTGTTTTTTGATAACGCTGTCATAGCTGTTTATGCAAATAATCGTGGCGGAGTAAAAGCTGCTTGTTTATTCCCCTTCCTTTCAGGTTTAATCCAAGTAGGTGGCTCAGCTTTATTTGCTACATGGATTGGATTATCTCAATATGGCGGTTATTTGGGCATGTTCGATTGGGCAACAGCTTGGCCGTTATTTACAATCATTATGAAAGTTCTAGGCTATGTTGGCGTAGCGGTGGTGGTGATTGGGTTATTAATAATTCCGCAACTTCAGTATCGGAAAAATCCAGAAGGTTACTTTATGATTGTCAATGATTATGAACAATATGCTAAAAAATTTCAAGAGAATTAAAGGAGGAATTTGAAATGAGAATACTTGTTTCCTGTGCCAATGGTTCTGGCACGAGTCTCATGATGATGCGGAGTGTTGAAAAAGCAATGAAAGAACTAGGTGTACCGATTACAAAAATTCATCATTGCGCCATTTCAGAAGGAAAAAGCTCTGCTAGCCAATACGACGTTGTTTTTACTCCAGTCAATTTTTTACAAATGTTTCAGCAAGCAGAAAAACGCGGAGTCACAGTGATTGGCATTAAAAATGTAATGTCTGCAAAAGAAATTCAAGAAAAATATATGGCTTCAGATCGTTATCAAAAATCTGAATAAAAGGGTGAGAAAGATGAAAAGACCAAACTTACAAATCGCTTTAGATCATAATAGCTTAGAAGACGCTTTAGCAGATTGTATGAAAGTCGGAGAAATTGTCGATATTATCGAAGTTGGCACTATTTTGTGTTTACAAGAAGGGCAAAAAGCAATTCGTTGTTTAAAACGTATGTTTCCTAATAAAACAATTGTTGCTGATACAAAATGTGCTGATGCGGGCGGGACAGTTGCTCGTAATGTCGCACAAGCAGGTGCTGATTTCATGACGGTCATTTGTTGCGCCACCTTGCCAACTATGGCTGCAGCTCAAAAAGAAGTCCGAGAATTACAAGTAGAACTATATGGAGATTGGACAATGCAACAAGCGCAACAATGGCGAGAATTAGGGATTAATCAGGTGATTTATCATCAAAGTAGAGATGCTCTTTTAGCTGGCGGCAGCTGGGGAGAGAAAGATTTGAATAAAGTTCAAGAACTAATTGACTTAGGCTTTGAAGTGTCCGTCACAGGTGGTTTAACTGTCGAAACGCTTGAATTGTTTCAAACAATGGCAGTTGCAACATTTATTGCGGGCCGTGGGATTACCGAAGCGAAAAATCCTGAACAAGCAGCCAAAGATTTTCAAAAAAAAATCGATCAGATTTGGAAGTGATAAAATGGCACGAATTGGACTGTATGAAAAAGCACTCCCGCAAAATTTAACTTGGACAGAACGATTAACATGGGCCAAAAAATTAGGGTTTGATTTTTTAGAAATGTCAATTGATGAATCCGATGAACGTCTAGCACGATTGACTTGGACACCAAGCCAGTTACAAGAACTTTCTCAATTAATGGTGAAAGAAGATTTTTTTATCCATTCTTTGTGTTTAAGTGGTCATCGGCGGTTTCCATTAGGCTCTTTAAATAAAGAAACACGTGAAAAAGGACGGGAAATTTTATCTCAAGCGATTCATTTGGCCCATCAATTAAACATACGGGTAATTCAAATAGCTGGCTATGACGTCTTTTACGAAGAAAAAACTGTCGAAACAAGGGAATTTTTTCTTCAAGGTCTGAAAAATGGCGTTGAGGAAGCGGCACAATACGGTGTCATTCTGGCTGTTGAGATTATGGATGATCCTTTTATGAATAGCATACAAAAATTTCTAGAGATTAAGGAACAAATTCCATCCCCTTTTTTGCATGTTTATCCTGATTTGGGTAATTTGTCTGCTTGGCCGGAAAATAATCCGGCGGTTGAGCTTGAAAAGGGAATTGCTGAAATCGCTGCTATTCACTTAAAAGACACCTTCGCTGTAACAGACACATTTGAAGGGAAGTTTCGGGAAGTTACTTTTGGAGAAGGCTGTGTTGATTTTACAGGCTTATTGAAAACACTCAAGCGGTTAAACTATAGTGGTCCTTTTTTAATTGAAATGTGGAATGAAACGGATTTGAATTTTCAAGAAAAAATTCAAGCCGCGCAGCAATATCTCTATCCCAAATTAGCAGAGGTGGGTTATTATGAACAATAAAGCAATCATTCAAGCAATGAAACAACGTGTTTATGAAGCGAATCTGGCTTTGCCAAAACTGGGCTTAGTCAAATTAACGTGGGGCAATGTTAGTGAAATCAATCGGTCATTAGGGATTATCGTAATTAAACCAAGCGGCGTCGAGTATCAAGAAATGACCAAGGAACAGATGGTAGTGACTGATTTAAAGGGACAACTATTGGAAACCAATGCGTTAAAGCCGTCTTCTGATTTACCCACGCATCTTTATCTCTATCAAAAAATGCCAGAAATTGGAGCGATTGCTCACACGCACTCTCTGAATAGTGTTACATGGGCTCAAGCAGGGCGAGCCTTACCTCCTTACGGTACAACCCATGCGGATGCTTTTTATGGCGCTGTACCCTGTACAAGAGCGCTTTCTGAAAGTGAAATTAAAGAAAATTATGAAGAAGAGACTGGCAAAGTCATTGTTGAAACATTTCATGAACAAGAACTAGATCCTTTAGCAGTTCCAGGTGTGCTAGTTTATGGACATGGCCCATTTACTTGGGGAATGACTCCGGCAAAAGCAGTTGAAAACAGTTTGATTTTAGATGAAATCTGTTCAATGGCACGTTTGACGGAAACAATTAATCCAGCTGTTGAACCAATTGATCATTTTTTATTGGATAAACACTATCTTAGAAAACATGGGATTTCTGCTTATTATGGTCAGTGATGGCTACGATGAAACGTGTGAAAAAGAAGGATAATTGACTGATTAATTGGTCTTTTATAAAAACTTAGTTGTCTGTTATGGGACAACTAAGTTTTTATTTTTTTAAGAAAGCGTTCTCTTATTTTGGATGAGAATAGAACAAAACGTTAATTTTCGTTTGTTAAGTTATGAAGAATTTGCGAATTCCAAGACTTTTTTCGCAGAATTAGGTACAATAAGTTATGTGTTAAAGAATTAGAAATGGAGGCAACCCAATCATGATAGGGACTGCTGTAAAAGAATTATTATTAGAAAAACAAGAAACGTTTTTAGTACCCGCCGAAAATGTCGCCAATGTAATGTGTTTAAATCCATTAAGTCACGCGGCATTAGTCTTATCGAAAGTTCGCTATTCCAAGATTCCTGTGTTAGATAAGGGAGATCGCTTTGTTGGCTTAATCGGCTTGACAGACGTTGTAGATAAAATGTTTGATTTGACTTCAGTGGATTTTGAAAAATTGAACGAATTTACTGTGGCCGATGTAATGGAAGTTAATGTTCCCGTAATTGGTGAATCGTGGGATTTAGAAGAAGTGTTGCATTTATTAGTAGATGCTTCTTTTTTACCAGTGGTTGATGATAACCAACGCTTTAAAGGCATCATTACACGCAAAGAAATTTTAAAAGCGGTCAATCATATGGCGCATGAGTTAGAAAAACATCATCTTGTTCTACCGAAACCAGAAGAAGAAATGAAAGTAATTTAAATAAAACGCAAGAAACGCTTTACTTTTTTCTCATAAATGCGTTATTCTGTATGATAACACGAAGTAAAGGAGTGCTGTGATTGGACGCATATGAGATTATTCAATATATTGGCGATGCCAAAAAGCAAACGCCTGTTAAAGTAACACTGAAAGGGCAATTAAAAGAAGTCACGTTTCCTGAAACAATTAAGGTCTTTAATAATTGTAAAACTGCGACACTGTTTGGCGATTGGGCTGACGTAAAACCTTTTTTAGAAGCAAACAAAGAAAAAATTGAGGATTATGTTGTAGAAAACGATGCGCGTAACTCAGCAATTCCTTTTCTTGATCTGAAAGACATCAATGCCCGGATTGAACCTGGTGCTTTGATTCGCGAAAAAGTTGAAATTGGCGATCAAGCGGTGATTATGATGGGGGCTATTCTAAATATTGGCGCCGTCGTTGGTGCAGGGACTATGATTGATATGGGTGCTGTTTTGGGCGGTCGTGCAACTGTAGGAAAACATTGTCATATTGGCGCGGGAACGGTTTTAGCTGGTGTCATTGAACCACCAAGTGCCGCACCTGTAGTTATTGAAAACGAGGTTGTCATTGGAGCGAATGCGGTCGTACTAGAAGGGGTTCGTGTTGGTGAAGGTGCCGTTGTGGCTGCTGGGGCAGTAGTTGTGGAAGACGTTCCAGCGCATACCGTTGTCGCAGGCGTGCCAGCAAAAGTAATTAAACAGATTGATGATAAAACCAAGAGTAAAACAGAGATTTTAGAAGAATTACGTAAACTCTAAAAATAAATTAGTCAGTCGCGATGAAGAAACTTCTTCATGGCGGCTTTCGATTACCCCAAAAATGAAGGAGTGGCTTTTGTGGAGCAAGAAGAATTAATTGCGATTAGACGGCAACTACATCAAATACCTGAAATCGGTTTAGAAGAAAAGGAAACACAAGCCTTTTTACTTAATGAAATTGATAAAATGAAGCAACCTTATCTGCAAGTTCGAACATGGCAAACTGGGATTTTAGTCTTCATAGAAGGCAAAAATCCTCAGAAAACCATCGGCTGGCGTGCTGATATTGATGGTTTACCTATTCAAGAGGAAGTGATTTCTGCTTTTCAATCAAAACGACCAGGGTTTATGCATGCCTGTGGGCACGATTTTCACATGACAATCGGCTTAGGGGTTTTGAAAGAATTAAGTCAACAGCAACCAGACAATAACTTTTTATTTTTATTTCAACCTGCTGAAGAAAATGAAGCAGGGGGAATGTTGATGTATGAAGACCACGCGTTTGGTGAGTGGTTACCTGATGAATTTTATGCGCTTCATGTTAATCCTGATTTGCCAGTCGGAACTATTAGTACCAGAGTAGGGACGTTGTTTGCTGCCACTTGTGAAGTGAACATTACCTTAAAAGGAAAAGGTGGACATGCGGCTTTTCCACATCAAGCAAATGATATGGTCTTGGCGGCCACCAATTTAATTCAGCAAGCGCAAACGATTGTTAGTCGAAATGTTGATCCTGTGGTCGGGGCAGTCGTTACCTTTGGGACTTTTCATGCAGGGACTGCCTGCAATGTGATTGCAGAAGAAGCAACTTTATCTGGTACAATTCGCACATTGACAGCAGAAACCAACGAACAAACGCAGCGAAGAATTCGCGAAATTAGTGAAGGAATCGCGCAATCTTTTCAATGTGAAGTATCTGTTCATCTTGATCAAAAAGGGTATTTACCTGTAGTAAATGAGCCAGCGTGTACCACGAATTTTATTGAATACATGAGTAAACAAGCAACAGTTCAATTTCGACAAGCGCCAGTTGCAATGACAGGTGAAGATTTTGGCTATCTGTTGTCTAAAGTCCCAGGCACGATGTTTTGGCTAGGAGTGGCAAGCCCTTATAGCCTTCATTCTGCCAAGTTTGAGCCGAACGAAGAGGCGTTATTGTTTGGGGTGGAGGCAGTTAGTGGCTTTTTAAAATCATTGGATAATTAGAAATTTGTTCGATGATTTTAATATTATTAACTATCTGCTCATAGATAATATCAGAGGTCGATATAGAGGTGCTTAGTTCTACTCAATACGTAACGCTGCTTCTGTTCTCGCCTTTTATCAGTCTTTAAGCCTAGGACAAAAATCCAAAGTGATTTTTGTCCTAGGCTTTTTTTTTATTTTAAATTATGAAAAAATACTTCGAAATACTTGAAAGTTACGTAACGTAATGAAGTATTCTAAACTAGGAGGTAAAAAAATGATATCAATAACAGAACTAGCTAAGTTGTTTAAGACGACGGTCAGGACAATCCGTTATTATGAAGAAATTGGGTTAATAGAGCAAGGAACTAGAATAAAAGGAAAACGATATTATCATCAACAACGTATAGTTGAACGAATGAATAATATTTTTTTTCTGAAATCTTTAAAGTTAAAATTGTCAGATATTGAGTTAACTTTAAATAATCCGTTTTTTATAAAGCCTTTAATTATAAATATTCGTTTAGGCTTAGTTCGTATTGAAATAGATCATTTAAATAAAGAAGTAATTAAATTAAAAAGGTGTTTGGAAAAATATTCTTGGGAGGAAATGCCAGTAATTAATGAAGCTATCGTCAAAGAAATGAAGAAACAATATATTCATTTATATCAAGAAGAAGAAAAAGTTTATCAGAAGAAACAAATAACTGCTGAGGAAGCACGTTTATTCGTTGAATTTTATAAAAGTTGGCATGAAAAGGTGGGGATTCAATTAACGGAAGAACATATTCGGCTGATTGCTTTTCATCCAGAAATTGGGTTTAAAGAAAAAAAGATAAAAGAGCTCTTTCAAAAATTCTTTCAAGAAGACTGAACAATAATTTTATAAAGGAGGTGAGATTTAATGAAAAAGTGGGGGCTATTTTTTATACTCGTCAGTATTTTCTCATTCCCCTCCAATTCTTATGCTATTAGCAGCAACGGGAAAGTAACTTACACGCCAGAAAATTTACAACAGGATCCTTGGAAAGGTGGCGTTGTTACCCTTGAGGATAACTATACTGTCAACAATAGCGATATTAGTTATAATCCTATTTTAAGTCAAACTATCGATTTTAAAATAGTCTGGGTAACACCAGAAGGAATCTCTGGGCAACAAATGGCGCAGTCATTAACAAATCATTCAACCATTGAAATTGGTAACCAGATAGTGCTAATAGATAAACGTTTATTAAGCTATTCTGGAAATACAATAACATACACATTTAATAAAAGCGGGTTCGATTTTTGGGCATTACTTAAATGGCTTGCGTCGCTACTTTTTAATCCAGAACTGACAATTAAAACAAGACTTGTTTTAGATGTAAATGCGCTATCTAAAAATAATGAAGCAGATAAAAGCGTTTCTAAAGTAGTAACAAACAATAAATTACCACCTAATCGTCTAAAGAGATTACAGTTTTCTTCTCAATTTTATAATCGAAAGCAACAAAATATTTTAAATCACTCAACAGAGTTAACGACATGGAACAGCTACATTTCTCCTTGGAATGTCCAACAAGCAAATGGCGAAGTGAATGGTAAGCAGGATGATACACAAACAGATGGAACCACTGAAGTAGTAGGAGTCAACAGAGTTTTAAATGGTGAAAATTATTTAACTAGGACAATTCAGGTACCTATTACAGAAACTATCAACCCTAATCAATATATGCGAGTGATAAATCTGTATACTAAAACCCCGGTGACACCATTGCTTCAAGCTGATTCTCAAGTCATCTCTGAAGATATTTATGAAGAAAATGCCATTCCTTATTTTAGTAGAACAACCAGGTATACTTTTAAAGGAACTGACGGGCAAATAAATTTAAGCCCAGTTCAAATGTTGGTTCACCAAAAGACATTTTTAAATTTGACGCTACAAACATTTCCTGAACAATTGCAAGTGAATCAGCCATTCGAAGTAACCGGAAAAGTTGAATCCGAGGGAACAAACGATACGTATTATTATAAAATTGATACAGGAAACAGAGTAATTGCTGAAAACAAAGGAAAAAATAAAGAAGTAAAAATGGAAATTGAAGGTTTGTCTGAGGGGAAACACCAAATTACGGTTGGGGTGAACAATGAGTACGGGTTAATAAAAGAGGAACAATTTACCGTTAATGTAATTAATGAAGAAGTTAAGCTCACTTCAATTACAAAGGAGATTAATTTTGGTCAGCATCCAATTCCAGAGCCTGGAGACCAATTATTTAACCAAAATGCGTTTTCTATTCAAGTAATAGATACTTATCTATCTGAAAAAAACTGGGTATTATCAGCAAAAATTGAGAAAGTAATGCAGACCGAGACACAATCTTATTTACCTGCAGACCTTTATATTGAAGGGAAAAACAAAGAAATCATTAAATTAAGTAATGATTTTGCGCCTATTTTTATCAATGATAGAAGAAATAATGGGTTAACAAAGCCTATTGATTTTAAACCAAATCAAGGTCTGTTTTTAAAAATGAATTCAGCAAATGTCAAAACAAAAGAAACCTACCAAGGATCCATTCAATTTGTCTTGAATTTAGGACCCTAAAATATAAAAAAAGAAAGAAGGAACAAGAAAATGAAAAAAAGAAATTTAATGATGATGTTAGGATTATCTGTTAGTGTATTAGGAAGTCAATTTGTTACTGCAAACGGTGAAGAAGTTGAAGGAAATGGTGCTTCAACTAACGCAACGCTATTGTTTGAAGAGAATAAAACACCAACGGATCCAGTGATTCCCCCAATTGACCCAACCGATCCAACCGACCCCAACGGACCAGATAAGCCCACTGGAAATACAGAAGCACTAAGGATTGATTTAGCGCCAAATTTTCATTTTGGTAAATTTTCAGTCGGAAGTGGCGAAAAAATTGCAAACAATACTAGAAAAAATAGTAATTTACAAGTAACAGACGGTCGCGGAACTTTAGAAGGTTGGGTGGTTTCTGTTTCAAGAACTGATTTTAAAAATGGTGATCATTTATTACCCGCTGCCTTAACGCTTAGTCCAGGAGAGGTAAGTGATGGAAAAAATAATAAAGTTGAATTGACAGGAAATAGTACAAAAAAAGTTGTGGTCAATACCGAAGCGCAACCTATCTTTTCAGCAAACAAAAATGAAGGTGGTGGAACGTACTATCAAAATTTTGATGGCGAACGTGCCACGCTAGCTTTTAATAGTAATGAAGCTAAAAAAGGATTATACAATGCAGAAATAAAATGGACGCTGACTTCACGTATTAATGAAGGTGCTAAATAGTGAAAAAAGTTTCAAAAAAAAAGCTGAGAATAGTGCTATTTTTCTCAGCTTTCCTTCTAAGTATGCTTACGAATGGAACATTGTCAATCATTGTAAATGCTGAATCGAATCAAGAACAACTATCTTATGAAGTAAAGCCATTGTTAGAAAAAGAACAAACAGACTCTAGTCTTGACTATTTTTATTATCAAGTAGCTCCAAATGAACAAAAAAAGATTGCTGTAGAAATTAAAAATCATGCTAAAAAGCCTCAAACATTTAATGTAGAATTTAATCGTGCCAACACAAACGGAAATGGTATGATTGATTATAGTTTAAATAAAAAAATAAAAGAATATGAAGGAACGAGTAAAATAGATATTCAGCAATTGGTAGACAAGCCCAATCAAAAAGTTACTGTAGAAGCAAACAGTTCTAAAACAGTCACTTTCCATTTGACATTACCTGAACATCGTTACGAGGGTATTTTATTAGGTGGTATATATGTAACGTTGATTAATGACATGTCTCAGAAAAAAAGCCAACAATCAGTGGGAATTGAATTACAACATACGTTAGCCTATGCAATCGCAGTGATGTTGCAAGAAGAAATTCCTTATCAAGGTGGTAATCAATTGAATGTTGATTCACTAAATATTGCTGAAAAAGATAACCAATCTATTTTAAAGATACACATGCAAAATCCTAAACCGAATGTTTTAAATAAAGTAAAAATGACTATCAAAATATATCGAGAAGGCGAAGATAAATTATATTCTGAAATGGTGCAAGAAAATATGAATTTTGCACCAGAAGATTGGTTTTCTCTCGAAGTTCCGTGGGCGAGAGAAAAAATTCAAAGTGGGCGATATGAGGCGCAGCTTTTATTTTCCTCAGGAGAAAATAATTGGGCCTTTAAAAAGAAATTTAGCGTGACACAAGACGAAATAAAACAAATTGAAAAGAAGGTGATTTCCCAAGATAAAAAACCGATGAGTAAACTTAATATTTATATATTTATTACGTTAATGACAATAATAATCATTTTGCTCATTTTATTATTGGTGAAGAAAAGGAAGGGATTGGATGGATGAAACAAAGGCGACGTTGATAATGGAAGAAAACTCGAATGAAATAATTAGTGGAGGGAATGTTTCTGATCTTAAAACAAATTATTATATTTCATATAATAGTGAAAGGACATTGCCAGATACAGGAGAATACAATTCTTTGAGTTATCTTTTTATGGGAGAAATACTTTTAATTCTTCTATTTATTTTAGTGATGTATAAAAAAAATAGCCACCAGACAAGCCAATAAACGTCTGGTGACTGTTTTTTATTTTGCAATAATGGGCGTATTGGGAATCGTAAAGCCTGCCTCTGTTAATGCTTTGATATATTGGGCTAAAAATTCTTCTTTGACCGCAAATTGTTTGCCGTTTAGTACATACATGGTCGTTCGTACCGCAAAGTTACCATTGCCTAAATCAACCATGCCAAAAATATCTGGTCCAGTTTGGATACTTTCGATATACTTTTCTTTTAACGTTTCATTGACTTCTGTAATCACTTCACAAATTTTTTCATAGCCTTCTTCAGGATTGATTCGGACATCAATTAACACTTGCATATTGGCACGAGATAAGTTACTGATTGTGGTGATGTTTCGATTTGGAATAAAATGAACGGTTCCGTCAACTGCTTTGATTTGAGTGGTTCGTAATCCGACAGAAGTAACAGTTCCTTCAATATTTAATGCCAATAAGCGAATATAATCGCCTACATCCATTTGTTGTTCCAGAATAATGAAAAATCCAGTAATTAAGTCATTCATGAAGCCTTGAGCCCCTAAACCAATGGCAACTCCGGCAATTCCCGCTCCGGCTAATAATGAACCAACAGGCACCCCGACAATTGTCAAAAGAGAATAGATAAAGAAAAAGAACAGTGTATATTGAAACGCATTGATGATTAAAGTGTGTAACGTTTTTAAACGGCTTTCACTAAAATGTTGCTTTTTACTATAATTTGCATAGGTGCGATCAATTAAATATTTCCCAATTCGCTGAATAATAAAAAATAGGAAAATTAAAAATAAAATGGATAAACTTTTTTCGATTAAGGTAGCGACAATTGCATCCCAGTTAATATTATTCCAAAAGCGTTGCAACGCGCTCACTTTTTTTACGGTCGCTTCTGCTAAATCAGGAGCAGAAGAATCGACTGTTTCAGTACTGGCTAAACCAAGTATCAACATAAAAATCCAACTTTCTCTAAAATTTCTTCTTTTAGTATACTAAATCTCTCGGCGAAAGGGGAAGAAAATAGAAAGTTTTTTTAAGACTTAACATGTTTTTTTAGGAATGTTATAATTTTGTAAATAAATAATATCTTTTATAATTTTGTTAAAGGTTGTGAATGCTGCGTGAAAGTTTCAATTGAATGGGCAAAAAATGATTTACTTTCTAAATTACCTGTAACAATTTTTATTGATGAACGATGTGCTACTCGCTTGACGGCTGATAAGCGACGGACATTCATTTTCCACAGTCCGGTTACTTTACGATTAGGGAGTCGTTTTTTTAGTAGTCAGATAATCGAAATTGCGGAATCATGTACATTGAAAGTTTCCTTTAATTGGTCTTGTGTTTATCTTTTTTGTATCTGGTTACTTGCAGTTAAACTGTGGATTGGAAGCGTTAGTGGTCGGACAATTGTAGTTGTGGCACTAATCGGCGTGCTGACTTATTGGCGTCGTTATTTATTGAAAATAAAGAAAATGACCTGACAAGTCGTGATTGTTTCGTCAAAGAAGAATGCGTAGTATACTAAAAGTAATGAAAATGAAGGGACTGAAGAAACACATGACTTTGGATAAAACAAAAAAATTAGCAAACGGTAATGAAATGCCACGCCTGGGTTTAGGCGTTTGGCGTGTAGAAGATGGCTCAGAAGCAACAAATTCAGTAAAATGGGCTTTAGAAGCGGGTTATCGCTTGATTGATACGGCAGCCGTTTATAAAAACGAAGTAGGGGTGGGCGAAGGAATTCGTCAATCGGGTATTCCCCGCGAAGAAATTTTCGTGACGACGAAATTATGGAATGAAGATCAAGGCTATGAAAATGCGATTAAAGCGTTTGATAAAAGCTTAGAAAAACTAGGGTTAGACTATGTTGATTTATATTTAATTCACTGGCCTGTTGCAGGTAAATATAAAGAATCATGGAAAGCGTTAGAAGAAATTTACGCAAGTGGTCGCGCCAAAGCAATTGGTGTTTCCAATTTTCATCAACATCATTTGGAAGATTTATTAACAGAAGCAAATGTTGTGCCAATGGTGGATCAAATTGAATTACATCCTACGTTAACACAAGAACCGCTACGAAAATATTTAGCCGAAAATAAGATTGCCGTGGAGGCTTGGTCTCCTCTCGGACAAGGTAATCTATTGTCTGAGCCAGTACTAGTGAAAATTGGTGAAAAATATGGCAAATCAGCGGCCCAAGTGATTATTCGTTGGCACTTACAAAATGATATTATCGTGATTCCTAAATCTGTTCACGAAAAAAGAATTCAGGAAAATTTTGCTGTCTTTGATTTTGAATTAACACCAGAAGAAATAGCCGCAATTAATCAGTTAAATAAGGATCATCGTTTTGGTGCAGATCCAGATAATTTTGATTTTTAAGTATGATAGCAAGTAAAAACGGAGGGGCGAAAGACGTCCCTCCGTTTTTACTATAATTTTTGAACAAAGTAGTTAAAGAGTGCTTGGGATTTGGCATCACGTGCGTACATTAGTTCAGGATGCCATTGGACAGCTAATAAAGGCTGCTGTTCATTTGTTGATTCCACTGCTTCTGCAAGGCCATCAGAGGACCAAGCAGTAACGCGTAAATCTTTTCCTAAAGTATGTAGTGCTTGGTGATGGTACGAGTTGACTTGACCAGTTGTACCATATATGTTTGATAATTGACTGTCTGGTTCAACATCAATACGATGCGTCGCAAAGATTGGTTGAGTGGGTTGTTGTCCATGCTTAACTGACCATTGAGGATACATCGATAAATCTTGATATAATGTGCCACCTAAAGCAACATTGACTAATTGCATTCCACGGCAAACCGCAAAAATAGGTTTGTTTTGTTTTAAGGCTTCTTCAATTAGGGCTAACTCAAACGCGTCACGATGACGATTTGTTTCTTCTAATTTTATATGGGGTTCTTGTCCGTAAAATTCAGGGGCAACATCTTGACCGCCTGCTAAAAGTAGTTTATCAATTTGTTGTATATACGTAGCGGCTAATTCTTTGGGGCCAATTGGCAAAACGAGAGGAACGCCACCTGCGGCTTGAACAGCGCTGACAAAACCTTGTGGGGTGTAAGTCACTTGATTGCCGTGAAACACTTCAGCTGCCTGCAATAGTTGATTGCCAGCGATTCCAATAATTTTTTTTGTCATAATAACATCACATCCTCAATAAATTCATACGTTCTATTGTAGCACTTTTTTTGAAAAAAGTGTTTGAGAAGAAGTCGAGACAAGTTTTGTCTCAGACAGCTCTCAAACACAAAAAGCTCAGTAAGTGAACAAGTGAAACTTTTTAACGTTCACGGATGACTTCGATTTTATAACCATCTGGGTCGACAACAAAGTAATAAGATGGTGCAGTTCCAGGTAAGCCTTTTAAGTCAGTGACAGTTAAGCCAGCCGCTTGATGTTTTTCGTGTAATCCTTCTAAATCATCTGTACTGATGGCGATATGGCCATAACCGTTTCCTAAATCGTATGCTTCATGATCATAATTATAAGTTAGTTCTAGTTCGTAGTCGTCTCCTGGTAAAGTTAAATAAACCAAAGTAAATTTATTTTCTGGAAAATCACGACGGCGACTTTCTTCAAAATTGAAGGCTTTTTGATAGAAATCTAATGATGCCTCTAAATCTTTTACACGCACACATGTATGAGCCATTTTCATAGTTAAAAACTCCCTTTCAAACTTAATTATATTTCCAATGTTAATAGTAGCATAGATAAACGTGAAATGTAGAGAAAAACGCTTGGTTTCTGACTTGTTCTAAAGGAATTTCTCAGGTAAAATAGATTAAAAGAGAAGAGGTGCGCCAATGAAATCGCCAACATTTGGAAAAAGAGAAGAGACATTGACCTATCAAACAAGATATGCCGCATACATTATTGTTTCAAAACCAGAAAATAACACAATGGTTCTGGTACAAGCGCCAAATGGAGCTTATTTTTTACCAGGAGGCGAAATTGAAGGCACCGAAACGAAAGAAGAAGCAATCCATCGAGAAGTGCTAGAAGAATTAGGAATTAGTGTAGAAATTGGCCATTATTTAGGGGAAGCTGATGAATATTTTTATTCGAACCATCGCCAAACTGCCTATTATAACCCTGGATATTTTTATGTAGCTAATACGTGGCGGCAACTCAGCGAACCCTTAGAAAGGACCAATACTTTACATTGGGTTGCACCAGAAGAAGCAATCCGTTTATTAAAAAGAGGAAGCCACCGCTGGGCCGTTGAAAAATGGCTAGCGGCATCATAATAAAATAACGAATAACCCTCAATCTATGTTGATTAGATTGAGGGTTATTGTTATTGAAAAGAACGTTTAAATTAAAACCATTTTTTCAATAATTTGAGCGACACCATCTTCGTCATTACTAGTGGTATGCACATCGGCAATTGTTTTAACATTTTCTGTCGCATTGCCCATCGCAACACCAATCCCAGCGTAATCAATCATGGATAAGTCATTTTCATTGTCACCAATGGCCATCACTTCGTCTTTATTTAAGCCTAAGTGGTCTGCCAATTTTGCTAGAGCATTACCTTTGCTAGCATTTTTATTCATGATTTCATAGTAAAAAGGCGTACTTTTAACAGTCGTATATTTTTCGGTAAAATGTAATGGTAATTTTGCAATGGCAGGATCTAAAACTTCCGGCTCATCAATCATCATCATTTTAATAATGTTCATCTCTGGTGTCATTTCATCCACCGTACGATATTTCAAAGGCATGTTCACTAAAGATGCTTCGTGAATTGTATATTTACCAATGTTACGATTGGCAGTGTAAATAGCAGAATCATCAATTGTATGCAAGTGAGCGCCGACTTTACGAGAATACATTTCAATTTCTAAAAAATCCTCATAACTCAAGGTATAGCGTGAAATAATCGTATTATCTTTGGTTGCTTGGACAAGTGAACCGTTGTAGGTAATCACGAAATCATTTTCACCGTATAACGCTAATTCATCCAATTGTTCTTTCACGCCTGGCAAAGGACGGCCTGTACATAAAACAATACGAACGCCTTGATCATTTGCTTTTTGGAGCGCTTCTTTGACTCGTGGGGTAATCTTGTGTTGTGAATTTAGTAATGTTCCGTCGATATCAATAGCAACTAACTGAATTGACATAGAATCCTCCTAGAAAACCTATTTTTTTAAAACTAACGCACCATTATGAATGTAACTTGAAAACTCACGATACGTCTCATCAAATAAATCGTAATGTTTTTTATTTCCTTGGTCAAGCATTTCTTTAGGGAAATAGAAACGTTCATCTCCTTGACTCTGACCAGCAAGTGCTGCAACTAGGGGGCTGACCGTTGCCAATTCCACTAATGAGCCATCTTTTTGCATTAATTCAATTTGTGTACGATGACGGTCTTTATTTGGACGATAAAAATCGTAAGGTAAATCATAGCTTGAATTAATTGCAGTATAATATTTAGGGTTGAAACCAACTTTTTCAATCAATTCCCTTAAATAAGCAATCGTCGCTTCGCTCTCTTTTTCATTCGTAAAGGTGGCTGATTTCAAGGGCTTACGCATAAGGAAACGTTTGGCTAAATCACCTAGAATTGAATCAGGCACGTCCATCCATTGTGTAAAGTACGTAGAGAGGACGCCATCATCTAATTTTAAATATTCTTGTAATGTGAAGTCTCCTTTAAAGAATGGCACAAGCAGAGACGCTTGTAAATCATAGTCAAATTCAGGGTTTTCAAATAATTCTTTCGCCCGATGCAATAAATGATCAAGAATCACTTCCATCCCGCGAGAAACAGGGTGGAAATAAACTTGGACATACATTTGATAACGACTAACGATATAGTCTTCCACCGCATGCATTCCATTCATAGCAAAGGCAATGCCTCCTTTGTACGGTCGAATCACACGTAGGATTCTAGTTAAATCGAAAGTTCCATATTCCGTCCCTGTAAAGTAAGCATCACGCAGCAGATAGTCCATGCGATCGGCATCAATTTGACTAGAAATCATTTGAACCACTTGAGGATTTGGGTATTGTTTAGTAATAACGCTGGCGACTTTTTCAGGAAAGTCTGCCGAAACACGATTTAAAATTTGATAGACTTCCGTTTCTGGTGAGGTGATGATTTGGACCGTGATTGCTTCATGGTTTGTATCAAAAATATGCTCGAAAGTATGTGAATAAGGACCATGACCGACATCATGTAATAAGGCTGCGCAAAGTGTAATCAGACGCTCGTCGTCATTCCAACCGTTTTCACCTAATCGTTCCACAGAGTAGTTACGTTGGAAAATCTCGCAAATCCGACGTGTAATTTCGTAAACACCCAAAGAATGGGAAAAACGACTATGTTCGGCACCGTGAAACGTAAAAGAAGAAGTGCCTAGTTGCTTAATACGACGTAATCGTTGCACTTCAGCAGAATTAATAAGATCTAAAATCACTTGATGTTGGACATGAATATAATTATGGACGGGATCACGGAAAACTTTTTCGATTGGTAATCGTTGCTCTTTATACGGAATCGTCATACGATCTCTCCTTTAATTAAGGCGTTTCGTTGCGCCATTTTTTCCAGCTGGACAGTTAAATTTGTTTGGAACCATTCTGAGGTTATAATTGGTTCGGTTAAGTTTGGATCAATAGATTTTTCAAATTGTTGAGGTAATGCTTCGATTAAACGGGTTTTTACGGCGTCTATTGTTAATGGAGTCTCAATCAGGGTTTCTAAATTTGCCATCACTGCTGGATCAACGGGTGGATAGCCATTTTCACCAAATTGTTCTTGTAAGCCAGCAAGGTAAAAGTCTCGCATCACTTCTCCACGAGCAAGTTGATTGCCGTTAACGCTGATGTAAATCATGACAGCAATGCCGTCTTTGACACGTCGTTGGGCAATCCCAGCAAACTTTTGACCGCCAATACTTAAATCATAAGTACCGGGACAATAGGATGTAGTAATTTCAAAGGCGTCAATCTCTTTCTCCGGAAAACTCTGACGGAGCCAAGCCCACATTAATTCATAAGCCGCATCGATACTTAATTTGTGTTCAGAATTATTTGGTAAAATAAGTGAAACATTTAAAATACCCGAATCAGCAATCACCCCTAAACCGCCGGCATTGCGAACGACTACAGAATAATCGTTTTCTTGCAGAGAAGTGATTCCTTCTTTTAGATGTGGTACACGGGTATCTTTCATGCCAAGAATCATTGCTTGATCCAATTGCCAAAAATGAATGATTGGTTGGTGCTGCATTCCTGAAAATGTGGTTAAAACATCGGTCAAGGCAAAAGGTAAAAAATAGTCACTGTTTGTTAAACAACCTGAATCAAGGAGTATAAATGATTCGGTTTGAAGGGGAAAAGTTGTGCTCATAAAAAACGTCCTGTCTATTTATAATTACGTCATTTAATACGTTTATTTTCTTACTCTCTCTTATATTATATACAAAAAACGTAAAAAAGCATGTTATATAAACGAATTCTGAAGGAATTCTCTAAAATAGTAAACGGTTTTCTTATTAAATAGATGAAACAAATGCTTGCAACCCGTGAAAAGAGCTTATACAATAAGAAAAGGTACATAAGCAAGGGAGAATTGACTTTAGTTGACAAACACACTGAAAAAGTCAACAATAAGAAAGTTATATTTTGGAAAAGGAGTGACCATTATGGATTTATCAACAGGCGTTCCTGTATCGATTCAACTAAAAACGATTGTCCAACAAGGCAACGAACAAAAAGATTTTTTCTTTGACTTAGAAGGTCAATTAGTAAAAATGGGTGATACATTATACATTCGTTACAAAGAAGAATTATTAGAGGATACAGAACCAACCCCCGTAACCATTAAAATTGAACCAGACGGGCATGTTCAGTTGATTCGTGCCGGCGAATTGCGGATGCGTTTAAGATTTGGCTATCAGGAAAAATTAGATACAAGTTATCGAACTCCGTATGGCTTGCTACAAATTAGTACGTTTACACATAATTTGCGTGTTAGTTTAAAAGACCAACCGATGTCTGGTAAGATTTTAGTTGATTATGATTTATACTCTCAAACAGAGCGAATCGGAGAATATCATTTAGAATTAGAATTTACTGCATAAATATTGCAGAATAGAATTGATTTTTTTTCAATGTTTTTGTATGATAAGGAGTAGACTGTGAAAGGACGTGTACCTCTTGGAAATTAATGTATTTGAAGGGTTAAACAAAAAAGAATTATCCATGATTGAAGTAGCACACGCTATTTTAGAACAACATGCAGATGTAATGGATTTTTCTGATTTAGTTAACCAAATCCAAAATTATCTTGGCAAGTCTGATAGTGAAATTCGTGACCAATTAGCACAATTTTATACAGATTTAAACATCGACGGTAGCTTTATCTCATTAGGAGACAATCGTTGGGGCTTACGTTCATGGTATCCAATCGATTCAATCGATGAAGAAGTTACACATGGCTTGGAAGAAGACGAAGAAGATGCACCACGTCGTAGAAAACGTAAAAAAGTAAATGCCTTCATCACTAATCCAAACGATGAAGATGTAATTGACTATAACGATGACGATCCAGAAGATGCTGAATTAACAAATGATGATGAAGAAGACATCTTGTACGATGATGAAGAAGATGAAGATGAAGAAATCAAAGCATACAACTCTGACTTACAAGAGATTGGTGCAGATTCAGATGATGATGAAGAAGACATTCCGCAAATTGAAGAAGATTTAACGATCATTGATGACGATGATGTTGAAGATGAAGACGATTTTGATGACGAATATTCTGAAGAGTAAGAACCCAAAAAGCTTGATTCCTAAGAAGGAGTCAAGCTTTTTAGTTGAACACTCAAGTAAAATGAGAAAATAGAAAAAATTATTTTCTTGAATAGAAGTACTTGACCTGATGTCCGTTTGCTTGTATTATACTACTTGGGCACCTTTAAGAAGGTCAGAAGTTTGAACGAACTTACAAGCTCCCTATTCGTAATGGATAGGGAGCTTTTCTATTTTTGTTTCTTTTTTATTTGGAGAAACGTAAGAGTTTCAAAGTTGTTTTACTTCTCTCTACAAAATATTATCAAAGAAAGGGTTTTTAACTATTATGACAAAATACATCTTTGTTACAGGTGGCGTGGTTTCTTCTATCGGAAAAGGGATTGTCGCAGCATCTTTAGGACGATTATTAAAAAATCGTGGATTAAAAGTAACGATTCAAAAATTCGATCCATATATTAATGTGGATCCGGGGACAATGAGTCCTTACCAACATGGAGAGGTTTTTGTCACAGATGATGGTGCCGAAACAGATTTGGACTTAGGTCACTATGAACGTTTTATTGATATTAACTTAAATAAATACTCAAACGTAACTACTGGGAAAATTTATTCAGAAGTCTTACGTAAAGAACGTAAAGGGGAATACTTAGGTGCAACAGTGCAAGTTATTCCACACATTACCAATGAAATCAAAGAAAAAATCATGCGCGCAGCGAAAATGACAGATGCCGATGTGATTATCACAGAAGTAGGTGGGACTGTAGGTGACATCGAATCATTACCTTTCCTAGAAGCATTGCGTCAAATGAAAGCTGATATGGGTAGTGACAACGTAATGTACATCCATACAACCTTGATTCCTTACTTAAAAGCAGCTGGCGAAATGAAAACTAAACCAACGCAACATAGTGTTAAAGAATTAAGAAGTTTAGGGATTCAACCAAATATTTTAGTGGTCCGTACGGAATTACCGGTTTCTCAAAACACTAAAAACAAATTAGCACAATTCTGTGATGTTAATCCGGAAGCGGTAATTGAATCTCGTGATGTTGAAACATTGTACTCCATTCCATTAGCACTTCAAGCACAAAACATGGATCAAATTGTTTGTGATCATTTAAAATTGGATGCACCGGCTGCAGACATGACTGAGTGGCGTGCATTAGAAGAAAAAGTTCTTAACTTGAAAAAGAAAACAAAAATTGCGCTGGTGGGTAAATATGTTGAATTACCAGATGCCTATATTTCTGTTGTAGAAGCATTAAAACATGCTGGGTTTGATTTTGATTCAGATATCGAAATTGATTGGGTTGATTCACAAGAATTAACTGCTGAAAATGTCGCTGAAAGAATTGGTTCAGCAGATGGTATTTTGGTTCCTGGTGGTTTTGGTGATCGCGGAATTGAAGGAAAAATTGAAGCAATTCGTTTTGCTCGTGAAAATGACGTACCATTCCTTGGCATTTGTTTAGGTATGCAAATGGCCTGTGTAGAATTTGGTCGTAACGTTGTGGGCTTAGAAGATGCTGGTTCTGCAGAAACTAATCCTGACGTGACAAATAACATTATTGATTTAATGGCAGATCAAGAAAATATCGAGAATTTAGGTGGCACACTACGTTTAGGTTTATATCCATGTAAATTGAAAAAAGGGACGAAAACTGCAGCAGCTTACGGAAATGAAGATGTTGTCCAAGAACGTCACCGTCATCGTTATGAATTTAACAACAAATACCGTCAACTATTTGAAGAAAATGGCTTAGTTTTCTCTGGGGTTTCACCAGATAATCGTTTAGTTGAGATTGTTGAAATCCCTGAAAAACAATTCTTTGTGGCTTGTCAATTCCACCCAGAATTAATTTCTCGTCCAAATCGTCCACAACGCTTAATCAAAGGGTTTGTTGGTGCAGCTTTGGCAAATAAAGAAAGTAAATAATCAAAAATGGACGAAGCGATTCAGTTCACTTCGTCCATTTTTGCTCATAAAAAGTACGGGGCTCATCATGAGCCCCGTGCTTTTTATGCTGCCTTATTTTCATCTGGTTTAGAACTACTTTCAGGTGGTTGTGGTGGTTCTTGTGTACTTGAACTTGATGGTGCAGGTGGTTGTTCCGATGTTGCTGGTTGCTCTGCTGAGGAAGAGCTTGCTGGCTGTTCTGTTGATTGTGGTGCTTCCGATGAAGAAGAAGGGACACTTTCTGAACTAGAACTTGAGGAACTTTCCGCTTCTTTTGTGGAAGAGGACTCCACAGTACTGCTAGATTCTGGCTGTGGTGCTGAAGAGGTAGCACTTGGTAAAACTTGTACATTTGGTACCTCGTAGGCATCTTTCACGTATAGTTCATTTCCTACTCGCACAACACTGTCTGGCTGTACCCAGTCATCGTTTGAAACGTTTTGAGATAAGTAACTCATTATTTCACGATAAACATCCGAAGCAATCCCATAGTATTCTTGATAGATTGGTGTATTTCGATCATTGTATCCAGTCCAAACGGAAACGGCATAGTGCGTTGTATAACCGACAAAGGTACTATCAGGAGCAATTCCTTTTTCTGTTGTGCCCATTCGCGCTAAATCTTCATCAGTATAGTTAGAAGTCCCTGTTTTGGCCGCTTGGATTAAGCCTGGAATGGCGCCGTTAAATCCTGTTCCGCCGTTTAAAACATCTTTTAACATATCCGTCATCATATAGGCGGTAGAGTCTTTCATCGCACGTTTGCCATCAGGTTGATAATCAACGCTAGTTCCATCATTGAAAACGACTTTGTTTACGTAATACGGTTTGTTGTAAATCCCGTTATTGGCGAAAGCCGCATAAGCTGCTGCTAACTTTAATGAGGAGATCCCGTATTTATTGCCATCTACATCGCTTGTGTTACTTGAAATGGCGTTCGAGGCTTCTAAGTTTTTATAGTCAATTCCTAGTCCTTTAATGAACGGCATGATGTTTTCTTTACCAACTTCATCAAATGTCTGGACCGCTGTTGTGTTACGAGAACCCATAATCGCACGGCGCATAGTAATGACGCCTTGATATGTTAAATCAGAGTTGAAGACATCAATGTCGGTACCAGGATATTTCGTTGGCTTATCCACCATTAGGCGACCCGTCGAATAATTTAAATTCTCAATTGCGGGACCATAATCCATGATTGGTTTCACGGTTGAACCAACATCACGTTGGGTGTTGACTGCTAAATTGTTTCCTAATTGCACATCATCAGGAATGTGACGACCACCAATTTGTGCTCGGACTTGTCCGGAGGCAACATCAATAACGGTTGAAGCCACTTGCATTTTATCATCTGGAAACGCAACATATTGATCACTGTTGACAATATCGTAAAGTTGTTTTTGGGCATTCATATCTAAGTTTGTGTAGATATCTAGTCCGTCTGTGTAAACATTTTTACCAGTTTTTGCTTTCACTTCATTGATTACTTCTTTGACGTAATTATCTACGACTTTTCGATTGTCATCACTGGCTTTTAATGGGACTAAGCCTTCATCAATCGGGGTAGCTTTGGCTTTTTCGTACTCTGCTTTCGAGATTTTTTTATTGTCGTACATTGTGTAAAGTACGACATCCCGACGTTCCTTAGCAGTATCTGGTTTTGTATAGGGATCATATGAGTTTGGCGCTTGCGGCATACCTGCCAGTAGGGCCGTTTGTGGTAAATCAAGTTCAGATAAATGTTTACCATAATAATTTTCAGCCGCTGTTTCCATTCCATAGAAACCATTCGCCATGTAGACTTTGTTAATGTAGTAAGTTAAAATTTCTTCTTTTGATTTTTCACGTTCTAAACGAACTGCCATCCATGCTTCTTGTGCTTTCCGTTTCAAGGTTTGGTCAGATTCTTTTGTAGAGAAGTAAGACAATTTAATTAATTGTTGGGTTAAGGTACTTCCGCCTTGTAATCCACCATTTTTGACATTTGAAAGAGCAGAACCGATAATCCGAATCGGATCCACACCAATGTGTTTATAGAAACGACGGTCTTCGACAGAAACAATGGCATCTTTTAATAACTGAGGCACATCATTTGGTTGAATTAATTCACGTTTTTCTGCGCCCAAATCCTCAAAAATTTCATTATTAATATCGTAAAGCTTCGATGAAACTGTCGCATTCAGTTTGTCATCTTCTAATTTTGGGGCTTGTCGTGCATAGAACCAAAAAAGACCAACGCCTGCTAAAAAAGCGACCATCCCAGCGATAAGTAAGCCAAGAAAGATTTTTAAAACAAGCCGTTTTTTCTTTTTCGGCGGTTGTGTCTTTTTCTTGTAACTCGACTTCGATGAGGTGTTGGATGCATGTCTAGCAGCTCGCGAGCCTGAATTTGCGGTTGGCATAAATAGCAACTCCTTTGTTATACTTTCAAAACTTTATGAATCTAGTGTGTCTGAATATATTGTTCCACTGCGTCGAGATAAGGGATTCGCGGTGCGATTCCAAAAGATAACTCAATTCCTTCGTTCTCGATGAGTGCAAGCGGCATAGATTTTTTTCCAGTAACTGCTTGGTTTTTCCAATGCGTTATTAGATTTTCACCACTAAAAAAGAAGCAGCGTTTTAAGCTTGAAAACCATAATAGCACAAAACAAATCCCTTGTTGTGCTATACATTGTTCCATATGATCAATTTGATGTTGATGAAAATTTTTAAAGGGAAAGGACGTGGTATTTTTCGTTTCTTTCGCTTCAAAATCTATGTAACGGCCTTGATATACACCGTTATAATCTGTCGTTGAAGCTTGTCTAAAGTAGGCCTCCTTAATAACAGCCGCACTTCGTTTGGGATAATCTACTTTAACAATTTGAACAGGAGTGGGTTTCTTATGAACGACTGCTTGCTTATTCAATAGATAATATTGATTGCTTTGATTGATCGCTTCTTCGAAATCCATCCCGCGATTACCAAATTCAACGGGGCGTTTCTTTTTTACTTGTTTTTTTGGTGATTGTGCTTCATGATGATTATAAGGTATTCCGTTAGGATAATGGAACGTCACGTTTATCACACTCCTAGCCTGTATTATACCAAAAAAAAGACTTGAAAGAAAAGGGATGACTTATGGAAATGATAAAAACCCTCTATGTCACCGGTTATCGCAGCTTTGAATTGGGGATATTTCAAGGAAAAGACCCGAAAATCTCAGTTATTAAAAATGTCTTAAAAAAAGAGTTAGCCAGTTATATTGAAGCGGGAGTAGAATGGATTTTGATTTCTGGCAATTTAGGTGTTGAACTTTGGACGGCTGAAGTAGTCGGTGAATTAAAAACGGAGTATCCAGAAGTTCAGCTAGGTTTGCTTTATCCATTTAAAGACTTTGGCAATAATTGGAATGAACAAAATCGAGAATTGTTAACGAAAGCGGAAGGTTTGGCTGATTATATCAACTCAGTAAGTCACCAGCCCTATCAATCGCCAGCACAATTAAAAATGCATACGAAATTTCTTTTGGAACATTCTGGAGGTAGTTTACTTATTTATGACAAAGAGTACCCTGGTAAAACGGAGTATTTTTTAAAAGACGCACAACATTTTTCGGAACGAGAACCCTATGATATTCGCTTAATTACAATGGATGATTTACAAAACTCGGTGATTGATTAGAGAATCTGTTTGATTTTCTAGCTATTTTTCGTTACAATAGTATTTGTGGAACTATGAAATTTTCTATCGTAAATAAACAAATGAGGTGTAAACATGGCAAATTTAGTATATAGTCCTAAAGACATTTTACAAAAAGAATTTAAAACGAAAATGATGAACGGGTATGACCCAATTGAAGTAGACGAATTTTTAGACAATGTCATTAAAGACTACGAAGCTTATAATAAAGAATTATTAAGCTTGCAAGAAGAAAACAGCCGCTTAATGGCAAAATTAGACCAATTATCAAAAGCCCAACCAACGCCTCGTGTTGCTCAAGAAGTACCAAAAAGTGCAGCAGTGACCAACTTTGATATTTTAAAACGTTTATCAAACTTAGAGCGTGAAGTTTTTGGTAAAAAGTTAGATGAAACACCTTCAACACCTGTAACGCCTTCTGCACCGTCAATGACTGCAGAACCAGTGAACCATGATGTTGATAATGCACAAACACGTCAATTTTAACAAGACAATTTAAAGTCAAGTTTTCACGAGGAACAGAAAGCATTTGTTAGACTAGTGGATACTTGTTGTAGTGTGTAAATTTTTGCTGTTCGTCTAAACAGATTTGTAATTTTCGGGTGATCGCGGTTTGCTTTTGCAAGCTGAGGAAAGTCCATGCTCGCACAAGCTGAGATGCTTGTAGTGTTCGTGCTTAGCGAAATCATAAGCTAAGGTACTCTTTTAGAGTAACGGCAGGAAAAATGACTAAGGTTTCGACTATGTCAAAGTATCCTTGAAAGTGCCACAGTGACGAAGCGATGTGGGAAACTCCATCGGTGGAACGCGGTAAACCCCTCGAGCGAGCAACCCAAACAATGGTAGGGGCGCTCTTCTAAAGGAAATGAACGAGTAGAAGAGGCAGAGTTTACTCTGCAGATAGATGATGACCGTCACCAATTTTTCCTGAAGAATTGGTGATACAGAACATGGCTTATAGAAAATTACAAGTAATTCAGGAAGACCTTCCAACGTAGTTGTGAAGGCTTTTTTTACGAAAAGAATAAAGAAATGTTAAAATAAAGAAACTGAGATAAAAGTAGTAAGTTTTCTGTTCTAAAGAGGTCAAGACAGGACCGTTTAGCTCAGAGAAAGCAGACAATTACAAAAAACAAACGGAGCAGTAGTCAGCATGACTATTAGCTCCAAACAATAAAAAAGAGTCAAGAAGGAGTTTTTATGACGAAAGAAAAAACATTCAAACTTGTTGCAACGGCTGCTAGTGGCTTAGAAGCATTAGTTGGAAAAGAATTGCGTGATTTAGGGATTCCCTGTGAAGTTGAAAATGGCCGGGCCGTCTTTGAAGGCACAGTTGAAACAATTGCCACTGCCAATTTATGGCTACGAACAGCGGATCGGATTAAAATCGTCGTTGGCGAATTTAACGCCTATAGTTTTGATGAATTATTTGAAAAAGTTAAAGCACTTCCTTGGGAAGATTATTTGCCTTTAGATGCAGAATTTCCGGTTGCAGGTAAGTCAATTAAGTCAAAATTGTATAGTGTACCTGATTGCCAAGCCATCACCAAAAAAGCCATTGTTAACCGTTTAAGAGAAGTTTACCATCGTCCAGTGACGGTGCCTTTAACCGAAACAGGAGCTTTGTTTAAATTAGAAGTAGCTCTTCTAAAAGATAAAGTGACGTTGACGTTGGACACGACTGGGCCAAGTTTATTTAAACGGGGCTATCGCATTGAAAAAGGGGGCGCACCTCTGAAGGAAAACATGGCAGCTGCTTTAGTGATGTTGACCAATTGGCGCAAAGATCGTCCTTTTTATGATCCAGTTTGTGGTTCTGGAACGATTTGTATTGAAGCAGCATTAATTGGCCATAACATTGCCCCTGGCTTTAATCGTAGTTTTACTTGTGAAACATGGGATTGGGTGGATCCAGCAATTTTTGAAAAAGTACGTAACGAAGCCGAGGCAAAGGCAGACTACGATGTCGAATTAGATATCTGTGGTTCAGATGTTGATGGACGAATGATTGAAGTCGCACGGGCGAATGCTGAGGAAGTTGGCTTAGGTGATTCAATTACCTTTAAACAATTGGCATTAAAAGATTTTACAACCGAGAAGGAATATGGTGTAATGGTAGCTAACCCGCCTTATGGTGAACGTTTAGGAGAAGAGGAAAGTGTTCGTCGTTTGTACAAAGAAATGGGCCATGTTTTCCGTCCGTTAACTACTTGGAGCAAGTATATACTGACGAGTGATCTTGCTTTTGAAGAATATTATGGTGCCAAAGCTACTAAAAAACGGAAGCTTTACAACGGAGCCTTACGAACAGATTTATTCCAATACTGGGGAACACGTCCACCAAGAAAACCACGGGAAGACTAAGAAAGCTGGTGTTAAAAAATGAAGGAAACTGTATTTTTACAAGAAGTGAAAGAAATTCAATTACTAAAAAATGCCTTGACATTATTAGACTGGGATTCCTCAACTGGGATGCCAGAAAAAAGTAGTCCTTTTCGAGGAGAAGTAGAAGGGTATTTAACCGGATTATATTTTGAACGAAGTATTGGTCCAGTTATTCAAGAAGCATTGGCCTATTTTGAGACACGCCCTGAAGAATTATCTGAATTAGGGAAACTGGTTTTTGAAAAAGTAAAAGAAGAATATGCTTTGAATAAAAATGTTCCAGCTGAACGTATGCAAGAATATGTTAAAGTATTAAACCAAGCACATACAGATTGGTTAAAAGCACGCGCTGCACAAGATTTCGGCTTGTTAGAAGAAACCTTAACGAAGGTCGTTGCGTTCCAAAAAGAGTTCATTCCTTATTGGCAAAAAGAAGAAAAAACACCGTACGATGTGTTATTAAATCAATTTGAACCAGGGATGACGGTTGAGAAGCTAGACCAAGTATTCGACCAAGTAAAACAAGGGATTCAAGAAATTCGGACCGTTTTAGCGGAAAAAGGTACGCCGCCTAGAACTGACTTTTTATCTAGAAAAATGACCAAAGAACAACAACGCCGTTTTGTGATTGGTGTGGTTGAACAATTAGGCTATGATTTTTCAAAAGGTCGATTAGATGATACAGTTCATCCATTTATGACAGCTCTAAATCGAAATGATGCGCGGATTACTACGCGCTGGGAAGAAAATAATTTCTCAATGGCAACATTTGGTGTGATTCATGAAGCAGGTCATGGGATGTACGAACAAAATTTTGATCCTAAATTTGACTTTACGCCACTAAGCGAAGGCGCCTCTATGGGGATTCACGAATCACAATCGCTCTTTAATGAAATTATCATTGGTAGCAGCCAGGCTTTTTGGCAAAAACAATACCCGTTTTTCCAAGAATGCGCAGAAGGTACTTTTGATGATATTTCTTTTGAAGATTTCTATGCTTCTTTAAAAGAAACGAAAGCAAGTTTGATTCGGATTGATTCCGATAGTCTTACCTATCCTTTGCATATCATTATTCGTTATGAAATTGAAAAAATGTTGTTTAATGGTTCTTTGGAAGTCGCTAATTTGCCAAAAGTGTGGAACGAAAAATACCAAGAGTACTTAGGCGTATCACCTGAAAATGATTTAGAAGGTGTCCTTCAAGATGTTCATTGGTCTGGAGGCAGCTTTGGTTATTTCCCATCTTATGCCTTGGGATATATGTACGCTGCACAACTATTTCACGCAATGAAACAAGAATTATCTGTTGATGAAATTTTAGCTTCGGAAGATTATTCTGATATCCGTAAATGGTTAACACAACATATTCATCAGTACGGCGCTTCACGTAAACCAAATCAATTAATTTATGATGCAACGGGGGAAGAATTGAATCCTAGTTATTTAATTGATTATATGAAAGCTATTTATTTTGATGTTTATCAAGTGCAATAAGTGAAACAAGCAAGGGGAAGTGGACAACAACAATGTTATCAATTCGTGAATATTTAGAAGCTGGTGAAACGACAATCTCAAACTTACTATTTGATCATTACCAAAAAATTGGTTTGAAAGATGATGAATTTCTCTTTTTACTGCAACTTTTTCGTTCGCAAAATGCAGGCGATTTATTTCCAGACTTAATGGCGATTGCAGAGACGATGGGCAAAACGCCAGATACGATTTATAAGTTATTAAATCAATTGGTTTCTCGCGGATTTATTCGAATTGAAACACAACAAAACCAAAAAGGTCAAATGATGGATACGTATGATTTACTGCCTGTTTTTCAAAAGATTCAATTATTTTTACAAACGAGCAAAGAAAAACAAGTTGTCGCAAACCACGAAGATGAAATTAAACAGCTTTACCAAGGCTTTGAAAAAGAATTCGGACGTCCACTTTCACCAATTGAATTAGAAATGATTGGTCAGTGGTTGAACACGGACCATTATTCCCCTGAGTTAATCCGGTTAGCGTTGCGAGAAGCCGTTTTAAATCAGGCGTATAGTTTGAAATATATTGATCGTATTTTACTTGCGTGGGAGCGTAAAAATATTACCACCAAAGAACAAGTGGCTGCTGATCAGAAAAAACGAAAAGATTCTATGATTCAAAATGAGATTGAACAACAAGGGCAGACACAAGAAACGTTGCCAAAGGTTACATTACACAATTGGTTAAATCCAGAAGACAGTGAATAAAAAGGAGGTGGGCCATGCTATCAAAAGTGAAAACAATGGAAGCTATTGAAATTATGTATGAGATGTTTCCAAATGCAGAATGTGAATTAAAACATAAGAATCCTTTTGAATTATTAATTGCTGTGATTTTAAGTGCGCAAGCAACCGATGTATCGGTAAATAAAGCGACTCCTGGTTTATTCGCAGCTTTTCCAACACCAGAAGCTTTAGCAGCTGCGTCGGTGGAAGAGATTATTGCTAAAATAAAAACCATTGGCTTATATCGCAACAAAGCAAAAAATATTAAAGCGTGCGCACAACAACTTTTAGAACGCTTCAATGGAGAAGTTCCGCAAACCAGAGATGAACTGGTCAGTTTACCTGGCGTGGGGAGAAAAACAGCCAATGTAGTAATGGGAGATGCTTTCGGCGAACCGGCTTTTGCAGTAGATACGCACGTGGAACGAGTATCTAAGCGCCTTAGAATTTGTAAGCTAAATGCGAATGTTACTGAAGTTGAGCAAACCTTAATGCGTAAAGTTCCGAAAGAGCTCTGGGTGAAAACGCACCATACCATGATTTTTTTCGGGCGTTATCATTGCCTAGCAAGAGCGCCTAAATGTGAAGCCTGTCCGTTACTCTATATGTGTCAAGAAGGCAAAGAACGGATGAAAGGGAAATAACATATTTTTTCCTAAGAAAGCGAGCCACAAGTCCAAGCGTCTTGTGGCTCGCTTTCTTTTTTGATTTTTAAGAAACGCAACAAATGATTGCGGTTTCTTAAAAATTGATTTAGTATAGACAGTGTGGTATATACTAGGGAATTTATTTTTTGAAGAAAGTTAGGCGATGAAATGACAGAAAATGCACCCAAATTTAAGCAAATTTCTGCAGAAATTGAAAAGAAGATTCGAGACGGTCTGTATGTAAGTGCACAAAAATTACCTTCAGAATATGATTTAGCTAAAGAATATAACTGCAGTCGCTTGACCATCCGTAAAGCGATTGATGATTTGATCCGCAAAAATATTTTGGTAAAACGACATGGTAAAGGTAGTTATGTGATGTCGCAAGCGAAAATTCAAAGTGGTCGCGCTGGCTTACAAGGTTTTACTGAGGCAGCCAAAGCTTACGGGAAAAAAAGCCAGACAGAAGTCATTTCCTTTGAAGAAGTAGTACATCCCGCTGAGAAAATTCGGGAGGCGCTCCAAGTGGGCAAAAATGAGGCAATTTATGAACTGATTCGCCGCCGAATGTTAGACGGCGAGCCAATGACAGTTGAAAAAATTTATTTGCCACAGGCATACGTACAAGGCCATACGAAGCAAGACTTCGAGGGCTCTCTTTTCTGCTTAATCGAGAAGAACGTCGAGATTGCTTATTCGCATCAAGAAATTGAAGCAATCTTAGTTGAAGCGGAAATTTCAGAATTATTGAATGTTCCTGTGGGCCAGCCACTTTTACAAGTCCACTCTATCACCTATGCGCTTGATGCAACCCCTATTTTATATGATGTCTCTTTATATCGAGCAGATCGGTACACGTTTAAAAACACACTGACCCGCTATAGCCCGTCTGAAAACAACCAAGTGGAGCTAGGAGGTTCTTGGAACGAATGAAGATAAAAGAAGAAATAGCCGCTCAAAAAGATTTATTTTATGAAGACTTAAACAAAATTATCGCGATTCGAAGTGTGAAAGGGTCGCCTAAAAAAGAGGCACCTTTTGGCGAAGGAGCGAAAAGAGCCTTGGAAGAAACGCTGAAACTTGCAGAGCGTTATGGCTTTCAAACTGAGATTGTCAATGACGCAGTTGGCTATGCGCAATGGGGAACAGCGGAAGAATATCTGGGGATTATTGGTCATTTAGACGTAGTACCAGAAGGTTCTGGCTGGTCAGTGCCGCCATTTCAATTAACGAAAAAAAATCAACGTTTGTATGGTAGAGGAATTCTAGATAATAAAGGTCCTATCTTGGCTTGCCTGTATGGAATGAAATTACTGAAAGAACTTGGTTACCAACCAAAGAAAACCATTCGCTTAATGTTTGGCACGGATGAAGAAAGTGGGAGTGGAGATATCCCCTTATATTTAGAGAAGGAAAACGCACCCGTTTTTGGATTTACTCCAGATTGTAAATATCCAGTAGTTTATGGGGAGCGAGGGATTGTTAATTATGAAATCACAACGACCATCCCAGATGATTCAAGTGAACAAATTAGTCAGATTATGGGTGATCAAGCAAAAGACCATGTGCCTGATCAATTAAGTGTGATAATTGCGGGAAAAACAACAACAATCACGGGAAAACGTGCTCCTTCCAATGCGCCAGAACTAGGCAAGAACGCGATTACTTTATTGGCACAGAAAATTAGCGAGGAACAGTTAGTCAAAGGAAATTTATTACAGTATTTTGACTGGTTAACCGCTAGTTTTCACGAAAAGCACTATGGCGAAGGAGTAGCTCTGGACTTTAAGGACCAGGATAGCGGGCAATTGATTTTAACGCCCTATGCGTTGGAAAAACGAGGACAGCAATTGGTGTTATCATTGGCCGTGCGTTATCCTGTTTCTATTACAGAAAACGAAGTAACCACGCAGCTAATAAAGGCACTATTTCCAGAAAGTGAAGTGACCGTCATCCGCCGCCTCCCTAGTACGCTGTTTCCAAAAGATGAGCGCAATGTTCAAAAATTAACCAAGGTTTATGAACAAATTACTGGCTTAGATGGGACGCCAGTTACAACTACAGGTGCTACGTATGCTCGCTTTATGCCGAATATCGTTGCTTTTGGTCCATCATTTCCTGGTCAAAAAGGCATTGCGCATAACCAAGATGAATATATGGATGAAAAAGATTTACTGCTTAATCTGGAAATCTATATGCAAGCGATGATTGCATTAACAGAAGCGTAAAACCAATAGAAGATACACGTATGAGAAGAAGCCAATGTGTTTCGTAGAGGTCGCATACGTGTATCTTCTATTTTTCTGTTTAAAATTTCATTTCCAGTATATACAAAACAGTATATACTAGTTTATAATAGTGGAGAAATGTAAGCGTTAACGAAAGGGCGGATGGAAAATGACTTGGGGTGCAATTGCGACATGGCGGATGGCACATGATGGGTTACTAAAAGCTACAGAAGAATTACAACAAGGAGGTGCTGCAGGCACGGCCGTGGAACAATTAATTAAAGAAGTAGAAGACTATCCTTTTTATAAGTCAGTGGGCTACGGCGGTTTACCTAATGAGGAAGGGATTTTAGAAATGGATGCTGCCTATATGGATGGAGACACATTTGCAATTGGTGCTGTGGCAGGAATTACAGATGTTAAAAATCCGATTTCAGTGGCTAAAGCATTAAGTAAAGAGAAATTTAATAGTTTTCGTGTTGGCGCAGGTGCAACGAAATATTCAATGTTGCACGGTTTTGAAAGAAAGAATATGTTGACAGAACGCGCTAATCAATGGTGGCAAAAGCGTTTAAAAGAAATTCAGGAAAATCAGTTGGACCCCTATGATGGGCATGATACTGTCGGCGCTATTACGTTAGACCAAACAGGATCAATGGCAGCTGGCACTTCCAGTTCGGGACTCTTTATGAAAAAAGCAGGACGTGTCGGCGATTCACCACTGTCAGGTTCTGGTTTTTATGTTGATAGCGAAATTGGTGGTGCTGCGGCTACAGGATTAGGTGAAGATTTAATGAAAGGCTGTCTTTCTTATGAAATCGTCCGTTTAATGGGGGAGGGGCGCTCGCCACAACAAGCATGTGATCAAGCGGTCTATGCTTTTCACGAAAAATTGACCCAACGTTATGGGAAAGCAGGAGCTTTTTCACTGGTGGCCATGAACAAACAGGGAGACTGGGGCGTAGCTACGAATGTGGAATTTACTTTTACGGTTGGTACTGATATGCAGCAACCAGAAATTTATATTGCAAATCCAGGCAAGAATCATACCACAGAGATTCAGCCAATTTCACAAGAATGGTTAGCGGCCTATGAAAAAAGAATTAAAGCACCAATTGAATAAATGAGGAGAGTGAAGGAACATGAGTAAAAAACAAATTTATCTTTTTTGTGATGCTGGAATGTCTACAAGTATTATGGTGAATAAAATGATGGAAGTGGTTGAAAAACATCAAATGCCTTTAATGATTACTGCTTTTCCTATTGCAAGAGCACAAGAAGTGGTTGAAGCAGAGAAGCCTGTTGTTATTTTATTAGGACCACAAGTCCGTTTTTTATTAGAAAAAACAAAAGAACAATTTGCTCCTCAAGGGATTCCTGTCGCTGCAATTGCGCCAGAAATTTATGGCATGATGGATGGCGAAAAAGCATTGAAAGAAGCGCTGCGGTTAATTAAGCAAAATAAAAAATAATAGATAGGAGTGACGACCGTGCAAAAATTTTTGGATTGGTTAGAGCGCGTATTGACCCCGTTGGCAAAAGTGATAGGAGAAAATAAGTATTTAGTAGCGATTCGTGATGGCTTCCTTTTATCAACGCCCTTGTTGATTGTTGGTTCGGTCTTCTTATTAATTGCTAATTTTCCTTTGCCACAATGGGATACTTGGATGTCTCATTTGCTTGGTAAAGACTGGGCGACAATGATGTCTGTTCCAGCTAGTGCTAGTTTTGATGTAATGACCATTCTGGCCGTTGTCGGTATTGCCTATAGTTTAGGGAAACAATTCAATGTGGATGCAATGCAAGCAGGAATTATCGCATTGGTTTCATTTTTTATTGTAACGCCTTATCAAACATTATTTACACCGGAAAATAGTTCAAAGGTTTATGAAGTTACCAGTTTACCTTTAAAATGGATGGGTTCCAGTGGCTTGTTTTTAGGAATGATTGTCGCGTTAATTGCGACTCGTTTATTTGTGGCCATTGTTCGTAAAGGGTGGACAATAAAAATGCCAGAAGGAGTGCCACCAACAGTGGTTAAGTCTTTTGAGGCTCTGATTCCGAGTTTTTTAGTTGTTACTCTCATGTTTTTAGTCAATTGGCTGGCTGCTTTAACTCCTTATGGTAATTTACAAGATGTTATTTTTGAATTTCTACAAACGCCCTTATTGAGTCTTGGTAATACCTTAGGTGCAATGAGCATTGCTTATTTATTTTTACACTTCTTTTGGTTCTTTGGCATTAACGGAGGTAGTGTGGTTGGCGCAGTCTTTAATCCTGTTTTGCGGGCATTGTCTGTTGAAAATTTACAAGCATTTAAAGACGGTCATGAAATTCCCAACATCATCACTGGGCAATTTCAAGATATGTTTGCAACATTTGGTGGCGCCGGTTCCACACTCTCATTAATCATTGTGATGGTCTTATTCTGTAAAAGTCAACGAATTAAAAAGCTTTCGCAACTTTCACTAATTCCTGGTGTTTTTGGGATTAACGAACCAATCATTTTTGGGTTACCAATTGTTTTAAATCCAATCCTTTTAATTCCATTTGTCTTAGTACCTGCGATTAATATTATTATTGCCTATTTTGCTATGGATTGGGGCTTAGTTCCATTGACGAATGGTATTCAATTGCCGTGGACGACCCCGCCAATTATCTCAGGATTTTTAGTCAGCGGTTGGCAAGGATCAATTCTGCAAGCTCTCTTATTGGTACTAGGAATGTTCATTTATTATCCTTTTATTCGAGTTATGGATGACCAATATTTACGTGAAGAATGGAAAGCACAAGAAGAAGAGAGTGAAGAAATAGATTTTGATTCCTTTGACTTCGATGATTTATAAATAAGGAGGAAATAGGCGTGAAAAAAATCCTTTTAGTCTTAAACCACAGTTTAGCAGGATTTGGCAGTGATGAACAAGCTCAGTTGAAACCAAGTGGTAAAAAAGCTCCCTTAGGTCCAGGGGTAACATTGCTACCATTTATACAGAAGCAAGGAGCGGAAATTGTTGCGACCCTTTATTGTGGAGACCAATATTATTTGGAAAACGAGGAAGAGGTAGCAAAGAAATTTATTGGCTTTGCAAAAAAGTTTCATGCCGATGCGGTTCTTTGCGGACCTGCCATGCATTATCCTAATTTTGGAGAAATGGCCGCTCGTCTAGCTTGTAAGTTTAATGCTGCGGGCATTCCTGCAATTGCAGCGATGGCAGAAGAAAATCCAGCAGTCAGTCACTATTATCAGCAAGTGCCAATTGTGAAGATGCCCAAAAAGGGCGGCATTGGTTTAAATAATTCGTTTAAACAAATGGCGCAATTGGTTGTGGCAAAAGCAAATGGCAAAGAAACCAAACAGTTAGAAGAAACGAGTTGTTTTTAATTGTTGATAATCTAAAGAGAAATCCAGAATGAACGCATGATTGTGTTCGTTTTGGATTTTTTGCTTTTGTTTAGCGAATGTATGTTCTATAATAGGGAGGCAGATAGGTGGGATTACGTGAAATCAACGAGAAAAATTGCAGTTCGTCAAGTGGTCGAATTTATTTTAAGGCGGGGAAGTATCGATTCTCGCCATGTGAGTGAACATACACCACAAGAAGGTAGTCGCCTTCATCGAATGTTGCAAAAGGAAGCGGGGAGCCTTTATCAAAAGGAAGTATCTTTAAAAATTGAGGTGCCTTTAAATGGCCATAATTATTGTGTAGAAGGTCGTGCAGACGGCATTTTTGCGAAAGAAACTGGTCAAGTGGTCATTGATGAAATTAAAACATCCGAACCAGCGTTTGAAGAATTGCCGCCAGAAAAAGTCGAATTGTTTTGGTATCAAGCGATGTGTTATGGTCATATGTATTGCCAACAAGAACAGCTTTCTGAAATAATAATTCAACTCACTTATTATCAGACCACTACGAAACAAATTACACGACAAGAACGCCATTTTACAGAAGCTGCATTAGCGGAGTTTTTTACTGATTTGATGAGGCGCTATGAACAGTGGGTAATTTTTAAAGAAGAATGGCGTATTTTGAGAAATAAATCATTAAAAAATCTTAGTTTTCCTTACGGAGAGTATCGCAAAGGACAACGAGAATTGGCGGTAGCCGTCTACAAAACGATTCTTAGTAAACAGCGGCTCTTTGTGGAAGCACCAACTGGAACTGGCAAGACAATGTCCACTCTTTTTCCAGCAATGAAAGCAATTGGTGAAGAAGAAGGTGAACGGATTTTTTATTTAACAGCTAAGACCATTACGCGGCAAGTGGCTGAAGATGCCGTCAAAGCGCTGTCCGAAAAACAAGCGCAAACTAAGAGTATTACGTTGACAGCAAAAGATAAAATTTGTTTTTTAACTGAACGAAATTGTACGCCAGAACATTGCCCGTTTGCTGACGGCTATTATGATCGTTTAAATGAGGGACTGTGGGATTTATTGCAGCATGAAAATCATTTAACGAGAGAGGTTATTGAACGGTATGCACAAAAGCACCAATTGTGTCCATTCGAGTTGTCGCTAGATGCAAGTCTTTGGTGTGATTTAATTATTGGCGATTACAATTATCTATTTGATCCAACGGTTTATTTGCGGCGCTTCTTTGAAGAACCCCAAAGTGCAGAAGAGAATATTTTTTTAGTGGATGAAACCCATAATTTGGTTAATCGTTCACGGGAGATGTATTCGGCCGCTATTTCTAGGAATGCGGTTTTACAAATTCAAAAAAGATTGCAAAAAGAATCTGTTCAATTAAAAAGAGCTTGTCAAAAAGTCTTAACTACGTTTGATGATATTGAAGCAATCTGTGAAGAAAAAGACACGGATTTTTTTGCCCAACGCGCGCCAATTGATTCATTAGTTAAACAGATACATCAATTAACAGAAGTAATTGCAGAATGGTTGCCAGAAAATCAACACATTGAGGAATTGGCGTCGATTCTCAGTTTTTATTTTGATTGTTTAAGTTATCTTCGAATCAGTGAGTATTACGACAACGGCTTTTATACGTCTATTTCTTTGCGAAACTATGACTGTGTTGTGAAACAATTTTGTGTCGATCCGGCTTATTTATTGTCACAACGATTAGATAAAGGGAAAGCGAGTATCTTATTTTCGGCAAGCTTAACACCTCTGAATTATTATCAAGAAGTGCTTGGTGGAGGTGAAGAAAGCCTACGTTATCGGATTCCGTATCCTTTTCCAGAAGAAAATCAATTGCTGATGATCGGTAGTCATCTTCAAACAACCTATAAAAACCGTGAAAAAAGTTATCCACAGATTAGTGAACTTTTAGGCAAGCTAAGTGAAACAAAAACAGGCAACTATTTAATTTTCTTTCCTTCCTATGCCTATATGGATGATGTCTATCAAGTATTTAGCCAACGTTATCCGCAAGTAAAAACGCAAATTCAGGGGACGGACTTAAACGAAAAAGAGCGGGAAGCATTTTTAGCTGAATTTAAAGAGAATCCTCAAGAAACTTTCATCGGTTTTTGCGTTTTAGGTGGTATATTTTCAGAAGGAATTGACTTGAAAGGTACTCGATTGATTGGTACGATAATTGTTAGTGTCGGGCTACCACAAATGAATCCAGAGCAAGAACTGATCCGCACTTTTTATCAAGAAGAGCGAGGGCAAGGGTTTCAATTTGCGTATCAAATTCCTGGTATGAATAAAGTCTTGCAAGCGGCTGGACGTGTCATTCGAGATGCGCAAGATAAAGGCTTTGTCTTGTTATTAGACGAACGGTTTGAATTGCCAAGTGTCCAGCGTTTCTTTCCGCCGCATTGGTTGGCGTATCGAAAGGCAGACGCCAATGAACAACTCATTCAACAAGTGAGACAATTTTGGTTAAAAAATAAAGAAAACGAAGGAGGAAACAAATGAAGACCATTTTAGTCCTTCATACAGGTGGGACCATTTCCATGTCGAAAGTAGCAGGAGGAAGTGTTGCCCCAAATGAAAAAAATCCGTTGATGGAACAAGAAGCATTATTTTCTGGCAAGGTTCATTTAGTTGTCGAAGATATTTTTAATATTCCCTCACCACACATGACCTTAGAACGGATGTTTCAATTAAAAGAACGGATTCAAAAAGCTTATTCTGAACCAATTGATGGCGTTGTTATTACGCATGGAACAGACACATTAGAAGAAACAGCCTATTTTTTAGATATAACCTTAGAGAAAAAAATTCCCATTGTTTTAACAGGAGCAATGCGGTCAAGTAACGAAATCGGTAGTGATGGCTTGTATAATTTCATCAGTGCTATTTGGACTGCTTGTTCAGACGAATCGTACGATAAAGGTGTTTTAGTCGTGATGAATGATGAAATTCATACGGCACGGTATGTGACAAAAACACATACAACGAACGTCGCAACGTTTCGGACGCCAACTTTTGGACCAATTGGAACCATTGCGAAAGAACGTGCTTTTTTTGCGAAAGAGGTTTTACCGCAAGAAGTCTGCGATGTTTCTTCTGTGAAAGGAAATGTTCACGTAGTGAAGGCCTATGCGGGGATGGGTGAACGGATGTTTGAATTATTAAACACCCCAGAAACGGATGGGTTAGTAATTGAAGCGCTAGGTGCGGGCAATTTACCGCCAGAAACGCTCCCAGCATTACAAAAAATGCTAGACAACGGGATTCCAGTTGTTTTAGTTTCTCGATGTTCCAATGGCATTGCTGAAGATATCTATGATTATGCTGGCGGTGGCGTTGGCTTGAAAAAAATGGGGGTCGTTTTTGCTCGTGGCTTAAACGGACCGAAAGCGCGAATTCGTTTAATTGTTGGTTTAAACAGTGAAAAAAATCCTGCAGAGTTAAAAGAATTCTTGGAACAGTAACTAATTTTAAGGAGAAAATAAATGAAGCTGTTTGAACGCATTTATCAAGATATTGAAATTCGACAAATTTATGATGCAATTGGTCAAATGGAAGATGAAGAAGCTGGGTGGGCCTACCATAATTGGTTTCATGTAAACAATGTCGTAGCCATGACGGAAATGATTTTGAAACAACTTGCTGTTTCAGAGGAGTATTTAGAAGCGGCAAAAATTGCGGCACTGCTCCATGATGTGGGTGCGCTACAAGGAAAAGCAGGACATGCGCTTCGTGGGAAACAATTTGCAGAAGCATATTTTCGTAAGCAAAAGATTTGTTTGCCTTATCAAGAAGAAATTTTATCTTCTATAGAAAATCATAGTAATGGCTTTGATTCGGAAGAGTTAATGACGCTAGCGCTAATCATTAGTGATAAATTAGATATTACAACCTCTCGTGTAGCAAAGGCTGGTTATTTCGTGCCGGGAATGCGGCAATTTCAATTTTTAAGGAAAATTGAAATTATGCTTTCAGAACAAGAGGTTTGTGTCTCGTTTACGGCAGAAGAAGAACTGAATTTAGAAGAATTAAATGCGTTTTATTTTATGCCAAAGGTTTTCAAAGCGATTGCTGCTTTTTCAGAAAAAATCAAGCGCCAACCAATTGTTTTATTGAATAATCAAGAATGGCCAATACCAAAACCAAAAAATCCTTCAACTGTTAATTAACAGTTGAAGGATTTTTTTAGCGATAATTATTAAACTCAAGAGCCATTGGCAAATCTAATTCTCGTAAAAGAGCCATGACTTTTTGTAAATCATCCCGACTTTTTCCAGTTACCCGAATTTTGTCTTCTTGGATTTGTGACTTAACTTTAATCCCTGAGTTTTTGATAGCTGTGTTGATTTTTTTGGCATTTTCTTTATCAATACCACTAATTAAATCACCATATTGGCGGGCGGTACCGCCTAAGGCTTTTTCACTTTCTGAGAAATGAATATTTTTAATCGGAACATTGCGTTTGACTAATTTTCCAAATAAAATATCCTTCACTTGCTCGACTTTATAATCATCTTCAGCTACGACCACTAATTTATCGTTTTCCAATTTAATATCAGCAATTGACCCTTTAAAGTCAAAACGATTTTTCAATTCTTTCAAGGCAATTTGAATTGCGTTTTTGACTTCCTCCATATTGACCTCTGAAACTACATCAAAACTTGCTTCTTTTGCAGCCATGTAAAAACCTCCTAAAATATTCTTTGCTTCATCATATCATGAAATAGCAAAAAAGGTTAGGTTAGAATCATTTTGAATAGAGAAATTAGCAGATCAAATTTTAGGGATATCTTCCCGCATTCTTTCATGGAAATGTTGCAAAAAAATTTTTTTCAATGTTCGCTTTTAGCCCCTTTTCTTTTAGGATAGAACCTGTTATTCTAAGTCAGAAGAATAGCGAAGGAGCGAAGCAAAATGAGTCGATTGGTTAGTACTTACCAAAGAAATGAATCGATAAAAAAAATAGCAGTGATGGCGATAACCGCCTTGACTTCCGCGGTCGGTTTGAATTTCTTTTTAATTCCGGCAAAAGTTTTTTCGGCAGGGATGAACGGAATTGCGCAAATCATTGCTACATTATTATATACAAATTTAGGGATGCATATTAATACAGGAATCTTCATTTTATTTTTAAACATTCCTGTCTTTGTTCTAGGGTTTGTAAAGTTAGGGAAACAATCAACGATTCTTAGTTTCATCAATGTTATTGGCATTTCCGTTGTCACTATGTTCGTGCCAATCGTAACAGTCACAACGAATCCTTTGATGAACGCAATTATGGGTGGTGTGTTAGTCGGCGTTGGCGCAGGACTTTCATTGAAAATGGGTTTTAACACTGGCGGCATGGACATTATTTCACTGATTCTTTCAAAAACAACAGGGAAAACAGTTGGTAATTTTATGTTCCTATTAAATGGTATTATTGTGCTGTTGGCTGGTTTTGTATTTAACTGGGAAAGTGCGTTGTATACCATTATTTCTATTTACTGTTTGAGTCAGGTGGTTGACATGATTCATACCAGTCACCAAAAAGTCACAGCAATGATTGTCACCACGAGACCAGAAGCCGTTGCCTTAGAAGTTTCTCAACAAATCGCTCGTGGCATGACCTTGTTACCTTCAATCGGCGGCTATTCAGGTGCAGAAGGTCGGATGATTATGATGGTCATTACTCGCTACGAACTCTATGATTTAGAACAGGCAGTTTACAGTATCGATGAGAATGCCTTTGTAAATATTTTACCAACACAATCGGTTTTAGGGCGTTTTGCAAATGAAGATGAACAACGGATTTTTCATAGTACAGGAACATTTCCTGAGCTTCAATCCTACAAGGTGAAACGTTATCCACCAAAGAAAAAATTAAAATAGCAAGTCGGCCTTCAGATCCCAAAGTGATAACGGGAAAACTGGAGGTTTTTTTATAAAAATGAAGGTTATGTGAAAGAATAGACAAAAATTTTCTGAAAAAGGGAATTTTACTAGAAAAGTGTCAGGAATTCTGCTAAAATAGAACCGTTGGTTAGGGAACACCTAACAAATAAAGTTTTTAAAAACTTAGGAGGAATTTTTTATGCCAGTAGTATCAGGAGCAGAATTCTTAAAAGCAGCACGTAAAGGCGGCTATGCAGTAGGTGGCTATAACACAAATAACTTAGAATGGACACAAGCGATTTTAGAAGCAGCAGAAGCTAAAAAAGCACCAGTTCTAATCCAAACATCAATGGGCGCTGCTAAATACATGGGCGGCTACAAAGTAGCTAAAGACATGATTACTAATTTAGTAGACTCAATGAATATCACAGTTCCAGTAGCAATTCACTTAGACCACGGTGACTACGAAGCTGCTTTAGAATGTATCGAAGTTGGCTATACTTCAATCATGTTTGATGGTTCTCACTTACCATTCGAAGAAAACTTAAAATTAGCGAAAGATGTAGTTGAAAAAGCTCACGCTAAAGGTATTTCTGTCGAATGTGAAGTTGGTTCAATCGGTGGTGAAGAAGACGGAATCATCGGTACTGGCGAATTAGCTGATATCGAAGAATGTAAACAAATGGTTGCTACAGGTATTGACTACTTAGCATGTGGTATCGGTAACATCCATGGTCAATATCCAGAAAACTGGAAAGGTTTAGCATTTGATCACTTACAAGCGATTGCTGAAGCTGTCGGTTCTGATGTACCTCTAGTATTACACGGAGGTTCTGGTATTCCTCAAGAACAAATCGAAAAAGCAATTTCAATGGGTATCTCAAAAGTTAACGTAAATACAGAATTCCAATTATCATTCGCTAAAGCAACACGCGAATATATTGAAGCTGGTAAAGATTTAGAAGGTAAAGGTTTTGACCCTCGTAAACTATTAGCACCAGGTAAAGCTGCAATCATCAAAGATGCAGAAGAACACATTGATTGGTTCGGTTCAGCTAACAAAGCTTAATCAACTAGTTACGTTAAAGACAGTCACAGCACGTGGCTGTCTTTTTTATTTTTTGTTATTTTTTCATTCTATTAAAATACCTGAGAAGTTTTCTTTTTTCTTAAGCTTGATTATGATAGAATGATTGGGTAGTTTATTTAGAAAACGTATATTATAGATAGGTGAGAATATAAATGAAAAAAATCGTAATCAATGGGAATCGTCCATTAAAGGGCGAAGTAACCATTAGCGGCGCCAAAAATAGTGTAGTCGCTTTAATTCCAGCTGCTATTTTAGCAGATTCGCCCGTGACTTTAGATGGCGTTCCTGATATTCAGGATGTTCACTCATTAATTGAAATTTTAGAAATTATGGGTGCTAAAATTACTTTTGAAAATAATACATTAATTATTGACCCAACAGAAGTTGTTTCTGTGCCAATGCCAAAAGGAAAAATCAATAGCTTACGTGCGTCCTATTATTTTATGGGCTCACTTCTTGGTCGATTTGGGGAAGGTGTTGTCGGTTTACCTGGCGGTTGTTACTTAGGACCTCGTCCAATTGATTTACATATCAAAGGATTTGAAGCATTAGGCGCTCATGTTACCAACGAACATGGGGCGATGTACTTGAGAACAGACGATGATGGCTTACAAGGAACACGAATTTTCATGGATATGGTGTCTATTGGCGCTACAATCAATGTCATGTTAGCCGCAGTCAAAGCGAAAGGCAAAACGATTATTGAAAATGCTGCGCGTGAGCCAGAAATTATTGATATTGCTACATTATTAAATAACATGGGTGCAAAAGTTCGAGGAGCTGGAACGGACGTTATTCGAATCGAAGGTGTCGAAGAATTACATGGCTGTCGTCACTCGATTATTCCAGATCGAATTGAAGCTGGGACTTATTTAGCTATGGCAGCAGCTATGGGTGAAGGAATCAAGGTTCGAAATGTTATTTATGAGCACTTAGAAAGCTTCATTGCGAAATTGCAAGAAATGGGCGTTAAGATGACGATTGAAGAAGACATGATTGAAGTTCATCCGTCATATGATCTGAAAATGACGACGGTGAAAACCTATCCATATCCTGGTTTTGCTACAGACTTACAGCAACCTTTAACGCCATTACTTTTAAAAGCGCAAGGAACTGGTGAAATTATCGATACCATTTATGCTCAACGAAATAAGCATATTCCTGAGTTGGTACGGATGGGGGCTGATGCTTCAGTTGAAGGCAATATGATTATCTTAAATGGTCCAAATCATTTGCATGGTGCAGAAGTAGTTGCCTCTGATTTACGGGCTGGCGCTTGCTTAGTCACTGCCGGGTTGATGGCTGAAGGTACGACCACAATTTATAATGTAGAATATATTTTACGTGGATACGACCACATTATCGAAAAGTTAACTGCTTTAGGTGCCGATATTCAAATGCTAGAAACCGAAGAACAAGAAGGTCCGTTTGAGGTGGATCAATGAGCGACTATTTAACAATGGCTGAATTGGAAAACAGTACGTTAAAAGATATTTATGCGTACGCGAAAGAGTTTAAAATTCCTTATTATAGCCAAATGAACAAAAAAGAATTGTCTTTAGCTGTGATTCGCGCACAAGCTGAGAAGCAAGGGTTTTTCTTCATGGAAGGGATTTTAGATATTGTTTCTCAGGATGGTTATGGATTTTTACGGCCAATTAATTATGGACCAAGTGCAGAAGACATTTATATTTCTTCTTCTCAAATTCGTCGTTTTGGATTGAGAAATGGGGACAAAGTAGCTGGCAAGGCGCGTCCACCAAAGGAATCAGAACGTTACTATGGACTCATGCATGTTGAAAGTGTCAATGGGAAAGATCCTGAAGAAGCGAAAGAGCGACCACATTTTCCCGCACTAACACCGTTGTATCCTGAAAAACAATTAACGTTAGAAACCACAGCTGGCAGATTATCAACACGAATGATTGATGTATTTGCCCCAATTGGTTTTGGGCAACGTGGTTTAATTGTAGCGCCGCCAAAAGCAGGAAAGACAAGTGTTTTAAAGGAAATTGCTAATGGAATTACAGAAAATCATCCTGAGGTGGAATTGATTCTGTTATTAATTGACGAGCGTCCTGAAGAAGTGACTGATTTAGAGCGAAGCGTTAAAGGAGATGTGGTTTCTTCAACTTTTGATCAACAACCACAAAATCATACGCGAGTAGCTGAATTGGTTCTGGATCGAGCAATGCGCTTAGTTGAAGACAAACGAGACGTAGTTATTTTAATGGACAGCATCACTCGTTTAGCACGGGCCTATAACTTAGTGGTCCCGCCTAGTGGTCGAACCTTAAGTGGCGGAATAGATCCAGCTGCATTTTTCAAACCTAAACGATTTTTTGGTGCTGCCAGAAATATCGAAGAAGGAGGTAGTTTAACTATTTTAGCCACAGCCTTGGTCGATACAGGTAGCCGAATGGATGATGTTATCTATGAAGAATTCAAAGGCACAGGCAATATGGAGCTCCATTTATCTCGTGAATTAGCAGAGCGCCGTATTTTCCCAGCAATTGATATTAAAAAATCAAGTACGCGAAAAGAAGAGTTATTAATGACACCAGAACAACTAGAGGAAACGTGGAAGTTGAGAAACAATATGTCGGGAGACTCGCTGGAATATACGGATCAATTCATAAAAATGTTAAAACGGACCCAAAATAATCAACAATTATTTGAAGTTTTTCATGATGTTTCGTTTGGTAAACAAATTAAAAGAAATCCAAAAAGATAATTGCATACCAGCTGAAAACATGGTAAGATAGCATTGTTGTATACCGACAAAATAACTCTGATACAGCAAATGGATCAGGGCAAAGGAGCGAAAAAAACGTATGAAACAAGATATCCATCCAAATTACCAACCAGTAGTATTCATGGATTCAACAACTGGTTTCAAATTCCTTTCAGGTTCAACTAAAGGATCTTCAGAAACTGTTGAATGGGAAGATGGCAACACTTATCCATTATTACGTGTTGAGGTTACTTCAGACTCACACCCATTCTACACTGGTCGTCAAAAATTCACACAAGCCGACGGACGTGTGGACCGTTTCAACAAAAAATACGGTCTCAAAGACGAAAACGCAAATCCAGACGCATAGTCTTTCAAAACATTGTTATGACAAGGTTTATAGAGATTTTCCACTGTGGTGGAAAATCTCTTTTTTTGCGTTGGATAGGCAGTTTTAATTCAGAGAAAAGAAATAAAGCAACTTACCAATCTTTTCCTCTTTCTTTTCAAGATTATCCTTCCCAAAGGTCAAAGATTGATCATCATTGTTTCGCTGGTTTGTTAGACTAGTAAGTACATTCAGCTTTATAAAGGAGATTTTGAAGAAATGAGTAGAAAAAAAGTCGGTGTTTTCTGTCTATTTCTATTTTTCACATTTTTTATTATTGTTCCAAAAGTAGAAGCGACAGAAGAAATGAAGACTAAATTTACAGTAACGCCTGTTTTGCCAGAAAATCAAGTGTCAGGAACATCTAGTTATTATGATTTAATTGTGGCACCAAAGCAATCTTCCACTATTGCCTTAGACATAAAAAATAAGACAGACGAAAAATTGTCCGTCGTATTGACTCTAGCAAATGCATCAACAAATGATAATGGATTGATTGTATACAATGATTTTGATAAACCACTTGATTCATCGTTAAAGGTTCCGCTGACAGACCTAGTTACTTTAGAAAACAAGGAAGCGAGTGTGCCTCCTCATCAAACAGTATCAGCAAAGATGAAGGTGAAGGGACTTGATCAGCCTATTAAAGGAGTTATTTTAGGTGGAGTTTACGCGCATCTTAAAGATGAAAATACAGAAGAAAAGACCCAAACAACGGGATTAAGCAGTCGCTATGGGTTTAATGTTGCGATTGCTATGAGGAGTGCTGAGAATGTTCCTTTAACAGAGATGAACCAACTGAAATTAGCGAAAGTAACCCCTACAATTGCTCTAGGGGTCAAATCACTAAAGGCAGTCATTCAAAATCCGTATGCTGCTATTTTTCCAGAAGTTCGTTTAGAAGGTCAAGTGGTAAAAAAAGGATCCTCTAAAAAAATTGCACAACGGACACTAAAAAATGTCCGCTTTGCCCCGAATAGTTCCATGAATTTTCATCTTGATTTGGGCAAACACCCGCTAGATGCTGGGACTTATATTTTTACAGGACGTGCTATTTTACAACAAGATGAACAACAGTCTTGGCCTTTTCAACAAGAATTTACGATTAACACTCGTGAAGCAAAAAAATTGAATCAAGAAGCTACGGTCAAATGGGTCCTACCTACATGGTGGTTACCGACTTTCTACACGTTGTTAGTAATCACAATCGGGGCAATTTGTAGTGTCATTTGGCGCAATAATTATCAAAAAACAAGCGAAAAGGAGAGTGAGAATAATGGCTAGTTGGTTTTGGTTGTCTGGCTGTTTAGCGGTCATTTGTTTTATGTTTTTCCTCTTTTCTTTGCTGACTAGTATGAGTTTTATTCAGCATGCAAAAGAACCCAGAAGTATTCTAAAAGAAACGCTTTTAAGTTGGTTAATGCTTTTACTTAGTGGTGGGTGGATCACAATCGGACTATTGTTATATTTTTCGCTAAAGAATCAATAAACAAAAAACGAGCATTCATTGTTAGATAACCGTGAATGCTCGTTTTTTTGTTTTAGGAAAATGCTCTTTAGCAACTTGCCAGATTTCATTGGGCAACCTGACTGAAATTGTCAAATTGTTCTGTCGAAACGACAAAAAAGTGGTAAACTAAACGTGTATGTTAGTTATTTAATCAAAAGTAATGTATCCGCTTACTTATAAAATGGAAACGAAGGAGCATATTGCAATGACAGAAAAACTTTTAGGAAGTATCGAAGCCGGTGGCACAAAATTTGTATGTGGCGTTGGGACAGATGATTTGACCATCGTAGAACGTGTCAGTTTTCCCACAACAACCCCAGAAGAAACAATGAAAAAAGTAATAGAATTTTTCCAACAATATCCTTTAAAAGCAATTGGGATTGGTTCGTTTGGTCCGATTGATATTCACGTTGATTCTCCTACGTATGGTTATATCACTTCTACACCAAAATTAGCTTGGCGTAACTTTGACTTGTTAGGAACTATGAAACAACATTTTGATGTGCCAATGGCTTGGACAACGGATGTGAATGCTGCGGCATATGGTGAGTATGTTGCTGGAAATGGGCAACATACATCTAGTTGTGTATATTATACAATTGGAACTGGTGTTGGCGCTGGAGCGATTCAAAACGGTGAGTTTATTGAAGGATTTAGTCACCCAGAAATGGGGCATGCGTTAGTCCGTCGTCATCCTGAAGATACGTATGCAGGAAATTGTCCTTATCATGGAGATTGTTTAGAAGGGATTGCAGCAGGACCAGCAGTTGAAGGGCGTTCTGGTAAAAAAGGTCATTTATTGGAAGAGGATCATAAAACTTGGGAACTAGAAGCTTATTATTTAGCGCAAGCAGCGTACAATACTACTTTATTATTAGCACCAGAAGTGATCATTTTAGGTGGCGGCGTCATGAAACAACGTCATTTGATGCCGAAAGTTCGTGAAAAATTTGCTGAATTAGTCAATGGATACGTGGAAACACCGCCGTTAGAAAAATACCTGGTGACGCCTCTTTTAGAAGATAATCCAGGAACAATTGGTTGCTTTGCGTTGGCAAAAAAAGCTTTAATGGCTCAAAAATAACCATTTATTCGCAGTTCATGCATTATATTTGAAGGAAACGGCTAAGAATGATACTCTTATTATGTAATTAATTATTTAGGAGGGATTAGCATGGCAGATTTAAAAGGACGTTTTGACGATGCAAAAGATAAAGTAGAGGGCACTGCAAAAGAAGCGCAAGGCAAAGTTACGGATGATAAAGGCAAAGAACTTGAAGGAAAAGCTCAATCAACCTTTGCTGACGTAAAAGACAAAGCACGTGATGCCGGTGACGACCTTAAAGAAGGCGCTGAAAAATTAACTGATAAAGTTAAAGAAGGCTTTGAAGACTTAAAAGACAAATTTAGTAAAGATAAATAAAAATAAACAAAAGAGTGTGGGCCTATGTTATTTCAACATAGGCCCACACTCTTTTGTTTAGACATCAAATCCTTGTTTTTGCAAGAAATTTTTAACTTCTGGGCGACGATTATAAGAAAAATAGGATAAAGACTTCTGTGACCAATCCGCTGTTTGGGCGTTGCTTGAGCGGCTGGCATAATAATCTTTTAATAATTCATCATACGCGTGCATGTCTGTCAATTTGTCTGGTTGGTAGTGATTTTCGCTTAAAATATTTTCAAAAGGCATCCGTGGCTTTACGCCATTTAACGTTTCTGGTACACCAATCGTTAATCCAAAAAGTGGTACAGTTAATTCAGGCAAAGATAAGCGTGTGGCCACTGTGTCTAAGTTATTTCGAATGCCGCCAATATAACAAATCCCTAAATCCATAGATTCAGCCGCAATGGCCATGTTCTGCGCAGCAATCGTTGTATCAACGGCAGCTACTAATAATGATTCTGGTGTTTTTAAGGGTTCCAATGATTGCCCCTCTTTTGACAAAATCGTTGCATGACGATACAAATCAGCAACAAAAACATAGAACACACCAGTGTTAACGACATAGTCTTCACAATTCGCTAAACGTCCCAATTCTCTGCGTAGCTCAGGATCTTTGATTTCTATAATTGTATAAGCTTGTAAAAAATTGGAGCTTGATCCTGCTTGAGCTGCAGTAATTAACTGTTGTTTCTGCTTGTCCGTTAACGCTTGATTTTTAAAATGACGAACGGAACGGTGACTTAGTAATTGTTCAATTGTTTGATTCATAAAAAACCTCCGTTTAAATTAAGAAAGAGAACAGAAAAACCCACAGCTTAATAGTGGGTTTTTCTGTCTTTAATTGCTAAAGATTACAGAATGCGTTCAAATGGATCTAAACTAATTCCTTGGTCTAAGACGATTTTTGCGTATTCTTTCGCTGCAAATAAAGAATGATCTTTGTAGTTTCCACACTCTTTTGCAGAAACTGCTGGAACAACTTCTGTATTGATTACTTTGTTTAAAACGTTGACTAATGCATCACGGATTTCTTGTGGTGAATGTTGATCCCACATAATCATATAAAAACCAGTGCGGCAACCCATTGGCGAAATGTCAATGATTCCTTTTAATTCATCACGCATGTTAACTGCTAATAAATGTTCTAACGTGTGTAATGCGCCTGTTGGTAGGGCATCTTTGTTTGGTTGTAAGAAACGTAAGTCATATTTTTCGACTAACGCATCCCCATTTTGTTCTGTGCCAGCAAGGCGAACATATGGTGCTTTTACTGTGTTGTGATCTAATTCAAAACTTTCTACGCGTGCCATGAAATTTCGCTCCCTTTATAATTAAATTCGTTTTAACTATAACAAATTTAAGTCAAAAGTCAATGGATAGTCCTTTGATGGGTAATAGTTTTAAAATATCATGGGAAAATAAAAAAATCATTTTTTTGACTATGTAGGTTTTTTCAATACTATGGTAAAATAGGACAAGTAGCTTTTACAAGAAGGTAAGAGAGGAGTATGGAAATATGGGAAAAGAATATCATGTTGCCGTGGTAGGAGCAACAGGTGCTGTCGGGACAAGAATGATTGAATTGTTAGCAGCAACAAGTTTGCCAATTGCAAGCGTGAGGTTATTGGCGTCTAAGCGTTCTGCGGGACAAGAGATTCAATTTAAAGGACAACCTCTTATCGTGGAAGAATTAGTCCCGGAATCATTTGAAGGAATCGATTTAGCGTTATTTAGTGCTGGTGGGAGTATTTCCGAAAAGTTTGCACCAGAAGCAGTTAAGCGTGGAGCTGTTGTCGTTGACAACACTAGCCATTTTAGAATGGCAAAAGACGTTCCTTTAGTTGTTCCAGAAGTGAACCCGGAAGCCTTAAAAAATCATCAGGGAATCATTGCGAATCCCAATTGTTCTACGATTCAAATGATGGTAGCCTTGGAACCAATTCGGCAAGCGTTTGGCTTAGAACGAATCATCGTTTCAACGTATCAAGCTGTGAGTGGTGCAGGTATCCGTGCAATTAATGAGCTAAAAGAACAAGCCGAAGATTTTTTAGAGGGAAAACCTGTCAGCGAATGGTCAGCTGAAATTTTACCAGCCGGCAGTGACAAAAAACATTATCCAATTGCTTTTAATGCGTTGCCTCAAATTGATGTTTTTTCAGAAGCCGGGTATACCTACGAAGAATGGAAAATGATGAATGAAACCAAAAAAATCATGGGGGACAACAAGCTAAAAGTCGTTGCCACCTGTGTCCGTATTCCGGTAATTTCAGGACATTCTGAATCTGTTTATATAGAAGTGAAACAAGCAGATGCATCGGTCTCAGCCATCCAAGAATTAATGGCGCAAGCTCCAGGTGTAATTTTGCAAGATGAGCCAAGTGAACAACTATATCCACAAGCGCTAAATAGCGTCAATCAGAAAGAAACATTTGTCGGCCGTATTCGTCAAGACGTTGACGTGAAGAACGGTTTCCATTTATGGATTGTATCAGACAACCTATTAAAAGGAGCTGCTTGGAACTCGGTCCAAATTGCTGAAACGCTACACGAAATGAATTTGCTTCGTGTACCTGAAAACGACTAGAAGGTTTGTATTGTATACTCGGGAGGGAATAGGATGGATTTAACGAATGCAACAATTATTACGGCAATGGTTACGCCGTTTCAAGAATCGGGAGAAATAGATTTTGATAAACTACCGCAATTGGTAGAATATTTATTGGCCAATCATACAGAAGGCGTTATTTTAGCAGGAACAACTGGTGAATCACCCACTTTAACTCATGAAGAAGAATTACAATTATTCCAGCGGATTATTGAACTAATCGATGGGCGTATTCCGATTATTTGTGGTGTTGGTACGAATGATACACGTGACTCAGTGGCTTTTGTGAAAGAGTTAGCGACAATCGCTGGTATTGATGCTGTTTTGGCGGTTGTTCCTTATTATAATAAACCAAATCAAGAAGGCATGTATCAACATTTTAAAACCATCGCAGAAGCAAGTGAACTACCAATCATTTTGTATAATGTTCCTAGTAGAACGGCTGCATGTCTAGAAGTGGAAACTACTTTGCGCTTAGCACAATTGGAAAAAATTGTGGCGATTAAAGAATGTGCAGGATTAGATGCAATTACTGAGTTGATTGAAAGAGCGCCAAAAGACTTTCTAGTGTATACTGGAGAAGACGGGTTGGCTTTTGCCACCAAGGCACTTGGCGGACAAGGGGTTATTTCGGTAGCCAGTCATGTCTTCGGTTCGTCAATGTATGAGATGTATCAAGCGCTGGAGCAGGGGAACTTGCCGGAAGCGGCTAAAATTCAACGACAGTTGTTACCAAAAATGAACGCGTTGTTTTCAGTGCCTTCGCCGGCACCCGTGAAAGCAGCCTTAAATCATTTAGGTATTCCTGTTGGAAATTTACGGTTACCTCTAGTTGCTTGTACACCAGAAGAAGAGCAAAGAATTATTCGCACGTTAGAGATTTAAAGAACGTGTAATCATAGAGAGGTGAAAAGAGTGAGTACAATAAAAATCGTTCCATTAGGCGGCGTTCGTGAAAATGGAAAAAATATGTACGTTGCTGAAGTGGAAGATGAAATTTTTGTACTGGATTGTGGATTACAATATCCAGAGAACGAACTTTTAGGAATTGACGTCGTCATTCCGGATTTTACGTATTTAGAAGAAAATAGTGAACGAATTGCAGGGGTCTTTTTAACACATGGCCATGCAGATGCAATTGGGGCCTTACCGTATTTGCTTTCAAAAATTCAAGTGCCTGTTTTTGGGACAGAATTAACGATTGAACTAGCAAAACTAAGTGTCAACAATCATGCGGAAACGAAGAAATTTAAAGATTTCCATGTGATTGACCCACATACAGAAATTGATTTTGGTCAAGCAACGGTGAGCTTCTTTAAAACAACGCACACCATTCCAGATTCGATTGGCGTTAGCATCAAAACAAAAGAAGGCAACATTGTTTATACTGGTGATTTTAAATTTGATCAAAGTGCGATTGAGATGTATCAAACCGATTATGGCCGCTTAGCTGAAATTGGGAAAGAAGGCGTCTTGGCGCTACTTAGTGATTCATCAAATGCTGAAAACCCAGCCCAAGTTGCTTCCGAAGCCCAAATCGCTGATGAAGTGTTCGACACGATTCGATATTGGGAAGGACGAATTATCGTGGCATGTGTGGCAAGTAATTTGCAACGGGTCCAACAAGTATTGAATGCCGCTGATCGTTCTGGTCGTAAAGTCGTTTTGACAGGCCAAGATTTTGAACGGATTATTCGGACGGCGATGAAATTGGAAAAATTACAATTGCCAAGCGAAGATCTATTAGTGAAACCAAAAGAAATGAAAAAATATGCACCAGAACAGTTATTAATTTTAGAAACAGGCCGAATGGGAGAACCTATTAAGTCACTTCAAAAAATGGCTAATAATACACATGGTGTTGTTCGGATTGAAGAAGGCGATTTAGTTTATATTACGACAACGCCAACAACGGCAATGGAAACAACAGTTGCCAAAACAGAGGATATTGTCTATCGGGCCGGTGCTACAGTGAAGCAAATTTCCGACAATTTACGTGTGTCAGGCCACGCTAATCCGAATGACTTGCAATTGATGTTGAATTTAATGAAACCAAAATATTTCATTCCTGTCCAAGGTGAGTACCGCCAGTTAGCTGCGCATGCGGACTTAGCTCACGAAATTGGCATGCCTTATAAAGATATCTTTATTACAGGTCGTGGGGACATTCTAGAATATACAAAAGGTAGAATGTCGGTAGCCGGTAGCACAACGGCCGAAAATATTATGATTGACGGGATTGGTGTCGGCGATATTGGTAATATCGTTTTACGAGATCGTCGTATTCTTTCTGAAGATGGCATTTTTGTGGCTGTCGTGACAATTAATCGTCGAGAAAAACGAATTGTTTCACCAGCTAAAATTACTTCTAGAGGTTTTGTTTACGTTAAAACAAGTAAAGATCTAATGAAAGAAAGTAGCAATATTGTCACAGAAATTGTTGAAAAACATTTAGAGAGTGACGATTTTGAATGGAGCAAATTGAAACAAGAAATTCGTGAAAACTTAAGCCGTTATTTATTTGAACAAACCAAACGTCGTCCTGTGATCTTACCAGTTATCATGGAAGCGACGCAACGCAAGCGTCCCAAAAATAACGCATAGTTCGTCCTGATAAAAGCAGGTGATTTTAGGAGAAATTCTTCTAAAGTCATCTGTTCTTTTTTGTAACTTTCTTCTATAAATATGGTACTATTAATCAGAGCGCTGAATAAAGGAGGCGATTTTAGTGGAAGAGATTGTGTTGTTCCATACCAATGATCTTCATTCTCACTTTGAAAATTGGCCCAAAATACGGCGTCTGGTTAAAGCCAAACGTTCGCTGTACCAAAAAGAGGGCAAAACAGTCGTAACCATTGATTTAGGTGACTTTTCAGATCGGTGTCATCCTTTGACCGAAGCAACAGATGGTCAAGCAAATGTAGCTATAATGAATACAATAGCGTATGACCTGGTTACAATTGGAAATAATGAAGGAATCGGCAATTCAAAGAAACAATTAGAGCATTTATATGATCAGGCAACCTTTGAAGTGATCTTAGCTAATTTACAAGATCCAAAAACTCAAATGTTACCAGATTTTTGTCAAGCATATAAAATAATGACAACTAAAGAAGGCACAAAGTTAGGATTTATTGGTTTAACCGCACCGTTTCCTTTAACGTATAATCCCAATGGCTGGACAATCAAACAAGTGGAAGCAGTCCTTCCTCAACTGATTACAGAAGTTGCCCCTCAATGTGATGTTCTCATTTTGCTTAGTCACTTGGGGATAGATACTGATTTTATGATTGCGGCGAATTATCCTGAAATTCAAGTAATCTTAGGTTCCCATACACATCATTTATTTAAAGATGGGGAAAAAATTAATCATGTACAACTAGCAGCTGCTGGCAAATACGGACAGTATATTGGTGAAGTGCATCTGTTTGTTGATGCTGAAACGAAGCAAGTCACAAGTTATGCGAAAACTATTGAAACAGCAAGTTTAGAAGAGCAAACAAATGATGCCAAGGAAATTGCGGGTTACTTAACGGAAGGTCATCGACTATTGCAAGCGCAGCAAATTGCACAAATCCCAGAAACCCTTTCAACGGACTTACGGCAACCGCATTCCTTTATAACTGTTGCCTTGAAGGCATTAAAAGAAGCGGGACAGACAGATGCAGCTGTATTAAACAACGGGTTATTTTTAGCAGATTTACCAGAAGGAATAATCAATGCAGACCAATTACATGAGGCTTTGCCTCATCCAATGCATTTAATCAAGGTTACTTTGAAAGGGTCAGACATGAGCCGTTTGATTCGTGAAATGGAAAAAAGTCGTCAATTTCTGCGGAAATTTCCTATTCGCGGGATGGGCTTCCGCGGGAAAATTTTTGGCGAATTATGTTATGATGGGATTCAATTTGATCGAAATAGCCAGTCCGTTTTTTGGCAAGGGAAACCTATTCAGCCAGAGCAGAAATATACGCTGACAACAGTGGATCACTTTCAATTTGTCCCGTTTTTCCCAACGATTGAGTTAGTTGGAGAAGTCGAATTTTTGTTTCCAGACGTTTTAAGAACTGTCGTGGCGAACTATCTGCATGACCACTATCCAATCAAATAAAAACAAGGTATAATAAAAACTAGGTGGTGAAAAAATGACAGACAAAAAGACAACCGAAAAAAAAGAAACAGAAACTGCTGCAACCTTTACAGAAGAATTAACAGCAGTTCTTGAAGAAATAAAAGAAGAACCTGTAAAAGAAAAGAAAAAAGGGGAAATTGTCACCGTTGTGAATGAAACAGATATTCAAATTGGTGAAAGAGAGTACCGAATTGTTAAAAATCATCGTGATGCCTTTGATCCTGAACGCTTAGGTGAACGGTTTAGTGAAGTTTTAGCGCGTTATGATTATATCGTGGGAGACTGGGGTTATGAACAGTTACGTTTGCGTGGCTTTTTTGATACTTCCAATCGTCGGGCGGCGCCGGATCAACGAATTGATACACTAGAAGACTATCTGTATGAATATTGTAATTTTGGCTGTGCCTATTTTGTAATTGAGCGAACAGGTGAACGCAAAGAAAAAACAACGCATCGTCGCCGTCGTCATAAAAAGAATAATCGTTCTAACGCGTTTGTCGAGGAAAAGAGTGCGCCCGCTAATAAAAATAGCAAGCCAGTAATTCGTACGCGAAAAGAAGAAAATAAAAAAACGACTACACCAAAACAGCCTAGTCCCAAAAAATCTGGCAAAGGCTTTACGATTCGTCAACGTGAGGAGTAAACAGAGTGAAAAAAGACTATCAAGGATATTTAATTGATTTAGATGGAACGATTTATTTAGGAAAAGAACCAATTCCAGCCGGAAAACGTTTTGTCGAGCAGTTACAGGAAAAAAACTTGCCTTTTTTATTTGTAACGAATAATACCACTAAATCTCCTGAAACAGTGGCCCAACGTTTAGCAAATGAATTTGATATTCATGTCCCAGCATCCCTTGTTTATACAGCGACTTTAGCAACGATTGATTACATGAAAGAAACCAATCGAGGCAAGAAAGTCTTTGTCATCGGCGAGGCTGGTTTAATTGATTTAATTTTAGAAGCAGGTTTTGAATGGGAGGAAACAAATCCTGATTATGTTGTCGTGGGACTTGATACAGAACTATCCTACGAAAAAGTGGTTTTAGCCACCTTAGCTATTCAAAAAGGGGCGTTATTTATTGGGACCAATCCAGATAAGAACATTCCGACAGAAAGAGGCTTATTACCTGGTGCAGGTTCAGTTGTGACGTTTGTGGAGACAGCTACCCAAACAAAACCAGTTTATATTGGTAAACCAAAAGCGATTATCATGGAACGAGCGATTGCGCATTTAGGCGTGGAAAAAGAGCAAGTGATTATGGTTGGAGATAATTATGAAACCGATATTCAATCAGGGATTCAAAATGGTATTGATAGCTTGTTAGTTACATCAGGTTTTACCCCTAAGTCAGCGGTTCCAACTTTACCAACGCCGCCAACCTATGTTGTTGATTCCTTAGATGAATGGACTTTTTGAGTATGATGAGGTCGAAATTGCGCTTAAGGGAAACACTTGGACTCATTTGTTTGTTTTTAACGATTGTGGCTTTAAGTATCACGATTACGATCAATTTTCGTCCATTGTATCTTTTTGATATCCAACACTTAAATATTTTAAAAGACGTAGAGGTTGATCGTGTGACCTTGATTAAAAATTACGATCATTTAATGAGGTACTTAAACAATCCTTTTGAAAAAACATTAGTATTTCCTGATTTCCCCATGTCTGATAGTGCGGCTTTTCATTTTTATGAAGTGAAAAAATTGTTTTTATTGTGCTATGGCGTATTACTAGTTACGTTGTTTCCTAGTGTCCTTTATTTAAAATATTTGGTAAAAAATCAGCGTTTATGGACATTGATACGGCCATTTCAGTGGGGAATGTTCTTGCCTGTGCTTTTTGGCTTTTTCATGCTGATTGGTTTTGATCAATTTTTTATTGCGTTTCATGGATTATTTTTTACCAACGATGCTTGGTTATTTAATCCGCTGACTGATCCAATTATCAATGCCTTACCTGAAGCCTACTTTATGCATTGTTTTATCTTGTTTTTTGTTTTATTAGAAGGCCTGTTTTTAATAGGCATTTTAATCGGAAAACGTTCTTTAAAAAAATAAAGAGAGAAAAGTGAACAATTCCCAAAGTGTTCACTTTTCTTTTTTATTCAATCTAGTTTTAAAAACTAGATTGAATAATTATCAAAAGTATGATATTCTTTTTTAGAAATGGTTAGGAGGGTTTTTATGGACGAGATAGAAAAATCACTACAAGATTGGGGCCAACAATTGGAAAACGTTCATTTGCCAAGATGGCATGAGTTACCAGATATTGAATTATATATGGATCAAGTGATTACTCTGATAGAAAAATACTTATCCCCATTGATTACACTGGAAAAACATACTTTGTTAACTTCCTCAATGGTTAATAATTATGTCAAACACGGGTTAATCCCGGCCCCAGTGAAAAAGCGCTACAATCAAAAACATTTAGCGTTTTTAATTGCGATTACGTTGTTGAAACAAGTGTTAACATTGCCAGAAATTAAGCAAGGCATTTTATTCCAAGGAGCCGCGGTTGGTATTCGTGAAGCGTACAATTTATTTTGTCAAGAACAGGAACGAGCGATTTATGTGATTGCTGCTCAAGCGCAAGAAAAAGAAGTTCAGGCCAAATCACAAGAACCCATGGGGATTGAATATTTGGCTGTAAAAGCAGCGACGATGTCTTTTGCTACTAAAATGTTTAGTGAAAAAGTGATTGAATTGGAACAAGAATACTTAAAAGAAATGGATGAGATGACACATGAATAAAGAAAAGATTGCATTACTGGTTGATTCTGGGACAGATGTTCCAGAGGCATTGGTCAAACAATACGGCATGTATGTCTTGCCCTTACAGATTATTTATCCTGAAAAAACCTATACAGATAAGGTAGATATTACACCAGAAGAAGTGTATCAACGTTTAGAGAAAGAAATTCCTAGTACTTCATTACCAGATGGAGCCACGATCCAAGCTATTTTTGACAAAATTAAAGAAGCGGGTTACGAAAAAGTTTTAGCGGTGACCATTTCTAGTGGTTTAAGTGGAACGTATAATGTGGTTCGCTTGCTTGGAGAACAAACCGAAGGACTAGATGTATTTGTTTTAGATACAAAGAACATTGGTATCGGGGCTGGCATTCAGGCGATTCGAGCAGCAGAATTAATTGAAACAGGACTAGGCTGGCAAGAACTACAACAAAAATTAACAGAAGAAGTAGCCAACGCAAAAGTGTTTTTTAATGTAGCCACTTTAGAATATTTACAAAAGGGTGGACGAATTGGTTTAGTCACTTCTATTTTAGGGAATGCGCTAAAATTAAACCCCATTATTTCTTGTAATGAAGAAGGCATTTACTATACGGTGGCTAAGTCTCGTGGCCGTAAAAAAAGTCTTGATAAAACGTTTGAGTTGGTGACGAACTTTATAGGTGAGGCACCCCGTTTTCGTTTGGCAGTTGCTCACGGTGCGGCAGAGGAAGAAGCAAAAGCCATGATGGAACGCTTGAAAACAGCTTTTCCGCAAGCAGAAGAAATTTACTTTGGAACGATTAGTCCGGCGTTAGTTGTTCATACAGGCCCAGGACTTTTGGGCGTTGGCATACAGTTATTAAATGATTAATTAAATAAAAAATCCTCTCAAATTTTTTGAGGGGATTTTTCATTTAAGATTTCTCTTTTTCATAGAAATATAATTTTTCTGAAAAAATAACGAAAATTATATTGAAAATTTCACAAATGTGTTACAATTCATCTACAAAGGGGGAATTTTTTGTGAAAAAAGCAATAGCAGAATGTTTAGGAACATTTATTCTTGTCTTTTTTGGGACAGGAACAGCTGTTTTAGGAAATGGTATGGAAGGGATTGGAACAACGGGGATTGCCTTAGCATTTGGGTTAACAATCGTTGCTGCTGCCTATAGTATTGGCACAATTTCAGGTGCACATCTAAACCCAGCTGTTTCTCTAGGAATGTGGCTTAATAAACGAATGACAACAATGGAACTAATTTACTATGTAGTTGGACAAATTGTTGGTGGCTTAATTGCTTCATTTGCATTATTAAGCATTCTAAAAGGTGCTGGTAAAAGTATTGAGAACTTAGGCCAAAATGGCGTAGGGGAATTAAGTGTTGCTGGTGCATTGACAGTCGAAATTATTTTAACTTTTATTTTTGTTTTAGTTGTCATGACAGTTACAAGTGCTAAGAAAGGCAATGCTTCATTAGCAGGGATCGTAATTGGGTTAACACTAACAATGATTCACTTAGTTGGTATTCCTTTGACAGGAACTTCTGTCAACCCAGCTCGTAGCATCGCGCCAGCCGTTTTTGCGGGTGGTTCAGCGTTATCTGAGTTGTGGATTTTTATCGTTGCGCCATTAATTGGTGGATTATTAGCCGCACTTGTCGCGAAATTCGTCTTAGATACGGAAGAATAGATTAGCGAAAGAAGAATCTTTGATAACAAGCGTCAATTGTTGTCAGAGATTCTTTTTTTGTTATACTAGGAGAACCTAAAGGCGCATTTTTAACCAAAGATGAAAACATCATCAAAATAAGGTATAATAGGAAAGTATCAAATAAGATTAGAAGGAAAAAGAGGTGTCTCTTTGTGAAGAAAATTTTAGTAGTTGATGACGAGAAGCCAATTTCAGAGATCGTTAAATATAATTTGGTTAAAGAAGGATATGAAGTATTTACTGCTTACGATGGAGAAGAAGCACTTGAAAAAGTGGAAGAAGTGGAACCAGACTTAATTATTTTAGACTTAATGCTCCCTAAAATGGATGGCTTAGAAGTCGCGCGAGAAGTGCGCAAAACACATGATATGCCAATCATTATGGTGACCGCCAAAGATTCTGAAATTGACAAGGTTTTAGGATTAGAATTAGGAGCCGATGACTATGTAACGAAACCATTTTCAAATCGTGAATTAGTCGCTCGTGTAAAAGCTAATTTACGGCGAGGTGCAACCAATGCGAAAGAAGCCGAGGTGACAACGCAATCTGAATTAACGATTGGTGATTTAACCATTCATCCTGATGCATACATGGTCTCAAAACGGGGTGAAAAAATTGAATTAACCCACCGTGAATTTGAGTTACTTTATTACTTAGCAAAACATATCGGACAAGTCATGACTCGTGAACATTTACTACAAACCGTTTGGGGCTATGATTATTTTGGTGATGTGCGGACAGTGGACGTCACCGTACGTCGTTTAAGAGAAAAAATTGAAGATAGTCCAAGTCATCCAACGTATTTAGTTACTCGTCGTGGGGTTGGTTATTATCTAAGAAATCCTGAACAGGAGTAATCAGGTATGAAGAAAAAAGTTCACTTTTTTCAATCTGTTAATTTTAAGATTGCTTTATCATTTATTCTGCTGTTACTGATTGCGATTCAAATCATTGGTGGCTATTTCATTCGTGAATTGGAAGCCACTACAATTTCCGATTTTAAAAAAAATATGGATTCCCAAGTTGTCCAATTGTCAAACACGTTAAGTACGCAGATGAGCAATAAAGATCTCGAACGTAGTGACGTTGATGCAAATCTAAAAAAAGCGTTATCTGATTTTTCAAATGCAGACATTTCTGAAGCGAGAATTGTCGATGATAAAGGGATTATCCGGGCAACCAATGATTTAAATCAACAAAATATTATTGGGAAAAAGAATGATTATCGTGATTTAAATGACTTTACGAGTAAAAAATATCAAGCTTTAGATAATGATAAACGCGTGTATGTGAATGTCCAGCCGATTCAATCGCCTACTGGAGAAACAGTGATTGGCGTCCTTTATGTGAAAAGTAATTTAGAAAATAAATACCAAGAAATTACCAACACAGCAAGTATCTTTTTCACTGCTTCTATTATTGCCGCAGCAATCTCGATTATTGTGACCTTACTGATTGCACGATCTATCACGAAACCGATTGGGGAGATGCGCGAGCAAGCCATTCGAATCGCTCGTGGTGATTACGCTGGAAAAGTAGAAGTCCATGGAAAAGATGAATTAGGCCAATTAGCAGAAACATTTAATCAATTATCAGAACGGATTGAAGAAGCACAAGAAACAATGGAAGCAGAAAGAAATCGCTTAGATAGTGTCTTAACGCATATGACAGATGGTGTCATTGCGACGGATCGCCGCGGAAAGGTGATTACGATTAATGAAATGGCCCTTTCATTATTAAATGTAAAAAATGAGAATGTGATTGGGACCTCGTTATTAGAGTTGTTAGATATTGAAGAAGATTATACATTACGAAAGCTGTTAGAAGAGCCAGATGAACTGCTGATTGATCGCTCAACGTCTGATCGTGAAGAAGACCAAATGATTATCCGGGTAGACTTTACGATGATTCGTCGGGAATCAGGATTTATTACTGGCTTAGTTTGCGTACTTCATGATGTCACAGAACAGGAAAAAAATGAACGGGAAAGACGGGAATTTGTTTCCAATGTTTCTCATGAGTTGCGAACGCCTTTGACAAGTATGCGCAGTTATATAGAAGCTTTAAGTGAAGGGGCTTGGGAAAACCCTGAGATTGCGCCTAATTTCTTAAAAGTCACGTTAGAAGAAACTGACCGGATGATTCGTATGATTAATGATTTGTTAAATTTATCTCGGATGGACTCTGGGAATACACATCTTCAATTAGAGTATGTGAATTTTAACGAATTGATTAATTTTGTCTTGGATCGCTTTGATATGATGATTGAAAATGAGCAAAAAAATTACAAAATTCGCCGTGAATTTACTAAACGCGATTTATGGGTAGAGTTAGATACCGACAAAGTAATTCAGGTTTTAGACAACATTTTGAACAATGCGATTAAGTATTCGCCAGATGGCGGTGTCATTACTTGCCGACTAGTTGAAACACATAATAATGTCGTCTTTAGTATCTCGGACCAAGGTTTGGGCATCCCTAAAAAAGATCTCGGGAAAGTCTTCGAGCGTTTTTATCGTGTGGATAAAGCACGTGCGCGAGCACAAGGTGGAACTGGTTTAGGTTTAGCAATTTCTAAAGAAGTAATTCGAGCCCATAACGGGAGTATTTGGGTGGAAAGTACAGAAGGTGAAGGATCGACTTTCTATATTTCACTACCATATGAACCTTATGAAGAGGATTGGTGGGAATGATGAAATTATCAGAATGGATTACAAGAATTGGCTTGATTTTGATGGTCATTTTAAGTATATATTTTTCAGTCAATATCTGGCTGAATTCTGCCAAAAAAATACCAGAAATGAAGTCGGGAAGCCAAGTCACAACAGCTGTCAATGAAAAAGCCATTGGCGATGTCTATTTACCTTTGCAATTGATTCGAATAGCCGATGGAAAAGCGATGCAAAGTAATCGTGAAACATTAATTAGTAATGTTCAAAATGATATTAAAATGGCTACGTTTGGTAAATTGACACAAGTTGTGACAAAAAATGCAGAGCAACTTAAGCGCTACAATCAAATGGACCAAGGAATTGAACTTCTTTATCAAGGTCCCTTTTTAATCTCGGACTATGCTTCGATTTATAATCTATCCATTAATTTTACTAACTTTAATGAGTTGACGGACCAGTATTTTACGAAAATTCAATTGGATTTTAACGAAAATAAGATACGTTTTTTAGATTATGACCAAGCCAACGTCTATGAAGCACCCATGACTGTCAATAAGGCGCGCTTAATGGGAATTATCAATAAAGAGGGTTTGCAATATCAAGACGTTTCCGAAAATACGCTAACCAAACAAGGGCAATGTTATTTAACCAATGATATGAAGTTGAAAAAGTACAGTTATATCTTAGCTTCGCAGCCAGTTACTCGTTTTAGAAATGCTTTTTTCAATGAAACAGAAGATATTCAAACCAATGAAGACAGTCAAGACTTAACCTACACGAGCAAAGAAGAACGATTGTTTGCAGAAGAAAAGCTGGGGAAAATCGATTTTAAAGGGACCTTGCCAGAAGAGAATAAACGGGACTCAATTTATAACCAAAGCTTTTCTTATGTAAAACGTTTAGGAACCAACATGGGGAATTTACGTTACTTTGATCGAACGAAAGATAGTGTCAATTATCGGACCTTTGTGGAAGGTTTCCCAGTGTTCAGTAATGATTTGAAAGGCCAAGTGGATATTCGCATCACGAACAATGATAGTGCTGCGCCAAGCGTAACCATTAACACAAGTGTGAATACGATTCAAGTACCGATTCCTTCAGAAGAAGAAGTGACGTTGGAAAGCACGGAAAAATTGATTAAGCGTTTAGAAACGGCTGGTGCTAAAAAGGAAAAAATCCAATCGGCTGTTATCGGTTATACTTGGCAGACAATTGAAGAAGTCAAACAAGTCGTTGATTTAAGTCCGGAATGGTATGTCCTTTATAACAACAATTGGTACACTGCAACGGACTTGGTAAAACAATTACCAAGCTTGGAGGTGGGCTAATGGATTTTAAACGAATTGAGTGGATTTTCTTCTTAGCGTTTTTAGGATTAAATATCTTTTTATTTGGAATTTATCGGGAAGGACAACAAGAAGAAAGCAGTGTCTCTTCTTCCAGCCAAACAGAATCGATTGAGAGTCGGTTGGAGAAAGATAACATTTCGTATAAAGGAACACTTTCTTCAGAACGATTGGAAGGCTATTATTTAAGTGGGGAACAAACCAATTTTTCTGCTGCTTTAAAAATCCAACGTGAAAAGAACAAGAACTTTTTGAGAAATGGGCTGCAAATTGCGGATAATACTTTAACGAGTGTGCCTAGTAAGAACTATTTTATTGATCCTAAGAAAATTGATAAAGATTTAAGTACCTTTTTAAATGAAAAAAATGCTTTATTATTCGGAGACGAATATCAATACTTACCGGAGTTTTCTCATTTAAAAGAGCCCACGGCAGAAATTGTGGCTGCACAATCGTATAAAGGAATTCCCTTTAGAGATGATACTGCAAAATTAAGTATTTTAGCAGATACGTCAGGTGAATTATGGAAAATTAGTAAATATTCGCAAACGCACATTGAAAATATTGAGGAATTGCGAGACAAAACGGATTTATATTCTAATCGTGATGCGATAGACACGCTCTATATGAATAACCGCATTCCTAGTAATTCCAAAATAACATTCATTAAATTGGCTTATTCAAGAATTTATAAAATTCGTGAGAAAAATGTATACGTTCCAGTCTGGTTTGTAGGAATTTCTACTGGTGAAGATTCAGTTGAAATTGAACAGGTAAATGCCGTAAGTAATACCATCATCACAAATAATACTGTGCCAAAGGTGGAAAAACATTAAGGGTCGTTGTATAATGAAACACGTTAATGTTGTAATGTAGAAGGGAAGAGTTTTAAATGGATTCAGAGTTTGCTTTTAATATCAGTGTTCTTGCCAGTGGCAGTACAGGCAATTCCCTTTTTATTGAAACCAACCAAAAGAAAGTATTAGTAGATGCGGGGTTAAGTGGCAAAAAAATTACTTCACTGTTAGCAGAAGTCAATCGCAAACCAGAAGATTTAGATGCGATTTTAGTTACACATGAACATCGCGATCACATTCACGGCGTTGGCGTGTTAGCGCGAAAATATAAGTTAGATGTCTATGCCAATGAAAAAACGTGGCAAGCGATGGATCCCATGATTGGCAAAGTCGATGTTGCCCAAAAACATATTTTTGAAATGGGCAAAATTTTGACCTTGGGAGATATGGACATTGAAAGTTTTGGCGTTTCACATGATGCGATTGCGCCTCAATTTTATCGTTTTCATCGTAATAATCGTTCCTTTGTTGTTCTAACGGATACAGGTTATTGTAGCGATCATATTCGTGGTACGATTGAAAATGCGGATGCTTATTTAGTCGAAAGCAATCATGAAATTGAAATTTTGCGAGCAGGACCTTATCCATGGAGTCTTAAACAACGGATTTTAGGAGACAAAGGCCATCTATCCAATGACGATGGTGCTCTTGTGATGGCGGATGTGTTAGGTGATAAAACAAAACGCATTTATTTAGGCCATCTCAGCAAAGAAAATAACACGAAGCTTCATGCGCGAATGGCCATGGAATCTACTTTGAAGCAAAAGGATTTAGGCGTCGGTGAAGCATTTAAGGTATATGATACAGACCCAGATTCAGCCTCAGAGTTATTTCAAATTTAGAATAATGGTGGTTTAACAATAAAAAGATACGTAGGATAGTAGTTAGATAACTAGTATTCTACGTATCTTTTTGTTCTTTTATCCAGTTGTTTTGACAGCTACATCGATGATAATACTTTTAAACTCTTAGTTAATTTTTTGACAAATACTTGTGTTTGTCTGGTGTTAGGAGTATAGTTAATTAGATTTTTACTAGTGGGAGGTCTATGATGTTTCAATTTTTACCAAACTCTGTTTTACAGATGAGCACTATTTTCCTTTCGATTATTATCGAAGCATTGCCTTTTGTCATGTTAGGTTGCCTGATTTCAGGCGCTTTACATGTTTTTTTAACACCAGAACGAGTAAAAAAAGTGTTACCTAAAAATAAATTTTTATCAATTTGTGTAGGTAGTTTTCTAGGTTTTTTCTTCCCTTCATGTGAATGCGGGATTGTACCAATTGTGCATCAATTTGTTAAAAAAGATGTACCAACACATACCGCTTTTGCTTTTATGTTAACGGCACCAATCATTAATCCAATTGTGCTATTCTCAACATACGTAGCCTTTAGTGGCGCAACAAAATTTGTGATTTGGCGAGTTTTAGGCAGTATGATTGTTGCGTGGGTTATCGGCATTTGGTTAGCTTATTTTCGAAAAGAATCAATTTTAACAGAAAAAGAGTTGGCGCAAATTAAAGAAGAGCAGGTTGCTCATACGCATGAACACGTTGATGAAGCTCGTTCATTTTGGAAAAACGGCTGGTCAGCGTTAACCCATAGTATTGATGAATTTTTTGATACGGGTCGTTATTTAATTTTTGGTTCTTTGTTGGCAGCAATCATGCAAACGTATATCCCAACTGGTGCACTTATGCAATTGGGCCATTCAAAGATTTTAGCGATTCTAGTCATGCTAGTCATCGCTGCCACTCTATCACTTTGTTCAGAAGCAGATGCATTTATTGGTTCATCTCTTTTGAGTTTGTTTGGAACAGGACCGATTGTCGCCTTCTTAGTTTTTGGTCCAATGGTAGATATTAAAAATTTATTGATGATGAAACGTTATTTTAAAATGTCATTCATTGTACAATTTGTTTTGATAGTGGCGCTTGTCGTAACTATTTATGCAGCAGTAGTTTAAAAAGGAGGCCTACAATCGATGATACGATTTATTATTTTAATTGGATATATGGGGTTGATGATGTATCTTCAAATTTCAGGTGAGCTCAACCAATATATCAATGTTCATTATAATTATTTAGCTGTTTTATCAATGGTTTTAGCTTTTATTATGGCGATTGTTCAATTGATTTTGTGGAACCAAGCAGATCCATCAATGCAAAAAAAACATGAAGAAATACACCAACATGGAGGACATGAGCATCATGGTCATCAGCATAATTTGGAAAAAACCAGCCAAAGAGGGCTTGCCTATTTACTACTGTCTTTACCGTTGATTGTTGGCTTATTATTTCCGACAGTTAGTTTAGACACAACAATTGTTGAAGCAAAAGGATTTAACTTTCCAGTAAGTAAAGAATCAGTAGGGGATCCTGATATGCAAACGCAATATTTGAAACCTGATACAAGTATGTACTTCAATAAGACGGATTATGACAAGCAGATGGCAAAAGCCATGAAACAATATGATGGACAATCTGTGATTTCAATTACGGATGAAAACTATTTGGAAATTATGGAACTAATCTATAATTATCCAAGTCAATTTGCAGGAAAAAGGATTTCTTATAAAGGCTTTGTCTATAATTCAAAACGAGAAGAAAGTGTTGACCAATTTGTCTTCCGTTTTGGAATTATTCATTGTGTCGCTGATTCTGGCGTTTTTGGCTTGTTGGTTCATTTTCCTGAACATACTCAATTTCAAAACAATGATTGGGTAACGATTACTGGAACGGTTGAGTTGTCCTATTATCCACCGTTTAAACGACAAATACCAACTGTGCAAGTTGAGAAAGTCATAGCGGATCAAGCACCAAAAAATCAATATGTCTATCGTTCCTTTTAAAAAAAGTTGGTTGCTTCCATTTGATAAGGAAGCAACCAACTTTTTTGATATCTATTTTTTTATTTTGTTGCGCTTACGACGAATAAAACCCAAAGATTCTCTTTTTTCTCGAAAGCTGCGGATATTCTGATTGAAAACCTCAGAAGCGACTAAGCCTAACGCAATTGCCCCAGCAATCATTACAGCTTGCACGGTAAAATAGGCGCCTTTTTCATAATTGCCAATTACGATATTCCGAACAGCTTGATAAGCTAAGCCGCCAGGCACTAATGGAACAATACCAGGAATATTAAAAATCGTGACAGGCATTTTCAATATTTTCGAGAATAGATAGCTTATTGCAGCAACACCCACAGCACCAATAAGGGAACCTAATGCCGCATTTCCACTAAAAACTTCAACGATTACCCAGTAAAGCATCCAGCTGACACTGCCAGTTAGACCGCAAGCCACCAGTGACCGTCGAGGAACATTAATAATAATCGCAAACGCTGCAGAAGCTAAAAAACTAAAGATAAATTGTACCAAAACGATTCCTAGCAAGTAAGTCACTCCTTTTTAATAGAAAAGTTGAAAGACAAAAGCAATGCCAAAACCAATCATTCCTGAAGTCATTAATGCTTCAGTCCCACGAGAAACACCCGATAAGTAGTGTCCAGCTAACAAATCGCGAAGGGCATTGGTAATTTGCACACCAGGTACTAAAGGCATGACACAACCAATGATGATTAAATCTTGTGATTGTCCGAGTCCCAATTTGACTGAAAGAATAGCGGCTGCACCAATGAATAACGAAGCTAAAAACTCAGATAAAAATTTAATCTTGAGAAACTTTAAACTGAAATAATAAAGACTGTAGCCGCAACCACCAATTAGAAAAGTCAAGAACAAATCGGACCAGACACCACCAAAAAGAATCATAATCGTACCGCTGACAACGGCCGCACTAACGATGCGTGCGCTAATCGGAAAATGTCGGTGTTCACTATCAATCATTTTTAGTTTATTTAATAATTCCTCTAAAGAAATATCACCAGCTACATAAGCACGAGACAGTTGATTCACACGAGAGATTTTTTCTAAATCAATGCCACGTTTCATTACTTGAACCATCCGAATCGTGGAGGTCCCATCTATGCCAACAAATAATCCAGTTTGTGTCACATAGCTAACCATTCGATAGTTGCCAGAAGCAAGCGCAATCCGGCTCATTGTATCTTCAACACGATACATTTCTGCATCACTTTCTATCATAATTTTACCAGCTAACAAACAGGTTTCTAAAAGTAAATCCAAATGAGCAGGAGTCATTGAGCAAGCCTCACTTTATGTATTTTCTTCTAGTGTACTACAAACCAATCAAAAAGAGGAAATAAATAACAGCCGCAATCAAAAAATTACATCGTAAACAGATTGTTAGCGAATTGTAACATTAAAAGACTGATATTATTTAATCATAGATATTTAAAAGTTTTCGAAAGAAAAACGTCGATTTTTTCACAAAATAAATTGAAGGGAAAGGTGATATTCTGGCGATTTATCAGAGCTTTATTCTTGTTTTATAAAGTTGTGGATTTGTTTTTATAATTTTAAAATTATCGATGGCTGTCATTTTTTTGCGAAGCCTTTATTAATAAAAGACTAAGAAATAACAAAAAAGAGAGAAGAGGAAGAAATTTTGTTTGTAGTTTCGGTTCTTTTCTAGTAAAATGAAATTGTATAAAAGTAGAAGTGAGGTGTAGTAAAATGGGTTTTACAGACGAAACAGTACGCTTTGATTTTGATGATAATCGAAAAAAAGCAATCAGTGAAACGTTAGAAACCGTATATCGGGCATTAGAAGAAAAGGGATACAATCCTATTAACCAAATAGTAGGGTATTTACTTTCTGGGGACCCGGCTTACATTCCTCGTTATCAAGATGCTCGAAACTTAATTCGTCGTCATGAACGCGATGAAATCATGGAAGAATTAACCAAATATTACTTAGTGAACCACGGAATCGATGTCAAATGAGGATCATGGGGCTAGATGTAGGTTCGCGAACAGTCGGCGTGGCTGTCAGTGATTTATTAGGTTGGACAGCACAAGGCATCGAAATTATTCGTATCAACGAAGATGAAGAAAACTTTGGTTTTGAGCGATTAGGTGAATTGGTGAAAGAATACGAAGTTACGAAATTTGTCGTAGGCTTACCGAAAAACATGAATAATTCAATTGGTCCTAGAGCTGAAGCATCGATAGCATATGGTGATAAGATTCAAGAATTATTTCAATTACCGGTTGACTATCAAGATGAACGATTAACAACTGTCCAAGCAGAGCGTTTCTTGGTGGAGCAAGCAGATGCTTCAAGAGCCAAAAGAAAAAAAGTTATTGATAAACTAGCAGCAGTAATGATTCTACAAAATTATTTAGATGCACACAGCCGATAATTATCGAGCTTTGAATACATCAAGGGAGAGAAGAAGAATGACAGAACACAACCACGATCATGATCATGAAGGACATGAACACATTACTTTAGTAGACGAGCAAGGAAATGAAACATTATACGAAATCTTACTAACTGTCGATGGTCAAGAAGAATTCGGTAAAAATTATGTTTTATTATATCCAGCAGGAATTCCTGAGGATGAAGATGTTGAATTGCAAGCTTACTCATATGTAGAAAATGCAGAAGGAACAGAAGGCGACTTACAACAAATCGAAACAGATGCTGAATGGGACATGATTGAAGAAGTTTTCAATACATTCATGGCTGAAGAAGAAGAGTAAAACTGTAACGAGAGAAGCGCTACTTCTCCTATTGAGAAGTAGCTTTCTTAATAATAATTGTTATAATGTACATGTTGTTTCTATCATAAGATACTATCGCTATCATTGAACGTATTAGATAAAGGAGGACAGCCTTGTCTAGTTTTACAAGATGTTGTAAAAACGTAACATCCTTGTAATGACGTTAATTTGATAACTATCTAGCATAATTTATAATTTGTGTTATACTAAGGATGGGGTTTTGGAAATACTGTTAATTTTATAATTTTGAATAAAAAAATAGCTCTACCTACTGGCATAGGTAGAGCCGTCAGAAATTCAGTAATGTAGCTCACTAATTATTGATGAGGAGCATTTCCGTATACTGTAATTCCAGTTAATAAAGCAAGTAAATCAAACATATATTTCACCTCCTTTATTATGATAGCTTCATTATAACATTATCTGTAAAATGATGGTATGTTTAATACAAAAAAAAATAGAAAGATTGGAGTTTTGACTGTGAGAGTAGCGGGAGAAAAAATCAAAGCAGCGCGTAAAAAGAAAAAATTATCGCAAGCTGAATTGGCAAAAGGAATTTGTACACAAGCAACAATTAGTAACATTGAAAACAAAAATGTGTGTGACAGTTTAGACATTTTCTCATCTGTATGTCTACGTTTAGACTTACAAGTGGAAGAATGTATCGAAGGTTCTAGTGAGAAAAAACTCGAAAGCTTATTAAATAAAGTAGAAGAATTATGCTTTTACTTTAAGCACGATGAAGCCTATGATTTGTTGAAAGACTATCCAGATGATATCGAAAGTTCAAACAGAATTTTAGAAACAAAATTTTTCTATTATAAGGGAATTACGAGTTTATTAGGTAAGAAAAATAATAGCGAAGCATTGTTCTATTTACATCGTGGTTCTGAAATTAGTCGTGATATTAATATTTATAATATTTTGAGCATGAATGCGATTGGTATTTTATATGAATTAGAAGATGATATTGAAAAAGCAAAAGTTTATTACGATAAATCTTTACAATTGCTAAGCGAATTCAAATTAGATTATCCTTTAGAGCAATGCCGTATTTATTATAATACTGCAAAATTCTATTCATTAATTAAAGACTATGCAAAGAGCATTGAATTAAGTGATAAAGGAATTGAAATCAATCGGACACACAGTTCTATTTATTCTTTAGATTGCTTATTATACGAAAAAGCGTTTAATAAACAAATGCTAGGACTAGATGCTGTGGAAGATTATCGTATTGCGTACTACTTTACACGTTTCTTTGAAAATAAAAAATTACTTGCTTATATTGAAAAAGATATGCAAGAGTTTAACATCAGTTTTAAATAATAGATTATCGTTTCAGGTTTTAAAAAGGAACAACTTAACTCCTCTTGAGTTAAGTTGTTCCTTTTTTCTCTTTTTAATTTATTTCTTTGACAGCGTTACGAACACTTTCGGCGACGACTTTGGCTACTCCTTCTTGGAACGGATCGGGAATAATATTCGTCGGCGTGAGTTCATTATCGGGAATCAATTTTGCAATCCCTTTGGCAGCGGCAATTTGCATTTCAATCGTAATCTTTTTCGCACGAGCATCTAAGGCACCGCGGAAGATACCAGGGAAGGCCAACACATTATTAATTTGATTCGGAAAGTCACTACGACCAGTTCCGACAATATAAGCACCTGCCGCTAAAGCTTCATCTGGAAAAATTTCAGGAACTGGGTTAGCCATTGCAAAAATAACCGGTTGCTCATTCATCTGTTGAATCCACTCGGGTTTTAAAACACCTGGTGCCGAAACACCAACAAAGACATCAGCGCCTTCAAGTGCAGCAGCTAAATCACCGGTACGATGTTCCTGATTGGTTAGCTTTGCAATTTCTGCATGGTGTGGTGGTAGAGCTGTGTCTGTTTCACTCAGAATCCCTGTACGGTCAACAATGATAATATGTTTTACGCCAGCAGCTAAAAATTTTCTTGTGATTGAAAGACCAGCAGAGCCACCTCCATTGATTACCACGTGAATGTCCTCTATTTTCTTGTCGATTAATTTTAAGCTGTTGTACAAAGCTGCTAGAACAACAATCGCCGTCCCGTGTTGATCATCATGGAAAACGGGAATATCTAGTTCGTCGATTAAACGCTGTTCAATTTCAAAACAACGAGGAGCGCTGATATCTTCCAAGTTAATCCCCCCAAAGGTTGGAGCCAAAAATTTCACTGTTTGGATGATTGCTTCGGTATCTTGTGTATCTAAAACAAGGGGAATCGAATCTACACCAGCAAAGCGTTTAAACAAAGCGGCTTTTCCTTCCATGACAGGCATCGCTGCTTCAGGACCAATGTTACCTAAACCTAAAACTGCTGAGCCATCACTAATAACGGCAACGGTGTTTTTCTTCGTCGTTAATTCGTAAGCTCGTTCTTTTTTTTCATGTATGGCAGAAGAAACAGCCGCAACACCTGGAGTGTAGGCAATTCCTAAATCTGCTTTTGTTTCAATCGGAACTTTAGGGCAGACTGCTAATTTTCCCCCAAATTTTTTTGCTTGTTCAATTGCTAATTCTTTTACATCTTTTGTTGACATATCATTTTCCTCCTAAATAATTCAAGTATGGTTAAAAAAGCATTCTAAAAATAGCTGTCATTGTTATTACTGTAATGGCGCCGCCTAAACGTGTCGCAACTTGTGCAAACGGCATTAAGTTCATTCGATTGGCTGTACTTAAAATAGCAACATCGCCAGTACCACCCATACCACTCTGGCAAGCGGAGACAATGGCAGCCTCGACGGGATTCATATTCATGAAGCGTGAAACGAAAAATCCTGTAGCAATAACAGTGAAAACAACACTAATCACCACAATAAAATATTGCCAGCTAAGCATTCCTACGACATCTTTTAAAGGAATATATAACATACCTAAGCCAACCATTAACGGGAACGTAAAGTTACCAGAGATAAATTTATAAAGCTGTTTTGATCCGCGTTGGGTTTCTTTCGGTACTACGTTTAGGTATTTTAAAAAGGCTGCAACGACAATCATCAAAACAGGACCAGGAAAGCCTGTTAAATGTTGCAATAAACCACCCGTAATAAATAAGGTACACGCAATTAAAACACCATCGCCCATTAATTTTACATCAATTGGTGCTTTGTCTTCTTCTAGGGCATCACTTAAATCATCTGAATTGGTAATTTTAATCAACTGACCTTGTCCAGAAAGTTCAGGGCGTTTTTCTCCTAAACGACTGAGTAAACCAGAACACATGATAGCAAAAAAATTACCAATAATGGTTGCGGGAATTAATTGCCCCACTAATTGTTCACTTGGCAATCCTGTAATGGCACTATAACCAAGGGATAAAGGAAGAATGCCTTCACCGATTCCACCAGCTAAAACAGGAGTGACAATATAGAAAAGACTATGTTTCCAACCGAGGCCTAACAGCGTTCCAACAAGGGTCCCAACACCCATTGCTAAAATCATTCCTAATGCCATTGGGACAATCATACGCATTAAACCTTGGACTAAAATTTTGCGGTTCATTCCAAGGATACTTCCACAAACCAAACAAGCAATATAGAAATAGAGAAAGTTTGCTTGTTTCATTAAAATATCTGTTGAGTCTAAGACATTTTGGTTCAGTAAATTGAAAAAGACCATAATTGATGGTACTAATAAAGATAAAATTGCGGGACCGCCAAAATGTTTCAAAATAGGAATATTTCCACCAAGTGTTCCAAGTAACCAACCCATTGTTAAAATTACGGCAAAACCACCTAACATATTGACTGGTAGTTGTTTTAAAAGAGCCGTAACGAGAATGATGCTAGCTGTTACAAGATAAATAGGTAACGTAACCGAACCAATCCTTGTTTTGGTTAATTTATTGCGCCAATCTGTTTCGTTAGCAGCAGCTGCGTGCAATTTCTTTTCCATGCTATTTCCTCCTATAACTTTAATCTATATTCATCATAATGTAAACGTTTTCTTGATAGTAGATTATTTAATTAATTTAACTAAAGAAAAGTTTTTTAACCAAATCTTCCTATGCTATACTTTATTTGAAGAGAAAAGAGGGATGGAATGAAGCGTGGCGGGAAATTATGGTGCTTCTTGTCAGTGATTTTTATTGCAACATTAATTATTATGATTACTTTCTTTTACGGAGTAACGACAGTCCAAACAATTAAAGAAGTTCAGAAAAACCAAGAACAAGCACTTTTAGCAGTCGGGGAACAGTTGGCTATTGAACCGAATGTTATTGAAGCCTTAAAGAATAATCATTATTCAGATGAATTGGAAGCGTATACGGTTCGTTTAGGTAACATCCATCAATTGGATTTTATCGTGATTATGACTATGCAAGGGATTCGTTTAACACATCCTGATCGCCAAAAAATAGGTAAGCATTTTGAAGGTGGCGACGAAGTGCGAGCATTAAAAGGAGAGGAACATTTGTCTGTTAGTCAGGGGAGTTTAGGGGAATCATTACGAGGTTTTGTCCCAGTCTATGATCAAGGAAAACAAATTGGGGTTGTTGCAATGGGCATTAAAATGACCTCACTTTCACAATTGATTGAACGAACAAAAAATGATTACACAGTGAGCGTCCTTTTAAGTGTTGGTTTTGGCTTTATTTTAGCCATCGTTGTTTCTTATTATTTAAAAAAACAACTTCACGATTTAGAGCCAAGAGAAATTGCTCGTCTATTAGAAGAGCGAAACGCCATGCTCGAGGAAACAAAAGACGCAATCCTTGTGATTGATACCGATCAAAATATTTTATTAGCAAATATTGAGGCAACTAAAATGTATCATAATATGACAAATAGCGAAGAAAATTTACTAGGAAAGAAACTGTCAGCATTGGTTTTATCTCCTGAAAAATTAATCGTACATTCAAAAACAGAGCAATTCTATCGTCAAAATGGCCAGGATTATTTCGTTTCAATCGCCCCGATTAATGTCCGTAAAAAAACAATTGGGCATGTTATCTTTCTGAAAAATGCGACGGAAACGTTTATTGTCGCAGAACAGCTTGTCAGCACAACAACGTACGCTTCGGCATTACAAAGTCAATCACACGAATTTATGAATAAGATGCATGTCATTTATGGCTTAGTCGATTTAGAAGATTATGAGGCGCTAAAAAATTATCTCGCCGATTTATTGAAACCAGAAAAGGAATTTGCACAGCGCTTAGCTATTTTGGTCAGGAACCCTATTTTAGCTGGTTTTTTAAGTGGAGAAAGAATTAAGTTTGCGGAAATTAAAACGCAATTAGCCATTGAAATTTATCCAGAAATTCCACCAAATAAACGAGATGAAGATACACAAAATTTGATTGCTATCTACCGATATATTCATCGTTTCCTGATGGAACAACCGTTACCAGAAGAGATCATTGAAACCATTGATTATCAGCCAGAAAGTTTGACGACGACTTATTCGTTTGCTTATCCAAAAGAACAACTGGAACGTTTTGAGCAAGAGTTTTTCACTTCTTATTTGGCAAGATTATTAGAGAATGCGGAAGCGACATTGACTTGGGAAAACCAACAAAACAATTGGCTTGTCATTCGCATAAATGTTCATTACGAAGGAGCAGAGGAAAATGAACCTATTGATTATTGAAGACGATCCTATGGTTGCATATATACATCAAAAATATCTTGAAAAATTAATTCACCAACCGACTATTTTTACGGCGGCAACAATTGCTGAAAGTCTACAACTAACGAAAGAAAAACAACCAGCACTTGTTTTATTAGATGTTCATTTAAAAGATGGCAATGGCTTGAGCTATCTGGCAACAATTAGAGATGAAAAAATTGATACAGAAGTCATCCTGATTACGGCTGCTAACGAGTTGGAAAATGTTAAGCGAAGCTTACACTTAGGTGTTTTAGACTATTTAGTTAAACCCTTTTCTTTTGAGCGATTTCAACAAAGTATCGAAAAATTTCAGAAGAAAGCTGCTCAATTCACGCTGGAAACGGAGGCGCTTTCGCAAACAAAAGTAGATCAATTGTTTCATTCTTCACAGACAAACGCATGTAAAAATGAACAAGATCTTCAAAACCTGTCCTTAGAAAAAGGACTAACACAAGCAACATTACAATTATTGTTAAAAAAAATAGACGAATTTACAGACTATTTTACGATTCAAGAATTATCAGAAGCGAGTCAGCTTTCTCATGTTTCTGTTCGCAAATATGTGTTGTTTCTAGAAAAAAATAACCTTTTAGAAAGTAAAAACAGCTATTTAAAAGTGGGGCGCCCCTATCAATCGTATCGCAGAATTTAGTATTTTTTATTTTTTAGTAAATAAAAAAAGTAATTGAAAAGTGGCGAAATACAGAGGATACTCCTTTTTATTCTCATTTAAAGAACTTAATTGAGAATGATAAAGAGGATATTACTTGTTATTTTTTGAGGAGATATGATATTCTTTATTAAGTAAGAAATAATATTATATGGGAGGAACGAGCGATGAAAGTTATTGTTTTAGGATCATCACATGGAGGTTATGAAGCGGTAGAGGAATTACTAAATCTTCATCCTGATGCAGAAATTCAATGGTATGAGAAAGGTGATTTTATTTCATTCTTATCTTGTGGCATGCAGTTGTATCTAGAAGGAAAAGTGAAAGATGTTAATTCTGTTCGTTATATGACTGGCGAAAAAATGGAGAGCCGTGGTGTGAATGTCTTTTCTAATACTGAAATTACAGCGATTCAACCAAAAGAACATCAAGTGACAGTGAAAGATTTAGTGTCAGGTGAAGAACGTGTTGAAAATTATGATAAATTAATCATCAGTCCCGGGGCTGTCCCATTTGAATTAGATATTCCAGGTAAAGATTTGGACAATATTTACTTGATGCGTGGTCGTCAATGGGCCATTAAATTAAAACAAAAGACAGTAGACCCGGAAGTCAATAATGTGGTTGTGATTGGTAGTGGTTATATTGGTATTGAAGCTGCCGAAGCATTTGCGAAAGCTGGCAAAAAGGTTACTGTTATTGACATTTTAGATCGTCCATTAGGGGTATATCTAGATAAAGAATTTACAGATATTTTAACAGAAGAGATGGAAGCCAATAACATTACCATTGCAACTGGTGAAACAGTTGAACGTTACGAAGGCGACGGCCGTGTACAAAAAGTCGTTACGGATAAAAATGCTTACGATGCTGATTTGGTCGTTGTAGCGGTCGGCGTTCGTCCAAACACTGCTTGGTTAAAAGGTACCTTGGAATTACATCCGAATGGCCTAATCAAGACGGATGAATACATGCGAACAAGTGAGCCAGATGTTTTTGCAGTAGGGGATGCTACGTTAATTAAATACAATCCTGCAGATACAGAAGTAAATATTGCTTTAGCAACGAATGCTCGTAAACAAGGTCGCTTTGCTGTGAAAAATCTAGAGGAACCAGTTAAACCTTTCCCTGGTGTTCAAGGATCTTCTGGTTTGGCCGTCTTTGATTATAAATTTGCGTCTACAGGGATTAACGAAGTTATGGCCCAAAAGTTAGGAAAAGATACAAAAGCGGTGACAGTAGTAGAAGACTACTTAATGGACTTTAATCCAGACAAACAAAAAGCGTGGTTTAAATTAGTGTATGATCCTGAAACAACACAAATTTTAGGTGCTCAATTAATGTCAAAAGCAGATTTAACTGCAAACATTAATGCTATTTCATTAGCGATTCAAGCCAAAATGACGATTGAAGACTTAGCCTATGCGGATTTCTTCTTCCAACCAGCGTTTGATAAACCTTGGAACATTATTAATACAGCGGCTTTAGAAGCGGTAAAACAAGAACGTTAATAAAACCAGACAAGAACGATGCTGAAAATAGTATCGTTCTTTTTGTATATTTTCAAAAAAATAACAACGCACTTTTACTTTTTTTCTAAAACAAAGAATTTTTTTACTCTTACTAAAATTTCAAAATGATGTAAAAATAAAAGCAGGTCGCAAGTGACCAAGAAATTTTAGGAGGAATTTTAGAATGAAAAAACAAATTTTAGCAAGTGTTGCATTAAGTGCATTAGCATTAAGTATTGCGGGACCAGCAGTTTATGCAAATGAAGCAACCTTACAAGACACGCAAGCTGATGTAACTTTAAAAGCAGGTTCTGGGAAAGACGTCAAACCTGTCGTTGATCCAACAGGTGATACAGATGAAAATCCATCTACAGGTGGTGAAGGTGCATTATCAATTCCGTACGCTTCAAGTATTAGCTTTGGTGAACAAGAAATTCAACAAGGCGATACCACTTACTTTGCACAGAACGAAAAACCATTTGTCCAAGTTAATGATACCCGTGGAGGTGCAGAAGGTTGGGCACTATACGCATCCATATCAGAATTTAAAGGTGCAACAAATCAAAACGTTTTAAAAGGTGCGCAGTTAACCTTAGCCAATGGTCAAGTAACTACAGAAGGTAACCAATCAGAAGCACCAATCATTGCATCAAATAGTTTAACGTTAAATGACTCACCACAACCATTAATGTCAGCTGAAAAAGGTAAAGGTGCAGGAGCCTGGGCTGCTTTATTCCAAGGGGAAAAAGGTAAAAATGAAAATGTAAAACTTTTTGTGCCACGTGCAGGTGTTGAAGCACAAGCTTACACAGCAACGATTACATGGGGATTATCTGATGCGCCAGCGTAAGACTTTAAAAAGATGGGGAACCTTTATTCCCATCTTTTTTCTTAGTTTAGTCAGCTGGTTGGTTTTGTGGTCTGCACCGGCTTCCGCTGAGGGGAATCAGATTAATTTTGAAGCAGAAGCTATTTTACCAGAAAACCAGCAATCTTCTGTTAGTTATTACGATTTAAAAGTAACCCCTGGAAGTACACAAGAGTTTAAGTTACGCTTGAAAAATGTAAGTGATCAGCCTGTTAAAGTCCGTGTCGATGCAAATAATGGGATTACCAATAAAAATGGCGCTTTAGATTATTCACAACATGGGAAAAAATTATTAGGTAGTCCTACATTTGAGGAATTGATTTCGCCGTCACAAACAGTCGAATTACAAGGAAAAGAAACAAAAGAAGTTTCATTTCAATTAAATGTTCCTAAAAATGGTTTTGAAGGAACGATTTTAGGTGGATTTTATTGTTATGAATTAACAGATGGAAAAGAGAAAGAAGTAAAAGGGTTTAGTTTAACGAATAAATTTGCTTATACAATCGGAGCAAAACTTGTTGTTGAAAATAAAAAAATGGAACCTGTATTTCAGTTAACAAAGGTGAAACCAGGTTTAGAAAATGGCTATTTAACACTGTTCGCGACAATTGAAAATCCAGCACCAGTTTTAATGAGTCAATTGAAAATGAACGCCTTTGTTACCAAAAAAGGAAAAAATGAGAAAATTCGCGAATTATCAAAACAAATTTCTGTAGCACCACGTAGTCAATTTGAACTTCCGATTAGTTGGAATGACGAAGCCTTAAAAAAAGGGTTGTATGAATTGACGATTCAGTTGGAAGATCAAAACGGTAAAAAGTGGACATTGAAAAAAGCATTTGAAATTAAAGGTGAAGATGAAAAATTGAATGATGAGGCAGTCAAAGTCACACGTCCTGCTTCGAATATCCTTCTGTATCTTGTGATAGGCAGCTGTATCTTAATTATTCTGGCGTTAATCATTTATATTTTAAAACTACGCCAAAATAAATCATAAATAGGGAGGCTTTAAAATGAAAAAAAGAAGTGGGTATCTTGTGTTTATGCTAGTATTCGTTTTTTTAGCAAGTCCTAATAATGTACATGCGCAGCAAGTAGATTCAGAAGTAGGCATTACGTTTTATCAAAAAAATTATAAAGATCAGGTAGTGCCTTTTGAAAAAATAACGCCAGTTAATGAAGCCAAACAACCCAAGCAAGAAACGATTAACTCTGATAAGGGATTAATCAATCAACTTTTACCCAATACGGGAGAAAAACAGCAATTGGAGTTACTAACTATCGGTTTACTTCTTATAAGTATCATCCTGTTTGTAGTGGCCCGAAGACGAAAGAAAGGATGGAAAGCAGATGAATAAGATCGCTAAAACCTCATTTGTTTTTATAATCACGTTGATTGGGTTAGCTTTAGGACCGCAAATCGGTGAAGCAACTGAGTTAGTCAAGAAAATTTCAAATAATACAAAATTGTCTGATTATGGTTACTTTAAGGCCTTGCCAGGTGTCTATACACCGACTTCCCATACTTTTGTCATGCAATCAGGAGCAGAAACAGAAGTTATTCCACTTGAAGGCAATGCGAACAGTAGTCAATTGACAGTTGATGAAAATTCTCCTGCAGGTAGTGCCATGATTCGTAATGTGGGGTGGTATCAAGGCAAAAAAGTCAGCGTTAAAGTTTCAATGTTGAAAAATTTGTCAAGTCGTGCAGGGGGAACAATCTTTTTTGAAAAAGAGCGTTTCTTAACATTATCTCTTCTTGGAGATGTGAAAGTGACGTATGAATTTTTTGATGAAGAAAATCAACCGATACAAATAAAAACCTCTTTCAATACCTATGATTTAAGCAAAAAATACTATTTTGGTATATTTTTCCCATTGGACTTGCTTTATGCATACAATCCAACCAATATTTTTTCTAGAACATGGAATGATGAAAGTGGTGGTTATTGGGTAACTTATCATAATGAAACAGAAACCGATGCCATCAACAGTCAAAAGCAACAGCTACAAATTTTAACTCGACCAAAAGAAAAATTAACGTTTATTTATCGAAATTGGAATAATAATCAGCCATTAGAAATTCCTTATCGTACAGACTTTGTGGCAAAACCTGAGTTTGGCGGGGCTCTGGCAAATTCTTTAATGTTAGAGAAACCGCAACCTGTTAGTGAACTAAAGGCCCAACAAATCATGCCGAATGTTGCAGATGATCGTAAATTAAGCAATTTAGAAGTACGTTTTAACTTAACAAATCTCTTACAATCACAGCAATACGAGCTAGGTGGTATCAACATTCAAAACTTTAATGGTGAAGATGTCACGGCTTTGTTCTCACAAGAGATGCAAGGTGAGGAATTAGTGTTGACTGCCTTACAACCACAAGATAGCCGATTAAATGCCACGACTTTACTTTATACAGTAGCCGTGAAATGGCGTGAAGGTGCTCCAGCAGTCGATAATCGTTTTATTGACACAGAAGGAAATCTGGCATTACCTTATACAATCCAAACAAAGGCCACCAACAGAGATAAAGCGTTTAATCAAGCGACCGAAGGCATGTTGAAAGTGAATTATAACAGCAAGGTGAATCTTCTTTTTGTCGACGAAAATGATCAACCATTGAAAGAGCCAATGACTCAGCCGGGTATTTTAACACAAGCATTTGATGTATCATCTGAGTATCCAGAAATACCTGGATATTATCCAGTGAAAAATCCAGTGGAACAAGATCAAGGAACGTTTCAACAAGAAGAACAAACAATCGTTCATCGGTATCGTAAAAATTTGGAATTTCAATTGAAAAATTCAGGAGAGGCAATACCGGTTTCTCGCTTTACTAAAGAAGCTGAGGTGGCGTATTCTTTAAAACACGAAGCAGGAAAAACGGTTCGCGTAATGGCACGTTTCGGTGGAGAGGAACAATTAGTAAAAGAGTATCCAACTGCACCAGAGACTGTTGACGATCAAGTGAAAATGAAGATACCAGATAATTGGCTTGAACAAGAAGTTGAATTTTATGCAATGAATGAAACTGGACAAGTTTCAAATAATGAAAAAAAGATACTCACTCTGGAAAAGGGGCCGCAATTAAAATTACCTGACGTTCTTTCTTTTGGACAACAAGAAATCCCTGTAAAAGATAGTTATGTCAAGTTACCACAGAAAACGGAACTGATTATCACTGATGAAAGCCAGTTAGATAAAAGTCAATGGAAAGTCAAAGTTAAAATGCAACAAATGATGAAAAATCAAAATAATCAAACATTGTCAAAAGGTTTAAGCTTTATTAAAGAGGGCAAACGGACACCGATTAATGACGTCGAACAAACTATTGCTAGTGGCAGTGGAAGTCAAATGTTGAATTTAGAAAATACACTTGAATTAACTTTAGTTCCAAGCGATGTCGCGGGTAGCTATCAAGGTCAATTAGTTTGGAACTTAGAAGATGCCCCTATTTAAAGCTAGAAAAAATTTCCATTAAACATGACTTAATAATTAAATCAATTGAAATCAAGCACAGGTGCTAAGGAATTTCTTTAGCACCTGTTTTTTTGGGCAAAAATTTACCTCTTATAAAAAGAAAGTCGTATAATTATTATGACTAAGTTATTTATTAAAATTTAAGAATACAGGAGGTTAATAGAGTGCATACATTTTTAACTAAATCTTCTCAAAAGAAAATTCGCCTATTTAATTATCTCTTAGAAAAAAATAAGTGGCGAACTATTACGGATTTAAAAGACTTATTAAATGTTTCTTCCAAATCTATACTGTTATATGTAGAAGAATTATCTGAAATTTTCAAACAATTTAATGGGGAAATCGTACTGAAAAATGAAAATAATCAACGATTTTATATGTATAAAGATGCTAATTTTCCTATCTATAATATTTACTTGCATTACTATCGTCAATCTTATAACTTCAATTTGATTGATTATATGTACAAATACCCAGAGAGAAATTTAGAGGACTATGCAGAGGCACAATTTACAAGTGTCTCAACTGTTTTTCGTTACGCTAAATTATTAGTAAAATATTTCAAAAGATATCAAATGACCTTCCATACATTCTCATTAGAACTAGAGAATGAAGAAAGTGTGATTCGTTCTTTTTACTATTATTTTTATTGGCAATCTTCACACACAGGTGACTGGCCATTTATGATTTCTGAAAACTTAATTGAACGATATATTGAACAATTTGAAGAGGTATACGATATTAAGTTGTTACGTTTACCCAAACGAATTTTTTCTTATTGGCTAGCAATTGTATTAGAACGTGCACCACAAAAAAGAGTGGAATTTTTAGATGAAATTAAACAGGTAGCGGATTCGGATAAAGCCTTTCCGTTAGTAAAAATGTGGCTGCAAAATTGTAATTTATCGTTACCTGAAGAAGAAATTTATTTTTTATATCGAATCATCTGTTCGTTTGGGGTAATTGATGGCAATCCTCGTTATGAAGTTAGTCATGCATTAGCACATAAGTTGCATCATACTGTGTCATACCAAGCCGTATTGCTACTAAATAATGTTACGCGAAAAGACTATCAATTTCAATTGGATTTGTCAGATTCTGAATTGATTTTTAACTTTGTGGCCTTCCATGAGCGAAGTCAATTCTTTTTCGGTAATACGGATTTGTTTTTCAATCAGTCTTATATTAATGAAATTAAAAGACAAAATATGGAAATAGCCCAACTGATGGAGACATTTCGCCAAGACTTACAAGAACAAGCAACAAAAGAGCTACAAGAGATTTTAAAAAATTGGGAACAACTTTTCTTAAACTATTACTATGTTTTAGATTATTATGATTTGCTACTAAAGAAACTGACGCCCATTAAGATTTTAATTGCAGACGATTTACATCATACTCATCGATTATGGTTGATGAATAAAATAAAAAATTATTTTGGCAAAGCTTATCCCATGGCTTTTTATGATTATGAAGCAGATGCATCAGAAGTCGATTTAGTGATTTCTAACTATTATTTTGATACAAAAGGAACGGCTTTACTATTAATGAAAAATATCCCAACAGAACGCAACTGGCGAAATTTAGAGAAAATTCTTTATAAAATAACTCATTGTAATGATAAATAAAGCCTCTCTTTAGCGAGCGTTACTTTTTAACTTAATAACATATTGACTACGATTAATTTTGTTTACTTGCAAAAGCGCCATTGGCTAACAGACAATCTTAGGAGGTTTAGAAACAGCGCTGAAAAATAATTGACGGCGTTGTTTCTTTTATTTTTTTTCCAAATAGCGGATTTTTTTACACTAAAAAATGACTACTTTTCTTGCTATGCTAGTAATTGAAAGCATAGAAAGGAGCGGATAGTAATGGTTGCATTTGGTATGGTAGTAATTAGTGTTAAATTAATAGGGATTGGCTTGTTTTGCTATTACGAACTAAAGGCTGAAAAAAATTGTAGTTAAGGAGTGTTGCTAATGCAATTAGAAAATATTTCAAAAACCATTAATAAAAAAGAAATTCTAACAGATATTTCAATTACTGTAGAACCAGGTGAAATTGTAGGTTTAATTGGTCCAAATGGTGCAGGCAAAACAACTACAATGAAAATTATGAGTGGGTTAATTGTTAATTTTCAAGGTAAAGTCATTGCTCAAGAACGGATTGGTGTTTTAATTGATGGACCTAAATATTTTCCCAATAGAACAGCAAGAGAGAATCTTAATTATTTTCGTGCTCTTTCAAAAGAGAGTTATTCAGTTGATTACGTAGAATCACTATTTGATATGAAAAGTTACGGGAAAAAGAAAGTCAAAGATTTTTCTTTAGGCATGAAACAGCGCTTGGGAATGGCGCTAGCTTTAATTAACAAAAATGAGTTGCTTATTTTAGATGAACCAATGAATGGTTTAGATCCAGATGGCGTACAAGCGACCATTCAGACACTAAAGTACTTAGCAAAAGAGTTACATATCGGGATTATTATTTCCAGTCATATTTTAGGAGATCTAGATAAGTTGTGCGATCGAGCGTATTTTATTAAAAATGGAGCAATTATTCAAGACGTCACTTTAGGAAAAGAAGCATCAGTCTATCAATTTACCTTTAATGAAGAAAACGAAGACAAAGTAAGTGAAATTAGCGCTCTTTTTGAGGGGGTAGAACAAAGAAATCATCGTTGGTTAATTTCGGAAGCAGATTATCCATTATTCCTAAAAGAGTTGGTTTTAAACGACGTCATTCCACTAGAAATGAAAAAGCATGCGCTAAATTTAGAGGACGTTTATTTTTCATTAGCAGAAGGGGAGTAAGAGATGAAAGTAACAGCTGTTTTAAAACAAGATATTCGGCGCAGAATTTTTCGATTTTCTGTTAGCTATCTCATGATGTTTGCCATTTTAGGGTTAGTCCCACCATTTTTAAATTATTTTTTTGGCGATACATTTGATGTAAATGATTATATTAGTTCGATGAATTTTATTAACAGTTTGCTATTACCAATTTTAGTAGTGTCCTTTGCTGTTGACGATCAAGGCTCACGAATTAGTGATTATTATTTTAAAACGAGGCAAGGTCGCCATCTTTATTTGTTCTCGCTGTTGATTTGTGGACTATGTTTGGGCTTGTTAGCAGGATTTTTATTAATCGGTGTTTGTGCTCTTTTAAGTATGGTTCTTTCAGTAGCTATTTCATGGAAAGTGTTGACTGTTCTATTAGCTTCTTATGTATTGTTGCCGTTGTTCTACTTAGTTTTAGCTATAACGGTGTATTTTTTCTTTCATATACAGGGAGTGGCTTTAACGACCTTTAATTTAGTTTTGATGATGATTGTTCCTATATTAATAAATATTGGAGCATCAACCATCGGATTGGGCATTCTTTTGCAGTCTCCTTTTTACATTTTAACATTTTTAGGAATGGGTTCAGGAACGATGAATGAATTATTTTATTGTTTAGTAAGCATACTAGTGTTATATGGAATAAATCATTGGAAAATACAACGAATTGATTTTTGAGTAAGGATAGTTGGATTTAAGATTTTAAAAGCATGTATCAGACGTATTTTATTGTCTGGTACATGCTTTTACTTAGTTATTCAATTGATTTTTTAATTCTTGTTGAACACGATTTAATTCTTGTTCATCCACACGTTGGTAGGAAACACCGTCTTGCATAAAACCAGTCCCTTGAAGTTGGTCTTGTTTCACTTTACCAAAGGCACTGCGATAATCTAAGGCAATTTTTTTCATGTCATCAAAACTTAAATCTGTCTTCATATTATCAGAAACAGCTGTTAAAATTTCTTGATAGTTGCTCACGCTATTAAGACTTAAGATTTTTTGGACAATGCCTTCAATCACTTTTCTTTGACGTTCTTGGCGGCCGTAGTCACCATTAGGGTCTTCGTAACGCATTCTTGAATAGGAGAGTGCTTGTTCACCATCTAATGAAATTTTACCAATCGTAAAATCATATCCGTCTTGAGAAAAAGTCAGATTATTATTCACTTCAATTCCGCCAACCGCATTGACTAATTCTTTTAAACCAGCCATATTAATTGAAACATAATGATTGATAGGGATGTTTAAATAGTTTTCAACTGTATCCATCGCTAATGATGCACCACCAAAAGCATAGGCGTGATTCAATTTATCTTGTTTTCCTTGACCTGGAATATCCACATAGGTATCGCGAGCAAGACTGACTAAGGTTGTTTGCTTGTCACGAGGATTAACCGTTGCAACAATTGTTGTATCCGAACGACCTTGCTCGACACGCCCATCATCGCCTGTATCAATCCCTAATAATAAAACAGAAAAAGGCTCCTTATTGTTTAAATTGACCTGACTTTTTTTAGATCGTTCCACTGTTTCATAGGTTTTATCCATTGACTTAGAAACATCCCAATAAAGTTTTGCCCCCATTCCAACAACTGCAAGAAACAGAACCAAAATAATTCCAAAGATAATGGCAAAAATTTTCTTCCCTTTTGACATATTTTTCCTCCAATAATTTATCACAGATTGTGATTTTTTCTTATAGGTTAATCTTACTAATTTTTAGTGAAGAAGTATATAATAATTGTTGAAAGACTATAAAACTTTAAGATATTTTGGATTATTTTGGCTTAATTTTTTGAAATATCCCAATTCTATTAAAATATGCGAATTAGTATATTACACGTTTTCGAGGTGTTTCATTGTTGATTAATTAGAATTTTAGTGGTATTTTTGTATTTGTAATTAGTACAGAATTTAATTGGAGGTATAACAGTGAGTAAAAAAGGATCAGATATCATAGTAGAAAGTTTAATCAATCACGAAGTTCCCTATATTTTTGGGATTCCCGGTGCAAAAATTGATGGGGTTTTTGATGCATTAGTTGACAAAGGCCCAGAATTAATTTTAGCTCGACATGAACAAAACGCAGCCTTTATGGCACAGGGGATTGGTCGTTTGACGGGAGAGCCTGGCTTAGTTATTGCAACTAGTGGACCTGGTGCCAGCAATTTAGCAACTGGCTTAGTAACTGCGACTGCAGAAGGGGACCCTGTTTTAGCATTGGCTGGACAGGTGAAACGGTCCGATTTGTCAAAATTAACTCACCAAAGCATGAATAATGCTGCATTATTTAGTCCAATAACAAAATTCAGTACAGAAATTCAAGATCCAGAAACATTATCTGAAAATATTGCCAATGCTTACCGCATCGCCAAAACAGCGAAAAAAGGTGCAACATTCTTATCGATTCCACAAGATGTCACCGATAGTCCGGTGACAGGCGAAGCAATTAAGCCTTTGTCGGCTCCGAAACTGGGCCATGCATCAGCAGAAACGATCGCAGCTTTAGCTGAACGAATCAAGCAAGCGAAGTTACCTGTTTTACTTTTAGGAATGCGGGCTTCTGCACGAAAAGTTACCGCAGCCATTCGTGAATTGGTTGCTATAACTGGTTTGCCAGTCGTGGAAACGTTCCAAGGAGCAGGAATTATTTCAAAAGAATTAGAAGAACATTTCTTTGGGCGTGTTGGTTTATTTCGAAACCAACCTGGGGACCGTTTGTTAAAAAGAAGTGATTTAGTGATTGCGATTGGTTATGATCCAATTGAATATGAAGCACGTAATTGGAACGCAGAAAAAGATGCACGCGTTATTGTCATTGATGAAGTTCAAATGGAAATTGACCAATATATGCAACCTGAAGAAGAGCTAATTGGTGATATGTCTAAAAATATTTTGAAATTATCAGAAGCATTTAGTGAGCCAATATTAACAGAAGATGCTCAAGATTATTTAGAAACGCTTCAAGAAAAATTAACGATTAAAGAAGTAAAAACCAGTACAATTGAAAATCGATTACATCCATTAGAAATTGTTCAAACGCTTCAAGAAAAAACCACGAATGAAATGACAGTTACTGTTGATGTAGGGAGTCACTACATTTGGATGGCTCGCCACTTTAGAAGTTATGAACCGCGTCATTTATTATTTAGTAATGGCATGCAAACATTAGGTGTCGCTTTGCCTTGGGCAATCTCGGCCGCGCTGGTTCGTCCGAATACTCAAATTATCTCTGTTTCTGGGGACGGCGGTTTCCTATTTTCAGCGCAAGAATTAGAAACAGCGGTTCGTTTAAAGCAAAATATTGTGCATATTATTTGGAATGATGGTAGTTATGATATGGTTAAATTCCAAGAAGAAATGAAATATAATCGATCCTCTGGCGTAGATTTTGGTCCAGTTGATTTTGTGAAATATGCTGAAGCTTTTGGAGCCAAAGGGGTTCGAGTTCATTCACAAGCAGAATTTGCCGCAGCTTTAGAAGAAGGAATGCAAACAGAAGGTCCCGTGATTATTGATGTTCCTGTGGATTATTCAGATAATCAAGAATTAGGTAAAACATTGTTACCAGATCAACTTTATTAGGAGATGGAAAAATGAGCGAACAATATGTTTATCAACATGGTACGCTAGGCGGTTTAATGGAAAGTTTGATGGCAGGAACGGCAGAAATTGGCACGTTACTCAAGCAAGGTGATTTTGGAATTGGGACATTAGAAGGCTCAAATGGCGAAATTATTTTATTGGACGGTACATTGTATCATGCGAATCAAACTGGCGAAATTACTATTCTAGAAGGCGAAGAATTAACGCCATATGCCGCAGTTACTCGTTTTCAAGAAGATGGCGCATTCCCTGTATCAACGGAAACCGATGAAAATATTAAAGCACAAATTTTAGAAAAAATTAGTCCTAATTTTTTTGCGGCAATTAAAATTAGCGGTCTTTTTGCGAATATGCATGTCCGTGTGGCACCTAAACAAGAAAAACCGTATCCACCATTTGTAGAAGCAGCACGCAATCAACCTGAATTTACAGCGGAGAATATTCAGGGAACAGTTGTAGGGTTCTTTACACCTAAATTATTTCATGGTGCCTCTGCCGCAGGGTTTCATTTGCACTTTATCAGTGAGGATCACCAATTTGGTGGGCACATTCTTGATTTTGGCATTAAACAAGGGACTGTTTCGTGGATGGAAACAGCAGAATTGCGGCAGCATTTTCCAGTTCATGATGCTGATTATCGGAATAAAGAAATTGATATTGCAAAAGCTTTGTCCGCAATTGAAGAAGCGGAATAACTGAATAACAAGGCAGATTTATCCTCGCCCATCCAAGTTGACCCAGTGAGTCAACTTGGATGGGTTTATTGCTGTTCGTCGCTTTTTGTTGTTATTTTTCAATAATAAATAGTATCCTTTTTATAATAAGTAAATAACTTTTGGAAAGGAAGGCGTAATGGACATACTTTATAGAAGTTGGCAATTATCTGGTTGGCTCTATCATGACATTTTTGTCATCATTGTAGCAATTATTTTTATAGTAATTAGTGGTATTTTGATTATTTCCTTAATAAGAAGGCGGAGTACAAGGAGACTGGTTCCATATGTGTTAATTTTGTTGGTTTATCTTGCAGTGGTACATTTTGCTGGTTTAATCTTTTTCGGAATGTTTCGTTCAGTAACGATTGAAGAGAAAAGCGCGACGTTTTATTCTGAAAAAACGAAAGGCTTAACTTCAATTGAGCGAATGATTATTCCAAATGGACGAACAAATGGCATTAGCACCAGTAATTCATTGTTCCAAGTGATTTCTGTTAATAGTAAGACGGGCAAACGAATGTGGAGTAAACGTATAGGTTGGCGTGATTATTTAATTGGTCAAACAGATCAATATGTGGTCTTGAATAATGCTGATGACGAGGCCATTTATTTACTAGATACAAAAACAGGGAAAAAACAGTTTTCCGAAGCGGATTTAGTGAAGAAATTCCCTGAATTAAAAGACTATTTGAGCTCTGATTTCGTTGATTATCGTTTTATGGATAATCGCTATCTCTATATTTATGGATTAAACAATCGATATTATCAATTAGATTTGGAAAATTGGCAGTTAAAACAAGACCCAACCTTCAAAAAAGTCTTTCAAACACAAGAAGCGCCTAAATGGACGGTAGATTCAAATGAGAGTCAAATTGGTCAAGATCTGTCATCGGAAGAACGTGCAACTGTGCAAGGAAAACTAGAAGAGCAACTAATAGCACCAGTCTTATTAGGCAAGAAAGATGAAGCAAATTATTATGTCCTGTCATACAAGAAAAGACAAAGTAATCAAGCCATAGTTGGCTTATACAATTGGCAGAAAAAAACATACGAGTGGCAAACACCGTTGCTTTTAACTAAAGAAAATGTACCTATTGTAGCTTTTCAAGTAGCGGATGCGTTATTCATTAAAGTCCCGCGTTATTTATACAAAATTAACCTGAATAATGGCGATCAAGAGTATCAGTTTGATTACCGCTGGGGTCAAGTGATTCGTTAAATGAAAAGCGGTAAAGCATGCTTAGACAAATAGAAGGAGCAAATAGTTCTTATGATATAAAAAACGCTTAGAAGAGTAGTGATTCCGCTAGTTTTCTAAGCGTTTTTTTATTTTATGCAGGTCCAGAGATTAAATTCCAGATAATCGAACCTGTATATGCGCCAGGAAATAATTGTGAAACAGGGGTTTGAATTGCAAGAGAAATATCGGTCATGCGGCCGCTCCACATTCCTTGTCCTTTTCTATCACCAGCGTTACTCATTAAAGTCGCACCGTTGCCGATAATAATTGGGTTGGTCGGGAAGTCGGGTGCGGCAGGATCTTCTGAAAAATCCAGTCCGTACATTGTATTTGTCATAAAGAAACGCCGTAACGTTTTGTCATAGCGGGCATAGCCGCCTGTTAATTGAAACGTAATGATGCCTAGTAAAGAATGAGCTTCGTTTCGCATGTGTGGGATTTCAGCAGTGACATGCCAACCAGTTAAGGCTCCGCGAACATCCCCCATCCCAAAGTGTCTCATTGTATGAGTATTGCCTGCAGAAGGCCGGATAGGAACTGCGGTTAAATCACCAGAAATCGCTTGGGTTTCAAAAGTAAATTCTTTCGGAATGAAGAGCAAGTCAAAACTAGTGTTAGGATTTTCTAAATCAGGATCAATGGCATCGTCAACCGATTCATCGCCAGGCAGCCCTCCAAGTTCTAGTTCAACTGAAACAGGCGTTTTTCCAGAACGGGTGGCAAAAGAAACCGATGGGTCAAAACTAAAGAGACTGAATACTAGCAACAAGGCTGCAAGTGATTGATAAGTGAGTAGATTTTTTTGCTTCAAGAGAGTTCCTCCTTTAGGTGCTGATAATATAAGTATACGCAAAAGGAGCTGTTTTTATTTATCAGTAATTTACAGGGAATTCGAAAATATTGAGACAGATAGTGTTCAATATTAGTAGAGAAAGATGAGTCGACAATTTTTACTTGTTGATCCTGTCTTTTTTGAGCACAATTCGTTATATCAAGCATGCTAAAATATAAAAGAAATCATCACGTATCACTAATCAAAATGGAGAGGGGGAGAAAATTTTGAGTAAGTGTTTGGGGTTGTTGATGATTTTATTTGTATTATCTGGCTGTTCAGGAAGTAGGAATTCGCAACAGGAAGTCGTTATAGAAAAGTCTGCTAATAATGACAAAGTAAGACAATTTGTTGATCAAAAAAATCCGCATTTAGGCACGCAATTAGAAGCAGAATCTTATACTAAACAGGAAGCGATTGAATTTTTACAAAATGGTTTAGGGATACCAACGAATGACTCGGCGTTTCATTATACGTTTAAGCAGTCAAATAAAGGAAGTTATGTTGTTCAAATTATATCTGAAAAGAATAGTGTTTCGAAAGACAACGAATTGTTCGGATATTATCAGGTATATCAAGATGGTATTATAGTGAAAATGGTGGAAAAGGACCAAACGTTCCAAGAAAATTAAGTGATAAATAAAAAAGTTGACAAAAAACACAAACAGCCTTGTTTGTGTTTTTTTGTTTAATGTTCGTGTTTTATTTTTTGATAGCCTTTTTTGAAAAAACATACGAACGTTCGGGTTTAAAAACGAACAAAAAGATGAAAATGTGTTGAAATATACGTTTTCCTTGCGTATACTGATGAAGTGAAAAAACGAACGAGGAGTGTACGAATGAACAAAAATGTTCCTTATTTAATTGTGGCACCAGGGCTAGTACTATTATTATTTTTCTTAATGATTCCATTAATTACTAGCATTTTGCCAACCATTTTTACTGATCATGGCTTGACGCTAAATCAGTATGTTACTTTTTTTAAAGATGACTATAATGTTTCAATTTTCTGGCGAACGATAAGAGTTTCGTTAATTGTGACAGGTATTTCAATTGTGTTGGGCATTCCAACGGCGTACTTTATTGCTGGAGTTTCCAAAAAATGGCGTGGCTTTTTAATGGCTATGACCTTGTTTCCACTATTGACTAACTCAGTTATTCGAAGTTTTGCTTGGATTAACATTTTAGGAAAAAATGGTGTAGTGAATACGTTGTTATTAAAAACAGGCTTAATTGAGCAACCGCTGAATTTATTGTATACAGAATTTGCAATTATTATCGGTTCAGTGTATTTATTTTTACCAACAATGATTATGACCTTAGTTGGGGTTATGGAAAACATTGAAGGAGAAATGCTAGAAGCGGCTGAGACGCTAGGCGCCAATCCAATGACGGCTTTTCGGAAAATTGTTTTACCTTTATCAATTCCAGGCACCATCGTAGGAAGTATATTAGTGTTTACAGGAACCTTAACGGCTTATACGACGCCACAGCTGTTAGGTGGTAACCAAAAAATGATGATGTCGACCTTCTTATATCAAAAGGCTAATACTTTAGGTGATTGGCAATCGGCGAGTGTTCTTGCATTTATTATGATTTTAACAACATTAATTGTGATGAAAGGCCTAGACATGGTCGCTAAGAAAGTAGATCGGAGAGAAGCAAATCATGCGTAAGCAAAAAGGACTATCTGTTATTGCAATTCTAGTTTTTCTGTTTTTATTTTTACCATTATGTTTGATTGTGGTGACTTCTTTTGGAACAGCCGCAGCGATTCAATTTCCGATTAAAGGATTTACTTTAGATTGGTATGCCAAAGCCTTACAATCAGAAACGTTTATGGACAGTTTTAAGTTAAGCTTGTTGATTGGGGTATTAGCGACTGTTTTAGCATTAATAGTAGGGATTCCGGCTTCCTATGCGCTGGCACGTTATTCCGTTCGTGGGCGCAACTTTATTAAAAGCTTTTTCTTATCCCCAACTGTGATTCCAGGAATTGTGGTCGGGTATACGTTATTTCAATATATTGTTATTAAATTAGGTTTGCCTGTTTTTCAAGGATTATTAATGGGGCATTTTTTAATTAGTTTGCCTTATATTATTCGAGTGGTTGGGTCAAGTATGGAACAACTGGATTATTCAATGGAAGAAGTGGCTTGGACATTAGGTTGTACAAGATTACGAGCCTTTATTCAAATTGTTTTACCCAATGTGTCTTCAGGAATTTTTGCAGCCTTTATGTTAGCATTTGTCAATTCGTTTAACAATGTTCCTGTATCGATGTTTTTATCAGGTCCCGGTGTGACGATGCTGCCTACTTCTTTATTAAGTTATATGGAATACAATTATGATCCAACTGTTTCAGCAATTTCTGTATTGTTGATGCTACTAACAATGGGCTTAATGTTTTTAATTGAAAAAACGTTGGGACTAGCTTCCATTGCCTAAAACATGGAAGAAGCACGAGATAGAAAGAGGAGAAAATTTTGACTTTTGTGGATTTAAAAGATATTCGCGTCAGCTATGACGGAAAACAAGATATTTTAAAAGATTTAAATATTTCAATGGAAAAAGGAGAGTTAGTTTCTTTATTAGGACCGAGTGGTTGTGGTAAAACGACCACGCTAAGAGTGATTGCTGGATTAATTAAGCCAAACGACGGACAGTTTTTCGTTGACCAAGAAGAACTAACAAAGGTTCCTGTCCATAAAAGAAACTTCGGAATGGTTTTTCAAAGCTATGCGCTATTCCCTCATTTAACGATTGCAGAAAATGTCGCTTTTGGGTTGAAATTACGCAAAGAAAGCAAACAAACCATGGACCAAAAAGTCACGGAAATGCTAAAAGTATGTGGTTTAGAAAGCTTGGGTGACCGTTATCCAAAACAATTATCTGGTGGCCAAAGACAGCGGGTTGCGCTAGCACGTGCTCTGATTATTGAACCTAAACTATTATTATTAGATGAACCGTTAAGTAATTTAGATGCAAAATTACGAGTGGCAATGCGGATTGAAATCAAACGGATTCAACAACAATTAGGCATTACGACAGTTTTTGTCACACATGACCAAGAAGAATGTTTTTCTATTTCAGATAAAGTGGCCATTATGAATAATGGCGTGATTGAACAATATGATTCACCAGAAACGATCTATCGTTTGCCTCGTACTAAGTTTGTCGCTGAATTTATCGGTTTTGAAAACTTTTTCTCTGTCGAAAAAATGGAAGCTGGTCATTATCGGACACAAACAAATCAAATAGTGAAAACGACTAATCCTGAACCAAATGTTACAACGACGGTGGCAACGATTCGTCCAGAGGACATTGAGATTGTTTCAGAACCTGCTACTAATACTGTCGCAGGGACTGTCGCTGTCCGAACATTTTTAGGGAAAAGCTATCAATATGAAGTGGAAACAGCGTTAGGTACATTGCTGGTTAACGGAACAAGTGAACAGTTATATGAAACAAACGAAACCATTCACTTGGCTTTTCCAGCTGAGAAATTAGTTATTTTAGAAAAATAAAAACCATTTTGGAGGAAGATTTAAAAATGAAAAAACGCGTAATTTTAGGGACATTAGTCGCTGCAACGTTATTAATGACTGCTTGTGGAAACAGCGAAGCAACTACGAAAAGCGAGAGCAAAGGTGGAAGTAATGCTTTAGTCATTTCAACTTTCGGATTAAGTGAAGATATTGTCAAAAAAGACATTATCGCTCCATTTGAAAAAGAGAATGAAGCGAAAGTTACCTTAGAAGTAGGCAATAGCGCAGACCGCTTTACGAAATTAAAAAATAATCCCAATGCGGGAATTGATGTCATTGAATTAGCACAAGCAAATGCAGCACAAGGTGGAAAAGAAGGGTTATTTGAAAAAATTACAGAAAAAGAAGTACCTAATTTAAGTCAGTTAACGCCGGGAGCAAAAGAGGTTTTTGAAAGTGGTGCTGGCGTACCAATCGCTGTAAACAGTATCGGGATTGTTTACAACAAAGAAAAATTAGGCAAAGAAATTAAGAACTGGGATGACTTATGGTCAGCTGATTTGAAAGGTAAAATTTCTGTTCCAGACGTTTCCACGACGGCAGGTCCTTTAATGTTATACGTTGCTAGTGAACATGCTGGTCAAGATATTACAAAAGATAACGGGAAGGCCGCTTTTGAAGCGATGAAAGAATTAAAACCAAACGTTGTTAAAACGTATTCAAAATCGTCAGATTTAGCTAATATGTTCCAATCTGGTGAAATTGAAGCAGCTGTGGTTGCTGATTTTGCGGTTGATATTATTCAAGGCGCAGCAGAAAACGTGACGTATGTCGTTCCAGAAAGCGGCACGTATGCCAACTATAATACAGTCAATATTCCTAAAAAAGCACAAAACAAAGAAACCGCCTTTAAATTTGTTAACGCACGGATTAGTGAAGAATCACAAAAGGCCAAAGCGATTTCATTAAATGAAGGACCTACAAATCAACAAGTAACGCTAAGCGAAAAAGAAGCGAAAAATAAAACATACGGTGCCATTGCCGAACGTGCCAAAACAGTCGATTTTAATTTTATTAATAGTCAACTAGCGGATTGGATTGATCAATGGAATCGGACGATGAATCAATAGTTTTAGAAAAGAGGGACAAAATGAACGTCGATGTATTACTAAAAAATGTATGGCTGTATCAAACAGTCACTCAAACATTCGTTCAACGAAATGTTGCGATTAAAAATGATAAATTTTATTACATTTATGAAGAAGAGAACGTCAATTTGCAGCCCCAAAAAACAATTAATGCCGAGAATCAATGGATGATTCCCGGCTTAATTGATGCACACATGCATATTGAAAGTTCCATGACGACACCTACTATTTTTTCCAAAGCAGTAGTACGTTACGGTGTGACAACGGTGATTGCCGATGCCCATGAAATGGCTAACGTATTTGGCTTAGAAGGCTTAAAAGCTTTTATGGCCGCTGAAACAGAACTGGATATCTTTCACGCAATTCCTTCCTCGGTTCCTTCAACAACCCCAGAATTAGAAACAACTGGTGGGATGATCGGCTTAGCAGAAGTAGCAGAATTACTCAAAGAGCCAAAAGTGATTTGTTTAGGGGAAGCCATGAATTTTAAAGGGATTTCCTATGAGCCAGATTCTTTAATTCGTCAAATTATCGATTTGTGCCAAAAACAACGACCAACCATGCCTTTAGAAGGCCACTGTCCTAAAATCGAAGATCAAGAGTTAGCAGATTTTCTATATAGCGGTATCACTTCAGATCATACCCATCAATTTCCTAAAATGTTAAAAGAAAAAATTGAAGCGGGCGTCTTTATTCAATTTCAAAATAAATCAATCACTCCTGAAAATATTCAGGTAATAGTAGACAACGACTTCTACAATTATGCAAGTATTATCACGGATGATGTGATGGCCGATGATTTGCTAAAAGGTCATCTAAATGAAAATGTCAAAAAAGCCGTTCAAGCAGGGTTGCCTATCGAAAAAGCCATTTATATGACAACTTATACGCCGGCCAAACGAATGGGTCTCCATGATCGTGGTGAAATTGCACCTGGTAAAAAAGCTGACTTTTTGTTATTAAATGACTTAGAAAATTTTGATATTGATACAGTTTATAAATCTGGGAAGGTCGTTTTTGAAAAAGGCGAGCCCTTTCATTATCCAGAAAAAATTGAAGAGTTTCCAGCCGCATACCAACAAACTATCCAATGTAAAAAGTTAACAAAAGAAGATTTACTTTTAAAAGTGGCTACAACAAAGGATACAGTTCGTTGTAATGTGATTCAAAAACAAGAAATTGGCACATTTACAGAGCGAATTACAAAAGAAATTCCTGTTGAAAATGGATTGTTGCAATGGCAAAAAGCCAACTGTGCCTTATTAATTGTGATGGAACGTTACGGAAAAAACGGCAATATTTCTTTTTCTTTAATGGATCAAACCCTTTCCGAGAAAGGAGCCATTGCGACAACCTGGGCCCATGATCATCATAATTTAATGGTAATGGGCAATACGATTGAGGATATTTTGTTAGCGCAAAATGAATTATTAGCGATGCAAGGCGGCTATTTGGTTGCTTCGGATCAGCAAGTGATGGCAACTTGTCCTTTACCAATTGGTGGGATTTTATCGCAAGCACCGATTGAACAATTAGGCGCTGCTTTGCAAAAAGTCCGACACGCTATGCAAACGTTGGGCTATCAAAATATGAATGAAATCATGTCCTTTTCCACACTATCGTTGCCTGTCTCGCCAGCCATTAAAGTGACAGATTTTGGGATGATGGATACGAAGTCACAACGTTTCTATCCATTAGTTTTTCCAGAGGATGGAGTCTTTTTGCATGAAAACACTCATTAAAAATGTGCATATACTAACAATGGATGAGCAATTTTCAGAAATCAAAGCCGGCTATTTAGTGATTGAAGAAGACACAATTGTGGAATTAGCACCAATGACCACACTTGATGAAAAACAAATTGCTGCAAATCAAGTAACCGATGGTCAAAATGGAATTTTAATGCCTGGGATGATTAACACGCATACCCATGTAGGCATGATTCCGTTTCGTTCGTTAGGAGACGATGTGCCAGATCGACTCCGGCGTTTTCTTTTTCCATTAGAACAATTCATGACAAAAGAATTAGTAGGATGCAGTAGTGATTATGCAATTGCTGAAATGTTACTGAGTGGTATTACGAGCTTTTGTGATATGTATTATTTTGAAGATGAAATTGCTAAAAGTTGTGAAAAAATGAGTGTTCGTGCTTTGCTCGGAGAGACGATCATTGATATGCCCACTTGTGATAGTCCGGAACCTTCAGGCGGTCTTTTTTACGCGGAAACCTTTATTCGTAACTGGCAAGGACATCCGCTGATTACGCCTATGCTTGCGCCGCATGCACCGAATACCAACTCACCAGAAGTGTTAGCAAAAATTATTGAACTTAGTCGGCGATACCAAGTTCCTGTGACCATGCACGTTGCTGAAATGACTTATGAAATGGCTGAGTTTGAAAAAGCCTATCAAAAAACACCAATTGCTTTCTTAGAAGAACTGGGTTATTTGAGCGAGCCGTTTATTTTAGCGCATTGTATTTTGGCAACAGATGAAGATCTTGCGAGTTTAGCTGCTACTAATGGAAAAGCGCGTGTCGCTCATTGTATCGGTGCGAATACTAAATCAGCCAAAGGCGTAGCGCCGATTAAGCAAATGCTTGATCAAGGGATTATTGTCGGTTTAGGCACGGATGGACCTAGTAGTGGGAATACTCTAGATTTATTCACTCAAATGCGCATGGTAGCGAATTTTCATAAGACAGCACACCAAGATCGCTCCTTGTTTCCTGCGAAAGAAATTGTTTATCTGGCAACGATGGGGGGCGCTAAAACGTTAGGCTTGGCGGAGCAAGTCGGTTCATTGGAAGTGGGCAAAAAAGCGGATATAACATTAATTGAAACACAATCAGTTAATATGTTTCCGATTTTTGATGCCTATTCAGCGTTGGTTTATTCAGCAAATGCTAGCAATGTTGAAGCCGTTTGGGTGAACGGTCAACAGTTAGTTGCCAATAAAGAATTACAACAAGCTAATCTCAAAGAAATCAAGGAAAAATTATATCAGGCCATGAATACGTTTGTGAAAGAAGCTAAAAAAAGAGCTGCTCTCTAAACAGAGCAAGTAGGACGTATCGGAGTGATTAAATAACGCTGGATTTACCTTTAGTGATTCAGGTTCTAATAGAGCGCAGACAAACTTTTAATGAAAGAGTTGTCTGTGTTCTTTTTTGTTATAAACATTTTTCTTTTTCTATATATATTTTTAAGGTAAGTTGTATTATAGTAAGTTTGAGAAGATGAGAATGAGAGGAAAAGCAATGAATATACAACGGTTTATAGAAAAACGCAAAGCACGTGGTTTGTCGCAAAGTGAATTGGCTAAAGGGATTTGTACGCAAGTTACGGTTAGTCGCTTTGAAAAGAATGGTCAAGTCCCAACTTTAAAAATATTGATCCAACTATGTAATCGTTTAGAGCTACCTTTGGGGGAACTCTTCCCGCGCGTAGGGATTAAACAACCTGAAATTCTTGAAAAAATGGAAGAAGCAGAATTCTTCTTGATTACCAGCGAACATGACCAATTGCAAACAATTTTAAAAAATATTCCTTTTGATGAAATCAAAGATTCCCAACTGTTATTAGAATATTATTATTTACAAGGCTTTGTCATGATTTTTCAAAATGCTTCGTTGATGGATTGCTTATTTACCTTTGAAAAACTTCTGTTTGAAGAGCAAAAATACACGAGCGATATTTACCGTTTGTTAGCTTTTACTGGAATTGGCATGGCCTATGCCAAAGAAGGCGAAATTGAGAAAGCAGAATTTTATTTCAATAAGGTCTTCAAGGAAATTTATCTTTATACTATTCAATCAATGGAAGATACTTGGCGAGTATTAAATGTTGTCTTTCACTGTGGTGTTTTTTATGCAGAAAAAGGCGATTTAGAAACAAGTGATGCTTTGTTAGAGTATGCGATTTCCATCTGTTCTGATAATCACGTCACGTATTACTTGGCAAGAGCAGCTTTCCAGCTTGCGAAAAATGCCTTAGCTGAAGAAAAGCCGCAAGAGCAAATTTTAGAACTACTACAAGATGCCCGCGCGTATGCAAAAATCAATAAAAATCGCATCTTGTTGGAAGCAATTCAAACATTGAAAGAAACAATTTTATCTAAGAATAATTAGGTTATATAGAAAATTATATATTTATTTTCAAAATATAATAAAAAAAGCGTTTTTTAAAAGAGTTCAAGACACGTTACGGCCTTAAATGAAAATTTTAAGGTCGTTATTTTATATAAAAAAATATATAATCGACTTGACTGGTATCAAATAAAGGCGTATGATTCATTTGTGAATAAATGTGAAATAAAACACAATCTTTCGTGGAGAGGAAGTCTTGAGGTGCAACAAAGTCAAACTATTTATTTGATGGGCACAGTAATAGATGTATTTGTAGACCATGAAGAACCTGAAAAAATTCTAGAAGAAGTGCATCAACGATTGATCACTTATGAACAACGCTTTAGTGCAAATGATTCAACTTCGGAACTGATGGCTGTCAATCAACAAGCTGGGCAAAAACCAGTCAGCGTTCATCCAGAGTTGTATCAATTAATTGCATTAGGGAAAAAACATAGTTGTGATCCAACCAGTCATTTGAATGTGACCATTGGCCCGTTAGTTCAAACGTGGCGAATCGGTTTTAAAGATGCCCGTGTCCCGTCAGATGAGGAAATTAAAGCCTGTTTGAAAATAATTAATCCAGAAAAGATTCACTTAAATCCCTTAAAACAAACGGTTTTTTTGGAAGAAGAAGGAATGAAATTAGATTTGGGGGCTTTAGCAAAAGGCTATATCGCTGATTTACTGATTGCCTATTTGAAAGAAGTCCATGTGACGTCTGCTTTGATTAACCTGGGCGGCAATATTGTGACGTTGGGGCCCTCTACGCATCAAAACAAAAAATGGCGAATTGGTATTCGCAATCCGCAAGAATCCAGAGAAACAATCAGCTTACTTGTCGAAGTGGCTAATCAATCGGTTGTGACGTCAGGTATTTATGAAAGAAGTTTAATCGAAGCTGGGCGAGTCTATCACCATTTGTTGGATCCGACAACCGGTTACCCATTGGAAACTGAAATGGCCAGCATCACAATTATCTCGGATGCTTCAGTGGATGGTGAGATTTGGACGACGCGTTTATTTGGTTATCCAATTCCAGAAGCGCTTGAAATCCTCAATCAACTAGCTGGGATTGAAGGAATCATCATTACACAAGATCAGCAAATTTTATATACCAGTGGGTTAGCAGATACTCTTCACATTATCCATTCATAGAACCGAAAAAGAAAGGACAGCTCATTATGAAAAAAATTATCGGCTTAGTAGGAACGAACTCAGAGCAATCAACCAATCGTCAACTTTTGCAATTTATGCAACACTATTTTGCGCAGGAGGCTGACATTGAACTAGTTGAAATTATTGACTTTCCTATGTTTAACAAGCCAGAAGACAAAGTTTTGCCAGAAATAGTAAAAACGGTTGCTGAAAAAATTGAAGCAGCAGATGGTGTCATTATTAGTACACCTGAATATGACCATGCGGTGCCGGCTTCTTTGATGAACGCCCTAAGTTGGTTATCTTACGGGATTTTTCCGTTTGTTGATAAACCAGTTATGATTACTGGTGCATCCTATGGCACGTTAGGTTCGTCTAGAGCACAAGCGCATCTGCGCCAAATTTTAGATGCTCCTGAATTGAAAGCACGAATTATGCCAAGCTCTGAGTTTCTATTAGCGCATTCCTTACAAGCTTTTGATGAAAGCAATGCGTTAAAAGATTCAGAACAAATTGATAAACTAGCTGGCTTGTTTGCAGATTTTTGTGTATTTATTGAAATTACAGAACAGTTGAAACATGCGCATGCGCAAAACAAAAAAGAAGCAGAAAATTTCTCATGGGAAACGATTTAACGAAATGGAGTGAATAAAATGAAATTAATTGGGATCGTCGGATCAAACGCTGATTCTTCTTATAATCGGTTACTATTGCAATATATTGGCAAAGAGTTTTATAAAATGTTCGACTTGGAAATTTTAGAAATTAAAGATATTCCAATGTTTAATCAAAGTAAGGATCAAACGAACAGTGTCTTAATTCAGAATATGAATCGCAAAATTTTACAAGCAGACGGCGTAATTATTGCGACGCCCGAACATAACCATACCATTCCTGCCGGTTTGAAAAGTGTGTTAGAATGGTTATCTTTCAAAATTCATCCGCTGGAAAACAAACCAGTAATGATTGTTGGTTGCTCTTATTATGATCAAGGAACCTCGCGTGCGCAATTACATCTCCGTCAAATTCTTGATGCACCTGGTGTCAATGCGATCGTCATGCCTGGAAACGAGTTTTTATTAGGAAAAGCTAAAGAAGCATTTGATGAAAACGGCAACTTAATTGCGGAGGGAACACGTCAATTTTTAGAAAGCACATTACAAAAATTCGTGGAATTCATTGATGTGATTTCAAAATTAGAAGGGGCTAAGCCAAAAGACTTACCTGAAGATTTACATGCAAAAGGAACCATTGAAACAACGATCGAAGGGGTTGATATGGCAGCAGATGATTGGGTAGAACAAGCAGCAGAAGCGGTTCAGGCTGTTGAAGGCGACACATACGTAAAATTAGATCGAGGCATTTTAACCGTAGATCAGCTAAATTATTTCTTAAAATCAATGCCAATGGAATTGACTTACGCAGACAGTAACAATCAATTTTTATATTACAATAAAAAAATGGCTGCTGAAGAAATGTTTGCTAAACGGCAACCAGGACAGGTTGGTAATCCATTAGCGAATTGTCATCCACCAAAAGCATTGAAAAATGTAGAATGGGTGATTCAACAATTACGGTCAGGAAAAACAGATGCTATTCGCGTTCATGTTCCAATGCACGGACCAGATACCTATGTAGTGCATAATTATCAAGCGATGTATGATGATAATGGAAATTACGCGGGAATTAATGAGTATATTTTAGACTTTAAACCAATTGTTGATTGGTATTTAAAACAAACTGGGCAAGAATTAGTCGGTGGAAAAAACGTCGATGCAGTCAGTGGTGCTTCCAAAAAAGAAGCGCCAGAAACGGCAGATAGTGTATCAAGTGCGTCAGTCCATGAAGAAGAGTCAGCGACCGAAAAGCCAGCAGTTGACAGCGTTTCTAGCGCTTCGATTAAAGAGTAAAATAACAGCAAAAAATAGTGGCAACAAGTAGTCATACTGTATTCAGATTAGCAATGCCAAATGAGGACTTTTATTGACAGAAGCTGATACTTAAAAGAGCAAGAACTTTATAGGAAGATGGTATAGAAGACGAACCAAAAGTTTCAATCATTTTTGACGAATAGGCTAGAAAAGAAACAGAAAATTAGTCAAACAAATCAGCTTTTCTTTAAATCTAAAGTAAAAAAATAACAAAAAAAGCCTCCTTGGTGACGCAAGGTGGCTTTTTTTGGTTAAAATAATACTTTTCTATGAAGATTCCTAAATATTGAAAGAATCATTTTTAAATTTGTGGAAAAAATAAGCAAGATTGACACTCACGTCTTGTTAAAAAAATAGATACTTAAGGCGTGATAGTTTGGAGTTGAAAATGTGACTACTTTGTTAGATGAATTATTAGACCAAGAATTCCGAGATAAATTACTTATTTATCAAACTTTTATGAATAGTGAAGGTCCATTATTAAAAGAAGAATTTTATGGATATTTTGATTTATCCACTCAAAAGTTAGAATCGTTGTGCCGTCAAATAAATTATGAATGTACACAAATTTCTTCAAGGAGTCAAATTCTTTTTCCAGCTAAAGGACTGATTAGTGCGCAAAAATTATCGCAAATTGATTATCAAGCGTTAAGAAAATATTATTTTGATCAATCACTAATGGCCAAGTTGCTTCTTGATGTGGGTCTCTATCAAAAGCACACGATTCAAGAATTTTCGCAAATTCATTTTATGAGCAAAAGTAAAATATATGCTTTCTCGTATAAACTAAATCTGATTTTAGCTAATTGGCGTATTAAATTAAAGTCAACCGGCTTGGTTGGAGAAGAGAAAAATATCCGAAGTTTTTGTTTTCAATGCTTGTATTATTTTTATGGCAGTAATCAAGAAAGGCTGCCTAACATTTTGCTGGAAAATAGTCATGGCATTAAACGATTTATAAACGATCTACAACTGATGTATCAAAGAACGTTTAGTCTTAATCAAAGCGCACAACTATATATTCTTTTAACGATCCAACGTTTTCGTGTCTTTTCTGATCATGTAGTGGACTCTTTTACGGAAGTTCATGTGCCTAGCTGTTTACAGCATGCGTTTGAAAAAATTTATACAAGTGAAACACCTCTTTTTAAAGAGGATTTTGGCAAAGAAACTTCATATATTTTTCTTTTTTTAAGTTTAAATGAATACATTGATAGTCCGATTGTTTTTCCAGATAAGTTAACCATGTTAGACGAATTTATTAATCATATGAATAGTGTTATTCCTTTCTTTGAAAAGCGAATTACGGTGGAAACAAAAGAAAAATTAAAGTTGATTTGTTATCGCTGGGACCGTCTATACTTTTCGGTGGCTGCATTTATTCCCGCCAAGCAGAGCAGTTTCTTTGAAGAGCGGTTTCCTCAAATTCATCGCGCCTTAGATGGTTTTATACAAAAGACAGAGTCGCTGTATCAAAAACGATTTTTAATGTATGAGCGCGTGCATCTATACTATGATTTTATGTTTTGTTTGTTAAATGATCGTTCTTTTTGCGCAATTGAAAAAACGATTCATGTATTTGTTGATTTTTCTGGTGGGGAGGATTATAACCGCTTTATTGCAAAAATTATTGCTTCTTTCAACTATATGGATGTTCTGATTGATCACAAATTAACCTTAGAAACCGATTTGTATTTGTCCGATTTTTATAGTTCGAAAGTACGGTGTCGTCAATTGACATGGCGTCATTTGCCGGAAACAAAAGATTGGCAAGTATTTGCTGAGGTGGTCAGAGAACTAAGAAAGGGAGAGACTCAGAAAAATGAGTACTATGGCAGAGATGCAATCGAGATGTGGCGAGAACAAGAATATGAAGGATAGTCAAGTGAGACAAGCAGTTAACTATAAAGACTTAACTGGTCAAAAGTTTGGTGAGTTGACAGTAGTAGCACCAACAGCAAAAAGAAAAGAAGGGCTAATTGTTTGGGCCTGTCGCTGTTCTTGCGGGAGCTATGCAGAAGCTTCAAGAAGACAACTAATTCGTGGGTATCGAACCAAATGTGCGCACCATCGCTATCAAACAATGTTGAAAAAAAACTATCATGAATTAGTCGTGGTACGGATTGAAAGTATTCAACAGACAATGAAAGCGTATTGTCTGTGTACGTGCGGACAAGCTTGCTGGGTTCGCTGTGAAAATTTGTTGAATGGTCATACCAAAAGTTGCGGGCATCGTAAAAAGAAGGATTACCGACAAAGAGTTGCTGGTGTAATTCCAGGAAAGTTACAAAGTAAACGCCCTAAAAATAATAGCAGCGGATACAAAGGAGTGAGCCAGACCGCTTCTGGGAAATGGCTGGCTTATATCTCCTTGAAGGGCAAGCGCCATAACTTAGGTATATTTACAGAAAAAAGTGAAGCAATTTTAGCAAGGAAATTAGCAGAACGTCGTCTATTTCAACCAATTTTACAACAAGAAATAGTGACTACAAATAAAGAAGTTTAGCAGCAGAGAGGATGCGAAAGATGTTAGCAGGTTTATTTTCAGTAACTGGAATGATTTTATTGGGGATTTTATTTTGCTTAATTGGTTATCAAACGTTTCGAAAACATCATCATTAAGAGAAGAATGTTCCCACCGTTTATCAGCTTTTGAGCCTGGAACAAAAATCCAAAGTGATTTTTGTCCCAGGCTCTAGCTTTTTTTATAAAAAAGCTAAGAAAAGGATAAGAGATTGTGGAAATTCTTTAGGTTGTTTAACAAAGCCTTAATTTCCTTTGTTTTAGATTGTGGTTAAGAAGATTTTTCTCTATACTAAGTCTTCGGAAATCAAAGAAAAGAAAGGAGCGAGTGATGTGGTTAAAAAAATTGGTTTAAGTATAATGCTCTTATTTTTTTTCTTAATTATCGCACTCCCAATCTATGCGTGGAAGATTGAGCCGAATTTAGTTCACGTTAATCAGGTGACTTTGGGAAAGAAAAATCAACGAGAACCATTGAATGTTATTCAACTTTCGGATATACAAGTTTCAGAATTTTATGAGACGAAGCGGTTAGATAAAGTCATAAAAAAAGTCAATCGTGAAAAACCAGATATTATCGTTTTTACAGGTGATTTATTTGACAACTATGCCAAAAATCCGCAACAAAAAGAACCGATGATTGAAAAATTAAAACAGTTGCAAGCGACAATTGGAAAATATGCAGTTTGGGGAAATCATGATTATGGTGGCGGTGCTTCTGCGGTGTATGATGAAGTCATGGAGGCCAGTGGCTTTACCGTTATGAAAAACCAAGGAGAAACAATAACCTTAACAGATGGACGCCGTCTTTTTATTGGTGGTTTAGATGACTCGTTATTAGGAAATCCTTCCGTTTCAGAAACATTATCCTATCGAGAAACGTATGACTATGCGTTATTAATGACCCATGAACCAGATGTCGCGGATGCATTTGTTGGCACGGGTACACAGTTAGTTTTAGCAGGACATAGCCATGGCGGACAAATTTGGATTCCTTTTTATCCAATCACAAATGTTTTAGCAGAAAAGTATACCAGAGGATTGTATCAGTTGGACCAAGAAACGCAACTATATGTTAATACAGGCTTAGGAACGACCGCCATTCATGCCCGTTTTGGGGTGATCCCTGAAATTACACATTTTACTATCTATCTTTAAAAAGTCTGGTCAATCCGACCAGACTTTTTTCTGTTATTTAACAGAATTATTTTTAAGAAAAAGATGTTCATATTTTGGTGAAACGTTTCTATAAAATGCTTTAAAAGATCTAGAAAAGAGTATTTTTGTGGAAAAAGAAGCAGGGGAAATAATTTCTTTATAAATGGTCTATAGCGTTTTTTAATGCTGTTATTTTTAAATAAAACCATAATGTAAGGGTTTACAACTATTTAGACTGAAGGTATAATCTGTTTGTAGAAACGTTTCACTAAAAAGAAAGGAACCCTGCTTATGAAAAAACTAAAAAAGTTTTATGATCAGCGGCAATTGCATTGGATGGTACTTCCGGGTGTAGCATTCATGATTGTCTTTAACTACATTCCAATTTATGGAATTATCATTGCTTTTAAAAATTATACGATTGTTGACACGGTTTCTTCTGCACCATGGGTTGGACTTGAAAATTTTCGAATCATTATGGAAGATAGTTTTTTTTGGGAAGCAGTTCGTAATACCTTAGCGATTAGTTTAATGAAACTTTTTTTAGGATTCGCTATTCCGATTATCTTAGCAGTAATGATTTTTGAAATGAGAGATGGACATTTAAAAAAAGTGATTCAGACGATTTCTTATATTCCCCACTTTTTTTCTTGGATCGTTTTAGGCGGGATGTTGATTTCGTGGCTTTCAACAAATGGCTTTATCAACCAAGTCATGATGTCGTTGGGCTTAATGAATCAGGGTGTCAATCATTTGTTAGATCCTGATAAGTATTGGTGGATTGCTGTTCTTTCTGATTTGTGGAAAGAAGTAGGTTGGGGCACGATTCTCTACCTTGCTGGCATGTCTCGCATTGATCCAACGTTTTATGAAGCGGCGAGAATTGATGGTGCTTCAAAATTAACACAAATCCGAACGATTACTTTGCCCTTATTAGCGCCGATTATTTCGTTGAACTTAATTCTAAATGTTAGCGGTTTATTGGGATCGAACTTAGATCAAACGTTGGTTTTAATGAATGCTCAAAACCAAAACAAATCAGAAGTAATTAATTCATTTGTTTATCGTATGGGGCTAACGCAAGGGGACTTTTCTTATGCGACGGCAGTTGGTTTAGGGATTTCTGTTATTTCAATTGTTTTATTAGTCATTACAGATCGCATTACTAGAAAAATGAACAATGGTCGGTCGGTTATTTTATAAAGGAGGCAACAGCTGTGATTAAAAGAAAATCAAAAGAAAACAAATGGTTTTACTTTTTCAATACGTTAATTCTTGTGTTGTTTTCTTTATTAATTATCGTACCAATTTGGAATATTTTAGTTTCCTCAGTTTCGTCAAGTTCGGGTTTAGCTGGTAAAGGCTTGGTTTTATGGCCGAAAGGATTTACGCTAGAAAATTATCGGAAAGTTTTTTCGGATAGTAGCATTCCGCGAGCGTTTTTGATTTCTGTTTTAAAAACAGTCATCGGTGCGTCGACGCATACACTGTTCTGTGCGATTGTTGCCTATGGACTTAGTAAATCTAGACTAGTCGGGCGTAACATTTATACAACGATGGGTGTTATTACAATGTACTTTGGTGGGGGCATGATTCCCACGTATCTTTTGATTAAGTCATTAGGACTCTTAGATACCTTCTGGGTATATATCATTCCAGCTTTATTTAGCTATTATGATGTAGTTATCTTAATGAACTTTTTCCGAGAAATTCCACCATCTTTAGAAGAATCCGCCAAAATAGACGGCGCCAGTGAATTTCAAATTTTTTATAAAATCTTTTTACCTTTAACAAAACCGGCATTAGCCACCATTATTTTATTTAATGGGGTAGGTCAATGGAATGACTTTATGACCACGAAATTATACATTACCAAAGAATATTTGTATCCATTGCAGATGAAAATTTATGAAATTATTGTTCAATCCAACTTGAGTACCATGACAGAGAGTGGCAGTACAGATATGGTGGTGCAGGCAACGACACGTGGTGTTCAACTGGCAACAATTGTCATTACAACGATACCAATTTTAATCATTTATCCATTACTACAAAAACACTTTATCGGCGGTATGATGGCCGGTGCAGTAAAAGAATAAAGAAAGTAGGGAACGATATGAAAAAAGTTTTAGGCGGTTTATTGGTGGCAACGGCGGTCGTTAGTTTAGCGGCATGTAGCGGTGGAGAAAAGAAAGCTAGTTCAGATGTCTCGATTAAGGATCGGTATGAATTAGATGAAAAGACACCTGCTTGGAAGTTAGATAAGAAGAAAGAACCGACCAAGATTAAATGGTATATTAACTCAGATTGGACGGCGCTACCTTTTGGGAAAGATGTGACCACTGCGCAGATAAAAAAAGATTTAAATGTGGATATTGAATTTATTTCCGGCGATGATTCAAAATTAAATGCCATGATTTCAAGTGGAGATATGCCTGATATCGTGACATTAACTGAAAAAACTGGACAAGCAGCATTGAAAGCAGATTCTTGGGCCTACTCTTTAAACGATTTAGCTAAAAAATATGACCCCTATTTAATGAAAGTTGTTAACCAAGATACGTTTAAATGGTATGCCTTAGAGGATGGAAAAACATATGGTTACCCTAATTACTCTAATACAAAAGCGGATTATGAAAGTGGAAATATCCCAGTAAATGATAATTTTGTTATTCGTGAAGATGTCTATAATGCATTAGGCAAGCCAGACGTTTCAACACCAGAAAATTTTGAAAAAGTCATGCAACAGATTAAAGAAAAATATCCTGAGATGACCCCAATGGGCTTCACCACAGTGGGCGAGGGGGCAGGACCATTTTTAGACAAATTACAAGACTTCTTAGGTGTTCCTTTAGAGGATAAAAATGGTAAATACTATGATCGAAATTTAGATAAAGAATATTTAGAATGGTTAAAAACATTTAATGATGTTTACCGAGCAGGCAATATTAGTGATGATAGCTTCACAGATGATGGGGCAACGTTTGATGAAAAAGTGAAACAAGGAAATTATGCAACCATGCTCGTTGCTGGAACCAGTGGTCAAGGTGGGAACTTCACAGAATTTATGAAAAAATCTGGCACACGTTATATAGCCATTGATGGACCAAGTAGCACTTCTGGCAGAAAACCAACATTAAATCAAACCGGCATTTCAGGTTGGTTAAGTAATTACATTACGAAAGATGCGAAAGATCCTGCGAAAGTCACTCAACTGTTCACATATTTAATTGATGAACCAGGACAAATTTTAACAAAATATGGCGTTGAAGGAGTTACTTATGCGTACAATGATCAAGGGAAAATTGATTATTTACCAGAAGTGAAAAAATTAGAACAAACAGACAATGATGCCTACAACAAAAAATATGGCATTAGTCGTTTCCTATATTTTAACAACGACCGTGTTAATAAACTAAAAGTGCCTATGGAAAGTGCTTTAACGCAAATGCAAGAATGGGGCAAAGGAAAATTGGTCCCACATTTCGTAATTGAAAATATTAATCCAGATGCGGGAACGCCGGAAGCTCGGGCGAATGAAGCGATTGAAACCAAACTAAATACAACCGTTATTTCAATGATTCGTGCGAAAGATGATAAAGCCTTTGACAAATCTTTAGAAGACTACAAAGCATTCTTAAAATCAAATAAATGGGATGCAATTGAAAAAATAAAATCTGAGAAAATGGCAGAAAACAGAGACAAACTTAAGTAAGAGAGGAGGAGAGAAAAGCGGATAAAGCAACGAGGAATCCGCTTTTCTCTTTTATTATGAATAAGCTATTTGCATATGAAGGTTGGTATTATCGGCTTTTTTCTTTTATTGCCAACCTGATCATTATTAATTTTCTCTTTTTAATTACCTGTATAACAGGCATCTTTAGTGGTGCCGGCTTAATTGCGTTGTATCGAACGATCTATCGTTTGTATCGTGAAAAAGATATTCCTGTTTTGCGAACGTTTTGGACAGCATTAAAAAATAACATCATGCGAGGTTTTATTTTAACAGGTGTCTTGTTCGTTGCTTTTTTACTGGGCGGTATTGTCGTAACAAGTTTATTTAAAATAGCCACTAGTTTAGGTTTCTTAGCTATTTTTCTATTAAGTTTTGTTGCATTATTTTTGACGAGTTTTCTTTTTCTCTTTTCCGTTTTTAATTGGTCCGTTAAAAAGACACTAGGTGAGACGGTTTATGTGGTCTTAAGTAATAGTGCAAATGCGATTATTTTGTTTATTTTACCTCTTTTAACGTTTGTTTTTTTCTATAAGCTTAATTTGTTTTTATATATTGCGTTAGGATTCGGGACAACGGCTTTTCTTCAAGTTGCGTTTTTTCAGAAAGTGTTAGGTGTGGAACATGAATGAGTATTTTGAGTTTTGGCAAAAGACCAAGGAAGAACTTCAAAAAATACCGCTAGATATCCATCGGCGGGTCATTGACTATCCATTGGAAAATGTTCAAGTGGAACAGGTCGACTTTCTAAGTCTCCTAGGCGAGCGCATCTTTGGCTATTTGTTACTTCCTAAAACGGCGGGGAAACAGCCAATAGTGATTGATTGTTTAGGCTATATGAATCATATTCAAGAACCTCGGCAATTTGCTCATTGGACACAAATTAGTTGTGCTTGTTTTGTCATTGATAATCGAGGTCAAGGGGGATTAACCAAAGATCGTGTGCCATATCAAACAATTTGGCATGAAGCACCAATGGGACGAGGATTTCTAGACAAAGAAGATTGGTACCAACGCCGCTTGTTTGCCGACCATTTACGTAGCGTAGAAGTGGTGCGGACCTTTACTGAAATTAATCAGGACCAAATCATTCTTCGTGGTGGTTCCCAAGGGGGTGGCGTAGTGTTAATGGTGAACAGTTTAGTTGACTTCCCGATTTTAGCGACTTTTGCAGATGTTCCAAGTCATTCTTGTTTAGAAAATCGAGTAGCAGAAGGAACGGGTTCGTATCAAATTATTCATCAGTACTTACAGGAGCATCCTCAAGCGCATGAAAAAATTGCCGCGGTTCTTCCTTATTTTGATAGTCGTCACTTTGTTTCGCAAATTAAAAATCCAGTCTTTGCTTCTGTTGGGAGTCACGATCCGATATGTCCAATGAAAGATTTTTTCCCTTCTTATCATCAGTTAAAGGCAAGAAAAGCAGTCAGAGTGTATTGGAAAAAAGGCCATGGTGGCGGTGAAACAACCCAGATCCGTCGTGAGATGCGTCAAATTCAACAACTATTGCAGGAGGTTAAAAATGAAAATAGCTACGTATAATGTCCGGGTAGATACAGAGTATGACCAAGATTGGCAATGGTCTTTTCGTAAAGAGGCTGTTTGTCAGTTAATCAATTTTCATGATTGGAGCCTTTGTTGTATTCAAGAAGTACGACCGAATCAAGTCAGGGATTTAAAGGCGTATACAACATTCACCTGTCTTTCTGCGGAAAGAGAAGGGGATGGTCAAGGAGAAGGACTAGTGATTCTCTATAACGAACAAAAAGTTCAGGCTATTGATACAGGGTATTTTTGGTTATCTGAAACACCTCAGCAGCCAAGTATCCATCCTGAAGCTGGCTGTCCAAGAATTGCTTTGTGGGGACTATTTAAGGAAACGACTCAAAATACGCCTTTTTTAGTCATCAATGTTCATTTGGATCATATTTCAGCTCCTGCTCGTTTAGCAGGAATGACCGTTATCTTAGAGGAGTTACATGACAAAATTGCACAGTATCCAACTTTATTAATGGGCGATTTTAATGCAGAATCGGGGGAAGCGGTTCATCAACTTGTTCAAAAAAAATTTCAAGATAGCAAAAATTTAGTTACTCATTATGGACCAAGAGGAACATTTCAAAATTTTGCTTACACAAAACCTTGGGCGGAATTAGAAGAAATTGATTATATTTATGTAAAAGGTTGGCAAGTACAGCAAACCGCAAGTTTAACAGATAGTATTGATGGACGTTTTCCCTCCGATCATTTTCCTTTAGAAGCAGAAGTATTTATTGAAGAAAGGTGAGAGTATGAAAGAAAATCAACTGATTCAATTAGTCGAAGAAATGACAATTGATGAGAAAATTAATCAATTATTACAATTAGCAGCAGCTTTTTATTCAGATAAAGCAGAAGAAAAGACCGGTCCCATGTCAGAGCTAGGACTAAGTCAAGAAACGATTGATACGGCTGGGACAACACTGGGTGTTTCCGGTGCAAACGAAGCAAAACGTGTTCAAAAAGAATATATGCAAAATCATCGATTAAATATTCCAACACTTTTAATGGCGGATATTATTCATGGTTTCAGAACCATCTTTCCGATTCCTTTGGCTTTAGGAAGCACTTGGGATGAAGCAGCGGTTGAAAAAATGGCGGAGATTTCAGCAAAAGAAGCCGCTGTTTCAGGGTTACATGTAACCTTTTCGCCAATGATTGATTTAGTGCGCGATCCACGTTGGGGACGTGTCATGGAGTCAACAGGTGAAGATCCATTACTCAACAGCCGCTTAGCTGCTGCAATGGTTAGAGGTTACCAAGGAGAAAATTTAAAAGAAGACAATTGGCGAGTAGCCGCGTGCGTGAAGCACTTTGCGGCATATGGTGGTGCCTTAGCTGGTCGGGATTATAATACGGTAGATATGTCTGAGCGGCAGCTAAGAGAAATGTATTTACCTGGCTATAAAGCTGGATTAGATGCGGGTGCAAAACTTGTTATGACGTCCTTCAATACAGTGGATGGGATTCCTGCTACAGGCAACCAATGGCTGTTTAGAGACGTATTACGAAATGAATTTGGCTTTGAAGGGGTTGTGATTTCAGACTGGGGAGCGATTAAAGAATTAATTCCTCATGGCGTTGCCAAAGATGAAAAACAGGCAGCAGAATTGGCTATCAAAGCTGGTGTAGATATTGAAATGATGACCACGTGTTATCCAGATTATTTAAAAGAATTACTTGAAGAAGGACGGATTGCTGAAACACTTATTGATGAAGCAGTTATGCGAATTTTAAAACTAAAAAATGAGCTAGGCTTATTTGAAAATCCCTATCGTGGTGCGGATGAACAAGCGGAAGCAGAAGTGATTTTAAGCAAAGAACATCGAGAAATAGCTAAAAAGATTGCTCAAAAATCAATGGTTCTTTTAAAAAATGAAAATATTTTGCCTTTTACACCGCAAGAAAAAATCGCGCTTGTCGGCCCAGGGGCCCAATCACAAGATATTTTAGGGGCTTGGTCATGGCAAGGAAAGAAAGAAGAAGCCATTTCCCTCGAGGCTGGGGCCCAAAAATTAACCACAAATCTTCTAGTTGCCCAAGAACACTTTGATTACTTTGAACCGACCGTGGCGGCCATTGAAGAGGCTTTAACGTTAGCTAGTCAAGCAGATAAAGTAGTAGTGGCACTAGGCGAAACAGATTGGATGAGTGGGGAAGCTGCCAGTCGCAGTGATATTCGTCTACCCGAAAAACAATTAGCAGTAGTTGCCCAAATTATTGAGAAAAATCCCAATGTTGTTATCACGGTCTACAGTGGCCGGCCCTTAGATTTACAAGGTATAGATGTTGCAAAAGGAATTGTGCAAGCTTGGCAACCTGGAACAGAAGGGGGCAATGCGCTAGCAGAAATTTTGTGGGGACAGTACAATCCAAGTGGTCGTTTAAGTATGTCGTTTCCAGAAACGGTTGGTCAAGTGCCAATTTTTTACAATGTCGACAATACTGGGCGTCCTTATGAGTCAGCGCCAGAAGAAAAATATGTTTCTAAATATTTAGATGTTTCCAATTACGCTAAATATCCCTTTGGTTTTGGCTTAAGTTATAGTCATTTCTCTTATCAACCAATTCAACTAAGTGCATTAACATTTACCAAAGAAGATCCAGTCACGGTCTCTGTTTTAGTAAAAAATGACAGTCCAATCGCTGGAGAGGAAACCGTGCAATTTTATGTACGTGATTTGGTGGGACAAGTGGTTCGCCCGATTAAAGAGTTAAAAGATTTCCAAAAAGTTTGGCTGGAACCAAAGGAAGAAAAAGAAGTTCAGTTTCTTCTTTCAGAAGATATGGTGCGCTATGTTCATTCAGACAATCAGGTAACCAGTGATGCAGGTGAATTTATCGTGATGATTGGTGGAAATAGTCGCGATGTACAAACCGCAACAGTCACGTTAAATGAATAAGATGGGAAGGATAAGTTATGCAGATAAAGAAGCTTAAGCAAGCAGACACAGTCGCTACATTTCTAGAGACAGGTGATTTAAAAGAATTGAATAGCTGTGGCATGATGATTAATCAATTAGAAGGCAATCCTTTAGACGGCAGTATGAATCAACTCTATTTGCGGATAATTACAGGTGACACAATTAATTATCGACCAATGATTGGTTCCAACAGTCAAAGTGATTTTTATCTTTCAGATAACCAATTGACATGGCGGGGCGAATTTGAAGCGGTTCTTTACCAAGTTGACTTTCGTTTGGGGCCAAGCAATCAATGGTTCTGGCGGGTTAATGTCACTGGAACTGGCTTAGTAGATATTGTTTATGGTCAAGATATTGGCTTAGCGACAAACGGAGCCGTTCAGTCAAATGAAGCGTATGTGTCGCAGTATCTTGATCATCACATTTGGCAAGAGGGCGAAGAGCTTGTTGTTTTATCAAGACAAAATCAACCGCAAAATGAGAAGTTTCCAGCCCTTATTCAAGGGAGTTTTCAAAAATTAGCAGGCTACTCAACGGATGGCTATCAATTTTTCGGACGTTCATTTAAACAAACGAACACACCAGAAGCATTGAGGAAAAGATATTTAGCAAATGAAGTCTATCAATATGAATTTGCTTACACCGCTTTACAAACGGAAGCCGTCCAATTAACGAATGAAAGTAAGGAATTTATTTTTTATGGTGCGGTAACAGAAACACATCCGCAAGCATTAGCTGAACCTTTTTTATCGAAAGAAGCCTTACAAGCTATTTATGAAACTGTGACATTCGATTCATTAGAAGAAACACAGGACTATCCTACGAAACTTTTAGGAGAACCTATCACAGGAAATCCATTAACAGAAGAAGAGTTGGCCGCACTTTATCCCCTTCAGACACAAATTGAAAAAGTAGCAGGTCAGACGTATTCCTTTTTCACGGAAAATTACCATCACGTTGTTCTTCAAGAAAAAGAAATTGCCATGGAAAGAGCGCATGGCCACATTTTATTAAGTGGTAAAGGCTTAACGGTTGGCGAACCTTTGCTTAGTACGACAGTGTATATGTATGGCATTTTCAATTCACAAGTAGTTTTAGGAAATACGACCATGAACAAATTAATGAGTAATAGCCGAAACGCTTTAAACGTTATGAAACGCTCTGGTCAACGAATCTACATTTTAGAGAATGGCTTATGGCGCTTACTAACAATGCCTTCTGCTTTTGAAATGGGGTTGAACTCTGCTACGTGGTATTATAAGTTGCCAAAGGACACAATTCGTGTACGCACCTTCACTTCGCCTGATTCAAGAGTGATTCAATTGGAAGTGACCAGTCAAAAGGATGCATATATGTGGGCTGTTTCTAACCATTTGTTATTAGGACCGGAAGAAGTACCAACCTATCAATTAGAAAAAAATGGCAAAACGCTTCGAGTGACGGGAAATCATTCTGCTACAGAAAATTATTACCCAGAACTAACCTATGCATTGACAGTTGATAAATCATTTCAAGTAACCGATAGCACATTATTTGGTGGAGCTGAAGCGGACTTATTAGTCTTGGCCATCGAAAAGACCCAAAAATTTTCACTACTTATTACGGGCAGTATAGAGGACCAAGCATTAGTCAATACACCATTAGATTTTGAAAAAGCAGAAAGTCAATATTTAGCATTCATTAATGGCTTGTTGCACCATTTTGAGTTAACACACACAGACTCAAGTGTGCAGCAAATGAATCAATTAACCCGTTGGTATACTCATAATATGCTCGTTCATTATTTATCGCCACATGGCTTAGAACAGTATGGCGGAGCAGCTTGGGGCACACGAGATGTGTCGCAAGGACCGACAGAATTTTTCTTTGCGACGCAACAGCCTAAGATTGTGGCCTCCATTATTCAGCATCTATTTGAAAATCAATTTGAGGACGATGGCAACTGGCCGCAATGGTTTATGTTTGACCGATACGAAGAACAAAAAGCCAGTGAAAGCCATGGTGATATTATCGTCTGGCCATTGAAAGTAGTGACTGATTATTTGGAACAAACCGCAGATTATTCAATCTTAGCTACGGAAATCCCTTATACAAGTCGCAAAGATAATCACAAAACAAAAGAAACAGCATCTTTATTTGAACATTTGAAAAAAGAAATAAATTATATTGAACAACATTTTTTACCAGAAACTTTTCTATCCTGTTATGGCGATGGCGATTGGGATGACACGTTACAACCTTATGATAATCGTCTTAAAGAGCAAATGGCTAGTAGTTGGACCGTTGCCTTAACGTATCAAGTGTTGAAAAAATTTGCGGCTTTAATTACGGAAATCGATGCTACTTATAGTCAGCACTTAGCAATTTTAGTTGCAGGAATAAAGAACGATTTTCAAAAATATATGTTGGCGAATGAAACGATTCCAGGGTTTATTTATATGGAAACGCCAGAAACTTTTGAACAAATGATTCACCCAAATGACCAAAAAACAGGGATTCAATATCGATTATTGCCAATGACTCGTAGTATGTTAGCTGAATTATTAACACCGGAACAAGTAAGTCATCATCTAGAAATTATTGAAAAAGAATTAACGTTTCCTGATGGCGTGCGCTTAATGAACAAACCGGCGAACTATCGAGGCGGTGTCAGCACTAATTTTAAACGAGCAGAACAGGCGGCTAATTTTGGGCGTGAAATTGGTTTACAGTATGTACATGCGCACATTCGCTATACAGAAGCGATGGCGAAAATTGGACAGCGAGACAAAACTTGGCAAGCGTTAATGCAGATCAATCCAGTTCAATTAAAAGAAGTGGTTCACAATGCAGAGTTACGTCAAGCCAATGCCTATTTTAGTAGTTCCGATGGCGATTTTAAAACAAGGTATGAATCACAAGAAAATTTTGGTAAACTAAAAGATGGAAGTATTGGGGTAAAAGGTGGCTGGCGAATTTATTCAAGTGGGCCAGGAATTTATTTAAATCAATTAATTACAGCTGTTTTAGGGATTCGGCAAAAGGCCCAAAGTGTGGTTTTCGATCCCGTGTTACCAGAAAAATTATCTGGTTTAACACTAACTTACCAATTGTTTGATAAACCTGTCACATATAAATTTTATCCAAATCAGTCAGCGAAAATAGTTATCGATGGTCAAGAGGTTCCGTTTAAGTTTGAAGAAAACCCTTATCGCGAAGGGGGAATGGAAGTTCAAAAAGACGAGGTGCTTTCATTATTAAATGAAGCAAGTGTTATTGAAATTTACCGTTAGAAAGGAGTAGTCCATGGTAGGAATTAAAGATATTGCAAAAAAAGCAGGCGTATCAATCTCGACCGTTTCTTACGCATTAAATGGTAGTTCAAAGGTAACTGAAGAAACACGAATGCGCATCCAAGCAATTGCTGAAGAGCTAAACTATGTTCCTAACATGGCCGCTCGCACATTAAAACGTCGTCAAACCAATATTATTGGTGTCTATTTGGCCGATTATGGCGGTAGTTTTTATGGTGAATTGTTGGAGGGAATTAAGAAAGGCTTAGCACTGTTTGATTATGAGATGATTGTCTGCAGCGGTAAAAAGTCACATCTTTTCATTCCTGAAAAAATGGTCGACGGGGCAATTATTCTAGATTGGACATTTCCAACAAAAGAAATTGAAAAGTTTGCTGAACGAGGCCATTCGATCGTTGTCCTTGATCGAACCACCGAGCATAGGAATATTCGGCAAGTTCTCTTGGATAATCGTGGCGGTGCCACGCAGGCAATTGAGCAATTTGTCAATGTGGGTTCAAAAAAAGTTCTTCTGCTTTCTGGACCAGAAAAAGGTTATGATAGCCAAGAACGATTGGCTGTTAGTACAAGAGAATTAACTCGTTTTGGGATACCTTATGAAATTATCCAAGGCGATTTTACCGAACCTTCTGGTTATGCGGCTGCTAAAAAAATTTTGAGTCAACCACAGACAGAACCAGTCGATGTTTTTGCTTTTAATGATGAAATGGCGATCGGTGTCTATAAATATGTTGCAGAAACAAATTACCAAATGGGGAAAGACATTCGGATGATTGGTTTTGATAATTCTGAACTAGGTGCGTTTGTACAACCGCGATTAGCAACAATTGCCTATTCTAAACATCGATGGGGTATGGTGGCCGCAGAAAAAATTATTCACTTGATGCGGGGGGAAGCTGCTGAGAGCGAACACATTTACACACGTTTTATAGAAGGAGCATCTTTTCCGTCTAAATAATAAATAAAAAGTTTGGTCCAATGCTAGCTTAGCTAGCGGACCAAACTTTTTTCTGTAATGGTAATTTCTTCGGATGCAATGGGTTCATCCAGACTGAGTAGGTGATCTCTAAATTTAAAATGGACCGGCTTGTTCTCATTAATAAATTCATATGGGTAAGCGCCTTGGATTGTTTCGCCAGGATGGATTTCATCTGCTAAACGATCTAATTTGTCTTGGAAAGGTGAATCTGTTAGGACCGCATATTGTAAATTTTGGGCTTTTCCGTGGACAGTTTGACTAACTTCCATAAAACTTTGAATCATTAGCTGAATATTTTGTGTTTTTTCGGTTGTATTAGTTAATTCAAACAGGACATAAAACATTGGTTTGCCTTGATAATCTTTTCCTTTATGCAAGGCAGTCAAGGATAAACGCCCATCTGGAACCAACAATGTTCGATTTTCATACGTCCCAATACTTGTCGCCAACACTTCATCAGGTGCGGGCGCACTTTGACTTTGTGGGCTGCCACTTACAGTTGAACAAGCACTTAATAAGGTACTTAGAACGAGTAAGCTCATTAAAATGTAGGGTTTCCTCATATAAAGTCCTCACTTTGGTTGATTGACTATGTAAAAAACAAATTGCTTGTAGCACTCTTAAAAAGAGTGCTACAAGCAATATTTTAATCGTAGTTCTAGTAAATAGCAATACTTTTATCAAAATTCAAGTTTATAAATATAATTTGAAAAATATTTTTAACGAGTAGAAAAACATTTTTAACAAAAAGTATTGGCTCAAAGTAAAGAGATCGTTTTGTTAGAAATGAGAAATGGCAACATAAAAGTTTCCTATTTTTCTGCAATTAAGACAGTTTCAAAAGTGAATTCACTAGGAATATGATTCGCAATTGAGTATTCAAAAATATGGCCATTGCCTAAGTAAGCAATTTGTTCTGCACGCATCAGGAAATCATTATCGGTTAAGTTTAAATATTTTTTTTCCAACGCAGAAGGACGAATCCCAGAAATGCTGACCCGCGCACTTTGAATTTTTTGATGCAATTGTTCCGAAATATATTGATAAATGGAGACTTTCAATTCTTTCATTGTCAAGTTCGGAATTAAAGCAACGGGCATCCAAGTGTATTCAATAATTGAGGGCACATCTTCGATAATCCGTAAACGAATAATTTTGTAGACTAACTCTTCTTCTGTAATACTTAATTTTTCAGTCACCCAAGGCTCAGGTACTTCTGTTGCAAAGCCTAAAACCACGGATTCAACTTTTCCATCGTAGGTTGAGTAAGTGCCAGTTAACGGAGAAAATTTAGTAATGGTTCGATTTTGAAAGTCTTGAACAAAGCTGCCCGAGCCACGTCGTCTGACAACATAACCTTCTTGCACAAGCAGATGTAAGGCTTTTGTAATGGTTAGTTCGCTGACCTGATATTTTTCTGCAAGAAGACGACCTTGGGGTAACTTTTGATTAATTGGATAAACACCTGCTTCGATATCCTGTTTTATAGCTGCATAAATTTCTTTATAACGTGTATTTGTCCGCATCAGAGTCTTCCTTTATCACCAGTAGTTCTCTCATTATACCATGAATTTAACATGTTAAAACTATATATTTATTTTTAACTTAACCACTTAATAATCAAGTACTTAAATAAAAGTAGTTGACTTATTCTTTTTAAAACTATATAGTTTTAAAAGTAAACAGAAGAACTTATTGATCTGATTGGTACTTTTTGTGAAAACCTTTTACAATAAAAGGGCATCACAGAAAAGAGGGAGGTATGACAATGGAACATCACCAACTAAAAGCATTTCCACAAGATTTTTTATGGGGCTCTGCTTCGGCAGCTTATCAAGTAGAAGGTGCTTGGAATGAAGACGGCAAAGGCGCATCTGTTTGGGATGAATTTGTTCGGCTACCAGGAAAAACGTTCAAAGAGACAACTGGCGATTTAGCCGTCGATCATTATCATCGTTTCAAAGAAGATGTGGCTTTAATGAAACAACAAGGTTTAAAAGCATATCGTTTCTCGATTGCATGGACACGAATTTTACCTGAAGGGCGTGGTCAAGTAAATCAAGCGGGACTGAAATTTTATTCAGATTTAATTGATGAGTTATTAGCTGCAGGAATTGAACCCATGGTAACTTTGTATCATTGGGATTTGCCAGCTGTTTTGCAAAAAGAATATGGTGGCTGGGAATCAAGAAAAATTATTGCTGATTTTGTGGCCTATGCGAAAATTTTATTTGACGCTTTCCGTGGCAAAGTTCGCTATTGGATTAGTTTAAATGAACAAAATGTGTTTACTTCGTTAGGTTATCAATTAGCCGTGCATCCTCCCGGCGTAACAGATAATAAACGGATGTATGAGGCCAATCATATTGCGAATTTAGCCAATGCAGCAGTGATTAATGCGTTTCATGAATTAGAAATGCCTGGCAAAGTTGGCCCTAGCTTTGCTTATACGCCTGTTTATGCCGTTGATGCGCATCCTGCCAATGTTTTAGCGGCTGAAAATGCAGAAGATTTGCTGTCGCATTTTTGGTTAGATGTCTATCTTTGGGGAGAATACCCAATTGCCGCATTAAATTACTTACAGGAGCAAGGTGTGGCCCCAACGATAAAAGAGGGCGATTTAGCGTTACTACGTTCAGCCAAACCTGATTTTCTAGGTATTAATTATTATCGGACGGATACGGTTGCTGCTAATCCATTAGATGGCGTTGGAATAGGGAAGATGAATACAACGGGTGAAAAGGGTTCTGAAACGGAATCTGGGGTACCGGGTTTATTTAAAAAAGTAAATAATCCATATGTTGAACGAACGAACTGGGATTGGGCCATTGACCCGCAAGGTTTGAGAATTGCCTTACGACGCTTAGCTAGTCGCTATCAAGTCCCTATTTTAATTACTGAAAATGGGTTAGGCGAATATGATACCTTAACAGAAGATAAACAAATTCATGATACGTATCGCATTGATTATTTGCGAAGCCATATCCAAGCGATTCAAGAGGCGATTACGGATGGCGTTTCAGTTATTGGTTATTGTACATGGAGTTACACCGATTTACTGTCGTGGCTCAACGGCTATCAAAAGCGTTATGGTTTTGTCTATGTGGATCAAGATGAAACACAAAAAGGTTCCTTAGCAAGAATCCCGAAAGACAGTTATTATTGGTATCAAAAAGTCATTGAAACAAATGGACTTATCTAATTATAAGAAAAGAGTGTGGAAAATATGACAGTAAAAATGGGGTTTATTGGATTTGGTAAAAGTGCCAATCGTTACCATTTACCTTATGTAATGATTCGAGAAACACTAGAAGTGAAAACGATTTTCGATTTACATGTTAATGAAAAAGCAGCAGCGCCCTTTAAAGAAAAAGGCGTAAATTTTACCACTGATCTCAATGAATTATTGACGGATCCAGAAATTGAATTGATCACAATCTGTACGCCTGCGCATACACATTATGATTTAGCCAAACAAGCCATTTTGGCTGGTAAATCAGTAATTGTGGAAAAACCATTTTGTGATACGTTAGAACACGCAGAGGAATTATTTGCTTTAGGGAAAGAAAAAGGGGTAGTAGTGATGCCTTATCAAAATCGACGTTTCGACGGCGATTACCTAGCGATGAAGCAAGTAGTAGAGCAAGGCTTTTTAGGAGAAATCAATGAAGTGGAAACGCATATTGATTATTATCGACCAGGAAGTATCACGGAACAAGGGCCTAAAGAAAATGGTTCGTTTTACGGACTAGGCATTCATTTAATGGATCGCATGATTGCTCTTTTCGGGCGTCCAGATCAAGTCACTTATGATATTCGTAATAATGAAGTGAGTGAGGCAGTCGATAATTATTTTGACGTCGATTTACATTATGGTTCAAAATTAAAAGTAAAAGTCAAAACGAATCATTCTGTTGCTAGTCCGTATCCACGTTTTATTGTTCATGGCAGCAATGGCTCGTTCATCAAATATGGCGAAGATCAACAAGAAAATGATCTAAAAGCCGGAATCATGCCAGATGCACCAGGCTTTGGAGAAGATTCACCGATGTATTATGGAAAAGTGACCTACCGTAATGGCAATGGCGACTGGATAAAAAAACAAATTAAAACGCCTGTAGGTGATTACGGTCGTTATTATGATGCCGTCTATGAAACGCTGAAAAATGGTGCACCGCAACTCGTAACTGAAGAGCAAGCATTAACTAACATCGAAATTTTAGAAGCAGGTTTTCTTAATCCAAGTCCAAGTGTTTATCGCTTGAAAGAAAACTAAAGCATATTTAAATGACTTGAAAAGCGCCTGCCCCACAGTCCAGATAACTGCGGGGCAGACGCTTTTATTTATAAAGAGTTGCAAATTTTAATATAAGAAACGTATATTGTTAGTAAAAATAAAAAAAGGAAAGACATCTTAGTAGCACTACTTCCCCAAGAATTGCTACTAAAATGTCTTTTGTGATGCTTGCTCAATTGAAGAGCCTTAAATAGGATATCGAATATCCAGTATAAATGCAAGTAAACTACTTTATAGTTAATATTAGTATACTTCATAAAATAATTTTTCAAAGAGAAAAAGGCTTGTTATGAGAAAAAATTAATTTTTAATTCGTTTTTTCTAAGCAAGATTCGTGTGAAAAAGACAATAATTACTGAAGCTGAATGGTAATTAAAGAGGTTCTTTGCTAAAATAGGAAAGACAAGAAAGTTTGGTTAACCAAAGAACCAAATCAGAAAGGAGGACACCCAGTGGAAAGTTGGCTTTTTTTACTGCTGATTGCCTTGATTGCGTTTGTTGCAAAAAATCAAAGTTTATTAATTGCGTCAGTTGTTGTGCTTGCTTTAAAAGCTTTACCAAATAGTGCGAAAATCATGTCGTGGTTGTCAGATAAAGGTATTAATTTAGGCGTCACAATTATTTCAATTACCATTTTAGTCCCTATTGCTACAGGACAAATTGGCTTAAAGGATTTAATCCAATCATTCAAAACGCCGATGGGATGGCTAGGAATACTTTGTGGAATTCTGGTGGCTGTTTTATCCTCAAAAGGAGTAGGTTTAATTAATCAATCGCCAGAGATTACGGTGGCCTTAGTTTTTGGAACAATTCTTGGCGTCGTTTTTTTAAAAGGAATTGCAGCTGGTCCGATTATTGCATCGGGGATGATGTACGTAATCATTACTACCTTTCAAGCCTTTCAACACTAAAAAAGCAAACAAAACGCGTAAACGTTTTGTTTGCTTTTTTAGTGTTGATAAATGTCCACATTACTATCTAAAATGCCACTTTCATTTTTTAAAGTAATGGTCCCCGCATTCGGATGAATCACTAGCTGTAAATGCCCCGTTAAAAACATTTGGTCATACGTCGAAGTATAGACGTGAAAAGAATCATTAGCAATCGTTTCGGTGTAAGGCGCTTCTGCTTGATCAACAGGAACGATAATAAAACGATCGCCAATCATACAACAACCTTCTGCGGAAGAATAAGGATTAGAGCCGTCATTTGCTACCAACAAGAAGGTATTCGTTTCAGTTAAGAAAGGGGCTAAACGTTGTTTTACTTCTTCAGAAATAGTCAGAGACATTTGCCTCACTCCTTTAAATAGTATGTAAAAGGAAGAGGGTAGCTTGTCGCTATGCCGCTCTTCAAAGATTTTGTTATTTGCTTGTTTCTTTACTGCTTTTTTTGAAAAGAGCAATAGAAAAGGCGACAACTAAGACAATTGTTGCAGCTAAAACAAATGGATTTTTTGTTGCTGATGTAAACCCTAGGACTGTTGAACCAATCGCACCTACGTAAGATAAAATAATCGCTGCTTTCTTTGGTGTTGAAAGTTCTGTAAAGCTATCGCGGAAGGCGACACCTAAACCTAAAGCGCCAATAAAGGCAAACATCCCAAAAATAATGTGTAAAAAGACCATGAATTTCACCTCCAACAGTCAGTATAGAGAGAAATAGCTAGTTTGTAAACTAATTGAGCTTGTTTGTGTTATTTATCACTTGATAAATGTGTTTGTCAAAGCAAAAAACAACGTACGATCAATCGGCAGTACGTTGTTTTTTAGTTTAATATAATTAGGAAGCAGAATCCTTATTTTGCTGGAGTTTTTTGATCGATTCTTCTGTTGGGGTCACATATAACGTTCGTTGGTTTTCATAAATTACATAACCTGGTTTTGCTCCATTGGGTTTATGCACATGTTTTACTTGGACATAATCAACAGGCACTTGTGAAGAAAGTCGATATTTTGAAAAATAAGCGGCTAGAAGTGCGGCTTCAGTAAGGGTTTCTTCGCTAGGATGTGCGTCACGAATAATTACATGAGATCCAGGAATATCTTTGGCATGGAGCCAATAATCAGTTTTTTTAGCGGTTCGTAAAGTCAATTGATCATTTTGCAAATTGTTTTTTCCAACGAGAATAGGTGTGCCATCTGTGGCATAAAAAAGATCGGGTTGGCTTTTTTTCGGCTGTTTTTGTTTTTTATTTTTTTTACGTTTTAAATAGCCTTGCTCAATCAGTTCTTCACGAATCACTTCAATGTCCATTGGTGTCGCAATTTCAAGTTGTGCCACAACTGACTCTAAATAAGAAATTTCTTGTTGCGTTTGTTGAATTTGTGTCTTAACAACTCGGACAGCATTTTTCAATTTTTGGTATTTTTGAAAGTATTTTTGTGCATTTTGATTAGGTGAAAGTGCAGGATTTAGCGAGATACGCAAGGGTGCATTTTCTTCATAATAATTTGGTAATTCCACCTCGGTGGCTCCTTTGGGGACTTGTGCCATGAAGGTTGTTAATAGTTCTCCGTCGCGACGGTAATTTTCAGCGTTTTCTGTATCGGCTAAGGTTTGCTGTAATTTTTTAAGTTTCTTTTGATTTCTTTTTAGTTCATTTTCAATTTTGCGAATTAGTTCGCCGCCTTGTTGTTTGACACGGTCTTTTTCTGCTTTACCAGAATAAAAGGCATCTAGTAATTCACTGAGTGTCGCATATGTTGTCTGTTCACCAACTAATGATTGATAAGGAATGGGCGTAAAATATTCTTTTTTTTCAGTGACGGTTAATGTCGGTACAACAGCTTCAGTAACTGAGGACCAAAATTCCGTCCAGATGGCCATTTTTTCATTTGGTTGTGCAAGTAAACGGGTACTTAATTCGTCTGCTGTATCCTTGCCTAGACCTTGGAAATGCTGTTGTAAATAGCGTCCGTTTAATTCAGGAGCTGTAGAAAGAAGCGCAAAGACTTCTTCTTTTGAAGCCGTGAGCGGATTAAGGCCCATTGGTTTTGGCGGTTCAATATAAGTTGCTCCAGGAAGCAACGAACGATAACTATTTTGGCTCATTCCAATGTGTTTTATCGCATCCAAGATTTTTCCAGAAGATTGATTGACTAAAACGATTGTACTGTGACGTCCCATTAATTCAACAATCAAAACAATATTTTGTAAGTCACCTAGTTCATCTCTTTTTGAAAAGGTGAAGTGAATCACGCGATCATTTTCTATTTGTTGAATCGTTTCTAAAATGGCACCGTCCAGAAATTTTCGTAACATCATCACAAAATTAGGAGGTGTTTCTGGATTGCTATAGGTAATTGTAGATAGTTGTATGCGCGCATAACTAGGATGTGCTGATAATAATAATTTATGGTTTTTACCTTTCGCACGAATGACTAAAACGACTTCGTTTTCATAAGGTTGATGGATTTTTGAAATCCGGCCACTTACGAGTGTTTCTGTCAACTCATGAACCATGCTATGAGTAAATACGCCATCAAATGACATAATAAATCCCTCGTTTCTTTCCGACTAATAGCTTCATTATAGCGGAGTTTTTGAATTTAAGAAAGAAGCTTGTTAAAAAGGAGTTGGGTTTTCCTTAGAAAGAGGGAGGAGTTTGCTGGTTTTTTTAGTAATTAAAGCGCAAGGGTAGGCAAGAAAGAAAATGATTAGTATAATAGATAAGAACTAAAAGCGAGGAGCGATTAGAAGTTGAATAATTTTATGGAAGAACTAAAAGAGGCACTTTATGAATTAAAACAAAGAAAACTGTTAATGATTACCGCTATTGTAGCATTAGTATTAATAATTGGCTCAATCATTTTTATTCCAACGATGCAAAAAAATATTCGAGCTGCTCAAGTTGAATCGTTAGTCGCAGGACCCATCAAGTCAGAGAAAGTCAGTGTCTTAGATTACAAAACAGCAGATAAGAAAATCCAAGAAACAGGAGCCATGTCAGTCATGTTTGCTAAACCATCTGGCAAGCAATATGATCAAATGGTGAAGCTGTTTAATTCAGATAAAATGAATGAATTTCATCGTTCGCTGTATATCTATCCGTTAATTTATAATGCTGGCAAAGCACAAGAGCAATACAATGTTAGCGGCGATGAGATTACGCTTGTTTTCTTTGAAAACGGTAAAGAAAAGACGCGGACAGTTGTCGAAAAATCTATGGATTTAAAAACACAATTAATACCAGAATTAAATCGATTACCAATGGCTGGCGTTTTGAAAGACCAGCAAAAAGCGGCGCAAGAAGCTGAAAAAGAAGCAGCAAAGACCGCTGAAACACAGACGACGACTAGCACGACTGGCGTTGCCCAATCTACTGAAACGACGACAGAAAGCACTGCTACAGTACCAGAAACTGGTGAATAATAGCTAGCTATGTTAAACTTAGATTGTAGAAAGTTTTAAGGAATTAGAAAGAGGGGATTTTCGATGGCATTAGTAATTTCAATGACGATTTTAGTGAGTTTATGGCTGATTCAATCGCAAAAACAAGCAGTTAAAGTTCCCGTGAAAATTGAAAGAAACCGAAACAATTAAGTGGTAAATATGCTGAAATAAAGAAAACGAGCCTCTCATAAGAGTGGCTCGTTTTTTTGAAGTAAAAGAAATGCAAGAAAATAAAAACTTTTTCTTGACGAACAAAATCAATATAGTGTAGACTACCTTTAACAACATAACTAGGAGGGAAAATACATGACACAATTATCTAACGTAAAAGAAATGCACCAATCATGGCAAAACTGGCGTAGATAGTTGTATGTATGATTCTTTCATAGATACAGCTTTAGAAGACTTATTCTAAAAAGTGTATCTATGCTGGTTATATTCAAGAAGAAAAACGACCACATAGAGGACCCATCTATGTGGTTTTTGTTTTGCATAAAAACAACGACCACTCCTAAACACTTAGGATAAGTCGTTGTTTTTTTGCTACGAATCACTACGATTGGCACAAAGTGACAGAGTAGATGCAGGCTGCGCTTACTCGCCGCAGTTTGGCCTTTAAGAGTGATGAGTAGTACAAGGTGAACGAAGAGAACGTTGTCACATTCGTAGAAAAAGTGCTCCTGCGATTCTCACCGAAGTTGCGATCCTCGTCGCAGTTTGGCCTTTAAGAGTGATGAGTAGTACAAGGTGAACGAAGAGAACGTTGTCACAATCGTAGAAAAAGTGCTCCTGCGATTCTCACCAAAGTTGCGATCCTCGTCACAGTTAAATCCTGATATTTGTAAAAAAGTGTTCCTCGGATTTTGACTAAGCAGAGGATTACGAATCTCAGGTTCACTTTCAACGGAAGAAATGCCCTATAGATAATGGTTTCATTGTTAAAAAGAAAAAGTTGCCAAACAAACGGGCAGTTAGGAGAATGCAAAATGAAAAATAAACGTTTAACGTTTGTCGTGTCTTTATTAGCTATTTATTTAATCGGTGCTTTTTTTGTGAATCAAAAAGTGACGAATTCAAAGAAAGAAACTGTTACTGTAGGGGTTTTGCAGTTTGTCAGTCACCCCGCATTGGATGAAATTTATAAAGGTGTTGAGGAAGGTTTAAAGGAAAATGGCTATAACAAAGGCAAAAATTTAGAAATTATTTTTCAAAATGGTCAAGCTGACCAGAGTAAGTTAGCAATCATGAGCCAACAATTAGTACAAAAAAAGGCGGACGTTTTAATTGGCATCGCCACGCCCGCTGCGCAAGCCTTAGCAAACACTACCCAAGAAATTCCGATCATTTTAGGCGCCATTACAGACCCTGTTAGTGCTGGATTGGTAAAAGACAATCAAAAGCCAGGCGGTAATATCACTGGTGTTAGTGATCAATCACCTTTGTCAGCCCAGATGGATTTACTAAAAGAATTGATACCAGCTGCCAAAAAAATGGGTATTCTCTATGCTTCCTCAGAAGAAAACTCTCGATACCAAGTGGCTGAAGCGCAGAAAGCAGCTGAAGCTAAAGGATTGACAGTGAAAACGTATGCTGTGCCATCAAGTAATGAAATTGCACAAACGGTTCAAGTGATGACTAAGGAAACAGATGTGATTTATATACCAACTGATAATACGATTGCTAATGCTATGCAAACGGTAGTCGGAGAAGCAAATCGAACCAAGACGCCAATTATTCCTTCAGTGGATACAATGGTAGAACAAGGCGGTTTAGCAACTGTTGGGATTAATCAACATGCGTTGGGCGTACAAGCCGGTAAAATGGCAGCAGAGGTTCTGTCTGGAAAAAGTCAACCAGCAACTACACCCATTTATACCTTTAATACAGGCGACACAATTATCAATGAAAAACAAGCTCAAAAGTTAGGAATTACGATTCCCGCAGAGTTAGCAAAAAAATCGAAATTGATTAACTAATTATCAAAGAAAGTAGGAGAAGCGATGATTGTTTCAGCAATTGGACAAGGAATGTTATGGGCCTTGTTAGGACTAGGTATTTTTATGACTTATCGTATTTTAAATTTTCCAGATATGACCACGGAGGGTTCATTTCCGTTAGGTGGGGCGGTTTGTGTAACTGCCATTACAACAGGGGTTTCACCATTTGTAGCGACTCTTTTAGGGGTTGGGGCAGGAATGCTTGCTGGTTTAGTGACTGGTTTACTATTTACAAAAGGAAAAATTCCAATTATTTTAGCAGGAATTTTAGTGATGTCTGGTTTAAATTCCGTGATTTTATTTGTGATGAAATCGCCAAATAAGTCTTTATTAAACCAACCGAAGATTCAAGATGTTTTTCAAAAAATGGCCTTACCAGATTATTATGATACCATTTTTTTAGGGATTAGTGTTTTGGCTGTGGTAATGATTTTACTGTTATTTTTCTTTAATACTAGTTTAGGACAAGCCTATATTGCGACAGGCGACAATGAGGAAATGGCTCGCTCGATTGGCATTCAAACGGATCGCATGAAAATTTTAGGATTGGTTTTATCGAATGGCTTGATTGGCTTATCTGGCGCTTTGATTGCCCAAAATGATGGATATGCGGATGTAAGTAAAGGAACAGGTGTCATTGTGATTGGCTTGGCTTCACTCATTATTGGTGAAGTACTGTTTGGAGAATTAACGTTTGGTGAACGGCTGTTGGCGATTGTTGTAGGGAGTATTATTTATCAATTATTAATTTTGTTAGTGATTAAATTAGGCTTTGATACGACGTATTTGAAAATCTTCTCAGCAGTGATTTTAGCAATCTGTTTAATGATCCCGCAATTGAAAAAAGCATTACGACTACACGGCTTTTCTGATAAGGGGGGAACGAAATGAAACCAGTTGTTGAATTAAAAAATGCGACAAAAATCATTGATAATGGGATGAACGAAAAAAAAGTGATTTTGGATCATGTGAACTTAGCAATTTATCCCGGGGACTTCATTACTGTTTTAGGTGGAAATGGCGCAGGCAAGAGTACGCTGTTCAATAGTTTAGCAGGAACTTTGTCACTAACAGAAGGGCAATTTTTAATTGAAGGAGTCAATCGCACCAATCTTTCTGAAGTCAAACGAGCCAAATCTCTAGCGCGTGTTTTTCAAGATCCTAAAATGGGGACAGCACCAAGAATGACTGTGGCAGAAAATTTATTGCTTGCCATGAAACGCGGACAAAAACGTCCCTTAAAATTACGGAAGATAAATGAACAACGCGCCTTGTTTACAAAAATCTGTCAAGAAGTTGGCAATGGCTTGGAAAATCATCTGGATACACCGACAGGTAACCTTTCTGGCGGTCAACGCCAAGCCTTAAGTTTATTAATGGCCACTATCACAAAACCAGAACTATTACTTTTAGATGAACATACCGCTGCCTTAGATCCCAAAACGTCCAAGCAGTTGATGCGCTTAACAGAACAACGGATTGAAGAAGGGAACTTAACTTGTTTGATGATTACTCATCGAATGGAAGATGCCTTACGATATGGCAATCGTTTAATTGTTTTACAAAAAGGTAAAATTGTTCAAGATTTAAACGCTGCTGAAAAAGCACAATTAACGCTACAAGATTTGTTGCTGTTCTTTGAAGAAGCAGAATAAAAAAAAACAAGCTCGTTTTCTGAGCTTGTTTTTTATTTTTTGACCAATCGGAAGAGTTGCTTGGGGAAAAAACGTTTGACAATTCGTTCCAATAGCGATGTCACCATAAAGCCCGCTGCGATGGCTGCAGCAGTAAAGACAACTTTTAAAATCAACTGCAAACCGTCATCAATATTTCCTAACAAAATGCTCCGAACCGCTTGATAAGCAGGGCCTCCTGGCACTAAAGGAACCAAACTCGGAATATAAAAAATAATCATCGGCATTTTTTTGTAACGAGAAAAAAAGATACTAGCGATTCCTAATCCGACCGTTCCTAAAAAGTTTGCAAAGGTTTGACTAGCATCAAAAGTTTGCGTTAAGAGATAATAAATCATCCAGCCTGTCATACCAGTAATGCCACAAGCCACCAGTGCTTTACGAGGAATGTTCGTAATAATGCCAAATGTCACAGTCGCTAAAAAACTAAAGAGAAGATGAAAAATTAGTTCCATTTGAACACTCCTTACATAAATAATTTAAAAATCAAGGCAATTCCCAGGCCAACAGACCCAGCAATAAAAATAGCTTCTGTCCCTCGCGCCGTCCCACTGATGAGGTGGCCCGCTAAAATGTCGCGAAAAGAGTTCGTAATCGCCACACCTGGAACTAACGGCATCACCGCACCAATAATAATATTATCGATATTGATCGCTAAGTGAAAATGCACAGCCAAATAGGCGAACAAGCCAATGACAAAAGCGGCTGCGAAGGAATCGAGGTAAGGAACTTGGAATAACTTTTGGGTAAAAAGATAACTGGCATACCCAATCACGCCAACAAAAAAAGTTGCAATAAAATCTTGCCAAGTGCCACCAAAAATGTACATTAACGTACAACTAACAATGCCGGCTGCTAACAAGCGTAACGAAATTGAAAAAGTGGGGGTATCTGTTTCTAATAGAGTTAAGCGCTGATAAAGCTCTGGTAAAGTAATCTCTTTTTGTGCAAATTCTCTTGATAATTGATTGACAAGACTAACTTTTTCCAAATTAATCGAGCGTTGGGGGATGTTTTCTAATTGCGTATAATTACTGGAACGAAAGCCTACGAAAATCCCTGTAGCCGTCGTATAACAAACACTCTCTGATTCGCCAGCGTTTGCTGCAATCCGAGTAATCGTATCTTCGGTTCTATATACTTCAGATCCGCTTTCCAGCATAATTTTTCCAGCTAAAATGCACGTATCAATAATTAATTGTTTTCTTTTTTCGCTATTAACCAAAGGAATGGCTCCTTTCATTTTGAGTTCACGTTTAGTGTATCATTTTTTTTAAGAACTGTACGCAATTTAAAACAGAGATAGAAAAAAATCTGATTTTTAACAAAAATGAAACGAATCTTAAGAATAAATGAAAACAAATAAGGAATTAGTAAAAATTATGGGTTAGTTGTAAGAATCTAGGATCTTTCCTTGCATTTTTGTAGGAAACATCCTATCCTAAACATAGAAAAACAAAGGGGTCATTAAAAATGGACAACCAATGGTTACTCTACGGAATTAGCAGTGTCGTATTAATTATTTTAATCAGAAGAACCATCCTATCAGGGAACATCGCATTAAGTTGTTTGTTGGGAGCGATTTTGCTGATTCAAGTAGTGGGAGTAGCTCTCTGTGCACAACAGAAAAAGAAAAATGAACATACAAAAGAACTACCTTCTTCTAAAGTACATCAATAGAAGAAGGTAGTTTTCTTTTATAGTAAATCAAATTTTTTCAAGCCATTAACAATGCCATTCTCAGTATTTTTAGTTGAAATAAAGGTGGCTTTTTCTTTTAGTTCTTCTCGCGCATTACCCATGGCAATTCCATAATCACAGGCCTCAAACAGCGCCAAATCATTGATGCCATCACCAAAGGCATAAGTGGGAATGCCGTTTAATCCCAAGGTGTTAAAAAGATTTTTGACACCAGAGCCTTTAGAGACCCCTTTACGAACAATATCAATTGAAAAAGGACCATTGCGATAAAAGGTCAATTCAGGAAACCGCTCATAGTAATATTCATCATCATCGCCATGTTGACTTAAGACCAACATCATGTTGACGGCATCATTCTCATAACCTGTGGGATCAATTTCTGGAACAGCTGAATGAATATAATCATAGGCTTGTTTCACTGTGCCAGTATGCCCTGTACAAAAAATACGGCGCTCATTATAAAAAGCTAATTCATGACCACGCTGTCTGACGTGCTCATGCAGTGAAACACATTCCTCTGTTGTAAATTCATCTGAATAAATCGTTTTTCCTTCATAATGAATAAATTGTCCGTTCATTACAATCGCTGAGTCAATGCCACTGGCTTTCATAATTGGCTGAATCTCACACAAGGTCCGACCAGTCGCAATTAAAGGTAAAATTTGATTGTCTTTCAAGGCCGCCACCGCTGCAGTAATCTCAGGAGTAATTTGTGAGGTTCCATCTAACAAAGTTCCATCTAAATCAAAAAAAGTAATAGCTTTCATTTTATCCATACCTTAACATCCTCTCTACGCTTGTTATTTTAACAAACTTTTCTGAAAAGACAATGGGTTCACTTCGTTTTCTTTAAAAGAGCAGGAAAAAAGTGATTTTTGATGGTTCTGTAAAGGATTTTTGAAGAAATATAGAATCGGTTGGTACAAATTCAATTTTAGAGTATACTACAATAGAGCAGTCTTATGAAAAGTGAATAAGGAGTGAATGAAATGAATATATTAATGATTGAAGACAATGAATCTGTCTCAGAAATGATGCAAATGTTTTTCTTAAATGAAGGGTGGGAAGCTACCTTTAAAGATGATGGCAAAGAAGGATTGGCGACTTTTCTTGCTTCGCCAGAAAAATGGGACATGATTACATTAGATTTAAACTTACCTAGTATGGATGGGATGGCTGTTTGTCGTGAAATTCGCAAAGTTTCAGCCAATGTTCCCATTATTATGTTGACCGCTCGTGATTCTGAAAGTGACCAAGTAATTGGCCTTGAAATGGGTGCGGATGATTATGTGACAAAACCATTTAGTCCACTAACTTTGATTGCACGAATGAAAGCTTTACATCGTCGTGCCGAGGTGGCAGAGGCTGCGCATGATACGTCTGAGAATACAGATGAAACTTTTGATGTGATTACGGATCATTTTAAAATGAATACGAAAACACGAGAAACATATTTAGATAATCAATTAATTGAAGGCTTAACACCAAAAGAATTTGATTTGCTATACACCTTAGCAAAAAAACCACGCCAAGTCTTTTCACGCGAACAACTACTAGAATTGGTTTGGGACTATCAATACTTTGGCGATGAGCGGACAGTTGATGCCCATATCAAAAAATTACGACAAAAAATTGAAAAAGTGGGTCCTCAAGTCATCCAAACGGTTTGGGGCGTAGGGTATAAATTCGACGATTCAGGTGTTGCTTAATGAAATATTTATATCAACAATTACTTGCTTTTATAGGTGTGATTGCTCTGATTATTCTCATTGTCGGAACGTCTTTCACGCAGCTGACCAAGCGCACAATGCAAGAAAATAACTATGAACAGTTGTATGGTTATGCAGAATCGGCTTTAGAAACACGTGACTTTTTTATTAATGTTGCAGGCGTTTCGGATCGAGATGTTTTATCCTATTCATTTCAGTTGACTGAGCGCGTACTCCAGAAGCAAGATGTGCAATTTGTGTTTATTAACAAGGACCGTGAAGTGCAGTATCCACCAGTTGATAGCACGAAAAAATTAGACTTTTCGTTAATCGATAAAAATTGGGATCAAATCATGAAAGGCAATCGTGTTTATGCAACGGAAAACATTGATATTTACGGTGCCCGAAATACTTCGTCCTATGTAATGTTACCTGTGTATGCATCAAATCAATCTTCTGATAAAAAAGTGATTATTGGCTCGCTAGTTATTACACAACCTGCCAAAAACGTTGACCGAAGCGTTCAGTCCGTGACACAAAACTTGATTAAAGGCTTTATTTTTTCTAGTGTGATTGCCTTGTTACTAAGTTATCTATTTGCGACTTTCCAAGTGAAACGAATTAATCGGATGCGTAAAGCCACCAAAGAAATTACTAGTGGAAATTTTGATATTCAATTACCGGTTCATGACAAAGATGAATTTGATGACCTAGCAGAAGATTTTAATAAAATGGCCGCATCTTTAAAAGAATCACAAGAAGAAATCAATCGGCAAGAAGAGCGTCGTCGTCAATTTATGGCGGATGCCTCTCATGAAATGCGGACGCCTTTAACAACTATTAATGGCTTGTTAGAGGGATTGCAGTATAATGCTATTCCTGAAAATCAAAAAGAGAATGCGATTAAACTGATGCAAAATGAGACCGCTCGCTTGATTCGCTTAGTCAATGAAAATCTTGATTATGAAAAAATTCGGACCAACCAGATTCAAATTGTTGTGAAGAAGTTCAACGGAACAGAAGCTTTAGAAAATATTGTGACGCAACTAACGGCAAAAGCTGAAGCCGCCGGTAATCGATTGTATTTAGATACCACCGAACCAATTGATGTGTATGCCGATTATGATCGTTTTGTTCAAGTAGTTGTCAATATTGTTCAAAATGCCATCCAATTTACTGAAAATGGTGAAATTCATATTGCTTTAGAAAAAGGCTATTTAGAAACCATTGTCCGCATTTCTGATACAGGAATCGGCATGACGGAAGAACAAATTCTGAATATCTGGGATCGTTATTACAAAGTAGATCCATCCCGTAAAAATACGAAATATGGAGAATCAGGATTAGGCTTACCAATCGTTCAACAATTGGTCCGCTTGCATAAAGGGAAAATCAATGTTGAGAGTGAACCTGGTAAAGGCACCACCTTTATTATTTCATTTCCTGATGTTGAAATCACTGAAAACTAAAGAAAACGTCTGGTCACAATCAGTGCCAGACGTTTTTTTTAGTTTAATAACGCATGTAGAGACAGGGGGTGCACATAGGGACTATCAATAATTTGTGGATCCTTTGTCAGAAATAGCAAGCGCTTGTTTCTTTTTTGAACTGCTATTTTTAATTGAGGTAAAATTTCTTGACGTTGTCCAATCGTTAATGAAGAAAAGATATCATCGATCACTAACGTACTTGTTTTTGAAAATAAAAGTTGTATTATGCGCATTTTAATTTTTTCAAAAGTCGTAAAAGAAGTAAAAGAACGACCAAGTAAGGCAGGTTCTAATTGGAACACCTGGAAAGCTTCGGCTAGAACTATTTTTCGATCCCGTTCTTTGATCGTACTAGCGATAAATAAATTTTCTTCTAATGGCAAGTAGGGCAGAAAGGTTTCACTAGAAGAAAGCCTAGTAATGGTTAGTTGGTTTGTTTGGAAAAAATCGGCCAATGCGAGTTCTTGTTCTGGAGCAGAATAAATGATTCCATAAACTTCTCGCAAAGCTAACGCGTCGAATGAGGATTTTTTTTCGGTTGTTTTTTTGAATGATGGTGTGACATTCATAGAAAATCCCTCCCTTATTTCTTATGTGTGCGTAAATAAATCAACGTGAAAGGAGTCCCGCAAACAAGAGGAATGCCAAGCAAGACTAAGCAATTGACAAAGCAGTTACGGATCGTATAAAGCGACTGCATACTTTTGAAATCAAAAGAAAACGCTTGGATCGTTTGAATCCCTAAATGCTGGATATTTGTAATTGTGACATCTTGGTCGGTACTTTTAGCTAAAAATGCTGGAGTTTCCAAATGTGACCACTGTAAAATGGCGTCACGAACGGCCCAAAGAACGGTATTGTACGTTTCTTGAAACATTAAAGTGAAAAGTAAAAAACTGAAAATTCCTAATAGAGCCGGTAAACACAACTCTAGTAAGAGCTGTTTGGTGACATACATATTTGAAAAGTGCATGTGATACCATGTATGTATTTCTTCCTTTTTTATGCGTAATGTCACATACATCAACAGAAGAAAAGTGACACCAAAGAAAATGACACTACCTAGATAGAGGTGCCAATAGTATTGAATCAGTTGGTAATGGTAACTAGTTTGTTTTTCAATATCGACAAAGTCTGGCATCGTTCGTAAAAACTCTTTTTCAAAATCAATTAAGTTAAACAGCCCGGTCAATAAGAAAGAGAACAGGAAGAAGAAGAGTGCAGTGATTAATGTGATTTTTTTATGATAAAAACTACTGGCTGTAGCGTAACGAACACTTCTCATCAACTTTCACCTCTCTAAACTATCTTTAGTATAGTGAAATAATATGAATTAATTATGAAAAAGTAGCAAAAAAGCTTGAGCAAATTGCTCAAGCTTTTTGAAGATTTATTTACCCGTTTTTTGATAGCCTTGATAACTGTCAGTGTGATATTCATCAACGGTTGATTTATTATTGTTTTTACTGTAAACACTTGTTGATTTTTCACCTTTTTCTTTTTCAATTGCTTCCAGTTGTTGCAATTGGTTCTTGTAATCATAGTCTTCTGGGTTAACTGGTTTTAAGCCGCTATTAGTATAGAAACGAAGCAAGTCACCGTTAGTAATTTGGTCAGACGTTTCTAATTGTTTCGTCGCTTTGGCTTTTAAATCAGCGACTTCTTTCTTAACTTCTTCGGTTGGCTCTGTAATTAAAGTGCCTGTTTTAGTATCGTAAATGCTAGAACCTAAAATAGTATATTTAGGTGTTACAACATTGCCGTTGCGGAAAGCAACGATTTGATTATGTTGCTTAGAGAATAAATCTTGGCCTAGCTGAATGTAGTTTTTCGTATCGACACCAAGCAAGTGTAGAAGGGTTGGTAAGGCATCAACTTGGCCGCCATACGTATGGTTCACACCGCCATTTTCTTGACCAGGAACGTGAATCATATAAGGAACACGTTGCATATTGGCATTGTCAAAATCGTTCCAATCTGCTTTGGTTTTACCTACTAATTCTGCTAAGTTTTGGTTTCTTGAATTAGAAACCCCATAGTGATCGCCATAAAGAACAATGACTGAGTTTTCATAGAGACCTGAAGATTTCAAGTAGTTAAAGAATTCTTCGACCGCTTTATCTAAATAATTCGCTGTTGCGAAATAGCCATTAATTGTTTCGTCAGAGGTTTTCGCAATTGGGAATCCTGCTTCATCGTTTGTAAATTGAGAATAAGGATAATGATTGGATACAGCAATAAATTTAGAATAGAACGGTTGTTGTAAATGCTCTAAATATTGAACGGATTGATTAAAGAATGGTTTATCGTGTAACCCATATTGGAATGAGTTATCTGAATTAACATCATAATAACTAGCATCAAAGAAATAGTCATAGCCTAAACGTTTATAAGTTTCATTCCGATTCCAGAAGTTACCGGCATTTCCGTGGAAAGCAGCGCTAGTGTAACCTTGCGTTTGTTTTAAAATATCGGGTGCTGCTTCAAACGTATTTTTCCCACCAACTTGTGTAAAGAGTGAACCTTGATCTAAACCAAATAGTGAATTTTCAAGTAACGTTTCGGCATCACTTGTTTTTCCTTGACCGACTTGGTGGAAGAAGTTATCAAAGCTAAAGGTACTTTTACTATTGTAAAGACTATTGATAAATGGTGTGACTTCGTGTTCTACGCCATTTTCATCTTTTAATTTGTAATTAACTAAAAATTGTTGGAAACTTTCTAAATGGATATAAATTACATTTTTGCCTTTTGCAATACCAAACTTACTATCATCGGGTGCCGCATATTGTTGTTTCACGTAATCTTCAACTTGTTTCATATCGTTAGCACTAGCTTCGGCACGAACTTGGTTTGTTTGGTAAGTTGTAATGCCGTCGTATACGGTAAAGGCATTTAAGCCTAGGAATTTCACGATATAGTCACGAGAGAATTGGCGCCCTAATAATTGAGGACGTTCTGTTTCAGCCATGAATAGATTGAATAAGAAAAAGACAACAGAAAGGAGTGTGACAGAGACTGCTACACGTGCACGGACTGGACGCGCATCTGTTTTAATTTTTTTCGTTAATAATAATACGCCAATAATAATGAAGTCTAAGAAATAAATGACGTCATAAGGTCTAAAGAGACGTAAGGCACTTTCGCCAAGACCGCTAGCTACTTTGCCAGCACCAAGCATCGTATTAACTGTGATGAAGTCAGTAAATTCTCGATAATACACAACATTTGAGAAGAGTAGTAAACTCATCAAGAAGTAAATAATCATCATTGTAATATAAGAAGCTTTTTTACGGCGAACATACAAAGCGATGGCTAATAAAAAGACCGTTGTGGCAATTGGATTAATTAAGAGTATGAAGTACTCGTTAATATTTTCCAAACGTAAATGGAAATCAACGGCGTACGCAAAGAGGTTTTTTAGCCACAGTAAGATGGCGATTAGCGAGAATAACCCCAGTCGCGTGTTCAAAATATTTGTTTTAAATAATTTTTTCAAATTAAACGTCCTTTCTAAACGATGATTCTATAAAAGTAAAATTAGGTAAATTTCGTATTTTACAATATCGCTTTAATTTTACTCTTTCACAAATTTTATGTCAATTCTTACCGAAGTGAGGGAAAGCGATGTTAAAGAAAACTTACTATTTCCTTAATCTTTTTAGTTCGTTAAATAACGTGAAGCTTGATTCCTTTAAAGACAGACGGCCTTTTTTTTGCTATACTAGATAGGACTTTGAAAAGTAGGTGTACAGAATGAAACTTCAAGTAACTAAAAAAGCAGAACATAAATTTAAAAAAGGATATCCTTTAATTCAGAAAGAAGATTTGCAACAAGTGCCGGCGCCGTTGCCAACAGATTGGCTTACTTTGATTGATAGTAAAGGCCAGCGTTTAGCCGAAGGATATTTAGGCGAACAAAATAAAGGAATTGGTTGGTTGCTGTCATGGCATGGACCAATTAATCAATCTTTTTTTCAACAACTCTTTGAAATAAGTCGTGAGAAGCGGACGTCTTTTGAAAAGGATTCGCTGACAACCGCTTATCGATTATTTAATGGAGAAGGGGATGGCATTGGGGGTCTAATCATCGATCGCTATGCAGATTACGCCGTTTTTTCATGGTATAATGAAACCCTTTATCAGAAAAAAGCAGAACTTTTGACGGCGTTTCGCACAGTTTACCCTGACATTATTGGTGCCTACGAAAAGATTCGCTTTTCCACAAAAGATTTACCAGAATCACAGTTTTTATATGGCGAACAAGCACCCGAGCCATTACTTGTTACTGAAAATGGCGTTCAATTTGCTACCTATTTAAACGAAGGATTAATGACAGGCATCTTTTTAGATCAAAAAGAAGTTCGTGGTCGACTAGTTGATGGCTTTGCAGTAGGTAAAACAGTCTTAAATATGTTTAGTTATACAGGTGCTTTTTCAGTAGCTGCCGCTATGGGTGGCGCCGTAGCCACCACTAGTGTGGATTTAGCTAAACGAAGCTTACCGAAAACGACTGAGCAATTTGAAGTTAATCATTTAAATCTTGCCGCACAAAAGATTATTGTCATGGATGTTTTTGACTACTTTAAATATGCTTCCCGTAAAGACTTGCGTTATGACATGATCATTTTGGATCCGCCAAGTTTTGCTCGCAACAAAAAGAAAGTTTTTTCCGTTGCTAAAAATTATGGGGACCTAGTGAAAGATTCTATTGATATTTTAACGGATAAGGGAACGCTTATTGCCTCAACCAATGCGGCAAATTTGTCCTTAGCCAAATACCAAAAAATGGTGATCACGGCCTTACAAGAGAAAAATGTCCGTTACAAGATTACGGACACGTATCAATTACCGGTAGACTTTCAAGTGAATCCTAATTTTCCAGAAGGGAATTACTTAAAAGTCCTATTTATCGAAATTGAAAAATAATTTTTTACAACAAGCAAAAGTCCCAGCGTCACTAATCAGCGCTGGGACTTTTGCTTGTTGTTTATTTATAGTAGCTTTTGGGCTTTTTGGGTGTTTGCAAAATGCAGTTTCGCATAGTTCGCTAATAAGTCTAGGCCACCTTTTTTCAGAATACGGGCGGCTACTTGATCTGATTTGCTGCCAGCACCAGAGGGCACAGAGAAACCCAATTCTGCAGATTCTTTGTCTAACTCTTCTAAAAAAGCAGCGCGGCTAATAATAGAGGCGGCAGCAACGGCAACATGATATTGCTCTCCTTTAGTGACGAAGAACAATTTTTCAGTGACTTGATTTTTTTCATTACGAACATATTTCTGATAATTATTTTCAGGCGTGAATTGGTCAATCAAAATCCCTTCTGGCTTTGTGGGAGCCAATTCTTGTAGCAACAGATAAATCGCTTGGTTATGCAAAGCGACTTTCATGTGTACAGCATTGTAGTTTGGTTGGATCTCATTGTATTTTTTTGGTTCAACGATTAATAACTTGTAAGGAATCAGTTCTTTAATGACATGTGACAATTGAATGATTTGTGGGTCGGTTAATTCTTTGGAATCACGAACACCTAATGCTTTTAGTTTGCTAATCATGCTTTTGTCAACATATGCAGCACAGACAGTTACTGGACCAAAATAGCTACCGTTACCGACTTCATCGGAACCTATCACTGACCAGTTGCTAAAATCAGCAGGCAGCACTGTAGTCTGGGAGGAAACTTTTTTCTCTGGTATGGTACTCGTTCCTTCCCAACGAGCGGCCTCTTTTTCAGCTTGAGGTCCCTGAAACATGACTTTACCTGATTGATAGGCGGTGATGGTAGTGGTGCCAACCTTGGCCACAAAGACTGTATAAGGGACCGTTTTATTTAAACGATTGGGTTGATAAACAGTGGTCATCTCTGCTAATGTTTTTTTACTAACTTTAATTACGTGATTCTGTGCCATCAATTGTTCCTCATTTCTTGATATTTCTTCTCTACTATAGTAAAGGAAAAACAAGTAAATGAAAAGGTTTTGCGTTAGCTTGTTCCGGAAAATGACAATGTTTAGGAAATGTATAATTTTTTTCTATAGTTGGACGCTAGTTGTTATCTAAATTTTTATTCAGTGCTATACTGTGAGATAGAAGGAGACGATGAAAGAGTCGACTAGAACAAGAGGTGATGTGTTTGAGAAGGAAAAAAGAAATGCAAGAAAATGAAACAATAGTAGCGACTGCTAATGCGGAACGCTATTATCCAGAAGATAAACAAGGCTTGACTGCCGCACAAGTGGAAGAAAGACAGCGAAAAGGCTTGGTCAACGCCGCCGTCGATACTGAGTTTATCACGACGAAACAGATTGTTATTAATAACGTATTTACGTATTTCAACTTAATTTTTGTGGTACTAGGCGTGTTATTAATGCTGGTACAATCTTATAAAAATATGACCTTTTTGCCAGTAGTAATCATTAATACGGTCATTGGAATTTACCAAGAAATTAAGTCGAAGAAAGTATTAGATAGCTTAAATATTCTAAACGCTACAAAAGTAACCGTTGTGAGGGATGGCCAAGAGCAAGAAATTTCGCCAGATGAACTGGTTTTGGACGATGTGGTGCTCTTTAAATCGGGTGAACAGATTTCTGGAGATGCGATTGTCTTATCTGGTGAAGTCCGTGTGAATGAATCCTTGTTAACTGGGGAATCTGATGAGATTACCAAAGTAGCAGATAGCCAACTTTTGTCAGGTAGCTTTATTGTGTCAGGTTCTTGTTATGCAAGAATTGATAAAATTGGCGCTGAGGCCTATGTTCATCAATTAACGCTTGAAGCGAAGTCAATTAAAAAAGGGGAACAATCAGAGATGGTCGGTTCCATTAACCGTTTGGTGAAATGGGTAGGGATTATTATTATCCCAATTGGCTGTGTTCTATTTTTCCAAAGTTATTTCATCAATCATCAAGGGCTTCATGATAGCATTGTCTCCATGGAAGCTGCCTTGATTGGGATGATTCCGGAAGGGTTGTACCTTTTAACAACCGTTGCATTAGCTGCCAGCACAATGCGCTTAGCAAAGCGCGGCGTTTTATTGCACAACATGAAAAGTATCGAATCCTTAGCACGTGTTGATGTGTTATGTGTAGATAAAACAGGAACAATTACTGAAAACACGATGGAAGTCCAAGAGTTGGTTCCTGTGGTGAGTATCGAAAATGAGGGTACAGACTTAACCAATATCGAAAAATTAATTGGCGATTTTTGCCGAACAATGTCAGCTGACAATGATACGATGAAAGCGATGAAAGAATTTTTTGTTACTAATAATCAGAGGGAAGCCGTTAGCTATACCTCGTTTTCGTCTGTCGAAAAATTTAGTAGCGTGACTTTCCCAGAAGCGACGTATATTCTTGGGGCGCCAGAGATGATTTTGAGAGACAATTATGAAATGTATCAATCTGAAGTGGAACATTATACAAGTCAAGGCTATCGCTTATTGGTGTTCGGAAAGTATTTAGGAGAATTTCAGGAAACGTTGGCAGCAGAGGTTCAACCTCTAGGCTACATTCTTCTTTGGAATCCGATTCGTAAAGAAGCCAAAGCAACTTTTGAATATTTTGCTGAACAAAATGTGGCCATTAAGGTCATTTCTGGTGATAATCCTTTAACAGTATCCAATGTAGCACAAGCGGCAGGCATTATTGGTGCTGAAAATTATGTGGACGCGCGAACATTAACTACAATGGAAGCCCAGACAGAAGCTTTAGAAAAATACACCGTTTTTGGTCGTGTCACGCCAGAACAAAAGAAACAATTTGTGCTATTGTTGAAAAAATTAGATCATACAGTGGCGATGACAGGGGATGGAGTCAATGATATTTTAGCCATGAAAGAAGCAGATTGTAGTATTGCCATGGCTTCAGGAAATCAAGCTACAGCACAAGCCTCGCAAGTTGTGTTGTTAGATTCTGATTTTTCAACGATGCCGGAGGTTGTCTTTGAAGGCCGCCAAGTAGTTAATAACATTGAACGCTCTTCAAGTTTATTCCTTGTAAAAAATATTTTCTCCTTGCTGATGTCTGTCTTTGCTATGATTTTTGCCGTGACATATCCTTTACAACCGACACAAGTCACATTGATTAGTTTATTTACAATTGGTATTCCTTCGACATTTCTAGCTTTGGAACCAAATCATCGCCGCATTGAAGGGAAATTTCTTTTCAATGTGTTATCAAAAGCAATTCCTGGTGGGTTAACGGATATGTTAGTAGTCGGTGCCTTACTAATTTGTGGTGATATTCTTGCACTTCAAAAAACGGACATTTCAACAACTGCAACATTGTTACTAGTTTCAGTCGGTTTTATGGTTCTTTATAAAATTAGTTCACCAATGAATCGTTACCGCAAGCGCGTAATGATTGGCTGTTTAATCGGAATGGTTATTACAAGTATTTCCATGAAAAACTTGTTCTCGTTAACTTCGGTATCGCCAACAGCCTTGTTACTTTTAGCCATTCTTTTCTTTGCAGCAGACTCAACTTTCCAACATTTATCAACCATTTCTGAAAAAGTTCAATTATGGTTTTATAAGAAAAGACATTAGGAGCAAAACACCAAGCCAAAATTATTTTGGTTCGGTGTTTTTTGTTTTTTATTGTTGGGAAAAATAAAAACACTTGCACCTAGTTAATCCTTGATAGTATAAACCTAACCAATTATTTTAGATAGGAAGGATTGAATAAAAATGAAAAAAAGAAGTTTTGTCTATTGGGGAATGTTTTTCATTCTTTTGTCGGCACTGATAACGCCTTTTCTGAAACTTGAAACAGGATATGCGCAAACGGAACCAACTAGTACCAGTGAAACCAATCAAATTTCTGCTACGCCAAACGTAGTGCCGCGTAAACAAGTGGGCAACATTGTGACAGCGATTCAGCTAACGGACAAAGAAGGAAACCCACTTGGGACCATTAATCAATATACAGACATCTACCTCCGGATTAATTTCAACTTACCGGATAATACCGTTAATAGTGGGGATACGAGTGTGATTACTTTGCCCGAAGAGCTACGTCTCGATAAAAATATGACCTTTAATGTAGTAGATGATACAGGTGCTGTGGTTGCAATCGCACAGACCGATGTAGCGAATAAAACGGTCACGTTAACGTATACAGATTACGTAGAAAACCATGCCAATATTAGTGGGTCTTTATATTTTACAAGTTTGATTGATTTCGAAAATGTGGAAAATGAATCCAAGATTCCTATTTACGTCACGGTTGAAGGGGAAAAAATATTTGCTGGCGATCTTGATTACCAAGGTGAAGGCGATGATGTTAACGAAAAATTTAGCAAGTATTCGTGGTTTATCGAAGACGATCCAACCGAAATTTACAATGTACTACGGATTAATCCAACAGGGCAAACGTATACTGATTTAGAAGTGGAAGATGTGCTAAAAACAGCAAGTTTAAGTTATATGAAAGACACTATGAAAATTGAACGAGGACAATGGGCACTGGATGGAAATGCTATTTGGCAGTTCACGCCAGAGGAAGATATAACTGGTCAGTTGGCTGTACAGTATGGTCCTGGTGACCGCAATTTTTCGGTGCATTTTGGCAATATTGGGACTAATGAATATCGTATCACCTATAAAACCAAAATCGATCATCTTCCCGAAAAAGGTGAAACCTTCACAAATTATGCAAAATTAACAGAAAATCAAACGGTGGTGGAAGAAGTCGAAGTGAGTCGTGTCTCACAAACGGGTGGTGGAGAAGCCAATGGTGAACAATATGTTGTTGAAATTCATAAAGAAGATGAAGCAGGCCAGCGTTTAGCAGGTGCAGAGTTTGAACTCATTCGTAACTCAACCAATCAAACAGTGGCCAAAATCACAACAGATCAAAACGGAACAGCGATTGTTAAAGGCTTGTTAAAAGATAACTATACTTTAGTAGAAACCAAAGCACCTATCGGTTACCAACTTTCGCAAAACAAGATTTCAATAACACCTGAAGACTTTGGTAAAAACTTAGTTGCACTGAAAACTGTTGTGAATCATAAGATTTCATATCAACCAGTCGCTGCTTCATTTTTAGCTGGAAAAGTTCTTTTAGGAAAACCACTGAAGGATGCTGAATTTCAATTTGAATTGTTAGATGAGAAAGGTACAGTACTAGAAACGGTTAGTAACGATACTTTAGGGAAAATTCAATTTTCACCATTAACCTTTGAAACTCCTGGAAACTATCAATACACCATTCGGGAAGTAAACACGCAACAGGCAGGTGTTTCCTACGATACGCATAATCTTCAAGTTCAAGTAACCGTCGAGGCACTTTTAGGAAATCTCGTGGCAACTATTCAGTATGATGGAGGTCAAGTATTTACTAATCACTATACGCCAGAAAAACCTATAGAAAGTACCACACCACCAACGAGTGGGACAACAGATACTACCACAAATTCAACCACAGAAACAGTCATTACTTCAAAAAACCATGAAAAACAGGCGATTCGTAATAAAGAATTGCCAAAAACAGGAGAAACAAAAGAAAACGCATTTCTTTTCTTAGGTAGCCTTCTTTTGATTCAAGGAGTATTTATCTATTTTAAAACGAAAAAATAATCGCTTAGATAGTTTCAGTAATCGAGACAAAATGTGCAAATTTCGAGAGATTTAGCTTGTTCATTTGAGTTTGGAGTGGTTCTGTGCTATACTATCTTTAGCGTAATGATACTAGTTGGGAGTGAGCGGATTTCTGCTCACTCTTTTTGATGGAAAAGTCATCAGAACACGGTTCGTTACATCAATCTCGAAGGAGGCGAAAATTTTGAGTAGTGCTGTGGAAACTGTAACAAAGTTAGTCACACCAATCTTAGAAGAACAAAATTTTGAACTTGTGGAAGTAGAGTTTGTTAAGGAAGGAAAAAATTGGTTTTTACGAGTATTTATCGATAAAGAAGGTGGCATTGATATTGAGGAATGTGCCTTTGTCAGCGAAAAATTAAGTGAAAAACTAGATGCAATGGATCCAGATCCAATTCCGCAAGCGTACTTTCTGGAAGTTTCTTCTCCGGGAGCAGAACGTCCGTTAAAGAAAGAAAGCGATTATGAACAAGCGGTAGGTAAGTACATTCATATTTCTCTTTATCAAGCAGTTGATGGAGAAAAACAGATTGAAGGTACCTTAGTTCATCTTGATTCAGAACAATTAACATTAAGTGTAAAAATTAAAACCAGAGTGAAGGAAATGACTTTTGAACGTAAAAATATCGCAAAAGCTCGTTTAGCCATTCAATTTTAATCAACAGACTCGAATGTAAAAAAGGGTCCACTAAAAGTTTTACTTTTAGCCGGGCCTGTGACAAGTTTTAACGAGAAGTTTTTCCCTTGGAAGAAGAACCACTCGTTCAGCTTTAACGAATCCATAGGAGGAAAAGAAAAACAATGAGCAAAGAAATGTTAAATGCATTAGACGTATTAGAAGCTGAAAAAGGGATTCCTAAAGATACGGTGATTGAAGCGTTACAAGCAGCTTTAGTTTCTGCATATAAAAGACATTATGGACAAGCAAGCAACGTCGAAGTTGAATTTGAACCAAAAAAAGGCAATATTCACGTGTATGCTGTCAAAGAAGTAACAGAAGAAGTATTTGATTCACAATTGGAAGTTTCATTAAAAGATGCCGTTGCATTAAATGGTGCATATGAAATCGGCGACAAAATTCGTTTTGAAGTTACGCCAAAAGACTTTGGCCGCATTGCTGCCCAAACAGCAAAGCAAGTAATTTTACAACGTGTCCGTGAAGCAGAAAGAACAATTATTTATAATGAATTTAGCGAATACGAAAATGACATCATGCAAGGAATTGTTGAACGTCAAGATCGTCGTTATATTTATGTAAACTTAGGTAAAATCGAAGCAGTCTTATCAAAACAAGATCAAATGCCAAATGAATTTTACCAACCGCATGATCGGATTAAAGTTTACGTATCACGTGTTGAAAACACATCAAAAGGCCCACAAGTTTTTGTAAGCCGTAGTCATCCAGATTTATTAAAACGTCTTTTTGAACAAGAAATTCCAGAAGTTTATGATGGAATTGTTGAAATCGTAAGCGTCGCTCGTGAAGCTGGCGATCGTTCAAAAGTAGCTGTTCGTTCAACAGATCCTAATATTGACCCAGTGGGTACCTGTGTCGGTCCAAAAGGCCAACGTGTCCAAGCGATTGTGAATGAATTAAAAGGCGAAAATATGGATATTGTGGAATGGAACGAAGATCCAGCTATTTATATTAGTAATGCCTTGAATCCAGCTCAAGTATTAGATGTTATTTTTGATCCAGAAAATAGCAAAGCATGTACAGTCGTTGTACCTGATTATCAATTGTCATTAGCAATTGGTAAACGTGGTCAAAATGCGCGCTTAGCTGCTAAATTAACGGGCCATAAAATCGATATCAAATCAGAATCTGATATGGCTGAATTTTATGAACAACAAGCCAACCAAGAAGTTGCCGAAGTGGCAGAAGAAATGGATGAAGCAATTATCCATTCAGATATGACGGCAGATGATTACGAAAACTTGGCTGCGGAAGAAGCAGTTGTTGAAGCAGAAATTACAGAAGAATTACCTGAACAAGAATAACGTTTTTGGAGGGTGAAAAAATGAAAAAGAGAAAAATTCCAATGCGTAAATCGGTTGTTTCAGGCGAAATGAAACCGAAAAAAGAATTAGTCAGAATTACTCGCTCCAAAGAAGGAGAAGTGGCCTTAGATCCAACTGGTAAATTACCTGGACGTGGCGCTTACGTTGATTTGGATCCTGCGGAAGTCCAAAAAGCTTGGGATAAAAAAATTCTTGATCGTGTCTTAGAAACAAAATTAAGTGATGAATTTTATCAAGAACTATTGGATTATGTAACGCATCAAAAAGCCCGCAAAGAGTTGTTTGGCGATGGAAAATAAAACTAAAATTTTGAACCTTTTAGGTTTAGCAATGCGCGCCGGTAAATTAGTCACAGGCGAGGAATTAACCCTTAAAGATATTCGTGCCAACAAAGCGAAATTTGTGTTTGTTGCGCAAGATGCCAGTGAGAATACTAGAAAGAAAATCAAGGACAAAAGTTCTTATTATAATGTTCCTGTTAGCGAACTGTTCAGTCAATTCGAGCTCAGCCAAGCGATTGGGCGACCACGAATGGTTATCGGAGTAACTGATGCAGGATTTGCCACCAAAATCAAGGAATTACTAAAAGGTTAGGAAGGTGATTGCATGGGAAAAAAAAGAATTTATGAACTAGCAAAAGAAATGAATAAAGCAAGCAAAGACGTTGTCGATAAAGCGCATCAATTAGGTATGGATGTTAAAAACCATATGGGCGCAATTAGTTCCGAGCAAGAAACAAAGCTTCGTCAAGCATTCGGAGGAGGAAGTACCGTAAATACTCAATCAAAAGCAACAAACAACCAAAAGCCACAAACAACACAAAATAAACCAGCCAATAAGAAACCAATGAACAATAAACCTGGTGAACAAAGAAATAACCAAAATCGTCCAAACAATCAATCAACGAATGGACAACAAAGAAACAACAACAACCAAAATCGTCACGGCCAAAGCAACACACAAAACCGTAGCAATCAAACAAATACAAACAATCAAAACCGCAATACCCAAAACAATAACGGTTCTACAACTAATCAAAATCGGACCAGCCAAAATAACAATGGCGGGAACAACCAAAACCGTGGCGGCCAAAACCGTAACAACAATTTTGGTGGCGGTCAAAATCGTAATAACCGGAATAACTTTAATAACCAAAACCGCAATCGTTTCAATAAAAAAGGGAAAAAAGGCAAACATCAACAAGAATCAGCGAAGCCAGCAGTACCAGCACGTAAATTCCGTGAATTACCAGATGTTTTAGAATATACAGAAGGTATGAACGTGGCGGATATTGCGAAAAAAATCCACCGCGAACCAGCGGAAATCATCAAAAAATTATTTATGATGGGTGTCATGGTTAACCAAAACCAAGCCTTAGATAAAGATACAATTGAATTATTAGCTGTGGACTATGGCATGGAACCGCAAGAAAAAGTTCAAGTTGATATTGCGGACATTGATAAATTCTTCGAACCAGAAGCAGTTGTTGAAGAAAACTTAACTACACGTCCCCCTGTTGTCACAATCATGGGACACGTAGACCACGGGAAAACAACATTATTAGATACATTGCGTCATTCTCGTGTGACTTCAGGTGAAGCGGGCGGAATCACGCAGCATATTGGTGCTTATCAGTTAGATATTGATGGCAAACCAATTACATTCTTAGATACACCAGGACATGCGGCCTTTACTAGTATGCGTGCGCGCGGTGCCAGCATCACTGATATTACCATCTTAGTTGTGGCAGCGGACGATGGAGTAATGCCACAAACAATTGAAGCGATTAACCATGCCAAAGCGGCAAAAGTGCCAATTATTGTAGCAGTTAACAAAATTGATAAGCCTGGTGCGAATCCTGATCATGTGAAACAAGAATTAAGCGAACATGAATTAATTCCTGAAGAATGGGGCGGAGATACGATTTTCGTCAATATTTCAGCGAAATTCAATCAAAACATTGATGAGCTATTGGAAAATATTTTATTGATTGCTGAAGTAGAAGACTTAAAAGCTGATCCAACGCAAAAAGCAATTGGAACAGTGATTGAAGCGCGCTTGGATAAAGGGAAAGGTCCGGTTGCGACATTACTCGTTCAACAAGGAACTTTACATGTTGGTGATCCAATCGTGGTTGGTAATACTTACGGACGTGTTCGTGTGATGACCAATGACATGGGCCGCCGTGACAAAGAAGCAGGACCCGCAACTCCTGTGGAAATTACCGGATTAAATGATGTCCCTCAAGCGGGTGATCGTTTTGTGGTCTTTGAAGATGAAAAAACAGCACGTCAAGCAGGGGAAGAACGGGCTAAACGTGCGTTACTTGAACAACGTTCAGCAAGTAGCCGTGTGACATTGGATAACTTATTTGAAAGCCTAAAAGAAGGCGAATTAAAAGAAGTTAATATCATTGTCAAAGCAGACGTACAAGGATCTGCCGAAGCCGTTTCAGCAAGTTTACAAAAAATTGATGTAGAAGGCGTTCGTGTGAAAATTGTTCACGCGGCAGTTGGGGCCATCAATGAAAGCGACGTAACTTTAGCCGCAGCAAGTAATGCGATTATTATCGGCTTTAACGTTCGACCAACACCACAAGCGAAACAACAAGCAGAACAAGAAGAAGTTGATATTCGTTTACACCGCATTATCTATAAAGCCCTAGAAGAAATCGAAACAGCGATGAAAGGGTTATTAGATCCAGAATTTGAAGAAAAAATTACGGGTCAAATGACGGTTCGTGAATTATACAAAGTATCTAAAGTTGGCACAATCGCTGGCTGTTATGTTACAGAAGGCTTTATTCGCCGCGATAGTGGCGTGCGTGTCATTCGTGATGGTATTGTTATTTATGAAGGTAAATTAGCAAGCTTGAAACGCTTTAAAGATGACGTGAAAGAAGTCAAACTTGGTTTTGAATGTGGTGCTATGATTGAAAACTTCAATGATTTACGTGTAGATGATGCGATTGAAGGCTTCATTATGGAAGAAATCAAACAATAATTTTAGTAATTGGAGGAAGACACTATGGCAAATTATCGTGACCGTCGTGTAGGCCAAGAAATCATGCGTGAAGTGAATGATATCTTGAACAAACGCATCAGAGATCCACGCGTCCAAGGCATCACTATTACAGATGTTCGTGTGACCGGTGATTTACAACAAGCAACGATTTATTACAGCTTGTTATCTGATTTAGCTTCCGAACAACAAAAAGCTCAACAAGGCTTAGACAAAGCCAAAGGACTGATTCGTAAAGAATTAGGACAACGGTTAACCTTGTATAAAACACCAGAGTTGATTTTTGAAAGAGACGAATCTGTCCAATACGGAAATCACATTGATGAGTTGATTCGTAAGTTGAATCAAGGTGAATAATTAAAAAGAAAAAGCACACCAGACGAATGGTGTGCTTTTTCTTTTCATGATTTCTTGATAAAATAGTCATGGAGGTGCAAAGATGAAAAGGATTATTGCTTTCTATAAAAATGGAGATCGTTATTTAAAAGAAATGGGTTCAGGCAATAGTTTCCTGTACTTTTTTCTTTTCTTCTTTGTACTACATAGTATGCGGGAACGCATTATTCAGTTCATCGGATTTTGTCCGTCATTTATATTCGTCCTTATACTTGTTCCCAATCTTATGCTTGGCGTTGGACATATTAACCATTGGTACAAAAACCGCTCTTGAAATTTCGAGAATACTTAAAAAGCATGGAACAAAATCAATAAGGATTTTGTTCCATGCTTTTTAAGTTAACCCAGTATTTAACACCATCACAGAATAATCCTTAAATTCAAAAATTCGTCCTTTATAAAGATAAGTGGCGCCATACTTTTGTCGATAGTACGTAATCACATTTTTTAATGTTTCAACATCGATTTCCAAAAATTCAGCACAAGAATAATGGTTACTTAAGCCAGCTTCAGAGCAACGAATTAAATCGTCTAACGTAACTAATTGCTCTAAGGCCACATTGCGGGCTTTCAACTCTTGCTTCCGATTTTCTGTACAATTTTGATTTAAAATAGTGCCAACGGATGTTTGATAATGTCCGTATTCTTCGGCTAAAATATGCTTCTTTTGACGAGTACTTAATGTTTTTTCAATATAAATTTTACCATTTCGATACAACCCATAACAACCTGTTTGATTGTATAAATCAATCTCCAAAACTGTCACATCCTTTTGAATGGAACTGACGAGTTTTTCATAATCATTCACTTTACCATTCACCTGCCATTACTTAATAAAAAAGAGTAGATGGGAAGTTAATCCTCTTTTTTGTCAGAAGAAATCGATTGTTGATATTTGGCATCAATTTCATCCAAGTAATCGTGAATTTTCTCGATTTCTTCTTTTGAAAATATCTTTTCTGGATCCCCAGCGTGGGCAGCCAGTGTCATTTCGTCACGGCGAGGGAATGAGAGAATTTCTGCTTGCGTTTGTTGTTCGTGTAATTGTTGTTCGGCAAATTGATAAACGATGGCTTGTCGTTGGGGCTCTAATTTTTTATAAATGCGGTCAATAGTTGAGGCATTTTTTTCCATGGGAACCTCTTGTCCCATCAACCAGGCCTCATTAATGTCTAATGCATCTGCAATGCGATAAACTTTGTCTTGTTTCGCTTCGTAACGACCAGCTAGCCAATCGCTGATCGAAGATTTACCGATGCCAGTTTTTTTCGCTAATTCACTAGGTTTGATGTTCTTGGCTGTTAAAGCCTCTTTTAAACGGATAGCAAAAATGTTCATATTTCCGAACCTCCTATTGCCTCAAAGTATACTATATCTGTTTAGAGAAGGCAAGTAACAATCTCAATTAAAATCACCTGTTCATAAAACCGAACTTATGAGTTGACAGTGAAAATATTTGGTGCTAAGATAGAGCCATTCAGATGTTCGGTTAACTGAACAAATTTTTTTGAGCATCTTGTTCGGAAAACCGTATTTTGGTGGAAAGGGTGAAGAAATGAGTCGGAACTATAAAAAAACGTTGTCGGATATGTTACTTTTAGCAATTATTTTATTAATAAGCAGTGTCTCAATAAAAATTGGGGCCATCGTGATTGGTATGATTGGCTTCATGGAATTACTAACAGAATAACAATAATTTAGTCAAAAGGAGAGAAGCGGATTGGCAGAACGACGCATGTTTGCAAAAACGATTATTGATAGTGATGCGTTTTTAGATATGCCCTTATCAAGTCAGGCCCTGTATTTTCATTTATCGATGCGTGCCGATGATGATGGATTTATCAATAATCCCAAAAAATTGCAGCGAATGGTTGGTTGTGGGGAAGACGATCTAAAATTGCTAATGGTTAAAAAATTTATTCTAGTATTTGAAAGTGGCGTGATCGTTATCAAACATTGGAAAATTCATAATTATATTCGCAGTGATCGTTACAAACCAACCTTGTATCAAGAAGAAAAAAATCAGATTGTTGAAAAAAATAGCAAAGCTTATACGTTTCAAACAGAATCGTCTATTAGTGGTCAACCAGCTGACTACCAACGGTTACCACAGGAAAGCTTAGTCCAGTCTAAATTAGGTCAGAGTCAAGGTAGTAGTTCAGAAAACGACTGTTTAAAGATGATTTATCACTTTTACGAGGAGAACGGCTTTGGCACTCTAGCTTCAAAAACAAGCCAAGATTTTAAGTATTGGTTGCAAGATTTTATTCAAAAAGGGGCTAGCCAAGAGGAAGCATGCCAATTAATCTTGCATGCTTTAGGGATTGCCGTTGATCGAAATAAACGGAATTATGGCTATGTAAATGCTATTTTGAAAAGTTGGGAACAACAAAATTATTTATCCGTACATGCAGTTCTAGTAAATGATAAAAAACAAGTGTTGGAGCATGCGCCACAAATGACAGAAGAATATCAAGAGTTAGGTTTTTAAAGAAAGGAGGAAATCAATATGCATGCGACAGATCAAACTTTTCAAGTACTATTGAGTCAATTGTTAGAAAAAGTTGAAGACCGTTGTCCTGAATGTGGCAGTGAACAATATGTTTGGCAACAGAAAAATAAAGATGGCACAGAACGTTGTGCCCCAACTTGTTGGTCGTGTGGGTATAAAATGCTAAAAAAACATGAACAAGAAGCCACTCAACAACGTTCTCAAGAGAGTTTTATAGCGCGTACACAAAAATTTTTTCATCAAGGGTCCTTAATTGCTGATGATGCGCTACGGCAATGTCGCTTAACCAATTACCAAACCACTGAATTAGAAACAAGACAAGCAAAAGAACGGGCCTTAGCAGCAGTTTCAGCGATTGTTGAAGGAAAGCCAATCCACGTTATTTTTTCAGGGAAACCGGGTGTCGGTAAAAGTCATTTGGCTATCAGTATTTTACATGAAGTCTTAGAACGCTCTGCATATCAAAAGTATTGTTTATTTGTCAGCTACTCTGAGTTATTAGAAAAACTAAAAATGTCCATGAATGAGTCGGCCAAAAGCCAAGCAAAGGCTCAAGCGTATATTACTAGAATGAAGAAAGCAGATGTTTTGGTCTTAGATGATTTAGGTGCTGAATTAGGAATTAAAAATAAAGTTAGTACGGATTTTAATAATGATATCTTAAATCGAATTTTAGAAGCTAGACAGAATAAAGCAACTATTTTTACTACTAATTTTTCTGGAAAACAACTAGTGGCGGCCTATGGAACACGTATTATTTCTCGTCTAATGAAGCACGCCAGTGGCTATGTTTTCCAATATAAAGACACAACAGACAAACGAATGAGGAGTGTGAAATAAATATGTTAACAATTATTATTGGGTTTATCTTTTGGACAATGACACTGATGTTAGGTTATCTAATTGGTGAAAGAGAAGGCCGTAAACATGAGTAATTTAATAAAACGTAAAAAAGATTTATTTGAAATGAAAAGCGTTGTATTTAAAGATATTTCAAAGCAACAAAGCGAAAAAGCACAAAAAAGAAAACGACTCTTACAACTAATGAATCAATATCCCGATTGGACAAGTCAGAAAAATAAACCTATTATGCAGAAAATTCAAGAATTAGGACAAGCAATCGGTGATTGGTCGATGGATCAATCAAGACCCATCCAATCCATCAAGGCCGCATCGTTTACAAAAAGCGAGTATCTCTATTTAATTTGGCTCGGTTATTCAGATGAAGCGATTCGTCACGGCTTAGACATGTCGAAAGAGTGTTATTTTATTTATCGATTAACACTTTTAAATGAATAAAAGTAAAGGAGACTAACCAATGCGTACGTCAACATTTAACTATATCAAAGATATTTTAGCAGACTTTTATAAAACAGATGAGTATATCCGTCAACGGGAAGAAGAATTACGGCACCCTTATCAAGAAGCGGATTTAAATGCTGGTATTAAAGGACAAGGACTTCACTCTGTAGTGACCGAACGAATGGCGATTACGATAGCTATGGATCGTCGTCTGTGGAATTTAGAGAGAAATCGAGACATTATCAAAAGTTGTTTAGCTGAAGCGGATGAACAAACGCGCGTGATTATTGAAGAACTATATATGAAAAAACGGCCCTCTTTAACATTAATTGGACTTGCCCAGCAATTATTTATTAGTAAAAGCCAAGCCTATAAATTAAGAAATCATTTCTTTGAAGCAGTGGCAGATGAACTAGGGATGTAAACATGGAAAAAGCGTGGAATTTTTTCAGGTGTCAACATGGTAAATTAATAGTGTCGAAAGAGATAGATAAACGTGAGGCAACTCAAAAAGAAATGAAGACACGAAATTCTATGATTTTGACTGCTTTCTTGTGTCAGTTATGAAGGAGCAGAAAATGCCGGCTACTTTCAAGATCCTTCATTTTGACTAGAAGAGAGCCAATTTGTTAACCAATCCTGAATCTTTTGAATGGAAAGGTGGCGCTAAAAATGAATGAAGCGGAACAAGAGTTATATGAAGCACTTGTTGCAATCTGCCAGACGTCAGGATTTTTGTTGCTAGAGGAACTGCCGACAGATTTACCAGATCAGCCATTTGTTTGCTTAGGCGATAGTAAAGAATTACCTAAATCAACTAAATCAGCTATTTTGGGAGAAATTGAATTAATGATTCATGTTTATGGTGCGTTATCTGAACGTCAACAAATTTCTACAATTAAAGGAACGATTTTACGGCAGGCAACCAGTAACTTAAAACGAACGGCTCATTTTAATTGGGGTATCAAACATCAAGAAGTCAAAGCACAAATGGTAAAAGATACCAAACAAATGAAAAAAACAATTTGGCATGCTGTACTACCATTACACATGCAATTTTATTAGGAGGAATTATCAATGGGAGAAGTTATGCAAGGAAAAGACCGTATTTTATTAGTCCGTCGCTTGGATGAAGCAGCGACAAAGAAAGCAATGAAACCCTTATTTCAAATTGAACATGAATGGGAATTCTCACGTGAATCGAGCGGTACGCAAACAAAAGATGGCGTTGCGAATGCTGTTTCTGGTTTAGAAGTTACGTTATCGTTAAGCGGTTTAGCCTCTCGAGATGATGAAAATTTATACATGAAAGACGCAGTTGAAGATGGCATCTTAATGGAATTTTGGGATGTTGATTTAAAAGGTGAAAAAAATGCGGAAGGTAAATATCCAGCAATTTATGCCCAAGGTTATGTAAATTCATGGAGTTTACCAGCCAATGTAGAAGAATTAGTAGAAATCGAAACAGAAGCCTCTATTAATGGCAAACCACAAGATGGCTTTGCAACAGTAGAAGCAGATATTATTGCGGAAGCACAATATGCGTTCCAAGATACCGTGCCAGATAAAGCACCACAACCTGGCGCATAATCAAAAAGTGTTGAATTTTAGGAGGATAAAAAATGAATTTAGAGATTAACGGAAAAACAATTGAAGTGAAATTTACGATTGGCGCGATTCGCGAATTAGATAAACGTTACCAAATTGAGAATGGCGCTGCCAAATTCGGCATGGGCATCAGTTCAGCAATGATTTATTTACGCCAATACAATCCAGTAATCTTAGTTGACATCATGGAAGCCTTACAAAGTGGGCAATTAAAAATAGGTAAGTCGGAAATTGAAGCATGGTTAATGACCCAAGATGTCAAAAAACTTTCAGATGATTTGCTTAAAGAAATGGGAAAGCAACCTCTTACAAAACCAATGATCGATCAGTTCAGCAAAGAAGCGAAGAAAGCAGAAGCGCAAGCAACCAACTAATTAAAACGAGCGATGACGTGTATCACGACATCGCTCTTTCTGCTTTTCGCTACTTAGGCTGTCGTTCATTTGAAGAAGTGGATCAGATGACCATGTCTGAATTTGAATTACGAATGATTGCTTTTAATTTAGCAGAAGTAGATGAAGAGCGGAAAAGGCACGAGCTTGCCTACTTAAATGTTAAAGCGCAAGCGACAAACAAAAAAGGAAAACCCGTTTTTGAAAGCTTTAAAAGTTTTTATGATTATGAAAAACGAGTTGCTGAAGTTCTGGCAGTTAACCAGCCACAACGAACAAAATTAAATGAGCGGAAAAAAACGCAACTTGCCACTGTGGCAGAGCGTCTACGCCGCTATCGAGAAGGGAGGAGAGTAGATGGAGAATGACAAAGAAAAAACGCCGTTATCGGAGGCAAAGAAAAGCCTTGCAGGCGTCCAACAAGCATTAAAAAGTATGAGCGGTGAGTATGCCTTATTAAGTGGATATTTAGGGAAAATTAGTGCGGGTGTCAATCAGTCAGCCACGGTCATGAACACATTTAAAACCGTCATGCAACAATCTGGAGAAACAGTGAAAAAAACAGGAGACGAAACAGCAAAGGCAGCAGATCAAATGAACACAGCGTTAACAGATTCTGCTGAACAAGCCGGTGAAGCAGCTAAAAAAGCGGGGAAAGAAACCTCTGATGGCTTTACTAATGCACAAAATAATATGCTGAGCTTTGGGACGGCCATGACTAGTGCCGTTTCCTTACCTATGCTGAACGTTTTAAAAACAGCTATGGGCGTCGGTGCTGGGGTCAGTGGCGAATTTCAGGGAATGCAAGGACTGATTATGGCCAGTGCAGGAGGAATTTCTGATTCATTGCAAGGCGAGTTGCAAGGGGCATTGAATCAGATGAATCAATCATTTGAAGCGGCGGCACAAGTGATTCAAAGCGTGCTGGCTCCAGGAATGGAAATTTTGGTTCAAGTGGTTATCACAGTCGTCAAAGGCATTACAGCTTTGGTGAATTTATTTATCAAATTACCAAAACCCGTCCAAGTTTTAATTGTTGCCATTATGGGCATTTTGGCCGCCATTGGGCCCATGCTGATTATGGTAACGATGGCTCAGCAAAAATTTCAACAATTTAGTGCTGGTTTGGCTCTTGTACAAGGAAACATTGGGAAGTTAGGTGGCGGCTTATCAAAACTAAGTGCTAGTTTTAGTGCCTTAAGTGGAGGACCATTAATTTTAATTGTCGCAGCCGTTTTAGCAGCTGTAGCAGCGTTTATTTATTTCTATAAAACCAATGAAACATTTAGAAATAGTATCAATCGCTTAGCTAGTGCTATTCAAGGAGCTGTTTCAGCGGCGTTTGGCAAATTGGTAGGACTGCTACAACAGATCCAGCCGGCCTTTCAACAAGTAATGGCAGTTTTTAAACAATTTTTTGCAGTAGGCTTAGAGAAAATGGCGACTATTTTTTCAACAATTGGTCGTGTGCTAGCAGGCGTTTTTGCCAGCGGTTTGCAATTAGGTAGTAACTTATTAGGGCAATTTGGTGGCACCTTTGACAAAGCTGGTTTAGCGGTTGGTCTTTTGGTAAAAGTTCTGACAAAAGTTGCACTGGCTGCATTAGGAATTTCTGGGCCGTTTGGTCTAATTATTTCCTTGATTGTTTCATTCGTGACGGCCTGGATGAAAACCGGTGATTTGAGTGCGGGTGGTATTACCCAAGTCTTTGATAATTTAGGTAACACGATTACATCGGTTACAACAATGCTTGCGGCCAATCTACCGAAAGTTATCCAACTTTTTACAACCGTCTTAACCAGTATTCTCGGGAAAATAACAGAAGCTATTCCAAGTATCGTCACAGCGTTATCTAGTTTAATTACGTTAATTGTTGGTGCGATCGTTGCCAATTTGCCACTTTTAGTTGAAGCGGCAACACAAATTATTACTACGTTGATTCAGGGGATTACAACAGTCTTACCAATGTTGATAGAAGTTGGTTTGAGCTTATTAATGACTTTAGTTAATGCGATTGTCACCGCCTTGCCAACAATTACAACTGCAGCGATTAATATCATCACTACATTAGTAGCAGCTTTTGTCACAGCGTTACCGATGCTAGTTACAGCAGGTGTTTCAATTATCACGGCCTTAGTCAATGCATTTGTTACGATGTTACCGTTGATTTTGACTGCTGGTTTACAAATTTTGATGGCATTAATCACTGGGATTATGACAATTTTACCTCAGTTAATTCAATCAGCGTTGACAATTATTCTAGCGTTAGTGACAGCGTTGATAGGTGCCTTACCACAGATTATCAGCGCCGGTGTCAAATTGTTAATGGCGTTAATTCAAGGAATTATTTCGATTTTACCAACCTTAGTTGCGGCAGCTATTACCTTAATTTTGACATTGGTAAATGCCTTAATTGGTGCCTTACCACAAATCATCAGCGCAGGTGTCAAATTGCTAATGGCTTTGATCCAAGGGATTATTTCAATTTTACCGCAACTGGTTACTGCAGCAATTACGCTAATTACCGCTTTAATGGGTGCGTTAATCAATGCGTTGCCACAGTTGTTAAGTGCTGGGATTCAACTGATTCAAGCCTTAATTAATGGTGTACTCAGTCTATTGGGTGCCTTGTTGTCCGCAGCAGGAACATTAATCTCACAAATGATCACGAAGATTGGTTCTTATTTTGGTCAACTGTTAGCTTCAGGAGGACAGTTAGTTGAAAATATCAAAAATGGCGTTATCAATGCAGCCGATCAGGTAAAAAATGCCATTGGTTCTGTAATTGAAGGTGCTTGGCAAGCAATCCAAGGTTGGTTTTCAAAATTCACTGATGCCGGTGCGAATATTGTCGGCATGATTGCTGATGGAATTACAGGCGCAATTGGAAAAGCCAAAGAAGCAATCGATGGGGTCGTCAGTAAAATTCGTAACTTTTTACCATTTTCACCAGCAAAAGAAGGTCCCTTATCTGATTTGCATAAATTGAATTTCGGCGGCACGATTGCCACGGGGATTTATGCAGGAGAAACAGCCGTTAGTAGAGCAATGGCTGCTATTTTAGATTTACCGCTGTTAAATGATTTTGCCTTGGACTTAGCTGGTCGAGGAAACTTCACGGCAACGATTGACCATCGTTTAGAAAATGATGCATACAATCGACCATTATTTGTGACAGTAGAGTCAACGTTAGATGGAAAAGTTGTCGCAGCAACTACGGCACCTTATTTAGCAACAGAGTTACAACGACAACAAGTGAAACAAAATAACCGCTTAGGAAGGAGAGGATAACATGTATAAATTTGTTGATACCAATCAAACAACTCGTTCAACGCCTCTTCCTTCAGAAGCGTTGAACTTTAATGGCCAATTTTTAGAAAAAGTCATCCCTGGCTATCAAACATTATCAGTTTCAGGACGAGAATTAGTTCCAAGCGAAATTGAAAGCTATCAATTAGGGATTCGTGATGGCAAACGTCACGTTTATGCGCGGATTCCAGAACGAGAATTAACAGTTAAATATCGCCTTTCAGCTGTGAATAATGAAGCATTTCGAGATGCATTTAATCATTTAAACGTTGCTTTATTTACGGAAAAAGACGTTTCTATTTGGTTTAACGATGAACCGGAAATGCTGTGGTTTGGCAGTAAGTCTTCAGTGAGTGATGTACCCGAAGGCGTTAACCAAGTAACAGGCACCTTTACTTTATTGCTTTCTGATCCGTATAAATACACACGGAGTGATGCGACTAGTGTGATGTGGGGTTCGCCAACCATTACATTTCAAGCGAATTACTTAATGGGGAATACAGGCTCAGGTGCAGTTGATTTTCCAATTTTAATTGAAGGCGGGGCCTATTGGGGATCAACCATGATTACGTTTCAAAATCGGGCTTACACGATGGGGGATTTAGGCAAAGAAGTTCGGCCAATTGAAATTTATCCTACGGTCGAAGGATTAAAAGTCAAACCGACCATTATTTTAACAGGAACCGGACGTGGTGTTTGGATTAAAACACGGAACGATACAATTAACTTAAGAGACTTTGATCGTTCGGAAATTATCATTGATACTGAAAATTTTTATCTGACAAAAAATGGTGCACCGATGATTCGACCAATGAACGATTTTTATCTATATCCCAATGAACCGCTGTATATTCAAGCCAAAGATAGCGACTTCCGCTTGACGATTCGCTATCCTAACCGATTTGTGTAGGAGGGTGATTAAATGTTAATGGCGCTGGATTTGAAAAGAACATATACGGCAATCTTGGATAATGCCTATCAAGTCAGTTATGAAAAAATAGAGAACAAAATTGGCAGTTTAGATTTTACCATGCCGTTAGATGATCCGAAGAATGAATTTATTGCAGAAATGCAATGGGTGGAACTGACCGACAATGAGAATGAATATATTGGTTTATATCGCGTGATGCCAACCACAATTAAGAAAGATGCGAACAATAATCAAATTCACTACTCTGCCACAGAAGCATTATGTACCTTAGGTGATACTGTCCTTTTTGGTTGTCACGAAATTAAAAACAAAACAACGAAAGAGGCCATTCAATTTCTATTAAATAAACAAAAAACAAAGCATTGGGTCCTAAAAAAATGTGATTTTTCAAGGAAATTAACCTATAAATGGGAGAATGAAAATGGGCTAGTCGAGCCTTTATTTAGCATCCCAGCCGATTTCGAAGAGGAATATCTTTGGCAATGGAATACAGAGGTCTATCCTTTTGAACTTTCATTAGTCAAACCACCAACAGAACCAGTTGCGCGAATTCAAGAAGGTTACAATATGCAAGGATTTGAAATAGAACGTAACCCCAAGATGCTAATCAATCGGATTTATCCATTAGGTTCAGGCGAAGGTGTTAACAAAGTCAATATTCGCTCGGTCAATCAAGGGGTTCCGTATTTAGAGAATAAGGCCGCAATTGACCGCTATGGTTTATTGGAGGCAATTTGGGTGGAACAGCGTTTTTCTGATCCCAAGGCATTAAAGGAAAATGCTCTGCGAATGTTAGCAGAATGGACTAAACCGCAAATTTCTTGGCTAGTGACTGCAGCTGATTTGATTAAATTAACAGATCAACCTTTGGCAATTGATCGTTTGCGGTTGGGTACGGTTGTCATGATTAATACGAATGAGTTTGGGAGTGTCAACCTTCGTATCAAAAAAGAAAGTAAAAAAGATGTCTTTGGTGCCCCCCAAGACATTCAGCTAGAGTTGGGAAATCTGCAAGAAACAATTCATAGTACCATGACAGCTTTCAGTCGGAAACAAGAGATTAGCGAAACTTACGCACAAGGGGCGACGACGCTTTTAAATCGTTCAGTACAAGGAGAACTTAGCAAGACACAGCCAGTGGAGCTGAATTTATACTTTGACGAGGACATTCTTTACGTAAACACCGCAGAATTAACGTTCAAGGCAACTACTAAAGGACCTTCGCATTCTGTAACGAACATTGATGTGGTAGTGGATGGCAAAAAATTACCCCAACTATCATTGCAACAACAACGGCTCAACATTTTGAGTTATTTACGAAAAACAACAGATGGAAAAATAGAACGCGGCAATCACACGCTTCAATTTTTCTCTCACCAGCCACTATGGTTGGATGCTTCGGTCATCTGTCGTGTGTATATTCAATCCCAATTGGGTGGCCAGTTTTAATAAAATAATGAAAATTAGAGGAGTGTGACGAAATGTCAGTAGAACATATTGAAGAATTAGATACCCTGAATCAAGGTCGCCTTAAAATCAATGCAATCTTGGATCAGTCAAATGCGTCGGCTGAGAAAGTTGATGCTTACCAAGTCCAGTTAACGAATGGAATTTCTGAAGCGAAAAACATCGCCGATGAAGCTGGCAAAGAAGCTGTACAAATTGCTACCGATGCAGGCAATCAAGCAAATGATACAGCGAACCAAGCGATGAACAATGCCAAAACAGCCATCACGATTGCAGGAAACGCAGTTTCAACGGCAAATAATAATAAACAAGAATTTGATACTTTACGAAATGATTTCGATCAATTAGTTGCAGAAGCAGGTGATAGTAATCCAGAAATTGTCCAAGCACGCACAGATACACAAGGCATCAAACAAGCTACCTTAGCGAATCGTCTTCAAATTGATTTGAATGACCGCATGACAAAAGCAGATGGCATTTCTTTATTGGCTAAGCCAACTACTGTCAAAATGAAGTTAGACTTTAACGGTAAAACGGCCGGCAATATAGCCACCAATGCAAACAGTTATTCCACTGATTTTACGGCTAAAATTCTTAAGAAGCCAACAGATGTTTGGGAGGAAGTTTCCCAAGTGGACTACAATAAAATGGCCAGCCGTGATGATGAGGGTGTGAAAACAGGTTCTACCCAAAGCGGTGTGATTCCACAACAATTAGCAGCCTTCAATCTCGTTGAAGCCGCAAAAAAATTAATTCCACAAATGTTTGAAACATTCACAACTGACGAGGCGGTGACATTTATTCGCCAGAACGTGCAATTTTTTACGATTAATCAACGTGTGAAAGCCGCTGCGTCCAATAATCAAACGATTAAAATCGCTGCGTATTTACCAACTACGGATAATTGGGTCACTCAAATCCAAGAATCAGCAAAAGAGTTCAGCGATTTTTCAATTCAAATCAATGATCAGAATTTTATCACAGATGAAGGTTTCATTTATTTAATGAGCTATACTGATTCATCGAATGGTGTGACACCAGCCAGCTTAGAAGTTGATTACGTAGGACTTCATATTGGTCTGTCTGTTGATGCCCAAGCGGTTTTAGCGAAGAGTGGTTTTGTTCAAGCAGCGCAACTCAATACCCATGTGGAAAATCAGGATAATCCGCACCAAGTAACCGCTGAACAAGTGGGGCTGGGCAATGTAGAAAATTATGGCTTCGCATCAGACAGCGAAGCAGTCGCGGGAACTTTAACGAGTAAATATATGCACCCGAAAAACGTTGCGGAAGCGATTAAAGGTCAAGCTGTGACACAAACAGGTGATCAAGAGATTGCTGGGGTGAAGAATTTCGTAACTATGCCAACCGTCAATGGCGCACCTTTGGAATCCTCTAAAATGGCTATTTATGAAGCTAGTGGAGTTGGTGAAGTCGAGACAAAATATCAGGCGGCCTTTAATAAGGATAATATGAAATTTGTATTAATTAGGGTAGGAAATCGTGTTGATGCATTTGTAAGATGTAATTTGAGTGATCCGACGAAATTGAATAACCAGGTAGTCAAAGTTTTTAATGTTCCCACAGGTTATAGTATAAACTCTGTTATCAAAAGAAATACTTGGAATATTCCTTTAACAGCAGTTCAATATAATTTTCCTCAACCAATTTGTACAGCCTTGTATGAGATGGATAATAAGGGAATTATATTTTGTGCTAACCGTGGTGGAAATATTTACCTACAAGGAAGTTGGTACACGGACGATCCGTTTCCGACAAAATAACAAGCTAGTTTAGGAGACTTTTTATGGAACGTTATCTCAACACAATAACAATGCTTTTAAGCATTTTCGGTGGGATTGTCATACGTTTATTAGGTGGATTAGATCAATTGTTGGATGTCTTCCTCTTTTTAATGATTGTCGATTTCATCACAGGTTGGATTAAGGCAATCGCCACAAAAGAATTGTCCAGTCGGATTGGTATGCTCGGAATTGCGAAAAAAGTGACGATGTTATTTGTGGTTGCCGTAGCGGTTCGTGTTGAAAAAGTTGTGGGGAACAATTTGCCAATTCGAGAAATGGTTCTGATTTTTTACATTGCGAACGAAGGACTTTCTTTTTTTGAAAACATTGCGACCTTTATTCCTATGCCGAAAAAGTTAAAAGAGTTATTTATTCAGTTAAAAAATAAAGATGATTAAGTAGAAGTGGTCGGGACAAACGTAGAACTTTCGGCTGATTGCCGAAGAAATTACTTATGTCTCGCTATTTATCTGCAGGTTTAAGCCGTGGAAGGGAAGTCATTTTGATTTTCCTTCCATGGCTTTTTTTAGAAAGGAGTATGCTATGTTTAAAAAATTAATGATTCAACTTGCTTTAGTGATTGTCTTAAGTTTAACGATTCCGATGACGACTTGCGCTTACACTATCGAAGCGGATCCAATCAACTTTGCTTATTTTCCCGGCTCTGCAAGCAATGAATTAATTGTTTTACATGAATCAGGAAACGAGCGGAACCTAGGACCACACAGTTTAGACAATGAAGTGGCCTATATGAAACGAAATTGGTCAAATGCTTATGTCTCATATTTTGTCGGATCTGGTGGACGAGTGAAACAATTAGCTCCTGCTGGTCAAATTCAATATGGCGCAGGTGCTTTAGCTAACCAAAAAGCCTATGCGCAAATCGAATTGGCTCGAACGAATAATGCGGCGACGTTTAAAAAAGATTATGCTGCCTATGTTAATTTGGCTCGTGATTTGGCTCAGAACATTGATGCTGATTTTTCGCTGGACGATGGAACAGGTTATGGAATAGTCACTCATGATTGGATTACAAAAAATTGGTGGGGAGATCATACAGATCCTTATGGTTATTTAGCGCGTTGGGGGATTAGTAAAGCGCAGTTGGCACAAGATTTACAAACGGGCGTTTCTGAAACAGGCGAGACTGTCATTATTCAGCCTGGTAAACCTAATGCGCCAAAATATCAAGTAGGACAAGCAATTCGTTTCACTTCAATCTATCCAACACCAGATGCTTTAATCAATGAACATCGATCAGCAGAGGCACTTTGGACACAAGTAGGAACAATTACAGCGAAATTACCCGACCGACAAAACCTTTACCGTATTGAAAATAGCGGACATTTGTTAGGCTATGTGAACGACGGTGACATTGCTGAACTTTGGCGCCCGCAAACGAAGAAATCATTTCTAATTGGTGTGGACGAAGGCATTGTTTTAAGAGCGGGACAACCTAGTCTGTCAGCACCCATTTATGGTATTTGGCCCAAAAATACTCGCTTTTATTACGATGCGTTCTATATTGCAGATGGGTATGTTTTTATTGGTGGAACAGATACGACAGGCACGAGAATTTATTTGCCAATCGGACCAAACGATGGCAACGCACAGAATACATGGGGAGCATTTACTAGCTAAAAAAAGCCACAAACTCTGATAAAAGCAGAGTTTGTGGCTTTTTTTGCATTTAGGAGAGATTTTGCTAAAGGGAATGAGCAACGGAGACTGCGTAGCTGGGCACTTTTATGCTATAATGACAAAGTTAGTATTATCGGAACTGGAGGAACTATAATGGACGGCATTTTACCGTTATGGAAGGAACGTGGCATGACAAGTCATGACTGCGTATTTAAATTGAGAAAAATTTTACATACCAAAAAAATTGGTCATGGTGGGACGTTAGATCCAGATGTCGAAGGGGTCTTACCCATTTGCGTTGGCAAAGGAACGAAAGTGATCGAATACATGGTAGATTCTGGCAAAACCTATGAAGGTGAAATTACACTTGGATTTGCTACGACAACCGAAGACGTTAGTGGCGAAATTGTTGAAAAAAAACCAGTTACAACACCTCTGTCAACTGAACAAATTGATCAAGCAATGGCCGAAATGACGGGTGAAATCACACAAATTCCACCGATGTTTTCTGCGGTGAAAGTCAATGGTAAACGTTTATATGAATATGCCCGGAACGGGGAAGAAGTTGAACGGCCGCAACGAAAAGCAATGATTTATTCATTTGAACGCACTAGTGAACCAATTTTTAACGAATCCGCTCAAACACAAAGTTGGCGGTTTAAAGTGGTTTGCGGCAAAGGAACCTATGTGCGGACACTATCCGTGGATACTGGCAAAAAATTAGGCTATCCTGCCCATATGTCGGATTTAACTAGAACGGCAAGTGGCGGTTTGCAAGCTGCGCAATGCTTAACGTTAGAAGAAGTAGCTAAACAAATGGCTGCTGAAACAATCGATCAATGCCTGTTGCCCATTGAGACAGCAGTAGAACAATTTCCACGAATTGATCTATCAGATGAATTATATCAAAAAGTAAAAAATGGCATGCGTTTGCACAAAAAAGAATTAGGAATAAAGGCAATGCCAGAATCCCTAGTTGCTTTATTTTACCAAAATCAAGTGGTTAGTTTATACATGCCACACCCAACGCATGATAAATTATTGAAACCAAGTAAAGTTCTACGGAACAATTAAATAAAAAAGAAGGAAGTTTTTGCACATGCAAGTAATTCAACTACATCATCCCTATGAACCCAATCAAATTCCTAATGACGAAGTCGTGATGGTCCTAGGCTTTTTTGACGGTGTTCACAAAGGCCACCAAAAAGTAATTGAAACAGGCAAAAAGATTGCTGAGGAAAAAGGCTTGAAGTTAGCTGTGATGACCTTTAACCAACACCCATCAATCGTTTTTCAAAAAGTTTTACCAGAAAATATGAAATATTTAACTAGCTTGGAACAAAAAGAACGCCTAATGGCCAACTTGGGCGTTGATATTTTATATATCGTCGAATTTACTTCAGCGTTTGCTCAATTAAAACCGCAAGATTTTGTCGATCAGTATATCGTTAATTTAAATAGTGCAGTGGCCGTTTCTGGGTTTGATTATACGTATGGTCCTAAAGAAATCGCTGGAGTCAAACAGTTACCAACTTATGCGCAAGGCCGTTTTGAAGTGGTGACAGTACCGAAAGAAGAAATGACTGGTGCCAAAATTAGCTCAACAAGAATTCGCGAAAAAATGGAAGCCGGCGAGATGGAAGAGGTTACGGAATTGTTAGGATATATTTATGAAACAGAAGGAACAGTTGTCCATGGCGATGCTCGTGGTCGGTTATTGGGTTTCCCAACCGCTAATGTCAAAGTGAAAAGCACCGTGCGCTTACCAAGAATTGGCGTCTATGCTGTGCAAATCGAAGTTGGTGGCAAATGGTATGTTGGCATGGGCTCAATCGGTCATAATGACACCTTTGGAGAAGGGCGCGATTTAACCGTGGAAGTCTATATTTTGGACTTCCATCAAGATATCTATGGTGAGCAAGTGGTGGTTCGTTGGAATCATTATTTACGTGATCAAGTGAAATTCAATGGGGCTGAAGCCTTAATCGACCAATTAAAACAAGATGAACGAGACACGGCTGCCTATTTTCAACAATTTGAGGACAAATAATGAAGATTCGTCAAGAAAAACCTACAGAGTATCAAGCTGTAGAACGTTTAACGTATCAAGCGTTTAAGGAATTAAACTTGACCGAAAACTGGCGTCCCACAGAGCATTTTATCGTGCATTTATTAAGAGAAAGTGCTGACTTTATTCCGGAGCTGTCCTTAGTTTCAGAAACTGATCAAGGGAAATTAACGGGCCATATTATATCTTCAAAAGCTAAACTACGATTACCTGATTATACAGAAAAGACCGTTTTGACCGTTGGGCCGGTAAGTGTCCATCCAGAAGCGCAGAACATGGGCGTGGGCTCAGCGTTAATTAAGCGTTCTGTTCAGAAGGCCAAAGAATTAGGCATCGGCGGATTGATTATTCTGGGTCATCCAACTTATTATATGAAGTTCGGTTTTGTTCCAGCGACTACTTTTCAGATTACGTTACCAGAAAAAGAAACGTCAGAAGCACTATTGGCTTTGGAATTACTGCCAGGTTATTTTGGCATAAGTGGTGGGGAGTGGCACTTTTCAACATGCTTTGCTTATCCAGAAACACACCCTGCAGAATTAGAAACCTTTGAAGCAGGCCTCGGAATAAATGAATAAAGAATAATAAGACGCGACAACTACTAGTTAAGTACCGGTGGTTGTCGTGTCTTTACTACTTTTTATTACAAAGTAGTTGACAGAACCGGTACTCAGTATTATTATGTAGTGGTACATAGTACTAAAAAGTAGTGTAGGGAGGAAAAGCAGTGAAGCAGACAGAGTTGCTAAAAGGCATTTTAGAAGGTTTAGTTTTAGCCATCATCCAAAGGAAAGAAACATATGGTTATGAAATTACAAAAATTTTAAATGACCAAGGTTTTACTGAAATTGTTGAAGGAACCGTTTATACGATTTTACTCCGTTTAGAAAAAAATCAATGGGTTATAGCTGAAAAAAAGCCTTCAGAAAAAGGGCCAATGCGCAAGTTCTATCGCTTAACCTCATTAGGAGAAGCAGAACTCGCTGATTTTTGGCAGCGGTGGACGTTGCTTTCAAAACAAGTAAACAAGATGAAAAAAATGGAGGGATAAAGCATGTCAAATTTTAAAGCGTTAATCAAAAAAGTTGTTGGGGACAAAAAAGAGTACAAAGAATATAAACGACGGATTGCAGCATTACCAGAAGAGTATCAACAAGTATTCCAAGAAATTGAAAAATATGCGTGGCATTTTTCAGATCATAGCGGAACCAATATGTTCAATGCATTGACTAATTTACTTGATTTGTTTGAAGAAGGAGCTGCTAATGGAACACCTATCAAAAATATTACAGGAGAAAAAGTAGGCGATTTTGCTGAAACAATTGTCAATGAAGTCGCTGGCAAATGGACCGATAAACAGAAAGAAAAACTGAATCATCAATTTTCTAAACAATAGTCAAAACAAAAAAGGAGAATAAACATGGTTGAAAATTTTTTTAAAGAAGGAAAGTTGCTGGTTATTCCCAAGAAAAATGCGAAAAAAGTCCAAGTGTTTCAACGTGTGGCCAACCAATTTGAATTTGGGAAAGAATATACGGAAAAAGAAGTCAATCAGCGACTTAGAGAAATCTATGAAGATTATGCACTTTTGAGACGGTATTTAGTAGATTATCAGTATTTAGAAAGAGATAAGTTTGGAAAAATTTATCAGAAATGTGAGCAACACACAAAAATTATATAAATGATTTTTTTTATAAGTAGCGAAACTAGGTGAAATGAACCAAGTCTAGCTACTTTTTGTTATGTAATCTTAGTAATAGTTCTATAAAAAACTCTCTATTTGTTTTCTAACTCAGACTGGTAAGATTGATTTAATTAGAAAAAAGATAGAGGTGAGAGAATGAATCTACGTACTTTAGGTCTAACAAAAGTTCTTTTGACCTTTATTATATTGAGTATTATTGGCGCGTTAATGATTTATAGCGCCAGTAGCTATGACTTGCTGATGCAAGGCGTGAAGCCCACTGCTGTGTTTATTAAACAAGGCATTATTATGTGTCTGAGCTGGGTGCTAATGTTCGTGATCTACAAAGTTCGATTAGAAGTGTTATTTAACAAAAAAATTGCGATTGGACTGCTTTTAGTTTCGGTACTATTACTGCTAATGGTTCGACTACCCTTTTTTGGTGTAGCAGCGAACGGCGCACAGCGTTGGATTTCTCTCTTTGGGATTCAATTTCAGCCATCAGAACTTTGTAATTTTGCGATTATTTATTACTTGAGCTGTTATTTAGGTGAAAAAGAAAATGGCTTAACAACGAAGCAGTTAAGGAAACAATGGCTGTTTGTTTTGGTCGTTGCATTTTTAGTTTTAATTCAACCCAAAGTTGGCGGGGCCATTCTTATTTTAGTTATTGGCAGTGTCTTAATTTTCTCAGCAAGTATTCATGCAAAATTTAGTGTAATTGCTGCAGGGATTGTCGTTGCTAGCGCGGCGCTTCTTTCTAAAATAATTATTTTTCTAGGCGATCACCGCTACTTACCGCATTTTTTTGCGCATGTGTATGACCGCTTAGTTGTTTTGAAAAATCCTTTTTTATCCTTTCATGATCGCGGATTTCAGCCTTCAATGGCCTATTTAGCGATGTATAACGGTGGGTTTTGGGGTACCGGACTAGCCAATGGTATGGTAAAAAAAGGTGGCTTACCAGAAGGTCAAACAGATTTTATCTTTGCGGTAATTGTGGAAGAACTCGGTTTGATTGGCGGCTTACTATTGTTATTTCTTTTGTTATTTTTAGCGGCCTCGATTTTGCGGAGTAGTTGTGCAATAAAAAATCATTGTTACGGCTTGTTTTTGTTAGGGGTCGGGACCTTGATTTTAGCTCAAACGGCAATCAATATTGGTGGCGTTTTGGGTTTGATTCCAATGACGGGCATTCCCTTACCGTTTGTTAGTTACGGCGGGACAAGTTATTTAATCTTTTCAGTGGCATTAGGAATCGTCATTAAAATTATTGCAAACGAAAGGCGGCAGTTAAATGGTCAATACAAAAAAATTCAACTTACATCTTAATTATGATTTATTATTGCCCATTTTTTTACTTACACTTTTATCTTCTGGTGTGCAATATTGGATTGCCGTTAATGAAGGAAAAGACGGAACTGTGCCAGCATTAAAACAACTCTTCTTTATTTTTGTTGGCTATGCAGGCATGTTTTTAGCTAGTCGGCTGTCACAGAAATTTATTTGGAAAGTAGCTCCTTTTTTCTATGGATTTTCATTAATCTTGATGAGCGCTTTGTATTTTTCCTATGATCAAGGAATGTATTTATTGACGGGCACAAAGCGCTGGTTAGATTTAGGGTTTATTAAATTTCAGCCATCAGAAATTGCGAAAATTGCGTTTATTTTAATGTTGGCAAAAATTATTGTCCAACATGAGCAACAAGACTGGACCGATAAATGGCGTTCAGACAAGCAACTTCTAAAAAAAATCGTTGCGGTTAGTGTGCCTGTTTTTTTCTTGATGGCGGTACAAAAAGATTTTGGGACATCCCTTGTTTTCGTAACGATTATTTTATCTCTTTTAGTTATTTCAGGAATTGATCGCAAAATTTTAATTATTATTTTCAGTGCTTTAGCAACGTTAGGCGTGGTCTTGATTCTGTTAGTCTTTACAGAGTGGGGGCACAAAGTACTTTTCTTTTTACATTTTAAACAATATCAATTGGATCGAATTTTAGCATGGATTCATCCCTATGATTATGTCGATAAAATCTCCTACCAACAAGTACAGGGCTTATTAGCAATCGGTTCGGGTGGTTTATTTGGCAAGGGTGTGCATGGGATTGAAGTGTATGTTCCTGTTCGTGAGTCTGATATGGTTTTTACTTTTATCGGGGAAGCCTGGGGCTTTGTGGGCAGTGCCACCGTTGTTTTTCTCTACTTTTACTTGTTCTATCAAGTTTTAGTAGCTGGTTTGCGAAGCAATTCGCGTTTTTGTATGTACATCTGTGTCGCCCTCATCTTTTCGCTGGTTTTTCAAACGGTTGAGAATATCGGTGCGGTAATTGGACTGTTACCGTTAAAAGGGATTCCGCTTCCGTTTTTAAGTCAAGGAGGCACTTCGTTAGTGATGGCTATCACTTCTTTAGGCTTTGTCAAAGGAAGAGAAGCCGCTATCTGAAAACACAAATAAAAACCAAGACTGGAACTCGCTTGCCGACAAGCTCTAGTCTTGGTTTTTACTATTGAAATTGTTTTTGGCATTCAGCCAAAAGTTGTTGAAGTTGTCGACTCATGTAACGTTCCTTTAAATAATACACCGCCATGTTTCGTTTAGGTAGTTCTTGGTAAGTCAGTGTATGGATCGAATTGTCTAAAAGTTGAATATTTGTGTATTCGGGGACAATAGCGAAACTATCGGAATGAGACACCAAGTGAGTAATAAGTGAAAGAGTATCCACTTGAATGACTTTCTCTGGAGAAAAATTAGAAAATGTAGTATCTAGCCAATTGGTTAATTTGTTTTGCTCGGAAAATTCGGTATTTAAACGGACGAAGGGGTACATTGTTAGTTCCTTTAAAATTTCTTCCGTCGTAGCTTTTGCCAAAGCTGGATGATCGTTTCTTAAAATGAATTGATAGTTTGCTGTAAATAAATCAATTTTACCAATATGCTCAGGCAATGGTAAGTCAGCAAAGGAAATACCAAAATCTGCGTCCATTGTTTCCAAGGATTGAAGAATATTTTCTGTAATAATAGTGTGGACTTGTAAGTTGGATGAACGATCCGTTAATGTTGTCATCAGTAAGTCATTCAATTTATATTCTAAATCACAGAGATAAGTGGCTACATAAATATGGTTGGAAGAATGATTAATTTCTTTTAGCTCTTCTTCAATTGAGACCAACTCATTGGTGATGCGCCAACAATATTTTTCTAAAATTAATCCAGCTGGTGTTAAGGTAGTAGTTTGGCCTTGGCGATTAAAAAGTTCCGCGCCTAACGTTGCTTCAAGAATTTTTATTTGCTTACTTAATGCAGCTTGAGAAATTGCTAAATTTTCGGCTGCTTTAGTAAATTGTTTCACTTTGCATAACTCTAAAAAATAATGTAAACGAAATAGTTCCATGGGAATTCCTCCTTTTTCTATTCCTAGAATAAATAACGTAATTGTTCGAATAAATAACGGTGTGCTTCACAATGTCCGTGATGATTATTCTGAACTAAATAGATGGCTCGTTCTGGACTATCTTCCAGAGGAATACCAACTAAGTTACGTCTGTTTAGTTCATCAGTGAGTGAATAAGGAAGGATGCTACAGGCTTTTTCTCGTTGGACCATGTCTAAGACTAAATGAAGAGAAGGGAGTTCGATGACGATTTGCCGATTTTCCCAATTGATTTTACGTTCCCAACGTTTAAACACTTTTTTTTCATATACTTGATCGGAATATGCAGCAAAAGGTAAAGAACGAATTTCGTCAATCGTCACGCTATCGGCATGGGCTAAAGGATGATTTTTATTGACACAAAGGAGATAGCTTTCTGTATAAATTAATTCTTTCTCTAATGGAATCGAGGTATCCAAAAATATCCCAATCCCGATGTCAATTAAATCTGTTTCCAGGGCTGTTTCAAGATCGTAATAATACTTAAAATCAATACTTACATACGGATAGGATTGATTAAATAACAACAAGACTTCTCCAAATGCTTTATCTATATCAATTAAGTTTGTTCCAATCCGAATGGTCGTTGTCGATCCTTGGGTAACTAATTCATTAATCTCTTCTTGCGCTTCCTTAATGAGTGCAAAAATCATTTCTGTTCGTTTGGCGACGACTTCGCCTGCTGGAGAAAGCCGACAATGTTTCTTGTCTCTTAAAATTAATGAAGCACCTAATTCACGTTCCAACTCCTTGAGCTGGGTACTTAAATAAGGTTGACTCGTATGGAGCTTTTGAGAAGCTAAAGTAAAGCTCGCATACTTTGAAACTGCCATAAAATATTCTAGTTGTTGTAATTTCATTTTCCTCACCGCCGTTTCTTTAACTATACAAAAAATAGCAGAAGAAAAGCTTCTCGACAAGGCTATCTGACGGTCTTTAGATTAATTTAACCAGTTATGATTCTATGAATAAATACGAATCATACCAGAAAACCATAGTAAACAAGCGGATTGTTTTTCTTTTTGTTACAGAATGGACAAAAAGTTATCTGCTAAAAACTTTTTCTATATCGTTATTTTTTTAGGGAAGAATTATACTTGCTGTTGTAATTAAATAAGATTTGTTAGGTGAGGCTCCTATACAAACATAGGCTACTGCCCAAAAATGTCGAGAGACGCCAATGGGTAGAACAGGAACTGTCGAATGAAGGCTTTTCTTAAGGTAGCTAAAAGCAATCGCTTTTTACGTTGTATAGTGCTAAAGCTCAACGATAAGAACGATTATTCTTTGACACGTTGAGTTTTCAGCGTGTCTTTTTTGTGGAAAGGGTGAGGGAAATGGAAGATGAACCGAACGTCAATTCAAGTCAACAGCAGATAAATGAGGTGAAAGAAAATGGAAAAGAAAATGCGTCACTTGGGCCATGACTACAGTTACAAAAAGTTTGCCCACGCAGAAGTAGAAAAAGTTTTACAACGTTTTGGTTCAACTTGGGATGGAATTAAGCACCAAGATATTGAAGAATTACAAGAACGTTATGGCCGTAATAAAATTATGAATGAAAAAAAAGCTTCACGGCTGCGACTTTTTATAAAATCGTATATCACGCCGTTTACTTTGGTGTTATTAGCACTAGCAACGATTTCATTTTTTACAGAATATGTCTATGCTGCGCCAGAGGAAAAAGATGTTACTGGTGTGTTAATTATGTTAGCGATGGTCATATTAAGCGGCACGATGAGTTTTGTCCAATCAGTCAAATCAAGCAATGCAGTTGAAAAATTACAAAATATGATTAAAGTTACAGCGACAGTCATTCGTGACAAGAAGCAAATGGAAATTCCTATTGAGGATGTTGTGTGTGGCGACTTAGTCCAACTATCCGCTGGCGATATGATTCCAGCCGATTTACGATTAATCCAATCTAAGGACTTATTTGTGTCCCAATCATCCTTGACTGGAGAGAGTTTTCCCATTGAAAAACACGCGACTCATCAAAAAGATAGTGATCAAATTGATACAGAATACGACAATCTTTTGTTTTTAGGAACAAATGTCATTAGTGGCACTGGTTTAGGCATTGTCATTAAAGTTGGTAATCAAACATTATTCGGACGGATGGCTTCTGATAACGGAGAAGAGCAGCAGCAGACGAGTTTTGAAACAGGAATTAATAAAACAACGTGGGTGCTGATTCGCTTTATGCTGGTCATTACGCCAACTGTTTTTCTAATTAATGGGTTAACAAAAGGCGATTGGGTGGAAGCGTTAATGTTTGCGATTGCCACAGCTGTCGGCTTGACACCAGAAATGTTACCCATGATTGTAACAACCAATTTAGTCAAAGGTTCTCGAGAAATGGCTAAAGAAGGCACGATTATGAAAAATGTCAATGCCATTCAAAATTTTGGCGGGATGGATGTACTTTGTACGGATAAAACAGGCACCTTGACACAAGATAAAGTAATTTTAGAATACCATTATAATATTGGTTGCCAAGAAGATCAAAAAGTCTTGGATTTAGCATTTCTAAACAGTTATTTTCAAACGGGCTTACGTAATTTAATGGATAACGCCGTTATTCAAGCGGCGACACAAGAAAGTGATATACAGTCAGATGATTTTTATAAAGTAGATGAAATTCCTTTCGATTTCAATCGACGTCGAATGAGTGTGATTATCAAAGAATTTAAAACGCGAGAAACACGCCTAATTACCAAAGGTGCGGTTGAAGAAATGCTCTTGGTCTGCACACAGGTACTTTTAGATGGCGAAATTGTGCCCTTAACAGAGACGCTGCGTCAAAAAATTACCAAAGACGTTGAAGCTTTGAATCGGGATGGTTTGCGCGTTCTAGCAATTGCCGATAAAAAAGTCGAAGCGGCTGAATGGGAGTATACAACTAAAGATGAATCAGAGTTGATTTTACAAGGCTATCTTGCTTTCTTAGATCCGCCGAAAGAAACAGCGGCGGCAGCTATTCAAGCCTTGCACCAACATAATGTAGCTGTGAAAGTATTAACGGGTGATAATCAGTATGTGACGCATTCTGTTTGTAAAGAAGTTGGTCTGGCTGGTGAAAAAATTATTACAGGTAATGAACTTCAACAATTAAACCAAGAAGAATTAAGAGAAACCGTTCAAGCGTATAATATTTTCGCCAAAATTACGCCGGACCAAAAAGTTCGCATTGTAAATGCATTAACTGAAAATGGTCAAACTGTTGGCTTTTTAGGTGATGGAATAAATGATGCTGGAGCAATGCGCGCTGCTGACGTAGGAATCTCTGTTGATACTGCTGTCGATGTGGCGAAAGAATCGGCGGATGTAATTTTATTGAGAAAAGATTTAATGGTTTTGGAAAAAGGAATTTTATCTGGACGGCGCGTGTTTACGAACACGATGAAGTACGTCAAATTAACAGCAAGTTCTAATTTTGGCAATGTTTTTTCCGTGATCCCAGCAAGTATCTTTTTACCATTTTTACCGATCGCTCCGATTCAATCGCTATTATTAAACCTAATTTACGATACTTCGTGTATGTCAGTTCCTTGGGACAAAGTAGATGAAGAATACGTAGAAAAACCAAAAAAATGGGAACCAAAATCAATTGGTAATTTTATGCGTTGGTTTGGTCCGACGAGTTCTATTTTTGATATTGTTACCTATTTATTTATGTATTTCATTGTGTGTCCTGCTATTCTAGGTGGCTCATTTTTTGAATTAAGTGGAGCAGATCAATTGCTCTTTATTGGTATTTTCCATGCAGGCTGGTTCATCGAGTCCTTGTGGTCCCAAATGCTCGTCTTGCATTTCCTACGAACAGAAAAAATACCTTTCCTTCAAAGTAGTGCTTCTGGAATTATGACGTTAGTCACTACAGCAGGGATTGTTTTTGGCACTGTTTTACCTTTTACCGCTTTCGGTGCAGAACTAGGATTTGTCGGTTTATCACCAAGCTATTTCTTGTATTTAATCCCGACAATTGTTGCTTATTTGGCACTGGTTGCGTTCATTAAAGTTCTATACGTCAAACGTTACGGTCAATTACTGTAACTGATTTGTACTATTATATATAGAAAAAATTTTTACTTTTCTTCCAAGATTGAGGAGTTGTCGGTTTTTATGACAGCTCCTCGTTATTGTTTAAAGAGACTGTGAGAATTTTTTTATGGATTTATTTGTCATTTACAGTTAGTATGGCTAGTAGAGACTTTCCAAAAAGAACGAGCTTTTTGGTATTAAGGAGATAAAACGAGCTAATGACCAAAACAAACCAAATTTCAACTTCAACGCCGATGTTCGATCGGTCGGCCTATATTCATATTCCATTTTGTGAGCATATTTGTTATTATTGCGATTTTAACAAGGTCTTTTTAGAAGGACAACCAGTTGATGAATATATTCAGAGTTTATTAAAAGAAATTCAACTTACGCAAGCATTGTATCCAGAACAAGAAATGAAAACCATCTATATTGGCGGAGGCACACCAACTTCATTATCAGCGAAACAGTTAGATGTGCTACTAAAAGGGGTTCGCGAACAGTTAACGTTTGATGACCGAAATGAATTTACGGTGGAAGCAAACCCTGGTGATTTAACCCAAGAAAAATTACAAGTCATGAAAAACTATGGCGTCAATCGTCTTTCGATGGGCGTTCAGACATTTGATGATCGCTTGCTCAAAAAAATCGGTCGCAAGCACACCGCCGCAGATGTTTATGAAACAATGAAATTTTTAGAGAAAGAAAATTTTACCAATGTCAGTATTGACTTAATTTATGCTTTACCTGGACAAACATTGGAAAGTTTTCGCGATACTTTGACAAGAGCCTTAGCATTGGACTTGCCGCACTATTCGCTTTATTCATTAATTCTTGAAAATAAAACAATGTTTATGAACTGGGTTCGTCAAGGACGGTTACAGCTGCCTGAAGAAGAAATCGAAGCACAAATGTTTGACGAAACGATTGAAGCAATGGAGAAAAAAGGACGTCATCAATATGAAGTCAGTAATTTTGCTTTAACAGGAAAAGAAAGTCAACATAATCTGGCTTATTGGAATAATGACCACTACTATGGATTTGGCGCAGGTGCCAGCGGCTATCTTGGGCAAACTCGTTATAAAAATCACGGCCCAATCCAGCATTATTTGAAACCCTTGCGAGAAAATCAATTGCCAATTGTAGAGACCGAAGAATTAACTCGTTTAAATCAAATAGAAGAGGAGTTGTTTTTAGGCTTACGTAAAAAAGTAGGCATTTCTAAACAAAAATTCCAACAAAAATTTCAGGAACCAATTGAAGCAATTTATGGAGAGGTCATTCAACGCTTAATCGAAGAAGAATTATTAATTGAAGAAGCAGATATCTTACGTTTAACGAAAAAAGGACTATTTGTGGGGAATAATGTTTTTGAAGCATTTTTGTTAAGTGAAAAAGAGTGAAAAATAAAAAAATCAGCGAAGTGTGACAAAGCATTTCGCTGATTTTTTATTAAAAAAGTTGGTATTAATGGTTTTTGAAGGTGATTTGCAGTAATTAGCACTCTTGTTTGAAGAGTGCTAAAAAGTTGCGTATTTCCCTTGACAAAAAGGTAAGGACTTGTTATATTAGTATATGTAGTTAGCACTTAGGTGTTAAGAGTGCTAATGAAGGGTGGTAATAACGATGATTACAGAAAGACAACAAAATATCTTGAGACTTATCATCCAAAATTACACGAACACGGGCTTACCTGTCGGTTCTAAGAAATTGATGGAGGATGGCATTGCCTCTAGTTCTGCCACAATTCGTAATGATATGAAAGCATTAGAAGAATACGGCTTATTAGCTAAGACCCATTCTTCTTCGGGGCGAATCCCCTCAATGGCTGGTTATCGTTACTACGTGGATCATCTTTTACAACCAACACAAGTAGAAGAGAACGAACTTAGAAGAATCCGTCAATCTTTTGGAAAAGAATTTCACGAGATTAATGATATTATTCGACAATCAGCTGAAATTCTATCAGAATTGACAAGTTATACTGCTTTTTCATTAGGACCTGAAGTGAAAGAACGGAAATTAACCGGCTTTCGAATGGTTCCTTTGAATGATCGGCAAGTCCTTGCTATTATAGTGACAGATAAAGGCAATGTTGAAAACCAAGTATTTGCCATTCCTGCCGCTGTTTCTAGCCAAGATCTTGAAAAAATGACACAAATCATCAATGATAAGTTGGTTGGACAACCTTTGTTGACCGTTTATCATCGTTTGCGGACGGAGATTCCGATGATTTTACATCGCTATTTCCAAACGCCAGAAGGAATGATGAACTTATTCGATGAGATGTTAGGACATGCCTTTGAAGAAAAAGTCTTTGTCGGTGGTCGCATGAATTTGTTAGATTTTGGCATCAAACAAGATATTGAACAATTGAAATCTGTCTATTCCTTTATGCAAAATTCTGATGAGCTGACGCATTTATTAAATGGTTCTGCAACAACAGAAAATCCAATTGTTTTTCGTATCGGCTCAGAAATTGGTAACAATCTCTTAGAAGATATGAGCATGATTACTGCTACGTATGAAGTATCAGGACATGGCAAAGGAACAATTGCCCTGCTAGGACCAACCAGTATGCCGTATTCAAAAATATTCGGTTTGGTAGACACGTTTCGACATGAGCTAGCTTCACAACTAGGTGACTATTACCGTTTTTTAGGTAATTAAGCAAACCTTGTTAGGATAAGAAGTAGATGCATAAAGAGAAAGGAAGTTGCTGAAGTGAGTAAAAAAGAAGAAAAGCAAGAAGAATTACAAGAAGAAATGGAAGCTGTTGATGCTGCTGGCGTTTCTGAAGTAGAAGTTGAAGCAACAGAAATCGAAAATCTTAAAGCAGAGCTTTCCGAAATGGAAGACAAGTTCTTGCGGGCAAGAGCCGAAATTGCTAATATGAGCAATCGAAATAAAAACGAACGAGAATTATTAGTTCGTTACCGCTCACAAGATTTAGGTAAAAAGATTTTACCAGCTATTGATAATTTAGAACGAGCAATGGCTATTGAAGTATCAGATGAACAAGGTGAAAGCTTGAAAAAAGGTATTTCGATGGTGCTAGAAAGTATTACTGTGGCTTTAAAAGAAGAAGGCATCGAAGAAATCCCAGCAATGGGTGAAACCTTTGACCCAAATTTACATCAAGCCGTTCAAACAGTCCCTGCTTCTGAAGAAAGCCCTGCAGATACCATTGTTGAAGTTCTACAAAAAGGGTACAAATTACAAGACCGTGTGTTACGACCATCAATGGTCATTGTTGCACAATAACAAACGTTAATTAAAAATATATTATTATAGAAAACTAATACAGATTGGAGATATTCACTATGAGTAAAATTATTGGTATTGACTTAGGAACAACAAACTCAGCTGTCGCAGTACTAGAAGGCGGCGAAGCGAAAATTATTGCAAACCCAGAAGGTAACCGCACAACTCCTTCAGTCGTTTCATTCAAAAACGGTGAAATTCAAGTCGGCGAAGTAGCAAAACGTCAAGCTGTTACAAATCCTAACACGATTTCATCTATTAAACGTCACATGGGTGAAGCTGGCTATAAAGTTGATGTTGAAGGAAAATCATACACACCACAAGAAGTTTCTGCAATGATCTTACAATATTTAAAAGGTTTTGCTGAAGACTATTTAGGTGAAAAAGTTGAAAAAGCAGTTATTACAGTTCCTGCATATTTCAACGATGCGCAACGTCAAGCAACAAAAGATGCTGGTAAAATTGCTGGCTTAGAAGTAGAACGGATCGTTAACGAACCAACAGCAGCAGCTTTAGCTTATGGTTTAGATAAAACAGACAAAGATGAAAAAATTCTTGTCTTTGACCTTGGTGGTGGTACATTCGACGTGTCAATCCTTGAATTAGGCGATGGCGTTTTCGATGTATTATCAACAGCCGGTGATAACAACCTAGGTGGGGATGACTTTGATAATAAGATCATTGACTACATGGTTGCAGAATTCAAAAAAGAAAATGGCATTGACTTAGCTAACGATAAAATGGCATTACAACGTTTGAAAGATGCTGCTGAAAAAGCGAAAAAAGACTTATCAGGTGTAACAAGCACACAAATCAGCTTGCCATTTATTACTGCTGGCGAAGCAGGACCATTGCACTTAGAAATGAACTTAACTCGTGCAAAATTTGATGAATTAACAAGTGATTTAGTTGAACGTACAAAAGTACCAGTACGTCAAGCCTTGAAAGATGCTGGTTTAAATCCTTCTGAAATCGACGAAGTTATCCTAGTTGGTGGTTCAACACGTATTCCAGCTGTAGTTGAAGCTGTTCGCAAAGAAACAAACAAAGAACCAAACAAATCAGTTAACCCTGACGAAGTAGTAGCAATGGGTGCGGCAATCCAAGGTGGCGTAATCACTGGTGATGTTAAAGACGTTGTCTTATTAGACGTAACACCGTTGTCATTAGGTATTGAAACAATGGGTGGCGTATTTACAAAATTAATTGATCGTAACACTACGATTCCAACAAGTAAATCACAAGTCTTCTCAACTGCTGCTGACAATCAACCAGCTGTTGATATTCACGTATTACAAGGTGAACGTCCAATGGCCGCTGATAATAAAACATTAGGTCGTTTCCAATTAACAGATATTCCTGCGGCTCCTCGTGGTGTGCCACAAATTGAAGTAAGCTTTGACATTGATAAAAACGGGATTGTAAATGTTCGTGCGAAAGACTTAGGCACTCAAAAAGAACAAACAATCACGATTAAATCTTCTTCAGGTTTATCTGATGATGAAATCGAACGTATGGTGAAAGATGCTGAAGCAAACGCTGAAGCAGATAAACAACGTAAAGAAGAAGTTGATTTACGTAACGATGCAGATGCTCTATTGTTCACTGTTGATAAAACATTGAAAGAATTAGAAGGCAAAGTTGATGCTGAAGAAGTGAAAAAAGCAGAAGATGCGCGTGATGAATTAAAAGCAGCCATCGAAGCAAACGATATCGAACAAATGAAAGCAAAACGTGATTCATTAAATGAAATCGTCCAAAACTTAACAGTAAAACTTTACGAACAAGCTGCGCAACAACAAGCACAAGAAAATCCTGAAGCTGCCAAAGGTGGCGCTGATGATGTTGTTGATGCTGATTTTGAAGAAGTAAAAGGTGATGACAAATAATCAATAACAATTGATTTTAGGGACTGGATCATTAGTACAATGACTAATGTCCCAGTCCCTTGTCTTTTGTGAGAAAATCAACCGCAATCAAGTTAGCAAGAAACTATTTAGGTTTTGAAAGAACTGTGGTATGATTACAACGATGTTAAACAAGCTGAAAATACCTATTTGCAGCTAGTAACACTGATTCAAGGTGTGATAGATAATCCAACCAGAGAGACCGAAATCAATCGATGAATTTGGCTGGTTCTAAACACATTGTAAAGTTTGAAGAAAGTTGGAGGGAAGTCAATGGCGACGAAACGAGATTATTATGAAGTGCTAGGATTAGCAAAAGGTGCTTCAGATGATGAAATTAAAAAAGCATACCGCAAACTTTCCAAAAAGTACCATCCAGATATTAACAAAGAAGCCGATGCGGAAGAAAAATTTAAAGAAGTTTCTGAAGCGTATGAAGTATTAAGTGATCCACAGAAAAAAGCGGCCTATGACCAATATGGCCATGCAGGAACTGATCCTAATTACGGTGGCGGCGCTGGTGGCTTTGGCGGTTTCGGTGGCGGCGGATTTAGCAGTAGTGGTTTTGGTGGATTCGAAGATATTTTCGATTCATTCTTTGGCGGCGGTGGTGGCCGTTCTGTTGATCCGAATGCACCAAGACAAGGCGCCGATTTACAATATACAATTCAATTGAAATTTGAAGAAGCTATTTTCGGTGTCGAAAAAGAAATTAAGTACAATCGAGAAGATACTTGTGCAACCTGTGGCGGTAATGGTGCCAAACCAGGGACACACCCAGAAACTTGTCATAAATGTCATGGCTCTGGAACAATCAATGTTGAACGTCAAACGCCATTAGGTCGTATGATGAGTCGTCAAACTTGTGATGTGTGTCATGGAACAGGAAAAGAAATTAAAGAACCATGTCCAACTTGTCATGGCACAGGTCATGAGAAAAAAGCACATACTGTCAAAGTAAATGTGCCTGCTGGAGTAGAAGACGGCCAACAAATGCGCTTAGCTAACCAAGGAGAAGCGGGTACCAATGGTGGACCATATGGTGATTTATATGTAGTCTTTCGTGTTGAAGATAGTGACATTTTCGATCGAGATGGCGCAGAAATCTACTATGATTTACCAGTAAGTTTTGTTCAAGCGGCTCTAGGTGACGAAGTAACTGTACCAACTGTTCATGGTGACGTGAAATTAAAAATTCCGGCTGGAACACAAACTGGCACAAACTTCCGCTTAAGAGGCAAAGGTGCGCCACGTTTACGTGGTGGGGGCAATGGTGATCAACACGTGAAAGTGAAATTAATAACACCAAAAAATCTTAATGAAGAACAAAAGGATGCCCTACGAGCTTTTGCAAAAGCTGGCGGACAAAATGTAACTGAACAACAAGAAGAAGGCTTCTTTGATAAAATGAAAGATGCGTTTGGCGGTAAGAAGAAAAAATAGACCAAACGAGCGCTAGCGCTTGGTTAAATGAATCAGAGACAAAAGCTGTTAGCTCAAAGTGTTTATCACTCTTGAAGGCCAAATTGTAACGAGTAATTGCAGGCGTTGCTTTTGTTCAGCTGATTATTTTAAGATTTAAAGAGTAGGACATAAGTCGTTTTGACTTATGTCCTATTTTCGTTTTTTATTTCCAAACATTTTACGAGAATATTTTAAAATTTAGCGTATACTTAATATAAGCAAGTTAGGAGGGCTTATTTATGAAACCATATGTTTATGTAATCAGTGATATTCATGGACAAGCAGATTTGTTTGATGCCTTACTCACAGACTATGACCCAGTTGAGCATCAGCTAGTTTTAATTGGTGATTTAAACGACCGTGGTCCGCATTCTAAAGCCTGTTTTCTCAAAGGAAAAGAACTTGTCGAGCAATACGGCGCTGTTTATTTACGAGGCAATCATGAAGAATATTTTTTGCAGTTTCTTCAAGATCCAGAGGACTGGTTTGCAGGATATGTTCGCAATGGTGGCAAGGAAACAATTGAAAGTCTCTTGCATCCAGGAGCTACTGCAGAATACTCACCAACAGAAATGGCTTTAATGATTCGTAGTCGCTATCCAGAGTTAATTGATTTTTTAACAAAACGACCGCTTTATTTTGAATGGCAGCATTACCTATTTGTTCATGCCGGTGTCGATTTAACGATGAAAGATTGGCGGCAAACAGCACCTAAGGATTTTTTATGGATTCGCGAACCCTTTCATCAAGGGAAAAATAATACAGGCAAGACCATTGTTTTTGGTCATACCATTACCCCAATGTTGCATGGTGATATGCAGACTACGGACCTTTGGCAAAGTGATGGAAAAATTGGGATAGATGGTGGTGCTATTTTTGGTGGCTCGGTTCATGGTGTGATTTTTAATGAAAAAGGGATTGTCCAAGATATCGAATATCAAAAACGCACTCCCGCGTGGCAACCAGAATTTTGATGCCTTAATCGTGCGAATCAGTTACCTCACTTCTATATTTAGAAGCAAAAATATGCTAAAATAGATAAGTATGCATAAGAAAAGAGGTATCTAGTTAATGGCAGAAGCTTATAACGAAGAAGTAGTAGCGCTACTTCAAAAAGAATTGACAACGTATCGTTCAAAACAAATAACAACGGTTTTAACTTTATTAAATGAAGGAAATACAGTTCCTTTTATTGCCCGCTACCGGAAAGAAATGACCGGAAGTTTAGATGAAGTCCAAATCCGTGAAATAGAAGAACGTTATCATTATTTACAAAACTTGAAAAAACGGAAAGAAGAAGTTCTCCGTTTAATTGAAGATCAAGGAAAACTAACAAAAGAACTCAAAACAGATATTCAAAAAGCAGTGAAAATGCAACAAGTGGAAGATTTGTATCGACCATATAAACAAAAACGTCGGACTAAAGCGACTATCGCGAAAGAAAGAGGGTTAGAACCATTAGCAGATTGGTTACTCTCTTTACCTGAAAATGCGGATATCTTAGCCAAAGCGGCTACTTTTATTAATGAAGAAAAAGAAGTTGCAACCGCCGAGATAGCCTTGCAAGGTGCTCATGAAATTTTAGCAGAACGCATTAGCGATGAACCAAAATACCGAACATGGTTACGTGATTATATGGTTAAGCATGCGCAATACGTGAGCATAGTTAAGGACGAAGAAAAAGATGAAAAGCGAACCTATGAAATGTATTACGATTTTGCAGAACCAGTTAGCAAAATGGTGCCACACCGCGTCTTAGCAACGAATCGTGGTGAAAAAGAAGATATTCTAAAGGTTTCCCTTATCGCTGATGAAACAAAAATTAATGATTATTTCCAACGTCAACTAATCGGCAAACAAGCAACAAGTTTAGCTGCTCCATACATTGAGGCTGCTTATTTAGATAGCTATAAACGATTCATTGGACCAGCGATTGAACGGGAGATTCGCAATGAATTAACAGAAAAAGCAGATGAACAAGCGATTGCGATTTTCGGTGAAAACTTACGTAATTTATTATTACAGTCACCACTTAAAGGAAAAGTTGTTCTAGGATTTGACCCGGCCTATCGGACAGGCTGTAAATTAGCAGTTGTCGATGAAACTGGTAAAGTTTTAGCAATTCAAGTGATTTATCCACATAAACCAGCGACTGCTGCAAAACGTGAAGCAGCTGGTCCAGCCTTTAAAAAGATCATTGAAGACTATCAAGTGGACATGGTAGCTATTGGAAACGGAACGGCAAGTCGTGAATCTGAATTGTTTGTGGCGGAGCAATTAAAAGCGGTGAAGCGTGACGTCTTTTACGTGATTGTTAATGAAGCAGGGGCTTCCGTTTACTCTGCGAGTGAAGTGGCTCGTAAAGAATTTCCAGATTTGCAAGTCGAAGAACGAAGTGCAGTCAGCATTGCCCGTCGTTTACAAGATCCGTTGGCAGAATTAGTAAAAATTGATCCCAAAGCAGTCGGGGTCGGTCAATATCAGCATGACGTATCGCAAAAACGTCTTGCCGAACAATTGGATTTTGTTGTGGAAACTGCAGTAAACCAAGTTGGTGTCGATGTGAATACAGCGAGTGCTCAACTTTTACAACATATTTCTGGCTTAAATAAAACAACGGCGCAAAATTTAGTCACTTACCGTGATGAAAATGGTGTCTTCACAGCACGAAACCAAGTCAAAAAAGTACCTCGTTTAGGACCAAAAGCATTTGAACAAGCAATTGGCTTTTTACGAATTCCTAATGGCAAAAATGTGTTAGATAATACTGGAATTCACCCAGAAAGTTATCCAGTAGCACAAGCAATTTTAGAAAAAGCAGGGATTGCTTCTAAAGAATTAGGGACATCAGAAGCTATCGAAAAATTGAAACAGTTACCCGTGAATCAATTAGCTACTGAGTTAGAAGTAGGTTCAGAAACACTCACGGATATTATTGCTAGTTTAATCCAACCAGGACGTGATATGCGCGATGAGATGTCAGCGCCACTTTTACGTAAAGACGTGTTGACGATGGAAGATTTGAAACCAGGAATGGAAATTCAAGGAACTGTTCGAAACGTAATTGACTTTGGTGCGTTTGTTGATATTGGTGTGAAGCAAGATGGCTTAGTCCATATTTCTAAGTTAAGTACTAAATTTGTTAAGCACCCAACGGATGTTGTTGCGGTCGGTGATGTAGTCACAGTTTGGGTAGAAGATGTTGATTTGAAAAAGGGGCGTATTAGTTTAACTATGTTGCCTCGTGCGGATAGAAAAGACTAGCAATGAAGGAACCTCAACCAGTCTTGATGACAGATCAAGCGCTGCAAACGCTAGTGGAAAAAATTTCAATCGTATTTTTTCAGAAACCTTTTCTGCATCAAGCTACATTTAATCGGCGGTTAAAAACTACGGGTGGTCGCTATCATTTAGCTTCGCATCACTTGGATTTTAATCCAACTGTCTTTTTAAAGTATGGACAAGAAGAATTGGAAAAAGTCATTAAGCATGAATTATGTCACTATCATTTACATTTGGCCGGCAAAGGCTATCAGCATAAAGATAAGGACTTTAAAGAGTTATTGGCTAAGACTGGCGGTGCCCGTTATGCACCGCCCCTGGTAGAACGGAAAAAAGCGGTTTTTCATCAGTACCAATGTCAGTCTTGTGGAGAAGTCATCCTCAGAAAACGGCGTATTGATACGACCCGATATGTCTGCGGAAAATGTCATGGGCGTTTGTCCTGGCAAGCGAAAAAAGAACAAATCTAACGATTCTGGTCTTTGTTATCTTGACAAAGACCAGTAATTATTTTAGGATAAATAAGTGCTCTTAAAATGCAGATGTGTTGGAATTGGCAGACAAGCATGATTGAGGGTCATGTGGACAGATGTCCGTGTGGGTTCGAGTCCCATCATCTGCATCAACTAGTATAACAAGCAAGGCAACTATCTGCAGACGGTTGCCTTGCTTGTTTATTACGGAAAAACCATCAATTTTTTATTAAATTCTGATATTTATTATTGCTTTTTCATTATAGTTGGCGTAACTTTAGAGTATAAATTTGTGAAGCGAGGGAGTCCGTGTGAGAAATTTTAAAAAATCCGATAAATTAAATAACGTAAGTTACGATGTCCGTGGTCCTGTTTTAGAAGAAGCAGAACGCATGCAAGAAGAGGGCATACGTATTTTGAAATTAAATACAGGGAATCCAGCGCCATTTGGTTTTGATGCCCCAAATGAAATTGTACGCGACATGATTGTGAATGTTCGCGATTCAGAAGGTTATTCCGATTCAAAAGGTATTTTTTCTGCAAGAAAAGCAATTGAACAATATTGCCAATTAAAAAAATTTCCTAATGTAACGATTAATGATATTTACACTGGTAATGGCGTGAGTGAGCTAATTACCATGTGTATGCAAGGCTTGTTAAATAACGGCGATGAAGTACTTGTGCCAATGCCAGACTATCCTTTATGGACTGCTTCTGTTTCTTTGGCGGGCGGTACACCCGTCCATTATATTTGTGATGAGCAAGCAGAATGGTATCCAGACATTGATGATATAAAATCAAAAATAACTTCGAATACAAAAGCAATCGTTATTATAAATCCGAATAATCCGACTGGTGCTTTATATCCGAAAGAGTTATTGCTAGAAATTGTTGAAGTGGCACGTCAAAATGATTTAATTATTTACTCCGATGAAATTTATGATCGTTTGGTCATGGACGGTTTGGTTCATGTACCGATTGCTACATTAGCACCTGATTTATTTGTCGTAACATTGAATGGTTTGTCAAAATCACATCGAGTGGCAGGCTTCCGATGCGGTTGGATGGTGTTGAGTGGCGATAAATCACGAGTAAAAGGGTATATCGAAGGGCTAAATATGCTGGCTTCCATGCGGTTATGCTCGAATGTATTGTCACAACAAATCATTCAAACCGCATTAGGCGGCTATCAAAGTGTTGATGACTTGCTTTTACCAGGTGGCAGAATTTATGAACAACGAGAATTTATTTATAATGCGATAAATGATATTCCTGGTTTATCAGCCGTGAAGCCTAAAGCAGCCTTCTATATTTTCCCGAAAATTGATACGGCCAAATTTGACATTTATGATGATGAAAAATTTGTTTTAGATTTCTTACACAAACATCATATTTTATTAGTCCATGGCGGTGGGTTCAACTGGCAACAACCAGATCACTTCCGCATTGTTTATTTACCGAAGATGGAAGACTTAAAAACCACGGCGGATAAAATGCGTGAATTTTTAAGTACCTACAAACAAAAATAAAAGAACTACCAAAAAATAGCTTCTAACGAAGCTATTTTTTGGTAGTTCTTGTTTTATTAACAATACTATTCTGCGGTTTCACATGCTTTTTTACTAATAATCATTCGGTTGGTATATTTTTCTTCCATATCAGGACTAGGATTTGCTACTACGATGAGATAAGAATTTTCATACTCCTTCTCCACAAAGCCTGAATAATTTGTTTTTTCCCAAATGAAGTGAACCTTTTTCTCTTCGGCCATACAATAACACTCCTTTTTAATAAAAATGAACCTATTTATTTTCTAAGAAAACCTTAGATAATGTTCTTGCAGTATATTATGCAATAAAGTACAATAAAAGCATAATGCGAATTCGCATATTTTGACAAAATCCCCATTTTGCAAGGAAAATGGCCGATATAAATAGGAGCTATTGTGATGAATTCTTTAGGTGCAGTTATTAAAGAAATTAGAAAAAATAGAAAATTGACACAGAAAATGTTATCAGAAGACATCTGTTCACAAAGTGTTTTAAGTCGCATTGAAAACAATGAAGAGTTGCCAAACGTCCTCGTCATGCAACAGCTCTGTGATCGTTTAGGTGTGACTGTCGATCAGATTATGCGTTATAAATCTGGTGATGTGCACGTCGTTACGTATTCATTTGAAAAAATGGCTGAATATTTTCGTCATAAAAAATATCAATTATTATTAAATTATTTAAAGGAAAATCGTCTTGAAGAACAATTGTATTTAGATACGGACTGGCAAAAATATTATTATTATTTAGGTAGTTGCGAATTGTTTGTTCTCAATGATTACGAAAAAGCCATCGCTAGTTTGCGCAAAGGGTTATCTTTCACCTATAAAGCGGATAAATTAAATGTTTCTGATTTAGAGATTCAATTGATTAGTTGTTTAGGTGCCACTTATGGTTACATGGGCAATAAAGTAGAGGCAGAACGATTTTTAAGTTTGAGTATTCATTACTTTAATCAATTGCCCAATGAACGCAGTAATGCAGAGTTAACGAAAATATTTTTTAATTATGCTGATTTCTTATTTAAAAATTATACAGAAAAAGATGCCGAAATTTATGTGGATCAAGGAATTACTTGGGCCCGCAAAAAAAATAGTTATTATTATTTAAGTGAATTATTAAATCTAAAATATTTAGTTTTAATGAGAAAGAATAAACACGAAGAAGCAGAACGTTATCTGAACTTAGCACAACAAATGAAAAATGTGGAAAGTGGCAATCTTTAAAAAATCCTCAGAATTGCTTAAAAGGTCTACACCATTTCTTGACTTTTGTACTGATTAAGAGTACTTTTGAAGTAAGTAAAATAAAGAAAGAAGGATGAAGATGAAAACATTTATCTTTGCAGACAAGTTCTTTTTAAAAAGCGATGTTAAAGGACCTGGTTATTTAGAAATCACGGATGGTATCTTTGGTAATTATACAAAAGATGAACCGCAAGGGGACGTAAAAATTATTCGTGAGGAAGGCAAATGGATTGCCCCAGGTTTAGTCGATACTCATATTCATGGTTACATGAATCATGACGTAATGGATAACGATGCAGAAGGCATTAAAGTGATGTCTGAAGGCTTATTATCTTGTGGTGTAACTTCATTTTTACCAACAACGTTAACTTCAAGTAAAGAACGTTTAACAGACGTTGCACGTACGATTGGTCAAGTCTACCAAGAAGTACCTGGTGCAAAAATTCAAGGGATTTACTTTGAAGGACCTTTCTTTACTGAAGAACATAAAGGCGCACAAAATCCAAGTTATTTTGGAGATCCAGACCTTGATACATTCCACGAATGGCAAGAAGCTTCAGGCGGAATTATTAAGAAAATTGCGTTGGCACCAGAACGTAATGGTGTGAAAGAATTTGTTGAAACCGTTACAGATGAAGGTGTCGTTGTTGCTTTAGGCCATAGTAATGCGACCTTAGAAGAAGCTGATGTGGCAGTTGAAGCAGGCGCTAGCGTTTTTGTTCATGCATATAATGGGATGCGCGGCTTAAATCACCGTGAACCAGGGATGGTTGGTGCATTGTTAACGTTACAACACGTTTTCTCTGAATTAATTTGTGATGGACACCATGTACATCCGCAAGCAGCTGAAGTATTGATGGAAAAAGCGGGCCATGATCACGTAGCGTTGATTACAGACTGCATGATGGCTGGCGGTATGCCAGATGGCAACTACAATTTAGGTGAATTTCCTGTTGTGGTAGCAGAAGGAACGGCTCGTTTGGATACTGGAAACTTAGCAGGAAGTATTTTAAAACTAAAAGAAGCAATTAAAAATGTAGTTGATTGGGGTATTGCCACACCTGCACAAGCAATTATGATGGCTTCATTAGTTCCTGCGATTAGCTGTAAAATCGATGATCAATGCGGCATGATTGCAAATGGTCGCGATGCTGACTTTATCGTATTAGAACCAACCATGGAATTAGCAGCCACTTATTTAGATGGCGTTGAACGTTATCGAGCATAAGATACAAGAAAAAGCTTGCGGAAATTTATCCGCAAGCTTTTTTATAATTCTTTTGGTAAAATCGCAGAAGTAATTTCTTTGTTCTCGTAGGCAATAAAAAAATCGATTAATTGCTTGTCAAATTGCTCAATATCCTCTTTGTAAAGGGAGCTAGGAATCACAAAGGTTTGCTCTAGGGTACCTGCTAGATAATCGCCATCTAAACTTTGGGCGACAACTAAAAATTCTTGTTCGCGCCAATGTTCCACATCTGTTTCAGAAATGGTTTCTGGAGAGGCTAAAAATTTACAATTTTCGACAAATTGTTCATCAATTTCTTCACTGAAAGTTAATTCAGCATCCTCTTCTTGAGGTTGAGAGAGGATTGCTTGCAAAAATGTTTGTGGTTTTGCATCGGGTAATGTTTCTTTTAGCTGTTCAAAATCCACTGAAAGTTCCTCCTTATTGTTTGTTTAAAATAGTTACTGAAAAATCAATGGGTGAATTTGTTTTAAGGCTTTTGGCTTCTAAGATGATTTTTTCAGCCAACAAATCGTTTCCGTTATATACAGGTGTCACGCGATAGCGAACGGTTTCGCCGCGATCAAGAGCTGCCCGAATCTGATTTTCATATTTCGTCATATAAGGAGTGTTGACAGGATTCTGATACAAGGTGGTTAAGTTACGTGGATCATCACCACTGCCTCCCATTTGACGGCCGATTAGGTGGCCACGCGAATGATTAGCTTTTCCTGAAATGAAACCAGCTGGTCGAATATCTTTATTAGCGGAAGTTCCTGTATTGACCATTGCGGGTTTTAATAGCGCATCAGCGCCTGTCGCTCGTTTTAGACGATCTAGAGAATGATAAGTAATCCAGCCGTTTGAGTTATCCTTTAATTCCTCTGCTGAAAATGTGGCTTTACCATTTTCAAGGGGTCCAGGATTATCTCCTTTAGGTGCTGGTGTGCTTGAGGGGGTGGTTGTTTGTGGTTGAACATTAAATAAATCTTGTAAAGCATCAGGAACTTTAACGCCAACTGCGCCTAAAATTAAAATGATTAATGCGCCCATCAGCATGATGGTTGAATTAAATGGTGGTTTCTTCTTTCTATTTGCCATAACGTGCTCCTCTAATTTTATACTTGCAATAGTCCAAATTTAAGGGGACCATCTTTTCTATTATACGTAAATTTGCTAAAAAATCAAAAAAGGCTTTTCTTTGAAAGACTTGTTTTCTCAGATATGTTACTATTTTAATGTAGAAGGGAAGGGATAGTGGATGGCCTATATTGAAGTCAAAAATGAATACAAGCGTTACCAAATGGGAGAGACAACTATTACTGCGAATGATGGCATTTCTTTTGAAGTGGAAAAAGGAGAAGTAGCGGTTATTTTAGGCCCCAGTGGTGCAGGAAAATCAACTGTTTTAAATATTCTTGGTGGAATGGACAGTTGTGATGAAGGGGAAATTATTATTGATGGCACAGATATCGCTCAGTTTTCAGAGAAACAATTAACCACTTATCGACGAAACGATGTCGGGTTTGTTTTCCAATTTTACAATTTAGTCCCAAATTTAACGGCAAAAGAAAATGTCGAATTGGCTTCGCAAATTGTTGCGGATGCGTTGGATTCAACCACTGTTTTACAATCGGTGGGCTTAGGGGAACGTTTAGATAATTTTCCAGCGCAACTTTCTGGTGGTGAACAACAACGAGTAACCATCGCCCGTGCGATTGCTAAAAAGCCCAAGTTACTTTTATGTGATGAACCAACAGGAGCGCTGGATTATGAAACAGGGAAACAAATTTTAACCATTTTGCAAAACACTGCTCGTGAAACAGGAACGACCGTCTTAATTATTACCCACAATTCAGCCATTGCAGAAATGGCCGATCGGGTAATTCGAATTAATGATGCGAAAGTTCGTGAAATGACTGTGAATGATCAGCCTAAATTGGTTGCTGAAATTGAATGGTAGGTGCCTAAAATGAAGAAAACAGCGCTAATTAAAACAAGTATACGTGAAATTAGACAATCTACTACACGGTTTTTATCGATTATGGGGATTATTTTCCTTGGTGTCATGGTTTTTGTTGGTTTGAAAGCTACTGGACCAGATATGATTAAAACCGCGAATAATTATTACCAGAAAGAGCAGCTTCCAGATGCGCGAATAATTTCTACAATGGGACTGGAAAAGAAAGATTTAACAACACTACAGTCTTTAAAAGATGTCGAAACAGTTGTGCCGCGGTATACAATAGATGCGACGATTGGGCCGCAAAATAATGCAGTTAAATTGTTTGGCTATCGAAAAAATCAAGTAGGCTCGGTTAACTATCAAGTAGTTGACGGTCGGTTACCTAAACAAACAAATGAAATTGCACTAGATACATTGGCGAAAACTAGATATGACTATAAAATGGGTGATAAAATCACTTTAAACGATGCAGCGATTAAAGAAAAAGGGCTGACGCAAACTCATTTTACTATTGTCGGATTTGTCAATTCACCAGAATATATTGATAATACATCGAGGGGAACCACAACGGTCGGTTCTGGAACGTTAAACTTTTTTGGCGTGGTTTCGGGAAAAGCCTTTGACAGTCAACGGTATCCAGAATTGCTAATCTCATTTCGTTCATTAAAACATCAAAATACGTATTCCGCTGATTATGAAAAGAAAAGAGAGCAGGCCTTGAATCAGGTAAAAGAGGCACTGAAAAATCGGCCAGAAGAACAGGTTGCCTCCCTACGTGATTCGGCTCAGCCGGACATTAACCAAGGGCGGCAAGCGTTAGAAACGGGAAAACAAGCGCTTGCGCAGTTGGAGCAACAACCAGGAATTCCAGCTGAGATGCTTGAAAAGCAAAAAGACGAATTGACTAAACAGGAACAACTATTGGCTGAAAAAGAAACAGAGCTAGCCAATTTGAAAGCCCCAACGTATTATTATTTTACCAGGGAAGACAATCCAGGATTTTCTGAATATCAAGATAATGCTGATCGGATTTCTTCTTTAGCCACGCTGTTCCCGTTGTTCTTTTTCCTAATTGCGGCATTAGTTAGCTTAACTACCATGACACGTATGGTGGAAGAAAAAAGAATGGAAATTGGTAGTTTGAAAGCTTTAGGTTATCGTAATCGTGAAATTGCTTCAATCTTTATTACCTATGCGACGGTTGCCAGTCTAACAGGCGCATTATTAGGATTGGCAGTTGGCTATTATCTATTCCCTAAAATAATTTTTGATGCCTACGGTCAAATGTACAATATTCCTGATTTAGTTACACCGTGGTACTTGAATTACAGTTTATGGGGCATTATTGTAGCCTTAGCTTGTACTGTGGGGGCAGCTTTAGTGACATTAAGAATCGATTTATTAAGTACCCCAGCTACCTTGCTAAGACCCAAAGCGCCGAAAGCAGGCCAACGGATTTTACTAGAACGAATCCGCCCTTTATGGCAACGCATGAGCTTTATTCAAAAAGTGACCGCTAGAAATCTGTTCCGCTATAAACGTCGGATGCTGATGACCGTTATCGGAATAGCTGGTTGTATGGGGCTGTTAATTGTTGGTTTTGGTTTACGCGATTCAATTGTCGATGTCGCTACAATTCAATTTAATAAAATCTGGCATTACCAAGCAGTCGTGACTTTTAAAGAGCAAACAACACCTGAAGAGACAAAAGAGTATCAAGAAACGTTGCGCAAACTGGATGGTTTGAATAAAACAATTCCGTTATATTCAGAAATCTTTAAAACGAAGGGCAAAGGCGCACCAACTCAAAATATTACACTTTATGTGCCGCAAGATCCTTCGAAAATGGCTGAGTTTCAATTATTTAATGATCGAGTCACTGGAGAAAAATATTCTTTCCATGATGACGGTGTAATCATTAATGAAAAATTAGCTAAATTATTTGGCTATAAAGTCGGAGATCAGTTAAATTTAGAAAATAGTGATAATCAGACCTATCACGTGAAAATTGCGGCGATTGCAGAGAACTACACGGGTCATTTTGTCTATATGACGCCGAAACTTTACCAAACGATGACGAAGCAGAAGCCGGAGTATAATACAGAATTCCTACTTTTTGACAAAAAGTTATCCTCAAAACAAGAAACCTCAATCGGCGAGGCATTGACAAAACAGCCGAAAGTTTTGAACATTACGTTTTTAACTGCGATGAAAGGTTCGTTTGATGATATGCTGAAAAGCCTCGATATTGTCATTTGGGTACTGATTGCTGTTTCTGGTTCTTTAGCGTTAATTGTGTTATATAATTTAACCAACATTAATGTTTCTGAACGGATTCGAGAACTTTCCACGATTAAGGTTTTAGGGTTTTACGATCGTGAAGTCACCACCTATGTCTACCGTGAAAACATTATTTTAACGTTTATTGGTATTATTGTCGGCTGCTTCTTTGGGAAAATTTTGCATCAGTATATTTTAGCAACCGTTGAAGTTGATTTAATTATGTTTTCGCCAATTATTCATTGGCCGAGTTATCTGTATTCCGCAGTCATCACCATGTGTTTCACGTTGTTTGTGATGGTCATTATGCATCGAAAATTGAAGAAGATCAATATGATTGAAGCGTTAAAATCAAATGAATAGCACATTTTAAAAAACGAGGAGTCCGTAGAAGTTCGATAATTCTAGGGCTGCTCGTTTATTGCTGTTTCTTTTATTAAGAAAAAATAGGTCTTAAGATGTATCTTTTGAGATTTATTTGGAAATTACTACTCTTTTTATTTAAAAATTGGTACACTATTACTAGGTTATAGCACAGAAAGGAGTGTGGGAAAAGTGTTAGAAGGTCTACCATTGGAAACGGTTTATTTTTATGTATTAGTGGGGAGCGCGGTCCTCGCTTTTTTACTAATTATTTTTGGGGATGTTTTTAATTTTGATGGACCGGTGGACCCAATGCTGATTATTCCATGGATTGCTTTTACCTCGCTGTTTGGGTACCTTGGGGAAGAATTAACAGCGGTGAATAGTTGGCTTATTTTAATGGTCAGTGGTATTCTTTCAACTATTATTGTTTTCTTCCTGAATTTTTATGTGTTGGTCCCTTTGAAAAATTCGGAGGCCACAATTTCTATTTCGGAAAAAGACATGGAAGGTCGTGTTGCTACTGTGATTACTCCAATTCCTGTCCAAGGAATGGGCGAGATTCAATTGAAGAGTGTTACAGGTTCGTTAAGTCGACCAGCAGCATTTTATGTGCCACAAGAAGTAGCTGCGCCAAGTGGTAGTGAGGTATTGATTATTGAATTGAAAGAACGGGTTTGTTATGTCATTCCTTACGAAGGCAGTCTAAAAATATAGAGTAGGAGAGAAGAAAATGGGAATTTTGTTACCGATTATTATTGCAGTTTTAGTATTATTAATGTTATTAATTGTGTTTGTTTCTAAATATCAGACAGCCAAACCTGATGAGGCGTTAATTATCAGCGGGAGCTATCTAGGCTCTAAAAATGTTCATGTGGACGAAGGTGGCAACAAAATTAAAATCGTTCGTGGCGGTGGTGCGTTTGTCTTACCCGTGTTCCAACGTTCGAATCGAATTAGTTTGCTTTCAAGTAAATTAGATGTTTCTACACCAGAAGTGTACACAGAACAAGGGGTTCCTGTGATGTGTGATGGGACATCAATCATTAAAATTGGTTCATCGGTTGAAGAAATTGCGACAGCAGCGGAACAATTTTTAGGAAAAACAACGGAAGAATTAGAAAATGAAGCACGTGAAGTATTAGAAGGACATTTACGTTCGATTTTAGGTTCAATGACAGTGGAAGAAATTTACCAAAACCGTGATAAATTTAGCCAAAGTGTGCAAGAAGTTGCCAGTGTTGACTTAGCTAAAATGGGCCTAGTTATTGTGTCGTTCACAATTAAAGAAGTTCGTGATAAAAATGGATACTTGGATTCATTAGGGAAACCAAGAATCGCGCAAGTTAAACGTGATGCAGATATTGCTGAAGCAGAAGCCTTGAAAGAAACTCGTATCAAAAAAGCGGAAGCTGAAAAAGAATCACAACAAGCAGAATTGCAACGTCAAACAGAAATCGCAGAAGCTTCAAAAGAAAAAGAATTGAAATTAGCGTTATACAAACAAGAACAAGACATTGCCAAAGCCAAAGCAGACCAAGCTTATAACTTGGAAAGCGCGCGTGCACAACAACACGTGGTTGAACAAGAAATGGAAGTCAAAGTCGTTGAACGTCAAAAACAAATTGAGTTAGAAGAAAAAGAAATTACGCGTCGTGAAAAACAATACGACTCAGAAGTGAAGAAAAAAGCCGATGCAGATCGTTACGCACGCGAACAAGAAGCCCTTGCACAAAAAGCACGTGAAGTGGCAGAAGCCGAAGCAGAACGCTTCAAAGTTGAAGCATTAGCCGAAGCGGAAGCCAACAAAACGCGTTTAACAGGTCAAGCGCAAGCCGAAGCTATTTTAGCTCGTGGTGCAGCGGAAGCCGAAGCCAAACAAAAGATTGCTGATGCCTTCAAGGAATATGGTGAAGCAGCTGTGTTAAGTATGGTGATGGAAATGTTGCCACAATTAATGAAAGAAGCGGCACAACCATTGGGCAACATCGACAAGATTTCAGTGGTAGATACAGGCGCAGGTGGCGAAAATTCTGGCGCCAACCGTATTACCAACTATGCAACAAACTTGTTGGCTGGTACACAAGAAACACTAAAAGAAACAACGGGCCTTGATGTGAAAGAGCTAATTGAAAACTTTTCTAAAAAAGGTACCTCAAATAGCGTGAACTATCATGCGACAGAAGGCTCAGAAAAAGAATAGGAATCAGTCTTTAAGGAGTAGCGAATCGCATTTCGTTACTCCTTAATGCTGCATTGAAACGATAAACGAACAATCTGACAGAGAAATAGTGAGTGCTTGTTTTGTTTCAAAGATTCTGATAACATAGAGTTCTTGGAGGGATAGAGATGTCAAAAAAGAATAAAGATATTGAAGTACGTGTTGAAGAAGAAAAAGCTCAATATAATGGAGCGAACGTTTTAATGAACAAATTATTTATTGGTAAAAAAGAAATCGGTCGTGTCATTCCGCAAAATGATAAAAAATTCATCATTGAAATTGATGGCAAGCAAGAAGGTACAGCAAAAAATCTGGACGAAGCCTTTGAAACAATTATTCGTCAATGGAATTTAAGTGAATAAAAAATAAATAACAATTTTTTTAAAAAAAGGGTTGCTTTTTTCTGGAAAAGATTGTATTATAACTAAGTCAGGTCGTTACAGCGACAATGACTTTTTGGAGGAATAGCGAAGTGGCTAAACGCGACGGACTGTAAATCCGTTCCTTAGGGTTCAGTGGTTCGAATCCACTTTCCTCCATTTTCTTTTTGGGGTATAGCCAAGCGGTAAGGCAACGGACTTTGACTCCGTCATGCGTTGGTTCGAATCCAGCTACCCCAGTTTTCAGAACATTTCTGGTAGAGAGATGTTCTTTTTTTGTATAATTATATAACAAAAAAGAGGTAAGATTTTCCTCATGTACAGGCTAGAAAAGTTTTCATTTATATAAGAATATGCTAAAGTATTAAGAAAGAATAGTCTGGAGTTGATAAGAATGAACTTTAAAGAAAAAATTACAGAAATGGTTGAAAATGTTTATGATTTAGCGCGTGATGGTAAGTATGATGTCAAAGTTGACTTAATTCCACGTAAAAAAGGCAACATTAAAAGTGGCGTTAAAGTTACTTCTTCAAGAAATACAGCCCACAACATCAAATGGCGCTCAAAAAACTAACTCATCTTTAACAGAAACACCAGAGCAGACAAAATTATTGTCGGCTCCGGTGTTTTTATTTTTCTAATTCAATGCCTAAGACAGTTAAATGCCCATTACCAACTAATTTGATAACTAATTGGGCTAAATGGTTGGGTGTCATATCCGTCTCGCTAGTAATCCACCAATGAAGCGTACCGATGAAGATAGAGGTCATGTATTCAATAACAAAATCTATTGGCACATCAATATCATTTTCAGTAATTCGCAACTGCGAAAAAATCGTCGCATATTTTTCTTCGATAATTTCAGCTAAGCGTTTTCGAAAGTGTTCGTTGAAATTATTGTCCATGATAGTTAAGAAGAAAGATTTGTTCTCTTGAATGTTAATGTAGAGTTGCGTCAGAAGTTCTTCAATATGCTTCACGCGGACACGATTGCCATTAACTAGTTGTTGCGAATCAAGAATAGCGGTAAATGCACTAAGCGTAAAGGTGAAGATTGCATCATATAAATGCTGTTTGTCTTTAAAATGAGCATAAAAAGTCGCACGATTAATCATAGCTTCATCAGCAATATCCTGAATTGTCACCGCTTCGTAGCCTTTCGTTTCTACAAGTTTAAAAAAAGCTTCAATAATCATTTTTCTGGTTCGTTGTACTCTAAGGTCTGTTTTCTTTGCCATCATAAATTCCTTTCGAGATAGTCAACATTCACGGAAACTTTGTTGTTTATCTCACAAAATAGGGTAAATTGCTTGTTGCAAATCATTTAGAACCTTTCTAAAATAGGTATATCTATTATAACAAACAGTTTGTATAATAATCAACAAACTGTTGGGAAATGAAGGGGTATTTCAATTGATGGTTATGAGAGCAGGGATTGATGTTGGGTCAACGACAGTAAAATTAGTATTTTTAAATAAACAAAATCAGCCTATTTTTACAAAATATGAACGTCATTTTTCAGATGTCAAAGCAGCAACGGAACGCATTTTAAAAGAAGGGCTATCAAAGGTCGGCGCAGATCAACCTTTGACAATGACCATAACTGGCTCTGGTGGTATGGGGCTGGCTGAGGTATTAGGGATTCCCTTTGTTCAAGAGGTAATCGCATGTACGCGAACTGTTGAAACAATGATCCCAGAAACGGATGTTGCTATCGAACTTGGCGGAGAAGATGCAAAAATCACTTTTTTTGATGGCGCTTTAGAGCAACGAATGAATGGTAGTTGTGCAGGTGGGACAGGCGCCTTTATCGATCAAATGGCTGTTTTACTTAAAACGGATGCCAATGGAGTGAATGAATTGGCGAAAAATTATCAAAACATTTATCCGATTGCTTCCCGCTGTGGAGTTTTTGCCAAAACAGATGTTCAACCTTTAATCAATGAAGGAGCAGCAAAAGAAGATATCGCGGCAAGTATTTTTCAAGCGGTAGTTAATCAAACAATCGCCGGGTTAGCTGCTGGTCGCAAAATTAAAGGTAAAGTAGCGTTTTTAGGCGGACCTTTATTTTTCATGTCAGAATTGAGAAAACGGTTTGTTGAAACCTTAGCAATTCAGCCAGAAGATGTTATTTTTCCAGAACAACCGCAACTGTTTGTAGCAATGGGAGCAGCACTTTATTCAGAAGATGCAGCCGAATGTACATTGGAAGAATTAATTCAGCGCTTAGTGAACAGCCAGGCTACTGATTTACAGCCGAGCGACACGTTACCACCGTTATTTAACAGCGCAGAAGATTTGGCAGATTTTCGAGAAAGACACGCGCAAGCCCAAGCAACGGAGAAACCTTTATCTCAACATACTGGCGTGACCTTTTTAGGGATTGATGCAGGCTCCACAACGACAAAAGTCACATTGATTGATGAAGATGGTCATTTGTTGTTTTCTTTTTATGGTAATAACCAAGGGCAACCTTTAGAAACCACCATGACAGTACTGAAATCACTTTATCAACAATTGCCTAAAGAAGTTTTTATCGGAAAAGCGGCTGTCACAGGATATGGAGAACAGCTAATAAAAAACGCGTTAAAAGTCGATATTGGCGAAGTTGAAACGATGGCCCATTACAAAGCAGCCAACCATTTTCAGCCGGGTGTGGATTTTATTTTGGATATCGGGGGACAAGATATGAAAGCGATGACCATTAAAAATGGCGTGCTTTCCTCGATCCAATTAAATGAAGGTTGTTCTTCTGGGTGCGGTTCTTTTATCGAAACCTTTGCGCAATCCTTAAACTATAACGTGAAGGATTTTGCTTTAGCCGCCTTAGAATCGCAAGCACCTGTTGATTTAGGTTCTCGGTGTACTGTTTTTATGAACTCAAAAGTGAAACAAGTTCAAAAAGAAGGGGCCTCTGTCGGCGATATTTCTGCTGGACTATCTTATTCAGTCATCAAAAATGCCATTTATAAAGTAATTAAGGTTCGTCGACCTGAAGAGTTGGGAGCAAAGATTGTCTGCCAGGGAGGAACATTTTACAATGAAGCGGTCTTGAGAGCTTTTGAAAAAATTAGCGGTCGTGAAGTGGTTCGTCCATCTATTGCTGGTTTGATGGGGGCCTATGGGGCAGCGCTGATTGCTTTAGACGCTTATGAAATTGGGGAAGAAACCACGCTTCTTTCTTTAGAAGAGTTAGCGGCATTTAGCTCTGAAAAGGAATTTACTCATTGCGGCTTGTGTGAAAACAATTGTCAATTAACGGTCACGGTGTTTTCGGATGGGCGCCAATTTATTACGGGAAATCGCTGTGAACGTGGTGCACGAATTAAAATTAAACGAGAAGAACGCAAAGTGAATTTGGTTGATTATAAGTACCGCAGGCTATTTAAGTACCGACCTTTGCGGGAAAATAAAGCTTTTCGTGGACGCTTGGGTATCCCTAGAGTTCTAAACATGTATGAAAATTATCCTTTGTGGCATACATTTTTTACTGACTTAGGCTTTCGGGTCGAATTATCGCCACGTTCTAATAAGCAAATCTATGAACAAGGGCTTGAAACGATTCCAAGTGATACGGTTTGTTACCCAGCAAAAATGGCGCATGGACATATTCAAGCATTAATTGATGCGCAAGTGCCAATCATCTTTTATCCTGGTGTTGTTTTTGAACAGCAAGAAACAGTGGAAGCAGATAATCATTTTAATTGTCCAATTGTGCAAAGCTACCCAGATGTTATTCGAAATAATGTGGATGCCATCAGAGAGGGCCAAGTGGATTATCGAAATCCCTATCTTAATTTAGCGAATGAAGCGGCAGTTGCCAAAGTTTTAGCTGGAAATTTTGCTGATTTAGGGATTTCCTTAGAAGAAATTCAAACAGCGTTGCATCATGGTTATCAAGAATTAGCAGCTTTTAAAAAAGAAATTCAGGAAAAAGGCGAAGAAACGTTAGCCATGTTAACTCAAAAAGGTCAGAGAGGGATTGTCTTATCGGGGCGACCATATCACTTGGATCCTGAAATTAATCACGGCATTGCCGAAGTTATTACACAGGAAGGATTCCATGTCTTGACAGAAGACAGTATCTCGCATCTTGGAGATGTACAAAATTTACGTGTGGTGAACCAATGGGTCTATCATTCTCGCTTATATGCGGCTGCTAAAGTAGTGGCTAAGACGAAAAATTTAGAACTTGTCCAACTGAATTCCTTTGGTTGCGGCTTAGATGCTGTGACAACCGATCAAGTAGAAGAAATCATGGATCGGTCTGGCAAAATTTATACAGTCCTTAAAATCGACGAAGGCGCGAATTTGGGAGCAATTCGTATTCGGTTGCGCTCCTTGAATGCGGCTGTCAATGAGCGGGAGAAGCAACAGTTTGTTCCGCATAGACAAATGGAAGAGCCAGAGAAAATAGTGTTTACAAAACAAATGAAAAAAACACATACCTTACTGTTACCAATGCTTAGCCCGATTCATCAATCTGGATTAGTCGATGTAGCATTACAAGCTTCTGGCTATCATGTCGTCTGTTTGCCTGCGCAAGATAAAGAAGCCGTGAATGTCGGGTTAAAATATGTCAATAATGATGCGTGTTACCCAGCAATTATTTCGATCGGACAACTAGTTGAAGCTTTGGAAAGTGGTCAATATGATTTGGATAATGTTAGTGTCTTAATGACGCAAACGGGGGGTGGTTGTCGTGCAACGAATTACATTCCATTATTACGAAAAGCCTTAAATGATGCTGGTTTTTCTCAAGTTCCTGTAGTTTCAGTTTCGATGGGCAATAAAGGGGTCGAATCTAATCCAGGATTTAAATTTACGTTGCCAATGATCAAACGCTTAGTGGTTGCCTTTTTATATGGTGACTTATTCGAACGAGTAGTCTATCGGACAAGACCTTATGAAACGAAAAAAGGAATGGTGGATCAACTGCACCAAGATTGGCTAAAAAGAGTGGAAGCCAATGTCCGGAATGGTTCGCTGACACAATTTAATCACTTCATGAAAAAAATTATCCGGACGTTTGATGAAATTCCTTTACAGGAGATAAAAAAACCAAAAGTCGGTGTGGTCGGGGAAATTTTAGTGAAATATTCGCCGACAGCAAATAACGACATTGTGCGTTTGTTAGAAGAAGAAGGTGCTGAAGCAGTTGTGCCAGATATTGTTGGCTTTATGAACTATTCTTTGTACAATCAAATTTGGAAATACGAAAATATGGGGATGTCAAAACAAAGCAAACGTTTAGCAGAATTTGCGATAAAAATCATTGAATTGGTAGAAAAACCAATGGATAAGGCATTGAGAAAATCGGTCCGTTTTGATGGCCTTCATTCCATTTATGATATGGCAGCAGAAGCAAGTAAAATTTTATCAATTGGCAATCATACGGGTGAAGGTTGGTTTTTAACAGCTGAAATGATTGAGCTCTTAAAACATGAGGTGAACAACATCGTTTGTATGCAACCGTTTGGATGTTTACCAAACCATATTGTTGGAAAAGGGGTCGTGAAAGAGCTACGACGTCAATATCCGCAAGCAAACATTGCGCCGGTGGATTATGATCCAGGGGTATCTTTGGTCAATCAGTTGAACCGAATCCGTTTGATGATGGCCACAGCGAACAAGTTGTTGAAAGAAGAAAATGTAAAAAGATAATAACTAATAGAAATTCGTTTAAAAACATTTGACTTGGTCACTTTTTACTGACTAAGCCAAATGTTTTTGTTATAAAAAGAAAGCATGCAACTAGACCAACTTTGATAAAAATTCCAATTCCTCTTTTATTTATCATTTTTTGGTTGTTTACACGGTCTATACCAGTTATAATAGAAGAGGAGATGAACGAAGAGGAGGAAGCGTAAATGGTTCAAAATATACCAATTTATATTCAAATTCACGATAAAATCAAAGAAGATATTGAAAAAGGTGTCTGGAGTATCGGGGATCGTTTGCCCTCTGAGCGAGAATTAGCCTTGAAATTTGATGTTAGTCGAATGACCTTACGCCAAGCCATTCAGACTTTAGCAGACGAAGGGATTTTAGAACGAAAAATTGGTTCAGGAACGTATGTAGCACGTAAGAAAGTTCAAGAAACAATGACAGGTACCACTAGTTTTACAGAAATTACCTTGTCTCAAAATCGTGTTCCTTCTAGTCGAACGGTGTCTTATTTTGTAGCGAAACCTAGTTCTAGTGAGATGGAAAAATTACAACTAGGTCCAGAAGATTCAATTTTACGAATGGAAAGAATTCGTTTTGCGGATGACATTCCGATTTGTTTTGAGGTGGCGAGCATTCCTTATTCATTGGTCTCGGAATATGGCAAATCTGAAATCACGAACTCCTTTTATAAAACACTTGAAGCCAAATCCGGCCACAAAATTGGCCATTCTAACCAAACGATTTCTGCTGTTCAAGCATCGGAGCAGATCGCAGAATATTTAGAGATTAAACGAGGCGATGCGATTCTGCGTGTGCGCCAAGTATCCTATTTTGAAAACGGACTACCTTTTGAATATGTTCGTACGCAGTATGCAGGAAGTCGATTCGAGTTTTATTTAGAGAAGTAGAAAAAAAGAATGAATAAAAGATAGGAAAACTTATCACATTGATAAGTTTTCTTATCTTTTAATTTTTTTGTGATAAAGAAATAAATTGTTTTTTTAATAAAATGCATGTTTACTTGTTAATTTATCTGGTGGTAAAAAATAACAATTTAATGAAATCTATTTATTTCTTAGGGTTTTATTTAAATATTTTTTAAATAATTTTTATTTATCGGTTGTTTTTGTTTTTATTTTGCTAAATATTGATTTAAATAGTTTAGAATGTTGTTTTTAAGAGTTTTTTATTTGTTTATTTTATTGTTATATTTATTTTTATGCGAATACGTATATATTAAAATAGTTATTGACTATGTTTTTTATATATAGTTATAATATTTATATCACGTAATAAAACTATAAAAAATGTGGAGGGATTACTTATGGCAGGATCAATTGCTGTAACACCAGAACAACTGAAATCACAAGCGAAAGTATATTCGCAAGCATCATCGCAAATTCAAGATGCGATTCGTAAAGTGAATTCAATGAACCAACAAATTTCACAACAATGGAAAGGGCAAGCATTTCAAGCGTATCTGGAACAGTACAATCAATTGGAAGGTAATGTCAAACAGATGGAAGAATTATTGATTAATATTAATCAACAATTAAACAAATACGCAGATACTGTCGCAGAACGTGACCGTCAAGATGCAGGATCATTTGGCTTTTAATTGATCAAAGATTGAAGCGCTAGCGCAATGAATTGCACTAGCGCTTTTTCTAAAGGAGAGAAGATAATGGAAGGGAAAATAAAAAAAGGTATCCCTTTTGCCTTAGCAATTGGAGCAATTTTCTTGTTGTTGCTTTTTTTCATTCATTTAGGGTTTAAAGATGAGAACGTGACTCGAAGCAGCAATGATCAGACAACAAAGATGCAATATGCATTAGTCAATGAAGATAAAGGCGCAAGTTTTGAAGGAAAACGTTATGCATTAGGTTCTGATTTTGTCACATTAATTAACAAAGATACAACGAATCGATGGGAAACAACGACTCGAAATATCGCAACATCTGGGGTTGAAAATGGACAATTCGATGCCCAAATTATTATTCCTCAAGATTTTTCGGAGAAACTATTGTCCCTACAAGCCGTTAGTCCAGAACAGGCTTCTGTTGAATACCAAGTGCGAGACGGACAAAATGAATTGACCAATCAAGCAATTCAAGACAAAGTAAATACTATTTTAAAAGATTTTAACCAACGAGTAATTCAGATGTATTTTTCCAGTATTGTTGGAAATTTAGTTGTCGCACAACAAAACGTTAACCAAATTACCGATACGCAGTTGCTCTATCAAAATCAATTAGAAGAAACAATTCAGCAACCATTTAAAGAAATTCCCATGAGTTATACGACAGTACTAAGTACGGCTAGTATTTTAGATGAGGACAATAAATTATTTACAACCGAGCAAGAAGCGTTTGTAAAATCAGTACAAGCCTTATTAGAAAGCAATAATCAGAGCTTAGAATCAACTAGTAAGACAACGGAAGATACGAAAAAATCAGTGGGCGAGTATTCGAAAGAAGCAAATGAAAAAATAAAAAAATCAATTGCACAATTTAATGAACAGTTTGAGAGACAAAAACAAGAATTGACTAATCAATGGGAAAGTGACACGACAGTATACAAACAACAATTCGATCAACTAAATGGAATGGTAATCAATCAGTTTAGCTCCTTCTATACACCAAGTGAACAAGGAAGCTCAGGGATTTATGCTGATTTTTTATCAGAATCTAAATTATTTCAAGAAACACAAAGCAATCGCATTGAGGAACTACAAAAAGAAATCGCAGAACTACATATGCAAGTAGAACAATTAACTGTGTTAAAAAAGCAAATTGCGGCTACATATTATAATGATCTTGAAGCAACACCTGAGATAGCAACAGACACTCAAATTAAGCAAGCGATTATTCAGTTAATTACGAACGAAAAAGAAAATATACCTAACTTAAATAAAAATTATCAAGAAAGATTGGAAGAATCACTAAGTGAAATTTCTTTTGTAAGTTTAGAAAGGCTCGTTAGTGAATTAGAAATGAATAATAGGATTTCAGTTGAACAAGGCAATCTTTTCCGTGATGAGTTACAAATTATTCAGCGATATGCAGAACAACATGAACTTGATTTCACCAATTCAAGCCGCTTTATGTATTTGGAACCTAAACAACTTCATGAAGATACTATAGCGATTCCACAAGAAAAAGTAACGTTTTCACTAGCGACAAATCAAGAGTCGGTTATTTCATTACGACAAACCAATACACAAAATGGCGAATTGTCATTTCTTTTAGATGATTCAAAAGTTCAAACAATTAAAACATCTTTGAATCAGCAGTTAGCAGGTGCAGGTTACAGCATTGATATTTCAGCAATTACCCCGAAACAGCTAACAATTACCAAACCACTGAAAATACAAGCTGAGATTCCTGAGAATGATGAAATGAATGAAGAAAATACGCAAGAAGAGTTGGCAGAAGAATCCGCAGAAGAATCTGAAAAAGTAACTGAGCCAGCAAATGATTTGCCCCCACTTCCAGAAAAACTTTCTTTAACAATTGACTTACCAATGGCTTGGCAACTGACACCAGAACAACAAAAAACAGCATTTAATCAGATCAATTATTCTTGGTGGGTAAATAATGATCTTCAAAATGCACGTTCGTTTGCTGTGTATATTGCAATGGACCAACCATTAGTAACCGATATTCCTGAAATCATGAAGCAATTTCAACTTTTAGATACTGTATCACAACAAATTGTGACTTTATATGGTACGCCTAATCAAAGTCTATCTATTCAAGAGTATGCAGCAATGTTAACTGCCCCTAAAAATCAGGATAAAACAATTGAGGAGTTAGCAGGTGAGACATCCATTTACTGGATGTACGATAATATCACTGAAAACGAGCAAACCATGATGATTACAGATAAATTATTAGACGAATATAAAAAAACAGGAAATCAATTATATCGAGAAACAGATGAACAAATTAATCAATTAAAACAATTAATTGGTACTGAGACAGATCAAAATACAGTCGGCAATCCAGCAACGCTATATGGAACCTTAAATTTAATGACAGTCCCCGAAAAATTATTGCAAGAAGCAGAGAAATTAAATACATGGTTTGATGAAGCAACGAAACAAGTAAATGCGACATATGCTACTTGGCAAGAAGCTGGAAAAGTGGAAGCTACTTCTGTAATTGATGAAAGAAATCCACATCCAGAAGAAAATCAAACCACCACTTTAGATGCAGAAACAGAAAATTTAGTTAAAATGATGCAAACGTTAATGCAAACAACGAAAGAAACTAGTCTAACAACTGCTGATTCAGCAGCCAAAGTCAAAGATGTTGCCCCGACTATCAAAGAATTGAAAGCCTCAACAACCAAAGTTCAAGATCATGCACAAAATATCTTAGCAAACTTAAATGATTCAATTGATGAGTCAAAGAAAACAACCAAAGAAAATGAAGAGTATGCTAAAACATTTGAAAAAGTATTGGCTAATACAAGAGACGGCGGTGCTGATAATCCACGGGTATTTAATTTTCTTGCGAGCCCAATTCAAGGAGAAGGAATCTTCGGCGAAACACGACAAGTCTCTTTAATTCCCTATTACGCTACCCTGATTGTTAGTATTCTAACATTCGTTATTGCGCTAACTTTCCAAGGCTTTATGAAGAAAAGAACAGTTACTGTAGCGGATGCGCTGGTTGAACCAACCAGAGTTTGGCAAAATATACCAAATCTGTTATTACTCTTGATTACGGTTGTTTTGTTTGGGAGTGTTTTTTCACTTCTACTGGTCTACAATGTGTCCCAAATAAATCGATTCGCTTGGTTTAGCTATAGTTTCTTTGTATTTGCTAGCGGTGCACTTTTGGTTTGTGCTTGTTTGCGCCAATTTAAAAAACTTACTTTATATGTTTATGGAGCGATGCTTGGGTTATTTTTCATGTTGACACCTTTATTAGGCATTGCAACGAAGGTAGGCTCATTAAGCAATTGGCTCTATCGTTTGTCGCCGCTTCAAAATATTCAAAATGGCTTTACTGCTTTAGTAAATGGCGTACAAATTAGTTGGGTTAGTTACCTTATTTTAATGATTTTACTTGTTTTAGGTGTTGTCCTTAACTTGTTTGTCCGACCGGAGGAATAGCCATGAGAAAAATAGCAAAAATAGTGATTGTTCTAAACGTTAGTATGTTCTATTTATTATGGACATCAATAAAAATAGAAGCAGAAGAAGTAGGCGCTTTAAAAATAAATAATCAAGTGATCTACCAAAACAATCAGCAGAAAAAAAACGTAGAAGTGAATTTCATTATTCCAGATTTGTTTTTACCGATAAAAGCAGAGAGAGAAAAAGAAGTCAATCAAAGTAAAGCGAGAGTTGTCAACGAAGCAAAAAATGATGTATTTAGGACAGAACAGAATGCAAAAACATTAGCAGTTGATAAAAAGGTAAGGCCTTTTCTGTTCAAAGAGACGACAACGGTCACTTCTCCTGGAAGTGTTGAATCTCTTGAGGTTCAGCGAGAAATATCCATAAACTTTTGGTTGTACAGTGCTATTTTTTTAGGAAGTATAGTTATTTTATTCGTTGGTGTTTTTCTAGGAAACCGTTTTTCATATCATCGTGTACAAAAAGGAAGTTAAGGAGTGAAAGGAATATGAACAAAAAAACATCGATTGGCATCGGATTACATGTGTCGAATCAAATAATTGATTTGCAAATCCCTAATCAGGTCTCAGTTGCACGTTTAAAAGAATTGTTACTTGAATCGTTTGAGCTGTTGCCAACTCGTTTGCCAGGATCATTTGAATTGGTTGTTTTGAATAAACCGATTCTTTTAGCTGACAATCAATTAATTGCAAATTATCCATTAGGGAATGGCGACCAACTAATAGTAAAAGAAATTGTAAAGGAGACACATGGATGAGCGAGTTAAAGGATATTTCAGAAACAATCACATTAGAAGCAACAAAAGAATATGTTCAAGTGACATTACAAGCAAATCAATATCAGTTAGAAAAACTAGAACAGTTTCAACAATTTTTAAAACCAAGTCGTGGATTTTTATCAGGAAAAATAATACAAGCAACGGAAGAAGCGTTAGTGATTCAATACCATAAGGATCAATATATGCAATCCATTTTACAAGCGATCAAAAAAATGGATCAATATGAGCGTTTATTGCTAGCGCAAAGAGTCCATTATTTGGTTGATTTCTTAGGTACGCCGGTCCAACCCTTTATTCATCCAGAAAATATCTATATCTTTGGCGAAGAATTATTAATTGCTCATCGCGGCTTTATGCAGGTTATTGTTCCATATTCAACAGATGAAAGAGAATTTTTCAAACAATATCGAGCGCTGATTTTAGCAATTTTACATCCAAAGTATGAGTATGAACAATTAATTCAAGGGAATGGCACCCTGAAAGATACGCTATCTAAACAATTACAAGAGGCGAAAACAATCAATGAAATTGAGCAAATCATTGGTGAACAAGTCATTCGTCAAAAAGCCAAGCGTGAAGCAGAAACCAAATTAGTGAGTAAAAAAAGTTATTTAACCTTTAAATGGGCCAGCTTAGTGTTATTGGCTTTAACGCTACTTTTTGCAACTACAACAGGGATTTATGTCTTAAAAAAATTACCAGCCCAAGAGCGAGTGAGTTTGGCAGAAGCGCAGTATATTTCTAATGACTATGCAAGTGTTACGAAAACATTAAAAGAAGATACGCCAGAAGAATTACCGATAGGCGCTAAATATGTTGCTGCTGTTAGTTCTGTCCAACTAGATAATTTATCAAATGAACAAAAAACAGCAATTTTAAATAATTTATCTCAAAAATCTAGTGAAAACACCTTACTTTATTGGATTTATATTGGCAAAGGAGACTTTGAAAAATCATTAGATATTGCCCAAAATTTAGGCGATAACCAATATATATTACATGCCTATACAAAATTATATGATGCAACCAAAGCCAATAACAAAATGAACGGCGAGAAAAAACAAGCATTGTTAACAAAATATGAAGAAGCAATTGATAAATACATGAAAATCTTGGGAGGAAAAACGGATGACAACGAAAATCAGTAAAAAATTGGTCTCTGTGAATGATCAAATTCATACATCTAGCATGATTTATTTTGACATTTTTTATTTTGGTCCCCAACTTCTTCACCGTCAAATTACGGCTAAAAACCCAAGCGTTTCAATCAATCAACAATTATTTTTTTACGAAAATGAAGAATTATTCTGTAATGGTGAAACCTTTGATTCTGCTGAAAATTTTTCTGTTTTTCCCCACGAAGAATTGATTACTGTCACCACCAATAAACCGCAGAAAGATTTTTTAATTGCCTCTGCCAAAAATGCTGCGATTTCATTAGAAACAGATGCCATCATCAATATTACACTAGCACCAGAAACTGGGGAATATACAGCAACGATTTATCCCGGAGAAGATACGATTTACTACAATCATTATTTAGTTGAAAAAGGAAGCTATACTTTTGCAGTCGGTGATCAATTAGTTGTCAATGGCTTAATCATTGAAGTTCGGGAAAAACAATTAAAGTTAACAAGTCTAGGAGCTACATATTCCCTGAATCCTTGGCAAATTGTAGAAGAGGAGGTTATTCCGGAATATCCTGTCGATTTCCCGTCATTTCGACGAAGTCCACGGATTCACTTGAAGGAGCCAAAAAAACAAATAGAAATTGCTGCCCCAAAAGCCAAGCAAACAGAAGGGAAAAATGAACTGTTACGGACGATTGTCCCACCTTTAGGAATGGTCGTTTTGAGTGGCGCAACAAGCTTTTTAAGTGGGGGCAATCCAATTATGATGCTTAGTATGGGCGGAGCGAGTTTATTGACGGCTGGTTTTTCAGTCTCTAGTTATTTCACCAATAAAAAAGAAACAAAGCAAAAGAATATCGAACGGACAAATAGCTACGAACAATATTTAATACAAGAGAAAGCTCGTTTAAGTATACTGCAACAAGAACAAAAAGAGGCCTTGGAATATATGAATCCTGCCATGAACGAATTAGCCTTAATGACAAAAGAGTATCATGCGCGGATATATGAACGCATGATGACTAATGAAGATTTTTTGACAGTTCGCTTAGGGGTTGGTGAAATTTCTTCAAGTTTTACGACAAATTATCAGTCAACGGAAGATGATTCACTAAGTCAAGAAGCTGAAGAACAATTAGTATGGCCATATAAACAATTAGAAAAGGCGCCGATTGTTGTACCACTAATGGGACAAACCTTAGGATTGGCGGGAACACCTGCTGTTTTAAGGACAGCCATTCAAACGTTGTTATTTCAAGTTTCTGTTTTACATTCCTATCGTGACGTAGAGTTTGTTACTTTAGTACCAGAGGAAGATTATCAGAAAGATTGGCATTCTTGGCGTTGGTTGCCACACGTCAAAATCCGCAGTCTGAATTTGCGTGGGATTGTTCACGATCCTCAAACAAGGGATATGGTTTTAAACTCTTTCTATCAAATGATTACGAAACGTCGTCAACAAGTGCGCGAAGCCGGCAATGAAAAAGTTCACTTTCAACCACAGTACATTCTGTCGATTTTAGAGGAAAGTTGGTTGTCAGGGCATGGCTTAAATGAATTTTTAGCTGAAGATATGAGTCAATATGGTGTGACAGTTATTTGGGGAAAAGATGCTTTAAATATGTTACCAGAAACGACAACTACACTGATTGAGTATCAAAGTAGTGAAGCGGCGACTTTAATCAATCAAAATAATAAATATGTGAACCAAAACTTCGTTCCTAATCATTTACCGACTGCTTATCCGCTTGCTTATGCGATTCAGCGCTTGGCGAATTTGCAGCATGTGGAAGTGGAGAAGAATGCTATTCCTGAAGCAATTGACTTTTTAGAATTATATGATGTAAAGGAAATAAAGGATTTAAATGTAACAGACCGTTGGCAAAGAGCCGATACTTCTAAGTCTTTAGCAGTTCCTCTTGGCGTTCGTGGCAAAGATGACATTGTTTACTTGAACTTACATGAACGTGCCCATGGACCGCATGGACTTGTCGCAGGAACGACTGGCTCTGGTAAGTCTGAAATCGTTCAAAGTTATATGTTGTCATTAGCTGTTAATTTTGCTCCAGAAGATGTAGGTTTTTTACCTATTGATTTTAAAGGAGGCGGAATGGCTAACTTATTTGCAAAATTACCTCATTTATTGGGTTCGATTACTAACTTAGATGGAGCTAGTTCAGCTAGAGCATTACAAAGTATTCGTGCAGAATTACAAAAACGGCAACGAAAATTTGGAGAATACGGGGTTAACCACATCAATGGTTATACGAAATTATATAAACAAGGTAAAGAAATTACTGACCCAGAAGAAAAGAAAAACTATCCAAGTGAGCCATTACCCCATTTATTTTTAATCAGCGATGAATTTGCTGAATTAAAAGCTAATGAACCAGATTTTATGGCAGAACTTGTCTCTACTGCACGGATTGGTCGTTCGTTAGGTGTACATTTAATTTTAGCGACACAAAAACCAAGCGGCGTAGTGGATGACCAAATCTGGTCAAACTCACGGTTTAAGCTGGCATTAAAAGTTGCTGACGCCAATGATTCCAATGAGATTATTAAAACCCCAGATGCTGCTAGTATTACTCAACCGGGTCGTGCTTATTTGCAAGTAGGGAATAATGAAATTTACGAATTATTCCAATCTGCTTGGAGTGGTGCTAACTATGATCCATTCGCTACCAAGGAAGAAAAAGTGGATGAAAGGATTTGGTCAATTAATCAATTAGGACAATACGAATTATTAACTGCCGACCTTTCCGAAGAAGAAGAGGTTTCTATTAAAACGGAGGAAGAGTTAACACAATTAGATGCAATTGTTGAAGAAATTGCCAAGCATGCGGAAGAAAGTCAAGCAACTTTACCAGAGAAACCTTGGTTACCTCCATTAGCAACAGAAATTGTTTCACCACTTTTTAAAACGCAATGGCAAGAACAACGAGAACTTTCTGTTCCTTTTGGTTTTATGGATATTCCAGCAAAACAAGAACAAGTCAATTTCAATTTCGATTTGCACGAATTAAATCATACTGCCTTATATGGTTCACCGGGGTTCGGTAAATCAACAGCTTTGCAAACCCTAGTAATGAACTTTGCTCGTAAAAATACACCAGAACAAGTTCAATTTAATTTGTTTGATTTTGGTACAAATGGGTTGTTACCATTGAAAAAATTACCACACGTTGCTGATTTAGTCCGTTTAGAAGAAGAGGAAAAATTGGTTAAATTCTTAAAACGAATTCGTAAAGAAATTCAAGAGCGTAAAGATGCCTTTACTGAATACGGTGTTGCTAGTTTAAATCAATACGAAGAAAAATCAGGACAGAAATTACCAGTGATTGTTACGATTGTAGATGGGTTTGATGCAGTCAAAGAAAGCCCATTAGAAGATCCAATTGAATCTGTTTTAAATCAATTGCTACGAGAAGGAGCAAGTGTTGGCTTGTATACCATTATTACGGTTCTAAGAACAAATAGCTTTAAAATGAGTATGACAAGTAATATCCCAACACATATCGGTTTGTATTTAGTAGAAGAAGATGCGATTCGTGATGTTGTTGGACGAGAAGCTTTGATTCCACAAGAAATTATGGGACGTGCACAAGTGAAATTGGAACAGCCGCAAGAAATTCAAATCTATCTACCAACAGAAGGGGAAAATGATATCGCTCGTTTAAACCGTTTAGAACAAGAAATTGAAAAGATGAGCCAAAAATGGGGCGGTGAACGACCACTACCAATCCCAATGTTACCGAAAACAATCGCTATGGCGAATCTATACAATCATCCACACGCTCAACAAATGCTGGAAAATATGGAGTTCCCTATTGCCTTTGATAAAGAAACGACTAACATAGTGGGCTTCAAACCAACGGAACACGGTTATTTTGTGATTGGGGATGATACACCACAACAAAATGAATCTGTTGAAAAAGTGATTATCGAAGACATGAAGCATTTTATAGGGCGTGCCGAACGGATTATCTTTAACCATAGTGACCGTTTTGGCGGTTATGCAGATAGCTTTGATACAGTGATCGCAGGAACTGAATATGGAAGCTTTGTCAATGAATTACTACATGAAATTGAACAACGACAAATGATTAGTGAGTATGAACCGATGTTGATTTATATTCCCGAAGCGCAACAATTTGTCGAAAAATCCTTTATTAGTGCTGAAAACCTAAATATCCTACTGAAAAAAGGTAGCCAAGTCGCGATGTATTTTATTTTCCAAACCAATCAAAAATTATTGGAAAACAGTTTTAATGATGCCGATAAATTATTACGTGCTAATATCCCAGCGGGTATGGTTGGTACCAGACTCGCAGACCAAAGCTTTATTAAAACGAAAAGTGATTATAATGAATCTGCCGTGGAATTGGATGAATCTCATTTCTTTGAAGGTCGAACAGCAATGCGGGTGAAGTTAGTAAGTGAATAAAAAGGAGTGGAATTATGAATAATGAATTCTCAAAATTAATTGATATGAAAAAGAGCGAAGAAGAAATTGAAACAAATCATTTTATTATCAAAGATAACATTTTAAGGTTTGATCATCTAACTTTACAATTAAGTAACATTTCCAGAATATATGCTGGAACTAAGCGGATGAGAATTCCTGTGATGGCGATAAGCATTTTTGTTTTAGCTTTTGGAACTATTCGGTTTGAAGGATTACGTTGGATTAGTTTAATTATTATGGGATTGACAGGATTGTATATCTATATGGTTTATCAAAGACATCAAAGTAATAAAGAATATTTAATCTTTCAACTAAATTCTGGAGATAATTACTCCCTTTATTTTCAAGATGCTGAATTTTTAAACAAAGTCCGTAATGCAGTTGAAGCAGCATTCAATCACAAAAATATGTTTTCAGAAATCAATATTGCGGAACAAAAAATTATTCAAGGAAATCACCATGTAATTCATGGCAACCAGGCCAACCTAAACACAGGGATTCAACAAGGCAATACAATACATTCGAATAATCATGAAGAACATTCTTCAACTACTGTTGGGGATATCACAGATAGTACTATTCATCATTCGACATTTGGCAACCAGAATCATCAAAAAAATGAACAACCTGTTTATGATTGGCCGGTACTTGAAGCTAATTTTAAAGCAGTAATCACTTCATTGAAAAATGAAGACGAAACAAAACAAGTCAACAGGCAAGCGCTAAAAGCTGTTGAAGAAAAAGACGCAAAACAATTTGAGACAATCATTAAAATGAATCGGAAAATTTTTACGTCCAACCTATTTTTAAATACCGCTAGTGGTGTATTGGCTCAAGTAATTTCAACGATTTTAGGGATTCGGTAAAGGAGGAACCTCATGAGTGATGAAGCAATAAAAGCGCAAAAAAGAGCACTGGCAGCCGGAAAGCGTGCTGAAGCCAGTCATTTAAGTAGTCAGGTCAACATAGCACAAGCCAACAAAAATCAAATTGATCAGAAAATTCGAGAATTAGAAAAAGCAATTCGTGAATTAAGTCGAGAGATTCGTAGTATTCATCAATTGAAATCAACCGTTTCTAGTCAGTTAAAGAGTATTTCTGGAAGTAATTTTAAAGGCACACGACGGAATAAGTACAATGAAAAAGTTAGAAAAGTAGATAGTGATTTATCAAAATACGCCACAAAAAATCAAGAAAATTTACAAACCTTTCAACGGAAATTGTCTAACTTACAAGAAGATGCGCAACGTGAAGCCATGACAATCAGTTCATTAAATTCACAAATTTCGGCACTATTATCAATAGCAATGAGTTTGGATTCTTAATAAAGGAGTGAAAAAAATAATGAAAAGCGGTGTAAATTTATCGGAATGGACGCAATCTGTCAATAAAGCAAACAGCACAATTTCAGGAATTGGCAAAATGAAAACTGTATCTTTTTCTCAAACAAATGCGCGACCTTTTGCAGAATTCAAAACAATGATAGAGCAAATCAATTCTTCTCTAGAAAGTTACAAAGGATTTGCAAAAGGAAGCACCAATAAAATGATTGCTGCCGGAAAAAATAAAGCCAATGATGATAAAGCGGGAGCTGCTACTATGAAAATTAGTCAATAAGGAGTGAAGAAAAATGAATCAACAACAAAAGGAGTTGTGGGTGGCTACTATAGAAAGTAGTAACCTGACTGGAGAAATAACAAAGGACACCATAAACGAACTCGGTTTAATTTTGGGCGGTCAACCCCAATTAGCTCAAAATATTTATCAAAGTTTCCTCAATCAAACCACAAGTTATGAACATAAACCAAGAATTGGCGCGATTATTCATATTAGTTTTGATTATGAAGAGGAAAGAGTCACTTTTGCTTGGTTAAAAAAACAAGTTGTATTGACCGTGCCACAATTTAAACGATTTATGGGTTTCGTTGATACAATTTTTACAGAAATCTATCCAATTGGAACCATTGTCGAATTAGATGAAGAATTATTAACCGAAGATGTTAAAGCGCTTTTTACTACAGATGAATTAGGTTTATTTGTTTCTGTTCAAGGGAGAAAATTAACCATTCCAGAAACGCAAATGATGATTGATTACGTAGGAACTTTATGGCCATTTGGATTACAAGCAGAGGTGGAGCCAATTTATTTTAACTCGGTCATGGTAAAACGAGTTATTTCAGAAGGGCCTACTAATGCGTACGAGGAAAAGTTTACTTTTGAAGTTTTGAGAAAACAATTGGTGCAAGATGAAAAATATTCGTGTACGTATGTCTAATGAGGAGGTGGGCAAATGAAAATTAATATGCGTGAAGTGATGGAAGCTAAAAACAAAATTACTTCTTCTAGAAATAAACTACAAGCAGAAATCAATCGTGCCAAAAGCGATTGGAAAACAGTCCAAGGAAGCGATGCTTTATCTGGAAAAGTCAAAACAGCTATTAATGGTGAAATTGGTAATTACCAACTACCGATGCTAACCAATTATTATGATCTTTTACATACAATAGCACAAGAAATGGAAAAAACAATTAGTGATTTTAAAGCTAGTGTGAAGGAAAATAGTGAATCAGCCATCATTGATACAGATGCCTTAAATGAAGCGAAAGGAAAATTTTCAACACCGTTATCAAATTTTGCGAAATTAGATAAGAAAATTAGCAACATCTACAGTTCTGTAGCACATATCGTCCCTATTTCCGCACCATCCAATCAATTTAATAAAAAAATGGAAGAGGCTAAGAAAATTTTGACGGAAACGCTGAAAGGCATGGACACTTTTAACGGACGCAAAGTAGGCAGTGCTGTCAAAGACAAACTAGCCCAACAATCCAGCCAAATCACGAACGTCGGAGGATTAAGCTATACCAATCCTAAATCATTGGAAATATTTACGGATAAAACATTTAAAAATGAAATAAAAGAAGCGCATAAAAAAGTCCAGGAAGAAGAAAAAGATAGACTTGCTTTTGAAAAAGACCATCCAATTTTAATGGCTATGGATGGTAATTTAACAGAAGAAAAGTTAGACGAACTAGATAAATTAATTAATCATGCGATAGCAAAAGGCGTTGTTTCAGGAAAAAAATATATAAACCATATGAAAAAATTATACATTTCTAGTCGTATCAAACGTCTGCCAAATGGAAAATTGGTAATGAGACGAGCAAAAGGCTGGCTAAAAAAATTAGATCAATTAGCAGATATTGATGATTATGTGCCAAAAGGTCACCGGTCATTAAGTATCACTGCATCGGGGACCGCAAAGGAATTTACTAAACTAGGAGATAAATTATTAGGCAAATTAGATTTAGTAGATAAGAAGTCTATTCTAAGAGAATCTGGTGAAGCTTTTAGTAAAGCAAGTATTAAAGGAGTCGCAAAGGGAACTCTAAAATCGATGGGAAAATCGTTAAAGAAAGGATTATCTTTTGGTGTTAACGGTGTTGTGAAAGATGCCAAAGCATTAATCAATGCAAAAGGTGCAGGAAAAATTATTCCTGGATTAAACATAGCGGCAGGTGCTGTGGAGGTTGTGCAAGGAATAAGCAAGAGTGAGGGACTAGCAAGAAAAGACGGATTGAAAGGGCATGAAATTACCGCAAGTAAAGTTGGCGGTGCATTGGTGGATGTCGGGAAGGTTGCAGCTGTGACAGCGACTGTCGGCTTTTTTGTTGCTGCATTACCAGCAACTGCATCATTAACGGCAGTTGTTGGTGTAGGAATAGGAGTTAGTATGGGAGCTGAATTCATTTTGAAAAAAACAAATGCAATTAATATAGCAAAAAAGGGAGTAAATTCAATGATAAAAGGAATTTCAGGGTGGTTTAAATGAAATCTATCATAAAGCATTTTGTCCCAAATAAATTTAAAAAGCAAAAAGAATTATTATTTTCAAACGCGTCCTTCATTAAAGTTATGATAGGCTATGGAATATTGTTAACTTTTCTATTGATAATTTATGGAACGATTGGGAATAAAAATGATTTCACAGAAAATAAAGGGTTTTTATATTTTCAAATAATATATTCTGTGATAGTGATTTTTATCAACGGAATAAGTTATATACAATTTAAAAAGATAAAGCTACAAAAATATTTAGTTCTCGTTGTATACTTTTCAGGCGTTTTAGGAATTTTTAGCGGGATAGCATTGTTATCTCTAATAACAGATAGACCGCTTCATAACTTTGTTGTAGGTATGATTGTGATATTTATTGGATGGATTTTAGAGCTACTTGTACATGCTCTTTTGGTTTGGTGGTCGTTGAAACGAAATAACCTTAAATTGAGAGATACAGCTACTAATTATTTTTCGAACGTTATTGGTATTTTGGGGATATCATTAGCAATAATCTCTTATGTTACAGAAAAAGAAAATTTATTTTTTCTTGCAGCATGTTTAATTGTAATAGTTGTTCTATTTTTCGTAACTTTTGATTTTCAACGAGTATATGAATATTGGAAAACCAAAAAAAATGAAGATGTTTCTGCATATGGCAATTCAATTGAAATGATGAAGAACAAGAAAACAAAAAAATAGAAACATTTCTTCCAGAATTAAGTGAATCAGCCATCATCGATACAGATGTCTTAAATGAAGCAAAAGGAAAATTTTCAACACCGTTATCAAATTTTGCGAAATTAGATAAGAAAATTAGCAACATCTACAGTTCTGTGGCACATATTGTCCCAGTTTCCGCACCATCCAATCAATTTAATAAAAAAATGGAAGAGGCTAAGAAAGTCTTGACGGAAACATTGGAAGGCATGGATACCTTTAACGGACACAAAGCAGACAGTGCTGTCAAAGACAAACTAGCCCAACAATCCAGCCAAATCGCGAAAGTCGGAGGATTAAGCTATACCAATCCCAAATCATTGGCAATTTTTACGGATAAGACATTTAAAAATGAAATAAAAGAAGCACATAAAACTGTAAAAAAAGAAGAAAAACTTGATTTTAAAAAAGAACATCCACTCTTAGCAGCCATGAACGGGAATCTAACCGAAGCAGATTTGCAGGAATTGGATAAATTGATAAATAGTTCGTTGGCAGGTTCTATAAAAGAAGGGAAGCGGTGGACAAAGCATGTTAAAAACTTATACATTTCTTCCAGAATTAAACGAATGTCAGACGGTACTTTAGTCATCAAAAAAGCCGGGAAATGGTTGAGTAAGTTTGATAAACTAACCGGAATTGATAACTATATGAGAAAAGGCAAAGACTTTACTCGACTAAGCACCTCAGGAGGCTTAAAACAATTTACAGATTTAGGTGATTCATTACTAGATAAATTGAAATTAGTGGATAAAAACGTTGTGTTAAAAGGATCAAAACAAGCATTTAAAGAAGCAATCAAAGGAATTGGCAAAGGAACTTTAAAGAGAGTTGGAAATGCTTTGAAAAAAAGCGTAAGTTTTGGGATTAACGGTGTTGTGAAAGATGCCAAAGCATTAGTCAATGCAAAGGGAGCAGGAAAAATTGTACCAGGGTTAAATATAGCCTTAGGAGCTGTAGATGTCGTTCAAGGAATCAGTAAGAGTGAGAAACAAGCCAGAAAAGACGGATTGAAAGGGCAAGAAATTACCGCAAGTAAAGTGGGTGGTGCATTGGTGGATGTCGGGAAAGTAGCAGTGACAACGGCGGCGATAGGAGCTGTATCGGCGGGTGTAGCTACATTTGCACCAGTTTGGGCTGTTGTGGGGGCAGGGATAATAGTTAGCCAAGGTTTAAACTGGGCTGATAAACAAATGAATATAACAAAAAATATAAAATCAGGAGTTAACTCTATGATAAAAGGAGTATCTGGATGGTTCAAATAATATCTAATTTTATACCAAAATTTTATGAAAAAAATAGCAAAAAGAAATATACTATAAAGTCTTTTTCGTCAATGTTGGTTTGTTATATAGTGTTTATCACAATTTTTTTGTTAACTTATTGGTCAGGAAATAAAGAAAAAATATATAATCGTCATACAATAATTTTTGCTAATGTTCAATTAGGGATACTTATATTTTTTGTTGTATTAATAGTAACGGGTACAGTCGTATTTAAAAGTAATCAAAAACAAAAGTATATAGTAATAATTCCGTATATCTCATTGGTAATGTTGCTACTTCTCACAGTATCATATTTCTCGATCTTACTAAGTAATCCTGTTGAAAAATTTATTGTTGGTGAATTAATGGTTTTATTACTTTGGATATTAGGGATAATCATCAATAGTATATTAGTGTATCTCTCCCTAAAAAATAATAATTTTGATATCAGAGATAAGTATGCAAACTATTATATCAATTGTTTATCCATTTTAGCTATAATAGGTGCCATGGCTTCTACTGCATTGGATAATATTAATCTTTTTTATTTAGCATTGGTAGTAATGGTATCAGCCTTGCAATTTGCTTTAACTTTTCAAATACCAAGAATATTACAATATTGGAAAAAAGAATCAGAAAAAAATGAAAACACATCTGTATATGGGAATTCCATTGAAATGGTGAAGAACAAGAGAACCAAAAAATAACTATATTTCTTCCAGAATTAAACGAATGTCAGACGGCACTTTAGTCATCAAAAAAGCCGGGAAATGGTTGAGTAAGTTTGATAAATTAAAATGTTGTATTAAAAGGATCAAAACAAGCATTCAAAGAATCAGTTAAAGGTATTGGTAAAGGAACTTTAAAGAGTGCTGGTGGTGCGTTGAAAAAAAGCGTAAGTTTTGGGATGAATGGTGTTGTGAAAGATGCCAAAGCATTAGTTAATGCAAAATGTGCAGGAAAAATTGTGCCAGGGTTGAACATAGCTTTAGGAGCTGTAGATGTCGTTCAAGGAATAAGCAAGAGTGAGAAACAAGCCAGAAAAGACGGATTGAAAGGGCAAGAAATTACCGCAAGTAAAGTTGGCGGTGCATTGGTGGATGTCGGGAAAGTAGCGGTGACAACGGCAGCGATAGGAGCGGCTGGGGCAGCTTTGGCTACTGTTGGAGCTCCAGTGTGGGGAGTTGTTATGGCTGGCATTGGAGTAAGTTTACTTATAAATAAGACAGATAAAGATAACAATCTTACTAAAAAATCTAAAAGAGCTGTTAATTCAATGATAAAAGGAGTATCCGCATGGTTCAAGGGAAAAAGTTAATGAAAAATTATATTTCAAGTCAATATAAAAGTTATGCTGAAAAGAAAATTACAAAAAATTCTTATAAAAAAGGAATATTCATGTATTTAGCTTTATTTGCAGGAGTAACCATTACTCAACTATTTGGTGAAAAAAAAGATAATCAACTCCTATTTTTAAATATTCAAACGATATGTGTTGTCCTATTTTTAATTCAAAATATGTTTTATTATTATTTTTATGTAAAATTAATAAAATATAAAAAATATTGTTCGTTAGGGTTGTATATTTCTGCGATTGTATCGGTATTCTTGATGTTAGCCTATGTATCGTTATTAGTTGCACCGTCATTTAAGACGTTTGCCTATTCAATAGTTACTCTATTTTGTGTATGCTTAACAATGGAGATAATTTATCTGATAACGATTAGGATATCCTTGAAAAATGAAGACATGAAATTGAGGGATGCTACAGCGCAAAACTTGCTAAATGGGGTAAGTATCTTAGGTATCATACTTATGATTTTATCTGAAGTAATAGATAATTTTGAATTTGGTGTTTTAGGATTCACATTTATGGGTGCAATGATCTTATTTCTAGCAACATTTCACTTTCCAAGAATTTTGAGGTATTGGAAAAAAGAACCAGAAAATACATCTGTATATGGCAATTCAATTGAATTAATAAAGAAGAAAAACAAAAAATAAATATCGTTAATATAGAAAAAAAGGAGTTAATTCAATGATAAAAGGCATTCGGGGGTGGGGAAAATGAAAGATATAATAAAAAATTACATTCCAAATCAATACAAAATAAGGAGCAAGAAAAAAATAACAACCAGAACAATAAAAAGAGGCTTGTATATACTTTTAGCTACATTCTTATTGCAGATTTTTTATTATGTATTTGGTAATGATATAGTAATTGATAAGCTATTTCTAGATATATTAACCTTTATCACTATATTTATAATAGTTGTAAATCTAAGTATATATTTAAATTATGTTTTCAAAAGCAGTATAAATAAGTGGGCAGGAATTTTTTTCTATGTATCTATGATAGTGGATATATTTTTGATACTAGGTTGTATATCATTTTTATTAGATAATTCTTTTGAAACTTTTGTCGAAGTTAGTATAGCTACTTTAGTTACATTTGTAATAGCTGAAATTTTATATCTATTCTCTATTAAACGCTCAGTTATCAAAAATAATTATAAAATAAGAGATAAATTTTTTAACTTTCTGCTCAATGGAGTTAGTTTATTAGGGATAGTATTTCTGTTTATATCAGATTTTACAGATAATTGGTTTTTGGGAATCTTAGGTTGTGCATGTATTTTAATCATGACTCTTCTTTTAGCAACTATTCATTTAAATAGAATCCTTCTTCTGTGGAAACCAAATAATTCGAATAATGATCAAACGTCAATCTATGGTAATTCCATTGAAATGATGAAGAACAAGAGAACCAAAAAATAGCTATATTTCTTCCAGAATTAAACGAATGTCAGACGGCACTTTAGTCATCAAAAAAGCCGGGAAATGGTTGAGTAAGTTTGATAAACTAACCGGAATTGATAAATATATGAGAAAAGGCAAAGATTTTACTCGACTAAGCACCTCAGGAGGCTTAAAACAATTTACTGATTTAGGTGATTCATTACTGGATAAATTGAAGTTATTGGATAAAAATGTTGTATTAAAAGGATCAAAACAAGCATTCAAAGAATCAGTTAAAGGAATTGGCAAAGGAACTTTAAAGAGTGCTGGTGGTGCGTTGAAAAAAAGCGTAAGTTTTGGGATTAACGGTGTCGTGAAAGATGCCAAGGCCTTAGTTAAGGCTAAAGGCGCAGGAAAAATTGTGCCAGGGTTAAATATAGCCTTAGGAGCTATAGATGTCGTTCAAGGAATCAGTAAGAGTGAGAAACAAGCCAGAAAAGACGGATTGAAAGGGCATGAAATTACCGCAAGTAAAGTTGGTGGTGCATTGGTGGATGTCGGGAAAGTAGCGGTGACAACGGTGGCGATAGGAGCGGCTGGTGCTGTAGCAGGATTGTTTGGCGCTCCTGTTGTGGGTGTGGTTTTAACTGGAATTGCAGTCTCAGAAGCAATTAATTATGCAGATAAGAAATGGAAAGTAACTAATTCTTTAAAATCTGGAGTAAATTCAATGGTAAAAGGGGTATCTGGATGGTTCAAATAAAAAGTATTTTTAAAAATTTTATTCCATCGAATTATAAAAAATATAGTTTAAAGGAGTATACAAATAAATCATTTTTACTGTCAGGAAGTGGATATATATTTTTGCTTTTATTTTGGCTTTTAGGTAGGTGGTCTGGAAGATCTTCGGGAACCATAACAGATGAAACCAATCAGTTTATTTTAAACTTTTTAAAGATAATTATGCAATTACTAATATTAGATGTTGTATGTTTAATGTTATTTAAAATAAAAAAGCTGCAAAAATATTTAGCTGTATTTATTTATGCGTTAGGTATGTTATTTTTAATAATTTTGTGTGCATTTACAGCATCATTATCAGATAACACAACTAATGTATTTATATGGGAGCTTATTCTTGTTTTTAGTTGTCTATTTTTGCAGGTTGTTTATAATTTTGTTTTAACTTTCATCTCCTTGAAAAAAAATAATCTGAGCATTCGAGATAAATACGCAAATTATTGTATGAACTTTATTGGCATTTTCGGATTATTAATTCTTCTTTTAGCAAAGATATTGGATAATAGCTCATTGTTTTTTATAGGGTTTTCTATCACAATATCTATACTTATTAATATTGGGATTTTCCATTTTCCTCGTGTAATACGATATTGGAAGAAAATGCCATTGATTGATTTAAACAAATCTGCATATGGAAATTCAATTGAAATGATGAAGAACAAGAGAACCAAAAAATAGCTATATTTCTTCCAGAATTAAACGAATGTCAGACGGCACTTTAGTGATCAAAAAATCTGGGAAATGGTTGAGTAAGTTTGATAAACTAACCGGAATTGATAACTATATAAGAAAAGGCAAAGACTTTACTTGACTCCAGCACGTAAGGAGGCTTAAAACCAGCCTTCAAAGATTCAGTCAAAGGAATTGGTAGGTATTGAAAAATTTAAAAATAGATCGATTTTAGGAAATTAATTTAATGAAAAGAGGGAAAAAGATGATTGAAAAAGTATCATTGGAAATGAACAATTTAGTGTATATTGAAAAACGAGCAACAACAGATCAATTAGTGGATTTAATTTTACAATCAGAAGAATTAACTTATGAAGAAGGTTTTTATAAAAATGGACCAACAATGATTGAACTAAAACCAACTGAATTAAGTGAAGAACAACAAACGTATAAATTTTATATTCCTGTGAACGAGCCAGTTGAAAGTGGCGAGATTTTTACTGTAGAAAATATTCATTATGATCATCTAGTTCGTAAAAGAATTCCTTTTGATGATGAACTTGGCGCTAATATTGAGGAAATGACGGATTACTTGCTGGAACAAAAGATTGAATTTGATGATAAATTATTGTTGGTAATGACCTTAGTTTATGATGAATATTGGGTAGATGTTTTAATCCCAACAAAAGAGTAGGTGAAAAAATGAGAAAAACAATTGGCTATACACAATCATTACATTATCAAAATGTCATCAGTCGTTATTATGTAACGACTTCAGAGGAGATGGGTCGTTGTTTAGAAGATGCTTTGGGAACAATTTTTGAAGCAGATTATTCTTTATCAGACAGCTTTTTCTATTCAATGAATTCTGACATTCGTGAAGAAGAATTGCTGATTCAAGTTTTTTTACCTGTCAATGAAGAATGGCAAGAGAATCTTCCAGCAGAATATCGTTTCCAATCTTATTTTCAGGTGAACAATATGTTAGCAACTAGAGCAAAAGGCGATAAGCTATCTGAATTCTCTAAAGCATTAGAAGAGTTAATCACTATAGTTGTTCAGGAAGATTTGACAATTGTTTCACCAATTTTCTATTGTCCGCAAGTAATAGATAATAAGGTATATACTGATTTGATGATTGGTGTTAAATAGTTTTGAACTGATTAGAGTTTTGTTGTAAGGAAAGAGGAGAGAAAAGTTTGAGTTTGCTTATAAATGAGGAAGAGATATTTGAAGTGAGACTGACTAAGGCAGATGGGTACAAAAAAATTGGTATAGGGCTAGGTGTTATTTTTGTCACACTTAGTTGCTTGGTATGGTTTTACTTTCCACTCTATAAAAATCCAGTGACAAGTAATATAATTTTTTTTGTTTTTTTAACAGTAGTGGCTATACTAATCAGTGCTTTATCCTTACTTAAATTAATATGTATGTTTGCTTTTTTGATAATCGAAACCGGGATTGATGAGACTAAGTATATCAGAAAATATGGTGGCATTTTATATAGAATGGACAGTCATGGTTTGTCATATCATGAAAAGGGATTTCTAATAGTGCGTAGTTGGTCGGAGGTCATTGATGTAGGACTTTTCAGACAAATGGAAAGGGAGGTTATTTATAATTATCAAATAAAATTTAGTGATGGTGATAGACACACCTTTGATTTAAGAGGGAATTATCCAACGATAGCATTCAAAGAAAAAATTGAAGAATTCTGGTTTAAATACAATAGCTAAATTAATCTTCATTCCCCCTCCTAGAAAACAAAAAACCGTGGTACAATAACTTACGTAATAGACACGCCTACTCCGAATGTCAAAAAAGGGCAGAAAAGTAGACAAGAAATTGTTTAAGGAGTAAAGTAAACTTACTTAAAATTTTGGGGGAAATAAAATGTATGATGTAATTATCATTGGTGCCGGTCCTGCTGGGATGACGGCAGCACTTTATGCATCACGGTCCAATCTTTCTGTATTGATGATTGAACGCGGTGCGCCCGGTGGGCAAATGAACAACACTGCTGAGGTAGAGAATTACCCAGGCTTTGATTCTATTATGGGTCCAGAATTGGCCTATAAAATGTATGAAAATGTAGAGAAATTTGGTACGGAAAATGCGTATGGCATTGTGATGGGCATTGAAGACCACGGATTCTATAAAGAAGTGATTTGTGATGACAAATCTTATGAAGCTAAAGCGGTAATTATAGCAACAGGCTGTGAACACCGAAAATTGGGTGTAAAAGGCGAAGAAGAATTTGCTGGTCGTGGTGTTTCTTATTGTGCCGTTTGTGACGGTGCCTTCTTTAAAAATAAACGCTTAGTAGTTGTTGGTGGTGGCGATTCTGCAGTTGAAGAAGCAATCTATTTAACACAATTTGCTTCTGAAGTAGTGATTGTTCACCGTCGTGATGAATTGCGTGCGCAAAAAATCATTCAAGATCGTGCCTTTGCAAATGAAAAGATTTCCTTTGTTTGGGATACAGTTGTCGAAGAAATTGTTGGCAATGAAATGGTCGTGACAGGTGTGAAAGCACGAAATGTCAAAACAGATGAAGTTTCTGAAATTGAAGCAAACGGCGTGTTCATTTATGTGGGGCTAGATCCATTAACAGAACCATTTAAGAAAGCTGGTATTACGAATGAGGCTGGTTGGATTGAAACAGACCAAGAAATGAGAACAAAAATTCCTGGTGTTTATGCCATTGGTGATGTCCGTGAAAAAACATTGCGTCAAATCACGACAGCGGTCGGTGAAGGCGGTATTGCTGGACAACAAGTATTTAACTATATTGAAGAATTAAAATAAAAAAATGCTTTTGCCTTTAATAATAAGGGCAAAAGCATTTTTTTAATAGGTTCCTTTAATGACAAAATAAGAGCCACGAATGGTTCCAGCTAATTTTGATTTTTGACGAGCAAATTTGAATTTTCCTTCAAATTCTGCAGGAATTACCATACCATCTGAAAGTTTAAACCCAACGGCGCGTTTGCCTTCATCAGCTAATGTGTACATCACGTTAACTGTTAAGCCGTTTTCATAAAATACATAGGCCATTTTTATGCCATCTAAAGTGAAAGAAGAAATTTCAAGTGGCTTGTAAGGGAAATGTAATTCTCGTTCTAATAAAATTTTTTCAATCCAGGCCAATGTTTCTGGGGCTTCAGAGGCAGGGACGGTCGTAAAGCGATGTTTGTATTTATTCCAAAAATAGCGAGCTTCATTCGCTCTTAGTCCAGCAAGAGCAGGTGCTACTGGTGAACTTTCTAAACCAATAGTAGTTACTTCTTTAAAATCAACTGTATAAACCATGATTTGATACTCCCATCATTTATTTTAAACTAAGTATAACGGTAGCAGGAGTAACGGACAATTATTATTACTTAAAAGAATGAAATTGGGACAAAACGATTGGCTTCGAGAAATGTTAGGATTTCCGAAAGCGTAGGTTCTGTCCCATAGATTAGTATAAAATTTGGTTATTTAGCGATAAGATATTCGCATGTGCTTATTTATTGGCATCTATGTTAACTTTTTCATCTGCGGTAGTCGTTTTAACATCTACTGTATAAATAAGTTTGTTGTTATTTTTGGCTAACTTCCAAGTCAAAATACGTGGAGAAAGTCCTCCAACTTCTTTTTTTGCTTTGGCTAAGACGTCGTTAACAGCGCCTAATTCTTTGACTTCAGCAGCTGAAAAGGTTGTCTCATTTTCGCCAAGTTGATTTGTTTCAGTATTTTTGGTGACTTTTCCTGTTTCAGGATTCACGTAAAGTGTTTCTGTCTCATTGGTAAAGATATAGCTGTAGTCACTATCTGGTTTTGTATCAAATTGGACATTTACTAATGGTTTGTTGCCAGCTTCTTTTTCGTAGATTTCAGCAGCTTGCTGCAAACTAACTTTGTATTTAGTATCTGTGACAGTATCTTTTCCTATGCCACAACTAGCTAAAATAAAAATAGCTCCTAAAAGTGAAAAAAATAGTAAAAATGGTTTTTTTAACATGAAATTACCTCGTTTCCTTTTATTAAGTGTTCACAATCATTTAGTATACGGAGGTTTTATAAAAATTACAAATAAAAAACAATCCTTTAAGAGAAATTAAAGGATTATTTTTTGTTATTTATTCTGCACGTAATGCAACTGCCGCATCTTTTTTCGCTGCCATTCGAGCAGGAATATGGCCACCAATCATGGTTAAGATTGTGCTAATTACAATCAAAATAATCCCGTGAATTGGGTTTAAGGTGGCAACATTTTCTAAATCAGTCAGGTTATACAACACTGCGTTAATCGGAAATGTTGCGAGAAAGGCGATCACAACACCAAGAATGCCAGAGGCAACGCCTAAAATAGCGGTTTCGGCATCAAACACACGGGTAATATCTTTTTTACGAGCCCCTAGCGCTTTCAGAATACCGATTTCTTTGGTCCGCTCAATGACAGAAGTATAGGTGATGATCCCAATCATAATCATACTTGTGACAAGGGAAATCCCAGCAAATGCAATCAGCACATAGGTGATTGCATCCATTAAACCACCTGTTAAGCGGGTCATCGTTCCGGCTAAATCAGAATAGATAATTTGGTCTTTTTTATCTTTTCCTTTGTTATAAGCGTCTAAATAATCAAGAATTTTATCTTTTGATTTGAAATCGTTTGGATAAATCATAATACTTGAAGGAATTTCATTCGCTCCTAAATAAGACAACAGGTTTTCTTTAGCGGAAGCATCTAATGTTTCGTTGGTCATAACGTTAGTGTTGCTAGCTTCTTGCGCTTTAACAATATCAGAGGTTTTGTTTTTGGCAATCATATTAGTTGAAAGTGCATCGCTATAAGCAATTCCAGGTGCTAATAGATTCATTGTTGAAGAATCTTTAATTCGCAAAATCCCTGAAATTGTTAACTCGGTATTTTCTGGATTATTGTAAACAGCTTGCAAATCTTGGTTAGGAATGAAGTTGCCTGTCGGTAATTTGGTGTAAAATGCATTATTATTGGCTAACTTCATTTTTGTACCGACAATGTCTGAAAAGGCAATCTTTTGATTATCTTTCACGTCAAAGCCAAGATTTTTTAAAGCATTAATATTGGTGGTATTGTTACTATCGACGATTAAAACGACATCGGTTTCTTTTTCTGGATAATTTCCTTCAAGCAACGAGTAATTGTCTTTTAAGAAATTGTTTTTTCCGTTTTCTAATTGTTTAGGAAAAGCAGAAACGCCGACGCCAGTTTGGGCAGCCATCATGGAAGCCATCGCGTTTGATTGGCCGTCAGGTGCATCGTTTGAAAATTTGACCGTTTGTGCTTTCCCGTTGATTTCTCTTAATAAGTTCATATTGACTAGACGAGTATAGCCAATATTATTACTTAATTCAGGATCAATGTGATTGACATAGTCAATAAACTTTTGGTCAATTAAATTCGTGTGTTGCGCACGGTCCGCATCGCTAATTTTAGCAGTCACTTCTTTTTCTTTGGGGAAGGTGCCTTTTTTGTCCTGATTATTGAAACTTTCTGGATCTTGATCTGTCGCTATTTTAGAAATGGTAATCGGAAATTGCGCTAACGTTTCCGACTGAGTTTTATCAATTTGTTTCTGGAATCCTGTTGAAAGAGAAAGGACAATCGCAATACTGATAATCCCAATACTTGAAGCAAAGGCGGTTAAAAAAGTTCGCCCTTTTTTAGTGCGGATATTATTAAAAGACAAACGCAGCGCAGTCGTGAATTTCATTTTGGTGCGTTTCAATTCGAAAGGTTCTTTTTTTTCATGTTCAATATGAGGACGCGAGTCATGACGAATTTGGCCATCTGAAAATTCAATAATTCGATCAGCGTATTCATGAGCTAATTCAGGGTTGTGGGTCACCATAATGACTAATTTTTCTTTCGAAAGTTCTTGGATAAGTGTCATAATTTGTAGGCTGGTTTCTGAATCCAATGCACCAGTTGGTTCGTCACAAAGTAAAATATCGGGATCATTAGCTAAAGCACGAGCAATGGCAACCCGTTGCATTTGACCGCCAGATAATTGGGAAGGTTTTTTATGGATATGGTCCTTCAGTCCGACACGGATGAGTGCATCTTCGGCTTTTTGGCGTCTTTCTGCTTTTGAAATACCACTTAGTGTCATACCAAGCTCGACATTATCCAAAATCCCTTGATGACTAATTAAGTTGTAACTTTGAAAAATAAAACCAATTGAGTTGTTCCGATAAGCATCCCAATCGGCTTCTTTAAAATTTTTTGTTGATTTGCCGTTAATGATTAAGTCACCAGAATCGTAATTGTCCAATCCGCCAATCACATTCAACATCGTTGTTTTACCAGAGCCGCTGGGACCCAGAATTGCTACAAATTCTTGTTTTCGAAAAGCGACAGAGACGCCATCTAAAGCTTTAGTGGTCGTTCCGCCGACAGTATAATATTTTTTTATCTCTTTGAGTTCTAGCATGTTTTTCGCATCCTTCTTCCAATTTATCAACAACACAACCTTAAGTTAGTGTATAACGTAACATAATAGTTAACAAAAATCAATCATTACCATTTGATAATCAAGTGAATTTAGTATACACTAGGTGGGAAACGAGGGAGAACATATGGATAAAGAGAAGCATTCGTCAAATTTAGATATTAGTGTCTTTACTGAAATTTTTTCATATATGAGCCAATTGCTTTTTAAAGACCTAGACTTGGAAGATCTAAAATTAACAAAGTTAGACATGTTAATTTTATTAATTGTGGCAACGAATGAAGGAATCAGTATGACGGAATTGGCTAACCAAGTAGGAACGTCGAAAGTTCAAGTGAGTCGCTCCATTGCGGGGTTAGAAGAACGAGCGATCGTTCAACGTCGCCATAATCAGGAAAATCGCCGCATGGTTAATGTCTATACGACAAAAGAAGGCGAGAAGCTTTTTAAGCAAAAAGAAAATCAAGTAAAACAGCAATTATCTGAAACGCTTAGTGTTCTTTCGTTAGAGGATTATCAAGAAGTCAATCAACACTTCTTGGCGGTCATGAAAATTTTGTCCAATTATCAAGCGCTACGAAGAAAAACGTGTAAGGAAAACAACACCAAAAAATAAAAAACATCGTTTGGCTATAAACCAAACGATGTTTTTTTCTAGCCTTTGACAGAGCCAGAAGTCACGCCTTCTACATAGAAACGTTGCATTACTATAAATAGAATAGTAATTGGAATGGCAATTAGCACACACCCAGCTGTAAAAGCCATGAATAGTGAATTAGCTGTTGATTTGGTCATCATCGAAAAGAGACCAATCGCAACGGTGTAATTTTCAACTTTATCACCCATAATAACTTTTGCGAAAATAAAATCCATCCAAGGACCCATGAAGGCGGTTAAAGAAGTATAGACAATAATTGGTTTCGATAATGGCAACGTAATTTTTGTGAAAATTTGCCACTTGTTGGCACCGTCAATCATAGCAGATTCGTCTAAAGCCATCGGAATGGTATCGAAGAACCCTTTGGCGATGTAAAAACCTAGCGCCGAGCCTGCAGAATAAACCAGAATTAAAGCGAATAAACTTTCAGTTAAATTTAAGGCTTTTAAAATATAGTAAACGGCAATCATACTCATAAAACCAGGGAACATATTTAAAACAAGCGCCACTTTTAAAAATGGTTTTCTTAAGCGAAAACGCAACCGTGACAGCGCATAAGCCATTGCGATTGTAATAAAAGTTGATAACAGACAGCTTGCGATGGAGACGAACAAGGTGTTTAAAAACCAACGGACAAAAGGAAAGTTGCCAGTCTGATTTGTTAATAATACTTTATAGTTTTCTAAAGTGAATGTTTTGGGAATGATATAGGGAACAAATGCACCGCCTTCGCCACGAAAACTTGTTAAGATAATCCACACAATGGGGAACATCCAAAAAACTGCTAAAATGGTTAGAATGATGTAAACGCTGGTAAGTGCAGTGCGTTGTTTTTTCTGGTAACTTTTTGCTTTAGCCATAAGTTACGCCTCCTTAAATGAATTCGTCCGTGTATAGGCAATTAAACTGAAGACTGCGGAGAGAATGAAGATTAAAATACCAATCACAGAGGCTAAATTGTAATCCATTGTATCGACAGTCAATTTGTATAGCCAGGTAACTAAAAGGTCAGTTGAGCCTGCACCGTAGAAGTTAGAATTGGCTGGACCGCCGCCCGTTAATAGATAAATGACATTGAAGTTATTGATGTTGCCAATAAATTGTTGAATCAGCGCCGGGGTCATCACAAATAGAATTTGTGGAAACGTTATACTTTTGAAAATTTGCCATTTATTGGCGCCGTCAATTCTAGCTGCTTCGATTTGATCTTCTGGAAGATTTTGGATAATCCCTGTAGAGATTAACATCGTAGCAGGAATACCAATCCACATATTGACAACAATAATGGTTAATTTTGCCCAATTCGGATCTGTTAAGAAGGGGATAGAAGAATCAATTAAGCCCCAGTTTAATAAGAGAGCATTGATAGGCCCAGAACCATTTAAGAGGTTTCGCATAATTAAAAGTGAAACAAACGGAGGTACGGCCATCGTGATAACAAAAATAGTTCGCCAAAACGCTTTATATTTTAAACCTTTTGTATTGATAAGCAAGGCTAAAATGATTCCAAAGAAGAAACAAGTTGCGGTTGCAAAAACAGCCCAAATCAAGGTCCAGCCAAGCACAGGAAAGAACGTTGAAGCCATATCGCCTGTGATTACATTGCCTAAATTTGCCAATCCAACCCAAGTAAAGAGGTTTTTCGGTGGCAAATGGTTATGGTCGTAGTTGGTAAAGGCAATTGAAATCATATACAACAACGGCAAGATGGTAAAGAAAAGAACACCTAGTAAGGGAATCGTCATTAAGGTTGCATGGAAACGTTCGTTTAGCAAGCTACGTAGATCATCCATAGTTGTTGGAATCTTTTTACCAGCTGTCTTTAATTCATACAGGTGACGGGCGCTTTTTAAATTGATTACATATAAAATGATTAGCGATAAACAGACTAAAATTGCTGCAATTCCGAATAATAATAAAAGCATTGAATTATCGCCTTCTTTTAGAACTTCAATCCCTAAAGAATCATCATATACTAATCCTTGCTGTTGGGTCCCTAGTGTTCCTAGCATCATTAATGCGTGGAAACCGTTACGGATTAACCAATAGATAAAGCCAATTTCAGCTGTTAAAAAGATGATTCCCTTTAACCACTGCTTGTTGGCAAAGTTTGCAGCACCCATAACTAAAAAAGATAGTTTTGTAGCAAAGTCGCCTTTGTTAAAGACCTCTCGAAATGACGTCTGGGCTTTCTTTTTCTTGAACATCTTCGTTCACTCACTTTCTACTTAAATAAAAAAGATAGAGGAAATGGGACAGCAGATTGAAGCTCGTCCCATTTCTTTACTCTTTTTATTCTTTTGCTTCTTTTGATGTGTCTTGGACTAATTTATCTAATTTTGCTTGATAATCCGCAGGTTTGATATTGCCTTTGTACGTATCATTAATCACTGCATCCATCGCAGGCCAGAATGAAACGATTTCTGGGATTTTTGGCATTACCACAGAGTGGGTTGGTTGCGCCATTTCTAAGATAGCTTTTGCAACAGTATCTTGTGTAATTTCTTCGTTTGTTTGTAATTTTTTGTTTGAAGGGACAAAACCGATTTCTTTAAAGTAAGTCATTTGTGATTTTTCGCTTGTTAAATAGTTTGCTAATGTCATTGCGGCCAATGGTGCTTGTGTTTGTTGGTTGACAGCAAAACTACGAACGCCCAAGAAAGCTTTCATTTGTTTTTCGCCATTGCCAAAATCAATGGTTGGATAGGCAGCAGCCCCCATTTTGTCGCCAAGAGCTTTTTCTACATCGTTTTTAGACCAAGGGCCAGAAAGGAAGGCATCCGTTTTACCAGAACCTAGGTTAGATAATGCTTCTGTATTTGATTGGATCACACCAGGATTATTTTTTTGATCGGCAATCCATTGTAATACTTCAATGCCTTGTTGGTTATTAAAGTTGGTACCTTTTGGATCTTCGCCATTTTCACCATATAAGTAATCGCCATTACTCATAAATAGAGGACCGAAGATATAATTTGCGCCATCTTCACCAAAATTGGTGCCGATTTTGCCTTTTTCAGTTAAAGACTTCCAAGTTTTGATTTCCTCTGGAGAATACGTATCTTTGTTATAATAAAGAACTTGTGACTCTACGGCATAAGGGTAGGCATAGACTTTGTCTTTCCAAGTGACCCCTTCGACTGCCGAGTCAATATTGTTTTCTTTGACTTCTTTTTCATATTTTGTGTTAGGGTAAATCAGACCAGCTTCTGCCATTTGACCAATTTGATCATGTGGCATCATGAAAACATCTGCGGCTGCTTTAGGGTCTTTCGCAATATCTTTTTTAGCATCTGCCGAATTGCCAGCAGTTAAGTTAACTTTAATATCAGGGTATTCTTTTTCAAAATCGGCGACAACTTTTTTAAAGACACCCTTATATTCAGTATCAACCCATAATTTTACGTCACCAGCTGCTTTATTTGTTGAACCGCTTTCATTTTCGGCTTTCGTTTTTTCTGCGCCACCACAGGCAGTAAGTAAAACTGCGGAAGCACTTAAAAGGATACCGCCCATTAAAATCTTTTTCCAATTCACTTTCATTTTTGAACCCTCCAAAAATTATTTTTTACAAGTCTTATTATGCAACCGATTGCGGAAATAATCAAGTGTTTTTCATCGAGAAAGTTAAAAAAGTTTTTTTATTATAAATAACATACTGTTTGTTTAAAGTGGTGTATACCACTAATTAAGCATTTTAAATAAAAAAATAAAAAAGGGTATACAAATGCAATCGTTTGCGCTAAAATGTGTTCGAGTATGAGAAAATACACGAAAAGTGACAATTAAAGGAGAGAATTAAATGAACACTGCTGCAATCTACCATCGTCCAGAAAGTGAATTTGCTTATCTTTATACAGCAGAAACAATGCATATTCGTTTGCGTACGGCCAAAGGCGACATTGCCTCTGTCCAATTAGTGCAAGGAGATCCTTATCTTTTAGGAAAAGAAAAGTGGTACCAACAGTCGTTAACCATGGAGAAGTTAGTATCTACGGAGTTATATGATTACTGGTTTATTGCATTGAGTGCAAAATTTAAACGCCTTTCATATGCTTTTACTTTAGTGGGGACGGATGGTTTGACGGCGTTTTATGGCGAACACGGCATTTATCCTTTAGAAGAAAAGTATTTAGAGCGGGCGAATAATTATTTTCGGATGCCGTATTTTCATGAAATCGATCGTTTTAAAGCACCTGAATGGGTGAAAGAAACGGTTTGGTATCAAATATTTCCAGAGCGTTTTGCAAATGGTGATCCCGCCAATGATCCTGAAGGAACGTTGCCTTGGGGCTCTAAAAGACCAGATCGACAAGATTTTTTTGGTGGGGATTTGCAAGGGGTGCTAGATCATCTTGATTACATTGAAGATTTAGGCGTTAACGGCTTATATTTTTGCCCAATTTTTGAAGCGTTTTCTAATCACAAATATGATACGATTGATTATTTAAAAATTGACCCAGCTTTTGGTGATGGTGCTACCTTTAAGCGTTTAGTCGAAGAGTGTCATCGACGGGGCATCAAGATTATGTTGGACGCCGTTTTTAACCATATGGGGGACACTTCGCCTCAATGGCAAGATGTGTTAAAAAATGGCCAGGACTCAATTTATGCCGATTGGTTCCACGTAAATGAGTTTCCAGCTAGCTATGAAGAAAGTGCTGATTTTGAAGAATCAAGCAACATTACCTATGATACTTTTGCATTCACTCCGCATATGCCTAAATTAAATACAGCAAATCCAGAAGTGCAAGCCTATCTTTTAGAAATTGCTCGTTATTGGATTGAGGAATATGATATTGATGCCTGGCGTTTAGATGTGGCAAATGAAGTGGATCATGCATTCTGGAAAAAATTCCGGCAAACATGCGACGACGCAAAAGAAGATTTTTATATTTTAGGGGAAATTTGGCACTCGTCACAAAGCTGGCTCCAAGGAGATGAATTTCATGCAGTGATGAATTATGCATACACAGATGCGATTATGGGGTACTTTGTCAAGCAAGAATTGTCATTGGAAAAGATGCTCTCTGAAATGAACAACCAGTTAATGCTCTATCGACAACAAACGAACCAAATGCAGTTTAATGTTTTAGATTCCCACGATACACCGCGCTTATTGCATGAAACGAAAGAGGATAAAGAGTTGATGCGCCAAGTATTAGCGTTTACGTATATTCAACCAGGCGTCCCTTGTCTTTACTATGGTGATGAAATTGGTATGACAGGTGATATGGATCCTGATTGTCGTCGTTGTATGGTTTGGGAGGAAAATCAGCAAGATTTGGATTTGAAGGAATTTGTAAAAGCATTGATTGCCCTTCGCAAAAAGTATGCGGCTGTTTTTTCTGGTGGAACAATCGATTGGACAGGAACTTCTTTTGAAACGGGGTTGATTAGACTCGCTTGTCGTTTGGAGGAACAAACGATCTATGGGATTTTTAATACTGGCCAAGAGACACAATTTGTTGATAGAACTGATCGAGAAGTTTTGCTAAGTTCTTCTATCGAAACTGCTTCAGAACAGATAATGGTTTTACCAAAAGGTTTTCTTTTATATCAAGCATAATAATTAAGCAAAGGAATGTGAAGAAGAATGGAAAAACATTGGTGGCAAGAAGTCGTGGTTTATCAGATTTATCCTCGCAGTTTTAAGGATAGCAATGGAGATGGCATTGGAGATTTACCAGGAATTATTGAAAAATTGGATTATTTGGAAATGTTAGGCATTGGGGCTATTTGGTTATCGCCAGTTTATCAATCGCCTAATGATGATAATGGTTATGATATTTCTGATTATGAAGCGATTATGACAGAATTTGGTACGATGGCGGATATGGATCGTCTAATTGAGGAAGCGAAAAAGCGAAAGATTGCAATTGTTATGGATTTAGTGGTTAACCATACATCAGATGAACATCGTTGGTTTATTGAAGCGAAAAAAAGCAAGGAGAACCCATACCGAGACTATTATGTATGGGCGGACCCTGCTTCAGATGGCGGTGTACCTAACCGATTGAAATCTGCCTTTTCGGGTTCTGCGTGGACGTTTGATGAAGCGAGTGGGCAATACTATTTACATTTGTTTAGTAAAAAACAACCAGATTTAAATTGGGAAAATCAACAAATGCGTCAGTCGGTTTACGAGATGATGAATTTTTGGATTGATAAAGGAATTGGCGGTTTCCGTTTAGATGTGATCGACTTAGTGGGTAAAATTCCAGGAGAAGAGATCACCGCAAATGGGCCTCATTTACATCGCTATTTACAAGAAATGAACGCCGCGACATTTGGTGGTAAAGAGCTGTTAACTGTAGGCGAAACATGGGGGGCCACACCTGAAATTGCGAAAATGTACTCTAGTCCAGAGCGTCATGAATTATCCATGATTTTTCAGTTTGAACATATGAGCTTGGATCAACAACCAGGTAAAGAAAAATGGGACCTCCAACCAATGGAAGTTGCCAAATTGAAACAGGTTTTTGCAAAATGGCAAACAGAATTAGGAAATGATGGCTGGAATTCTTTATTTTGGAATAACCATGATTTACCGAGAATGATTTCACGTTGGGGAAATGATCAAGAATATTGGTTGGAAAGTAGTAAGTTATTCGCTATTTTACTGCACATGCTGAAAGGCACACCTTATATTTATCAAGGGGAAGAAATTGGTATGACCAATACGCCGATTACAGATATTCGTGAAGCGCGGGATATCGAAACGATTAACATGTACCATGAGTATCTAGAAAAAGGATATTCTAAAGAAGAAATTTTGCTGAAAATTAATACTAAAGGTCGCGACAATGCACGCCGGCCTATGCAGTGGACCTCTGAAAAAAATGCTGGCTTTACGACGGGTACACCTTGGATTGATATTAATCCCAATTATCAAACGATTAACGTCGCTGCTGCTTTGGCAGATAAAAATTCACTATTCTATACGTACCAAGAAATGATTCGTTTGAGAAAAGAACATCCTTTAATTGTTTGGGGCGACTTTGAATTGCTGGAAACAGTAGACGAAGTGATTAGTTTTTATCGTACCTATGGTGAGGAACGCTGGCTTGTTGTAACGAACTTTTCTGACAAAGTTCAGCCATTTTCTGCAGACGTTCATGTAGAACAAGTAATGATTGAAAATATGCCGACAGATGTCACTGCTTTAGCAGACTATTCGTTAGCGCCTTGGCAAGCATTTGTTGTGAAAGTGAGTCAATAAGATGGAACAATGGTGGAAAAATGCTGTCGGTTATCAAATTTATCCTCGGAGTTTTAAAGATAGCAACGGGGATGGCATTGGTGATTTGCGAGGAATTATTGAGAAATTACCGTATTTAAAAGAACTAGGGGTCGATTTTTTATGGCTAAATCCGATTTACACTTCGCCAAACGTTGACAATGGTTATGATATTGCGGATTATCAAGGGATTCAGCCAGAATTGGGTACGATGGAAGATTTTCAAGAACTTTTGGACCAAGCACATCAATTAGGTTTGAAGATTATTCTTGATTTGGTGGTCAATCATACTAGTGATCAACATCCGTGGTTTGTTGAAGCGAAAAAAAGTTTAGATAATCCGTATCGTGAGTATTATTTATGGGCCGATGCGACACCAGATCGTATGCCGAATGAATGGCAAAGCTTTTTTGGCGGCTCGACTTGGACCTATGACGAGGGTACAAAGCAAGCATATTTTCATGTGTTTGCCAAAGAGCAACCTGATTTGAACTGGAAAAATCCTAAAGTTCGTGAAGAGATTTATGCGATGATTCGCTGGTGGTTAGATTTGGGAATTGATGGTTTCCGATTAGATGCGATTAGTCATATCCAAAAAGAACCTTGGGATTTTAAGATTACCACGAATCCATGGGCTCCCTTTATGAATGTAAAAGGCATTGAAGACTATATGCTGGATTTGAAAGCTATTTTTGCTGAGTATGACATCATGACAGTGGGGGAAGCTAGTGGCGTTTCAAGTAAGAAAGCGGTGGAATGGACCAATGATGCGGGCTATCTGAATATGATTTTTGAATTGGAGCACAATGTTCGAGAAGGAAAGCCAGGAGAAGAACGATTAAATATTTTAGGCTATAAAAAAGTAATGGCTCGCTGGCAAAAGCATTTAGGGACAGAAGGCTGGAATGCATTATATGTAGAAAATCATGATAATCCCAGAATCAATTCAATTTTAGGTAATGAAACCCCTCGTTCTGCTAAGGCGATTGGAACAATCGCCTTGCTCTTGCGAGGGACGCCGTTTATTTATCAAGGACAGGAAATTGGTATGGTTAATTATCCATTTCAACAGATTGATGAGTTAGATGCTAAAGATTCTCATAACCATTATCGTTTGCTTATAGAAAGTGGCTACGATGCAAAACAAGCATTAAAAGAAGTAGGGCATTGGACGCGGGACCATTCGCGTACGCCTATGCAGTGGACGAGTCAAGAAGCGAGCTCCTTCACCTCGGGGCAGCCGTGGTTAGCAATTCATCCCAATTTTAAAGAAATAAATGTTGCTGATCAAGAAACGGATGCACAATCCGTGTTGAATTATTATAAAAAGTTAATTGTGCTGCGGAAAGAAAATCCAGTCTTTACAGATGGACAGTTTGAACTATTAGCGCCCAATCATTCGTCTGTTTTTGCTTTTTTAAGAAAAACAACCGAGGCAACAGCATTAGTGATTGTCAATTTAAGTGGAGAAAAGTGCCAATTTGACTTGCCGAATAAATTACTGGGCAGAAAGTGGCAACAATTGTTAGGAAATCAAGATTTTACAGTGGAAAAACGGATGCAGTTAGCACCTTATCAAACAGGCGTCTTCCAATAACTGATTCGTTCTATAACTAGTGCAAGAGGCTTACTTTTAAGTAGGACTCTTGCACTTGTTTTTAGGAACTTCAACAACCGAGAGACTTCATAAATAATTGAATTTTTACAGAAATGCGTTATACTTACTTTGGGTAAGTTATTTAATTTTATGAAAGTAGGGGAAATGATGCCGAAAACACGTGTAGAAGCATTTACAGATGCAGTCATTGCGATTATTTTAACGTTATTAATTTTAGAATTAAAAATTCCGGAAAAAGCAGATTGGTCTGCTTTGACCCAATCTGGACACAAAATCATTATTTATTTAATTAGTTTTGTTACTTTATTAATTTATTGGAACAATCATCATCATTTATTTCAAAGTGTCCGTAAAATTGATGGACGTGTCCTTTGGATGAATAATTTTTTAATTTTGACGTTAACGTTTTTCCCGTTTGTTACTGGTTGGGTAGGTGAACATCCGTTTTCTTGGCCGCCACAAGCTTTATATGGTTTAGTAATATTAGGAGCTGATGTTGCTTATTATCTAGTGGTGCGGGCATTGATTCAGGCAAATGGGCCCAAATCTGAAGTACAACGTTTGTTTGGCCACTATCCCAAATTAACGCTTTCGATTGTGTTGAATATTATTGCGTTGATTGTGGGCAAACTGGTAGCGCCAATCGCTGTCCTGATTATTGATACGATTGTTTTAGTCATGTGGTTTATTCCTGAGCGAAAAGCAGAAATAAAGGAAATTTTAAAGTAGTCATTTTTTATTTATAACAAAAAAGTCATAAATCTTTTGACAAGAATGTCAAACTCATCTATTATAAGAAGTGGATAAAAACTGAATAATTGTTAGGTGAGGCTCCTATTTGGACAAATGCTGCTGCCGCGAAAGGATCGAGAGACCCTTAGTTGGTTGAACAGGAATAATCGTGAAGGTTATTCATAATGTAGCTGATACATGTTATCTACGCCCTATAGTGCTAAAGCTCAACGATAGAGAATCTTATTTAAAGATGGTATTTTGGGACGTACTCTATTGTTGAGTAGGTCCTTTTTTGTGTGTTTGGCAAAAAAGCAATTATTCACTGGAAGTATAAATAAGAAAAAGAAAGGATGACTGTCATGGAAGACCCTGGAAGTGAACAGAGAAACAAAATACAGTCACCAACGAAAGGAGAAGATTTTAGCGCTCTTTTCGGCAGGTGACCACAACCTTGGAGGAAAAGAAAATGATGAACAAAAAAACAATGGATATGAGAAAAGCAACCAAAGATCAAGAATTACGTAAATTGGCGTTGCTTTCTGAACGAGAATTAATGATGGAATTACGGACATCTGAAAAAGGACTCTCGAATGAAGACGCTGAAAAAAGATTAGAGGAATTTGGACCAAACGAAGTTTCTGCACAAAAGCCAACCCCAGCAATTATTTTATTTTTAAGTGCATTCAAAGATCCATTTGTCTATGTCTTAGCCTTATTGATGGTCGTTTCAACTTTAACGAAAGATTTCGAAGCCGCTATCGTGATGGGCGTGATGATTTTAGCCAGTGTCTTGATTGCTTTTATACAAGAGTATCGTTCTCAAAAAGCGAGTTTGGATTTAAAAGAATTAATTGAAAACACCGCTGCAGTGACACGGGAAGGAATTACGAAAGAAATTCCAATGGACGAAATTGTTCCAGGAGACATTGTAACTTTAGCTACAGGAGACATGATTCCTGCAGATGCCGTGTTGATTTGGACCAAAGATTTATTCGTTAATCAATCGTCGCTAACAGGCGAATCCATGCCTGTCGAAAAATTTGTGGATGCAGGTGTGGATCGTCAACAAACAGAGGTTTCTGCATTAGATATGCAAGACCTAGTGTTTATGGGCACAGATGTCTTGAGTGGACAAGGAAAAGCGATTATTTTAAAAACTGGGCAACATACATTTTTTGGGGATATTGCTAAAAATGCTACAACACAACGAGGAAAAACTAGTTTTGACTTAGGCTTAGCAAAAGTCAGTAAGTTTTTATTACGAATGGTAATGATTTTGTTTCCAATCGTTTTCTTGATTAATGGTTTAACTAAAGGTGCTTGGGGCGAAGCGTTTTTCTTCGCGATTGCCGTTGCAGTTGGTTTGACACCAGAAATGTTGCCAATGATTGTTACGAGTAACTTAGCCAAGGGTGCATTATCCTTATCGAAACATAAAGTCATTGTTAAAGAATTAGCGGCTATCCAAAATTTGGGTGGTATGGATGTGCTCTGTACAGATAAGACTGGAACGATTACCGAAGATCGTGTAGTTTTGGTTCAGCATTTGAATCCATTAGGTGATTTGAGTGACGAGGTTCTAAATTTAGCCTACTTAAATTCTTCTTATCAAACAGGTTGGAAAAATTTAATGGATATTGCCGTTATTAATTTTTATGAAGAGCATCAATGGAAAACGCCGTTTAAAAATGTCACTAAAATTGATGAAATTCCTTTTGACTTTTCCAGACGCCGCTTAACGGTTGTCGTGAATGCAGATGATCATCAATTGATGATTACGAAAGGCGCCGTGGAAGAAATGGAAGAAGTGTGCACGCATGCGCAAATTAATGGCGAAATTGTGCCATTAAGCACTGCTGTACGAGAAGAACTACGCCGAGTGAATGTTCAAATGAACAAACAAGGGATGCGTGTGTTAGCGGTAGCTGTAAAAAAAGATGTCCATAAAGAAGCAGTTTATTCAGTTGAAGATGAAAAAGAGATGACATTGATTGGGTTTATGGGTTTTCTTGATCCAGCAAAAGAGTCAGCTGTCAGCGCTATCCGCTCCTTACATGAACATGGTGTCAACGTGAAAGTGCTAACGGGCGATAATGACATTGTCGCCAAAAAAGTTTGTAAAGATGTAGGTATTGAAGTTTCCCATGTGCTATTAGGTTCTCAAATTGAAACAATGACAGATGAAGAGTTGCGGGAGCAAGTAGAAGAAACCAATTTATTTGCCAAATTAAATCCGATGCAAAAATCTAAAATTATTGAATTGCTACAAGCGAAAGGTCATACGGTTGGTTTTATGGGGGATGGTATTAACGATGCACCAGCATTGCGAAAAGCTGATGTGGGCATTTCAGTAGATACTGCAGCTGATATTACTAAAGATGCTAGTTCGATTATTTTACTGGAAAAAAGTTTAAATGTACTGGAATCTGGTGTGATTGAAGGACGAAAAGTATTTAGCAACATGATGAAATATATTAAAATTACCATCAGTTCAAATTTTGGGAACGTCTTTTCAATTTTAGTAGCCAGTGCGTTTTTACCATTCCTACCAATGCTTTCTTTACAACTCTTGATTCAAAATCTGATTTATGATGTGGCTCAGTTGACAATTCCTTGGGATAATGTCGATGAAGAAGAGTTATTAAGTCCTGTTCGTTGGGAAACGAACGGCCTAGCGAAATTTACAATATGTATAGGCCCAGTAAGTAGTATTTTCGATATTCTAACGTATCTTGTCATGTGGTTTGTCTTTAGCGCCAATAGTTTGGCCACTCAACATTTATTCCAAACAGGTTGGTTTATGGTGGGGCTTGTTAGTCAAACGTTAGTTGTTCATATGGTCCGGACGCGGAAAATACCATTCATTCAAAGTCGTGCGTCAATGCCTGTGATGCTAAGTAGTTTAGGCGCAATTTTACTCGGTTTCTTGATTGTAGCAACGCCTATAAGAGAGGTTTTTGACTTTGTGAAACTTCCGGCTAACTACTGGCCATGGTTCTTTGTAATCATCATTGCTTACATGTTAACTGTTGAAGTAGCTAAACGTTTATATATTAAAATTACCAAGGAATGGATTTAGTAAAATCTACTGAAAGAGAAAAGAAATTGCTAAGCTGTATTACTCGTTTTGCGAAAATTTGGTGATTTTACGCAATGAATGTTCGTGATAAAACCTAAGGCAAAGTATTTGAAAAAAAAACGAACCAAAAAAAATAAAAATTAACGAAAAAACTTTGTTTTCTAAAAAATAAAAAACCGCATGCTGAATAGGTTATTCGGCTGGCGGTTTTTATTTTTTGATTTTTTCAAGATAATTTTCATGAAAACACAAAGTTCGGAAATCAGATTACTAGCCAGCTCAGAGATGAGAGGGCTCGAATTAACGGAACTGTTATATAATATTTTCGAAATAGAATATAACAGTTGGGAGAAAAATAGTACAGAAGAAGTGTGAAACAGAAACCGTTTTCTTGTTTGTGAAAATTATCACTAAACCGCAAAAACATGCGGTTTTACTCTTTTGTGAAAAAATGAAGAAATTAGAGTTTTTTTCTTGCGCTTTTTCGAATTTAGTGATAATTTGTTAAGTGTAGTCGATAAAAAGTAATACAGTTTCGCACTCTGTTTTACTTTTATCGAAATTAAAGAAACGTAATAGAGAGGATTGTGTGACAAAATGGCAAAGGCTAAGAAACAAAAACCTATTGACTTTAAAGAGCTAATGGCTAAAGTCGACGCTGATTTCCCAACTTTCCAAATCTTGGATCAAGATGGAAAAATTGTGAATGAAGATTTAGTACCTGATTTATCGGATGAGGAATTAGTTGAATTAATGACACGCATGGTTTGGTCTCGTGTGTTAGACCAACGTTCTACTGCATTAAACCGTCAAGGACGCTTAGGATTCTTCGCACCAACAGCTGGACAAGAAGCAAGCCAATTGGCAAGTCAATTTGCAATGGAAAAAGAAGACTACTTATTACCAGGTTACCGTGATGTACCTCAATTAGTACAACATGGCTTACCATTAAAAGAAGCTTTCTTATGGTCTCGTGGTCACGTAGCAGGGAACTACTACGCGGAAGATTTAAATGCGTTACCACCACAAATTATCATTGGTGCTCAATACATCCAAGCAGCTGGTGTTGCTTTAGGATTGAAAAAACGTGGAAAAGAAAATGTTGTCTTCACTTATACTGGTGACGGCGGTTCTTCACAAGGGGACTTCTATGAAGCAATTAACTTTGCTGGTGCTTACCAAGCAAACGGTGTCTTCATTATCCAAAACAATGGTTTTGCGATTTCTACACCTCGTGAAAAACAAACAGCGGCTAAAACTTTAGCTCAAAAAGCTGTTGCAGCAGGAATTCCTGGTATTCAAGTTGATGGTATGGATCCATTAGCAGTTTACGCAATTGCAAAAGAAGCACGCGATTGGTCAGCTGCAGGAAACGGTCCAGTTTTAATTGAAACATTAACCTATCGTTATGGTCCACATACTTTATCTGGAGACGATCCAACACGTTACCGTTCAAAAGAAATGGATGACGAATGGGTACAAAAAGATCCATTGACTCGTTTCCGTAAATATCTAACAGATAAAGGCTTATGGTCTGAAGCAAAAGAAGAAGAAATTATTGAAAAAACAAAAGAAGAAATCAAAGTAGCGATTGCAGAAGCGGATAAAGCGCCAAAACAAAAAGTTTCTGATTTCTTGAAAAATATGTTTGAAGTTCAACCTCAAACAATTAAAGAACAAATTGCATTTTATGAAGCGAAGGAGTCGAAATAAAAATGGCACAAAAAACTATGATCCAAGCAATTACAGATGCCTTAGCTCTTGAATTAGAGAAAGACGAAAATGTCTTAATCTTCGGTGAAGACGTTGGTAACAACGGTGGGGTTTTCCGTGCAACTGAAGGTTTACAAGAAAAATTTGGTGAAGACCGCGTCTTCGATACACCTTTAGCTGAATCTGGTATCGGTGGATTGGCTTTCGGTCTTGCCTTGCAAGGTTACCGTCCAGTTCCTGAAATCCAATTCTTTGGTTTCGTTTTTGAAGTATTTGACGAAATCGTTGGTCAAATGGCTCGTACGCGTTACCGTATGGGTGGAACTCGTAATATGCCAATTACTGTTCGTGCCCCATTTGGTGGTGGTGTTCATACACCAGAACTTCACTCAGATAACTTAGAAGGATTAATCGCACAATCACCAGGCGTTCGTGTTGTTATTCCATCAAACCCTTACGATGCAAAAGGACTATTAATTTCATCTATTCGCAGCAACGATCCCGTTGTCTACTTAGAGCACATGAAATTATACCGTTCATTCCGTGAGGAAGTGCCAGACGAAGCTTATGAAGTGCCTTTAGATAAAGCGGCTGTAACTCGTGAAGGAACAGACGTATCAATCATCACTTACGGCGCTATGGTTCGTGAAGCGATTAAAGCAGCTGATAGCTTAGCGAAAGACAATATTTCAGCAGAAATCATTGACTTACGTACAGTGGCTCCTTTAGATGTGGAAACAATTATTAACTCTGTTGAAAAAACTGGCCGTGTGGTTGTCGTTCAAGAAGCACAAAAACAAGCTGGCGTTGGCGCTATGGTTGTTTCTGAAATTTCTGAACGTGCCGTATTATCATTAGAAGCACCAATCGGACGTGTATCTGCTCCAGATACAATCTTCCCATTCGGACAAGCAGAAAATATCTGGTTACCAAATGCGAAAGATATCGAAGCAAAAGCTAGAGAAATCGTCGAATTTTAATAGTTATTCGAAGTAGATAAACGAAGAATTAAACAGGTGGAATACGGCTATAGGCATGAAATGTTCAGCTACTATAGTCGTTTCCCCGCGTTTTGCTCCTAAGAAAATAGACAGATCCAACGAAGAAGGGAAGACTTAAAAAATGGCTTATCAGTTTAAATTACCGGATATCGGTGAAGGGATTGCCGAAGGCGAAATCGTTAAATGGTTTGTAAAACCTGGCGATACAATCAACGAAGACGATACGTTATTAGAAGTACAAAATGACAAATCAGTGGAAGAAATTCCATCACCAGTAACAGGTACTGTAAAAAATATCGTTGTACCAGAAGGAACAGTTGCAAACGTTGGTGACGTGTTAATCGAAATCGATGCACCTGGTCACGAAGATAACGATGCAGCACCAGCAGCTCCTGCACAAGAACAAACACCAGCACAACCTGCTGCTGTACCAACAACAGAAGCAGCTGGCGGATTTTTCCAATTCAAATTACCAGACATCGGTGAAGGAATTGCCGAAGGCGAAATCGTTAAATGGTTCGTTAAAGCTGGCGACACAATTAATGAAGATGATTCATTATTAGAAGTACAAAATGACAAATCAGTAGAAGAAATTCCATCACCAGTAACAGGTACTGTAAAAAATATCGTTGTACCAGAAGGAACAGTTGCCAATGTGGGTGACGTGTTAGTTGAAATTGACGCACCTGGTCATAATTCAGCAGCACCAGCAGCCGCAGCACCAGCTACTGACGCTCCTAAAGCGGAAGCATCAGCTCCAGCCGCTTCAACAGGCGTAGTTGCAGCCGCTGATCCAAACAAACGCGTTTTAGCAATGCCATCTGTTCGTCAGTATGCGCGTGAAAAAGACGTTGATATTACACAAGTAACTGCAACTGGTAAAGGTGGCCGTGTCATTAAAGCGGATATTGATGCCTTTGTCTCTGGTGGTTCTCAAGCAGCAACAGCTACTGAAGCTACCGCAACAGAAGCAGAACCTAAAGCGGAAGCAGCTGCACCTAAAGCAGCGCCAAAAGCCTTTACTTCTGATTTAGGCGAAATGGAAACACGTGAAAAAATGACACCAACACGTAAAGCAATTGCGAAAGCAATGGTTAACAGCAAGCACACTGCTCCTCACGTAACATTACATGATGAAGTAGAAGTTTCTAAATTATGGGATCACCGTAAGAAATTTAAAGATGTTGCTGCTGCAAATGGTACAAAATTAACATTCTTACCATACGTTGTAAAAGCATTGACTTCAACTGTTCAAAAATTCCCAATCTTGAATGCATCAATCGATGACGCAGCACAAGAAATTGTTTACAAAAATTACTTTAACATTGGTATCGCTACTGATACAGATCATGGCTTATATGTACCAAATGTTAAAAATGCTAATACGAAGAGCATGTTTGCTATCGCTGATGAAATCAACGAAAAAGCAGCATTGGCTATCGAAGGTAAATTAACTGCACAAGATATGCGTGATGGCACAATCACAATTAGTAACATTGGTTCAGTCGGTGGCGGCTGGTTTACACCAGTAATCAACTACCCTGAAGTTGCTATTTTAGGCGTTGGTACAATTGCTCAAGAACCAGTTGTTAATGCAGACGGCGAAATCGTTGTGGGACGCATGATGAAATTATCATTAAGCTTTGACCACCGTATCGTTGACGGCGCAACTGCTCAAAAAGCAATGAACAACATTAAACGCTTATTAGCTGATCCAGAATTACTATTAATGGAAGGATGATTAACAAATGGTAGTAGGAGATTTCGCCATTGAATTAGATACAGTCGTAATCGGAGCTGGACCTGGTGGATATGTAGCTGCAATTCGTGCAGCTGAAATGGGTCAAAAAGTTGCAATTATCGAACGTGAATACATCGGAGGCGTTTGTTTAAACGTTGGTTGTATTCCTTCAAAAGCATTAATTGCTGCAGGACATCATTATCAAGAAGCACAAGATTCTTCAACTTTTGGTGTAACAGCAAAAGACGTAGAATTAGACTTTACGAAAACACAAGACTGGAAAGATAACACAGTTGTTAAATCATTAACAGGCGGCGTTGGCATGTTATTGAAAAAACACAAAGTAGAAATTATTGAAGGCGAAGCATTCTTCGTTGACGAAAATACATTGCGTGTTATTCACCCAGACTCAGCACAAACTTACTCATTCAATAATGCTATTGTAGCAACAGGTTCTCGTCCAATTGAAATCCCAGGATTCAAATTTGGCGGACGCGTGTTAGATTCTACAGGCGGTTTAAACTTAAAAGAAGTTCCTAAAAAATTCGTTATTATCGGTGGCGGTGTCATCGGTGCTGAATTAGGTGGCGCTTATGCTAACTTAGGTTCAGAAGTAACAATTTTAGAAGGTAGCCCATCAATTTTACCAACTTATGAAAAAGACATGGTTAAAGTTGTCACAGACGACTTCAAGAAGAAAAACGTAACAATCGTGACTTCAGCAATGGCTAAAGAAGCTGTTGATAATGGCGATAGCGTCACTGTTAAATATGAAGTTAACGGAAAAGAAGAAAGTGTTGAAGCAGATTACGTAATGGTCACTGTTGGACGTCGTCCAAACACAGACGACTTAGGCTTAGAACAAGCGGGCGTTGAAATTGGCGAACGTGGTTTAATCCCAGTTGACAACCAAGGACGTACAAACGTGAAAAACATTTTCGCAATCGGCGACATCGTACCAGGTGCTGCGTTAGCGCATAAAGCAAGCTACGAAGCAAAAATTGCTGCTGAAGCAATTTCTGGTAAGAAAGTTGCAGTTGATTACAAAGCAATGCCAGCCGTTGCCTTTACTGATCCAGAATTGGCAAGCGTTGGTATGACTGTTGCAGAAGCAAAAGAAGCGGGAATTGAAGCAAAAGGCTACAAATTCCCATTTGCTGGTAACGGCCGTGCAATCTCTTTAGATAAAACTGAAGGATTCATGCGTTTAGTTACAACTGTGGAAGACAATGTCATCATCGGTGCACAAATTGCCGGTGTCGGGGCTAGTGACATGATTTCTGAATTAGCTCTAGCTATTGAATCTGGCATGAATGCAGAAGACATTGCTTTAACAATCCACCCACACCCATCATTGGGCGAAATTACTATGGATACAGCTGAATTGGCTTTAGGTTTACCAATTCATATTTAATAGTATCACTTTGTCGCACGACAGATATAATGCGCTTTTTGCACTTGTTGCATTAGCCACAGCAAGAGCAAAAGGTGTAAAAAAACAACGACTCCTAAAAGTCGTTGTTTTTTTATACTCTGTTTTTTCTTTTACGGTATTTAAGGGGTGTTTCACCCGTTTCTTGTTTAAAGATACGGACAAAATAGCTATCTTCAACAAAGCCTAAATCTTCACTGATTTGGGCAATCGTTTTATCTGTCTCCAAAAGAAGCTGTTTAGCCCATGTGATTTTTAATTGTCGATAAAATTGACTAAAGGGAATACCAAACTCCTCTTTTAATAAACGACTTAAATACGTCGGTGTCAAATGAACAAGGTCTGCCAGTTCTTGTAAATTTAGACGCAGCGATTTGTTTTCCCAAAGGGCATCTAAAACTGGTTGTAATTGCTTATTTTTAGTTTGATAGGCGCTTGAAGGAGTTAATTGAGCAGTTAATAAAGTTTGTTGAATATCTTTTTGGATCATGTTCAATGGTTCCAGCTCTTCTTTTCGCGAACTAATCTGTAAAGATTGTTTGTAAGTGTTGATTAAATAATCTTTTTTGATGGCTTCAGAAATAATATATTGGCTTAAATCTGCGATTAATGTCGCGCTCTTTTCTAAGTCTGCTAGTTCTAAAACAGGGTATTGTTGATACAGCTCTTGATGTGTTACTAAAAATTTTTGAATGGAGGCATCATTCATGGTTAAAACCTGTTCTAACTCTTCTTGATGATCTTCGAGCAAAACTTCACCAGCCATAATGGCTCCCACATATTGGTCATCAACGATAATGGGGATGGCCATATCAACGATGTTAAAATGACAGCGGTAGATAAAAGGCTGACCAGTGCGAACAGCTTCTAAGCCACCACGAGCATCACATTTTTCACAAAGTTTCGAGAGCTCAGGGGAGTGACGTACCAGTTGACAAAAGGGTTGAACTTGACTATGTTTCGTCACCGGTCGACCTTTATAATCAACTAAAATAATAGCTAAACGAGTGCTTAAGGCCAATGATTCTTGCAATTTTTCCCACTTTTCTAAATCTAAAATATTTTTTAATTCTACAGTCATAAGGCAATCCTTCAATCTAAAGTTTAAAAATCATAATATTTTATTATTTCACAAAATAATTCTATCATTTTTTGTAAGAGAACGATACCAAAAGTTCAATGCTTTTTTGATGAAAGCGTTTTATACTATGTATGTAAACAAAATATAGGAGGCTATCAACATGAGAAAAGCATTGATTTTACCAACGAAATATGTTCAAGGGGAAGATGAATTACTAAACTTAGGTTACTTCGTTTCAACTTTTGGAAAAAAAGCGTTACTAATTGCAAATCCTGCTGACGTTGATCGTGTACGTCCGCAATTGGAAGAAACAGCGAAAAAGTTTGACATTACCTTCGTAGAGGGTGGCTTTAGTGGAGAAGTAACGCGGGAAGAAACAAAGCGCTTGCAAAACGTTGGACAAAAAGAACAAGCAGACTGTATCATTGGTTTAGGTGGCGGTAAAGCAATCGATGCTTCAAAAGTCGTAGCAGAAGGTGAAAATTTAATTATTGTACCAACGATTGCGGCTCAAGATGCACCAACTTCGCATTCAGCTGTACTATATCATGAAGATGGCTCATTTGATGATTATGCTTACTTTAAACAAAGTCCAAGCGTCGTTATGGTTGATACAAAAGTGGTTGCCAAAGCGCCAACTAGATTTTTAGTTGCCGGAATGGGGGATGCCTTATCCACATATTTTGAAGCACGCGCAACACACAATTCATATTCTCGGGTTAATGCTAGTTTGCCAATGGGTTCAAGAGAAGGCTTAACGCCCGCTGCTAGCGGCACATATGCAGCTTTGGCCATGGCAAAACTTTGCTGGGAAAATCTCCAGGAAGATGGGTTAAAAGCGAAATTAGCTTGTGATGCAAACGTGGTTACTGAATCATTGAATAAGATTATCGAAACAAATATCTTACTTTCAGGCTTAGGTTTTGAAAGTGGCGGTTTAGCTGCAGCGCATGCGATTCATAACGGTATGACAGTCTTACCTGGTGCGCACAGTTATTTACATGGTGAAAAAGTAGCCTTTGCAACCATTGCACAACTTGTATTAGAAGATGCAGCAAAAGACGAATTGGAAGCTGTATTAGACTTTAGCGCTTCTGTAGGCTTACCATTAACGCTTTCAGACATTGGTGTCGATGAAATCACTTATGAAGAAGCTTTGGAAGTAGCCAAAATTGCTTGCATTCCGGAAGAATCAATTCATTCAATGCCATTTCCAATTGTCGTTGAAGAAGTAGCGAATGCAATCATTGTTGCAGATAAAGTCGGACAAGAATATAAAACAAGACATAAATTAGATTAAGGAAGTGTCCACATGAAAGCAGATATTTTACTCGTTTCACATAGCAAAATGATTACAGATGGTATTAAAGAGATGATTGAACAGATGAACGCCAGTGAAGAAATTACGATTCATTCACTTGGTGGCACATCGGATGGTTCATTAGGTTCAGATCCAATGAAAATCATTGATACGATTAACGAAGCGGACTCTGACCGAGAATTTTTAATTTTTGCCGATTTAGGCAGTGCCGTTTTAAGTTCAGAATTAGCTTTTGATATGCTAGAAGAAGACCAACAGAAACACTATCATTTAGTCGATGCACCACTGGTTGAAGGGGCTTTTGCGGCAGCAATTACTGCAGGTGTCTCAGATGATTTGACGCAAATTTTAGCAGAAGCTCAAAATGCTGGTAAGAAAGGGTGGAACTAAATGAAAAAAATTATTAATGAACCTGGAAAAATTGTCGAAGAAATGCTCCAAGGAATTGTGAAAAGCTATGGAAACCTTGTTCATCAAGTCGAAGATTCTCGCGTGATTGCTCGCAACGACTCAAACAAACAAGTTGGGTTAGTATCTGGTGGCGGAAGTGGTCATGAGCCTGCACATGCTGGGTTTGTTGGTGCTGGGATGTTAAATGCCGCAGTATTAGGGGATGTCTTTACTTCACCAACACCAGATCAAATTTTAACAGGGATCCAAGCGGCAGATCAAGGGGCAGGTGTTCTGTTAATCGTAAAAAATTATACAGGCGATATTTTGAATTTTGAAATGGCCAAAGATATGGCTGATATGGAAGACATTCATGTAGAAATGGTCGTTGTTGATGACGATATTGCTGTCGAAGATAGCACCTATACCGCTGGAAAACGAGGAGTTGCCGGGACTGTTCTTGTTCATAAAATTTTAGGACATCATGCCCGCCAAGGTGCTTCATTAGAAGAGCTCGTTTCTTTAGGAGAAAAGATTGTAGCAGCCACGAAAACCATTGGAGTGGCTTTAAAAGCAGCCACTGTGCCTGAAGTTGGCAAACCAGGTTTTACTTTACCAGAAGATGAAATTGAATTTGGCGTAGGGATTCACGGAGAACCAGGCTATCGCCGTGAAAAAATCCAACCATCAAAAGAGTTAGCGAAAGAATTAGTTGAAAAAACATTAAGTAGCTATCAACAACCACCACAAACAGTGGGGGTACTTGTCAATGGCATGGGTGGCACGCCATTAATGGAACAATTTGTATTTATGAACGATGTGCTAACATTATTAGAAGACAAAGGTGTTCAAGTGACCTTCCATAAAGTGGGTAACTATATGACGTCCATTGACATGCAAGGATTATCTCTAACGATGATTGACTTGGCGACAAAAGACTGGCAAACAGCGCTAGAAAGCAATGTAACAACAATTTCTTGGTAAGGGTGATAAAAGATGGAATTAACAGTAAAAGACATTCAAACATGGTTAGACAATTATTCAAAAGTTATTGAAGAAAAAAAAGACTATTTAAGTGAATTAGATACGCCGATTGGTGATGGGGATCATGGCAACAACATGGCTCGTGGTATGGCTGAATACAAAATTGCGTTTGACAAAAAAGTACCAACAACAATCACGGAGACATTTAAAGTTTTATCCATGGCCTTGATTTCAAAAGTTGGCGGAGCTTCTGGCCCTTTATATGGGACTGCGTTTATGAATATGACCAAAGCGACAAAAGATTTGGAAACCATTAGTTCGCCAGAACAATTAAAAGAAATTGTTCAGCAAGGTCTAGCTGGGATTCAGATGCGTGGCAAAGCTGAACCAGGAGATAAAACGATGGTCGATGTCTGGGCACCTGTTGCTGAAGTAATCGGAACGGAACAATTTAATGAAGAAAAAATTGAACAATTTGCTGAAGCAACAAAAGATTGGGTGGCGAAAAAAGGACGTGCCTCTTATTTAGGGGAACGAGCAATTGGTCATATTGATCCAGGAGCAGCTTCTAGTGCATTATTATTTGAAGAACTAGTCAAAGTGATCAATCAATAACAGTGAGAAAAAAGTTTAGCAAGTGCCTCTCTTGAAGCGCTTGCTAAACTTTTTTTATAAATAATGGTTTCTTTTGTTCATCTATGGGATAATTTAAGTAACAAAAAATAACAAAGATAGACAAATGGGGGATTTAAAGATGAAAAAGCATGTGATTGTGGGATGTTTATTAATCGTTAGCTCAATGTTTGTAAGTGCTTGTGGAAATTCGTCAGACGTGACCACAGAAAAAACCAGTATTACAAAGCAAGTCGAAGCTACGCGACAAAGCACATCCTCTTCTGTAGACCAAACCAAGTATGATGTCATTATTACAGAAGCTAAAAAGTTAACGGCAGAGGGGCAATATAAAGAATCAGAAGAAAAATTAGCTACGATCCCCGTCAGCGATTTAGGGAAACCACACTATTCGATCGTTAAAGAAACGGTGGAGAAACTAAATAAACAAAATAATGAAGGTTTAAAAAGACAAGAAGAAGTTGTGGTTGAAAAGCAACCGCAGACAAGTCCGGCACAAACGGAATCACTTAAACCGATTCCAGATGAATTTGCTAAATGGGCAACCACCTATCTTTTTTATTATCCACGAGGAGATCAAAAGCAAGCGGGTTTAATCATTGAATCGGATGGAGCGGTCACGCAGACGAATACGAATGGCGAAATTTACACAGGAAAAGCCGAAATAAGTGGAGCTTCGGGCACTATTTTAAGTTATGATACGACTAGTTATCGCCCGACGACCCAACCAGCTACAAAATCGATTACTCCAAATGTTAAAATCACTGTTACTTGGAACAATGGCGGCGGTGTTGATGTTTATTATGGCTACGTTTCTTATTCACAACGTTTAGCTTTGACAGATGGTATCGCCGTGACAAACGGGGTCAAAGAAGTTTGGCTTTCATAAAAAGAGCTAGACATTCAAGTTTTTGCTTGAATGTCTAGCTCTTTTGTTGATTGAATCGGGGGATATAAATACTTAGTTTCGATAAGAACGAACGGTATTATTAATAGCAGAAATACTATATTTTAATTCATCTTCTAACGTTTGATCAATGTCCGTGTCTAAAGTTTCTGCAAACATGGCTTCATATTCAGCGATAGAAAGTTCTGTCCGATTATCCAGCAGTGCTAAATGAGTTTCTTTTTGTAAATGATTTTGATAACCAGCTACTAATTCACCAGTGAAAAATTCAGCGACAGCACCAGAACCATAACTGAATAACCCAATTTGATTGCCTGCGGTTAAAGTCGTTGCATTTTCTAAAAGGGAAATGAGTCCCAGATAAAGTGAACCCGTATACAAGTTTCCTACGCGACGACTATAGACGATGCTTTCTTCATAACGGGCTAAAATTCGTTCTTGTTCTGCTTCAGTTTGGTCGGAGATTTTTGCTAATAAGGCTTTTTTGCCCATTTTTGTGTAAGGAATATGGAACGCTAAAGCATCATAATCTGCAAAATCAAGACCGGTTCGTTTTTTATGTTCATCCCAGACTTGGGCAAAAGATTGGATGTAGGTTTCGTTTGACAAAGGACCATCGACCATAGGATACGGATGGCCTGTTGGACGCCAAAAGTCATAGATATCTTGCGTCAGCATCACATTATCCTCTTTTAAAGCCAAGATGCGCGGTTCACTAGCAACTAACATTGCAACCGCCCCAGCTCCTTGTGTAGGCTCACCGCCAGAATTTAAGCCATATTTTGCAATATCTGCCGCCACGACCAAGACTTTTTTATCTGGATGTAAGGCTACGTGATTCTTAGCCAACTGTAAGCCTGCTGTTGCTCCGTAACAAGCTTCCTTGATTTCGAAAGAGCGAGCGAAAGGTTGAATCCCCATTAAACGATGTAAGACAACTGCGGCCGCTTTTGACTCATCGATACTGGACTCAGTCCCTACAATCACCATATCAATGGCCTCTTTATCTTCTTTGGTCAAGATCGCTTCTGCGGCATTGGCTGCAAATGTCACAATATCTTGGCTGATTGGGTTCACCGCCATTTGGTCTTGCCCAATACCAATATGAAATTTTCCAGGGTCTACATTTCTAGCTTCAGCCAGTGCCGTCATATCAATATAATATGGGGGCACAAAAAAACTAATTTTATCAATCCCAATTGTCATTTCTTTAACTCCTTTACGATAAATAGATTCATTATATAAAATAGCACGAAATGAACCAAAATGGGGAATTTTTGTATTAACTTCATAGATTATTAAAAAATATCTTATAAGTCTGTTAACATTCAGTGATTGGCACTTGTGATTCTGGGATTTTATGATATATTTCAAGATGGAGGTGCATTTAGTTGAAAACAGTAGTTATTATTGATGCATTACGAACACCAATTGGAAAATATAAAGGCAGCTTAAGTCAAGTAAGTGCCGTAGACTTAGGAACACATGTTACAACACAACTTTTGAAAAGACATTCCCATATTTCTGAAGAAATTGATCAAGTAATCTTCGGAAATGTTTTACAAGCTGGAAATGGCCAAAATCCCGCACGACAAATAGCAATAAACAGCGGTTTGTCTCATGAAATTCCCGCAATGACAGTTAATGAGGTCTGCGGATCAGGAATGAAGGCCGTTATTTTGGCGAAACAATTGATTCAATTAGGGGAAGCGGAAGTTTTAATTGCTGGCGGAATTGAGAATATGTCCCAAGCACCTAAATTACAACGCTTTAATTACGAAACAGAAAGCTATGATGCGCCTTTTTCTAGTATGATGTGCGATGGATTAACAGATGCCTTTAGTGGTCAAGCAATGGGTTTAACTGCTGAAAATGTGGCCGAAAAGTATCATGTAACGAGAGAAGAGCAAGATCAATTTTCTGTACATTCACAATTAAAAGCAGCTCAAGCACAAGCAGAAGGGATGTTCGCTGACGAAATAGCTCCCTTAGAAGTGTCAGGAACGCTTGTGGAGAAAGATGAAGGGATTCGCCCTAATTCGAGCGTTGAGAAGCTAGGAACGCTTAAAACTGTTTTTAAAGAAGACGGTACCGTGACTGCAGGGAATGCGTCAACCATTAATGATGGGGCTTCTGCTTTGATTGTTGCTTCACAAGAATATGCCGAAGCACACGGTCTTCCTTATTTAGCTATTATTCGAGACAGCGTGGAAGTCGGCATTGATCCAGCCTATATGGGGATTTCGCCGATTAAAGCCATTCAAAAACTGTTAGCGCGGAATCAACTTACTACGGAAGAGATTGATCTGTATGAAATCAACGAAGCATTTGCAGCAACTTCAATCGTGGTCCAAAGAGAACTGGCTTTACCAGAGGAAAAGGTCAACATTTATGGTGGCGGTATTTCATTAGGTCATGCGATTGGTGCCACAGGTGCTCGTTTATTAACGAGTTTAAGTTATCAATTAAATCAAAAAGAAAAAAAATATGGCGTGGCTTCTTTATGTATCGGTGGTGGCTTAGGACTCGCTATGCTACTAGAGAGACCTCAGCAAAAAAAAAACAGCCGATTTTATCAAATGAGTCCTGAGGAACGCCTGGCTTCTCTTCTTAATGAAGGTAAGATTTCTGCCGATACAAAAATAGAATTTGAAAATACAGCTTTATCTTCGCAGATTGCCAATCATATGATTGAAAATCAAATCAGTGAAACAGAAGTGCCGATGGGCGTTGGCTTACATTTAACAGTGGACGAAACTGATTATTTGGTACCAATGGCGACAGAAGAGCCCTCAGTGATTGCGGCTTTGAGTAATGGTGCCAAAATAGCACAAGGATTTAAAACAGTGAGTCAACAACGCTTGATGCGTGGTCAAATCGTTTTTTACGATGTTGCAGACGCCGAGTCATTGATTGATAAACTACAAGTAAGAGAAACGGAAATTTTTCAACAAGCAGAGGTAAGTTATCCATCTATCGTTAAACGCGGCGGCGGCTTAAGAGAATTGCAATATCGTGCTTTTGATGAATCATTTGTATCTGTCGACTTTTTAGTAGATGTTAAGGATGCAATGGGGGCGAATATCGTTAACGCTATGTTGGAAGGCGTGGCAGAGTTGTTCCGTGAATGGTTTGCGGAGCAAAAGATTTTATTCAGTATTTTAAGTAATTATGCAACGGAGTCGGTTGTTACGATGAAAACGGCTATTCCAGTTTCACGTCTAAGTAAGGGGAGCAATGGCCGGGAAATTGCTGAAAAAATTGTTTTAGCTTCACGCTATGCTTCGTTAGATCCTTATCGGACAGTCACGCATAACAAAGGGATCATGAATGGCATTGAAGCCGTAGTTTTAGCCACTGGAAATGATACGCGCGCTGTTAGTGCTTCTTGTCATGCTTTTGCGGTGAAAGAAGGTCGCTACCAAGGCTTGACTAGTTGGACGCTGGATGGCGAACAACTAATTGGTGAAATTTCAGTCCCGCTTGCTTTAGCTACGGTGGGCGGGTCCACAAAAGTCTTGCCTAAATCTCAAGCAGCCGCTGATTTGTTAGCAGTGACAGATGCAAAAGAACTAAGTCGAGTAGTAGCGGCTGTTGGTTTGGCACAAAATTTAGCGGCGTTACGGGCCTTAGTTTCTGAAGGAATTCAAAAAGGACACATGGCTTTACAAGCACGTTCTTTAGCGATGACGGTCGGAGCTACTGGTAAAGAGGTTGAGGAAGTCGCTCAACAATTAAAACGTCAAAAAACGATGAACCAAGACCGAGCCTCGGCTATTTTAAATGATTTAAGAAAAAAATAAAAAATAGTTCAGCAGAATTTATTCTGCTGAACTATTTTTTTTAACATTGGGTAGCCGTTTTAGGCCACGAATCGGTTTTACTTTTAAGACATCTAAGAAGAAAGTGAATACAGGGATTCCTACAATAAGTCCCCATACACCAAAGAGACGCTCACTAACTAATAAAATGACAAACGTATAAAAGATTGGTAACTCTGTTTTACTAGACATAAATTTAGGATTTAGCACGTAAGATTCAAATAAATGGACGATTGTAATTAAAGCTAAGATATAAATCACATCGTTCAAGCCACCTTGGGAATAAGCAATGAAACTTAGAGGAATGCAGGAAATAATCACACCGGCAACTGGAACTAAGCTCAAAACGAAGATCATAATGGCTAAACTAGGTAACTGCGTAAAGCCGATTATTGCCAAGGCCAAGGTAGTAATAACTGTGTTCACCACAGCAATGAAAAACTGAGCTTCCATTACGACACCAAATGTGTTGACGAACTTGTTGGCAAAATAATAGATATCCTGAAAAAACCAATCAAAATCACTTTTTAAGAATAACTTAGAAAAATCGGCCATTTGTTTCTTCTCAATCATAAAGAAGAAACTTAAAATAAAGGACATGACAAACGATAAGCCAACAGCGCCAATATCTTGAATATAGCGTAGAATCATTGAAGCACCATTCTGTAGTTGAGAGAGTAAGTTGGATTTTTCCAAGTATTGATCAATAAATTGCAATACTTGATTTGTATCTGTATGTGGACTTTGATAAAAATCAACTACAGAATTAATCATTTGAGTCGTTTGGTTAACTAAAACGGGGACATATTTAGTAATCGCTAAATAGATTAGAAAAACAACCAATGCATAGGTTAAGAGAACGATGACAATCGTTGGGATTTTCATATAGCGTTGAACAAAATGGACTAAACGAACAGCTAAATAGGTAAAGATAAATGTTAAAAGAATTGTAGTAATCATGCTTCTGGATAAATAAAGCACAAAAATAATCAAAGCAAGGACGCAAAAACGTCGCAAACGTTCATTTTGAATAAATTTTTGATACAAACTCATAGGGGAAACTCCTTCTTTACTGAATAATCAAGCCTGTTAAGAATAACATAACCATACCGATGGCAGCTAGGCCGCAAACAATAATATGGCGGCGTTTGTACATCACTACAATAGCAATGAACTCTCGAATAAACGCGTTAGGTAAAAAATAAAATGCGGTTTTCGCTCCAATACCATCAGCTTTTAAGCCAGCCATTCGAGCGAAAAGACCCGCTCGGAAAAGGTGATAATTGTTTGTAGTAAAAATGGCTTGGAAATTAGTATTTCCAAAATCCTCAATCATCGTTTCTTTGGAAAAACGCATATTTTCCAGTGTGTTTTTTGAATGAGCTTCTACTAAAATATCATCGTCAGGAATACCTTGCGTCAAAGCATACATTTTCATTGCGACACTTTCAGGAAGTAATTCATCGGGACCTTGGCCACCAGACATGACGATTTTTGGTGGATTTAACGTGGCGCGATTTTGAGCCTTGTAAAATTGAATCGCTTTGTTGATGCGGGCTTGCAATAACGGCGGGACAATCTCACCATTGATTAACCCAGAACCTAACACAACAATATAATCCTGTGTATATTTTGGCTGATTAAATTGATACAACGTAGAAACGGTCAAGAAATTATAAAAAACAAACGCGAAATAAGTCAAAATAAATGGTGCAATAGTTAGTGGCAAGGAGAGCCAAGTCGGTAATAATGATTGGAAAAAGAAATTATAAATTAACAATAATGTCAAACCGATCGCCAGTAACAAAGTCAACAAGTTCCCTAAAGAACGACCTTCTTTTCTCATAACAACGACCGCATTCCAATAAAGGAAAATAATTAAGGCATAAATTCCTAAAGCCAACCCGATAAAGATAGCCAAAAGGGCAATAATTGCTAAGGTGATTAGAAAGTAGTTGTTTGTCCGGATTGCAGTAATCCCTAAATAAATTGCTAGAACTACAAGAAAAATATTAAATAATGTCCCATTTAACAAACGCCTTTTTTCTTTGAAATAGAAGAGCGCAAACAAGCCAAAAAAAGCAATAGGGATTAAAAAGAAGGCTGTACCACGAATGATTTCTAAATACAAAACATAAGAGAAGAATAAAAAGATAGTCCAACCAAACGTCCACGGTAACCAATCGTGTTCTTTTTTCTTTTTCCGCCACGAAGGAATGAAAAAGAGACCCAATAAATAAACACCTAAAAAGGTTAAATCACCATAAAATTGCATAAATAAACTCCTTTAAAACATTTTTCCTCTTCAGTATAACGAAAACTCTTAAAAAAAAATAGGGGAAACACTTAGTTTCAGAAAGTTTTCTTGTTTTTTTTTATAAAAAAAACCTGACGTTTAACGTCAGGTTTTTGAGTCAGTATTGTTTAATTAAGCTTTAGAAACGTTAGTTGCTTGAGGGCCACGTTGACCTTCTTCAATTTCGAAAGTTACTGCTTGACCTTCTTCTAAAGTTTTGAAGCCGTCACCTTGGATAGCTGAGAAATGTACGAATACATCGTTTCCGTTTTCTGCAGTGATGAAGCCAAAGCCTTTGTCTGAGTTAAACCATTTTACTGTACCTGTTTCCATAATAAATATCCTCCTAGATGTGTGTGTTATAACACATTCATATTTTGCAATTACTTGAAAGGTGAAAAATGTGGAAGATGTTTATTTGAAACAGCTACCCATATTACCGAACAAAAACTACATCTATTACTATAGCATACTAACTGGTTTTTGTATAGCAATAACCTTATTTTCTTTTTTATCGGATGTTTTTTAAAAACTAGAAAGTGAAGATAAGGCTGTTATAGTGCTGTTTCAATAAGGCTAAGAAAAAAAGCCCATTGTAAGGCGCTTTCTTACAATGGGCTTTTGGCTGTTTTTTAATAACGGAGGATAGCCGCTAAAGATTTTTCATCTGGTGCGGCTTTTTGGTCTAAGACAAAAACTTGACCGCCGTTTTGGATGACTTGGTAAGCAATAGTGTTTAAAAGTTTGCGACGGTCATATTCTTCAGATGACATTTCATTGTTTTCAGTAACAAAGAGTGACGTTGCAATAAAAAGATGGGAAATTTTACCGTCAGCTGCCGCTGGCGAAATATCAGTAAATTGATCTAAAAATTTACGATCTAGTAATTTGTTATAAGAAGCTGTTTCTTTTTCTGTTAACTCTGCAGCTATTTTTTCACTAGCGCTGCGGATATCTTGAATGGTTGCTTGTGCAGGTGAAGCAGCAACTGAAATTGAGCAATCATAATAAGGATTTTTAGCAATCTTTTTAAAAAGTGTTTGGTTTTCTGGTAAAGCATAAAGATAAAGCGGTAATTTTTCAGGATTATCCAGTTGATCTTTTAAGAAAGTATCGACCGCTTGATAGTAGTTCACCCAATCAATTTCAACTTCTTTATCTTTAGTATTGATGCTATGATAAGCGACACCTTCTTTAGAACCATTAGAACTACCTTGAGTTGAAAAGTTTAAATTGCCACCCGTTAATTCATCACCTAAAGCTGTGACCACGTCGGTTGGTGCATCTTTAGGCAATTCAATAGGAGTCACAGTCGTATGATCGACCTTGTAAAGTTTCATTGAATCGCGATTTAGAGCAAGTAGGTAATAATGGTAGTTAAATTGTTTGTCTTTGACTAGTCCAAGTAAATAAGGAATCGTGTCCACGTAATATTGATCATCAACGGGCACATCTAATCGTTGGACTAAGGTATTCTCTGGAGATAAGATAATTGAAACACTTGCTGTGCCGTTGCGCCAGAAGGAAGCATCAGCTAGAAGTGCATCAATTTTTTCTTGGAAAACGGCCCATTTTTCTTCAGGAAATTTTTTTTCAAAGCGTGTTTTTGCCGCTTTTGCAAAATTTTTCAAAACAAGCGAATCTTTTTCTACGTTTTGATGAGCGACATGGGTGTTAAACAAGAAGGTAACAAAAGGTCCATGAACTTCTTCAGAAAATAATGTTGATAAGCTATCTTTTTTTTGATTTGCCATAATAAAATCCCCCTTCTAAGAGTAAGTGTAGCACAGGAAATCGAATGTTTAAAACAATATGTTCAATATAGGGAAACGCTTTAAAGAATCTAAATAAAGGACTGTTAATGGTGTTCTAATAAAAGTTTTATAAAAAATATAGCTGAAACTCATGATAAAAAAGGCACAAACCACTATACTTACGTTATGCCAATTATCCCGAATTGGTTTTTTCATACTTACTCCTACCAAGAGTAAATAACAACCTTCATTTCCACCACAGACGACGGTCGTGGTGGTTTTTTTGTTTAGGTTCTAGTTTTTTTTGCTATTAACTTTTGAGAAGGACAGAGTAAGATAGTTAGAGAGATTATGACAAGTACGAGAATGGTGAGAAGAGTTATTAAGATCCCGTTTTGATAGGTTAACAATGGATTTCGCAAAGGTCTCATAATGTCACCACCTAATAGAATATGAGGCATATCCAAGTAGCTTAAGAGAATGTAAGGTTTTAAGTTCTCGTTAAGTAACGTATTGAGTACATCGTATTGTCCAATCACTAATGGAATAATTAAAACTGAGAGATTTAGAATTAAATTACTTGTTAGAATGCTGAATACTAAACTTAACAATGCTAGAAATGCTAGAAATAATATAAAAAAGAAGATTGTTTTAACGACAAAGTCACCTGTTGCTATCAAACTGACTTCCGTATTTTTCGAACTGGTGGCAATCGGGTAATTAAACACACCCAGTCCATTTTTCAGAAAGACAAATACAAGTACAAGGAGAAATGCGCTGAGTAGGTTTGCAAAGAGCGACAAAACAATGGCAAAAAGCTTGGTGTAATATGTTCGTACATAGGAGTTAGAAGAAACACAATACCAAATGAAATTATGTTTTTTATAGTCTAAATTAAATAAATAAGCAATCTGGAAACTAATCAGAATTAAAATAATTTGCATTAATTGAGGAGAAGAAAAAACCAAATTTAGATATTGGATTACGCCCATCTTTTTTGGATTATCACTCGTTTTATTTAGCCCATTGTTTTTTAAATACTCCAGTACGGCCACTATACTTTTTTGTTCACTAATTGGTCTAGCTTGCAGACTACCATCTAGAATTCCTTCTAGCGTTTTTTTTTCCAAGTTATACTCATTTTCAACAATCGCTTTTTGATCTCCTTTCTTTAGAGAATCAATGAGTTTTTTTAAATAACCATTTGTTTCCTTGATGTCTTCAACGATTTTTGTTGCAGTTGGGTCGTCTTTGATACTTTCAATCGTTGTTATGCCGGCATAGTAATTATCTTCGTAATATTTTACATAATTAAAATTGGCATTTCCTAGAAAAAAAGGAACGCTAATAACGAGAACGAATAATGCAAACAGAAAATAAGTGGTTTTCTCTCGAAAAATTTTAATTAGTTCAAATTTTATCATTTAGGCACGACCTTTCGTTGCATATAGTTCGTAGTATTCTTCTTTTAATTGTAGATAGTCTAGTGACGCTGCTTTCAGAATACCGCTATCTAAAAATAAATTGCATCACAAAGCTTGCTTATTTCGAAAATATTATGAGATGACAAAAGTAATGTTTTTCCTTGCTTTTTTAAAGTAAGAAAGACGGTTGCTAGGTACTCAACATTTTCAATATCGAGACCATTTAATGGCTCATCAAAAATCAGAAAAGACGCGCCACTAGCGATGGCGACTGAGAGCAAGGCTTTTTGCTTCATACCTGCAGAAAGGTGTTTAATTTTTTTGTTTATGTACGTGTTAACACCGACTAAGTTAATGATTGATTCAAAATTAGCATCATGTTTCCATAACTTGGCCGCTACTTGCATATTCTCGTAAACGGTAAGATTTGCAAATAATTGATTAGCGGATTCTATGAAAAAGATTTTTTTATTGTAGTCAGATCTGTTTTTGATTGATGTTTTATCAACTATTACTTCACCAGATTCAAACGGAATAAGTTGGACGAGTGATTTAAAAAAAGTCGTTTTTCCTGTACCATTTGGGGCCACAATACATGTGATTGATCCCGTATTTAATGTAAGCGACAAGTTATTCAAGATGTTTTTATTGTTCAATGCTACGCAGATCTTGGTTATTTCTATTGAATTATTCAATTTTTTTCCTCCTTTTATTAGAAATTAGTTATATAGATTATATTAACATTAAATTAAAGAAAGAGAAAGTTGTGTATGGTTGTGTTCTAACAAATTTGTTGGGTGTTAGTTTGGTGTTTAATTCACCAGTAGAGGCGGAAGAAGTCATTCAAAATGATGCGTTAGTTGAATTGCAAAACGAGATTGGTAGTCAATCTGTTAACCCAAGAAACAGAGCTTATGTTGGTTGGGTCGTGAGGTATTTCCATCAATATCAAACTCGAGCAACAGGGAATTGGGCGCCAAATTTACATGGATATGTTTATGGGAAAATCAATGTGCGTAATGATTATTCTGCGAATGGATGGACGTATTTGGGAACAACGAATAATTCTAATTGGTTTACGATTGAACACAAGTTTAGAGAAAATTATCGAGTATGGTAAATCGATTATTTTATAAGTAAGGATAAATAAAGAAGATAAACCAAATAAAGGCCAGAAAGTGTCTCCTTCTGGCCTTTATTTGGTTTATTACAATGAATATGCTAGTGGCTGAATAAATTAATAAGTACAAACAACACAGAGCCGCTGACTGTCGTATTATTTAAGGATTGGTCATTTCAAATTTACGAAACCGCAAGAAACGATTTGCTTCTTCCTCTAACTGAGTAATTTCTTCCTCCGTTAAGCCTTCCGTAGTAATCTGAATATGTAACTCTTTTTGTATGTTGGTAATAGGTGCCTGATGATTAATCTCTGTTTGTTGGGTGCGGCCCATTAAATAGTCTAAGGAAACAGAAAAATAGTCTGCTATTTTTAAAAGATTCTCTACTTTAGGTGAAGAGGTATCCCAGCGACGAATTTGTCCATTGGAAATACCGACGTTTCTTTCTAATTGGGCGAGGGTTAATTGCTTTGACTGAGCTAATTGTTTAATGCGAGAAATTAAGGTCATTTCAAGTCCTCCTTGCGTTTTCCGTTTGTTAATTTTAAATTAGCGTAAAAGCGAAGGGTTGTCAATTGCGAGCGTGTAATAAGAAGGTGAACATCTCATGAGTGATTTTTTAGAAAATTTCCGATGAAAAAAAGCAGAAATAGAGTTATTATTAGTAAGTAAATTGCTTTGGAGCGAGAGGGGATGAATCAATGGAGAAAATTAAAAGTTACCAAGAGGATTCTGAAGTACAGAAAAATCGTTGGTGGATCTTAGTTTCTGTGGCTATGTTTACCTTCATGTCTACCTTAGATTCCAGTATTGTAAATATTGCTTTACCGACAATTTCAAAAGAAATGTTCGTACCCATGAATCAAGCGGAATGGGTCGTATCTATCTATTTAATGGTTGTCTGTGCTTGTTTATTATTATTTGGAAAAATTGGCGACAGTTTTGGAAAAATAAAAGTTTATCGAATTGGCACGGTTATTTTTACGATTGGTTCGTTACTTTGTGGCTTTAATCAATCACTGAGCTTTCTACTATTTGCGCGAGTCGTTCAAAGTATTGGTGCTAGCATGACCATGGCGACCAATTCAGGAATTATTACGGAAGTATTCCCTCTGAAGGAAAGAGGGCGGGCGCTCGGTGCAGTAGGTGCCTTTGTCTCTTTAGGAGCGATTGCTGGTCCTGGGATTGGTGGGTTGATTTTATCAAACTTTTCTTGGTCTTATATTTTTTGGATTAATGTTCCCGTGGGGCTAATTACAATTTTAATCGGTGAAAAGTTTCTACCAAAAGATATTACAAAAACAAAAGAAAAAATCGATTTTCCAGGATTTGCTTGTATTGCCATTGCGATTATGACGTTCTTCGGCGGGATTTTCCTCGGACAAGAGAGCGGATTTGGCTCGGTACAATCCTATTTATTGTTCATTATTGCAGTAATCGCACTAGGATTATTTATAATGGTTGAACGGAAAAGAAAAAGCCCACTTATTAAGTTCGCAATTTTTAAAAACAAAATTTTTACTTTAAGTTTATTGTCCGCCGTTTTAATTTTTGCCTCAAACTTTTTTGTAAATGTTGTCATTCCATTTTATTTGCAGGATGCACGCAAACTAAGTGCTAGTTATGCTGGTCTATTAATGATGGTATTTCCGTTATTAATGGTGGTTGGGGCTCCTCTGAGTGGCTATTTGACGGATAAAATTGGCCCAGGTATTTTAACGTTTGGCGGCTTGTTGCTTTTGTGCTGTACGTCGTTAATGTATATGTTTTTAGATATGAATTCGCCTATCTGGTATTATGTGATTGCAACAGCCATTATGGGATTAGGAAATGCACTTTTCCAGTCTCCAAACAATACAATGGTTATGAGCAGTGTTGAAAAGCAAGACTTAGGTGTAGCAGGAAGTATGAATTCTTTTGCTAGAAACTTAGGGATGGTCATTGGGATTGCGTTGTCAACGACCATTTTATATCGTGGCATGAGTGAAGCATATGGTGAAAGAGTGACCACGTATCTGGCTAATCGCCCAGATATATTTATTGTGGGAATGCGTGAAACCTTTTTTGTCGCCTTTCTATTATGTGTAGCGGCCTTTATATTAACGATTTTACGTTTTCGGAAAACAACCAAATAAGTAAAAAGAAACAGACGAGAAAGATTCATGATTTTTCTCGTCTGTTTCTTTACTAGCTAAGAAAATAAGCAAATGCGATTGTATATTTCTAATTCTCTGTTACAATAAAGAAAGTAAACTGTACTAAACTGTATTACTTTTAAGAATGAATTTGACGATTAATTATCATAAGATTGTGTAGAAAATACCGTAGGAGGAATACAAATGGAACTGATAGGACATGGACATTCATGTATTGAAATTCGTCTAAATGACGGCACGAACCTTTTATTTGATCCTTTTATTAATGGCAACCCTTTAGCGGACGTTTCACTTGCAGATTTACACCCTGATTACATCTTAATCACTCATGGACACAGCGATCATATTGGCGATATGCTAGCAATTGCTCAAGCCAACAAGGCAACGATTATTGCGATAGCTGAAGTGGCTACGTATGCGCAGTCGCAAGGGGTAAAAGCGCATGGAATGAATCTAGGTGGGCGCTGTGTCTTTCCTTTTGGTTCGGTTAAATTTGTACCAGCTTTGCATAGTTCCGGTTATGAAATTGACGGCGTAATGACTTACATGGGCGAAGCAAGTGGGATTATTTTAGAAGCAGAAGATAAAAAAATTTATCACGCTGGTGATACGGCGTTGTTTTCAGATATGCGCCTTTTTGCAAAAGACCAATCCATTGATGTAGCGTTCTTACCAATTGGCGATAATTATACGATGGGACCAGAGGATGCGCTACAAGCAGTCTCTTACTTAAATCCCAAAATAACCATTCCAATTCATTACAATACCTTTCCTGTTATCCAACAAAATCCAGCAATATTCGTAGAACAAGTAGTTGGCGGGAAAGTATTAAACCCAGGAGAGACGATCCTAGTTTAGGAGGAAATTATGGCGACGAAACATGATCAAATTTTAAAACATATTGAAGAATTACCGATTGGCGATCGAATCTCTGTTCGAAGCATTGCCAAAAGTTTAAGTGTTAGTGAAGGAACAGCGTATCGGGCCATCAAAGATGCAGAAAATATTGGGCTTGTTTCCACCATTCAACGTGTTGGTACGATACGAATTGAGCGGAAGTTAAAAAAACATATTGAAAAATTAACATTTGGTGAAGTGGTCCGGATTATTGAAGGAGATGTGTTAGGCGGTAGCTCTGGTCTAGACAAAGTCCTTAATAAATTTGTAATTGGTGCGATGACAGAAACCGCGATGACGCGATATATTACTCCCGGATCCTTAATGATTGTTGGTAACCGCCAAGGTGTGCAAAAGCTTGCTTTAGAAAATGGGGCAGCCGTTTTAATTACAGGTGGATTTGAAACATCTGAAGAGATTGCGCAGTTAGCAGATCGTCTGGGTATGCCTGTCTTGAGAACCACATATGATACATTTACTGTGGCTACTATGATTAACCGTGCTTTAAGTGATCAGCTGATTAAAAAAGACATTTTACTCGTCAGTGATATTTATACAGCGCTTGAAAAAACCAATTATTTGTTGACAACTCAAACGATTGCAGATTATCAGGCATTATCTGAAAGTACCCATCATTCTCGTTTCCCAGTAGTAAATAAGAAATTACGTTTAGTGGGGATTGTCACAGCCAAAGATGTCATTGGTAAAAGTGAACATTTAACCGTGGATAAAGTCATGACAAAGGACCCCAATGTTGTGAAAAAGATGATGAGTGTGGCGAGTGTCAGTCATCAAATGATTTGGGATGGTCTAGAAGTCATGCCGGTGGTAGAAGATGATTTAGCGCTTGTTGGAATTGTTTCTCGCCAAGATGTGATGAAAGCCATGCAATTGGTGCAACGACAACCACAAATTGCAGATACAATTTCAGATCAAATTTCCGGGGAAGTGATGCCTGTTGAAGAAAATGGCAAAGAAACAACCCGTTTTCGTTTTTCGGTTGCGCCCCAAATGGTTAACAGTGTTGGTACCATCTCGTTTGGTGTCCTAAGTGAAATTATTTCTAACGTGACACAACGAACAATGTTGATGAATCAAAAAAGAAATGTACTAATTGAACAAGTGAATCTACATTATTTGCGGCTAATCCAGTTGGAAAGTGAATTGGACATTCGTCCACGGATTTTAGAAATTGGTCGTCGCTCTGCAAAATTAGATATTGAAGTTTATTTAGAAAATGTCATTGTGGCAAAAGCAATTGTTGTTTGCCAAGTGATGGAGAGAACGTAGGAGGCTACAAAGAATGGACGTAGTAAAAGAAATTATGGCAGCAATTAAACAATATGAAACAATTATTATTCATAGACATCAAAGGCCCGACCCAGATGCGATTGGCTCACAGGTTGGGTTAGCAGAACTCTTAAGAGCGAGCTTTCCTGAAAAAAATATTTATCAAGTAGGCGGACCAGTGGAAGGCTTAGAGTTTTTAGCTGAAATGGACGTTATTACTGACGATGTCTATCGAGGTGCATTAGTCATTGTAACAGATACTGCAAATGCTCCACGAATTAGTGATGCGCGTTTTTCTTTAGGCGATCAATTAATTAAAATCGATCATCATCCGAATGATGAACCCTATGGAGATTTAGTTTGGGTGAATACAAATGCAAGTAGTTGTAGTGAAATTATTGTTGATTTTTGGCAACAGCATTTAGCAGAATTAACGATGACAGATAATGCAGCTCGTTTATTGTATGCTGGGATTGTGGGGGATACAGGGCGTTTTCTTTATCCTTCCACTTCGGCGCATACACTCGCTGTCGCTGCGCAATTGCGTACGTTTAACTTTAATGCCGCAGACTTAAATCGTGAGTTAGACCAAATGCCTTTAAAGGTTGCTAAATTAGCGGGTTATATTTATCAAAATTTAGAAATCGACGCAAATGGCGCTGCTCGTGTCGTTTTACCACAAAGTATTTTAAACAGTTATGATATTGTCGATTCTGAAACGGCAGCCATTGTTTCAATGCCAGGAAAAATTGAAGATGTTCTCTCATGGGCAATCTTTGTTGAACAGCCAGAAGGTTATTATCGCGTTCGATTACGTTCCAAAGGACCAATCATTAATACAATTGCCAAAAAGCATCATGGCGGCGGCCATCCTTTGGCAAGTGGTGCTAATGCACATGATGTAGCAGAAATTGAAGTGATTTACCAAGAAATCCAGGCAGCTTGCCAAGAGTGGGCCCCAAAATAAATCAGTAATTAGAAAGTACTTATCTGTCGTTGATAAATCATTAGGACTACTTTTCATTCACTAGAAAATAAGGTAAAATGAAAAAGAATTATTTTTTACAAAGGAGAACGTTAATGACAGAGCAATTACCAAACTGCCCTGAATGTGGGTCGGCATATGCCTATGAAGATCGCGGACTATTTATTTGTCCAGAATGCGGTCATGAATGGTCACCAACGGAAGAAGTTGCAGAAGAAGGCTTAGTAGTCAAGGATTCAAATGGCAATCTTTTAGCGGATGGTGACAGTGTTACTGTAATCAAAGATTTGAAAGTCAAAGGTGCTAGCGGAGCAATTAAACAAGGCACAAAAGTGAAAAACATTCGTTTAGTGGAAGGCGATCATAACATCGACTGTAAGGTAGATGGCTTTGGTCCAATGAAGTTAAAATCTGAGTTTGTTAAGAAAAATTAAATTTCATTTGAATGATGAGACAGTAAGAGTCTAGGACACAACCATCGTCCTAGACTCTTACTAATGTTTATCGGTCTTGTATTTTATCATTGTACGAAGGCCGTGCCAAGCGTTGTAAATAGTGAGGATTAATCCGATACCTAAAGGAATCCATAACCATTGCGGAGAATAAGCGGCATCTTTTAACGTTTCAGGATTGATGGTCCATGATTCTTGCAATACTTGGAAACTAAAAACCATCAGAAATGTTGAAATAAGTAGCAAAATAAACCGTAAATAATGAATCGTTGTTTGACGGTGAATCAGTGCAAAGAATAAGTAGAGTACAAGTAAGAATAGCGGCACTCCAAATGCAAAATATGGCTGTAACATGAGAACGTCCTCCTTTTTCTTAATGATACTGCAAAGGAGATGATTTGCAAAATAAAATTTATTGTTGGTACATTTTTTTAGAAACAAGTATAGTGTTATTGAGGCATTGATACTTGAAATTGTATATCTTGGAGGAATTTTTATGGCAGTATATAGCGAACCAATTAAATGGGCAATCATTATTTTCCCGTTTCTAGCATTTTTTATTTCTGGGGCATTATTAATCTATGAATACCGCAAATATGGTTCATTTGTTTGGACACGAGCAATGATTTTGTATTCATTTGTTTTTTATTTATTATGTGCCTATTTCTTGGTGATTTTACCGTTGCCATCTCGGGCAGAAGTGGCTCAATACACAGGACCAACAATGGAATTGCGGCCTTTTCATTTTATTTCAGGTATTTTAAACGAAACCGTTTTTTCGCTCAAAGATCCTAGTACGTATTTACCAGCATTAAAACAGCATGCCGTTTTAGAACCACTGTTTAATGTTTTATTAGTTTTACCTTTTGGTGTGTATTTACGGTATTATTTCAAATGCTCATTTTTAAAAACAGTTCTTGCTAGTTTTTTATTGTCATTATTTTTTGAATTAACACAGTTATCTGGTCTTTATTTTATTTACCCACGTTCGTATCGCTTGGCGGATGTCAATGATTTAATTAATAATACCGTCGGAGGAATGGTTGGGTATTGGTTGACGCCGCTCTTTACCTTTTTATTGCCAACACGAGAAGAAATTGATGCCACCTCTTATGAAAAAGGGCAGACAGTTAGCCTGTTAAGACGTTTCTTAGCTTGGGGGATTGATTGGTTGGCGATTGGCTTTGTACAAGGCTTGCTCGTTTTTGGATTAAATTTTATTCCAGCTTATAAAAATTGGGCAACTAATTATCCAATTTTTTCAGATCGGATGTGGTTCTTTATCATGGTTTTTGCGGTCTTTATTGTCATGATGAAACTAACTAATGGTCAAACGTTAGGTAAAAAAGTAGTTCGCATTCGGGTGGTTGAAACAGGACATGAAAAAATTCGTTTAAAAGCCTTGTTTGTTCGCTACGGTTATTTGTATTTTGTGTATGGCTTCATTAGTATTTATCTAGCTAATGCCACTGATTTATTGAATTCTTCTAATCGGATGTTGCAAATGGTGTCATTACTCTTGTATTTGTTCTGTTTAATTTTATATTTACTATTTTTGGTCAACGTTTTGGTTACCTTGATTCGTAAAAAACGTCGTTTGTTTTATGAAAAAGCCAGCCATACTTATACAGTCAGTACATTAGAAGTTGCGAAAACAAAGGAATCAGCAGGTGAGTAAAAGTTGTTTTTGTGTTATAATGCCAAAGTGCATAAAGAATTTAACGAGAAGAGGTGAGGCAAGTGCCTTCATTTAAACAATTTCAATTTCAACCTTTTATTAACGAAGCACTCGCAGAAAAAGGGTTTGAAGAACCAACAGAAGTCCAAGAAAAATTAATCCCAATCATTAAGAAGGGGAAAAGTGTCATTGGACAATCACAAACAGGAAGTGGAAAAACGCATACTTTTTTAATTCCATTACTTGATAAAGTTAAGCCAACCATCAACGAAGTGCAAATTGTGATTACTGCGCCTAGTCGTGAATTAGCCAATCAAATTTATCAAGAAGCGCAGCAACTGGCTCGTTTCAGTCAACCAGAAATTCGAGTGTCAAATTTTGTTGGCGGAACAGATAAACAACGGCAATTAAATAAATTAAAGCATCAGCAACCTCATGTGGTGATTGGTACACCAGGGCGAATTTTAGATATGATGAATGAGCAAGCCTTGAAAGTGCATACGGCTTTTGCCTTTGTTGTCGATGAAGCAGATATGACACTAGATATGGGCTTTTTAGCAGAAGTCGATCAAATTGCTGGTCGTTTGCCAGAAAAATTACAAATGCTCGTCTTTTCTGCAACCATTCCAGAAAAACTACGACCATTTTTAAAAAAATATTTAGAAAATCCAGTGATTGAACAGATCAAACCAAAAGCAGTTATTTCAGAAACAATTGACAATTGGTTGATTTCCACTAAAGGAAAAAACAGCAATCAAATCATTTATCAATTATTGACTATCGGGCATCCTTATTTAGCAATTGTTTTTGCAAATACCAAACAGCGAGTCGATGAAATCACTGATTACTTAAAAGATCAGGGCCTAAAAGTTGCCAAAATTCATGGAGATATCACACCACGCGAAAGAAAACGTGTGATGCGTCAAGTTCAAAATCTTGATTATCAATATGTGGTAGCTACTGATTTAGCGGCGCGTGGGATTGATATTGAAGGGGTTTCGCATGTCATCAATGCAGAAGTTCCCCATGAATTAGACTTCTTTATTCATCGAGTTGGCCGCACAGGACGTAATGGATTAAGCGGGACTGCCATAACATTATATTCACCAGCAGATGATGAAGCGATTACTCAGATTGAGCAGTTAGGTGTTTCTTTCAAACCAAAAGAAATTAAAAATGGTGAGATTGTAGAGACGTATGATCGCAATCGTCGAACAAAACGAGAAAAATCTCGAGAAGAATTAGACCCAACGTTAATTGGTTTAGTGAAAAAGAAAAAGAAAAAAATTAAACCGGGATACAAGAAAAAAATTAATTGGGCAATTGAAGATAACAATAAGAAAAAACGTAAAATTGAGCGTCGTCAAAAAGATCGTTCTGCCAGAAAAGCCAAAAAGAATTCTTCTAATTAAAAAAGATGTTGAATATTAAAAGTGAGGAACTAGAATCGAAAAGATTTTAGTTCCTCCTTTTTTTGATAAATATTTAAGTCATTTTTAAAATAACTCTTTTTTAAGAGCTGTTATCGCTAAAAGTGAAAAAAATTACTAATTAATTGTAAAGATTTTTATTAAAAACATCAAAATGTTGGTCTTTAGAACCAACATTTTGATGTTTTCTCAAGAAAATAATAATAAATTTATAGAATTTTTAGTGTGTTTTAGCAAAAAATGGGAAGTTTTGGGCCTTTTTTTGGTAAAAAACTGGCTGTAATAGTTGCTACTAAAGGAAATTCATTTTTTTTTACGGAGGATAAAAAAATTTTACACACAAAAAAATTCATTTTCTAATATAATATAAATAACCACCAAAATAAAGAAAAAAGGAGTGAAGAGAGATGAAGTTAAAAAGGTGTTTATTAATCAATCGATGGAAGAAATACACAATTTGGTAACGTATTTTGATTGATCCGTTTAGTTATTAGTAGTAGAAAGAAATTCTAGGAGGAAAGAAGAAATGAGAAGGATTTTGGTATTAACAAAGAACATTTTAGTTGAGCAAACATTTCAACAGCAATTACAACATTTAAATTATGAAGTCTTTTGTACAAACTGTTTTGAAGAAACTATAGAACGTGAGTTAGCTTTTTTTAATTATTTTGATGCAATTGTTTTAAGCGAGACACTTTCTCAGAATGATTGTTTGAGATTGCTAGGGAGTCTTACATCATTAGAGAAACCGATTTATCGACGTTCGCAATCGCTGTGTAACAAACGTGAAGCGGAGATTTGGCAGGAAAGAGGCATTATCCGATGGTTAGGTCTAAAAGATTCATTGGAAGATATTCGTGAAAAGATTGACATTGTCGATCAAAATTTTGCCGAAGTAACAGCCGAGCTATTTGACGAGCAAGTAAAAAAGATTCGCTTTACAAAAAACGAGCAACGTTTTTTAAAAATCTTGTATCATCATGCCCACGAAGGGTTGGACCGTGATCAAATTTGTCGCATGCTTTGGCAGAAAGAACCAGATGCTTCGACAAAATCGCAGCTGTCTTTTGTATGTAAACGAGTGAAACAAAAATTTAGTGAGGCAGGCATGAATGAAGAAATTATTACAACCTCGTGGGGGAAAGGGTATCAAATAAATGAACAAATTTTACCTTATTTAGAGCAAACATTGTTTGAAACAATTCAGTAAGAAACATTCCTACGAAAACAATTGACTTTTCAGCAGATCTTTCTTATACTTTTGACTATAAGCTAAAGGATATGAGGAATCTTATTTTGATCACAGAAAGCCGTTCATTGCTGAGAGAAGGGCATCAGATAAATTTACTTGCTCCCTTTAGATGGACTTGATAGAAATATCAACGCGACTCTGCGTTATAGAGCTTAAGAGGTAATGATCCAACATCATTGCAATCAAGGTGGTACCGCGAGCAATCGTCCTTGACTGCAATGGTGTTTTTTGTGTTCACAATCAGCCGCTTAAGAGGGTACAAAACATAAATAGTTAATTATTAATAGAAAGTAGGAAAATCAATGAAAGAATTAACAAGTAGTCAAGTTCGTCAAATGTATTTAGACTTCTTTAAGTCTAAAGGACATTCAGTAGAACCAAGTGCTTCTTTAGTACCAGTAAATGATCCAACCTTGTTATGGATTAACTCTGGTGTTGCAACTTTGAAAAAATATTTTGATGGCTCTGTTGTGCCAGAAAATCCAAGAATTACGAATGCCCAAAAATCTATTCGTACAAATGACATTGAAAATGTTGGGAAAACGGCCCGTCATCATACAATGTTTGAAATGTTAGGAAACTTCTCAATTGGGGACTATTTTAAAAATGAAGCGATTCACTGGGCTTGGGAATTTTTAACAGGTGCTGAATGGCTTGCTTTTGACCCAGAAAAATTATATGTGACTGTTTATCCGAAAGATACAGAAGCGAAACGCATTTGGCGTGATGAAGTTGGTTTATCTGAAGACCATATTATTGATGTGGAAGATAACTTCTGGGATATTGGTGCTGGTCCAAGTGGTCCGGATACGGAAATCTTTTATGATCGCGGCGAAGAATTTTTAGATATCCCAGAAGATGATCCAGAAAATTATCCTGGTGGCGAAAATGAACGCTATTTAGAAATTTGGAACTTAGTTTTCTCTGAATTCAACCATACACCAGAAGATACGTACGAACCATTACCACATAAAAACATTGATACGGGGATGGGCTTGGAACGTGTTGTGTCTATCATTCAAGATGCCCCAACAAACTTTGAAACTGATTTATTTATGCCAATCATTCATGCGGTAGAAGCTTTAGGAACCAACGTGAAATATGGGGATGCACCACAAACGGATGTTTCCTTTAAAGTGATTGCTGACCATATTCGTGCCTTGTCCTTTGCAATTGGCGATGGTGCGCTTCCTTCAAATGAAGGTCGTGGATATGTGCTGCGTCGTTTATTACGTCGTGCAGTAATGCATGGGAAAAAATTAGGCATTAATGAAGCCTTTTTATACAAATTAGTCCCTGTTGTTGGCGAAATCATGGTAAGCTACTATCCAGAAGTATTACAACAAAAAGACTTCATTGAAAAAGTGGTTCGGACAGAGGAAGAACGTTTCCATGAAACTATTAATGAAGGTTTAAGCATGTTAAATGAGGTTATTAAAGAAGTTAAAGACGCAAAAGGCGATACATTAGATGGAAAAATTATCTTCAAACTTTATGATACTTTTGGCTTCCCAGTAGAATTAACGGAAGAAGTTGCGGAAGATGAAGGCTTGAAAGTCGACCATGCGGGGTTTGAAACAGAAATGGAAGCACAGCGTGAGCGTGCTCGTTCTGCCCGCAGTAAAGAAACTTCAATGGGTGTTCAATCTGCATTATTAACAGATATTAAAGTAGAAAGTAAATTTGTTGGCTATACAGAATTAACACATGATAGTGAATTATTTGTTATTATTCAAGGTGACGCACTAGTAAATGAAGCATCTGCAGGAACGGCCGAATTAATTTTTGCCGAAACACCATTTTATGCTGAAATGGGTGGACAAATTGCTGACCGCGGCTATGTGAAAAATACCGCTGGCGAAGTAGTTGCCAACGTCGTGGATGTGAAAAAAGCACCAAACGGTCAATTTTTACACAAAGTAGAAGTTTTGGCGCCATTAGCTGAAGGCCAAATTTATCAATTGCAAGTGGACGAACGGATGCGGACACGTATTTTGAAAAATCATACGGCAACTCATTTATTGCATCGTGCTTTAAAAGATGTGTTAGGGGAGCATGCCAACCAAGCAGGTTCATTAGTTGCGCCGGGACATCTACGTTTTGACTTTACTCATTTTGGGCAAGTTACATCAGAAGAATTAGCGCGGATGGAAGCCATCGTTAACGAAAAAATCTGGGAAGCTATTCCTGTTGTCACGATTGAAACAGATATTGATACAGCAAAAAATATGGGCGCAATGGCGTTATTTGGTGAAAAATATGGCAAAGAAGTCCGTGTAGTTAATATTGGGGATTACTCTATCGAATTATGTGGTGGGACACACGTTGCTAATACAGAAGATATCGGGATTTTCAAAATTGTTTCTGAATCTGGGATTGGTGCAGGAGTACGCCGTATCGAAGCAGTGACGAGTAAAGAAGCGTATCAACTTTTACAAGAAGAAGAACGTCAATTGAAAGAGATTGCTACATTAGTTAAATCACCTCAATTAAAAGAAGTGGTTACGAAAACAGAGCAATTGCAACAACAACTACGTGATCTACAAAAAGAAAACGAACAATTGGCTGGTAAATTAGCGAACCAACAAGCTGGTGACATTTTCAAAGATGTCAAAGAGGTCAACGGTGTTCGTTATATTGCCGCTCAAGTCAATGTTAAAGACATGAATCAATTACGCCAATTGGCCGACCAATGGAAACAAAAAGAATTGTCTGATGTACTAGTTCTGGCAACTGCACAAGATGAAAAAGTAAGCTTGTTAGCGGCTATGACAGAAGACATGAACGGCAAAGGCTTAAAAGCCGGTGACTTAATCAAAGCAATTGCGCCAAAAGTTGGCGGTGGCGGCGGTGGTCGTCCTGATATGGCTCAAGCTGGTGGGAAAAATCCAGCAGGTATTGCGGATGCCTTAGCAGAAGTTGAAAACTGGTTGGCAAATGCCTAATTAAAAATGTTTTCCCTATTATTAATATAAGGAGAATGCTCTTTATAGCAATAATGACAGCCCTCTTCAAAGTGATGGAATTGATTTTGAAGAGGGTTCTTTTTTATAAATGATTAAGGAGAGAAAACAGTAGACTGCAGTAATGTCTAAGTTTTCATCTTCAATTGACAATGGTATAATAAGCAACGGAGGAATCAAAAATATGAATGAAAATCAATTATCAAAACGTCTCGCAACGGTTGGTGATTTAATCCCTAGAGGAAGTCGCTTAGCAGACATTGGTTCAGACCATGCTTATTTACCAGTTGCTTTAATGTCAGAAAATAAACTTTCTTTTGCTGTGGCTGGGGAAGTGGTGGAAGGCCCTTATCAATCTGCCAAAAACCAAGTCAGTAAATCCAATTTGACGGATAAAATTATCGTACGTTTAGCGAACGGGCTAGATGCAATTGAACCTGAAGATCAAATAGACGTCATTAGTATTTGTGGAATGGGCGGCACATTAATCCGAGATATTTTAGAAGCTGGACGCAAAAAAAATCGTTTAACAGGGAAGGAACGCCTTGTTTTACAACCGAATATTGGTGAACCAACTTTACGCCGCTGGTTAGTGGCAAATGACTACAGTATTATTGATGAAACAATCGTGGAAGAAAACCGTAAAATATACGAAATTATCGTAGCCGAAAAAAAAGAGCAATCCGTTTCTTATACGGACCAAGAATTACTATTTGGGCCAGTTTTAATTAAAAAACAAGGACCAGTTTTTACCAAAAAATGGCAACGAGAATTAAAACAGCGCAAAACGGTTCTTGCACAACTAGCAAAAGCAAGTGGAGAACATATTGAAAAACAAGCGAAACTACAGCAAGACCAACAATTAATTGAGGAGGTACTGGCCAATGGCTGTGAACGGTAAGACATTGATTCGACGCTTCAATGACTATTGTCCCGAGTGGCTAGCTGAAACGGGAGATCCTGTGGGCTTGCACATTGGTACGTTAGATAAACCAATTGAAAATGTGATGGTTACCTTAGATGTTCGTCCTGAGGTCGTTGCAGAAGCAATTGAGAAGCAGGTTGATTTAATTATTGCGAAACACCCACCTATTTTCCGCTCAGTTAAGCGATTAACCACAGATAATTTTCAAGAAAAAATGTACGCTGATTTATTAAAACACGATATTGCTGTTTACGCAGCGCATACTAACATGGATATTATTGATAATGGCTTAAACGATTGGTTTTGTGAATTATTGGGAATTAAACAGACCACCTTTTTAACTAAAACACATACTGTTCCTTATAAAAAATTAGCCGTTTTTGTGCCAATTGATGAAGCTCCGCAAATGAGAGAAGCTTTAGGTCTAGCTGGCGCTGGAGCTCAAGGTGATTATTCTAAAACAAGTTACTCTTTAATTGGAACAGGACGTTTTACACCAACACAAGGAGCAAATCCCACGATTGGCGAAATTGGTCAAGAAAGTGTTGTCCAAGAAGCAAAAATCGAAGTGATTTTCCCTGAAACTAAGCAAGAACAAGTTCTGGCAGCTATGTTACAGGCACATCCTTATGAAGAACCAGCGTATGATGTTTATACCATTGAAAATCAATCAAAAGAATTTGGTTTAGGTCGGGTTGGAGTATTAGACAAGCCTGTGAGGCTCTCTGATTTTGTACAGCAAGTCAAGGAAGCTTTCCAATTGGACGGCTTGCGGGTCATTGCAAAAGATGATACTAAAATGATTCAACGGGTAGCCATTTGTGGTGGAAGTGGTGAAAAATTCTATCATGATGCATTACGTAAACAAGCCGATGTCTATATTACTGGTGATGTGTATTATCATACGGCACATGACATGATTGCTGAAGATTTACCAGTTATCGATCCTGGTCATTACATTGAAGCGCTTTGTAAGCCAAAACTTGTGGAATTAATGAATCAATGGAAACAAGAAAATGAGTGGGCTGTATCCATTTTTGAATCAGAAGCGAATACCAACCCATTTCGTTTTAAATAAAAAAATGAAGATTAAAGGAGTGTTCTTTTATGTATGAAAATTTATTACCTCGTTTTTTACGCTATGTGAAAACAGAAACACGCTCAGATGCAACAAGCACAACGACACCATCAACACAAACACAAGTAGCCTTTGCACAAACCTTAAAAAAAGAATTAGAAGAATTAGGAATGAGCGATGTTATTTATAACGAAACAAATGGTTTTGTAATTGCTACGTTACCTAGTAACGTGGAGAAAGACGTTCGTTCAATCGGCTTTATTGCCCATATGGATACCGCTGATTTTAATGCAGTGAATGTTTCTCCGCAAATTGTTGAGAACTATGACGGAGAATCAACGATTCCTTTAGATAAAGAAGGCAAATTCACTTTAAATACGAAAGACTTTCCTAACTTAAAAAATTATCGTGGTGAAACACTTATCACAACCGATGGTACCACTTTATTAGGGGCGGATGATAAATCAGGTATTGCGGAAATAATGACAGCCATGGAATATTTAATTAATCACCCAGAAATTAAACATGGCACCATTCGTGTGGCTTTCGGTCCTGACGAAGAAATTGGTGTCGGTGCCGACAAATTTGATGTCGCTCAATTTAACGTGGATTTTGCTTATACAATGGATGGCGGACCAGTAGGCGAATTACAATTTGAAACGTTTAATGCGGCGCAAGCAGAAATTACAATTCAAGGGAAAAACGTTCATCCAGGCACGGCGAAAAATACAATGATTAATGCGTTACAATTAGGAATTGATTTCCATAATGCCTTACCTGCTGACGAAGTTCCAGAAAAAACAGCAGGTGAAGAAGGCTTTTATCATTTAGCAGCGTTTGCTGGAACGCCAGAAGAAGCTACAATGACGTATATTATTCGCGACCACAATCGCGAGATTTTTGAAGCACGTAAAGCTAAAATTAAAGAAATTCAACAAACACTGAATGCACCATTTGATGAAGAACGAATCAAAGTTGACTTATTTGATCAATACTATAATATGCGAGAAGTAATTGAAAAAGATATGTCCATTGTCGAAATTGCTAAACAGGCAATGGAAGAATTGTCCATTCAACCAATTATTGAACCTGTTCGTGGTGGAACGGATGGCTCAAAAATTTCTTATTTAGGGATTCCAACACCAAATATCTTTGCTGGTGGCGAAAATATGCATGGCCGTTTTGAATTTGTTTCATTACAAGCCATGGAAAAAGCGACCAATGTGATTATTAAAATTGTTGAATTAAATGCAAAATAAATGAGGCACTCAATAGGAAAGTAAGAAAACGGGCAACCGAGAGCTTACTTTCCTGTTGTAGTTTCATGAGTCATTGAAAATTTTTTTGCAATTAGAATCAGAACAAGGTATCCTAGTACAGTAACTAGTTAGGAGACCAGAAAGAATGTTTCAGTGGATAGTAATCATTTATTTCCTCGTTATTAATTTAGTATTGTTTAGTATGATGGGTTATGACAAAAAACAAGCCAAACGTGGGAACTGGCGTATTCCAGAACGCCGCTTATTGACGATAGGACTGGTCGGTGGCGGTCTAGGTGGGCTAATGGGACAAAAGAAATTTCATCATAAAACCCAAAAACCAATTTTCGCATTGTGTTATTCAATTGGCGTAATCGTGATGATTAGTTGCATCTATCTAACGTTTAAGTAAGAACAAAAAAGGAGAAGCGATGAAAGGAAAAGTAAAAATTGGCTTAAATATGTTGTTAATGATTATCGTTTTAGGCGTAATCTTTTATGTCATGGATAATTCATTAAGTGATATTTTTGCTCAACTGATGGAAACGAGTTGGCTAGTGCTGATTGCTGTTATTTTTTTTGGTGTAGTTTATCAATTTGCAGAAGGGCGCTCAATCAAGGAAATAGCTCGTTATTTTAACAAAGACTTTACAACAGTAGATGGTTTTTTTACTTCTTGTTATGTAGCATTTTATCGGATTATTTCATTTGGCACGGGAACCTTGCTTTCGGAAATTTATTTTTATAAGAAAAAAGGAATTCCTGTTTCTAAAAGTGTGGGGATAACGGCATTACATATGATTATGTATAAAGCGGCCGTGATTTTTTTAGCAATTATTGGTTTGATTATTCAATTCTCCTTGTTTTATGAAAATGCGCCTAAGATGATTCCATTCATTTTAGCAGGTGTTATTTTAACATTAGTAATAATTGCAGCATTGCTTATTTTATCTAGTAGCTTAAAGTTGCAAGTTTTATTGGTTAAGTTTACCAATCGTTGGTTCAAACGACCAAAACTAAGAGATTGGGTGGATAATTGTAATTTACAAATCTATTCCTTGCGGGCGGCTGTGCAAACAATTACACAAGATCGCTCAGCGTTGCTCCGAATCTTTTCATGGAACGTATTTAAATTATTATTTTGGTACATTATTCCTTACATTGTTTTAGTGGAAAATCACCCGAACATTGATTTATTATTAGTGATGTCCTTTACCAGTTTTGCTGTTATTCTTTCAGGAGTTATTCCAACACCTGCTGGCATTGGGCCATTTGAATTTGTTTACTTATTGTTGTTTAAACCATTGGTCGGCAATGTTGATGCTGTAGCATCTGTTTTACTGTATCGATTTGGTAGCTTTGTTTTACCCTTTTTGATTGGCTTGGTTTATGTCGCCATTGAGAAACGAAAATCATTACGCATTGAGATTGAAGAAATAAAACGTCAAACAGATGAATAAGGTAGAACGAGAAAAAGAGCGACTCTTTTTCTCGTTCTTTTTTTTTAAAAGGAATTGACTTGTACGAGGGATGTCTTATAATAGACTTAATACATGACTAAAAAATATTTTTTTGAACTAATAAAAATTATGGTAAAGGGGTGGGGAAAATTATTGCTGATTGTACAGCAGTGCTGTTATGCGGCGGGAAAAGTTCACGGATGGGATTTGATAAGGCATTACTGAAAGTTCAAGGCCAATACGTGATCTTGCAAACAGCTGAAAAGTTAATGGAACTGTTCGAAGAGGTTATTTTAGTAACGGATGATAGTCAAAAATTTCCTACGGCGTTTAGAAAATGCACAATCATTCAAGATATGTATCTTGGAAAGGGACCATTAGGTGGGATTGTGACAGCAATGAACTATACTCAGAAAGCTGAAGTGTTTGTAATTGCCTGTGATATACCAACTTTTTCTCCTAAACTTGTGTATCAGTTAGCCTCTAAGCGTGGACAAAATCAAGTAACAATCTTTGACTTTGAGGGTCGTCAAGAACCATTATTTGGCTTTTATCGATGTTCTTGTTTACCAACATTTCAAAAGCAACTTGCGCAAAATAACTATCAGATTCGCCGAGAATTTGAGCACCTATCTGTAAAAACGGTGCAACTATCAAAAGAGAAGCAACTTGAAAATGTCAATCGAAAAGAAGAATTGTCTCAGTGGTATCGATAAAAAGGAGGAATCGTAATGGATTTTTTCACTAGTGAAGAAATAGTTGCAAGCTTAGGTGATAAGGCAGAAATGAAAGGGAAATTATCGTTTGTTCGACTCTGTATTTTAGGCATCATGGCTGGTTTTTGTATTGCACTGGGTTACTTAGCGTTTATTCGTATCACTGGAACCGCCCCCACAGAATGGGGAAGTTTTAATAATTTTCTGGGCGGTTCTTTATTTCCAGTCGGATTGATAGCGCTTACTTTTGTTGGTGGTGAGTTAGCAACTGGCAATATGATGGTGATGACATTAGGCGTATTGCAGAAAAAGGTTCGAGTGGGAACTCTTTGTTATAACTGGGTAGTTGTTTTATTGACCAATTGTCTGGGCGGATTTCTCGTAGCGTATTTATTTGGCCATATTGTTGGGTTAACTGAAGGTGCATTTCTGGATAAAACAGTCGCAGTTGCTCAGGCGAAAATTGCTGATCCACCGTTAGTCGCTTTTGTTTCAGGGATAGGCTGTAATATTTTTGTTTGTTTAGCTGTTTATCTCGGAGCGTTGGCAAAATCATATTTAGGTAAAATGTTTGGCTTATGGTTTCCTGTCATGGTTTTCGTTGTTTGTGGGTTTCAACACGTGGTCGCCAATGCGTTTATTATTCCAGCAGCAATTTTTTCACAAAGCACCACAATCAGTTGGTGGGATTATTTGCAGAATACACTATGGGTATTTTTAGGCAATGCGGTGGGGGGCAGCCTTTTTATGGCCGTACCATTGATCTTTATGACAAAACCAGCAACTGTCAAACCAAGAGTTGAGAAAACGATTCAGACGGAGGAACTCTATGGCAATTGAGGTGCCGAACATGATTCAAATTGGTTCTACTGGTCGAAATAGTGGCAAAACGACATTAGCCGAAGCCCTTATTAAACAGTACCAAGAAGTCTATCCAATTTATGGCTTGAAGATTATTACGATTAGTGGTCAACGAGGGGTGTGTCAACGAGGTACAAAAGGCTGCGGAATTTGTACCAGTATTACAGCTGGTTATGAATTAGTAGAAGAGCAACAGACGCTTGGCAATAAAGATACCATGAAATTATTAGCTGCAGGTTGTCAAAAAGTTTTTCTATTGAAAGTTTTTCAAGAAAATTTGGCGGAAGCTATTCAGCAATTTTTGAAAGCTGTGCCGGCCCAAGCTTTAATCATTTGTGAATCAAATTCGTTACGTAACGTTGTGCAGCCAGGACTATTTCTTATGATGAATAACCAGAATCGCCAAAAAGAATCAGCAAAAAAAGTCATAGATAAAGCCGATTTTTGCTTGCTATCTGCTGAAATACCAAAAGAATTGCGTATCTATTATCAAGGAGAACAACTTCAAGTTTCACTAAAAAGGGGGAATAAAAAGGAATGTGTGCATTAAGCTTAATTGAAAAAGAAGCGATTATTCTAGAAAACGATGCTGATCCACAACGAATTTTAAATATTTTAATTGAATTACAATTTGCTTCAGAAGAAGGGTATATCGATCAGGAAACAGCTCAATTAGTTGCAGAGCATCTGCATTTAACAGAAGCGCGAGTCTATGAAATCGTCAGTTTTTATGCCATTTTAAAGACGGAACCGCAAGCGAAGTATGTGTTGAAGATTTGTAACAGTACGCCGTGTCATTATACTGGTGGGGCGATGGTTGCTGAAGTTTTAGAAACCATTTTAGAAGTGCCAGAGAATCAGACGACCCCAGATGGCTTGTTTATGTATCACAGTATTCCTTGTATCGGGGCTTGTGATTTAGGCCCAGTAATTAAAATTAAGGACACCGTTTTTAGCCAACTAACAGAAGAGAAAATTTATCAATTAATTCAACATTTGCAAAATGATTGCTATGAAGGATTGTAGGAGGTGAGTCAATGCTTAAGAGAAACCAACCAATGTTATTAGAGAGAATGGGAAAAATGCAATCTGCGACCGATGTTGCTGAATATTGTAAATACGATGGATTTGATGGTTTAAAAAGAGCAATTTCACTATCAGATGAAGAAATTTTAAACGAACTGGATATTGCGCACTTAAGAGGTCGCGGTGGAGCAGCCTATCCTTTAGGAAAAAAATGGCGCCATCTTTATCAGGCAAAAGGAACCACAAAGTACATTGTTTGTAATGCTGATGAAGGCGAACCAGGGACCTTTAAGGATAAAGTACTTTTATCTGAAGATCCATTGAGTGTGATTGAAGGAATGATCATTGCTGGCTATTTATTTTCAGCAAAAGCAGGTTATATTTATATGCGAGGAGAATATCGCAGAATCCAAAAAAACTTTCAAGAAGCACTCGATAAGGCACGACAAGCTGGCTTTTTAGGTGAAAACATTTTAGGGATTGAAGGATTCAATTATGATATTACGATTATTTCTGGTGCTGGCGCCTATATTTGTGGGGAAAACTCAGCACTTTTAAATTCAATTGAAGGAAAAACGGGGCGGCCGCGTGTCAAACCACCACACTTAGCAGATGTTGGTTTATATTTGCAACCAACATTAGTGAATAATGTTGAATCATTTGCAAGTGTTCCGGTAATTTTACGAGAAGGTGGACAAGCCTTTTTAGAGATGGGTACTGCCGATGGTGGCGGAACAAAGCTAATTTGTTTGTCTGGACATATTAAAAATCGGGGCTTATACGAGGTCAACCTTGGAACACCATTAGAAGAAATAATTTATGGTGAGCAATACGGTGGCGGCTCTGCAACTGGTCGAGCATTGAAATTTATTCACTTCGGTGGGCAATCCGGTCCAATTGGTGCTGTCGCAACGTTAACGGATTGTTTGTATTCTTACGAAGATTTATGGGCCCATGACTTATCTGTCGGCTCTGGCGCAATTGTAGTAATGGATGATTCAGTCAATGTTGTGGACTATTTAGTACACGTGGCGGCCTTTTTTGCTCATGAGTCCTGTGGTAAATGCACCCCTTGTCGATTGGGAACAACTAGGATTTTGGAATTATTGAGTAAATTCAATCGGAACGAGGCAACAGCTAGTGATTTGCCACGATTGGAAAAGATGCTCACGCATGTCACGCGATTATCAGCTTGTGGTTTGGGCCAATCCGTCGCAAATCCAATGAAGAGTGCATTGACTTTGTTTCCAGAAGAATTTGAAACGACTGCTGAAACAGAAATCTATGCCACCAGCAAAGGAGGTTGGTAAAAATGAAAACAAAGTTGCATACGCAAACAGTTACATTGTCTATTGATAACCAAGAAGTAACTGTGCCTAAAGGGACTACCATTCTCGAAGCAGCGAAAGGGCTAGGTGTTGAAATCCCAACGCTCTGTCATTTAAAGGAATTAGCGCCTGATGGTTCTTGTCGGATGTGTGTGGTTGAGGTGGAAGGCGGCCGACGTGGTGGCTTAACAACTGCTTGTACGGCACATTGTCAAGAGGACATGGTTGTGTCAACACATTCTGAAAAAGTTGCTGATTCCAGACGTTTTATTCTTGATTTATTATTGAGTAATCATAAATTAGAATGTTTTTCTTGTGGAAAAAACGGGGATTGTCAATTACAACAGTATGCGCTAGATTATGGGATTGATGCCACTAGCTTTACCGAGGGGAAAAAAATGCCTTGCCACCAAGAAGATACCAGTAATCCATTTTTCTCTTATGATCCAGAAAAGTGTATCATGTGTCGTCGTTGTGCCCGTGTCTGTCAATTGCGGCAGGGAAGAGATGTACTTAGTATTGCTAATCGTGGTTTTGAAACAAAAATGATGCCGAGTTATGGACAGGCGTTTGAACAATCTATCTGTGAATCATGTGGCAATTGTGTCTCTTCCTGTCCTACAGGTGCGTTAACAGCAAAAGATACGAAAGAGTACCGCAAATGGGAAACCCAGAAAATCCCTACAACTTGTCCGCATTGTGGGACAGGCTGTCAGATGAATTTACTCGTTAAAAATAATCGTTTGGTGGGTGTTGAACCCCTAGATGGACCAGCTAATAAAAATTTACTTTGTGTGAAAGGAAAATTTGCTTCATATAAATTTGTTGGGTCAGGAGATCGCTTAACGGAGCCATTAATTAAACGGAATGGCATTTTTGAACCTGCTTCTTGGGAAGAAGCCTTAACGCTTGTTTCGTCAAAATTTAACGAAATTAAAGCAGAAAACGGTCCGGATGCTCTTGCTGGTTTTTCGTGCTCTAGAGCGACAAATGAAGATAATTATGTCTTTCAAAAAATGGTGCGTGCTGCTTTTGGTACCAATAATGTTGATAACTGTGCCCGTGTTTGTCATTCGGCTTCGGTCCATGGTTTAGCTCAAACCTTAGGCTCTGGCGCGATGACCAATCCTATTGCTGATATCACTGAAGATGTCGACATGATTTTATTAGTAGGTTCCAATCCAGAGGAAGCTCATCCAGTTATTGGTGCGCAAATTCGCCAAGCCATCCAAAGAGGAACACAAGTTGTTGTTGTTGATCCGCGGAAAATTAACTTAGTGAAGGATAGTGCACTGCATTTACAAGTACAGGCGGGAACGAATGTCGCATTTGCTAATGGCATGATGCATGTGATTTTGAAAGAAGGTTTAGCAGACCGCCACTTTATTGAAGAACGGACAGAAGGATTTTTAGACTTAGAAAAAATGGTGGCTGATTATACGCCGGAAAAAGTCGCAGAAATTTGTCATATTCATCCAGAAGATTTAATTCAAGCAGCACGCATGTATGCAAAAGCAGAAAAAGCACCAATCATTTATTGTTTAGGCGTAACGGAACATTCGACAGGAACTGAGGGTGTTATGAGTATGTCTAATTTGGCAATGTTGGTAGGTAAAGTTGGAAAACCAGGCTGTGGTGTCAATCCTTTGCGAGGTCAAAATAATGTTCAAGGTGCTTGTGATATGGGCTGTATGCCTTATGATTTCCCAGGCTATCAAAAAGTCAATAATCCAGAAGTAATCGACAAATTTGAAAAAGCTTGGCATGTGCTGTTAAATAGAAACACAGGTTTAACTTCTACTAAAGTTTTACCAGCAGCAACGGCAGGAAACGTCAAAGGCCTTTATATTTTTGGAGAAGATCCAATTGTTACGGATCCAGACACAGGACATGTTCGTCAAGCTTTAGAAAGTTTAGAATTTTTAGTGGTTCAAGAACTATTTATGACCGAAACGGCTGCTTATGCGGATGTCGTTTTACCCGGCATCAGTTATGCAGAAAAAGACGGGACATTTACAAATACAGAGCGGCGCGTGCAAAGAATTCGTAAAGCTGTTGAACCAAGGGGACAAGCTCGAGAAGATTATGAAATTTTTTGTGAAGTCATGACACGGATGGGCTATCCTTGTGCGTATGAATCTGCAAAAGAAATTATGGAAGAAATTTCAGCTGTGACGCCTTCGTTTGGCGGAATTAATTATGAACGATTAGAGAAGGAGAGCTTACAATGGCCTTGTCGTAGCTTGACGGATCCAGGCACGCCGATTATGCATGTGGGCAGTTTTGCTCGTGGAAAAGGTTTATTTAAAGCAATTCCGTATAAGCAAGCACAAGAATTACCAGATGAAGAGTACCCGTATTTAATGTCGACAGGACGGATGCTCTACCATTACAATACCCGAGCAATGACAGGACGAACGGAAGGGATTAACCAAATAGCGAATCACTCTTATATTGAGATTAATGCAGTCGATGCACAAGCTCTGGGAATCCAAGAAGGTGACAAAGTTGAAGTTCATTCTCGACGTGGCAAAATCGAAACCTATGCGGCTGTCGGAAATCGAGTATTTCCGCAAGAAGTCTTTATGACATTCCACTTTCCAGATGGGAATGTTAACGAAATCACCAATGCTGTATTTGATGATATCGCCACAATTCCTGAATATAAAGTTTGTGCTGTTGCGATTAAACCAGTGAATAAATAAAAAAGGATGGTTAAAACATGATCGAGTTGGAAGAAGCACGAGAGAGAATGACCCAACATATGAAGAGTCAATGTCAAACAGAAGAAGTGGCGCTGCTTGATTCCTTGGGCCGGATTAGCGGAGAAACCATTTTTGCAGAGACGGCGATTCCTCATTTTCCTCGTGCCGGAATGGATGGGTATGCCGTTCGTGCAGTAGAAACACGAGGTGCGACTGCTGAAAGCCCAAGTTGTTTAAAAGTCGTCGGTTCTTTAGTGGCAGGGGATTCCATGTTTTATTGCAATCAGACGAATGACTGTGCGATTAAAATAACGACAGGTGCTTTTATTCCAACCGATTTTGATGCTGTAGTGCCACAAGAATGGACGGATTTTGGGCAAGACCATGTTAAAATTTTTCAATCTGTCACTGCGGGCCAAAACTATGCGGAAATTGGGGAGGATATTGCTTTTCAGCAAAAAATTTTAGCAAAACATCAACAGATCAATAGTCGAATGATTGGTTTACTGGCAATGCAAGGGATTGACAAAGTTGTTGTTTTGAAGCGCATGAAGGTGGGGATTTTAGCGACTGGTAGTGAGTTAGTTTCTTTGGAAGAACCACTGTCAGTTGGGAAAATTTATAATAGTAATCTCTACATGTTAGCAGCTTTTGTCAAAGCAAGTGGCAATGAAGTAATCCACCTAGACCATTGTTCAGATGACCCTGTAGAATTAGCGAATAAGCTGTTTGAGATTTTACCAAAACTTGATGTATTAATTACTTGTGGTGGTGTTTCGGTAGGTGAAAAGGACAATTTACCTTTAGCGATTAAGCGTATCGGCGGAACAGAGCTGTTTCATTTTGTAAATATGAAACCTGGAACCCCAGTTATGGGAAGTCAATTTCAAGAAACACTCATTTTAAGCGTTTCAGGCAATCCGTTTGCGGCAATGGTTAATTTACATCTTTTTTACTGGACATTATTAGCTACTTTTTTTAATTGTGTCGAGTTAAATCTCAAGGAACGAACAGTAATTTTAGCGCATGAATTAGCCCCCAGTAGACTACGTCGATTTTACCGAGCGAAAGAAATAGATGGCAAAGTAAATTTAGTGACAAAAAGTCATCTTTCCTCCAATTTATCAAATACTTTAGAAACAAATTGCCTGCTAGAACAACCAGCTGGTGTACTACTCAAAAAAGGCGCGCTTGTAAAAGTCTATTATTGGCAAACTTGATGACAACCTGACCTAAGATTAGCATGAAAGTAAGCCATCAGTCGAAGCGACTGGTGGCTTATCATTTTTAAAGTTTTAAGATTTAAACAAAAGTTTGGGCGCATTAAGCGAAGCGCGTAATTTTTGTCGTTTAACGTTTTTTCACTTCGACTTTTTGCTAAAAAAAATTATGGATGCCAGATTGTTTTTTTTAAGCAAGAGTGATACACTTGAAAAAGAAGTATTGTGTAAATGTTAACAATGTCAAATGTGAGGTGGAGAAATGGTTCAAAGTAAGGAATTTACGCACTTGAATACACAAGGAGAAGTGCATATGGTTGATATTTCGGGAAAAAATGACACTGAAAGAACAGCCCTCGCTTATGGAGAGATTCATATGTTGGAAGCGACAGCAGAGGCGATCCAGACCCAAATGATTAAAAAAGGTGAAGTATTACAGGTAGCAAGAGTAGCTGGGATTACCGCTGCAAAACGAACGTTTGAATGGATTCCTTTGTGTCATTTGGTTGCTTTGACAAAGTGTGAAATTCAGTTTGATTGGCGCAATCAAACTTGTTTAGAAGTACGTTGTTTTACAAAAACCGTGGGTTCAACTGGCGTTGAAATGGAAGCGCTAACAGGTGTGCAGGCAACACTCTTAACAATTTATGATATGTGTAAAGCAATTGATCGGGGCATGACAATGACAAACATTGGTTTATTAGAGAAAAATGGTGGACGTAGTGGTCATTTCATTCGTTCTTCAATTAAATCAAAGGAAAGTGATGAGTGAACAGCATGAAAGATGTATTTAACCGTGAAATTGATTATGTTCGTTTGTCTTTAACAGATCGTTGTGACTTACGCTGTACGTATTGCATGCCAGCAACAGGTCTTTGCTTTTTAAAAAAAGAGCAGCTTCTAACAGATGATGAGATTATTTTTTTACTGAGGATATTAGCGAAAGAAGGCATCAAAAAAGTTAAATTAACAGGTGGTGAACCGCTTGTTAGACCAAATTTACTCTCTTTAATTAAAAGGATAAAGCAAATCTCAGGCATCGAAAAAGTAACCCTAACGACTAATGGCATGAAGTTAGCTCGTGAGGCTCAAGGATTAAAAGAGGCGGGCTTGGACGGCATTAATATTAGCTTAGACACTCTGGATCCAGAAGAATTTCGAGAAATAACAAGAGTTGGTCAGTTAAGGAATGTTCTGGCGGGCTTAGAACAAGCGATTGATGTGGGACTACCTAATATCAAGATTAATACTGTAGCTAGGAAAGAGCTAAGTGAAGCAACAATTGTAGAACTGGCTGAAATCGCTAAGAAAGAGATTGTGCATCTTCGTTTCATTGAAATGATGCCAATCGGGTTAGGAAAGGAGCATCCGGGGAAGCAGCAAGAAGAAGTAGAAGCCATTTTAACCAAACATTATGGAACGTTGCAACCATACCAAAAACCATTGGGCAATGGCCCTGCTAGTTATTACGCCTTAAAAGATTTTAAAGGAAAAATAGGGTTTATTAGTGCGCTAGGGCATTGTTTTTGCGAGACGTGCAATCGAATCCGAATTACTGCAGACGGCCATTTAAAAACGTGCCTGCATTCTGCAGAAGGCTACTCGTTAAAGGAAGCTTTGGCTAAGGAACAAACAGCAAAATTGTTAGGGATTATTAAGAGTGGCATTGCCTGTAAGCCTGAAAAACATCTTTTCTTGGAACAACAAGGAGAACAACGATTTATGTCACAAATAGGAGGGTAAGTATGAAAACAGGAGAAATTATTGCAATAAATATTAGCCCACGAAGAGGCACACAGAAAAAGGAAATTCCTGAAGTCAACTTAATTAAAGGCTTTGGATTAGAAAATGATGCGCACGGCGGGAATTGGCATCGACAAGTCAGTTTGTTATCTTTTGAAGAAATAACGGCTTTCAATGAAAAAGGAGCTCGGGTTGGCAATGGTGCTTTCGGGGAAAACATTATCGTCTCAGGGATTGATTTACGTCAATTACCCGTTGGAACGAAAATGAAAATAGGCGATTCTGAATTGGTGGTTACTCAAATTGGGAAAGAGTGCCATAAACACTGTCAGATTTACGCGCGAGTGGGCGATTGCATCATGCCTAGAGAAGGAATCTTTGCAGTCGTTGTGACAGCAGGTCATATCAAAAAAGGAGACCAGTTAGACGTTGTTTAAAGTGGGCATTGTAACATTAAGTGATCGTTGCTTTCAAGGGCTTGCTGTCGACCAATCAGGCTCCTTAATTCGTGAACAGTTACCTGCGCTCTACCAGGTAACTAAACAAACCATTTTACCAGATGAAGAAAATCAATTAGTAGAGCTATTGCAAGAGTGGTCTAAATCCTGTGATTTGATTTTAACGACAGGCGGCACAGGGTTGAGTGAACGGGATCGGACCCCAGAAGCAACCTTGCGTGTAGCAGAGCGAGTCATTCCTGGAATCAGTGAGGGCTTGCGTCAACTTAGCTTGGGAAAAACGCCATTTGCTATGCTAAGTCGTGGCGTTTCTGTTCAAAGAGGACGCACGCTCATTGTTAATTTGCCTGGTAGCCCGAAAAGTGTCACAGAACATTTGCACTTTTTGTTGCCTATTTTGCCCCACGCTTTGGATTTAATCACAAATAAAAAAATCATACATGATGAGGAATAAACCATGAAAACAATTCGAACAGAAGAGGCAGTTGGCCTTCCATTGAGTCATGATATTACGCGAATTAACTATGGGAAAACCAAGGAAGTTTGTTTTAAAAAAGGACATGTAGTTGTTCAAGAAGATATTCCAATTCTTTTATCATTAGGGAAAAAACATCTGTTTGTTGTCTTGGACCCAGCGGAAATACATGAAGAAGAGGCAGCGACATTTTTGTATAATCTGTTAACAGATGACTCATGTCAGCCGAGTGAAGTCCATGAAGGGAAAATTGTTGCTAAAGCTGGCACGAGAGGTCTTTTAAAAGTCAATCGAGAAAAATTAATTGCTTTAAATGAAATTGAAGGTCTCGCCTTGTCGACTAAAATTACCAATATAGAAGTTCAGAAAGATGAAAAAGTAGCAGCCTTTCGAGTGATTCCACTAACAATTTCTAAAGGGCAATTAGAAAAGGCACGTCAGCTCAGTACTTCTGAGCCACTAATCTCTGTGAAACCTTTCAAAAAAATAAGTGTCGGGATTGTAACTACTGGCAGTGAAGTTTACACAGGATTGATTGAAGATGCTTTTTACCCTGTGTTAAAAGCCAAGTTCTCCGCGTATCCTTTAGTTACGATTGTCAAGCAAGAAATTGTCGATGATCAGCCGCAAAAAATTACTGTTGCGATCAAAAAGATGTTAGCACAAGGGTTTGATCTGATTGTTTGTACAGGTGGTATGAGTGTAGATCCTGATGATTTGACACCGTTAGCCATTAAACAGACAGGTGCTGAAATCGTAACCCATGGGACGCCAGTCTTACCAGGATCAATGTTTTTGCTGGCTTATAAAGGAGAGCAAACGATCATTGGCTTACCAGGTGGTGTTTTATTTTCAGAAAAAACTGTTTTTGATTTGTTGTTACCAAGATTAATGGCCAAAGAAGTGATAAAAAAATCTGAAATTATTGACTTGAGTTATGGCGGGTATTTATAAAAGAAAAGAGGCGTTCAAATGTCTAAACAAAAAAAGGCTGTGTTCCTGCTTAGCTTATTCAGTTTAGTTGCCCTAATTGCTGCATGTACAAATCAGCCGCAAAAAGAAACAGTTTCAACAAAAAAAGAAGAAATAACCCTTGCAGCAGCAGCTAGCTTAGAATCAGTCATGGAGAAGAAAATTATTCCAGCCTTTGAAAAAGAGCATCCAGATATTCAGGTAACTGGAACCTATGATAGTTCTGGAAAATTACAGATGCAAATTGAAAAAGGCCTAAAAGCCGATGTATTTTTCTCGGCCTCGACAAAACAAATGAATGCATTAGTTGCAGAAAAACTAATTAGTCAGAAAAGTGTCGTTCCTTTATTGGAAAACCAGCTCGTTCTAATTGTACCTAATCAAGATCAAGCCAAGTGGTACGATTTTTCTGATTTAAAAAAGGCCCAAATGATAGCAATTGGTGATCCTGCGAGTGTTCCAGCTGGTCAATATGCCGAAGAAGGCTTAAAAGCTTTAGATGCTTGGTCCTATGTAGAAAAACACGCAAGCTTTGGCACGAATGTAACAGAAGTCCTTGAATGGGTAGCTAATGCAAGTGCAGATGCTGGCTTGGTTTATGCGACAGATGCAGCAACCAATTCAAAAGTAGCGATTGTTGCGGCCATGCCTGAAGCTGCTTTGAAAAAGCCAATCATCTATCCGGTTGGTAAAATTGCCGCCTCTAAGAAACAAAAATCAGCGGATGCTTTTTTAAATTTTTTACAGAGTCAACAATGCAGAAAATATTTTGAAAATATTGGCTTTAAGTTAACAAAGTAGGTGGGAAAATGGATGTTCGACCAATTCTTTTATCTTTTCAGACAGCAATAATTGCCATTTTATTTACTTTTGTTTTAGGAACAGGCGTTGCGTATATTGTTTTTCGTTTGAAAAATCGTAAATTAAAAATTCTTTTGAATAGTTTATTTACGTTGCCATTAGTTTTACCGCCGACGGTTTTTGGTTTTTTTCTCTTAACTATTTTTGGTGTTCAGCAACCAGTCGGCCAGTTTTTACTTGATTTTTTTGCCATTCAAGTTGTTTTTTCGTGGCCAGCTACGGTTATTGCTGCCGTTGCTGTTTCATTTCCTTTAATGTATCGTTCAGCCTTAACGGCGTTTGAACAAATGGATAGTGACTTATTGGCGGTGGCCCAGACACTCGGATTTTCGGAAAGTCGATATTTTAGAAAAATTGCGTTACCTTTATCGATGAACGGTCTCTTGGCCGGTGGTGTGTTAGCCTTTGCCCGTGGGTTAGGCGAATTTGGAGCGACGACAATGTTAGCAGGGAATATTGCTGGCAAAACAAGAACGCTTCCTTTAGCTATCTACTCTGCTGTAGCAAGTGGGGATTGGCGTTTAGCCAATCAATATGTTGTGATTATGTTATTACTTTGCCTGATTATTTTATTTTTTACGGAATTTTTTAGTCAGCGCGCTTGGAGAAGATCGGAATGAGATTAATTGTTGATATTCAAAAAGAATTGAAAAGTCATACTTTGCAAATTCAGTTTGAAACAAAGACTCAAACAACAGGAATTTTAGGCGCTTCTGGTTGTGGCAAGAGTATGTTATTAAAATGTATTGCGGGTGTTGAAACTGCTGATAAAGGTCAGATTGTCTTAAATGATCAAGTCTTATTCGATGCTGAACAAAAGATCAATTTGTCGCCGCAACAACGAAAAATTGGTCTGTTGTTTCAACAGTATGCGTTGTTTCCTCATTTATCGGTAGTAGAAAATCTCACGTGCGTGACAAAAGATTTACAATTGGTCACTCAATTGCTTGCGTCTTTTCACTTAACTAAAGTCCAACAACAATATCCTAGTCAACTTTCTGGAGGACAAAGACAACGAGTGGCTTTTGCGCGAATGCTAGCGGCTCAGCCGGCTTACCTATTATTAGATGAGCCATTTTCCGCATTAGATGCACCTTTAAAAGAAGAGCTGCAAATTGAACTTCAACAGCGATTAAGTAATTTAAATCAACAAGCCTTAATTGTGAGTCATAGTTTAGATGAACTGTATAAGTTATGTCAGAGTTTAGTGATAATCACAAAAAGCCGAACACTTTTTGGTGCAACAAATCAATTGTTCAACCTACCTCAAACGATTGAAGCAGCTAAACTCACTGGTTGTAAAAATATTTGGCCTGTCAAACGCATAGATGCGCACCGAGTCCAAGTGATTGGCTGGCAACAAACACTAATGGTTACACAAGAAGTTCCTATTTCTTGTCATTCTATTGGTATTCGGGCCCATGATTTCACAACAGAACCGCAGGCAACTAATCAAATCGAAGTGCATCACTTACAAACATTGTCAGCACCTTTTGAACAGAGTGCTTGGTTTCAACACCAACAAACCCAAATTTGGTGGAAAGGCAGCAATAGACTCAATCCGAAAGTTATTACTCAGTTATCCATTCCACCTACAGCAATTATGCCATTATGTCTATAAAACAGAAAAAGATTACGTGAAGCGGTTGACATATGATTGCATCTTCATTTATAATAGATTCATGAAAGGTTATTCATGTAAACGAAATAATCGCTATTATATAGGGAGTGAAGGTGTTTAAATGCAAAAGAGTTATAAACTAGAAGGACTTGATTGTGCAAGTTGTGCAGACAAAATTGAAAAATCTGTCCAAAAAATTCACGGAGTAGAAAAAGCGCGTGTGGACTTCATGGCTGAAAAAATGACACTGGAAGTTGAATCAGGACATGATTTAGAAGTCGAAAATGAAGCGCGTGCAATGATTGGTAAGTTAGAACCAGATGTCAAAGTTATTTCTTTAAAAGATGTCAAAGAAGAAGAGGGACGTAATCCAAATAAGAATCGCTTAATTCGTATCATTATTGCATTTGTTTTATTTTTAGCACTTATTATCATTAAACCAAGTAATAATTGGGTTGCTTTGGCATCTTATTTAGTCGTTTATGTCTTAATTGGTGGCGACATTGTCAAACGAGCGGTAACGAATATTTTTCGGGGGGAAGTGTTTGATGAAAATTTCCTAATGTCTGTAGCAACGATTGGGGCATTCTTTATTGGGGAATATCCCGAAGCTGTGGCAGTAATGTTGTTCTACCAAGTCGGCGAATGGTTCCAAAGTGCTGCGGTTGATCAATCCAGAAAATCAATTGCCAAATTAATGGATATTCGTCCAGATTCAGCAAATCTTTTAGTAAATGGGCAAATAAAAGCGGTCGCTCCAGATACAATTGAAATTGGGCAACAAATATTAGTGAAACCAGGTGAAAAAGTTCCTTTAGATGGTCAAATTATTGATGGATCAAGTATGGTAGATACCTCTGCGTTGACTGGTGAATCCGTTCCAAGAACGGTTAAAGTCGGCGATGAAATCTTAGGTGGTTTTATCAATAAAAATGGTGCCTTGACCATTAATGTTACGAAAAAATTTGGGGATTCAACAGTTAGCAAAATTTTAGATTTAGTTGAAAATGCTAGCAGTAAAAAAGCCCCTGCAGAAAACTTTATTTCTAAATTTGCTCGTTACTATACACCAGTTGTCGTTGTTTTAGCTGTCTTATTGGCAGTGATTCCACCATTTATTTTCCCAGATACTTCTATTAATGAATGGGTTTATCGGGCATTAACGTTCTTGGTTATTTCTTGTCCATGTGCTTTAGTCATTTCTGTTCCCTTAAGTTTCTTCGGTGGAATTGGCGGAGCCAGCAAACTAGGTGTTTTAATTAAAGGAAGCAACTATTTAGAAATTTTAGCGAATACGGAAACGATTGTTTTTGATAAAACTGGTACGCTAACAAAAGGAAATTTTGTGGTTCAAAACATAACTAGTGTTGTCTTACCCGAAGAAGAGTTGTTGCGTTTAACAGCAACAGCAGAACAATTATCCACTCATCCAATTGCTATTTCTATTAAAGAAAGCTATGGCAAAGAAACTGTTCCAGCAACAGCAATTGAAGAGGTTGCCGGACACGGTATCAAAGCCACAATTGAAGGCAAAACAGTTTTAGTCGGTAATGCGAAGTTAATGAAACAATTTGGTATCGAAGCACCAGAAGTGAAGGAAGCTGGAACTTTAATTTTTGTCGCTATTGATAATCAATTTGCAGGCTACTTAGTGATTGCGGATCAATTGAAACCAGATGCCATTTCAGCAATAAAAGAATTAAAAGCTGAAGGGGTCAAACAAACTGTTATGCTGACTGGAGACAATCAACAAGTTGCAGAAGCTATTGCAAAAGAAGTTGGTGTTGACAAAGTTTATGCAGAACTTTTACCAGATGGCAAAGTGGATCGTTTAGAAGAGTTGTTAAAAGCATCTTCACCTAAAAACAAAGTTGCCTTTGTTGGTGACGGCATGAATGATGCACCTGTTTTAGCCCGGGCTGATGTTGGGATTGCCATGGGTGGTTTAGGAAGTGACGCGGCAATTGAAGCTGCTGATGTGGTGATTATGAATGATGAACCAAGTCGCATCGCCTCTGCGATTAAATTATCAAGAAAAACATTGAGAATTGTTAAACAAAACATTATCTTTGCGATTGCTGTTAAAATCATTGTCTTGGGACTAGGTGCATTAGGCTTGGCTTCAATGCAAGCAGCAGTGTTTGCTGATGTTGGCGTAACGATTATCGCTGTTTTAAATGCTATGCGTTGTTTACGTGTAGAAAAGATGAAAGATAATAACTAAATCTTAAAAAGTACAGCTGAAACAAACGTTTTTAGCTGATTATCAGGTTTTGAGCGTGGGACAAAAATCACTTTGACTTTTTGTTCCACGCTTTTTCTCCTACACAATTTCTATTCGTTCTTAAATTGCCAGAGTTCTTGTAAAGAAATCTTTAAATTTTTCGCTTTGTGGCATATAATAAGAGAGAATTTGTACGAAAATTGCGCTTCGCTTTTTTTTCATGGTACAATAAGCAAGAATGGATTGATTTACAGGAGGGAACCTCAACATGGCATCAAATGAAAAAACACGATATAAAGCAATCATTGCAGACCATACGTATACAATTATTGGCCAAGAGTCAAAACAACATATGGATTTAGTCACAAAAATTGTTAACGAACAACTGGCGGAAATTAAACATCTTTCTCCGCAAACTGATACGGAACAAGCTTCTGTTTTATTAGCAATTAATGCAATTTCAGATCAACTAAAAAAACAAGAATATGCTTTAAAATTGGAAAAACAAGTAGCAGATTTAAAACAGAAGACCATTCGTTTGGCTGAATTAGAGAATCGTGTGCGCCGAATGGAAATTATCGAAGAAGAAGCACGGGATGTTTTGAAAAAGAATGGACAAGAAGATGTAGAAATTCATAATCATGTGGAAGCCCAACAAATTTTGAATGAAAATCGAAAACAGCAGATTCAAAATAAAGGTGTTTCGGAGTAGTTCCTGAAAGGATGACAAGATGTTAACAATACTTATTTTATTACTTTTAGCCTTTGGATTTTATACAGGAGCTAAACGAGGCTTGATTTTACAAGTGCTCTATTCGGTAGGTTACTTAATTTCATATTTTGTTGCTCGAACCTATTACAAAGAGGTCGCCTCTCATTTAGAATTGTATATTCCATATCCATCGGTTACGCCAACGTCAAAGCTTGTCTTTTTTAATCAAGAGATTTCTTTAGACTTGGATAAAGCCTTTTATTCAGCGGTTGCGTTTCTATTATTGCTGTTTGCAGGCTGGTTAGTCGTTCGTTTTTTAGCTATCTTTTTACATGGATTAACATTTATTCCAGTTTTGAAACAGATAAATGGACTATTAGGTGGCGTATTAAGTGTTCTTGTATTATACGTGGGTCTTTTTCTAGTGTTAGCTACGGCGTCAATGATTCCGTCAGATATTGTCCAAAATCAGTTTCGGTCAAGTGGCTTGGCACGAGGCATTGTAAAAAATACCCCAATTCTAACAAAACAAGCATATGAATTATGGGTTGAACCAATTACGAAATAAAGCTGAATGGGACTGAGATAGAGATAAGAAGTAAGTGAGCAAAGCGAAACTTCTTATGTTATGTCTCAGTCTTTTCAACAAATGAAAAAGTTAGAAAAGTAGGTGGAAAAATGAATCAGCGTATTCTATCAACATTAGGGTTTGATAAAGTAAAACAACAGTTGTTGCAATTTATTGTGACAGCCCAGGGGACAAATGAAGTATCGGAATTATTACCGATTGCTGATGAAAATAAAATTCAATCCTGGCTGAATGAAACACAGGATGGTTTAAAAGTTCAACGATTACGTGGTGGAATCCCCATTCCTAAATTAGAAAATATTCAACCACACATGAAACGGATTGAAATTGGTGCGGATTTAAATGGTGTAGAATTAGCACAAGTAGGTCGTGTCTTGTCGACTACTTCAGAACTGACTCGTTTTTTTGATGAGTTAAGTGAAAATGAAGTGGATTTTGAACGTTTATATATGTGGCGAGAGCAACTAGAAGTTTTGCCTGAATTAAATCGCCAACTCAAACAAGCCATTGATGATGATGGCTACGTCACAGATGAAGCTTCGCCAGCCTTAAAGGCAATTCGGCAAAATATTCGACGTAGTGAGCAGACCATTCGAGAAGAACTCGATAGTATTATTCGTGGGAAAAACGCACGTTATCTGAGTGACGCCCTTGTTACTATGCGAAATGAACGCTACGTGATTCCAGTCAAACAAGAATATAAAAATATTTTTGGTGGCGTGGTTCACGATCAAAGTGCTTCAGGTCAAACCTTATTTATTGAACCTAAACAAATTTTAGAAATGAATAATCGCTTGCGACAACAACAAATTGCCGAAAGAAATGAGATTACTCGCATCTTGGCAGAACTGTCGGCCGAGTTGGTCCCTTATCGCCGTGAAATTACGCATAATGCTTATGTCATCGGTAAACTTGATTTTATTAATGCTAAGGCGCGACTTGGAAAAGAACTAAAAGCAGTTGTTCCAGAAATTAGTCAAGCAAATCATGTAGTTTTTAAACAAGCCCGGCACCCGCTATTAGATCCAGAAAAAGCTGTAGCCAATGACATTGTGATTGGAGAAGAATATCAAGCAATTGTGATTACAGGACCTAATACCGGTGGGAAAACCATTACTCTGAAAACGTTAGGTCTTTTACAATTAATGGGCCAAGCTGGACTACCTATTCCAGTTGAAGAAGAGAGTAAAATGGGGATTTTTACAGAAGTATTTGCGGATATCGGGGATGAACAATCGATTGAACAAAGTTTAAGTACTTTCTCTTCACATATGACGAATATCGTGTCTGTCTTAAAGAAAGTCGATCATCAAAGTTTAGTACTGTTTGATGAATTAGGTGCTGGGACAGATCCGCAAGAAGGGGCCGCTTTAGCGATTGCTATTTTAGATTCATTGGGCGCTAAAGGAGCCTATGTGATGGCAACAACTCATTATCCTGAATTAAAAGTGTATGGCTACAATCGAGCAGGAACCATCAATGCCAGTATGGAATTTGATGTAGATACCTTGAGTCCAACCTATCGTTTATTAATTGGCGTGCCTGGCCGAAGTAACGCTTTTGAAATTTCAAAACGTCTTGGATTAGACAACAGTATTATTGAAGCTGCAAAACAAATAATGGACGGTGAAAGTCAAGATTTAAACGAAATGATTGAAGACTTGGAAAACCGTCGCAAAATGGCCGAAACTGAATATTTAGAAGCTCGCCACTATGTCGATGAATCGGCCGCTTTGCATAAAGAACTGAAAGAAGCCTATCAAGTATTTTTTGAAGAACGAGAAAAAGAATTACAAAAAGCGCGGAAAGAAGCAAATAAAATTATTGCAGAAGCAGAAGAAAACGCAGAAACCATTATTTCTGATATTCGCAAAATGCAATTGGAAAGTGGCCAACAAGGTGGTGTCAAAGAACATCAGTTAATTGATGCGAAAACACAACTTTCTCAATTACACCATGAAGAAACCCAGCTTGCTAAAAACAAAGTGCTGAAAAAGGCGAAAGAACAGAAAAAATTAAAAGCTGGCGATGAAGTAATTGTCAATACCTACGGCCAACGAGGGACATTATTAAAAGACAACGGTAAAGGACAATGGCAAGTCCAATTGGGCATTTTAAAAATGAACGTCTCTGAAGAGGATATGACGCCTGTCGCTCCACAAAAAGAAGCAAAACCTAGAGTCACAACGGTTCGTTCTGCTGAAAGTAGTCATGTTAGCACACAACTAGACTTACGTGGCAAACGCTACGAAGAAGCATTGGCAGAAGTTGACCAATACATTGATGCCGCGATTCTAGCTGGCTATCCACAAGTAACCATTGTTCACGGCAAAGGAACAGGTGCATTAAGAACCGGAATAACGGAATTTTTAAAAAATCACCGCAGTGTAAAAAGCTATGAATTTGCGCCACAAAACCAAGGTGGTAATGGTGCGACTGTCGTAAAATTCCAATAAACAAGGACTTACAATAAGTAAGCAGAACGCTCGCTATCTTAAAGATGACGTGTTATACTAAGCATGTAATAAGAGTAAAGAGTAGGAGGTTTGTGAAATGACACAAGCAATTACCGATAAAGATTTTGCAACAGAAACAGATGAAGGATTAGTCTTAATCGACTTTTGGGCAACTTGGTGTGGCCCTTGTCGTATGCAAGCACCCATCTTAGAACAATTATCTGAAGAATATGATGAAGACGAAGTAAAAATCGTCAAAATGGATGTGGATGAAAATCCTGCAACACCAGCAAGTTTTGGCATCATGAGCATCCCAACATTGCTATTGAAAAAAGATGGCGAAGTTGTTGAAAAAGCAGTTGGTGTTCATACAAAAGACCAATTGCAAGCAATGATTGCCAAACACTTATAAACGTTGATTAGTCATTACGAATAGTCTGATTCAGTCTGAAGGGAAATCATTAACGATTGTCTTTTCAGGCTGTTTCTTTCGTACATAAAGTAGCGGCTTTTTTTGTTTAATTACAAAAAGAGGTGTATAATAGATGAAGCATTTTGTTAGAAAGGAAGTATCGTATGAACGAACGAATAAAAAATAAATTAGCACTGCTTCCTGATCAACCTGGTTGTTATTTAATGAAAGATAAAAACGGCACGATTATCTATGTTGGGAAAGCCAAAATTTTGAAAAACCGTGTCCGGTCTTATTTTCGTGGTAGCCATGATACTAAGACAGAACGATTAGTCAGTGAAATCGATGATTTTGAATATATTGTGACAGAATCGAATATTGAAGCACTTTTATTAGAAATTAATTTAATCCATAAAAATAATCCCAAATATAACATCATGTTAAAAGACGATAAAACCTATCCTTTTATCAAGATCACAAACGAAAAATATCCTCGTTTAATGATTACTCGAAAGGTTTTAAAAGACAAAGCGTTATATTTCGGGCCATATCCAGATGTAAATGCAGCGAATGAAACAAAGAAACTGTTAGATCGGCTTTTTCCTTTGCGAAAATGTAATCCGTCGCAAAAAACACCTTGTTTGTATTACCATTTAGGACAATGTCTGTGTCCCTATGCTTTTGATGTGGATCCGCAAGTCTACAAAGATATGGTGGAAGAGATTAAAGGGTTTCTCTCTGGTGGACATACAGAAATTCAGGACCGCTTACAAGAAAAAATGGCTTATGCAGCTGCACATATGGAATTTGAAAAAGCTGCAGAATTTCGTGATCAAATTAAAGCGATTGAAACAGTTATGACCCGCCAAAAAATGACGAATGTGGATTTAATTGATCGTGATGTGTTTGGTTATGCTGTTGATAAAGGCTGGATGTGTGTCCAAGTATTCTTTGTCAGACAAGGAAAATTAATCGAACGTGATGTATCGATTTTTCCATTTTATGATGATGCCAGTGAAGCATTTTTAACTTTTATTGGACAATTTTATCAAGAGAATGAGCATTTTGTGCCAAAAGAAGTCTTGATTCCTGATGACATTGATAAAGAAAGCGTCGAAGCTTTATTAGCTACGAAAGTCTTGCAGCCGCAACGGGGAGAAAAGAAAAAATTGGTTAAATTAGCCAGTAAAAATGCTGCAGTTGCTTTAAATGAAAAATTCGATTTGATTGTACGGAAACAAGAACGAACAATTGGCGCAGTTGAAAAATTAGGCAATGCGATGAATATACCTGCGCCCATTCGAATTGAAGCATTTGATAATTCAAATATTATGGGAACCAACCCTGTTTCTGCGATGGTTGTGTTTATTGACGGACGGCCAGCTAAAAATGAGTATCGAAAATATAAAATAAAAACTGTCCAAGGTCCTGATGATTACGCTTCTATGAGAGAAGTCATTTATCGCAGATACTCGCGAGTTTTAAAAGAAGGCTTGCCTTTTCCTGATTTAATTTTAATCGATGGTGGTAAAGGTCAAGTCGATGTTGCCAAAGATGTGTTAGTCAATCAACTAGGAGTCGATATTCCTGTAGCTGGATTAGCCAAGAACGACAAGCACAAAACGAGTGAACTTTTATTTGGTCCAAACTTAGAAGTTGTACCATTGGAAAGAAACTCACAAGAATTTTTCTTGTTGCAACGAATCCAAGATGAAGTCCATCGTTTTGCCATCACATTTCATCGTCAATTACGTAGTAAAAATAGTTTTGCTTCGAAATTAGATAATATTGAAGGTTTGGGGCCGAAACGTAAAAAAAATCTTTTAAAAGAATTTAAATCGCTTAAAAATATTACGGCAGCCAGTGTTGAAGAATTAAGAAAAGCTGGGTTACCTGAAACTGTCGCGAAGAATGTGTATCGTCATTTGCATCAAGAAACAAAAAAATAAATGAAAATGAGCCAGACAAATTAGGAAAAGTACCTAATTTGTCTGGCTTTTTATTCAAATTTTTCATAAAAGGTTGAAATCTCAAGAAAGTATGATAACGATTTCTTTCATGATATACTAATGTTAACTTAAAAGAGAGGGCGTCTGATCATGAAAATACTAACACCCGTTTATCAAATAAAATTTAAAAAAGTACCAAATCCACGTCTGATTGATGAGCGTTTAATGAATGAATTGGGGACTTGGCTGAATCGTACAGGTCGAATTTGGGCCTGCCAATCATCAAAATCGGTAATGGAATTTAAAAATAGATTTTATGAAAGCACAGGCTTGACTGTAAATGAAGTGCATATTTCTGCCGAGACGGATGGCCTTTTTCGTTTAGCAGAAAATAAAGCATCTGATTAAAGTGCAACAGCTTTCCATAACAATTGTCATTGACAAGCCAACACAGGAAAGATACGATATGAGTAACTAAACAGCGGTTTAGAAAAAGTGAAGGGGGCGTTTATGTGTTAGAGGTAAAAGAGTTAGTCAAAACCTTTGGGGATTTTAAAGCAGTCGATCAGGTATCCTTTACGATACCGGACGGGAAAATTTTAGGATTAATTGGCCAAAATGGTGCCGGGAAAACAACTACGTTTCGCTTGATTTTAAATTTTTTAACACAAGATAGCGGGTCAGTTTTATGGAATGGTCAACCATTAAACGAAAAAGAGTACAATATTATTGGTTATTTACCAGAAGAACGGGGTTTATATCCTAAAATTACGATTGAAGACCAACTAATTTATTTCGCTTCATTGCGGGGAAAAACTAAAAAAGAAATTGAACCTAAAATTGACTTTTGGATGGAAAAATTTCAAGTTAAAGGCAAAAAAACGGATAAAGTTAAATCTTTATCAAAAGGGAATCAACAAAAAGTTCAATTGATTGCGACACTTATTCATGAACCGAAGTTAATTATTTTAGATGAGCCTTTTAGTGGCTTGGATCCAGTTAATGCAGAATTATTAAAAGACGGCATTATTGAATTGAAAAATCAAGGTTCTTGTGTCATTTTTTCCAGTCATAATATGGACAATGTGGAAAAAATCTGTGACCATTTAGTCATGTTAAAAAGTGGACGCATGGTTTTAGATGGCCAGGTTCATGAAATTCGAGAACAATTTGGTCGAACAAAATTATTCTTAGAATCACCGTTATCTGTTGAGGAAGTTGCTGCTACAGCAGGCGTGAAAGAAGCGCACTTGCGACAAGATGGCGTCTTAGAAGCGACATTAGAAAACGCTGAAGTGGGCAAAGTGTTGTTTGATAAAGCAACAGCCAATGGCTACATTCCAATGTTTAATCAACAACCACCAACATTGGAAGAAATTTTCAAAATGAAAGTAGGTGGGCAAGATGAGTAAATTTTGGATTATTGCGACAGATGTCTATAAGAAAAATGTGAAGTCGTTGTCTTTCTTAATCATGATTTTAGCGCCATTTCTTCTTGTAGGAATTGTTTACTTAGCGGGTTCTCTAGCTAGCGGTTTTTCAGGAGATACGACCATTGGTCTGGTTTCGGAAAATCAAGCGTTGGTTAAAGAATTGGCAAAGAATAAGTCAGAGGATTTTTCTTTTAAAGCTGTTTCTTCTGAGAAAAAGGCCCAAGAACAATTAAAAGACGAGAAAATTGATGCCTATTTACTTTTGGATACTACAAATAATCAGATCTCTGGTCAACTTTACTCTGAACGCTCTTTAGGAAATGCAACCGAGATGCTAATCCCTCAAATGTTAAACCAATTACAAACAATGGCCAATGCCAATCGTTTAAACCTAACAGCTGAGCAAGTTGCCATGTTGAATCAACAAGCAACATTTAAAAAAGCAAAAATTAGTTTTGATGAAAATGGCAAAATAAAAACGGGAGAAGATAACACAGGGATTCAAATGGCGTTAGCAATGGGTCTAACAATTTTGTTATTTGTTTTTATCAGCAGCTATTCTTCTATTATTGCCCAAGAGATTGCTTCCGAAAAAGGTACTAGAATCATGGAAGTTATTCTCTCTAGTACAAAAGCGCAAACCCATTTTTATGGCAAATTAACCGGGGTTATTCTAGTTGCTTTAACACAAATTTTCATTTACGGAGTGGCGTTTGTTCTCGGTTATTCTCAATTGAAAAATCTTGATTTTATGAAAAGTTTATTAAGTGGTATTTCACCACAAAGTATTTTTTCATCAACCTTTATTTTTACATTAGGCTTTTTCATTATTGGCATTCTCGTTTTTGCTGTTTTGGCAGCACTTTGTGGTTCCCTTGTTTCCAAACCAGAGGATACAGCAAAAGCAGTTCAGCCCATCATGTATATTGGTTTAATCGGTTATATGATTGGCATTACGTTTGGAACGAATGATCCACAAAATATCGTGGTGAAAGTGACTTCGTTTATTCCACTGATTTCGTCATACATCATGCCAGTACGCTTGGCGACCGAAACGGCTTCAACGATGGAAGCAATTGTCTCATTAGTGATTTTGGCAGTCTTTGGAATTATTTTAACAATCTTTTCTGCTCGTTTATACAAATCAAACGTTCTTGTATACAGCGAAGGCGGCATGATTCAATCCTTAAAACAGTCAATTTCTATTTTAAAAAATGAACAAAAGCATAAATAATTTTTGTTTAACTCTAAAAGGACCCGGTAAATCAGTCAAAGTGACTGATCTGCCGGGTCTTTTTTAGGTACCGTTCGTCGTTCAACTAGACGAACGGTTAATTTTTTTTCAGGAATGCTCGTCTGATTTAATTGGTTGTATAGGTAAATAAATGAGTTTTCGGCTTGATACTGAATGGCATAATCGACAGTTGTTATATGCATCAACTCACTGACATAACTATTATCAAAGCCAATGACAGCGACATCGCGAGGAACGGTATAATTTAGATTTTCAAGTTCTGAAATAAACTCAGCTGCTACGTGATCATTATAAAAGGCCAAAGCTTCTGGCTTGTCGGTTAATTGTTGCCAGTAATGGGCAATTTTGCGACCAGAATGGTTAGTATACTGATCATTAATCAGCCACTCAGCTTGCCAAGGTGCCTGAGTGTTTTCATAAAAATCTTTCATTGCACGTTTTCGTGCGTGCGTGTTTAAATTTTCGGGATTACCGAGGACATGACCAATTTTTTGGTATCCTTGTTGTTGTAAATATTCTAAGGAACGATAATAACCAGAGTAATGATCAATGTAGGAAGAGTATATCTTAGGTGAATCGATACGATGCCAGGTTGCTAAAGGACCATACGCGCTGTAAGGCTCAATCACCGACCATTCATTTGTCCGTGTCAATAAAAACAAGCCATCTAATTGTTTGTATTTTAATTGGTTCAAGGCATCAATTTCTTTCTGATGATCGCCATCTGTAAAAAATAAGGTTACGGAATAATTGTATTTTTTGGCAATTGAAATAAAACGATTCAAGAAAATGCCTAAGGAACCTAAATAACTAGGTGCTAAAAAGCCAATGGTTTTTGTGGCACCTGCTCGTAAATTCCGAGCCACATAATTCGGGGTATAATTTAATTCTTTCATTGCTTTGAGAATTTTTTCTTGACTATCGGCACTCACATATCCTTTTCCAGAAATTAAGCGAGAAACAGTCGATTTCGAGACACCGGCAACTTTTGCTACATCAATGATAGACGTCATTTTTTACCTCCAAAGTGGAATGTATTCTTATAAGAAGTATAGCATACATTTTTTTGAAAATAGTGCTTGACATGGGAACATTCCCATAATTTATCCTAAATATGTAAACGATAACAATTTAATCAAGGAGGAAGAAGACGGATGACAAGAGGAGCATTAAAAATTGCAACAATTGGTGGCGGTTCTAGTTATACACCTGAATTAATTGAAGGATACATTAAAAGAAAAGATGAACTGCCAATTAAGGAAATTTGGTTAGTCGATATTGAAGCTGGTAAAGAAAAATTGGAAATCGTTGGGGCAATGGCGAAGCGCATGATTAAAGCTGCTGGTTTAGATTGGGAAGTTCATTTAACATTGGACCGTGAAGCAGCCTTAAAAGGGGCGGATTTTGTTTCAACACAGTTCCGTGTAGGATTATTAGATGCCCGCATTAAAGATGAACGGATTCCTTTGTCCCATGGCGTATTAGGCCAAGAAACAAATGGCGCGGGAGGAATGTTTAAAGCATTTCGAACAATTCCTGTCATTTTAGCTATTATTGACGATATGAAACGTCTTTGCCCAGATGCTTGGTTAGTGAATTTTACTAATCCAGCTGGAATGGTTACGGAAGCCGCAATTAAACATGGCGGTTGGAAAAAAACAGTTGGCTTATGTAATGTGCCGATTGGTCATAGAAAACAAGCGGCCGAAATGCTGGGAATTCCAGAAGAAGACTTATTCTTTAAATTTGCTGGAATTAATCATTTCCATTGGCACCGCGTTTGGGACAAAGAAGGACAAGAGCGAACACAAGAACTCATTGATTTAATTTACGGACCTAAACAAGAGCAAGAAAGTCATTTGAAAAATATTTTTGATGCGCCGTTCCATTATGAACAGTTGAAAGATTTAGGCATGTTACCATGTGGTTATCATCGCTATTATTATATTGAAGATGAGATGTTGAAGCATTCCATTGAAGAGTATGAACGGGGCGAAACAAGAGCACAAGTGGTTAAAGAAACGGAAAGTCGTCTGTTTGAATTGTATAAAGATCCCAAACTAGATTACAAACCAAAAGAATTAGAAGAACGGGGCGGCACACACTATAGCGATGCAGCTTGTGAAATGATCGCATCAATCTATAATGATAAACGAACGGATATGGTTGTTTCTACTGAAAATAATGGGACAATTACTGATTTACCGTATGATTGTGTTGTAGAAGTATCTGGACCTGTGACAGCACATGGCCATGAACCCTACAACTGGGGGGCCTTTCCGCCAGCAGCACGAGGAATTATTCAAAATATGAAAGCTATGGAAGAAACGGTTATTCGAGCAGCCATCAATGGTGATTACGGCGCAGCATTGCATGCTTTCACTATTAATCCATTAGTTCCTGGCGGCGTCATGGCGAAGACCTTGTTGGACGAATTATTAATTGCCCACAAAGCACATTTACCGAATTTTGCAGATGCGATTAATAAAATTGAAGAAACACAACCAGAAACAGTCACATATGTGGCCGAATTAATGAAAAGTAATTAAAAAATATCGCACGCTAAAGATTCGTTTAGTGTGCGATACTTTTTTTAGAATAGGAAGCAAAGGATTCCGTTTTTTTCTTGACAGTAAAATGATAGGTTTGTTGCCGGAACAGCCATTGAATACCAGAGTAAATTAAAATTTCAGCAATAATAAACGTCGAAAGTTTCTGTGCGGAAAGGAATAATAGCGTTAAAATTAAAAATAAGACGACACAGGTATAAAAAACGTGCTGTAATTTTTTAGAATTGATAATCGTGATTTCTTTGGTATCTTCAGTAACTTCAATGCGCCGATAAAATTGGAACCAGCCTTCATAGAACGTTAAAACATCCCCAGGGTCAGCCTCAATTTCAATAGGTACATTAGTAAAAAGTTTCCCTTGATGCACACCATTTTTATAAAATGTAAAATAGCGTAACGCGCCCCAAGCTGATGTTTTTCGTGTCAATGTAATCTTCATGGTTTTCACCTCCGTCTTTATTTTGCCATAGTTTCGTTAGAATTGTATCCTACTAAAGTCCGATTCTCTGATTTTAGGGTCAGAATTGACAAAAGAAAGCAGAGGTGTTAGTGTGGGAGTAATTAAACGAGGAGGTATAATTGTATGTTGGCATCTATCAGAATTTGGATTGACTTTTTGACAAAATAAATTGAATAAATCTTATCAAAAAGTCTGAAATTAAAATTCATGGGTGGCGTGTGTACTTTTATACGAAACTACAAGGCTAGCGATTAGGCTGTCCTTTTTTGCGTACCCAAGATTCTTTCGTTTCAGAAATGAAAGAAGAGGGCAAAATGAAAAAATTAAGTATTCATCTGAAAGAAGTAAGTATTCACTTTTCGGGAAAACCAATTCTAGAAATTGATGAATTATTTGTATATGAAAATGAAAAAATTGGGATTATTGGTAAAAACGGCGCAGGAAAATCAACACTGCTCAATTTAATTATGGGTAAGATTCAATCAGACAAAGGAAAAGTTCAAAGATTGAACGACTTTCATTACTTGGCACAAGTAGCTGAAGAAATAACGAATGAACCGGAGAAAACTGCCAAAAACTGTTTGCTAAATCAGAAAAATCAAAAACTAAGTGGTGGCGAAAAAGTCCAAAAACGCTTAGCAACATTATTTTCAGAGTATCCAACCGGGGTTATTTTAGATGAACCAACCACACATTTAGATAAAGAACATCGTCAGTTGTTAGTGGCAGATCTAACGTATTATTATGGGACCGTTTTGTTTGTTAGTCATGATCGCTTTTTCTTGAATCAATTAGCAGAGAAAATTTGGGAAGTTTCGGATGGACATGTCAAAGAATATTTAGGGAACTACGATGCGTATTGTCGTCAAAAAGAATTGGAACAGCAAACACAATATAATGTCTATCGTCAGTATCAAAAGGAAAAGAAAAAATTACAGGAGTCTTACGCAAAGAAACAAGCGCAAGCGCAAAAATCTAGTCATGTTTCAAAAAAACAAAAACAAAAGCAAATTCAACCTAGTCGTTTAGCTGGTTCTAAACAAAAAGATACCGTACAAAAAGCACTCCAAAAACAAGCGAAAGCGATTAATGCCAGAATTGACAGATTACCAGATGTTGCACAAGCAAAACAAGAGCGAAAAATTATTTTTCCTACTAATAATCAGTTCTCTTTATACAATCCATATCCAATTAGAATTGAAAATTTAACTTTCGCTTATGAGAATCGAACAATTCTTAACCATGTGAACGTTCAAATTCCTTTAAACGAAAAAATAGCACTTTGTGGAAAAAATGGTGCTGGGAAGAGTACTTTCCTTCAACAAATTGAAGCCCGTCACCCGGCCATTTACTTTTCTCCCAAAGTCCGGTTAGGAACGTATCATCAATTAGATTATCGATTAAAAAATGATGAACCACTGTTGACTTATTTATTGAAACGGACAAATTATTCTGAAAAGATTGTGCGTTCACTTTTATATCGGCTAGGTTTTCAACAAGAAAATTTACAGACAAAGATATCTTCTCTCAGTGGTGGAGAAGCCATAAAAATTACTTTGGCGCAATTGTTTATAGAACCAAATAATATTATCTTATTGGATGAACCCACAAATTTTCTTGATTTAGAGACAATCCAAGCACTTGAAGAATTTATAAGTGCCTATCAAGGAACAGTAATTTTCACCTCGCATGATGAAACGTTTGTGGAAAAAGTAGCTACTCACACTCTTTATTTAGAAAACGGGAAAATTATTGATAAATAAAAAAAGTAGAGCCTGGGACAAAAATCACTTTGGATTTTTGTCCCAGGCTCAAAACCTGATAAACGGCGGGAACAGAACCAACACTACACGTTGCTCCGATCTCAACAACTTCTAAGTGCTAAAGCTCTAAGAGTTGAAGGTCCTTCGGAAATAAGCCGAAATTCTCCAAAAATTAAAAAGCAATTTTCGGAAATTCCTTCTTATTGCTGAGAAACACTATTTGCAAAGCAAATAGATGTTGAACAGTACCTACTTGGTTCTCGGAGTTAAACGGTTCCGTCCCGACCTCTTAGACTTCTTCAATTGGTAAATAGGTGTATTCTGCAATTTCTGCAGCATGGGAACCGGCAACATGTCCAGTGACAAATGCAGCTGTAACATTGTAGCCTCCAGTATAGCCATTAATATCTAAAAGTTCACCAGCAAAAAATAAACCATTGACTAATTTGCTCTCCATTGTTTTTGGGGTCACTTCTTTGAGGGAAATCCCACCGCCTGTGACAAAAGATTTTTCCAAAGGCAATGTTTTCGTAACAGTGAACTGAAAATCTTTCAGTAGTTCCACAAAGGAAAGACGTTGCTTTTCTGTTAGTTGTTTGGCAGGCACTTCTTCAATTGCTAGTTTCTCTAGGTAAAAAGTGAGCAGACGTTCTGGTAGTAAAGAATGAAAGGCATTTTTCGCCACTTTATTTGGCTGTTCGTCAATCATGCAATCAACGTTTTTCAGCACTTCTTCAAAAGATTTTGTCGGAAACACATCCAAGGCTACGGTGACAGGTTGATTGCCGTTGCGAGTTAATTCTTGGTTAATAAAACTAGAACAGCGGAGCGCAGCAGGTCCTGAAATACCAAAATGTGTAAACAGCATATCCATTTGATGATTAACTAAAGGTTTTCCTTTTTGGTTCAAAACAGTTAAATTAACATCTTGTAAAGAGAGGCCCTGCAACGTTTTATCAAGGATAAAAGGTTCTTCAGAAATAATAGGCGATTCGGTAGGATAGAGTGGGCTGATGGTATGCCCCATTTTTTTGGCTAGTTTATAGCCATCACCAGTTGCTCCTGTAGAAGGATACGTGCGGCCGCCAGTTGTTAATACAACACACGGTGCATAAATTTTTTCCAGTTCGGTTTCAACGCCAATTATTTGATCGTCTTTTCGTAGTAATTTTGTGACCTGTGTTTTTGTAAATACAGTGACTCCTAATTCGTTAATACGGTTAAATAGCGCATCAACGATTGACTTCGATTTATCTGTAACAGGGAACATGCGCCCGTGATCTTCTTCTTTTAAGTGAATACCATTGGATTCAAAAAAGTTCATGATATCATAGTTATCAAATTGTGAAAATGCGCTGTATAAAAATTTTCCATTCCCAGGAATAAATGAAATAATTTCTTCTGCGGGCCGATTATTGGTTACATTACAGCGACCGCCACCAGTCATTAATAATTTTTTCCCAACACGGCGATTTTTTTCAATCAATAATACTTGAGCACCAGCTTCTGCGGCCGCAATCGTGGCCATCATGCCACTCGTCCCAGCACCGACAATAATTACATCAAATTTCTTCATAGTTCTCCTCCAATTCAATAGGTAGTGTACCATAATTACGGGATTTTTTCTGGATTTAAGGAAAAAATAAACGTTTGACTATGGTAATTTTTGAATTTTCAGTTAAAATAAACCTATAACAATGAGAGGATGATTAAATGGACGCAAAACAATATGTTAAAAATATTCAAGAAAAGATTCACCAATTAGACCAAGGTCAAACAGAATATTTACAAGCAGTCGATGAGTTTTTACCAACCGTAGAAGGTTTTTTAGAAAAAAATCCTCAATACATTGAAGCAAATGTTTTAGGTGTCTTGATTGAACCTGAACGTATTTTTCAATTTCGTGTGCCGTGGCAAGATGACCAAGGCAACTGGCATGTGAACAGAGGCTATCGTGTCCAATATAATTCAGCGATTGGACCATACAAAGGTGGTTTACGGTTTCATCCAAGTGTGAATTTAAGTGTGATGAAGTTTTTGGCCTTTGAACAAATCTTTAAAAATAGTTTAACTGGTTTGCCAATCGGTGGCGGCAAAGGCGGCAGTGATTTTGATCCAAAAGGTAAGTCAGATGCTGAAGTGATGCGCTTTTGTCAAAGTTTCATGACCGAACTTCAAAAACATATTGGTCCAAGTACAGATGTTCCAGCAGGCGATATTGGCGTAGGCGCTCGTGAAATTGGTTATTTGTTTGGCATGTATAAACGCTTGCGTAACTATGATGCAGGAGTGTTGACTGGAAAACCTTTAGGATACTGGGGAAGCCAAGCAAGAACAGAAGCGACGGGTTATGGAACGGTTTATTTTGTTAAACATTTATTAGCAGATAAAAACGATACATTTGAAGGCAAAAAAGTCGCTGTTTCAGGTAGTGGGAATGTCGCAATTTATGCCATGGAAAAAGCAACTGAGTTAGGGGCCACAGTAATCACATGTTCCGATTCGTCTGGCTTTGTCTATGATCCAGAAGGAATTGATGTGGCGCTAGTAAAAGAACTAAAAGAAAAAAATCGTGAACGCATTTCAAAATATGTTGAAACACGTAAAGGCGCAACTTATTATGACAAAGAATCTGTTTGGGATTTCGAAACAGCGTATGACATTGCGTTACCCTGTGCAACACAAAATGAAATCAACGAAAAACAAGCCGCTATTTTAGTGAAAAACGGAGTGAAAGTCGTGGCAGAAGGCGCAAATATGCCTTGTACACTAGAGGCAGTCGCCGTTTTTGCTAAATCAGCTGTAATTTATTGTCCAGGCAAAGCCGCTAATGCAGGTGGTGTTGCGGTTTCTGCATTAGAGATGAGCCAAAATGCTGAACGTTTAGCTTGGTCCTTTGAAAAAGTTGACGGTATGCTAGATCAAATTATGCAAAACATTTATGAGACTTGTCGTGATACAGCTAACGAATATCAGGCACGAGATAACTTTGTTTTAGGTGCGAATATTGCTGGCTTTGAAAAAGTAGCGGCAGCGATGCTGAGTCAAGGACTCGTTTAATAACAAAAAATGCTAGGAAATCCTAGCATTTTTTGTTGGTTTGTTTGATTAAGAGAATAAATATCACTAATTAAATAGTTAAAATTAAACAATTGGTCTATCCAAAAGAATTTGCTTGAAAAAATGTCTAAAAACACGTAAAGTATACATGTAGTAAGTTTACTTTCGAGGAGGAAAAGGAATGTCACACATTCAATTAGATTATTCCAAATTAGCACCATTTGTTGCTGAACATGAATTGGAATACATGCAAACACAAGTCACTGCAGTGGACAAAGCATTACGTGAAGGTACAGGAGCTGGTTATGATTTTACTGGCTGGATTGATTTACCAGAAAACTATGACAAAGAAGAATTCGCGCGCATTAAAAAAGCAGCAGCAAAAATTCAATCTGACTCTGAGGTATTAGTAGTCATTGGTATCGGTGGTTCATATTTAGGTGCCCGTGCAGCAATTGAATTTTTGACACATTCATTTAATAATCTATTATCAAAAGAAGAACGGAAAGCGCCACAAATCTTCTTTGCTGGAAATAGCATCAGCTCAACTTATTTAGCTGATTTAATCAATGTGATTGGTGATCGTGATTTTTCTGTCAACGTTATTTCAAAATCTGGAACTACGACAGAACCAGCGATTGCTTTCCGCGTCTTTAAAGAGTTATTAATTAATAAATATGGCAAAGAAGAAGCCAATAAACGTATTTATGCGACAACAGACCGTGCTAAAGGAGCAGTAAAAGTTGAAGCCGATGCGGAAGGTTGGGAAACATTTGTGATTCCTGATGATGTGGGCGGCCGTTTCACTGTTTTAACGCCAGTAGGTCTTTTACCAATCGCTGTTAGCGGTGCGGATATTGATCGTTTAATGGAAGGTGCAAATGATGCACGTAAAGAATACGGCGCAACGAGCGACTTAAAAGAAAACCAAGCCTATCAATATGCTGCGTTACGTAACATTTTATATCGTAAAGGTAAAACAACTGAAATGTTAATTAACTATGAGCCTGGCATGCACTATTTCTCTGAATGGTGGAAACAATTATACGGTGAATCAGAAGGAAAAGATGGCAAAGGTATTTTCCCAGCAGCCGCAGACTTTTCAACTGACTTACATTCTATGGGTCAATATGTTCAAGAAGGTATGCGTAACTTATTTGAAACAGTGGTTAAAATTGAAAATCCACGCCATAGCATTTCAATTCCAGAACAAAATGAAGATCTAGATGGCTTAGGCTATTTACAAGGAAAAGAAATTGACTTCGTCAATACAAAAGCGTTCGAAGGTACGTTGCTTGCTCACACAGATGGTGGTGTGCCAAACATGATCGTTAAAGTGCCAACAATGGATGCTTATTCATTAGGTTATGTTATGTACTTCTTTGAAATTGCGGTGGGTATCTCAGGTTACTTAAATGGGGTTAATCCATTTGATCAACCAGGTGTTGAAGCATACAAACGCAACATGTTCGCTTTATTAGGTAAACCAGGATTTGAAGAATTAGCAAAAGATTTAAATGCACGCCTATAAAATAGCATTCTAAGCTGATTTTTAGCTTTGTGGTGATACAAAGATGTTTGCTTTTAAATATTTTTGGTGATACAAATGGTGATACATTTACAAACAAAATCAGGTAACGTTTTAGTTACCTGATTTTTTGTGGTGCATTTGATATAATTTAAGTTTATTTACAGCTCGTTCTTTTATTTTAAGAGAACTTTTAGTGAGTTATAAAAAAACTTAAGTATTAATTTTTTATTCAGCTTGTCCCGTGATTTCGAATTTATCAACTGCAATAGCGGGAACGGTAATATTGCCAGACAATGTTGATTCATAATCAATAGTTCCATAGGATTTTCCATAAATTGTAACAATATCATTATTTAAGATTCGAGATGATAATAAGGATTTAGGAATTTCTATAAATACTATACGATCATAATCATCATCCATTGCTAGTCTATATTGAGAATAATCAGTGCCTTCGATAACTTGAATAATCGTGCCTGAAAGTGTTAGTTTTTTTCCTTTATTATTTTCAGGATTGCGAGCTAAGTTATCATAGCTTATGTCTGATGCATACTCTGCAATATTTACTTCTTTATTTTTTTGAGATGTAGAACTTGATAATGTTTGGTCCATTTCTAGTGTAGTTTGTGTTGTAGAACTCTCATTAGATAAAAGAGAACTACTGTCCGAAGTAGAGGATGCTTTTTCCGATTTTTCATTTGAAGGAGCCGCAACTCCAATGATAATACCTAAAACTACAAATATAGTAGAGAATAACAATATTTGTTTAGATTTTTTCTTGTCATATTTTAATAATAGTTGTGTTAAAAATAAAACAGCACCAAAAATTAAACCAAGTCCACCTAAAAGAACACAAAAAACAGAAAAATTCATCATATTAAAAACTCCTTATTTATTATTTAATACTGTCGGTAATCCCCAAAAACATTGTTTATATTTATCAAAAATCAACCCATTTCCTAATATATTGATGCTCACAATTATTAGTAATCAAATATTATAAAAATAATATAATAACTATCTACACTTTTTGTTTGATAAAACAAATGTATATAGTGCTTATTTAAGAATAGTATACTATTCTTAAATAAGCACTTCAAGACAAATAAAGTAATATATTAATATCTATGTAAGCGCATTTTTTTGAGCGGACAGAAGAAATATATGCTGAATAGATGACAAAATATGTAGCATTTTTAATAAACCACTCTTTACATAAAAGAGTGGTTTATTAAAAATTATTCGGATAGACAATGCGTACCTAAATTTAAATAAGGATTACCAACTTTGAATGTAAACTACTAGTCTATTTTTCCAAAGGTTCGTTCCATTTTTTAGGACTCCAAATAGTTCCTTCCAATGCAACTTGAAGACTTTCATTATCATCTTCTAATTGTTCAATATATTTGATGGTTTCCTCGATAATAAAAGAATTGGGTTCTTCACTGATTGACTGAAGTTGTTCTGCTAACCATGTATTTCTCATTTTATTCACCTCAAAATGTAGTCTATCATAGGTGAGCCTTTTAGTAATGAAACTTGCTTATTGGTTTTCCTTTAAAATAGCATAAATTCGTTCAATATCCGCTTGGGTGCCTCTTAATTCATAATCAGCTAAGAAGGGAAAGTTGAATTGTTCTGCATACTGTTTGGCTGTCAGGCAGTATTGGTGATTAAAGTTTTTATTGCCGCTGCCCACCACGCCGGAGCAATAACGATAATTATTTTCAAAAGCAAGATATTCTCGCATGACTTCTGTTAAAATTTCGGTATTGCCGTTGTTGACGCCATCGCCACCATCTAAATAGGTAGGTACAAAGGTAAAAAATGGTTCTGATTCTACTTCTAACGGAGAATTTTCCGAAATTTCTTTTAAAGTAATCGTAGGATTTTTTTCGTTTTGCTGATGTTGCTCTTCGGCATAAGTTGTTAAACGTTGAACAAATGAGCGTGTATTACCAGAGATTGAAATATATCGTATATTCATCAGAGATCCCTCCAAATAAATTTAATTGTTTACGTAAGTATAGCACATCGATGTGAAAAAATTTATTATTTTTATTACCTATTATAAAAGGGAAAGTTTGTTATTTTAATTCATTTGGGTAAGTATTGAATTTTGCGAAAAACTTTGCTAAGATGGTAGAGTATTGAATAAAGAATGGTTGGGCGAAAGCTTCAAGGATTCAGTTCTTCAAGGGGTGAGAAGAACAATTTTTGAGTTTGCGCCTTTTTGCATACCTAAAACAAAAGGGCTGAGCGTATCTCTATTTCGCTAGTCCTTTTTCTTATATGCTAAAGGTGTAAAAACTAAGGAGGTGGAGATAATGGTACAAGAAGTACTAGAGCAAATCAAGGCAGCGGAAGATGCGGTGGAAGAGCATCGGCAACAAGCTAAGATGAATTGTCGTTTATATGAAGAACAGAAGCAAGAACGTTTAGCTGAACTACGGCAAGAGAGTGAAGAAGCTGTTGAAAAAGTGCTGACGGATTCACTAGCAACGCAAGAAAAGATGTTACAACTTGAAAAAGAACAACTTTTAGATGAAACAAAGCGCACAGAACAAGCGCTTCACGAACGTTACGAAGCGAACAAAGAACAAGTCATTGATTCAATTATTGAGAGGGTGAAAGACGTTTATGGCAGTTAGTAAAATGGAAAAAATGACAATAATTGCCGCTGCTGAAAAAGAAGCAGCAATTCTACAAGCCATTCAAGGCCTGCAAATTGTCGAAGTAAAACGGATTTTTCATTCGCCTGAAGAAGAACAAGCCTTAAAGAGTCAATATTCTTTTTTACAAGCAGAACAGTCAACTGAACAGCTACGTAAATATGAAACGATGCTACAACAATTGCAAGAGCTTCTTTTATTTTTGACACGCTCTTCAGGAAAAGGTTTAAAGATAAAAAGAAAAGTCTATACTTTGGAAGAGTTGGAACAAACCTTTGATGAAGAAACATTACAAAGCTATTTGACGGAATTAAAGAATATTCAAGAATCTTTGAAACAAATTCAAACGGATCGCCAAGGATTAGAAGCCGAAGAAGAATTATTAGGCCGCTGGCAATATCTGGATGTTTTACCGCATAAACAGCAGTTAAAAAGTAGTTATGTCGTTCATGGTTCGATAAATCTAGCCAATAAAGCCAGCTTTTTGAGCGCTTTATCTCAATGGCCAACAGTTTATTTTGAAGAAATTTATCAAAGTATGCACCATAGTTATTTTACACTCGTTTATCTGAAGGAACATCAGCAAAAGGTAACCGAGTTATTAAACCAATATAGTTTTGAATCACTCCAATACCGTTATGATGTTCCGCCTAAAGAGGCATATCAACAAGTCAAAGAACGATATGAAATTTTACAAAAAGAAGAAAAAACCTTAAAGCAACAACTGGCTTCTTATCATGATTTCTATGAAACGTTTTGCTTGGCTGAAGAAGTCTTATTGGCGGTTATCCAAAGAGAGCAAGCACGTCAACATTTATTAAATGCTTCCTCATTTTTTATCTTGCAAACGTGGATTCCAGTCGAAGAAAAAGCCGAGATTTTGACAGCGATTGAAGAAAAAGTTCCTAAGGACGAAATAGCTCTTACTTTTGAAAATCCTACGAAGGTGGAAATTGAGACAGATATACCAGTTAAACTAGCGAATAATAAATTGGTGCAGCCGTTTGAAATGTTAACAGAGATGTATAGCTTACCAAAATATGAAGAAGTTGATCCGACACCCGCGATGATGCCGTTTTATCTAGTCTTTTTTGGCATGATGGTAGCGGATATTGGCTATGGCTTACTGATGCTATTCTTGTCTATTATTGCTTTGAAAGCATTTGTTTTACCTAGAGGCATGAAACGTTTTGCCGACTTTTTCTTGATTTTATCATTTCCAACAATTATTTGGGGCTTCATTTACGGTTCGTTTTTCGGTGCAGCATTACCGCCAACAATGTTTGGAATCAAATCACCATTTCCGATTTTATCAACGACCGAAGATGTAAATACGATTCTTATTTTATCGGTTATTTTTGGGTTTATCCAATTGGTTGTCGGTTTAATGATTAATGGGATTCAGTTATCAAAACAAAGGCGCTATTTAGATAGTATTAACGAAAGTTACGCTTGGTTAGGGATTTTGTTTGGTTTAGCATTGTTAGTCGTTGGTAAATTAGTAGTTAAAAATGAAGGCTTATTTACAGCAGGTGCGATTTTAGCTAGCCTTTCTGCCGTTGCAATTATTGTGATTCCAATGATTCAATCGAAGGCCAAATTAAAAGGTTTAGCCAAAGGACTGTATGGACTATACGGTGTGACAGGCTATGTCGGTGATTTAGTTAGTTATACACGTTTGATGGCGTTAGGAATTGCTGGGGGAAGTATTGCTTCAGCGTTTAATATGCTCGTTGAGTTCATGCCGCCAGTTGCCCGTTTTAGCGTGGGGATCTTGCTGTTAATTGTTTTACATGCGTTAAACATATTCTTATCGTTATTAGGTGCGTATGTTCATGGTGCACGTTTGCAATATGTTGAGTTCTTTGGAAAATTTTACACAGGCGGTGGCCGGGCGTTTAACCCGCTAAAAACAAAAGAAAAGTATGTTAATGTTGAGAAAAAATAGAAAATTATTTATTGGAGGAAAATAGAGATGATGGATTACTTAATTAATAATAATGGTGGAATTGTTTTTGCAGTATTAGGAATGGCGATGGCGACAATTTTTGCTGGGATTGGATCAGCCAAAGGAGTTGGCTTTACTGGGGAAGCAGCAGCAGCTTTAACGACGGAGCAGCCAGAAAAATTTGGTCAAGCGTTAATTTTACAGTTATTACCAGGTACACAAGGATTATACGGTTTCGTTATTGCTTTCTTAATTTATATTAACTTAGGAAACGATATGAGTATGGTTCAAGGATTGAACTATTTTGTAGCAGCTTTACCAATTGCCTTTGCAGGATTGTTCTCTGGGATTGCCCAAGGTCGTGTAGCCGCTGCGGGGATCCAAATTTTAGCGAAGAAACCAGAACATGCAACAAAAGGAATTATCTATGCTGCCATGGTTGAAACTTATGCCATCTTAGGGTTCGTAATTTCCTTCTTACTTGTATTGAACGTCAAATAATTGAGGAGGCAGATGGATGGATGCCATTGAAAAAATCATCAGTGAAATTAAGCAGCAAGGAAAGCAAGAAGTCGAAGCCTATGTCACCAGTGAACAAACGCGCATCGATCAAGAATTCCAAGCAGCACAACAAGAAATTTTGCTGAAGCAAGAACATGAAATAGAAAAACGACAACAACAATTATTAAAAGAATTTAAACAACGCCAACAACGGCAAACACTAGAAATTCGTCAAGATGCATTAAATAAAAAACAAGCATATCTTAACCAATTATTTGACGAAGTGGTCTTAAAGATGAGTGAATGGTCAGCGGAAGAATTTCAACAATTTATGAAAGCACAATTAGGCTCACTTGAATTAACAGGAAAAGCAACCATTCTTTTAGGCGAGTATTCTCAAACGAAAGTAACGCAAGAGTGGCTGACCGCACTTTCTGATGCTACTGTTCAATGGGAGCTTTCAGAGGAGGTTGTTCCAAAAGAAAGTGGCTTTATCGTTGCAAAAGATGGTTTGGATTATAATTTTCTCTTTTCAGCATTAGTTGAAGAGATTCAAAAAACAGAAGGCTTTAAAGTAGCAGAAAAACTTTTCAGTTAAGAAGGGAGGACGTAGAATGAGAAAACCAACGTATCATCAAATTAATCCGCTGATTCGTTTAAAAGAAACGGAGTTGCTTTCTGAGCAACAGTTTCAACAACTTTTAGAAGCGGAAACAGTTGAAGACGTTAAAAATATGTTAAAAAGTACGGTTTATCAACCTTATTTAACCGAAACTTTTGAAGAAAAATTTGACTACCATTCTTCTGAAGCATTGGGAAATCTTTATCGGTGGTTATATGAAATAGCTCCAGAACCAGCTGTAGTAACGTTGTATACGATGCGTTTTACCTTCCATAACTTGAAGATTTTGACGAAAGCTGAGCGAACAGGTAAAGATTTTGATTATCTTTATTTAGAGGATGGTCGTTATTCTCTAAACACAGTCAAAAGCGCCATTCATACAAAAAACTCTTCCGAACTTGAGCCAGCATTGTTAGAAGTAATCCGTGATGTTTTTGCCTATCTGGAAGAAGGCGGTTTGCCGCAAGCAATTGATATCCTTTATGATCGAGCATTTTTACAGCAACAGCGAAAATTGGCGGATGAATTGGGCTATGAAGAGTTAACGAAGGAGGTCATCGCTTTTATTGATTTAACCAATCTATCAACGATGGCCAGAGGGATTGTTCAACATCAAAACAGTAACTTTTTATCAACCGTGCTTTCTAGCGCTGGCAGTATCTCAAAGAAAGAGCTGTTGACCTATGCGGAAAAGTCACTTGTAGAATTTACTGCATTTGTCAGAACAACGAATTACGGACAACTATTAGAAAAGATCATCAATAAAGAAACCAATGAATTAAATTTATTGGCTTTTGAAAAACTCAAGGATGATTACCTGACCTCAATGTATGAAAACGGTCGAACGGTTGCTTTTGGGCCGCTCCCATTACTAGCCTTTTTGAATGCGAAAGAGGTTGAATGGAAAAATCTACGTTTAATTTTGGTCGGAAAACATAGTGGGTTTTCAAATGAAAAAATTCGAGAAAGGATGCGAAAAGTCAATGGGGTATAAAATTGGGGTCATTGGAGACAAAAATTCAATCTTACCATTTAAACTGTTTGGCTTTGAGGTCCATCATGCCATTTCAGAAATGCAAGTTAGAGAAGCCATTGAAACTATGGCGAAAAATAAGTTTGGGGTCATTTTCATAACGGAAGAAGCCTCTACTTTAGCAGAAGAAACGATTGAACGATACAAAGAACAAGTGACACCAGCGATTATTTTAATCCCAAGTCATAATGGTACAATCGGAATCGGTTTAAGTGAGATTGAAAAAAATGTTGAAAAAGCAATTGGACAAAATATTTTATAATGCAAAGGAGAATGAGCGTGCAAATTGGAAAAATTGTCAAAGTTTCAGGTCCTTTGATTTTAGCTGAAAACATGTCAGATGCTAGTATCCAAGACATTTGTCATGTAGGAGATTTAGGCGTTATCGGAGAGATTATTGAAATGCGAGGCGACGTCGCTTCGATTCAAGTATATGAAGAAACAACAGGCATTGGACCAGGAGAACCAGTTATTTCAACAGGAGAACCATTATCTGTTGAATTAGCCCCAGGTTTAATTGCCGAAATGTTTGATGGTATTCAACGACCATTGGATACATTTCAAGAAGTAACCCACAGTAACTTTTTAGGTCGTGGCGTTAAAATTGATGCGTTAGATCGTGAGAAAAAATGGACGTTTGAACCGACTGTGGCAGTTGGTGAAGAAGTGTCGGCAGGTGACATCGTCGGTGTGGTTCAAGAAACACCGATTATTCAACATAAAATTATGGTGCCTTTCGGCGTTTCAGGAACGATTGCCGAAATTAAAGCAGGTGACTTTGCCATTGATGAAACAGTTTACTCAGTGGAAACGGCTAAAGGAACGGAAAGTTTTAGCATGATGCAAAAATGGCCCGTTCGGCGGGGACGTCCCATTTTAGAAAAACTAAGTCCCAAAGTACCGATGGTGACCGGACAACGCGTAATTGATACCTTTTTCCCAATTACGAAAGGCGGAGCGGCAGCAGTTCCAGGACCATTTGGCGCTGGAAAAACAGTCGTTCAGCATCAAATTGCTAAGTGGGCCGATGTCGACTTAGTCGTTTACGTTGGTTGTGGGGAACGCGGGAATGAAATGACAGATGTTTTAAATGAATTTCCAGAATTAATTGATCCAACAACTGGTGAGTCTTTGATGAATCGGACGATTTTAATTGCGAATACGTCAAATATGCCGGTAGCAGCACGGGAAGCCTCGATTTATACAGGGATTACCATTGCAGAATATTTCCGTGATATGGGTTACTCAGTCGCAATTATGGCGGATTCTACTTCTCGTTGGGCAGAAGCGTTACGAGAAATGAGTGGCCGGTTAGAAGAAATGCCTGGTGATGAAGGCTATCCAGCCTATTTAGGTAGCCGCTTAGCTGAATATTATGAACGAGCAGGACAAGTCATCGCGTTAGGAAAAGATCATCGTGAAGGAAGCATTACGGCGATTAGTGCGGTTTCGCCATCTGGTGGGGACATATCAGAACCTGTCACCCAAAATACGTTACGCGTTGTTAAAGTATTCTGGGGCTTAGATTCCCAGTTAGCACAAAAACGTCATTTTCCTTCTATTAACTGGTTGCAAAGTTATTCTCTTTACTCCACAGAAGTAGGACAATATTTAGACTTGGAATTGCAAGGGAACTGGGCCGCTATGGTAGCTGAAGGGATGCGGATTTTACAAGAGGAATCTCAATTGGAAGAAATTGTTCGTTTGGTTGGGATTGATTCCTTGTCGGATAAAGACCGTTTAACGTTGGAAACAGCCAAATCATTACGGGAAGACTATTTGCAACAAAATGCTTTTGATGACGTGGACACGTTCACTTCTCGAACCAAACAAGCGAAAATGTTGCAATTGATTCTAACTTTTGGTGAAGAAGGTCAAAAAGCCTTAAGTTTAGGCACTTATTTCTCTGAGTTAATGGCGGGAACCGTTGAAATCCGTGATCGCATTGCTCGTAGCAAGTATTTACCAGAAGAAGAATTAGAAAAATTGGATCGTTTACAAGCAGAAATTAAAACAACGGTAAAAGAAATCATTGCTGAAGGAGGAATGACGAATGATTAAAGAATATCGCACAATCAATGAAGTCGTTGGTCCTCTGATGATTGTTGAAAAAGTGGCAGGCGTAAAGTACGAAGAATTAATTGAAGTGCGCATGCAAAATGGCGAAATTCGCCAAGGGCAAGTTTTAGAAATCAATGGAGATAAAGCGATGGTCCAAATTTTTGAAGGAACGAGTAATATCAATATTCGTGATTCAAAAGTTCGCTTTCTGGGACATCCTTTAGAATTAGGGGTTTCGCCAGATATGATGGGGCGCGTTTTTGACGGCTTAGGTCGTTTAAAAGATAATGGACCAGAATTATTACCTGAGAAAAAATTAGATATTAACGGCGAAGTTATCAATCCAGTTGCTCGTGATTATCCTGATGAGTTCATCCAAACAGGGATTTCAGCGATTGACCATTTAAATACCTTAGTTCGCGGCCAAAAATTACCTGTTTTTTCAGCTTCTGGCTTACCTCATAAAGAATTAGCAGCACAAATTGCCAGACAAGCCAACGTGTTAAATAGTGAAGAAGAATTTGCCGTAGTTTTTGCGGCCATTGGGATTACCTTTGAAGAAGCGGAATATTTTATGGAAGATTTCCGTCAAACAGGCGCAATTGATCGTTCAGTCTTGTTTATGAACTTAGCGAATGATCCAGCCATTGAACGGATTGCAACGCCTAGAATGGCTTTGACAGCCGCTGAATATTTAGCTTATGAAAAGGGCATGCATGTCTTAGTTATCATGACGGATATGACCAATTATTGCGAAGCGTTGCGAGAAATTTCAGCAGCACGCCGTGAAGTTCCAGGACGTCGTGGTTACCCAGGTTATCTTTACACGAACTTAGCAACGTTGTATGAACGGGCAGGCCGAATTCGTGGTTCAAAAGGTTCCGTAACACAGATTCCTATTTTAACAATGCCAGAGGAGGATAAAACACATCCAATTCCCGATTTAACTGGCTATATTACAGAAGGGCAAATTATCTTGTCCCGGGAACTATATAAGAGCGGTATCCAACCACCAATTGATGTATTGCCATCACTTTCCCGTCTTAAAGACAAAGGAACTGGCGAAGGCAAAACGCGCGGGGATCACGCAGCGACGATGAATCAATTGTTCTCAGCCTATGCACAAGGGAAACAAGCCAAAGAATTAGCTGTCATTTTAGGAGAATCAGCTCTTTCGGATGTCGATAAAATTTACGCAGCTTTTGCCCAACGTTTTGAAGAAGAATATGTCAACCAAGGATTCGATACAAACCGTTCGATTGAAGAAACGTTAGATCTTGGGTGGGAACTATTAAGTATGCTACCGAGAACAGAACTAAAACGAATTAAAGAGGATATGCTCGATCAATATTTAACTGAAGGGAAGTAGAAAAATGGCTCGATTAAATGTTAATCCAACCCGTATGGAACTTTCCCGACTGAAAAAACAGTTAACTACGGCCACGAGAGGTCATAAGTTGCTGAAAGACAAACAAGATGAATTGATGCGAAGGTTTATTGCGCTAGTCAAAGAAAACAATGAGTTACGTATTCAGGTTGAACAAGAAGTGACAGATGCGTTATCAAATTTTGTATTGGCAAACGCAACGCTGAACGAAGCCTTTATTGAAGAGTTAGTGGCAATTCCAGCCGAAAAAGTTGAATTAGAAATTATTGAACAGAACATCTTAAGTGTGCCAGTTCCTAAAATGATTTTTGATTACGATGAATCGGTTCAAGAAGCACCCTTAGATTATGGCTACGTGAATTCAAACAGCGAGCTTGATCAAGCTTTTGCTAAAATTTCAAGCATTTTACCGAAATTATTAGCACTTGCAAATGTTGAAAAGACGTGCCAATTATTATCAAAAGAAATTGAAAAAACGCGTCGTCGTGTCAACGCCTTAGAGTATATGACGATTCCACAATTAGAAGAAACAATTTACTACATTCAAATGAAATTAGAAGAAAATGAACGTGGCGAAATTACACGTCTAATTAAAATTAAAAGCATGAACAAAGAAAATTAATGGTTAGAAAGAACGAGTGCGAAGCCAGTTGGTAGCTTTCGTGCTCGTTTTTAATAAAAAAGGGAGTGAAAAAAATGAAAAATGAAGAACGCCGCAAAGCGATTGCACTGAATTGTCAAAAGTACGAAAGTGACTATGCTCACTTGGTGGAACCAATTAATGAGCTACTGTTAAACTTGGGAGCAGCTATTTCAGAAGAAGCCGCGAAGCAAATCATTCTGAATGTAAAACGTTATCATCACGGCGTGAAATATCTTCCTGAGTGTCATTTAGATGAAAGTAACCAATTTATCGAAGATGGGCTTGAAGCTCTTAAAAAGGGAGATTTAGGCAACGGTGCGTTACAACTATTTGGGGCTGGCTTAAACTTTGCTAGTTTTGCAGCAAAAGCACAAGGAACCAAAAAAATTGATGCCCACCAAATGTTGGCAGAACGTTTTACGAAGTTGTTGGCTGTACAAACGGATAATAATAACAAACAATAGGCAAAATACCCTTGGTTTATTAAGCCGTTTTAATAAACCAAGGGTATTTTTTTACTGTTATTGATTAGGATATTCAGACACTTGCAATTGCCAAAGTTTATCTGTCACTGAAGCAATAAACGCAGAACTCTTAGCATTATCAGGTCCCTTAGTAAAAATTGCTAAAGCAAAGGGGTGAGGTGTTTCTAAAATCCCCATATCATGAATAAATTCATCATAGGAACCAATTTTATGAGCAACTTTCCCTTGAGTTGTGGGAGTTTCCATTCTTTCATGGAAAACACTTTGTTTCATAGAATCATAAATCGCTTGGTAATCTGGTTTCGTTGCTTTTTCAGTATATAATTTTTGTAGAATAACAAGCGCATCTTCCGAAGAAAATTGTGGTTCTTCAATCGAAGGTGTCTTGTGCAAATAACGCTGATACATTTCTCGTTTTGCTTTTGCATCACCACCCAATGTGTCATAGAGCATATTTTTAGCGATATTATCAGAATAGGTGATGGCATATTCTTGTAACGTTTTTAATGGATATTCTGGTTGGATATTATAGGCAATGATCCCAGTTCCTTCTTCATAATCTTCTTCGGCGTTATAGGGAATCAGGTCTGTCCATTTTTTTTGACCAGAAGCAACCGTGTCGGCGACTAGCATCGTCAGTGGCACTTTAATAGTACTAGCTGTATAAAATTCATGTTGGCCATTCACAGAACGTTGTTCGCCAGTTTCCAAATCTAAATAACTAATCCCGACCGTTCCTTCAAATTCTTTGACAGAAGCGACGAGCAGGTCATTTATTTTATCAAAAAATACTGTATTTGCTGAATTATTTTCTTCCTTGTTGTTTGTATGCTTCTCATGTTTGGCGGAATCAATTGTAACTTTTTGTTCAGATTCTTTGGCATAATCTTCGCCACGACTTGAGAAGAAGAAGCCCACAATTAGGAAAAAGCAAAGAAAGAAAATGGTGCCGTAAAGTGAGAGTTGCTGTTTCTTCAATGTAAAACCCTTTCCGTTTCTCTAATAGATATTTTTCTCAACTCCTCCATTTAATCATTTTTCGGATAAGAGCGCAAGCGTCTTTTTAACGGCACTCCTGGTTTTGTTTCATTTGTTTTTGAAGTGCTTGCGATTGCTTTAATAGCTCTTTGCCGATAGTGGTATCTTTCACCAATAACCGCTGTAAGGGGCGATCGATGACTTGTTTGATGGAATGAATGTCTTGATTATTTAAAATGGCTGTTTCTTTACTAGAAAAAGATTTATGCGCGGTCAGTTGTAACCCAAACGAGTTGTACAACAATGTATAACCAGCAATTCCAGTAATTGTCTGATAAGATTTTGAAAAGCCGCCGTCAATTACGAGAAGCGTGCCATTTGCTTTGATTGGCGATTCGCCTTTTGTTCGTTTAACTGGTGTATGGCCATTAATGATATGTCGATTTTCACCAGTCACTTCAAATTCATCTAGGATTCTTTCACAAACTTCAACCGTATCACGCAAAGAGTAGTAAGGATTTTTTTCTTCATGGTGTGTTTCTTTTTCAGCGAGAAAATAACGCTCAAAGGTTTTCATAGCTCGTTTGCCAAATAATGAGGAACCTTCGCCACACCAAAGATACCATAAACAATCTGTCGCATAGTCATCTGTAATAGCAGGCTGAGCGTATGCTTCTTCTAACATTTTCTGAAAGAAGTCAACTAAAGCTTTTCCTGAATAGGAGTGGCCTTTAAATGTGTAAGCTTGAAACGTACCGTCCGCATTCAGAGGCAGACAGCCGTGGATCAATAAATTTTGATTATACACAAGGTAAAGAGAAGCTTTTTCCATTAGAAAGCGCATGTGTTTTGTTAACCGCGGCGAAGACTGAAATTGCGTTAATAAATCATCAATTATCTGTTTTTCCTCACGTGTTAATTGGTAAGGCTGCTCTTCAGAAACGGTTTGGAAACAGCTGTTAATTAATGTATAACGACATTCGTCAAAAGTAATAGTTTCCCCTTGAATCTTATCTAAGCGTAGCCGATGTGCCAAGTTAAAATCAGGACGTCGACCAATAATTTGGCCTTCTAGTTTTTCTTGAATAATGGCAATGGCTTGTTGCACACGCATCGCTATTTGTTTTTCAGCTTCAGTTAACGCACGATAGGGATTTTTCTTGGGTGCAAAAGCAGGATTTTCTTTATACGTTTCTAAACTAAATTTTTTTAAGGCGGTTAAATCGATAGCATAACGTTCTTCTAACAAATCTAAATTTCCATAGCGAGCACAAATACGTACTACATTGGCTAAACAAGCCAGTGAACCACTATAAGCAGCCAGCCAAATCATATCGTGATTGCCTAGTTGAATATCCAAGGAGTGATAGGACATTAATCGGTCCATAATTTTATCTGGTGCTGGCCCCCGGTCATAGATATCCCCAATAACATGTAGGTGATCGATAATCAGACGTTGGATTAGATAAGCTAATTCTGTCACGAAACGTTTGGCTTCACCTAGTAAAATAATTTTTTCAATAATTTGTTGATAGTAACCATTTTTGGTTGTTGTTTCATCATATTGATAAATCAATTCTTCGAGAATATACCCATAGGTTTCAGGAAGGGCTTTGCGAACTTTAGAACGTGTGTACTTCATCGAAGAAGAACGGACGATTTCAACCAGACGGCGAATCGTTAATAGCCACCATTCATAAGAGAGGGCGCTTTCATTTTCTAAAAGTGTTAATTTTTCTTCTGGATAGTAGATAATAAAACAAAGCTCGTCCATCTGATGGGCATTTAATTCTTGTTTAAATAAAAATTGAACTTTTTCTCGGATTCGCCCAGAACCATTTCTTAAAATATGGTCAAAAGCTTCAAATTCACCATGTAAATCACTGACAAAATGTTCTGTTCCTTTCGGTAAATTCAAAATTGCTTCCAAATTAATAATTTCTTCAATTTGTTGATCGCGGTTCAGTGTAGCCAAGTCATCTGCCTTCTTTCTTTTTCGTATATACCAATTTTAATTTAAAAGATTAAAGTCTTGATAATAAAGGTTTTTTATCTGTATGCCAATTATTGTAGGCTATTTAGCGTAAAAAAGCAACAGGAGAAAGTCCGAGAAAAATGTGGAAAATTATAGGAAGCTACTGGGTTTTATGCTATGATTTTTAATAAAACAAAATGAAGGGGCGGGAAAAAATGTTATTTGGTACAGCAAAAATGAATCGGGAAAATCATTTAGAAATCGGTGGTTGTGACACCGTAAAGTTGGCGCAAAAATTCGGGACGCCGTTATTTGTCTATGATGTTGCTCATATTCGCGCGCAGGCACGTGGTTTTAAACAAACGTTAAATCAATTAGGTAACAAAAATAAAGTGGTTTATGCAAGTAAAGCATTTAGTTGTTTAGCTATTTATCAAGTGTTAAAAGAAGAAGATATTGCTTGTGATGTTGTCTCTGGTGGGGAACTATTCACAGCTTTAAAAGGGGGCATGGAGCCAGCAGAAATTGAATTCCATGGAAATAACAAAACCCCTGAAGAATTGCGTTACGCTTTGGATAACAAAATAGGTACTATTGTCATAGATAATTTTTACGAAATTGACTTGTTGGAAGAATTATTAACTACACGAAACCAAACACAAAAAGTTCTTTTTCGGGTGAGTCCTGGTGTGGATGCAGAAACACATGATTACATTTTGACAGGCCAAGAAGATTCAAAATTTGGTTTTGATGTTGCAAGTGGGCAGGCAACAGAAGCACTCGTTCGCCTTTTATCAAATCCCTCTTTTGATGTACAAGGGGTCCATTGCCATATTGGCTCGCAAATTTTTGCTGTGGAAGGCTTTTTAGCAGCTGTTGAAAAAATGTTTACTATTTTAGAAGGTTGGCGGCAAGTCCATCAATTTACAGCACGTGTTTTAAATATGGGTGGTGGTTTTGGTGTGCAGTATACGCAGCAAGATGAGCCATTAGCACCAGCAACGTTTGTTGAAAAAATTGTTGATTCATTGAAAGGTCATTGTGAACAATTCGGGTATCCATTGCCTGAGCTTTGGATTGAACCAGGCCGCAGTTTAATTGCCGAAGCGGGCACAACGATTTATACAGTTGGCGCGCAAAAAGAGGTTCCTGGCGTTCGTCATTTTGTTTCCGTAGATGGTGGCATGGGTGATAATATACGGCCTGCTTTGTATCAAGCGGTTTATGATGGTTTTCTAGCAAATCGTGATGGGCATGATTCAGTCAAGAAAGTCACGGTGGTTGGTAAATATTGCGAATCAGGCGATGTCTTACTTCGAGATATTTTATTGCCAGAAGTTAAAGCAGGGGATTTATTGGCCATCAGTAGTACGGGGGCTTACGGTTATTCAATGGCAAGTAATTACAACCGAAATCCTCGATCAGCAGTGGTTTTTGTCGAAGATGGACAAGCAAAATTAGTTGCTCGCCGTGAGACATATGAAGATATGACAACGTTGGATTGTTGATAGAGTAAAAGTAGCCGCCTCTTTTTGAGACGGCTGCTTTTTTCAAAAAATAACAAAATGTAAGGGTGATTTCTTTCAGAAATGAAAGATCCATAGTATATTAAATGGAGAAGGAAATACTTTAGAAGAGGGTGTGATTTGCAGATGAAATGGCTCCTCGGGTTACTGATCATTTTTGCAATGATTGGCGTTGTTTTTTCTTTTTACATTGCCAATTATTTTTTGAAAATCGCTTTGATTAAAGACAATCCTTGGTATCATAAAAAAGGGCATCGGTTATTAAATCCTGATAATTTTCAAGAACGGGAAACAAGATACACAAAAATAGAAGAACAACAAAAACAAGAAGGCGAAGCTTTTTGGACAGAGTCTTTTGCTGAAGATCGTTGGTTGAAAATTAAAGACGAAACATTGTATGCGCGGTGCTTTATCCCTTATCCAGATAACCATCGTTGGGCGATTTGTGTGCATGGTTATCGTTCAAACGGAAAACGCGATATGGCATATACTGCATTACGTTTTGCAGAAGAAGGTTACAATGTTTTAGTTCCCGATTTGCGTGCGCACGGGAAAAGTTCAGGGAATAAAATTGGGATGGGATGGTTGGATCGGTTAGATTTATTAAGTTGGATTAGTGAAGTTCTTGCCATTGATATGGAAGCAGAAATTATTTTAGTGGGAGGTTCCATGGGGGCGGCTACCGTCATGATGGCAAGTGGTGAAAAGTTACCAACGAATGTTCGCGGATTAATAGTGGATTGTGGCTACACTTCTGTTTATGATGAATTTAAATATGTCCTACATGAATCTTTTCATTTACCCGCTTTTCCTATTTTAACAATTGCTAATCAATTAGCATTAAATAACTATGGCTTTCAATTGAAAACCGCTTCTTCTGTGAGGCAATTACACAAAAATACGTTGCCAACATTTTTTATTCACGGCACAGGTGATCGTTTTGTTCCAATGACGATGTTTGAAGAAAATTTAGCGGCAACTCAAGGGATAAAAAAAGGCCTCATTGTTGCTAAAGCACCACATTTATCTTCAAGTGTCTACGAACCTGAAAATTATTACAGTAGTATTTTTGAATTTTTGGAAGAAAACTGTCCTGCGGTAAAAACAGCACCCGACTAACAAGACATGGATTTTTATGATTCCATGTCTTGTTTTGTTTGACTCGTTTAGCTAAATTTAAAGTGCTTGAGAAGAAAAATAATAAAGTTGGACTACCAAACTATTAGTCAAATAAAAAACCACCTGAAAGAACTGACCGATTAGTTCTTTCAGGTGGTTTTTATCATTAGTCAAAGTCTCGAAATAACTAGCGAATACCCAAAGCAATTCGTGCGTAACGGCTCATTTTATCCGTTGTCCATGCAGGGTACCAGACTAATTTTACTTCGATATTATTCACTTCAGGAATATCTTTTAAAACACCATGGATTTGTTCTGTTAAAACATCTGCTAACGGACAGCCCATTGTGGTTAAGGTCATTTTGATGACAGTATCACCAGTTTCTTCTGCAAATTCAACTTCATAAATTAGTCCTAAATTAACAATATCGATGCCTAATTCAGGGTCAATCACTGTTTCTAATGCAGTTAAAATATCTTCTTTGATTGCTTCAACTTCTTCGGTTGAGCGTTGTTGAGGTTGTTCACTCATTCGTCTTCTACTCCTTTGCAAGTTGCCTCTTCACTATCATACCTTTTTTAAGGATGTTTGTAAATGAGAAGTATCTCACATGTTCTGGAATTTACTGATTTATAAAAGAGCTCGTGAATTCAATTTTCATATTATTTTAATCTTAATCTCATTATTTTGTTGACATTAGAAAATAATGAGTTTAGAATGTTCGATAACAATCAAAATTTAATTTTTGAGCTTTTAAAAAAACTGAATTTTCAATTAATTGAAAATGTTAAAGGGAGGATTTTATGAAAATTAAGCAGGTACATGTTAGGGCATCGAAAATCAAACTGAAAGAAACGTTTACAATCGCTTTGGGGACGATTGAATCGGCGGATAGCGCAATTGTAGAAATTGAAACAGAAGAGGGATTAGTTGGATATGGAGAAGGAGGGCCCGGCATTTTTATTACCGGTGAAACGTTGGCTGGCACGCTGGAAACGATCGAATTATTTGGTCAAGCAATCATTGGCTTAAACCCCTTTAATATTGAGAAAATTCATGAAGTCATGGATAAAATATCTGCTTTCGCTCCAGCCGCAAAAGCAGCAATCGATATTGCTTGTTATGATTTGATGGGTCAGAAAGCGCAACTGCCTCTTTATCAATTGTTAGGTGGCTATGATAACCAAGTGATAACGGATATCACACTAGGTATTGATGAACCAAATGTGATGGCACAAAAAGCCGTCGAAAAAGTCAAACTAGGTTTTGATACATTAAAAATTAAAGTCGGAACAGGAATTGAAGCTGATATTGCAAGAGTAAAAGCGATTCGTGAAGCAGTTGGCTTTAATATCAAGCTCCGCTTAGATGCGAATCAAGCTTGGACGCCCAAAGATGCAGTTAAAGCGATTCAAGAATTGGCAGATTATCAAATTGAGTTAGTGGAACAGCCAGTTAAAAGGCGCGATTTAGAAGGCCTAAAATACGTTACCTCACAAGTCAATACGACAATTATGGCTGATGAAAGCTGTTTTGATGCCCAAGATGCGTTGGAATTAGTAAAAAAAGGCACAGTCGATGTTATCAATATAAAATTAATGAAGTGTGGCGGCATTCATGAAGCATTGAAAATTAATCAGATTTGTGAAACAGCAGGTATCGAATGCATGATTGGTTGCATGGCGGAAGAAACAACCATTGGCATCACGGCTGCTGCTCATTTAGCTGCTGCTCAAAAGAATATCACACGAGCAGATTTAGATGCGACATTCGGTTTAGAAACTGCGCCCGTAACTGGGGGCGTATCCTTAGAAGCAAAACCATTATTGGAATTAGGAGAAGCAGCCGGATTAGGTATTTCTCATTAAAAAAGGAGCAAAGCAAATGAAGTATGACTTAAAGTATCTTAGTGTCCCTTTGCCTGAGGAAATTCAAAGGGTGAAAGAATTTGGCGATTTTGCAAGCGCGGATACTGCCATTGATTTTTGGTTGACAAAAGAACTTCCGCAGGCATTAAAAGAACGTCTGATAATTGAAAAAGATGTCATTAAAATGATGCGTATGAATGAGTATCCTCATAGCTTTGCAAAAGCTGATCAAATGATGAGAGATACTTTTCAGGATTATCAAACAGAGGAATTAATTCGTTTAAAAGAAACGGGTTTAGTGGACTGGGTTTATATTGACGGTGAACCGTATTTCCAACTTCGATTTTTGGCCAATTTAATTAAAACAAATGCGGCATATGTTGCACGTTTGCGAGAAGCAGAAAGCAATCAATTAGAAATTCTCCGCAAAAAAGAACTAAAAGAGAACATCGAACAAATGCAAAAAAATGGTGGTAGAAAAGTGAGAACAACAATTAAAGCCACTATTCAGGTGAAAAAAGAATTTGAACATTCAGGTGAGCGTGTTCGTGTCCATTTGCCGCTGCCCAAAGCGTGTCAACAACAATCAGAAATTGAAATTCTGGCTACGTCACCTGAGGCCACCTATATTGCGGCAGAAGATGCGCCGCAACGAACACTGTGTTTTGAAACAATCTTAAAAGAAAATCAAACGTTTACAGTTGAATATTGTTATGTTAATCGGATGGTTTACCAGCAGTTAGAAGAAAATAACGTAGACAAAATGCAACCAAGCTTTGATTTAGAGGAACAGTTACCGCATATTCGATTCACGCCTTATTTAAGAAATTTAGCAGATGATCTTGTAGGCGATGAAAATAATCCCTTAAAAAAGGCACGCTTGATTTATGACTTTGTGACGACAAAGATTCATTATTCTTTCATGCGTGAATATTTTACAATTTCCAATATTTCAGAGTATGCTGCAACTAATTTAAAAGGTGACTGCGGCGTGCAAGCGATTTTGTTTATCACGCTTTGTCGGATTGCAGGGATACCAGCCAAATGGCAATCGGGATTATATGTTTCTACACATTATACAGGCTGTCATGATTGGGCACAATTTTATATAGAACCGTACGGCTGGCTCTTTGCAGATTTGTCTTTTGGCGGAGGTGCTTATCGAGACGGCGATAGACAGCGGTGGAATTATTATTTCGGCAATTTAGATGTTTTTAGAATGTTCGCAAATAGTGAAATTCAAGCAGATTTTCAGCCAGCGAAAATGCAATTGCGGGCAGATCCAATTGACAATCAGCGGGGCGAGTTTGAGTACGAAAATGAGGGCTTGCCCTACGCATGCTTGATAGTTTCGCAAGAACGGCTTTCCATGGAAGAGTTGCCATTTGATTGACACAGAGGGGGAATAGTATGAAAAAGTTAAAAATGATGGGAATTATGTTATTTGTTAGTACGGTCTTGGTAGGTTGTGGCACAACGGCAGAGACGAAAATAGACGAGAAAACAACTGAGAAAACCAGTGTCTCGAAAAAAGTTTTAAATTTAATGGAAAACTCGGGAATCGGTTCAATGGATTCTATTTTTACACAAGATGAAGCCAGTATTAACGCACAATCCAATGTCTTTGAAGGGTTATATCAATTGGATGGGAAGGATCAACTAATACCAGCTGCGGCTAAAGAGATGCCTGAAATTTCTGAAGATGGCAAACGATATACCATTAAACTAAGAGAAGATGGCAAGTGGTCCAATGGTGATGCTGTAACAGCCAATGATTTCGTTTTTGCTTGGCGTAAATTAGCGAATCCCAAAAACCAAGCCAATTACTTTTTCTTGTTAGAAGGAACGATTCTGAACGGAACAGCTATTACAAAAGAGGAAAAAGCACCAGAGGAATTGGGTGTCAAAGCGCTTGATGAGTATACTTTGGAGGTTACTTTAGAAAAGCCTGTACCGTATTTTACGTCGTTATTGGCATTTTCTCCATTTTTCCCACAAAACGAAGCATTCGTGAAAGAAAAAGGAAAAGCCTATGGCACTTCTAGTGAAATGATTGTATCTAATGGTCCGTTTTTAATGAAAAATTGGGATCAGTCAGCAATGTCGTGGGATTTTGTGCGTAATCCCGACTATTACGATAAAGAAAAAGTAAAATCAGAAACGATTCATTTTGAAGTTCTTAAAGAAACCAATACCGTTTATAATTTGTACGAATCAGGTGAATTAGATGTGGCTGTCTTAACAGGAGATTTTGCTAAACAAAATCGAGATAACCCAGACTATGAAGCAATCGAACGATCAAAAGTGTATTCCTTACGTTTAAACCAAAAAAGAAACGAAAAACCATCTATTTTTGCAAATGAGAATGTCCGCAAAGCTTTAGCTTATGCTTTGGATAAAAAAAGCTTAGTCGACAACATTTTAGCGGATGGTTCAAAAGAAATTTATGGGTACATTCCAGAAAAATTTGTCTATAACCCAGAAACAAATGAAGATTTTCGTCAAGAAGCAGGTGCCCTTGTCAAAACAGATGCCAAAAAAGCCAAAGAGTATTTAGATAAAGCAAAAGCAGAGCTAAACGGAGAGGTAGCCATTGAACTTCTTTCAAGAGATGGTGATAGTGACCGAAAAGTTGCTGAATTTATCCAAGGCCAGTTACAAGAAACGTTGCCAGGTCTCACTATTAATGTCAAAACAGTTCCTTTAAATAATGCGATTGAATTAATGAGAAAAGGGGATTATGAATTGTCTGTTGGCATGTGGGGCCCCGATTATCAGGATCCAATGACCTTCTTAGAAAGCTCAGTTAGTGGCAACCGTATGAACTATTCTAGCCCAACGTTTGATCAACTAATTGAAGAGTCAACAACTAAATACGCAAATGATCCTGAAACTCGTTGGCAAACATTAATTAAAGCTGAAAAAGTATTGGTGGAAGAAGATGCCGCTTTAATTCCTTTATACCAAGAGGCCCGTAGTCAGCTTGTACGACCAGGTGTCAAAGGTATTCAGTATCATAACTTCGGTGCAACGAGCACATATAAGTATGCCTATAAAGAATAACTTAGTGAACAAAAGTACCTTTAGCTGAAGGTACTTTTTTCCCGATAAGAGCTTCTTTTTTATTAATAGTCAACAATTAATAAAAAAATAATTGAAAAAGGTTGACAAAAATAATGATACTCGTTAGAATAAGCACTGTTAACAAATGAATAGCGTTTTCATGTGACTAGATAATACTAGGCATGGAAGAATTTCGTAATACAATGTGGTGTACAGTGGTTACGCAACATGTTTAACGGGATTGTTCTATGCTTTTTTTGTTGTTTTCACTGAAAATGTTAGAATTACTTCTGCAGAAGAGGGTCATTTATGAAAATTAAAAAGGTGCTAAATCAAAATGCTGTACTTGTTCTTGACGAAGGACAGGAGAAAGTAGCTGTCGGTAAAGGCGTCGGGTTTAATAAGACTAAAAATGATGTCTTATCTCGACAATTGGTAGAGCGGATGTTTGTGATGGAGCCAGAAGGACTGAAAAAACTTCAAGTATTGCTATCACAAATTGAAGACAAATACTTTTTAGCGAGTGAAGAAATTATCCAACATGCTGAAACGGTATTGGGTGAAAAGTTGAATGAACATATTAATATTGGGTTGAGTGATCACATTGCTTTTGCAGCTGAAAATATTCAAAATAATATTATTGTTCGGAACAAGCTTTTAAGTGAAATTGAGATTTTATATAGTGAAGAATTTGCTATTGCTCAATGGGCTGTAGAATATTTAACACAAACCTTAGAAATTCCATTTAGTTATGATGAAGCAGGATATATTGCAATTCATATCCATAGTGCTCGCAGCGGGCGTACTGATAATAGTAAAAGTATCCGTGAAGTTACAATCGTTTCTGAAATTATTCATTTAATCGAGCAGGAATTGGCTATTGATATTCATGATGATAAAAATAGTCTCAGTTATTCACGTTTGGTGAATCATTTACGTTTGTTTATTCATCGCTTCCAACAAAATCAATATGCTGTTTTAGATGAAGAAATTTTGGAAGTCGTAAAGAAAAAGTATGCTGAAAGCTATGAAATCTCAAAAAAAGTACAAGTCTTATTAATGAGAAATTTTCATTATCAAGTACCAAATGAAGAACTTGGTTATTTATCGATTCACATTGAACGATTAAGAATGACCAAATAATAAAAATTAAATAGTTTATGTGAGGAGTTACGTATAATGAAAGCGTATATGCAAAGAATGGGACGTTCGTTAATGTTACCAGTTGCTGTATTACCGGCGGCTTCTTTATTAGTCGGTATTGCCAACTGGATTGTGGGAACAATCGGCGCTAGTCCAGCCACAACTTTTCTAATGAATGGTGGTTTGGCTATCTTAAACAACTTAGCATTATTATTTGCGGTTGGTTTAGCGTTAGGAATGTCAAAAGATAAAGATGGATCGGCAGCATTAGCTGGTTTAGTCGCTTATTTAGTGCCAAAAACTGTTTTAGCGCCTGCTTCTATCCAAGCCATTAAAGGCTTCAAGGATATTGCTGAAGTAAACCCAGCCTTCAACAGCATGGACAACAATGTCTTTGTCGGAATTGTCGCTGGTTTAGTTGCCGCGGCAATGTATAATCGTTTCTCTGGTGTGAAATTGCCAATGGCTTTATCATTCTTTAGTGGAAAACGTTTAGTTCCTATTATGTCAGCTATTTCGATGTTAGCAATCTCAGCTGTCTTATTCTTCTTCTGGCCAGTTGTGTATAACGGATTAGTTGCTTTTGGTAAAGGAATCTCTAGCTTAGGTTTCGTAGGAGCTGGCTTGTATGGTTTCTTTAACCGACTATTAATTCCAACAGGGTTACACCATGCCTTGAATTCTGTTTTCTGGTTTGATGTTGCTGGTATCAATGATATTGGGAACTTTTTAGCTGGTCAACAAGCGTTAGATACTGGTAAAGCAATTGTCGGACAAACGGGGATGTATCAAGCTGGTTTCTTCCCAGTAATGATGTTCGGTTTACCAGCAGGCGCGTTTGCTATTTATCAATGTGCGCGTCCTGAGAAGAAAAAAGTTACAGCTTCATTAATGTTAGCTGCTGGTTTTGCGGCTTTCTTTACAGGCGTTACTGAACCTTTAGAATTCTCATTTATGTTCGTTGCTTGGCCTTTATATGTTTTACATGCGGTCTTTACAGGTATTTCTTTAGCATTCGCTGCGTTTATGCATTGGACAGCTGGCTTTGCCTTTAGTGCAGGTTTTGTAGACTTCTTCTTAAGTTTGAAAAACCCAGTCGCTAATCACCCAATGATGTTGGTGGTTCAAGGACTTGTCTTTGCAGCAATTTACTACTTCGGTTTCCGTTTTGCAATCACTAAGTTTAACTTAATGACACCAGGACGTGAAGAAGGCGATGGCGAAGAAACGCCAGATGTTGCACAAGGCGACAACAAATTTGCTTCTCTAGCTCGTCGTATTTATGATGGTTTAGGCGCTGATGCTAATGTAACTTCTATTGATAACTGTACAACTCGTTTACGCTTAACAGTGAAAGATACAGGCAAAGTGGATCAAGCAAAAATTAAAGCAACTGGGGTTCCTGGTGTGAAAGTCATTGATGACACCAATATCCAAGTGATCGTTGGCACGGAAGTACAATTTGTTGCTGACGAAATGCAACGATTATATAACCACCAAGCGCCAGCAACACCAGTCAAAGAAACACCTGTTTCTAAACCAGTTGTTGAGGAAAAAACACCCGTTTCAACGAAAAAAACTGAATTATATTCTGTAGCAAATGGGAAAGTTATTCCTATTTCTGAAGTACCAGATGATGTTTTCTCAGCAAAAATGATGGGTGACGGTTTTGCCGTCGTACCAACAGACGGCGAAGTTTCAACACCTGTTGCTGGTAAAATTACTAGCATTTTCCCAACAAAACATGCGTTAGGTATCCAAACAGATTCAGGCATTGAAGTATTATTACACATGGGTCTAGATACTGTTGAGTTACAAGGTGGACCATTTACCTTACATGTTGAAGAAGGCCAAGTTGTAAAACAAGGCGATAAAATTGCAACCATTGATTTAGCCGCATTAGAACAAGCTGGCAAAAAATCAGATTTAATTGTTGTTTTCACAAATCAAGATATCGTTGCTCAGTACGATTTACAAAAAGCAGGTCAAACGACTTCAATGAATGATGTAATCGGAAATGTTACCGTAAAATAAAAGTAAAAAAGGGCTAGCCGTAAGGCAGCCCTTTTTTTGTATTCTTTGAAAGTATTAGTGTCTGTAGAGACAGTAATTCAAAATAGCTTACTCTACAGATTTTTATTTATAAATAGCCTTAGAAAGTTTCGCATAATTGAACACTTTAACCACTCACAAAAATGGCCAATGTAACGGACAGAAAATAAGGAAGCGTTTTCTTTTATATGGATTATAATAAATATATCAAGGAGGGGTTGCTATGAGTTCGAAAAAAGAACGTGGACAAAAATTGTTGTTACTTCTCTCAAAAAAACAAGATTATATGACTGCAAAAGAATTGGCAAACTGCCTAAGTACTTCTCCTAAGACAGTTTATCGTTTGATAAAAAAAATTAACGATGAATTTTCAGAAGGTTCACTCATATTATCTGAGAAAGGACGAGGATACAAGCTAGACTATGAACGATTTATGGAACAGAATCGACATTTAGTCGAAAAAGAAAGTGATTTTTCGCCAAGGGAAAGACGCAATCGAATTCTGGAGGAATTGTTGTTAGCTTCTCCACAAGCTAAAAATGTTTATGAATTATTTGCAAGATATTATGTTGGCGATTCTGTGATATTTAGCGATGAACAACAATTAGCCGAAGATTTAAAGAAATATGATTTAACACTCAAACGGAAAAATCGAACGTTGGCAATTATCGGTGAGGAAAGAGCTATCAGGAAAGCCATTTCCGATAGAATACAACTGTTGAACATTATCGATATTGAGGATCTTCGAAACAACAAAGCATTAAATTTTAATAATTATGATGTCCTTTTTACGTTAGATCAAGTCAGGAACATTGAAAAGAAACTGGATATTACTATTCCACATCCATATAACGTAAACATCTTTTCTCATCTTTATATCTTAATTAGTCGTTCACGAAAAGTAGCTATTTCTGAAAAATACCAATTATCTAACGAAGAAGAACAAGAATTAACAAAGGACTTAGTACTCAAAAAGGTCGCGCAAACAACGATTCAACAGATTGAAACTTATTTAAATAAGAGACTGCCTAACGTTGAAATTTATTACTTATATCAATATTTGGTTTCTTCTAGGATGCAAGGTTCATTTAGTAAAGCAACTAATTTTTCTTTCAAAGTAATGCAAATTACTCAATTTTATTTAGAGGAAATGAGTGCACAACTAAAAATTTTAACTGATAATGATCAGCTACTTTTTGAATTGGCTAGTCATATAAAACCAATGATAAATCGTCTTGAAAACGGCATACATGTTAAGAATAGTTTATTGGATCAAATAAAAATGACGTATGAAACAATTTTCAGAAAAATTGTGCAAGTTTCTAAGCAAGTAAGTAAAAACTATCAACTGCCGGTTATAAACGAAGATGAGAATGGGTTTATTACATTGTATTTTGCGCGAATGATTGAAACCAATCAGTTACCTATTCGTACTTTGATTATGTGTACCACTGGAATTGGAACTTCAGAACTATTGAGAGTAAAAGTTGAAAAGAAATTCCCTGAATTACAAATTGTTGAAATTATTGCCACACGAAATATAAGGAAATCATTAAAAGATTATTCTGATATTGAATTGATTTTGACAACGATTCATTTACAGGAAAAAGTCCCTATTAAATCATTGTTGGTCAGTGCCATGTTTACAACTGATGATCAGTATCGATTACAAAGAAAAGTTGAGGAAATCTATCATGAACGTTAGTCCTTTATACCAAGTTTTCCTAAACCAAGAACTTCTTTCAAAACAGCAAGTATATCAATTCATTGCAGAAACAGCAGCACCTTTGTTAACGCCCAAAGAAAAAAAGCAGATTGAGGAATCTTTGGTAAATCGTGAGAAGATGGGAAGTAATCAGATTGCAGAGCAAATTGTCTTGCCACATTTAGAAAATGCACTCTTGAAAAAAAGTGAAATATATCTGATTGGCTTAAAAACAGAAATCCAAGAATGGACGGCAGACATTAAGCAAGTGAAATTAATTATTGTCATCTTACTAAAAGAAAATGAACGGTTAAAAGTAAAAAAAGAAATCAGTCGATTTACTAGAAAATTAGCAAATGAAGACTTCTTAGAAAAGTTGTTGCGTTTAAAAACAGAAACAGATTTTTATAAAAATATAGAAAGATTTGAGGAGGAAAAATAATGAAGATAGTCGGCGTAGCAGCCTGCACAGTAGGAATTGCTCACACATATATCGCACAAGAAAAATTAGAGAACGCTGCAAAAAAAGCAGGAGTTGAGATCCATGTAGAAACACAAGGGACCATTGGGATTGAAAACAAACTAACGGATGAACAAATTAAGGAAGCGGACATTGTTATATTAGCCATTGATGTAAAAATTTCTGGAAGAGAGCGTTTTGATGGGAAACGAATCATTCAAGTACCTACAGAAGTTGCTGTAAAATCACCCACTAAACTAATTGAAAAAGCAGAAGAAGTTATGACACAAGAAAAGTAACCTTCTAGGAGGAATTGTAATGGAAGTAAAGGATATCATTGACTTAAAAACCGTTAAAACGAATATGAATGTAAATACAAAAGAGGAAGCGTTAAAAGAATTAGCCAATCTTTTGCTTGAAAATGGCAATATTTCAGAGGAAACAGGCTTTATAAAAGATATCTATGTTAGAGAGGCGGAAGGCCAAACAGGCATTGGAAACTATCTAGCCATTCCACATGGCAAAAGTGCGTATGTAAAAAAAATGGGCGTGGCCATTGGTATTAATAGTACAGAAATTCCTTGGGAATCTTTAGATGATAACGGCGTAAAAGGAATCATTCTTTTTGCTGTGGGGAATGATCATAAAGAAATAACTAGCCATCTTAAACTATTATCATTGTTTGCCAGAAAACTCGGAAATGATGAAGTAGTGAAAGAACTCCTTCAATCAAAATCGCCAGAGGATGTAGTAAAGGCTTTCTCTTAATGAAATTACTGAGACAGCATATTGTGGATATTTTCTACAGAAGAATCCATAACAGCAATTTTTTAAAATAGAAAATAAAATGAAAAGAACAATGTTTAGGAGGATAAAAATGAAAAAACTAAAAGAGTTAAATCTTAAAGGTCATTTATTAACAGCAATCTCATATTTAATTCCAATTGTCTGTGGTGCTGGCTTTTTAATTGCAATTGGTATGGGGTTTGGTGGCTCAAGTCAAGGAACCTTGGTACCAGGTGAATTTTCGCTTTGGGATGCTTTAGCTACTATGGGTGGCGCTGGCTTAGGCTTACTGCCGGTTGTTATATCTACTGGCATTTCCTTTTCAATCGCTGGTAAACCTGGAATTGCTCCAGGATTTATTATTGGTTTAACTGCGAATGCAGTTGGCGCTGGCTTTATTGGTGGTATCTTAGGTGGTTACTTGGCAGGATATCTTGTATTAGCTATTTTAAAATATGTGAAATTACCAAACTGGGCGAGAGGGTTAATGCCAACATTAATTATTCCATTTTTAACCTCAATTACTGGTGGATTAATCATGGTATATATTATCGGGACCCCAATAACGGCATTTACTTCATTATTAACGAACTTTTTAGATAGCTTAGGTAACTCGTCATTATTAATTTTTGGTGGTGTAATTGGTTTATTAAGTGGTATAGACTATGGCGGACCCATTAACAAAACTGTTTTTGCCTTTGTTTTGACAATGCAAGCGGAAGGACTTAATGGACCAATTACAGCATTGCAATTAGTAAATACATCAACGCCAATAGGCTTTGGATTAGCTTTCTTCTTTGCTAAATTATTTAGAAAAAATATTTATACAAAACTAGAAGTTGAAACGTTAAAGTCTGCCGTACCAATGGGCGTGATTAACATTGTTGAAGGTGTTATTCCTTTAGTTATGAATGATATTGTCCGAGGAGTCATTGCTACAGCGATTGGTGGCTTCGTGGGTGGCGCAACAACAATGATCTTAGGGGCAGATGCGACTGTTCCATTTGGCGGTGTTTTAATGATTCCAACAATGAGTAAACCGCTGGCTGGTGTTATTGCAATTGTTGTAAACGCTGTGGTTACCGGTTTAGTTTTAGCGATTATTAAGAAAGATGTAACTGAGAAAGATATGGAAGCTTTAGTAGAAAAAGAAGAAGAGGAGATAAACTTGGAAGATATTCAGATTTTCTAAACAAAATGAAAAAGCGCAACAAAATTAATGCAATTTATATTGCCTGTCAGAGATGTGTCAACGTCTGAATATAACGAGTTAGAAAAATTTTCAAAAACATCAAACAAATAATCAGATAGAAAGAGTTGAAAATTAGAATGAACAAAGTTGAATTTTCTCCGTCACTAATGACGATGGATTTGGACAAGTTTAAACAACAAATCACCTTTTTAAATGATCATGTTGCTTCGTATCATATAGACATTATGGATGGTCACTATGTGCCAAACATTACATTATCTCCGTGGTTTATTGAGGAGTTAAGAAAAATTTCGAAGCTCCCAGTATCTGCCCATTTAATGGTTACGAATCCAAGTTTTTGGGTACAACAACTAGTAGATATCAAATGTGAATGGATTTGTATGCATGCAGAGGTTTTAGATGGTCTAGCATTTCGCCTAATTGACCAAATTCACAATGCTAATCTTAAAGCAGGGATCGTCCTTAATCCCGAAACGCCTATTGAATCAATCTTTTCATATATTGAATTGTTGGATAAAATCACAATCATGACCGTTGATCCAGGTTTTGCTGGCCAACGATTTATTGAAGGAACACTTGATAAAATTGTTGCTCTTCGTAATTTACGTGAAGAAAAAGGGTATCGTTATGTAATTGAAATGGACGGCTCATCGAATAGAAATTCATTTAAGCGAATTGATGCTGCAGGACCTGATATTTATATTGTTGGTAGAAGCGGCTTGTTTGGATTGAATGAAGATATTGAAAAAGCTTGGAGAATGATGAGTAGAGACTATGAAGAAATGACTGGGAAAAAAATTCCATAAAACATTTGACTGTTTGTTAAAAGAATAGATAAGTTGTATAAAGTCAAGCCTAGAAAAGAATTTTGTTCATTCTTATCTAGGCTTTTTTGATGCAATAAATAAGCGTCAATAGAACAAAATTACTTGTTATTCTATTCTATGTGAAAACGTTCAATCTTGCGAAGGAACGGTTTGTTCACAAAAAAGTTACTTTTATTAAATAAAACTAAAGAAGTAACAAAAACTTCGCTTTTTTCGGTTATTTCAAGTAACATAGAACGTATCTTAAAAGAAAAAGTTTGGATGATTCGATGCGTAGAGTAAGAAAAATAATTTATAAAATCATGCTACTTTTGTTTGTTGGTTTAGTTGCTGGTCTTGGCTATCTTGGCTATAAAATACATCAAAATGTTGAAACGGTAATGACCTTTGAAAAGCAAGTAGAAGCAGAAGTCAAAAAAAATAAAATACCTGAATACAAAACATTAGCTTTAGCGATTATCTATACAGAATCTAAAGGGAAATCTGGTGATATTATGCAGAGCAGTGAAAGTGTTTATGGGCAACAAGAAGTGATTGAAACACCAGAAGAAAGTATTGCACATGGCGTCAAATTTCTCGCGGAAGCGTTAGGGAAAGCAAAAGAAGCTGGCTGTGATGAATGGACGGGCGTACAAGCATATAATTATGGACTGGATTACATTCAGTTTGTGAAAGAACGCGGCGGGAAACATACGACAGAGTTAGCAGAAGAATATTCAAGAGAAGTCCTTTCACCGTTGTTAGGGAATGACCAAAATACGAAATATCGTTATTATCGTTGGCAAGCGTTAGTTTACAATGGTGGTTACCTTTATCAAAATGGTGGCAATATGTTCTATGCGGAAATTGTCAAAATGAATCGTTGGTTTATTGAAAAGTTAAATTAAAACGAGAAAAGTCTAAAGAATTCTTTCAACTTACAGGAATTTTTTAGGCTTTTCTTGCAGTTTCATGAAAATGCAAGTAAACTAGAAGGGATGTAACTGATTAATTGAAAAGGTAGGGAAAGAGCTGGATGTTGAATAAAGTCGACCTGAAAAAAGGGTTAAGTACAGAAGAAGTTGCCAAGCAGAAAGAGTTAGGCCTTCAAAATAATTATGAGGAAAATGTAGCAAAATCTACAAAAGATATTATTTTTGATAACGTCATGACGTTATTCAACTTTTTAAACTTTGCAATCGCTGTTTGTTTACTATTTGTCGGAGCGTATTCCAATCTGGCTTTCTTAGCGATTATTATTGTGAACATGTCAATCGGGATTTTCCAAGAAATTCATGCCCGTAATTTAGTTCAAAAATTATCTATTGTGGCAAAAGAAAATGTTCATGTTGTTCGAAATGGCGTACAACAAGAAATTGATACAAAAGAACTAGTTATGGAAGATATTGTTATTATCTCTGCAGGGGAACAAGTTCCTTCTGATATGGAAGTTATTGACGGTAAAGTCGAAGCGAACGAAGCGTTGTTAACAGGTGAATCAGATTTAATTGAAAAGGAAATCGGTGATACCTTGCTTTCTGGAAGTTTCATTGTTAGCGGACAAGCCTATGCCCGTGTTATCCACGTTGGTGCCGAAAACTATGCTGTGAAAATCACCCAAGAAGCCAAAGTGCATAAACCAATCCAATCAGAGTTAGTCAATTCGATTCGTAAAGTCTCTAAATTTACAAGTTGGGTGATTATTCCTCTAGGGATTATTTTATTTGTTGAAGCTTTTTGGTTAAGAGATGCTGGCATCAAAACATCCGTTGTTGCTTCTGCAGCTGCTTTGTTAGGCATGTTACCAAAAGGATTAGTACTATTGATTAGTATTGCGCTGACAACAGGTGTCATTAAGTTAGCCAAAAAACGTATTTTAGTACAAGATATGTACTCAATTGAAACATTGGCCCATGTGGACACTTTGTGTTTAGATAAAACTGGAACGATTACGGAAGGTAAAATGAAAGTGCAAAAGGCGATTATCTTGCATGATAAATATGAAGAACTTTTCCCGCAGATTATCGGAAGCTACCTATCTGAAAGTACGGATAATAATATTACAATGCAAGCAATTCGTGATCATTATGAAGTATCCAATCGATTTGGCGTAAAAGAAGTCTTGGCTTTTTCTTCTGAACGAAAATGGGGGGCTATTGAATTTCCAGAAATTGGAACAGTTTATTTAGGGGCTCCTGAGCGTTTGGTAGACGATAGTCGGTTGCCAGAAGCTGTTTTTACAGCACAAGAGAATGGTTATCGCGTCTTGATGTTAGCTATTGCGGAGCAACAACCGTTAAACGAAACCAAAATGCCTTATTTAGAGCCATTAGCAATTCTAGAAATTGATGATCCAATTCGCCAAAATGCCAAAGAAACACTGGCTTATCTAAAAGAAGAAGGAATCGACTTAAAAGTAATTTCTGGTGATAATCCGGTGACTGTTTCAAATATTGCTCGTCGTGCTGGGCTACCCGGTTATGAGTCTTATATTGATTTGTCGACCAAAACGACAGAAGCAGAAGTGCGTGAAGCGGTTCAGCAATACACAGTGTTCGGACGTGTATCGCCTCAGCAAAAACGAACCATTGTACGTGAGTTGAAAGACACAGAGCATGTGGTGGCGATGACCGGCGATGGCGTCAACGATGTTTTAGCGTTACGAGAAGCGGATTGTAGTATCGCCATGGCAGAAGGAGATGGCGCTACTCGGCAAATTTCTAATCTAGTTTTGCTAGATTCTGATTTTACAACGTTACCAGATGTCTTGTTTGAAGGACGACGTGTGGTAAATAATGTAACCCGAGTTTCCAGCGTTTTCTTCATTAAAACGATTTATTCGTTTATTCTCTCAATCATTTGTGCCTTAACGGCCATTGCGTTCCCGTTCATTCCGATTCAAGTGACCTTGATTGATTTAGCAATTGAAGGATATCCAGCCTTCTTCTTATCTTTCGAAGGGGACAAACGTAAAGTTGTCGGGAAATTTTTACCAACGGCTTTGAAAAATGCGTCTGTTAATGCGCTTTTAGTTGTAGCGAATATCATTGCTGTTTATCTGATTGGACAAAATCAAGGATTTTCTTCTTTAGACACCACGACGTTAATGTATTATTTATTAGTTGGAATTAGCTGTATGGCTGTTGTTCGCGCGTGTCTGCCTTTAAATCCATTACGTATTTTCTTGGTTTTCAGTACCATTATTGGTATCTATGTAGCAGCTATGTTATTCCACAACATTTTAGAAATTGGTTTCTTAACTTCGCAAACAATGGGTCTCTTCTTTATTATGATGGCCATTAATATTGTAGTGCGTGTAGCAATTGGTTTCGGACAAATGAAACGTGCTGGAAAAACAATTAAAGATTTATAAAAAACAGAGGTTGAGCTAAAAGCATTCGTCTCCAGAATGTAGTTCTTCTTTAAGCCTTGAAGGAAGTCGGAGCAAGCTTGATGTTTCACTGATTATTTTAAGAGTTAGTGTCTAGGGCAGGAGTCAGGATGACTTTTGTCCTAGATACTTTCTTTTTTTTGTTGAGTTGAAACAAGATACTTGAAAAACAGAGATTATGTGATACAATAAATCATGTGTAAATGTGTCCATTGGAATTCGCACTGAAATGACAGTGCGTTTTTTAAACGGTCAATCACATGAGTTAGCACAATGCTATTCTTAGGAGGTGAGGACAATGGCACAACGCATTCCTCAGGAAGTCATTGAGGAAGTTCGTCACCGAACGAATATAGTAGATATTATTGGGCAGTATGTCCAGTTAAAAAAATCCGGTAAAAATTATATGGGTTTATGTCCGTTTCACGAAGAACGTTCCCCTTCATTTTCAGTAGCAGAAGACAAACAAATTTTTCACTGTTTTGGCTGCGGGAAAGGTGGAACTGTTTTTAATTTCTTGCAAGAAATTGAAGGCATTAGTTTTCCAGAATCCGTGAAACGTGTTGCAGATTTGGAACATTTATCTGTGGACTTTGATTGGTCAGAGCCGCGTGAAGTAGCGGATACCCCAGAAAACCAACAAAGACGGAGTTTGTTACAACTGCATAGTAAAGCCGCAGAACTTTACCATCATATTTTAGTGAATACTAAAATTGGCGAACCCGCATTAAACTATTTATTAGAGCGGGGGTTAACACAAGAACTAATTGAGACCTTTCAAATTGGATTTGCGCCGCAAAAACGTGATTTCTTAAGTCAAGTTTTTAAAAATGAACAACTGGATGAAATGCTTTTTGAGTCTTCTGGGCTGTTTGTCCAAAGAGATAACGGTACGTTTTTAGATCGTTTCTATCAACGAATCATGTTTCCAATTAATGATCCCCAAGGCAATGTCATCGCCTTTTCTGGTCGCTTGTTAAAAACAGCTGATTTTCCAGGGGATGAGATGCCTAAATATTTGAATAGTCCTGAAACAACACTTTTTAATAAGCGAGAAACGCTGTTTAACTTTGATAAAGCCAGAAAAGAAATTCGTAAAGAAAATACGGTCTTGCTTTTTGAAGGATTCATGGATGTTATCGCTGCTTGGCAATCAGGCGTAAAAAGTGGCGTGGCTTCAATGGGGACTAGTTTGACTAATGAACAAATTCGGCGTTTGGAACGGGTCGCTAAGGAAGTAGTTATTTGTTACGATGGCGATAATGCCGGTGTTCAAGCCACAAACCGTGCGATTCAATTATTGCAAGAAAACAGTCATTTTGACTTGAGTATTGTCAGTATCCCTGAAAAGCTGGATCCTGATGAATATGTGCGGAAATATGGCGCAGAAGCTTTTCAAAATTTAGCCAATCATGGCCGAGAAACAGTTTTTAGTTTTAAAATGAATTATCATCGTTTAACTAGAAACATGAATAACGAAAAAGAACAATTGGATTATGTGAACGAATTGTTACGGGAGTTAACCAATGTTCAATCTCCCTTGGAACGTGATCGTTATTTAAACCAAATTGCTCAGGAATTTCAACTTTCTGTTCATAGTTTGGAAGAACAATTCAATCAATTGAAGCAAGAGCAACGTTCAGTCCAACGGCAAGAAAGGCAACAATTTTATCAAGATGAAATGATGCCACCACCAATGGAAGAACCTGTTTTTGAAGAGAATCACGTTCAGAACAAGTTACCGTTAACCCAAGTTCAAAAAGCAGAACGTTCTTTACTATTTCGTTTAATGAATGAACAAGGAGTACGGCAGACCGTTCAACAATTGCCAGATTTTTCATTCGCTCATGATGAATACCAAGAATTATATTTCTTGCTAGAAAGTTATGCGACACTGCATCAAAGTTTCGACATTGCCGATTTTATTAATTTCTTGCAAGATAATCAAACCAAACAATTAGCAATTGAAATTGCGTATCAGAATTTATCGGAAGAAAGCTCTGAGCGAGAAGTTGCCGATTTATTACATGTAATTGCCTTATCAAGTATTGCAGAGGCAATTGAGCAGAAAAAGATTCAACAGCAAGAAGCAAAACGAGTGGGCAACCAACAGCTTGAAGCCGAATTAACAATGGAGATTATCCAATTGGCACGACAGCTTAAAGCTCAACGAACATTTACTTAAGTAATAAATGAATAGAACCAAACGTTTTGTTCATTTTATTTTGATAAGTCCCAGTGATTTATCTTTTATTTCAAGCGTGAACCGAAAAATGAAGGGGGCCTTCTTTCATGGAAAAAGAAACAAGTAAAAAATATGAAGCTGCAGTGGCAGCATTTATCAAAGAAAACAAGCCTAAAGGAACAGTGGTTTATGATGATTTAGCGAATCAATTAGCCACACCGTATACTTTGGATGCGGAAGCTATGGAAAAATTGATCCAAAAAGTTGAAGATGCTGGTATCAGCGTGGTCGATGAAAATGGAGACCCAAGTGAACATAGCTTGAAAAAAGATGAAAAAGAAGCGGAAAAGGCCCAAGCAGAAGACTTATCTGCGCCAACAGGTGTTAAAATTAATGATCCCGTGCGTATGTACCTCAAAGAAATTGGGCGCGTTCAATTATTAACTGCCGCAGAAGAAGTTGAATTGGCACTTAAAATTGAAGAAGGCGATCAAGAAGCAAAACAACGTTTAGCAGAAGCTAACTTACGTTTGGTTGTTTCAATTGCTAAACGATATGTAGGTCGTGGTATGCAATTCTTGGATTTAATTCAAGAAGGTAATATGGGCTTAATGAAAGCTGTTGAAAAATTTGACTACCGTAAAGGGTTCAAATTCTCTACGTATGCTACTTGGTGGATTCGTCAAGCGATTACGCGGGCAATTGCGGACCAAGCTAGAACGATTCGAATTCCTGTTCACATGGTTGAAACAATCAATAAATTGATTCGGATTCAACGCCAACTATTGCAAGATTTAGGTAGAGAACCAACGCCAGAAGAAATTGGTGCGGAAATGGATTTACCAACAGAAAAAGTTCGTGAAATCCTAAAAATCGCACAAGAGCCAGTCTCTTTAGAAACACCAATTGGTGAAGAAGATGATTCACATTTAGGTGATTTCATTGAAGACCAAGATGCTACCAGTCCTGCTGAACATGCAGCTTACGAATTGTTAAAAGAACAACTAGAAGATGTTCTGGATACTTTAACAGACCGTGAAGAAAATGTTTTACGTTTACGTTTTGGTTTAGATGATGGTCGGACACGTACGCTAGAAGAAGTCGGAAAAGTTTTCGGTGTCACTCGCGAACGTATTCGTCAAATTGAAGCAAAAGCGTTAAGAAAATTAAGACATCCTTCTCGTTCAAAACAATTAAAAGACTTTTTAGAATAAACATACCGTTTAGCGGCTCTTTTCGTGCATGCGAGAAGAGCCGCTTTTGATTTTTAAAAAGTCTCTAAATGTCATTGCTAGTTATTGGAAGAAGGCGCAAGTTGTGGTAAATTAGAAGTAATGGAATATTAGCAGAATGTGAGGCGGAAGAATGACAAAGAAATGTCCGAAGTGCGGGAACGAATTCGATGCAGAATTAACGACCTGCCCAACATGTGGCTATTCACTAACTGACACAACAGTTGATACAGAAGAAGCGGAAACGACTTCAACCAATATAGATTTTGAAACACAGGAAAATGACCAACACGAAAATCAATTAAATGAGAATATTGAGTGGTCTGAGTTAAAAGATATGAGCTTAGGCCATGTGATGGAACTATTTGGCGAATCACCAGAAGAAGAAAGTAGTGATGACAAAAAAGAAGAGTCGACAGAAGATAGCTTAATAGTCTCTGATTCAGAGGATGTTTCTGGTCCAGAAGCAGCGCTTCAAGAAGGGGCTAGTGAGGAGACTCATGATTTGGTGGAGGAAACGACACCAGCGACAGAAGCGATGCCTACTCATTTAACAGAAGAAGAACTAGCAACGGACGAAGCAGTTACTTTAGAAGAACCAACAGAAGAAACAACTACTGTTGAAGCAGAAACGGCTGAGGTATCTGAGACGGTGAAGTCAGAAGAGGCAGCTTTAACAGAAATTTCAGGAACTGAAGTTATCCCTGCTACTTCTGAAGAAGAAATTTTTTCACAACCACCGATAAAAGATCAAGATGTAACACCAAACGAAACTTTGCAAGCTTATATTCAAGCGCATCGAGCAGATACAGAAATGTCTGAAAATCAATCAGAAGAAACAGCAGAGACCCAAGAGTTAGAAAACAGCGGTGAGGCAGTATTAACCCAAGCCGAAACACCAACTGAATCCATTTCAGATTCTGAAGAAGGGTTAACAAGTGCAGCGTCGCTAGAGGTACCGAGCGACGCTGATGCAACCGAGGAAAAAGTTTCAGATTCAGGTGTGATACCACCGATGAATGAAACTGGGAATGCTCAACCAGCGCCTGCTCCGAAGAAACCATCAAAAAAAGTGGCTTTCGTTGCGCTTGCGGTTGTTTTATTAGCTGGAGGTAGTGCTTGGGCGTATCATGATCAAACGCAAAAAGCTGCCGCGCAAGAGGCGGCGGCACTAACCAAGAAAACAGATACGCTGAAAGATGAACTAGCAGCCTTTTATACCACGAAGGAGCAAGTTTTTATTAAACCCGATATGGTGACTGTTAGTCCAGAAAAACTCTCAAAACAAGTCGCGGAAATTAAAGATTCAGAAGAGTATTCTCAATTAAATAAACAAATTCAAACATTGAAAGAGAAGCAACAAACCATTCAACAAATCAACCAATTATTTGAGGCGCCGATTGTCAATGGCAATGAGTTGAAACCGGCGATTCTAGCTGCTGATCAACCAATTTCCGTAAAGAAATTAACAGGAAATGATCCATTTGACCAATTGATGAACCAAGCAATCGATCAAGCGAACCAACAATACAACCAATTACAAAAAGCTAAAAAAGCGGTTGAGGTCATTTATAAAGATGGAAAAACTACCAATCAGCTGAATCGAGACACGTATCAAGCTGCTAAGGCAGAAGTAGATAAAGTAACAAGTGATAAGCTGAAAAAAGAACTGGTCAAACAAGTCACGACAGCTGACCAAGCGTTAACCAAGGTTGAAGAAGAACAGAAAAGAATTGCAGAAGAACAAGCTGCCGCAGAGCAAGCAAAACAAGCAGAAGAACAAGCGAAACAAGATGCTGCCGCGAAAAAAGAGAACGCTAAGAAGGAAGAAACAGTAAAAACAGAAGCGAATGGCTACACGGCGCCGAATAGTGACGGGGTTTACACTAGTCCGCTTTATGCGCCAGATGCTGCCGATATCGCTGATAGTAGCAATCCAGCATGGACATGGGCACCAGGAGTGAAAGAAAAAGTCTTAGACACAGTGATTGCTCGTGGCTATGTGGTTCCTGGCGGCTATTCTTTAGAACCTGCCAAAATTGTGAATGGCGAAGGTTACTACAATCTTTATGCAACCAACAATCAATCAAAATTATTAGAAGGCACTACAGAGAAAAATGTTCACATGTACTTAGTTACAATCAATGCTAAAACAGGTTGGTTCAAAGGGAACGCTTCTCGTAATGCAGGGCAATAAAAGAAAATAGAAACAATCGAACAAAAGCGGAAATCTTTTGTTCGATTGCTTTTCCTTGAGGAGTTAATGATAAATGAGAGAATTACTAGCAACAACATTTACCGGCATTGTAGTCGATGAAAATGAACAATTTTATTTTGTTCAAAAAAATGGCATCACATTCCGTTTAAAAAAAGAAGAAGGTACACATGCTATAGGGGAGGCTGTAGAAGGGTTTGGTTATTTAAATCAAAAACAAGAGCCAGCACTGACAACTACAATTCCTACTGTGCGCATTGGTAGCTATGGCTTTGGTACTGTCACAGGAACGAGACGTGATTTAGGTGTCTTTGTAGACGTTGGCTTACCAGATAAAGATGTCGTTATTTCGTTGGATGAATTACCAACTATGCGGGAACTTTGGCCTAAAAAAGAAGACCGAGTAATGGTTACTTTAAAAGTGGACAGTAAAGACCGCATTTGGGGCGAATTAGCAGATGAAAAAGTCTTTAAAGCCATGGCGAAACGCGGGAATGCTGAAATGCAAAACCAAAACTTAACTGGGCATGTGTATCGTCTGAAACTTGCAGGAACGTATATTTTAACTGATGATTTATACATTGGATTTATCCATCCTTCTGAACGATTCCAGGAACCACGTTTAGGTGAAAAAGTAGTGGGACGTGTGATTGGCGTGCGGCCGGACGGCGTATTGAATCTTTCATTAAAACCAAGAAGTCATGAAGTAATCAGCGATGATGCGTTAATGATTCTAACTTTCTTAGAAAGAGCAAACGATCACCAAATTCCTTTCACCGATAAATCAAGCCCTGCTGAAATTAAACAAACCTTTGGCATTAGTAAAGCGCAATTTAAACGCGCCTTAGGCCATTTAATGAAACAAAAATTAATTAAACAAGAAGATGGTAAAACAATTCTAATTGGCTCGTTGGAACAATCAAAAGAAAAAAATTAAGGTAGCTAATTGAGAATATCTTGCAAATTACAGTTATTTCTTTTATAATTATTTTAATTTGATTGATAAATTAAGTTTCTTAATTTGTAATCATTCTAAACAAGGAGCTGTAATAATGGATTCGACTGCTGCTTTAAAAAAGACAAAAAAACAATTACATGAATCAGGCTTTAAATTAACACCACAACGGGAAGCAACCGTACTTGTATTATTGGAAAATGAAAAAGATCATTTATCAGCAGAAGAAATTTACTTCTTGGTAAAACAAAAAAGTCCGGAAATTGGTCTAGCAACAGTCTATCGAACGCTAGAAATCTTAACAGACTTAAAAGTCGTTGATAAGGTGAGCTTTAACGATGGTTTAGCTCGCTATGATTTAAGAAAAGAAGGCGCCAAGCACTTTCACCACCATTTGTTATGCTTAGAATGTGGCACAATTGAGGAAGTGGAAGAAGACTTGCTTGGTGAAGTAGAGCAAATTGTTGAAAGTCGGTATCATTTTTTAGTCAAAGATCATCGCTTAACTTTTCATGGTATTTGTCAAAGTTGTCAAAGTAAACATTAAAAAAAACTGCCTTGCATTAATTAATGCAAGGCAGTTTTTTATTCATTGAAATTATAAATTAGCAAATTTTTCCAATAAGCGAATCATTTGGCAAGTAAAACCATATTCATTGTCATACCAAGCCACAGTTTTCACTAATTGGAAATCGCCAGCTGTCGTTACTTCTGTTTGCGTTGGGTCAAAAATCGACCCTTCTGTCGTGCCGATGATGTCTCCAGAAACAATTTCACGATCATCATAACCGAAAGAAGGGTTATCAATGGTGTGTTTTTTCATTGCTTCATTTACTTGATCAGCTGTTACTTTTGTTTTTAAAATGCTAACTAATTCTGTTAAGGATCCATCCACAACGGGAACACGTTGGGCATGGCCTTGTAATTTTCCATTAAGTTCTGGAATAACTAAGCCAATTGCTTTAGCAGCACCAGTTGAATGGGGAATAGTATTGTCTGCAGCAGAGCGTGCCGCACGAAGATTTCCGCCACGAACAGGGCCATCTAGTAACATTTGTGTTGATGTGTAGGCATGGACAGTTGTCATGGTACCAACTTCAATACCGAATTCATTATTTAAGAAGTAAGCCATCGGTGCTAGACAGTTTGTCGTACATGAGCCGGCAGAAATGATTTTATCTTTGGCATCAAGTGTATCATCATTGACGTTATAAACGATGGTTTTCATTGCGCCTGCAGGAGCAGAGATAACCACACGTTTCACACCTGCATCTAAATGAGCTTGTGCTTTTTCTTCCGAGGTATAAAAACCTGTACATTCAAGGACAATGTCTACTCCGTTTTCTTTAACCCAAGGGATTTTACTTGCATCTGGTTCTGCGTAGACACGGGTTTCTTCGCCGTCAACCACAATGCCATTTTCAGTGGCTGTCACGGTGCCAGGATAGGTGCCATGCGTAGAGTCAAATTGTAATAAGTGAGCCAACATTGTGGGGCTAGTCAAATCATTGATTGCCACAACTTCAATATCATCAGAAACTTCTTTTATTCGGCGAAAGGCTAAACGACCAATTCTTCCAAAACCGTTAATTCCTACTTTGACTGTCATAACAAAAATTCCTCCTTTAGCTGTTTGTGTTTCTTTGAACCCTTGCTGAAAAAGTGATTTTCTTCAACTATCTATAGTATGAACCTCTAAAATTTTTTTGTCAAAAGACTGATAGCGAAGCGACAAAAAGAAAGCGAAAGATTCATGAGAAATTTTGCTTTTTCCAACGATAACTAACTAGAATTGCTAGACAAACGATTGTTTTCCCGATACAATAATAAAGACTTTCAAATCACGCTTTTTGAAGTGATTAAAGATAGTAGAAGTAGAATAGGAGGACAAATTATATGTCCATGTTTTTAGATCAAGTGACGATTGATGTCAAAGCTGGTAAAGGCGGCGACGGAATGGTTGCTTTCCGTAGAGAAAAATATGTACCAGATGGGGGTCCCGCTGGTGGTGATGGCGGTCGCGGTGGCGACGTTGTTTTAGTTGTTGAAGAAGGATTACGCACATTAATGGATTTCCGGTTTAATCGTCATTTTAAGGCGACACCTGGAGAAAATGGTATGAGTAAAGGAATGCACGGTCGTGGTTCAGAAGATTTACTTGTCAAAGTTCCACCAGGTACAACAGTTCGTGATGCAGAAACTGGAGCCTTAATTGGGGATTTAATTGAGAATGGTCAGACCTTAGTAGTAGCAAAAGGCGGACGCGGTGGTCGCGGGAATATTCGCTTTGCTTCCCCAAGAAACCCTGCACCAGAAATTGCCGAAAACGGCGAACCTGGCCAAGAACGTAAAATCGAATTAGAATTAAAAGTTTTAGCAGATGTTGGGTTAGTTGGGTTTCCTTCTGTAGGAAAATCAACGTTACTCTCTGTTATCTCATCCGCACGTCCGAAAATTGGTGCCTATCATTTTACGACGTTAGTTCCAAACTTAGGGATGGTGACTACTAGTGACGGTCGAAGCTTCGCTGCAGCAGATTTGCCAGGCTTAATTGAAGGAGCTTCTCAAGGTGTCGGCTTAGGAACACAGTTCTTACGCCACATTGAACGGACGCGTGTTATTTTACATGTCATTGATATGAGCGGCATGGAAGGACGCGATCCTTATGAAGATTATTTGGCAATCAATAAAGAATTGGCTTCACACAATTTACGTTTGATGGAGCGACCTCAAATTATTGTTGCCAATAAAATGGACATGCCTGAAGCAGAAGAGAATTTAGCAAAATTTAAAGAGCAACTTGCGAAGGAACGCACCGATGAGTATGCTGATGAGCTACCTATTTTCCCAATCTCTGGGGTTACTCGTAAAGGTATTGAACCTTTATTAAATGCAACAGCTGACTTGTTGGAAGTAACGCCGGAATTCCCATTATATGAAGATGAAGTAGTAGAGGAAGAAACCGTTCGTTATGGCTTCCAACCAGAAGGTCCAGAATTTACGATTGATCGTGAACCAGATGCTTCATGGGTTTTATCTGGTGAAAAATTAGAAAAATTATTTGAAATGACGAATTTCGATCATGATGAAACAGTAATGCGTTTTGCACGTCAATTACGTGGTATGGGTGTCGATGAGGCATTACGAGCACGTGGCGCGAAAGATGGCGACATTGTTCGGATTGGTAACTTTGAATTTGAATTTGTCGAATAAGCATAAAACCAGTTCACTCAGTGGACTGGTTTTTTATTTTAAAATTAGTATTAAATCAGCGAATAGATTGAAATAATATTTTTAATAGCTTATAATTTTAAATGTAACAAAATAACAAACGAAAGGAGCGAAATTGAAATGGAAAACAATCAAGCAATGGTTCCTAAGTTTTCAGTTAAAAGTGCCGGTTTTCTTTTTAGTATGGGGCTCTTATGTGGTGTCCTGTTGCCGAGTGTTTTATTATGGACTTTCAATCTGCCGTTTAATATTGGTGCCATGATTTTTTTGCCTGTTGGGATTGCTTTTGCGTTAGCGTATAGTCATTATTTTATTGAAACGAAAACAGGTTTTTGTAAGCGTTTTATTTGGTTGTTTTTAATTTCTCTTATTTTATTAGAGCTTATCTCTTATTTATGGCTGATTAAAGGAGTTATTTTTTAAGAGAAAAACAGAGGAGAGGGTTATTTATGTTAGATAAATTGACTGTTTGGATTGAAAATCATCTAGCTGGACCAATGGCTAAAATTGCCAATCAGCGCCATTTACGTGCGGTGCGGGATGGGATTATTGCGACATTACCTTTAATTATTGTCGGTTCTTTTTTTCTAATTATTGCGTTTCCGCCGTTACCAGAATCTTGGGGCATTACTCAATTTTTAACAAGTAATGCTGCTACAATCTTATTGCCTTACCGAATGACGATGTACATTATGGCACTATATGCGACTTTTGGCATTGGCGCTAGTTTAGCGAAATCATATAATCTTGATCAAGTCTCAGGAGGGATTTTAGCCACGATTGCTTTTTTATTAACATTAGTACCTGTGGCAATTCCTGAAGAAGCCAGTAAAGCAGCTGGCGTTTCTGGCTTTGTTTTGCCAATGGCTAATTTGGGTGGTGCAGGGATGTTTGTCGGGATAGTTACGTCAATTATTGCTGTCGAAATCTATCGAGTGACAGATAAGTCTAAGTTCAAAATTACAATGCCTGATAACGTTCCGCCTGCTGTTGCTCGTTCATTTGAATCGCTGACGCCGACGTTGATTGTCATGTTATTGATTGGTTCAATCACTTATTATTTAGGCTTTGATTGGCACACCTTTGTAGGGAACTTAGTCGGACCACTAGTTCAAGCAGCGGACTCTTTATTGAGTGTCTTGCTGTTAGTCTTTTTAACCACATTTTTCTGGTTCTTTGGGATTCACGGCGCTTCAATCGTAGGATCGTTGGCGCGTCCTCTATGGCTACAACTATTAGAGGAAAATACGACTGCTAAAGCAGCTGGCGAAGCATTACCTCGGATTGCTGCAGAACCTTTTTACCAATGGTTTATTTGGATTGGTGGTGCCGGGGCCACAATTGGTTTAGCTATATTATTAGCCTTCCGGGCAAAATCAGAATATGGTTCAAAACTAGGGAAAGCTATTTTAGCACCGTCTATTTTTAATATTAATGAGCCAGTTATTTTCGGTGTACCGATTGTCTTAAATCCGATTTTAATGATTCCTTTTATCTTTGCACCAATGGTTTTAGCAACGATTGCTTGGTTTGCCACAAAATTAGGTTTAGTAAGTGAAGTTGTCTTTACCGCACCTTGGACCTTACCAGGGCCAATTGGCGCTTTTATGGCGACAGGCGGTGATTGGCGTGCTGCTGTTTTGAATATTATTTTAATTCTAGTGGCGATCTTGATTTACTATCCGTTCTTTGTAGCTTATGATAAAAACGAGCTTGCAAAAGAACAAGGAAAACAAACGGCAGAATAAAGAGAGCGACCGTTTAGTGTCCAGAACAAAAGGTGGATGACCATTTGTTCTGGACCTATTTGTTTAGAAGTATTAAAAATTCTCAATTTTTTTGAAATGTATAGAAAATTTTGAGAAAAGAAACGCATAAAAAAGTGTAAAATATTATATATATAATGGAAATGGTTTTCTTTTGTGTAAACATAATAAAGTTATTGTTAACTAAAAGAGAAAAGGGGTATGAAAATGGTTAGAACGAAGGTATATACGAAGGAAAAAATCTTAAACGTAGCTGAAAAAATTGCAGTAGATAAAGGTTTTTCTAGTTTAACCGCGAGAAATATTGCAGAGACTATGGGGATTTCTACGCAGCCGATTTATTTAGAATTTGTCAACATGGACGATTTAAAACGAACCTTAATTAAATCGTTATTTCATCGTATGCAATTATTTTATAAAGCAGATGTCGGTGCATCAGACCCAGCGATTGCATTGGGTCTGAACTTTATATTATTTGCTCAAAAACATCAAAAAGTCTATACAGCGTTATTTATGAAAGCGCATGGTTATGAAGAAGAACTACAACAAATGCTTCAAACTTTTTTTGAAGAACGTTTATTATTGGATAAAAAATATGTACAAATGGACAAAGAAAAATTTGTCGAATTATTTCCTAAAATGGTAGTGATCTATTTAGGGTTAGCCACAGCCGTTACAATGAAAACAATCGGTTTGACTAAGAATCAAGAAATTCAATTATTGAGTCAATTATTGATAGAAGAGTAGTATTTTTGTTATTTTAAATAAATAACAAAAATACGACATAAGTCTGAGAAAAAACTGGTCGTTGCGCCCGAGGAAGTATTGTTTAAAACTTGCTATACTTTGGAAGAAGTAACAGAGAATAATTACTCGGGAGGATTTGTGTGATGAAATTTATTAAATTTTTAGTGGTGACAGCAATTGTTATTGGTGGTGGTTTATTTGGGGCGAAGTTTTACGCAGAGAAGAACTCTGGCGAACTAGCTGGCGTGTTAGATCAATTAAATCCATTGGTTAAAGAAGGAAATGTGTATGTTAAAACAAAGAAAGCCGATAGCGTTAATGGTTATGGAATTGCTAGCTATACGCAAGTAGCCGCAGATGAGGAAGGCAAAACACGAGAAATAACTTTTACAGCGGACCATGAATTAAAAACAGATCATTATCTAAAAGTCTCAAATAAAGGGGCCCACATCAATACGTATGAAGAGGTCAATCAAGACCAAGTACCAGAAAAAGCATTACAAGCGATTCAAAAATAACAAAAAGTCAGAACGTAACTTCAGGGTACGTTCTGACTTTTTGTTATTTTTTTGCTTCTTGAAGAATATTAATTTTTTCAATTTTTACATCGGTTTTTGGTTTATCATTGGCACCAACTTCAACTTTGGCAATTTTATCAACAATATCCATTCCTTTGGTAACTTGACCGAAAACAGTATGTTTTTTATCAAGAGAAGGATAGCCGCCTTTTTTGTAAGCATCAATGATTGCTTTCGGATAATCATCATATAAAAGACCATCAGATTGATCATCTGTATTTTGGACAATAAAGAACTGACTGCCGTTAGTATTAGGTCCTGCATTCGCCATTGATAATGCGCCACGAATGTTATATAACTGGTTTGAAAATTCATCTTCAAATGGTTTATTCCAGATGCTGTTTCCGCCAGTTCCATCACCGCTAGGATCGCCACCTTGGATCATAAAGTTATTGATGACGCGGTGGAAAGTCAAGCCATCATAATAGCCATCTTTAGCATGTTTCATAAAGTTCTCGACAGTTTTTGGAGCCTGTTTAGGAAATAGTTTGATTTCAATATTTCCCATTGAAGTAACCATTTGGACTAAGTCTTGATCTTCGGCAACTTTATCATCTAGTTGGGGTAAATCTAGTGAATTTAAGTCGACCGAATCCTTTGTTTTACTTTCACTGGATTTAGCGACAGAATCACTCGTTGCGGTCGTGCCTTTATTATTGGTTGTGTTACAGCCTGCTAAAAGCAAGGTGAATGCTGCAACTGAAGCAACAGCAAGCATTTTCTTGTGTTTCATCTGTTTTCCTCTTCCTTTCTCACTGACAATTAGGTTCTTTTTTATCATAACAAAAGAAAAGATAACAAACCAGTGGAATTTTTATAAGATTTCCTATAGGAAAGGTGTAGACCACTTTTGTTTTTTTTGATACAATGTAAGCAGATACATTATTATGTTTTACAATTTAGGAGGCAGTCACATGGGAAAATTAGGTATTTCAATTTATCCAGAACGTTCAACATTTGAAAAGGACAAAGCATATTTGGATTTGGCTCATAAATACGGCTTTAAGCGTGTCTTTACTAGTTTATTACAAATCAATGATGATCGGGAAAAGGTATTAGCAGAGTTTAAAAAAGTCGTAGATTACGCCAACCAATTAGGCATGGAAGTGATGGTCGATATTAATCCTGCATTGTTTGAACAATTAGGCATCTCTTATGATGATTTATCATTTTTCCATGATATGGGTGCTTACGGTATTCGTTTAGATCTGGGCTTTACTGGGCAAGAAGAGGCGAATATGACAAGAAACCCTTATGGCATTAAAATTGAAATTAATATGAGTTCAGGGACAAGTTATGTAGATAATATCATGGCCTACTCACCAAATACAGAAAATTTATTAGGCTCGCATAATTTCTATCCACATCGTTATACAGGCTTGGGCTATGATCATTTTGTTTACTGCTCAGAAAAATTTAGAAAATATAATTTAAATACAATGGCGTTTGTGAACTCACACGATGCTACATTTGGGCCATGGCCAACACAAGATGGTTTATGTTCTTTAGAAGATCACCGCGATTTAGAAATTGCAACGCAAGTTAAGCATTTAGTTTTAACAGGATTAATCGATGATATTTCTGTCGGAAATGCTTATGCCTCAGAGGCAGAATTAGCAGCAATGGCAGAAGCCTTTCATGCACCTTATCCTTCGATCAAAGTGGATACAGAACCAGAAATCACAGAAGATGAACGAATTGCATTGTTCGATAACCTACACAGTTATCGTGGCGATCGTTCTGATTATGTTTTACGTTCAACAATGACACGTGTTTACTATAAAGATCGTCCTTTCCCCGCACATACAACGAGAGATATTGTTCGTGGCGATGTCTTGATTGACAACGTGGGCTACGGACAATACAAAGGGGAAACACAAATTGCTTTAAAAGAAATGAAAAATGACGGCCGTGTCAATGTGGTTGGCCGTATTTCTGATGATGAACGTTTCTTATTAGAATTTTTGAAACCATGGTCAAGTTTTAAACTTATTGAAAATAAATAATTTTTACTTTCCTATAAATAGATAAGTGGAGCATAGCGTAAAAGACAATATTTTTATGCTATGCTTTTTTTGTGTAGTAACAAAATTGTCCCTTTGTAGTGGTAAAGAAAGATGGTTGAATCTTTGAATGGTGGTTGTCAAAAAATGAGCAACAACTTATAATGAAGCATACAGTTTAAATAAAAGGAGTACGTAGATGAATCGATGGTTAAAAATTTTGATTGCGCTTATTGTAGTAATTGCAATTGCTTTAATTGCGGCAGGCTTATACTTTTATAATTATGCAGTGGTTCCAGGAAAGAAAGACTTTATAAATGAGAATACCCCAGGATCAAAAGTGGTCCAGACACCTGAAGGCGCGTGGTTTAAAGATGACAAAAATCGACAAGAATGGTCAATTACTTCGGAAGATGGGCTACGTCTAAAGGCCATTTATTTGCCAGCTGACAAAAAAAGTAATCGTACTGTTATTATGGCGCATGGTTATATGGGTTCGGCAGAAACGATGTCTGTCTTTGCGAAAATGTATCATGATTGGGGCTACAATGTGTTAGCGCCAGATGCGCGTGGTCACGGGAAAAGCCAAGGAGATTATATTGGTTTCGGCTGGCCCGATCGTAAAGATTATGTCCAATGGATTGAGAAAGTTTTAACCGAAAATGGTCAGCAAGAACAAATCACTTTATACGGTGTCAGTATGGGTGCTGCCACAGTCATGATGACGAGTGGGGAAAAATTACCAGATAATGTGAAAGCCATTGTGGAAGATTGTGGCTATTCTACAGTCAATCAAGAATTAAAGTACCATTTAAAAGAGCTTTTCAATTTGCCAAGTTTCCCATTAATTAACGTTACTAGCGGGATTACGAAAATGCGAGCAGACTATTTCTTTGGGGAAGCAAGCGCTGTTAAACAATTACAAAAGAATCATTTACCGATGCTCTTTATTCATGGTGAAAATGATACGTTTGTGCCATTTAGTATGTTAGACGAAGTTTATAATGCCACCCAAGGGCCTAAAGAAAAATATGTCGTGCCTGGAGCGGAACATGCGAAAGCATATAATAAAGATCCAGAAAAATATAAGGAAACTGTAGCTGCTTTTCTGGATAAATATATAAAATAACAAATTTATTCTTTACTAATAGTAGTAAAAACAAAAGACTTGTTCTTAAGTTAACGACTTAGTGAACAAGTCTTTTATTCTCAGTTGATTTTTTTTAAGAAGTTGGAATTTACCCATGCAATCTAGGGCATAATCTGATAGGATAGTACTAGAAATGAGGGAAGGATAATGGAAGAACAATTAGTCGATTATTTACACTATTTACAAATAGAGCGGGGCTTATCAAATAACACACGACGGAGTTACGAGCGAGATTTAAAAAAATACGTAGCCTTTTTACAAGAACAAGGTCTGCATTCTTGGGATGAAGTTGACCGTTATATGATTACAGAATTTTTGCAATCTCTTCACGAAGAACAGCAAGCTTCAGCAAGTGTGATTCGGATGATTTCTAGTTTAAGAGGATTTCATCAATTTTTACGTCAAGAACGTTTAAGTGAGCATAATCCAATGCAACATATTGACTCCCCCAAGAAAGTTCAAAAATTGCCAAGTACATTATCTGTTGACGAAGTGACTCGATTAATTGAAACGCCTGATACAAGTAAACCACTAGGTATGCGGAATCGTGCTATTTTAGAAGTGATGTATGCAACGGGCCTGCGAGTTAGTGAACTAATTGAAATAAAATTAGGGGATCTGCATTTATCCATTGGTTTATTGCAAACAATCGGAAAAGGGGACAAAGAACGAATTATCCCTTTAGGCGATTATGCGATTCAATGGATTGAGCGCTATATGAACGAAGCCAGACCTCAATTGATTAAAAACCATCCGAATGAAACACACCTGTTCGTTAATCATCATGGCGAACCGTTATCTAGACAGGGCATTTGGAAAAATTTAAAACAGATTGTTCGAGAAGCTGAGATAGAGAAAAACATCACTCCCCATACGTTGCGGCATAGCTTTGCGACACATTTGTTGGAAAATGGCGCAGATCTTAGAATTGTGCAAGAATTATTAGGACATGCAGATATCTCCACGACACAAATTTATACACATATTACCAAACAACGAATGGCAGATGTTTATAAGGAACATTTTCCTCGGGCTTAATTTGCGAGAATGCCCACAAATGAATAAATTTATGGTAAACTAGGAAGTCGAGAAAAGAAAGTAGGTGTCGTTTTTGCAAGAAATTAATTTAAAACTAGATGTTTTTGAAGGACCACTGGATCTTCTACTACATTTAATTCAAAAATTAGAAATCGATATCTATGACATTCCCATTACAGCAGTAACTGAACAATACATGTCTTATATTCGTGCGATGCAAACCTTAGAGTTAGAAGTCGCTGGAGAATATCTAGTCATGGCTGCCACCTTAATGGCTATTAAAAGTCAGATGTTGCTTCCAAAACAAGAGCTTGAAATCATTGATGATGAAGATTTTTTTGAAGAGGAAGACCCACGGGAAGCTTTAGTAGCTCAGTTATTGGAGTATCGGAAATTTAAATATGCAGCGACTGTTTTACACGAAAAAGAAGAAGAACGTAAACTCTATTATACAAAAGAACCAATGGATATGGATGATTATAAAGAGGAAGATACAACACTACCGCCTAATCAAATCAATACAATTGATTTATTTCTAGCCTTTCACGCCATGTTAGAAAAGAAAAAAAATCGCCAGCCTGTTGAAACAACTGTGGCCAGTGACGATGTTTCCATCGAAGAAAAAATCACCGCTATTTCAGAACGTATGCGTCAAGTACAGAAAGGGAAGGCAGTGTCGTTTGATTCTTTCTTCGATTCTTATTCCAAACAAGAAATTGTGACAACGTTCATGGCTCTTTTAGAATTAATGAAAACGGGCGTGATTTATGCTGAACAAGAAAACAATTATAGTGAAATTTTGTTATTTAATACAGAAACCCAGCAGGAAGATACAACAGAGGTGGAGGAAACACAGTGACATTAGTTAGTCAAATTGAAGCAATTTTATTTGTGGTTGGCGAAGAAGGAATTGGCTTGGAAGAGCTTGCGTACTTATTAGAGAAGTCAACAGCAAAAACCTATGAAGAGTTAACGAAATTGAAAGAACATTATGCTTCTGACAATAAATCGGCATTGAATATTTTAGAAGTCGGCAATCATTTTGTCTTAACAACTAAGAAAAAATATGCCTCATTACTGAAAAAATATGCGCAATCGCCTATGTCGAATGCTTTATCACAGGCGGCGCTAGAAACATTATCCATTATTGCTTATAAGCAACCAATTTCTCGTATTGAAATTGATGAAATTCGTGGCGTACAGACTTCTGGCTCTATCCAAAAGTTAGTTGCCCGTCAGTTGATAGAAGAAAAAGGCCGCGTAGATGGTCCTGGTAGAGCAATTTTGTATGGCACAACGAAGTATTTTATGGATTACTTTGGGTTGAAAAGTTTAGATGAATTACCAGATATCCAACAAATGGAAGATGAGTTAGAAGAAGAACTACCAATGGATCTATTTTTTGATCGTTATCAAGAAACGAACCCAATGTCTGAAACAACAGAAGGCGAGGAAGCTTAAACAATGGAAAGATTACAAAAAGCAATTGCTCATGCTGGGGTGACTTCGCGTCGCAAAGCAGAGGAATTAATTGTCAAAGGTCGCGTAAAGGTCAATGGCCAAGTGGTCAAAGAATTAGGAACGCAAGTAAGTAAACAAGATACTGTTGAGGTTGATGGTGTACCAATTTATCAAGAAGAATATGGTTATTATTTATTCTATAAACCAAGAGGGGTTATTTCTGCGGTGTCTGACGATAAAGGCCGTAAAGTAGTAACGGATTATTTTACAGATGTTACTGAACGAATTTATCCAGTCGGTCGTCTGGATTATGATACTTCTGGGTTGTTACTTTTAACGAATGATGGAAGTTTTTCACAAAAACTAACCCATCCTAAACATGAAGTAGATAAAGTCTACGTAGCAAAAATTAAAGGTGTACCAACTAAACGGGATCTATTGCCATTAGCCAAAGGCATTCGCATTGATGGCAAACGCACAGCACCAGCCAATTTTCAAATTCTTTCAGCGGACATTAAAACAGGTAGCAGTGTCGTGGAATTAACGATTCATGAAGGACGTAATCATCAAGTGAAGAAAATGTTTCAAGCTGTTGGTTTCCCTGTTCAAAAATTAAAACGTGAACGTTACGGTGAGTTGACCTTACATGGCTTGCGACCAGGGCAATATCGTGATTTAACTAAAAAAGAAATCAGTCAATTATTAAATCAAGCCAAATAAGATAAAATGATTCCAATCTCTTCGCACTTATGGCGGAGGGATTGTTTTTTTTTGAGAAACGAAGCAATCAATGAAATTTAATAAAAAAGCTTAGTTAGTTGCATTCATTGTTCAAATCGGTTACACTAAGTAAGTAAAAAAATATAATACAAGGTTCGTCTTCAGGGGCAGGGTGTAATTCCCGACCGGTGGTTATAGTCCACGACTCGTTTTTAACGATTGAATTGGTGTAATTCCAATACCGACAGTATAGTCTGGATAAAGAAGATAGGGCTTATTTGAGACGCTTTTTCATCAGATAATCCTACTCTATTTTTCCCTGCAGAAAAATAGGGTTTTTTTGTATGACAAAGAAGCGAATCAAAAAGTTCGTTGAAGATGGGTCCTTAATTGGAGGATTTCAGATGAACAACAAGGTACAAAAAATGGTCAGCATTGCAATGTTGGCTGCAATCGGTACAGTATTACAATTTGTGGCATTTCCGATTATGCCGGCGTTTAGTTTTTTGAAAATCGATTTTAGTGATATTCCGATTCTACTCGGAATGTTCTTGTACGGACCGTTAGCAGGAGTAATTACTGCTTTTGTTCGTTCGTTGCTACACCTGTTCTTAACCGGACTAGCACCGCAAAATATGGTGGGAGATTTCGCTAGCTTTTTAGCAAGTAGTATCTTCACCTTGCCAATTTTTTATTTCTTTGGTAAAAAGAAAAATATCCGTACAAATCGGATAGTGGGCTTAGTAAGTGGGATCTTAGCCTTGACAATTTTCATGAGTATTGCGAATTATTTTGTCATTACACCAATTTACTTGCAATTATATGGTGTGACCACACAACAATTTTTAGGAACATCTTTAGCTAGCTATGTGGCGATTGGTATTGTGCCATTCAACCTTATTAAAGGCCTCTTAGTCAGTGGTGTTTTTCTAGTACTACATGCGAAGTTATTGCCATGGCTATCAAAAAAACAACATACTATTCAGAAAAAAACACCGTTAACAAAATAAATGATAAAAAACCTACTGTTGAACAATGTTTGACAGTGGGTTTTTAAAATATACGCCTAAAAGAAAAGAGGTTGTCATAATCTGTCATCATTCTGTTAAAAAATACTAAACCATCTGCATTGTAATTTTAACTTTCCCTTGGTATGATAGAAACCATCAAAGAAAGAGGAGTTTTCCTGAGTGAAAAAGTGTAAAAATTGTCGTCACGTGAATCGTGATACGGAGTCCTTTTGTGAAGAATGCGGCGCTCCGCTAATGAATGAATCAATGCATCAAGAGGAAAACCAAGCACAACCATCAATGAATAAAGGGAACGAATCTACTCCTCTCAGATCAAAAAGAAGCTGGATCTGGGTGTTTCTTTTTGTGTTCATCGTTCTTGGAACGAGTAGCTATTTTCTCGGGACGCATTATTTTTCTAAGGAACAACAAATTTCTCATTTTATTGAAGCGATTGAGAATGGTGATGCCCAAGAATTAAGTAAAAAAATGAGGACGAACGAGTCTGAATTTCAAGTGAATCCGCAAAGCATTAAGCCTTTAATCACTTATTATCAAAAAAATCCAACTGAGCTAAAAAAATTAGAAAAAGCGCTATTAAAGGATAAAAAGCTACATGGTTTAACTATTCGTGAAACAAGTCAAACAGCATTTTTCTTTCACCGTTATCAATTCATTTTAACGCCTGTTTCTGTTCAGTTAACGACGAATCAGCGCGGTGTGACGCTGGCAATGAACGGGCGGGAAGTGGGCACTTCCGACTCAACTACTTATCAAAAGGAATTGGGACCCTTAGCGCCAGGACAATATACCTTTACAGCCACAGTGAAAGATAGCACCGGCGAACCTGTTATCACAGAAGAGTATCGTTTATTAGAAGAGGAAAATTATATTTCTAGTATTCCTTTAGATTTTAAACGAATGAATTTTGTTGTGGAGAGCAATCTGCCAGACGCAGATATTTATATTAATGATCGGAAAGTTGGTACGCTAACGAATGGAAGCAAAACGATTGGCCCTTTGTTCTGGTCCAAAGGGATGACGATTCAACTTAAAAAGACGATTAATGGAGAAGAAATTCAAACATCAAAAGAAACGATTGGTGAAAATGATTTTGTCGAAGCGCTCTCCGATAATCCTACGCTACAATTGAATTTTCCGTTAGCTAGCGACTATGATGCCCGCAAAGCGCTAGAAACCTTTTATCAAGCATTTGCCAAACAAGTGAAAAGTCATACGGATAGTGCAGAATTTGCTGAAAAATATCTCGTTGGTGGGGAAAATAATCCTCAATTTCCTTCTTTTATAGAAGCACTTGAACGATTACGTGAAAAGAAATCGACCGATGGTTCACCAGATTTTGAAGTGACCATTAATACGCTACAATTGGATGGTAAAGAAAATTACCATGTCAATTATTATTTAGAAGCCAAAAATTCTAAAGCAAAAGAAAATGGTCTTCGTTATGAATGGATCAATGGCCTAAATGATCAAATTCATTTAGTCAAAGAACCGCTAAAAGAAGGACAATTACAGTTTGTTTCGATAGATGAACAAACACTTGCTTGGCTCGAAAAAATACTCTAAGCAAAAATGAGTGCTAAATTATTTAGCACTCATTTTTGCTTATTTCTATTGCACGCGTGGGACATTTGCGGTACGCTTTTAACACATTCTCGCGTTCGTTTTCTGGAATAAATTGTTGTCGAGCATGCGGCTCGTCTTTAAAAAGGACAATCCCATGATCATCATAATCAAATATATTGGGCGCATAAACTTGACAAAGTCCACAAGCAATACATTTTTCAGGAACTAAACGTGATTGCATAAACAGTGACACATCCTATCTAAAAGAGGTTTACTATGGAAGCAACTTTTATTTTAGCGTTATTATCTCATGGATACAAGGTACGTGCATCAACTTTGTATCATCTTTTAAAAGGCAAACGGACTAGCTCTGTTTTGATTTATGGTTTTTTATATGATTGTTTACGGTTCATTGGCTGGTGGCCAACGATTTCCGAACAAGCCTATTTTCAATTTCTTGAAAAACTTTCGAAGGCGAAACAAATTCAGTATCACAAAGAGACAAATGAGATTCAACTAACAAAAGAAGGGCAACTATTTTTAAAGGAGCACCATTTTTCGTTACTGGATTATCCTGCAATTGATCTTTATCGTTTTGGCAGAAGTGATCGAGAAAGTTGGCAACTCATTCAATTTGCCGTGCAAGTGACTTCGTATTTATCATTTGAGGAAAAACAGTATATTCCACTTTTATCAACACCGATTCCGCAACTATATTTGAAACGATGGTTACAACAAGACAAGAAAGAGCAGCGCATTCAATCAATCAAAGAAGAACTGTTGCGAGGGTTTGAGTTACTACCTGAAGCAGAAAGCGACTATTTGGTTGCGCAACTTTTTGGTTATCAGCAAACTGGCAAAGTTCCTCAGCAATTAACAAGCCATAAGACAGCTCTTGAACAGCGTTTGTGGCACACGCAAGCGGTTCATCATTTACTGCAGTTGATAATGTACGGAGGAAACTATCCTGCTTTACAAACGCTTGTATGGCCGTATCTAGAAAAAAATCTAAACCAAAGTATGCAAGAAACTCAACGTTTGTTAACGGAAGGCAAGACGCTTCAAGAGATTGCTGAGCAGCGAAAAATAAAACTGAGTACCATTCATGACCATCTATTAGAGTTGGCTATTCAAGGGCAGCTGCAGGCGTCTGTTTATCTTGAAAAGGAGGCAATGCTCCAAAACTTGGCTCAAACAGAACAAGATCCGCGGTTATGGGTGTATCGGGATTGGCGAGCGCAAGAAGAGACGCTTTCTTATTTAGATTTCCGGTTATATCAAATCCAACAAATTTGGCAAGAAAAGGAGTGAGTGTTGTTGACATTAGAACAAGAATTATTCACTCGATTTGGTTATGCAGCGTTTAAGCCTGGTCAAAAAGAAGTGATTACAAACTTACTTGACGGTATGAATACATTGGCTGTTTTACCAACAGGCACTGGCAAATCATTGTGCTATCAATTTGTGGGCCAGAAGTTAGAGGGACTAACGGTAATTGTTTCTCCCTTACTTTCGTTAATGGAAGATCAGGTACGTCAATTACAAAGACAAGGAATTAAAGGTGCGGTTGCCTTAAACAGTACGTTACAATATTCAGAAAAGCGTTATATTTTAGCGAAAATATTTCAGTACGATTATCTGTTTTTAAGCCCAGAAATGCTTTTGCAGCAGGAAGTGCTTGGTGTGTTACAACGCCAAAAAATTGCATTGTTTGTGGTGGATGAAGCTCATTGTGTCTATCAGTGGGGCGTCGATTTTCGCCCTGAATATAGCAAATTAGATCTGGTCCAAAAACAGCTAGACTTTCCTTTGACTTTGGCGTTAACTGCCACAGCGACACCCGTTGTACAGCACGCAATAATAAAACAATTATTTTCTCAAGGTAGCTATCAAGAAGTTCTTTCTTCAGTGAATCGAAAAAATATTGGCTTGTTCGTCAAGGAAACGTCAGAAAAAGAAGAAGTGTTACTAAATTACTTATCTAAAGTTGCTGGTAAAATCATTATCTATTGCGCCACGCGCAACAAAGCAGAACAAATTAGTCAACTTATTCAGGCAAAAACCACCTTTAAGGTAGCCTATTATCATGGGGGCTTAGAGGCTAGTGAACGTAGCCGCTTGCAAGAACAATTTATTGATAATCAAATCGATATTCTTTGTGCAACGAATGCTTTTGGGATGGGAATCGACAAACCTGACGTCCGTGGAGTGATTCATTTTGATTTGCCTGATAGCTTAGAAAATTACCTGCAAGAAATTGGGCGAGCGGGACGTGATGGCCAAAAAAGTTGGGCGCTATTATTATATAAAAAAGGGGATGAATTTATTCATCGTTTTTTCTTAGAAGAGACAAGAGCGAATCGAGCAACCTTAAAATCGCTGATTGAAGGAGAAGAACAAGCAGGTTTGCTAGAAAATGCCACCGAGTTACAACAAAAATGGGTTCAAGGCTATTTAGCCAAGGATTATTCTTTTGAAGAGCTAGAGCATCGTTTAGAGGAGAAAGAAAAAGATCGTCAAGCGCAATTAAGAGGGATGCTGACGTATATTGAAACCACAACCTGTCGAAGAACGTTGATTCAAACTTATTTTCAAGAATCGATTGTAAAACAATCACCAGAAACTTGTTGTGATAATTGTGCGTTATTCTTTGACATTTACCAAGATTCAATAGTAAAATCGAACAAGACCAGCAATCAAAATGAAGAAGATTGGCGTTCTAAATTTCTAAAATTATTTAAAGAACGTGATTAATTCATTTTTTTAGTCGGCAGTTGGCAAAAGCTATGATATAATAACAAGCGAGAGAAGTTTAGGAGGAAATTAGCAGTGAGTAAAAAGGACAAAAAGAAAAACCAAGCTCGTGAGCCATGGGAACAATCAATTTATGAACCTGATCAAAATGGTGGTGGTTCTCGTTTAGCAAAACGCCAACAGCAACGAGGAAATTCATTATTTCTAACTGTTTTAGTTATTTTGCTATTATTAATTATTGCCATTCCAATTGGGACTTTCTTATGGATGATGCAAGACAAGAAACCGAACGAAAGTGCTAGCAAAAATAGCCAGCCATCTTCTTCATTAGTCCAATCATCATCAAAAGAGAAGAAAAAAGAAAGTACGTCAAAATCAGTGGAAAGCTCAGAACCAGCAAGTAGCCAACCAGCTGAAAATACAGCACCTTCAAGTTCAGATGCTGCTGCACAGCAACAACAGGACCAACAAGCACAACAACAGCAAGAGCAGCAACAACAACAAGAAGCTCAAAATCAACAACAGCAAGCGCAGCAACAGCAACAGCAACAAGCACAGAACCAACAACCTGTTTATGATACCATTCAAAGTGGCGAAGGGGCACGTCAAGTTGCCGAACGTAACGGAATGACATTAGAACAAATTTTAGCGTTAAATCCTGGGATTGATACATCTGTGTTTTATCCAGGACAACCATTACGTATTAAATAATCCAGAAAAAGAGGTTTGGACAGCACTTTCAAGGGTTAAACCGCGACGGATGATTACATGAGAATGCCAATAAGCAGAAATTTCCGAAAGATGTTTTGCGTCTTTCGAGGGATTTCGGCTTATTGCTTTTTCGTTAGAGACTCGTCATCAGTTTAAATCCAAGTTCTTTTCTTCCGATTTTAATATAAAAGAAGAAGCGCATTTTAAAGGATGCATATCAGTTAAGGAGTTTTTTCATGGGGAAAATCAGTATTGCTATTGACGGACCAGCTTCGTCAGGCAAAAGTACAGTTGCAAAAATTTTAGCAAAACAATTGAATTATGTGTATTGTGACACGGGTGCCATGTACCGAGCGATTACGTATCTGGCCTTGCAAAATCAAATCGATATTCAAGCGGAAGAGCCATTAGTAGCACTTTGTGTCAACCACACTATTTCTTTTCAGCAAGCAGAGAATGGCCAACGTGTTTTTATCGATGGCCATGAAGTGACCGAAGCGATTCGCCAGCCAGATGTAACGAATGCTGTTTCAGCTGTTTCAAAACATGCAAAAGTTAGAGAAGAAATGGTGGCGTTACAACAGAAAATTGGTCAAGCCGGCGGAGTTGTCATGGATGGTCGAGATATTGGTACTGCAGTTCTACCAAAGGCCGAAGTAAAGATATTCTTGGTGGCTAGCGTTGAAGAACGTGCCGAACGTCGTTTTAAAGAAAATCAAGAAAAAGGGATTGAGACGGATTTTGAAACCTTGAAGGCGGAGATTGAACGTCGGGATTATTTAGATTCAACCAGAGAAGTATCACCCCTTGTCCAAGCAAGTGATGCTGTGAAAATCGATACAACAGGGTTGACGATTGAAGAAGTCGTCGCCGCCATACAAAATGTGATTAAACAAAAAGGTTTTGAACTTTTTTAAAGAATTTTAAGAAAAATAGAAGAAATCGCTTTATTTTTTTACAAAAATCTCGTACTATGTAAGTATATATAGCTAAGTTTTGGAATTTTTGTTGGCATAGGAGGATAAGAGGCATGACAGATTTTGAAGACAAACAAGTAGCAAACAACGAAACAATGGAAGATGCAATGAACAGCGTTCAAGAAGTCAGTGTTGGCGATATTGTTAAAGGCGAAGTTTTAGCCATTGAAGACAAACAAGTGGTTGTCGGCATTGAAGGAGCGGGCGTTGAAGGCGTTGTTCCTGCAAAGGAATTATCGACTTTACCAGTTGAAGATGTACACGAACTTGTGAAAGTCGGTGATGTGTTAGATTTAGTTGTGATCACATCAATTGGCAAAGATAAAGAAAACGGCAGTTATTTACTGTCAAAACGCCGTTTAGATGCTAAAAAAGTTTGGGAAGAAATTGAACAAGATTTCCAAGCGGGCAAAGTAATCGAAGCACCTGTTACAAATGTTGTTAAAGGTGGTTTGGTTGTGGATGTCGGTGTTCGCGGATTTGTTCCTGCCTCAATGGTTGAAGATCATTTTGTTGCAGATTTTTCTGAATATAAAGGTCAAACACTAGCATTTAAAATTATTGAAATCGAACCTTCAGAAAACCGCTTAATTCTTTCACATAAAGCAGTTGTTGAAGCTGAAAAAGAATCGAAAAAAGAAGAATTACTTTCTTCCTTACATGACGGAGACATTGTTGAAGGAAAAGTAGCTCGTTTAACAGATTTTGGTGCATTCATTGATTTAGGTGGCGTGGATGGTTTAGTTCATGTTTCTGAAATTGCTCATCAGCATGTGGGCAAACCAAGTGATGCGTTAACTGTTGGCGAAGACGTTCAAGTAAAAATTCTTTCAATTAATCCAGAAGAAGGACGTATTTCTTTATCTATTAAAGAAACATTGCCTGGACCATGGACAGATATCGAAACAAAAGCGGCCGTTGGGACTGTTTTAGATGGAACAGTAAAACGTCTAACAAGCTTCGGTGCGTTTGTGGAAGTTTTCCCTGGTGTGGAAGGATTAGTGCATATTTCTCAAATTTCTCACAAGCATATTGCAACGCCTCATGAAGTTCTTCATGAAGGGGATCAAGTACAAGTGAAAGTTTTAGAAGTTAATCCAGAGGAACATCGTATTGCTTTAAGTATCAAAGCGTTAGAACCAAAACCTGAGTCTCAAGAAGAACCAAAAGAAGAACAGGAATATGAATTGCCTGAAGAAAATACTGGCTTTACCATGGGCGATATTTTAGGTGACGCTTTATCTGATGCGAAAGAAGAGGAATAACACGTTACTTTCTTGAAATTTATGAGTTTGATATAGCCGTAAACAGATCGGCTATGTCAAACTCATTTTTTCTTGAATTGGTTAGAAAATCAGCAGAAACTAAAACTTTTCTTGCACTTTAAGGTTTGATTAGGTAAACTAGTAAGGATTGAAATTCTCAAGGAGGGAATCAAATGGCAAATCCAACTATTGCGATTGTCGGTAGACCGAATGTCGGTAAATCGACTATTTTTAACCGCATTGCCGGTGAGCGTATCTCGATTGTAGAAGATACTCCTGGCGTAACACGCGACCGTATTTATACAACTGGAGAATGGTTAGGGCGTGAATTTAGTATTATTGATACAGGTGGGATTGATTTAGGTGACGAACCATTTATGGACCAAATCAAACACCAAGCAGAAATTGCGATTGATGAAGCAGATGTGATTATCTTTGTTGCTAGTGGCCGTGAAGGAATTACTGATGCAGATGAGTTAGTAGCAAAAATTTTATATCGTAGTAATAAACCAGTGATCTTAGCTGTTAATAAAGTTGACAATCCTGAAATGCGTAATGATATTTATGAATTTTATGCTTTAGGACTAGGGGATCCTTTCCCAGTTTCTGGTAGTCACGGTTTAGGCATTGGCGATGTGTTAGACGAAGCAGTTAAACATTTTCCTAACACTTCAGAAGAAGAGGACGAAGATACAATTAAATTTAGTTTGATCGGGCGTCCAAATGTCGGTAAATCATCATTGATTAATGCTATTCTTGGTGAAGATCGTGTGATTGTTTCAGATATTGAAGGAACAACGCGAGATGCAATCGATACGTATTTTGAATCTGAAGAAGGTCAAAAGTTCTTAATGATTGATACAGCTGGTATGCGTAAACGTGGGAAAGTATACGAATCAACTGAAAAATATAGCGTCATGCGCGCAATGCGGGCGATTGAACGCTCAGACATTGTTTTAATGGTCTTGAATGCAGAAGAAGGTATTCGGGAGCAAGACAAGCGTGTGGCGGGCTATGCCCATGAAGCAGGTCGCGGTATTATTATCGTGGTCAACAAATGGGATACAGTCAAAAAAGATACAAATACAATGCGTGATTTTGAAGCGGAAATTCGTGATGAATTCCAATATTTAGATTATGCACCCATTATTTTTGTGTCTGCATTAACCAAACAACGTTTAAACAAACTGCCTGAACTAATTGAAACAGTAAGTATGAATCAAAACTTACGGATTCCTTCAGCGTTGTTAAATGACGTTATAATGGATGCTGTAGCAATTAATCCGACACCAACCGATAAAGGAAAACGTTTGAAGATTTTTTATGCAACACAAGTGGCAGTCAAACCACCTACATTTGTTATTTTTGTCAACGAAGAAGAACTAATGCACTTTTCTTATGCCCGGTTTTTAGAAAATCAAATCAGAAAAGCATTTACGTTTGAGGGCACGCCGATTAAAATCATTCCGCGACGCCGAAAATAGTGCATTCTACCATACTTTTTTTAGATATTCAAATAAATTTATCAACTTTGAGAAAAAATGATTATTTTTTGAAAAAACTGGTTAAAATACACTAAAAACCTTGCTATTACAACTTTCTTATGCTATCTTGTTAACAGAATATTGAACCAGATCAATATTTGCTGTCTGTTTTTGGACCACTCAAAAATAGACGGAACTTTAGGTGTGTAAAAACATCGTATCTCTTATAGAGGAGGTGAAATGATCCATGGCAAATAAAGCAGAATTAATCGAAAACGTTGCATCTTCAACTGGTTTAACTAAAAAAGATGCTACTGCAGCAGTAGACGCTGTCTTTTCAACAATTCAAGAAACTCTTGCTAAAGGTGAAAAAGTTCAATTAATCGGTTTTGGTAACTTTGAAGTTCGCGAACGCGCAGCTCGTAAAGGACGTAACCCACAAACTGGACAAGAAATTCAAATCGCTGCAAGCAAAGTACCTGCATTCAAACCAGGTAAAGCATTGAAAGATGCAGTGAAATAAGACAGACAATTAGAACCCTTGGTTTCCAAGGGTTCTTTTTTTGAATCATACATACAAAATGTTATTTTAAGAGGTTCTTCTTAGTCAAAATAAGGAGATCTTGCTTTTTTGATAAAAAGAGAAAGATTTATGAATGAAAGACAAAAATAAGTTGTTGCTAGTAGCTGTTTTTTAGTGGTTATGCTAGACTTGGGGTAAAGGAAGAGGAAACAGTCTTAAGGTGGTGAATCAATGAAATACAACTATTCTAGAGGGCAAAACAAGGTCGCTATTATTTATGGAGAAACATTTGCTTCCGTCCTAAAAAAACGACCAGTAACGCCGGAATCAATTGTTGTTTTGGCGAATCAGCGTTACTATGATCTTTTTTCGGAGAAGATTAATTATGCCTTTGGGGAACAGTCGGGATTAAACTGGTACATTTGTCGCAATGATGTTCATTGCAATGACTTATCAGAATTAGAAAGTGTGTTACGTTTCTTAGCTGATTGACCAGAAAATCAGGAGGTTTTATTGATTGGTTTGGGCAATGAAGGGGTACTACAATTAACCGCATTTTTGCACCAAGTAAGTAAGTGTTCTTCCAAATGTTGGCTGATGCCTGTATCTGTTCAAGCGTTACGCCAAGGACTTTTACCAAGTGTCACAATTCAGCAAGCACAGCATGCAACCATGCATATAGAAAATCATTCGGAAGAAATCTTGTTTGATAGTACCTTGACCAATAAAAAAGGTGCCGCCCCTTTAATTGATTTGCTCGTTTTTATTCGCGTGGGCCTTGTCTGTGATTATACTTATTTACAAATGCTGTACCAAACGTATCCAGATAAAAAACGGTTGAATCAAACGTCATTTAATGGTATTTTAGACGAGTTGTTATCTTTTTATGAACAAGCAGGGGAAAAAGTGGATCAATTTGGCCGAGTTTTTGAAGCGGCCTTTGCTACAACCGAAAACGGCCATTTGTTATCAGGGCCCATGAAACGATTATTGGGATTATTGTTACAAGTTTTATGGAGCCAGCAAGTCAATCACTTTGACTTTCAATTTAAAAATTTTATCGTTTGGTTTATTCGCTTAGGTTTTCCAGTGGCGTTTCCAAAAGAAATTTTAAGTGCTGATTACGCAGAACAAGTTTTGCTTCACACAGAAACACTAGGTCCTCCTATGGTGTTGGAAAAAATCGGTCAACTAGGAGCAGCTTTAAAGCCAACGCCCGATCAACTGTTAACAACGATTGAAAGATACCAAGAAATTTTAAAAGAGATTTGAGGGGAAATTATGTCATATAGTGAAAAAATGGTTCAAGCATTACAAGCTGAAAATTTAGCAGAAGCACAGTTGATGTTTGAAGAAGCATTAAAGAAAGATGATGAAAATACCTTAGCTGATTTAGGGGAAACGTTATTATCTTTAGGTTTTCTAGAAGAAGCCAAACAAATTTTCCAACAGTTGTTGGAACAATTTCCCGATGCAGATGGCTTAAACATTCCATTAGCAGAAATCGCCATTGAAAATAATGAAATAGATGACGCATTCATCTATTTAGAAAAAATTCCAGAAACTAGTGACAGTTATGTCCAAAGTCTCTTAGTCACTGCGGATTTGTACCAAGTTTTAGGGATTCCAGAAGTCAGTGAAGCGAAATTAAAAGAAGCAGCCAATCTTATGCCAGAAGAGCCGTTAATTCAATTTGCTTTGGGAGAACTATATTTTACAAATGGTCAATTTGTCGAGGCTATCACTCGTTATCAAAGCATTGTAGAAAGTGGGACAGCGCAAATCTCTGCTATTTCCTTGAATGAACGCTTAGGAAGTAGTTACAGCATGTTAGGTGATTTTGAAGAAGCAGTTCCTTATTTGGAAGCCGCAGTCAAAGAAGAACAAACAGACGATCGTTTATTCCAGTTAGCTTTCACTTATTTACAGTTACATGAGAATCAAAAAGCCATTGCTTTGTTCCAGCAATTAAAAACACTAAACCCACATTATCAATCACTTTATCTATATTTAGCGGAAGCGCTCCAAAAAGAAGAGCAATTGGAGGAAGCAAAAGCGGTTATCGAAGAAGGAATTGCGGAAAATCCTTTCCAAGTAGAGTTATACCAATTTGCCTCTGAAAATGCCTATCGCTTACACGATATTGCTGGTGCTGAAAACTGGTTGTTAAAAGCTTTGGAATTAGGTGAGAAAACAGATGAAAGTCGTTTGACCTTAAGTAATCTCTACATCACGGAAGAGCGTTTTGAGGAAGTAATTACTATCTTAAATGATTTAGAGGAAACGGATCATCCTTATGCTGAATGGAACTTAGCAAAAGCATACAACGAATTAGAAGACTTTGCCATCGCTAAAGTTCATTATGAACAAGCAGCGCAAGAATTGTCTCACGAACCAGAATTTCTAAAAGAGTATGCATTGTTCTTACGAGAAGAAGGCGAACTTGAAAAAGCGAAACACTTGTTGTACCACTATTTGGAACATGAACCTGGTGATGTAGATATGCAATCTGTGCTAGCAGATATGGAAGAAAGATAGGAATCGACGATGTTTGTTAGTTTAGCAGAAAAGAAAAAATTTTTAACTTGGTTAGTGAATACAGTGCCTTTTGGAAGAAGAGAAGTATTGTGGATTTTAAATTACTTATTAACGCACGATGCGATTTTAAATAATGTTCATTTTGTTGAGAACGTAGAGAAAACCGATCGGGGGATTCGTGTGGTAGCAGATGGTTTAGGTAAGGAGCCGTTATTACTTTTTATCCAAGCACAAGAATTTACAGATCCAGAACAAATTTTTCACGAGATTCGGATGAATTGGCGAAAAGCTCTTTATTTAGAATGTGTATTTCCAGAGGCTTGGCAAACGAGACAGTATTTATCTGTTTTAGAAGATAATCCGTTTGCGCCTTGGAATGAACAAGTGGATCAGGAAGTTGCCAGAGCGATTAATCAATACTTTAAGCAAGAAGAACAAACGCAACGAATGGCATTAATTAAAGCTCAAATTGATGATGCTTTAGAAACAGGCAACAAAGAAGCGTTTTTAGAATTATCCGATGAATTAAATCGTTTAAAACAACAATAAATAAAACCCAGCATTTTCAATAAATGCTGGGTTTTATTTATTGTTTTAATTTAAAGAGCCGTTGTTTGCTGGGTTTTGCATAAGTAAAGCCTTCACCAATTGCTTCGTGTACGTTAATGATGGACACAAAGGCTTTTTCATCTATTTCATTAGCAATCCGTTTCACTTCCATTATTTCTCGAGGACTAACTACCGTGTAGAGAACCCGTTTTTCTACTTGTGAATAAGCACCTTCACCATTTAAATATGTTACTCCACGTTCTAAAGAGGCCATTAAACTTTGACCGATTTCTTCGGAATGATTGGAAACAATTAAAATTCCTTTCGCAGCATAGGCTCCATCGAGTACAGAATCAACAACACGACTGAAAACAAAGGACACAATTAAAGTATACATCATTCGTTTGACATCAATATAGGTCAACGAGAGGAGTAAGACTGCAACATCAAAAAGCAACAACGAGCGGCCCATGCTAATCCCAAAGTATTTTTCGAAAATGCGGGCAATGACGTCGGTCCCGCCAGTGGTTCCGCCTACGCGGTAAACAAGACCACTCCCGAATCCCGCGGCCAAACCAGCTAGGAGAGCAGCAATTAATAAATCATGATCTAAATTAATTTCAACAGGAAATTTTTGCCAAAACCACAAAAATACCGATAACGACACGGTACCAATTAGCGTATAATAGAGGGAACGTTTGCCTAAAATTTTACCACCAATTAATAAGAGCGGGATATTGATTAATAATGTCGTATATGCTGGGTTAAAATGAAATAAGGCTCTTAAAATTAAAGTAATCCCCGTGACACCACCTTCGGCCAGGTCATTGGCAATATTGAAAGTAACCAAACCAAAGGCATAGATACAGCTTCCTAATACAATAAATAACACATCTTTAAAATAAAATCTTTGTTCTTCCATTTAATCACGTCCTTTTACAGTATAAACTGTATCATTCTCTATATAAAACAACAAGTAGAACCTTTCCAGATAGCCAAGTTTTTGATAAGATGTAGGAGGTAGAGTAAGAAAGGTTGGGGTAAAATGTCAGAATCAGAACAACGTAGTTTGCAATCGATGCAAACAGAAGTTGATGATTATATTCAACAATTTAAAACAGGTTATTTTTCACCATTAGGACAAATGGCTCGTTTGACGGAAGAGGTCGGAGAATTAGCCCGTGAAGTCAATCATTATTATGGTGAAAAACAGAAAAAAGCAGACGAAAAACCAAAGACAGTATCAGAGGAACTTGGAGATGTCTTTTTTGTATTGATTAGCATGGCAAATTCTTTAGAGATTGATTTAACCGAAGTTTTTGAAGAAAATATGGCCAAATTTAACAAGCGGGATCGCTATCGCTTTGAAAGAAAGGATGGGAAAACACATGATTAAAATAATTGTCGCTGGGTTTAAGGGACGGATGGGTAGTACTGCTACACAAATGGTCTTAGAAACCGCAGATTTCGAATTAGTAGGTGTGTATGATCCTCATGAAGCACAAGAAACCGTTTCTTTCAATGATGAAACAGCAGTTCCTGTTTTTCAGCGCTTAGAAGAAGTCCTAGCTGTCAAACCAGATGTTTGGATTGATTTTACGGTTCCTGAAGCCGCCTATCCAAATACGCGTTTTGCGTTGGCGCATGGTATGGCGCCTGTTGTTGGGACTACAGGCTTTACGGAGGAACAAATCAACGAATTGACAAACCTATCTCGAGAAAAAGCTACCGGCGGCTTAATTGTGCCAAACTTTGCAATTGGGGCAGTTTTAATGATGCAATTTGCCCAAAAAGCGGCACAGTATTTTCCAGATGTGGAAATCATTGAATTACATCATGATAATAAATTGGATGCACCAAGTGGAACGGCTATAAAAACTGCAGAAATGATTCAAGAAGTTCGGCCGGCAAAAAAACAAGGGAATCCGCAAGAGGTAGAATCAATACCAGGGGCACGCGGGGCTGATTTCGAGGGTCTGCGAATCCATAGTGTTCGCTTACCTGGTTTAGTTGCACACCAACAAGTCCAATTTGGCAGTGTAGGTGAAGGGCTCACTATTCGGCATGATTCTTATGATCGGCGTTCATTCATGACAGGAGTGGCGTTAGCTTGTCGGCAAGTGGTACAGAGAACTGAACTACTTTACGGATTGGAACAGATACTATGAAATTGACAACCATTCCAAACGAATTTAAAGAAGCCGCTCCCGTTATTCGTGAAATCAATGCACAGGGCTTTGAAGCGTATTTTGTCGGGGGCAGTGTCCGTGATGCTTTATTAAATAAACCAATCCATGATGTCGATATTGCGACAAGTGCCTATCCAGAAGAAATCAAGCAAATTTTTAAACGAACCGTTGATGTGGGCATCGAACATGGTACAGTCCTTGTATTAATGGAAGACCAACAGTATGAAGTAACAACTTTTCGTACCGAGTCAACGTATCAAGACTTTCGCCGACCAGATGAAGTCACCTTTGTTCGCTCCTTAAAAGAAGATTTAAAACGGCGAGATTTTACGATTAATGCCTTGGCGCTGGACAGCACAGGTGAAATCATTGATTTGTTTGATGGTATCGAAGATTTAACTAATCAAACCATTCGTGCAGTCGGTAATCCCCATGAGCGGTTTCATGAAGATGCTCTGCGGATGATGCGGGGCTTACGCTTTGCGAGTCAATTAGATTTTAAAATTGAAGAGAAAACCTTAGCCGCTATCGCTGAATTTCATCCTTTATTGGAAAAAATTTCAGTAGAACGCATTACGATTGAATTTGTAAAAATGCTTTTAGGGGTTAATCGACAAGGTGGCTTAGCTCCGTTTATTGAAACAGAATGCTATCAATATTGTCCCAAATTACGAGAACAAGGGGCTGGACTTTTTCGTTTAATGGACTTGCCTGCTCGTCAAATTGAAACAGAAGCAGAAGCATGGACGTTACTTATCCAATCCTTGAATTTACCAGAAGCAGAAATTCGCTCCTTCTTAAAAGCTTGGAAACTTTCAAATCAATTAATTCAAAACGTTTCACAATTAGTGCACGGTCTGCGTTTTCGCTTGAGTAACGACTGGCAGCCAATGATGCTTTATGAATTAGGTGAAGAAGCAGCAGTACTTGTTGAAAGGCTTTTATATTATTACCAACAAGAGAGTCAAGTACAAGTAACAAAAGAGTTAGTTAAGGCATTACCCATCCATCAAAGACATGAATTGGCCATTACAGGAAAAGACCTTTTAGCCGTCTTAGAAGAAACACCAGGCAAATGGTTAGGGGAACTGATTGCTGAAATCGAGCAACACGTTGTTGAAGGTAGCTTAGAGAATAAACAAGAAGTTCTACTTTCGTTTGCCAAAAAACAACGTTCAAAAGGAGAGAAAGCATAATGCCAACAGAAATGTTTATGAAAGAATTTTTGGTGAAAGAATCACAAACAGCTAAAATGCTCGGTTCTGGTGACTTAGAAGTTTTGGGAACCCCTGCTTTAGCTGCTATGATTGAACAAACCGCCAAAGAAGCTGTAAAGGACCAATTATCAGTTGGGGAAACAACTGTCGGAACGGTGTTAGAATTGCGTCATTTATATCCATCCGCGGTAGGAGCGACACTCGTTGTTACGATGACCAGTATTGAACAGACTGCACACAAAATACGCTACGAATTTGTTGCTTATGAAGGAGAACGACAAATTGCAAAAGGTTCTCACCAACGTGCAGTAGTTGAGATTGATTCTTTTTTAAAAAGAATAACAAAAGATTAAGAACCTACAGCGAAAGTTTGTGACCGTTTATCAAAAGTATGGTAAACTAATAATGTAAGAAATTATTTTTAAGTAAGGAGATTTGTGCGATGGCTAGAGAAATGACAGGACTTAAATTTTATTTCAGAAATGGTGAAACTTGGACGATTGATCGTCGTTTTATTGGTGATTTATGGATCAAACATATTACAACAAGTTTTGGCCGTATCCATGGTAGTGAATTTGTTGAAATTCATCCATGTGAAGGGTTCAAAATTGAAATTTTCCAAGAAGGAGATCATGTTCAAACCCACGATATTAACTTAGGTGGCTTAGAATTAGGGATGTTCTCTCGTGCTTTAAAATATGAAGATATCGAACGTATGGAAATTCTTTACAAAAATGGCACACCAGATTTAGTTTACTTCCCTTACAAAGATAAAACAGATGAGGGCTTGGATAACATCTATCAATCTACAAAAGTCAGCGAAAAAACTAAAAACTTATACATTGTTATCGATCCAACACAAACAGTTGATGATGTATACGCTGAAGAATTAAAATAATTTTTGCCCCACAGGAATCAGTGAAATGACTGGTTCCTGTGGCTTTTTTGAGCCTTTTGACAAATAAAATAACATTGGTTTTAATGAAATAGTCAAAAAAATAAGCGAATAAGTGTTGACACATGTTTTTTCTAGCGGTATACTGTTAACAATTCTTAATTAAATCAGTTTTGGAGTGATTCTTATGACAACAACGAAGAAAAACCATACACAACTGAATAACTTTTACTTTAGCTATTTTAGATAGGTTTGTATTCATAACATTATGGGTACAGACAGCAAACGTTTGTATCTATAATGGCTAGGGAAATTTAAGATGACTTTCAGCCATGTAGATTTAAGAAAATCTATAGTGGCTTTTATATTGCTTTTTTGTAGGGTATTCGCTGTAGATTTTTCTTAAAATTTACTGTGAATATCCTTTTTGTTTGGCCAAAAATTAGGATTTCAGAAACTTACTAAAAAAATTTCGTAAAGGAGCACACAGGATGAAAGAAATAACTGGATCTACTCGTTTAGCTGGGCTATTCGCGAAACCCAGCCGACACAGTATTTCACCGTTGATTCATAATACAGCATTTCAAAATTTAGGAGTTGATGCTCGGTATCTGGCGTTTGACGTTGGACAAGAGACACTGCCACAAGCAATTGAAGCGATTCGAACGTTTCACATGTTAGGGGCCAACTTATCAATGCCCAATAAAGTGGCGGCTGTAAGTTATATGGATGAACTAAGTCCTACCGCCCAACTGGTTGGCGCGATTAATACGATTGTCAACAAAGATGGAAAACTTTACGGAGACAGCACGGATGGTACTGGTTTTATGTGGAGTTTGAAAGAGAAAAAGGTTGACGTTTTTCAGAATAAAATGACCATCTTAGGAACAGGTGGTGCAGCCTTATCAATCATTGCCCAAGCTGCTTTAGATGGCGTGAAAGAAATCGCCGTTTACAACAGGAAAAGCGCGGGGTTTAACAACAGTCAAAAAAAACTGGCAAATTTCACTGAACGAACCAACTGTGTAATTCATTTAAACGATTTAGCGGATACTGAAAAACTAGCAAAAGATGTTGCTGAAAGCGTCTTGTTAGTTAATGCAACGAGTGTGGGTATGCATCCACATGCGCATAGTAGTCCTATAGAAAATTATGCAATGATTCAACCAAAGTTATTTGTGTATGATGCTATTTATAATCCCAGAGAAACACAATTATTAAAAGAAGCCCGTTTACGTGGCGCAGAAACAAGCAACGGCTTGGACATGCTACTTTATCAAGGAGCTGCTGCTTTTGAACAATGGACAGGACAAAAAATGCCTGTATCAGTCGTAAAACGTAAAATTGAAAATAGATAAAAAGAGCGCCGTTTAAAGGCATGAGGAGAGAATATAATGATCGTAATTATGAAAGAAAATGCAACCGAAAAGCAAATGAAACAAGTCATTGATTTAGTAACAGGTGCAGGCTTAACTACTCAAACAAGTCAAGATAATGGAAAAACAGTGATAGGCTTGATTGGTGATACAGAAAAATTAGTTGAAGCAGAGTTAACAGCATTAGAAGGCGTGGAAAAAAGTGTTCGCATTTCGTTGTCTTACAAACTAACGAGTCGTTTATTTCATCCAGAGAATACAGTGGTTGATGTGAACGGTGTTAAAATCGGTGACGGCAGTATGACCATGATGGCGGGCCCTTGTTCAATCGAAAGCTTAGATCAGATTCGTGAATGTGCGCGAATTGCTAAAGCTGGCGGTGCAACAATTTTACGAGGTGGTGCATTCAAACCTAGAACGTCGCCATACGCTTTCCAAGGACTAGAAGAAGAAGGACTGAAATACATTCGCCAAGCGGCTGATGAATTAGATATGCAAGTCATTACAGAAGTGATGGATGAAGCGAATTTAGAACTTGTCGCAAAATACAGTGACATTTTACAAATCGGTGCGCGCAACATGCAAAATTTCAAGTTATTACAAGCGGTTGGTAAAACTGGAAAACCTATCGGCTTAAAACGCGGGATTGCTGGTACGATTGATGAATGGCTAAATGCAGCTGAATACATTGCTGCGCAAGGGAATTTCAATGTGATCTTCATTGAACGTGGGATTCGTACGTACGAAACTGCTACGCGTAATACACTTGATTTAAGTGCGGTGCCTTTAATTAAAAAATTAAGTCATTTTCCAATTATTGTTGATCCGAGTCATGGTGTTGGTATCTGGGATTTAGTACCGCCAATGGCCCGAGCAGGTGTTGCTTCAGGTGCAGACGGTTTGATTGTAGAAATTCACCCAGATCCAGCGAATGCGTGGTCAGATGGACCACAATCCTTGAATGAAAAAACTTACCTACGTATGATGAAAGAAGTTCATATCATCGAAAAAGCAATGAAAGAAATTAATGCTTTAGAAGATTAGTAAAGACAGAGGAGTAGAGGACATGAAATTAACCGTAACGTTACCTACACATTCATATGATTTAACCATCGAAACAGGTGCCTTAGATAAAATTGGCACCTGGGTACGTAGCCTGTGGCAGCCCCAACGGGTAGCGATTATTACCGATGAAACGGTGAATAAATTATATGGCGCAGCTGTTGAGAAAGAATTGCAAGCTGCTGGTTTTGAAACATCATTGATTGCTGTAGCGGCAGGTGAACAAAGTAAGAGCCTCGAAACAGCCCAGCTGCTTTATGATTTTTTAGCGGAACAGCAATTGACTCGAAGTGATGGTCTAATTGCTTTAGGTGGAGGCGTTGTGGGAGATCTAGCTGGGTTTGTCGCTTCAACCTATATGCGCGGCATTCACTTTTTGCAAGTACCAACAACATTACTGGCACAAGTAGATAGTAGCATTGGAGGTAAAACAGCGGTTAATACTAAAAAAGCCAAAAATCTTGTCGGTACTTTTGCCCAACCAGATGGGGTTTTAATTGATCCTAATACACTTAAAACATTAGAACCAAGACGTGTGCGTGAAGGAATTGCAGAGATTGTAAAATCAGCAGCTATCGCTGATGTTGAATTGTGGCACCGTTTATCCTCTTTGGAAAATGAACAAGATTTAGTGGCACATGCAGAAGAAATCATCACGGCCTGTTGCAAGATTAAACGTGATGTCGTCGAAGAAGATGAATTAGATTTGGGCTTACGTTTGATTCTGAATTTTGGGCATACGATTGGCCACGCATTAGAAAATACAGCTGGTTACGGGGTGATTGCTCACGGTGAAGGCGTTTCTTTAGGAATGATTCAAATAACTCAAGTCGCAGAACAACAAGGGCTTTCCCCACTTGGGACTACCCAAGAGTTGGTCACCATGCTAGAAAAGTTTCATTTACCAGTAACCACAGATCGTTGGCCAGAAGAATGTCTCTATCAAGCAATTACACATGATAAAAAAACACGTGGGGGACAAATTAAAATCATTGTCTTAGAAAAAATTGGTCAAGCGAAAATTGTCTCTTTACCAACGGAAGAAATTCGAGCATTTTTAAACAGAGAAGGAGGAATTTAAGATGCGCTTTATTACAGCAGGCGAATCACATGGACCTGAATTAACTGCTATTATTGAAGGCTTACCAGCCGGCTTGCCTTTAAGTAGCGAAGAGATTAACCGAGAATTAGCAAGACGTCAAGGCGGTTACGGTCGTGGAGGACGGATGAAAATTGAAAAAGACCAAGTACGTATTACTTCGGGCATTCGGCATGGTAAAACACTTGGCTCACCCGTAACGTTGATTGTCGAAAACAAAGACTGGAAAAATTGGACCTCCGTGATGTCAGTAGAGCCAGTTCCTGAAAAACAAAAGAAAATCCGCCGCGTCAGCAAACCACGTCCAGGACATGCTGATTTAGTGGGTGGCATGAAATATCAACATGATGATTTACGGAATGTTTTAGAACGGTCTTCGGCACGAGAAACAACGATGCGTGTGGCGGTTGGTGCGGTTGCTAAAAAACTCTTAGCTGAATTGGATATCCAAGTCGCTGGGCATGTCGCGGTATTAGGAGGGATTGAAGCTACGATTCCTGAAAATTTAACGATTCGTGAAATTCAAGAACGGTCTGAACAATCTGCCGTTCGCGTATTAGATCCTTCCGTAGAAGAAAAAATGAAAGAACTAATTGATCAAACCAAGAAAAATGGCGATACAATTGGTGGGGTAGTCGAAGTACTTGTAGGTGGCGTTCCAGCTGGCTTAGGGAGCTATGTCCAATGGGATCGTAAACTAGATGCCAAAATTGCGCAAGCTGTTGTAAGCATCAATGCTTTTAAAGGTGCTGAGTTTGGCATTGGATTTGAAATGGCGCAACGCCCTGGTAGTCAAGTAATGGACGAGATTGTTTGGGACGAAAATACAGGCTATACCAGAACTTCCAACAATTTGGGCGGTTTTGAAGGAGGAATGACCAATGGAATGCCAATCATCGTTCGTGGTGTCATGAAACCTATTCCAACCCTTTATAAACCATTGCAAAGCGTAAATATTGATACAAAAGAGCCCTATAAAGCCAGCGTTGAGCGCTCTGATAGCACGGCGGTACCGGCCGCTAGCGTTGTTTGTGAAGCCGTTGTTGCCACGGAAGTAGCGAAGGCTATGCTCGAAAAATTTGATAGTGACTCATTTGAACAAATGAAAGAAGCAGTGAAACGTTATCGTCTATATACTCAAAACTTTTAATGGAAAAAAGTCGCAAGTATATGGAGGGAAAAAATGAAGAAACGTATTTTAATCGTAGGATTAGGGCTAATCGGGAGTTCACTGGCGTTGTGTATCAAAAAAGGGCATCCAAACAGTGAGATTATCGGTTTCGATAATCAAGCGGAGTCAACTGAATTTGCTAAGAAAACGGGTCTAATTGATGAGATAGCTGAATCTTTAACAAGTGGGGCAAGACGAGCAGAGATTATTTTTCTTTGTTCCCCAGTTAAAGCAACTTTAGTACAACTAGAAGAATTAAACCAATTATCACTAGAAACTGCTCTGATCACAGATGTGGGTAGTACCAAGGTGGAAATTAATCAATTAGCAACAAAGCTTAACATGAAAAATTTTATTGGTGGCCATCCAATGGCTGGTTCACATAAATCCGGCGTAACAGCCGCTGATGAACGTTTGTTTGAAAATGCCTACTATATTTTTACCGATGACCATGGCGAAAAAAACAAACAGATTCAGGAGCTACAAACGTTACTAAAAGGAACACATGCGAAGTTTATTACGATGCCTGCACAGGAACATGATGAAATTACTGGTGCCCTAAGTCACTTGCCGCATATTGTTGCTGCAGCTTTGGTGAACGAAAGTCAGCAGCTGAATACAACTTATCCCAGAGCACAGCAGCTAGCGGCTGGAGGATTCAGAGATATTACTCGAATTGCTTCCTCTGATGCAACGATGTGGACGGATATTTTATTAAGCAATCGCTTAATATTATTGGACTTACTAGAAAATTGGCAAAAAGAGATGGCTACTGTTTGCCAGTGGTTAACAGAAAAAAACGCCTCAGCTATTCGTAATTTTTTTGATAAGGCCAAAGAAACACGTGCTCAGTTGCCTATTCATAAAGAAGGCGCAATCCCGGCTTTCTATGATTTGTTTGTTGATGTACCAGATCAACCAGGAATCATTGCTGAAATTACGCAAATTTTAGGCGAAGCGGACCTTTCTCTTACAAATATTAAAATTTTAGAAACGAGAGAAGATATCTATGGGATTCTTCAATTGTCTTTTAAAAATCAATCAGACTGCCAAGCTGCAAAACAAATTTTATCTAAAAAAACGAACTATACGTGTTACGAAAAATAAGAGGTGATGAGGGTGCAACTACGTACAAATGTGAAACATTTACAAGGGACTCTGATGGTTCCTAGCGATAAATCGATTTCCCATAGAAGTATTATGTTTGGGGCGATTTCTTCTGGAAAAACGACGATTACAAATTTTCTAAGAGGCGAAGATTGTTTAAGTACCTTAGCGGCGTTTCGTTCTTTAGGTGTGAACATTGAAGATGACGGGACGACAATCACCGTTGAGGGGCAAGGATTCACAGGCTTAAAACAGGCGAAGAATACAATTGATGTTGGAAATTCAGGTACAACAATTCGTCTAATGCTGGGCATTTTAGCTGGTTGTCCCTTTGAAACGCGCCTAGCTGGTGATGCGTCTATTGCTAAACGACCGATGAATCGTGTGATGCTTCCTTTAAACCAAATGGGAGCGGAATGTCAAGGGGTTCAGCAAACGGAGTTTCCACCAATTTCTATTCGCGGGACTCAAAACTTGCAACCGATTCACTACACAATGCCTGTTGCGAGTGCTCAAGTGAAATCGGCTATTTTATTCGCCGCTTTGCAAGCCGAGGGCACTTCTGTAGTGGTTGAAAAAGAAAAGACACGTGATCATACAGAAGAGATGATTCGACAATTTGGTGGGACGCTTGAAGTAGATGATAAAAAAATTATGTTAACTGGACCACAACAATTAACAGGTCAAAATGTGGTAGTCCCTGGTGATATCTCTTCTGCGGCTTTCTTTTTAGTTGCGGGTTTATTAGTCCCAGATAGCGAGGTGCTCCTGAAAAATGTTGGCTTAAATCAAACGCGGACAGGTATTTTAGATGTGATTAAAAACATGGGTGGTTCCGTCACTATTTTAAATGAAGACGAAGCTAATCACTCTGGCGATTTACTTGTAAAAACGAGTCGTTTAACAGCTACAGAGATTGGTGGCGCTATTATTCCACGTTTAATTGATGAGTTACCGATTATTGCTTTGTTAGCCACTCAGGCTACTGGTACGACAATCATTCGAGATGCAGAAGAATTGAAAGTCAAAGAAACGAATCGGATTGATGCAGTAGCGAAAGAATTAACGACTTTAGGCGCCGACATCACGCCTACAGATGATGGCTTAATTATACACGGACCGACTTCTTTACATGGTGGAAGAGTTACCAGTTATGGGGATCACCGTATCGGGATGATGTTACAAATTGCTGCATTACTTGTAAAAAAAGGCACTGTTGAATTAGATAAGGCTGAAGCAGTTTCAGTTTCTTATCCAACATTTTTTGACGACTTAGAACGTTTAAGTTGTTAATGAAGGAGGGTAACAAACCATGGAAAGCATTGTTTTAATTGGTTTTATGGGTGCTGGTAAAACAACCATTGGCCAAAGCTTGGCCAATAAACTAAAGATGCCTCATCTTGATTTAGATACAGCGTTGATTGAAAAAATAGGACGCTCAATTCCTGACTATTTCGAAAAATATGGCGAAGCCGCTTTCCGAGAGCAGGAAACCCAACTTTTAAAGGAACTGTCAAAAAATGTAGCCGTCCTTTCAACTGGGGGCGGGATTGTTGTCGGACCAGAAAATCGTAGCTTATTAAAATCTTTTCAGCAAGTAATTTATTTACATGCGACACCAGAAGAGCTGTTAAAAAGAATCAAAGAAGATACTGAGAACCAACGGCCCTTAGCTATAGAACGTTCTTCAAAAGAGATTATTACTTTGTTTGAGACTCGTAAGAATTTTTATGAAGAATGTGCGAAAATGACAATTGATACGACCAATCGCTCGCCAGAAGAAATTATCAATGAAATTTTGCAACAATTAAAGGAGTAGAGAAACGATGAAAGTTGGTTATTTAGGTCCGATCGGTTCCTTTACGTACAGTGCAACATTGGCTGCTTTTCCTGAAGCTACGTTGATGCCGTACGCATCGATTCCAGCTTGCTTGAAAGCAATTGAACAGCACGAAGTGGCATGGAGCATTATCCCAATAGAAAACACGATTGAAGGAACCGTTAATGCATCGATTGATTATTTGTATCATCAAGCGCAGTTACCTGTCCAAGCAGAGTTGGTTTTACCAATTCAACAACAACTAATGGTGGCAAAGGAGAATCAATCAATCTGGCAACAAAGTCAGAAAATTTTATCACACCCGCAAGCATTAGCTCAATCACAGATGTTTCTAGCGAAAAACTTTCCAGAAGCGATTTTAGAAGCAACGCCTTCAACAGCTTACGCCGCCAAATACATTGCAGAACATCCAGAATTACCTTTTGCAGCTATTGCACCAAAACTTTCTGCGGAAATGTATGATTTGACCATTGTTGAAAAAAATATACAAGATTTATCGGTAAATCAAACCCGATTTTGGGTTCTTGGTTCTGAAAATTTAGCGATTTCTTTCCCGCTATCTGAAAAAAAAATAACGCTAGCGCTGACGATGCCAAGTAATGTTCCTGGCTCTTTACACAAAGCATTAAGTGTGTTTAGTTGGCGCGGGATTAATCTTAGTAAAATAGAATCGCGGCCGTTGAAAACAAAGCTCGGAGAGTACTTCTTTTTAATGGACTTAGTGAAAGATCAACCAGAAAAACTAATTGAAGCAGCTTTAACAGAATTGCAACTCATTGGCGCAGAAATAAAAATTTTAGGGGATTACCCAATCTATGTTTTGTCCACGCTTTAAAGAGTTAAAAATGAAAATGAAGCTTACTTATTAGATAAAGTGAGTTTCATTTTTTATTAAATTACATATTTGTAATAGGAATTTCCTGTGAAATGAGGTATCCTAAGAAAGGTGATAAAACACAGAGATAAAGGAGTGACACGATGAGTCGTGTAGATCGTTATAAACATATTCATGAAAAATCGAGACCAGCAGAACATAAAAAGACCTTTAATCCCCGAAAATCAATGGGTGAACATAGAGAAGAAGAACCGGAAGAACTAGCTGAAAGCCTTCAAGAGCCAGTTTACGAAGACAGCTATACTGAGGACAGTCGCAGAAGTGAGAGGCGACATCAAACAGATTCAGGTGGTGGCAACGGTTCTGACCAACCCCCTCGTGGAAAAAAAGACAAGAAACCAAAAAAGAAACGTAAAAAATCAAAAACAAAACGCTTTTTCAAATGGCTAGTGATCTTATTAATTCTTTTATTTGCCTATAGTACAGTCATGTTTTTAAAAGGAAAATCTGCAGCAGAACATGATGACTCGTTGCCTCAAGAAAAAGTAGAAACATTTAATGGCGTCAAAAGTAGCAATGGGGCTAAGAATATTTTAATTCTTGGCAGCGATACACGTGGGGAAGATGCTGGACGAGCCGACACAATAATGGTTCTCCAACTAAATGGACCATCAAAAAAACCAAAATTAATTTCATTTATGCGTGATACATTCGTGGACATTCCTGGTGTCGGGCCGAATAAAATTAATGCCGCATACGCTTACGGCGGAGCTGAATTGGTTCGTGAAACGTTAAAACAAAACTTTAATTTAGATACGAAATATTATGCTAAGGTAGATTTCCAATCATTTGAAAAAATTGTTGACTCTATGTTTCCTAAAGGTGTCAAAATCGATGCAGAAAAATCACTGAATTTAGATGGCGTTGATATTGAAAAAGGTCAACAAGTCATGGATGGACACGTCTTACTCCAATACGCTCGTTTTAGAATGGATGAAGAAGGCGACTTTGGACGAGTCCGTCGCCAACAACAAGTTATGTCAGCTGTGATGAGCCAAATGAAAAACCCGATGACTTTATTAAGAACTCCAGAATCACTTGGGAAATTAGTTGGATATATGTCGACAGATGTGCCTGTTAGTTTCATGCTGATGAACGGACCAGCGTTGCTGATTAAAGGAAAAGCAGGGGTTGAGTCATTATCGGTTCCGGTACCAGATTCCTGGAATTTTGGTGAATCCTCTTATGCAGGAAGTATTTTAGAAGTGGATGAACAGAAAAATGCAGAAGCCATCGAAAAATTCCTGAACGAATAAGGAAAGCATTTTAAAATATCCTTTTTTATGCTATATTAGAAACAACGTGGAAAATTAGTGAAACGAGGTTACAAAATGAAAATTGCTATTGTGACAGATAGTACAGCTTATTTACCCGAGCGCATTAAAGATCATCCGAATCTTTTTGTAATTCCCATCCCAGTCATTTTAGATGGAAAAATATACAACGAAGGCATTGACATTGAAGCAGATGAATATTATGCATTGCTAAATAATAGTAAAGAATTTCCGACGACTTCACAACCTGCTTTAGGAGAAGTGTTAGAGCTTTACAAATCAATCGCTGAACAAGGGTATGACACCATCATCAGCATTCATCTTTCTTCAGGAATCTCTGGTTTTGTTCATACACTGCACGGACTTACTGATGAAATCCCAGGTGTTGCTTTATATCCATATGACTCAAAAATTACAAGTATGCCAATGGGACACATGGTAGAAGCAGCTTTAGATTTAACAGAAGAAAAAGCTAGCTTAGAAGAAATTTTTGCCAAATTAGATTTAATTCGTGACAATACGTATGCATATCTAATTGTAGAAGATTTGAACAACTTAGTCCGTGGCGGTCGTTTAACGAACGGCGCAGCCTTGATCGCTGGGTTATTGAAAATTAAACCTATCTTGACTTTTGAAGATGGAAAGATTGTATTATTTGAAAAAATCCGTTCAACAAAGAAAGCTTTTGCTCGTGCAGAAAAAATTATTGGTGAACGAAATGCAGGGATTGAAGCACCAGTTAAACTGTATGTGATTCATGCCAATAACCGTATCGTCGCTGAAAAAGAACAAGCAAAATTACAAAAGCTCTATCCAAATGCAGAAATTGAAATCGGTCATTTTGGACCGGTTATTGGAACCCATCTAGGGGAAAAAGCGATTGGTTTAGCGATTTCAGCTCAATAATAAAAAATGAGACAAAAGTAAACTACTTCTGTCTCATTTTTTATTCTATTATTTTGTCGTTTGCTGGCGTTACTCTAGCAAACACTTTTTGTTTATAAGAAATTGTAAAATTACTCCTTTTTATTAGAAAATATCTTGCAAATTAAGCAATTCCTTACAAAGTAATGTATACTAAGAAAGAGGAGGCGGTTAAATGAAAAGAAATATAGCCTTGTTGCAAAGCGAAAAAATGAAAAAAGTTCAAGCTTTAGCAAACTACTACCAAGAATCAATTGACTTACCGCCTGGAAAAAAACGTGAGACGGTTATCAGAAAGATTAATGAATCAAAAAAAGAAATTAAAGAAATAAATGATATTTTAACAGATATTCAAAAGAAAAAGAAATAAAGGAGTCGTTTGTGATTATCGATGGGTTTACGTTATTGCTATTTTTATTTGTCGTCGTTATGTATGGTTACTTTTACTTTGTACGTAAAAGTATTGTAATTCCGGCTGCAAAACATCCTACAACGAAATATTTAGTTGCTTTTTTCAGTTTAATAATTATGGCCAATGCATTTTCGGCAGGAGATAAAATTGAAATGATTCGAAGCGTGTTATATATTTTGATTGTCTTCAGTTTTCTTTACGATGCAAGAGGTTTTGCGGAGGATGGTATTATTACGCATCCTTTTGACAATCGGGGCACGGCTTTTAAAGATATCGAAAAGATTGTCCTTGTTCAAAAGCCAAACGGTATTCGTTTAGGATATTTAAAAAAAGGCAGAAGAGGGGTGGTTTTGCGCTTTTCTGCGCCACTAGAAGAAATGGTCCTTTTTCTTTCGACACGGATGAATGAAGAGGCAGAAATTGATATTATTGTTAATGAAGATTAAGTATGTTCAGCTCCTAGAAATCAGCTTTTTTCTCATAAAATTTCCCCAGAATTTCTTTTAAAAAAAAGAAAGCAATTTTGCTTGTACTTTTGGTAAAATTTGTTATAATTAGTCAGATTAAATTTTGGAAGGAAGTTGTTTCGGTGAGTGAAGAATTTGAAAAGTGTGTCGCTGACTTGAAAAAGAAATATCAAGCAATCCCTGAAGAAAAACGACAACACTTTGCAGAACGTATGCAAAAGAAAAATTTCTTACGCTACAAAAAAATTGAATTAATTAAAGGAGATCTTCTTCGTTTAGAAGCACGACGCGCCCAATTGGAGCTTTGTGAACGCAGTTCTGAATTAGAAGAAGTCGAAAAAAAAATTATTCTTAAAAAGAAAAAATTACTTAAATGTTTTGATCGGTAAGTCAATAAAAATTTAATATAGAAGGGAATGATAGGATGGAATTTACCTTTCTAATCATTGTTTTTGCACTGTCTATTACCTTCTCAAACATATTCAACCGGATTGTTCCCGTCATTCCGCTGCCAATTGTGCAAATTATTGTAGGTGTTCTAATTGGTTTAACTAAAATGGGACAAGAAATTGAATTTGAGCCTGAAGTATTTTTAGTAATGATTATCGCACCGCTTTTATTTAGAGAAGGGGAGCTAATCAATCTGAAAGCAATGATGAAAAATTTCGGGATGATTCTTTTCTTGGCCTTTTTTGGTGTGTTAATTACCCTAGTCGGAGTCGGCTGGACACTGCATATGATTTTGCCTGCCTTACCATTAGCCGCTTGCTTCGCTTTTGGGGCGGCTTTAGGGCCAACGGATGCAGTTGCGGTAGGTTCGTTATCAGGTCGAATTGACATCCCTGAACGTTCAATGAACATTTTGTCTGGTGAAGGGCTCATCAATGATGCGTCAGGCGTTACAGCCTTTCAATTTGCGTTAGCTGCTTTATTAACGGGTTCATTTTCGCCGGTGGAAGCGGCAGGGACCTTGATTATTTCCAGTATTGGTGGAGCGGTGGTCGGAATTGTTTTAGTTTTATTAAAACAACAAATTGTTCATTTACTTGAAACTGCAGTGGCAAAAGATGTCACTGGCTACTTGTTGATTGAATTGCTTTTACCATTTATTGCTTATTTAATTTCAGAATTGGTCGGCGTTTCTGGAATTATTGCCGCTGTGATTGCTGGAATTATGCAAGCTTCTAGTTTGAAAAAAGTTTCGCTTTTTGAAGCAGAGCTGTCAAATGTTGGCGAAAGTATTTGGAGTATGATTGAGTTCACTTTAAATGCCTTAGTTTTCTTATTCTTAGGAATTGAACTTTCGCAAGTATTTTCGCCAATTTGGATTGACCAACAATATTCAAACTGGTTCTTACTAATGGTTGTTTTAATTATTAGTGGGGTTGTCTTTTTAATTCGTTTCTTAGCCATTTTCAGTGTTTACATGCTTCAACATGGCTTCAAAAAAGTTAAAACTGCAATGAATGAAATGTTGATTTTAACTTTTGGCGGTGTTAAGGGGACAGTGAGTTTAGCCACCATCTTTATTTTGCCAACGGCGATTAACGGCGAGCATTTTAAAGAACGACCGTTATTACTATTTATTACAGCTTGTGTTATTTTGGTAACTCTGATTGGTGGTATTCTAGTTTTACCATTTTTAACAGATTCAGAGACGGAAGTGGCAAATGAAGAGTCAGTCGAAATTGATTTATTACGTGATGTCATTGACGTTTTAAAACAGCAAAATGAAGAGAATCCTCGTGGTGAAATGAATGCGGTCATTGAAAATTACCAAGATCGTTTAAAAGAATTGTATACCGAGCAGTTAAGTGCGGAACGAAAACAAGAAGTGCAAGAGTTGCGGACGTTAATTGTGTCAATTGAACGAGATGGCTTAGAAGAAAGTTTGAAACAAGGAGAAATTAGTGTCAGAAGTTATCGTATGTATCAACGATTAATTACACGGATGCAACGGTCGATTGCCAAACAATTATTATCGATTGTAGGCTTTTGGTTACTATTTGCTCGACAAATCATTTCGATTCTTTTACATCCTAAGTTATTTTTCAATCGTGATGAAGCTTCTGAAGAAGAAAAAGAATTACGAAACGAAGAATTAGAAAATATTCGCCAAGTTTTTCTAAGAAATTCTCAAGTTATTCTAAAAAGTTTAGATAATTTACGTGGTGTTTACGATGATGATTTAATTGACTTCTTTATTGATGGACGCTTGGATTTAGCCCATAAGTTTGAAAAAGGCGAATTTATTGATTCGTATATTGTTCATACGGAGACAGACTATGTTAAAGACCTATTATTAGGCTTCCAAGAAGAGCGACGAATGATTGATCATTACGAACAATCTGAACGCATTTCAATTATCGAAGCGAACGAGTTACGAAAAAATGTCAATTTATTAGAGAGTTATTCGATTAGTGGCGAAGTGAATAACGTTCCGCTGAAACGATTTGTTAAAAATTTTAATAAAGAATAAGTAATAGTGTATGAGATGAAACCAAGACGATTTTTATCTCATGCACTTTTTTTACGATCCAATTTTTGATACAATAAGCAAGACCAAAATAGAAGGAGTTGGTAGTGTCGGTGAAAGAATTAAAAGTAACAGATTTAACCAAAACATATGGGGAAAAAACACTATTTGATCATCTTTCTTTTTTGATTCATGAAAAAGATCGCATTGGTTTAATTGGGATTAACGGCACAGGGAAAACCAGTTTATTAAATATTATTGCTGGTGTAGATAGTGGCGATGGTGATCTTGCTGCGATTCAGCAGCCAAGTGATTATCAAATCGGGTATCTTTCCCAGAATCAAACATTTGACGAGAATATTACGATTGCAGAAGCCGTGTTTCAGGGGGACAGCCCGATCATAAAAGCGGTTAAAAATTATGAATTAGCGTTAGCTGCTTTAAGTGAGAATGGCTTAGACGAAGGGGTTCAAAAACGTTACACGCAAGCAGAAGAAGCCATGAATAAACAAGATGCTTGGACAGCAGATACCAATGCAAAAATTATTCTACAAAAATTAGGCATTCCCACATTGGAGAAGAAAATAAGTGAGCTTTCTGGTGGGCAGTTAAAACGAGTAAGTTTGGCGCAAGTCTTAATTGAAGCGCCTGATTTACTGCTATTAGACGAACCAACGAACCATCTGGATTATGAAACGATTGAATGGCTGGAAAACTTTTTAAATAACTATCGTGGCGCGGTTTTAATGGTGACCCATGACCGTTACTTTTTAGATCGAGTAACCAATCGGATTTTCGAACTTTCTTTTGGAAAACTGTATGAATACAAAGGAAACTATGAAACGTATGTGATGGAAAAAGCCGAACGTGAACGTGTCGCTGTAGAGCAAGAAGAAAAAAGAAAACGCCTCTTCAAACAAGAACTTGCGTGGATGCGAGCGGGCGTTCAAGCACGAGGAACGAAACAGCAAGCAAGAATTGATCGATTTCAGGATTTAAAAGAAAACTTGCATCAGGTACAAACCAATGGGACCTTAGAAGCAGATTTTGCCACGCAGCGTTTAGGGAAAAAAGTTCTGGAAATCAAGGAAGGAAATTATGCCATTGATCATAAACAGCTTTTGAAAGACTTTAATTTACTCATTCAAGCAAACGATCGAATTGGGATTACTGGTAAAAATGGTGCAGGCAAATCCACGTTATTAAATATTTTAGCTGGACGCATTCCTTTAGATAGTGGCCTATATATTATCGGTGAAACCGTCCGAATTGGCTATTATACTCAGCAAAATGAAGAAATGGATCCTAATCAACGAATGATTGCTTATTTGCAAGAAGCAGCAGAAGAAGTGAAACGCAGTGATGGAAGCAGCGTTGGGGTCGCTGAAATGTTAGAGCGCTTTTTATTTCCTCGTTTTATGCACGGGACACTGATTGGCAAACTGTCTGGTGGCGAAAAACGCCGGTTATATCTCTTAAAATTATTAATTAGTCAGCCTAACGTGTTATTATTGGATGAGCCAACCAACGATTTGGACATTGATACGTTGACCATTTTAGAAGATTATATTCAAACGTTTAAAGGAGCGGTAATTGCTGTTTCTCATGACCGTTATTTCTTAGATAAAACAATGGATAAATTGTTAGTTTTTCAAGGAAATGGTCAGATCCTACCGTTTTATGGCACGATGAGTGAATATTTAGCGAACCAAAAAGAACAAGAAAAGGTCAAAGAAAAACCGCTCAATAAACCAGTAAAAGAAGCATCGACAGAAAAGAAAGAAAAAACGAAGCTGACTTATATGGAACAAAAAGAGTGGGCAACAATTGAAGAAGATATCACACAATTAGAAACGAAATTAGAAACATTAACTGAAGAAATGAATCATCAGGGTGATGATTTTGTTCGTTTACAAGAATTGCAAGAAGCAGTAACTGCAACGGAACAATTGTTAGAAGAAAAAATGAATCGTTGGGAATACTTGAGTGAATACGCGGATTAAGAGACGGAGGGAATAAGATGGAAGAAGCATACTTAGCGCTAGGAAAAAAGATTTTAGAAGAAGGTCATTTTAAAGAAGACCGTACAGGAACTGGGACGTATAGTTTATTTGGCTATCAAATGCGTTTTGATTTGGCCAAAGGATTTCCCTTACTAACAACCAAACGAGTACCGTTTGGCTTGATTAAAAGTGAGTTATTGTGGTTTTTAAAAGGCGACACGAATATTCGTTATTTGTTAGAGCGAAATAATCATATTTGGGATGAATGGGCGTTCGAACGTTACGTAAAAAGCGCAGATTATCAAGGACCAGACATGACGGATTTTGGGCATCGTGTCTTACAAGATCCAGCATTTGCAGAACAATACAAAGAAGAACATCAAAAATTCTGTGACGCCATTTTAAATGATGCAGAGTTTGCAGAAAAATATGGTGAATTAGGGAATATTTATGGTGCGCAATGGCGTCACTGGGAAACCAAAGATGGTAGCTTTATTGATCAATTAGCTAATGTGATTGAAATGATTAAAACCAATCCTGATTCTCGCCGTTTAATTGTTTCCGCTTGGAATCCAGAAGATGTGCCTTCAATGGCGTTGCCGCCTTGTCACACTATGTTTCAATTTTATGTAAATGAAGGAAAATTAAGCTGTCAACTTTATCAGCGCAGTGCCGATGTTTTTTTAGGTGTTCCTTTTAACATTGCAAGCTATGCTTTATTGACACATCTGATTGCGCATGAAACAGGTTTAGAAGTGGGGGAGTTTGTACACACGCTAGGAGATGCCCACTTATATCAAAATCATGTGGAACAAATGCAAGAACAATTATCACGAGAAGTTCGTTCTTTCCCAACGCTCGTTTTGAATCCAGACAAGGCTTCTGTTTTTGATTTTGATATGGAAGATATTAAAGTAGAAGGCTATGACCCACATCCAACGATTAAAGCGCCGATTGCCGTATAAAAAAGGAGAGAGAAGCTATGTTAGCAGCTATTTGGGCCCAAGATGAACAAGGAGTGATTGGGAAAGAAGGCAAATTGCCTTGGTATTTACCCAACGACTTGAAATTTTTCAAGGAAAAAACAATTCATAATACATTGGTTTTAGGACGTGCTACCTTCGAAGGCATGGGATGCCGTCCGTTACCAAATCGAACAACGATTGTTCTTACCAGCAATCCAGATTACCAAGCTGAAGGCGTTTTGGTTATGCATTCCGTAGAGGAAATTCTTGCATATGCTGACAACTATGAAGGCGTGACCGTTATTGGTGGAGGTTCTGTCGTTTTTAAAGAACTGATTCCCGCATGCGATGTCTTATATCGGACGATGATTCATGAAACGTTTGAAGGCGACACCTTCTTTCCAGAAATTGACTGGTCTGTTTGGGAAAAAGTTGCCACTGTTCCCGGCGTCGTGGACGAGAAAAATCTCTATGCACATGACTATGAAACGTATCATCGAAACGATAAATAATAAAATGAAGGGAGGCATGAGCAATGCCGACATTGAAAGAAAAAATTATTCAAGAGAGTCAACGTTTAGGCATCGATAAAATCGGCTTTACTCATGCTGAACCATTTATTGAATTAGAAGATTCTCTGCATGAACAACGAGAGCGAGGATATAATTCGGGCTTTGAACATCAAAATGTGGAAGAACGAATCTACCCAGAAAAAACATTTGAGCATCCTAAAAGTATTATCTCCATTGCTTTAGCTTATCCCACCAAAGCTCAGGAAAAAATGCCTAGAGATGAAAAGCGTGGACAGTTTGCGCGAGCTTCTTGGGGGATTGATTATCATCATATTTTACAGGATCGGTTACAAAAATTAATTGCTTTTATTGAAGAGCAAGCTGCCACTGAAGCAGAAAAAGAACACTGGCGCTTTCGACCGCAAGTGGATACTGGCGAATATGTTGACACCGCTGTTGCTCAGCGGGCGGGTTTAGGATTCATTGGTAAAAATGGTCTACTGATTACCGAAGAATTTGGTTCCTTTGTATATTTAGGTGAGGTGACCACCAATATTCAATTTGAACCAGATGAACCTGTGCCAAATGGTTGTGGTGATTGTACTCGTTGTATCATAGGATGTCCTACAGGAGCATTGTTAGGGGACGGTCGAATGAATGCTCAAAAGTGTTTGTCTTATCAAACGCAAACAAAAGGCATGATGCCTGAAGAGTATCGGAAAAAAATGCGTAACGTCATTTATGGTTGCGACATTTGTCAGCTCGTTTGCCCCTACAATAAAGGAAAAGATTTTCATTTTCATGAAGAGATGGAACCAAAGATTGAGGAAGTTTATCCCAAATTAGCACCGTTATTAACTATTTCCAATAAAGAGTTTAAACAGCAATTCGGACATTTAGCAGGCTCTTGGCGTGGTAAAAAGCCGTTGCAACGGAATGCCTTAATTGCGTTAGCAAATTTGGGTGGCCGTGAAGCCATCCCACAAATTATTCTCTGTTTAAATGATCAGCGCCCCGTCATTCGCGGAACAGCTGCTTGGTCGTTAGGTCAGCTCGCAAAAAGAGAACCTGAGCAAAGTTTAGAAGCTTTAAATTATCTACTTTCTGTAGAAACTGAAGAAGAGGTTATCGAGGAAGCCCACAAGGCTATTCACTTGTTAACAAGAAAAAAAGGAAGCCGCTCAACAGAGTGACTTCCTTTTTTATTAAATGTGATTGCGATATAAACCAACAACTTTACCTAAAATTGTGACGTTATCTAAAAGAATAGGCGCTAAGGCATCATTTTCAGGTTGCAAGCGGATATGATCTACTTCTCGGAAGAATCGTTTACAGGTTGCTTCATCTTCATCGGTCATTGCGATTACGATGTCGCCATTATTGGCGTTCGATTGCTTCCGAACAATCACTTGGTCGCCATCCAGAATACCTGCGTTAATCATACTTTCTCCTCGAATCGTCAACATAAATAAAGCATTTTCTTCTGTACGTAAATCAGGAGGTAACGGGAAGAAATCTGATGCTTCTTCCACCGCTAAAATTGGTTCACCAGCAGTTACGACACCTAACATCGGAATAGTTGTCGGTTGAATCCCGATCTTTTCCAAGCCTTCTGGTGTTAATTCGATTGCTCGCGGTTTTGTTGGGTCACGTAAGATTAGACCCTTTTTTTCAAGACGAGCTAAATGTCCGTGAACGGTAGAAGTTGAGGATAAATCAACAGCCTTCCCAATTTCGCGAACGGTTGGCGGATAGCCCTTTAATTCGACTTGTTCGTATATATATTTAAGTACTTCTAATTGTCTTGTTTCTGTACGTTTCGCCAAAACCCGCACCTTCTTTCAATTGATAAAATTAGTGTACCATAAAATGCGAACGAAATCAAACAAGCGTTCGTGTTTTATAAATATCAGAATATAGTTGTTTTTTTAAGGCAGTTCTTATAATATAGACAGTGAGAGTAAGGAGGGATTTTGATGTTATCGAAAGAAAAAATTGCCCGTATAAATGAATTAGCGAATAAAGCAAAAGTGGAAGAACTTAGTGCAAAAGAAAAAGTCGAACAACAAGAATTACGTAAAGAGTATTTAGAGGCATTTCGTGGAGGGATGCGTCACCATATTGAAGGAATGAAGGTCGTGGATCAAGAAGGGACCGATGTGACTCCTGAAAAACTAAAACAAATTCAACGTGAAAAAGGACTTCACAACAGAAAGTAATTGCTTTCATTGTCGAAATAAGCTACACTATGAATAAAGGTAAAAAAAACCTAAATTAGGAGATGATTTTTTTGTTTGACAAGACAGATCAATTGGGCGTTAATACAATCCGGACATTAAGTATTGAAGCCGTACAAAAAGCGAACTCAGGACATCCTGGTTTACCAATGGGTGCTGCCCCAATGGCGTATGCACTTTGGACAAAACATTTAAAGGTGAATCCAACAACTTCTAGAAACTGGGTTGATCGTGATCGTTTTGTACTTTCAGCAGGCCACGGTTCTGCGATGTTGTACAGCTTATTACATCTATCAGGATACAACGTAACAATTGACGATTTGAAAAATTTCCGTCAATGGGATAGTAAAACACCAGGGCATCCAGAAGTGCACCACACAGATGGTGTTGAAGCAACAACGGGACCTTTAGGACAAGGGATTGCTATGGCTGTTGGTATGGCAATGGCTGAAGCACATTTAGCTGCAACTTATAATCGTGATAGTTTCCCTGTTATGGATCATTATACGTACGCAATTTGTGGTGACGGCGATTTAATGGAAGGTGTTTCTCAAGAAGCAAGTTCAATGGCTGGTCATATGAAATTAGGAAAATTAATTGTCTTGTACGATTCAAATGACATCTCATTAGATGGACCAACTTCTAAAGCCTTTACTGAAAATGTTGGTGCTCGTTATGAAGCATACGGATGGCAACATATTTTAGTTAAAGATGGCAATGATTTAGATGAAATTGAGGCTGCGATTGAAGCGGCCAAAGCTGAAACAGATAAACCAACATTGATTGAAGTTAAAACAGTCATTGGTTACGGGGCACCAAAAGAAGGAACTTCTTCCGTTCACGGCGCGCCAATTGGTGAAGAGGGCATTACAGCGGCTAAAGCTGTTTATGGTTGGGAATATCCTGACTTTACTGTGCCAGAGGAAGTCGCTGCTCGTTTTAAAGAAACGATGATTGACGAAGGCCAAAAAGCAGAAGACGCTTGGAATGAGATGTTTAAGAACTATGAACATGCGCACCCAGAATTAGCCAAACAATTTAAAGAAGCTTTTGCTAACCAATTACCTGAAGGTTGGGAACAAGAATTACCTAAATATGAACTAGGAACAAGTGCTGCAAGTCGTGTAACAAGTAAAGAAACGATTCAAGCTATTTCAAAAGTTGTTCCAAGTTTCTGGGGCGGTTCTGCCGATTTATCTGCTTCAAATAATACAATGGTTGCTGCAGAAAAAGATTTCGAACCTGGTCAATATGAAGGCCGTAATATTTGGTTTGGTGTTCGCGAATTTGCAATGGCGGCAGCAATGAACGGGATTCAATTACACGGCGGTAGCCATGTTTATGGAGGAACATTCTTTGTCTTTACTGACTACTTACGTCCAGCAATCCGTTTAGCCGCTTTACAAAAAGTTCCTGTAACTTACGTCTTAACGCATGACTCTGTTGCGGTGGGCGAAGATGGGCCAACACACGAACCAATCGAGCAATTGGCAAGTGTTCGTTGCATTCCAAATGTTCATGTGATTCGTCCAGCAGACGGCAATGAAACTGTTGCTGCTTGGAAAATTGCTATGACTTCTACGGAAACACCAACTATTTTAGTTTTAAGTCGTCAAAACTTACCTGTTTTAGAAGGAACGTTAGAACACGCTTCTGATTCTGTTCAAAAAGGTGCTTATGTATTGTCACCACAAAAAGGTGAACAACCAGCAGGGATTTTAATTGCGACTGGTTCTGAAGTAAATCTAGCAGTGGAAGCACAAGCTAAATTAGCGGAAGAAGGCATCGATGTATCTGTCGTGTCAATGCCAAGTTTTGATTTGTTTGAAAAACAATCTGCTGAATATAAAGAAAGTGTGTTACCTAAAGCTGTGACAAAACGTGTGGCGATTGAAGCTGCAGCAAGTTTTGGTTGGGAGCGCTATGTAGGGACGGAAGGTAAAACAATTACAATTGATCACTTCGGCGCTTCTGCACCTGGCGGTCTAGTTCTTGAAAAATTCGGCTTTACTCCTGAAAATGTGGTTAATACCTATAAATCACTATAAATAAACAATAAAAAACCTGAATGCTTTTGATCGCATTCAGGTTTTTTACTTCATTTCTTTTTGGGAGTGAAGAGTATAAAATGAAAAAATAATGCGAACAATTGGAACCCAATACCAGTTAAAGTAACACCGGACCAACCATAGTTTTGCCACATTAATGTACCAATCAATGAACCTAGTGAACCGCCGATGAAATAGAAAAACATAAAGACTGTATTGTTACGATTGCTGGCTTCTTCTCCCAAATTTTGCACGCGTGTTTGATTGGCTACTTGTCCGAATTGAGTACCGATATCTAAAACAATAATTGCTAAGATTAGCAAAACCACGTGTGTTCCACCTAGAAAAAGTAAGATAAAACTACCGAACTGCATCAGCAGGCCAATCAAAACAATCTTACGTTCTGGATAATAATCGGATAGACGACCAATGATGGGTGCTACGAAAGCCCCCGATAAACCAAAAATTGCTAAAATACCGACTTCTTTCGGTCCCCAATAATAAGCTGGACTACTAACAAAGAAAATTAACGTAGACCAAAAAATTGAAAAGGTTGCAAACATAAAAAAGCCATTGACAGTTGCTTCTCTTAACAAAGGTTGCGATTTGATTAGCATAGGAAGACTTTTCAAAGAACCTAAATAAGTTAATCGATTTGAAGTTTTAGTATGTATCACTGTTTTGGGCAATTTTATTTGGAGTAGAACGACCAATGCTAACACGAAGACTACGGCGATTAGGTAGACTGTTCGCCAAGAAGCTGCACTAGCAATGAAACCCGAGATCGTTCGAGACAATAAAATCCCTGTCAATAGTCCGCCCAGCATTCGACCCGTTACTTTACCACGGTTCGCTGGTCCCGCCATGACCGCAGCATAAGGAATAATAATTTGGGCGACAATAGAGAGCAACCCAATAAAAAAAGAAGAGAGTGCGAAAAGGAGAAAACTTGGTGCAAAAAACGCAGCACTTAGAGACAGCGAGGAGAGCACAGCTACGCGAATGATTAATTTGCGGCGATCAACGACATCGCCTAATGGAACCAGAAAAAGTAATCCTAGCGCATACCCTAATTGAGTCAGCATAGTAACAAAACCAATAGAACCAATACTGACTTGAAAGGCCTGAGCAATTTGGGTGCCGATTGGTTGAATATAATACATATTGGCGACCACGATCCCGCAAGTTAACGCTAATAAAAACGTCACTTGATTTGTTAAACCCGATTGTTGTTTCTTCATCTAACCACCTACATTTCTATGTAATTCATTTTGTAATACAAAAACTACACAGTAATAGTTGTTTTGACTACAAAAGCAGACTTCTCTTATAAAGTTTGTTCAAAAAGTGACAAGTCCATTAAAAAGTTTATCACAATAAATAAAGAAAAGTAAGAGGATAAATAACAAAAATCTCATCAAAGCGAAAAGAAGAAGTGGTTGTTTTCACAAGTATAGAGAGGGTTAATTAAATACAAACAAGATTTCAATTACATTACAGAAATTTTAAAACTCAAAATTTAATACGTTTATTTCTTGTTTCAATAGGAAATTAACGGTAAAATAGAAAAGTGAGATAGTGAGGAGGAAAAATGAATGAGCGAACAGTTAACAAGAAGTAGTAAACATATTCAAAAAGCTCTTAAAAAGCAAAAAGCTTATAAACGTGCTACCGCCGTTGCGGGGACTTCAATGATTTTAGCACCTGTGGTTGGTGCTGCGGTACCTGCCCAAGCAGAATCAAGCCAGCAAGCATTTATTAATGAAATCGGAAATTCAGCAGCAGCCGTTGCCAATAGCAATGATATGTATGCTTCCGTCATGATTGCTCAAGCGTTGCTAGAAAGTAGTTATGGTAGTTCTGGGTTAGCATCTGCACCAAACTATAACTTGTTTGGTGTCAAAGGAAGTTATAATGGACAATCTGTTTATATGCCAACAAAAGAATATTTAGACGGACAATGGGTGACCGTCACAGCAGCATTTAGAAGTTATAATTCTTATGCGGAATCGTTCCAAGATCATGCCAATGTTATTCGTTCCACTGCTTTTGGGGATACATACCATTATTCAGGCGTTTGGAAGAGTAATACTAGCAGTTATCGCGATGCAACAGCCGCTTTAGCTGGAAGTTATGCCACTGATCCAGGCTATGCCGAAAAATTGAATTGGTTAATTGAAGCATATAATTTAACGCAATATGATTGGGGAGCACCAGTCGCTCAAACCACTAGTTATTCAGATACAACGGGAACCGTTGATACAACAATCGATACAGCGGCTTCTGCAACAGCAACAGCAGAAACTGTAGCTAGTCAAAGTTACACTGTCGCAAACGGCGACACATTGTGGGACATTGCTGCACGTTTTGGAACGACAGTTGATAATTTAATGTCACTAAATGGATTAACATTGGATTCTGTTTTATCGGTGGGTCAAACCATCCAAATCGGTTAATTTTGCAATTATTTAGTTGAAGAAAGACCTTACAAAAGCAGTAGTTTTTGTAAGGTCTTTTATCGTGAAAATAGGTAGGGCCAGCAGCAATTATTTGATGAGTATAATCCGTTTTTTTATTTAATTTTTCACAAACTAAAATTCGTTTTTCTGGTAGAAATCGTTTTTTTGAGCTATGCTTAGAGAAAGAATTATTATATTGTTTGTAAAATTGGAGGATGTAGGATTATGACTAAAGGTTATGTAAAATCAGTAACAGAGTTAATTGGTCAAAGCCCAGTTGTGAAATTAAAACGGATGGTACCAGAAGGAGCTGCAGATGTTTTTGTTAAACTAGAGTTCTTTAATCCTGGTGGCAGTGTGAAAGATCGAATTGCTTTAAGCATGATCCAACAAGCTGAAGCAGATGGTCGCCTAAAACCTGGACAAACGATTATTGAGCCGACTAGTGGTAATACAGGCATTGGGTTAGCAATGGTAGGTGCTGCGTTGGGATATCCAGTTAAGATTGTGATGCCAGATACTATGAGTATTGAACGCCGCAAATTAATGCAAGCATATGGGGCTGATTTATTATTAACCCCTGGTGCCGAAGGAATGAAAGGGGCAATTGCAAAAGCCACAGCATTAGCAAAAGAACACGGATACTTCATGCCTTTGCAATTTAATAATCCAGCTAATCCAATGGTCCATGAACAAAAAACAGGAAAAGAAATTGTTGATGTCTTTGGTAAACGTGGCTTAGATGCGTTTGTTTCTGGTGTTGGCACTGGAGGAACCGTTACAGGAGTTGGCCATGAATTGAAACGGATTTTTCCAGATATTGAAATTGTTGCAGTAGAACCAACGGAGTCGCCTGTTTTAGAAGGTGGCGAACCAGGTCCACATAAAATCCAAGGAATAGGCGCTGGTTTTGTCCCAGACGTTTTAGACACCACCGTTTATCAAAAAGTTGCCGCTGTTTCTAGTGAAGACGCGTTAGAAACTGCTCGTTTAATGGGGCCAAAAGAAGGCATCCTTGTGGGGATTTCAGCAGGGGCAGCAATTAAAGCTGCTATTGATCTCGCAGTCGAATTAGGCGCAGGAAAACGTGTCCTAGCGCTAGTTCCAGATAACGGTGAACGTTATCTTTCGACAGCTCTTTATGAATTTTCAGAATAAAAAACATGGAAAAAGACGAGCATTTCTCTTGGTTTAGTAAAATGCTCGTTTTTTCCACGAGAATCCTACAATAATTCTTGTCAATCGTAATAAGAAATAGTATTATTTAAGAAAGATAGACAGGGGAGGGATACAAAGATGGACAACGTATTGGTTAAAAATGCACTTGCTGAATTAAAAGAAGCCAATATCCGAATTACTCCGCAACGTTATGCTATCTTGGAATATTTAATCGAAAATCATACACACCCAACAGCTGATGAAATTTATCGCGCATTAGAAGATCATTTTCCAAATATGAGTGTAGCAACGGTTTACAACAATCTACGTTTATTTACTGAAATCGGTTTCGTTCAAGAAATGAGTTATGGCGATGCATCTAGTCGTTTTGATTTTAGTTCGAAGAAACATTATCACGTGATTTGTCAAAAATGTGGTAAAATCGTTGATTTTCATTATCCAGGGTTAGAGGACGTTGAAATGGCCGCTAGTAAATTAACAGGCTTCGAAATTAATGAACATCGTTTAGAATTATATGGATTATGTCCAGACTGCCAACAAGCACAACAGGAGAATGTGTAAAAAATTACATACTGTTAAAAATTTATCAAAAGATAAGTCACTTGTCTCGGCAAATTTCACAAGCATAAGAGTTTTCACTCTTATGCTTGTTTTTTTGTATGGTTATTGACTTTTAAATTCTTAAAAACAAAAAATTAACTAGCTATTATTAAGAATTAGTAATAGTTTGTGAATTTTTTTATATGTAATTCACAAGCATAGAACTCGAATAAGCTTGATTCCTCTGATATATTTTAAACAGACAGAGGGAGACGTCACCTCTGCAAAACAAAGATTGTGAAAGAAGGGATTTACAACATGAAAGTCGTAGTCGTAGGATGTACCCATGCTGGAACTTCAGCAGTTAAAAGTATTTTAGCAAATCACCCGGAGGCCGAAGTCACTGTATATGAAAGAAATGACAATATTTCTTTCCTATCTTGCGGAATCGCCTTGTACGTTGGAGGCGTAGTTAAAAATGCTGCTGATTTATTTTATTCAAATCCAGAAGAACTGGCTTCTTTAGGAGCAACAGTGAAGATGGAACACAATGTTGAAGAAATCAACGTGGACGACAAAACTGTTACAGCGAAAAACTTACAAACGGGTGCAACAGAGACCGTTTCTTATGATAAATTAGTGATGACAACTGGTTCTTGGCCAATTATTCCACCAATTCCAGGAATTGATGCTGAAAATATTTTATTATGTAAGAACTATTCACAAGCCAACGTGATTATCGAAAAAGCGAAAGATGCCAAACGTGTCGTTGTCGTTGGAGGCGGTTATATTGGTATTGAATTAGTAGAAGCTTTTGTAGAATCAGGGAAACAAGTCACTTTAGTTGACGGATTAGACCGCATTTTAAATAAATATTTAGATAAGCCATTCACAGATGTTTTAGAAAAAGAATTAGTTGATCGTGGCGTTAATTTAGCTTTAGGTGAAAATGTCCAACAATTCGTAGCGGATGAGCAAGGCAAAGTGGCAAAAGTTATTACACCAAGTCAAGAATTTGAAGCAGACATGGTGATTATGTGTGTTGGTTTCCGTCCAAATACAGAATTATTAAAAGATAAAGTTGACATGTTACCAAATGGTGCAATTGAAGTCAATGAGTATATGCAAACAAGCAATCCTGATATTTTTGCTGCGGGTGATAGTGCAGTTGTTCACTACAACCCAAGTCAAACAAAAAATTACATCCCGTTAGCAACGAATGCTGTCCGTCAAGGTATGCTAGTAGGTCGTAATTTGACTGAACAAAAATTGGCTTATCGTGGCACACAAGGAACTTCTGGTTTATATTTATTCGGTTGGAAAATTGGTTCCACAGGTGTGACAAAAGAAAGTGCCAAATTAAACGGACTGGATGTCGAAGCGACTGTTTTCGAAGATAACTATCGTCCAGAGTTTATGCCAACAACTGAAAAAGTTCTGATGGAATTAGTCTATGAAAAAGGAACACAACGCATTGTTGGTGGTCAATTGATGTCTAAATATGATATCACACAATCTGCCAATACTTTATCATTAGCGGTCCAAAATAAAATGACTGTCGAAGATTTAGCGATTTCTGATTTCTTCTTCCAACCACATTTTGATCGCCCATGGAACTACTTAAACTTATTAGCCCAAGCTGCTTTAGAAAATATGTAATTAATAAGAGAAAAAGGATGAAGAACCTCCGTTCTTCATCCTTTTTGTTAGTCACTAAGCGCTCCAGTTGTTTGGTTCATTAATGCCATTAATTGCTCTTTCGTTGTTCGTTTGACAGAAAGAGGGGGGAGATTATCTAAAGAAAAATAAGCACAATTCGAGGTTTCAACGTTTTTTTCAAAGGGATGATTTTCTAGAATGTCACAAGAAAAGATCATTTTATAGTACTGAAATAGTTGAGGAATGTCTTTTCGTTTATCTGTATCATAAACAGCAAGCAATTCTTTTGCTGTAACAACTAAGCCAGTTTCTTCCAATACTTCTTTTTCAATATTTTCTTTAGGGGAGCAGCCAATTTCGGCATAGCCACCAGGTAATGACCATTCTTTGGTCCGTAAATCTTCAACTAATAAAAAACGATTCTCTTTTTTTATCAAACCACGCACATCTACTTTCGGTGTTGGATAACCTTCCTCTTTAGTTAAGATTTTTTCTAAGTCGGACAAAACAGTCGCTTCGGGTCCGGTTGCGCTAATAAGTTGTAACGTAAGTTCTCGTAGTTCTTGGTAACGTTCTTGATCAAAAGCATCTTTCCCGTAAAAAAGACCTGCATCCGCCAATGCTAGCAACCGTTTATAGGTGTTCAGATAATCCATATACGCACGCTCCTCATAGACTTAATACGTTTAGTTTAACAGAAAAAAACAAAGGAAGGGCAGATTTAGCGAGAAAAGGCGTCGTTTTAAGGAAATAATAAAGAATAAATGACTAACTTACATTTTTAAACTACCTATGCTATTATTTAATAAAAAGGATTGAGTATACAATAATTTTGTTATGTAAACAAAAAGGAGGTTGTAAATTGAAAGAATTTACAATTATGAGGGAAAAAAATGCAGATAAAAAGACTCAGACAGCACAAGAGGTATTGTTTAATCTTCCAGAATGGTTTGGTCTTGAAAAAGAGACCCGTAAGTATATCGATTTAGCTAGCACTTTACCTATGTGGGTGGCAAAGGATATAGAGAATAAAATACTTGGTTTTATAACACTTTCAGAAACAAGTAAAGATACAGTAGAAATCCATTGTCTGGCAGTTAAAAAGCGGTATCATCGCAAAGGTATCGGCAAGTTATTGATAGAAAGCGTGGAAACGTATTCTAAAAATAACTATTTTTTTATTCAAGTCAAAACAGTTGACGAAGGAAATTATTCCGTGTACGATCATACTATTCGTTTTTACGAATCATTGGGTTTTAAGCGCCTGGAGGTTTTTCCGACATTATGGGACGCTTGGAATCCTTGTTTAATTTTAATTAAACAGTTGATTTAATCTACAAAGGAGTTTTAGTATGTCAGTATTTATTAGAGAGTGTACCGTCGCAGACGTACCAGAATTAGAGGCCATTTGCCAAGAGACTTTTGCAGATACTTATGGAGATGGCGAAAACGAAGAGGATTTACAGGCACATTTTGAGAGGAAATTTAGTCCAGCAGTTTTAGAAAGCGAAATCTTACATAAAGATTCGCAATATTTCTTTGCTTTTTATAATAATGAACTTGCAGGTTATGTGAAATTAAATCACGGTGATGCTCAGATTACCTATCAACATCCACAAGCGTTACAAGTTGAGCGCATTTATATTCGTAAATCTTTTAAGCGTTTAGGCTTAGGCAAACATTTGATTACGAAAGCAATTGAATTAGCAGAAGAAGCAGAAAAAGAGACGGTTTGGCTAGGTGTTTGGGAACATAATCATCCAGCGCAAAAATTTTATCAATCATTGGGCTTCGTCAAAACAGATGAACATGATTTTTATATGGGAAATGAACGCCATACCGATTATACAATGACGAAACAGTTAAAAGAGTCAACGTAAAGCAAAAACAAGGAAACGGACGCAATGAAGCCGACGATTCCTTGTTTTTTTATCTTAAAATTGTGAAGGAGATTTTCCATAATATTTTTTGAATAATTTACTGAAATGATAGGCATCTTCGTAACCAACCGTTTTTGCTACTTCTTTGACACTTAAGGAATCATTTTTCAGCAATTCTTTCGCATGGTTTAAGCGGATTTGAATTAAATAATTGATTGGTCCAACGCCTGTGGCCGCTTTAAATGTTTTCGACAAATAAGTCGGGGTAACATATAACATTTCAGCTAACTGTTCCAAAGTTATTTCTTCGTCATGGTGGGTTTCCAGATAATAAATCGTATGATTGACTAAATTTCGTTTTCTTTTTTCCGTTTTCGATAGCCGAGTTTCAATTTTATTTTCTTGATCAACTGCTAAGCTTCTTAAAATATAAACCAATAGTTCAATAACTAAAGCTTTAATTTGTAACGCTGATTCAACTTCTTGATGGTTTAATTCATGAACAATTTGCCAAGCTTTTTCTAAAAAAGTACCATGTAAATGACTTAAATCTAATAAAGCTGATTTATTTGGAAATACGTTTCGCGCTAAGCCTTCTAAATAGAGATTTGAAATGCCAATGTGTAGTTGATGTGAGTAAGTTCCTGCTTTTTGTTGCTCACCATGCTCCGTTCGCGGATTAAAAAGAAACACCGTACCAGCAGTGGCATGGTACTGTTGCTCTTGCACAATATATTCAGATTCACCTTCTAAAAGAATAGATATTTCCAGAAATTCATGATGATGGCAATTATAAGGGTGGGTCTCTTCGTTCCAAGGATCGAAGGCATATAAAATTTCAGGATTAAACGTTCGACTATTTGTGTAGTTCATAAAAAATCACTCCTACTTGTATCCGCTTTCTATACTATATTGTACATCAAAATATACAAGAATGCCCATTTCTTTTCCTATAAAAAAACAGTAATCTTATACACGTCCATAAAAACAAGAGAGAGTAGGGGAGAAAATGAATAGTTTTGAATGGATTTGGCAATATGCTAAAAAGAATAAGAATAAGTTACTGCTAGCTGTTATTTTTGTCGTTATTAACGCTATTTTAATTGTTATTATTCCATTGTTATCTGGCAGAATCGTAGACCAAGTAATCAATCAGGGGAAAACTGAAGAGCTTGTCCCAATTCTTGGGATTATGATTGGGGTAACCGTTATTCGGACAGTTGTTCGTTATAGTTATCAAGTCTTATTTGAATCGGTTGGACAATCTGCGTTATTTGACTTAAGAAAAGATATGTATGTCAAACTTCAAGAATTAGATTTTGATTTCTTTAATCATACACGTGTTGGCGACATTATGGCGCGAATGACAGGGGATACAGATGCTATCCGCCATTTTGTTTCTTGGGTAACTTATAATCTTTTAGAATGTATTTTATGGTTCATCGCAGCCGTGATTGTGATGGGGACGATCAATTGGCAATTGATGCTGGCATTAATTTTAATTACACCTTTGATTTTTGTATTAACACAAAAGATGTCGAAGGAATCGCATCCGGTATTTTTTGAGATTCGGGAAAGTTTTTCTCGGTTAAATTCGATGGTTGAAGAAAACATTGGTGGAAATCGAGTGGTTAAAGCTTTTTCTCAAGAACCTTATGAAATTGAAAAGTTTAACAAACACAATGAAGACTATAAAAAATGGAACATGGCTTCTGCGGATGTCTCTAAAAAATATTTACCGTGGTTAGATGGTTTTGCAGGCAGTTTAAATGTTATTGCCTTAGTTCTTGGTGGACTCTTTGTGATTCAAGGTCGGATGACAATTGGTGATTTAGTGGCCTTTAACGGCTTTCTCTGGATGTTGAACATGCCGATGCGAATGAGTGGCTGGTTGATCAATGATGTCCAACGCTTTACGGCATCGTCCATTAAAATTCGTCAGTTATTAGCAACGAAACCGAAGATTCCCATTGCTCGGGAAAAAGAAGCAAAACCAATCCAAGGCTATGTGACGTTTGAACACGTGTCCTTTCATTTTTCAGATGATCCAGAAACCCCCATTTTATCGGATGTTTCATTTTCAGCAAAACCTGGTGAAACAATTGGTATTTTAGGGGAAACTGGCTCAGGCAAAACCACTTTAGTTAACTTAATCGCTCGGTTCTATGATCCAACAAAAGGGACTGTTTATATTGATGGAAAAGATGCTAAAAGCTATTCTGTTCGTAAATTGCGAGAAAATATCTCCATGGTTATGCAAGATGTCTTTCTTTTTTCCAATACGATAGAAGATAACATTGCTTTTGGTAATGCACTGGCTAACTTGGAACAAGTGCAAATGATGGCTGAAATTGCTGATGCCCATAGCTTTATTTCCAGAATGCCCGAAGGTTACGCAACAATTGTTGGTGAACGCGGCGTTGGCTTATCTGGTGGCCAAAAACAGCGGATTTCACTGGCTCGTGCTTTAACTAAAGATCCAGCTATTTTAATTTTAGATGACACAACTTCAGCTGTTGATATGGAAACAGAATCAAAAATCCAAAAAGAACTAGGCCGTTTGACGGAAAAGAAAACAACATTTATTATTGCCCACCGAATTTCTTCTGTGAGAGAGGCCAATTTAATTTTGATGATGGAAAAAGGCCGTGTGGTAGAAAGCGGTACGCATAGCGAATTAGTCGAACAAAGAGGCAAATATTTTGACGTATATCAAAAACAATTAGGTCTGACAAAGGAAGGTGAGTCGCGTGGCTAGAAATACGTTTGATGTGGATGAGACTTTAGAAAAAGAATTTAATTGGTCCCATTATAAACGATTAGGCGCCTATATTAAGCCTTACAAAAAAGCTGTTTTTAAAACGTTATTTGTCATCATATTAGCTAATCTTGCAAGTATGTTAGGCCCTTACTTTACTAAAATTGCGATTGACCAAGTAATTCCACAAAAGAATCTCTCGTTACTCTTGATACTAGGGGCTATTTTCCTATTTTCTTTGGTGATTATTGGTTGGTGTATGCGGTATCGAATATATGCCATCACAGAAATTGGACAAGATATTTTAAAAGATATGCGTTTTTCAATTTTTGAGCATCTACAAAAATTACCATTTTCTTATTTTGACAGTCGGCCGCACGGAAAAATCTTAATTCGGGTGGTCAATTACATCAATACGTTAAGTGATTTACTAAGTAACGGACTGATAAATTTAATTTCTGATTTATTTAATGTGCTTATTACCTTAATTTTCATGTTATTTATTGATGTGAAATTAACCTTGTACAGTTTGCTGCTATTGCCTGTGTTGTTCGTGATGGTTCTGTTTATCCAAGGGAAACAACGGAAAGCTTACCAAGAGCTTAGCAATAAACAATCAAACTTAAATGCCTATATTCACGAAAGTATTGCAGGAATTAAAATTACACAATCTTTTGCACGAGAAGATGAAAATTTCCAGATTTTTAACGAGGTAAGCGAAGAATATCGTCAATCTTTTATGAAAGCTGTGCGTGTCCAATATTTGCTATGGCCAGCAGTTCAAAATATATCCGTCATTACGACTTGTTTTATCTATTTTGTAGGAATCCGTCAATTAGGTGTGTCCGTTACCACTGGGACGCTAATTGCTTTTATCGGTTATATCAATAACTTTTGGAATCCGGTCATCAATATTGGTAACTTCTACAATTCTCTGATTACTGCAACTGCCTATTTGGAAAGGATTTTTGAAACAATGGATGTTGTTCCAGAAATTCAAGATGCGCCGAATGCTATTGAGTTGCCGCCAATTAAAGGAACCGTCGACTTTCAGCATGTTTATTTCCGTTATGAAGAAGGAAAAAATATTTTGACCGATGTTAGTTTTCATATTGAGCCAGGACAAACAATCGCCTTGGTTGGGCCAACAGGTGCGGGTAAAACAACAATCATCAATTTGTTAAGTCGTTTTTATGATGTGAATGAAGGGGCCGTTAAAATTGATGGTTATGATGTTCGCGATGTGACACTCCGTTCGCTAAGAAAACAAATGGGGGTAATGCTTCAAGATACGTTTATTTTTTCAGGAACGATCATTGAAAACATTCGGTACGGAAATTTAGCAGCCACAGAGGAAGAAGTTATCCAAGCCGCAAAAATTGTTCGTGCGCACGACTTTATCAAGGATTTAAAAGATGGCTATGAAACAGTTGTGGAAGAGCGGGGTAGTACACTTTCAGCAGGACAACGCCAATTAATTTCATTTGCTCGTGCTTTACTGGCAGATCCCAAAATTTTAATTTTAGACGAAGCAACCTCCAGTATTGATACAAAAACAGAAGAATTGTTACAAGAAGGACTACAACAACTTCTGAAAGGCCGGACATCGTTTATTATTGCTCATCGGCTTTCTACTATCAAAAATAGCGATAAAATTTTCTATATTGATGGTGGTCGTATTGTGGAAGAAGGATCTCATGATCAACTAATGGCAAAACATGCGTTATATCATCATTTATATCAATCGCAATACGACTTATTAAAGAGCTAGATGATAAAACAGAGAAAATTCTTAGTTGAATCTTTCTCTGTTTTTCTGTATCGTAACCTTAACAAAGGAAAAAAATGATGAGGTGCCAAATGAATCGGAATTTTGAAGTGGAATTAACAACATTATGTATGATTAGAAATCAGAAAAACGAAATTCTTGTGCAAGAACGACAAAAAAAGGATTGGCCTGGTTGGACGTTCCCTGGCGGACATGTTGAAAAAAACGAGGGCATGGAAACAGCCATAGTTCGCGAACTCCTTGAAGAAACAGGATTAGTGCTGAAGCCACAATTAGTAGGTGTTGCAGAATGGCTGAATGATTGTTCGGGTGCCCGCGAATTAGCCACATTATTCATTGCAGAAACAGCGGATGAACTACCAGAAGAAACGGAACAACCCTTGTTTTGGGTCACTGAAAAAGAATTGCGAGAAGGTCCTTTAGCTGGCAGTTTAGCAGAACTTTTCCCAGTATTTTTTGGCGAAAAGCAATTTTATTTTAAAAATAATACAGCTTAATGATTCAAACCTAAAAGATTAAATCAATCCCACTTATTAAAAGAGAGGAAATCTAAAATTAAACATTGCTATTTATAAGCAATGTTTGCTATTCTTAATAAAAGGGAATTAATTTTTTATATAATGAGGGGGAAAAAGTGTGTTAAAAAGAAAAGTGGGGATTATCGCAGGCGTTTTCTGTTCAGCTTTGTTACTGACAGGCTGTGGCAAAAGTGCGAAAGACGAGTTCATTCAAGGGATTGGCAATCAAAACGCACAAGAATCTGGGGTTTGGGATTTCTCTATGTCAATTAGTGACATGAAATTTTCACAAGAAGATGGTGCACAAACGAATCCTATGATTGGGATGCTCATCACGCAAATCAAAGACGCATCGCTTTCTGGGAAGATTCAAGTAGATGCCAAAAAAGAAAAAGCATTCAGCTTAGAGATGAAATTAAAAGCGATGGGCATGGATGTACCGATTTCATTGATTGGATCATTAGATAACGAGGGCAAAGAGCCAAAACTCTATTTAGCAACAGATATGATGGAATATATTGTCGCTGTCGCAGACTCAATGACTGACGGTGCTATTGACAGTTCTCAGTTAGATACAGAAAAACTAAAAGGAAAATACATTGATCTTTTAGCCATGAACGAGGAAAGTACGAAAGAATGGCAAGATACAATCAAAGAGTATCAAGAATCGGAAAAAGAACGAAAACAGTCTGCTAAGGAATACAAAGAGTTTTTAGAAGGATTAGACAAGGATACGTTCGAGAAAAAAGGGGACACCATTACCCATACGTTTACAAAAAAAGAATTACAAAAGTTAATCAAAATTACGACAGAAACATCTGAGAAAGGTAAAGAACAAGATCCTTTCGAAAAAGTCAAAGATGTTTCTGCTAAAGTTTCTGTTAATACAAAAGAAAATAAAACAAATATGTTGATTAATGTGAAACCGCAACAAGACAAGAACGTTGACATGGGACTTGAATCATTATCTAGTAAAATTAGCATTACACAAAAAGCCAAAAAAGCGACGATTTCAATGCCTAAGAAAGAAAATATTTTATCAGAACAAGAAGTTGAAAAAATATTTTCCGATAGCACCTCTATGACAGGTCTATCAACTGAAGACACGACTGTTGCAATTAATCAATAACGATGAATGACCAATAAAAACGGCCGCTCAAAAAAAGTAACGAAAGACCTAGCGTATGAATGCTTTGTATAACTTGCTGCCTAAATTATGCTAGTTTTTTTTTGAATAAAAAACTGCAGCAAAAAATCAAAGAAAATTTAATTAACAAACATAATTTTTTATAACGTAAATGACAAAATCAGTCTAGATAAATTAAAGACTGGTTTTGTTTGCTTTTCAATGCTTTTTACTCTACTTTGTATAATGTATATTATGTTAACTAGAATAAAATGAAAAACTTTAGCCGATAACTTGTCACTTCTCTTTCGGCTAATCAATTCACCCAACTAACCGCAACACTAGTTTGCTGAGCTAGTTGGGTTTACTGTTTATTTAAACGTTGTATTGTTCATTTCTTGATGAATTTCTTTGCTCGCTTCATATAGAAACAATGTTTGTTTTTTACTTAATGCATAATCGACAATGGGTTTTGGATAATTTTCTCCTAAATGAACATGATATTGCGTTTGTAAGGCTTCGTTCATTAGATCTGGTTGATGAATATACTTTTGTGGCACTTGTTTAAGTTCTGGGACATATTTTTTGATGAACTGGCCGTCATTATCAAATTTCTTTGATTGGATAATTGGATTAAAAATCCGAAAATACGGGACAGCGTCCGTTCCTGTTGAAGCAGCCCATTGCCAGCCACCAATATTATTGGCCGCATCATAGTCAATCAACATTTTTTGAAAGTATTTTTCACCCCAACGCCAATCGATGTGTAAATTTTTAACCAAAAAAGAGGCAGTAATCATTCTCAAGCGGTTGTGCATCCAACCAGTTTGATTCAACTGCCGCATTGCGGCATCAATTATAGGGTAGCCAGTCTCCCCTTTTTGCCACTTGACAAACATCTCTGGATCATTTACCCATTGAATATAACGAAATTTTTCTTGAATAGCTTCCTCTTTTTGGTGTGGAAACGTACTATAGATCATATTGTAAAAGTCGCGCCAAGCTAATTCTTTTTTGAAGGTTTCTTTACTTAAACTAGGTGGTGCAGATGCAAGTTCTTGCCAAATGGTGCGAATCGAAAGTTCTCCCGTTCTTAAAAAAGTAGACAGATGACTCGTTTGATCCTGGTAAGGAAAATCACGCTTATTTTCATAGGACTGAAGTTTTTGATCAATAAAAGTATTTAAGCGCCTTCTGGCCGTTTCTTCGCCGACACTATAGTGTGTTAAAGGAATCCTCGCAATCTGCTCATGATATATTGCTTCCTCTTCTGGAAAAAGGCACGCACTAAAAATTTTTTCAGCTGTATAGAACACAGGAATCGGTGTTTCTTTAGGCGCCTCTTTCCATTTATTGTAATAGGGCGTAAACACTTGGTACTGGCTGCCATCGTTCTTCTTAATTTCTTCAGAGCCATGCAAATAGGCATCTTGAAAAGAGAAAGACTGAATATTATTTTCTTCAAAAAAGCGCATAGCTTGCTGGTCCCGCTTTGCCCCAAAGCCACAAGTATCTTCATTAAAATAAATAGCTTGCCAATCGGGTAATTTGCGTTTCAAACGTGAAAATAAATCTAACGGTTCACCGACCATGATTTGTAAATGTGCCTCTTGATCGATTCGTTCTTTAAACGAGGCTAAACTTGCAAAAAAAGCGTTATGATTAGCACTTTCTTGAATAAATTGTTGAGGATTCATTTGGAATAATAAAATCAATTCATCAGTTGCAGAATTTCGTAACGCATGTGCTAATGCTTTATTATCCTGTAATCGTAAATCACGTCTAAACCACATTACTGTTTTCATTTTTAAATCCTCCTAAATACTTCGTCTTGCTTATCGTAACCGTGAGTACTGATTTTTAAAAGCAACTTGCCTAGACTTTCAAAAAGCCGATAAAAACTGAGTTTTCAGCTTTTATCGGCTTTTTGCTTAAAATTAATAGGAAATATTAAAAGCTTTCATATCTTTCTCAATATATTGCAGGACTTCTGTATTGCCAAAAAATTGCGTAAAATAATAGGCTTGGCGATAGTCATCGGCTGTGTCTTCCCCGAGCATTTGTTTGTTAAAGGCTTTTTCATATAAAAGATAATCTAGCAAATAAATGGAGTGTTTATCCCGACAAATCTGAATCCCTTTTTCGCTTAAAATGACACTTTTTTGGTAGTCTTTTATTTCCGAGTAGAATTTAGCAGAATTATAATAAATTCTACAACGCTCTAAGGAACATTCTAATTTAAAATCTTCCAATTCTTGTAATGATTTTTCGTAATAGACTTGCGCTTTTCTCATATCTTTTTCCAGTTCATATAGCGTACCTAGCGCATTCAGGCTTAAAATGTTGTAAATATTGACTTTACGGTCAATTTCCGCCCCGCGGTATAGATAAAACAAGGCCTCTGCTTTATCTTTTTTTCCTAATAAACAAGTAATCCCCTTATAATATAACAATTTAGTCGTTAGTTCATTATTAGATAACATAAGACCTTCAGGCACTTCTTGTAATAAATTGTAGGCCTCTAAGTGAAATAAGCGTAAAGATAAATCCTCAATTTTGTTTAGTAGATTTTCAATTTTCTTTTCTTCAGAAATCATCATGCATTCTTCTACTTCTAAATCTAATCGGAGGCAAATAGATGAGAAAATATCTAAACTGTCACATAGATTACGATTTTCAATATTACTAATTGTTGCTTGTGTACAGATGCCATTAGCCAGCTCTGTTTGTGTGATTTTTTTAAGTTTTCTCGCTTGTTTTATTTTGTCTCCTGCTACCTTCACGAACAGACCTCCACTTGTATTATTATGTAAATTCATTAAAAGATGTTATACTTTGATTATCAATTAAAGGAGGTACATGCTATGTTTGATTTACTTGCATTATTGACTGGAACATCAACTTATGGCAACGTTCCCCATGTTTAATTAGTCAATGCGTGTCAAGTATGGTCTTCCATACTTGGCATGTTTCCTTTAAAACTGACTCAATCATACTACAAATGAACAGACAAATACAACAGGAAATCATTTGTTTTTTATTAAGAAAAAGAACAGCAAGAAGCGATAACTACTTCTTGCTGTTCTTTTGTTTAGTTAGATATATTTAGGTTTAAAATGATTTGTTTCTTCTTTTTAACAACCTTGCGGATAATCTCTAATTAATTGTTGATACCAATAAAAAGAATCTTTCCGATAACGGTCTAATGTTCCTGTACCATCGTCATGTTTATCCACGTAAATAAAGCCATAACGTTTTTTCATTTCACCTGTTGTGGCACTGACTAAATCAATCGGTGCCCAAGTTAAATAACCAATTACCTCAATAAAATCTTCTGTCATGGCTTTTTGGACTTGCTCAATATGTTGTTGCAAATAATGAATACGATAGGTGTCGTGCACAGTTCCATCTTCAAAAACATCAACAGCTCCTAAGCCATTTTCCGTTATCATAATTGGTAACCCATAACGTTGGTAAAGCATATTTAATAAATAACGAATACCCATAGGATCTATTGCCCAACCCCATTTAGAAACTTCCAAGTGAGGATTTTGAGTGCCACCCCATAGAGAACCTTCAGCGTCGTCGTCTCCTTCAAATTTCGCAACTTCGCTAGCATAATAGTTTAAACCAATCCAATCAATTTTACCTTCAGAAAATGCTTGCTGATCTTCGGGCGAAATAGTAATGTGGAGTCCAAGTTTCTTGTATTCCTTTTGTTTATAAAGTGGAAAGGCTCCATTGCACATTGCATCTATCTGATAAAAATCACGAGTTGTTTGTTTTAATGAGTTTAACGCATTCGTTGGATGGCAATCTTTCGCATAGGCTGGTGTCAACCCAAAAACACAACCAATTTGGAAATCAGGATTAATTGCATGGCCTAATTGAACGGCTTTAACTCCGGCAAGTGTCATATTATAGCCAATTTCAGCTAACACTTGTGGTCGATTTTGGATTTTATCGTATTCTAAACCTGTCAAAATATAGGTGAAAGGTTCAGAAGCGTTTGACGAGGGATCAAGATGATTCATTTCGTTAAAAGTAGACCAATAAGTAACCTTCTCTTTAAACGCTTCAAAAACAGTCTGACAGTAATGCAAATAATAATCAATAACTTTCCGATTTTTCCATGAACCATATTGTTTGACTAAATGAACTGGCATTTCAAAATGATACAAAGTGACAATTGGTTCGATTCCCTGACTGAGTAATTCATCAATGATTTGATGATAGAAAAACAACCCTTCTTCATTCGGTTCGGCTTCATCTCCTTTTGGAAAAATTCGTGACCAATCGATGGAAATACGGAGTGACGTAAAACCCATTTCTGCAAATAAGGCGATATCTTCCCGATAGCGATGGTAAAAATCAATGCCAGTATGCGAAGGATAATACTTGTCTGCCTCAATGGTCTGGGTGATTTCTCGCGGCTGATCTACGGCACCCACCGTAACCAGATCCATGATTGCTAAGCCTTTGCCGCCTTCTTGATAAGCGCCTTCTAATTGATGAGCGGCGATACTGCCGCCCCATAAAAATTTTTCTTTTTTCATGATAAGTGTCTCCTTTTTATACCACGATATTTAGCATTTCTTGATCATACGAAGTACATTCTCCTGTCGTTCCGATAACATCTAAAAATTCATTCGTATTGGTAATTACACAAATAACAGTATCTGAAAGTCCCTGTTGGCGAATGTAATCAAAATCAACGGTGACTAATGATTGTCCTTGTTGAACGTGCTCGCCTTCTGTCACATGGACAGTGAAACCTTTACCATTTAAAGAAACAGTATCAATACCGATATGAATCAATAGTTCTACACCGTCTGCATTTTTAAGTCCGATGGCATGCTTTGTCGGGAAAACCGAAACAACCTCGCCAGAAAAAGGTGCAACCACTTCGGTATCAGTTGGAACGATTCCAACACCTTTACCTAATGCTTCTGTTGAAAAAGCCGCATCTTCTACTTCACTTAGAGGGATGACGGTTCCTTTCATTGCTGCAAAAACAGGATTTTTGGTTAGTAGTCGTTCTTTTTGTGTTGTTTTGTTCGTCTTTGTTTCTTTAGGTTGTTCATTTTCTTCTGATGGAATCCCTAGGATAAACGAAGCAACCGCTGCACCAACAAAACCGACAATTACTGCGATTAGCATAGCCATAAAGTTCTTCGTATCATTTGTTTTACCTAAATAAGAAGGTAAACTAGTTAGGCCCCACACATAGCCATAAGTTTTGACTTTCAGCAGTCCAGCAATTAGGCCTCCTAAACCACCGCCAATCATTACAGCGATAAATGGCCGACGGAATTTTACGAATACACCATAGACAGCAGGTTCCGTCACTCCCATCAATGCAGTAAAACTAACTGAGCCAAACAATTCACGTTGTTTTGCTTGACGAGCACGCAAAAAGTAACCAAACATGGCTCCCGCAACAGCAATATCTGAAATTGTTGAAGCATGTAAAAAGATGCTATCATAACCTTGCTCACTTAACATTTGCATAATAACAGGCATAACAAAATTACCAGCACCCAATAAAATTAAGAATGGTTGGCAAGCGGCATACAAGGCTGTTACAGCCCATGAACCAACAGTATTTTGTAAAATATCACAAACGAAGAACAATGCATCGCCAATCCATGTACCTAATGGTCCAAAAATCAATAATGTTACTGGTAAGGTAATCAGCATAATTAGTAATGGATTTAAAAAATATTGCAAAGCATCAGGTATCCATTTTTTAAAGCGTTCAGTTAAAATTCCCATAAACCAAACACCTAAAAAGATTGGCACAAAACTGTTTGAATACGTGATTTGTGGTAGTCCTAAGCCAAAAATACTCAGACCTTTGACGCCATCAATTGAATCAGATAACAACGTAACTGCTAACAAAACGGCTAAATAGGGACTTGCTTTGAGACGTTTAGCTGCCGATGCTGCAATAAATACTGGTAAAAATTGAAAAGCAGCGGTACTAATTGTGTTTAACACAATAAACGTTGAGCTGTCTTCTTGGATAATTCCAAGTAATTTAAATAATGATAAAAAGCCTGCCAAAATCCCTGCAACAAAAATCGGTTCAATTAAGGGTGTCATTGTTTCACTCACGACATCGACAATTGCTTTAAATGGATTAGTCTTTTTCTTTGGTGCGTCTGTAGTTATTTCCCCTATTCCTAACATCGGTAATAATTCTTGATAAATATCTTTCACTTGTGTGCCAACAACTACCTGATAAGCCACATTATTATCGATAACGTCAATCACCTGTTTCATTTCTTGGATTTCGGCTGTTTTGGCTTTACTACGATCTTTTAATTGAAATCTCAAGCGCGTGACACAATGTGCCACACTATCAATATTTGCTGGCCCGCCAACTAAGGCAATTAATTCTTTTAAAAATGTTTCGTATTTCATTTTCTACACATCGCTTTCTTTTCGCTTTTCTGTTCGTTCAGTCATGCGGTGAATGTGCATCATTAAGTATGTTTTTTCATCTTCAGAAATCAGTTTTTCAAAAGTGCCAATGACATACAATTCGATTTTTTTCACCGCACCATAAGCTTCTGGGTAGAGCTGTGAAATTTGTTGATATAACTCAGAATCGTTTTCACTATACGTATCATTGGTTAAAATCCGTTGGACGAAGTATTGTAAATGCTGCATAAAACGCGTGTAATTAATGGATTCATGGTTGATTGGTGTACCAAGATGGTATTGAACGATGGACACAATATCTTTCATAATTTCTGTGACTTTTTCATTCTCTTGGCTGTTTTGAACAGCTTCTTGGATATTTACTAAATGTAGCGCAATTGAGGCTGCTTCGTCTTCTGGAAATGAAACGTTGTATTCTTTGTTTAATCGTTCCACTACTCCTACTCCTAATTGATAGGACTTCGGATAATAGCGCCGTACTTCCCAAAGAAGAGGATTGGAAATATATTGGCCTTTCTTACCACGTTTCAGGGCGTAATCAATATGATCTAAAAGCGTTAAATACAGGTAATCAGTTGCTTTTTTTTGAAAAAGTTCCTCCGCTCGTAAAATAATGCTACGAACAATTTCAAATAATGATTCTTCTGTATTCGCTAACAAATAACTAAAATGCTCTAAAACATCTGCCGAGTCTAACACAAAGACTTTGTCTACTTCTTCTTTAGAAACTGATTGGCCTACTTTTTTTCGAAAAGCAATTCCTTTAGAATAGACGATTACCTCATTGGTTCCTTTTGTTAAAATCGCTACATTGTTATTTAGTATTTGTTTGACTTTCATATAACCCCTTCTTCCTATAAAAAACCGCGAAAAAAACTCAACAAACAAACTGTCATCCTTAACCCATGTAAAGATTTATAACAGTTGTCTGTTGAGTTCTGCCTGGTCGAACCAGTGACATACTCTTTTCTTGCAACCCCTTGTTGCAATCGTTTTCTTCTTATCCTTATAGTAACAATTTTTACTCGAAATTACAACATCTTTTTGTCTGTTTTATCAATTCCCCTTAATTCCAAAGCACAGAGATTAAATAATACAACAACATGATCCCTACAAATACACCGAACATTAGTAAAACATACCACCAATTTTTGGCGCTATAGGTTTCATTTTTATTTTTTTCGGTTCGTTTACCTGCAACCCATTTCCATAAATCGTAATTATTCATCTCTCTCACCACCTTTAACGGGTTTATTAGTAAGCCTAACACGGAACGACAAAACTTGGAAACAAAAGGATCACCCGCTTATGCCAACGGATGATCCTTTTTGGTCATTATTCTTCTGGTAAACCGTTATTTTTAATCACTGATTGGTACCAATAAAAACTATCTTTTTTAATACGTCGTAAATCTTTTAACTCATGGTCTTCACGATTAACGTAAATAAAACCGTAGCGTTTTTTGAATCCTTGATGGGAACTTAAAATATCCATGACCGACCACGGGCAATAGCCAAACAACTCAACACCGTCAGAAATGGCCGCATGACAAGCAGCAATATGGTCATGTAAATACGCAATTCGATAGTCATCATGAACTATTCCGTCTTCTGTTAGGTGATCTGGTGTGCCTAAGCCGTTTTCTGTAATGATTAAAGGCAAACGGTATTGACGATAATAATCATTTAAAACTAAACGTAGACCAGTTGGATCAATTTGGGCACCGTACTTAGAGGTTTTTAGATGTCGATTTTTTTCGATTTTAAAATAACCGTATAGATCAAAATCAATATCCTTTTCTTTCGTACCCAATGGGTGTTGCTCATCTGTCGGTAAATAGCTAGCGACTAACGTCCGATAATAGTTAAGGGCGATAAAATCTGGTTTAGCGGCTTTCAAAATAGCTTGATCTTCTGGCTGTGTTTCGGGATAAATACCGCATTTGGTTAAATACTCTTGATAGTAACCAGGGTATTCGCCAAAACAATACATTTCTAGAGCGTAATTCGTTTTAAAGTTATCATTCATACGAGCCGCCCAAACATCTTCAGGCTGATTGGAACTAGGATAAGTCATCGTTGAGGAAACAGAGGGACCGACTTTTCCCCCAGCAACCAATTGGTGACAATCATTCGTAGCTAACGCATGGGCAACAAACATATGGTAATCCATTTGTGCACGAATTTTTTCAGCATTTTCTGGTGCAACATCGTACATATTCATTCGTTCATTGACACGAATCATTAAGTTTTGTTCGTTTGTAACTTGCCAATTTTTGACTCGATCACCAAACGCTTGATAACAGACTTGCGCATAGCGTTGAAATGCAGAAACGCAGCGACGATCCGCCCAGCCATTGTATTTTTCCACCAACGCAAAAGGTAAATCAAAATGATACAGTGTGATAAACGGCAAAATATCGTTTTCTAAAAGTGTATCAATGACAGCATTATAAAAATCGATGCCGGCTTGATTAATTTCGCCATCACCTGTCGGAATGATTCGTGCCCATGAAAGAGAAAAACGATACGTTTTTAAGCCTAATTCTTTCATTAATGCAATGTCCTCTTTGAAACGATGGTAAAAATCGCTGGCGACTTTTGTATCTGCTTGAACAGTTGACTTTTTAAAAGAATTGTAATCAGCGACTGTTAGGCCTTTGCCGTCCTCATTCCAAGCGCCTTCAATTTGAAAAGCGGAGGAAGAAGCCCCCCATAAAAAATCGTTTTTAAATTGTTTGATCATTAGTTTTGCTCCTTTACTTGCATGAAAAATAAATTTGTTTGTGGTGTAATCTCTGTTTGTTTGGTTGTCTCAATTATAGTCATTTCCGCAGTATTTGTTACGATGACTAAGACGGTTGGATCATAACCAGCAGCTTGGATGATTTGTTTATCAAAAGAGAGCAGTTTTTGTCCTAGTCTGACCCGTTCTCCTGCTTTTACGAACGTTTCAAATCCCCGCCCCTTTAATTCGACTGTATTGATTCCAATGTGAAGGAGGATTTCAGCGCCATTGTCTAACTTTAAACCAATTGCATGATGAGTTGGATATAAAGCCGTCACTTGCCCATTTCCTGGTGAAACAATTTGTTCATCTTTCGGATCAATAGCCAGCGTTTTTCCCATTTGTTGAGAAGCAAAAACTTCATCGTTGATTTGGTCTAAAGATACGAGTTGTCCTTGAACCGGTGCTTGAATCCGTTGCTTTTCTTTGACTGTCCCTGTCTCTGTCTTTAGGACTGGTTCTTGACGTGACTCGTCAAGCGGTAAATCATTAAAGCCTAGAAAAATCGTTAATAGAAATGCACCAAAAAAAGCAATGCCACAACCTAATAAGTAACAAATAAAGGCTTTGGTCCCTGCTTCTGCGTAAACCGGGATGGTCAAGAGTCCTTGATTAGCGAAGGCTGTCCCGTAGGAGCCGCCCCAGCCCATTAAGGCCCCACCCGCTGCTCCGCTAGCCACCGCATAAATCATCGGTTTTTTTAGCCGCAAGTTTGCACCATAAATGGCCGGTTCTGTGATACCAAATAACGCAGTCACTGTTGCAGAGGCAGCAACGGCTTTCAAGCCTTTATTTTTTGTGCGGACAAACACGCCAAATGCGGCGCCCGCTTGAGAAAAGTTCGCTGCACCAGCAAACGCTAGCAAATTTTGCCGTCCTGTTCGAGCGACATCATTAATCCCAATTGGCACAAGCCCACGGTGAGCCCCAAAAATGACTAAGACACACCAAATTCCGCCGATAAAACCGCCTAACAAGATGGGACTAAAATTCATTATATAATAATACAACCAATTCACGCCGTCACCTAAATAAATCCCTATTGGTCCAAATAATAATAAAGTGGCTGGAATCATTAAAAGTAATGACAGCGTAGGAACCATAATGATTTTTAGAACTTCTGGAATAACTTTTTCCAAAAAGCGTTGCACATAAGCTAACATAAAAATTGCAAGAATAATTGGAATTACCGTGGAAACATAATTGGCTTTGGTCACATGTAATCCAAACAAGGTAACCGCTGATTTTTCAGTCATTAATGAAACGATGGTCGGATAACATAAGGTAGCACCAATTACCATGGCGATATATTCGTTTGTTTTGAAAACCTTGGCAGCTGAATAACCTAAAATAACTGGCATAAAATAAAAAAGTGCATCGGAAGCGGCGCTTAAAATAATATACGTATTCAAAGGTTTTAAATCGACTTGGTAAAAATTGTTCGCGACCATCACAGCAATCGCTAGAATTCCTTTTAACATGCCAGAAGCGGCAATTGCTGGTACGACAGGCGTGAAAATTGCAGCAACAGTATTTAAAATTCGATTGCCTAATGAATTTTTTTCTTTTGTGGATGTTTTGGTCGTAAGTTGCTGAGCTAACAAAGGTTCCAGAGCATTGTAGACATGCGCGACTTTATTGCCTAAAACCACTTGATACTGACCGCCACTTTCAACAACAGAAATGACACCTTCTGTTTGTAGTAAAGCTTCTTTGTTCGCTTGTTTCGTGTCTTTCAATACGAAACGCAATCGTGTATAACAATGTGTGACATCCACGATATTGTCTTTGCCACCTACGTCTTTCAAAATTTCTTTTGCTATTGCTTGGTAGTCCATGGTGACCACTCCTTATCTATAAAATAACAGCTCAATAAAAAAGACCAAATCACACATGCACGTTTCAGCAAACACACTCAATATTTGCTCGTCGTGAATGTCCCCTTGATCTGATCTACGTAATAACTATGTTTCTCACGATAGAATAGCTGATTGAATTTATTTTTAATTTACCATTATTTAGAGGGATTATCAATGAATTAGGTAGATCACTTCAGTGTTTTGTTACTAAAATCAGCAGTGAAAATAGTAGTTTACTACATTCACTGCTGATTTATTTGATTACAAGACTGGGGACAATAAGCGTGAAAAGTTTTGCTTGAAGCGTAGCCAGTACCCTTGTTTTTTAATTATTTCGTCGGTTAGTAAGACACTTTTTTCTATATCTTCTTCAAAGACTTGCGCTAACATCCACGCAATGTCGGGATTGTAAATAAACGTACTTACCTCAAAATTCAATGAATAACTGCGAATATCTTGGTTTGTTGTCCCCACCATAGCTAATTCATCATCAATCACCATTGTTTTTGCATGAATAAACCCACTATCATAGATATAAATTTTAATGCCACGTTTGTGTAAGTAATTTGCGTAATATTGTGTCGCGCGGTAAATAAAGGGATGGTCAGGCATGCAAGGAATCATAATTCGCACGTCGACACCCGAACGAACCGCCACTAACAACGCATTAATCATACTATCGTCAGGGATTAAATACGGTGTTTGAATCCAGACGCTCTTTTCTGCAGAGAAAATCATCCGAACGAACCCGCTTTTCAAAATTTCTTCTTCTGAATCAGGACCATCTGAAACAACTTGTAAGGACAAATGTTCCACTTCATGATCTTCTGGTAATTTAAAATATTTTTCATGATACGTCATACGTTCTTCAGGATATTTGACTGAAGCATTCCAATCCATGATAAATATCTCTTGCAATGAAAAGACGGCCGTCCCGACCAAACGAATATGGGTATCTCGCCAGTAACCAAATTTTTCGGTGACATTCAAATATTGATCCCCAACATTGAACCCGCCAGTCCAGCCAATTTTCCCATCGATGACAACAATTTTTCGATGCAAGTGATAGTTTAGACGTGTTTTCCGGATCATATCGCGAGAAGTAATAAAGGGAGCTACTTTTCCTCCAGCATCAACGTAACGTGCAAAAAACTTTTTATTTGCCCCGGGTGAACCCCAAGGATCGTAAATTAAGTAAACTTCCACGCCTTCATGCAACTTTTCGATTAATACATCTAAAAACTGATTGCCAATCGTGTCATTAAAAAACGCATAATATTCGACGTGAACGGTTTCTTTCGCTGCACGAATATCTTCAAATAATGCTTGGAATTTTTCTTGGCCATCTGTAAATAATTGCAAGCTATTTCTTTTGGCCAGCGGTGATGCGTCCATATTCCGGAAATAACGATTTAAAACTTTCGCATCATAAAGCAAATCATAACGTTTATCGCGCCCGGCTTTTTTGTTATCAACGTCCACTTTTTCTTTGATTCGTTGAACCATTTGTTTTTCATCATCAGACAATTTAAAAACTTCTTGTCCATCGATACCCCGCCCACAGAATAAGTAAATAATAAATCCGATACCAGGCAAGAAAATCAACGTCATCATCCAAGCTAAAACGCTGGAGATGCTACGGGGTTTTCTAAAAACAGTAATTAAGGCAGCAATAACGTTAATTACTAATAAAAATAACAAAATCCAAACAAAAATTTTCATTGCTTACCTCCTTCTGACTTCATACTAAGATTATATCAAATAACAGTTAAATTAGGCGAATGATATGAGCGAGTATTCAAAAAAGAATTTATTTCTATAAGTGTTTCGCCTTTGATTCTCAGTTTTTCTGTACTATAATGAGGGCTAGATGTAAAGATTTTGAAAAGAGGTACTTATTTATGGTCGTTGATTTAAAAATGTTAGCCATGATTTTTATCATTAATTTTGCGTATATTACCTTAAACACTATTCGTTTTATGCTAACAATGAAAGGCTATCGAGTCATTGCACCCCTCGTTAGTATGGCTGAAATAACAATCTATGTCTTAGGACTAAGTATGGTTCTGAATCGTTTAGATAATCCGTTAAATTTACTTGTCTATGCGCTTGGTTACGCTGTTGGCATTAGTGTAGGAATCAAAATCGAAGACTATCTGGCCTTGGGTTATATTATGGTATCGGTTATCCTACCTTCTACTACTGAACAATTTCATTTACCAGAAACACTTCGTGAACACGGCTATGGTGTTACGCAAAGTGTCGCCTACGGACGCGAAGGAGAGCGAATGGTTTTAGAAATCCTTTCCCCAAGAAAAAACGAACGTACATTGTATAAATTAATCAATCAATTAGAGCCGAGAGCATTTATCATCTCCTATGAGCCTAAGTTCATTTCTGGTGGTTTTTGGACGAAAAAAGTTCGCAAAAGAAATGACGCCATTTCTCACTAAGAAAGGGCGTCATTTCTTTTTATTGATTTCTAGTTTACATAATAAAATTATCGTAACTTTAATTTATTCTAAGATAACTTAGAGAGTTCATACCTAGTTGCTCAAACAATTGTTGCATAAAAACTATGTGTTCGATGGCTGACCGGTTAGCAATTTTTTCATAATAAAATGCTAGAATATCCGACTGTGCTTCTAAAGGCTCGGCTTGTTCCGTTGCTACTGGTAAAAGGAGTTTTAAGTGGTCCTGGTCAATCGTAATCACTTGGGTCAAGTGCAAACTTTCTTGAAAAATATTAGGCACAGTACTGACTTTGCGGCCTCGCAGAGCTTGTTTAATGACTCTTCTCGCTTGCGAAAGATAGTATTCAGGATTTACGTCCCCTAGCAAGTCATATAAAGCGCTGAAGGCTTCTGGCAAGGCTTCCTCTTTGCCCAAATAATCAAAATAACGAGGCATTGTTGGAACCTCTGTCTTTTCTTTTTCAAGCGTAATTATAGATAGTTGTGCCGAGGCCAATTTTTGTTTTTGATAAAATGAGGGGCCACCGCTCACGCCAAAAAAATAGTCTTCCTCTTCTGGAAACACTTGTGGCCAAAAAGATTCAGCTAGCCAAAATAATTGCTCTGTTACAGTTCCTTTAAACTTAGGAAGTTCGTCTTCAGCCATGGTCAAACTCGCAACTTCAGCTGCCGTATAAATAGGAAAATTCAAACGATATTGACGATTTTCCCGAATGATTAACTGACAATCAATCATTTCTGATAAAAATTGTTCTAACTTGGCTTCTGTTGCAAAGGCCGCTTTTAATTGTCTTAAAATGATTCTTTCTTCCCGATGTTCATACATAAAAGTAACAAGAGGGAAAAAAAGTGATTGGTTGAGCAAATGATTGTATTGTTTCGTTTGTTGCGGAGAATGATAGTAAATTGCTAAATCATTCATGTTAACGCCCCTTTACTATTGAAGCGCCTAAGCAACAAGGAATTTATCGCGTTGCTTAGGCGCTTACGGTTTTAGTTAAAGACTTCTGTTAATTGTGGTACTACTTGTTTTTTACGAGAAACAACGCCTGGTAAGAACGCACGATTGTTAACTAATGTTACATTGAATGCTGCTTCAATTTTGGCTTGTTCCGCCCCAATCACTAATAATTCAGAATCACTGTCTAGGATATTCGTAATAATTAAGACAAACAAGTCATAATTATTGGCTGCATTTTCTGCGGCCATAGCTGCTTCTAATTCAGCTTGACGATCTAAAACTTCTGCTAAATCGACGGTATTTACTTGGGCAACGCGAACTGTTTTGCCGTTCATTGGGAAGCTTTTAGCATCTAAATCTAAAAGGACTTCAGCTGATTTATCGCTTAAATTTGTCCCCGCTTTTAATAAGTCAAGACCATAGCCTTCTAAATTAATTTCAGCAATATCAGCTAGGGCGTGCGCTGCATCGATGTCTTCTTGTGTACAAGTGGGTGATTTAAATAATAATGTATCAGAAATAATCGCTGAGACCATCATACCAGCAATTTGCGCTGGAATTGTCACGTTATTTTCTTTAAACATTTTATAGATGATTGTACTGGTACACCCTACTGGTTCTGCACGATAATACAATGGATCTGCTGTTTCGAAGTTGGCAATACGGTGATGATCCACTACTGCTAAAATGTTTACTTCAGCGATATCTGAAATGCTTTGTTGGAATTCGTTATGATCCACTAACATGACTTGGTTTGTTTCGCTAGCTGCTTCAGTGACAACACGTGGTGCTTCAATATTGAAGTAATCTAAGGCATATTGTGTTTCTTCGCTTGGTGTTCCTAAAGCGACAGCTTCTATCTCTTTTCCTAATTCTTTTTGTAAGTAAGCAAAACTAATTGCTGCTCCGATAGCATCTGTATCAGGATTTTGGTGTCCAAAAACTAAAATTTTTGACATAATACACACTCCTTGGTTTTGATTCACTCTTAATGATAACAAAAAATAGAAAAGAAACAACAAAAAAATTGTCTTCTTTTCTATTTTTCGTTGGTTAACGTGCTAGATAACCTTGATAGTCCTCGACATGTAGTAGTTTTTTCGCATTTTCAACACGATCATTTTTAGGAGGCTCAATTCCTTCTAATGGATAAGGAATACCTAGTTCTTCCCATTTGTACTTGCCCATCGTATGGTAAGGAAGCACTTCAACTTTATCTACATTGTTTAATGTTTTTATGAAGGCATCCAGACGGATTAAATATTCGTCGTAATCACTACGTTGAGGCACCAATACGTGGCGAATCCAAACAGGTTTGTCAATTTCAGATAAATAGGTAGCCATTTCCAAAATATTATCATTTGATTGCGTTGTTAATAGTTTATGTTGCTCGTTATCAATATGTTTGATGTCAAATAAGAGTAAATCTGTATACTTCATCAATTCATCAAATTGACTAATGAAGGGTTCTTCCCGAGTAAAAGGCTTGCCACATGTATCTAAGGTTGTATGAATGCCTTGTGCTTTGGCTTTTTTAAATAAATCGATTAAAAAGTCCATTTGCAATAGCGGTTCACCACCACTGACAGTGATACCACCTTTTTCGCCCCAATAAGAGCGAAAGCGTAATGCTTCCTCTAATACTTCGTCAGTCGTCACAACACGACCGCCAGAACCAATTTTCCAAGTATCTGGATTATGACAGAATTGACATCTCATGCGACACCCTTGTGTAAATACGATAAAACGGACACCTGGGCCATCAACGGTACCAAAATTTTCTGTTGAATGAATTCTACCTGTAACTGGTATTGTCATAATGATCCCTCTTCTTTCAAACGAAAAGGATGACACGTTAAATGTCACCCTTTCAGTTAAATAATGTAAATGTTTTTTATAGTCTGTCGTGTGAAGTTCTTGAAATAACGTCTGCTTGTTGTTCAGGAGTTAAGTCACGGAATTTCACGGCATATCCAGATACACGGATAGTTAAGTTTGGATATTTTTCTGGATGTGCTTGTGCATCTAATAATAATTCGTTTGTAAATACGTTTACGTTTAAGTGGTAACCACCTTTATCAAAGTAGCCATCTAATACGTTACGTAAGTTGTTAATTCTTGTGTCGTCGTCTTTACCTAAACCATTAGGGTTGATGGTTTGTGTATTAGAAATACCATCTAAAGCGATTGTATATTCTAAACGAGCCGTTGAGTTTAATGAAGCTAACAAGCCATTTTTCTCACCTAAGAATTTACCGTCTTGATAACTTGGGTTCGCACCTGGTGCAAGAGGTTTGCCGGCACGACGTCCGTCAGGTGTATTCCCTGTTGCTTTACCATAAACAACGTTTGAAGTGATTGTTAATAATGAAGTCGTTGGTTTAGAGTTACGGTATGTGTGTTGACGTTTAATTTGTGTCATAAAGTAATCTAAAATCCAGTTAGCCATTGCATCAGCTTCTTCGTTATCGTTTCCGTATGTTGGGAATTCTTTTGTTGGTACATAATCAATGGCCATCCCATCTTCGTCACGGATTACTTCTACTTCACCGTGTTTAATTGCCATGATACTATCAGTCGCATGAGAGATTCCGGCAATACCAGTTGCGAATGTCCGTTGTAAGTCAGTATCCATTAATGCTAATTGTGGTGCTTCATAGGCATATTTATCATGCATGTAATGAATAATGTTTAATGTGTTAACATACAATTCAGCTAACCAGTCTAAGATGTCTTTATAGCGTTCCATGAATTCGTGGTAATCTAATTTGTCACCAGTCATTGGACGATATTTTGGTGCTACTTGCATTTTAGTTTTTTCGTCGACCCCGCCGTTAATTGCATAAAGAACAGCTTTCGCTAAATTCGCACGAGCGCCGAAGAATTGCATATCTTTACCCATAACTGTTGCAGAAACACAACATGCGATTGCACAGTCGTCAGAGCCCCAGTTTTCACGTAATAAGTCATCGTTTTCAAATTGGATAGATGAGCTTTCTTTCGCAATTTTAGCTGCATATGTTCTGAAGCCTTCTGGTAAGTGAGAAGAATACAATACAGTTAAGTTCGGTTCTGGAGATGGTCCCATGTTTGTTAAGGTGTGTAAGATACGGAAGTCATTTTTGGTAACTAATGAACGACCGTCAATACCCATTCCAGCAATAGATAATGTTGCCCAAATTGGATAACCAGAGAATAATTGGTTGTATTCTGGTGTCCGTGCAAATTTAACCATACGTAATTTCATGATTAAATGGTCAATCATTTCTTGTGCTTCAAATTCAGTGATTAAACCAGCTTCTAAGTCACGTTGGATATAGATATCTAAGAATGCTGAGATACGACCAATTGACATTGCCGCACCATTTTGAGATTTAATGGCACCTAGGTAACCAAAGTATAACCATTGGATTGCTTCTTGCGCATTTGCAGCAGGACGAGAAATATCGAAACCATAAGAAGCAGCCATTTGTTTTAAGTCATTTAACGCACGGTATTGTTCAGAAATTTCTTCACGTAAGCGAATAACATCGTCTGTCATTTCTTTGTTACCAGTGTTATCATGATCTTTTTTCTTTTGTTCCATTAAGTAGTCGATACCGTATAATGCGATACGACGATAGTCACCGATAATACGGCCACGGCCATAAGCATCTGGAAGACCAGTAATGATTTTGTTTTTACGTGCTAAACGCATTTCAGCTGTGTAGGCATCAAAAACACCTTGGTTATGTGTTTTTCTGTATTCTGTGAAGATTTTTGTCATTTCTTCGTCAGTTTCATAACCATTTGAAACTAAGGCATTGTTCGCCATTTTAATACCACCAAATGGCATAAATGCTTGTTTTAATGGTACATCTGTTTGTAAACCGACAATTTTTTCTTCTTCTTTGATTAAGTAACCAGGTTCATGTGACGTAATAGTTGCTGGGATATCGCTATCCATGTCATAAACGCCATTTTTTTCATGTTGGATTTCAAATAATTCTTGTAGTTTTGTCCATAATTTGTCAGTGCTCGGAGCGATTGGTTCTAAGAAACTGTCGTCGCCTTTGTACTCTGTGTAGTTGTTTTGAATAAAATCACGAGTGTCAACGCTTGTTCTCCATTTGTCGCCTTTAAAGCCTTCCCATTGTTTCATGAAGTGTTTGCCTCCTTAGTTAACTGCTACTTGATTGTATGTAACAGCTTTATGTGATTAGTATAACACATAACCTTTTAGATGCAAGCGTTTTTTTATTATTTATTGCACTTTCTTAATAAATAAACGGGGAGAAAAGATTATAAAGGCTGATATATAAACATTTATACTTGTGAAAATAAGAACGATTTATAGTCGTTATCACTTGTGAAAAATGTACTTCTGTATTAAAAATAGCAGCCATCTGTATTAATACAGATGGCTGCTGTGGAGATATTTATAACACAGTTTAGTTTGTTTGTTCTTCTTCAATCACTGCAGAATGCATCTCGTGGACTTCCATTACTTGGCCATCTTTTTGTTCATCAATGACAAAGGAACCGTTGGATGTTCGTTCACTGATTGGATAGTTTTTCGACTGAATAACTTCTTGTGTACCTTTTTGTGTAGTAACTAATAAATCTAAATCGGTACTTTCAGACATAAAGACAACACGATGTGGATTTTTCTTCAATTCCCGTAAGACCATTAATCCACGTTTTGCTCGTCCTAATTGTGTTAATTCTTGGGCTAACATACGTTTAACACCGCCACGTTGGGTAACGATGACAATCGGTGTATCCCCTTCAGAATGAACCAGTAAACCATTAACGACATAATCGTCTTCTTTGAGGTTCATTGATTTAACTCCAGCCGCTTTACTACCCACGACTGGTACTTCATATAATGGATAACGTAAGCCAAAACCGCGATTGCTAACGAGGAAAACATCCAATAAGTCTTGATCATTTGTTAAATAAACATTGGTAATTTCATCTTGGTCTGATTTTAATTTCATACAAGATGTCGGGCGGCTCTTATAAGTACGCCAAGGTTCAAAATCAGCCATTTTGGTTTGTTTAATCATGCCAGCTTTTGTAATGAAAACAAAGGTTTTTGTCGGACTTAACTCTTTATAAGGATATACAGCAATAATCGATTCATCGATAGCAAGATTTAAAATGGTTTGAGAAATATGTTCGCCAATTTCTTTCCAGCGTAAATCTGGCAACTCATGGACGGGGCGATAGATCATATTCCCTTTATTTGTTACTAGTAAAAGATGATCTAATGTATTGACTTCGCCAGCATATAGTAAAAAGTCGCCTTCTTTCATGCCGATTTCTTCTGGTTTTGATGCTGTATAAGAACGAATACTACTCCGCTTGATATAGCCTTCGTGCGTTACGGTTACGACCACGTCTTCCTGTGCAACTAACACGGCTGTTTCAATCTTGATTTCTTGGATTTCCTCTTCAATTTGAGTTAAGCGAGGATTGCCATATTGCTTTTTAACTTCGCGAAGTTCTTTTTTCATGACTGAGAATAGTTCTTTTTCATTGTTTAAAATGTTCAATAACTCAGCAATTTGTTGCTCTAAGGTTTTCGCTTCTTCTTGTAAATCAGTAATATCCGTATTGGTTAAACGGTATAGCTGTAAAGTAACGATTGCTTCAGCTTGTTCTTCAGTAAACGCGTAGTCGGATACCAAGTTCTTCTTCGCATCTTTTTTATCTTTACTGCCACGAATTGTTGCAATCACTTTATCTAAGATAGACAGTGCTTTAATTAAACCGGCAACAATGTGCTCACGTTTGCGAGCTTTATCCAGCTCAAATTGACAACGATTAATGATAACTGATTTACGGTGCGTAATGTAACTTTCTAAAATCCGTTTTAAGCCTACTTGTTGCGGGGTCATGTTGTCAATCGCAACCATATTAAAATTATAGTTAATCTGTAACTCAGTATTTTTAAATAGATAATTTAAAATACCTTCTGCATTGACATCTTTTTTTAGTTCAACAACAATTTGCAAGCCAGTTCTGTCACTTTCGTCACGAACTTCAGCAATGCCGTCGACTTTTTTATTTAAACGGATTTCATCCATCTTTTTCACTAGCGTTGCTTTATTGACTTCATAAGGAATTTCAGAAATGACAATTTGTTGTTTGCCGCCTTTTAAGGGCTCAATCTTTGTCTTCGCACGTAAAATTACTTTACCACGGCCGGTTTCGTAAGCTTTTTTAATTTCTGCTTTTCCTTGTAGAATCCCACCTGTTGGAAAATCTGGTCCTGGAATGTATTCCATTAATTTCTCTAAACTTGCATTAGGATGATCAATTAAATACACGGTCCCATCAATAATTTCCGCTAAATTATGCGTAGGAATTTCTGTTGCATAGCCCGCTGAAATCCCCGTTGAGCCGTTTACCAATAAATTAGGATATTTGGCTGGTAAAACAGTGGGTTCTTTTTCTGTATCGTCAAAGTTCCAGACGAAATCGACGGTGTTTTTGTCGATATCTTTTAACAACTCACCACTTAACTGTGATAAACGAGCTTCGGTATAACGCATCGCCGCTGGTGGGTCGCCATCCATACTTCCGTTGTTTCCGTGCATTTCAATTAGTACTTCCCGTAATTTCCAGTCTTGACTTAGACGGACCATCGCTTCATAAATACTACTGTCACCATGGGGATGATAATTCCCCATAATGTTTCCGACAGATTTTGCTGATTTACGAAAGCCTTTATCAAAGGTGTTGCCGTCTTTATTCATTGAAAAGAGAATGCGGCGTTGTACTGGTTTTAGCCCATCTCGAATATCTGGTAGGGCCCGTTCTTGAATGATGTATTTGGAATATCTTCCAAAACGATCGCCCATTACTTCTTCAAGGGTTAATTCTTGAACTTCTTGGCGTTTTTCCAAAATTGTCACTCCCTACTCTATGTCAAACAAACTGATTTCAGTGTCATCGGTTTGTTCTGCTTCTTTTGTTTTTTCCGCATCTAAAAGACTTTCTCCTGTTGGTGCAGAATTGTCTTCTTCTGAACGATCTAAAATACTGCCATCTTCTTCCAACGTAAATTGAACATGTTGCTCAATCCATTTTCGACGAGGTTCGACTTTGTCGCCCATTAGTGTGGTCACACGGCGTTCTGCTTGCGCTGCATCATCAATCCGAACACGAATTAACGTTCTGGTCTCAGGATCCATCGTTGTTTCCCAAAGTTGTTCTGCATTCATTTCACCCAGACCTTTATAGCGTTGGAGCATATAGCCTTTACCAACTTTATCAATCACTTCTGCCAATTCACCATCGGTCCAAGCATACTCAATGACTGATTTTTTCCCAGTTCCTTTAGAGACTTTATAAAGAGGTGGTAAGGCAATGTAGACTTTGCCGGCTTCGATTAATGGTTTCATATAACGATAAAAGAACGTTAATAGCAACACTTGAATATGGGCACCATCGGTATCCGCATCGGTCATGATGATGATTTTATCATAATTACAATCTTCAATTGAAAATTCAGGACCAACGCCTGCGCCGATCGTATAGATCATAGTATTTATTTCTTCATTTTTCAAGATGTCTTGCATTTTCGCTTTTTCCGTATTAATGACTTTTCCTCGTAGCGGTAAAATGGCTTGGAACTTCCGGTCGCGTCCTTGTTTTGCTGAGCCTCCAGCCGAGTCTCCTTCGACAAGATATAATTCATTTTTCTTAGGATTTCTGGATTGAGCCGGTGTTAATTTTCCAGAAAGTAATGATTCACCTTTTTTCCGTTTTTTACCGTTACGGCTTTCTTCACGGGCTTTACGAGCTGCTTCACGGGCTTCACGGGCTTTAATCGCTTTCCGAATTAATGACTGACTCATTTCACTGTTTTCTTGTAAATAGAAGCCCATTTGTTCGCCTACGACGTTGTCGACAACGGTTCTTGCTAAAGGCGTACCTAATTTCCCTTTGGTTTGGCCCTCAAACTGTAGTAAGTTTTCTGGTACTCGAATAGAAAGGACGGCTGCTAAGCCTTCACGGAAGTCGCTACCTTCTAAATTTTTATCTTTTTCTTTTAATAGTCCCACTTTACGTGCATATTCATTGTACGCCTTTGTCATTGACGTTTTCATACCGACTTCGTGGGTACCGCCATCTTTTGTGCGGACATTGTTCACGAACGATAAAACATTTTCAGAATAGCCATCGTTGTATTGGTAGGCTAATTCAACTTCAATACCTTCTTTGGCTCCTGAAAAATAAACAACGGGTGTTAAGGTATCTTTTTCTTCATTTAGATAGGCAACAAATTCTTTAATTCCTTCTTCATAATGGAAAATTTCTTCTTTTGGTTCTTCGCCGCGTTCATCGCGTAACGTGATTTTGACCCCTTTTAACAGAAAGGCCGATTCTCGTAAACGTTCAGCTAAGATTTCGTAAGAAAAATTCGTTGTTGAAAAAATACGATCGTCAGGTAAAAAAGTAACGGAGGTGCCGTTGCGTTTTTTTGTTTTGCCGATTTTTTTTAAGGTACCAACTGGTTTACCGCCGTCCTCAAATCGTTCCATGTATTCTACGCCATCACGAACAATATGAACTTCTAACCACTTAGATAAGGCATTAACAACACTGGCACCCACCCCATGGAGTCCGCCTGAAGTTTTATAGCCACCTTGGCCAAACTTACCACCCGCATGTAAGACAGTAAAAATGACTTCTACTGTTGGGATACCAGAAGCATGCATCCCTGTTGGCATTCCGCGGCCAGAGTCTGCAACACAAATACTATTATCTTTTTGGATAGTCACGTTGATTTCATTCCCGTAGCCAGATAACGCTTCATCGACTGCGTTATCGACTATTTCATAGACTAAGTGATGGAGTCCACGGCTATCGGTTGAACCGATATACATACCAGGTCTTTTCCTCACTGCTTCCAATCCTTCTAGGACTTGGATAGAGGCATCATTGTACTCATTGTTAATTTTTTTAGCCAAAGAAAAAACTCCTTATACTTAGATTCTCGTTTAGTTAATAATCGTACATTAACTATTTCTTAAAGAATTAGAAGAAGAGTGAGCGGGTTTCTTGCGTTTACCGTTCGCTCCTTCTAAAACCATCATTACAATAATACTCTATCTGGGTCAAAAAAAAAAGAGCTTTCCGTTCAGGACGCTCTTTCTTTATAAAATTACACGTGTTTACTCAGCATCTGCCATTTTTGCCAATTCAATTTTAATACAACGGTCCATAATAACTTGACGACCTTCATTTAATAACAAGTTCGCTGCGTCTTCATTTTCCAAACCTAGTTGGGCCCAAAAGACAGGCGCTTCTGTTTTCAATGTTTCTGCGGCCACTTCTGGCAAAAATTCACTCCGCCGAAAGACGTCAACAATATCAATCTTTTCAGGGATCTCTGTTAATGCCCCATAAACCGTTTCGCCAAGCACCGTTTCACCTTTTAAAACTGGATTGACTGGCAATACACGATAGCCATGTTGCTGTAAAATTTCCGCAATTTTGTAACTCGTGCGGTCGGGCTTGTTACTCAAACCAACTACCGCAATATTTTTTGCTTGTTTTAGAATATCAAAAATTTGATTTTGACTTGGATTCTCAAATGTCATTCACTCAACCCCTTTTTTCGTTCTCGTTTATTATAACGCTGAGTAAAGGGTTTTGGCAAAATTATTCTCTGACTGCCAGTAAAATAATTATTGGCTTTGCCAATCTGCTGGATAGGTCACGTAGACAAAGCGTGCATCACCCGTCACTGAAAATTGAATTTTGCTACTTTTTGGGATTAAAATAATTTCGCCGGCTGTTGCAGAAATTTTACGCCCGTCAATCAGTATATCCAGTTGTCCTGAAATAATATAATCAATTTCATCGTATTCTAGTGTCCAATCGAAGGTGGTATCTTTCATCACCATTAAACCGCAACCAAGGCGTGGGCTTTCTTCTAAAGAAAAAAGATCTTTTGTGTAAACAATGTCCGCTGGGTTGCCTGTATCTAAGCGATCATCTTCTGTTACGTCAATTTCGGGCAATTTGATGGACATAATTCCACTCGGATCCACTTGTTTAGTCGGCATTAATTTTTCTGTGACAATTTGTCGAACAAGCGTTTCGATCATTTCACGATTTAATTCTTTCATATTTACACCTCATTATTTCACTTCTGTTTCGGGTTTCCCTAGCATTCGATTGGCCATAAAGATAGCCACAAAAATTGCAGTAATCCCTCCGACTAATTTTCCAACAATCATTGGAAAAATCATTTCTTTTGCTACGCCTGCAGTAAAACCAAGGTGGTCACCTAAAACGAAAGAAGCCGAAACAGCAAAAGCGATATTAATAATTTTTCCTCGATTATCCATGTCTTTTAACATTTGGAACATGGGAATATTGTTAGCTAATGTAGCAACCATTCCGGCAGCCGCTACTTCATTCATTCCTAAAACTTTGCCTAGTTTCATCAATGGTTTATTAAAGACTTTCGTAATCACTGCTACTAAACAGAAAGCGCCAGCTAAAGTTAAAGCAATCCCGCCAACGACTTCAATACCTTCAGTAACTGGTGCAATACCAGGAATCACTGTAATTCCTAATAATAGTTGAATCGCCCCCACAACTAAACCAAAGATAGCGACAATCACTACGCCTTGACCAAAAATTTGGAAGCCTTTAATCATGCCTTTTGGCGCTAACCATAAACCTAAAATAATTAAAGCGGCAACAATAATAATTGGAATTAAGTTAGGAATAATCAATGACAATGGCATGCCAGCTGTTAAACCGCCTGCTAATAAACCAAAAGGAATTGTAATAATCCCGCTCAAAACACCTGTTGCTAAGAATTGTTGGTCATCTTTTTGGATAATGCCCAGCGCTACTGGAATTGTAAAGACTAACGTTGGCCCCATCATTGCACCTAAGATTGCCCCCGCAAATAAACCAGCTTGTGGATCATTGGCTAATTGTTGCGCTAACGCAAAGCCCCCCATATCATTAGCCAATAAGGTTGTGGCAAACATTGCTGGATCAGCCCCTAGTAATTCATAGACAGGAACGACAATCGGACTTAAAAGATTGGCTAAGACAGGCGCTAAAGTGATAATCCCTACCATAGAAAGCGCTAGAGAACCCATAGCCATAATCCCTTTCTCAAATTGCTCCCCTAAACCTAGTTTGTTGCCAATACATTTATCGATTCCTCCAATAATCATGAAAAGAACCATAATATACATAATAATTTCATTAATGCTCATGTCTCGTCCTCCCTATTCGTCCTCTGTAGAATCAATGACACCAACAATCATTGCATCAATTGGGACATTCGGATCTTCTGCCGAAATACGGGCAGCATTGCCTTGACTAATTAACACTTTGTCCCCGACACCAGCTCCAGCGTTGTCAGCAGCAATTAAAAATCCTTGCTTTTCGTCCTCTTGATTCAAAATATCAACCATCATAAATTTCCAGCCATTTAATTTTTCATCTTTTCTTGTTGACCAAAGGCTACCAGTCACTTTTCCTAAAAGCATCGTTTTTCCTCCTTACGTCAGCAATTGATGTTTCCTAGCATAATCTTTCGCTAACGGGGTTAAATAGGCGTTTTTACTTAAAGAAACACCTGATTCTGTCATTCTTATCAATTGTTTTTCAGTAATGTAGGTTCGTTTGGTCTCAGCCAAAGAACGAAGTTGTTTTTGACAGGCCGCCTGAAACACAGCGTAATTTTCTGAATCATGATAAAAAATCAGCCCAAACTGTTGGCACATGTCCACGTTTTCCTGAATCGTTTGTTTCAAACGATATTTCAATCGTGAATTTTTAGTCACTGAAGGTATTGGGGTTAAAACCAATACCGGCTTACCTTCAAATAAGAATGCTAAGATGTTTTTGACTAATTCATCCGTTTCCTGTAAATGCGCAATCGCATTTACTTGGGAAAGCGTTAGCCTCTTTACAACCAAACCTCGTGCTAGCTTCTGCTCCTTGGTTACCCAATTTACATCAGGAAAACGAACAAACATTTCTTCAGGAAATGCTTCTTTTGCTTCTGCTAAAGCCACTGAATAAGACGACGACAGCAATTGTTGGCAAATTCGATCAGTAATCTGTTGAATCAAATTTTCCATTTCAGAAACGTTCATTGTCCTTCCTCCTTTTACTTAAGAATATAGCCACGAGCTCCTTTGGTTAAGCCGCAAGCGTTGGCTTCATCATAGTCAATGTGCATGTACGTTGCAAATCGCGGACTGATTCGCACAACTACATCATCAAAGATTAACGGACGTGTGCCTTCCACTTTGACTTGCACAATTTGGCTATTGCTTACTTTATTTTTCAAGGCGTCTTCGGGTGTCATGTGAATATGACGTTTGGCAACAATTAAGCCGTGACTTAATGTCACAACTGCTGATCCGTTCATCAGCGTGACACCTGGTGTCCCTTCTGTCTTGCCACTCTCTCTAACTGGGGCGTTAATTCCTAAAATACGTGTATCCGTCATAGAAACTTCAACTTGTGATTCGCTACGTTCAGGGCCTAAAATAACCACATTTTGAAAAAGTCCTTTAGGTCCAGCAACCGTAATTCGTTCTTTACAAACGAACTGTCCAGGTTGTGATAAATCTTTCACTTTTGTTAGTTGATATCCTGGTCCAAATAATGCATCAATCTCTTGACGAGACAAATGAACATGTCGGCCAGAAGCTTCAACTTCAAAAGTATTTTGTTGTTGTTGCTGAATTCGTTTAACAACTTCTTCAACAATTTCATTCATTGAATCCAATTTGTTCATCTCCTAGTTTCGTGATATTTCAGCCATGGTGCTAATTAATTCTGTAGCCCAAGATTGAAAAAGGCCGAACAGTTGTGATTCTCCTTTTAACTGGAGAATAATTTTATCTAGTTGTAATTGAATTTCTTTTGAGGAATAGCGCCATTGTCTCTGTTGGTTAGTTAGAATAGTTACCTTTGATTCCAAAATGACTGGTTCCATTACAAGCGACTGTTCTAAAATAAATTTCTCTAACCACTGTTGTTGTTGTTCGAAATATAACCAACCTTCTGTTGATAACGCTTCATTCGTTAAGAAAGGCAAATACAATAGATGGCTTAAGTGCCGAATCTCATAAATTGTTTCTTTCGATAAATGTTCTTGTTTTTGTGAGGAGGCCTTCACTGAATGAACCTCAGAAAGCAATGGGTTTGTTGAAGAGAAGCTGCTATTAATCCGATGCTCGCGTAGATAGCTTTTGGCGGCTGGCGTCAGAAAACTGCCTACAGGAAACACAAAATCCGTGCCATCTTCTAGTTCTTTTTTTAGCCTTTTGATGCGAAGCATATCTTCTGTAATAACTGTCATAACACCCCTCCTCAATGAAAGTTTAGGACAGAAGTAATGAACCTACCTCTGCCCCAAAAAATCAAAATTATAATTCAGTTGTTGCGTGTGGTAAAATAGCGTCTACTTCTGTATGTGGACGTGGAATTACATGGACAGATAATAATTCACCAACACGTTCTGCTGCAGCAGCACCAGCATCTGTTGCTGCTTTCACGGCACCAACGTCACCGCGAACCATTACTGTAACTAAACCGCCACCGACTTGTTCTTTTCCAATTAAAGTAACGTTTGCCGCTTTCACCATTGCATCGGCTGCTTCGACAGCACCTACTAAACCACGAGTTTCGATCATTCCTAAAGCATTTGTACTTGACATTATAATTTCCTCCTAAGATGTATGTTTTATTTTTAAAAATTTGGGACAATTATCAATTTGACTTAGGTCCCAAACCCTAAATCCAATAATTCATTTGTTGCACTCTTGCTCGCTAGTTTCTTGTTAGTTTAAGCGAGCTAAAACTTGAGCCACCACGGCATTTACTAGTTCTTCTTGATTGGTTGTTTCGCAAGAAGTAGCCACAGATGTGGTTGATGTTTGACCAAATTCTTGACGAATCTCTTCTAAATCACGCACGCCATAAGCAACACGACGTAAATTGAACAGATTTTCAACCCCAATATTATCAGAAGTTGAGCTGCCACCAACTGCACCACAGCCAAGTGTTAATGCTGGCACTAAGTTAGTTGAAGCACCAATGCCGCCAAGTGTACCAGAGGTGTTAACAAGCAAACGAGAGACGGGTTTTCTTAAGCCAAATTCACGAATGACTTCTTTGTTTTCTGTGTGAATACCCATCGTATGACCCGCACCTTCACCTTTCAAGATTTCAATTGATAACGCGCAAGCTGCTTCCCAGTTTTCAACTGTATAGAAAGCAATAATCGGTGCCAATTTTTCTCTTGAAAATGGATATTTCAAGCCTACATGTGTTTCCTCGGCAACAATTAAGCGGCGATCTTTTGGAATAGATAAACCAACTAATGAAGCAATATGTTGAACGGAACGACCCACGATTTGCGGGTTCATTGTACCGTTTGGTCGTAAAATAAATTTAGCTAATTTGTCGGCTTCGGCTGGACTTAAGAAATACGCTCCCTGCTTAATTAACTCTTCTTTGACCGCTTCACGGTTGACAGTTTCAACAATAATTGATTGTTCCGATGCACAAATTGTACCGTTATCGAAAGTTTTTGAATCCATTATTTGTTTCACTGCATGAGGAACATTTGCGCTTCGTTCGATGTAGGCTGGTCCATTACCAGGCCCAACACCGATTGCTGGTGTCCCAGAAGAGTACGCGGCTTTAACCATTGCGTTTCCACCAGTAGCTAAAATTAAATTTGTTTCTTTATTTTTCATTAATTCGCTGGTCGCTTGCATAGTTGGCGTTTTGATGACCGAGACACAACCTTCTGGTGCCCCTGCAGCAATAGCCGCTTTTTGGATAATTTCCACTGTTTCAATAATCGATTTCAACGCATTGGGATGTGGTGAAAAAACAATGCTGTTGGCAGCTTTTAATGAAATTAATGCTTTGTAAATGACTGTTGATGTCGGGTTGGTAGAAGGAATTAATCCTGCAATCACACCAACTGGGACAGCAATTTCAGTGACTTTTTTGGCAGCATCATCATGGATCACACCAACTGTAGCTTTGTCCTTCATTTCGTCATATACTACTTTTGAAGCGAAAGCATTTTTGATGATTTTATCTTCATAGATACCAAATCCTGTTTCTTCATTGGCCATTTTCGCTAACTTTTCTCGTTGGTTAAACGTAGCCTCTGAAACTGCTTGGACAATCGCATCGATTTGTTTTTGCGAAAATGTTGCTAATACTTGCTGTGCCTCTTTGGCTTTTCTGATTAAATTTCTTGTTTCTTGGATGGAACGTAAGTCTTTATCTACTAATTCCACTCGTCTTCACTTCTTTCTATTTCAGCCATGATTGCTTGAATTAAAGCTTCTTTATTGGCAAATTTAATCTCACTTTTCTTTAAACTACTTAGGTTCATTTTGTAGGCTTGTTTGCGTAAATCAACCACGCGTTGTGTTTCTAATTTTTGGCGTGTGCCCGTGTGTTCTTCCAAATCTGGCGTTTCAATCTCTTCTTCAATTACTTCTACTTGTTCCATCGGTTCAGGTGCTGACTTGGGTTCTGGATCTGATAAAATCACTTCCGTTTGAGCATCAACCCGTGAAATCACATGATGAGCAATTAAACAATTTAATTCTTTAGCTACTTCCGTGCCTACTTCAACGGCAGCTTGGACCGCGGCAACGTCACCAATCAGTTCCACAGTTGTTAAACCGCCATTAATAATTTCAGCTTTTAACAAAGTAACGTCGGCGGCTTTCAATGCCGCATCGGCCACACTAATGGCACCTAAAAACCCTTTGACTTCGACCATTCCTAATGCTTTCATTCAGGTCACATCCTTAATAACTCAACGGATTGTCAGCGATATTTTGAATGACTTGTTCAAACGCACTGCAAGCAGCTTTACATGCAGATTGACTACCTGTCAATAAGGCGCCGCCAAAGTTCGTTTCAGAAGGCGGGCCATAAAAGACACCCATTTGAACATCGGCAGCTTTCATTGCTGCATCTAAGCCAACCATCGCTTCTAGCGGTGGAGCAATCAGATAAGCAATCGCTTCACCTTCAGGAATATTCGCTTGTTCAGACAAAAAGCTACCCGTTCTTGACACTACATGTGCAAAATAAACAATACTGTCATCTTCGTTAGCACTATAGAAGCTGGCTTCTTCTTCAATGACTTGCGTAATGACACTCAAGCCACTATTGACTTCGGCAGGACTCGGACCAGCAATAATGCCAATCACTTCACCGGCTAATTTGGTTGAAGCATTTGCTGCGCCGGCATACATACTTTTACCGTAAACTACAGTAACATCGGCGGCTTTGGTTGCTTCATCTAATGCAACGTAAGTGACATCATCACAATCGGAAGTAACAATTCCTAATGAGCGATGTTCTGGTTTCAATGATAATTCTTTTGCTAATGCCGGATCGACATTGGGAATGACTTTCATACTTAGGACATTTGCACCTAGACGATCATTTTTCATGAGAAATCCTCCTTTATTCAGCTTCTTTTAAATCAATACCAGATTTTTTCTTGTCTAACATTTTTTTGATAATTTCGGCAATGTAGGCCCCTGCTTCAACAGCCGGTGTCCCACCTTTGTGAATATTTGAAATAACTGTCCGCCGTGCTTCTGGCATACCGACAGTTGGTTTGTAAGCAATGTAGGCACTCATAGATTCAGCTGTTACTAAACCAGGACGTTCGCCAACTAGCAAGCAAACAACATCAGCGTCAGTGATTTCACCAATTTTATCCATTGCTGGCACGCGACAATATTTAACAAAAACAACATTGTCGAAATCTAAGTTGTACATGTTTAATCCTTGTTTAATTGCTGGTAGGACTTCTTTAATATTCGCTTCGATAGCAGCTGAACTAAGGCCATCCCCTACGACCATTTGGATTTTGGCTTTTGGTGTCGTATTTTTCCGAATGATTTCACTATTTTCTTCATCAAATTGACGACCATAATCTGGACGTGTTAAATATTCATCTTTACTATTACAGATTGTTTTTGTAGAAATAAAATTCATTTCTTTTATCAAGTCTTCGCTTACGTCTGAAAAGACCGCATCTTGTGCTGCCGCATGGTCCGCTCGGAAACGTAATGTTGAACTAGTCATATAACGCGTCCCTGCACGACCAACGCCTAAACGAGCTGGCGAGAAAGCTTTCATTTTTAATAGTGCTTCAGGATTTACGGCATTTTTCAATAGTAATTGTTTACGTAAATCTACTTCAGTAATGTCAGGAATTAGGCCTTCTTCAATTTCTGTCGTTTCAGTGACGTGTGTTGTGACTAGTTTTTCTTCAGCAGTCACAGTGGCAGTCGAAACCGCTTGGTTGTCAGCGACCATTTCTGTTAAAATTCCGGCAATCATTTCTTTTAATTCTTTTTCGTTCATTTGTATTCTCACCTCGTTTATTTAATAAATACAGATGCATCGCCAGCGCGACTTGTTAATTTTCCGTTTTCCATTAAGCCCATTTTTTCCATCCATTCTTCAAATTCTTTAATTGGACGTAAGCCTAATGTTTCACGAATCGTCGCAGTTTCATGGAACCCAGTTGTTTGATAATTTAACATGACATCATCGCCATGAGGAATCCCCATGATATACGTACAACCAGCTGTTGCTAATAACATTGCTAAGTTTTCCATATCATTTTGATCAGCTTTCATATGGTTGGTGTAGCAGACATCACAGCCCATTGAAATTCCAGTTAATTTGCCCATGAAATGATCTTCTAAACCAGCGCGGATGACTTGTTTTGAATCGTAAAGATATTCTGGTCCAATAAAGCCGACAACGGTATTTACAATATACGGATCAAATTTTTTGGCTAAGCCATAACAACGCGCTTCCATTGTGACTTGGTCTGCGCCAAAGTTCGCTTCAGAAGAAAGTTCTGAGCCTTGACCTGTTTCAAAATACATCACATTAGGACCAGCTGCTTGACCACTGTGAAGCGCTAAATCTTGTGCTTCAGCTAAAATTTCTGCATTTAAACCAAATGCTGTGTTCCCTTTTTCTGAACCAGCGATGGATTGAAAGACTAAGCCAGTTGGCGCGCCTTGACGCATGGCTTCCATTTGTGTCGTTACGTGAGCAAGCACGCAAGTTTGTGTTGGAATTTCCCATTCGCTGCGGAACTCTTCAAATTTGTTTAAGATCCGTTTAACACTTTCTGTAGAATCATCAACAGGATTCAAACCAATTAACGCGTCACCGGCGCCATAAGAAAGACCTTCCATAACTGATGCCATAATGCCATCGACATTATCGGTTGGATGGTTCGGCTGTAAACGATTTGAAAAAGTTCCGGGACGGCCAATTGTTGTGTTGGCGGTTTTTTCAATATTGATTTTTTTTGCGCCAACAATTAGATCCATGTTGGACATTAATTTACAGACAGCAGCAATCATTTCAGAAGTGAGTCCACGGGAAATTCGTTTGATATCAAAATCGGTTGTTTCCGAAGATAAGATAAATTCGCGTAATTCTGCGACTGTCCAATGTTTAATACTTTCAAAAATTCGCATATTGACTTGGTCAATAATAATGCGTGTCACTTCGTCTTCGTCATAATCAACAACGGGATTGTTAAACAAGTCATTTAAGGACAATTCCGATAAAACGACTTTCGCTGCCACGCGTTCTTCGGCTGAATTAGCAGCTACGCCAGCTAACTTGTCGCCAGACTTTTCTTCATTGGCTTTGGCTAAGACTTCTTTAACGGATGTAAATTGATAGACTTTGCCAAATAGTTTGGTTTTTAAAATCATCTTTGTGTCGCTCCTTTTTAATTAAATACTAAGGTCTTAACAATGACTGGAAGGACGGCTCCTTCTGCCACTGGTAAACCGATATCTACATAATCACCGTTTTCTACTTTGACCGAATCAAGACAGATAAACGGATAGTCTTTTGGCAGATGGGCACTTAAGGCATGCCCTAAAGCTTTTGCCATGTCTTCATCCACCATAACAATAATGGGCATTTGTTCAGCAATTAAACTAGCTAATCCTTCCACAATCCCTTGACCATAGCGCTGAATATCAGCAAATGTTGGATTACTCATGCCTCTAATTGCTAAGGCAATCTGAGGTGTCTCTTCAATACGATGCCAATTGAGTTTTTCTTGGATTCGCTGGCCTAATTCTGTCACAGTAAGGGTTTCATCCTCTTGCGCTAATTTTAGAATTGGGATGTTTTTTACCGGCAAAATTTGCTCACGGTAAGCGATCGTGCTTCCGCTAATTTCAGCAGTATGTGAACCTGCTCCGACGACCGTCGCTCGGATTGTTTCTGCGCTTTCTAAGACTTCTTTTACCGAAAAAATCAGTGACTTTCTCAGATATTTTCCTAAAAGCAAGCCGATGTCCCCATATTTAAAGAGATTCGTACTTGTCGTATTTAAGCAATCAGCCACACCACCAGAAAATGTTACAATTGGTAATTCCCCACCTTTTCGTAGTGGATGATTGGTTACTAATAACTGGTAGAACGGGCTTTGTGTTCCCAAGCCAATGCTATTTTCTAACACGGCAACTAATTCCGAAATAATTGGCAGTAAGTTTTGTTCGGTGGCTTGGTCACCAAGGTGCAAGGTTAGCCCTTTTTTATTTATAATTTCTTGAATCTTCGGAGCTATATAGGTGATTTTTTGTTGTTGATCTAATTTAATTAAGCGTCCGCCAATGTCGAAACAAGCCGTATCAATCACTTCACCATCTTTAAAGACAGCTAAATTTGTCGTTCCACCACCAATGTCTAAATTAACCACTGGTTTGCGTTTCGTCTCAGAATAGGTTTGAGCGCCAGCGCCTTTTCCGGCAATGATACTTTCTAAATCGGGACCAGCGGTAGCAACGACAAAATCACCTGCATAGCCACTAAGTGCTCGTAGTACATTGTTGGCATTGCTTTTTCGAGCAGTTTCACCTGTGATAATTACCGCACCCATTTGAATATCTTGTTTCTGAATGCCTGCTTGGCGATATTGCTCCGCTACAAACGCTTTGATAGGTTCAGCATCAATTTCCGATTGGTTAAGTAAGGGTGTAAAGATAATGTCACTTCGATAAATGACTTTTTTATCAGAAATGCTGATCCGTGGTACTGTAAACGCAGAGGCAAAATTTTCAACAGTTAATTCTGACAAGACTAATTGGGTTGTAGACGTCCCTAAATCAATCCCTACGGTTAAAAGTGTTTCCTTCGACATCGCCTGACTCGCCTCCTTTTGCATACAAAAAGGCACTTAAAGATTCGTTAGAAAATTTCTTTCTACTTTTCTTTAAGCGCCTTTGCTTAATCAATGAACAACATCACTGGTGTTCTGTTCGAAATAGAAACAGGTTTTAGTTCCCTGTTTATTGGATTCAATTGTAATTTTTCCTTTTAATTTATCTTTTACGTAGCTTTTGACAATCATCAAACCTAAACTGGTCTCGTTACTTTGATGAACGTCATAACCTTTACCATTATCTGTAACAGTAATGGTAATCATTTTATTATCTAATGTTCCACTAAGTTTAACAACGCCACTAGTTTGTGGCTCAAATGCATGATCAAAAATGTTTTGTAATAGTTCGTTGACAACAAGGGAAATGGTGACCATTTGTTCGCTAGAAACCATAATGGCTGGATCAACATCCATCATCATCTCAATGGGTTGTGCGCCTTGAAAAAGATGTCTAAAATTATACATCACTGCTTCCAATGTTTGCCGTAAAGCAACGTCATCTTTGACTTGTTTTGACAGCAATTCATGGGTGGCTGCAATCGCCATAATTCGATTGACACTTTCATGAAGGACTTTTTTTGCTTCGGGGCTTTGCGTTCGCCGTTCTTGAATACGCAATAAGGAAACCACCGATTGCAAGTTATTTTTAACACGATGATGAATTTCACGAATCGCAACAGATTTGGAAATAATTTCCGCTTCTTTTTCTTTAAATTCTGTATTGTCTTGAATAATCATAATCAATTGTTCTTCTGATGCCAACCACACTTTCCGAACCTTAAAATAATAATTAAGGTAGGTCGTTTTACTTTCAATTGGTTGATTACTCATTTTATATTTCATTTGATACAACACATATTCAAAAGTTGTATAATCAATGGACAAATTGTCATAACTCATGCCAATAATATTGTCCCGATAACCAAGTTTGCGATAAAGCTCTTGTGCATTGTGATTGGTAATTAATAAGTGACCCGCCGCATCAAAAATCAAAACTGCTTCTGCCAATTGATCAATAAATAACGCATCGACTTGACTAGTTGATTTCGCTACTTTTGCTAATTGGCAGTTATTTAGCTCCTCTTTTTGTAAGTCCGCTTGAATCTCTTCATCTGCCGCAATCTCGACGATAATGACACCAATCGTTCGATGTTCATTGCGAATGGGATAGATATTTTGCTTGATCAAACGATTTTCCTGAGTCACTGCTAGCAAGCCAATGCTATTTAAGCTAGTCTGCATGGTACGTAGGACACCAGGCTCATTTTTTAATAAAGCTTCCATCCCAACGACATCTCCGCTATATAACGAAGCTGTCTTCGCAGGCGGCTTATGATAAACGACTAGCGCTTGCTGTGAAATTTCCTTATACACATCAATAAAAACATCTGCACTTTGATAGAGTGTCGTCGAAGAAAGATAGCGTGCTGTACGTTGTAATTCTTTAATGTCTGAGTCTGAAAGATTGGTATATTGGTGACATAATTGCTCTAATCGTTTCATTTATTCATCATCCATTACAATCAATTCTGCAATTTCACTCATACGTGCGCGTTTGTTCATACTTAACGTACGCAACATTTGGTAGGCTTCTTCTTCCGATATATGATTTTCTTTTACAAGAATACCTTTGGCTTTTTCGATAATTTTACGTTCTTCTAATTTTAAACTTAATTTATCGATTTGACTTAGTAACAGCTGCGTTTGTTTGCCTCGTTCAATGCTCATTTCAATTGTAGGTATTAATGATTTTTCGTCTAGAGGTTTAACTAAATAACCCAGTGCGCCTAATTTTTTTGCTTTGTCCGTATTTTGTACGTCACTATATGCGGATAAAAAGACAATACTACTGGCTAGTTGGTCTTGAACAATTTTTTTACCTGCTTTTAGCCCATCTAAAATCGGCATTTGAATGTCCATTAATACTAGGTCAGGTTGTGTTTTTTTACATACTTCAATTGCTTCAAAACCATCGGCCGCTTCACCGACTACTTCGTACCCTGCTTCTATCACAATATCACGAATATCGAGTCTCGTAATAGGTTCATCATCGACTATTACAATTCGTCCATCCATTCTCTTCACGCCCTTGTCCTTTCAACGCTATGTTCTGGTAATTTTACAAGTTACAGAAAAGTTTAAAATCTGTTGTAAACCTTCAATCACCGCTTGTAAGGCTGCTTCCACTGAGCTTACGTCACCAGAAATGACCACCGATCCAGAAAAACGATCAATAAAACCGATTTGGATATCTCCGCTTTTAGTCGCAATATCAACAGCGATAATTGCCGCTTCGCTCGGAGTGATTGTCAAAATACCTAGTGCATTGCTGGTGCCTTCTGGCAACCCTAATTTTGTATAAATTTCTTTATTAGGACTAGCAATGATGTGCGCTAACGTTACTTGTTTCCCAGGAACATATTCTTGAATCATTCGTTGTTTTTCTTCCAACCAGACTCGCTCCTTTAATTTAGCAAATAAAAAATCCTCAATAAAAAACGTAAAGGTTCCACTTTCGCTTTCTACTAAGGAGCTTCTTTGCTCTTAAATTTTGAAGCACGCCGTTGTGCTACCCACATTATATGTTATCGATTTCATCCTGTCAATCGCTTATAAGATAGAATTTAAAATTTTTGTCACTTCTTCTGCTGTTGGTTGGACAGGATTTGTTTTGGTGCAGCCATCCATCAATGCGCCTTCAGCTATTTTTTGGATCGCAGCTTGGACTTCTTCTTTTGGTAAACCATAGTCACTAAAAGTGGCAGGCATGTTTAATTTTTGACGGAGTTGCTTGATTTGTCGAATAAATTGTTGAACACCAATCCGTGCATTGGTTGTCTGTGTATCATTCAGACAATTTGCTAACTGCGCATAACGTTTGGCTGTTAGTTCGTTGGTGACTTTACCATTCGCTAAGCCACTGTTATATGCAATGACTTCCGGCAAAAGCATCGCATTCATTCGTCCATGTGGCACATGTAAACGCGCACCGGCCGCATGAGCAATACCGTGATTCAAGCCTAACGAAGTAACATTAAACGCCATCCCTGCCATACATGAAGCTAAATGCATATTTTCACGGGCTTGTTGGTTGCTACCCTCATTAAAGGCTATTTCTAAATTGTCGAATACTAAGCGAACGACTTTTTCGCACAACGCATCTGAAATCGGATTTGCTTCTGTTGAAACATACGCTTCAATAACATGCGTTAAGACGTCCATTCCTGTATCCGCTGTGATTTTTGGTGGCACACTCATCACTAAATTTGTATCTAAAATCGCAATTTCTGGTTGAATTTCATCCGTTACAAGCGGGATTTTGGTGCCAGTTTCAGCAACCGTAATCACTGAAAAATTCGTAACTTCTGAACCAGTCTTACTAGTTGTAGGAACCGCAATAAACTCAGCAATCTGAGTTTGCAAAGTACGTTTGCCAAAAAATTTCATTGCTTTGGCCGCATCAATAGCGGATCCCCCACCTAAAGCTAATATCGTATCTCCTTGAAATGTCGCTAACTGCTTAATTCCCGCAGCAATCTTATCAATTGGTGGATCGGGGATGATGTCACTAAAAATTTGCCATTCACTTTTTGTTAAATGCTTTGTCACTTCATTCACAAATCCAGAGTCAACCATGAATGGATCTGTGACAATGAAAACACGTCTATCATGAAGTGTTTCCAAATTGGCTAATGCGCCTTCTCCTACCCATAGTTCGGTAGGGAAATGAATTGTTTTCATCTCAATTCCTCCTTAATAAAATACAAAAAGACACTTCAAACAAACGAAAAATCATCTGTCTGAAGCGTCTTTGCTTCCTTATGTATACGCCATTGTACACGAAACCTTATCCATAGAGTACAACGCCTTTAATTAATTGTCAATAAAAAAAGGGAATATAGCAGTACGTCATTGTACCTGAAATCTCCTTCAACATTGAAAGACCAGCCCAAAATTCCCGAAAGCACTTCCTCGTGCCATTAATTGGATTAATACAAATATCTTGGGCTGGATTTTCAACACAAGCGTTGTTAAGAAACATCCTGTTTTGCCTCGAAACAGCATGCCCAATAATGAAAAAATGAAAAGACCTGACTTAAAAGCAACCTTGCTTCTTCACAGTGGCGGGACCGTGCCAGATTCTCACTGGCTTCCATTCATATTTTTCATAAAATATTCGTTTAATCTATCTGAAATTTACCATAAGTTTTTTAGAAAAGCAACTGTTTACAATCCATCTTCTTTAATTTTATGGAAAACCTTTTCGCTTCGTTCATAAAAAACATCAGGTCGTTGTGCTTGAACATTTAAATAGCGAGCCAACGCATAAAAATAATCTGATAAACGATTGGTAAAAATTAATACCTCTTCGTTAATTTTAGCTGTCCAATTTAAACGAACAATGATGCGTTCTGCGCGCCGTGCAATCGTCCGAGCCACATGAACCATACTGGCTGCTGGGGTTCCGCCAGGTAAAATAAAACGATCAATATCTGGTGATTGTGCGGTGTACACATCAATCCGTTGCTCCAACCAATGGACACTTTCCTTTTGTAATTTAAATGGTCGTTGTGCTTCAATCGGTGTTGACAAATCTGTTCCTGCATCAAAAAGTAAATGTTGTAAAGCTTCTAGTTCTTCTTTAATTTCTTGATTTTCTTGTGGAAGTTGGCTGATAATGTAGCCGACCCAAGAATTCAATTCATCAATCGTTCCATAACTTTCCACTCGATCAGAATCCTTAGCGACGGTTGAGCTGCCGACTAATTTCGTCATTCCCTTATCGCCAGTTTTTGTATAAATTTTCATTCTGCTTCATCCTCCTCTAAATAATCTACTAATTCTTGCAAGCCAATTTTTTCAACAGAAGAAATTTCAAAAATTCTTGTTGCACCCGCACTTTTTAATTGTTGCCGAACAATCTCTAACTGCTGAGAATCTTGTGCTAAATCAATCTTGGTTAAAATACCAATGATTTCTTTCGGGAAAATACTACCAAATCCTGGTGAAAAAACTTGTTGTGTTTCCACAGCACTTTGAACCAAACCGATCACATCTGCTTCTGCCGCTGTCACGTTTAACGCATTATAATATTGTCGATGCAAAATAAACTCGCCTGGTGTATCAATCATTTCTGCATGAAATTCCACCGCCTGTGTTTTATCATAAATTAATTCTTTGCCTTGCAGAGCTTGACATAACGTGGTTTTGCCACAACCGATTGCTCCCATTAAAATGATCCGTTTCATCGCTACCTCCATAAAAAAGGAGCCCAAAGCAAGTACCATTACGTACTTAGTCTTGGGGCTCCTTTGCCGATTTGTTAAAACACGCCATTGTGTTTCCGCTTCTTTACCTTTATCTTACCTGTTTCCAAAAAACTTGTCAAAGTTATTGAATAGTTTCCCAAACTCTATGTTGTTTCTGAAAATAGGAAACAATATCTGTTTCAAAAATCGTTTGTAGAAATTCTTTTGAAGCCAACGTTTGGAAATCACCTTGCGCAGCCACTTTCCCTTGCTTCATAAACACAGTTTTTTCACTGAGCGTTAAAGCTAAACGGATATCATGAAACACACCGATTAGCGTTTTGCCTTCTTGCGCACTCCACTCATTTAACTGCTGAATCAATTCTTGTTGATACCGAATATCCAGATGATTATTGGGTTCATCCAATAAAATAATTTCTGGATCTTGTACAAATAATTTAGCCAAAAATACTCGTTGTTGTTGTCCTCCGGAAAGCTGATTGACAACTTTATCTTTTAAAGGCAATAAACCCGTGCGTTCTAAATAATAAAGGACTTGTTCTTTTTCTTGTTTAGAAACAATAGGTAAAAAACGTTGTGCTTGCTGTCGATACGCCCCCATCAAAACTGTTTCGTAGACCGTATAATCAAAAGCAACTGTCGTGAATTGACTCATCATTGCTACTTTCGTTGCCAATTCTTTCCGCTTTTGTCCATGAACTTCTTGACCATCAATTAAAACAGAACCACTATAAGGGATAAGTCCGGCAATCGTTTTTAAAAGTGTCGTTTTGCCGCAACCATTTGGCCCTAAAATACAAGTTTTACTACCTGTCGGAAAACAGAGGGAGATATCTTTTAAAATGGGGCTTTGTTGGAGTGTTACAGCTGTTTTTTTTAATTCAATCATACTGCAACGCTCCTTTTTTTAAAGTAAATATACAAGAAGAACGGTGCTCCAATCAAGGCTGTTACTGCCCCGATGGGAATTTCTCTTGGTGATAAAATCGTGCGAGCAATTGTGTCCCCTATTACCATGATGGTCCCACCTAAGATTGCCGAACCGGGAATCAGCCAGCGATGAGTCGCCCCTAAATAGCGACGGATAATATGTGGCGCTATTAAATCAACAAAACCAATCACACCGACAAATGAAACCGCACTTCCTGCTAGTAAACTAGCCAAAAGAATAATGCGTAGTTTTGCTGTTTTGACTTCTACTCCCGCTAACATTGCATGTTCTTCTCCTAAGCCAAGAACATCCAATGCGCTGGCATCAAACCAAAGAAACAGACTGCTGATAAGCAAGATTGGACAATAAATCGCAATTTTTTGCCAATTACTGCCAGAAAAACTACCCATTTGCCAAAAGACTAATTGTTTCAAATAATCTTGGAAAAGTGCTGTAATCAACGTCAAAATAGCACCGACAAACAAGGTCATAATCATCCCCACTAAAACAACTGTTTGATTGGACATTTGACTATCTATTGTTTGCGTAAATAACAAAACTAAAAAGACCGTTGCTAAGCCAAAGATAAAACCAGTTAAAGGTAATAAAAACGCACCTAAGATCGAAGCAGTTACACCGGTTACCATGATTAACGCAGCGCCTAAGGATGCTCCTGCTGATACGCCCAAAGTATACGAAGAAGCTAAAGGGTTACCTAAGAGTGATTGCATCACCGTGCCACTTACTGCTAAGCCTGCGCCAACGAGATAGGCCATCACGACACGCGGTAACCGAACATTCCAGATGATTCCTTCTAAAATGCCATCTTCTGAAACCGTCTTTTTCACTAAAATTTGAAGCAAATCCGTTAACGAAATCTGAACACTTCCAATTTTAATACCCAAAAAGAGCATGCTCATACTGATCAAAAGCATCAGTATGAGACACGTTTTTTTACTCATCTTTTAAATCCTTATATTCCTCTGGATAAACAGCTTTTGCCATTTGTTTTAATGCTTTGGTAATGTGGTTATTTGGTAAAGAGCTAGACATGTTGTCAATTTCGAAAACTTCTTTGTTTTGAACTGCAGGAACGTTTTCCCAGTTTTTACGAGCTAAAATTTCTTTGGCGGGATCTTTCATATAGTTAACATTGGTTAAAATGACTTCTGGTTTTGCAGCAATGGCCGCTTCTTCTGTCACTGGTAACCAGCCTTTTTCATTTGCCAAAACATTTTTTGCCCCAATTGTTTCAATCATTTCATTTAAAAATGTCCCATTACCAAAACTATAAATGTCTGGTAAGGCAGCCACTTCAAACAAAACAGTTTTTGGTTTTTTTATGGTTTTACCAATTTTGGTTACTTCGTCGATTTCTTGATCCATTGTTTTGATTAACTTTTGTCCTTTTTCATGTTCAGATAAGCTATCCGCGATGAATTGGACGTCTTCTTTGATTGCTTTGATGCTTGTACTAGTGGGGATATTAACGACTGTAATTCCAGCATCTTCCACTTGTTTCCAAACACTTTCTGAGCTAGCTAAATTGATGTCATTCACATAAACAATTTGTGGTTTCAAGGCAATCAATTTTTCGGCATCGACAGCCATCATATCCATTTGTGGTAATTTTTTTAAATCAGTCATCATTGTGCTACTTTGAGTATCAACTGCGATTAATTGGTCGGTTTTACCTAAGTCTTCAATCACTTCTGTTGTTGATGGCACTAGGGAAATAATTTTGTTTGCTTCTTTAGGTAAAGTAATTTCTTTACCGCTACGGTCTTTGGTTGGTAACGTTACTTCTGTTTTTTCAGAAGAGGCAGTTGCTTTCTTTTCCTGTTTGCCACACCCTGCTAAGCCAAGTGTCGCTACTAAACCTAAAGTCATCATTGTTAAAGTAAATTTTTTCATTTTTTCATCCTCGCATTCGTCTATTTTATTTTGGGGAAAATTTTCTGAAATGAACCTCCTTTGTCTCAACGTCAAAACAATACAAAAAAACCACTTTTTTCTCCAATAGAAAAAAAGCAGTTACTTAACTATGCTAATGATATACTCAGCCAGTTATCTTCAAAGCCCCTTCTTTTTCCTACAAAAGAATGATTAGACTTATCAAGCCGGTATCCTGACTTAGCTTCTTCTTACTCCCAATCCTTCCAGAATAATCTGTGGTCTTATTGGTTTCATCCGCCATACAGTAGGTAGGTCTGTAGAGGATTCACACCTCTTTCCCTGACACTTCATAAGTACATATATATTGTATCTTCGTTGATAACTAATTTTCAAACCAGTGATTAGACGTCCTTGTCTAATGACACACATTTATTATAACGGTTATCAACCATTTGTCAACGCTTCCTCAAGCAAAAGAAAAACTTTTCTTGTTTTAGTTATTAGACATTGTTCCGTTTTTCTATTCATGATAAAATAAATCCTAGTTTGAATAAGAAAGAGGTTAACTTGATGAAAATCGTCATTTTGTTACTTGTTGCCTATTTATTAGGTTCGATTCCCTCAGGTGTTTGGATTGGCAAACTTTTCTTTAAAAAAGATATACGCCAATTTGGTAGCGGGAATACAGGAACAACCAATACATTTCGGGTCTTAGGGAAACCTGCCGGAATTACGGTATTATTAATGGATATCTTGAAAGGAACGTTAGCCACTTCATTACCCTATTTGTTTGGTTTACAAGGCGTGAACCCGCTCTTCTTTGGGGTAGCCGCTGTTTTGGGGCATACCTTCCCTATTTTTGCCAATTTCAAAGGTGGTAAAGCCGTAGCCACTAGCGCCGGCATGTTATTAGCATACAGCCCCACATTTTTTATTTATTCTGCTCTTATTTTTGTGATTTGTCTGTATCTAACCAGTATGGTGAGTTTAACAAGTATGATTAGCGCTGTACTAATTACACTTTCTACTATTATTTTGCCTTTCACTGTCCCAGCTATTTTACCAACATTTAACTGGTTATTAACCGTGATTGCGATTGCTTTGACTACTTTTATCTTTGTCCGTCATCGTGAAAACATTCAGCGAATTAAAAATGGAACAGAAAGTCGTCTTTCTTTTGGCTTACGTGCAAAAAAATAAAGAAAAAGGCTGTGAACAAATAATGTTCACAGCCTTTTTCTTTATTTTACACTAATCATATACTGTGTTTTAAATAGTTCGTTAGCTGGTAACTTATTGATGCCAAATTTTTCAGCAAGTTGGCCAGTTGTGTCGACAGCATCAGCAATCCCGCACCAAGGTTCGATACAGACAAAGGGCGCTTCTTTCGGTGTCGGTGACCAAATTCCCACAAAAGGCATTTCTGGATAACTCAAAGTGACTTGATGGTCACTTTCGTCTGTGGCAATCGTAATCGCTGTTTGACCTTTTGTTTCAAAAATCATTGCATCATTTTCAAATAATTGATGCGTTAAGTCAAAGCTGGTATTCGTTTGGGCTAGCGTTTTATTCGCTAAATCAATAAACGGGCCTGCTAAGGGAATTTGTGTCCGTGATTTTTTAGGTGAAAAACTTAGATAATAATCTTCAAACGTTAGTGAAGATTCTAAAGGTACATTAAAGGCTGGATGACCACCAATCCCAAAATACATCTCTTCTTTCCCTGTATTTTCTACTTGGTAGTTTACAGTCAATTCTTGATGTTCTAATGTATAAGTAATCACTAGTTCAAAATCAAAAGGATACTTCTTCTTGGTTTCTTTTGTTGATTTTAGTGAAAAAGAAACTTCTTCTCCACCTTTTTCAATCACATCAAATACTTGATCACGAACAAAACCATGTTGAGTTAAATGATACGCTTGATTTTGGTACATATACGTATCTTCTTTTAGACGACCGACAATCGGAAAAAGTACGGGCGCATGGCGGGCCCAAAATTCAGGATTTCCTTGCCAAATATATTCAATGCCGGTTTCTTTTGATTGTAAACTTACTAATTCTGCTCCTTCTTCAGCAAATGTTGCGATTAGAAATTCATTTTCAATTTGTACAGTCATTGCGTTGTCCTCCTAGTTGATACGAGCAATTGCTTATTTTTCCAACTCTTTAATAAATTGTTGATTTAACACTTTTAAATAAGTCCCTTTCATACCAAGAGAACGTGATTCAATAATGCCAGCTGATTCTAATTTTCTTAAGGCATTCACAATTACGGAACGAGTAATGCCTATTTCATCTGCAATACTTGAAGCAGTTAAACGACCTTCTTCGCCATCTAAGGCTTCAAAAATAGCATGGACGGCTTTTAATTCACTATAGGAAAGAGTGTTGATGGCCATTTGCACGGCAGTCGCACTGCGAACTTCTGCTTCAATTGTTCTGGATTGATGATACAAAATTTGCATGCCGACAACGGTCGCACTATATTCAGCTAACACTAAATCATCCTCGTTAAAGGATTTTTCAACACGCGCTAAAATAATCGTACCCAAGCGTTTGCCAGCACCGTACAAAGGCACAATAGTGGTTAAACCAAACGGATACAGCTCTCGTGATTCAAAAGGAAATGCAGTTAAATCACTATCTATCGGAATATTAGCTTCGGTTACTTTGAGCATATCCACGGCCTCGGTGTATCCTTGAGGAAATTTTTTCTCTTTAAACATATTTTTGATACGGGCATTATTAACATCTAATTTTTCAGTATACCCCAACAAATCCCCTGAACTGCTAATAATATACGCATTACTTTCTAAAATATCCCCTAAAATCATCGCCATTTTGTTGTACGGAAGTTCTGCTTGTACGTCAAACAGATTGTTTTTTTGCAAAAGCTCGTTCACTTGACGTGTTTTTTCTAATAATGTAGCCATCTTTTCTCCTCCAGCCTTTTTTATAAGATGTAACGACTTAAATCTTCATTTTGAACAATGTCATTCAATTTTTCATTGACATATGCTTCGGTAATCGTAATTTCACCCATTTGCATATCTGGTGCTTCATATAATAAATCTTCTAATAAACGTTCTAAAATTGTGTGTAAACGACGCGCCCCAATATTATCTGTATCACGGTTTACATCATAAGCGATGTGTGCTAACCGTTCAATTGCTTCTTTTGTAAAGATAACTGAAACATTTTCTGTACCGATTAATGCTACATATTGTTTAATTAAAGCATTGTTTGGCTCAGTTAAGATACTTACGAAATCATCAGCCGTTAAATCATCTAATTCAACTCGAATTGGGAAGCGGCCTTGTAATTCTGGAATCAAGTCACTTGGTTTTGACAAGTGGAAAGCGCCTGAAGCGATAAATAAAATGTGATCCGTTTGTAAAGGACCATACTTCGTGTTAACTTGGGAGCCTTCAACAATCGGCAAAATGTCTCTTTGTACTCCTTCACGAGAGACTTCGCCCGAATTTTGTTGGCTTTTGGAGGTGATTTTATCAATCTCATCGATAAAAATAATTCCGCTTGATTCTGCTAAACGAATCGCTTCGCTATGAATGTCAGCATCATTAACAATTTTTGCTGATTCTTCTTTCACTAATAATTCTTGTGCTTCTTTCACCGTCACAGTACGTTCAATTTTTTTCTTTGGTGACAGAGCGCCTAACGTTTCATTTAAATCGATGCCCATTTGTTCTAGGCCATTGTTCATAGCTGGCATCGTTTTCTTCGGTTCTTCAATTTCAATTGTTACTTCACGATTATTTAATAGACCTTTTTCTAGCTGTTCCAAGATTGTTCGGCGATTCGTTCGAATATCTTCCGTTACTTCTTCTTGTGCTTCTTGCTGTTGCTGAGCCATGTTAAACATGTTCATCATTTGTTCAAATTGATTACCGCCAGTCTGTTTTTGTTCTTTTTTAATTCCAGGCACTAATACTTTGACTAAACGTTGATTGGCCTTTTTCAGCGCTTGCGCATACACGCGGCTGTATTGTTGTTTTTCAACAATTTGGATCGCATTTTCTACTAAATCCCGCACCATTGATTCGACATCCCGACCAACATAGCCGACTTCTGTGAATTTGGTTGCTTCAACTTTTACAAAAGGCGCATTGACAATTTTTGCGAGACGACGAGCAATCTCAGTTTTACCAACACCTGTTGGTCCAATCATTAGTAAGTTTTTAGGCGTAATATCTTGTTGCATATTTTCTTCTAATTGCAAGCGACGATAACGGTTACGTAAAGCTACCGCCACTGATTTTTTGGCAGCTTGCTGACCAACAATATATTGATCTAGTTCTTTGACTATTTCTTTTGGTGTTTTGTTTAATTCATTCATGGATTTTCCCTCGCTTATAATTCTTCTACAATGATATTATGATTCGTAAATACACAGATATCTGCAGCAATATTTAAGGCATTTTTAGCAATCTCTTTCGCTGGCATTTCTTTATCGCCAAAGTTTTTCATGGCTCTTGCAGCAGACAAAGCAAAATTACCGCCAGAACCAATTGCTAAAATGCCATCGTCTGGTGTAATGACTTCCCCAGTCCCTGAAACTAAGAGCATTTCTTCCTTATTCATCACAATCAGCATGGCTTCTAACTTTTGCATGGACTGTTGTGTCCGCCACTCTTGGGCTAACTCAACCGCAGCTCTGGTTAAGTTTCCGTTGTATTCATTTAATTTTCCTTCAAACTTTTCTTCTAATGTAAAGGCATCTGCCACACTTCCTGCAAAACCGACAACGACTTCATCATTGTAAATACGGCGCACTTTTTTGGCCGTACCTTTCATAACGACAGATTCGCCCATTGTTACTTGACCGTCACCAGCCATTGCAAATTTTCCATCTTTTTCGACTGCACAAATTGTTGTAGAGTGAAATTGTGATTCAACCATTATTGTTCCTCCTAGACGTTTCCCTCCATTATGCACGAGGATGAAACGTTCGATAATTTTTTTGTAAACTTTCTTTTGTCACATGCGCATATATCTGAGTTGTTGATAAATTAGCATGTCCTAATAATTCTTGAACTGTCCGCATATCGGCGCCATTATTTAATAAGTGTGTCGCAAATGTATGGCGTAACATGTGGGGATGAATTTCCGCATTTAATGAACTTTTTTTAATTAGTTGGTTTAAGACATATTCAATCCCTGTTGGCGTGATTTGTTCACCATGATGATTAACAAAGACATACGGATGTTTTTTTTGATATTTTGTCATTAATAGCGCGCGGCCATTCTCTAAGTAATCCTTTAAGGCGTCTTGTGCAAATGAACCAAAAGGCACATAACGGTCTTTATTTCCTTTTCCGTGAACCAATAAAACAGAAGCTTGAAAGTCAACTGCGTCCACCGTTAAGTTCGCACATTCACTGACCCGAATACCAGTCCCATACAGAACTTCTAGTAATGCTTGATTTCTCAAATCAAGCGGTTGCTCGCCTTGAGCGCTCTCAAATAAAGCATCCATTTCTTTTTCATAAAAAAAACGGGGCAATCGCAACTGTTTCTTTTTCATATGAACATAGGAAAAAGGATTTTCTTGGATTGCTTCATTTTTTAATAAGAATTGATAAAAAGAACGCAAACTGGCAATTTTTCGACTAATCGAATTGCGGCTATATTCCTGATCGTATAATTCGCTCAAATAAGCCCGAACATCCAAATGCTCTACAGTCAAATAATTGTCGTTACCTGAAGTTTTTAAAAACGAAAAAAAATGTTGTATATCTTCTTGATATGCTTTTTTTGTTTTTTCTGAATAGCCTCTTTCGACAATAAGATAACGAGCAAATAACTCAGGCCAATTCTTTTCTTCCATGTGATAGCCCTCCTCATTCGATTACAAAGTAACTTTAGCATAACCTTTTTCAAAAGACAATTAAGTTGTCAGAATTTAATCAATATTTCTAAATATGTTCACAATTTTAACTATTCTTTAGCTTTTGTTATTTTTTTCTAAAAATTAAAAGACTGAGTATCATCGCATTTCTTAGCAATGAAACTCGGTCTTTTCTCATATTTCTTCTAATTTAGTCTAAAGATTGGATAACTTGAGCTTGAACATCTAAGGCCCGATTAGCAATCGCTTCGTAGCGTTCTTTTTTGTCACGAATTCGTTCAGGTAACTCTGGGAAAAGCCCAAAGTTTGCATTCATTGGTTGGAAATGTTTACCTTCTGCATGCGTAATATAATAAGCCATGCTTCCTAAAGTCGTTTCGCGAGGAAATTCAATTGGCTCTTCCCCTTTGGCAAGACGAGCTGCATTAATACCTGCGAGTAAACCACTTGCCGCACTTTCAACATACCCTTCAACACCAGTCATTTGTCCAGCAAAAAACAGGTCGTCACGTTTTTTTGATTGATAGGTTGGCTTCAGCAATTCTGGAGAATTCATAAAACTATTACGGTGCATGACGCCATAGCGCACAAATTCAGCATTTTCTAATCCCGGAATCATGCGGAATACTCGTTTTTGTTCGCCCCATTTTAAATGCGTTTGGAAACCAACAATATTGTATAAAGAAGCTGCGGCATTATCTTGACGTAATTGAATTACAGCATAAGGCCGTTTGCCTGTTTTAGGATCTTCCAGTCCGACCGGTTTCATTGGACCAAACAACATGGTTTTAATGCCACGTTGCGCCATTACTTCGATGGGCATACAGCCTTCGAAAAACTTTTCTTTTTCAAACGTGCGTAAAGGAACCACTTCTGCATTGACTAACGCTTCATGAAATGCATTAAATTCTTCTTCAGTCATCGGACAGTTTAAGTAAGCCGCTTCACCCTTGTTATAACGAGATTTTAAATAAACTTTATCCATGTCAATTGTTGATTTATCAATAATTGGTGCTGCTGCATCGTAAAAATAAAAACCTTCAGAACCATTAAATTCTTGAATTTTTTGAGATAAGCTTTCAGAGGTTAAGGGACCCGTTGCAATAATTACAATCCCTTCCGGAATATCAGTGATCTCTTCATTTTTGATTGTAATTAATGGATGACTTTTAATTTTTTCAGTGATTGTTTCAGAAAAAGAATCACGGTCAACTGCTAAGGCGCCGCCAGCTGGTACAGCGGTTTGATCCGCACTACCAATAATGATTGAATTTAAACGGCGCATTTCTTCTTTCAAAACACCTACCGCATTGGTTAAACTATTTCCACGTAATGAATTAGAACAAACTAACTCTGCAAAATTTTCTGTTTGATGCGCTGGTGTCTTTTTGACAGGGCGCATTTCATATAAATCAACTGGTACGCCAGCATTGGCTACTTGCCATGCCGCTTCACTTCCGGCTAAACCGGCACCAATAATTGTGACTTTTTTTGTCATGTATAAAAATTCCTTTCTATGTCAAGAAGTTAAGAGCTATCTCTTACAAACTCAATTCATTTTACTAAAAGAGAAGACCGAAGTAAATTCTTCGGTCTCAATTTTTCTTATTTTTGGACGTTTTCTTCATAATCGCCATTGATACAAACGACTTGTTTGCCGCCTTTAACTTTTTTCTCTACTAGATATTGCCCACATTTTGGACATGGTCGGCCTACTGGTTTGTCCCAAGAAGTGAAGTCACACTCTGGGTACCGACTACAGCCATAGAAAATCCGATTTTTCTTTGATTTCCGTTCAATAACTTGTCCTTCGTGACACACAGGACACGTCACACCAATTTCTTTGACAATCGCTTTTGTATTTCGGCAATCTGGGAAATTACTACATGCATAAAATTTTCCGTAGCGACCCAGTTTAATCACCATTGGATGCCCACATAGTTCGCAGTCAAAGCCTGCTGGCTCATCTTTAATTTGGATTTTTTCTATTTTTTCTTCGGCGTTGGTTAATTCTTTTTCAAATGGTTTGTAGAAGCGATCCACGACTTCGACCCATTTTTCTTGCCCTTCACCGACTTTATCTAAGTCCGTTTCCATTGTCGCTGTAAAATGTGTATCGACAATTTGTGGGAAAAACTCTGAAACTAATGAATTCACAATTTCACCTAATTCCGTTGGTTCAAACCGTTTATTCGTTAGCTTCACGTAATAACGCCGTTGAATGGTTTCTAGTGTGGGCGCATACGTAGATGGTCGTCCCACGCCATTTTCCTCTAAAGTCCGGATTAACGTGGCTTCACTAAAACGAGCCGGTGGTTGAGTAAAGTGTTGTTTCGGTTCGATATCGACAGATTTAACAACGTCACCTTCCACTAATTCAGGTAAAATATTTTCCTTGTCTTCTTTACCATCATCGCGTCCTTCAACATATACTTGCATAAACCCTTTAAATTTCACTTTGGAGCCATTGGCAATAAACGTTACGCCGTTTTGTTGAAGCGTGACCTTCATGGTATCTAAAATCGCTGGTGTCATTTGACTAGCTACAAAGCGCGACCAAATAAGAGTATATAATTTTAATTGATCTTTATCTAAATACTTCTTCATTTCATCGGGTGTTCTTAAAACGCTTGACGGACGAACCGCTTCATGGGCATCTTGTGCACCTTGCGTATTTTTTGCTTTGCGGCCGCCATGTGCTGAGAACTCATCTCCGTAGGTCTTTTCAATGAATTCAGCAGCTTCTGCTTTGGCGGAATCAGCAATTCTGGTTGAGTCTGTACGCATGTAGGTAATCAGCCCCACAGTGCCTTGTCTTCCTAAAGCAATTCCCTCATACAATTGTTGCGCAACCATCATGGTTTTACGGGTTCGGAAATTTAATTTACGTGCCGCTTCTTGTTGTAAACTACTGGTTGTAAAAGGTAATGCAGGATTACGTTTCCGTTCTTTTTTCTCAACTTTTGTAACATCGTAATCTTTACCGTCAATCCGAGAAGTGATTTCTTTCACCGCTTCTGCATTTGGTAATTTTTTCTTTTTACCATCTACGCCCCAGAAATTTGCTTTGAATTTCTTGCGACCTTTTTGGAAATTCCCATCAATGCTCCAATATTCTTCAGGTTTAAATTCTCGAATTTCATTTTCCCGATCAATAATCATTTTTAAAGCAACAGATTGCACACGACCAGCACTCAAGCCTTTTTTGACTTTACGCCATAAAATAGGACTAATCGAGTATCCGACTAAACGGTCTAAAATGCGCCGTGCTTGTTGTGCATCAACTAAATCAACGTTAATGGTTCTAGGCTCTTTAAATGCTGCTTTTACCGCTTCTTTAGTTATCTCGTTGAATACCACGCGGTTTTTATCTTTTAAATCAAGGCCAAGAAGATAAGCTAAATGCCAAGCGATGGCTTCACCTTCTCGGTCCGGATCGGCTGCGAGATAGACTTTTTCAGCTTTTTTTGCAGCCGCTTTTAAACTTTTGATGACATCGCCTTTTCCACGAATCGAAATATAATGAGGTTCATAATTATTTTCAATATCAATCCCCATTTTACTTTTTGGTAAATCGCGAATGTGACCAACACTGGCAACCACCTTGTAGTTTCTTCCTAGATATTTTTCAATTGTTTTGGCTTTGGCAGGTGATTCTACAATCACGAGATACTTATAGGCCATTCAATTAGCTCCTTTCGCGTTCGCTTTCCTACTATATAATATATGTAAAAAACGCACAAATCGTAATACATCATATGCTATATAGAATAGGTTTGTCAAGACTAGGCTTTCTAACATTTCTGTCATTTCTGTTTGACTGTCCGAATTTATAAATAAAAAATGCCTATGATTTATAGATTTTATCCTAAAGCATTAAAATACCCAAAACATTCCAACTAAAATGAGTCAAGACAGCAGCTTCAAAGCGACCCGTGCGTAGATAGACCCAACTTAAAGCTAATCCCATGCCCCAATAAATAACAAAACTACCTATATCCGTGGGCGTGTGCACAAGTGCGAATAAAATAGAAGAAACGAGTATGCCTATTTTTGAAGCTGGCTTGAAAAACGCTTGAATCCCGACACGAAAAATTCCCTCTTCAAAAATTGGCCCAAGCACACCTGCAAAAATAAGTATAAGCCCTTTAGGAATGGCTTGAACAATTTCTTCAACACTTTGTTGGTTAGAGGTCGTCTCTAGTCCTTCCAGACGTAATAAGAAATCACCAAGTATTCCCACACAAAAGATTATCACCAAACCTAACAAGACCACTGGCAAGGTTTCTTTGATTCCTAAAAAAGTCCAAGTTATGAGCTTTTTCTTTTTCAAAAAAGCAACAAATAGATAGACGAAATAGGCACCAAGTCCAACAGCCACTAATCCACTAACAATGCGAAACCAAAATTTTTCTGTAGAATATTGAACAATCAAGACCAACATCAAAGGAATTTGATCCAAAATCAAAAAGCCCAGTAGCTGCATACCAAACAACCATCTTTTTCTAACAACCGTTTCCATTTAGACACTCCTAACTAACAACCAAAAGATTAAAATCTGATTAAATAGTACCGAAGTGAACGTAGGTTGTCAATTCACAATTAGTAAAAGTCACAATTCTTCACAAATATCATCAATTGTCTGAACACATTTAGCACCGTCCTGAATTAATTCATGGCAGCCCGTTGAAAAAGACTGGAAAATACTTCCCGGTACGGCAAATACCTCGCGTCCGTAATCCATCGCCGATTGTGCAGTAATTAAAGAGCCACTATTCTTACGAGCTTCCATCACGCAGACCCCTAAAGATAATCCAGCAATAATGCGATTACGTGCAGGAAAATGATATTTTTTCGGCCCACTCCCATTCACATATTCTGTTAAAACAAGCTGATTCTGCTTCATAGTTTGCTGTAATTCTTTCTTTTCGTACGGATAATATACGTCTAAACCAGTGCCTAAAATTCCAATTGTCTGGCCCCCGTTCTGGATGGCCATCTCATGGCTACGACTATCGATACCTTTGGCAAGACCGCTGACGATTGTGAACCCTTCTTTGACTATTTTAGGAACCAGAGCTTCAGTCACTCTTAACCCATATGAAGTGGCATAGCGAGCGCCGACGATGCCAATTTTCCTTCTGTTTAACAATTGTAAATTTCCTCTATAAAAAAGAATTGCTGGTGGATTATAAATTTCTCGTAATAATTTAGGATAGACGGCATCTAAAATTGTCATAAATTGGTGTTGGCATTGTCGTATATATAACGCTTCACTATGAATCGTATGGTGTAACCAAGATTGTTCAAATAATTCACGATATTTCTTGATTTCAGCGATTCTAATAATTTCTGTACTGGAAAAATCAACACGCTTTTGTGCGATAGCTTCTTGTAACACTTTTAAGATACCTAAATTGCCAATTCCTTGGCATACCGCTAATTTAAATAATAATTGTCGTTGTAAAATTTCCAACAAAAAACACCTCTTTCACATCTTCTTAAAATAAGAATACGTAAAAAAAGTGTTTTATTTTTAAATCATATCTTTTATTGGCGCAAAAGTACGTCGATGAATGGGTGTTACACCGTATTTTTCTAACCCGAGAAGATGTTCTTTTGTTCCATAGCCTGCATTGTTTTTAAATCCATATCCAGGATATAATTCATCATATTCTTCCATTAATCGATCTCTTGTTACTTTTGCAATAATACTGGCTGCTGCAATCGAAATGGAGCGTGCATCCCCTTTAATCAAACTTTCTTGTGGTTGGGGAACATCTAACTGCATTGCATCAATTAATAAATAATCTGGTGTAAAAGCTAAATCATCAATTGCCATTTTCATCGCTTGTTTAGTTGCTTGATAAATATTAATTTGATCAATGACTCCTTGATCAGCGATACCTAACCCGATAGCGACAGCCTGTTCTTGAATCTGGTTATATAACGTTTCCCGTTTTTTAGCAGATAACTTTTTTGAATCATTTAAGCCTAATAATTGACAATCCTTCGGTAAAATAACTGCAGCTGTCACAACGGGACCAGCTAATGGTCCGCGGCCTACTTCATCAATTCCCGCAATTAAACGATGGCCTTTTTTATAGGCCGCTTCCTCAAATTGACTCATTTCTTTAAAAAGTTGCCACTCTTTTTCTTTGGCTAACTGGCGACGTTCCCATTGTTTGATAGCTTGTTGCACTCCTGAACGTTCATCTTCTCGCCAGCTTGCCAAACGTTCATCGGTTGCATCAGTGACCGTTAACAACGCTTCTTTGATTGCCTGAATCGACTCTTTTGCCATGTTATTCGTCTCCTAGTTCTTCCCAGCGGTCCAAAGTATACGTACCTAATTTTCCACTGCGAATTTCTAAAATAATCATTTCGCTGGCTCGATTATAATCATCTCTAAAACCACGTTTTTGGCTAATTAACATCAACTGTTCTGGAGCAGGTAAAAATAGCTCTTCCTCTGTTAAACCATATCGTTCCGTTAAACGTTGCGGATAAAAATGTGCAAAAAATTCTAGTCCATAAATCGCCAAATCATCTAAATGCAATAATTGATCTTTTATAGCGCCAGTTAAAGCTAATTTTTTTCCAATTTCTTCATCTTCAAATTTTGGCCAAAGAATTCCTGGTGTATCCAGTAATTCCAATTGGGAACCAGAGCGTAACCATTGTTGTCCTTTCGTCACGCCTGGTTTGTTCCCAGTTTGCGCAATTTTTTTTCCGACTAAACGATTCATTAAGGTTGACTTACCAACATTGGGGATCCCAATACACATTGCACGAATCGCACGCGGTTTCAAGCCTTTCGCCTGTTCACGAGCCAATTTTTCTTTTAACGCTTCCTTGGCTGCTGGTACAATTTTATTGATTCCTTTATTTTGTTGGGCATTGATGACTAGGGTTTGGTACCCTTTCTTTTGAAAGTAATGTTGCCATTTTTTATTTTGGTCGTTATCTGCTAAGTCCCCTTTATTTAAAAGGACTAATCGTGGTTTTTGTTGGACAATTTGGTCCATCATTGGGTTACGGGAAGAAAGCGGTAACCGCGCATCAACTAGTTCAAATACAATATCGACATATTTGATTTTTTCCGAAACTTCTCTTCTTGCTTTGGCCATATGGCCGGGAAACCATTGAATGGTCATAATCTGTTCAAATCCCTTCTTTAACACATTGTTTCTTTGATTCAATTCGTCAACGAGTCCTGTGTTCCGCGTAGATTCTTGCGAAAAAACACCTTCTCTAGTTTAACATATTTTTCACGGATTTGATTTATTTTCTGTAGTGTTCTTTAAAAAACAAAAAAGCTGAGACAAACTCACTTTGGATTTTGTCTCAGCCTTGTACACTGGCAAAGTATAGAAAGAAGTAGGTCAAGCTCTTCTCAAGCCCGACTCAAGAGTATTTCTGTTTTTACTCGTTATTTGGCATGAAGTAAATTTTCTTTACAATGAATTAACTCTGTTAAAAACTGACAGTACGGTGTAGCAATCCCATAGGCTTTCCCTTTGCGAACAATTGCTCCATTGATATAATCAATTTCGGTTAAACGATGATTGGTTATTAAGTCCTGATACATCGATGGATGGTGCAGACCAATTGTTTCTCGATTATAACACGAGCGGATTTGTTGAAGAACTGCTTGTTTGTCTAACGTAACTTGTTCCGCTTCAGCGACTGCTAAAAATTCATTAACTATTTGTTGAACAATTTGATCTGCTTGCTCTGTTTCGCCAAAGTCTGCCATATTACAATCCAACAAAGTACATAAACCATTCATTGTTCCATTCACACAGGCCTTCTTATAAATGGATGATAAAATATTCTCAGAATAACGAGCATTTAAGCCAGCGTTATTTAATACCTTAATGACTACTTCTGTCGCTTGTTCACTTTGCGCCCCTAAATTTTGTAAATCAATCGAACCATTGCCAAATAATTTTACTTTGCCAGGTCCTTCTAACCCAGCGGTCCACATTGTGTTTCCTAATAAAATATTTTCGTAAGGCACGTATTTTTTGATAATGTCTTCGTGCCCAATTCCATTTAACAAGCATAAAACTTTCGTATTTTTATTAAGGAAAGGTTCTAATGCCTCAAGCATTCCTGCCAGTTGCATTGCTTTTGTAAATAGGATAACTAAGTCTGCTGTAAAATCGATGCTTGCTACTTCTGTCTGAGGATAAATAGGAATTTTAGCGGTCACCACTTCGCCATTAAAATCAGCAACTAACCCGTTTTTTCTTATTGCTTCAATATGTTCTGGCCAACCATCGACAAAAATAACATCATTTCCTGCTTGATGTAACATTAGTCCAAAGCGACTGCCCATAGCGCCAGCACCTGCGATAATAATCTCCATTTCTTTTCCTCCGTTCAATTTTTTATTTTTAGGTAAAAATCTGCTAAGAAAATCTCTATCTCTTGCTTTTATAACTATAAAAAGGCAAAACATATGTTATATTATAAGTGATCTATTTGTTATTTTTTTATCCAAGCACATTTGTGTAAGCGTTTTTAAAAAGAAAGGGAGTTTCTGATGAATATTCAGCTTTTAAAGTACTTCATTGAAATTGTTAATACCCGCAGTTTATCGGCGGCCGCTCGCAATTTATTTGTCACCCAACCAACACTTTCTTTAGCATTGAAAAAAATGGAATCGGAGTTAGGCACAGCGTTGTTTGATCATTCTGATCAACCGTTTCAATTGACCGATACGGGGGTTTATTTATATGAACATGGCCAAGAAGTTGTTTTTCAATTCGATCAATTGGTAACAGATATTCGTGAAATGAACCAGAAACCAGTAAAAAAACAATTACGTTTAGGCTTAACTACTTTATTTGCTGTCCAATTTATGAAAGAAATTTCACGATTTTTAACAACCCACCCACATGTGAATTTAATATTACAGCAAGATGGCTCGCCAAAATTACAAACAATGTTAGCAAATAAAGAAATTGATATGGGACTAATTTCTTTTCCAAATACCTTACCGGAAATTATTCATATTGAACCCTTAGAAACGACTACCAAAGGCTACCATGTTTATGTCGTGGTACCAGAATCAAATCCTCTCTCCCAATATGAAAAATTAACTTTTAAAGATTTGAAAGATCAACGATTTTCATCGTTAAGTGATAATTTTATGATTGGTCGCCTACTACTAGATCGGACTCGAAGCTTCGGTTATGAGCCGAATATCATTTTGCATAACGATGATTTACAAGTACTTCTTTATAGTTTACAAAAAAACAATTCGATTTGTTTGTTGCCGATTGAATATTATGAAGTGGGAAAAAGTCAGGGACTGAAATGGATTCCTTTAAAAGATAAGTTTGACTATTTCCCCATCGGCATTGCTTTGCGCCGCGATTTTAGTCTGACAGAAGATGTTAGAGATTTTATCCAAATCATTAAAGAAAATTAATGGCTAGCCTTGATAAGCAAAGACGACTTTACTATCATAAAGTTTCAACACTTTTTCAAATAAGAATTTTGAGAATAAACCCGCGACAATTGGAACAACAAACCAAGAAAAGAGTAAGGGTAAGATCCCTAAGCCCGCATCCAATGAAGCAAGCGGCCCGACGAGTCCAACCAAGCCAAAGCCAGCCGATTGTGGGGTTCCTGAAATGTTGAATAGAACTACAGGAATTGCTGAAATAGTCGCTGTAAATAAACAAGGAATTAAAATAATTGGGTATTTAAATAAGTTAGGCATCATCATTTTCATGCCGCCCAAAGAGACAGCCAGTGTCACCCCCGATTGGTTGACATTCCAAGAATTAATTACAAGAACAACAGTTGTGGCTGCAATTCCCATTGCAGCAGCACCAGCAGACAAGCCATTCAACTGAACCGCCAAACCGATTGCCACAGTAGTGATTGGCGAAATAATCAGTGCAGCAAATGAACAAGCAATTAAAATACTCATGATAATTGGCTGGAAATCAGTAAAATTGTTAATCACTTTCCCAATAGCGACCGTGATTTGTGTCACATATGGATAAATCAACATGCCAAACAAGCCTGCACCTACTCCAACAACGATCGGTAAAGCAATGATTTCCACTGAACCGAATTTTTTATCGATGAGTAATAAAAGTAAGACTGCAACAGAAGCGGTAATCATAATATTAATGATGTCACCAGTGCCTGCACCAATAAAGCCTTTCACTTCTGAATTAAATTTAATCACGCCAGAGCCAGCAAATGCTGCACCGCCAGCAATCATCATTTTCTGTGGCGTTAAGCCAAATTGAAAAGCAATCAGTCCCCCAATAATTAAAGGGGTGGCTAGTTGGAAAATTTGCGCCGCATGAATAATCATTTCGATAATCTTGTATTCTGCAAAATATTTTAAAATGGCTCCTAATACAGCATTGGGAATTAAGGCGATAATGGTGCCGGAAGCTGTTCCAGCTAACACTTTGTTAAAAAATATTCTTGGGGTTAATTGAGCATCCAGTTTATCAGTGGGCATTTTCAACACTCCTATTGATTGTTTTTGTTTTTTTAGAATAAGTTTGAGAATGATTGAACTTTCTGTTAGATAAAGAGCGGCCTCAAAGAAGAGCGCTTATTTCTTTGAGGCGCTTTTTATTTAACTAAAGCAAGGAACGATTTTTAATATACATCCGTATCCGCATTATATTTCGCTAAATTATCTTTAACATCTCGCAAGAACTTACCTGCTTGTTGTCCATCTAAAATTCGATGATCAATAGAAAGACATAAGTTAACCATATCTGCTACTTTAAAGCCTCCATCTGCGGTTGGCACAAGGCGTTTATTAATTGACTCTACTTGTAATATCGCAGCTTGTGGATGGTTAATAATTCCCATCGATTGGACGGAACCTAGTGTCCCAGTATTATTAAGGGTAAAGGTCCCCCCTTGCATTTCTTTGCTTGCTAGCGTTCCTTGTCGGACTTCTTGTGCCAAGCGATTGATTTCTTTAGCTAGCCCTGCAATCGAATAGTTATCCGCTTGTTGAATCACTGGCACGTAAAGATGCTCGTCTGTCGTTACAGCTATGGATAAATTAACATCTTTATGATAAATAATTGAGCCATCATCCCAAGATGTATTGATTTTGGGATTTTTCTTTAACGCTTGAATGACTGCTTTGGCAAAAAATGGGAAGAAGCTTAGAGATAGGCCCTCTTGTTGTTTAAATTCATCTTTTAATGAATTTCTAAGTTGGACTAAGTTGGTCACATCCGCTTCCACCATTAACCAAGCATGAGGGATTTCGTTGACACTTTGGACCATTTTTTTAGCAATTGCTTTACGTACAGGATCTGCAGAGACAATTTTATCTGTGGTTGTTTCAGTTGGACTAGCTGTTGTTGCGCTTTCATTTTGCGAAACAACTGATTCCTTTGAAATTGAAGAGCTAGTTCCTGGACTCACTGTTTTCTCAGGTGTTCTTGCCTGTGTTGGTGTAAAGTTTGTAACATCTTTTCTAGTAATCCGACCATCACGACCTGTCCCTGTAACTTGTGTTAAATCAATCTTTTTTTCTTGGGCAATTTTAAGGACTGCTGGGGAATAACGACCATTATTTTTTTGATGGGGCGTCGCAGTGCTTGTTGTTTCAGCCGTTTCATGTTCTTGTGTTTGTTCCGCACTTGCTTCTTTCACTGGTGCTAAAGTAGCTTCTTCTGTTTTTTCGGTTGTTTCTTCTGTCTCTAACGTCATCACCGCTGTTCCTATGGGCACATCTGTATCTAGAGAAATCAGAAATTCTTTTACTACGCCATCAAAATCTGATGGTACTTCCGTGGTGACTTTATCAGAAACGACTTCCATTAAGGGATCATAGCGTTTCACTGAATCTCCTGGTTTAACTAACCATTGGACAATGGCTGCCTCTGTGACACTTTCGCCTAGATGAGGCATTTTGATTTCTTTTGTGGCCATTTATTTTTCCTCCTTACTTCAATTAAAATTCTGCTAATTCTTTCATTGCTGCTAATACTTGCTCTTCATTGATTAAAAATTCTCTTTCTAAAGGTAATGCATAAGGCATGCTTGGACAATCAGGTCCTGCAAGTCGTTGAATTGGTGCATCTAAATCAAAGAGAGCATCTTCTGCAATCATTGCCGCAATTTCACTCATCACGCTGCCTTCTTTATTGTCTTCTGTTACGAGTAAGACCTTCCCTGTTTTCTTAGCTGCAGCCACTAATGTTTCGCGATCTAAAGGATATAATGAGCGAACATCGACGATTTCGGCATCAATTCCTTCAGCGGCTAGTTTTTCCGCCGCAGCTAAAGCCAATTGCAAGGTCATGCCGTAACTAATCACGGTTAAATCACTACCCGTTCTAACGACATTGGCTTTGTCAATTGGTACGATATAATCATCTGTAGGCACTTCATCTTTTAGTAAACGATATAAACGCTTATGTTCGTAAAATATGACTGGATCATCTGAACGAATCGCTGCTTTAATCATCCCTTTTGCATCATAAGGATTAGATGGAGTCACCACTCTTAATCCTGGTTGTCCGCAAAAAACTTTTTCTGTAGACTGAGAATGATATAGCCCACCACGAACACCGCCGCCATAAGGTGTCCGATAAACGATTGGCGCAGTCCAATCGCCTTTTGTTCTATAGCGCATTGTCCGAGCCTCTGATAACAATTGATTGGTTGCAGGCAAAATATAATCCGCAAATTGAAATTCACCAATTGCGCGATAGCCCATTAAACCTAAGCCAACAGCTAAACCACCAATTAAGCCTTCTGTTAACGGTGTATTAAAACAACGCTCGTCACCGTATTTAGCAGCCAAGCCCTTTGTTACACCGAACACGCCGCCTTTGTCGCCGCCGACATCTTCTCCAAAAATAACTACTTTTTCATCACGAGCCATTTCTTCAGAAATTCCTAAGTTAATTGCTTCTAAATAAGTCATCTCAGCCATTTTATTTCTTCTCCTCTTCTCTTATTGTGCATACACTTCTTCTAAAATTGATGTCGGTACAGGATCTGGCATTGCTTCTGCTTCATCGGTTGCTTGATTGATTTCTGCACGAATTTCTTCATCAATTTTGGCAATGTCTTCGTCTGTTAAATAGCCCTCTTCTAATAATTGTTTTTCAAAAAGCTTCACTGCATCGTTCTTTTTCATTTCTTCAATTTCTTCTTTTGAACGATAAACAGATTGATCATCGTCAGCGGAATGAGAAGTCAAGCGAGAAACCATTAATTCAATCAATTTTGGTCCTTTTTTCCCGCGAGCCGCTTTTACTGCTTCTTTAAATGCTAGATAGACTTCAGTAAAATCACTACCATCAACGGTTACACCTTCAAAGCCATAAGCTTTCGCGCGATCGGCCATTCGTTTATTGGCATACTGTTCTTCAATTGGGACAGAAATCGCATATTCATTATTTTCAACAACAAAAATGACTGGTAATTTTTTTACGCCTGCAAAGTTCATAGCTTCTTGGACTTCTCCTTGATTGGCAGAGCCTTCCCCAGTGGTGGTCAATGCAACAAAATCAGCTTTTTGAAGTTGCGCTGCATAACCAACACCTGTCGCTAATGGCATTTGTGTACTTACTGTTGAAGAGAAGGAAACAATATTATGCTCTTTTGAACCATAATGATTCGGCATTTGACGACCATGGGAAGAAGGATCCGCTTCTTTTCCAAAAGAACCCATTAAAATATCTTTGGAGGTCATGCCCCAAACCAAGCACGCGGTCATATCACGATAATACGGTAAAAAATAATCTTTTTGAGGATCAAAAGCCATCGCCATCGCTACTTGTGCAACTTCTGCCCCTTGACCAGAAATATTGAAAGAGGTCTTACCAATTCTTGTTAATTGCCACAACCGTTCGTCTAAACGACGTCCTCTTAGTACTTCACGATATGCCTGAATCAATTCTTCTCTGGATAAACCCGATTTTTTAAGCGCTTTCATTTTCATCAACCTTTCTCTATTTGTGAATCGCTAAGCCATAAGTATCTAAGGCTGCTTCTTGCAATACTTCTGTCATTGTTGGATGCGCATGGATTGCTTCGCCAATTTCAATGGGCGCGGCATCTAAATACATAGCAGTACTTGCTTCGGCAATTAAATCCGTGACATGTGGGCCAATCATAGAAACCCCTAATAAATCATCGGTATTCTTGTCACGAATTACTTCTATAAAGCCATCTGTTTCTCCATAAACAAGTGATTTACCATTACCATTAAAATTAAAGGTGCCAATCACTACTTCTTTATCTGCTGGTAAAGTTTCTCTAGTATAGCCGACACTTGCTATTTCAGGATTTGTATAAACACCTCGAGGCACGTTTGTATAATTTAAAGGTTCAACTGTCTCGCCTAAAAGATGCTGAACAGCTAACTCACCTTCTTTCATAGCTACATGGGCTAGTTGAAGTGTATCGATACAATCACCAATCGCATAAATATGTCCTTCTGTGGTTTGATAAAATTCATTTACTTCAATGCCTTTGTCAGTATATTTCACTGAGGTATTCTGTAACCCTAACTTATTGATATTGGGCTGACGTCCAATTGCTACCATGACTTTGTCAACGGTGAGGGTTTCTTGTCCTGCAACTTCTACTTGAACCTTTTGTCCAGTAACTTTCGCTTCTTGGACTTTGCTACCTAATAAAATGTTAATTCCTCGTTGCTCTAAACGTTTCTTTAATTCTTTAGAAATTGTTGCACTCTCATTTATAAGTAACCGATCCAAAAATTCAATGATAGTTACGTTGACACCTAAACTATTTAATAAAGAAGCCCACTCGACACCAATAACGCCACCACCAATAATTGCAATTGATTCTGGTAATTCTTCTAATTCAAGCATCCCATCAGAAGATAAGATAAATTCTTCATCCAATGGCAAATTAGGTAACGTTTTAGGACTAGAGCCTGTCGCAATAATGACATTTTTAGGAACGATAATTTCTTCTTCCCGTGTTGGATCATTAAACGTAACTGCCACTGCGCCAGAGACTGGTGAAAAAATAGAGGGACCTAAAATTGCACCTTCGCCTGCTAAAATTTTGATTTTATTTTTCTTGCATAAGCCTTCAACACCTTTGTGTAACTGCTCAATAATTCCTTCTTTCCGTTGTTGTATTTTAGAAAAATCAATGGACGCTGCCTCTGTTTCAATCCCAAAAGAAGCCGCTTGTTTTAAGGTATCAAAAACCTCTGCGCTTCTTAATAAAGCTTTTGTAGGGATACAGCCTTTGTGCAAACAAGTGCCACCTAATTTGTATTTTTCAACAATTGTGACGTTTAGCCCTTTTTGTGCGGCTCGAATTGCTGCTACATAGCCTCCTGTTCCGCCACCTAAAATCAGTAAATCTGTTTGTTCCGCCATTTTGATCACTCCTGCTCAATTTTTGCTTCACTATAATTTAAAGCTTGTTCTTCCCCTGTTAATACTCGATTGACGCCTTCATATAAAGCAGCCATCTCCATTTCACCTGGGTAAACCTTAATTGGTGCAATCCAAGTGACTTTTTGACTAATTTCTTGAACAACGGTTTGCGAATAGGCTGCGCCCCCTGTTAAAATAATTGCATCAATTGCGCCTTCAAGAACCACGGCCATCTCGCCAATACTTTTTGCGATTTGGTAACACATTCCTTTTAAATAGTAATTTGCTGTTTGATCACCTGCAGCTATTTGTGCTTGGATATGCCGTAAATCTGTTTCACCTAGGTATGATTTAAGACCGCTATTCCCCGCAATTAGCTTTTTCACTTGGCTAATCGTTAACTCCTGTTCAAGTATCCATTGCGCAAATTCAACGAGCGGTAAGGCACCACTGCGTTCTGGCGTATAAGGACCTTCACCATCAAGCCCATTTACCACATCCACCATGCGGCCTTTTTGATGCGCCCCCAAGCTAATGCCCCCACCTAAATGAACAACGATAAAATTGCTTTGCTCATATGTTTTCCCTAAATCCTCAGCGATTTTTCGAGCGACCGCTTTTTGATTTAAGGCGTGACCAACGCTACGCCGCTGAATGCCTTTTAATCCGGAAATCCTGGCTAATGGCTGTAGCTCATCTACAACAACAGGATCGACAATAAAGGCTGGCACGTGATATTTTTCTGCAAACTCATTAGCTAAAATCGCCCCTAAATTTGAAGCATGGGTATTAAAGCGTTCTGTCCGCAAGTCTTCTAGCATTTGTTGATCGACAAGATACGTACCGCCAGGAATAGGCTTAAGCAAACCACCACGCCCCACGACAGCGGCTAATTGTGTGATGTTATGTGTTTCTAAAAATTCCGCGATCATTTGTTTTCGAAATGGTGTTTGACTGACAACATTTTCAAAAGGTGCCAATTCTTGGACGCTATGTCTAAGCGTTTCTTCCGCCAAGCAATCATGATTAGCAAAAAGCGCTAACTTAGTGGAGGTCGAGCCAGGATTAATAACCAATACTGTTTCCATTGTTTTCTGCTCCTTTTTTAAACTTGTCTCATGGCAAATCTTAATGAATGGAATTTGCTTTCTGTCGAATCACTTCTAGACGTTAAAACGACTGGGACTTTTGTGCCAACAATCGTTCCTCCCACCTTGGCGTGCCCAAATAAGGTCAATGATTTGTATAAACAATTTCCAACGTCAATAGTTGGGACCACTAAAATATCTGCATCCCCCATGATAGGACCACTGTAACGTTTATGCGCAACCGCTTCTTCAGAGGTCGCTAAATCAAGCGAAAGTGGTCCAAAAACCGTGGCCTCTTGTTGACCATTAAAATGTGCCGTGACTTCTTTTGCTAAAACAGACGAAGGCATTTTAGGATTAAAATTTTCCGCTGCGCTTAACAAAGCAATTTTCGGGTGGTGCAGTCCCAATTTTTGGGCGACTTCTTTAGAATTTTCAACAATTTCAATGAGTGTCGCTTGAGTGGGAGCGATATTCATCGCACAATCGGTTAACAAGAAGTTTTTCCCCGCAGGCAGCTCCACCATTGCTACATGGGAAAGAATCGGTTTATTTTTTAATTGATGCTCACTTTTCAACATTTCTTTTAGTAATGTGTGGGTCTGAATAATTCCTTTCAATAAAATTTGTGCTTGCCCAGTTGCAACTAAATTGATAGCTTCCTGTGCTACCGCGGCCTCATCTGAGCAATGAACATATTTCCAGAGATTTTCAGTATCAAGATTTTCGTTTGTATCAAATACAATAAACTGCAACGGTTGCTCGGCTTCTTTTAGTGCTTTTTTAACTAACTGTAAAAACTCTGGTTGTGAACCTCCTGCAATTGAAATAGTGATCATTTTCTCACCTCATTTTTTCTTCTTTACACTTTAAATCTACCTCAGTATGTAAGCGCATACAAATTGTTAATTTTTATGCCCTTATTAATATTTTTTATAGAGAAGGAAAAGCTTAGTAAATCAAGCTTTTCCTTCTCTAAACAATCGTTATCTAATTTACTTTTCATGAAAAAACTTCTTTTCTAAGAATGAAAGGAAAACTTATGCTTTGGCACAGCTGTTTATTCATGTCAGATTCTAAACCATGTTATACTTTAGATACTTATTTTTAGGAGGAATTAAATGGCACTACTACTATTCTTTTTGTTTATCGCCCTACTAGGATTTGGTATATTAAAAATTAATAACCGCAGTATCCTCGGCGGTATCACTCTGGCTTCTGGCACCTTATTGTCATTAGTCACCTTACTATTTATCGGACTAGACAAAATTTATTTACATTTTAAGAATGGCGACCTAATTACCTTGGCCATTGCTTATCTATTAATTCCCGCTGTGTTTATCAGCATTTGCCTTTACTTTATTTTTAACTCACGTACGATGCAGACGAAAGAAGGCAAAAGTGTCACGGCTAAATTGTCTGCTGGCCTAGGGCTGAACTTATTAATTACTTTACCAGCCTTTCTATATTTATTATCAGTTGGCACAGCGCAAATACCTTATGTGCTTTTTCTGTTCTTACTTTTTCTATTGTTAATGGATCTTTTGCTGACCTTTCTATTTGCTGCTTACGTCTTGTATTCATGGATGTACCAAATGATTCCTTTAAAAAAAGCGGTTGATTATATCATTGTTTTAGGTTCGGGAATTCGTAGCGAGGAAGTACCTCCACTTTTGAAGAGTCGGTTAGATAAAGGAATTGAATATTATGAGAAAAACCCCACCGCTAAATTTGTAGTCAGCGGTGGTCAAGGTCCTGACGAACCTGTAGCCGAAGCTTTTGCAATGAAAAAATATTTGCTTTCACAAAATATTCCTGCAGAAGCAATTTTGATGGAGGACCAATCCACAACCACTTATGAAAATATGTTGTTTTCTAAAGCAATCATTCAGGCGGATTGGCAAAAGATGCCGTCTGATTCTAAACAACCCTCTGTTATTTTTTCAACAAATAACTATCATGTCTTACGAGGAGCTATGTATGCCCATCGTGTCGGCTTAAAAGCTGAAGGTGTCGGGGCGCCAACTGCCTTATATTTTTTACCAACTGCTCTAATCCGAGAATACATTGCCTTACTGGTTCATGATAAACGAATTGTGCTTTTTGTTTTTCTGCTTGTCACTCTTCTTTTAGGAATCAGTATCTTACCCATCTAAAAAAATAGCGACTCACATTTTTGTGAGTCGCTATTTTTATTTTTTTAATATAAAAAGGTTTAATGAACGTAATTGGCTATCAATGCAATCAGCCATAAATGAAGCGGATAGAATCCGTAAAATAAATATTTGAAAAACGGTGCTTTGCTCCCTCTCTCACCATTGTAAAGCGATATAAATGGTAACACAGTGATAAACATAAAATCAGAATTATAAGCTAACATTTCAATTGTCGTTGGCCAATCTCCCAACCATTGAAAACTTGTAACTAAGAAAAAGAGCGCTATTGCACCATATAAACAGTTCCGTAAGACAAGTCTCTTTCTGGCTAAATACGTAATCAACATAAAAGGTAACATCACAATGCCACCTTCAGCAAACATTGCTCCTATTCCTAAAATTGCTAATATACTAATCAATAAAACAATTTTTAAACTGATTTTTGGCATTTCTAGCATCGCTTTTGTCACAATTAACATACTGACACCAAGGGCTAAGGTGAAGAAAATATTGTTGTGAACAGCGACAGCTGGATTATTCACTAAATGATTTAGAAGCGTATTTCCAACAAACATGATTGCTGCCCAAACATACAAACGACCATTGTAACGATAAACATTCCGTGTATAGTTGAAACCTTCTACAGCCATGTAACCAAAAAAAACACCGACACAACGAGTAATTACATGAAAAATCAGTGCCCATTCTGGCGGAACAAAATAACTAATATGGTCAAGAACCATTAACCCCATCATCAATAACTTTAAGCGATTTGCGTTCATGAATCGTCTCCTTTATTTTTTCTACAGAAACTATCATATCTTTTTATATAACAGAAAACAACGAACATTCTTGTTAGATTCAACCATTCTTTTTGTCACTTTCGTTAAACTTGGTACCGCAAAGATAAATCTTCAAATAAATAATGTTGGTATTTAAATTGTTCAAAATGAATTTTTCGAATTTCTTGCTTAATGGCTATTAAGCATTCATCGACCGTCATCAATGATTCTTCTTTTAGAAGCGCCTCTTCTATTAATAATTTACATTGGCAATCAATCAATAAAAGTTGACTATAGAATGTGTAAAATGTTTCTTTATTTAATTTTTCAATCAAATTTTTAGCTTGATTCTGCAGCTTTTGATAACATTTGGTCAATTTTTGATAATCCATTAAATCAACTAACTGACCTTGTTTTAACATGTTACTAAAGTCTAAATCCCAAAGCATTTCTTTAGTCGGCTGTTGCAATAAATAATACATAGAATGACTACTAATAATTTCAGTGGTCGGTTCTTCAATTGTTTCATAAAAAGTCACAAAATATTCTCGCTCAATCACAGTAATAATTTCTTCTTCTGAAAGCTCACAATCTTCTAAATTTTGATAGAATATTAATAATTTAATCCGCTCATCTATTTTATTCAGCGAAGCGACTAATTCAGGAAAAAGAACCGACTGACAATTCTCTACTAATTCTCTTGCCTTATTTTGTTCATTTTTATAAAAACTGTATAACTTTTTCCGCTGCTTTAACGAGGTTAATAAGTTATCAGGTATATTCCAGTAATATTGTTTCTTCATAGCATTCCCACTCTTCTTTTTTATGTACAATTTTACAAAAATTGGTCTTAGCCAATTTCGTCTCTAGTTATTCTATCAAAAAAGTGACGCTTTTTTACTGACAATAATTACTCGTTTTACGCCCAAAAAGTGAAAACTCAGCTGTTAAGTAATTATTGGGGCTTGTTTCTCGCGGGCCGAAAAAACTTTTTCCTTTTAAAAGTCCAGAAAAAGACCTACACTAGATATAGACAAACGTTGGAGGGATTTAAATGGATTTACACTTAACGAATAAATTAGCATTAATTACTGGTTCAACTAAAGGAATTGGCAAAGCAATTGCGATTGAAATGGCTCGTGAAGGGACCGATGTCATTATCAATGGGCGTAATGAAGCCGAAGTAACCAAAGTTGTTGAAGAAATACAAATAATGTTTCCAGACACTCATCCTCAAGCAGGAACTGCCGATATTTCCATTGAAAGTCAACGAACTACTTTACTTGAAAAATTCCCTAAAGTCGACATTTTAGTGAACAATATGGGAATTTTTGAACCAATGGAATACTGGGACATCGATGACGCCACTTGGGAAAAATTTTTTACTGTGAACGTGTTGTCAGGCAATGCATTAGCAAAAGCTTATCTACCTAAAATGCTTGCACAAGATTTTGGTCGCATTATTTTCATTGCTAGCGAAGAAGCGGTGATGCCTTCTGGCGAAATGCCCCAATATAGCATGACAAAAACGATGAATCTTTCCTTAGCTAAAAGTTTATCCAACTTAACTGTCGGCACACATGTCACCGTTAACACGGTTATGCCTGGCTCAACCCTTACCGAAGGTGTAGAAAAAATGTTGGAAGATATGTACGCTGATTCAGACATTCCCAAAGAGGATTGGGAAAAAGATTTCATGAAAAATCATCGTTCTCGTTCACAAATCCAACGACTCATTCGACCAGAAGAAATTGGTCGTTTTGTTACCTTTGTGGCCAGCCCAGATTCTTCTTCCTTCTCAGGAGAAGCCTTAAGAATCGATGGCGGCTTAGTTCCAACAATCTTCTAAAATAAATAAAAAAGACAGCCAGCAAAAATTCACATTTTTTGCTGGCTGTCTTTTTAAGCATATTAATTGATTACTTACCAAAAGTAAGTTATATTTATCTCGAATTCGAAATAAAAAGAGGTGAAACAATGAGCCAACAGCAAGAAGCCTTAAAAGCCTATATCGGTTTATTAAGAACTAGCCATCAATTAGAGCAACTTGCCAAGCAAGATGTCACTTGTTATGACTTAAATATTACAGAATTTTCAGTGTTAGAGCTATTACTCCATAAAGGTCCTCAGACCATCCAAAAGATTAAGGAGAAAATTTTAATCGCTAGCAGTAGCACCACTTATGTTATTGATCAATTACATAAAAAAGGCTATGTAACGCGCACCCCCAGTGAAAAAGACCGACGCATTACTTACGTTGAATTAACAGAAGCTGGAAAAACATTAATTAAAGAAATTTTCCCGACGCATGCAAAGCGAATTGCAGAAGCATTTGAACAACTCTCTTCTGAAGAATTAACTCTTCTTCAAAAAACTTTACGAAAAATAACAAATGAAACGAAATGAGGAAATAATGATGAAAAAAGAAGATCAATTATTAGGAATCCACCACGTTACAGCTATGACAAGTGATGCAGAAAAAAACTATCACTTCTTTACAGACGTTTTAGGGATGCGTTTAGTCAAAAAAACCGTGAATCAAGATGATATCTATACTTACCACACCTATTTTGCCGATGATTTGGGTACACCAGGTACAACCATGACCTTTTTCGATTTTCCCAATAACCCTAAAGGCTTAAAAGGAACCAATACAATTTCAAGGACAGGGTTCCGAGTTCCTTCAGATGCAGCTTTGACTTATTATGAAAATCGCTTTAATGAATTTGCTGTCAAACACACAGGTATTTCTGAAGAATTTGGCAAAAAGATCCTTCGCTTCTGGGATTTTGATGAGCAAGCGTATCAATTAATTTCTGATGAATTAAATCAGGGCGTTGCAGCGGGCACCCCTTGGAAAAAAGGACCCGTCCCTACAGAATTTGCGATTTATGGCTTAGGACCTGTCGAAATAGCTATTTCCTATTTTCATGAATTCAAAGAAGTCTTTGAAGAAATTCTAGGCTTTCACGTAGTGGCACAAGAAGGCAATCGCTATTTACTTGAAGTTGGCCAAGGTGGCAATGGTGCCCAAGTCATTTTGGTAGACGATGATACTAGCTCACAAGCGCAACAAGGATATGGTGAAGTACATCACGTTGCATTCCGCCTAGCGGACCGTAAATCACTTGGGACTTGGCAAGCGCTCTTTGATCATTTAGGCTTACAAAACTCTGGTTATGTCGATCGTTATTATTTTGAGTCATTGTATGTTCGCATTGGGCATATTTTAGTCGAATTAGCTACCGATGAACCAGGATTTATGGGAGATGAACCTTACGAAACATTAGGAGAAAAGTTATCTCTTGCGCCATTTTTAGAAAACCGTCGTGAGTATATTGAGAGTGTTATCAAGCCTTTCAATACAAAACGAGCCTAAGGAGGAAAAAACATGCATTCAATTTTTAAAAAAGGACATTCCGAAGCACCTGTCTTTGTGCTACTTCACGGTACTGGGGGTGATGAAACATCCCTCCTACCAATTTCCCAAGAGCTAAATAAACAAGCCACTGTACTAAGTATTCGGGGTGATGTTTCAGAAAATGGGATGAATCGTTATTTTAAGCGCCTAGCGGAAGGTCATTATGACTTAGAAGATCTAGAAAAACGTGGCGAGGCGCTTCATAAATTTATTCAACAAGCCGCTAACGAGCATCAATTTTCATTGGATAAAATTATTTTTATTGGCTATTCAAATGGAGCTAATATCGCTATTCAATTACTGCTTACTCATTCCGATAGCTACCATCAAGCTGTGCTCTATCATCCCATGTTTCCTGTTGAATTAACCAATCAACCAGACTTGACCAACACTTCTGTTTTATTATCTCTAGGAGAGCATGACCCGATTGTCCCACTGCCTGAGAGTATGCGTGTGATTCAATTATTTCAGAATCATGGAGCAACCGTACAAGAGGTTTGGACACAAAGTCATCAATTAACTTATCAAGAAATTAAGGAAACACAAACTTGGTTGGGACATCTGTCCTCTTAACAAAAAAGTGGGGCCTAAGTCGAAATGACTTAGGCCCATTTTTCATATTTTAAGATAATCCACTGTCTGAGGTTCTTTTTATTCTGTCATTTGAACAACTATTTTACCAACTGCATGGTGCGTTTCACTAAGTGCATGGGCATCATAAATCCCTTGTCTAGAAAAAGGGAAAACTTCACCAATAATTGATTTCACTTTTCCAGCTGCCATCAAATCAGCAATTTTTTGTAATTGTTCTCCATTTGGTTGCAGCCAAATACTTTCAGCAGAAATATTTTTTTCGGCTGCCAATTGTTCATCTTCAATGCCCACAATTGAAACAAGACGACCTGTGTTTGGTTTCAAGACATCAAAACTATTTTTTTGAACCTCGCCACCCATTGTATCAAAGACCAAATCAATATCAGCTAACACTTCTGCAAAATTCGTTGTATGATAATCAATCACTTCATCTGCACCAATTTTTTTCAGTAAGGCATGATTTTTTGCGCTAGCGGTCGTGATGACATGTGCGCCCGCTTCTTTTGCTAATTGAATCGCATAAGTACCGACCCCACCTGCACCAGCATGAATTAAAACAGTTTCTCCTTCTTTAAGGTGACCATGATCAAACAATGCTTGCCAAGCGGTTAAACCAGCCAACGGAACGGCAGCAGCTTCTTCAAAGCTAACTGTTTCAGGGATTTTTGCTAATAAATGATCATCCACAATCGTTACTTCTGCATAGGTGCCAAAACGAGTAGTTTCAGGACGAGCAAAAACTTTATCGCCAACTTGCCAATCCGTTACTTGACTCCCCACCTCTGTAATCACACCAGCGACATCCCAACCAAGAATAATCGGAAAGGACCAATCAAACATCTGTTTTAAATATCCTTCACGCAATTTCCAATCAATCGGATTAATTGATGTCGCGTATTCTTTTATCAACACTTGATGTTCCGATAATTCTGGCAGTGTTACTTCGGCTTCTTCAAGTACCTCTTTACTTCCGTACTGATTAATCACAACAGCTTTCATAAACCAACTTCCTCTCATTTGTTTCATTTTTCACACTTTTAGTATACGCCTATTACCTTCTTTTTATATAAGAATATGCTTTAATTAAATGTTGTTGTTTTGAGAGAAAGTGTATTCATTATTAATCTCGATCTGTTTTAATTTAATTAGTTATGCATTTACGCGTTTAATTTCACGATGTTTATTCAATAAATAGGCCAAACCAAGATTAATGCCAACAAAGCAACTAATTGTCAGAAAAAGTGGCAGGACAGTAAAACCAGTGGATTGATAACCAACCATTGCTTGCAAGACGTGAAGCATTCTCAGGCGCATTGGTGCCCCCCCTAATTGTGCAATCGTGCCCAGTAAAATAGGAATCATTAATAACAGCAGCAAAACAATGATTTTTTTTACGCCATCTACGCGATCATTAAAGACACCTGCTAACAAGCCAAGTGAGCCGGTAAGCATTAATAAGATAAAAAAGAGCAACCACGACATGAAAAAGTTTCCTTGCGCATAGACATCAATTAATTTCATTGATAATTGAAAATGAGAAATGAAATTGCCGCTAAATACTTTAATCAGCACAAGTACAACGAAGGATCCAACCAAAGATAAAATAGCATTACTTACAAAATTCACCAAAAAAATCGTCCAGCGGGAAAGCCCGTTTTGAATAAACAGTTTAAAATCTGTGTTCATCCCCAAAAATGATAGTATCCCCATAAAAACTAGACAAGGAATTACCGCATCAGAGCTGACAGTATTCACGTCGTTAGAAAAGAGCAACCCAATAAGAGGAAAAAGAATGCCGAACAAAGCATAAAAGCCAAAATAAATCGCTAAGGAACGGGCTTGATAAATCACACGATACTGCAAAGCTGTTTTAAATTTCATTTTACTTTTCCTTCTTTCTATTGGTTAATTGCACAAAAAACGTTTGTAAATTTAGCGGCGCAATTTGAACCTCTGCTTTTTCAGTCGGCAAGTCGCCGTACACGTAAGCCGTAACTGCCCCACCTAAAGTGTCCATGCCTAAGATTTCCAATGACTGAGTATAGCGCTCTACTTGTTCTTTCGGTCCCGAAATAATGCGACCATTTTTCAAAATTGTTTCAATGGATTCTGCGCGAATCAATTTTCCTTGATCAATGATGATAATATCTTCTAATAAATTTGCAATTTCTTCAATCAAGTGGGTTGAAATCACAAACGTACGGGGACGTTCTTGGTATGTCTCAATTAAATAAGTATAAAATAATTCCCGATGATTGGCGTCTAAACCTAAGACTGGCTCATCTAAAAAAATATACTCACAGGGAACGGATAGCGCCACAATTAGTTTAGCAATACTTCGATAACCAGTTGATAATTTTTTGAATGTCTTTTTACCATCTAAACCAAAATCACTTAACATTTGTTCGGCTAAAGACCAGTCAAAGGATCCATAAAAACCTTCAGTCGTTTTGAAAATATCTTTAATTTTTAACTGAGGGGGAAACAAATTATCTTCACTCATTAAGTAAATATGATTCAAAGCAGCCTCATTATCGGTCACTGTTTCTCCCGCCAATTGAACGGAACCTGAAGTGGCAAAACTTCGATTATTTATGATATTTAATAACGTACTTTTACCAGCCCCGTTTCTGCCTAAGAGCCCATAAATCGTTTCTTTTTCAAAAGTAATTGAAATATTATCTAGTGCTTTTTTTTGATGATATTTTTTACTTACTGATTCCACCCGCAAACTCATGCGTCATACCCTCTTTCAATTAGTTGTTTTAATTGTTCAGCTGTAATCCCTAATTTTTTAGCTTCTGCGACAACTTCTAAGACTTCTTTATTTAAAAATTCTTCTTTCCGTGCACTTCTTACTCTCTCTTGAGCGCCTGGTAAGACAAACATGCCAATCCCCCGTTTCTTTTCAATCAACTGTCGTTCTACTAATAAATTCATTCCTTTTAAAACGGTGGCTGGATTGATTTGGTAACTTTTTGATATTTCTGTGGTTGAGGGAATTTGTTCGCCTTCTAAGTAAGCGCCATTAAAAATTCCTTCAGCAATCTGATCAGCTACTTGCTGAAATAAAGGCTTTTCCCCCGAAAAATTAAATTCCATTTTAACACCTCGCTTAAACGGTTAACTACTTATGTAACTAACTATATATCTTAGGGATTTTTTTGTCAACAAAAAAACCATTGTTTCCAAAGAAATTTTTCTTTGAAAACAATGGTTTTACTTTTAGGTTTATTGAATGCGTTCATTTTTATAAGGTTCCATTATATAACAATTCATCGGTTGTTTCGTTGACAATTTTTAAGCGATTTTGTTTTTTTATCAAAATACTTTTATAGGTCGTTCCTGTAGCCTTTTCTTCCATCACAAGAATGCGTTTATACTCATTATCAGTGACTTTTTTAATCGTTGTTTGAGTCAAGGAAGGAATTTTTTCTTTTAGCGTTTTTTCTTCCGCCAGACCTTTTAAAATTTCTGATTCTGTAGTGGAACTTGTGGATTTGCTAGAATCGCTTGATATTGCTTCGTTATTAGACGCACTTTCAGATGACTTGCGACTTGATTCAGTTACTTTAACCTGTGATGATTCACTGGTATTAGTTGAATTCATTTGAGTTTGGGTTTGATTCCCACATGCACTAATCAGTAACCCAATACCTAAGATAGAACTTGCTAAAATTGTTTTTCTAATCATTTGCATGACCTCCTACATCTATCATTACTTTAACCTTAACATTTTTCAGCTAAGAGAACAATTTTTCAGATTAGAAAAGACCACTAGCCGTTATTTAAATAAACGAGCTAGCGGTCTTACTTATTTAGGAATGATCTTCATATGAGTGAGTGGGTAATAAACAAATTGTGCTTTCCCTAAGATTTGATCTGCCTGGATTGCACCAAAAGAACGGCTGTCTTTGGACATGCGGCGATTATCACCCAGCACAAAATAGCTATCTTTAGGTAACTTTTCTTGCATTAACAATTCTTTTGAATCAAAATTCGTAGTGTAAGGCACCGTTTCATGATCTTTTTTTCTGTTTTTAGTTAAATACGGTTCAGCGATCGGCTGATTATTAACATATAATTGATCGTTTTCGTAACGCACAGCTTCTCCTGGTAAGCCAATCACACGTTTAATCAGAATCGATCCTGTGTCTGTTTTAAAGACCACCACATCAAACCGTTTAATTGCGGAGAATTTTTCCATCACAATCATATCTCCTTGATTCAAGGTTTTTTGCATGGAATGGCCATCCACCCGAACAGGAATCAGGAAAAATCCTCTTAAAATAAAAACGGCTACGATTGCTGGTACTAAGATTTTCAGAAAATACATTATATACCCAACATAATCACGTTTCTTCTTCAACTTCGTGCCACCTTTTTTCTAGTTTTTTTGAATTTCTTTGACTGCTGTATCGTAGGCAGCGTCATTTTCAAGAATTAATTTACCTAAAGTGGCTTCAATTTTTGTGGCTGTTTCATTGTCGATTTCTCCAGTTACAGGCAAGCCATTTTTCTGTTGAAGATCGCTAACCGCTGCTTTTGTTTCTGCGGTGTAGTTTGCATTGTTTTCATCAACAGGATACGCTAATACAGCTAAAATAGCATTTAAGTTCTGAATATCTTCAGATTGATCTCCTTCTTTTAGCGTTTTATCGCGAGGAATCAATTTTAAATAGGCATACTCGGGGTAATCAGCTTTGATGGTTGGTTCAATTCCTTTTTCGTTGATCCATTCGCCTTTTGGTGTTAACCATTTTAAAACAGTCAATTTTATTTCTGTTTGGTCATTTAAATCTTTCACCGTTTGGACCGTTCCTTTGCCAAATGTTTTCGTTCCAATTAATGGCACATTCGCAGATTCATGCAGTGCTGCAGCAAAAATTTCGGATGCACTGGCACTATTGCCATCAATGATCACTGCAACAGGTTCTTTTACTTTAAAGCCGTCGTCTAATTCTTTGGAAGCAACTTCTTTCATCGTACGTCCTTTTTTGTCTTCAAATTGAACAATTGTTTCGCCATTTTTTAAAAACATACTGGCCATTCGCTCTGCTTGATCTAGCAGTCCACCAGGATTTTGGCGTACATCAATTACAAAAGATTTAGCTCCTTTGGCACGTAAATTCGTGATTGTTTCTTTCAATTCATGATATGTTTTTTTACCAAAGGACGTAATTTTAATCGAGCCAATTTGTGCATCTTTTTTGTCTAACTCACCAGTCACTGTTTTAACGGGAATTTTCCCACGTTTGATTGAGATATTTTTAGTTTCTCCCTCTCTTTGGATAGTCAATTCAACGGAAGTCCCTTTTTTACCTCGAACTTTTGATACGACTTCTGCTAGTTTCATCCCTTTTGTAGCTGTACCATCAACTTTTTCAATAATATCGCCTTCTTTGATTCCCGCTTTTTCAGCTGGGGAATCTGCTACAGGGGCCTCTGCTACAACTGGTTCGCCATCTTTCATTGTCATAGTGGCACCAATTCCTTCAAAATCGCCAGATAAGCTTTCATTTAAATCACTGGCAGCAGATTCATTTAGATAAGTTGAGTATGGGTCTCCAATAGCTTCAGACATGCCTTTTAAGGCGCCTTCAACTAATTCATTTTTATCTACTTCACCTACATAATTGGTACTAATTTCATTATATAAATCCTGCACTTTGCTTAAATCAGCATTGGTAATTGCCCCTTCTTGACTCATCTTTTTAACACGATGATCAAAATAAATATAACTACTTCCTCCAGCTAAAAATGCGACACAGAGGAGCGAAATAATATATTGATAAAAAGGAACAGTTCGTTTGTTCTTCATAGATTTCATCTCATTTCTAACAAATTCGTCACTACTTTTGTTTACTATAACATGAATGAAAAAAGAGGTCGGACCAGAAGCGTTTAACTCCGAGAAATAAGAAGGAATTTCCGAAAATTGTTCTTTAATTTTTGGAGAATTCCGGCTTATTTCCGAAGGAGTTGCTTCTGTTCCCGCCGTTTATCAGTTTTTGAGCGTGGAGCAAAAATCCAAAGTGATTTTTGTCCCACGCTCTGGATTTATTTATTGTTTTCAAGGTACTTTTCCCATAACTCATCAAAGATGTCCATGTTGCTTAAATAGTCAGCATTCATTTCTAAATAAGAAGAAAGTTCATGATAATCCTCGGTTTGTTTTGGAAACTGAATATCTTTGGCCGCTTCATTGGCAAAATCAGTTTCAGGATCTTTAGCCGGACCTTTTAATGTCATTAAGTAATGGTAAAAGCTTCGTCTCATGTAAATTAGTCACTCCATTTTTCTTCGATAAATTCACTTCTACGTTGATGGGACAATCCATAACGCAAAGCGTCTTTTTTATAAAAGTCTTGATGGTATTCTTCAGCAGGATAAAATGGTGCTGCTGGTTCGATGGTGGTAACAATTGGTTCTGTAAAACGGCCGCTATTAGCTAGACGTTCTTTACTTTTCTCAGCAATTTCTTTTTGTTCTTGAGAACGATAAAAAATAACTGGCCGATAATTATCGCCGCGGTCTTGAAACTGACCGAAAGCATCAGTAGGATCCGTTTGTTGCCAATAAATATCCACTAATTGTTCGTAAGAAATAATCGCTGGATCAAAAGTGATTTCTACTGCTTCCGTATGGCCTGTTGTGTGTGTTAGAACCTGTTCATATGTTGGATTAGGCACGTGCCCACCTGTATAACCCGAAACAACTGAGATAATCCCTGGTTGTGTATCAAAAGGCTGCACCATACACCAGAAACAGCCGCCTGCAAAAATTGCTTTTTCTTCCATCTCTAACACTCCTTTTTTATTTCTCTTTTGGCAAGTATATATTCATCCGAATGTCATCGTCAACTAAATTAATCTTTTCTGCTCGAACAAATAGACCATTTTGCATTCTAAACTGATCTAAACGTAATAAAACAGTTTGATCATCCGGATTGATTTCAACCCATTTAGGTAGTTTGTAAGAACGTTTAGCAAATTTCAATACTTCTTTAATTGGCAAGCCTAACGTTCCTATAGATAAACTTTTTGCTTTTAATTGTACATTACCATTCGCCATCACGTAAGGATCAAAATATAAGTAAAAAGGAATGTCATGCCCTAACACCTGAAATGTTCCATTTAATAAAGCATCATTTTCTAAATAAAATTTATATTTGATCTCCGAACCTTTTTGAAAGTCGGCTAAATAAAAGTCAATCAGTTTGTTCACTTGTTGTTTTTTTGACTGAATGGTGACCACTGGCTCGCCTTCTTTTTCAACAATTGCTGGTATTTTCTTTAAATCTGGTTCGCGAACTTGTGTTGCTCGAAATGTCACGAAAGCTACACTACCAATGACTAAACCCACTAGAACAAGAAAAGCGATTTTCCAGGGATTTCGTTTAGGATTGGTTGGTTGTGTCTTTTTAATTGATTTACTTGTTTTTGGCTTTTCTTCATTCATTTTATTCACTACCTTCTGATTTGGTTATCCATTCTTTCTCTGTCTTGACCATTTCATCCCGGACAGCTCCAGCCATGATTTGGTAGCCAAGATTATTCGGATGGAAGCGGTCTTCTTCATATAACAAATTGTTTAAATCCTCTTTGCTAGCACTACTTCCTGTAGTTTCTGAGTCGCCACCAGTTACGCCAACTTCATCGCCACGACCTTTATAGAGTAAATCATTGATAGGAATGAAATAGGCTCGTTTTTGCTCTTGAACCATTTCTTTGGTTGCTTGATTCCAGTTATCAACGATTTCTTGCATTTCTGTAATTTCGGAAAAGTTTAAGTAGAAGGGATTGTAAATTCCTAAGACATAAATAGGGGCTTTCTCGTTGTATTCGCGGATTTCTTCAAGTAATCGTCTTACTCGGCGCTGATAAGCTTTTTGTGGACGATTGAACGAGCTGACTTTTAAATCGAAAATATTACTACTAATTACTTTCATTAAGTCATTGCCACCAACCGTTAGCGTAATCACGTCCGCAGAGGCAAGCCCCTTTTGAATTTCAGGTTTCTCTTTGATTCGCTTTAAAATTTGGTCACTACGATCCCCATTTTTCCCAAAATTGTCTGTTTGAACACCATTCAAGTTGTAGTGTTCTTTTAAATCATCCGCCACAATGGGAACAAAACCTCCACTATTCGTCAAATCGCCAATTCCTTCAGTTAAAGAATCACCTATTGCTGTATAATGAATGACTTCTTTTTGATTTTTTTGAGCAGTTGTGGCCACTTTCTCTTGCTTTAATAGTGGTTTCGCTTTGGGGATGGCCACACTTAACAATGTAAAAACACCTAGCGCAATGAGGATAGGTGTTAAGACGGTCAGCAAAATATGCTGTGTTTGTTTTTTCATCTTCGTCACTTCCTTTTAAATAAACCAACAAGAAATTTTCCTTTTCTTGTTAGAAAGAGGTTGCGTCTACTCATTTAAGAGTGAGACCCAACCTCGTTATTTCTTAGTCTGTATAGTACATAATAGCAAAGGCATTTTTTCCTGTATGTGTTGCAATGACTGGATTCGTATGTAATACGGGAATATCCATGTCTTTAAAGATTGCTTGTAATCCTTCTTTGAATCCATTTGCTAGTTCTAGCCCATCCGCATGAGAAATACCAATTTGTCGAACATTTGGAATCTTACTTAATTCTGATTTCAATTCGTCAAACCATTTATTAAACGTTTTAACGCCTCGGCCTTTCGCTACAGGAATCAATTCCGTATTTTCAAAGTCCATGACAACTTTCATATTAAAAATGTTTGATAATAATCCTGTTGTGCGACTGATTCGTCCACCTTTAACCAAATTATCCAATGTTGAAATGCCAATGTATAATTTAGTATTTTGTTTGACGCGTTCAATTTCAGCTAAAATTTCTGGAACACCCGCTCCCGCTTGTGCCAATTTTGCTGCTTGAATAACTTGGAAAGACAAACCTTGGTCTGTAAAATCGCTATCAATCACCGTTACTTTACTTGATGATAAGTTGCTAGCTTGACGGGCCGCTTCAACCGTTCCACTTAAGCCTTTTGTCATGTGAATCGAAATTACTTCACTGCCATCTTCACCTAAGCGATCATATAATTCTACAAATTCACCAATTGGTGGTTGACTGGTTTTGGGTAAGGCCTTCGCATTAGCCATCATGTCCATAAATTTTTCGCCTGGCAAATGATCATCATCTGGATAAACAACGCCATCAACCATAATTGATAAAGGCATCATATGGATATTTAATTCATCTCTAAGACTTTTTTCCATCGTACATGAAGAATCCGTTACGATTTTAACGTTTGTCATAAATTTATCACTCTTTCTTTAAAAGGAACCTGTTTTCATGGTAGAATACCATTAAACGGTTAATTATCTAGTTATAGTATAACAGACACTGCCGAATTTTTCATCAAATTAAAATAAAGGAAGTGAATTTATTGGAAAAAACGCATTTCTCCAAAAAATACCTAATCGTGAACGAAGTCTTAAATGCAGTTACGCATGGCATAGGCGCAGGTTTAAGTATTGCTGGCTTAGTCATTTTACTCGTTAAAGGGGCTCGTTTAGGCTCACCAATTCACGTGGTATCTTATGCTATTTATGGCTCCATGTTGATTCTACTTTTTTTATCTTCAACGTTATTTCATAGTTTAATTTTTACAAGAGCCAAAAAGGTCTTTCAGGTCTTCGATCATAGTTCTATTTTCTTATTGATTGCTGGCAGCTATACGCCGTTTTGCTTAATTAGTATTGGCGGTTGGTTAGGTTGGACCTTGTTTAGTTTAGTCTGGTTAATCGCCATCGTCGGTATTGTCTATAAATCCCTCACGTTGCATAAACAAGAAACAGTGAAAAACATTTCAACGATTATTTATATTGTTTTAGGTTGGCTCTGTATCATCGCTGCTCGTCCGTTATATGAATCTCTTGGGTTTACAGGAACAGCGTTATTGGTCGCAGGGGGCGTGGCTTACACATTAGGCGCAGCCTTCTATTCATTGAAAAATGTGCGGTTTATGCATGTAGTTTGGCACTTGTTCGTCATGCTTGCCGCAATCCTCATGTATTTTTCTGTTCTCTTTTATACGTAATCACAGCACAATAAGAACACGATGCTTTGAGCATCGTGTTCTTTTATTGCCCTAAATCTCTTTATTATAAAGGAATATTCTTCTTTTCGAATTATTTTAACATAAATTAGTAGAAAAGACTTTACAAAACGAACATACATTCGTATAATAACAATACGAACACTAGTTCGAATCAAATGAAGAGGTGATACACATGGAAGCAATTCGTCGTGTTGGATTTTTATTTTTTGTATTGGTTATCGGTATTTTTTTGGGAACATTAGGATTACGTCTTGCTTTTATGATCGTGACGCCGTTATTTATTCTTTGGTTTATGTCATGGGATGAGAAGCGTTATACACGTACACGTAAACAACAGCAAGCAAGATACGTTTATCGTAAGTTCCCTTAATAAATAATAAAACGGTGTGTTCCCCCCAAGCTACGCTCCGTTTTTATAAATATGTCAAAGAAAGAGCGAAGGATTAAATTCCTTCGCTCTTTCTAATTAAATTAGATTAATATTCCATTAAGGTAACAATATCGTAGCCATCAATTTTATCACGGCCGTGTAAATCCATTAATTCAATTAGGAACGCACAACCAACCACAATACCACCTAATTGTTCGACTAATTCGATGGTTGCTTTAATTGTACCGCCAGTTGCTAACAAGTCATCACAAATTAAAACACGCTGACCTGGTGTAATGGCATCTTTGTGCAACGTTAATGTATCTGAACCATATTCTAAATCATAAGTCACTTCGATGGTTTCACGAGGAAGTTTTCCTTTTTTACGAACCGGAGCAAAGCCGACCCCTAGTTCATAAGCCACTGGACAGCCGACAATAAAGCCACGAGCTTCCGGTCCTACAACCATATCAATTCTTTTCTCTTTCGCGTAATCCACGATTTGTTTCGTTGCTTCACGGTAGGCATCCCCATTAGCCATTAATGGAGAAATGTCACGGAACACGATCCCTTTCTCAGGATAATCTGGAATGCTTGCAATGTAATCTCTTAAATCCATTTTTATTTGTCCTCCTCATTCCACAGCCACTGTTGTATTGTTTGACAATCACTGTAAAGTAGAAATTCTTCTGTTTTTATTTTTTTCAATCGTTGTTGGTATACTTGACTTTCAGTCAATGGTCGATTGTTGGGTTTTTCAATACTGTTTAAAACACCGCTTTCTATTGTAACAAATCCTAAGTCAAAAAACACCTGTATCATGAAAATTAATAATTTTTCTTGGATATTTAAGTAATTTGCCACCTTTGATAGCTGAGAACGTAGATTTACTTCTTTTTGCTGCAAAATAAATTTATACAATGTTGCAAATTGTTCACGTGAAGCCATACCGTTTAAATAAGCTTCTTCTGGTGAAATAAACATCATGTATATACGTTGTATCTCAGTCGCTTCAACAATTTCTTTGACTGTGATTGCTTCCACAGGACAGTCGACAAAAACCAGTTGTTCGATTTTATTTTGAGAAACAGCTTCCACCAATTCTTCTTGGCTTGACCAAACGATCATTTTAGCGGTTGGATCTGAAATGAATTTTTGATTTTTTTCATCAAACAAAAGATAAGCTGTTGCTTCTGAAGGAATTGGTTTCGTTTGATTATTTTTCCCACGAAAATCAAATAATTGTCTTCCCGATACAGCAAAATCGGTCACCATTAATTGTGGCTTCTTACGACCATTCCATTCATTGATGGAAAGTTGTCCTACCACATCGGCAGTTCCTTGTGCTAGTTCATCCGCTTGAGGCCCCATTTGAAAAGCAATTGCATCCAATTGTGCCCCTTCTTGATTCATTTGAAATTTCAGATGTGCATTATCTGCACCAATTTGACGAATTTGCGTAGGCGTGATTTCCTTAAATACAAAAGTTGGAACAGTATTATCAGTCCCAAAAGGCGCTAAAATACGCAATTGATCAATAAAAGCAGTCGTTGCCTGCGAAACCGCTAAGCTCTCACTAATGAGTAACTCTTGTCCATTAGCCATATCAATTTGATTTTTTTCAATAAAGTGTGCCAAATGTTCTTGAACAAAAGGAATATTTTCAACAGGTAAAGTCATTCCCGCTGCCATATGATGCCCACCAAAATGAGTGAATTGCTCACGCACTTCGTTCAACGCCTCATAGAGATTCAATGCGCTAATGCTACGTCCAGAGCCTTTTGCGGTTTTACCAGATTCATCTATTGCTAAAATAATGGTTGGTTTTCCCGTTTCTTGCATAATGCGACCCGCGACAATCCCCAAGACGCCTTCATGCCAGCCTTGTTTCGCTAAAATGTGGACCGGCGCATGCGGGTCGACTAATTCTAGCGCTTCTTTGGCAATCGTCGCTACAATGTCTTTTCGTTCATTGTTTTGTTGATCGATATATTTAGCGATTTCCAGCGCTTGCTCTTCATCAAATGTAGTCAGCAATTCAACACCTGGTGCGGCTTCCCCTAATCGACCTAACGCATTTAAACGAGGTCCGATGGTAAAGCCAATTGATTCTTCTGAAACAGCTTCCTTTTTCACACCCGCTTCTTGTAGTAAAACGTCTAAACCAATTCGATCACCAGTTTGAATCATTTGCAGGCCCATTTTAACAAACGTTCTATTTTCATCGGTTAATGAAACCAAGTCAGCAATTGTCCCAATTGCTACCAAATCTAATAACTCAATTGGCAATTCACCAAGTAACGCAGTAGCGACTTTGAAAGCCACGCCAACACCAGCTAAATCTCCAAAAGGATAGTCTCCTTGTGGATGCCTAGGGTGGACAATCGCATAGGCTTCTGGTAATTGTTCAGGCAATTCATGATGGTCTGTAACGATTACATCTACCCCTTGAGCCATAGCGTAGCTAATTGCTTCATGTCCGGCTACACCATTATCAACGGTTACAATTAATTGAACTCCTTGTTCAATTTGTTCAGCAAATACGTCTTTATTAGGTCCATATCCATGAACAAAACGATTCGGTAGAAAGTACTGAACCATGCCACCGACTAATTCGATTGCTTCTTTCATAACCGTGGTACTAGTGATGCCATCTGCATCGTAATCCCCATAGATAAGGATTTGTTCACCCGCTTCGACAGCTTGCTGGATGCGGGCTACCGCTTTCTCCATATCATGCATTAAGAACGGATCATAAATATCTTCGATAGTTGGATGTAGAAACTTACGTAATGCTTCTTCTGTCCGGATATTGCGGTGCCATAAAAGTTGGCCAATTACTGGATTAATTTCTTCTTTTTTTAATTGTTCTATAAATTCTACAGGTAATTCTGTCTTTGTCTGTAACTGCCATTGATAGTTTGATTTTTTCACGACGTCACTCCTAACCAAGTAATTATAGCAAAATTTTCCCAAAAACTAAAGAAAGCATTTTTTTAAATCTGAGAAAAAAACTGTGATATCTGTTAGATAAATAGCAGATATCACAGTTTAATTTTAAAAGAAACTTAGCGATAAAGTCTCTTACTTATTTTTGTTCCTCTTCATTCACACGAGGTTTCACATAACGATCAATACGACTACCTGACACAGGCGTTGCGTCTACTTCTGTGTTTGATGTTTGTTCGTTTACCACTGGTTCTGAGACTTGTGTGGCTACCGCTTGTTTGGCTTGCAAATCAGCCAATTGATTATCAAAAGAACGTTGAACTTTTTCCGTTTCTTCTTTGACTAATTTATCCATATCATTTTTGTAAATATCCAACTCTTTTTGTAAAGATTTTAATTCCTTACGTTGGTTCCAAATAGTGGTCGTCGAGGTTAGTAATCCAACTAGTGCACCAATAATTGCAGAACCTAAAATAATTAAAATTAACGGTCCACTAATTTTAGTAAAACCAAAGTTTACTGGAACAGCTTGATTATTTAAAACAGCAAAAATAACAACAATTAAGACCAACACAAGGCCCAAAATAACACGCCATTGATTTTTCATGACTTGATCGACTCCTTTATTTTTTATTTAAAATATTCCCCGCTATGAAATCTCCTAAATGTGGAAACATTGTATAAAAGCGGGCAGCTGCTTCCATGACAAATGGACGATTAATCTCACGTCGAGAAGTTCCCATACTCCCAACCACTTCTTTCGCTAATTTCGTAGGGTCCAAAACAATTTTATCCACCGCAGCTAGATAAGTGCCTGTCGGGTCCGCTTTATCAAAGAATTCTGTTTGGATTGGTCCTGGATTGACAGTCGTTACTGCTACACCCAACGGTTTCAATTCTAAACGTAAAGCATTTGAAAAACCTAATACAGCAAATTTTGTTGCAGAATAAACGGTTGATTTAGCTGTAGCCATCTTCCCAGCCATTGAAGCAACGTTGATAATATGTCCTTGCCCAGCTTCAATCATTTTAATGGCTACTTTTTGAGTAAACGTCATCATTCCTAGAACGTTGACATCAAACATTTGGCGCGCAACAGCCAAGTCAATTGCAACAAAATTTTCAAACAAACCAAAACCAGCATTGTTGACTAAAACATCTATCGGACCAACTTCTGCAGAAATAGCTTCAACCACACGTTCAACACTTTCTGGATCGGCAATATCTAATTGATAAGAAAACGCTTCTCTTCCACTTAAAGCAGCGCAATGCTGGCGAACTTTACTAATCAAATTAATTCTGCGGGCGCAGACAACGACGACCGCCCCTTGTTTAGCTGCTTCATAACAAATTTGTTCACCTAAACCAGCTGAACCTCCAGTTACGACAACGACTTTATTTGTTAAATCCATCTAAGCTCCTCCTTCATTGGCAAATGGAATCTCAATGATATCCATATCTTTCACGATTTTTGTATTGGGGAAAATTTCTTGGGCTTCTTCTTGAAGCTGATAGGCCTCTTTGGTTAAATAACGGGCACTAATATGCGTTAAGATAAGTTGTTTTACTTGCGCTTCTTTTGCAACTTCAGCTGCTTGTTGACTGGTTGAGTGGAAGTAGGCTTTTGCCATTTTTGCTTCGTGTTTATTAAACGTACTTTCATGGACTAAAACATCCGCTCGTCGTGCTAAGGTTACACTATTTTTAGTTTTGCGAGTGTCTCCTAAAATCGTCACGATTCGTCCAGGTTTACGCTCTCCCACAAACGCTTGTCCATTAATTTCCTGTCCATCAAAAACAATCGTTTCACCACGTTTGAGTTTGCCATACAATGGCCCAGAAGGAATCCCTAAAGCTTGAAGTTTCTCTACTTGTAATTCTCCTTCATGCGCTGCTTCCTCAATTCGATAGCCAAAGCTCGTGATGCCATGGTCCAAAATATTACAGCGAACAGTGAATTGTTTATCTTTAAAAATAACGTCATTTTCTTTCGTTAATTCAATAAATTTCAGTGGATAGGACAACCGCGATTGTGAGACCCGTAAAGAAGTTTTAACAAAATCAGCAATCCCAACTGGTCCATAGATTTCTAAAGGTTCTGTCCCGCCCTGAAAAGAACGACTACTTAACAAACCAGGTAAACCAAAAATATGATCCCCATGTAAATGTGTAATAAAAATCTTTTCAATTTTTCTTGGGCGAATACTACTTTTTAAAATTTGCAATTGAGTCCCTTCTCCACAATCGAAGAGCCAAACTGCATTTCGTTCATCTAATAATTTCAACGCAATTCCTGTGACATTGCGATGTTTTGCTGGTACACCAGCGCCTGTTCCTAAAAATTGTATTTCCATCTGCTACCATACTTTCTTTTAAACTTCCTTTTTATTTTAGAAGAAGTTTGCTCCTTTAGCAAATAATAATTTATCCATTTTCTCAAAGTTTTCTTCTTAGTTTACCGCATTTTACGATAAAATAACAAAAAATTAGCAAACTACCATAAAAAACCATGATTTCTTAGTATTTTAAAGAGCGTGGGATAAAAATCACTTTGGATTTTTGCTCCACGCTCAAAAACTGATAAACGGCGGGAACAGAACCAACTCCTTCGGAAATAAGCCGAAATTCTCCAAAAATTAAAGAGCAATTTTCGGAGATTTCTTCTTATTTCTCGGAGCTAAACGGTTCTGTCCCGACCTCTTGATCCTTATTCTTCTTTCGATGTCGCTTCTTTATGTTGTTCTTTTTTTGCTTGCCACGATTGTTTCGCTTCATTTGCAACTTCGTTCGCATCATTAATTTCTTGTTGGACTTCCTCTAAATCAAGCCGCGTGATTTCGCCACCTAAGTCAAACATAACCAATTGGTTGAGCGGACGGTTGTCTTCTTCTTCTGCAATTAATAACAATCCCGTTTGTCCTTCATCAATCTTTTGAATCACATGTTCAAAAACCGTTTGTGCTTCTTGAATTTCTTTGGCGTCTTTGCTTGCACCATACATACTTCCAGCAAACCAGCCAAAAAGAATGCCCAGAGGACCACCTAATATGCCTACTAGCATCCCGATCATGCTATCTTTTGATGTATGATTGTTGCCTGTAAAATCGATAAAATCATTGATTTTAAATTGATGCTGGCCATCATTAACATGCGTAACAACCGCCATCTGCTCACCTTTAAGCTGTCTTTCTGCCTGCATCTTTTTTATTTCGGAAAATGCTTGGTACGATTTACTTTCAATATCAAAATTCATAATGATAATTCGTTTTGCCATACAAATCGCTCCTTTATTCTGGATACATCTATTTTAGCAAGAAAGGCCTGCCTCTAGCAATGAAAACTTTTTGGTTATGTATAAAAAAAGAAGATAGCTAGGCTACCTCCTTGTTAATGCTTATTTACCATCAAGAATATTTAAACGGACCTTTTTCGGACCATCGATACGTACACTATAAACAATTGTCCGAATTGCTTTTGCAACACGCCCTTGTTTACCAATGATACGTCCAATATCTTCTTTGGCCACAGTCAAATTATACTCGAGGAAATCAGGTGATTCCTCAATTTCTAATGAGACTGCTTCAGGTTGACTGACTAACGGACGGACAATAGTTAAAATTAACTCTTTCACATCTGCCATATTCAATCACCTTATTTCTTAACGTTTTTAGCTTCATGATGTTTTTTCATAACGCCTTCTTTTGAAAGGATGTTACGAACTGTATCAGAAGGTTGCGCACCTTTAGATAACCAATCTAAAACTAAATCTTCTTTTAAAACTACTTCTGCAGGGTCTTTCAAAGGGTTGTAAGTACCTACAGTTTCGATGAAACGTCCATCACGAGGAGAACGAGAATCAGCTACTACAATACGGTAAAAAGGACTCTTTTTAGAACCCATACGTTTTAAACGAATTTTAACTGCCATTATTAAATACACCTCCATTAACTTAATCACAAGAGTTAGTTTAACAGATTAACAACAACCTGTAAAGAGTTTTTTCTTGACACCTTTACTTTTTTTCAATTTTTTTAGCCAATTTGCAGGAAATCAAACGAAATAATGAAGAATTTTTACAAAATTTGATAATAGTTGTACTGGTTTCTCACTTGAAAGCCTTCTGTTTGATAGAGATGAAGCGCTGCTTGATTTTCTGTTTCAACTTCTAAAAAAATAGTCGCTGAGGCTGAATTTTCTAAAATCATTCGGAGCGCAGACTGTAACACTTGACGGCCAAGACCGCGACCTCGTTGCGTTTTTGTCACAACAAAGCCATAAATCCCCCATTCGTTTTCAAAATGATCCAAACGTAGCGTGGCTAAAAGTTGATTGTTTTCTTTATAAATAAGTGTTCGTTGAAGGTCCTCCGGTAAAGGCGTACCTTCGAGTAACCTAGCCAAGGAATCCAAATCAGCCACTTGTGGTCGGAGAAGTGTCAGCTTCGCCAACGCCTGTGAGTAAGTTTCTCCTTGAAAAACCAGATACTGTTCTGAAAAAGCTGGCACAATTCCTTGTCTATTAAAATAATTCAGGCCAACAGATTGTGTGTCGTCCATCACGAGAAAGACTTCTTTCATTCCCAACAAAGCTGCTTGCTTTTCGAGTTCTTGAACAAGTTCTTCAAAAAATGGTCCTACATTTGGCGCAACAATCGTCGCTTCCAAGGTTTCCCCATCAAAACAATACCCTACGATATATGCTTGAATGGTTTGTTCCTTCCTGTATAAACCATAATAAGTATAAGCTGATTCCTCAGGAAATGTTTGTTCCAATTTATAAAAAGTTCCTTGTTTAATCATTTCCTTGTTTCTTAATTCAGTCAATGTTTGTTTCTCCAACGGTGTTAACTGTCGGCGCCAATTTATTTTTTTATTCAAGCAGTTGCTCCTTTACTCATCCTTTTACTAGCTATTATACGTGAAGTTACGAAGTTCAACAATGTACAAGGATAAAACGTTTGCGCTTTTTTTGAAAAAGTACTATCATAAAGTAAGTAAAAGAAAAATGGAGGGATTTACATGACAAAAAAAATTGGTATTTTTGTAGGGAGTTTAAGAAAAGATTCATTTAACAAATTGGTAGCAAAAACAATGGCGGACTTATTTCCAGCTGATTTCGAACCTGTTTTTATTAACATTGGTGATTTAGAATTATACAATCAAGATTTGGATGATGAAGGAACCCCCACCGAAGCTTGGACTACATTCCGTGAAGAAGTCAAACAAGTAGATGGTGTGATGTTTGTAACACCAGAATATAACCGTTCAGTACCAGCTGTTTTAAAAAATGCATTGGATGTCGGTTCACGTCCGTATGGCGAAAGCGTTTGGGATAAAAAACCAGGACTTGTGGTGAGTGTTTCACCAGGTGCAATTAGCGGATTTGGTGCGAACCATCATTTAAGACAATCATTAGTCTTCTTAAATGTTCCAACTTTACAACAACCTGAAGCCTATATTGGCGGTATTACGAATTTAATTGGTGAAGATGGTAAAATTATTGATGGCACTGTTGGTTTCTTACAATCAATTGTAGATGCTTACGTGGATTTCTTTAATCGCCTAACTGCCTAATTGAATCAATCGAGAAAAAGTGAGGCAACTTTTTTATAGGTTGTCCCCCTTTTTTATTTTTTTGCTTGACCTTCTCGTTACGTAAAGGTTTATGATAGGTTTTGTCAGGGGGAATGAATGATGGAATATACAATTAAAAAAATGGCTTTACTGTCTGGCGTCAGTGCACGGACGTTACGATATTATGATGAAATTGGTCTTCTTCAACCAGCCAAAATTAATTCTTCTGGTTATCGAATTTACGGGCAAGCCGAGGTGAATCGTTTGCAACAAATCCTTTTTTACCGTGAATTAGATCTGAAACTAGACGAAATTAAAGAAATTTTGGAGCAACCTGACTTTAATGTCGAACAGGCTTTATATGAGCATCAACAAAAACTATTGGAAAAGCGCAATGAAATTGATCGTCTTTTAGCCTCTGTTCAACAAACCTTACACCACTACAAAGGAGAGATAAACATGTCAGATCAGCAAAAATTCGAAGCATTCAAACAACAACGAGTTCAAAAAAACGAAGAAAAATATGGTAAAGAGATTCGGGAAAAATATGGCAACGAAACGATTGAACAAGCCAACAAAAAATATTTAAACTTGACGGAAAAAGACATGCAAGCAATGCAGAACGTGGAAAAAGATTTATTTTCTAAGTTAGCCATGTATCAAAAATCACCCAAGTTGACTAGTCAACTTGGGCAAGAAATTTTCCAATTACACAAAGATTGGTTAATGTACTCTTGGTCAAGCTATTCGCCAGAAGCACACAAAGGGTTAGGCCTTATGTATGTTGGCGATGAACGATTTACGTCATATTATGAACAACACGGCGCTGGTTTTGCCGAAGCGTTAAACGCAATTATCCAAAACTACGCTTAAATAGAAAGTGCGCCATCAGTCTCTTCAACTGATGGCGCACTTTCTATTTCTTACGATAATTAACTAAAGCTTGTTTATCTTTTTTTCTTTTTCTTCTTTTTGTTTTTCTTCATCATGCGATTCATGGCCATTTTGCCTAGCTTGCCTTTAACGCCGCCACCTAGCATTTGATCCATACCAGGAATGTTCATATCCCCTTTGGACATTTGTTGCATCATTTTTTTGGATTCTTTAAATTGTTTAATCATACGATTGACTTCAACCACACTATTTCCTGAACCAGCTGCAATTCTGCGGCGGCGACTAGGATTTAATAGATCAGGATTTTCACGTTCTGCAGGGGTCATTGATAGGACCATCGCCCGTTTCCGTGCCACATCTTTAGGATCGACTTTGACATTTTCAATACCAGGCATGTTACTCATTCCAGGGATCATTTTTAATAAGTCTTCAATCGGTCCCATGCCCATCACTTGATCCAATTGCTCAATGAAATCGTTAAAGTCAAAACTGTTTTCTTTCATTTTTTGAGCAAGTTCTTCTGCTTTTTTCTCATCGTAATCTTGTTGCGCTTTTTCAATTAGCGTCAACATGTCCCCCATACCTAGGATACGACTCGACATACGATCGGGATGGAAAATTTCTAAATCGGTTAATTTTTCACCAGAACCGATAAATTTAATCGGAGCGCCCGTTACTGCCCGAATTGACAGCGCAGCCCCCCCACGAGTATCGCCGTCCATTTTGGTAATAACAACCCCAGTAATTCCAAGCTGTTCATTAAAACTATCTGCAACGTTGACAGCATCTTGCCCCGTCATCGCATCAACAACTAACAGAATTTCATTAGGATTAGCCAACTCTTTAATTTGTTTCAATTCATCCATTAAAGCTTCGTCAATGTGTAAACGGCCGGCCGTATCAATTAAAACATAGTCATTTTTCTTTTCTTTTGCTAACGCTAACCCTTGACGAACAATTTCTACTGGATTAGCATCTGTTCCCATATCAAAAACAGGAACTTCTAATTGTTGACCTAAAACCTTCAACTGATCAATCGCTGCTGGACGATAAACGTCACCAGCGATTAAAAGCGGACGAGCGTTTTCAGTTTTCATTAAGTGTTTGGCTAATTTACCAGTAAAAGTTGTTTTACCAGCCCCTTGTAACCCTGTCATCATGATCACTGTCGGGATTTTTGGAGATTTATTCAGTTCAACCGTTTCTGAACCTAACGTTTTCGTTAATTCTTCATCAACAATTTTTACAATTTGTTGGGCTGGTGATAAGCTTTCTAATACTTCGACTCCTACTGCCCGTTCTCTGACACGTTTCGTGAAATCTTTGACCACTTGTAAATTAACGTCGGCTTCTAATAAAGCCAAACGGATTTCTCGCATCATTTCTTTTACGTCGGCTTCGGAAACTTTTCCCTTACGACGGATTTTACTCATTGCCTGTTGTAGGCGGTTTGTTAAACTCTCAAAAGCCATAGTTTCATTCCTCTATTTCTTGAATTTGTTCAATATATTTTTTGATTTCACTATCTTTTGGATAGGTTTCTTGAACATACTGCTGTAATTGTTCAAGATATTCTTTCCGTACAACATAGTTTGAATAAAGATGTAACTTTTTTTCATATTCTTCTAAAATTTTTTCGGTTCGTTTAATGTTATCATAAACCGCTTGGCGACTAACCTCATATTCTTCCGCAATTTCTCCTAAAGAAAAGTCATCAGCATAGTAAAGCTCCATATAATTCATCTGCTTTTCCGTTAATAATGTCGAATAAAATTCAAATAACGCATTCATGCGGTTTGTTTTTTCCATTTCCATGAGCCGTGCTCCCATCTTCAATCCCTTATAGGTTACCGATTTCATAGGGAATAGTCAATCTTTTTTTACTAAGTTTTTACCTTTTAAAAGAAATGTCCGCAAGTTGCCATGTTTCTTCAGAATAAACGGTCATTCCTTGTTGAATAAAATAAGCAGTTGCGACTCCAACTCCAGCTTTTTTAATGCCAGAAAATTGTCCATCATAAATCAGCTGGCTGCCACAGCTAGGACTTTTTTCTTTCAAAATCAAGGTTGTAATTTGTTGGGCTTTTAATTTTTGATACGCGCGTTGTGCCCCTGCTTTAAATGCCTCGGTCACATCTTCCCCGTTATCCGTATATACATAAGCAGTATTCGCCCAAACATCAAAGCCATCCCCGCCAATGATTTCTGCTGGCGGACGTGGAATGGGCAACTCTCCTAAAACTTCGGGACAAATCATTAGTGCTTTTCCATTAGTTACAAGTTGTTTTAACACTTCTTGTTCTTGAGATTTTCCATCGTAACGGCAACAAATCCCACCTAAGCAACTACTAATACCAATCATTCGCTTCTCCTCATTTCATTTCTCTATTATACCATGAGTTGACTTTTCTCAAAAGTACCATTCTTACTTACTTTAAAGTACGTTCTTCCTCTAAAAATATGTTAAACTAACAATAGTGAAATATACACTTATTTTCAGAAATTTCTTGAAGGAGTTATGTAAATGAAAAAAGTTCTTGTCGTCGATGATGAACCATCGATTTTAACTTTGTTAACCTTTAATTTGGAAAAAGAAGGCTATCAGGTGACTACTTCCGAAGATGGTAAAAACGGCTTCGAATTAGCTTTGTCTAATCAATATGATTTTATAATTTTAGATGTAATGCTTCCTGGTATGGATGGCTTAGAAATTACCAAAGCACTTCGTCGAGAAAAAATTGACACGCCTATTTTGATTTTAACTGCCAAAGATGAACAAGTAGATAAAATCATCGGCTTAGAAATTGGGGCAGATGATTATTTAACAAAACCTTTTAGTCCCAGAGAAGTCCTAGCACGCATGAAAGCTATTTTTCGTCGTTTAAAACCTACCACGACCGAACCGCTTCAAGAGGACACACCTAAAGCTCCGCTTGTGATTGGCGAGATTCGTGTGGATGAACAAAATTATGAAGTCTTTGTGCGCAATCAGCCCATTGAGCTAACACCGAAAGAATTTGAATTACTCGTTTACTTCATGAAACGCAAAGATCGGGTCATTAATCGGGAAACCTTGTTGGAACGAATTTGGCAATATGACTTCGCTGGACAAAGTCGCATCGTCGATGTCCACATTAGTCATTTACGTGATAAAATCGAGCCCGATCCCAAACGGCCCGTTTACTTAGTAACTGTCCGTGGCTTTGGCTACCGTTTTCAGGAGCCAAAGCGATGAAAAAGAGACTGCGGATTGAATATTTTTTAGTTGCGGCAGTCATGCTTTTATTATTTGTCGGGAGTATTGCGGCGACCAATTTTTTCTTTCAAAAGGAAATGGTTGCTCAGCAAGAAACCTATTTAAGAAGAAAAAATACCCTTTTAACAGACCAGTTGCCCCCTGCCGTTTTCGAAAAAGGACAACTGACAAACCAACAACAACTCCTTGTCACCCATGCGTTAGATGATGCAGAAGAACGGGTAACTTTGTTGCAAAAAAATGGTACCGTCTTTTTTGACAGCAGCCAAAATGAACCGCTAGAGTCGCACAAAAAACGACCTGAAATCGCTGCGGTTCTATCAGGAGCTACCTATGGTTCAGCTTTACGAAAGAGTAAAACGTTAAATAAAGAACTTCTGTACGTTGCCACGCCTGTTTTAAAATCAGGAGAAATCGTTGGCATTATTCGGATTTCGGAACAAACCGCGCTATTTTCTAAAAATATCCAATCTTTTCGTCGCTATATTATCTTTACATTTGGCATCTTGTTCCTACTAATTACCTTGTTTATCTTTTTACTGTTACGGCAAAAAAATCAACCGCTAGTGACTGTCTTACCGATTCTGAAACGAATGCTTAAACATCCAGATGAAAATCGATCCATTATCCAGCAATCTTCTGAATGGAATGAACTTTACGAAACTATTAACCTACTGAGTCAACAAGTAAGTCAAACGTATAAAGCGTATACGTCTGCGGATGAGCAATTTCACGAACTTTTAGATGAGTTGATGATTGGTGTCTTTATCATTGATACGCAAGGACGGCTTCGTCTGTTGAACCCTAAAATGCAGGAAATGTTAGGACTCTCTGCTAAAAATATGCAAAGCAATTATCTTGAAGTGATTCAAGACGCCGATTTGATTCATTTAATCCATCAAGTCGTCGCTGAAAAAAACAGTTTACATCAAGAAATCACTGTGACACAAGGACCAACACCTTTACGATTAGATCTTTCTCTTCGTTACTTGGATGATCAAAGCGCCAATGATTATCAAGTGTTAGGAATTGCCTATGATTTAACGCGCGTTCGCCAACTAGAAAAAATGCAAAAAGATTTTGTATCAAACGTGTCTCATGAATTAAAAACGCCTGTCACTTCTCTTTTGGGCTTTACCGAGACACTCATAGACGGCGCCAAAGAAGATCCGGAAGTCCTTGATCAATTTTTGCATATCATGCAAAAAGATGCCCAGCGTCTGCAACAATTAATTCAAGAAATTCTAGAACTTTCTCGGGGCAGCGCAACAATTCCTTATGCGGAACAAGAAATTACTTTAGAAAAATTTATTACAGAAATTCTCGGTTCTTATCAGCAACAATTGGCAGCAAAACAGTTGAAAACAGTCGTCCATGGTCTGCCAGAAAGCCAGTTTTTCACCAAATACGAATTGTTTTATCCAATCGTGAAGAATCTAATTGAAAATGCCATTCAGTATTCCCAAGAAAATGGTCAGATTACTATTTCTTATGCTATAGAAAATAAGCAATTACGTTTATCTGTTCAAGATACTGGCATTGGCATTAGTCAAAAAGACCAAGAACGGATCTTTGAACGGTTCTATCGCGTCGATAAAGCACGTAGCCGTCATTCTGGTGGCACCGGTCTAGGTCTAGCTATTGTCCAAAATTACACAGAATTATTAGGCGGTAAAATCGCCATTGATAGTCACTTAGGCTTAGGGACCACTTTTACAATCACCTTGCCTTTAACAAAAAAAGAAGCCTAAAAAAACTCAGCCAATCCTGTTTATTGGCTGAGTTTTTTTTGTTTATTTTTCAGTTACTTTTCCATTTACATCACGTTCTACTTGCATATCTGTGATGGCTAAATAACCTAAGTCTTTGACAATTGTTTTTTGAACATCATCGGTGACCATATAGTCTAAGAAGGCTTTTACTTCTTTATTAGGCTCCCCTTTTGTATACATATGTTCATAAGACCAGATTTTCCATGAATTGTCTTTCACGTGTTCTTCTTTTGGTTCAACACCATCAATGCTTAAGGCAACAGTGGAATCATCCATATAAGAAAAAGCTAAATAGCTGATTGCTCCTGGTGTTTGTTCAACAATTTTACGAACTGTTCCCGAAGAATCTTGTTCTTGTGATTGAACTGGTTTAGCTCCATCTAAGCCCCATTTTTCAAATGTTGCTCGGGTGCCACTTCCGTTGGCGCGATTGATTACGACGATTTCTTGATCTTTGCCGCCCACTTCTTTCCAGTTTTTGACTTTGCCAGTAAAGACATCAATCAATTGTTGCTTCGTTAAATTCTTCACGCCGACTTCTTTGTTGACCACTGGTCCCATACCAACCACAGCCACCCGATGATCGACTAATTTAGAGGCATCAACGCCATCTTTCTCTTCCGCAAACACATCGGAATTTCCAATGGTCACTGCGCCATCTGCAACTTGCGAAAGTCCTGTTCCGCTGCCGCCACCTTGGACAGAAACTGTATAATTGGGATGTTCTTGTGTAAATTGATCTTTCGCAGCATCTACTAACGGTTGTAAAGCGGTGGAACCAACAGCGACAATTTTAACTGGTTTGTTATTATCCGCTTCGCTGGATTTTTCAGTTGTGCCTCCTTGAGCGCCGCACCCAGTTAATAATAACCCTAGACTCAGCATAGTTGCTGCAATTACACGTTTTTTCATCTTTGCACTTCCTTTTCAATTAGTTACAAATTTAGTCTACCAAGACTCTGTTAATTCTGTTTCAATTAAATGTAAATAAAAGGTAAAGGTGTGTAAAGAATCTATAAAGGTTAGTGCGTTACGCGTTGTGTCGCCATGTAATGTGCGATTCGTTCCATGGCCGTTGTTAATTTATCCATCTCGGACGCATAACTAATTCGGACGTATCCTTCTGCTTCTGGGCCAAAAGAAATACCTGGAATCAACGCTACTGCTTCTTTTTGCGCTAAATCAATACAAAATTTCATAGAATCTTGTTCATAACCAGTAGGAATCTTAGCAAAAATATAAAAGGCGCCATTTGGACGCGCAACCTCAAACCCCAATTGAGTCATCTGTTCATAAACAAAATCGCGCCGTTTCCGATACTCTTCTTTCATAATTTCAGCATCATGCATTCCTTCGATTAGGGCACGAACAGCCGCTTTTTGAGACACAGTGGCAGCCGCAGTAACTAAATACTGATGAACTTTAATAATCTCCGCTGTTAAAATCGCTGGTGCAAAAATAAAGCCAATCCGCCAGCCTGTCATAGCATGTGATTTCGACAAACCGTTAATTAAAATCGTTTGGTCACGTAACATTTCAGCAATCGAAACATGACTCTCATCATAAGTTAACTCACTATAAATTTCATCACTAATCACAAAAATGTCGTATTTTTTTAGAACATCAGCAATGGCTTGCAACTCTTGGCGGTTATAGGTGACACCAGTTGGGTTGCTAGGATAATTTAAAATAATTGCTTTGACTTGGTTCCCATGCTCGGCCATCGCCGCTTCAATCATTTCAGGGGTCAAGACAAAATCATTGTCTCGTGTATCCAAATATACCGGTTCCGCCCCCGCCAATGTAATAATTGGTTCATACCCTGGGTAAATAGGTGCTGGTAATAGCACTTTGTCACCTTGTTCTAAAATTGCTAATAACGAAGCTGAAATCGCTTCTGTTGCTCCAACTGTTACTAAAATTTCTGTCGCAGGCTGGTAAGTCAAATGGTACTTTTCTTTCATAAAATAAGCGGCTGCTTCACGGACATCTAATAAACCAGACATCCCTGTATAATGAGAAAAATTCGCATCAATTGCTTCTTTGGCTGCTTTTTTGACATGCTCAGGTGTGTTAAAATCCGGCTCTCCTAGCGTTAATTTTAAAATACCTTCAATTCCTGAGACTTGTTCGTCAAATTGACGAATTAAAGAAACAGCAATTTTATTTACTTGACGATTAAAACGATTGGTTAAATCCATTTAGCTTCACTCCTTCAGTTGACGTTATAGTAGCACAAATTGACCGTAAAATGAATGATTTTCTCATTGTTTCGCTAGATTTTTATTATAAATATCTCAAAAAAACAGCCGACAATAAAATAGGAGAACTTTGTCCTTTTCAACAAAGTTCTCCTATTTATTTATTTTTCGAAACGCCATGTCCGAATTTCAAACGGACGTAATGGTGCATCGACTTCTATCGCCGGTATCAACGGTTCTTCTAATACATTTGTTAAACAAGTCGCTGGTTGTGTCTCTTTGTGAAGTTCACAAGGAATATTTTGCGCTGTTAGATTAAAGCCACGAACGACTAAATGATTCGTTTGCTCTTGACGTTTAACGGCTGTCCAACCAATTGGTCCTTCTGCCGTTGTCAAGTAGACATGGTTCGGTGCTAGTTTACCTTCATGACGCGCAGTAGTAGCTGCAGTAAAAGGAATTTGTGCACTATAAGCTTGTTGATACGTAGCAAAGCGTTCTTCTGGTTTTCCATGCAATGACAAACCATATTTAAAGGTATATTCTCCTTGGCATTGTGCTTCTGGTGTCGCAAAATAGCCCCAATCACCTAGTTCGCCAACACAACGAATTAATGTGACCGCAATGGTTCCATCTGCTAAGACTTCATACTCATTTAAGCCTTCATTGAAGATAGTCACGCCTTTGTTTTGGTCATGAACATTCACAAACGCTTGTTGGTGCTGCGGGTTTGTTGGATTTTCCCATGTGTCGCTTACTTGATTTGGTCGTGTCACGACTTCATAAATACTATCCGCTTCGTGTGTTTCTGTGACCATGCCAGTTGGGAAAAGCACGCGTAAACGATGATCTTTGATTTGATTATTAATGGTTGTTTCAAAGAACAATTGGTTACTTTCTTTGATCATTGTAACCACTGTCGTTATTTCGAACGGGCGAAGCGTCGTTGAACGTTGTGCTTGGCGTTCTCTAAACTCACGAACAGCCTTTTGTTCTTCTGCTAAGCGTTCATCTGCTGCAACTGGTAACATGACGGTTTGTTTAATTTGATAACTTGCTTTTACAGGTGAATTTTCTTTATTCGTGATTTCAGCCGTTACATTTTCGGTTGTAATTCCTTGGTCTTCGGTCGGTTTGAAAAAGATATATTCATTCCCAATGTCGCCAGTATCTTCAAATGTTAACAATTTTGAAAATGTTTCTCCTGTTTTTTTGTCAGCAATGGTTAAGCTACCATTGTTTTCAATTTTCACATGAATAAATTCGTTTTCCATTTCATTTATTGCTGGTTTAGCCAAAAGACTTCCTTCAAAAGCTTTCGTTTCTCCTTGAATCAATGCAAAGCTATCCCAAGAGAATGGCGCCATTTCTTTGACGGATAATTCGACCGTTAAGTATTTAGCCATGTACGGTTGACGGAAGGCATCTTTAGGTAAATCGTAACCAAAACGAACATCTTCTTTGACAATACGGCTTGCAACGGCTTGTCCAGTTGGATCAATCACTTGATAATCTGGAGTCGCTTTTTGTTTTAATTCATGATAAAGATCTTCAGGTTTTCCTGTATAAAATGGCAATCGTTCAATCTCCACTTCCACAGTGACAACCTCCGTTTTCTGATAGCCACTAGTATTAAATAAAACAAACGGGTGCGCTTTTTCTGGGAAAACACTTGTATCAATTGCTTCTGTTAATTGTCGTGTTGCTTCATCTGCTAAGAAATGCCCAACATCATTGGCATTTTCAAAGCGAGTCATCATGCCTCGGTGAACCTCGTCGACAGAACAGCCACAAATACTATCGTGCGGATGGTTTTGAAGCAATGTTTTCCAAGCATAATCAAATTGGTCGTGTGGGTAGTCGCCAGTTACTTCGTAAGCCATTGCTGCTAAAGGTTCTGCGATATTTTCTAATTGGCGTTGGACTTTTGTGTTCCACTGTTTTAAATAGACGCGAGCAGAAGAAGTGTTGGCTAATGTGTACCAGCCATCCGTTTCTTGACTCGTTAATTCACCTGTTACTGTTCCTAAATCTTCTGGCAACTCCTCTTGAACAGCTTTCAAATAGTCATCGAAATTGGAATGAATAAATTCATATTCTGGGAATAGTTCATTGGCTAAAGCGATGGCCTTAGTAATATCTCTTTGTACCGGTTGGTGGTCGACTCCATTCATCATCAATAAATGGTTTGTGGAAGCGTAACGTTCCACATCAGCCAATTTTTGTTTCCAAAAAGCGATTGCTGCTTCTTTTTCTGAAGGAATTTCGTTCCCGTTACTATACCAGTTCGCAAAAAGCAAGCCGAAAATTTTCGTTTGGTCAGGACCTTCCCACCACATTTCAGAATATTGTGAGCTATAGTCGCTTTCTAAGACTTGATTATCAAAGCCAATCGGTTTCACTCCGCGTCCAAAGGCAGCCGCAGGCAGATTTGCTAATTGCATCATTTGAGGCGTTTGACCCATATTGCCAAATGTATCCGGGAAGTAACCTAATTGAACTGGTGCTCCCCATTTTTGACTTTCTAAATGCCCAATCAGCATGTTTCGAACATTGGATTCAGAGCTAATTAAAAAGTCATCTTGTAAAATATAAAATGGCCCAATTTTTAGTTTGCCTGCTTGGACAGCTTTTTTCACGGCTTCTTTTTTCTCTGGGCGAACTTGTAAATAGTCGTCTAAGATAATCGTTTGTCCATCTAAATGGAAACTGTTAAACTCTGGATCATTTTCAATCAAATCTAATACATTATCCACTAATTCAATTAAGCGCATATGATGTTCTTCATAAGGAAGATACCATTCACGATCCCAATGACTATGGGAAACAATATAGACTTTTTTCTTTGTCATCACTTTTCCTCCTATTTTTCCACTCGGATGTCAAAATAATCCATGACTAATTCACAAAACATCATATTAGCCCATGAAAACCATTCTCTTGTATAATTTTCAGGATTATCTACGTCAAAACCTTCATGCATCAAATGAGTCCCCGCATCTGTGGCAACTAATAAATCTAAAATTCGTTCTTTTTCTGCTTTATCTTTGGTTGTCATTCCTTCCATTGCTAAAGCAATCGGCCACACGTAATTTTCTGGTGTATGCGAGCTACCAATCCCTTTCGCATATTTACCTTCATAGAAGTAAGGATTTTCTTTACTTAATAAAGTTTGGCGGGTTGTTAGATATTGTTCATCCTCTGTTGAACAATAGCCCAGATATGGAGCTGCTACTAAATTGGGAACATTACTGTCATCCATCACGCTTGCATTGCCTAAACCATCCACTTCATACGCGTAAATCGTTTCGTTATTTTGATTTTTTGTTCGTCCAAATGTTTGAATGCCTTCTTCAATCTCTTCTTGTAATTTTTTAGCTATCGCCACAATCGTCGCGTCTTCTAAAACATCAGAGAAAATTTCTTGAATATAGCCTAAAATTACGACTGCAAACATATTAGAAGGAACTAAGTAACCATATTGGCAGGCATCATCACTAGGACGGAAGCCTGACCATGTCATCCCTGTTTTGCCAACTGGCGTTCCTTTCCCTGCTTCAACCAACGTATCTTCTTGACGCCACGTATCTCGTTCAAATAAATAAGGTGACTGCGCGTGATCTTGTTCTGTTGTGAAAACGTTGAGAATTTTTTTGACGCCTTCCACAAAGTCTGAATTAAATTGTTCGGTCATCCCGGTATTTTTATAAAGTAAATAGGCTAATTGGACCGGGTAACATAATGAATCAATTTCATATTTCCGTTCCCAAATCCAGCCATTCATTTCTGTCTTATCTGTTTGATGGCCTGCATGATTATCTGTTTCATTAAACGCATTGGCATAAGGATCAATGCAAATATAACGAAACTGGCGCTTAACCAAACCAGCAATCATTTGAGCAAGGTCTTCGTCTTCTTTCGCAATCACTAAGTATGGACGAACTTGTGCTGTTGAGTCTCTTAACCACATTGCTGGAATATCGCCTGTTAATAAAAAGGTAGTACCATCTTCTTGACGTTTCACTGTTGTTAGTAAAGTATTGGCAAAGGCCGCCTGAAAGTTTTTTGCCCAATCTTGATGTGCTTCACCGCATTTTTCTGTAATTGTCTCCATAAATGTTGCTACGGATTTTGGAACTTCTGTATAAACCATTCTCGTCACCCCTTAAATTTGATATATCATTTTACACTTGAATTATAGCGTTTACATTTCGCTTTGTCTAGTGATTTCGATCATTTTTTTCATTTTAAAACCAATTAATTTATGGTAAACTATCAATAAGATATATCTTATTGTGAGGTGAAATGAATGAAGCAACCATTATATCAACAAATTATTGATTATTTACAAAATGAAATTGATTCAGGGCGATTGCCTGTTGGAGCGCAAGTGCCTACCGAAAAAGAATTATCGGCTCAGTTTAACGTCAGTAGAATTACGTCCAAACGAGCGCTAACTGAGTTGGAAACGCAAGGCGTAATCCAACGTCACCAAGGAAAAGGAAGTTTTGTTCAAGCACCAAAGCCTCCTCTCCATACCTCTTTAAATAAAGTTCTTTTTTTATTGCCTTTTGCAGACGATTTATCAGTAGGAAATTTCTATAGCGGTTTGACCCCTACTATTCAAGCAGCTGGATTAGAAGTCTTTATGACCTCGCCTAATTTTTTGAGAGAGAAAAATGCTGCGGACATTGTGAATGAGTTTGCCGGGCTTGTCTATTATGCTGCTACTAGTAATGACTACCTCGACTTACTGTTCGAGTTGGCTTTGATGAATTTTCCAGTCGTTGTCTTGGATAAAAAGATCCATGATTTACCTTTTGCAACCATTCAATCAGACAACTTTGCTGGTGGTAAAACAGCAACCGAACGCTTAATTGGCTTAGGACATACGAAAATTGGATATATCCTTTCGGGAAGTCCGGCCTTACAATCCGTTCGGCAACGTTATTTAGGTTATCTCCAAGCTTTAAAAGAAGCCAATCTGGCATTTCATACAGCAATCACGGAAACCAATCTCTTAGATGAACACAACTTTAAACAGTATTTTGAGACGCACCAACTCACAGCCGTGGTCTGCGATAATGACTTCAGCGCGTTACATTGTTTACGAAACTGTAAAAACCTAGGTATTCATGTACCAGCAGAATTATCGATTATTGGTTTTGACGATATTCAAGCAGCAGCATTTGTCGAACCTCCATTAACAACTATGGCACAAGACTTTAAAGAAATGGGAAAACTAGCTGGCGAAGTGTTATTACAAACGATGCAACAGGACCTTCAAATCATAGAAGACATTCAAGTGCCTGTCACATTAATTGAAAGAGAAACCATTGCTACTGTTTCAAAATGAGCCAAAAAAGAAGGAACTATCAGTCAAACCACTGATAGTTCCTTCTTTTTATTCCTTAGTGCTAAACGTTTTGGTATCAATCTCTTTTTTAAACAATGCTTTTAGTTCTTTGATAAAGTAGCGACCAATCGGACTGATTTCCCGATTTTTGGGAAAGAGTAAACAAATACGATTTTCCAAGGCTGGCGCCAATGGCACTAACCGAATTTCTTTCTTCGTAAAACCCGTTACGACACCTGAACCAGAAGCATAAGCATTGGTTTCTACCAACAAATTCATTAAGGTTCCACGATCCGTAGTATGAATGACCGATTCCTGTTCAGGAATTTCAACTAAATCTTCAGAAAAATAGGAAAAATTGCTTCCTTCTTGATTAAAGCGAACTTGTGGATAGGGAACTAATTCCTCTAAATGAATTTCTTTTTGCTTGGCTAAAGGATGATGATTTCCTAAAAAAATGTGTGTGTTAAAGGTACTAATTACCTCATAGGCTAGATTGGCTTGTTCTAAATACCGTTCAATACTGACACTATTTTGTTCATTTAAATAAATAATCCCCAACTCACTGTGAAATCCTTTGACGTCTTCAATTACTTTTAAGGTCGTGGTTTCAAAGACACGAAAATCTTTATATTGATCCCCATACTTTTTAAGAACTTTGGCAATTACCTCACCTAAAAAATCGTAATGTTGCGAAGAGATGGAGAATCGTTCGCTGGTCACTGTTTCGCGATAGCGATTTTCCAATAACTCCATTTGAACTAAGACTTTCTCCGCTTGTTCTAAAAAAACCATTCCTTCTTCTGTTAAAAAAGCGCCCTTATTAGTCCGTAAAAAGAGGGAAATCCCTAGTTCTTCTTCTAATTCCCGAATACTATTTGACAAGCTAGGTTGTGTAATAAATAGTTTTTTGGCTGCTTCCCGAAAACTCCCATTGTTAGCTATGGCAGCAACATACTTCATTTGTTGAATATTCAACACTTTTCCCTCCACACACTAATCATTTGAAAAATAAATCTTACGCCCATTCAACGGCTGAAGGGGCCGATTGTTAAAGGCCAACATGCCTTCCTTGATCTTATTTAAAAAGGTTTGATCCATTTTTTGAATGGTATCAAATACAAACCATTTCACTGGACCCTTAGTTGGCGGTGTTGTTAACGAGCCTACATAATGGTAGTGTAGTCGCTTCTCTGGTAAAAAGATTGACGGATTAAACCATTGTTGGTGCGTGCCGTTTTCCCAGTCCATCGGATGATTCGCTTCTGAAAAACGATTTTCTTCCTCAGTGATGGTAAACAAGCAACCGACAACTAAATTTTCGCCAGCATCATTCATATGAACTAAATGGAATTCTAGCGGATACTGCTTTCCCGATAACAAATGTTCGCTAGGCATATGAAAATGGATATCGGTTAAATAATACGCAACATTTTCAAACATTACGTAACTTTCCGTATTTGGTGGTACAAAATGAAACGTATTTTTGAATTCCTTTTCAGTGAATTCTTCTTTTTTATAATGAAACGTAATCTGAGAATTTACTATCTCAGCACTTTCTTTTTCCAAAGCAATTGGCGATTGATAAGCAAACTTAGCACCTTCTGCAAACCAGTCACATAGCGTATGCCAATGTTCCGGTCCATCGTTGCCTGTATAGCTCCATTCAACGTCCATATTTTTTATTTTTTTCATACACTCTTCCTTCATTTCCACATAGTAATCAGGTAAAACTCATGTTAAAACTCTATCCTAACATCTTTTCTGCGTCAAACAAAAGAACTTAGATCATTACGCTCCTCGGCAAATGACCTAAGTTCTCCTACCGTTAAATCTGGTTACTGAAAATAGCACTAAAAAATCAGACGACAAGAACCGTCTTTAGTTCAACGGTTATTTGCCCCAGTTTTCAGGATCTTTTTTCCATTCTTGTAATAAGGTAACATCTTTTTCTTCGATATAGTTTGCTTCTAATGCAGCATCAATTAAAGTTGAATAATTGGTTAACGTTAGTAACGTCATCTGTTTATCTGCAAAATTTGCCGTTCCTTTAGGTAACTCATAAGTGAAGATTGCCGCAACGCCTAAAACCGTTGCTCCTTCACGTTCCGCCGCTTCTGCCGCTTCTAAAACGCTACCGCCTGTTGAAATTAAATCTTCGATAACTACCATTTTTTGTCCTTCAGAAATTCGGCCTTCAATTTGATTCCCTTTGCCGTGGTCTTTGGCTTTACTGCGGATATAAACCATTGGTAATCCTAAAATATCGGCTACCCATGCCGCATGTGGAATCCCTGCGGTAGCTGTCCCAGCAATCACTTCGACTTCTGGGAAAGTCTCTTTAATTTTCGCCGCTAAGCCTTCTGCAATTTCTTTACGCACAGCAGGATAACTCATCGTGATACGGTTATCACAATAAATTGGGCTTTTTATGCCACTAGCCCAGGTAAACGGCTCATTAGGGTTTAAAAACACCGCTTCAATCTCTAATAAATCTTTGGCAATTTTTTTTGCTACTTTTGTCATATTACTTTCCGCTCCAGTCTTTTTTGATTTCTTGATAGGCTTCATAAGGATTTTCTGCTTGAGTAATAGGTCGGCCAACAACGATATATGTGGACCCGATTTCGCGAGCATGTTGCGGCGTAACGACCCGTTGTTGGTCACCTACTGCACTTCCTGCTGGACGAATACCAGGTGTTAAGCAAATAAACGTCTGCTTAGTTGCTTCTTGAATACCACGTGCTTCTAAGGCCGAGCAAACTACGCCATCCAGACCCGCTTTTTCCGCACATTTAGCATAATGAATGACACTTGTCTCTAAAGGAACGTTGATTAATTGATCATGGTGCATCTCTTCTTCACTAGTAGAAGTCAACTGGGTTACAGCAATTAACTCAGGAACCTTAGCGCCTGGCTGAGTCCCTTTGATTAGACCTTCCTTAGCTGCTTGCATCATTCGAACGCCCCCTGCTGCATGGACATTGGTAATTGTAACGCCTAATTTTGCTAAATTTGTCATAGCTTTTTCTACAGTATTCGGAATATCATGCAATTTTAAATCCAAGAAAACATCGTGGCCTTGTTCTTTAAGCCAGCGAACAATCGCTGGTCCTTCTGCGTAAAAAAGTTCCATCCCTACTTTAACAAACAAGGCTTCCTCCTTAGGAAATTTTTCTAAAAAAACAGCCACTTCTTTTTGCGTGGGAAAATCTAACGCAATAATTGGTCTATCATGCATTTTGCTGCCCCTCTCTCACTTCTTTAATTAATTGTTCCAACGATTCAATGCCTAACTCTTCCATTCGCTTAGGTAATCCCTCAATCAACTTCGGACAAATATATGGATCTGTAAAGTTGGCCGTACCAACCCCGACAGCGCTAGCGCCTGCCATGAACATTTCCAAGACATCGTCCACAGTTTGAACACCACCCATTCCAATAATTGGCAACTGAGAAACACTAGCTACTTGTCGAATTAAGCGAATAGCGACAGGCTTAATGGCTGGGCCAGATAGTCCGCCAGTTTGATTGGCTAAAATAGGTTTTCTCGTTTTTAAATCAATGCGCATCCCTAGCAATGTATTAATCATAGAAAAACCGTCTGCGCCCCCTGCTTCAATTGCTTGGGCGATCGGCACAATGTCCGTTACGTTTGGTGATAGTTTAACATAAATCGGAACAGAGGCGACTTTTTTGACTGCTTGTGTTAATTGAAAAGCAACCTCGGGATCTGTACCAAAAGCTATGCCGCCATGTTTCACATTGGGACAGGAAATATTCAGTTCAATTGCTTTGACGTTAGGTGCTTGCCCAATTTTTGCGCAAACAGCCACATAGTCCTCTTCGCAAGCACCTGCAACATTTGCGATAATCGGTAAGTTAGGGTACTTTTCTAATTTTGGTAATTTTTCTTGCATCACCACTTCTAAACCTGGATTCTGCAATCCAATGGCATTTAGCATACCACTAGGTGTTTCAGCTACACGTGGTGTGGGATTTCCATATCGTGGTTGGGGGGTTGTTGCCTTAATCATAATTGAACCTAATTGATCAAGGTCATAATAGTTAGCATATTCTTCCCCGAACCCAAAGCAACCACTGGCAGGAATAATCGGATTTTTTAATGTTAAACCTGGAATTGAAACGGCTAAAGGATTTTTCATCATAAGATAACCTCACTTGCTTTAAAAATCGGACCTTCATCACAGACCTTGACACTTTTTGCTCCAGTAGTGTCTCCTTTTTTATGGCAAACGCAGGCATAGCAAGCCCCAATTCCACAGGCCATCCGTTCTTCTAAAGAAAGGTAAACATGGGGATGTGTTGGAAATAAATAATCAATTGCTTTTAACATACCATTCGCACCACAAGCATAAACTGCATCAGGGATCCGTCCTTTTGCTAACACTTCTGACAATAAACGGCCCACGTTACCATGAGCGCCAAACGAGCCATCATCTGTAGCAAAATGTGTTTCTCCTAATGCCATAAATTCTTGTTGGTAATAAGCAACCTCTTTTGATGCATAACCAAGAAAATGAATCACTTTCACGCCTTTTTCATTGAGTTGCTTTGATAATTCATACAATGGGGGAATTCCGATTCCTCCGCCAACAATAAAAGCAGTTTGACCAGCTGCTACGGTAGTTACATCAAAGCCGTTTCCTAAAGGACCTAAAATATCTAATTGTTCACCAGCCTTCATGGTGGCAAAAACTTCCGTTCCAGAGCCTTCGACTCGATAAATCAAACGACAGGTTTCGTTCGAATGATCAATTTGGTTGATGCTAATCGGTCGCCGCAAAAGTAAATCTGCACGCGGAACCTTGATATGCACAAACTGTCCTGGTCGTGTCATCTCTTTCACTAGCTCGCCTTGTAAGTCTAACTGAAAAATGCGTGGCGCTAACTGTTTTTGAGCTACAATGGTCATCATTTCTTGCTTTCTCTGCATCAGTATCCTTCACTCCTTTATTCTCTGATTCCCCTATAAATGATTTTCTATTTCTTCGTAAAAGAATCTGGAACAGTCCTCCTCAGACGATTGTTCCAGATTTTTGCTTAAATGGCTTCTGTCGTAAAGGCTCTTGATTCTAAAACTTTTAAAATCGCATTTGCTGTGTCAAGTGAGGTAAATAATGGAATCCCATGTTCAACTGCTTCCCGACGGATTGAAAACCCATCTTGGTTGGCACTGGAACGATTTTTATCCATGGTATTGATTACCACTTGCGCATTGCCATTGCGAATGACATCCAGCACGGTTTCCCCTTCAGGATTAGAAATTTTCGTCACTTTCTTAACAGGCAACTGATGCTTTGCTAAAAAGTCAGCAGTTCCTTCCGTTGCGACTAAACTATAGCCAATTGCTGAAAAACGCTTAGCAATTTCTAGAGCCTCTTCTTTTGTTTCGTCTGCAATGGTGAAAAGTACAGCGCCATAACTTGGCAAATGCAAGCCAGATGCTTCAAAGGCTTTATACAAGGCTTTTTCTAAATAATAATCACTACCCATAACTTCCCCAGTTGATTTCATTTCAGGCCCTAAGTACGTATCTACTTTTTGTAGTTTCGTAAAGGAGAATACAGGGGCTTTCACATGAACTTGTTTACTCTCAGGATATAACCCATCTTGATATCCTAGGTCAGTCAGTTTCTCACCAAGAATCGCTTTTGTAGCAACTTGGGCCATCGGAATCCCTGTGATTTTACTTAAGAAAGGAACTGTTCGACTCGCACGAGGATTCACTTCAATCACATAAACACGATTTTCATGAATAACAAATTGAATATTCATCATGCCTACACAGTTTAAACCAAGTGCCAGTTTTTTTGTATAATCGGCAATCGTTGCTTGAATTTCTTGAGAAAGATACTGCGGCGGATAAACCGCCATTGAATCGCCAGAATGCACGCCAGCTCGTTCAATATGTTCCATAATCCCTGGAATTAGTACTGTTTCACCATCACAAATGGCATCGACTTCACATTCCTGTCCCAATAAATAGCTATCAACTAAGACAGGATGTTCTGGCGAAGCTTTGACTGCATGTCGCATATAATCTTCCAAATCCTTTTGATTTTCGACAATTTCCATTGCACGACCACCTAAAACATAACTTGGACGCACTAAAACGGGATAGCCGATACGATCAGCAATCACAACTGCTTCTTCTGCACTCGTGGCTGTATCCCCTGGTGGTTGAGGAATGGCTAGCTCTTGCAAAGCTTGTTCAAACAAATCACGATTTTCCGCACGATCTAAATCTTCAATCGTTGTTCCAAGAATTTTGACACCTTGTTTTGTGAGCGGCTCAGCTAAATTAATCGCTGTTTGTCCACCAAATTGGACGATCACGCCAATCGGATTTTCTAAATCAATCACATTCATGACGTCTTCTAAAGTTAATGGCTCAAAATATAATTTATCAGAGACAGAGAAATCTGTTGAAACTGTTTCAGGATTACTATTCATAATAATTGCTTCATAACCAGCCGCTTGGATCGCTTTGACAGAATGAACCGTTGCATAATCAAACTCGACCCCTTGACCAATGCGAATGGGGCCAGAACCTAACACTAGTACAGAAGGCTTTTTCGAAACATTGCTTTCGTTCTCCATTTCATACGTGCTATAAAAATAAGGCGTGTGTGATTCAAACTCTGCAGCACACGTATCCACCATTTTATAGACGGGCACAATTTGATTGGCTCTACGGAAGTCAGCGATGGCTTGTTCTGTTTGTCCCCAAAGTGCTGCAATTTTCCGATCAGAAAAGCCATTTTGTTTGGCTTCTTTCAAGGCAGCTACGTTGTCCACGTGACTTTCAAGGGCCGTTTCAATTTCGATAATGTGTAAAAGTTTATCCAAGAAGAATAAATCAATTTTCGTTAAACTTTGTAATTCTTCGATGCTATATCCTCTACGAATGGCTTCTGATAAGTAGAACAATCGATCATCTTGCGCATGGACCATTTTCTTCGTTAATTCCAGATCACTGACATGTCTTAATTCTTCTAACTCGTTGTGATAAGCACCAATTTCTAAAGAACGAACTGCTTTTAATAAGGATTCTTCAATATTGCGGCCAATTGCCATGACTTCCCCGGTTGCTTTCATTTGCGTTCCTAATTCTCGAGCACCATTTTCAAATTTGTCAAAAGGCCAACGAGGAATTTTGGAAACAACATAGTCCAAAGCGGGTTCAAATTCAGCATAAGTGGTTCCAGTAACCGGATTTTTCATTTCATCTAATGTTAAACCGACAGCAATTTTTGCAGCTAACTTCGCAATTGGATACCCTGTGGCTTTACTAGCAAGTGCAGACGAGCGAGAAACACGTGGATTCACTTCGATCACATAATAATTAAAGCTATGCGGGTCCAAAGCTAATTGAACATTACAGCCACCTTCAATTTTTAATGCACGAATAATTTTCAAGGACGCATCTCGCAACATTTGGTATTCATAATCTGATAAGGTTTGACTCGGAGCAAAAACAATCGAATCCCCAGTGTGAATGCCGACAGGATCAAAGTTTTCCATGTTACAAACCACGATCGCATTATCAGCCGAATCACGCATCACTTCATATTCAATTTCTTTAAAACCAGCAATACTTTTTTCAATTAAACATTGTGTAACTGGTGATAATTTCAGACCGTTTTCAGCAATTTGGCGGAGTTCTTCTTCCGTATCACACATGCCGCCGCCTGTTCCGCCTAAGGTAAATGCGGGACGAACGATAATTGGATAGCCAATTCGTTTGGCAAAAGCCACGGCTTGTTCCACCGTATTGACAATTTCACTTTCTGGAATCGGTTGTTCTAATTCTTCCATCAATTGTTTAAATAAATCACGGTCTTCCGCTTGGTCAATCGCACTGAGCTTTGTTCCCAGCAATTCTACATTTAGCTCATCTAAAATTCCTGATTCCGATAATTCCATCGCCATATTTAATCCAGTTTGACCACCTAACGTTGGTAGAAGAGCATCAGGACGTTCTTTTCGCAAAATTCTTGAAACAAATTCTAAAGTAATCGGTTCAATATAAACATGATCCGCGATTTCTTTATCGGTCATGATGGTCGCTGGATTTGAGTTTACTAAGACAACTTCATACCCTTCTTCTTTTAGCGCTAAACAGGCTTGTGTGCCTGCATAGTCAAATTCTGCTGCTTGTCCAATAATGATTGGTCCTGAACCAATCACCATGATTTTCTTGATGTCCGTTCGTTTTGGCATTAGTTTTGCTCCTTCCATGCATCCATTAATTCCATAAATTCGTCAAATAAATGAAGACCATCGTGCGGTCCTGGAGCCGCATCTGGGTGATATTGCACAGTAAAAGCTGGATACTCTCGATGACGCACGCCTTCAACCGTGCCATCATTGACTTCCACGTGGGTCACAAGTAATTTTTCCGGATCAATTGTTGCTTCGTCCACGGCATATCCGTGATTTTGTGAAGTGAAATCAATGCGTCCTGTTGCAATTTCTCGTACAGGATGATTCAAACCGCGATGGCCAAACTTCATCTTATACGTATCCGCACCATTCGCTAATGAAAATAACTGATGACCTAAGCAGATACCGAAAATTGGAACTTTTCCTTGGATTGCTTGAATCATTTCAATAGCTTCAGGCACATCTTTGGGATCTCCAGGCCCATTTGTCAACATGACACCATCGGGACTTAATTCTAAAATCTCTTCGGCCGTTGTATTATAAGGCAACACGGTTAAGTTGCATTGCCGTTTTGATAATTCTCGCAAAATACTATGTTTCAACCCGAAATCAACGACGACTACATTACGCCCAACACCTGGACTCGGATAAGGCTTAGTGGTGGAGACTTGTGCCACTTGATTTTTCGGCATGACCGTCGCTTTTAATTGATCAAACGCATGCGGTAAATCATCCACGGCATCAATGATGCTCCCTTTCATTGTTCCAGCTGATCGTAACTTACGAGTCAGCGCACGCGTATCAATCCCTGAAATTCCTGGAATCCCTTTGCGCTTTAAAAATTCATCCAAGGTCATTTGTTGACGCCAATTTGAAGCAACCCGCGCATGCTCTTTAACAATGACACCTTTACAGGTTGGTGCAATGGATTCATAATCATCTCGGTTGACCCCGTAATTTCCAACTAATGGATACGTAAAAGTAATCATTTGTCCATTAAAACTTTGGTCAGTAATTGCTTCTTGGTAACCTGTCATGCCAGTAGTAAAAACAACTTCACCTACTACATTGCCTTCTGCACCAAACGCTTTCCCTTCAAATACTGTTCCGTCTTCTAAAATCAATAACCTTTTCAAACCTACTGCGCCTCCTCCGACCAAGCTAATGCTCCGTCAACAAATGTCATAAGTGTCTTTCCTTTGACTGTCCACCCTGTAAATGGTGTATTGACAGCCATTGATTCAAATGCTTCTGCATCAATTGGGGCAGCTGTTGCTAAGTCAAAAACTGCAATATCTGCTGGTGCACCAATTGTTAGTGTTCCTGCGTTTAATCCAAAAATTTCTGCCGGTTTCACTGCCATCCAATCAATCACTTGTTCTAATGTGAAAATGCCTGTTTCGACAAAGTTCGTATAAATCAATTGGAAGGCCGTTTCACTACCGACAATGCCAAAAGGTGCGTTTAAAAATGATTGTTGTTTTTCTTCTAAACCATGGGGCGCATGGTCGGTAGCAATACAGTCAATCGTGCCATCTAACAAGCCGTCAATCAATGCTTGTCGATCTGCTAAACCACGTAATGGCGGGTTCATTTTCCAAAACCCTTCGTCAGCAGGAATATCCTCATCGACTAAAATTAAATGGTGCGGGGAAACTTCGGCTGTTACGTGAATCCCTGCTTTTTTAGCATCTCGAATAACGCGCACGCTTTCTTCTGTTGAAACATGACAAACATGATAATGAACGCCTGTTTCTTTTGCTAAAGTAATATCCCGAGCAATTTGTGAAGCTTCCGTTGCACTTAAAATCCCTGGTAGGCCTAATTTCTTAGAAACTTCTCCTTCATGCATCACACCACCAAATAATAAAGATTCATCTTCCGTGTGCGCAACAAGCGCCATATTTAATGCAGCCGCTTCTTTCATGGCTAAGTACATCGTTCCTGCCGTTTGGACACCAACACCATCATTCGTAAATGCAAAGGCGCCCGCTTCTTTTAAGGCCTTCTGATTGGTTAAAACTTCACTCCGTAGCTCTTCTGTAATGGGGGCATATTGTAAAACTTTCACGACTGCATCTTTTTGAATTAAATCGTAAACCTCACTTAATTTTTCAGCCGTATCTGGTACTGGATTCAGATTGGGCATTGCACAAACCGTAGTAAAACCACCGCGAGCAGCAGCTTTACTACCCGTTTTAATCGTTTCTTTATACGTAAAGCCTGGTTCTCTAAAGTGAACATGCACATCGACCAAGCCTGGCGTGATTAGTTGCCCTTTCGCATCAAAAACTTGCTCAAAATCTGCTTCGTCAAACGATTCCCCGATTGCGTGAATCACACCATTTTCTAGCCAAAGTGCTGCCTCAATCAACTGATTCTCTTTTTTGATGATTTTTCCATTCTTAATTAACGTCTTCATTTCTCCACCTAGGCCTTTCCATGTAAAATTGCTTCTAAAATTGCCATGCGCATAAAGACTCCGTTACTCATTTGCGCGACGATTCTTGATTGCAGACTTTCCACTAATTCATCTGCCAGTTCAACATCCCGATTGACTGGCGCTGGATGCATAATAATTGCATGTTTCTGTAAACGAGTTGCCCGTTCGTTGGTTAAACCATATTCCAAATGATAGCCTTCTTTTGAAAAACTTTCCTTACCATCATGACGTTCGTGTTGCACGCGAAGCAACATCATCACATCGACTTTTTCAACAATTTCATCTAACGGCACATATTGTCCATAGACATCAAACTGATGATCATACCACTCTTCTGGACCTGAAAAATAAATTTCAGCGCCTAAACGGTTTAATAACTGCATATTTGATTTAGCAACACGAGAATGTGTAATATCTCCCACAATCGCCACTTTCAAGCCTTCAAATCCACCAAATTCTTCATAAATGGTCATCAAATCCAATAAACATTGTGTAGGGTGTTGTCCACTCCCGTCCCCACCGTTAATAATAGAACATTGAATCGTTTTACTTTGAATCAATTCATCATAATAATTTTCTTTACCATGACGAATGACTGCTACATCTACACCAATTGCCGACATCGTTAGTACTGTGTCGTATAACGTTTCTCCTTTTTGAACAGAACTTCTACTCGCTTCAAACTCAATCACTTCTAAGCCTAATTTTTTCTCAGCTACCTCAAAACTTTTATGTGTTCGAGTACTATTTTCAAAAAACAAGTTTGTTGCAAAATATTGACGTTCTTCTGGGTGCCATTTTGCCCCCTGTTTAAATTCTCCTGCGCGACGGATTAACCCCATGACTTCACGGTCGGTTAAAGCCTCAGCAGTTAAAAGATGTTTTAAACTAATTCGTTCAGATGTAATAATCATTCGTCCAGTCCTCCTACTGTTCTTCGCTACGTGCGTTTTCCGGTAAAATTAAATTCAAAACAATTCCTAAGACGGTTGCTAATGCCATTGAAGACAATTCAAAGGTTCCTACTTTGAAGACTAAGCCACCAATGCCGATGACTAAAATTACTGAAGCAATCAATAAATTCTTTTTCTTATCAAAATTAATCTTATTATCGATTAAGATTTTCAAACCACTTGCGGCAATCACACCGAACAAGACGAAACTAATTCCTGAAATAACTGGTCCTGGGATACTTAGAATCAAGGCACTTAATTTTCCAACAAAGCCTAAAGCTACAGCGAACACCGCGGCTCCACCAATCACGAAGACACTGTGCACTCTTGTAATTGCCAGCACGCCGATATTTTCACCATAACTTGTAACTGGCGGTCCACCAACAAAACCTGCAACAATTTGCGCTAAGCCATCTCCCATTAAAGTTTTAGATAAGCCTGGGTCTTGGAAAAAGTTGCGCTTGGTTAATTTATTCAAGACCATTAAATGACCAATATGTTCTGTCATTGTTACAAAAGCAATTGGTGCCATTGTTGTAATAGCATTTAAATACAATTTCGGTTCATATTGAACAAAAGGTACTTCAAAATTCGGTAAAGCAAACCAAGCAGCTTCTTTAATAGGGGTTAAATCAATAATTCCAAAAGCTAAAGCAACCAGGTACCCACTAACAATTCCCAAAAGAATTGGAATTAATCCTAGGAAGCCTTTGAAAAACATGTTGTAAAAAATGGTTAAGCCTAAAGTAATTAAGGCTACGGCAATATATTTAAAATCATAAACGTTGTTGTTATACATTGCGTTATTTGCGGCATTAGCTGCCAAGCCTAAACCGATAACCATCACGACAGGCCCTACAACGATAGGCGGTAAAATTTTATCTAACCAGTCAGAACCAATTTTTTTAATGATTAATGAAACGATTAGGTATACCAAGCCGGTTGTCATAGCACCTTGGGCAATGGCTGGATATCCATCACTCTTCATTAGCATCTGCATCGCTGCAATAAAAGCAAAGCTACTGCCAAGATAGGCGGGGATTTTTCCTTTTGTAGTAATCAGATAGACCATTGTTCCTAATCCTGAACTGACTAACGCAATCCCCGGGTCAATTCCCACTAAGATTGGTACTAAAACCGTTGCACCAAACATCGTAAATAAATGTTGTAAACTTAGGCCAACCCAGTGAAAAGCTTGCGGTCTATCTTTAATATCTAAGACTGCATCCTCATTTCGAAATTCTTTTTCTGACAACGTTGTTCACTCCTTTTTATTCGTTTCCTTTACTAATCATAATACGATCTGCGCCGTCACGCTCTTCCATTTCCACAATAATTTCCTCAGTTTTTGATGTTGGAATATTTTTTCCTACATAATCGGCACGAATCGGTAGTTCCCGATGTCCACGATCTACTAAGACTGCTAAAGAGATTTTTCTCGGACGACCTAAATCCATAACAGCGTCCATCGCAGCACGAATGGTCCGGCCCGTATACAAGACATCATCTACTAAAATAACTTCTTTACCTTCAATTGAGACTGGTACGTCAGAAGAATGTAATTCAGGTTCCTCCATATCTTTCACATCATCACGATACAAAGTAATATCTAATTCACCAACTGGCACGTCAATATCTTCTAATTGTTTTAAGCGTTCGGCTAGACGTTGTGCAATGTATATTCCACGTGTTTTAATTCCTACTAAAACAATGTCTTGGATTCCTTTGTTTCTTTCAATAATTTCATACGAGATTCGAGTAAGCGCTCGTTTCATTGTGACTGCGTCAACAACTTCTTTCTTTGGCATAATAATTTCCTCCTCATTCTTTTTTATCTACGTCCTCGCTGTCTTGGGGTCAGCGATTCTTCCTTCAATTGAGCAGCTGAAAAATAAGTGGCTTTTTATTGAAATTGTCCTGTTATTTTTTCCAACAAAAAATCCTCCTACCCGTATGAGGATAGGAGGATGTCGGTTACAGTTTAAAAAGGTACAAGGGTACCATGTAGCCCACACAACTTACTAACTAAGCGCACCTAGTGTTCTTTTGCATGATTCCTTCTTAGCCTCACGGGACTAAACTTAAAGGTTACAGTTATTTAGTTATTTTTCTTCTTAAAAAAGAGTTTACCTCTTCTTCAGATAAAAATCAATGATTATTTCTTAATTGGCGTAAAGTTTTTTCAAAAACTTCTGGTAAAGGTGCCTCAAAGACTAATTGTTCACCTGTCGTAGGATGTGTAAAGCCTAATAACTTCGCATGTAAAAATTGCCCATTGCCAGGTAATGTTTTTCTCGGTCCATATAACGGATCTCCAGCTAATGGATAACCGATATATTTCATGTGAACACGGATTTGATGTGTCCGGCCTGTTTCCAGTTGTAATTCAACTAAAGTAAATGCATCAAAGCGCTCTAAAACAGTAAAATGCGTGACTGCTTCTTTACCGCCTTCAATGACCGCTTGCATTTTGCGGTCAATCTTGGAACGACCAATAGGCGCATTTATTTCTCCCTTATCGTGAGGAATAACACCGTGGACCAAGGCAACGTATTTACGTAACGATGTTTTTTCTTTTAGCTGCTTAGCTAATGATTCATGGGCTTGATCATTTTTAGCCACCATCAATAGCCCAGAAGTATCTTTATCAATTCGATGAACAATTCCCGGTCGCACCACATCATTAATCGCCGATAAGTGATCCGCATGATGAAGTAACGCGTTCACTAATGTACCATTAGGATGACCTGCCGAAGGATGAACAACCATGCCTTGAGGTTTGTTGACGACAATCACATCATTGTCTTCATAAACAATGGTCAAAGGAATATCCTCTGCTACCATATCTAAAACTTCTGGTTCAGGAATTGTTACCACAATTTCGTCGCCTGCTGTAACTTTGTAATTGGCGCGGACCGTTTCACCGTTAACTGTCACGTGTTTTTCTTTTAACCATTGTTGAATTTGCGAGCGGGAATGATTGGATAAATGTTCACTTAATACTTTGTCAATCCGGCCTTTTTCTGTTTGAATCGTTACGTTAATTTGTTCCATTTTTGCCTTCCTTTGCTGCTTTTTCATCTAAAATCAAATAAATAAATATACAAATAACGCCGACCACTAACGTACTATCTGCAACGTTAAAAATAGGAAAATTCATAAAATCCGTTTGGAACATGTCCACCACGTAGCCTAAACGTACACGATCAATAAAATTCCCAATGGCACCTGCTAAGACAAAAGATAAACCTACTGAATACCAGACACTTTTTTTATAATTCTTAATTAATAAATAAATAATCACGACACTAACAATTACTGTGATGACATAAAAGAAAATCATTTTCCCTTCTAACAAGCTCCAAGCAGCTCCGGTATTTCTTAAATGGGTCAGCGACAAAAATCCAGGAATGAATTCTTTCGTTTCACCCAAAGAAATGTTTTGGACCGTCAAATATTTGCTCCATTGGTCAAGTCCTACTAATAAGGCACTGATTAAAAAATATACTACTAACAATCGCGTCATTCCTTTTCTCTATGAATACTTGCTAAATCTCTTGGTCGAACAATGCCTACTAACTCACCATTAGGATGGCCACTTTTACTAATAAGCACGGCTTCCAAGCGTGGCTGCTCCCGAAACATTTGTTCAACTTCAAAGACGGTTGCTTCAATTGAAACAAATTGATAGTTGCTACGTTTATAATTTGATGCCAACAATTCTCGCACCGTTCGGTTGGCAATGTGAACTTCTCCTTTGGTGCTCTCAATGGCAAACCATACACCAATCCCTCGAACCGTGATTAATCCTTTAAATACACCTTTCTCATAAATTGGAAATTGAGAATATTGTTTTTTTGCAATAATCGTCAATAACGTTTCTAAAGATGTGGTGATTTCAAAAGCTGTAACACGTTTCGCAAATTTAGGCACTACTTTTTCTGGTTTTGTTAAAGCTTGTTCAATCGTTGCAATTCGTTGAACCGCCCATTCGTTCGGCTCTGCAATGACAAAATCATCAGCAATTCGCTCATGAACGATGGCATTTCTTAACTGAGCCATTTGAAGCAAATCCTCTTCAAATTGAGCAATCTGTCCCTTTTCTTTTCGGGAAAGACGTCTTGTCATTTCACTGAATCCCATGTTGACAGGATTGTTCAGTCTCTCTCTCATCCACTTTTCAATGCGATTAAAGTGTGCAATAAATGTATCTGCTCGTTCCCCCATAGTCGTTGCTCCTTATAATAAACTACGCAATAAATTTCCGTCATTATTTTTTTATTGAGCTACTTTCAAGTATATACTAAAAATAGGTCTCAGGAAAGAGCGGCTTTAAAAGAGACCGCTCGCTTGCCCCGTTTCGTCCACATCCATATTTAACGCAGCAGGAACTTTCGGCAAGCCAGGCATCGTTAAAATGTCACCCGTTAACGCCACGATAAACCCTGCACCGATTTTTGGAACTAGTTCACGAATCGTAATCGTAAATCCTTCTGGCCGTCCTAATTTTTGAGGATCATCAGAAAGTGAATACTGTGTCTTCGCCATGCAAATTGGTAATTGATCCCAACCATTTTTTGTAAAGTCTGCAATTTGTTTTTGGGCTTTCGGAGAAAAAATTGCCTGTTCTCCGCCGTAAATCGTTTGTACAATGGCTTGAATTTTTTCTTCAATTGTTTGGCGAGGATTATATAAAGGTTGAAACTGCTTTGTATTGGCTTCAATCTCTGCTACTACTGTTTTTGCTAGATTCGTACCACCTGCACCACCTTGCGCCCAAACACTTGTTAACTCGACTGGCACGCCTAACGCTTGGCAGGCTTCTTTCAACAGTTGAATTTCCTTCTCTGTATCCTGCGTAAACTCGTTGATCGCAACGACTACTGGTACATCATAACGTTGCATGTTTTGAATATGTTTTTCTAAGTTGGCAAAGCCTTTTTGTAACGCTGGTAAGTTTTCTTGCGCTAACTGATCTTTTGCCAAACCGCCATGCATTTTCAACGCGCGAATCGTTGCCACAATCACAACGGCATCTGGTGCTTTTCCTAAAGAAGGGACTTTAATATCTAAAAATTTTTCGCCACCTAAGTCACCACCAAAACCCGCTTCTGTTACGACATAGTCCCCCAGATGCAAAGCTGTTTTTGTCGCTAAAATACTGTTACACCCATGAGCGATATTGGCAAAAGGACCACCATGAACAAAAGCTGGAGTTCCTTCAATCGTTTGAACTAAATTAGGTTTTAAGGCGTCTTTTAATAATAACGTCAGCGCACCTGCTACGTTTAAATCTTTAACCGTCACCGGCTCTTTTTGGTCATTATAGGCGACAATAATCCGACTTAAGCGTTCTTTTAAGTCCGTTAAATTTTGCGCTAAACAAAGAATCGCCATAATTTCGCTCGCCACAGTAATATCGAAACCGTCTTCCCTTGGTACACCTTGGAAAGGACCCCCTAAACCAACAACGACCTGTCTGAGCGCACGATCATTTAAATCCACTGCGCGTTTCCAAATCACCCGCCGAGAATCAATCTTTAATTCATTTCCTTGCTGTAAATGATTATCTAGTAACGCAGCTAAGGCATTATTAGCTGTCGTAATCGCATGCATATCACCAGTAAAATGCAAATTGATTTCTTCCATTGGCAATACTTGTGCGTACCCGCCACCTGTTGCGCCACCTTTAATCCCCATCACAGGACCTAATGATGGTTCTCTTAGGGCAATAACTGTTTTTTTATTAATTTGATTTAATGCATCTCCTAAACCAATAGTCACGGTTGACTTTCCTTCTCCTGCTGGTGTTGGATTAATCGACGTAACGAGGATTAATTTACCTTCTGGCTTCGCTTCTAGGGATTGAAGCGTTGGAAAATCTATTTTCGCTTTGTATTTTCCATAAAGTTCTAGCGAATCTTCTGAAAGACCGATTGTTTCGGCAATCTCTTGAATAGGTTTTAATGTTGCTGCTTGTGCAATGTTAATATCTGTCTTCATAACGGACCCCTTTTCAATTCTTTATCGTCTTTGTGACACATTGTTTCTTTTAAATTATAGCTTGTATTGAATAGAATGGCTAGAATAACCTTTTTTAAACGACCCAACCATTGACGTTTGGTAGCCTTTTCTCGTATAATGAAAGTGTCTTTACAAATCTAAAAGGAGCGTGAATTGGATGCAAAAAGGAATTGTCAAATGGTTCGATAACAGAAAAGGTTATGGTTTTATCGTTTACAACGAAGAAGATGAGATTTTTGTCCACTTCACTGCTATAGAAGGTGACGGATTCAAATCACTTGATGAGAATCAATCTGTAGAGTTCGAGATAATGGAAGGCAATCGCGGGCTACAAGCAGCACATGTCAAAAAAATAGATAACTAAAAAAGCTGAACCAACAGCGCTTAACTTCAAAAAGCAAGTAAACGTAGCGTTTGTTTCAGCTGATTATTTTAAGATTTTGAGAGTGGGTCACCAGTCGTTTCGACTTATGACTCACTCTTTTTTTTCTTCTTTTTTATGAAGGCCCAAAGAATGATCTTCTGCTACCTTCAATTCAGGCTTTTTTACCTTAAGCGCCTCAAGAAATAACGGAATCGTTTTCTTTTTCATTAAAAAGACTTTTGAGCCTTCCTTAAATTCTGAGGAAAAAATTTCGATGCTTTTTTCATTGTAGGTTACTTTTTCTATCTGAGAAAGCGGAAGTGCTTTTTTACGAAACCATAAAACATCTCTGACAATTAAAGATGTTTCTGTCATGTTAAAAGACCGCGCAATTCCTAGATAAGCAAACACAAAAAATGGAACCATCACCAGATTACTAATCAAGTAAGGACCATTATTTTCCAATGCTAAAATTAAACTAATAAATAATATACAAAATGTGCAAGACCAGTAAATAATTGCGGATGCTAATTCTGGCTGCCAATAGAATTTCTGTTTTTTCATAAAGTGCCCTCACTACTTCTGGATCAACGCCACTAAATTTAAATATGTTATAATAGTAACATACTTTTTTTAAGAACAAAAAGAAATTAGGAGTAATTTTATGTTAAGAATTTATGTAGATGCTGCAACAAAAGGCAATCCAGGTGAATCTGGCGGCGGTATCGTTTACCTTACTGACCAATCGCGGCAACAATTGCATGTGCCTTTAGGCATTGTTAGTAATCACGAAGCCGAATTTAAAGTGCTGATGGAAGCTTTAAAACAAGCGATTGCCAATGAAGACAATCAACAAACAGTTCTTCTCCACTCAGATAGTAAAATTGTTGTCCAAACCATTGAAAAAAACTATGCTAAAAATGAAAAGTACCAGCCTTATTTAGCAGAATATCAACAACTAGAAAAGAATTTTCCTTTGCTCTTAATCAAATGGCTACCTGAAAGTCAAAACAAAGCAGCCGATATGCTTGCACGGCAAGCATTACAAAAATTTTATCCCAATAAAAAGTAGCACAGATTAGTTAATGTTTTTCCTTTATTAATTTGATAGTTAAGCGTGGAGCAAAAATCCCTAGTGTTTTTTGCTCCACGCTTAAAAACAGATAAACGGTTCTGTCTCAACCTCTTCTTATAACCACTTATTCTTCTGTCGTTATTCCCGCAAATTGTCCATTGGTTAGCGAAAGGATTGCTTCAGGCGCTAATTCAATTTGCATGCCACGTTTGCCTGCAGAAACAATAATTGCAGAATATTGTTGAGCTTCTTCAGCCAAATAGGTGGGAAATTGCTTTTTCATCCCAATTGGTGAACAGCCCCCACGAATATAGCCTGTGGTTGCTTCTAAATCTTTTAAGTGAAGCATTTCTACCTTTTTGTTGCCACTAGCTTTCGCTAATTTTTTCAAATCTAATTCTTGATTACCAGGAATGACAGCCACGACTGGACCTGTTTTATTACCTACTGTAACCAAGGTTTTAAAAATTCGTCCTTTTTCAATACCTAAACTTTCAGCGACACTTTCTGCACTTAAATGATCTTCGCTCCAAGCGAATTCATATTCTTTATATGGTACTTTATGTTGTTCCACCATGCGCATCGCATTCGTTTTTTGTTGTGTTTTTTTCTTTGCCACTTCTTTCACCTTCTGAATCACTTGTTTTGTTCGAATGTCTTTAAATAATTTCTTAATACTTGTACGGATAGTTGGCCTGGTGCAGACGCTTGCTGGGCTGAGCCAAAAGTTAGTGCCGATCCGAACAGTTGACCTGTTATGCGACTAATCATCCCTAACTGTCCCATTGACATAGTAACGATTGGAACGGATGCATAATGGGTGTACATTTCATTGGTTGCTGAAAGTAACGTAAGTACATCTGTCGCATCTTGTGGCATCACAGCTATTTTACAAATATCCGCCTGACGCATTTGCATTTGGCGTAACCGCGCGACAATCTCCTCTTGCGACGGTGTTTTCTGAAAGTCGTGATTACAGAGAACAATTTTAATCCCCGCCTTTTTAGCTTCGTGAATTAACGTATCTGCCGCCAGCGGATTCGCAAATAATTCAATATCCAATAAATCCAACGCACCCTTTTTCACTAATTCATGATACAAAGCAAAATAATTTTCCTCGGAAAAAGCCATTTCGCCGCCTTCTTTTTGTGTACGAAAAGTTAACAATAACGGTTTTTGCCCCAACCGTTCCATTACTTGTTGTGAAAGATTACATACATCGGAAAAATCAGCGACATTTTCATAATAGTCTAAACGCCATTCCACCAAATCACAATCTAGTGTTTGGCTCGCCGTTGCTTCGGCCAAAATATCCTCGGCTGTTCGAGCAACAATGGGCACCACAATTTTGGGATTGCCTTCACCTATTCGCACATGTTTGACTATAACTGGCTTCACAGTTCCACCTAACTTCCTCGTTTATTTTTCTCTCTTCATATCATACCATTTCTCTTCTTTTTTGCAATTTAAAGAGCTACAAAGACACCTAGAATTAGGAATTTCCTAACACTAAATGCCTTTGTTTGGGTTATTTAACTTTTTCAGTTGTTACATTAAACTTCCGTACTTTGTAACTGATACATATCCGCATAAAGACCACCTTCAGCCAATAGCGTTTCGTGCGTTCCTCGTTCTACAATCTGTCCTTTGTCTAAAACTAAAATCAAGTTTGCATCACGAATTGTCGAAAGGCGATGTGCAATCGCAATTGTCGTTCTCCCTTGACGCATTTTGGCTAATCCTTCTTGAATCAACCCTTCTGTTTCTGTATCAATATTAGCGGTTGCTTCATCTAAAACTAAAATTTTGGGATCAGTCACAATCGTTCGCGCAAACGAAATTAATTGACGTTGTCCGCTAGAATAACTCGCTCCTCGTTCAATGACTTTCGCATGATAGGTATTGGGTAACGTGTGAATAAATTTATCCGCCTGAACAAATTCCGCAGCCTGTTTGATTTGCTCATCTGTAATATTGGGATTCAGTAAACGGATATTTCCAGCAATATCTCCATAAAACATGAAAGCGTCCTGTAATACCAAGCCCATCTTTTCCCGTAATTCTGTCATGGGAAAATCACGAATATCACGATCATCAATTAAAATCTGCCCTTCATAAAATTCATAGAAACGCATGAGTACATTAATAATTGAACTTTTACCACTTCCTGTATGACCGACTAAAGCGACGGTTTCTCCGGGATTTGCAACAAAGCTAATATTTTTCAATACTTCATTTTTGCCGTCATAAGAAAAAGTAACATTGCGAAATTCAATTTTCCCGCGAATAATTTCCCCATTCGCACCTACTGATTGTTGCGGCGTTAATTCTTCCGTATCCATAATTTTTAAAATACGGCTGCCTGCGACAATCCCATCTGTAAAGATACTTAGGAAGTCCATCATTTGCGTCATCGGATTAAAAAAAGCTTGGACATACGTTACAAAAGCATAAATCATCCCCGCTTCAACAGGAGAATCTAAAGCATCGATGCCAAACATAGTTAAGGCCAATGCAATCGCCAATGTATACAACAAATTAATGATGGGACTTAATAATAACGAATTCATGCGAATCATCGCTACTCGTGTTTTTAAATAATCATCATTGGTTTCTTCAAATTCTTTTTCCAAACGCTTTTCTTGGCGAAATTGTTGAATGATTTGCATCCCAGAGATGTATTCATTTAGTTTGGTGTTTAATTGACTTAATTTTTCCCGCATACTGCGGTATAATTTTGAACTAAATTTTTGGTAATACCAAATCACAACTAATAAAATTGGCAAGAAAATTAGACAATAAAATGAAATTTCTGGACTGAGTTGAAACATTGCAAAAAATGACGAGATTACGGCAAAAATTCCTGTAATCACCATTAAGAATACATACCAGAATTCAAACAATGTTTCTGTATCATTTGTAACACGAGACACCGTCGAACCAGCCGGTGTTTGATCAAAATAACGCATACCTAAAGTGTGTAATTTTTCAAATAATTTCACTCGTATATATTGATACGTTTTTAAAGAAGCCATCGAATACAAATACCATTGAAAGAACCAAACAATACTTTTGACAATGACACCAAAAAAATAAATAGCAGCAAAAGTTAGAATCACTTGCATTGTGGCAGTTTTAGGCGTTAAATAATTATCCATAAAAACTTGAATGACTCTAGGCAAAAGAATATTGATAATTGATAAGCCAAATGCAAAGAGAATGGCTGTGTAAAACATGCGTCGAAAAGGTTTGGCAAAACGAAACAAACGCTGAACAATCGTTAATTGTTCTTTCATCGGTAACTCTCTGGACCATTCGGATTGATACTTTTCTTCCATTAACTCTCACTCCCTTCAATTTTCGCTTCTAATTGCTGTTTTTCCCACATCCGCTGATACCAACCCTTCTGAGCCAGTAACTCCTGATGCGTCCCCCGTTCAATAATTTTCCCTTCATCCAACACTAAGATTTCTTTTGCATGCATGACACTACTTAAACGATGCGCTGTAATAATAGTGGTTTTTTCTTGGCGCGTTTCTTTTAGATTTGATAAAATCGCCTCTTCAGTCTTCGCATCGACTGCAGATAAGGCATCGTCTAAAATTAACAATTCTGGTTCAACAATCAAGGCCCTCGCAATAGAAATCCGTTGTTTTTGTCCTCCAGAAAGCGAGACACCACGTTCTCCAACCATTGTGTCATAACCTTCAGGAAAGGTTTTAATTTCTTGGTTAATAAATGCTAATGCTGCCGCTTGTTCAACTGCTGCTTGTTCCAAGTGTGGTTTAGCAAAACGAATGTTATCTCGTACCGTCATGGAAAAGAGAAAATGGTCCTGTGGCACGTACCCCATTGCACCCATCAATGCATCTAATGTGTAGTTTTTAATGTTATGTTTTCCAAAGGAAATCGTTCCTTGATATTGGTCATATTCACGCATCAACAACTTCAAAATAGTGGTTTTACCAGCGCCTGTTTTACCAACAATCCCCAAGGTTTCTCCTTCTTGCAACGAAAATTGGATATTTTCCAATGCCACTGCCTCTTCTTTTGGATAAGAAAAAGAAGCAATCTTCATTGAAATTGTCCCTTGCGCCATCGTTTTGATGGCATCTTTTCGTTCGATAATATGCGTTTTTTCATGCAATAATTCGTTCACACGATCGTAACTAGCATTCCCACGTTCCAACACATTAAATAAGCGCCCAATCGCAAACATTGGCCATACTAGCATCCCAATATAGGCAATGAAAGAGACCAACTGACCTAAACTAATCGTTCCTTCCATGATGAAACGACCACCAATAATAATTGTCAAAACATAAGAAATACCAATAATCAGCGTAATAAACGGATCAAACAGTGCATCTAAAAAGTTCGTTCGTTTATTTTTGACGATAGCATCATCAATTTTCTCTGTAAAATCAGCAAGATCTTCTTGTTCTTGCCCAAATGTTTTAATGACTTTAATTCCAGTGATACTTTCTTGTGTTTTATCATTAATCGCTGAAAAAGCGGCTTGTGAATCTCGAAAGGCATCATGCAACTTAGAACCTAGAACTCGTGAGGTGACGGCTAATAAAGGCAGCGGTAATAAAGCAATTAATGTTAAGCGCCAATCGACAAATAGAACCATTGCGATAATCGTTGTGCCTCCCGTAATCACAGAGTCGGCAAACGTTAAAATCCCGGCTCCAGCCACATTTTGGATGGCATTTAAATCATTGGTTGCATGCGCCATCAAGTCACCTGTCCGATATTTCTGATAAAAGATACTATCCATTTTTGTGAAATGATGAAATAATTGAGTCCGTAGCTCTTTTTCCAAACGAGCGGCACTCCCCCAGATATGCATCCGCCAAATATAGCGAAAAAGATATTGGGCAAGCCCAGCACCAATCAAGAGTGCCACCCACACGATAATTTTCGTTAAGCGAATTTCTTTGTTAACGATTTCATCTACAACGACGCCAATAACTTTGGGCGGGACTAATTGAACAAGAGCGACCATCATTAATGAGAAAACCCCAATAATATAACTTTTTTTCTCTTGCTTAAAAAACCAGCCTAATTTTTTGAATATGGACATTCAGTTGTCCCTCCTTTTACTTTGTTGTTCTACGAAGACTACTTTCGAGCTAGAAGGTTTCTTCGTTATTGTTGTTTTTGATTAAACGTCTCGCTCGTTGCCTCCTAGATTATCCTATTCTCCCGCAAAACAACAAAAAAACGGACTGAAAATCAGCCCGTTTTTACACTTATTCATGATTACCTGAATAACCTTTACTATTTTCCTTGGTTTTTCATTTGTTGCATCATTTGTCTAACCTTTTTCTCTGACGGTTTTTGACCCATTGATGCCATCATCATGCGTAACATATCCTCATTAACGGGAGGATTTTTTTTGAAATAATCTTGCATATATTTGCGTGCAAGGAAAAAGCCCCCTGCAGCGCCTACTAATAAAGCGATTACTGCGATTAATACTACCCAACCTGTTGCCATTGAAACTCTCTCCTCTCCGTATAGTTTTGCTCTCAATGAATTATTTTACTAGAAATAGCAAAAAAAGAAAAGTTCTTTTTGCGGGATTTCTCTTAAATAATGAAAAAAGTCTGATTTTTTTGCAAAATAGTGATTAAAAGTCAAAATATACGCTCTTAAATGCCCATAGGACCTTTAAGAGCGATTCTTGCTTTAGTTTTGTCCTTGAATTTTTTCCAATAATTCTGGATCAAATGTTTGATTTTTTAACATCGCAATTTCAAAGCCGTAAGGGGCCTTTTTATTTTTTTTGTCTTCTCCGACATAAGGTGTTTCTAAAATTTTTGGTAAAGCAGTTAATTTTTCATGGTGAACCACACCGTTTAAAGCTTCAAAACCAATAGTGCCAAAGCCAATATTGGCATGACGATCTTTATGTGAGCCCATAGGATTTTTAGAATCATTCACATGAATAACTTTTAAACGATCCAATCCGATAATTTTATCAAATTCAACTAATACGCCATCAAAATCATCTTTTACATTATAACCTGCATCATTAATGTGGCAAGTATCCAGAGTGACAGAAAGTTTATCATTTAGCGTAACTCCGTCAATAATCGCAGCTAGTTCGTCAAACGTACGGCCGATTTCGGTTCCTTTACCAGCCATTGTTTCTAAAGCGATTTGCGGGATTTGCTCTTTCCACAAGACTTCATTTAGACCTTTAACAATTTGTTTAATGCCGGCTTCTGGACCTGCACCAACATGCGCACCTGGATGTAACGTGATTTGCGTTGCTCCCAATGCTTGTGCTCGCTCAATTTCTTGACGCAAAAAGTCTACGGCAAAACCGAAATTTTCCGTTTTAATTGTATTACCTAAATTAATAATATACGGGGCATGAACGACGATATTACTTAAATTGTGTTCCTTCATAAAAGCTTGCCCAGCTTCAATATTCATTTCTTCAATCGGTTTCCGGCGCGTGTTTTGTGGCGCACCTGTATAAATCATAAAGGTTGTTGAGCCATAACTAGCCGCTTCCTCGGCAGAGCCTAGTAGCATTTTCTTGCCACTCATACTAACGTGTGATCCTAATAACATGTGGTTCCTCCTAATAATTCTTCTTTTTCTTTTGGTGGTGTTGATACTGTTGCAGCCATTCTTCTAGCGTGATTTTTGTTACTAATTCGCCAATTAGTTCATAGGGTATTCGCTTAGGATTAGTGAAACGAAGACAACTTTTTCCCATGTTTAGCTTTGTTGACACTTGTTCCTGATAGGCTTCTTGAAACCAACTTCGGACGGCTTCATTTCCCATTAAGCCCATGTGATATAAAGCTACTTGCCTTTTAGTAGCGCCTAAGCTGATAAATGGTAACGGTTCATCCACACGGTTAAGATAGCCTTCTGGAAATACTGAAAGCGGCACAACAAAGGTTGGCATGCCATATTGCATCGTTAATTCAAATCCTGCTGGCAAATTTTGCGAAACGACGTCTAATACTTGCTGATAAGCAATTCGCCAGTTTGGTTCAACTGTTTCGATGTATGCTGTAACTGTTTCAATTGACTGCGCCATTATTTCTTCCTTTGCTGATAAAGAGCTTTGGTTTTATAGCCTTCTTTTAAAATGACTAACATTTCAGTTTGCCGCTTTTTCCGTGTCTCCGCTCGCTTTGCACTAAACACATACCGCGCCCACTCTTTTTGATAACCAGGCGTTAATGCAGCGAATGTCGCTGCAGCAGCTGGTTCTGTTTGTACCAACGCTTCAATTTCTGGTAGATATTGAACATAATCCCCAACAGCAGAACTGGTCTGATTCTTCGCTGGCTTTTTAAGAACATTCTTCATGCCGACAACCGTAAAAGTCTCATCTAAACTAACCATGCGATTAAATTTTAAGGTTGAGCCTTTAATATATCCATCTGCCTCGTTTACTTGTAGTGTTGGAAAAATTTCATCTCGGTGGACAAAGGTTTGATACATTTTATTGCCTTTTTTCGGATAAGCCACATATAACAACCCATTTTCTACTAAATGTTGACCTTCAATCACCATTGAAACAATCTCTTGAAATTCCTCCATCGTTTTCACAAATGCAAAAATCAGCTCAACTGGTTCTGAGGGTAATTGCTGCGCGGCTGAAGCAAATTCAGATAGATACTCTGCCTGCGGTCTATTTAAAATAACTGGTTGCTGATACTTCGTTAAGTTTAACTTTTCGACAATTGATTTCATAACCTACTCCTTATAGCGACTGCACTTTTTATTCTAGCATAGCACAAGTTATCTGTAATTGAATATGCCCAATAGTAAAAAAGAGTTTTTTGTAACATTTGTCCTTTTGATTTTCAGCTTTTTATTTCAATACTATCTTGACAAAGGACTTTTCTTACAGTCCTCCTTATTGTTGATACAACAATACCCACCCATTACTTTTCTAATATAGTCTATAACAAATTTGAATTTTTATTGTAGACTTTTGTGAACATTGATATACTATCTTTATCGTCTATATGCTTTAACCAATACTTTTCCTTAATGAATCACCATAGAGAGGAATAATAGTCTAACTTTATTAGTGATTAACACTTTGGACATTCACAAAAAGCTTGAAGCAATAAATATATTAGCAATAATAATTTTACTGGAAAGGTGGTGAAATAGAGTGGGAATGTTTACAAAAGGACAAAAAAGTGCTGCAGAATCTATTTATCAAAAAGAAATAAAAAAATTTTTAAAACCTAAAGATGGTTTAACTCATCTAGTTATGGTAAATAGTTTTAGTAAATGGATTAATCAAAATTTTGGCTGTGAGGACAAATACACTACGCAAATTGATGAAATAATATCTTCCATGCAGTTAGATGGTTATGAAATTGTTGATATAAAAATTGATTCACTACAAAATCAAGGTCTGTCAGGATCTATGGAAGGTTTCCATACAGTAATATTATACAAGTAAGGATTGGCTATCTGTAGTGAGACTTAAAAATTAGACAGAATACCGACCAGAGAAACTTGGTCGGTATTTTTATATAATAAACCGTTCAAGATAATGTTGGTGACTATTGATTCTAGTACTATAAGCAAAACTTTATAAAAAGACTTGCTTACATTAAGGTAAACAAGTCTTCCTAAAGCAAAATATTAAGCTAGTATTAACTGTTAACTATTATTTTTAATTTATAAACCGTATAAGATTGAAGTTCACAGTGTTTTAGTATTTTAACAAGAAATATTTTTTCTTACCGCGACGAATCACAGTAAATTGCCCTTCGATTTTATCAGTTTCTGTCAATTCAGTTGCTAAATCTTGTCGACGCTCTCCATTGACATAAATCGCTCCATTTTGAACATCTTCACGGGCTTGACGTTTTGATGGTTCTATTTTTGAGGTAACTAATAAATCGACTAAACTTAATTGATCCTCTGGTTGCACCTCATACGTCGGTACATCTTTAAAGCCTTGTTTAATTTCTTCTGCTGTTAAACTTTGGATATCCCCGCTGAACAAAGCTTCTGAAATTTTAACCGCTTGATGATAGGCTGCTTCACCGTGGACTAAAATGGTCACTTCTTTTGCTAACGCTTTTTGCGCAGCACGTTGACCTGGGTTCGCCGTAAATTCTTCTTCAATTGTTGCAATTTCGTCCAATGGTAAGAAAGTAAAGTATTTCAAGAATTTCACTACGTCACGATCATCTGTGTTTATCCAGAATTGATAAAATTCATACGGCGAAGTTTTTTCAGCATCTAGCCAAACTGCGTTTCCTTCTGTTTTACCAAATTTGGTACCATCCGCTTTTGTAATTAAAGGCATGGTTAAGCCAAATCCTTGAACTTCTTGTTCTCGGCGTAATAATTCAATCCCTGAAGTAATGTTTCCCCATTGATCACTGCCGCCTAATTGCAATAAACAACCTTCTGTTTCGTACAATTTCAAGAAATCATACGCTTGTAATAATTGATAAGCAAATTCAGTATAAGAAATTCCTGTTTCGATTCGGCGTTTCACGCTTTCTTTACTCATCATATAGTTAATTGTAAAGTTTTTTCCAACATCACGTAAGAAATCAATTAAAGAAAGCTCTCCAAGCCAATCATAGTTGTTTGCTAGAATCGCTGGATTTTTTTCATCTTCAAAATCGATAAAACGTGACAACTGACCCTTAATACTTTCAGACCAAGCTTTCACTGTATCAAGTGTGTTTAAACTACGTTCTGCATCTTTGAATGATGGATCACCAATCATGCCTGTTCCGCCACCAACTAAAGCAATGGGCACATGACCATTTTGTTGGAAACGACGTAACATAAGAATTGGCAGTAGATGCCCGATGTGTAAACTGTCTGCCGTTGGATCAAAGCCGATATATAATTTAACAGATTCTTCATTTAATTGTTTTTGTAAGGCTTCTTCATCTGTGACTTGGTAGACCAACCCACGGGCTTTTAATTCTTCAAAAAAAGCTGAATTCATGATTTTCCTCCTATAGTAAAACATAATAATAGATCAAATTCCCCTATTCATAGTAACCGATTCTGTCACACTTGAAAAGTCAAAAAATGGGATTTCCCTATTTTCTCTTAAGTTTTTTCAACAAAAAATGGCAATTGGTGTAGAAACTATTCATAGAAGCTTTTTTTTGCTATAATAACACAGAATGTATCATTTTATTGAGGTGAAGCTTTTGAAAAATAATTCAAGTAACAATAAGCAAAAACCAACGACCTCTTCTGGCGGCAATGTCTTTTTACTTATTTTAAATGTCATTATTCGCGTTTTTCAGTCATTAGTGGTTTTTGGGGTTATTCTGATTGTCTTAGGTGGCTCTCTTGGCTTAGGTATCGGAATGGGCTATTTTGCTTTTCTAGTTGAAGATACACAGCCCCCAACGAAGGAAGAATTGCAAAAAGAAATCAGTGATATTACCGAAGTGTCAAAAATGACTTACGCAGATGGTACTCCGATTGCTAACATCAAATCAGATTTAATTCGGACACGAATTAACGGCGATCAAATGTCTCCATTACTAAAAAAAGCCATTATTTCAACAGAAGATGAATATTTTGAAGAACATCATGGGGTGGTCCCGAAAGCGCTAGTTCGAGCGCTGATTTCTGATGCGACAGGCATCGGCGGTTCTTCTGGTGGTTCAACATTGACTCAGCAATTGGTGAAGCAACAGATTTTAACTGACGAAACGACTTTTAAACGGAAAGCCAACGAAATTTTATTAGCTTTACGTATTGAAAAATACTTTTCTAAGGACGAAATCGTGACAACTTATCTAAATGTCTCCCCTTTTGGTCGTAATAACAAAGGTGAAAATATTGCAGGCGTGGAAGAAGCAGCCAAAGGACTCTTTGGTAAAAGTGCCAAGGACTTGAATCTTCCTCAAGCGGCCTTTATCGCAGGACTTCCCCAAAGTCCCATTGTTTACACGCCCTATACTAACACTGGTGCCTTGAAAGACGATTTGTCTTTAGGAATGAAGAGAAAAGATTTTGTTCTTTTCAGTATGTACCGAGAAAAAGCTATTTCGCAAAAGGAATATGAAGAAGCCAAAGCTTACGACTTGAAAAAAGACTTTTTACCAACAGAGCAGGCCAATGTCAATACAGAAGGCTATCTATACTATACGGTGTTAGATAAAGCAGTTGAGATTGTCATGGATTTAGATATGAAAAAAGCTAAAGTTAATCGTGATGATTTAGATCAAGTTGGTTTAGATCAATATGAAGAACAAGCACGTCGTGAAATCCAGTCGCAAGGCTATACAATCCAATCGACTATTGATCAGAACATTTACAACACGATGCAAACCGCTGTCGCAAATTATGGTTATTTGCTTGATGATGGCACTGCAGATGTTAATGGAAATACAATGATTGAAACTGGGAATATTTTAATGGATAATGCTACTGGTCGGATCCTCGGCTTTATCGGTGGTAGAAACTTCGATATTAATCAAAACAATCATGCCTTTAATGCCGATCGTCAAGTTGGATCTACGATTAAACCAATTTCTGTCTATGGTCCTGCGATTGATCAAGGACTCATTGGTTCTGAAAGTCGTTTGGCCAACTACACGACTACTTATTCAGATGGCACTCCTTTTGCTAACTCAACAACTGTGGATTTAAATCAATTTGTAACCGTTCGAAACGCTTTAAACTGGTCTTTCAACATTCCTGTGTATCATGTGAACGAAGAATTGAAAAAGAAAAAAGGTGATGATAATTTTTCTTATAATCACTACTTAAGCAAAATGAACTATCCAGCTTCAGATGCTTGGGCTTACGAATCCGCGCCTTTAGGTCCAGTCGAAACAAATGTCGTAACTCAAACAAACGGCTTCCAAGCGCTTGCTAACAAAGGTAAATATCAAAAAGCCTACATGATTGAAAAAATTACAGACAATAGCGGACATGTGGTCTACGAACACAAAGATGAAGGAACGCAAGTTTATTCACCAGCGACCGCTTCTATTATGAATGACTTGTTGCGTTCAGTGGTGGATTCTGCAAATACGACAAAATTCAAACCAACATTAGCTGGCTTGAATCCTCATTTAGCTAGTGCTGATTGGGTCGGAAAAACTGGGACGACTGATGACTATAAAGATTCCTGGCTGATTGTCTCTACCCCAACTGTGACACTAAGTTCTTGGGCAGGACATGATCTACCAGCGCCAATGACGATGACCAGCGGCGACAACAACGGGAACTATATGGCGAACTTAGCCAACGCGCTGTACTATGCGAATCCAGAATTGTTTGGTATTGGTCAAAAATTTGAATTAGATCCAAGTGTCATTAAATCAAAAGTTTCTGAATTTACTGGTGAAAAACCTGGCTCAATTACCTATAATGGTGCCAAATTCAATACACCTGGTAAAACTACGACTTCATACTATGCCAAAGATGGTGCGCCACAAAGTACTTATAAATTTGGGATCGGTGGAACAGACAGCAATTACGCTTCTTACTGGGGAAATCTTGCTCCACGTGCTACCACAAATAATAACAATAAAAACAACGATAATAAAAAGAACAATAATTAACTCGCTAAAATGAGCCAGAAAACGTATTTTTCTGGCTCATTTTTAGGTATCAAAAAACGGCTAAACTAAGAGTTAACGCTCTTAGTTTAGCCGTTTAATTCAATTTATTTTGTTGAACCTTTTTGATCAATTCCATAAGGTAAAACAACTGTTTTTTCTTCAATTTCTTCTTTGTTCATTAGTTTTGTTAATAAACGCATTGACACGGCACCGATATCATATAAAGGTTGTGTAATACTTGATAGACGTGGACGAGAGACTTCTGTAAGCAATGAGTTATTGCTTGTAATGATTTCAAATTCTTCTGGAACTTTCACGCCAGCATCTAGCATCCCATCTAATAAACCAATCGCTAGCTCATCATCTGTAACAAAGGCAGCTGTCGCTCCACTGTTACGGACACGCTCAGCCAAATTAATGCCTGCTTTAAATTTATATTCAGATTCAAAAACTAAGCCTTCATTATAAGATAAGCCATTTTCTGCTAAAGCTTCTTTGTAGCCTTTCATCCGGTTTTGACCATTAATTGGATCGATTAATGCACCACTGACAAAAGCAATTTTTTTGTTCCCATTTTTCGCTAAAGTCGCTGTTGCATCTTTCGTTGCTTCCGTGTAATCAATATTAACGCTACCAACTTGTTCGTCTGGATCAATTGAACCAGCTAAAACAACAGGCGTTTTTGAACGTGAAAATTCACCACGAATATCATCTGTAATGCGATGACCCATAAAGATAATCCCATCTACTTGCTTGGCAAGTAAATTGTTTAATACAGTGACTTCTTTTTGATCGTCTCCATCTGAATTGGCTAAAATGATATTGTATTTATACATTGTAGCCACGTCGTCAATACCACGTGCTAATGAAGCAAAAAATGCATTACTAACATCTGGAATAATGACACCCACTGTTGTCGTTTTTTTACTTGCTAAACCACGTGCGACTGCGTTAGGACGGTAATCTAAGCGATCAATCACTTCTAAGACTTTTTTACGTGTTGCTGGTTTTACATTGGGATTACCATTGACAACACGAGAAACAGTAGCCATTGATACATTTGCCTCTCTAGCAACATCATAAATTGTAATTGTTTGTTTTTCCATGTTTCTTCTCCTATAAATATGAATTTGTTCTCATTTTCTGAAAACACTGTTTACATTTCTTTCCTAGCCTAGAATATCAAAATTCTTCTATTTTTGCAACCGTTTTATCGTTTTTTCATGAAAATTTACTTTCCATTTCAAAAGGAACTTTTTGTCATTTCATGTTATGATAGTACTGTGATTCACTTCAGAATAAAAGAAAGAAGGATGTTTTATGAATCAAGAAAAAATTGCCGATTTAAAAAATTGGATGCACCAAGAAAAGATTGACTTCACTTATATTAGTGATCCTGGTCATATCGCTTACTTTTCCGGTTACGAAAGCGAACCTCATGAGCGCGTGTTAGCTTTGTTTATCGCTGCGGACGACCAATCATTTTTATTTACACCTGCATTAGAAGTCGAAGATGCCGAAAATAGTAGTTGGACTTATCCCGTTTATGGTTATTTAGATAGCGAAAATCCTTGGGAAAAAATTGCGGCTTTATTAAATAAACGGACACAAGGCACACCACGCTTTGCTTTAGAAAAACAAGCTCTTTCTTTAGCTCGTTTCGATCAATTGAAAACCTATTTCCCAGCTAGCGATTTTTCGCATGATGTTACGCCTTTAATTGAAAAACTTCAATTAATTAAAACAGAACCTGAAATTCAACGTTTACTAGAAGCTGGTAGTTGGGCTGATGTCGCTTTTGAGATTGGCTTCAAAGCAATTCAAGCAGGCGTTGCGGAACAAGAAATTGTTGCAGAAATCGAGTATCAATTAAAACGTCAAGGTATTCGCTCGATGAGTTTTGATACGTTAGTCTTAACAGGAAAAAACGGAGCTAGTCCTCACGGGGTACCTGGCGAAACAAAAATTGAGCCCCATGACTTAGTGCTATTTGATTTAGGTGTCGTTCATAATGGCTATTGTAGTGATGCCACACGAACAGTCAGCTACTTGGAACCTTCTGATTTCCAAAAAGAAATTTATGGAATTGTTTTAGAAGCACAATTAGCAGCAACTGAAGCGGTCAAACCTGGTGTTACAGCAGGCGAATTAGATGATATTGCTCGAGGTGTAATCACAAAAGCTGGTTATGGTGAATACTTTAACCATCGCTTAGGCCATGGCATTGGAACCACCGTCCATGAATACCCATCGCTGGTTCATGGCAATGATTTAGTCATTGAAGAAGGCATGTGTTTCTCTATTGAGCCCGGTATTTACATTCCTGGAAAAGTAGGTGTTCGTATCGAAGATTGTTTACACGTAACGAAAACAGGCTCCGAACCATTCACTAAGACATCCAAAGAATTGCAAATTATCCAATAGAATAAAAATAAAATGAGGCCATCAGTCAACCGGACTGATGGCCTCATTTCTAAATTTTAAGGTAAGCCGCTGAACAAAAGCAACACGATCCGTTGCTAACTTTCATAAGCTAAACGCTTGTTACCCTTTAAATTCTTTTTTTACGTCTTTCGCTGCGTCTTTAACATCTTCTTTTGCTTCTGCAGCTTTTTCAGGAACGTCTTTGGTTGTTTTTTTTGCTTCATCGACACCAGCAGAAACAGTTTCTTTGGCCGCTGCCGCAGAATCTTTAACGTCAATATAGATATCTTCTGCTGCATCTTCGGCAATTTCACCTAAATCTTCTGCGTGATCTTGTGCATCGTCAGCTGCTTTTTTAAATTGATCAGATAAATCACCTGTTTGTTTTTTAAAGTTATCAAGCATGTCGCCAGAAACACCTTGTGCTTTATCCAATGAATCTTTTGTTTTTTCTTTGACAGATCCTGCCAAATCAGAGGCTTGATCTGATAAAACGCCGGCTTTTTGTTTTGCGATTTCTGTTAATTCTGTTCCTTTTTGAACAGCATAATCTGTGTAATCTTGCGCTTTGTTTTTTAAATCATCTGTTTGATTTGATAAATCATCACGTAATTCTTTACCTGATTTTGGTGCAAGTAATAATGCGGCAACAGCTGCTGCAGTTCCACCAATTACTGCTCCTAAGAAAAATCCGCCTTTTTTAGCCATAAAAATCTCCTCCAATTAATTATTTAATTATTTGTTTTTTGTATTTTTTGAACGCATTGCTCTAAAAGCAGAACCGCCTACTTTACTCACTAAACCAGCTTTCGCTGTGCCTTTCCCTACGGTTCCTACCTTCGTAATCAAATGTTTACTTGAGGTGTTCAATTCAGAGACACTTTCGCTTAAATCAGCAACGGCCGTAAACAACGGATCAATCGTTGCCACTTTTTGATTCACATCTGTCAATAGTTCATTACTTTTAACAAGCAAGCCTTCTACTTGGCGACTCAATACATTCACATCGCTAGTCACGACTTTAATTGTTGTATTTGTTTCATCAATCGTATCTTCAATTTTTGAAACAACTTGAGAAACTTTATATAACACAAGTACTAAAAAGATGACTAAAACAACAAATGCCACCGCTGCAATTAAGGCAGCAATTTCCCCACCTGACATATCATTACTCCCCTCTGAAATTTTATTTATAATCTTAGGATAACACCAACTTATATTTTTCACAACTCATAAAGCTAAGAATGACAATTTATTTTATAAAATTCTCATGACCTTTCCTTTAAGAAAAAAAGCGTAAAATTTCTTTCTAACGAATTGAAATTTTACGCTTTTTTCTATTTATTTTTCTTTTGGTTGCTCTTTTTTCGCTAATTGAGCGCCAAGTTTAATAATATATTCTCGTAAATTATCTTTTACTTCTGGATGGGTTAAACCATATTCAATGCTTGTTTTCATAAACCCAAATTTATCGCCAACGTCGTAACGTTCTCCTTTAAACTCACGAGCAAAAACGCGTTGTGTTTTATTTAAAGTGTCAATCGCATCTGTTAACTGAATTTCGTTACCAGCTCCTGGTTTTTGATTTTCAAGTACATCAAAAATTTCAGGGGTTAATAAATAACGACCGATAATCGCTAAATCACTTGGTGCTTCCTCAGGTTTTGGTTTTTCAACAAAGTTCTCGACATTGTAAAGTCCTTTTTCGATTTCTTTTTCTGGATTGATAATACCATATTTTGAAGTATCTTGGTGCGGCACTTTCATTACAGCAATCGTCGAGGCATGTGTTTCTTCATAATCGTCCATTAATTGTTTCGTTAATGGTACTTTATCTTCCATTAAATCATCGCCTAACATCACAACAAAAGGTTCATTGCCAACAAATGCTTTCGCTTGTAAAACAGCATGTCCTAAGCCTTTCGGATGGGATTGACGAATAAAATGTAAATTAACATCCGTTGTTTCTTCGACTAATTTCAATAAATCAGTTTTATTTTTTTCTTTTAAATTATTTTCTAATTCAACATTTGAATCGAAATGGTCTTCAATCGGACGTTTGGCTTTGCCTGTCACAATTAAAATATCTTCGATTCCTGAAGCTAGTGCTTCTTCTACAATAAATTGAATCGTTGGTTTATCAACAATTGGTAACATTTCTTTTGCCATCGCTTTGGTAGCCGGCAAGAAACGTGTTCCTAACCCAGCTGCTGGAATAACTGCCTTTTTAACTTTCATCTTTTTTCCTCCTAAAAATCAAGTGTAAATTCGTTTTCGGTTTTGCCATCGCGCAACATAATTTCTTTTGCTGCTTGTTGTACATCTTCGTCATTGTACAAGACATTGTAGATGGTTTCTGTGATTGGCATTTCAACCTCTAGTTGTTGTGCCAATTCATAAGCTGCTTTAGTTGTTGAAACACCTTCCACAATCATGCCCATGTTTTCTAAGACTTCATCTAACTTATGACCTTTTCCTAACAAATTACCCGCACGCCAATTTCGAGAATGGACACTTGTACAAGTAACGATTAAATCCCCAACACCACTTAAACCAATAAATGTTAATGGGTTTGCTCCCATCGCAACCCCTAAGCGACTAATTTCTGCTAAACCACGAGTCATAATCGCCGCTTTGGCATTGTCGCCAAAGCCTAAGCCATGAATCGCTCCAGCGCCTAAAGCAATAATGTTTTTTAAGGCTGCCCCTGTTTCTACACCAATCACATCATCATTCGTATAAATTCTGAAGTAGTCATTCATAAACAACTCTTGCACATATACAGCGTCTGCTAAATTTTCGCTTGCTGCTGTAATGGTTGTGATGTCATGAACAGCGACTTCTTCTGCATGGCTTGGTCCAGATAAAACCACAATCCCTTGCCGTTTTTCTGCTGGAATCTCTTCCGCTATCACTTCTGAAATTCGCTTATGTGTGCCTTGTTCGAGCCCTTTACTTGCATGAATAATAATTGGTTTCGTTTTTAAATTTTGGACCACTTCTTGTGCTACTGAACGAATAGCTTTAGTTGGTACCACGAACAGTACCGCATCAACATCTACTAAAGCAGTGGCTAAATCAGTGGTTGCCTGAATTGAAGCAGGTAATGTTAGTTCTGGTAAATAATGTTTGTTGGTATGTTTTGTATTTATTTCATCGATTTGCTCTGGTTTATTTCCCCAAATACAGACCTCATGTCCATTTTCGGCTAATACTTGAGCTAAAGCTGTCCCCCAGGAACCTGGACCTAAAACAGCGACTTTTTGATTCATCGGTGAAACTCTCCTTTCGCTAAACAACGTTACTTCTTTAGTTTACCATATTCTTCGATCAAGTTGGATTAAGAAGTTGTTATTTTTTTCTTTTGTTTCTCCCGATTGTAAAATTTCAAATTGGGATTTCTTCTGCGAACGATCACAATAACAATTGCTACCACGAACATCACTAAAGACAACAATTGCGAGACACGAATATTACTAAACGCATACAAACTGTCCATCCGTAACCCTTCGATGAAGAAACGTCCGAAAGAATACCATATTATATAACCTAAAAAGACTTCGCCTTCTTTTAAAAAGTGTGGCTTTTTGCGTAATAGCACTAAAACGATAAAGCCTAAAACATTCCAGACAGATTCATATAAAAATGTTGGTTGATGATACGTTCCGTTGATATTCATGTTATCAATGATAAACCTTGGTAAATGGAGATTTTCTAAAAATTGTCTGGTGGTCGCTGGTCCATAGGCTTCATGATTCATAAAGTTGCCCCAACGACCAATTGCTTGCGCTAAAATCACACTTGGTGCGGCAATATCTAAAAAAGTCCATGTAGAAATGAAACGATGACGCGTAAAGAAAAACAGCGCCAGTCCCCCACCAATAAGACCACCATAAATCGCTAAGCCACCATTTCGAGTAAAGAAAATTTCAATCGGATTGTCTACATAATCTTGCCATTGAAAAGCGACGTAATACAAGCGCGCGCCAACAATTGCTGCAGGTAATCCCCAGAGCATAAAGTCAAAGACATCATCTTCTTTTAAACCAACACGAACGGCTTCGCGACTACTTAGCCAAACAGCTAAAGCAATCCCTGAAACAATAATAATTGCATACCAATAAACGGGAATACCGAAAAGGCGAAATGCAATTGAATTTACTTGAGCTAACATCATCACATCTCCTCCTTCTATTCTCCTGAATTTTCTTCAATCAAACGAGTTAAGCGCTCTTCGAACGTTTTTGTTGCATCATAGCCCATTGTTTTCGCGCGGAAGTTCATTGCTGCTACTTCAATAATAATGGCCACATTTCGGCCAGTCTTAACAGGAATGCGAATCTGAGGGACATCAACGTTAGCTATTTCGACCATTGCATCATCACTACCAAGGCGATCATATTTCTTGTCTTTTTCCCAGGCCTCTAAATAAACGACCAATTGAACTTGCATAAAGCCACGGACCGCGCTAGCACCAAACAGGTTCATGACATCAATAATCCCGATACCACGAATTTCAATTAAATGCTGCAAAATTTTTGGTGGTTCTCCAACCACGGTTAATTCATCCTGCTGATAAACATCGACACGATCGTCTGCAATTAGCCGATGGCCACGTTTAATAAGCTCTAAAGCTGTTTCACTTTTACCAATACCGCTATCCCCTTGAATCAATACACCAAGTCCATAAACATCCACTAAAACCCCATGGACACTTGTCCGAACAGCCAAACGGCCATCTAAATAACTGGATAGTTCCCCTAATAAACGGGAAGTTGAAATCGGTGAACGTAACACAGAAACCCCATTTTCTTTTGCTGCTGTAATCAATTCTTCGGGGATTTCTAGTCCTCTGGATACTATAAAGGCTGGAGTATCTTTCGCACATAAACGGCGCATCACTAATAAACGCTCTTCAGGCATCATTCGTTCCGCAAAGGTAATTTCTTTGCTCCCAAATAATTGTAAACGATCATGCGAATAATAATTAAAGTACCCAGTTAATTCTAAACCTGGCCGGGAAATTTCACCAGTTTTAATTGTTCTATTTAAGCTTTCTTCATCTCCATAAACTACTTCTAAAGAAAGATTTTCTACCAGTTGATAAATCTTTACCACTTCTGTCATATCGAATGTCAGTCCTTTCTGCTACTTGTTATATTTTATCATTTAAAAATACAAGTTTCTAGCTATTCACTAGATAATTCCTAGAATTATCATATTTCAAAAAAAAGAAACTATTTTTCAGTGAAATTACCCATGCTATTTCTGTTACTTGACTATTTCAGAAAACTTTGTATACTTGAAGCCGATCCTTTTAAGAAAAGAGGAAACTTATGAAAGAATATTTAAAGGAAAAAGCCCATCAATTACCGTTAACACCGGGTGTTTATTTAATGAAAGACGCAACCGACACAATTATTTATGTGGGCAAAGCCAAAAAATTAAAAAATCGCGTGTCGAGCTATTTCATCAATAGTAATCAACATTCTCGAAAGACGATGCGTTTAGTCAAACAAATTATAGACTTCGATGTTCTCCATACTGACACAGAATTGGATGCGCTCCTTCTAGAATGTCAACTGATTCAACAGTATCGGCCGCGCTACAATCGCCAAATGAATGCTTATGAACAATATTCTTATGTATCGGTAGCCGTTAATGAGCGGCAATTAGAGATTAAACTCTTAAATATTCCCACTAAAGAGAACTGTTTTGGTCCTTATTCGATTCGTCGAAAATTAAACCGTTTAAAAATAATTTTGGATAGTATCTACGATCTCGTCCCAACCAACTATTGGCATCAAACCTTTCAAAAAGAGAGTGCCATTCCGACCGAACTATTTCAACAAGAATTGTTCGACTTTTTCCATAATCAAGGACGAGAACCAATCAAACGAATTGCTCAACAAATGCAAGAAGCTGCTGAAAAACAAGCCTTCGAAAAAGCGGCAAAACTCAAAGAAGATTGGCTCTTTCTGACACGTTTTGCAAACCAAAATCAACGAATTAGTCAAGCTAACCAAAGAGATTGGCAATTGATGTGGTTACCTTATCAGAAAAAAATCAAATACTATTTAATTTACCAAGGCTTGGTGGTAGCAACACGTGTTGTAACTAAACAAACGTTTCAAAAATATCCACCGCTTGAACTAGCAAAAAAAATCATGCCCAAAAAACCACCGAAAACAATTGAGCATTACTCGAAGCAACAAGTTGATTTTTTAAACATTTTATATGGCTATATCAGCCGCCATCCAGAATGTCACCTAGAAAATTTAACCATCGAAAAAGCCTGAAGAACGCATTTTATGCTACGTTCTTCAGGCTTTTTTTATTCATATTTAGATAAATTGTGATCCGTAACGATCGTATTGACAATTGACATAATTACAGCCATTAGCACCGCTGCCCAAAAACTTGAGAAACCAAAGTTCATTTCCCCCACAAAAAACGAGGTCATTTGTAAAATCGCTGCATTGACAACAAAGCTAAATAGACCAAACGTTAATAAAGTAAATGGGAGCGACAAGATTGTTAAGACTGGTTTCACCAACATATTTAGGATTGAGAGAACAAAAGCGGCAATAATTGCAGGCATTATGCCTCTCACATGAATCATGCCAGGAAAAACAACTGATAAAGAAATGAATGTCAGTGTATTAACAACCAATCGCTGAAAATATGTCATTAAAAGTCACTCCATTCGTCATCATCAATTTTTTCCGCTTCTTTACGTTGCTTTTTATTGGCAGCATAAGGATTTTCATTGCGAACATTTCTATTATAAGGATTTTGATGGCCGTAGCCGCGATCGCTTCCTGTTCTTCCAGAAGGGATCAAGACTGCTAAGGCAATGTATAAGAGAATGCCTGGAAATCCTGCTGAGAAAAAGCTAAGCAAGACATAAACGACACGAATAATTGTTGGGTCAATTCCTAGCCAATCAGCAATCCCAGCTAAGCTTCCTGTTAAAACCACGTTATTCGGAGATTTTGTTAGTTTTCTTTTCATATGTTTTCACCTCATCTACTAAATTTTACACTAGAAAGGCTGATTCGTCAGCCCATCTAGCTTAAAATTATTAATTATTTATCCGTATCTTTTAGGAAAATACTTCCCGTTGTTGTAGAAGCGTTAATTTGAGCCATTGATTCTTCCAGTACACGTCTAAAATGTAATTGTTGATTGCCGCGATCTTTCTTTTCACGAACAACTTCAATATCTGTTAAACGACTGTTAATACTACCTAAATTCGTTTTCACTTGCCCTTCAACACCTAAGTCATTTGGCAAGGCCAACTTGATATTCCCATTTGCAGAGCTTGCTTCAACACGGCGAAGCGTTTTTTCTTTAGCTGTAATGCGGATATCTCCATTAATCAGAGAAACACTTAGACTTTCTGGTGCTGCGGAAATAGACACATCACCATTGACTGTTTCAATAATGTTATCTAAAATCGTTCCTTCTAGGACTTTAATTTCACCATTCACGCCTTCAATTTCTAACATAGTTGCATCAATTTTTTTAAACGTAATCGTCCCATTCGTTGATTTTGTATAAACATCTTTCGCTGTTAACTCTTCTACTAAGACATTTCCGTTTAATAATTTAACCGATACATGATCGTAAGTGCGTTTTGGTAAATAGAACGTTAAATCTGCTTTCACCCGTTTGTTTGGCACTTGGAAAGAAATCGTTTCATCATCCACATCAATGTCACTTCGTTCTAAGAAAGCTTCCATTGGTGAATCTCCTGCCATTTTACCATATAATTTGATTTTTGCTTCGACTTTCACATCTTCTTGATCCCAAGTTTTGAAAGCCACGGTACCATTTGCTACCTTGACATCAATTAAACTTGCTTGGGGATTTGGATAGTTAAACTCATGTTCAAACTTAGTTGTTGCCACACCAGGAACTTTCATTTTAATGTCTTTCCATTCCACATTATCATTCATGGTATCACTGAAAGAATTAAATGTTTTTTTCAAGAATTCTCCCACTTGGCCGCCAACTTCGGCAACTTTGCCGCCGACTTGGTTAAAGGTGTCTGTGGCTTGATCTTTCCACTCTTCAGAGAATTGAGAAGAAACTTTTTCTTTTGTATCATTCCATTGACCTTTCCATTGTTCTTTGCGAATGTTTTTTAGTTCTTCTTCCAGTGCTGTTTTTTCAGTACTTTGAGTCGCTAATTTTTCTTCTAATTGTGCAAGTAAAACGTGCAAGTCTTTTCGTTGGACTTGTTCATCTTCTGTTAATGCATCTAATTCTTCTTTCGTATCTAATGTTCCAATTTCTTCTGCGACTTCTTTAATTTCTTCTTTGATGCCGGCAATTTCTGCGTTGACTTCGTCCAATTCAGCCGAAGCACGATTGGCTTTTGTTGCTAACTCATCAAGAATTCTTTCTAAGTTTTCACGATCTTTTTCTGCACTGTCCTGTGTATTTTCTTCAAACGAATCAACAGTAGGTCCTTCTGATTCGCCTTTTTCTAATGCATCCATTAAATCTGCGACTTGATCTTCTTTATTTGTTGTTCCAATATTTTGTGTATCGACTTTTTCAGCAGCTTTTTCGATTTGTTTTTCATCTTTTTCAGTTGCCATATTTTCTAATAAAATTAACGCTTCTTCTGACGTTAGAATACCTTTTTTCACTAATTCTAATACGCGTTCTCTTTCTTTCATGGATATTGCCTCCTTAGCAAATTTTTCACTCAATAGTGTTTTCCTTACATGCATTATTATGCCTTGTTTTTGATCATTTGTCATAGGACTTAAGAACGATTTCTTCTCATTAGTAAGGACTAGTTTTATAAAATCAGTTCATTTTACGCTAAAAAAACTAGGAATTGGTCTAAAAAAGGCCGTCTCCTAGTTTTTTTATTTGTTTTTCTTAAAATTGTTCATCACGATTACTATTCAATTCGGTAATTTTACCAGTTGCCAAGTAAACAATCCACTCACAAATATTTGTGACATAGTCGCCAATTCTTTCCAAGTATTGTGCCACATGTAGATAATCAGTTCCGCTAATGACCGTTTCTGGATTAGCTTTCATTGCTTCTACGGCATGTTTGTAAATACTATCGAAATATTCATTAGTACGATCATCCATTTGTGCAATCATTCGTGCATCTTTTTGATCCGTTTTAACATAGGCGATTAAAACATTATCCACCATTTTTTTCACATAATCAGACATATCTGAAATTTCTTTTTCAATTTCAGGAATACGTGTTTCTCCTTTTAAGCGAATCGTTGATTTAGCAATTGAAACGGCATGGTCCGCCATTCTTTCTAAATCCGAACTAGCTTTCATAACAGTGATAATCATACGTAAGTCTGTTGTCACTGGTTGTTGTAACGCAATCATTTCAAAACTCTTTTTCTCAAGTTTGACTTCCATATCATTAATTTCAATATCGCGATCAATCACTTCTTGAGCCAATTTTTTATCATGATTAATATATGCCTTCACGGATTTATGGACGGCACTACTAACCATCATACCCATTTCATAAAATTGATTGTGCAGATTCAATAGTTCTTCTTCAAATTGTGTCCGTAACATTCTTTTTCCCCCTTTTAACCAAATTTACCAGAAATGTAATCTTCTGTTTGTTTTTCTTTTGGATTTAAAAATACTTTTTTCGTGTCATTAAATTCAATTAAATCACCTTGTAAAAAGAAGGCCGTTTTATCAGAGATCCGTGATGCTTGCGACATATTATGTGTCACCATAATCATGGTATATTTCTCTTTTAATGTTAACAGCATGTTTTCAATTTTACCACTAGAAACTGGGTCCAAGGCGCTAGTTGGTTCATCTAATAAAATAATATCTGGTTCCACAGCTAAAACACGAGCGATACAAACCCGCTGTTGTTGTCCACCAGAAAGTGAAAGTGCACTTTTGTGAAGTTTATCTTTGACATCCTCCCAAACGGCAGCTGCTTTCAAACTGGTTTCAACTGCTTCATCTAAGACTTGCTTGTCTTTGACTCCTTTTAAGCGCAAGCCATAAATCACATTTTCATAAACTGAAAATGGAAATGGATTTGGCTGTTGGAAAACCATCCCAATTTCTTTACGTAATTCAACGTTATCTGTTTTCGGTCCATAAATATCTTTTCCTTTGTAGACGACACTTCCAGTAATAGTTACGTCTGGGATTAAATCATTCATACGATTCAAGCAACGTAAATACGTTGATTTCCCGCAACCAGAAGGACCAATCATGGCAGTTAATTCTCCTTGATTAAAAGTTAAATCAATGCCTTTCAATGCTTCTTTTTTCCCGTAATATAAATGTAAATCTTTTGATGAAATAATTTCTTTGCCCATCTTGCTCCTCCTAACCAAAATGTCCTGAAACGTAGTCTTCCGTTGCTTGAATTTTTGGTCGTGTAAAGATTTTTCTTGTATGGTCGTATTCAATGACTTTGCCCATATAGAAGAAAGCTGTATAGTCACTAATCCGTGCCGCTTGTTGCATGTTGTGTGTCACAATGATGATGGTGTAATCATCTTTTAAATTCACTAAGGTTTCTTCAACCGTTCCTGTTGAAATCGGATCTAACGCACTTGCTGGTTCATCTAACAATAGAATATCAGGTTTCATCGCAATTGCCCGAGCGATACACAAACGTTGTTGTTGCCCACCAGAAAGAGCTAAGGCGCTTTTGTTTAGGTTATCTTTCACTTGATCCCAAAGTGCGGCTTGCTTCAAACTAGTTTCAACGATTTCATCTAATTTTTTCTTATCCTTTTCACCATGCTGTTTCAATGCGAATGTGATATTTTCATAGATTGATTTACTAAATGGGTTGGGCCGCTGGAAAACCATGCCAATGCGTTTTCTCATTTCGTAGACGTCAACTTCTTTTGTGTTGACATCGACATCTTTATACATGATTTTTCCAGTAACACGTGAATTGGCAATGCCATCGTTCATACGATTTAATGAACGTAAATACGTGGATTTCCCGCAACCAGAAGGGCCAATTAAGGCGGTTATTTTGTTCTTTTCAAATTGTAAATCAACACCTTTGATAGCCTCATTGTCCCCATAAAAAACATGTAAGTCTTCCGTGTGTAACGCAATCGGGTCTTTTTGGCTATCTAGTTGAAGTAAATGGGTATCATTTAAATTGTATTCTTTCATGCTAATTCCCCTAACATTAAGCTGATGTCATTCTCTTATAAAGACGGTTGCCGATAAAACGAGCGCCAAAATTGAAAAGTAAAACTACTAAAATTAGCACAGCAGAAGCTCCCGCTGAGACCGCAGCGCCATCTGGCATCGTTCCTTCGGTATTAATTTTCCAAATATGCACAGCCAACGTTTCCGCTTGACGGAAAATACTAATTGGACTTGAAACACTCAATGGATTCCAATTACTGAAATCTAAGGCAGGTGCGCTTTGTCCTGCTGTATAAATTAGCGCAGCGGCTTCACCGAAAATCCGACCAGAACTCAAAATAACACCTGTCAAAATTCCTGGTAACGCTTCTGGCAAAATAACTTTTTTAACTGTTTCCCAACGTGAAAGACCTAAGGCTAACCCCGCTTCACGCTGTGTATAATGAATGGCTTTCAAGGATTCCTCAACATTTCTAGTCAATAATGGTAAGTTAAAAAATGTTAATGCTAGCGCACCAGATAAGATCGAAAAGCCATATCCGATTTGTACAACAAAAATCAAGAAGCCGAACAGCCCCACAACAACTGAAGGCAATGAACTTAAAATTTCAATCGAGGTACGAATTAAATCAGTTAACCAATTCTTTTTCGCATATTCCGATAAGTAAATTCCAGCACCCAATGAAATTGGAATACTAATAATCATTGTAATCAATAGTAAATATAGTGAGTTGAAAAGCTGAATACCAATCCCACCACCAACTTGATAGGCTCTGGATGGTTGTGTTAAAAATTCCCACGAAATATGTGGAATTCCTCTAGCTAAAATGTAAATCAGTAAGGCCGCCAAAATTAAAACAATGACGCCAGATACGGCATATAAGATACCTGTTGCGATTTTATCTGCTTTTTTTGCATTCATTATTTTAAGGCTCCTCTCTTACCGATAATTCGGATAACAATGTTGAATAGTAAAGACATCAACAATAGAATCAAGGCTAAAGACCAAAGAACGTTGTTTTCAACTGTTCCCATAATTGTATTCCCAATCCCCATTGTCAAAATACTTGTTAGTGTCGAAGCTGGTGTTGTCAAACTAGTTGGCATCACAGCTGCATTTCCGATTACCATTTGGATTGCTAAGGCTTCACCAAACGCACGAGCCATACCAAAGACAACCGCAGTTAAAATACCAGGTACAGCTGCCCGCAAGACAACTTTATAAATCGTTTGCCAACGCGTAGCACCAAGCGCCAACGACGCTTCACGATAATGTCTAGGCACGGCTTTTAACGCATCTACGGTCATCGTAGTAACCGTTGGTAAAATCATGACAAATAGCACAAATGTACCAGCTAAAATACCGAAGCCAGTTCCGCCAAAGATTGAACGGACAAAAGGAACAATGACAGATAAACCAATAAATCCATAAACAACAGAGGGAATCCCTACAAGTAATTCAATAACTGGTTGTAAAAATTTCGCTCCTTTTTTAGGTGAAATTTCTGTCATAAAAACAGCCGCTCCAATCGCAAATGGCGTCGCAACAATCGCTGACAAAAACGTTACAATAAAAGAACCCGCAATCATTGGTAAAGCTCCAACCATGGGTTTACCGTCTGCGCCGATATCACTTGGGTTCCAGTTTGTTCCAAATAAGAAATCAAACACGTTAATCTTATCTTTAAAGAATGTAGCAAGTCCTTTACTTGCAACAAAATAGAAAATTGAAACAACCACTGCTACAATTAAGGCAATACATAGGAAACTAATAAATTTTCCTCGTTGCTCCATCTTGGCTCTTTTCGATTTTGTTAATAATTTTTTCTGTACATCTTCCAAGAATATTTCCTCCTCAAACAATCCAACTTTTACAGATAAAAATAGTGTACCTTTTTTACATCAATTTGTTTTTAATAACATGTAAACTTTATGTTAAGTTTGTAAATTTTGTGTTAAGAGAGTTATTTAATGACATTTCCTTGCCAATCCCGTTCAATTTCCATTTTTGAAACAGGAATATACCCTAATTGACCAATCACACGTTCTTGGATATCATCTGACAACATAAAGTCTAAAAACTCTTTGGTTAAATCACTTGGATTTTTACGAGTGTACATGTGTTCATAAGACCAAATAATCCATTTATTGTTCATTACATTTTCATCTGTTGGCTGAACACCATCAATACTTAAAGTGGCTACTTCATCAGTAACATAAGAAAATGCGGTATAACTAATCGCTCCTGGTGTATCAGAAACAATGGAACGAACCATGCCGCTAGAATCTTGTTCTTGCGCACGAATGGCTGTTTTATCTCCCAAGACCCACTTTTCAAAAGTAGCACGCGTACCACTACCAGCTGCTCTATTCAAAATAACAATTTTTTGATCTTTTCCGCCAAGTTCTTTCCAGTTTGTTACTTCACCTAAAAAGATTTTCTTTAAATTTTCCATTGAGATATCTTTGACACCGACATTTTTATTAACGATTGGTGTAATCCCAACGACAGCAACTTTATGATCAATTAAGTCTTCCGCTTTGATGCCCTTTTTCTCTTCCGCAAATAAATCAGAATTACCAATGTCTACCGCGCCAGATTGGACTTGACTCAGACCTGTTCCGCTTCCGCCACCTTGGACATTAATAAATCTTCCCGGATTTTGGCTTTGATATTCCTCACTCGCTGTCTCTACTAATGGTTGTAAAGCTGATGAGCCTACCGCTGTGATGGATTCACCACGATCAATCCATTTTGCACATCCTGTTAAAGTAAGTATACTTGCCAAACCAATAAATAATAGCAATCTTTTTTTCATCGATTCATTATTCCTCCAATTAATTTCAATCTATTCCATTTTACCATTATATGTAGGACTTGAAAATTATAAGTTATCAATTTGTTGGTACAACTGAGAAAACTCTTAAATTAAATAACAAAAAGTATCTGAAGAAGCCAATTTGGCTGTTGCTTCAGATACAAACAATTATGCTAGAAAGATGAATATATTTAGAAATTTAGTGGGAATGGCTTTATTTAAAAGATTATTGGGAGTACAAAAACTGTTTCATAACCCAAAAAAGCAAACCTACAGTTTTACTGATAAGAAATTATTGAGAGTACAAAAACCGATGAATATGATTTATCTTTACCAACTCAGTTTTACTGATAAGAAATTATTGAGAGTACAAAAACAAAACAAATTTTGACGTCAATAGAACATGCAGTTTTACTGATAAGAAATTATTGAGAGTACAAAAACTACTAAACAACAAATAACAAATACAACAACGTTTTACTGATAAGAAATTATTGAGAGTACAAAAACAAGTTCAGCGAGGTGTTAAATGCGCTTAAAGTTTTACTGATAAGAAATTATTGAGAGTACAAAAACAAGGGCCAGAATTAAAATCACTTACTGCATGTTTTACTGATAAGAAATTATTGAGAGTACAAAAACTTAATGTTTCTGCGTATTTTGCTGGAAACAGTTTTACTGATAAGAAATTATTGAGAGTACAAAAACAGCCGCTAGATTGAAAAATGCTCAAATTGAGTTTTACTGATAAGAAATTATTGAGAGTACAAAAACACTTAATTGAAGATATTTTCAGACCTAATGGTTTTACTGATAAGAAATTATTGAGAGTACAAAAACCTCAAATTTAAAATTTGAAATCTCATTAGTAAGCTTTTTGACAAAAAATATAACTTTACGCGGTCAAAATCCCAGATTCACTCTTTCCACAATAACCGTTCACGAAAATATTGTTCTTCCAACACAGTGAGCTTTCCCATCGACGTCTCGACACTCTCACTATTGTCATCTAACAATTCTTTTAACAATTTTAATAATATCATATCTCTAGGTAAAAGATAATTTTTTGTATACTGATCACCAACAAAATGACAGACTCGATAAAAAGCATCAACCAATTGCTGATTCGTCCAAACAAATTCATCGGGATAATGACGCTCAATACTTTGACGAAAAATATCAAAGGCTGGCAACTGTTGGTACTGATCGTATAACAAAATCGTTTTCTCAATATCTTCTTCTGTATAAGCCAAAGGCAAACTTCGATTACTAAAAATAAAAAACTTTAACTGATTTGTTTCCCGTGCTATTTCTTTTAATTGTTGAAATAAATAGTGGATTGACTTTGTCTCCAAAAAACTTTCAGGATTGACAATAATTACCCAAACAGGCTGTTCTTTTCGATAGATACTTCGCTTCAATAGATAAATAAATTCGTCCAATAACTCTCCGGAATCCATCATTTCTAAAGGTAGCGACTGACTGTTCTCTAAATAGTTTAAAGACAAATGATGCTTTAATAAATCTTGAAAGTTTATTTCTAAAAAATGTGGTTCAATATTCGTTAAATAATGATTTAACTTATCGTTCATCAAACTTTCTAAATTTAATAGTTGATCATTTAATTTTTCCATCTGCATCGCAATCTCAAAATCATCCCGTAAACAAAGTAATTCTTGATGAAGTAAAGTGTTTTTTATGAAGTCCATTTGTTGAAAAATACTGGTATTGTCTTCTAAAAAATAAAAATCCATTTCCTTAGCCTTTACCTTTTTTTCTTCTAAAAAAATTTCAATCCCATTATCTCCATAAACCGTTTCCTCTAAATCATTTAAGGCTTTTTGTTTCGCAAATCGTTTAAGTGTTCGTAATATTTTGCGACGCCATTGATTTTCTCCTCCATAAAAAAATAAATAATCTTCTAAAGAAAACTCAATAAATTGTTGATATTGATATTCCAGACGAATCTGTTTCATTAAATCACCACCAATCGGCGAATACCAACCACTTCTTCTTGACAACTTCGACTACCAGCCAATAACAACATATCTTGAAACTGCGTTTCCGACACATATAACAAGCGTACATTGCCACCTTGTGGAACTTTTCTCTTTAAAATCGCTTCGTATTTTTTTAACGCACTACGATTGGGCAAACTTCGATAATAAATAGAATACTGCAACATAATAAACCCATTTTCCAACAAATGTTTTCTAAAAATTCGGTATTCTTTTTGTTCTTGTTTCGTTTCAAAGGGTAAATCAAACAAACACATTAATCGCACGATTCCTAAGCTCACTTCCCCTCACACTCCAACATATTTTCCAAATGAATTTTCTGAACGTTCTCAAAATCAGCTGTTTCCATCGCTTTCACAAAAGCAGCCACATACTCAGACATCGCTTGGTTCATATAGATTTTTTTATTCTTCACTTTAATCTTTTGGTGTAAAAACTCCACCAACGTCAAACGGCTATGATAAGTTAAATACTTTTCTTTATTTTTCAATACGGTTTGATGAATATACCAATCCATCAATGGCCGAAAAGGTTCCATTAAATCATCCACTAAGTTGAACGAATTGTATTCATTTTTATGAAAAATCCCTAACATCGGTAATAAACCTAATGCTACAACGCAACGTGCCATTTGCGCCCGAATCACCGCATAGCCATAATTCATACATGCATTTGGTAAACACTCCTCTTCACGAGTAAACCCAACGCCATATAATGAATTAAAATAAACTTTTGCAACATGACCTTCACGATTCGTAGTATCACCTGGTAAAATACCTTCACTGAGCTTTTCTAATACCTCGATTCGTTCGGCATCTGTTCCTAAATATTTCGCAACTGCGATCTGATTTTGAATTTTTTGTGTGACAATGTGACACCATGCCAACTGTTTTTGCTCTTCTGTCCAATTGCTTTGCCAGATTGCGCGTTTCGCACTACGATGGTATTGACCAACACCAAGAAAAACACCGGCAAGCATAAAGGTATTATCACAAATAACTGTATCAATGTGATGTTGAGCAAATTTTGCTAACAAACGTGTCGTAACAACCGTTTGATCCCCTTCTAAAATCACGCTTTCTATATCTGCCAAAGGAATCATATAAGTATGTCCTTCTTTCAATACTTCTAAATTATCTAATTTCACTTTTAACTTTTCTCCGTTTTTAACGAAAACTGTCCGAAATCCCAACAACGCTTCCTCCTTTTTTATAAAAAAACCGCCCTACATATGTAGGGCGGTAAATTCGGCAAAATGCCTTATTTTTGTAGATTCTCAATAATTTCTTATCAGTAAAATTATTAAAGACGTGTTTCGTCAAACACGGTAGTCCGTCGACTACAATTAAAGATTACTACAAAAACACTAATCATGCAACCCTTTTCTTTTTATTTTCCCTTTTTATTTAATAATATTCTTTGGTTCTTTTTCATAAGATAGATGATGTTTCTTTCCTAAAATATCTGTATTGAATTTTCGTAACTTTTTGCCTTCTTTGCCATATTTAGCAATATTTAAATTGATGGCTCCATTATTATAAGGTTTTTGCTTAAATTGATTTTCTGCTGGTATCATTTCTTGTTCTAACCCTTTAAAGTTAATGCTATTAGCACTTTGGAAATTATAAAAACGCACATCATAGCGTTGGCTATCTTTCCATTCGATTTCCAAACCATCATTTTTTTGTAAAGAGAAGCAGAAACGTACGACTTGTCCCTTTGTCTGCTCAGCGACTTTCTTCATGTATTCTTTTTCTGTAATTCCATACTCACCTTCCACAAAACGCAAGTCAGAATAATATAGTTGCACTGTATAGTAAGCCTTCGTTTCTAAATCTTGATAAATATCGTAACGATAGGGTTTTAGACTTTGTAAAGTAACTTTGCGACCATTTTTGGTTTGTTCAACTGGTCGACCTTTTTCGTCTTTGGTAATATTGATATGTTTATTTAATTTGCCATCGTAATATTTTAAGCTACGGATAACTGGACCGTTATTTTTTTTCGCATATTTTCGAATCGCTGGAATCCCATTTTCTTCGCAGTAAACAGCAAATGGTGAGCGCTTCACACGTTTCACCTTGCCATTTTTTTCTTCCACTTCTTGAAAATCTGGCGTTGTTGCTGCAATGGTCACTAATAATTCGTACGTTTTTTCATCAAACTCTTTCATTAATAGTTTGTCTTGTTTTTTCTTAAATGCTTCCCAACCATCTACCGTGTAAATATCTTTAATTTTTCCGATGGTATATTCATCTGTCGTTATTTTTTCTTTACCACTTTTTAGTGTTTTGACTTCTGTTTTTTCACGAACAGAGTAAATGGTTGCATCACTGAGTTTGCGATTAGCTTTGCGATCCACTTGATGAGAAAATTTAATTTTTGGATGAATCGTTATTGGTTTTAATTGTTCCCGAAAATTTGACCATTTGACTTGGTACGTTTTTCGTTCATAATGTTTTGCTTTTTTGTATTCTCTATACGGAATTTCATCGAGAATTTCACCAGTTTCAACATCAATTTCACGCATGAACTTTTCACCAGTTTCTTCGTTGACCGCATAGTGATAACGACTGACTTTCACAAATGGTGTCACTGCACAAAGTGTCGCATCAACGGCATGATGATGATGGGTTTCACGAGTTTTATCTAAGTCAGCACCCCATTTTTTACGCAATGTATGAGTAAAACTGCCATTCACCACTCGAACAATTGTATCTTGATTTTCAAAAAAACTTTGCAACGTATTTAAAACCAAACGACTAGCGTAACGCGTATCGTTAAGATTTCGTGACAGAAACTTTTGAACTTGTTCACTGTCAAAAATATTCCGTGTTTCCAATAAATTATTTGCTTTTTTACGACTGAACGGACGACTTTCTACCCACTTTTGATACTCATCCCAGTTGCTAAATTTCCCATTAATCTTGTTAAATGCGCCAGCCATCCAAGCATCATAAGGTGTTTGTTGTCCTTTGACTTGATTCGCGTGACTTAAAACCAAGACTTTATTATTAATAGAATCATCTAGACTTATCGAAATTGGAATAATATGGTCAATTTCTGTTGAATCACTGACTAATAATTCAGGTGAAATAGGGTTTCCTGTATAGGCACATACCCCATCTTGTTCATAGTAGTATAACAATTTGGCTAAAAAACGACGATTTTTGTGAATGGTTGCTTGAAATTTTTCTTGACTCCAACCTGACTTTTGTAGAAAGTACTGTTGACTGTCATTTTTTCGTTGACTATTCTTTGTTTGTAGCTCTTTTATCCGTTTTCGTTCTTCTTCTTCGTTATCATCACGTGGCATTTCGACGGTAATATAATGGATTTGGTCTTTGCCATATTTTTCCAACAAAGCATCCATAACTTTGAAGGCTTGACTGACTGTTTTGTTCACTGTAGGATTATAAATTTCTGCTAGAACCTCTTTGGTTGGTAACTTTTTATAATCACTGTAGCGTTTTCTGACACCTGCTTTTAACTGAAACTGTTCTAAGAGCGTATTTTGTTCCGATGTGGATTTGATTAGTTCTGGAATTAATAGGTGTAACGTTTTTAGAGAAAAACGGTGCCATGCTTGCGTGCTAATACTTTGACTTAATTCTTTGTAATGATCCAAAACCAGTGACTTCACCGGTTCTGCTAACTCAGGAAGTTCAAAAGCTAATGTGTTTTCAACCCCTTCGCGTTCGGTATTCAATGTTAGCACTTTCGCTAAACAGTCAATCGTTTCTGTTGGTAAAGTAGCCAAATCGATCCCTGCTTCCGCAAAAATTTTCCGCCAGTTGCGATAGCCTTTTAATGTATGAATTTCTGGTTTACCTTTTTTATCCAATCGCCAGCCGCTGAGTTGCTCTTTTTTTACACCTAATAATTTAGCGATATCGTTGACACCAAAACGAGCAAATTCTTTCGTCATTAGTTCTGTTAAAATGAATTCCTTTTGTGTAGGCGAAAGTGGTTGTTCTCCATCAATTTTTAAATTAGTTAAATCATTGAGTAAATTATATTGTTGTGCAGATAAACTTAAACCACTCGCTCTCAATTCTCCTTGAAAATCTTTGCCAATTAATTTATCAAAAATATTTGCTGCTGGTTGCCCTGTTTTTTGGAAATCAGACCAACGACCATAAGGACTATTATTGGCTTCATTTCCTGGCCCATGGTAATAAGGACGCTTTCGATAAATTAACCCGGCATCCTCTGCAATACCTGGTTGCACAAATAACGCAATCCAATCATCTGTTAATTCATTTGGATACAAGGCCTGTTGAGTTTTCAAGATGGTAGCCAATTCATCGGCATAAGCAGAAACTTTAAAGACATTTAACTGATAATTACCTTGACCATTAATCCCTGTTTTCACTCGATTGTTTTCTTTCAGTCGCTGCAATTGAATTTGACCAGGCGTATACTTTGTTAACAATTGATCATTTTTTCTGACTTGTTCTTTGTAATCTTGGCTTTCTTTTGCGGCTTCAGCATCATCTTCATCCAAGTAACTAATCCCACGTTTTTTGACAATATGAAGCACAACTTTGTAAAGCTCTCCCTTGGTTAAGCCCTCAGTCAAACCTTTTACTCTTAATTGATAAGGGCAAACATTTTTTAATGCCTTATCTTCATAAAAGCCAATCGCTTCAAGTAATTTCTTCGCATCTTTTAAGCGATTTGTTTTCCTTCGTATTAAGCGACGAGCACCACGACTAGTTCGTCGTTCTAAATTTTTCTCACTATTTTTTGCACTAAATAAGCGAACACCTAAGTCCACAATTTTCCCTGTTTCTTCATCAATAACTGACCAACCAACGCTACTAATCCCTAAATCTAACCCTATACTGTACATAAGAGCCTCCTTTTATGTGATTACAATGAATAATTTAATTATACATTATTTTTTGTAAGTGGATACATTTTTCTATAAAAATATATTCTATTGTTTCTTTATCTATCTTCATTTAAACACAAAAACAACGACTTTCTTCGTAAGAAAGTCGTTGTTTTTGTTATTTACCTATTTTGATTCGTCTTCTCCCACAATCGTAACCGTTGCTGGATTTGTTTTTTCTTTCGTGACTGTTTCCCGTTGCTTTTCGGTCACTTTTTCTGTTGTTTGTTGCTTTTGCTCACTTTTTTCCTTATCTTTTCCTTTACAACCACTTAAAGAAAAAATCAAAAGACTAGCGAGGAGTAGTGTGGCGATTTTTTTCATTGTCTTTCCTCCTTGTTACAAAATAGATGCTTCCCGCACTGATTAACAGAATCATTCCTACGCTCATTAAAAGAATATCCGATTGACTACCTGTTTTCGGCAAGGCTTTTTTAGCGATTGGACGTTTTGTCATTTGCGGTGCCTTTGGTGACTGAATGTTTTGTTTGTTCGTTTTAACTATTTTTTTCTTGTTTTCTTTGACAATTTTAGTTATAACTTCATTTGTTAAAATTGGCTCATTTGGTGTATTATTGCTCACTGCTTCTGCAATATTTTCAATTTGTGTTTCGGCAGTTTTTCCAACTGTTACATTGAAGGTCACAATGTATTCTGGATTATCTTGATTGATTTTTACTTCACCAATTCCTAGTTGATTATTCGACCAAACATTGTCTTGATATTCTTTGCCGTTAATCTTAGTTGAGCCTTTCACGTAGCGAACGTGAGCTGGTAGCGTATCATAGATAGCCCCTTCCCATTCGCCAGTTCCTGGAACATGAGTGAAGCGTAATGTGTAAGTTAAGACATCCCCAATTTTTGCTTGATTACTTTGAGTATCTTTTTCTTGACCATTGCGAACAAATTTTTCGGCAGTAATTTTTCCAGCTTCTTGAACAAAGACATTGGTTTCTGGATGTTTTGGCTCAAGTGGTTGATCTGGTGCTCCTGGTTCATTAGGATCAGGTGTAGTTCCTTCAACGGTAGCGATGTTAATCCGTTCACCACGGGCTTGTTTATCGACTTTTACATCGAAAGAAACAACTAATTCTTCTTGTCCTTTCAAACTACCTAAGTTTTCTGTTGTCAATTGTTGCCCCTTAACTTGACTATCCCCTAAGCGTTTTTCAGCGCCATTAGGCAATTTCACTTTTAAACTACCCGCTTGATAAGTTAAATCAGCTGGAATGGCATCTTTTACGACAATGTTATTGACAATACTGTATGGCGCTTCGGTATTTTTGACTTTAATTTGATATTGAATGACATCGCCAACAGTAATTGTTTGTCCGTCAATGGCTGCTTGTGCTTGGTTTAAAACAAATTTAGATGCTTCTAGTTTTCCTGGACTTGGAATAACATCAGTTGTCACAGGTGGTGATTCAATTTCTGGATCGTTTGGATCATCAGAAATTCCTTTAGCAATGTTAACAATTGTCTGGTTCAAGGCACTTTCATTGATTGTGACCTTAAAAGTGATGACTAGTTTTGGTTTGCCGTTATCTAGTTTCACATTTGGAATAACCACTTTTCCGCCATTCCAAACGTCTTCGTCAGCAACTGCTTGTCCATCAACTTTAATACTGTTTGGTTGATACGTGACATGCTCAGAAAGCATATCTTCTACTTTTCCTGACCAAGTTCCTTCCCAACGTCCCGTATTTTCTTTATGGGCAACTTCGATTTCGTACGTTAACGTGTCGCCAATGTTGGCACGGTTTTTATTAGTCGCATTAACTGTTTTCTTCACAGTTACTTCGCTTGGAACTTTGACTTTGGTACTTGGTTTTTCAGGTTCTAAAGGTGTTTCCTCTGTCGAACGATCTGGATCTCCTGTTGGCGTTGTTCCAACAACAGTGGCAATATTAATCCGTTCACCATTGGCTGCTTTACCGACTTTCACTTTAAACGAAACAACTAAAGATTCTTGGCCTCTTAAGCTACCAAGCTTTTCGGTGACTAATTCTTGCCCTTGAACTTGTTTGTCTCCTAAAGCTTTTTCGGTGCCATCTGGTAAAGTGACTTTCAAACTACCTTTTTCGTAGAGTAGATCAGTTGGAATACTGTCTTTAACTACAACGTTGTTAACAATCGTATGTCTTGCTTCTGGATTTTTAGCCGTAATCCGGTATTCAATCACGCTACCGACTGTAACGTTTCGGCCATTGATAGATTGTCCTTCTTGATTGAATACTTCTTTGGCTGCTTCCAGTTTCCCTGGACTTGGTACCACTTTTGTTGTGACTTCATTGGTTGGTACTTCTGGCTGATTTGGATAATTAGGATTATCCGTTGGCTTGGCTGTTGCTTGGTTTTTAATGGTTGTATCAACAGCACTTGCTTCGAGAACAACTTCAAATGTTACAACAACTTCGTCTTTTTCGTTATTTAATGACACATTTGGAATCGTTAGCTCTTGTTTATTCCAAACGGTATCTGCTACTTCTTTTCCATCTACTTTGGTGCTTCCTGCTTGATAACGAACATTTGCCGGTAAGGTATCTTTAATGACACCTTCCCATTGACCGGTATCTTTCACATGCTTGTACACTAAACGATAGGTTAATTTATCGCCGACATTCTTTTGATTTGCATGAACGTCGTCAACAAATTTTTCGCCAATAATTTGACTTGGAACCGTAATTTTAGTGGTTGGTTTTTCTGGTGTCACTGGCACATTTGGTTCACCAGGTTTGTTCGGATCTGGTGTGGTTCCTTCGACAGTCGCAATATTGACGCGCTGACCACTTGCTTCTTTTGCTACTTTGACTTTAAAGGAAATCACTAAAGATTCTTGACCTTTTAGACTACCCAGATTTTCGGTGACTAATTCTTGACCTTTGACCTGATCATCAGGTAAGGCTTTTTCTGTACCATCTGGCAACGTCACTTTCAAGCTACCCGCTTCGTACATTAAATCAGCTGGAATGCTGTCTTTAATTACGACATTATTGACAATGGTATGGGCTGCTTCTACGTTTTTTGCAGTGATACGGTACTCAATTACATCATTGACGCTAATTTCTTTTCCAACAATGGCTTGGCCAGCTTGGTTAAAGACGTCTTTACTTGCTTCTAATTTTCCTGGACTTGGTACCACTTTGGTTGTGACTTCATTGGTTGGTACTTCTGGCTGATTTGGATAATTAGGATTTTCAGTTGGTTTGGCTGTTGCTTGGTTTTTAATCGTGGTTCCCAAGGCAGATTCTTGAATGGTTACTTTAAATTCCACCACAATTTTTGATTGTTCATTGTTTAAAACAACATCAGGAATACGTAGTGTTTCTCCTTGCCAAACTGTATCTTCAACTTTTTTGCCATCCACAGTCGTTGTTTCAGGTTGATAACGAACGTTTGCTGGCAAAGTATCCGTAATCGTTCCTAACCATTGTCCAGTATCTTTGATATGTTGATAAACAATTCGATAAGTTAAGCTATCACCAACAAAACGTTGATTATTCGTTACTTCATCAACAAATTTTTTGCCAGTAATTTCGCTTGGTACTTTGACGTTGGTTATTGGTTTTTCAGGGGTTACTGGAACATCTGGTGCACCAGGTTTGTTTGGATCGGGTGTGGTTCCTTCGACAGTTGCAATATTGACGCGTTCGCCACTGGCTTCTTTCGCTACTTTTACCTTAAAGGAAATCACTAAAGATTCTTGGCCTTTTAGACTACCAAGATTTTCAGTCACTAATTCTTGGCCTTTGACTTGGTCGTCTAACAAGAATTTTTCAGTCCCGTCTGGTAAAGTAACTTTCAAACTACCAGTTTCATAAATTAAATCAGCTGGAATACTATCTTTAATCACCACATTGTTAACAATCGTATGTGCTGCTTCTGGATTTTTTGCAGTAATCCGGTATTCAATCACGTCATTCACTTTAATTCCTTGTCCGTCGATGGCTTCACCCTGTTGGTTGAAAGCACCTTTCACTGCTTCTAAACGACCAGGACTTGGTAAGATTTCTGTTTCAACTGGTGGTGTTTCAATATCTGGTGTATTGGGATCGCTAGAAATAGCTTTCCCTACATTAACAATTTTCTGACCTAAGCCACTTTTATTGACCGTGACTTCAAATTCAACAACGACTTTCGGTGCGTCATTATTCAAGGTAATATCGGAAACGGTTAATTGCGCATTTTGAAACAGTTTTTCATCTTCCATTGCTTTCCCATTGACTTTCGTTGAACTTGGAACATAAGTCACATGTTCTGACAAGATATCTTGGATTTCTCCTTGCCATGAACCAGTCCATTCACCTGTATTTTCTTTGTGCCCAACTTCAATGCGATAAACTAGTTTATCGCCAACACGGGCTTGATTACTGTTGACACCATCAACCGTCTTAACGGCTTCAATTTCACTTGGCACTTTCACTTTGGTTGTTGGCTTTTCTGGTCGTAGGGGACGTTCATTGGGATCATTTGGATCTAGTGGTGGGCGTGTTCCTTCAACAGTTGCAATATTGACACGTTCGCCACGAGCTTTTTTATCTACTTTGACTTTAAAAGAAATCACTAAGGATTCTTGACCTTTTAGGCTACCTAAGTTTTCTGTAACTAGTTCTTGTCCGGTAACTTGTTCATCTGATAATGCTTTTTCAGTGCCATCTGGCCATGTTACTTTCAAGCTCCCTTTTTCATAAATTAAATCAGCTGGAATATTGTCTTTAATCACCACGTTATTGACAATTGTATTTGCTGATTCAGGATTTTTTGCGGTAATGCGATATTCAAGTAGATCATTCACTAACACATCTTGACCGTTAATATCTTGATCGTTTTTATACACAGATTTTTCTGCTTCTAAACGTCCTGGTGCAGGTTTCACGCGCACAATGGCATGATCATCAACAGGTGGTATATTAGGATCATCTGGCGTTGCTTGAGCAAAGTTGATGATTTCTTTATTAAGCCCTTCTTCTGCGACACGTACATGGAATGTAATCAGAAGTTTTGACTCTCGTTCATTTAACACAGCATTTGGAATCGTCAACTTAGAAAAATTATTATCCCAAACGGTATCTTCAGTTTTTTCAGAATTGACTTTCGTTGATCCTGGAATATATTCAAGGTAATCTGGTAATTTATCTTGAATTGTCCCAGTCCATTGTCCTGTTCCTCGAACGTGTTCTACTTCAATTTGATATAAAATTTCATCTTCTACATAAGCATTGGTTGCATCTATATGTTGGATGCCATCTTTACCAAAAACAGTTTTTCTTAAGACGATTTCAGCAGGAATTTCGACTTCTTTTGAATCTTCCACTGGTGTTAACGGCTCATCTGGCATAGATGGATCCTCAGAAGGAACGGTTCCTTCTGCTGAAGCAATATTGACTTTTTCACCAGTTGCTGTTCGATGCACTAAAACTTCAAAACGAACTTCTACTGATTCTTGTCCTCTTAATTTCCCTAAATTCTTCGTTGTTAACTGTTGCCCAGCCACAGAGTCATCTGACAATGTTTCTGTTTTTCCATCTGGATACGTCACAGATAAGCTTCCTTTTTGATAACGTAAGCCTTCTGGAATCAAATCTTTTACTACAATGTTATTCACAATGGTTGTTGGGTCTTCTGTATTGGTAACCAAAATACGATATTCAATCGTATCGCCAACTTTTACTTTTTGACCATTAATATCTTTATCCGCTTTGTAGACGCCTTTTTCTGCCTTTAATTTACCTGGCGTTTCCAACACTTCTGTAGTAACAGGCGGTGTCACTACATCAGGAGTATCTGAATCGTCCCTTGGTGCTTTTAAAATCGCGCTGTTAAAAATTTTTTTCCCTAAGGCACTGTCTAAAATTTCAACCTCAAATGTGATGAACAGTTCATCATTCTCTTCATTTAAGTGTGCGTTATAAGAAAATTGTTTGTCCTGCCACACAGATTCATCACTTAACTTCTCTACTTTTGTAGTACCTTTATAATAAATTTCTGTTGACCCTGGTACATAGAGAACATCTTTTGAAAGTGTATCTAAAATACGACCGTACCATTCGCCACCTTCTTCATGTTTTACTCGTATAGAATAAGTGATCGTATCGCCAACATAAGCTCGATTACTTTTTACACCATCGACAAATTTTTCAATTGAAACAACAGGTATCGATACTTTGTTATTATCATCATCCGAAATTGGTGTATGTGGTTCACCTGGGGTTGTCGGTGGCGTAGTTCCTTCAACCGTTGCAATATTAGATTTATCTCCTTTAGCACCTTTTGCTACTTCCACTTCAAAGGATACCGAAAGTTCCTGACCACCATATAAACTACCTAAAGAGTCTGTTTTCAATGACTGTCCTTGAACATACTTGTCTTCTAATGGTTCCACTCGTCCATCTGGATAAGTGACTTTCAGTGTTCCTGACTTATACATAAGCCCTTCTGGGATCTCATCTAGTACTTTTACATCGTTGACAATTGTGCTTGGTGCACCACTATTTTTGGCAACAATTTTGTATTTGACTGTCTGACCGACGCTGATACTTTTCCCATTAATGTCTTCGTCTTCACGGTTATAAACAAATTTTTCTGCTTCTAATTTACCTGGTAAAGGATTTAACGCAACTCCAACTTTTAAAGACTCTACAACTGGTAAGCCGTCAGCTACAACTGCCGCTGAATTCCAAGCAGCTCTATTTTGTGGTTCTTGGGAAAAATCAAGATTTAATTTTTCGACTGTTTCTTGGTTAGGTAATTGAATATCATAATAAATATCAATATCTTGACCATTTGCAAATTCATACCCTGGTTTTAATTCAATTCTGATACTGTGGATTTTAGTAAAGTCAGCAGGATTCTCTTCCCAGAAAGCATCTTCTGCATCAACTGGATCTTTCGGCTCTGCTAAACCATGGTTTGGTGTCACTTTGTTATAAAGAATGTTTGAACGTTTCGGATTTTTTGATTCACTATAACTAACCGTCACCGCATCTTGCCAACTCGCTGGAATTTTAATTGGACCAGCTAACATTGGTTCAAATTGACTACCACGTTGAATATTATCCGTAATTCCTAAATCGCCAATTGATGGTAAAACATCTAACACAGCAATATTTTGGAAATCTTTACCTGTTTCATTACTGATTTTGACACGATATTGTGCTTTTTGGTTGACCATGCCCCCTGTAAACATTTGGAAATCAGCATCATCAGAAGCTTTAATTGCTTTTTCAATGGTTAAATTATTTTTGTTTCTCACATAGTATTCATTACTGTTTTCAATTCTTGAATGATCTGCAGGATAATCTACAGACATCAAGTCTTGATTGTCAGTTAATTGGGTAGATCCTGTACCGCCAGCTGTTACGCTAAGCTTATTATTTTTAGCATAGGTAAAAATTTTCGGCACTAAGATATTTGGTGACTTATCTGAAACAGTTACAGGTACGTCAGCAATGACTTTATTGCCAGCTTGAACATTGCCTGCCCAATTTAACCGGAGCATTTGACGTCCTGAATTATTGTAATTATCAGAAACAACTTCGATAGAAAGTTTGCGTCCTTCTGGTGAAATTAATTCTCTTGACGAGTCATAGACTGTACCCACAGGTAATAAAAGATAGGATTCTGGGTTTTCATAGGCAGGTTGATTTTTTCCAGTAACAATGGTTGCTCGTAAGAACTGTTCGCCTGCTTTAACTGTTTCGCCACGTTCGATCTCTTTATATCCTATATAATTATCAACTAATACTGATTGTCCAAATGTATTTGCGACGTTCAACATTCTTGGCCCATGCCATACTTTTGGATCTTCTGAAGAGTAACTATTAGTCACACGTTTGTTGTTACCATCAATTCCAGCCGAAGAAGTATACATTCTATTTTTTATTTCACCCGTTGCAGTTTCTCTCACTTTAAAATGATAGAAACTATTAATCAACGTGATAGGTTCTAAATTCTTAGCTTGGAACTTAATTTCTGTAATTACATCTGTAGGAGTCAGACCTAACATTTCACTAGTAATAGTAGCGTATTCTTCTGTATCTAAAACACCTTGGTTTTTGATTAAATCAGTGAGGAAAGCATCATAGTTTCTGACTTGTCCATTGACGGTCAATCTAAATTCATATGTTGGAATACGTAATTCAGCTGCCACGTATGGTCCCCGATTATTATCTGTTTTATTTCTACGGCTCATCCCAATCCTTATGTCTTTAAATTCTAATTTATTGCCGTCTGGTTTATAGATATTATTTATATATTCAATTCTTTGTGTTGCACTTGTTGCTGAATGAAAGTTTACATTACTAGAAAAACGAATACTATCACCTGGATAAACATTTAATGGTTCTTCTGCATCCAAATATTTTGTCTCATTAGCCAAAGTATTAGCAGCTGTTGCTCGCCGATGTATAGGAGCTCCAGATCCAGCAGGTTTGTTGGATGTTCCGCCACTTCCAACTACAGGGACAGTATGTGTATTAGATTCCTTATCTAAGGGATCACCCGTTGCAGCAACTGCAGAAAGTTTAGCCACATTAGAGAATTCACGTGTCCCACTGAATTTACCTGGTACATTCGTCACAATTTCAATTGTGGAAAGCTTTTCTAATAAATTATCATTTGATTTAGTTTCTTCTTGTTCTAAATAACTAGGTGCTGGAAATTCAAAAGTAACTGTTCGACTACTTATATCATAACTTCCTGTGATTTGCTGACCATCATAAGTTACTTTAGATGAAACATAGTTTAAGTTAGCTGGTAATTTATCTGTTACTTTAATTGTTCCATTTTGGTGAAAATACAGAATCCCTGTTGTTTTAGGAGCAGTGATATCAATCTTCCAATGAATATCATCTCCTTCAACAAGCGGTTTGGATATATGTGTTTTTTTAACAGCAATCGAATTATTCCCAATAATATCCCCGTTAGATTCTTCGTGAATGGCTTCTTGCCCTTCAATATAAAACTTACCAACAAGTTTTACGCGGTGTTCTTTAATGAATCCGTTTTTTGTTCCAATTGGAATATAGGTTTCATATGCCTTTCCAGCTGTAATACGTTCAAATAAATAAATTAAACGTCTAGAATCCTCATCATATTTAGGAATGACCCCACCAATACTTAATTTTGCTAATGCTTCTGGTGACGAATCGAAGAAAACAATCTCTGTTTTCAAACCTTCTAAACTGATTTCTAGGCGTGCATCTTTGACGATTGTTTCGGGCCCTGTAATGCGAAAAGTGTTTTTGAAATACACTGTTTCTCCCGCTAACACTTTTTTACTCGGTCCTTGAATCGAATAATCCAGTTGAACCGGTTCTTTCCTTTCATTTTCTACTTTCTCCTCATATGGCGGAGCATTTTTATCATTGGCAGTAGCTGGTTTCTCTGCTTTTAAATCTGTGTCTGTATTTTGGGGAATAACTTCACTTGATTCTTGGCTACTTGACCCAGCTTCTGGATTTTGCTGTTCTTCAGTAATCTTGGTGTTATCCACTGAAGATGATTGTTCTTCTAAAGATGAAGAACTGGTTGTACTTACTTGCTCGGGTGTCTCAACAGCATAGACCATTGTTGGCATTAGCGTTTGAATTCCCAAAGAAGCAATCATTAAAACTTGAATAAGTTTTTTCATGCACTTTTCCTCCTCTATAAAATAAGCGTTGTACACAGTTAACCCAACTGAACTATATACACAATTTATTTTACTATGATAAAGGAAGACATGTTTACTTTGTTCTGTCCTAGTACTTACCTCAATGAACGTAAGGTTTATTGCTGGTTTTTTTTTCGTTTTTTTATTAAAATAACAGGTTGAAGATAAAATTGAGGTGAGTTTTATAAAAACACATGATGCTATTAAAACATATATTCTACCGAAGAAATCTGTTAAGAAACTAGATATTTTTTTGTTTATCATTCGAAACCAACCTGTGACTACAATTGAAGTAGCTGAACACTTTAAGATTTCCACCAAAAACCTTGCTCTTTGTTTACAAGAATTACAAACCGATTTTAGTGAAATAAAAGAAAGTCAGCTCATTATTTATAAAAGAAATACAAACATTTCGATAGAGTCCCCTGATCTTGGTTTACAATATTATTTATTATTCAATCGATACTGCACAGACTCTACTGATTATATTTTACTTAGAGCTTCTCTACACAAAGACAATACCTCTATTCCTTTGATTAGTGAAGCTACTAGCTACAGCCCTTCACATATTTATACCCGTATGCGCAATCTCAATCAGTTATTAGAACTTTATGGCCTTTCTATTAGTTTTTCATCTTCTGCTGAACGAGTGATTCAAGGAACGGAATTTCAACTACATTATTTTTTCTTAGATTTTTATTGGACGATTTTTTTAAATTTACCATTAATTAATAAACGAAATAGTTTTTTTTATCCATCTGTTGTAAAAAAAATTATTCGACCAGAAATCTTACAGCAATTAGACAAAACCTCTCAAGAAAAATTGAATTTTTTAATTAAAATCACACTCTATCGCTTTTCTTATTCTAGCATTGAGGATATTAACATTGATTACAGGAATTATCCTTACCTTCCCTACTTTCTCAATGACGGAATTGATATTACACAAGCCGATACACCACTTTGTAAAGAGCAACGTTTTATTATTAATATTGTGGCTCGTACGACGATTGCAAATTTAGATACCATTGAGTCGGTAACTGAACTCTTTTATTGTTTAGAGAAAAGTGAAGTAAGCGAGTATTACTATGTTACTGAGTTATTCACTCAATTTTGCATTAGCTTTTCTATTACAATGGATAATGCTAATCAATTACTTTATACCTTTTGGCTATTTAAACTATTGATGTACACTCAGTTGTTTGTTTCTAATCAGCCAACAACTTCTTTACATGCTTTTTCACAGTCTAATAATCCTGAGTTAGAGGCAAAGATCCAAGACTTTATCCATCAATACAAACAACAAAACACACAATTTTCTCGTCATTTTCAAGATACAGAAAAAATTTTTTGGATTGTCGAGCTCTTCGCACACATCTATCTAAAATTTGCGGAAGCATCACCCGTTTTAATCGGGATTAATTATACACGAGATTTCAATGTAATTTTAGAAATCCATTCTAAAATTACACAATCATTTAATAATGATAAAATAAAATTTGAATTTGCTAACTTTAAACACTGTGACCTGGTGATTTCAGATTATCCCTTTTTCGACTTGCCTACTTCCGTGAAAAAATTCCAAATTTTAGATGAATCTCTTAGCGAAAAGGATTGGCAACAACTTTTCTTATCAATCAATTCGTTAATTATTCAAAAAAATAGTGGCTTTTCTCGAGAAGTCAAAAAAAGGCTCAATCCATTGGATTAAGCCTTTTTCTTTTATATCTTATATCTTCAAGAAACGACGCATTGAAATAACTGAACCTAGTGATCCAATAATCATTCCTGTTGCAATCATTAATAGATTAACTTTCCAAATAAAATCTTCTGGACGAATTAATGAATAATTCGAACGCAATAACTGCGGGTTGAACATGTTATAAACTTGATGGTAGCCTAACGTCATAATAATGACTGGCACGATTGCGCCAATCAACCCAATCCAAGCCCCTTCTAAGAAGAACGGCCAACGAATGAAACTGTTTTTCGCTCCTACAAGACGCATAATTTGGATTTCTTTTTGACGAGATAAAATCGTAATCCGAATGGTATTGGAAATTAAGAACACCGCAACGAATAAAAGTAACGCAGCAGCTGCCAATCCCCAAGTTCGAACGGTTTGAGCGATTTTAAAGATTTTGTCTGAGTTCACACCGCCGTAATCAGCTTTAAAAACACTTGGGAATTTGGCTGCTTGTTTCGCAATATCTTTCGTGTCTTCTGGTGTTTTCGCACGGACATAATACACATCGTATAATGGGTTACTGTCGCCTTCGAAAAGATTCCAGGCATCCCCCATTTGTTCTTGGATTTTTTTCAATTGTTGATCTTTGTTTGAATAAGAAATATCTTCAACATTGTCTAATCCTTTAAGTTGTTTTTCTAATGTTTTCATTTCATTTTGTTTTGTACCAATATCGACAAAAACAGACACTGTCACGTTTTTTTCGACATCATCAGCAAGTTTCGTTGCATTAAAAATAACGCCCATAAAAATACCAACTAAAACTAATGTAATTGTAACCGCACTTGCTGAGGCAACAGTCATCCAACCGTTCCGTTTTAAACTTTTGATACTTTCAAATAAATGAGAAAAGAATGTTCTAATCATCGTAGCCGTATTCTCCTTCCACTTGGTCACGGATAATGCGACCATTTTCAATGGCAATAACACGGTGACGAATCGTATTTACAATTGTACTATTATGCGTTGCCATCACGACTGTTGTTCCTTGTGCGTTAATCCGGTCCAACAATTTCATGATTTCCCATGAATTCTCTGGATCTAAGTTTCCAGTTGGTTCATCGGCAATTAAAACTTTTGGTGTATTTACAATGGCTCGTGCAATGGACACCCGTTGTTGTTCCCCACCAGAAAGTTCGCTTGGAAAAACACGTACCTTATGTTTTAGACCGACTAAATCTAAAACTTCCATCACGCGTTTCTTGATTTCGCGAGGACGTCGTCCAATAACTTGCATCGCATAAGCCACATTCTCATACACAGTTTTCTTTGGTAATAGTTTATAGTCTTGGAAAACGATGCCGATTTCACGACGTAAATAAGGAACTTCTTTATTTTTTATTTTCATTAAATCATGACCTGCAACCGTCAAATTGCCCTTTGTTGCTTTTTCTTCACGATACATTAATCTAATAAAGGTTGATTTCCCTGCACCTGAGGGACCAACCACATAGACGAACTCGCCTTGGTCAATCTCTACTGAAATATTCCGAATCGCTGTTGTACCATTCGAATATTTCTTCATTACATCTTTCATTTCAATCATGGCGTTCTCTCCATCTCTTTTTTCTTCAATCCTACTCATTATAACATGTCAATATTGCAAACTTCTTGCATTAAGTTACATTTTTATTTCAATTTAATGAAGAGCTTAACTTAAGCGCTGTTTTAAGTAGGCATCAATGAAACCATCAAGGTCTCCATCCATCACAGCTTGTACATTGCCAGTTTCGTAATTTGTCCGATGGTCTTTGACCATTGAATACGGATGGAACACGTAAGAACGGATTTGTGAGCCCCAGCCAATTTCCATTTGTTCACCACGTAAACTTGCTGCTTCTTGGGCTTTCTTTTCCATTTCCAATTGATATAATTTGGCTTTTAACATACTCATTGCTTGCTCACGGTTTTTTAATTGAGAACGTTGTGCTTGGCTTGCGACAACGGTGCCTGTTGGAATATGTGTGATTCGAACAGCCGATTCTGTTTTATTAATATGCTGACCACCGGCACCACTTGCTCGATAGGTATCAATTTTTAAGTCATCTGGATTAATCGCAATTTCTATTGTATCGTCTAGTTCAGGCATTACATCAACTGAACAAAACGAAGTATGACGGCGTTTAGCGGAATCAAAAGGCGAAATCCGCACAAGACGATGGACACCTTTTTCAGATTTAAGGTAACCATAAGCATTGTAACCTTTGATTAATAAGGTGACACTTTTGATCCCGGCTTCATCTCCAGCTTGGTAATCCAACGTTTCAACTTGAAAGCCGTGACTTTCTGCCCAACGTGTGTACATTCGTAAAAGCATACTTCCCCAGTCTTGTGATTCAGTACCACCAGCACCAGGATGTAATTCAATGAGCGCGTTATTATGATCATATGGCTCATTTAGTAGTAAGGATAGCTCATACGTTGTTAAACGTTCTTGCAAGAGATGAATTCTTTCTTCCAATTCTTCTTGAATCTCTGCATCATATTCTTCTTGTTGTAATTCAAACATTACCGTTAATTCGTCAAGTTCCTCAGAGAGCTGATGAAATTGTTGATATTTTTCTTTCAAACTATTGGTTTCGTTAATTAGCTTTTGAGCTGTTTCTGTGTTGTCCCAAAAACCAGGTTCTCCCATCCGATTTTCCGCCTCGGCAATGTCTTCTTCTAACTGGTCTAAGTCAAAGAGACCTCCTGAAGCTAGTAATTTTTTGTGTCATTTCGTCTAATAATGTACGAATTTCTGGATTTTCCAAAATGATTCCTTCTTTCTCTTTATTGTAAAAAGAGCAAAGGCGGGACAAATTGCCCCACCCTGCGTTTTTTCTTTAATTAAGCGTTTCTTCCATGACAATTTTTGAATTTTTTGCCACTTCCGCATGGGCATAAATCATTACGACCCACTTTTTTATCTACACGCACAGGTTGACGCTTCGCACTTGTGTTGCTTTGTGCAGCTGCATCTTGTTCTGTTTCTGGATGTTCCGCTTGTCCTTGAGCTACTTGCTCACGTTGGACATTTTGGCGAATTTCCGATTTCATGAATAAACGTGTTACTTCATATTCGATTGAACCCACCATATTGTTATACATAGAATAACCTTCTGTTTGATATTCTACTAATGGGTTGTTTTGACCGTACGCACGTAAGCCGACAGATTGGCGTAATTGATCCATTGCATCAATGTGATCTGTCCATTTAGTATCGACGACACGCAAGATGACAACTTTTTCAAATTCTAGCAATTGTTCTTGACCATTCAATTGTTGAGATTTTTCTTCAAATACTTCTTGCGCACGTGCCACTAAATAGTCTTTGATTTCTTCAGCTGATTTATTTTCTAAGTCTTTTTTAGAAATCGTATCTTCATGGACAAGTGTTGAGGCTGCAAAATCGACAATCCCATCTAAATTCCATTCTTCTTTTTCTAATTGTGTATGGCTATCCACCACTCGGCCAATCGTCCGTTTTACCATGCCCATTAATACATCAGACAAGTCATTTTCTTCCATAATTACTTCTTGTCGTTGCGCATAAATAACTTCACGTTGCTCGCGCATCACATCATCGTATTGTAAGACATTTTTACGTGTGTCATAGTTATTTCCTTCCACACGTTTTTGAGCAGATTCTACTTGGCGAGTAAACATTTTGCTTTGAATAACCGCATCTTCTTCTTGCACATTCATTCGCTCTAAGAATGTTTTAATACGTTCTGAGCCAAAGCGTTTCATTAAGTCATCTTCTAAAGATAAATAAAATTGTGAAACCCCTGGATCTCCTTGACGTCCTGCACGTCCACGCAACTGATTATCAATACGACGTGACTCATGACGTTCTGTTCCGATAACCGCTAGACCACCTAGTTCAAGCACACCTAAACCAAGTTTAATATCCGTTCCACGACCAGCCATATTTGTTGCAATTGTGACTGCACCTTTTTGACCAGCATTCATAATGATTTCGGCTTCTTTAAAGTGATTTTTCGCATTTAATACTTCATGAGGAATTTTAGCTGCGTTTAATTTATCAGAAAGTAATTCTGATGTTTCTACCGCAACAGTCCCCACCAACACTGGTTGTCCTTTGTGGTAGCGTTCTTTAATATCTTCCACCACTGCATTAAATTTACTTTCCAAGGTTGGATAAAGTAAATCTGGACGATCGTCACGGATAATCGGACGATTGGTTGGAATTTGAATGACTTGAATATTGTAAATTTCACGGAATTCTTCTTCTTCTGTTTTAGCAGTACCAGTCATCCCGGCTAGTTTTTTGTACATCCGGAAGTAGTTTTGGAAAGTAATCGTCGCCATTGTTTTTGTTTCATCTTCAATTTCGACGCCTTCTTTTGCTTCAATCGCTTGATGCAAGCCATCAGAATAACGACGACCATCCATGATACGACCAGTAAATTGGTCAACAATTAAAACTTTATTGTCTTGAACCACGTAATCAATGTCTAATAACATGATATAGTTTGCCCGTAACGCTTGATCTAAATGGTGCGTTAATGCTGTATTTTCAATATCGTAAAGGTTATCCAATCCGAAAGTCTGTTCAGCTTTTTCAATACCAGCTTCTGTTAAACCAATTGTTTTAGACTGAATATCAATTTTGTAATCTTCGTCTTCTTTTAAGCGTTTGACAAAATTATCCGCACGTGTATAGAGTGCTGTCGATTTTTCAGCTTGTCCAGAAATAATTAATGGGGTTCTTGCTTCATCAATTAAGATTGAATCCACTTCATCGACAATTGCATAGTTTAATGGACGTTGAACCATTTGGCTGCGATAAACTACCATGTTATCACGTAAATAGTCAAATCCTAATTCGTTATTTGTACTATAAGTAATATCACAGTTATATGCTTCACGTTTTTCATCAGAAGATTTAGAGTTAATGTTTAAGCCAACGCTTAAACCTAAGAAATTATATAATTCTCCCATTTCGTTAGAGTCACGGGTTGCTAAGTATTCATTAACTGTAACAACGTGTACTCCTTCGCCAGATAGTGCATTCAAGTATACAGGCATTGTGGCAGTCAAGGTTTTCCCTTCACCTGTTCTCATTTCAGGAATGTTCCCGTCATGAAGCACAATCCCACCCATTAATTGGACACGGTACGGGAATAAACCTAGTACTCGTTTAGCGGCTTCACGAACAACCGCAAACGCTTCTGGTAAGAGTTCGTCTAAGGTTTCCCCTTTTTGATAACGGGCTTTAAATTCATCTGTTTTTTCACGTAATTGTTCATCGCTTAGTTGTTCCATTGCACTTGCGTGTGCATCAATTTTATCGGCGATTTTTTCTAATCGTCTTAATTCTTTTTTATCGTTTTCAATCATTTTTTTCAAAAAATTTGCCATTGGTATCTGTGTTCCTTTCAATTACCTCTTTTTATTTTTGTATCCTTTTTGTACAAGAAGCACAATCTATCCGTTTTATTTTATCATTACTTGACGAGAAAGAAAACCATTTCTCTCTATTTTGCAGACATTTTCCTTTAAAAGAGGTACTTTTAAAGTTATTTTATGTATTTCTTTATTTTTTCTTTCTTGCGTACTTTAAAGATGTTTAAAGAGCTGAAATGCACAAAGGCATTTCAGCTCTTATTTTAAGCTTTAGTCTGTTTCAATCAAGCCATATTTGCCATCTTTACGACGGTAAACAATGCTTGTTCCATTTGTTTCAGCATCTTCAAAAATGAAGAAGTTGTGTCCTAACATGTTCATTTGTAAAACAGCTTCTTCACTGTCCATCGGTTTTAATGATAGACGTTTTGTACGAACGATGTCTAATTCTGAAGGTGTTTCTTCTGTTTCTTCACCAACTAAGAAGACAGCGGCTTTTGTATTGTTACGTCCTGTTTCACGAGATTTTCTGTTGATTTTTGTTTTAAATTTACGAATTTGTCGTTCTAATTTATCGACAACCAAATCAATACTTGCGTATAAATCAGGTGACGTTTCTTCAGCTCGTAAAACTAGATAAGGAAGAGGAATAGTAACCTCGACTTTGGCTGTTTTTTCAGTGTACACTTTCAAATTCACGTGAACCGTTGCTTCAGGTGAATCGCTGAAATATCTTTCTAATTTACCGACTTTTTTCTCAACATAGTCTCGAATCGCTTCGGTTACCTCGATATTTTCTCCACGTACATTATATCTAAACATAACAATTACCCCTTTCATCTACCAGTAAAGAAAAGATTAAAGGACCACTCTTTAATTCCCTTCTTCTTAATTTCATTATATCGAATAATCTGGGTTTTGCCAACAAAATAGTCATCAATTTTATGAATTCTTTTCTTTTTACCGCGCGAGAGTAAACGTATTCAAACTTTTAGGATAACAGTTATTGATAACAGCAGCTGCGTGAAAAAGAGTTCGTCCAGTGGTATAGATGTCATCCACCAAAATAACAGAACAATTTTTTAATTTTTCTTGATTTTCTTTTTGGATCGCGAATGGTTGTTGCAACCGCATCCTTTCCTTTCTGGTTTTCTTAGATTGCGGAATATTTTCCTCTTTTCTGATTAAAAAAGGTGTGTATAGAACATCAGCCGCTTCTAGCAAGCCAATTACTTGATTAAAGCCTCGTTCTTGCATTCTTTTTTCGGATAAGGGCACCGGAATAATATAGTCCGCAGAATGTTGCTGAAAGTAAAAATTTATTTCCTCATTAAAACACGTTCTTAAGCGATAGTCTCCTTGAAATTTATAGCGTTCCATCCACTCTTGCATTTCTTCATCATAATGAAACAACGCTGCATTATGAAAAGAATACTCTGGATAAAGTAGCTGCCACCTTTGACAATCAAAACAATAATGCTCTCGGCTGACTCGACTGCAGCCAAAACAAGTGCCTGTCATTGGCAGTTTCTGGAACTTTGCTTGGCATTGCTGGCAAAGTGAAGGACTCGCCCATGTTTTAAAACGTAAGAGCATTTTTAATGTTATCTCCAAACGAATGGGCTCTGCGCAATTTTTACAATCCATCTAACATCCCTCGTTTGCTAGCCAAGCGATTCATTTGCTTGATTTGCCGAATCGCCTCTTTCATATCTCTTGTTTCTCCATCATGTAAAAATAAAACTTCACCGTAATTGAATTCTTGCCTTCGATCGACTCGACCCGCGATTTGGACAAGTGTCGAAGAAGTGAAGACACGATGATTGGCACCATAAACAATAACTGAGACTGCATCAAAAGTCACACCACGTTCTAAAATGGTTGTAGTGATCAAAATATCCGTTTTCTGCTGACGCATTGCTTGAACTTTTTCCAGGCGAAGCTCATCACTACCATAAACGGCAACAACTTCTTTGTCGGAAAATCGCTTAGCTATTAATGCATGTAATTGGTGAATTAATGAAATGCTTGGGCAAAATAGTAAAACTGAATTACGCGCCAATAAACGTCTCACATGATGTGCAATGAGTTTAATATTTTTGGTAGAAATACGTTGCCACGACTGAACCCAAAATCGACGTGGCACAGGTAATGGCCTACGATGATATCTTGCTGGCAAAATACTGGCTGCTAATTTTTTTTGCTGTAAAAGCTTCCGCAATTCTTTCGTAGGGGTTGCTGTTAAGTACACCAAACTACTTCTTTTTTTTCGTGCGTTACGCACCCCATAATAAAGATGCTCGTTATTAACAAAAGGAAAAGAGTCTACTTCATCAACGATGAGTAAATCAAATGCCTGATGAAATTTCAATAATTGATGTGTGGTGCAAATCACTAATTTCGTATAACGATACGCTTCTTGACTGTTTCCATGAAGTAAAGCAATCGCTTCATGAGGAAAAACCGCTTGGATTCTGGGATACAGTTCTAAGCAAACATCGACACGCGGCGAAGCCAACGCAATCCGTCCCCCTTCTTGTAAGGTTTGGTGCAAAACAGCAAATAACATTTCCGTCTTGCCTGCACCCGTAACTGCCCACACTAACCGATTCTCTCTTACTTTTGCTGTCTCACAAAGTTCAACTGAGATTGCTTGTTGTCCCTTTGTTAATTGTCCAGACCACTCAAAAAAGACAGTTCTTGGGCTATTGGGCCTTTCTGGTAAATGACAAAATTTTTGACAAGAAGTCACACGTCCTAATTGAATGCAAGCATGACAGTAGTAAACATTTGTCGCCAGTCTATTTTCTTTTTTGGATACGACTTCCCCGCACCGCTGACATTGAATGGTTAGGGGTGAACGCTCTAACATGGTTGGTAAATAAACCAGTTTTGTCTGTATTGAACGTTCTGTTTCTTCAAGAATTATTTTACGACCATGTAAATCTTCCATGTTAACCACCTCATTTATAAAATACGCATTTCTCTAACTTTTTTGCGAAAAAGGAAATCTCCAACCGCTATCTTTCTATTCTTATCTAGTTGTGACCTACTAAACGAACTCTTGATACGCTTTATTGTTTACACCATTTTTCTACTCTCGACTTGCCTATATGCAGATTTTTGATAAACAAATTTATCTACCTTTAAAGAAAAATTAATGTTAAAGTATATCTAGTACTCTAAGCTTTAATTTGAAAAGACTAGAAAGGAGTAAGTTTTATCATGGAAAACATTTTTTTAAAAAGACTAGAACTCAAAGCTTTTGAAGAAGATTCTGTTTTTTCAAAAATTGAAGGGCTGAATAAATTTAATTCACTAAATTTAAAAAAACCTATTACTTTTTTTTCAGGTGAAAATGGAACTGGAAAATCCACTTTACTAGAAGCAATCGCAGTCAATTGGGGATTTAATCCTGAAGGCGGTAGTATTAATTTTAATTTCTCTACAAACGATACTCACTTGGATTTACAGAATTATTTAACTGTTGGGAAAAGTGTAAAGCGTGCTACGGATGGTTTCTTTTTAAGAGCTGAAAGTTTCTACAATGTTGCTACATATGCAGAAAATATAGACTTAGATTTTTCTGAATACGGCGATAAATCCTTACATCATCAATCACACGGCGAAAGTTTTTTGAATCTGGTGAACCATCGGTTTAGAGGGAATGGTCTGTACCTATTAGATGAACCTGAAGCGGCTCTCTCACCTCAACGCCAGCTAGCTTTAATGGTCTCTATAAAAAAACTAATTGATGAGGGATCTCAGTTCATTATTGTCTCTCATTCACCTATATTACTTGCAATGCCTGACTCACAAATTATTTCTTTTGATAAAGATAGACCTTTGGAAATCTCGTATGAAGAAAGTATGCCTTATGAAATAACCTCATTATTTTTAAACAACAAAAACAGAATTCTCTCTCATTTATTTGCTGAATAAGTCTGTTAATTGCTTGTATCATACTATAATGACTGGTATATAAAAATATTGTTAATCATTCTTTGAATGACTACTTTCAGACTACGGAAAAGTGCGTTCAATATTCAGAAAATAGATTGTTAAGTATGTTTTTTTCTTAGTATCCAGATTAAAGTAAAAAATTAAAGCCAGTTGTCTTTCTCTAGCTCACAGGGCTAATTTCGGTTCTATAATTTATGGAACTGATGAACCAAAATGGATTCTTCAGCCCAATTCTAATTAACTAAAGTCATAAAAAAGACAAGTTGCTTTTTCGAAGATTCTTCGAAAAAACAACTTGTCTTTTTACTCTTTTTTATCTGCTTGTGCTAACAAACCCAAGGCTTGTTCCAAAACTTTTTCCCCGTTCATTAAGCCGTAATCTGACATGCTAATGACATCTGTTGGGATACCTTTTGGTGATAGACGCTTTTCAAAATCACTCTTCATATAACGAACTTGTGGACCTAACAATAACACATCGACTGGATTATTTTCTAAATTCGTTTCTGCTTCCGATGCAGAAGCCGCAAATATATGGGCATCTAACCCTTGATTAAATGCTGCTTTTTGCATTTTTGTAACAAGCAAACTAGTACTCATTCCTGCGGAGCAAACTAACATAATTGTTTTTTTTGACATTTTAACAGCCCCTTTTACCATTGCCTTTTTCAATTTTCAACATTGTCTATTAAAAATATTATAGTGTAAAGTTAATTTTTGTCAATCATTCTTGTTTTTTAAAGCGGATACAATCTTGATTTAAACGTACCATGCTGACTTCAGCAATTTATTAAATACCACATATTCTTTTTCCAAATTCACTTGAACTACTTGGTAACTCGCATTCAACCAACCATAAGCGCCCTTTTCTGGATGCTTATAATCGTTCGCCCACCAATCGACATCTGTCTTAGCAGTTTTCGGTAAACCAGAATGAGGGAATAACAATTCATCAAACTGGGTAAAGGTCAAGGTAACTTGGGAACCGCCATTCGTTTTCAAATAATGAGTAATTGTATCATATTTTTTCTGTCGTGTATGTACCATTTTCCAGCGCCTCCCTTTTCTCTATCATACCTTATTATAACGTTTTTTTCCAAAAATCTCACAAAAAAGATGAGATAAAAAGTTGCTATTCAGTTGATTCTTTTTTATACTGACTTTATTACGAGAGAAAAGGATGCCCATATGTTAGAAAGCTATATTACAGTCAAACAAGATGGTTTCAGCGAGATTGAAATCAAGAAATCGCGGTTTATCTGTTCTGTAAAGCGCGTAACATCAGAAGAAGAAGCAAAAGCCTTTATCGCTGCAATAAAAAAAGAGCATTGGAAAGCCAATCATAATTGTAGTGCCTTTGTGATCGGCGAAAACAATGACATTCAGCGGAGCAGCGATGACGGCGAACCTAGTGGCACTGCTGGTGTTCCAATGCTGGAAGTCTTAAAGAAAAAAGAGTTAATCAACGTAGTGGCTGTTGTCACTCGTTATTTTGGCGGAATAAAATTAGGCGCTGGTGGTTTAATCCGAGCATATAGTCATGCTCTTTCCCACACTTTAGATGAAATTGGTTTAGTCATTGGCAAATTGCAACAAGAACTATTGATTACGATCGCCTATCCTTTATTGGGAAAAGCCCAAGCCTTTTTAGAACATAGTCCCTACACGCTTAAAGAAACTATTTACACAGAGTCTATTCAGTTAATTTGTTTAGTAGATGAACAAGCAACAGAAACATTTATAGCTGAAATGACGGATCTACTTAACGGTCAGTTGACAATTGAAAAAGGCGCAACAAGCTATCACGAACTACCATTTAACGAAAAAGGAGCACAATCAAATGACATTTGAAGAAGTATTGCCACAGATTAAAGCAGGAAAAAAAGCCGTACGTAAAGGCTGGAGCGGTTTTGAACTTTTTATTGAATTACGTGATGAAATTGGCACCTCCGAAGGTGAATTTTTACAAGTTACCCCGTATTTTTTAATCAAAACTTCTGATGAAGGCTACAGCATGTTTTCACCAACACCTTGTGATGTCTTAGCAGAAGATTGGGTGATTGTTGAAGCATAACTACACACATAAGGTCTGGCAGATTACGGCGATTGCTCGTTCTTCCAGACCTTAATTTTATAAATGTTTAAAGGAGTTTTTCTTATGCCAAAAGAATTTGAAACAAAACGGGTGCTTGTAACCGGTGCAGCTTCAGGGATTGGCCAAGCACAAGCAATTGCCTTTGCTGAGCAAGGTGCTGAAGTTATTGGCATCGACCTAGACGAAACGGGGTTAAAGCAGACAGCCGCACTGGTTAATCCAGATTCTACTAAGCCATTTACTTATTTTGTCGGTGATGTGTCTTCTCCCGCATTTGTGCAAGCCACGATGAAACAAATTGTGAAAAACAACGGCCAAATTGATATTTTATTAAATACGGCAGGTATTTTAGATGATTATCGTCCTTCTCTAGAAACTTCGGAAGCTTTATGGGATCAAATTTTAGCAACCAATTTAAAAAGTGTTTTTTTAGTGACCAATGCTCTATTACCTTATTTCCTCCAACAAAAAAAAGGAGTAATCGTTAATATGGCATCTATCGCTGGCTTAGTAGCTGGGGGCGGCGGCGCAGCGTACACTGCCTCCAAACACGCAATCATCGGGTATACAAAACAACTTTCCTACGATTATGCCAAATTAGGCATCCGAGCAAATGCGATTGCGCCAGGTGCCATCCAAACACCCATGAACGCAGCTGATTTTGCAGGAGAAGGTGAAATGGCTACTTGGGTAGCAAGTGAAACACCTGCGGGCCGTTGGGCACAACCACAAGAAGTAGCAAAACTTTCATTATTTCTAGCTAGTGATGGCGCTGATTATATCCACGGCACAGTTATGACCATTGATGGTGGTTGGACCATGAAATAAAAAGACTTTACAGATTGTCTGTTCTTCAGTAACATGTAACACAGTGAGGCAACTCACACCATAACACTTCAGTTGGCTTTACTGCCCTTCCTTTGGTTATGGTTATCACTAAAACACGTCGTTGTTTTATAAAGGAGAATCTTAAATGAATCATTCATCAAATCCACAAACCAGTACGTGGTCAGCTACGGCTTTGGCTAAAATGGCGCTGGTTACCGCTTTGTATGTCGTTGTCACTGTACTTCTCGCTCCGCTTAGTTTTGGTCCGATACAGCTTCGTCTTGCCGAATTATTTAATTATTTAGGCGTTTTTAACAAGCGATATATCTGGTCCATTACGTTAGGTGTTGCGATTGCCAACACCGCTTCGCCTCTTGGTATCATCGATATAGTCATCGGAAGCACTGGCACGTGCGCAGTCTTATGGATTGCCTATTTGGCGACAAAAAATCAGCAAAATTTGTTGATTAAACTGATGCTGACGGCCATTATTTTTGCTTTGTCCATGTTCACTGTCGCCGGACCCTTAACGTTCTTTTACCAGTTGCCTTTTTGGTACACTTGGTTAACCGTTGGCCTTGGTGAACTTCTTTCAATGACAGTCGGCGGTATCCTGATTTACGTGTTAAATAAAAAAATACAGCTTGTAAAACGCATCGAAGAATAAAAAAGCGCTTGGGGTTTAAACCCCAAGCGCTTTTTAGCGCTATCCTTTAGGTTGAATGAAGTCTGCTTGCCATTTCCCAAGAGAAGGATTGTAATCAAAATACCAAAGTTGTGAAAAGTATTGTTTTTGATGCTTGTATCCCGATAAAACACGACCGCTTTGAGCATCTTCCTCGTAGTCAATACAAGAAAAATGAATCATCAGTGAAAAACTGGTTTCACTAATATGATGATAATTCGAAGCTGGCGCTACTTTCACTTTTTTCACATGATTTCTGATGCCCGCTTGTTGATTTGCTTGTAATACTGCAAGATGTTTTTGATAAAGTTTTTCTGTATAGTTATCTTTGACTGCAGACAAGTTTTCTTGATCCCACGCTTGCTGTATTTCTAAAAACGTTTGTTGTATTTCTTTTAAGAATGCCTTTTTTTCTTTTGATGTTCCGGGTAAGGCCGCCCACATTTCTTGAAAAGCACCTTCATCGACTGGTTGATTTCTACGACGTCTTTGCCAAATCACCGCGCCCCCAAAAAGGACAAAAAACGCTGTTGAAATTAAGCCTTCCAGCGGCGTTGTGTTGCTGGACCCGGTCTCATGATGATGAACATAACTCCTTGATCCATTACCGCCTGACGAAAAACCATTCGAGGGATTGCCACCGCTAGGACTTTCTACACGACCACCGCCATAGCCACCAGCTACAGCCGCCGCTTGATTCGGCCATAAAAAAAAGACCATGACACATCCCACAAAAACCAAAATTAACTTTCTCATTTTCTCACCTTTCGATCCCTTCAAACCAACAAATTAATAAATAGACGCAGAATACTAAACAAAGCGCCAAGATTAACAATGATTAAAAACACCTTTAGCCATCTACCGTATGGTTGTGCTGATTGATAACTTCGTTGATAAATGCTTAAGCCAAACAGGACTACTGGCCACATAAATATACTAGATCTTGGGCCAAACGAATTACCCTCGCCCCAAAAATTCACATGAATGGGCACATGAGCTGGTAAATCAGGATAAACCACCGCACTTAATAACAGTAAACTGACTGCCAAGACACTTGTAACAATAAACAACCCCTGACTAATTTTTTCAATCTGCTTCTCTCTCATTATCTTAGCTTTCTCCTCTAGTTTAATGATAAATATACTATCAGTTTATGCCTCCCTATTTGAATTTGCAATAAAAAAAAGACAAGGAAACATTCGATTAAATGTCCTTGCCTGTTTAAAAATGTTAAACCAAGCCTTTCAGGCCTATATCTTTTCGAAAATACATTCCAGGAAATGAGTAATTATCCAATGTCTGATAAACTTTTTTACGCGCTTCTGCAAGAGTCGAAGCAGTCGCTTCTACTAAAAAGATTCGTCCGCCAGCCGAAACCAGAGACTGCTCTAAACGGGCTACTCCTGCATAATAGATGGTTTCACCAGACATTTTTGGCAATGGCAGGCTTGTCTTGTATTGATTAGGATAACCTTCTGCTGCTACAACAACACCAATACTCGCTAACTCATTCCATTCAATCGTTGGTTGCTCTTTCGTCAACAATGAAGAAATTATTTCTGAAAGGGGACTCTCTAAGCGGGCCAACACAACTTGTGTTTCTGGATCCCCAAATCGAGCATTAAATTCAATAACCTTGGGGCCAGTTGCTGTTTGGATTAGACCAGCATATAAAATCCCTTGAAACGGACGTTTTTCATTCACCATTCCTTTAGCAGTCGGTTTCAGGACTTGGCTAATGGCTTGCTGAACCGCTTCTTCTGGGATCTGAGGCACTGGTGTGTAAGCGCCCATTCCCCCTGTATTCGGCCCAATATCCCCATCGAAAATCCGCTTATGATCTTGAGCAACCACCATAGGATATACCTTCTCATTAGAAACAAAGGCCATTAAGGAAAATTCTTCTCCTTGCAAAAACTCTTCGATTACGACCGTTTGACCGCTTGCTCCAAATTGTTGGTCCTCCATCATCGCAACTAGCGTTCGTTTTGCGGCTGCTTTTGTTTCAGCAACCACTACTCCTTTTCCAGCTGCCAAACCATCTGCTTTAATAACAATTGGTACTTCTTGCTGTTCAATATATTCTAAGGCAGGTGCCAAACATTGAAAGACCCGATAATCCGCCGTCGGAATCTGGTATTTACGCATAAAATCTTTCGCAAAACTTTTTGAACCTTCAATTATTGCAGCTGCTTTTGTCGGCCCAAAAATCAGTAATCCCGCTTCTTGAAAGGCATCTACAATCCCTTCAATTAATGGCGTTTCCGGGCCGACGAATGTCCAATCAATCTGATTATCCTTCGCAAATTGAATTAATTCCGTTTGCTGCTCTTCATTGATAGGTACAGTCCGAATATTATCACCATTCATACCAGGGTTACCTGGTGCACAATAAACAGTCTTGACTTTGTCTTCTTGCTGTAATTTTTTGGCGATTGCGTGTTCACGTCCACCACGCCCAATCACTAATATGTTCATCGGTTTCTCCTTTAAATATTAATGTTTGAAATGACGAGTCCCAGTAAAAATCATCGCAATGCCATAATGATTGGCTAGATCGATGGATGCTTGGTCTTTAATGCTCCCGCCTGGCTGAATAATTGCTTGAATACCATGTTGTGCAGCATATTCCACGCTATCCGCCATGGGGAAAAAGGCATCACTTGCTAAGACGGCGCCCTGTAATTTTCCAGCTGCTTGGGCTTGATCAACTGCAATTTTTACTGAACCAATTCGATTCATTTGACCAGCGCCAATTCCCACAGTTTGGCTTTCATTGGCTAAAACAATAGCGTTTGATTTTACGTGCTTGACTGCTTTCCAAGCAAAGTTCAATGCGTCTCTTTCGGCTGGTGTGGGTTGTCGCTCTGTAACAACTTGCCATGCTTGTTCATTTTCAGCAACTGTATCTTGCTCTTGAATTAATAACCCACCCATAACAGAAACTAATTCCGCCGCTTTTTTTTCTTGAGCATGAAAATCTAACGTTAACAAACGAAGATTCTTTTTCTGAGACAACAGTGCCAGTGCTTCTGCCTCAAAACTAGGCGCAATAATTATCTCTAAGAAAATTTGATGCATTTCAGCCGCAGTGGCTTGGTCCACCGGACGATTCAAAACAACGATACCACCAAAAATTGAAACTGGGTCTGCTTCAAATGCCTGACGATAGGCCGCCAAAATCGTTTTTCCTGTTCCAATCCCACATGGGTTCATATGTTTAACAGCGACGACCGTAGGTTCTGTAAACTCGCTAGCAATCCGGAGCGCTGCATCAGCATCTCGAATATTGTTATATGAAAGTTCTTTGCCATGAAGTTGTCGAGCAGAAGCAATGGATAATGATACGGGTACAACGGATTGATAAAAGGTGGCCTGTTGATGGCTATTTTCGCCATAGCGTAATGTTTGCTTGCGTTCATAAGTGAGCGTCTGTTTCTCTGGTTCAGTTTCACCCACTTGCGTCGTTAAATAGTCAGCGATAAGCGCGTCATAAGCAGCGGTATGACGAAAGACTTTTGCTGCTAATCTTTTTCTAGTGGCTAACTGGCTAGTTCCAGCGCTGCTAATTTCACTTAATACCTGTTCATAATCACTAGGATCAACCACTGCTGTTACGTCTTGATAATTTTTTGCCGCCGAACGTAACATGCTAGGACCGCCAATATCAATCATTTCAATCGCTTCTGCTTCAGAGATCGCTGGTTTTAAAATTGTTTCTTTAAATGGATAAAGATTCACTACTACAAGGTCAATAAAGTGAATGCCTTGTTCAGTCAGTGCTTTTTGATGCGCTTGGTTTCCCCTTTTCGCCAAAAGTCCACCATGGATGTTCGGATGTAACGTTTTGACACGGCCATCTAACATTTCTGGAAAGCCAGTGATGTCGTCAATAGCAAGTGTCGGTACCCCCGCTTCTTCTAAGACAGTCCTTGTTCCCCCAGTGGAGATAATTTCAAAGCCATTTGCAACTAAGCCTGCTGCAAATGTTGTCACTCCTGTTTTATCTGAAACGCTAATCAATGCTCTTTTGGTCATTTCATTATCTCCTTTACAATTTGTGAAATTATTTTTGGGTACCATTCGTGCTCAAGAGCATGAATTTTCTCTGTTAATGTGTCCAATGTGTCTTCGGTGTCAATCTTGGTTGTTGTTTGGAAAATAATCGGTCCTGTATCAACCCCAGAGTCAACATAATGGATAGTGATTCCTGTTATTTTCACTCCATAATGAAATGCCTCTTCAATTCCGTGAAGACCTGGAAAACTAGGTAACAGAGAAGGATGAATATTCACGATTCTCTTTGGATAAGCCTCCAGTAAAGTCTTGCCGATAATTCTCAAATAACCAGCTAACACGATTAAATCGATCTGATGCTCTTTTAAATGTTTCAATACTTGTTCCTCATACTGCGCACGAGATGGAAAATCAGATGGTGAAAAGCAAACAACGGGAAGCTTGCGTTTTTGGGCGCGTGTCAATACGTATGCTTCAGGCTGGTCACAAAAGACTAAGCTCAACTGCCCTGCGATTTTTTTCTGGGAAAAAGCTGTAGCAATCGCCTCAAAATTGCTACCATTGCCAGAGGCAAAAACAGCTATCTTCATAAGGCTTCCTTAAAAATAACGGCTTTCGTTTCCCTAGGTACCAAACGACCAATTTCAAAAGCTTCTGGCAAAAGCTCCTGAACTTTTTCGACATGCTCTGGACTTACCGCTAAAATCATCCCTAGACCCATATTGAAAATTTCATACATTTCTTCAGGTGGAATTTCACCGTATTTTTGAATCAATTTAAAAATTGGTAGCACTGGCCAACTATTTAATTGAATCTCTGCAGCTAATGAGGAAGAAAACATTCTTGGTAGATTTTCTAAAAATCCGCCGCCAGTAATATGCGCAGCCCCATGCACGAGTCCTGCTTTTAACAATGGCAATAATTCCTTCACATAAATTTTTGTTGGTGTTAATAATTCTTCCCCTAACGTTTTGGGGGCCAATTCTGGAAACTCGTCCGTTGTTTTAAACGAATGTTTCTTAAAAAAAACATCTCTTACTAAAGAGTAACCATTAGAATGAAGACCACTTGAAGGAAGACCAATCAAGAAATCGCCTTCTTTTACATTACTTGGTGCCAAGAGTTGACTTTTCTCAGCAATACCCACGGCAAAACCAGCCACGTCATAAACATCTGCTTCATACATATCAGGCATTTCAGCTGTTTCGCCCCCAATTAAGGCTGCATTTGCCTCACAACAGCCAGCCGCAACACCCGCAACAATTGCTTCAACTTTAGCTGGATTAACGGTTCCTAACGCTAAATAATCTAAAAAATATAACGGTTCGGCTCCTTGTGCGACGACATCATTGACACACATTGCTACACAATCAATTCCGATTGTCTCGTGTTGCTGTTCTTCAATTGCTAAGAGTAACTTTGTACCTACGCCATCTGTTCCTGATACCAAAACTGGTTCTTTAAGCTTGTAACTACTTAAATCAAAACAACCGCCAAAACCACCAAGCATGCCCAACGTTCCCGTCCGTTGCGTTTTTTGGCTATGCTTTTGAATTCGTTCTACTACTTCGTATCCCGCCTCAACATTTACGCCAGCTTTTGAATAGGCATTTTCCATGTCAATTCCTCCTAGTTTCTTTTTTCAAGGATGCTTGATATTGTTCTTCATAATCATACAAAGGCGTTGGGTAGTCTCCATTAAAGTAAGCCATACACAACCCAGAATAAGGAGCATCATAATTTAATTGAATCCCATCAATCAGCCCTGCTTCACTCAAAAAAGCAAGCGAATCTGCGCCAATCTGCTCTTTGATCTCTTCAATTGAATAGTTTGCCGCAATTAGTTCGTCCCTAGTCTGTATATCAATGCCATAAAAACAGGGATATTTTAATGGTGGTGAAGCAATTCTGACATGAACTTCTTGCGCTTCTGCTTCTTTTAATAAATGAATAATACGCCGAATAGTGGTCCCACGAACGATCGAGTCATCAACTAAAATGACTTTTTTCCCTTTGACCACGCCACGAACTGCCGATAGTTTCATACGGACACCTTGTTCTCTTAATTCTTGTGTTGGCTGAATGAATGTTCGAGCGACATATTGATTTTTTACTAAACCTAGTTCGTAAGGAATCTTTGCTTCTTCTGCATAGCCGCTAGCTGCAGACAATGACGAGTTGGGCACTCCAATCACCATATCAGCTGCAACTGGACTTTCGATTGCCAAGTTCTTCCCCATTCTTTTACGTGCTGTATGCACATTAACTCCAGCAATATTTGAATCTGGTCGCGCAAAATAAATATATTCCATTGCGCAAATCGCTGGTTGGACTTCCGTAGTGAAAACCTCTATTTGCAAGCCTTCATCAGAAATGATGACTACTTCACCAGGTGCCACATCTTGAATAAAGCGAGCACCAACTGTTTCTAATGCACACGTTTCGGATGCCACAACATACGCGCCATTGTTCATTTGTCCGATGGAGAGAGGACGAAAGCCATTGGGATCGAGTGCAGCAATCATCATTGTTTCTGTTAGTAAAAGATAAGCAAAGCCCCCCTTAACCAAATTCAAGCTCTCTTTTAGTTTATCGAGAAACGAGGCAGCAGTGCTTTTTCGAATCAAGTGCATTAAAATTTCAGTGTCTGAATTGGAATGAAAAATTGCCCCCTCTGTTTCTAGTTGTTTTCGTAAACGCTTGGCATTTGTCAAATTGCCATTGTGCGCTAACCCAATTTGACTATCATAAAATTTAAACAAAAATGGCTGGATATTATCCACGCTACCCGTACCAGCTGTTGCATAGCGTACATGACCAATAGCCGCTGTTCCCTCTAACGCATTCAGTTGTTCTTGCTTTTGGAAGACTTCTGCTAATAAACCTAAATCACGGTGCCCATCTAATTTCCCAGAATTGTTCGCCACAATTCCCGCGCCTTCTTGGCCTCGATGCTGTAAGCTGTGTAAGCCAAAATAGGTCACTTGTGCCGCTTCTGGATGACCCCAAATACCAAAAATACCACACTCTTCATTTAAGCTTTTTGCTTCATAAGACATGGAATCGCATCCTCCCATAAGGCTTTGGCTTCTTTTGTTGAACAATTGATCACATCATCTAACGCATGAATGACCAAACCAGTTTCAGTCACTTTCCCAATGTGTTGGGCTTTTTTTCCAATAAGTGTTTCAAATGCTTCTTGATGCTGGGGACTAACTGAAAGAATAAAACGGGATTGCGTCTCCGCGAATAGATATTCTTTTTTTAATGGCAGTGTCACCTGTAACCCCAATTCGTTGGCAAAAGTCGATTCGGCTAAAGCAACGGCAACGCCGCCTTCAGCGCAATCATGGGCGCTAGCAACCAGGCCCGCTTGAATTGCTTTTAAAACTAACTCTTGGTTTGCTTTTTCCTCTTTTAAATCAAATGAGCGTAATTGCCCTTCAATTCGACCCAGTTGCATTATTTGAATTTCTGAGCCGTTAAAATCTGCGTGAGTTTCACCGATGAGATAAATTAAGTCATCAATTTGTTTAAACGCTTGTGTGGTAATATGTGATACATCTTCAATCACTCCCACCATGCCGATCATCGGTGTAGGATAAATGGCTTGACCATCTGTTTCATTGTAAAGAGAGACGTTCCCTGAAATCACGGGTGTTCCTAGTTGACGGCAGGCTGCGGCGATTCCATCCGCCGACGTCCATAATTCCCAAAAACTTTCTGGTTTATCTGGGGAACCATAATTCAAGCAATCAGTGATAGCCAAAGGTTGTGCCCCACTTGCGACAATATTACGAGCTGCTTCTGCAACCGCAATTTGCCCACCAATTTCAGGATTTAAATACAAATAACGGCTATTACAATCTGTCGTCATCGCTAAGGCTTTGTTGGTGCCCCGCACTCTTAAAACAGCTGCATCACTTCCTGGTTGCACCACTGTATTCGTTTGGACTTGACTATCATAGGTTTCGTAAACTGATTTTTTTGATGCAATCGTTGGCTGTTGCAATAGACGTTTTAATAATTCCGTACTATTCGCAATTTCTGGAATGAAGGGCGATAATTTTTTAAAAGCACGCATCCGTTCTGGTTCTTGATAAGCTTTCTGGTAGACAGGGGCTTCTTCTGCTAAAGCATCTACTGGTACATCTGCGACTATTTTGCCCCTGTGAAAGACACGATACTGTCCATCATCTGTTACGGATCCAATCGCTACCGCTTCTAAGTCATACGTTTGAAACAATTCACAAACTTGCTGTTCTGCTCCTTTTTCCACACAGATTAACATCCGTTCTTGAGACTCAGACAAGAGCATTTCATAGGGGCTCATCTGCGTCTCTCTCTGCGGAACTTTATCTAGCTCTAGAATCAAGCCTGAACCTGCTTTTGATGCCATTTCAGTACTTGAAGAAACCAAGCCAGCCGCCCCCATATCTTGGATGCCGATTAAAATATCTTGATGATTTTTGATTAAATCAAGACAAGCTTCCAATAATAATTTTTCCATAAACGGATCACCTACTTGTACCGCAGATCGTTGCTGTTCTTCACCTTCACTAAATTCTTCTGAAGCAAAGGTCGCACCATGAATTCCATCTCGTCCTGTTTTCGCACCTACGTAAAGAATGCTATTTCCGACGCCTTTTGCTTGGCCTTTTTGAATCTCATCATGACGAATCAATCCCACACACATAGCATTAACAAGTGGGTTTCCTTGATAACATGGCTCAAAAGCAATTTCGCCGCCAACGGTTGGAATACCAATACAATTTCCATAACCACTAATCCCCGCCACAACTTCTTGAAACAAATAACGTGTTCGTGCATCCGTCAGTTCGCCAAATCTTAACGAATCCAATAAAGCAATCGGCCGCGCCCCCATACTGAAAATATCGCGAATAATTCCACCAACGCCTGTAGCTGCTCCTTCGTAAGGTTCCACTGCAGAAGGATGATTATGACTCTCTGCTTTAAAAACAACAGCTAATCCGTCACCAATATCGACAATCCCAGCTCCTTCACCAGGACCTTGAAGCACTCGTGGCCCTTCCGTCGGAAACTTTTTTAAAACGGGCTTGGAATTTTTGTAAGAGCAATGTTCACTCCACATCACGGAGAATAAGCCAGTTTCTGTATAATTAGGTTCTCTTTGTAAAATGGTCTCAATCTGATGATATTCTTCATCTGTTAGTCCCCATTCTGCATACAACCGTGTCTCCTTGATTTCTTTTGGTGTTGGTTCATTCATCATTGGCTTAATTCCTTTCCAAAGTTTTTAATGATTGAAGCAAAAAAGCTGCGTCCATCTGTTGAACCTAACAATTCTTCCATCGCTCGTTCCGGATGAGGCATCATTCCTAGAACATTGCCCTGTTCATTACAAATACCAGCAATATTCGCAAGACTACCGTTCACCCTTTCTTGATACGTAAAAACAATTTGGTTCTTTTCTTTCAGCTCTTTCAACGTTTTTTCATCACAATAGTAATTCCCTTCGCCATGCGCTACTGGTAAATGTATCGAAACATTTTCAGGATACTCGCTTGTAAACTTTGTGTGCGTATTCACTTTCAATGGGACACTTTTACAAATAAAACGAAGCGAATCATTTCTTAACAACGTACCAGGAAGCAAGCCAATTTCTGTTAAAATTTGAAAGCCGTTACAAGTACCAAAAACCATTTTGCCTTCTGTAGCAAAGCGAATCACCTCATTGATAATTGGCGAAAACCGAGCAATTGCACCACAACGTAAGTAATCGCCATAAGAAAAACCACCAGGCAACAATACGCCATCAAATTTTGCTAAAGAAGTGGCATCGTGTCGGACAAATTCTGCATCGACGCCCATCACCTCTTTGACAGCCCACAATAAGTCTGCATCACAATTGGATCCTGGAAAAACAATCACTGCCAATTTCATTTAAATTTCCTCCAAAGATAAAATTTCAAAACGATAGGATTCCATATTTACATTGGCTAATAGTTGATCACAAATTTGTTCAATTTTCTCTTCAATTGCTTCTGTCTGCTGGACGTGCATTTCAAAATACTTACCGACACGGATTTCGGCTACTTCTGTAAAACCAAGCCGATGGACTGCTTCTTTAACCGCTTCACCTTGGGGATCCAAAATTGATTCTTTATACGTAACATAGACTTTGACAAAATACATACGCGCTTCCTCCTCAATTAGCTGTTAGTAAACGTTGTAAAACTTCTTCATATACAGGAACTATTTCTCCTAATTCACGACGATAAACATCTTTATCCAGATGCTCGTTTGTATTTAAATCCCATAGACGACAGGTGTCTGGAGAAATTTCATCTGCCAGTAACAATTGATTGGCCTTCGTCCGACCAATCTCGATTTTAAAATCGATCAAACAAATATTGAGGCGTTGAAAGAGTTGACTAAGCGCCTGATTAATTTGTAAAGCCAATGCTTTGATCTCCACAATTTCAGCAGGAGTGGCTACTTTTAGAAATTGAATATGGTCTTCGTTAATAAAAGGATCATCCAGACGATCTTCTTTGTAATAAAATTCGATAATGGGCGTCACTAATTTAGTGCCCTCTTCAATCGCTAAACGCTTTGAAAAACTTCCCGCCGCATAATTACGTACGACAACTTCCAAAGGAATCATTTCTACGGCCTGAATTAATTGTTCGTGATCAGAGATTTTTTTAATAAAATGATTGGGAATCTTCTGTTGCTGTAAATGTTCAAAAATTAGACTAGTGATTTGATTATTCAAAGCGCCTTTCCCCAAAACTTTATCTTTTTTTTGACCGTTTAAAGCTGTTGCTTGATCAAGATATTCCACAAAAAGAACCGCTGCATTTTCTGTTTGATACAACTTCTTCGCTTTTCCTGTATACACAAGTGCTTTCTTTTCCATTCTTTCCCTCTTCTCGTTAGCTTCATGGACCCTATTCTTTCTAAGTCGGCTGATTTACACCAAAAAACTTACATTAGTTACAAAAAAACAATAATCGTTCGTGTTTGGCGAATGTAAAAATAAAAAACTTGCTTGAAGCAAGCATTTATTAAGTTACGTTCCAAATACCAACAGCCTCAATTTCCTTTAACGTTTCTGATAAGCAAGGTGTTGTAATGGTGACGTGGCCCATTTTTCTGCCAACTTTTGATTCGGCTTTCCCATAGTAATGGACTTGCCAAGTGGGTTTTGACGTGCATAACTGGTAGCTTTTTTCTAAGTGTTCTCCTAAGAGATTCACCATAACCACTGGTTGAAGTAACTGGGGTAACCCAATGCCCCAATTGCTAATCCCTCGAATATGCGCATCAAATTGACTAAATGAGCAAGCTTCAATAGAGTAATGACCTGAGTTATGAGGCCGTGGCGCTAATTCATTGACGTACAACTCTTCTGAATCCGTTAAAAACAGTTCGATAGCTAAAACCCCAGATAAATTTAATTCCTCAGCAATGTGTTGCGCTAATTCCGCTACTTTTTGTTGCACATCCTCAGAAATTCGAGCGGGCACAATTGATTCATGCAAGATATTCTTTCGATGAATGTTTTCTGACACAGGAAAGGCTTGATAGCCATGCTTATTCCCCGCAACAATGATTGAGAGTTCTTTAGTGAAAGGCACCCACTTTTCTAGTTCACATGTGGTGTTAGCTAATAATTCAGTCGCTTGGGACAAATCCTCATCGCATTTTAAGATGACCTGTCCTTTGCCATCATATCCACCTTGAATAGTCTTTAAGACACATGGAAACCCAATCTTTTCTGTTGCTTGTGGCAGCTCTTTCTGGCTTTTTACTTCCGCAAAAGGGGCAATCTTACAGCCAATCGATTGAAGAAACGTTTTTTCAAGCAATCGATTTTGAGTAATTTTTAACAATTCTGTTCCTTGTGGTAGCTTTTCTAGTGGAATGGCCTTTTCTAGGGAGGCCACTTCAATATTTTCAAATTCATAGGTGATCGCATCGCATAACTCTGCTAGTTCAGTTAAAGCAGATATATGATCAAAGGCTGCCACAATTTGACGGTCAGCTACTTGACCAGCTGGACTATTGAGCGTTGGGTCCAACACAATCATTTGGAAACCCATTTTTTTACCACTCATAACTAGCATTCGCCCTAACTGTCCCCCACCTATAATGCCAATAGTTGCACCGACTTTTAAAGGTTTATTCAAGTTGTTCCCCACTTTCCATAACAGCTTTTTCCAATGATTGTCGTCTTGCTTGGATTCTTTCTGCTAACTGTAAATCATCAATACTTAGTATTTCTGCAGCTAATAACCCAGCATTGGTAGCACCTGCTGAGCCAATCGCAGTTGTTGCTACAGGAACTCCGCCTGGCATCTGCACAATAGACAACAGTGAATCAATACCGTTTAATGTTCGTGTTTTAACTGGAACACCAATGACAGGTAAGGTTGTCTTTGCAGCTACCATCCCTGGTAAATGGGCCGCTCCACCAGCGCCAGCAATAATAACCTTCAATCCTTTTGTTCGTGATTCCTCTGCAAAACGAAACATCAAATCAGGGGTCCTATGTGCTGATATCACCCGTTTTTCATAAGGAATTTTCAACTCTTCCAACACAAGACAAGCAGCTTTCATCGTTGCCCAGTCTGAGGTACTTCCCATAATCACAGCGACTAATGGTTTCATGAATGTAATAACTCCTTCCGCCTTTTTTCACTGTTATTCTAACAATGAGAAAAAGAGATGTCAAAGAAAAACCGAAATATTATATATTAAAATTATATAATGTTCGTGTCTATCAAAAAAAGAGTCATCGGAAAGATGACTCTTTTTTGCTATTTTTAGCGTTGCTTCCTCTTTAAGAAGAAACGTCGCCTGTATTAATAACTGGTTGTGTGCCTTTATCAGTAATGATTGAGACTAGTAAATTATTAATAAGTTGTACTTTTCGTTCATCGGTAAAATTAATTTCTTGCCCTTCTTCGATCTGTTCTAAGGCCATTTGTGTCATGCTTACCGCACCTTCAACAATTGTTTGTCGAGCCGCTAAGATTGCTTTTGCTTGCTGTCTTTGCAACATGGAGCTAGCAATTTCAGTTGCATAAGCTAAATGATTCAATCGTGTTTCGATAACCTCTACACCAGCCACTGCTAAGCGTTCTTGCAATTCTTTGGTTAACTCCTCGGAAATTTGTTCGGTATTTCCTCGCAGAGTTACATCATTATCTGAAAAAGTATCATAAGGATATTGTGTTGCTACATGCCGGATTGCCGTTTCGCTTTGAATTTCCACAAAGTCTTGATAATAATCAACATTAAATAACGCCTTAGCTGTATCGACTACCCGAAAAACGATGACCGCAGAGATTTCGATTGGATTCCCGTCAGAGTCATTGACTTTTAACAGAGAACTATTGAAATTTCGTACTTTCAAAGAAATGTTCATTTTTTGCGTAAATGGAATGGTAATAAACAACCCATTTTCTTTAATCGTGCCTAAGTAACGACCAAAAAATAAAATAGCTTTCGCCTGATTGGGACTAACAATAGTTAAGGAACTTAAAAATAAAATAGCCCCAACTAACAAAATAATACCTAAAACAACAAGAACACCATTGGTATGACTCGCTCCATAAATAAATAAACCAATTCCCGCAATTAAAATAACTAATAAGCTCGCAATTCCTACGTAGCCACTCATATAAAATGTTTTTTTCTCTTCCATCTGTTTCACTCTCCTAACTCATTTATCTGGTCCTTATTATACACCTCATTGCCTTCAATAGAGTAACTTTTAACATTAAATAAACTGATTTTTTCGGTGTTCTTGTAGTATACTGAGAACAAAGAAATCCCAAGAAAAGGAGTGATAGAATGCGCTATTTAAGCAAGGACATTTTAAAGGAAGTCATCACTCAACGCCCCTCTGACTCTTATAAAAACAATTTTGGGCGTGTTGTATTAATCGGAGGAAACCGACAATATGGCGGAGCCATTATCATGAGTACCGAAGCGTGCATCAATAGTGGCGCTGGTCTCACCACTGTGATTACTGATGTTAAGAATCACGGGCCTTTACATGCAAGATGTCCAGAAGCCATGGTCGTGGACTTTGAAGAAACAGTCCTTCTGACGGACGTCGTAGAGCAAGCGGAGGTTATTTTAATTGGTCCAGGTTTAGGCTTAGATGCTACTGCACAACAACTGTTAAAGATGGTGCTCGTCCAACATCAAAAACACCAATGGTTAATTATCGATGGCTCAGCGATTACCCTGTTTAGCCAAGGTAATTTTTCCCTTACTTATCCTGAAAAAGTTGTTTTCACACCTCATCAATTGGAATGGCAACGTTTGAGTCACTTACCTATTGAGCAACAAACACTGGCAAGTAACCAGCCCCAACAAGCAAAATTAGGCAGTACGATTGTTTTAAAAAGTCATCGCACCACAATTTTCCACGCAGGAGAACCTTTTCAAAATACAGGTGGCAATCCTGGGATGGCTACTGGCGGAACTGGGGATACCTTGGCTGGCATCATTGCTGGCTTTTTAGCTCAGTTTAAGCCGACAATTGAAACAATTGCTGGCGCCGTCTACTTACACAGTCTCATTGGTGATGATTTGGCCAAAACCGACTATGTTGTTTTACCAACGAAGATTAGTCAAGCCTTGCCGACATATATGAAAAAATATGCCCAGTCACACACTGCACCTGATTCTGAACTATTGGAACAGAAGCGTTCGAGATAAAACCCGAAAAGGCTAAATGGTGACAAATTTTGGGTTAAAAAGCAGGATTTAAGCCTGGGCCGAAAATCAAAAGCGATTTTCAGCCCAGGCTCTCTTTTTATTTTTCCTTATAAACATTTTTTAACGTTAATGGAGCGCCAAAGGTATGAAAATTCAAGCCTTTGACTTTATCATTTTGCAGGACTGTTTGTTCATTTTGGCTAAGTGGAATCATGCCAGCAGTCGTTTCAATCACTTCTTTTTCAGCTGCAATCAGTGTCGCCCATCTTTTTTCTGGCTCCAAGGCATAGGTTGTGGCTGCTTCATCTAATAATTTGTCATAGACAGGGTTCTGATAATTGCGATCATTGCCCTTGTATAAAGTCATCAGGGTAGAAATAGGATCTTGATAGTCTGGTGTCCAGTAAATTAAGAATAAATCATAGTCACTTTCTCGCCCAAAGTTCAATGCAGCTTCAGTCGGCAATGCGGTTAGCTCTATTGTCAAACCAGGAAACAGTTCTTGTAGCGAGCCTTGCAAACTTTCACCAATTTTTTTGTAAGAACCATCATCTGTTACCATCAATTCAACGTTAACCTTTTCTCCTAATTCTGCTTGTGCTTTTTTCCAATAACTTTGCGCTTTTTCTTTGTTATAAACCATTAAATTACCTGCTTCTTGACGAAAATCGAGGCCCGTTGTGGGATTCGCCACAAAGCCTTCCGTAATCGCACCATGTAAAGCTTTAGAACCATCTGCAATAATATTATTGACTAGATTTTCTTTATCTATTCCTAAAGCCAACGCTTTACGCAGGTTTTCGTTTGCAAGCGGCGTTGCTTGCCCTTTCCGTTTTTGATTTAAGCGCAAATAGTTCATTGTCGCTGTTGGGTACGAATGATACAACGTATTATTTTTATTCTGTTGCGCCAGTTCACCACTTAGTGTAGCCACATCTAATTGTCCATCTTCAAAAAGATTCAATGCGGTAGATGTTTCTTTGATAACCGTATAATTGATAATGTCTGAGCGCACGTTCTGGCGATCCCAATAGCGATTATTTTTTGCTAGTTGCCAGTCCATCTTTGTTTGCTGCCAATCTTTTACCACGAACGGGCCATTATAGACGACTTTATCACTAGCAGTTCCATAGTCCGCACCAAATTGTTCGACTACTTTTTGATTTTGCGGGAAAAATGTAGGAAAAGCTAATAAGGACGTAAAGTACGGTTTTGGCTCTTTGAGCGTCACCTTTAATGTATAATCATCCACAGCTGTGACACCAAGTTCATTGGGAGCTAATTTCCCCGCTGAGATTTCTGCACCATTTTGAATTGTTTCAACGATGAGGAAACTATAGACAAATCCGTTTTTAGGATCAATCATTTTTTTCCAAGCATATTCAAAATCATGTGCCGTGACAGGATCATCGTTACTCCAAACCGCTTCTTTTCTCAAAGAAATCGTGTAGGTTTTTCCATCTTCTGAAATCGTCGGCAATGCTTTTGCTACGGCTGGTACCAATTGGTCTTGTTCATCTAAACTATATAACCCTTCAAACGCTGCAGTTTGGACAATAGCATCTGGAAAATCCAATAATACAGAGGTGTTGAGCGTTGTTAATTCCGAGGGTGACATCAATTGAACGGCTTCTTTGGTATTTTTCTGTTTCTTTTTATTTTCATTTTTATTGGTACACACAGCTAAAAATCCTACCAATAAAATACAAACCATTGTGATTTTTAAATACTTTTTCATCTTCTTTCTCCTATAACTCTTCATTTTTTTATGCTCTTACTTACAGAAAGACAGCTCCCCTTTTATTTTGTCCTTTCCACAAGCATCCAGACAACGACCGCTGGCTCCAACCCATTATTATAATTAATGTGCCCCTCACCAGCTTCAATTAATTGGGCTTGTCCAGCTTTTCCAACTAAGTCTTGACCATCTTCTAAAATCGTATGTGCTTCGCCAGAAATCACATAAGAATATTCATCCTGTTCATGGCGAGCATATCCAGCTAAAGGCCGTTTTTCACCAGGCTGTAATGTAATAATGCCCATTTGAACTTGTGTATTTGGTTGGTTTTCTTTATCAAAAAAAATCGTCATTTCTTCTGATTCTGCTGATTTAATAAGCAATAGCTTTCCCTCCTTTTTTAAATCTTGTATCTTCCATTATTCCTTTAAATAGAATCAAAGTCAATCTTTTTATAGAAAATTCTGAATATTCTACACAAAAAAAAGAGAGCATGAATTCTCTCTTTTTTGTCTCTTTAAACTTTAACAATCCAGCCTTCTGGCGCTTCTTTGTCACCAAACTGAATGCCAACCAGTTCATCATATAGTTGCTTGGTCACTGGCCCAACTTCTGTTTCACTATAAAATACATGAAAATCTGTGCCGTTTTGAATCCCACCAATAGGAGAAATAATCGCCGCTGTGCCACAAGCACCTGCTTCGGAAAAGTCCGCTAATCGGTCAATGTAAACATCTCCTTCAAGCGCCGTCATCCCTAAACGTTCTTTTGCTAGCGTCAATAATGAATATTTAGTAATACTTGGTAAAATAGACGCTGATTTCGGCGTAATAAAAGTACCGTCTTTGGTTATGCCAAAGAAATTAGCTGCACCAACTTCTTCAATTTTCGTATGCGTATACGGATCTAAATAAATGCAATCACTAAATTCTTTCTCATGTGCTTCTGCACCTGGTAAAAGACTAGCTGCATAATTGCCCCCCACTTTAGCGGCCCCAGTTCCTCGACCCGCCGCTCGATCATATTCAGAAACGATAAAGTTGGTTGGTGCTAAACCATTTTTAAAATACGAACCAACCGGCACGCAAAAAATAGAAAAAATGTATTCTTTGGCAGGTGCTACGCCAATATTATCGCCGACACCAATCATATAAGGGCGAAGATACAACGTGCCGCCCGTTCCATATGGCGGTAAATAAGCAAGGTTGGCTTTCACCACTTCTTGGCATGCAGAAACAAAGGTTTCTACTGGCACTTGTGGCATCAGTAGACGCGCACAACTTTTTTGTAGCCGTTTGGCATTTTCATCTGGACGAAACAAATTGACAGAACCATCTGCACATTGATACGCTTTTAATCCTTCAAAACATTGTTGGCCATAATGTAGAGCAGGCGAACCTTCACTAATCGTTATCTGATTGTTATCTGTTAACGTGCCTTCTTCCCACTTACCATCTCGCCAATAACTAATATAACGAAAAGGCGTTTTAATGTAAGAAAATCCTAAATTATTCCAATCAAGATTGGCTTTTTCCATTGTCGTAGCACCTCAATTATTTTAATTTTTTATCTTAATTAGTGTAATTGTACCCACCAAAAACTAGAAAAGCAAGCCTTATTCTCATTCTTAACTTTTGTTATTTTTTCTTACTTGCACATTTTTCCCTCGCAAAAAACCTTGATAGCCGTTTCTTGAATTGCAACGGAATATCAAGGTTTCGAAAAATTATTCAGTATACTCTTTGGTTTCTTGTAACGTACCATCTTGCTTATAGATTTTCAACTTTGTTTGCTTATTCCGAGCGATTTCTTGGGCTCGTTCAATCGCCTCTTGTTTGTGAGTAAATGCATTACTTGCTTTTTCAGCGCTGTCTGAAATTACCAACCATTGGTCGTCTTTATATTTAACGTTGACAGCCGCCGTTAATAATTTCCCAGCGTGTTTATCCTGTTTATGCGAATCTCGTTTCGTAGGATTTGCTTCTTGTTCAAATGCCTTTTTGTCTGCTGTACTTGCCTCTTGATACCATTTCTCCGCTTGACTAATCGCAATTGGAATGGCGCGATCATCAGGGTAGCCATCCGCAAGCAACGCATTGCCAATATCTATCGCCTTTTTCCGAATCAAAGGTGCTAAATTTTTCATTGATGTAGGATAATCATTCATATTCCAAGGCATCAAAATCTCCTCCTTAAATTCTGTCTATTACTAGCTTACTACAGAAAAGGAACATTTGAAAAAGAAATGAATCAAAGACTTATTTTTTTTAAGGTTAACTAAAAATATTTGTTTACAATGTAAAAAAATGCTATCTTTATTTATGGAAGCTTAAGCAGAAGTAAAAATTTATAAATCCAACAAAAGGAGTTGCTAATTTATGGCTAATGTAAAATATATTGGAAACGATACAAAAAAATCTGAAAAAGGGAAAATCCACGTAAGAAATGGCAATTATACAGCTTGTGGAGCTCGAATCGATGACAATCCTGAAGACTGGGAAAATACAACCCAATATGTTACTTGTGAAAAAAGAGGCTGCAAAAAATAAAAACTATTAATAAAAAAAGAAGCTAAAAACCATCAAATTCTAAAAAAAATGCTTAAGTTTCCAATTTATACTACTGATTATATAACAATAAATTGTTAAAAATATAAATACATTTTAAAGTGGATTCCCCTTCCAAACTTCTCAATCTTTGAGTGTATGATTACTCATTTCCCTTTGAATCAGTTATGATAAAGGAAGAAATAAATAAATTTTTTTGGAGGGATTTTCATGAAAATGTCTAAAGTACTCACCACTGTTTTGACGGCAACTGCTGCTCTTGTGCTGCTTAGTGCTTGTTCATCTGATAAAAAAACAGATAGTAGTTCTAGTAGCAAAGAAACAGCTAATTCAAGTACAGAAGTAGTCTCTGGTGCTTCAATTAGTGCCAAGCCTGAAGAACTCGAAATGGCGTTAAGTGATAAAGGAAATTGGATTGTCGCAGCTACTGATAATGTCACTTTTGATAAAGAGGTAACAGTTGCTGGTACTTTCCATGATAAGGGGAAAGATTCCAATGATATCTATCGTAAATTAGCGCTTTATTCCCAAGATGATAATAAAAAAGTAACTGCTGAATATGAAATCACGGTTCCTAAGCTAATCGTTTCTTCTGAAAATTTCAACATCGTTCACGGGACTGTCAAGGGTGATATTGAGGTGAAAGCAAACGGCTTTACTTTAAATGGTACCAAAGTTAATGGCAATATTACTTTTGAAAAACAAGAATACAAAGATTCTGCTGACTTAGAAAAAGATGGTGCCACTGTTACTGGTGAAGTCACCGTAGCCAATAATTAAGTCATTACCAAACAATTTTAACTAGTAAAAAAACCAATGACAAATGTTCAATCAAATTTGTCATTGGTTTTAGTTTGTAAACACAGTGCCAGCATTGGTAAATAATTACAAAATGAACTCACTCTTTGCCATAAGCCTAAATAATTAAATGGTTTTACCTGTTGCAACTGTGGAATCCTTGCTAAGCCATATAAGCCGGCTGCAAGCATACATAAAATAAACAAAAAGCCAAAAAGGTTTTTATTTTTTTGCGAACCGTATTTACTATAGATAACGGTTAAGACGCCCGATAACAACAAAAAGCCTGTATAACCGACTGCTGATCCTCCGTTATGAATTGCGGCGGCAACTGTGCCAGCGGTTGAAGTGTCCACACTGAAGAGACCACTGAAAATACAGTCAAATAAACCATAAGCGCCCATCATTGCCACTACTAACCAGGCACCTTTTTTTGTTTGTCTGGAAAAAATAGCATATATCCTAGGTAAACTTGCTAACATCAACATTCCCGCGATGATAGTTAAACGATTAAAGGTTTCCCTGACTGGACTATTCACATCACCTAATAAACTGATTACTTCCGTCAATTGGTTGTAAGATTGATCTTTGAATCCGACATAATACGGTGTAAAAAAATCAAGTAAGACCCCTAAAACTAAAAAATAGCCGCCATATTTTTTTAAAAACTGCATCTATTCACCTCAATTTTGATTTTATATTCACTTTAAATATAGCCTATCTAACATTACGAATAACTTAACTTTCTTTCTCACTAAAAAACTTTTCGTCGACGCGAGACGAAAAGTTTTGCTTTAAGGTTCAAAAGAATCTACGATCTTATCAGATTCTTTTGATTCATTTAGCCACTCCGAGACAACAATTTTAATGATTGCAGCAACAGGAACTGCTAAAAACATCCCTAAGACGCCGAAGTACGCTCCTCCAATCGTGATTGAAACAATAATTAAAATCGGATTGACATTTAGGGCATCTCCCATAATTCGAGGACCAATAATATTGCCGTCAATTTGTTGTAAAATTAATAAAACCAGTAACACCGTAATGGCTTGAGTAACACCACCTGTGAAAAGCGTAATCACACCAGCAACAATTGACGCAAAAATCGAACCAAAATAAGGAATCATATTACAAACACCTAATAAAATTCCCAAAGTCACAGCAAATTTCACATTTAAAATACTTAACAAAAGCGTTGATGAAACGCCAATTATACAGGCATCAAGAAATTGGCAACTGATAAATTTATAGAAAATTTTATTCGTTGTATTTAACCAAGTTTGTGTTTGCTTGTACACTTTTTCAGACAGCAATTTGTGGGCGGCCTTTTCAACAAATGTCAAAATAGATTGCTTAAATACCAGCGCATAAATTGAGATAATCAACGTTAAAAATGCATTTAAAAAGAATGAGGAAACATTTTTAGTCAACGCTCCTAATGAAAACAACGCTTGTGTCCATTGATTTAAAAAACGTTCCGGCGACAAATCTTTAAGGACACTATTTAAATATTTTTCAATCGCGGCTGTTTTTAAAATCCCTTTATCTTCTAAGCTCATCACAAACTGAACCATGTGCTCATAAAAAGTGGGTAAAGAGTTTGCTAAATCTACTAAATTACTAATGAGTAGCGGAACGATATAGTTTAATGTCAAAACAAAAATAAACAAAATAATTAGGTACAAAAGGAGTACGCTCAAGCCGTGTTTCGCTTTTTTAACGACTGGTAAAGGAACTCTTTCTAGTAACCCCTCGATTTTTTTCTGACTTCCACTCAATAAATAAGCAATCACGAAACCAGTAATAAATGGGGATAAAATTCCTAACAAGCCCGAAACGCTATGGACAAAGTGCTGATAATTCGTGATTAATAAATAGCCAACAATCAGCGCCATTACAAATAAAAAGCGGATAACCCAGTAATTCCAATCAACATTGTATTTCTTCAATCACTTCACCTCTAAATAAATTATGCCTATCATTATAATTGTAAACGATTTGTGGCAAAAGGCAAGTTTGTCCATCTGTTCTTGATGAAATACACAAAGAAGCCTGACACTTTAAAAAATGTGTCTGTTTATTCTGCAGTCTAAAAGTGCAGCACTAGACCTTGATTCTTTTCATAAAAGAAGAAACTTGGGCTACAAGTTAAAACTACTTGTAGCCCAAGTTTCTTAAATAGACTAAATTTATTTTTTCGATTCCACTGTGACCGTAAAGTTATCCATAATGAAATCTTTATCGGCACCTGTTGTAAAAATACCAAACGTGGTGTTTCCTGAAGCATCCCCAATTATTTCTGCTTCATAATGCTTGGTTTGACCATCTGCTGCTGTCGAAGTCAACTCACCGACTGGCTTAAAGTCATTGTTATTTTTCAACTCCCCATTAATGGTCCCAGCAGTAAAGACATTTTCACCATCAGTTTGATAATCAAATTGGACCGTATATTTCTTGTTCGGTTCAAATTTAATATTTTGCGGAATTGTTTGAAGCATCAAACCTGCCCCTTGTTTATGGGCTTTCAAGGACCAGTTGCCTTCTAATACATCTGAAACAAGATTTCCATTCCAACCATATTGTGTGTAAGGTTCATTTCTTTCTGATAAATGAATCCGTGGATCTTCTACACCACCAGCTGAGCCTTTAACAAACGGATATAACCCAACTGCTTGTGTGTCTTCAAAATCTTGCTTAATAACTGTTTGTTTGTCTGGGTTCATGATATCCGTTTGACGCTCAACAATTCGTAAATCATCAAATTTTGTAACGGAATTGCCTTTATCAACCGCTAATGTCACCGAGCCTTTTTTGGCATTATCTGGGATTTCAAAATCAATTCGCATATTTTGCATATACTGCGGATTTTTCCTGCTTGTATGGTTAATATCTGCCTGAATGTAGTTTTGGGCAACCGAATTATTCACTGTCCGCGTATATTTTTTACCACCAATTTTAACAGTTACTGTGGCTTTACGATCATGTGTTTCTGTGTTTAGATACAAACTATATTTTCCTGGTTTAGGAAGAGTGATGTCTTGTTTGATTTCGGTTCTTTCTTTTTCTGAACTAAAGACATAATCACCGTTGGCATCTTTTTTAACCTCACCATCCCCTCGGAAAACTTTCCAGTTATTTTTCAAGGTATTGGCTTCATTAAATCCAGGATCTTTAAATGGTGTTCCTGTTCCAAATGTCATCGGTTCAATACTGTCAGGTTCAGCAATGACATACGGCGTATTCGCCTCGGCTTGGATGGTCACCTGGTTATTTGTAGCGGCAATTGCGCCTTTATCAATACGCCCTTGATCTGTTAATTCATATAAGTGTAAATTCGTTTTTCCTTGCATTTTCTTATCCAATGACCAAGTGCTGGTACCGCCTTTTGGATTCCAATGATATAGTTTGTCTTGACCATTAACATTCCAAGGCAGTAGATACGCATCACCTTTTAGAACTTCTGTCTCATTTAACTTAATGCTTCTTGGTGAATTGGCATCTGCTTGAGTAACGGTCACTTTTTCAGCGCCGTTCGCTAATTTAATCGTGCCATAGATTTGACCATCTTCTGCTGTTGTAGTTTCCCAGTTGGTAATTTGGTAGTGTTGTAAGAACTTAGTTGGGACATTAATGGCAAAAGTTTTTTGGCGATAGATATTAAAATTGGTTTTACCCACCCAACCTTCATAGGCTTCAAATTCGGCTCCACCTAATAGGGGATTGTCGGAAATAATCCAAGTGTCTTTTTGGTGATTCCGAATAAAACGAACGATTGTACTGTTAAAGCCTTTCGTTGTTGTACCGCCGTAATCTTTTTCTGCAGACCAATGGTTCCAAACCGAGTCATACTCTAAAGCATTCGGAAATTCATTGGTTGTAAACCAACCGAGTGAATTAATTTCTTTACTTAGTTGACGACTTGACCAACCTGCTTCGCCTTGATTGCCCCAAACATCGACATAAATATAATCTAGATTCGGTGCTTTTTGTTTTAATTCTTTAAAACGCTCATAGCGACGACCACTCAATGCATCTGGTCTTTGTTTAATAAAGTAAGACGGATCTAACCAATCCCAACCACGCTTCGTCGGATCAACTAATTCCTCATTAAATCCTTTTGCTTCTGGGTAAGACTCGGTGTCATTAATATGCACACCGAAAACGGCATTTAATTTATGGCCTTCGTCAATTAATTGATTTAACGCTTGTTCCCCACCAGGTCGCTGACCAATAGCACCGTAATCTGGATGCGCAGAGTCGTGTCCTTCATTTTGATACCCTTTTAGTAAATTCATTTGTCCTAATCCATCTGTTAAATTGTAAATGCGTTTTGATTCGTCTAACGTCACTAAGAATGGGTTTGTCGCCTGACTAGCAAAGTTAAAAGGAATCCGTTGGTTGACTAATTCAGGGACTTTTTCTGCGCCCATTGGATTATTCATGATTGAACGGAACCCAATTGCCGCATCTTGCCAATCCACCCGATTGTCGTCGTTGCTATCTTTTGAGAATTTAACTTTCACTTCTGGTGTTTCTCCAGTTGTGTAATCTGCTGGTGCATCAAATGGTCGATAGGTCCATGCCCCACTTGACAAGGTTGTTACAAAACCAGTCGCCGCTTCTTTTGTTTGTTTATGGATTCGATTGTTGTCACTACCATCGACAGAGCCGTCTCCATAGGCGTTCGTCCAAAAACTTGCAGCATAATTCGCTGTATTTAAGAAACCATACATATATTTTTTCGTTTCTTCTTGGCTTGTTGTAGTTAAATCTTGGATAGTATCACCATTTTTATTTCCGTTATTTGCATTTGTCCCAGTATTCATCACAACGCCAGCAAAAGTCGCCCCTTCATCTGTACTATTGACAGAAATCAAGCCTTGATTTGGAATTGAAATTGTGTGTATTTTGGTTCCTTCTTCACGAATATCTGAGAGTTTCATAGCTAATTCTTGACCCTCTGAAACAGTCACTGTCGTTGTGAAACGCAGACCAATTTCTGGGACTGCTACGTTATAAACGGCTTGATTTGCTTCACTCTTTTGTTTTTCAGCAGTTGCTTGATATGCTTTGCCATCAATCATTACTTGGTCTATTTTCTCGTGTTGGCCATTAAAAATCACTTGATTATTCTGAGGGTCCTCGTAGCGAATAATTCGAGGAAATTGTGGATCAACCACGGCTGTTAAATCTGCGGAAGAGATTTTGTCGCCTTTTTCAGCTTCATCGTCTTTAGCAACAACAACGCTGGCTTTTGCTTTGATGTTTGTATTTTCCAAAGTACCGTCGACTTCAAAAGTTCCTGGTTCTTTGTATGCATCAGGATTGATTTCATCCCAACTGACTGCTTCATTGGCTTCTTTACCAGTATTATAGGTCACTTTTACTTGTTTCGGTAATTTTGGTGCGACACCAATTTTTGTAAAAACTTTGACTGGAGCAATTTGCGTCACTTCTGGCACAATTTCCGGAATACTATCTACAGGGCCATTTTTAAAATAGTCGTAATTGACAATTTTTTTGTCATACCACAAACGGACACCCATATGTCCGGCTTCTGTTGGAATTTTGTCCCCGTTGGCCAAAACAGGTTCTCCTTCGTAAATCAACGTGGTGTTAAGCCAGATAGTAATTTTTTCACCAACATAACGTACTTTCAACAAATAATTCGTATCTTCATTCAACGTTGGTCCAGAAATCGAATCATTCCACGAATTAGGGCTTTCAACTAACCATTTGCCATTCGCGTTATAACCTACAAAAACCCAGCTATCTTTGGCGTTGCCACGAATAATCACACCCGTTCGACCGCTTCCAGCAGTGTATTTAAACCTTGTTTCTACTTCACCATCAGCTAATTTAGGGGAATCTAAATTTAAAGAGACGGCATTATTACCTGCTGCTGCATCTCGTGAAATCGCCAACGACTCTCCTGCTAATTCTCGATTTGTTTTACCAATCACATCTTGCCACTCACCAATTTTCCCTCCTGGAAAATCAGATTGCCACAATTTTTCTTCTGTTGCGGCAGGTTCCACCATTGATGAGCTTGTTTCAGTGCTGCTGTTTGTTGTTTCTTCTGCAGACGTACTCAATGGTACTAAAATCGTTGCGCTTGCCAATAGTGTCAATGTACTAAATCGTTTTATTTTTCCATGTTTCATTTGATAAATTAGCCCCCTAACATTTTTGAACACGCTTTCATTATTAACGATTAAAGGGGCGTTCCAAAAATAAATTCTTTTATTTTTGGAACGTCCTCTCTAAATCATTCTCTTAAACCTTTGATAACTTACGACGACAAGTCAGAATTATTCATCCTCATCATCTACTGCAACATTTAGCAACAATTCATTAACTTTCATAATACTTTCTGCTGATTCCTTAACATAGTCACCTTCAATCGCTAATAAACTTGCATTTACATAGCTGATAACCATCGGTAAATTCATCCCTGTATATAAGTCAAACGAAGCACCTTGCATAATTTTTTTGGATAAAATATTACAAGGTGTCCCCCCTAATAGATCAGCAAAGACAACAAAATCTTCTAACGATTCCGTAATCGCTTCAAATTTTTCTAAAAAGTCAGCTTCTCCTTCTTCTGGTAATAAAGCAACAGTGGAAATTGTTGCTTGCGGTCCCATAATCATCTCCGCACTTTTTTTCAATTCCTCGCAAAAACGGCCATGACTTACTAAAACTAAATGTGTACTCATCGATTTTCTCCTGTCTTACTTATTTTGAAATAACACCTAACGCAGACAATGCGACACAGACAATTAATACGATAAAAATGGCTTTAGTAGACGTCATATTCTTTTTACCTAGCATCCAATAAACGCCACCGACAATTCCTGCAGGTAGTAGACGTGGTAAAATCATATCCAAGTTATTTTGCATGTTAAGTGTTACATCCCCAATACTTGGTGCCCATGATAGTTTCACATTAACCATCGTTGCCACTAAAGCGCCAACCATGAAGACCCCTAGTAAAGTTGCAGCATCTGTTAAGGCAGTTAAGCGGTGTTGCATAGTTGTTACCAAAGAAATTCCTTCGCGATACGCAAATTCCAATTGTTTCCAACGGAAGACCATCACCGCAATTTGAGCAACAATCCAGATAAAGATACCAGTTGGGTTACCATTAATCGCCATGTTGGCAGCTAGGGCCCCAAAAATAGTTGGAATTAAAGCTGCGAAAATTGAATCCCCAATTGCTGCAAACGGTCCCATTAAACCAGTTTTCAAACCTGAAACTGTTTGTTTTCCAGCAATGCCTTCTTTTTCTTCAATGGCCAAATCGATCCCTGTAATAATTGTATTAAAGAAGTTGGAAGTATTGAAAAATTGCGTGTGCGTTTTCATCACTTCTTTTAATTCAGGCGTATCATCCCCATAAATTTTACGCAATTGTGGCAAAATCGTATACAAGTAACCTGATCCTTGCATTCTTTCGTAGTTCCAACCTAATTGGAAAGTAAACAAGCTTCTGCGATTAATTTGTTTAAAATCTTCTTTCGTCAATTTATAATTAGATTTCGTCATCTTCAATCTCTCCTTCGTCTGAATCATTCGCTGCATGTTCTTTTTTGGCTGCTGGCCCACTCGGAATCATTTGGCCATTTTTGTAGCTAATTGCGGCTAAAGCGAAACCAATTAAAGCGACTGCTAGCATTGGTAGTGCGTTAAATACACCACTGAAGTCTTTCACAACGCTCGCAACAGATGTTCCTAAAAGTTGCATGTTTGTAAAGATTGTTCCTAGTAAAGCAGTTACAGTGAAACCAAGAATTAAATAAGGGAAATGTTTTTTCACTGGTAAGTAACGTAGTAAAATTGCAAAACCGACCGCTGGTAAGACCGCCCCAGCAACAGACAAGCCATCACCTAACCATTTCAAATCGCCATTTAGGACAGATACAACTTTTTGTACTAAACCACCACCAAAAGCAAGTGCTAAGAAGACTGGAATCATTCGAGAAAGAGACCAAGGTAAGGCACCCATTAAGAAGTTACGCTCAATTCCTTTATAGTTCATATCTTCGACCATTTTATCAATCCGATGTGCAAAGTAGGTATTCGCAAAACGAGCCAAAATGTCTAATTGAATCATTAAACTAGCAACTGGTACTGCAATAGCAGCGATTGCTTGTTCAGGGTTCATTCCTAAAGACACAGAAAATGCTGTGGCAAGAATCGTGCCTGAGTTAGCATCAATTTTAGAGGCACCCCCGAAAGTCCCCACTCCTAATACAGTTAATTGCATACTTCCACCAATAATAAGTCCTGCTTTAATATCCCCCATCACTAATCCTGCAAAAAGACCTGCAAACACTGGCGCACTTAATGAAGAATAAATTTGTAATTCATCTAAAATTTGGTATCCTGCGTATAATGTTAATAATAAGATCTGCCACCATAAGATATTCATTTTTTGTTCCCTCCTATTTTGTTATCAAACTCATAAAGTCTTCCGCTTTGTCACTTGGCACCATTTGAGCAATCAGATGGACACCTTTAGCATTTAACTCTTTAAAAACCTCAATATCTTGATCGACCACATTGATTGACTTAGTAATCGACCGTGTTTCGTTTGTTTGAGACATGTTCCCGACATTGATTTCTTTAATCGGTACCCCAAGTTCTACTAGTTTTAATAAACGATCTGGTTTACGTACCACAATTAGTAAACGTTGTGAGTCGTATTTTCCTGCTAAAATATTTTGAGCAGCTTTTTCAACTGGTAACACGCTTAGTTTCACGCCAGCTGGTGTTGCTAATTTCAAGCCGCTTTTTTCAATGGCATTCCCTGCAACCTCATCATCAACGACCATAATTCTGGAAATATTCAATTTTGTCGCCCATAAATTTGCCACTTGTCCATGAATCAAACGTCCATCAATTCTTACGCCAATAATACTCATTGTCATCCCTCTTTCATTTCTTTATATAGTGGTTCTTTTACTAACCGAATTTCTGGTTGGTACGTTCCTTCCGTTTCAAAAATGACGATCTCATTTTGCCCTTCTTTTAATAATCCTTTGGGAATATATAAGGAAAGCGTCGGACCAACATTCCAGAAACGACCAAGATTGGTTTGGTTAACAAAAACAATTCCTCTGCCGAATTTAGAAACATCAATAAATGTATCTTTCACTTCTGCTAACTCCACATGATACTGGTAAAAGCTTGGTTGATCAGGTTGCCATTCTCTTGAATAGTCTACCTGTTCACAGCTTGTCATAGGTAAACAATATTGTTGCCATTGCGTCATAAAATGTAAATCTGCCATGACACCCGTTCGAATCCCTTTTTTCTGAGTATCTGCAAATAGTTTATGCCCGTAATTGACACGACCCATATTTTCCATTAAAACATCGATTTGATTATTCTCTTGCGGCAGTGTAACGTAAATATCTTCACCGATTTCCGTTTGATATTGCGTTGCTTGATGTATCTGATTGACAAATAATTGCAGACGATCACGACCGTCAATCACTCTTAGCTTTTCTTCTGCAGCATCTTTTTCAATGCTTGTTCGGTAAAGAAGATAACCTGTATTTTGTCCTAATTGTTCCATGGTTTGCGGATAAACACTGATTACTGGCTGACTAATCGTTTCTAAGGTCGCAAACAAACTCACTTTGTTGGTTAAAGGAATTGCTGTTTGCGCAAAAGATTCTTTTACTAATGGCTCAGCTTGTGGTAACGCAGGATACTCCTCGTGAAGCATTTTTTGTAACGCAAAATACTTTGCGGTTGGGTTCCCTTGTTCATCAAGTGGCGCATCATAATCATAGGAAGTGATTTGTGGTAAATCAATGGTTCCTCGTGCGGAGCAGCCATTCATAAACCCAAAATTGGTGCCACCATGAAACATATATAAGTTGATACTGCCTAATGCTAATGCTTCTCTAACTGATTCAGCCAATTCTTGCGGATCTCGTTTAATAATTGGCTCTTTCCAACGATTAAACCAGCCATCCCAAAATTCCATACACATTAACGGCCATTTTTTACCATGTTCTTCAAAAAAGGCTTGCATCATACCGAAATTTTCTTTAGCTTTTGAGCCAAAATTCCCAGTTACTAAAATATCATCTTCAATCATGCTGCCTGCCCGCAATGTTGCGCGCCATGGCCCGTCAGAAGTAAATAATGGTACTGTCACGCCACGTTCAATCATTAAATCACGAATCGCTCGTAAATACGCTTTTTCTTCGCCAAATGAACCATATTCGTTTTCGATTTGAATCATTAAAATATTGCCACCGTTAGCAAGTTGATGCGGAACAATTTTTTCCATTAAAACATCATAATATTCCGCAACATGCTTCAGATAGGTTGAATCATTTGAACGCATCCGTCCTGGTAAATTTAATAACCATGCTGGAAAACCGCCAAACTCCCATTCTGCACAAATATAAGGAGACGGCCGCACAATCGCATATAGTCCAAGTTCTTGTGCTAATTTTAAAAAGCGCTCCAAATCTAATATTCCCTCAAAATGAAATGTTCCCTTTTGCGGTTCATGTAAATTCCATGGCACATATGTCTCAACTGTATTGAAGCCTAAAGCTTTCAAATTATAAAGTGAATGATACCAATCTGAGGCATCTACACGAAAATAATGAATAGCGCCTGATAAAATTTTAAATGGTTGACCATTTAAAAGAAATTCCTCTTTAATTTCAAATCTGTCCACATTGCCACCCTTTCTAGTAAACGCTTTCAATTCCTGGATAATTGCTAAATAAAGAGAGCTCTTTATTTAGCAATTTCGACTACTTGGATGTTCATAAGATGTTTGTTCACGTTTTCTACGTCTACATGCCCAGTCGTTCTTTCTTGGGCATTAGCCATTCCGGCCGCCATGCCCCATTTTAGCAGTTCAGAAGCTAGGGCATCCTTCGCTAGTCCATATGCCAGACCAGCAATGGTTGCATCTCCTGAACCAACAGGATTTTTAGCTTGAATCGTTGGAATTTTTACACGGTAGAACTGATCGTGGTGTTTGGCAATTGCACCATCTTTTCCTAAAGACACGACAATCCATTCAATTCCAGCAAACATTGGTTTTGTTAAAGCTGTTTGTACAGTTGCTAACGGATTTTCTGAAAAATCTTGCTCTAGCAATCCTTCTAGTTCCTCTAAATTAGGTTTAATTAAATACGGTTTCCATGGTCCTTGAAGAACTTGCCTTAAACTATCACCAGAAGTATCTAGTAGCACTTTAACCTCTTGTGCGTGAGCTTTTTGAACTAATTCTTGATAAAAATTTGATGGTAATCCTTTCGCCAAACTTCCAGAAATTGTGACAATTTCTGCTTGCTTAATTAATTGATCGAAATTTTCAAGGAAGTCGCTGATTTCTTCTGGGGAAACAGTCGGTCCAGCTTCTAAAATTTCAGTTTGCTTCCCCTCGTGCAAAATCGCAATCGAATCACGCGTTTCTTCTTTGATTGACGTAAATGCTTGGGGGATGTTTGCTTTCTTTAACTCGTTTGCAATAAACGCCCCATGAAAACCACCAAGAACGCCGGTAGCGATAACATCTCCACCTAAATCATGAATAACGCGAGTGACATTTAGTCCTTTGCCACCAGGGGTTTTGGTCACCTGACTGGTCCGATTAACGGTATCAAGCTTTAGATGATCTAATAGGTAGGAGATGTCAATTGACGGATTCATTGTTACTGTTACTATCACAGCTATGCCTCCCAATTACCCTTCGTTTACTTGAACTTTCGCATGCCAAGAGCTGGCGGTTGCTGCGATGACTTCATTTAAACTTTCAATGTTTTCTCGGCCTTCTGTTTTTAACCAATCACAAGCCGCAGTTTCTCCTGCTTCAACGAAAGGTTTCACGCCATTTTTCCACGTAGCACGGCCACATAAAACACCATTAAATGTTGAACTAGCTTCTTTAGCGAAACGTAGTGTTTCTTGGAATAGCTCTGTTGAGACACCGGCACTTAAAAAGATAAATGGTAAATCAGTGGCTTGACTTTGTTCTAAGAAATAATTCGCCGCTTCCTCTTTTGTATACGCTGTTTCAGCCGGCGCAAAACCTTCTACAAAATTCATATTAACTGGAACTTCCACTTTCAATACATCTACTTTATATTGGGGTTTAGAAAATTCTTTCATCATTTCATTCACTTTATGCGGTTTAACTTTTGCATATTCTAAAGAAGTTGCATCTGCTATTTGTGCATCGTAAGAAACTAATTCTAAGTAAAATGGTAGGTCTTCTTCTGCACATTCACTCCCTAAGCGTTCAATAAATACATGTTTTTGATGATTGATTTCTGGATCCTCATCCACATCATAGTAGAGTAAAAATTTAATCGCATCTGCGCCTTCTTCTTTCAAGCGTAAAACAGACCAATCTGCTAGTAAATCAGGCAATCGTCCCGGAGTTGTTGCATCATAGCCCGTTTTTTCATAAGCGAGTAACAATCCAGCCTCGGTATCGCGTGCTTTTGCAGCAGGTAATCCATATTCTGGATCCAATAAAATGGCGGACGCATAAGGTGTCAATTCTTTCGAGACTAATTCTTTAAACGTTTCAATTTGTGCATCAGTTGGCTCTACATCTAGCGCTTTGATCATTTTTTTCAAGGCACCTCGTTGATCAATGGCTAATGCGCTAATGATTCCTTCTTGGGTTGACAAACGATCCATTGCCGCTTTTTTTCCAGCTGTTAACGTAAGCATAGTTCCTCCTCCAAATGTTGTATTATTTATAGTCATAAATCGTTACGCCTTTAACCACACGATTCACTGTACCTGTCGGTGAAGGGGTATCCGGTTTATTTCCAACTTTAATAGATGTTAAAAGTGCGACTGTTTGGGCTACCATGATATCTGCTAATGCTAAATAGCCATCAGGTAACAGCGCTGTTTCTGCGGAATATTCAATAGTCGAACCTGTGAAATTACGTTTGCCAGGTTGAGCAATCGCAAAAACACCCGCCGCAATTTCGTCACCGTGAACTTCTTCTAAGATATCCAAGTCATAATCTCTTGTGTATGGTGTATTATTAACAAAGCCAAACATTATTGTTTTTTCGTTAATAAATGATTTTGGTCCATGACGGAAGCCCATGGAAGAGTCAAAAATCGTGGCAACTTTGCCGGCTGTTAGTTCTAAAATTTTCAATTGTGCTTCTCTTGTCAAACCAGCTAAACTTCCAGAACCAACATAAACAATTCGTTCAAAATCAAGGTTAACAATTTCATTTAATTCTTCTTCACGAGATAACACTTCTTCACCCAATTTGATTAAAGCGGTTACATAATCTTGTTTTTGCTCAACGGCTGTTTGATCAAAGAGTAGTAATGTGCCTAAGGTCATGCAAGAAAAACTACCAGTCATTGCAAAACCACCATCATTGGAACGTGTTGGCATTAAGAATAAAAAGCTGTTCTCTTCTTTTTGGCTTATTTGTGCCAGTTGTCCTTCTTCGGCACAAGTAATCGCTAAATGATGAATTGTTTCAACCGCTTGATTAGCCACTTCAACTGCCGCTAAACTTTCAGGACTATTCCCACTTCTTGCAAACGAAACTAACAATGTTGGTTCGTCTTTAATCAGATAATCTTCTGGTTTGGCCACAATATCGGTTGTCCCGATACTCTCGAATGAAAAGGCTTGTGTGTCGCCATATGCTCGGAGATAAGGTACAACAGTATCACCGACATATTGCGAAGTTCCTGCTCCTGTAAAAATTACTCTTGTGCGTTTCCCTTGCGCTTTCGCTTGGACTTCTTTTAAAAAGTTTTCCAAAGCTGCTTGATTTTTATGATACAGGGTCACGGTTTCTTGCCAAAGCTCAGGTTGCTGACGAATTTCACGTGTCGTGATTTCCGCTCCTAACTGTTCTAGTTCTTCTTTTTCTGCTGTAAACATACTAAACTCTCCTAACTATTCCGAATATGGCGTATCTGATAATGAAATTGGTCTGCTCGCGCCACACTCAACGTAAATTCAATAATTTCATTTTTCATGTTATATGTCTGACGTGCTAAATGAAGGACTGGCGCTCCTTCTGGAATCATCAATAATTTGGCATCTTCTTTTGAAGCAATACTAGCGTATAATTCTTCATCAGCTAAGCGTATGGTTTGCTTAAAATCTTCCGAAAACAGATCATATAATGGTTTGCTACGTAACAATTGATCCGTGAGTGATAAGAAAAATTTCACAGGCAAGTATGTGTCTTCAACCATTAATGGCTCGTTATCAGCAATCCGCAACCGACTTAATTTAAAAACTGCCTCTCCTAACGAAAGATTCAAATGCTGACAAATAAATTTATCCGCTTCCAATTTTTCGAAGGATAAAATACGCGTATGCGGTTTTCGGCCGAGTCCTTTCATTTGTTCTGTAAAACTATAGGCGCCAGCTAAATCAGCGGCCTCTTTTTTTATATCTGAAACAAATGTTCCTTTGCCATGACGGCGATAGATGGAACCTCTATTTTCTAGTTCTTGTAGCGCTAACCGGACCGTCGTCCGACTCACCCCATATTGTGCAGTCAATTCACGTTCCGAGGGCAACTTGTCATGAGGAATCATGCATGTTTCGATTCGTTCCTGCAGCAAATCGACAAGTTGATGATACAAAGCTTTGTTTTTAAAGGCATTTTCCATAACTTTCTCCTTTACCTTAACTGGTTATAACCACAAACCAATAGTAAGGTGGTTTTTTTTATTTTGTCAATAAAAAGCATCAATAAATATCTTTACATCGCCACACCCCCTGTATAACAGCGTTTGCATTTTTTTATTTTTCTTTGTTTTAATATTTTTTTCCTAAAGAAATCACCTTGTTATAAAAAACCACCCTTAAATATGATACCAGTTAATAAAAAAAAGATTCTCTAAACGAGAATCTTTTTTCATATATAGCTAGAGGTATCTTTTATTTTTTTAATTTCGGTGTACCGTACATTTTAGGTGTAACAGGCTTTAAGTTAGGTGCTTTCCCTTCAATTTTTGGTTCTTTCAACCATTGATATTCTCCTTCTCCATCTAATGCTTTACCACTAGCCCATGAGCCTTGACTGCTTTCATCTCCTTCAGAAAAGTTATAGAAATCATAGGCAATATCCAAACGTTCTTCTTCTCTAGGAAAAGTACTTGGAACTAAGATAGAGCCCTCTTTTGTTTCCAGTTCCTTCACTGCGCTTGCCCATAAATTTTGGTGATAGCTATCTCTAGCTAAAAGGACAGAAAGTAAATCTTTCACTCCACGGTCATCAATCATTTCATAAATTCGAGCAACTTGTAAGCGTCCTTGGGATTCTGCATTTAAATTAGCACGAAAATCAGCTAACATGTTCCCACTAGCAATAATGTACCCACCACTCCAGGGATTTCCAACGCTATCTGCGGGACGTGGCCCTAAACCAGCAACAATCGCATGCTGGGGATTCATTCCAGAAATAATTGCCCCAATTGTTGGATCTTTTTTCATTGCTTCTTCTTGGTCTTCCACTGGCGCTCCTTCAAGTAGACGAGCGACCATTGTCGCAAGCATTTCAACGTGGCCCAACTCTTCAGTAGCAATATCCATTAACATATCTTTATACTTTTCTTCTCCACGACAGCTCCATCCTTGGAATAAATACTGCATTGCTACACTCATTTCACCGTACTGTCCACCAATTAATTCTTGAAGATACTTTGCAATTAACGGATTCGGTTTGTCTGGTTTCGCTTCAAACTGTAATTCTTTTTGATGTCTAAACATGATTCATCCTCCTATATAATAAATTTTAATTCCTCTTTATTTTGAATAATCTTTTTTGTAAAGATGGTAACCAAAGGCCACTGCGATAATGAGCGCACCTAGGACGACTAATAAAAAACCTAGCCCAGAACTTTTACCTGGTAAGCCCCCGGTATTCATACCCCAGATGCCAGCAATCATCGCTGGAATTGAAATAATTAATGCCGCTGAATCAAGATATTTCATTAAATGGTTTAATTGGTTATCCATCATTCCGCTAAAAAGATTGCCAATACTTTCTAAAAGGTCTCTATAAATCGAAATCATTTTTTCGGTTTGTCGTTGTCTCAATTGAACGTCATAAAGTAGTTTTTTATCGGATAATCGCTGAACAAACTGGGAAGATTGCCAGAGTAATTCTAAGGTGCTTTTTTGATCCCTTAACGTATGATCAATGTAAACGATTTCTCTTTCTAAATCAGCTTGTTTGTACAATTCCTCGTTTTCTGTAGTCATACGTGCTTTTTTATCTAGACGATCGATCCGTTGTTTCTTTTCCTTCAACTCCTCTACGTAATGTGAGTAGATATCTAAAATCGCATACGTTATTAATTTCTCAAATGTATCTATTTTGTAATCATATTTTTCTAATAAACGATCAAAAAAATGATTGTTTCCATTAGTACATGTAATTAAAAGGTTTTCTGAAGAAATAAACGAAATAGGTACTATACGTTCCTCAATGTTCTTGCCCTCTTTCAAAAGATTCATAAGCACTAGCGAAATCGGTTGTTTCAACATCGTATCCGAAAGAGTTTCAAAACGAGAAACTTCTTCTGGATACGACGTACCTACAAAAATATCTTGAGGAAAATTATACTCTTTAATTATTCTTTCAATTACCTTGTTTTCACTAGTGTCAATGACTAACCAGTTAAAATCTTTTTCTTCTGTCTCCCTCACTCGTTCCCCACCAATAAAGTAGTACTTGGGCATTATAAATCTCTCCTTCTAAAAAATATTTCGAGTAAACACACAATGCCTGGCGCAAATTAATCTTCTTTACGTCTCCACTTTTCTGCAGTAATTAATTGAGGTGTACCTCTATTATTCTAAATAACAAGGGTTATTGAACGTGCTCAACAGCTTTACTATTTTTGGCATAAGAAAGATATTTACTAAATGTTTTTGCACATCGAAAGGCAGTCATATTCGCGTATTGGTCATAATAATATTTTGTTCTGCCTTGAAATTCTTTGGTCCAAGGTTTGACATGGCCAGTAAAGTGGATAATGGATGGTGCTCTTCTCGTTTCTTCATATTGTCTTTCTCCGTATATTGTTGGATGCCTTTTCGCTTTTGACATTATATAGCCTTGTGCATTCCACTTGGGATGTAACAGGGTCCAACGATCATGTAAAATAGCATTCAATGCATCTTGATCATGGAAACGTAATTTTTCTGGATTTTGTTCAATAAATGTTAAGACTTTAGTAGTTACATCTAAATCCAACCATTTTTTAACATCGATTAGCAACAAGCCTGAGTTAAAATAACACATAGATTCTGCGGGAATCGCCATTTTTTCCAAACGTTGGTGGAAACCTGCATCTTCAACAGCGGCGATAATATTTTCACCTAAATCTACTGTCCATAATTTTGCGACATCATCCAAGGCAATCATGTCACAATCCATATATAAAAGCCGGTCAATATGGCTGCCTCTAAATAACTCTGGAATTGCAATTCTATAATAGGCTGTTTCGGGAATCCGCTCACTTGTTACAACGTTTTTGAAAAAGTGAGGATTAATTTTTAAAAATGTTAACTCTGCGTTGATTTGTGTATGTTTAATCGTAAAATACAGTAGCTGCTTGCTTTCAAAGTTGATATTGTCATCAATCACATAAAAATGAACAGCGGCTGCTGAGGGACTATTTTTTAAAATTGAAACAAACATAGCAGCAAGATGTGGTACAAAGTTGGTATTGCAACAAGAGACGATTGCTAATTCTTTTCTATTTTCCATTTCTTGCACCTACTTTCTTTAGCTTGTTTAGATAAAGAGCTGTATAAGGATGATTTTCTAATGTATTCCAAGGTTTATCATGACCAGTAAAATGAATAATCGCTGGTTCTTGATTTCCCGCTGTATATAATTTTTGGTAGGCTTCATTGGGCGCTTCATGACGATTAAATACTAAAGATGTCTGCATATTCCATCTCGGTTCTAAAGCTAACCAGTCTTCATAAAGAACGGCGTTTAAGGCATCTTGATCATGATAGACAATCCGATCTCCGTTTTCTTCTAGATACTGAATTGTTTTTTGGGTGATTGCTTTCTCGTTCCACCGATCAACATCAATAATCATGACCCCTGAATTAAAATAATAATCGGATGAATGGATACCCAAACGTTTTAAGGCATATGCTTGACCAGGGTCAATCACTGCGCCAATCGTTTGGTTCGCTAATGGCGTATCATACAACTGGACAATATCATCTAAAACAAGCGTGTCTGCATCTAAATAAAGGACTTTTTTATAGCTATATTTTTGTAAAATTGATGGCAAAGAAATTCGTAAGTAAGCGGTCGTTGTAATATGGTCACTCACTAAAAAATTTTGATAGACTTCTTTGTCTACTGTTAAGAATTCAACAGTCGCACTTTGTGAATAACTACTAACCGTCTCTTGGAGTGCTTTTTTGCTAGATATAGATAATCCATCATCAATCACATAGAAATGAATTGACCTATTCGAATGACAATTTTCTAAAACAGTCGTTATCATCACATTCAAATAAGGAGCATAATTTTCGTCTGAAGCTGTCACAATTGGCACAATCTTCTGTGTTTTTCTCATCAAAACCACTCTCCTCTTTCATCTTTTTATAGCTAAGTTCATAACCAGAATAGGACTGAAAAAATATTTATGCAAATGATACGCTTTGACAAACATAATTAAATTATAAAAAAAATATATTTTATTACTATTAAAAAATATTTATGAGGAAACAAAAAAAATCATATACTCTTATTTTACGGACATATTATACGCAATAAAACCTATATAATACTATTCCTACTATTTTTTATTTTTGATAAAAACAACCATTCGAAATCCCCTTATTTATTTTAATATTTTTTAAAATAGTATTACCAATAAAAAACTGACTACTCAGTTAAGTAGTCAGTTTTTTTATTCAATGATCTTTAAAAATATTCTAATTTTTAAGGCTTAACTTCTGATAACCGCCATCTAACATTTCCTGAATACCGTCCCGGTATAACTTTTAAAGGATCAGCTTTAAAACGAAAATAGAGATCATAATCATTTAAACTTTTAGTTATATCCTTACCTTCTACTTCTTGCTTTAGAATTAACTGTTCATCTTTGGTTAATTGAAAAAGTAATGTTTGAGTATTCTTTTCAAAAAAACAAAGTGACACGTCTTGTCCCCAGTTTTCTATTTGTTCAACGATAGTTGCTAGTTGTCCACTTAATTCCCAAGAATGACTGCTTGTATTTGTAATCGTCAGCAAATCGTTCTCCTGTAAATTTTCTATTTTCATATAAAAATAGCCATCTTCACGCTTCGTTTGAACTAATTCGTTGATTGTCAAAGTGTTGCCAACAAAAGCTGTAGGAACTGTTGCTAATTCTACAATTCCTTTGAAATCAATGGCTTGAATTTTGGTTTCTGATTGATTTCCTTCAGCATCTACTGTATACATACCTACGTAATACATTTTTTCGGGTTGAAGCTGTGAAGTCTCGTATTCAATAGTTGTTTCAAAGTTCTCCGTTAAATTTTCTCTCGAAAGATGTGCTTTTTCAGAAAAGGTAGTCGTAGCTAATTCTTCTTCTGAAACGATAGGACTCATAAACAGTTTAGTTGAAGTGGAATTTTCATCTTCAATTTGAACAGGCAGATAGGCCTTTCGTTTTTGTCGTACAATTTGAGGAGACTGAGCTGCCTCCGTTGCAGAAGAATGACCAGTTGTAATTGTCGGCATCCATTTCCCTGTTAGCTTGTAATAATGGACAGCGGGATCACCGGTAGTCACTGGTTTAGAAAAAGCATTCCCGGAAAAAGTACTAGAAACAGGAATAGTTAAATCCAGCCGGCTATTTATTTGAACGAACTTGTTTTTCACTTTGAAATAAAGACCATACAACGTGCCTCTTTCAAGTGCCGGTAATGTAATAACTATTTTGTCTTTTTCTCTTGTAAAAGCAAGTGCTTGTCCCCCCGTTGGTTGAGCGCCTGTGCCTATTTCTTGAGCACTCCCGAAGTAAACCTTATTCTCTAGCACTTCAAAGTTATCAGGGAGTGTCATTTGAATCCTCGTCCCAGCTTGTAGACGAAGTAAATCACTTGTTTGTAAATAATCAATCGCTGTCATATACGTGATTTCTTGACTTCTGTCGACCGAATGAACTTCATTTTGAGGAATCCCAGTATCTGCTAGCAATTGGTTATCCGCTGATTGTACGACACCCGTACGTAATTGCAAATCTACCAGCCCTTCCACATTTGTAAATGAAATAGCTTTTGCTTGTGCATAGCCCCCATTTGCTCCAGTAAACCCAAAATAAACACGTTTATTTTCATTTAAGCCTAAGTTATTTTTAAACTCCGTATCCACAGGAATCGTAATATTTAAGGCATAATCAGGAACAGAATAGGTAAATGTTCCCGCTTCTCGTTTAAATTCCACGACAAATTTATGCCACTTACTATCAGATAAATCTGCCACTCCTTTTTCATTTCGGTGATGAAGGACTTTGTCAATCTTAAAAATACCATCTTTTGTATAGGAAGTTTCTGCCCCCGGATAAGCCCAGGCAATATGATGGCCTTTGGAACTTGTATCACGATCCATCATGCCATCATTTGCAATAAGATTACTATTATTGTTATAGAAGGTGTCAAATTCAATCGCCACACTGTTAGGAATTGCCCCTTTACTTAGCGGTGTAGAATCTCCTGTGTTTGCCCATACCCCAATCGTTGGACCAGTTTCTGCGGCTATTGCTGTCGGACCATTACTTTGCATAACAAACGTTAATCCATCACTATCATTTGCTACATTTTCAATATAAAAAGCCATCTCAATTTTAAAATCATTTGTGAAACTCACTGGATTATTAAACCAAACTGCCCCACTAGAACTCGGTGTTGTATCATTAATCTGAACATAGCGGTGATTTTCAGATCCACTTGGACTTCCCGCTTTTCCTACCGTCGAAATCATCGTTTGATCGATTGGTAATGTCTCAAATTCTGGTTCAATGATTGCCGCTAACCCTTCACTGGGGAAGAAAAATAGACCACCAAAGAAAAGTGGTAAACAGGAAAGCAAAAAAAACAAAACGCTTAATTTGCTGGGCTTCATTCTTAATTCACCCTCCTTTTATTTTTTAATTGGTAATATTTCCAAAGCAAGCCCAGAATGGCTAGTAAAAACACAATTAGCATGCCAACTAAAATTGAAAATATAATAGCTTCATCTTTCTGTTTCGCAAAAAAGACTGTTTTTTGATTAATTGCTTTCGCTTGAGCAGCAGAAACAGTTAACGAGTCATCGAACACCCAGTTGCCTTTTGAGGAATGAATTGCGATATGAACATTATATGTTCCAGATTTTAAAGTTTCTTCCTTTAACTCTGTTAAAATTGGCATTAAGGAGTTAGGAGCAATTTGATAGTTGTCTGCTTTTTTTGCACCAATTATTTTTTTATTTGTTTTATCATAGACAGTTGTCTCAACGTTTACCTTACCAAGCGCGGTAGGCTGGTTGTTTATCAAGGTACTTTTGATGGCTACAGCATCATTTTTAATGACAGGCTCAGTTTTGTCAAAAAGTAAATTAGGTAATGGTAGTGATCCTAATTCACTGCGTAACCGTACACCAATTTGGGTTAGATATTTTGCTTGAATCATTGAATGCATTGCTTTTTCTTGGTTTGGGGAAGTAATTGTTTCAAAAGCAAAAGCACCTAGCATCTCACCAGTAATTTTGTATCGTTGACTATCTAATTGAAACGAAACTTTTTTACTTTCAGAAGGCTGCATCCTTATAATTTGTTGTTTTGGTTCAACAAATTGAGTAAATGACTGCCCTTGATACATTTCTGCAGTTTCACGGCTTTGATACGCAATTATGCCCGTAGATGTTGTATAACTGTTTAAAGCACTCGCTTTTACTTGCAATGTTTGTTCAGATGTATTTGTAACTAAAAGAGTCAACGTTTGTTTATTTTCCTGAAGATATAAATCAAAATATGTAGCTTCTGACACTTGATTTTCAGGATACTCGGGTGTCACAGTAAAAGTGGTCGTTTCCGCCTCTGCAGACAGTACTTTACTGTTTATACCAAAAAATATGCTGCATAATGTGAAAAAAAATAACAAAAAAGTGGTGTTACATTTGACAGCCATGCTCTCTCCTCCTAACAGTCAAAATTTCAACTTTATTGTTGAGCCATTTAACTAACAAACAAATTACTAAATTTTTTGTTCATGTTGCTTCATTCAGGAGTATAAGCGTTTGTTAACACCCAAGTAACCGTTCCTCTGTAGCGGCCACTATTAATATTTTGTTTTGGAAAAGTTAACGTCGTGTTTGATAAATCAAATTCATTCGCTGCCAATCCTGTTGTTCCACTTGCACTAGCAACAAGTGTCGGCTCAGTTGTGCCAGCATCAATCGTTGTCGTAGCAGTAACCGTCGCATCGCCTTTTGCGCGTGTGGTTGCTAAATTTAATTTCGCAGATTGTAATTTTACGTTATTTTCATTTTTAATATCTGAGAGTTTTAATGACAACATCCAACCAGATTCGTTTGGCCCTCGATAATCAGATACTTTTGTTATCTCTGGTGTTCCAGTCAATGTTTGATCAGATTCCGCAACATCTTGAATCGTTAACTCTCCAAAATTAAAGTTAGAAACTGCGTCTAAACTTAAGATTCCTGGTTGAATTGTCAAAGATGCTTCACTTGTCAATTCAGCTGTTGGGTTCGCTTCGGCAGCATACGAATTGATTGCTCCACCTCCCAAAGTCAATCCCAGTACCGCTATTGTCGATAAAATACTTTTTTTCATCCTATCCCATCCTTTTTAAAATTTTCAAAAAATGAACTTAACTATCTAAATGATAATTAGTCTGAATTGGAGCATAACACAAGATGTTTTTCTTTAAAAAAAAAGATGTACTATAAGTCATTTTCATAAGAGCAAGACCTTTCTATGATGGTATAATAGGGAAACAGAAAGAAATTTTCAGAGACCAAGGAGGTAAACTGACGTGTATGGTCAAACAATCAGAAAAATTCGAAAAGACAAAGGGTTAACTCAAAAAGATGTTTGCCAAGGGGTTGTGACACTGAGCTATTACAGCCGAATTGAACGAAACATTAGTATCCCTACCATTGATATATTTATGGAGATCATAAAAAATTTGAATGTTCGATTAGAAGAATTTATGTATATTCACAATGGCTATCAGAAAGCTTTAAAAGATCAGACTTGGTTTGAGATTACCGAACTTTATCATGCAGGAAATATGAAAGGTCTTGAGGACTATAAAACAGCGATTTTAACTGGAAAACTGCCACACGAAGAAGAAATTACGATTCAATTAATTAACCTGTTTATTTATCGCTTGGGCGGCAATGTCGTTGCCGAAAATATAACCAATATTGTTCAAAACTTGATGAACTTAGAAAATTGGACAAGTAGGGAAGTCACAATGTTCATTACGATTATGGACGAAATTCCTATCGAAACTTTGTTAATTATTGTCAATCGATTGCTCAAAAAAAGAAATCTTTATTCTGCTTCTGATGGCTACAATTCTCCTTATAGCAAAATACTCATCAATACCATCCTTCTCTGTGTAAACAACAAGTATCTTAACGAAGGGCTAAGTTATATGAAACAGTTTCGAGAAACGTTAGAAATTCGAGATTTATTCGGAAAAACAATGGCTTTATTCTTAGAGGGGTTGCTTTGCTATGCCAAAGGAGCACAACTTGCGGGTACCAAAAAAGTGAGTGAGGCGTTTCAAATTTTTCATTTATTAGAGATGGATAATTTTTCTCGCAAGTATCAACAATACTTTGAGTATATTAAAACTATCTATTGATATATTCATTTTTTGACTTTTACAGTATTTACTACTATCTCTAAAAAACTATTATAAAAACTAAAGGACAAAAATCTAAAATGATTTTTGTCCTTTACTTCATACAAGATTCTCTTCCCCTTACAAAAGTTATCCTTCTTAAATAATCTATGGCGTAGTCGGATAATTTTGAACTGTCGTTTGATTGCCATTTTGACTAAACAAGCTAGTCGATTGTGCATTTTTTTGTTTTTCTACTTCTAAGACTTTATTTTTTTCAAAAGCCACATCATAGTTGTAGTCCTTTGGTTGCACTTCTTGGAATCCTTGTGGTTTATAAAAACGTAAAAGGTTTTCCTGATTTAATTTGTCAGATAAACTTAACGATTTTTTCACCCAATCGTTATCTTTCGTGACTTCTGCTTGTAAATCTGCTGGAACTTGGTCTAATTTTTTCCCTTGATTGTTGTAGATCTCCCCACCTAGATAAGAAAATTGAGGCGTTACAAAATCGCCATTTCTAAAAGGAACCACTTGTTTATATTGAGGGGATAAAAGGTCCGTGCCAAAATGGATATAATTTTTATCATCGATGCCTAAAAGATGGTACAGTGTCGGTAAAACGTCAATTTCTCCACCATATTCGTGCATGATTTTCCCTTGCGTATAGCCGGGCATGTAAAACATTAAGGGCACTCTTTGCAATTGCGCATTGTCATAGTTTGTCCACGTCTTTGGATCGCGGTTGAAGGCTTTACATAAGTCCTTGTTGTTCGCGTCTGAAATACCAAAGTGGTCACCATAAATAACAAAAATAGAATGATTATATAAACTAGTTGTTTGCAAGTAATGGAAAAATTGTTCTAGCGATTGATCCAAATAGTGCGCTGTTCGAACATAATCATCCACAATCGAATTGCCTGTGTTCAATTTAGGAAACGGAAAGTTTTGATCATCCGTATAATAAGGGGTATGATTGGTCACAGTTAAAAACTTCGCATAGAATGGCTGCTGTAAATGCTCAAGCTCACTAGCTGATTCCCGCAACAATTGTTTATCTAAAATACCGTAACCTAGCATTTTGTCATCTTTTGAAAAATATGACCGATCAAAAAAGTATTGATAACCTAAGTTTTTATACACATGGTCTCGATTCCAAAAACTCCCCACATTTCCATGGAAAACAGCGGTTGTATAGCCTTTTTGTCCTAAAACAGCGGGAGCCGCTTCGAAAGTATTGTCTGATCCTAATTGTGTAAAAAGAGAGCCTTGCGGTAACCCGAATGTTCCTGTTTCTAACATGTTCTCCGCATCACTCGTTTTTCCTTGCCCGACTTCATGAAAGAAATTATCAAAACTGATTGTCGCTTTGTTTTGATAGAGCTGATTTAAAAACGGTGTAACCTCTTGGCCTTGGACTTTCATATTAATCAAAAATTGTTGAAAACTTTCTAAATGAATCACAAATACATTTTTTCCTTTAGCAATCCCGGCATACTGCGGATTAAGCGGTAAGTTATTCTGCTTGGTAAATTTCATGATTTCAGGTAATTCGTTTGAACTAGCTTCTGCTCTTACCTCATTTGACATGGCTGTTTTGACACCATCGATGGCTGTGAATGCATCCAAACCAAGATATTTTACAATATAATTACGATCAAAAATTCTTTGAAGCAATTGAGGACGATCGGTTTCGCTTAAAAATAAGTTAACCGAAAAGAGCAAGACGCTTAAACAACTAATTGAGATCGCCAGTCTTCTATTGATAGGTTTGGTCATAAAGACTTGATGATTCCGTCGCTGTTTAAAAGAGTAAAATACCAAAACAAGCAGCACTAAAGTATCTAGCCAATAAAAGACATCGTGGACCCTCATTAAGGCAAGTAAATCAACAGAAATCCCTTCTGAAACTTTTGAAAAACCAAAAACAGATTGGATGGTAATAAAGTCAGTGAATTCACGATAAAAAATAATATTCAAATATAAAATTAATGTATTTAAAACATTTAAAAGAGTTAAGCTAAGCATAAACGTTTTATGCTTTTTAAAATACAAACTAAAGCCAAATAATAACAACGTAGTAGCAACTGGATTGAACCACAAAATTTCTCGCTGGAGACTGCCCTTAACGCCCAATGAGAAATCTAGATAATACGCCAGAATCGTTTTTGCCCAAAAGAGTAAAACAAAAAATAGAAAGAGTCCTAATCGGTTATTTATTTTTTTCATCTAAGTTTGTCTTCCTTTCCCTTCAAAAAAATCTTGATTTGTTAAAAATAAAACTTAACTTTGCGCAAAGACTTTTTCGCTAGCGCAGAATTGGATAAATAACTTAAAAAGATAATCGCAATGGCACAGCATGCAAATAAAAGCCATACGTTTGTAAAAGGCGTTCGAGTAAGTGAACTAGTAATAGGCTTTGTAATTAAAAGACTTGGTAGCGCGACCCCTAAAGAATTGCCAATTTGCTTACATGTCACCGCAATTGCGGCTGCCGTTCCTGACTGAGAAAGTGGCATTCCTTCAATCGCTGTAATGGTAATCGGTGCGTTTAGCATCCCAAATCCAATACCTAAAAAGATATAAATAACAAACAAAATAATCATAGGCGTCGTTTTAGTCACAAATAATTGTAAAAAGCTAACAGCCAACATTGAAATACCACAAAGAATAATAGGACGTTTTGTTCCTATTTTCCCTACCATTTCTCCGGCTCTCGGGGCAACAATAAAACTAACAAAAGCCAAAGGAATGGTTGATAAGCCAGCTGCCAACGGGCTGAAGCCTCTCATCTCTTGCAAATATAGCGTGTTTAAAAATAAATAGCCGTTATATATGATAAAACCAAAAATAGCTAAAAAAGAAGCCGATGTAAATGGAATAGATAAAAAGAAGCGCGGGTTGATTAACGGATTGTCAATGTTATATTCATAAATAAAGAAAATAACAATAGCTAAGCAGCCGATTATCCCAGTACTTAAAATATCTGGCGAGAAAAAACCTTTTCTAGGTAGTCCGATAATGGAATAGATAGAACTAAATAGAAAAAGAATCATCAATGCTTGGCCAACAAAATCATTTTTCGCCGTTTTCTCTACTCTTGACTCAGGTACAAACTTTTTTGTAAGGATGATTGCCGCTGCAATGATCGGTACATTTACAAAAAAGACATACCGCCAGCTAAAATAAGAAACAATCAGTCCGCCAATAATCGGGCCCATTCCTAAGGAAATCCCTGTAACAGAGCCCCACAAGCCGATTGCTTTAGCTCGTTCTAACTTTTCGGTAAATACCTGTGTAATAATAGACATTGCTACCGGATTTAACATGGAACCACCAATCCCTTGCAACATGCGAAACGCAATCAATTGTCCAGGCGTTTGTGAAATCCCACATAGGAAAGATGCTAAACCAAAACAGGCTAAGCCCAACTGAAGGACTCGTTTACGACCAATTCGATCCGCTGTAGATCCAGACAACAATAACAAGGATGCCACCATTAAAGTGTACCCATCTGTTACCCACTGTAATGTAGACAAATTCGTGTGAAATTCACTCTGAATGGACGGTAAGGCAACGTTGACAACCGTAACATCCATGGTTACTATAAACAAACTCATGCAACAAGTGTACAAAATAACTTTTTTTCTATCGATCATAAAAACAGGCCTTTCTAGCAACTACATAAAACAGGAAATACAACAATGACACCTAAACTTCTAGCGACACGGTTATCGCAAGTACTCACATATCAACAATTCTTTATATAACTTGCTATTTAGTTATTTTATTCTAAAAAAGTAAATCTTTAGATAGCCAAACTATACACCAGAACCCACTTAAATTGAACCGTAATAGATACGATTTATTGATTCTTAAGTTATTAAATTATTGAACATTCCGTTCAGAAATATCGAACAGTCCCATGATTTACCACCTCTTTTAAACAATGAACACCAAAAATAGCCTTATCCGCATCAGAAGTAAATCTAAGCGAATAAAGCTATTTTTGGTAACTATTCCGAAGTAATTTTAATGGCTAAGTCTCTAGCAACTTTTGTAAAGTTGCCTTGACTTGATTAGGTTGGACAAAAACCGAACTGGAAACATTTCGGTATAAATAAAATTTTTGTTTTCGTTCAATCGGTAAAAAGAAGAGTTTAGAATCAATTTCCTGCAGTTGTTCTTTCCGAAGAGAGATCACCGCATAAACTCCTTTACTTTTTTCAATGAGACGAGTAAGCATCAACGTATCGTAGCAACAAACAAGCGGACTTGTTAATTGCAACATTTCTAGCACATTCTTGGTAGCTTCTAAGTGATCTAAGTGATGAGGCAAAAATAGAAATGGATAGTTAGTCAAACAAGTGAAGTCTTCTTCCTCAATTTCTTGTTTAATTTCTCTTGAAACACAAAGATACATTTTTAGTTCAATTAATTGTTCTTTCTTTAAAACTGGACTATTCACGTCTGCAGAAGTAATCACAAAATCTAACTCATGATTCTCCAATTTATTCAATAACTCAAACGATGAACCATGATAACATTCCCAAAAACGATTCAGTTGACTCTCATTTTCTGTCACTTTATACATTAGGGACGTATTTCCAAAACCTAAACGCATCACTGGATTCTCAATCATTTCGTGCAGATTAAGTTTCATTTTCTTAGCCTCGTTTAAAATGATATAGACAGATTGGACGATTTTATCACCATAAGAATTTAACGTCAAAGAATTACCGTTACGGTCAAAAAGTAAATGGCCCAATTCACTTTCCAAATCTCTTAATGATGCGCTTAAGGTTGATTTACTAACATGGAGTTCAGAGGCTGCTTTGGAAATACTATTATATTTTGCAATAGTATAAAAGTATTCTAATTTTTCAATGGTCATCTTTTGTCATCCCTTTTATTCAAATTCATATGCCCACACAACCTGTTCAAAACACGCCTCACTCTTTATCAATAGCGTAGTTACTTTTGTACTAATAAGCTATGTCCATCTTGTTATTCTTCTATAACTAATGTTAGATAGATATGGAAGTGCCTTCAGTAAAACTTTTTCTATTTTACGCAAATTAACTTAAGAAATGCCATTTCAATTCTTCTCTAAAAAAGGTAAGATAAATACAGAAAATGTTTCCGCTTCCATCCCCTTTTGCTTTAAGATTCAGCGTTATTTACTAAGTATCAAGAATGTCAAAGAAAGGTTAGGTACTCCCAATGAAAATCAACTATTTAGGTACGGGTGCAGCAGAACGGATTCCAGGAATTTTTTGTAATTGTAAATTATGTAAGTATGCTCGAGAGAAAAAAGGACGAGAAATTCGTACACAAACTCAATTAATTATTGATGATGTCCTGCTGATTGATTTTCCAGGAGATTCTTATTTGCATCTGTTGCAGTACGGCTTGTGTTTTGCAGACTTTGACTCTTTGCTAATCTCTCATTGGCATTCCGATCATTTTTACGGCGAGGATTTGGCTTATCGAATGTCTGGTTATGCATTAGATGTGCCCAATTGTTTAACTGTTTACGGGAATAAAGCAGTTAAGACATTTTATCAGCGCGCCTTTGATTTAGAAGGTCGTCAAGACGATACCCGATTACAATATCAGGTTATTCAGCCCTACAAGTGTTTTACTATTGCGAACTATACGATTTATCCCCTTCCTGCACAACATGGAAATTTCAGCGAAGATTGTTTTATTTTCGTTATTGATGATGGTAAAGATGCCTTTTTATCCACTCATGATACAGGTTACTTTACGTCAGAAATGTTTGAATATCTTGAAAAGAGCCATTTACTTCTTAGTGTTGTTTCTTTAGATTGTACTAGTCAAATAAACGAAACTGGCAATAGCCATATGAACTGGGAAGAAAATTTAAAATTAATTACAGAATTAAAAGAAAGGAAACTCGTCACAGATAAAACGATTTACGTTGCCAACCATTTTTCTCACAATGGCGGCTTGTCTTATGCGGAGATGGCGGCTTTATCTCAAAAGCATGAAATCATTACTAGTTATGATGGTTTAGAAATACTAACTTAATCGGATTATTTACCTTCTTTTCAGCACTATTATATGCTTTTAACCGATAATTACAAGGCACTTTTATCGTAACTTACACTATCTTAAAAAACAAAAATACTCAAAATTTCCAGAATTACGGGAAATTTCGAGTATTTTTATGGTTCTTTACGCTGCTGGCACAGCGGATAAGCGTTTATTTTCTTCTTCATTCACTCGATTGACAATAAAGTTATAATTCACTTCATTTAGTCTTTGACCATGGTTTCCTGTTTGCTTAATGCCACCATTGGAATGAACACCAACTACTTCAAACTGAGCATTATAGATTGGTGAACCAGATTGACCGCCTGTTGTATCGATATCATAAAATAGTAATGGATTTTCTAAGTCTGTAAAGTTAGATGTAAACAAATCATTTTCATGAGACCATTGCGTGTGGTTTTTCTCACCTGGATAGCCTGATATTGTTACATGGGTATCTGAAGATTCAAACTTTTTCAAAACAAATGGCGTTAAAATTTCTCCCAACTCTGGGGCATCCGGACGATCATTTTGTTTACCAACAGTTACTACGGCAATATCCGCGTTCGGGGAAAAAGCTACATCAATCACTTTGAATTTACCAAATGGTGTCGCACTGCCATCTCGCCCTGGATAAAACCAAGCATCATCTTTGGCACTTGGATTTAATACTTTGGCATTCTTAAAACTTTCAGCCACATGATTATTGGTGACAATTGTATTGGTTCCAACCACAAATCCTGTTCCTAAAGAAATATAGCCTGGTTTACTGGCCGGGGAAATGATTCTTCCGATTGACGCGAAAGGCGCTTCGGTTGTATCTGCTACTTCTTGTCTTCTGTCTTCAGGGTCCAGTAACGATCTTTTTTGTCGTAAATGACTTTCGGCAGGAACGATATACTCTTCTGCATTTGCAGACAGGCTAAAACCGGCTATCAAACTTACTAAAATCAGAAACAAAAAACCAGAACTAATTTTTCGTATGGAGAACTTTTTCATAAAATTATGCCACTCCTTATCCATTTTTATTTAATTGGGGAAGTTTTTTCATTCATTGACAAGAACAGATTCACTTGGTTGGTTTACCTGAATATCCTCTTTAGCTCCGATTCCAGCAGAGTTAAATGCTGCTGACACCACTGAAGCTGCTTCATCGCCATATTGAACTTTTGCAGCAGCAAGCATCGCATCACGAGCATCACTGAATTGTGCTTTAGGTGTTAAATAATTTACTAACGAGCTATAGAAAATAGTCTGCGCTTTTTCAATGCCTAAGTTCTGGATAATAGTGTAACCAATCCGGTTAATAATTCCACTATTATAATGAACACCGCCTTGATCATAATAAGGCGTTCCTTTATACTGTGCTCGATCGTCGTATTGAGCCATGGTTTCTGGTTGTCCGTGTTTGCTTGGCGTTTGTAAATTTCGAATGCCTGTTTTTCGATCTACACTCTGAGTGTCTGCGCCAATTTCTGGATTAGACGCACCAGAAATAATATAACCCATTAAATCAGAATAAGATTCATTCAACGCACCTGATTGTCCTAAATATTCTAAACCTGCAGTATGTTCTGTCACACCATGTGTCATTTCATGGCCAACTACATCTAAAGATGAAGCATACGTTTTTCCTGTTAGTGTACTTGTTTCACCATAACGCATTGCTTTTCCATCCCAAAAAGCATTATCATAAGCATCTGGATGTTGTTCATCAACAACTGACAAGATGGGCATCCCTCGATCATCAATACTGTGTCGTTGGAAATGGTCTTCATAATATGTTTTCACAAATTTTCCATGTGTATAGGCATCGACAGCATTCTGATTTAATGCTGCTAGTGATGGTGCTTGAATGATAGTGTAATTATTTTTGCCATCAACTACTGCATGGTAAACACCTGTGTTATCCGTCCCGTGTAAAGCAATTCCCGCGTTGTTTTTTTCAACTGGTACATTAAACGCTACTTGAAAAGAGTTTTTTAACGTTACTTCACTACCAACATGCTCCGTTAAATCTTGTTTTTCTATAATTGTTCCATCTGTAGCATTCACTTTATAAACCAATGATACGGGGTCACCAGTTGGTGAAGAAGTTACTCTGACTTTATAAAATAATTGCCCTTCATTATTTACACGTTTGTCAATAGCTAAAAAGACAAGATCTTTATTTTCCGGATTATCAGAAGCAATAATTTTTTTAACTCCTTCTTCACCGATTGCATCAACCGATTGAATTTTCACTACTTGATCAACTGGATTTCCTGTAACACTTGTTACTGCACCATTTTTATCTAAATGAATAATCACATTATCTGAATCAACAGTAACGCCTTCCGTTTGCTTTTCTAACTTAAGATGCTTCATACCCCACGCATCTTCTTTTCGATCTACAACCGTATATTGTTCAGCAGCTGCCTCAGAAATTGCCTCCTTTTCCAACTTCGATAAAACTGTTGAAACTTCACTTTCTGAATAAACTTGTTCTTCTGCTGCTACAAAAAGTGAAGAAAATAGACATGAACTTCCAACAAAGATGCCTGTACCTAAAATATATAAAATTTTATTTCCCTTCATCAAACGATTAACTCCTTCCCCAGTTTCCTTTTATTTCTTTTCCCAACAAAAGTATTGCTTTATCTTCCCTAATCTTTCCCGTTAAACGACCGCCCCTTTCCCTGCGTAAATATTTTGTTGCTATTTTCATTATAGACAATTACCTAACTGGCACTATCTAAATTCCTTAATCAGCCGACATTTTTCCCTGGATTGTCCTTCATATCTTAATACCATAGCAAAAAAGTTGTTAACAAATTCATTCGTTAACAACTTTTTTACTGTTATGATTTTTTTCAATAATTAAATGTTGAGTGACCGATCCTTCATTGAAGGAAGTTTGTAAATCAAATTGATTCGAAAAATCAACAATTTCTTTTACATATAACAATCCCCAACCATGCTCTTCAGGGTTACTTTTAGAACTAAATTTGGTTTTCTTCATAACCCTAAAATCAAATTCGGCTTGAACACTATTTGTTATCACAAACTCTTGCGTTTCATTTTTATTAAAAATCGAGATTGCGAACATTTTCAATTCTGATTTTACACTATTTTCAATCGCGTTATCTAATAGAATAGCCAACAAACGAATCACAACCACTAAGTCGATTGATGCATCAAGAATAAATACTTCTGGCACATCAACAATCACTTTTAGTTTTGCTTGCTTTGCGGTATTAATTTTCATACTTATGAGCGCCTTAAGTTCCATATTTTTCAAACGATTTAACTTCATAAGTTCAAACTCTTCGTTATCAATAATTTTTTTGGTTGGTGCAATTGTTTCTTCATAAATTCTTTTGATTTCCAGAATATCTTCGTATGAAATAGCAATTTGTAAACTATACAATAAATTTTTATAATCATGACGAAACATCGCTAGCTCTTCGTTAATGGATTCTATTTTTTCAGTATAAATCGTTAAATTATTCAATAATTGAGTGTTGATACGTTGTTCTTCCAAATAAGCTTCAATGACTAAGCCAATCAGAATTAAAAATAAACCTACACTTATTAATAACTCCAATTTAGAACTATTTACCGTGACAAATCCTCGCATAAAGTCAGGTGAAATCTCTGGCGAAATCAAAAACACAAAAAGTAACAACAGAATCAACAATAAAAGTAAACAACCAAAAAAAATTCGGCTATTTTCTAACACACGATTTAATCTTAAAAAAACACTATTGGGAATTTTTAAAGCAATCCAGATATTTATAAGCAACAGAATAACATTTGAGGCAATCCATAATAATTTATTTTGATAAATCTGTTGAAAAACAACACTTAAAGTCGTTTGCTCCGTGTAATTGATAAATGAAACCATAAGCAATGTAAAAACGGATAAAAATATCGCTTTAAAAATTGAAAACCTCTTTTTGTGAATAAGTAAAAATCCTGTAAAAACAACGACTGTCAGCGCATAAATCAACCAAGAGTAGCCCAACATTAATGCCGCAAACGAACAAAGATTAATGACAATAAGCAATGAAAGTAACGGTATTTTACATTCAATCTTGATCAATGTTACTCGTAAAAAGACAAAAACGATAAAGCTGGATACAAACAAAATGTTAGTAGCTAATAACGATAAAATCATTTTTCAATATTCTTTTTAGGTTTTTCAGTTTGTCCCATCCATTGTCCAAATATATTTGGCGAATTTTGATTTAATCTAGGTTTAGTTCCCACACCATCACTAACTTTTTCTACTCTTTTTTCAATAACATTTTTAATTATTTTTTTACCAAATTTCATAAAAACACTTCCTTCAATTAAATTTTTTGTTACAGGTAGTATCATCAGACCTTGGATGACGAGACCGTAGAGTATTACTGAAGCAACCTTTTCTTTGACAAACAGACTACATAAAATAAGTAAACACACCCTTATAAGGCTTTGTTTTTTGAGCACTTTTAAATCAGATTGCTGAACAGGTTCGATCGCTGTTCCTTGTGGCGCATACCAATAAAATAATACGACTAAGAGGCAAATCAATAAAATTTTATAAATAAACGGTAAGCTCACAGAAAAATTTTTCAATACAAATGGTATGGCAACATAGATAACAATGCTTTCTAGACGACAGAGCCATTTGGTTTTCGCATGCCAGCCACCTGCGACAGGCCGTAAAAAAATCAGTACGACGTATACAATAAAGGTTTCGCTTAACGTCCCAAATAAAACCGATAAAATCAGAATCATCAGAAAATTAAACAAGCCAGAAAAATAAACGGTCAGGTAATACTTTGTCCATTGTGTTTTTCCTGATTGATCTTCCTTATCCATATCCATAATATTTTTTAGAATCCAATCGATTAGCATATCGCCCTCCTCTTCAAGTATTGCACTAAATTATAACGAATATAGCGACTAATAGATAGATAATTCCTTAATTAGTCATTATTCCTCCCTAAGTAAGAAATAGCCCCTTGACCTGAGTATAATATCTTCTTGAGACTGGTACTTCCGTTCCGTCTCTCATAGTTAAAAGATGCGTTTTATAATTTAATTTTGCCGCATATTTTTTATTGATGATGATTGATTGATGGACTCTAATCAAATCTGGATGCAGTTGTTCAATTTTTGATAACGTTCCATAAAATTCTCTTTTAAAATTTTTACCAACCATTGACACACGATGATCGTATTCCGTTTGAAAGAAATAAATATCATTAATATCCATTTTTATAGAGGACGCTTTTAAGTTAATGATAATATATTCACTTTTTGTCTTTATATTTTCTTTTTGTTGAATATATGCGTCGACACACGTTTCAACCTCTTTTTGGAAATCTAGAAAATCCACGTTCTTTTGAATAAATTGAAGAGCTGAAACCATATATTTATAGGAAGTTAAAACTAATTCTGTGTGCGTAGAAATAAAAACAATCAGACTTTCGCTGTCTGTTTTTCTGATTTCTTTAGCAACCTCAAAGCCTGCCTGGATATGATTATTCATTTGAATGTCTAGGAAAAAGATATTTAATTGGGCATCCTCGCGTGCTGTTCGTAATAATTCATCTGACCGTGAAAATAAATGGATTGTTTCATTATAAATATTTCTTGAATGTAGGATATTTGTTACCAATGCTTCTAACGCTTTTGCTTGAATAATTTGGTCTTCTAATATATAAATAGCCATTTGTTCACTCATCCCTTTCTCAAGAAGATATAAAATTACACAACAAAAGACAAATGATTATAATGTTCAATCAATTTATACACCAATAAAAGAGATAAAAAATTGATTGTCTGTTAGTATATTCACATAAATTTAGTATAGCGATTTCAGTAGTTTCCTGCAAACAAAAACATAAAATAACAAAGAATTAAGAAAGATGACTTTGGACTATTCATCTACCGCTAACGAATTATGAGGTCTATTGTCTCTTCATTGACAAAAAACAAAGAATCAACCGCCAAACTGTTCTTGTCGTTTTATACATGACAAAATCAATTTATTGGTCGATCCTGGTTATTTTAATTCGTTTGTTCACACATAGATCATTGTGCTAGTTTTTTTACTTAAACATCTACACTTCTTCCTGTGCAATGAGTCGATTAAGCGTTGAGCGTGGGACAAAAATCACTTTGGATTTTTGTCCCACGCTCAAAAACTGATAAACGGCGGGAACAGAAGCAACACTACGCGTTGCTTCAATCTCAACAACATCTAAGGTGTTTTCTCGACATACGTCTCGTCACAGTCCAGGCTTCAAAAGAGCTACAGCTCTAAGAGTTGCGATGTTTCACTGTGAAGCATGAACAGATGAAATCATCGTACCTACTTGGTGAAGGTCCTTCGGAACTTACAAGGATAAAACTGTGACGAGCCTTTGGCGAGAAAACAATAAGCCGAAATTGACTTTCTCACATAAGTGTTCGGCGTATCTTAATCCTTCCAAGTGCTCCTGCGATTACTCGATGTATTTGAGCTTTTGGTAGTGTTGAACAGTCCCTACTTGGTTCTCGGAGTTAAACACTTCTGTCCCAACCTCCTCCTATTAAACCTTCAGGCGTCTGGACACCATTAAAATTAATCGAATTTCCTAGAGCATATTTTTCTTTATACATTCGGTTCAGCTGCTCTTCTAGATAAATAAATTATATTCCTTTCATCCCCTAGCAACCTTTTATCTTTTATTAAATAAACAACTAACTAAATTGAAAAAAATGAAACTTTTCGGTCCTCAAATTCGTCTATAACTAATAGGACGTTCAATTTTGTATAACGTGGAGGTGTATTTTTAACTTTTTTCATTAACCAAAGAGGAGTGAAAGTATGCGACATCAGAAAAGAAAATTCAAAATAAACGGCTATGTATTATTTAGTGTGTTAATTCTCATTGTTCTTGTTTTCGTTCAAACGTTCCTATTAACTCAGCCCAAGATAACAAGTCAAAATGATGCTACTGCACAAACATCGACCAAAAAATCAACTGCAAAAAAAGATTCCCCGACCAAGCTAGAAAAGGAATCAACACATATGAGTATTTCATCAAAAAAATATGCTTACTCAGCAGACAAAATCAGAAAATATATAACTGGAGAAGAACCTTACAAAGGTGAAAAATTAGTATTCTTAACCTTTGATGATGGCGTTAATAATCAAATAACACCCCAGGTCCTAGATACGTTAAAAAAGTATAAAGTCCATGCAACTTTTTTTCTTGTAGGAAATACCCTAACTTCTGGAACCCAAAACATAGTGAAACGTATAGTCGCAGAAGGAAATGCAATAGGTTTTCATAGTTTAACTCATGATTATGCAACGTTATATCCAAATGGGATTGTCAACACTGAAGAAATACAAGCGGAAATAGCGACCATGCAGAGCTCTATTAAAAAAATATTGGGGGAAACATTTCAAACAACTCTCTGGCGATACCCAGGAGGTCATATGTCATGGAGAGGTACAGAAAAATCTGATGAATTATTAAAACAACTCGGCATTCATTGGATTGACTGGAATGCAATGGTTGGTGATGCGGAGCCGTTAGACAAACAGCCTACTACAGTCGCAGAAATGCTAACTTTCCATCAAAATTCACTTGAGGTCTATCCAGATTATAACGTTAGAGTAGTCTTAATGCATGATTCAGTAGATAAAGAATTAACGAAACAAGCATTGCCTCAATTAATAAAGTTTTATCAATCAAATGGTTATCAATTTGGTGTGTTATATTAGAGTAACTAGGAACAACTAAAGAAAGCATTTCTGGTCTTAGTCAATGCTAATTTCCCACTTAATTACACACAAAAACACCCTCTTGCTCAGCAAGAGGGTATTCGTTTGTCGAATAGTAAAGATTAACGACGGATTTCTTTGATACGAGCTGCTTTTCCGTGTAATGCGCGTAAGTAGTAAAGTTTTGCACGACGTACTTTACCGTAGCGAACCACTTCAATTTGAGCAACACGTGGTGTGTGTAATGGGAATGTACGTTCCACACCAACACCATTTGAAACTTTACGTACTGTGTAAGTTTCGCTGATTCCAGCACCACGGCGTTTAATTACAACACCTTCGAATAACTGGATACGTTCACGAGTACCTTCGACTACTTTCGCATGAACACGAACAGTGTCACCAGGGCGGAACGCAGGAATATCCGTACGTAATTGTTCTTGTGTTAATTCTTGAATTAATGGATTCATTTTATCCTTCTCCTTATTCCCAAATATTCTTATGGTCACTTCTGCCACAGCGGAATATTGTAATAGTTAGAGCGCATTGCACTCACCAAATTAGTGTACCATAGACAAAATAAGCTGTAAAGAGAATTTTCTTGAAAGTTCCCTTATTTTTGTTCTTCTTGTTTAATTTCCTCTAATAACTTCAACATTTCAGGCGTCATTTCTAATGATTCTAACATGTCAGGTCGACGCAAAAAGGTCCGTCGTAATGATTCTTTTAGTTGCCATTCTGCAATTAATTTATGGTTACCATTCGTTAGCACGGCAGGGACTTCCATATCGTTAAAAATAGCAGGTCTGGTATATTGTGGATGTTCTAATAGGCCAGTGGAATGTGAATCCGTTTGTGCAGAAAGATTGTTACCTAAGACATCAGGTAATAAACGGACTGTCGCATCAATCATGACCATTGCGCCTAATTCGCCCCCTGTTAAAACGTAATCCCCCAATGAAACTTCATCTGTAACCATCGTGCGAATTCGCTCATCATAGCCTTCATAATGTCCACAAATAAAAACTAAATGTTCTTCTTGTGAAAATTCTTCGGCCATTTTCTGATTAAATGGTTTTCCTGCTGGATCTAATAAGATGACCCGTTTTGGTTGCTGGTTTGTCTCTTCTTCAATTGCCTTTAGGTTATCATAGATCGGTTGTACTTTTAAAAGCATCCCCGCGCCACCGCCATACGGATAATCATCGACCGTTTGGTGTTTGTTATCTGAAAAATCGCGAAAATTAGAGACATTCAATTCTAATAACTGCTTTTCCCGAGCTTTCCCAATAATTGATTCCCCCATTGGCCCTTCAAACATTCTAGGAAAAAGAGTTAATACATCAATTCTCATCGTCAATCAATCCTTCTGGAATGTCCACATCAATCCGTTGATTTTCGACATCGACTTTTGTAACAACGCCTTCAATATACGGTAAAAGTAAATCTTTTTTCTTTGGTCGTTGGACGACCCACACATCATTCGCACCAGGAGATAAAATTTCTTTAATTTTTCCCAGTTCACTACCGGTTTCATCATAAACAGTGGCACCAATGATTTGGTGATAATAAAATTCGTCCTCTGCCAATTCAGCGAGATTGTCTTTTGCAACTTTTAAAATACCGTCACGATATTTTTCAACATCATTGATATTTGGATGTCCTTCAAAGCTTAAAATGTCAAAATTCTTATGCTTGCGGTGGGACTTCACGACCAATTCAATTGGTGCTTTTTTCTCTTGAAATAACAGTAACGTTGCCCCTTTTTGATAACGTTCTTCTGGAAAATCCGTTTTCGAAATGACCCGAACTTCTCCTTTGATTCCTTGTGTGTTCACAATTTTTCCTACATTTAAATAATCTGTCACGTGAAAGCCTCTCTTCCTTGTATTTCATCTTTCCTATTCTACCATTTCTTACGCGCAAATTCTATGAAAAAACAAAGGCTGACTTTTCCAGTCAGCCTTTGTTTTTATTAATTCGTTAAACCAGTTAATGTGCCATAAATTAAAAATAAATTCAATAACGTCAAGGCAATTGCAATAATCCAAGCTAAAAATTTCACCCACGCTGGATTCGCAAATTGGCCCATTAATTTTTTATCACTTGTATACATCGTTAAAGGAATAATCGACACTGGCAAAGCAATACTTAGGAAAACTTGCGTATAAAGTAACAAGTCTTCAACAGCCGTTTCGCTACCACCATAGATAATGACACAGATAATGACTGGCACAATTGCTAACAAACGAGTTAACACTCGTCGTGCCCACAACGGCATTTTTAAATGGATAAAGCCTTCCATCACAATTTGTCCTGACAGCGTACCTGTAATCGTTGAATTTTGACCCGAAGCCAATAAAGCAATTGCAAAAAGAATACTTAACACTGGGCTAGCAATATTACCAACAATATCTGGATTTTTCAGGGCATCAAATAAATCAACGAATTTACCTAATTCACTGTTGGTTCCATAAAATAATGCTCCTCCTAAAATTAACAGCAAACAATTTACGACGAAAGCGACAGTTAATTGAATATTTGAATCCCAAGTAGTGAAACGAATTGCTTTGGCTTTCTCAGCATCATCGTTACGATCAAATTTCCGTGCTTGCGCAATGGAAGAATGCAAATATAAATTATGAGGCATGACTGTCGCTCCAACGATTCCCAAGGCTAAAAATAACATAGATTTATCTGTCGCTATTTTTGTGTCTGGAATAAAACCTCGTAATACTTCACCAACATTTGGATCTGCTAATGCCACTTCATAAGCAAAAACAAAAAAGATGACTGCAATTAAACAAGAAACAATTGCTTCGATTTTGCGAAAGCCTAACTTTGTCAGTAGCAAAAGTAATAAAACATCAAACGTTGTTATCAACACACCAATTAATAATGGAAAACCAAATAATAATTGCAAAGCAACGGCACCACCAATTACCTCAGCGATATCTGTAGCCATTATGGCTAACTCCGTCACCACCCACAAGGCAACGCCCGTTCGTTTACTTGTATGCTCTCTAGTCGCTTGAGCTAAATCCATTCCTGTCACGATTCCTAAGCGCGCAGCCATACTTTGTAGTAACATGGCAACTAAACTAGAAAGCAAAATCACACTAAGTAACGTGTACTTATATTCCGCTCCACCAGCAATTGAAGTAATCCAATTTCCTGGATCCATATAACCAACAGCCACTAAAGCGCCCGGTCCGCTATAGGCTAACAAAGTTCGCCAAAAGCTAGCGTTTTTAGGTACCTCGACGGTATTATTTATCTCTTCTAAACTAGGTCCATTTGCATAATTAAGCATTTTTTCCGTTTTCTTTTCTTTCATCCAACATCCCTCAATCTATCTTGTTCACACATTTCACTTTTAGGTACACCTAAAACTAGTTAACATAATTATAGTCTTCTTATTCTTCGTTGTAAACTGTTACATTCTAATTTTTTAAGCACTCTCGCTCTAAATCGTTTGGTTTTTACCCAAAAATCCCTTACACTTATTTTATCATAGATCGGAGGTTATGAGGATGAAGTTAGATATGGTCGGTATTATCGTCAACGATATGACACAAGCACTCTCTTTTTACCAAACGCTAGGTTTTAACGTGCTGGGAGAAGCTTCGCCCGATTACACAGAATTACAAAACAATGGCGTCAGGATTTCTTTAAATTCACTACAAATGATTACTGGCGTCTATGGGTTTGCGCCTAGTCAGCAAGGAGATAAAATTGAACTTGCTTTTCTTTGTGAAACGGCCGCAGAAGTTGATAACACCGTGAAAAAAATAAGCCAAGCTGGTTACATCGTTTTTAAAGAACCTTGGAATGCACCTTGGGGCCAACGATACGCAATCATTAAAGATGTAGATGCAAATTTAATTTCACTCTTTGCCCCTCTATAATATTACTAAAAGATGCACCACTTTCGTTTCTTTAACTCTCTTTCGAAAGATCAGTGCAGAATGGGTCTTAAGTAGGATGTCTTTTCTACTTCTTTTTTTGTATAATAAACCTATCAAATGATGTGTATCTTACAACTTTGTTCGTTTGCAGAAAGAACAAACGATGTTTTTTATTGATAAAAAGTTATATACTAAAAGTATATTGATAAAAAGTTATATACTAAAAGTATAATGAGTATAACTAAAGGAGATGAGAAATGTGAGTGTTACCCTGTCTAGAAAAATTGTTAATATTATTTCCATTTTAGGCATTGTTGCAACCATTATTGCAACCATCTATTTTATTCGATTGGGTGTCTTCAAGGATATCAATGCCCTAAGAGGACTAGTAGGGCAATCTGTCATTCTCGGTCCGATTATTTTCATGTTAATTCAGATTATTCAAGTGGTTATTCCGATTATTCCTGGTGGTGTCAGCTGTGCTGCGGGGGTCTTGATTTTCGGACCAACAATGGGCTTCGTCTATAATTACGTTGGTATTGCACTTGGCTCTATCATTATTTTCTTACTAGGTCGTAATTATGGGAAACCGTTCATTATGAGCCTTGTCAGTGATAAAACATATAACAAGTATATCGGTTGGTTAGACAATGAAAAACGTTTTGAACGATTGTTTGCTTTAGCAATTTTCTTCCCGATTGCACCGGATGATGCGCTTTGTTTAATGGCCGGTCTAACAAAAATGTCTGTGAAAAAATTTACTCTGATTATTTTATTAGCAAAACCTGCTTCTATCTATTTATATAGTCTTGCGTTAATTTATGGCGGAACATTTTTAACTAGCTTACTGGGAATGTAAAATAAATAAAAAAGCGAATGGACTAAATCAAAACTTTGCCTGTGTCAGTTTGATTTAGTCCTTTTATTATGGAATTTTGTTAGAAACTGGAGGACTTTTGATGTTTAGTTATTTTAAAAATAGTATTGTGAATACGCTAGATTTTCTTAAAGGGACAACGGCATATTTTCGCGACGTGCTCTTGATGCACGGATTTATGTTATTCGTTCTATTGCCTTTATTAACAAGTTTATCCAAATTGGTACTCAAAGAAGGTGGGATTGATTATATTTCCTATGATAACTTAGGGGCAATTGCCACGCAACATCCTTATGTCCTTTTGACTTTTCTACTGATTGGACTGTTAATTTTACTGGCGCTCTTTTTTGAATTTACTTTTTTATTGCTAAGTGTCTATTTTATTAAGAAAAAGCAACCAATTACTCTAACGCAATTATTGCACGGCACCTTGCTTCAGATCAAAAAAGTTCGAGGAATTACCTTTCTGTTTTTCCTGGCATATTTCTTTTTGATTTTACCATTAAGTGGGTTAACCTTCCGCTCTTATTTATTAACAAGAGTTAAGATTCCAGCCTTTATCTTAGATTTTATTTTTGCAAATCGCGTCATTATTATTATTGGTTTCGTACTGTTAGAGCTGATTATCTTATATTTAGCGATTCGACTTGCTTTTGCCCTCCCAGAATTGATTTTACGTGATGTTGGTTTTCGTGAGTCTTTAAAACGTAGTTGGCAAATTACGAAGCGGCGCTTTTTCCAAATTCTGGGACAATTTATTATTATTGGCGGAACTGTTTTAGGGATTTTTACGGCTGGCTATTTCTTGATATTTTTAGGTCAAACCGCCGTTGAAACGTTTAAACCTGAATGGTCTTTACCTAGTGCTGTCATCGCTATGACACTCCTTCAGGTTATGATGCTCTTAAACTTGGTGTTGTCTAGTGTTGCTATTTTTTACATTATTGTTGATGACATGGAGGATGAAGGGATTTTACCTGACACGCCAGAATGGTTCACCCCGAAATCAGAAGTTCGGGTAGAATGGACCACCTTCAGAGTCGTTCTTTTTTGTTTGATTGCAATCATCTTCGGAATTGGTGTAGGTACTTATAATACAAATTACCTAAGTCATACCCCTGACCGAAAACCTGTTACTATCTCCCATCGTGGTGTCAATGGTAACAATGGTGTTCAAAACACCTTAGACTCTTTAATCGAGACCAATAAGGCGAAACCTGATTATGTTGAAATGGATATTCAAGAAACTAAAGACCATCAGTTTATTGTCATGCACGATTTTAATTTACGGGCGTTAACGGGCGTTAATAAACGACCAAATCAATTAACACTTAAAGAATTAACGAATATGAATGTCACAGAAAATGGGCAAACTGCTAAAATGGTTTCTTTCGATGATTATTTAGCCAAAGCCAATCAATTAAAACAACGTTTATTAATTGAAATCAAAACCACGCCTCAGGATAGCCCTGATTTAGTGCAGCGCTTTGTCAAACAATACCGCGAAAATATTTTAGAAAACGGTCATATCCTTCATACCTTAACCTATGATACGGCGATGGCCTTAAAGAAAGAAGAACCACGCTTTTATGTAGGCTACGTTATTCCTTTCAACATTGTGGGACCGCCTAAAATGCCAGTTGACTTTTTTACTATGGAATACAGTACAATGAATCGTAACTTTGTAAATGCCGCTCATCATGATGGTAAAAAGGTTTATGCTTGGACAGCAAATGATGAAGATGTTATGACGCGAATGATTTTTTATGGTGTCGATGGCATCATTACTGATCAGCTTAGTCTACTGAATGAAACAATGAAAACCGATTTAGAAAACCCAACATACTCTGATAAACTGTTGAATTTCGCTATTGGAATGGGTTAAAAAAAGAGCCAATCTGCTGGAGCAGATTGGCTCTTTTACGTTCATGTTAGTTGTTTTTACCAAAAATTCTTAAGAAAGCTAAGAATAAGTTGATGAAGTCAAGGTATAATTGTAATGCGAAGAAAACGGCCATCCCAGTACCTGCTTGATCACCTGTTTGCGCATAGACTTGGCGAATACGTTGGTTATCATAAGCAGTAATCCCTGAGAAAATTAGGACCATTAAAATGGAAATAAAAAATTCTACAGCACTACTGTGTAAAAGGAACATATTTAGCAACATCGCAATGATAATTCCGATTAAGGCACTATAAGCGGCATGACCAACTGCTGATAGGTCTTTCTTCGTAAAGACACCTACTAATGACATCGCGCCAAAGGTAGCTGCTGCACTTAAAAATGCGCCGGCCACTGTTCCACCAGTATACATTAATAAAGTCACGGATAAAGTGACACCATTTAATAATGCATACGCAACAAATCCTGCAATCGCAATGGTTGGATTCTTCTGTGCTTTTGCGCCTAGATATAAAACTAAGCCAATTTCAACAAGCCAAATCATCCAAAAAGCTAAGCTTGATTGGAATAAAGTAGCTAGAACAGGTAAAAAGACAGTCGTCATGGCATAAGCCATGATTGCGCTAATACCAATTCCTAACGCTAAAAATCCGTAAATTTTGGCATAAAATTTATTCAACCCTGTGCCAGTTTGGATATACTCTTGATTATTCATAAGTTAAAGTCCCTTCTTTCTCTGTTAGTTCATCAATCGTCACTTGGGGTGGTTGAACCATCACCACTGCATCTAACACGCGATTTTCTTGCTCATTAACCGCCTCAACAGAAATGGTAATCACATCTTTCATTTTGTCGACTTTGATTACTTCTAATTGGAAAGTCAATGTTTCGTAATGAAAAACGGGTTCCACAAAGTTCACAGAGAAATTCACAACATGTGAACCTGGTCCTGGTAAATGTTTAGAAATCGCACTAGTGATAATTCCCATCAGCATAATTGATGGTACGATTGGTTTTTCATATTCTGTTTTTTGGGCATAATCATGTTGGATATATAAAGGATTCGCATCATTGGTCAAGCCCAAGTAAAGTAATAAGTCCTTGTCTTCAATTGACTCTGTCAAGGACAACGAATCTCCCTCTTCGATATCTTCGATGGTTTTGCCTAATTTTCTCGGTTTTCCGATATTCAAATTAGTACACCTCCGTTATTGATAAGATAATTGTACCAAAATGTACTTAAAAGGCAAGTTAAAAAGTAGTCTTTAAAGGATGTTTAAACAAAACCAACTGATCTACCATGCTAGCATTCTAAAAACAAACAACGGAACAGGAGCAGCTTCTTATTTTTTGAAGCCAGATACCCCTGTCCCGATTTTGATTATGTTCTCTTATAAAACGTTTCTAGTTGTGTTACTTAGTAATGTTTCGTAGGCTTGTTCAAATTTCTGAACGTCGCCAGCGCCCATAAAGACAACCACTGCATTTTCAAAATCTAGTAAAGGCGACACATTATCTTCGGTAATTACTTGTCCACCTTTTTGAATTTTTTCACCTAAATCTTCAATGCGTACCTCGCCTTGTGTTTCACGCGCAGAGCCAAAAATATTACATAAGAATACTTCATCTGCTAAATCCAGTGCTTCAGCAAATTCATCCATTAAGGCAATTGTTCGTGTAAATGTATGCGGCTGGAAGACAGCAATAATTTCTTTGTCAGGATATTTTTGACGAGCGCCATCAATCGTTGCTTTAATTTCGGCTGGATGGTGCGCATAATCATCAACAATAATCATGTCACTGACTTTTTTCTCGCTAAAACGACGTTTCACACCTTTAAAACTTAGCATTTCTTCTGCGACTTTTTGCATATCAAGTTTTTCAAAATAAGCCACAGCAATCACACCTAGCGCATTCATGATATTGTGATGGCCAAATGCTGGTAAGACAAAATGACCTACAAAATCATCCTTGTGATAAACATCAAAAGATGAGCCTTCCGTTGTTCGTTGAATATTTCGTGCTTGGATATCATCCTCTTCACTGACGCCATAATAATAAACTGGCACTTCTGATTCTAACTGACGAAGATACTTATCATCACCATAAGCAAAAATTCCTTTTTTGACTTGATGAGCCATTGTTTGGAACGCTGAAAAAACGTCCTCAATGCTCTTATAGTAATCCGGATGATCAAAATCGATATTCGTCATAATCGCATAATCTGGTGAATAAGCCAAGAAATGACGGCGATATTCACACGCTTCAAATGCAAAGAAATCAGCATCTGGTTCGCCGTGGCCAGTGCCATCCCCTATTAAATAACTAGTTGGATTGATACCACTTAATACATGTGCTAGCAAACCAGTCGTACTTGTTTTCCCGTGTGACCCTGTTACAGCAATGCTTGTATACGGTTCGATAAAACGAGCAATGAAATCGTGGTAACGAATTACTTCTGCGCCTAATTCGATGGCGCGGGCGATTTCCTCATGGGTATCTGGAAAAGCATTTCCAGCAATAACAATCATGTCTTTATCAATATTATCTGCATTAAATGGTAAAATAGGGACACCTGATTTTTCAAGATCCCGTTGTGTAAAGAAATACTCTTCTACGTCTGATCCTTGAACGTTGTAGCCTTTTTGGTGTAAGACCAACGCTAATGAGCTCATGCCAGAACCTTTAATTCCGACAAAATGGTATAATTTGTTCTCTTGATTTCCCATTATAATCCTCTTCTCTGTCACTATATAAAACATACCTTTTTTAAAAAAATTTCAATCATACGAGATTCATTATCGTATAAAACAAAAAAATAATCAACTATTAAAACAGAATAAAAAACTTACATGTTTCAATTCCACATGCAAGTTTCATCTCTTAACTAAAATATTTACTGTTTTCTAATACAGAACTTGAATCTTCTAGCATCCCACTTAATGGTTTATCCAAGATGCCCTTTTTCTTTTCTTCTGTCACAGGTGCTTCAGGCTCCACTTGAGCATTCGCTTTAGCTAGTTTTTTCCCATAGGCAGTTTGACTTTTAGCATTTTTCTTTGCGGCATTCAAACGGGAACGCGAACGCAAATCTAACGCATCTTCGCCAAAACGTTCTAAGTCTGGTTTAATTTGTTGATATTGTCGTCTAGTTAAAGGAATCTCAGGTTCTGAGGTTGGAATATTAAATTTCCGCACCGTTGGATCTTCTTCCGTATCTTTCACTTGAAAAGCCGTTGGTTCATCATCAAGAATGACATATGAACGTCGATCTTTTTTCATTGCTTTTAGCAACTCTTCTTCAGTAAAACTAGGTTCCTGTTCCTCAGGAATCACAGAAGCCGGGATATATTTAGGAACAAAATAAGAAGGTGTCGTTTTCTGCACTAATGGTGATGCGGCAGGTCTACTTGGTTTCGCTACGACTTCTTTTTTTTTATACGTTTGTGTCCAGCCATTTCCTTTTGGCGTGCCAAAAAGGCTATTATTTTTTTTCGTTGCTTGTTTATTTTTCGTTGTTTTACTAGCGTGTTTTGTATAGTCTGGCAAATTAGAGCGATGACGTGCTAATTGCTCTTGTTGTGCTGCCGTTAGTTGTTGCGGTTGTTTATTTGTAGTTGGTTGATTCGTTGTTGGTTGTTGGACAGATGGCGTGCTTTGTCTAGTATCTTCGGCAGATGTTGCAGTTCTTCTGCTACCAGACATTGTTTTCCCAATCAGATCATCTTGAAACAAGTTACGTTCATTATCTGTTGGTAATTTTACGCCCTGTTCATCATCATACGCTGGAAAACGGAAATGTTTTCTCTTCACTTGAGCATTATCCATTGCGGTCATTCCTTTTATTTTTCTTTCTCATTAGTTTAACACATTCTCAATGAATACTAAAGAACTTGCCTGAATTTTTAAGAGAACAAAAAAGAAACCTCCGTTTAAAAAGGTTTCTTTTCTGTTTATTTATCTAGTTGTAATTTGGCAAAGTCCGCTTTGACTTGGATGAACGACTGAAACAATTGTAAAAACTGAAAGAGCCGCGCCCGATTTTCAAATTCACTTCTTGTTTGTGGCAGTGGTTTTGTGCGATAGGTTTCATAAACGGTCTTAATTCGATTCATAATTTCTTGTCCATCATTATTCTCTGCAAATGTTTCTGCCGTATATTCCAACAATTGTTGAATATAGCGAACTTGTTGCGCATCAACGGTAATATCTTCTAATAATTCCAACATGTTTTTTAGAATATTACTTTGCATTTTTCTCATCGCAAAGTACTCTAAATAGTACGTATTGGTAGACAGCAATTGATTCTCGGCATGATTTTTGGCCCACGTCTCGCCTGTGCGAATAAAGGCTTTTAAATCTGCACAATGCTTGACCAAATTTCGCTCTCCTGCAGCGTTGTTTAAATGTAGCGCCATTTCCCTTAAAATTTTACGAAACATTGTTTCAATGACTTCTTGGTCTTCTCTTAAACGTTTTTCTGTATCAGGCATATAAGAATTAGCTAATAACGCTAGTCCCACACCAATACTCATTAATAAAAACTCATTTCCAATAATCGCCCAAGAAAGATTTTTTTCGACTAAATAATGGGTTACCAAAACGGAACTCACAACAATCCCATCAGATAATTGAAAATACACAGCTGCTGGAATAAATAATAACAAAAAAATACCAAAAGCAATCGCTGTAAAACCTAAAAAAGTAAAACAAATATACGCTAAAATAGTTGCTAAAGCTAAGGATAACAAACGATAAATCCCTGTCATGACAGATGTTTTTTTCGTGCTAGTAACACTTAAAACCGAAATAATCCCTGCCGAAGGGGCATAAAGTAATCCCAGTTTTTCCGCAATAATCATTGCTAATGCAGCGCTAATGGCTGTCTTGACTGTTCGTAAACCAATTTTCATGCATACTCCCCTTAAAAAATAATAATTCTTCACTTTTCTCTAGTAATTTTACCTCTATTTCGGTTATCATTAAAGAGAAAAGTTATTTAGGAGCGAATATTTATGATAGTGGGTCGATTTCGTTTAGGCATGCGAACGTTAAAAACAGCAATTGCTGTCATGCTGTGTATTCTTTTATTTCAATTTTTCCATCGTGGCTCACCTATGATTGCCTGTTTAGCAGCTGTTTTTTCACTAAGACAAGATTTAAATACAAGTTTGTCTTTTGGAAAATCGCGCATTATTGGAAACACATTGGGTGGCTTTTTAGCTTTGCTTTATGTATTAGCACAAGATTATTTTCCTAATCAAAACTTAGTAGAATTACTGCTACTACCACTTTTAGTCATTATCGTCATCGTTGTTTCTGATGGGATTAATAACAATGCTGGGATCATTTCTGCGACTGCGACACTTTTAATGATTTCTTTAAGTATTCCGCAAAGCGATTCCTTTCAATATGCAATGGAACGTGTGTTAGATACATTCATTGGGACCTTTATAGCGATTGGTTTAAACGTCTTTTTACAACCTAAGCCAGCAGAAGAAGCTCATGAAATTTCTGAAGATTTAGCTGAATTAGAAAAGAAAGAAAAAGAACTAGAAGCTTTACGCCAACAAGTTCAAGCGCGGATTGCTGCAGAAGAAAACACAGACGACAAGGCAAATAAATAAAGAAACAGCCGATTGAAGAGAATAACAATCGGCTGTTTCTTTATAGTTCCCAATTTGTTTTTGCTTGAAAGTTGGCGGCTGCGCCAATCAAGTTGGCATCATTTTGATAATGGCAGGTCACGATTTCGGGAACAAAATCTTTTAATTCAAAGGTTTGTAAATGCGTTAGCATCCGGCGATTAATCTCTGCTAATAAGCCTTCTTTAGCAGAAACACCGCCTCCAAGTACAATCATTTCAGGATCATAAGAAAACTGTAAGCCGAATAACCCTTGTGTCAAATAATCATAAAAATTATTGACTTCTTCGCGAGCAATCTCATCTCCTCGTTGTGCCAATTCAAAAACTTCTTCTCCTGTCACCGCCTGTTTTTCGACTCCGATTCGCTCACAATAGCGCTGAGCCATTTTGACAGCTGTGCCAATTTCACTGAATGTTTGGCCATTACTTAAAAAGTTCAGTCCAAACTCGCCTCCATATAAATGAGCGCCTTTGTACAATTCGCCATTGCGAAAAATCGCTCCGCCAATTCCTGTCCCAATAACGACAAAAAGCACTTCTTTTTTCCCTTTCGCCGCGCCTTCATATATCTCTGCTAAACCAGCACAATTCGCATCATTTTCGATAGTCACTGGTAAGCCAAACAACGCTTCTAATTCTTCGTAAATGTTAAAATGATGAATATATGGAATGGCGGAAATCCCTAAAATCTGTTGACTTTTTTCGTCAACTACTCCAGGTGAACTAAAAGCAACACCACTAATCGACTCATTTCTTTTGTCTGCATAAACCGAATATAAATGCGCTTTCATTTCTTCCCAAGAGCCAGGTGTTGGAAAGCTCCCTTGATTTGTTAATTCTTTGCCTGTCCAAACGCCGTATTTCACGGAAGAACCGCCAAGATCAAATGCTAAAATTGCCATATTTATCCATCCTTTTCTACTTCTGTTTTCTTATTTCTTCGATACGTATACGGTCCATGATAGGTCTCATCAGGATTTTTCGTCAAGCGAAATTTCAACGGAACATAGTCAATGCCGCCTTTAACAAAAGGATGACATCGTAAAATCCGGGCTACTCCCATCGTTGTTCCTTTGACACTTCCATGTGTATGAATTGCATCAATCATATATTGAGAACACGTTGGGTAATAGCGACAACGTGCAGGCAATCCTGGAGAAATAAATCGTTGATAAAAACGAACACCGCCGATTAACGGATTTTTCATAAAGTGCCTTCTTTCTAACTAATTCTTACTAAAGAATAGCTTGTTTTTTCATGTTTGGCAAGTCCTAGTGACGAGAAATTACACCAGGTGCCCCTATTACGAATTCTTACATTTCTATTGCTATCCAAATGAAAAAAAACGTGCTACACTATAAAAAAAAGGAATGGAGGCTTAGTAAATGGGATTAAAATTTGAACGTTCCAATGACTTAGATAAACTCTTCGATTCTTTCGCCGTTGATCCATTAAAAAAAGAAGTACCTCTTGAAGAACTGGCAAAACAACGACAAGAAGCAAAAAAAGAAGAAGCAAAAAAACAAGCAAAAGAGTAATTTTGCTTGTTTTTTTCTATAGAAACTTTTCAATTGCTGTCCAAGCTGCTTCTTTTCCTTCTTTTGTTTCAGAAGAGAAAATAATAAAGTCATCTTGTTTATCAAAATTCAAAGCTTTTTTAATGACACTCTCGTGTTTGTTCCATTTGCCCCGCGGAATTTTGTCCGCCTTAGTTGCCACAATAATAACTGGCAAATCATAGTATTTCAAAAATTCATACATTTGGATATCATCTTGGGTCGGCGGATGACGTAAATCAATTAAAGAAACGACAGCACGTAATTGCTCACGTTGCGTGATATACGTTTCAATCATTTTTCCCCACTTCGCACGTTCTGTTTTAGAAACTTTGGCATAACCATAGCCAGGAACATCTACAAAATGTAAGGCATCCTCAATTAAATAAAAGTTTAGCGTTTGCGTTTTACCAGGTTTACCTGAGGTTCTTGCTAAATTTTTACGATTAATCAAGGTATTAATAAAAGATGATTTTCCAACGTTCGAACGTCCAGCTAAAGCAATCTCCGGTAACTGAGATTCAGGATATTGTTTAGGGGATACCGCACTAATCACGATTTCTGCATTATGTACGTTCATTGTTTTCCTCCGTTCTTCTATTCAGTCTTTCATTCAAAAACTTAACAAAAACAGCTCTTTCGGAGATCCGCCGAAAGAGCTGTTTTCAGCTTCAATCTTATACAGCTTCTTTATCTTTTTTGTTATAAATAATTGTTGGTTTACCGGCACCTTCAGCTGCCATTTTAGTAATGATAACTTTTTCAATGCTTTCATCTGAAGGAACATCAAACATTACGTCCATCATAATTTCTTCAATGATTGAACGAAGTCCGCGTGCGCCAGTATTACGTTCAATGGCTTTGGCTGCGATGGCTTTTAATGCTTCTGGTTCAAATTCTAATTTAGTGTCATCAAGAGACAATAATTTTTGATATTGTTTCACCAAAGCATTCTTCGGTTCTGTTAAAATTCGAACCAAATCATCATTCGTTAATTTATCAAGCGCAGCCATTACAGGTAAGCGTCCAATAAATTCTGGAATTAAACCAAATTTCAATAAATCTTCTGGAATAATATGTTGCATAATGCTTTCTTCTTCATTTAAAGCAGAATTGGTTTTACCAAAACCAATGGTTTTTTCGCCTAAGCGGTTTTTAACAATGGTTTCAATCCCATCAAATGCTCCACCAACAATGAAGAGAACATTCGTTGTGTCTATTTGGATAAATTCTTGATGTGGATGTTTGCGGCCCCCTTGTGGCGGTACACTTGCAACTGTTCCTTCAAGAATTTTTAGTAAGGCTTGTTGAACACCCTCACCTGAAACATCTCGAGTAATCGAAACATTTTCACTCTTACGGGCAATTTTATCAATCTCATCAATATAGATAATGCCCTTTTCCGCACGTTCAACATTATAGTCAGCAGATTGTAGTAATTTTAAAAGGATGTTTTCAACATCTTCCCCTACATAACCTGCTTCTGTTAAACTGGTCGCATCAGCGATTGCAAAAGGTACATTTAATGTTTTTGCTAACGTTTGAGCCAAGAAAGTTTTACCTGAACCTGTAGGTCCAATTAAACAAATGTTACTTTTTTGCAATTCAACGTCATCTTGAGTTGCAGCTGTTTCTGATTGATTCACACGTTTATAGTGATTGTAAACAGCAACAGAAAGTGTGCGTTTTGCACGTTCTTGTCCAATAACATATTCATTTAAAACATTTAAAATTTCTTGGGGTTTTGGCACATCCGTTAATTCTCGGACTGCTTCATCATAAAATTCTTCATCAATAATCTCTTTACATAGATCAATACATTCATTACAAATATAGACACCCGGACCAGCAACAATTTTTTTTACTTCTTCTTGTGTTTTCCCACAAAATGAACAACGAACGGTCCCGTTATTATCCGTATTGTCGTACATGTTCGTCACCCCTCTAAAAATCAAAAAATGACTGTCATCACAGTCTCTCATCATAATAGCACAAACCACTTTAAAATGCGAACATCTCAGATAGAAAGTTTTATTGTTCTTAGACTTCTTATGGTATACTACATTATATAAAAGCACTTTCATAAAAAGTGATTGTGTTGAAACAAATTGGAGGAATTGTGATGTTAGAACAAATTTTACTAGGTACCTATACTCGAAGAGCCAGCCAAGGCATTTATAAAATTGCATTAGATACAACACAAGGTCGTTTAACAGAAGCGACACTTTTATTAGAAGAAACGAGTCCTACCTATCTTGCTCTGAGTCAAAAGGGCGAACTTTTTAGCGTCACTAGTGTTGACGGTGAAGGTGGCACTGCCGCTTATCAACCAGAAATGGACCATTTTAACTTATTGAATAAAGTAACTGAGGAAGGTGCGCCGCCATGTTATGTAGCTGTTGACGAAAACCGACAACTTGTCTATGCAGCAAATTATCACCAAGGTATTGTTCACGTGTATCGTATCTTGGAAGATGGCTCATTGGAAGATGCTGACAAAGTAATTCATACAGAGCCAACTGGTCCTCATGAAAACCAAAACAATGCCCATGTTCATTACACAGATTTAACGCCTGACCAACGCTTAGTCGTCTGTGATCTTGGGACCGATCGTGTGTATACGTATAATGTTAGCTTAGACGGAAAACTTTCTGAAATCGCTCAATTCGTGACTGAGCCAGGGACTGGTCCACGTCATTTAGTGTTCCACCCAACAAAATCATTGGCTTATCTATTTGGCGAATTAGATAGCACTGTTTCAGTTCTTTCATATGATGAAACAGATGGTTCTTTCACTGAATTACAAAAAGTTTCTACTTTGCCTGCTGATTATGATGCGTTTAATGGTGGTGCTGCGATTCGTATTTCTTCTGATGGCCGTTTCCTTTATGCTTCAAACCGTGGCCATAACTCGATTGCTGTCTATGCTGTTTCAGAAAACGGCGAAGCGATTGAACGAATTCAATTAATTTCAACCGAAGGCGAGATTCCGCGAGATTTCGATTTAGATGCTTCTGAAGATTTCGTTGTTGTCGCTAATCAAGACTCTGATAATTTAACACTTTATCGTCGGAACCAAGAAACAGGCTTATTAGAAATGATTCAAAAAGATGTTGCCGTTCCCGAATGTGTTTGTGTTTTGTTTGTGTAATAATCACAACAAGCAGAACGATGAGACGGAACCCGAAAAGGCAATATTATAACGAATGTTTAATTAAGAAATAGTATTCAGCTCTAAAGCTAAATTCTTCCCAAAGTGGCAATATTACTTTCATCTGTTTATGCTTTGTAGTAAAGCAATACCACTTTTTAGAGCTACATTTTTGAGGGGCCTACCTGTGAAAATGAATATCAAAAAGCATCTTAAAGGTTGTTACTTTTGTTCTTCCTATTATAAGATTTCAAGCCTGGGGCAAAAATCATTTTAGATTTTTGCCCCAGGCTTGTGCTTAAAACCTAATATTAGGAAAGAAATGGTGCCTATTCCTTTTCGTTTATGGAGTCGGTCACTTTTTTACTAGTTTTTAATTTACGCTTTTTTCTTTTTAGAGATATAGAAAAGAACCAAAGAGATCATAAGAATACCAATAACTACCAGAAGTAGACTCATTTTTTGATTTTCGCCAGTTTTAGGTAAAACTTTTTTTCTTAAATCTGTTTTAAGTGGTGATTGTTTTTGCGGATTTTTATTGTGTGTAACTTTTGTATCGTTGACTTCTTTTGCTGGAGTACGGAAGTAAACAGTTTGGTTCTTGTCATTGATATCCTCATGCAATGCAATTGCTGTACCTTGACGCATCAAGCGTTCAAAGACGACAACTTCTTTTCCTTCTAAACTTGTACCATCAAAAGTAAATTCAAGTTGAACGACGCCCTCTTGGCTTTTGGCCACAAAAACTTGTGTCGCCGTCACTGCTTTGCCATCTACCAATAACGGTTGTCCTGTTTCTTTATTCATTAATGTTCCCTGGATGACATATTCATTACCTTTAATTAAATTTTTATAAAAAACATTATCCACAATCGTTACTTGTTTACTTGGTACAAGATCTTTTTGACCGTTTTCTTTATTTGTCGCGGTTGTGGCGATGGTTGGTGTTGTGAAAAGAACGGTTTGTTTTTCATCATCTAAATCGGCATGTTCAGCAATAGGATTGGAACTTTCTCCTTCGTATAAGTATTCAAAAACGACCACTTTTTTGCCAGCTAATTCACTAGCTTTTACTGTAAATTCGACTGTTGTCGTGCCTTTTGACTGTGTAGGCGTAAAGGTTGTTTCAGCCGTCACTGCTTTGCCATCAACTTCCAACGGTTGACCCGTTGCTTTGTCCATCAACTGTCCGACAATAGTATATTTCTGATTTACCTTTAAGCCCTCATAATTAATTTTATCTTCAATTATAACTTTCGCTAGTGGTTCTAACACTTTCAATCCAGATTCTTTGTCTGTTGCTGTTGTTTGTATTTTAATTTCTTCTCTTGGATTGTTAGGCGTATTAGGAATTTTCGGTTTTTCAGTTTCGTTGATTGTCACAGTTTGATCGACATCATTGATATCTTCGTGTGATGCAATTTCTCTGTTTTCTAGGAATAATTTTTCAAAAACAACAATTGTTTTCCCAGCTAACAAGCTTGCATCAAATGTAAAATCTAACCTTTCAAAACCGTTTGATTCTGTTGGAATAAATGTTTTTTCTGCAGTAATAGGTAGATCGTTCACTAATAAAGCTTCACCAGTCACTTTATCCATCAGTTTTCCTGAAATAGTATACTCTCTATTTGGTATTAAATTTTCATAATGGATTTCATCACGAATTGTTGCTATTTTTTCTGGCTCAACAACTTTTGTTCCATCCGTTTTATTTGTTGCTGTTGTGCGTACTGTTACTTTTTTTGGTTGCTCATTAGGGGTTTCTGTAATCCAATTCATTGATGCCTCAGTTTGCTCGTCTTTCGCGATATACTGATCACCTATCACTAATGATTGTTGCTGATTTGTGCCTGCTGGTCGATCATATTTCATAAATGTAAAGGAAGTAGTTCCGCCATTCGCAACGACTTGAATCTCATCTGTTGGAGTTGCATCTGGAACAGAAATTACAAATTCTTCACCAACTGCAATTTCTACGCCTGTCGTCATACCTACCGCTTTAGTTCCCGATTTGGTAATAATTTGTGCATCTGCGATATCTTTACTTAAAGTAATCATCGCACTTCCTTGTAAATTAAAAGGAGCTGTCAAACGATAGCTTTGACGATATGTGGATTCGTTAGAAACAACCTCACCAATTTTTTCTAACTTAATAGATAAATCTTGATGAATCCACTCACGCAAATTTGCTACTCCAGCAGCAAGCTGTGGATTAGTAATCGTAAATTGACTCATATCCCATGTTGGTACAATTTCATGGACCATCCATTGGGTCGTTGTGTATGCATCGATGTTACTCAATGTCCGAACGCCAGGACCTTTGTAAACATTTTGTCCTTGCTCAACGTATCCTAGTTTTAATAAATTTGACAATAATACTTTTTGCTCTTGTGTTAAGTCATCTGCAGGTATGGCAGACCCATTTGGCGTTGCCTGATTAAAATTCAAACAATATGCCAAAATATTATCTGTCGTATTTTTAAACTTTTGTCCATCCCATGGCACACCATTTTGATCTTTCGCAAACCCTTTAATTATTCCGTCGCTGTCTACCGTTAAATAAGAACCTTGGAGCGGGATTCCATCGTTCCACGTTCGGGTCGCAGTATTAATTCCCACAGGTGCAAAATTTTTTGAACCAGTTGGAATTTCAGCTGCTTGTACAACTGGTAAAATAACTAATTGTGCAAGCGTAAACAGCACACTTAATAACGCAACTACTTTTTTCATTTATTAGCCTCCACTAATCTATTAATCTATACTTCTGATATACAGTAATATAGTAAGTATATTTTACTCAATTTTTTTCGTTTGGTTTACTTTATAACTTCTAAAAAAAAGAACGATTTAGATAATCAATTTCCGAGCTATTTTTTATAATAACTATTATAATAAAATAGAAGCTATTATTAAGGAGTGAGTCTCATAAAAACGCAAGATGCCATAAAAACATTTCTGCTTTCAAAAAAAACTCAAAAAAAGTTAGATGTCTTTTTGTATTTAGCGAAACGAAACAACCCCAAGTTATCTGTTATTGCCCAAATATTTAATTTGTCCAATAAAAATTTATCTATCTACCTTCATGAAATCCAGGAAGACTTAACTAACATCCCCGAAAGTACCTTAGAAATACAAATTAATCATGGAACAATTTCATTGTATACAACTAGTAACGATTTTTTATTTCATTATTTTTTGCTATTCAATTATTATTGTTTACAATCTACTGATTATATTCTTTTCAAAGCTATTTTAAAAAAAGAAAATAATTCTGTTTGGAAAGTTAGCCAAGAAACCAATTTCAGTTCCTCTTATATCTATAAGCGTTTGAACAATCTTAATAAATTGCTGGATTTATATGGTATTTCTGTCCATTTTTCTCCTTCATCAACTAAAGTAATTTCTGGTACTGAATTTCAAGTTCTATATGCTTTTTTAGATGTGTATTGGACAATTTTTTTAAATTTACTTTCTTTGCCACGTTATACATCAAAATATTTTAAAAATATTTTATCAGAACATATTAAACCGGAAATTTCCGAGCGTTTAGAGTTAGCTTCACAGTTAAAGTTAAACTTACTTTTACACATTTCTAACTATCGTTTTCCTTATACTTCAGAAGATTACCTTGAAAAAGACATGGAACAAAAGTCTTACTTAACTCTGTATTCAGAACCAGAATTAAATATATTTAGTACAATTTCAAGTTTTTCAGAAAATCAAAAAAACGTAGTAAACATCATTGCCCCGCTGGCCATTGACAATCTTGATTCTTCTGAACGTGCATTATATTTGTTAACTTCTTTAAAAAATAAACAATGTCTAGAATATCAATATGTTGAAAAATTATTAGACACTTTTTGCCAAACATTCAATATCTCTCAAATGCGTGAATTTGATCGTCATTACTTTTTACTTATTTTATTTAAAAATGTTGTTTATAATCAACTGTTTATTTCCAAACAGCCAAATACAGCAATTCTAGATTTTTTAGTCAATAAAAACAATGATAGCCAAAAGACTTTACAGAAAGAAATTTATGATTTTTATCAAAGTTTTTCAGGTAACTTTCCTTATCAATTAGAATTTAAAGACCAAGAAAATCCTGATTGGACATGCGAATTACTACTAAGAATCTATAAACATTATAGCCCGCGTACTAAAATAAAAATTGGTGTGTCGTATTCTCGTGATTTTTACATTGCGAGTTTTATCATGATGAAAATTAAACAAGCGTTTAGTGAGGACATTATTTTTGAACGAACGAATTTTTCAACTTGCGACATTGTTATTACTGATTATCCTATATTTAATTTGCCTGAAAAAATTGAACGAATTTATATTTTAGAAGAAGAGTTAACCCGGGAAGATTGGGAATTAATTTTCAGTAAAATAAGTATCGCTATTTTCGATTTACAATAAAAAAGAACGAACCCAAAAATCAGTGTAGATTTCTGGGTTCGTTCTTTTTTTCTATTCAGTTAGTTATCCGTTTTTTCTATTAAATAGTGAATAAATAAATTACTGCAGCTAATGAAGCACCTAAGATAGGTCCCACAATTGGCACCCAAGAATACGCCCAATCGGAATCACCTTTTGTTTTCACAGGAATAATTTGGTGCGCTAAACGAGGTCCTAAATCACGTGCAGGGTTAATTGCATAACCTGTAGGTCCGCCTAATGATAGACCTAGTCCTAAGACCAAAATCCCCACAAGCATTGGGTTAATCCCAGCCGCTAAGTCGTTTTGAGAAAAGGCTAGTAAGCCAAAAACCAAGACAAATGTGCCGATAATTTCTGTTAAAACATTGGCTGGATAGTTACGGACAGCTGGACCAGTTGCAAAGGTTCCTAAAATAGCGCCTTTGTCCTCTGTAATGTTCCAATGGGGTAAATAAGCTAACCAGACAACTAAACCACCAATAAAACCGCCTAGGACTTGAGCTACGATATAAGGTAAAACCATGCCCCATTCAAAATTTCCCGTAATTGCCATCGCAACTGTTACAGCAGGATTTAAATGCGCTGGACTCATATACCCAGACATGTAAACAGCTAATGTAACAGCAGCGCCCCAACCTAAAGCAATAACGACCCAACCAGAAGCAAAGGCTTTGCTTTTCTTCAAGTTAACTGCGGCACAGACGCCATCTCCTAGTAAAACTAAAATCATCGTTCCGAAAAATTCACCGAATAATTGTGTCATCATCGAAGTTCCCATTTTTCCTTCACCCTACTTTCAAATTTTTTAAATCTGATTCTTCAATTACTTTTTCTAATGTTTCAATTTGTCGTGCTCTTTCTTCCGCTGTCCACTGATAATGCTGTGCCATTTCTTCAATGACTCCCGCTTTTACTTGGTCCAAACGATCACGCATAAACAATAAGTGGTTGGTCCGTCGTAATAAAAAGTCAACGGGTGTTAAAGCCATTTCTTCTTCCATCGCATAGTTTAAAGAGACAGTTTCCGTTAAGGTTAAACCAGGAATTACTTTTGCATGATCAATCATTTCAAAAACAGTCGGTACGTTAGAGCCATATAAATGAGCTAAGTATAGTGCATCCTTTTCACTTAACCCTTTAGACACGCCATGTTTTGCCAACGCTTCTAATTCTTCATCTACCGTTGCAGGATTCAATTTCCCACCTGAAACTGGATAGTTTTTAGAATCAATTAAGGTGAATTCTTTTTGGTATTCTTCTGCTAAGATGGTTTGAATCATTTTCATCGCACCTTCTGCCATTTTACGATAATCTGTTAATTTCCCACCAGCCAAAGTTAGCAAGCCATCCGCTGATCTTTCCAATGAACTGCCTCGAGAAACAGCTGAAGGATTGACTTTATTTTCCACCAAACTGTCTTCCAGATGGTTTAGGACTTCTTCAATTTCTCGTTTATCTGTTTGTTTTTTTTGGTATCTGTCAACGACATCAATGACTTCATCAATACTTTTATCTGAAAGTTTGCCATTGTTTCCACCATTATAATCTGAGCCACCGTTAGCAGAAATTAACGGTCGTAAACCGGCCCAGCTGGCTTCAATATCATCAATTGTTAATTGTACCTCTGGATAACGATTATTTACTACTTCCAATAGGTAATCAACATCACTTTGTTCTACTGTTGGATGTTGAAAATCTCCATGGTAATCTGTATCCGTCGTCCCAAAATATGTTTTTTCTTCTCTAGGAACAACAAAGACCATGCGGCCATCTTGTTTACCTGTATCAAAATACGTTGGTTGAGGGACGTTTAAACGGCTTTTGTCTACAACTAAATGGACTCCTTTGGTCGGACGCATTTGTGGTGTGAATGATTCGTTTTTATCTAAGCCTCTTAATTTATCTGACCAAGGACCAGTAGTATTAATCACAACATCTGCGTGAATCTCAAACTGTTCGTCAGTTAGTAGATCCTTTGCTTGAATGCCAGTAATTTTCCCTTCATCATTGTATAAAAAGCCCACCGCTTGAACCCGACTCACAGCATGCGCCCCGTCAGCTACTGCTTGTTTAATATTTTCAATAACTAAACGAGCATCATTATTTCGGTAATCTAAATAAACACCGCCACCTTGTAGACCTTCACTTTTTAGTTGTGGCTCACGTGCCAAAACCTCGTCTTTTGTTAACAGATAATTGGCGTACTTAGTACCTGTAACATCAGCTAACTGATCGTATAAATCCATTGCTATTTTGACAGAAAATAGGTTAAATGTTGCATTTGGCTCATCATAAATCGGCAATAACATGGGATCCGCTTTAGGGATATGTGGCGCAATTGATTGAACAACGGCTCGTTCTTTAACCGTATCCGCCACTACTTCTACATCAAACGTTTTCAAATAGCGGATACCACCATGAACTAATTTGGTTGATCGTGAAGAGGTGCCCTCTGCGAAATCCTGCATTTCAATTAATCCTGTCTTCATTTTAGCGGCACTGGCTTGCAGGGCAACGCCTGCGCCAGTAATGCCACCACCGATAATTAAGACATCTAAGTGTTGTGTTTTTAAAGCGTCGATTGATTGTCGGCGTGTTTCTATTGAGAAAGTCATAGAAAATTCCCCTTTTCCATTTACTTATTTTTACGTTTGAATTGTTGGGTAGCTGCTACTGCTTGTTGCCAACCCTCATATAAATCTTCTCTTTCTTCTTCCGCCATAATTGGTTCAAATTGTTGGCCTTCTTCTTGGAATGCTTTGATTTCTTCTAAGTCTTTCCAGAAGCCAACCGCTAAGCCCGCCAAGAAAGCTGCGCCTAAGGCCGTTGTTTCTAAGTTATGGGCTCTTTGAACAGCAGTGTTTAAAATATCCGCTTGGAATTGCATCAAGAAATCATTGTTTGCTGCGCCACCGTCTACTTTTAAGACAGGAATGTCTATGCCTGTATCTTCTTTCATCGTGTCAATAATGTCACGAACTTGATACGCAACTGCTTGAAGTGTCGCTTTGACAAAATCTTCTCTCGTGGTACCGCGTGTCAATCCAAAGACAGCCCCACGCGCTTGTGAATCCCAATATGGTGCACCCAAACCAGTGAATGCAGGAACCACATAAACTTCATTGTGCCCTGTTGACGCTTTGGCTACTGCTTCAGATTCCGCAGCCGTTTGCAACATTTTTAAGCCATCTCGTAACCATTGAATTGCTGAACCAGCCACGAAGATACTTCCTTCTAAGGCATAATATACTTTGCCGTTAATGCCATAACCAATAGTGGTAAGCAGATTATTTTTAGAAAGTTGAGGTTCTTCGCCAGTGTTCATGACAATAAATGAGCCTGTTCCATAGGTATTTTTAACCATTCCAGGTTCAAAGGCCATTTGACCAAATAAGGCGGCTTGTTGGTCACCAGCCATCCCAGCGATAGGAACTTCACTTCCGTAAAAATGGTAATTTTTTGTTAAGCCATACACTTCAGAGTTCGAAACGACTTTTGGTAACATCACGCGTGGGATATTTAAAAGATCCAAAATTTCTTGATCCCAATCTAAATCATGGATATTAAACAACATCGTCCGACTTGCATTTGAATAATCAGTGACATGAGTATCTCCCGTTAATTTCCAAACGAGCCAAGTGTCAATCGTTCCAAACATCAATTCTCCATTTTCTGCACGTTGTTGCGCACCTTCTACGTGATCTAAGATCCAACGAACCTTCGTTGCTGAGAAATAAGCATCAATGATTAACCCGGTTTTTTCATGAATCATTTCGCTGTAGCCATCTTCTTTTAGTTGATCAGCAATCGGTGTCGTTTGGCGTGATTGCCAAACGATTGCGTTATAAATTGGTAACCCCGTTGCTTTGTCCCAAACAACGGTTGTTTCCCGTTGGTTTGTAATCCCAATTCCGGCAATATCTGTAGGTTTCACTCCTGACTCAATTAAAGAACCTGCAATAACGGATTGAACAGAATTCCAAATTTCATTGGCATTATGTTCCACCCAGCCTGCATTAGGAAAATATTGAGTAAATTCCTTTTGTGAACTACCAATTTTGTTTCCTTTTTTATCAAAAATAATTGCACGAGAACTAGTCGTTCCTTGATCAATCGCCATAATGTATTTTTCTTCTGCCATGATAATTCCTCCTAAACGTTTTTGAAATCGTTTTCTTTACGTCCCTATCTTACAAACAAAAGAATAACTAAACATGTCAAAAACTTTTTTTATTTTAAAAAAATTGAAAGGATTTCTACTAAAACCAACAAAGACAACGCTTTCAACAATACTTTTATTATCTCTAATTTTTCAATAAAAAGAAACATTTTTGTTTAAAAAAGCCTAATTTTCGACTTTTAGTGGTAAAAAGGTTGGTTGTGAGGATCAGATAATTTCCTTCACACCAACCTTTTGTTTATTTCTCCCGCAAGGTGCGTATTTTCTTTTTTAATTGTTGCACATCATAGGTCGAACTTAATTCTGACAAAACATAGACTTCCGGTGTTCCTTGATAGCTCGTTTGCTGATAATTGGTCACAATTAAATCATATGTTTGTTCAGGCTGATACCTCTCCACCAGCGTGCCATTCATATTTTTAAGACTGAGCATTAATACTTGTGTTAACGCCGCTTGATAAAGAGCATCCATCGCTAAGTGAATCCCAATTTTTATTTCGCCAATCATTTTAAATTCAATTAATGCCAACACGCTTAAATATTTGACCAAAGAAAGTTCATGTAAACTATCTCCTGGTTGATACGTTTCATCAAAACAAGCTAAAGCTTTTTCTAATAACGTTTTTGAAAAAGAAGCTAATTCCCGACTAGATAATTGTTGTTCTTTTTCCCAAATATGGGCCCGATCAAAGACTTCCAATTCTCCTTTAAAAAAATACAGTTTCCCATGAATTTGTGAAAAATAATAAGCCATGGTTTTCTCAAGAGTAGGTTCAAATTTATGGGGCCGATAATATAAGACCACATTTTCCATGATAAATGTATCAGCTAAAGAAACAGCGGAACGACGACCCCGAATTAAGGAATATTCATCAAAAGCTGATTCTGGTAAAACCGACATTGTAATTAGAAAAACAAAATGAATCATGCTTTCTCCTTCGTCTAATTCTAATGAATAGCGACTAGAAAAACGGAAAAATAATTGTCGAACTTGCTTAAATAGAGGATCTTCTTTAAAATCAGTCATTTTCTTTCTCAATTGTTGATATTTTTTCGAAGTGCCCGCTAGGCGCTTTTTCGTAATACTCAACCAAAGACTAACTTTTAACGCATTATGTTCATTAAAAGTAAAACCTAAGCCAGTCTCAACCCCTTCAATTATCCGTTTATTTAACGGCGACATCGTTTTTTTCTGGTGTGTTTCATAAGGAGTAATATACCAATACAACTGAAAGTAAAAGTACCGAATCTGCAATTCTTCTCCCTGTAGTTGGCCATTTTTTATTTGCAGATCAAAGGCGGCTAACAATTGATTAAGTTCTTTAATTTTTCGAAATAAAGAAGACTCACTAATCATAAATTTGGTCGTTAATTGAACAATAGAAAACTCTTTATTACGATATAAATAATCTAAAAGTTGAAATTTAAGGGACTCTTTTATAAATGCTTCAATTAAATGATTCAACGAAAAAAAATCCGATAAGGTGATTGATAGCTGTTGGCCATCATAAGTCAGCTGACAATCTTGTCCAAAAGGTTTCAAAAAATAATGTAAATCCTCTAAGTCTTTTTCAAAGGAGGCTTTTGTGACCGCTAAAAATGCCGTTAAATCAGAGACTGAGCAGGTACCGCCTGCTAAGATGGTTTGTTGCACCGTTAATAATTGTCGCATCGCTTTCTTTTCCAATAACGTCTCAACTTTCATCGTTCTCTCTCCAATAAGCCGAAGCACCCATCAAATTTGTAATATCATAAATATTGGTTAAAGCAGGTTGATAAAAATAATCTTTTTGTAATAGGTCTGTCAGCGTCTGACCTGTTTGGATACTTAATGCTAAAGTATTTATTTTTTCTAAACAATTGTTTTTTGAACAAAGCTGTGCCCCAAGGACCCGTTGCGTCACTTTATCATAAATTAATTTGCCTAAAATTTCTGTCCCATGTTGTAGGGGCGGCGCTGGCTGTCTAACAATTACGGAAGCAAGTGTTTGCGGAAAAAATAACCCTTCCGTTTCGGTTAGACCTGTACTAGCAAGATAATAGTCCCCCACTTTTGTTCCCATTGTTCGCAAAGAGCCAATGAATCGGTGTGTTTTTTCTTCTAAATTGTTGGCGACTACTAAGCCAGTTCGTACCGCATTGTTCACTAACGGGGCATAAAAAGTTTCCGCGACTGGTTCATTCATAACTGAAATGCAGTCACCGATGGCAAAAACATTCGGCACTGATGTTTGTAAATAAGCGTCCACCGCGATTGTCTGATCCAGATTTCGTTGAATTTTTTTATCTAAATAGGCTAATTGAGGATGTAAGTTTAAAGCAAAAATCCCACTGTCACAAGAAATTTCCTGCTCGCTTGTTTCAAGAACAATACCATGTGCTGTTTCTTCAATTCCTAGGACCGTTTCTTCAAAATGGAAAATTACTGCTTGCTTTTCCAAAGATTTTTGAACTTCTGCGACCATTTCTTTATCAAAATATTTAGGCAATAGATTTTCCAAGCTTTCAAAAACATGGACCGTTTTCTTCATTTTCACAAGAAAATCAATTGCTTCTACTCCAATAGGTCCTGCACCAATGACGGCTACTGTCTGGCTCTTTTCCAGAAGTGGAACAGCCGCTAAAGCACCTGATAAAAATTTATACTTGAGTAGTTTTTCTGTTTGACTACCCCGAATTTGCGTGGAAAATTGGCTCGCGCCTGTCGCTAAAATCAATTTATCATAAGAATACCACTGTTGCTCTTCCTTTCGTGACCAAGCAATCAATTGGTTCTCCACATCCATTGCCACGACTTCTCTATTTAAAAGCAACTGAATCTTTTGACGACGTAATTCCTCTTCCGTTATGTAACGTGCTTCGTGTAATTCATTGATGGTATGATTAAAATACGCACTTAAGCCACCAGATAAATACCCCACTGTTGCTTGTTTATCAATTAAAGAAATTTCTGCTTGGGGATATTTTTTTCTTGAAGCAATTGCTGCGGAAATACCTGCGAATGATGCACCAATAATCACAATTTTCATTTGTTTCCTCCTCTGTCAGGACCTATTATACTTCTCTCAGTTTATCATGATTAAAAAGAATGCTAAAGCAACAACTATATTTTTCCCTTAAAATAATTATTTTTGCTGAGCGCATTGCTTTTCAAGCACTTTCATTTTCATTTATAATAAATGTTACTACTGTTTGAGGAGGAGTTTTCATGTCTGCAACAAAAGAGCAATTGGAACTATTTTTATTTTATTTGTCTGAAACCCATACAAAAAGTTTATCTTTACATGACTTAGTTACAAGTCGACCACGCCCAGAGGAAGCGCGTATTTTATTAAATATTAACGAGGTTTTCACTTACTATCATAGCGCTCGTGTTCTCTACACAAGTGTTCCTGCTCTTGAAAACAACAAGTCTGAGCCTTTTTTCCAAGCCTTCGAAAATTTTTATTTTGAATTAAAACAACATTTTTTCAATGAAGAAGATGAAACCAATCAATTGAATGAACGTCTAGAGGAAATGAAAATTGCCTTTGAACAATTGACGGATGACTACAATGTTCTATAATAGAAGAGAACAATTCGTTGAGAAGGGGTCCTTATGAAGCAAGAAGAAGTGATTGAACGTTTAAAAGAAGAACTAAATTTGCCATTTTTTAATGGTACGCTGGAAGAAAAGAACTATTCTGAAGCAGATTATCAACAAATCAAGAAAGAGTTAATTCAATACTTTGATGATTATGTGCGAAATGTTGAAAATTAACAAGCTAAAACAACCTTTGATTTTAATAAAATCAAAGGTTGTTTTATTATTAAATAAAAAAATAACAAAAAAACCACCGGCAGTTTTGCCGATGGAAAAGGAGTATTTACTCAATAAGAGTAAAATGAAAAATAAAAAGGTTGTTGTTGGTATGAATTAATAATACAATACACTTTCTCTTTTGTCCATAAAAAAGACATGAAAAAAATATTAAATTCGTTAGTTATTTTTATTAGTTTTTTATTTTTTCAAAAGAATGTTGCTCATCCGCGTAATGGCAAAGGTTAATTCATCCGTTGCTTGATCCTGCTTTTCTTCTGAAGCATTAAATAAATCTGCATCAATACCTGTTTCTGGATCTGTTGCTAAAATCATTTCATTGCATCCTGCTACATATTCTGTATAAGCATGTTGAAATTTTTTGTGAATGCCAAGTACTTGTGGTGTCGGTTTTAATGTTCCGACTTTTTTGAGCATTAATTCATATTTTTCAGTACCTTCTTTAAATTTTGCTTGAATTTCTGCAATTCGTTCGGCTGTTAAATCATTTACTTTATTCTTATCAATCGCTTGACGAACTTCTTCGTAATATGGATTCATGACTTCGCCAATATCTTCTGTTGTTTTAACGATATCATTAATTGTTTGAACATAAAATCCTAAATTTGGTCTCATAACCATCCCTCTTTTCCCTTTTCTCTTTCACTCCATTTTACACTTTTTCTATTCCATCTGACAAGTGGCACTTTTTCAATCTTTATTTTTTTGATTTTTAACAGAGAAAATATAGTGAGGCATCGTTTTGCCACAGTATGTTTTAATGTATCGATCCCTAACAAGCATCTGGTTTCGAATAGCGACATTCATAGAGGCTAAGTTCGTATCACGAATCGTTGAAATAACTTCTGGAAAATTTAACACATCGAATGCGTACTGCTTTGTCGCTGCGGCAGCTTCAATCGCATACCCTTTATGCCATTCTTTGGCACATAAATGATAACCAATTTCTGGATAGCTCTTTCCTTTTACTAATTGATTGGTGAGACCACACTCGCCGATGACTTCGCCTGTTTTTTTCTTCTCTAACGCCCATAAGCCGTAGCCGTATTCTTGATAGGATTGTAAGTTCCACTTTAGCCAGTTTGCGACTTCTTCGTCAGAAAAAGCATGTTCATAGGCATACATTACGTTTTCATCTTGCAAAAATTTTTTCAATTCCGCTTTATCTTCCGACTGCCATTCTCTGACAATAAGTCGTTGTGTTTCGAAAATAATTTTCCGTTTCAAGCCATTTCACTCCTTGAATAAAGAAAAATTGACTGGTTTAAGTACCAGCCAATTTTCTTTTTTCTATATTAAGCACCTTTACCTGCTTTACGTTGGAAGAACTTGACAATTTCCACAATTGGGATGATAGCAAAAGAAGTACCTGCTACAATTGCCCATTGATACGCATCTAAATGTGTGACGCTGAATAAATCATTAAATCCTGGAATAACAATCGTTGCAGCTAATAGCAAGAACGAAACAAGAATCCCATAGTTAAATGATTTGTTGCGGAACAAGCCAACTTTGAAAATTGATTGATAAATCGACTTCACATTAAAGGCATGGAACAATTGAATTAATCCCAAAGTAGCGAAGGCCATGGTTAAAGCATCGCCGTGTTGTAAATCATACAACGCTTGCGCCGATAAGTTTGTGTTAGCTGCGGTATGTGCTGGGAACATAATTGACATTTTATACACAATCAAAGTCAAGGCTCCTTGCGTAATCCCTTGGTAAACTACACTGCTTAAAACGCCGCCAGAGAAGAAGTTCGATTTTTTTCCACGAGGGGCATGACTCATCACATCACGTTCTGCTGGTTCCACACCTAACGCAATCGCTGGGAACGTATCCGTTACTAAGTTAATCCACAATAAGTGAACAGGTAACAAGGTATCCCAATTGAGCATCGTTGCAATAAACAAGGTTAATACTTCCCCTAAGTTAGCTGAAAGTAAATATTGAATCGTTTTTTGGATATTTGAGAAGACTTTACGCCCTTCTTCTACTGCCACAATAATTGTTGAAAAGTTATCATCGGCTAGGACCATATCTGAAGCACCTTTCGATACTTCGGTTCCGGTAATTCCCATACCAATGCCGATGTCAGCAGCTTTTAAGGCTGGGGCATCATTTACGCCATCACCAGTCATAGCAACCACTTTTCCTTCTTGTTGCCACGCTTTAACAATTCGAACCTTGTGTTCTGGTGAAACACGAGCATAGACAGAGTATTGTCCTACAACTTGTGCAAATTTTTCATCTGACAATTCATTTAATTCAGCGCCTGTAATGACTGCATCGTCGTCGCCTTCTTTGATGATGCCTAAGCGTGCCGCAATTGCTTCTGCTGTATCACGGTGGTCACCAGTAATCATGATTGGACGAATACCCGCTTCTTTCGCGACTTTTACAGCATCTGCAGCTTCTTTTCTCTCTGGGTCAATCATACCGACTAAACCAGCAAATGTTAAATCTTTTTCCACAAGTTCAGAGCTCATTTCGGCTGGAATCGTCTCAACATATTTATAAGCCATTCCTAAAACACGTAAGGCTTGTTTCGCTAATGAGGTGTTGGTTTTCAAAATTTCTTGACGTTTTGTTTCATCTAATGGACTTGTTTCGCCATTTGATAAGATTTCCGTACAACGTTTCAATAATTCATCTGGCGCGCCTTTGACAGAAACCAAGAAACCACCTGTTTTTAATTCATGAACAGTAGTCATTAATTTACGATCAGAGTCAAAAGGAATTTCTGCCACACGCGGTTCAGCTGCTACTTTTTCGGTTACGTTAAACGCATGATCTAAACCAAATTGTACTAAGGCAGTTTCTGTTGGGTCACCAATTAATGAACCATCTTGTGCGATTTTTGTATCATTCGTAAAGTTCATGATTTTTAAAGCCATATTATCAGCAGGGATTTCTGTTGAAGCAGATAAAACTTGACCATCTGTATACAACGCTTCAACGGTCATTTGGTTTAAGGTTAATGTACCTGTTTTATCTGAACAGATAATATCTGTACTTCCTAATGTTTCAACGGCTGGTAACTTACGGACAATCGCATTTTTCTTGGCCATTTTTTGAGTCCCTAAAGCCAAAATAATCGTGACAATCGCTGGTAATCCTTCTGGAATTGCCGCTACAGCTAACGAAATTGACGTTAATAACATGTCAATCCATGAACGACCATTCATCATTCCTACCACAAACATCACCGCTGCAATGACTAAAATGGCAATTGTTAACATTTTACCCAATTGGTTTAAGTTTTGTTTTAATGGCGTTTCCGTTTCTTGTTCGCTTGCCAGCATGCCAGCAATTTTACCGACTTCTGTATTCATTCCTGTGCCAACTACAACACCAAGACCGCGTCCATACGTCACATTACTATTGGAATAAGCCATATTGATCCGGTCACCGATACCAATATCGGTTCCCTCTAAAATGGTTACTTCTTTTTCGACTGGAACAGATTCACCAGTTAACGCTGCTTCTTCAATTTTTAAGCTATTCGCTTCCAATAAACGTAAATCGGCTGGAACGACATCGCCTGCTTCTAATAAAACAATGTCGCCTGGTACTAATTCATCACTTTTAACAGTAATGACGTGTCCATCACGGCGAACATTGGCATTTGGTGAAGACATTTCTTTTAATGCTTCAATGGCTTGTTCCGCTTTAGCTTCTTGAATGACCCCAAAGATAGCATTCAAGATAACAACCACTAAGATGATAATCGAGTCTACCACATCATGGGAAAAGACGGCTGAAATGACCGCTGCCGCTAATAAAACAATAATCATAAAATCTTTGAATTGCTCAAAGAATTTCACGGCAAGTGATTTTTTCTTCCCTTCATCTAGCACATTTTCCCCGTACGTTTCTAAACGCTTTTGAGCCTCCTGTGCACTTAATCCATCAGTTGTTGTGTTCATTTTCTCCAAAACAACTGTGTCGTCTTGTGCGTAAAACGCTTCAGACAATTGTGTTTTCTTTTCTTCTGACATGTTCTTCCTCCTCTATTTTTTGCAGCATCCTTCAAGTACTATTTTACATTCCATCAAAAATAAATGAAAAAAAATAGACTTGTGTATGCTACTTCGTCGAACATACATAAGTCTCACCGTTTAAGACAACACCAGAAATTGCTTTCGGAGTTGGTGATGTTGTCACAGCATAAATACTGTCAGTTACTCCCTCATGAAAAAACTATTTAACATTGATTGGAGAACCAATGTTATGAATAATTACTTAATTAGTATACCGTTTTCCACTCTTTTTTTCAAATAAAAGTTCTGCTCATTTGAAAAAAACTGAAATCCTTTCATTCGGATTCCAGTTTCTTGATTTGTATTCGTAAAATACGTTGTTGCCCCCGCTTTCTCGACCAACTAATAACCCAAGAAAGTAGGAAAAGACTGATCACGGTTCCCTCACGAACAAAAATCGGCAAATGATAACTCATGGACAATCCTAGTGCTAAACTGACGCAAAAAATATCAACTAAATATCGATAAACCTGAAAACTATAGCGCGTTCTTTCAGAAATAAGTGTACAAAATTTTTCAATGGGAAATTGCAAAACACCTAGCGCAACTACCTGTCCTGTTCCAATTCCTGCTATGATTGTCCCTAAAATAAATAGAACAATTTTAACCAAATAATTTTGAAAAATAAGCGAACCAAATAATTGATACAAGAAAAAATTAATGACAAAACCAAAGCCGATTAACGCCACCAAAATAATCAAATAGTCCTGAATTTTACGCTCCTGATCTAACAACCAACACGTGCCTAAAAAAGCTAAATTGATAGCCGTAGTAACCGTCCCGACTTTTAAATGAGTAAGTGTTGCAAAGGTCACATTAAACGCATTAAAACTACTAACTCCAATGCCTGCTTGAATTGTCAAACTGATGCCCAATGCACTAATTAAATAAAAAAGAAACGATAGCACAATTTTTTTCTTCCACATTATAAAAACTCCTCTACTCTTGATACGTCTATTATGTGCTAAAATAGAAGAAACAAATAGGAGATATCTCCTATTATAAGGAGAAAAAATGCTTAAAACAGCCTACCAACGATCACCGAAACAAGCATTAGCTAAAAATACGCCTTTTTTTAATGAAACTGATTTAAAACATAGTTTTATTATCGATTTTGAAAATCAAGAATTCATTCATCACCAAGCAGAGCCATTAAATTATCTTTTTTATTTAATCAAAGGAAAAGCGAAAATTTTAAAAACAGAACGCAATGGGCGCCAATCCATTGTTCAGTTTTTAACGACAGGTGATTTAATTGGCGATTTAACATTAGTTCAAGCGGAAACAATAACCAAGGACGTTATCGCCATAGGAGAAACCTGTTGTTTAGCTGTACCTTTAGCTTACGCAGAAACTGTTTTAAAAAACAAGGTGCTTTTTATGCAGCAACTCAGCCATTATCTAGGGAAAAAAATGCTCCAACGGGTGGACCACTTTACAACGAATCAGACCTATGAACTAAGTTATCGGTTAGCGGAATTGCTATTGGTTGCCGCTAATCACGAAGATGTTTATAAAGAAAAACATACTGAGATTGCCGAATACTTAGGGGTTAGTTATCGCCATCTTATTTATACCTTCAAACAATTTCGAGAGCGCGGCTTTATTCAAAAACAAGGAACTGCTTATCACATCAACCGCTTAGCGTTACATTCTTTTGTGCAAAAAATGAAGAGTTAAAGTGGTGGATTGTTGACAAATAGTGCGCTTCCCGCTACCCTATTCTTATTAATAAGAAAGAAGGGACAGCAATGGAGCAAGCATCATTTACTGTATCTAGTTGGCAAGAACAACCGATTGACAATCTTAATGAAAATTTCCCAGTGAATCAAGCGAGCGCTACTTATCAATTGTCAGGCGCCTTATCTGGGACAGCTTCTGTGGAATACTTAATGACTTATCAAGGCTCTTCAATGGCTGATGGGCTTGAAGCTGTGGCTCAAGTGGTCGGTTTCCTCCATTTCGAAGGAACTTATTTAGGAAAAAAAGGCACCTTTACTGCTTGCGAAAAAGGGACGTTTACCCAGGGTCTTTTAGACTGCCCTGGTGAACTATTTCAAGCATCAGGTGAGCTTGCCGGTTTATCTGGTCGTTACACTTATGAATTTAGTCAAGAAGAAGCACTTCTTCATTTAGACTTTGTATAATAAAAAATTTCAAGGAAAGTTGGTGACATTATTTTACTTATTTTAAATTTGGCGGTTGTAAAAGACAATGGGTGTTTTTGATTAGATTAAACTTTTAAGGAGAAAAATCATGAAAAACACCCGAAACACCGTCCCATCATTACTAATTATTATTTTGCTTGTGGGATTTCCACAAATCAGCGAGTCGATTTTCACACCTATTTTGCCCGCGCTTAGTTCTGCTTTTAACATTCACGATAGCGTGGCACAATTAACCATGAGTATTTATTTTGTTGCCTTTGCCGTTGGCGTTTTATTCTGGGGAATTCTATCCGATACGATTGGACGTCGCCCAGCTATGTTATTAGGAATTTTATGCTATTTAATTGGAAATATTGGCCTTTTTTTGAGTCCGACATTTCCTTGGCTGTTATTCTTCCGTTTAATTCAAGCCTTTGGTGCAAGCGTTGGTTCTGTCATTACCCAATCGATGATGCGGGAAAGCTTTAACGATCTTCAAAGAGGGAAAATTTTTGCTCAAACAAGCGCTGCCCTATCGCTATCTCCTGCTATCGGACCCTTAGTCGGCGGACTTGTTCAAACCTATTTTGGCTATCAGCATGTCTTTAGCACCTTAATTGTCATGGCTGTTCTATTACTTTTCTATAGTTTTTATCGTTTACCAGAAACCTTTCACTTAGGAAACACCTTAACGAAAGCGCCTTTTTGGTCTGTGGCGAAACGCCTTTCCTTCGACTCGAAAGTTTGGTGCTACGGCATATTGATTGGGGTCATTAATGGTTTATTGTTTAGCTACTATGCAGAAGCTCCGTTTATTTTCATCAATCACTTTGGCTTTAGCAGTGTCCAATATGGCTTTCTTGGTTTAGTTTTAGCTGGGTCTAGTATTCTTGCTGCGGTTCTTATCAATTGGTTGCTGGGATATTGGTCAGCGGAAAAAATTGCCTTTGCTGGTTTGCTGCTAAGTATCTTTGCGGCTTGCTGTTTATTAATAATGACACAATTTGAAACAATCATTGGTCTTATTTTGTTTATTTTTCTCTTTTTCTTAGGGATTAATATTACTCTGCCAAATGCCTTAAGTATGGCCTTAAAAGGCTATGAATCTGTGATTGGTACTGCTAGTGGGATTTTTAGTTTTGTCTATTACTTGTTTGTTAGTTTCTTTACCTATTTGATTAGTTACTTTCACAATGGTACCATTTGGGTCTTACCGCTTTACTTTTTAAGTTTTGCTTGTCTGTTAGCTTTCAGCTATTATGTCATTGTTTATCGTAAAACTTTAAAATAAAAATCAAAAAACACACGAATGTTTCGTGTGTTTTTTTTAGCTAAAAAATTGATTTTCTAAACTATATTGCTTCCCTGAAACAATGTCATATTGAATCAGTCGGTATTCCTCATATAGTTGTTCTTGCTTTTTATTCATTTCTACTGTTTTTTTCCATTCCCCACCGAGATAGTAATTTCCCTTTTCAAAAGCAGGCAATTGTCCTTGTACCTCATTTAGCATAGCGTAAAATCCCGATTGCGGTAAGCCACTTTGTTGGAAAAGTGAGGGAGCAAAATAAAATGGACTAATGATTGCTTGATGCTGATTTTTTTCTGTTAACTGGTTCGCCGTATCATACATTAGAAATTCTGTCTGGTGAAGGGCTGCCCCTTCATTCAACGCTTGAATGTTTTCATCATAAATACTTGGTAAGTGATCTCCCCAAAAAACGACTAATGTGCGTTTGGGCATTTTTTCGATTTCTTGTAGGAAATTTTTCAAAGCTTCGCTACTGTAGGCAATATCTTGCAAGTAATTATTGAGCGCGACTTGATTGCCGTTTCCTTGAGAAAAATAACTGGACGTTGGGTATTTATTCTCATAAGGCATATGTGTTTGCATAGTAACTAAATGAATAAATTGTGGTTGCTCTTTTTCTTTAAGCAGTGTCGTCACTTCCTGATATGCTGCTTGATCTGAAATGTAAGGATTATTTTCTAGTTTTTCTGTATAGTTCATTGTTTTTTCATTGATAAATTGATCAAAACCTAAAATTTTATACACATCTTTTCGTTTATACATAGATGTATTGTACGGATGAATAGCCGTTGTTTGATACTTTTGTTCCTTAAGTAATGAAACAATGGAAGGCAATTCCGTCATCTTAGGAATCATCATCGTATAAGGGGTAGTCATTTGGCCATTCATTAATTCCATCGAAAAACTTGTTAAGGCTTCAAATTCAATATTCGCAGTTCCACCCCCGTAGTTTTGTGAAAGCATCTGGCCACTGTAAGTTTTATCAGCGATTTGCTGATAATCAGCTAAAGGATTACCAATAATGGACAAACCTTTCAGATGATCTGGATTTGAAAAACTTTCACTCATGACAAACACAATATTGGGTTGCTCATTGCTCGGCACTGTTTTCGTCTCGGCCAACTTTTGATACTTCTGAGTAATTTCTGAAATAGCTTCTTTTGAATAACCCTTTGGTTGGTCCATAGCCTCTACTTTTAAATTATATAGAAAACCACCAATAAATCCTGTATTGTAGTAATTCATTTTTTGGCTGTAAGGAATCCATAACGCGGTTTTATTATAGGCTTTACGTAACAAATTTTGCGGATTGTTAAAATCACCAATATATGAAAATAGACCAATTGAAAGTACAAGACTTAACACACGAATCGTTTGTTTTTTCTTCGATAAAAAGAAACTTTTATAAAAAGCTTTTCCTAAGAAAAAAAGTGCTACACAACCTAACGCTACCACAAAAATAAACGGCCATAAACCAACCATTTCTTTTAATAAACTAACTTCTGTGATCATTTTTAAGTCGTCTGGGTAAATAGGTTCGACACGATAAAACATCTTTTGATAGTCCGCAAATCCTAAAACACCTATTATGACACTATATAAAAGAGCGCCAACTCCTAATGAGCCTGCCAAACTACATAAAAAAAGTAAAAAAACGCTTAGCACAAAACAACCTAAGAAAAACTTTTCCGTATGCCACGAAAAAGCAAACTTGAAGGCTAAATCAACAGACAAGTTATTCTGACACCATTGCAAATATAAATTACTAAAAATAATTAATAAGATGAACCCGATTCCATACAAAAGGTAGCGGTAGGGCCATCGTCTAAATTTTTCAACTCTCTTTTTCACATCGATCTCCTATTCAAAAACTAGTAATGTATTTATTTTATGCTTCTTGAAAAAGAATGTAAAGAAGTAGCTAGCAAAGAAGTCTAAGGAATGGTAAAGAAAAAATGTTATTTGTTGCAAAAATAATTTTCCAGTGGTATAGTAACAATGGAATTTCGTTATCAGTTATCGTCGCCTTTTTAGAGTACTTTATGAAAGGAGAATAACTATGACTTACAAAGTAAAAAACATTCAATACCGTATTCAATTAGACACAGACAAAAATATTTTCATTGTTTTTGATGCAAAAAATGAAAGTAAAACAGCAACTGGTCACACAATTGAAGAAGCAATTGCACACTTAAAACAATTAAACTAAGGAGTGACAAACATTTCCATGCAAGACCCTTTAGGTAGTTATTTAAGCTAAAAGCCGTTTAGTAAAGAAAAAATACTAGACGGTTTTTTTGTATCCTCTGCGCCTTTTATTTTTTACATAGTATACTGAAACAAACGGAGGTGTTTTTATATGACCATCATTGCAAACTATATTCGCCAACAACCCCAACATCAAACACAGTTAACAGAAATCTACCAAGCAATTTTAGCGGTTGTTCCTCAGGAGACTACTGAAAAAATCGCTTATGGAATGCCGACCTTTTACTTAAATGGCAATTTAGTGCATTTTGCAGCGGCCAAGCAACATTTAGGTTTCTATCCTACGCCATCAGCCATCCAGCGTTTCAGCAAAGAATTACGCCCTTTTAAAACCTCGAAAGGTGCCATTCAATTTCCCTACACGCAAGAGTTACCTCTTTCATTAATACAGGAAATAGTTAAATTCCGTGTACAAGAAAACATGAAAACAGGGTCTCAATGAGACCCTGTTTTCATGTTTTTAAAATTTTTTCCATCGCTTTTCCCTTGGCCAATTCATCGATTAACTTATCTAGGTAACGGATTTTTTGCATTAAAGGATCTTCAATTTCTTCCACGCGATAGCCACAAATTACGCCTTTAATCAATTGGGCGTTTTCATTAAAATTGGGCGCTTCTTCAAAAAAAGTTTCCATCGTTACTTTTTGAGCCAATTGTTGTTGCAAGCCTTTTTCATCATAACCAGTTAACCAGTAAATAATTTCGTCAACCTCCGCTTGCGTTCGATTTTTACGTTCTGCTTTTTGAATATATAGCGGGTAAACACTGGCAAAGGTCATTGTATAGATTTTCGGTTTTGTCATTGGTTTTCCTACTTTCTGAAAAAATAACTCCTTCTCATTATACTATACTTCTCTTAAATTTAAACTTTAATACATGTTAAAAGAATAAGTGCCGTAAAAAAATTTAAAAAGCAGTAAAATTGACTCTTCTAGTCAAAATTTCTTTTGTTATTTTTCTTTATATAAGGAGCCCATTTTTTATGTTATTTAATCATAGGAACCTGATTCTATCATTGCAGAATAGGCTTTCATTCAGTATACTGTAAATAGAGGAACAAGAAACGAATTGGATAATTAGGCACTGAAAGAGCGCACCACCGTTCTGAATGTTTCGAAACACACAACAGGTTATCGAAATGGCCATTGGAGAAAAATTCCTTTTTCTCCGAGGTTAGCGATTGTGACATGTTGCAATCGTTTTTTGTCCTTAAAATGTTGAGAAAAAGAAAAAAGGCACTTTGTTTGTCAGCACCACCTGACAAACAAAGCCCTTCATAGACAGCACAACCTATCTATTCCAGTTGCCTTTTTTGCTAGTTACACTAGCTAATTTTAGTGTACCCGATTTTCAGTGAAATTACTAGCATCTTTAAAATTTTTACTGAAACGATCAGCCTGTGCACTGAACTAGTTTTCTTAGCGGCGGCAACCGTTGAGAAACTTTTTCTCAAATTTTAAGTTGCTCTACTCTATCATATAGTTTATATAGATAACCGGCTTTTTAGAAGAATATAATACATGTTTTTTCCAATTGTCTAAATAATTTTTGAATAAAAACATTTTCAAATATGTTAAGTCTGGTATTCCTTTTTCTCGCTCAATCAACTTATTCTTCTTATCTAATACAAGCCATAAACCTATTTTTTCTACAGATGGTATATCTTTTACTAATCCTGAACGAATAATGTCTAAAGAAGCAAGTGATTGAGTAACTACATAACTTAGCTTAGATGATGCATCACCGATTTTAACTGCAAATAATGTTTGCGTTTCTTTACAGTATATATCTGCAATCTCAATGTCTTCATTATTAGAAAGTTTGGTCAACTGACGATCATGATTCTCCAAATGTTCATTTTCTTCTGCTAGCAAGAAATTATAAACTCTTTCTTTATAGTATTTTCTTTTTATTGACTGTTCAATCTCTTTTTTTGTTTTGCCAGTATAGTCAGAACTATTTTTTTCTTCTTCATATTTCTTAGCACAAAAAGTTTCATGCCTTTTTTTAGAAAAATCATACTCAGGATTATAGATTACTGGGATTTCACTAAGTGAATCGTTTAAATAATCTAGATAGTCATTATTATAAGAATACCATTCACCATTTAGTAGTGTATAACGCTCTTCTTCATCTGTGTAATCTAAGATTTTCTTTATCTCATATTTTTTTCTTTTGCCTTCAATTTCTTTACCTATAAAGATTTTAAAAATATCTTCACCTATTAATTTGTTTTTTTCAATGAACATGCGTAAATCATTGATGTCAAATCCATCTAAAAAAACCGGTTTTCTATTTAAATAATGTACTGTATATTCCGTACTATAATCATTAAAACTCTCTATGTTTCCTATAATGTCAAAATCTGAAAAATAAATAGGTGTTTCTCCATCAATTATTTTTTTTATTAATTTCCCGTCTAATTTCTTAATAAGATTATCATCATTCTTGTCCAATTTCTTCAATAATGGAATTTTTATTTCTTCTTTCTCAGATGTAATGATTCTTTTTGCATAAAATACAAGCGCTAACATGTGTGTTAGACAGTCATTTTTCAACTCAACAGATAAAGCATCCCCAATTTCGATATTTTCTTTATATATTCCAAAATCTCTTGGTAATTTTTGGGTAGCTTTAACTTTTAAATAAGCTTCACCACTATCAAAATCAAAGTATTTATTATCTTTAAAAGCATCAATCATCTTTACCTTAGAACTATGCGGCGCTGCTTTAGCTGTACGCTTTATTTCTTTGTAGTCTAACTTTCTCGCAAAACGAAAGGCAAATTCTTTATCTGCAAACTTATGAACACAATGATGCGCATGACTAAAAGAAAACGCATACAACTCATCATCCAAAGAAACTGTTAAAATTCCTTTGGGTGCCCCATAAGTTTTTAGATATATTCCTTCTGTCAATTCATCAATTATCCATTGCCATTTTGGAGTTCTCTCTAAGTTATTTCGATCAATATATAACTGAATATGTACACTTTTTTGTCTATATTGACGAACTTCATCACTTTCCATTTTATATTCTAAATTAATTTGCTCAAAAAATTCTTCCTCTTTTTCAGTTAAAATTTTATATAAATTTACTTTCAATTTTAGGACCTCCTCTAAAATTATTTTAGGATTCTAATTAAAATGCACAAGTAGCTTTACATTTATCCTTTTTTTCAATAATTGGATAAACGCATCCACATATTCTTGATCCTTTGAACTATGACTAATAAAAATCTTTTTCCCGTTGCTCACTACTCAACATCCTCCAAGTTAAATTTGTGTTTTCATTTTTTTGTGAAATTCTATACTATTTCTTTAAGCGTACAGCGTTATCTGAAACCAGTCAATACTAAAATTATAAAATAACAATTATTTTGTTTTATTAAAATTTTATATAATGTTATTTTGTTAATGTTTTGTTATTTTTAAACAAGTGATTATAGAGCAATGTATGGTTGAAATTATTTCTAATATATTTTTTCAATATTTATATAAATATAAAAAAAACACGCCTTTCTTTGCAGAAAGGCGTGTTTTTACGTCCGAGTATAAGGAGAATTGATTCATTAACCAATTGTCCCTTTAAGCGTTATTCATTAAATGAATTATTTGTTTTTTAAGTTGTAGAAAGATTTTAAGCCTTTGTATTCAGCTACATCGCCTAATTGATCTTCGATACGTAATAATTGGTTGTATTTAGCAATACGGTCTGTACGGCTTAATGAACCAGTTTTGATTTGACCAGCGTTTGTTGCAACAGCGATATCAGAGATTGTTGAATCTTCTGTTTCACCAGAACGGTGAGATACAACTGCAGTGTAGCCAGCTTCTTTAGCCATTTCGATTGCTTCAAATGTTTCAGTTAAAGTACCGATTTGGTTAACTTTGATTAGGATTGAGTTAGCGATACCTTTTTCGATACCTTCAGCTAATTTAGTTGTGTTTGTTACGAATAAATCGTCACCAACTAGTTGAACTTTGTCGCCTAATACTTCAGTTAATTTTTTGAATCCGTCCCAGTCGTTTTCGTCTAAGCCGTCTTCGATTGAAATGATTGGGTATTTAGAAACTAATTCTTCGTAGAACGCGATCATTTCTTCAGTTGTTTTTTCGCCTTCGCCTGAGTCAGCTAAAACGTAAACGCCTTTTTCTTTGTCGTAGAATTCTGAAGAAGCAGCATCCATAGCAAGAACAACGTCTTTACCAGGAACATAGCCAGCTTTTTCGATAGCTTCGATGATTACTTCGAAACCTTCTTCGTTTGAACCTAAGTTAGGAGCGAAACCACCTTCGTCACCTACTGAAGTAGCTAAGCCGCGACCTTTTAAGATTGAAGCTAATGCGTGGAATACTTCTGCACCCATACGTAAAGCTTCTTTGAATGTAGGCGCACCTACAGGCATGATCATGAATTCTTGGAAGTCAATACTGTTGTCAGCATGTGATCCACCGTTGATGATGTTCATCATTGGAGTTGGTAATACTTTTGTATTGAATCCGCCTAAGTAGTGATATAAAGGCACTTCTAGGTAATCAGCAGCAGCACGAGCTACGGCGATAGACACACCAAGAATAGCGTTAGCACCTAATTTACCTTTGTTAGGAGTTCCATCTAAATCGATCATTGCTTTATCGATAGCCATTTGATCGCGTACATCGTAACCGATGATTGCTTCAGCAATGATGTTGTTTACGTTATCTACAGCTTTAGTAACACCTTTACCTAAGTAACGAGCTTTGTCGCCATCACGTAATTCAACTGCTTCGTATTCACCAGTTGAAGCTCCTGAAGGAACCATTCCACGGCCGAAAGCTCCGCTTTCAGTGTAAACTTCTACTTCGATTGTTGGGTTACCGCGTGAGTCTAAGACTTCGCGTGCGTAAATATCAGTAATAATTGACATGTTTTGTCTCTCCTTTGAGTTTGTATTTATACTAAGGGGATTCCCTCATGTATGATTGTAGTTAATTCTCGCAAACTATGCAAACATTTTTTTGCAAAAGTCATTGAGAAAACGTTACCGTTAGTGATTTCTTATTTTACAGCATCTAATAAAGCTAGGAATGAGTCTGCTTCTAAGCTTGCGCCGCCGACTAAAGCACCGTCAACGTTTTCTTTTGCCATATATTCAGCGATGTTTTCTGGTTTAACAGAACCACCGTATTGAATACGAACAGCTTCAGAAACTTCTTTGCCGTATAATTTTTCAACTGTTGAACGAACAACACCACAGATTTCATCTGCAATATTAGCATCTGCAGATTTACCAGTTCCGATTGCCCAGATTGGTTCGTAAGCGATAACCATTGAAGCAACTTGTTCGTTTGATAAACCAACTAAGCCGTTAGTGATTTGACCTTCGATCCATTCCGCTGTTTTACCAGCTTCATACGTTTCTAAAGTTTCACCACAACAGAAGATTGGTGTCATACCATTTGCAAAGATTGCTTTGGCTTTTTTATTGATATCTTCATCTGTTTCGTGGAAATATTCGCGACGTTCAGAGTGTCCGATAATCACATAGTTTACACCTAAATCGGCAATTGCAGCTGGTGAGTTTTCACCAGTGAAGGCACCAGCGTTTTCCCAGTAGCAGTTTTGTGCAGCTAATTTCACTTCAGAATCTTTTAGGTTCCAAGCTAAAGGAGCTAAGAATAATGCTGGAGATCCAATCACAGCGTCAACAACGTCGTTTGATGGAACAGCATTTTTTACTGCTTCTGCAAAGCTTTGTGCTTCGCTTAAAGTTTTGTTCATTTTCCAGTTACCAGCGATAATTGGTTTGCGCATGAAAAGCACATCCTTTTCTTTTTTTAAAAATATTGTCTTTTAAACTGATTATTTATCGTTAATAGAAGCTAAACCTGGTAAAGTTTTGCCTTCTAATAATTCTAAACTTGCTCCGCCACCTGTTGAGATGTGAGAGAATTTGTTTTCGTAGCCTAATTGAATTGCTGCAGCAGCAGAGTCCCCGCCACCGATGATTGTTGTTGCGTCTTCTAAATTAGCAATCGCTTCACAAACACCAATTGTTCCTTTGGCAAAGTTACTCATTTCAAATACGCCCATTGGTCCATTCCAAACAACTGTTTTCGCACCTTGTAATTCGTTAGCGAATAATTCAATTGTTTTTTCACCAATATCCAAGCCTTCTTCATCATCTGGGATTTCAGTTGAAGGAACCGTGTGGAAAGGAGCGTCATTGCTGAACTCTTTAGAGACAACTGTATCAACCGGTAAAACTAATTTGTCGCCAGCTTTTTCCATTAAGCTTTTCGCTAAGTCCACTTTATCTTCTTCAAGTAAAGATAAACCAACACTATAGCCTTGTGCTTTCATGAATGTGTAAGCCATACCGCCACCGATTAAAATTTTGTCGGCTTTTTCAATTAGGTTTTCAATGACAGCGATTTTGTCAGAAACTTTTGCGCCACCCAAGATTGCTACGAATGGACGTTTTGGATTTTCAACAGCTTCGCCGATGAATTTAATTTCTTTTTCCATTAAGAAACCAGCAACTGTTGGGATACCAGTTGAAGCAATTCCAACGTTTGAGGCATGTGCACGGTGTGCAGTACCAAAAGCATCATTGACAAATACATCGCCTAAAGAAGCCCAGTATTTACCCAATTCAGCGTCATTGCCGCTTTCTTTTTTGCCGTCAACATCTTCAAAACGAGTGTTTTCAAATACTAAAACGTCGCCATCTTTCATATTGTTAACAGCGTCTTCTAATTCTTTACCACGTGTTTCTGGAACAAAAGTAACTGGTTGACCTAGTAATTCGCTTAAACGTTCAGCCACTGGTTTTAATGATTTACCAGCTTTGTCTTCTTCTGTTTTTACACGACCTAAATGAGAGAAAAGAATTGCTTTTCCGCCATTTTCAATCACGTATTTGATTGTTGGTAAAGCCGCTACGATACGATTATCGTTTGTGATCACGCCATCTTTTAACGGAACGTTAAAGTCAACACGGACAAGGACTTTTTTGTCTTTTAAATCTACATCTTTAATTGTCTTTTTAGCCATGAGTAGACCTCCTGTATTGTCAATTTTAGGATTTTTCTTTTTTAAAAAAAGAAAGCGGAGAAGCGCGTTGCTTCCCCGCTTATTATTTCACAATTGTTCAAATTTCACTAATGATAAGAATGAATCTTATAAGTTAGCGAAGTATTCTAAAGTACGAACTAATTGAGCAGTGTATGACATTTCGTTGTCATACCAAGCAACAGTTTTAACTAATTGTTTGTCGCCAACTGTCATAACTTTTGTTTGAGTTGCATCGAATAATGAACCGTAAGTCATACCTACGATATCAGAAGAAACGATTTCGTCTGTGTTATAACCATAAGATTCGTTAGCAGCTTTTTCCATTACTGCATTCACTTCATCAACAGTAACTTCTTTGTCTAATACAGTAACTAATTCAGTTAATGAACCAGTTGCTACAGGAACACGTTGAGCAGCACCATCTAATTTACCGTTCAATTCTGGGATTACTAAGCCGATTGCTTTAGCAGCACCAGTTGAGTTAGGTACGATGTTTGCAGCAGCAGCGCGCGCACGACGGAAGTCGCCTTTAGGATGTGGTCCGTCTAATGTCATTTGGTCACCTGTGTAAGCGTGGATAGTTGTCATTAAACCTTCAACAACACCAAAGTTGTCATGTAAAGCTTTAGCCATTGGAGCTAAGCAGTTTGTAGTACAAGAAGCGCCTGAAATTACAGTTTCTTCTCCAGTTAATGTTTCATGGTTTGTGTTGTAAACGATTGTTGGTACATCGTTACCACCAGGAGCTGAAATAACTACACGTTTTGCACCAGCAGTTAAATGTTTTTCAGCAGCTTCTTTAGAAGTAAAGAAACCAGTACATTCTAAAACGATGTCTACGCCTAATTCGCCCCATGGTAATTCTTCAGGGTTACGGTTAGCTAAAACTTTGATTTCTTTGCCGTTAACGTTGAATGAACCTTCGTGAACTTCAACTGTACCGTTGAAACGGCCTTGAGTTGTGTCATATTTTAACAAGTGTGCTAACATTTTAGCATCTGTTAAGTCGTTGATTGCAACTACTTCGATTCCTTCTACATCTTGGATACGACGGAAAGCTAAGCGTCCGATACGTCCAAATCCATTAATACCTACTTTAACTGTCATTAAAGATTTCCTCCTTATGAAAATCAAAAATTTTTTATTTTAAAGGGTTACCCCTTTTAAAATCTCGTTTGCAGCAGCTTCATCTGTGATGAGCCACGTTTGTTTTGGTGCGTTTTTCATGTATGCGCGAATGGCTTTTGCTTTCGTTTTGCCGCCCGCAATTGCGACGACATAGGGAATTTCTTGTAAGTTTTTTAATTGAAGGCCAATTCGTGGAATTTTATAGACCACTTTTCCTTCTTCATCAAAGAAATAACCAAATGATTCCGCCACGGCATTTTTTTGTTTGAGCATAACCATTTCGTCATCAGACATTTTTCGGCGTGCCGCCATGTGCAACGCTCGACCAATACTGTGCACCACACAGTTGGCATGACTAATTAACGTAAGAACTTCTTGAATCGAGGGTTCTTGCAATAAACTATTATACGTTTCACGACTCAATTGTTCTGGGACATATAACGCCCGGTAGTTACCACCCGTTTTGTTGGCCATTACAGCACTAATTGAATTGGCTTGGACAGAAACTGCTTCACCAATCCCTCCTCTGGCTGGAACAAACAAATTATGACGTTTTTCAGTTTCTAGTGATCCCATATTTTCGGCCACCATGGCCATTGTTGTCCCACCCATAACCGCAATTGTATTCTCACCATTTGGTAAGAGTAAATTCAGCGTATTGGTTAAGACATCTCCAAAGTCCGAAAGAACTTTCTTTTGGATATCACTATCTCCTGCAACAACGATACAACGTTGAATGCCAAAGTACTGTGTCATTTCTTTTTCGATTTGGTGCATACCAAGCAATTGATTCATGACTAGTTCTAAGCCTTGGTAGACTTCCAAACCGCGTTCTGTTAATGTCATTCCGCTTTTTGAAGGTTCAATCAGGTTGAGTTGCTTTAAAACATCTGTTTCTGTACGCAAGACTCGCTCTGTAATTCCCATCGTTTCTGATAAACTTCTACGTCCAATAGGTTGCATCCAATAAATATTGCGAAGAATTTGGAATCTTTCTTGTAATACATCGAGCATATCTGGAGCAACTGCTTCAATCATTTTAAATTCTTTTAACATGATGCGCTCCTTTTGTGGGTCGAAATATGTCCAAGTAAGACTGAAAACGACCTATGAACTTTAAAAAAATAGAATTGATGTTCGTTTTTCCTACTATTTATTCATAACAGTATTAAAAGTACTTATCAATTACACACTTAGTGTACCAGTTTTTTTGGGTCTTTTCAATAAAAATGATTCTTTTTTCATCGTTTTCTTTCAAATCCAAACAAAGCATTCGTTTGTGAGAAACAATAGCAACTTATTTCCGAATAATCAGATCTAATTAAGCCAAAAGCAAAGGAATTCACGAACGTCTTTCAATTAACTTCTTGTTTAAATGGGAATTTCTGGTCCTTTCACAAAGCATTTTTTACTTATTTTTCAAAAAAAAGCAACAAGAGACTGGACATAGCCATTCTCTTGTTGCTTCATACCCTTTTATTTGTAATCTTCTTCGTAAAAACGTCCTAAAATTTTAACATTATCTGAGATGCTGACAAAGGCATTCGGATCACTTTCTTTCATGGCTGCTTCTAAACTTGGCAACTCAAAGCGTGTCACAATAGTTAGCAAAACAGTTTGGCGGTCGTGGCGATACGCCCCTTCCGCTTCATGAATAATTGTAATACCGCGGCGCATTTTCTTCTGAATCTCATCCACGACTCGATCTGGGTTTTTAGTAACAATCATAACTTGCATTTTCTTTTGCTTAGTATAAACAGCATCTGTGACCTTCCCACTTACAAAAATTGATAACGCACTGTAGAACATGTACTGCCAACCAAATAAATAACCTGCAACAAAGACAATTAGGGCGTTAAAATAAATTGAAATGGAGCCAACGGAACGCCCCGTTTTTTTCCGAATGGTAATGCTTAGAATATCTAAGCCCCCAGAAGAAACCCCGTTTTTTAAGACAAAACCAATTCCTGATCCAGAAATCGCCCCACCAAAAATAGCACAGATAATTGGATCTTGGGTCATCACCGTTTGCGGAACAATATGCATAAATAATGAAGTTAAAGTCACGGTTATAAAAGTAAAAATTGTAAACTTCTTACCTATTTTTTTCCACGCAATAAAGAATAACGGCACATTTAAAAGATACAATGTAATGGAGACGGGCACATTAAAACCGACAATTTTGGTTGAGAGGGTTGTTAAAATTTGGGCCAAGCCTGTTAAGCCACTGGAATAAATATTTCCTGGTTGATAGAAAAAGTTCATGGCAATTGATGCAAGAATGGCATAGACAATCGACACGGAAAATTTTGTTGTATAGTCATGAACTGGCAGTCCGTCGTAAATTTTTTTCATAAATAATAGCCTCGTTTCAGGTTTTCAATAAATTACATTTCTTTTCATATTATACGTGGTTTACCGAGAGAAAAAAAGAGATTCCTATAATATTTACGGAAGATTCATCAAATGTTTATAGAAATGAAAAAAGAACGAAATCTTAACGATTTCGTTCTTGAGTTGTTTCATAATGGGCTCTTGGTCCACCTACATATTTAGGACGAGAATATAATGCTGTAATATGAGCCGCACCTAACATTCGAATGCTCAAGCGAAGAGGCACTTGCACATGTTTTACGTGCATACCGATAGATGTATCGCCAATGTCAATCCCTGCTTGAGCAACAATATGCTCCACTTCCACTGGTTCATCAAATTTTTCAAAGGCAGCCACTGAACAAGAACCGCCAGCATGTAATTGTGGTACTACAGAGACAATTTCAAAGCCTTTTTCTTCAGCCACACGACGTTCCATGGCTAGAGCACGATTAATATGTTCGCATCCTTGCACAGCCAAAGAGATGCCTTTTTTATCTAATTGTTCAATTAAGGTTGAGACAATCCATTGTCCTACTTCGGCGCTGGAATTTTTACCAATGACTCCGCCTACTACCTCACTGGTGGTGCAACCTAAAACAAATAGGTCCCCTTTTTGTAAATTTCCTGCTGTAATGACTTCTTCTGTAATTGTCACTAACTGTTCTTTTAACATTTTTTCATCGATAGTCATTTGTTCATCCTTCTTTCTTCTAAACGACCATTTTTTGGTAACACACGTTTTAATGTTTGACTAAGAGGCAATGCTACAATCACCCCAAATAAGGATTGAATGATATTCCCTGGTAAAGAGGCAATCCCCGCACCCACGCCGTAAAGCCAGCTAGTCGCTAAAGCATACCCGCTAATCATGAGGAGACTGGCTGAAAGTAATCCTAGCGTTTGCATCTTTTTATTTTTATTAAAGAAGTGCCCTGCTAACCACCCTTGTCCACCATGAATCAATAACGAAAAAACGAACCATTGTGGATAGCCTGACAATAAATCAATTAAACCACCGCTTAAAGCTCCGACTGTCAAGCCACCGATCGGACCAAAAAGTAAACTAGCAACGTAAATCCCTGCATCCGCCAATGTAACAAAACCATTTGTTGCTGGGACGGGGATAATAAAGACCATTGATACAGCCACTGTTAAAGCGGTAATTACTGCATATAGACTAATTTTTCTTGTCACTATCCGCCACACCTCCTGCTAGTAATCCTTCATGCCACACACTTCCAAAAGCTGCATTTAGCTGGACCCCAGAAACAATGGCTTCATGAACGTATGTTTTTGCTAAATCAACTGCTTCAATTAACGGATATCCTTTAACTAAATTCGCACCAATTGCAGAGGCAAAGGAACAACCAGCGCCATCAATGGTGTGGGCCATTACTTTTTCTTTGACCAATTGAATATGTTGTTGTCCATCATAAAAAAAGTCACGTGCTTCTTGACCAAGCCAACGATTACCGCCTTTAATCACCACCGTTGCCGCTCCTAAAGAGTTTAACTCTTCCGCCGCTTGTTGGACTTCTTCGACGGTTGTTAATTTTCTGCCAATGAGTAATTCTGCTTCTTTTAAATTAGGCGTTATAATCGTTGCGAATGGAAAAAGTTTTTCAACCAATAACTGCATGTACCTTTTTTCATAAACTGAAGTCGTTTCTTTAAAAGCCAAGACAGGATCCAACACCACCGGCAGACCTGCGTGCTTTTTCAAAAAGGTTGCAATTTGTAGCATACTTTCTTCACTGTGAATCAAGCCAATCTTGATGCCGTCTAAACTGCCGGCAGGTATGGAAGCGAGTTGCTCTTTCACCAAAGAAGTCTCAAGGTCATGAATCTGAAAATGATTCTTAGGGGCTGTAGCAAGGCAAGTTAAAGTTGATAAGCCAAAGACTTGATGATTTTCAAACGTTTTTAAATCTGTTTGAATCCCGCCACCTGAAAAAGGATCGGAACCGCCAATTGTTAAAATTATTTTTGTCATTTGTTTCGCTCCTTTATACACTCAGTTATCATACAAAGTTTTCTAAAAAGAAAAAACAGCCAATTGGCAGATTTTTAGCTCAGCCACTTTTTTAAATCTTTCGTTATCTTTTTCCTTCCCAAAGAAAGAGTGACCTCATCTGTCAATGAGGTCACTCTTTCTTTGAATTTAAAACTTATTCGTCAATGGCTGTTACATCAATGTTTAATTCGAACAATTGTAATGGAGAAACTAAACTTGGTGCGTTGTTCATTGGATCAATCGCTTTACCATTTTTAGGGAAGGCAATCACTTCACGAATATTTTCTTCCCCAGCCAATAGCATTGCTAAGCGGTCTAGCCCTAAAGCAATCCCTCCATGTGGCGGGAAGCCGTAATCTAATGCGTCTAGCAAGAAACCAAATTGGTCTTGTGCTTCTTCTTTTGTAAAACCTAACGTTTCAAACATTTTTTCTTGTAATTCTCGTGTATGGATCCGTAATGAGCCGCCGCCTAATTCGTAGCCGTTTAAGACAACATCGTAAGCTTCAGCATACACAGAGGCTGGGTCTGTTGCTAAGCGGGCCACATCATCTGCTTTTGGTTGTGTAAATGGATGATGAGCAGAAACGTAGCGACCAGCTTCTTCATCATATTCAAACAACGGCCAATCCACAATCCACAAGAAATTGAATTTCGATTCATCAATTAAACCTAATTCTTTACCTAAACGTGTACGTACCGCACCTAAAGCAGCGGCTACGATTTCAGGTTTATCGGCACCAAACATTAAAATATCACCGACTTCTGCATTGGTAGCAGCAATTAATTCATCACTAACTTCTGTTAAGAATTTAGCAATCGGTCCTTTTAAGCCATCTTCTTCAACTTTTAACCAAGCTAAGCCTTTTGCGCCAAATTGACTCACATACTTACCTAAGTTATCCATATCTTTACGAGAATACTTATCTGCGGCGCCTTTTGCATTTAAAGCCTTAACATGTCCGCCATTTTCCAACGCTGCTTGGAAAACTTTGAAGTCTACGTCTTTCACTACATCTGCAACATCAATTAATTCCATAGCAAAACGAGTGTCGGGTTTATCGCTACCATAGCGTGCCATTGCTTCGTCATAGCTCATTCGTGGAAATGGAACAGAAATCTCAATTCCTTTTGTCTCTTTCATCACTTCAGCCAACATATTTTCTGTATATGTTTGAATTTCTTCTGGTGTTAAAAAGGTCGTTTCGATATCGATTTGTGTAAATTCTGGCTGACGGTCGCCTCGTAAATCTTCATCACGGAAACAACGAACGATTTGGTAATAGCGATCGAAGCCTGCCCCCATTAATAATTGTTTAAAGAGTTGTGGTGATTGTGGTAAAGCATAAAAATGACCGGCATGGACACGAGAAGGAACTAAATAATCTCGAGCGCCTTCTGGTGTTGATTTGCCTAAATAAGGGGTTTCAATGTCTAAAAAGTCATGATTATCTAAATAGTGACGGATTGTTTTCGTTACTTGGTGACGTAATTTAATGTTGTTTGTCATTGATGGACGACGTAAATCTAAATAACGATATTTCATGCGCAATTCGTCATTAACGTTATTATCATCTTCAATGGTAAATGGCGTTGTTTTCGCAGTATTTAAAATCGTAATGTCAGTCGCCATCACTTCAAACTCGCCAGTTTTCATTTTGGGATTAATCGCTTCTTGATCACGATAAACGACTTGACCTTTAACTTCGATGACGTATTCACTACGACATTTATCAGCAATTTCCCATGCTTCTTTTGACTTTTCTGGGTTAAAGACCACTTGGACGATTCCTTCACGGTCACGTAAATCAATAAAGATAACGCCTCCTAAGTCACGACGTTTTTGAACCCATCCTTTTAATACAACTTCTTTTTCAATAAATTCGGCAGATACATTGCCGCAATAGGTTGTGCGTTTTGCCATTTCTCAATCTCTCCTTTTTATTCTTCAATCATTTTTGTCATCATTTCGTCATACACTTCATCAAATGAATCATGAATAGCACTTAACGGAAAGGCTTTTTCTTCGCGTGTTGCCATTGATTTTACGTTGACAATGCCTTCATTCAATTCATTTTCACCGATTGTTAAAACTAATTTTGCTTGTAATTTATCGGCCGTTTTAAATTGCGCTTTTGGTTTGCGATTCATATAATCACGATCAGCTGAGAAACCAAAGTTACGAATGCTTTGAACAAGTTGCAAAGCTGCGACGTTGGTTTCTGAACCAATGCCAACCACATATGCGTCTAATTCAGATAACGCTGGAATCACAACTTCTTCAGCTTCCATTGTTAACAACACTCGTTCAATACCCATACCAAAACCAAAACCTGGTGTGTCTGAGCCGCCTAATTCTTCAACTAAACCATTATATCGGCCCCCTGCACAAATAGTTGATTGCGCACCCATTTTAGGCGCTTCACTCATAATTTCAAAAATTGTGTGTGTATAATAATCCAAGCCACGAACCATATTACTATCAATTTCATAAGGAATTTCTAGTAAATCTAACATATCAGTTACTGCTTCAAAATGTGCTTTAGATGGTTCATTTAAATAATCTAAAATGGAGGGTGCTTCCGCGACAATCACCTTATCTTTTTTATCTTTGCTGTCTAACACCCGCAATGGATTTTCATGTAAGCGACGTTGTGAATCCTCGCTTAATTCTGCCATATGGGGCTCTAAATAATCGATTAATGCTTGACGGTACGTAGCACGTGTTTCTTTATCCCCCAAGGAATTAATAACTAATTTGATTTGTTGGATGCCTAATTGTTTGAAGAAGTCCAAAGCCATAGCCATGATTTCAACATCCAATGCTGGGTTTTCACTACCAAATGCTTCCACACCAATTTGATGGAATTGACGCAAACGACCAGCTTGTGGGCGCTCATAGCGGAACATGGGCCCCATGTAATAGGTTTTGTATGGTTTTGTGTATTCTGGGCCATATAATTTATTTTCAACGAAGGCCCGAACAATCGGCGCTGTTCCCTCAGGACGTAGCGTCACGTGACGGTCTCCCTTATCATAAAAATCATACATTTCTTTTGAAACAATATCTGTGGTATCCCCAACACTGCGAGAGATTACTTCATAATGTTCAAAAATTGGGGTTCTGATTTCTTGGTATTGATAATCTTTAAAAATCAAACGAGCTGTTTCTTCCACAAATTGCCATTTTTCAGAAGTTCCTGGCAAAATATCGTTTGTTCCTTTTGGTTTTTGATAACTCATTGTCTTTCTCTCCTTCTATCATTTCACAAAAATGTGTGTGCCATTTTCTTTTTTCTAAAAATGAAAAAAGCCCTTGTATGTTCAACATACAAGGGCGTAAAAGTCTCTTTTACACGGTACCACCTAGTTTTGAAAGATTTTACTCTTTCCTCAACGATTAACGCTCGTAACGGGACGGCTTTTCTTCCGTCCATCTCCAGAATGTCTTTCACTTTCACTGTTGAAGTTGCTCTCAGCCACGGCAACTCTCTCTTCGCAGACAGATGAAACTTACTCGTTCCTTCGTAGATTTTTAATATTATCTATAAACTACTAAAGTTCTCTTAGAAAGTCAAGGGGTTCCGACAGGAAAATCAATTATTTTTCTCGTGTATCAATCACAATGGTTACTGGTCCATCATTGGTCAACGACACTTGCATATCCGCGCCAAATTTTCCTGTGGCTACTGCTATTCCTTCTGCTTCTAATTGTTGATTAAATAATTCATACAAAGGAATCGCCACATCTGGACGAGCCGCTTCAATAAAACTGGGACGATTGCCTTTTTTAGTTTTTGCATAGAGGGTAAATTGAGAGATACTCAAAATTGACCCTTCAATCTCTTGAATGCTGCGATTCATTTTCCCTTCGTCATCTTCAAAAACACGCAATTTGCTGATTTTACCAACAACATAAGCCACATCTTCTGGCGTGTCTTCTTGATGGATGCCAACCAGCACCATGAAGCCTTGCTTGATTTGTCCTACTATCTGCTCTTCTATCGCGACTTGTGCTTGACTGACTCTTTGAATAACTACTTTCATCTTTTTTGCCTCACTTTTAACACTTACCCATTGGTTCGACGAACACTATAAACATCTGGTACACTTTTAATTTTGTCAACGATGGTTTTTAAATGAGAAAGGTTTTGAATTTTCACAGTGACATGAATCTGGGCCATCTTATCTTTGGATGGACGAGCTTCAACGCCGACTAAATTTTTTGTCATTGAACTAATGACTTGTAAAACATCACTTAGTAAGCCACTACGATCATAGCCGTAAATCTCCAAATCGGCAGCGTATTCTTTGCGACTGTGCTCGGTATCTTCCCACTCAACTTCAATTAGACGTTGCGCTAATTCTTCTTGATGTTGTACGTTAGGACAGTCCGCACGATGAATTGAAACGCCACGTCCTTTGGTAATGTAACCAACGATTTCATCGCCAGGTACTGGATTACAACAACGGCTTAAACGAATCAACAGGTTGTCCACCCCTTGAATCACGATGCCGCCTTCATGACGAACTTTCATTTTTTCTGATTCTTTTTTAGCTGGTTGATTTAGCAACTCTTCTGCTTCTTGACGTTGGCGTTCTAACTCTTGTTCGCGGCGTTCTTTTTCTGTTAAACGATTGCACACTACTTGCGCACTTACTTCGCCATAACCTACTGCCGCAAATAAATCATCTTCCGTTTGAAATTTAAATTTATCTAGCACTTCCGCCATTTTATTCTTCGTTAAAAATTCTTTCGGTGTAAAGCCGATTTCTGTCATGTATTTAACGACAGCATCATGCCCTTTAATAATGTTATCTTCACGGTCTTGTTCTTTAAAGAAACGTTTGATTTTATTTTTGGCTTTACTTGTTTTAACCATTTTCAGCCAGTCGCGACTAGGTCCGAAAGAATTCGGTGATGTTAGGACTTCAATAATATCCCCATTTTTTAGGACATAATCTAACTGTACCATTTTGCCGTTGACCTTCGCACCAGTTGTTTTATTCCCAATTTCAGTATGAATACTGTAGGCAAAATCTAGTGGTCCGGAGCCTTTTGGCAGTTCGGTTACATCTCCACTTGGCGTAAAGACATAGACTTTGTCGCTAAAAATGTCTTCTTTCACACCTTGCATAAATTCAGAAGCATCGTAGCTTTCATCTTGTAATTCAATAATTTCATGGAACCAATCGACTTGCTTCGTTAGTTCATCTGTTTCAATTTTTTCTGCTTTGCCTTCTTTATAGGCCCAGTGAGCCGCCACCCCAAATTCGGCGATTTGGTGCATCTCATGGGTCCGAATTTGGACCTCTACTGGATTCCCTTTTGGTCCAATAACTGTCGTATGGATAGATTGATACATATTCGCTTTTGGCATAGCAATATAATCTTTAAAGCGACCTGGCAATGGTGTCCAACGTGTATGAATCGCCCCTAACACGGCATAGCAATCTTTAATGGAATCGACAATAACACGAATGGCTAATAAGTCATAGATTTCATTAAACTGTTTCTTTTGGTCCTTCATTTTACGATAGATTGAATAAATATGTTTTGGTCGACCATATATTTCTGCGTAAATTTCTAAATCTTCCGTAGCTAAACGAATATCTTCGACTGCTTCTGCCACATAAGCTTCACGTTCATCGCGTTTGCTTTGCATCAAATTAACAATTCGATAGTATTGATTGGGATTAATATAACGTAAGGCCGTATCTTCTAATTCCCATTTAATTCGACTAATCCCTAAGCGATGTGCTAAAGGCGCATAAATTTCTAAAGTTTCTTGTGCAATCCGTCGTTGCTTATCTTCACGTAAATGTTTTAATGTGCGCATATTGTGCAAACGATCGGCTAGTTTCACCATAATAACCCGTAAATCTTGCGCCATTGCCAATAACATTTTCCGATGGTTTTCAGCTAATTGTTCTTCGTGAGATTTATATTTAATTTTTCCTAGTTTCGTTACGCCATCGACTAACATTGCGATGTCTTCGCCAAATTCTTCTTTTAAATCGTCCAGTGTTACGTCCGTATCTTCGACAACATCATGTAAAAATCCTGTTGCTACAGTATGGGGATCCATATGTAATTCAGCCAGAATGCCTGCCACTTGAATCGGATGGATGATGTAAGGTTCACCTGATTGTCGGACTTGACCTTCGTGTGCTTTTTCAGCATAAGTTAATGCTTTTTGAACCAACTCAACATGTTCTGGTCCCATATAGATACTTACAATTTTGATGACCGCTGGGCCTGTCAGTATTTCTTCTTTTGGCATGGTATTCACTCCTCTATGAAGGTGACCTTTGGATAAAGAACACTTCGTTCACGTTTTATCTATTTTAATAAAAAAGAAAAGTACCACTTGAAACAGTAGCACTTTCAACAACTCTATTATACTAAATTTCCCTTAAATTTCAATCACTGTCGCTTTTTTACTCTCTGTTTATTCAAAGAGAATGCCTCCAAGAATTTTACAGGCGGGCTTTCGTTTAATTTAAAAGTTCCATTTGGTAGCTAACCGCACTTAAAAGATACAACGGTGCTGTTTCTGCTCGTAAAATTCTCGGACCCAACCCGCAAAGTTTCGCCCCAGCCTGCAGAAATTGTTCAATTTCTTGCGGTGCAAAGCCACCTTCAGGTCCAAAGAGCACACATAAACGTGTGCCTGGCTGGCAAGTGGATAATACTTGTGCTAATTGACTTTTTTCTCCTTGTTTTGCTGATTCTTCATACGCAACCAAGACTGTGTCATATGAGTCAAATTGCGCAATGATTTCTTGTGTTTTTTCCACCAAAGAAACACTTGGTGTCTGCTGCCGATGCGATTGCTCCGCCGCTTCTGTGGCAATTTTTTGTAATCTTTTTTCTTTGGCTACTCTTTTTTTGTGGTCCCATTTGACAACGGAAGTTTTCGCAGGAAAGCCGATAAACTGATTGCCACCTAGCTCCGTGCCTTTTTGAACAATCCATTCTAACTTGTCCCCTTTTGGTAACCCACACGCAATCGTCACTTCAATTGGCAATTCTTTGTCCATTTCTTCTTTACTAATTTCTTTAAAGTAAACAGACGTTGAATCAATTTCCACAATCTCAGCTAAAATGGCAGTTTTATTTTGAAAGACTAAATAACAACGATCATTCGGCGTCATTCGCATAACTCGCACAATATGATGATAGTTTTCATCTGCGACTTTATACAAATCTTTTTCTTGATAATCTTCTTTCATGAAATACCGTTGCATTTTACTCTTCCTCTGGTTTCTTCAAGATAATCGCATACCAATCGCCTTGATTAAAGAGTTGGTCCACCACAAAACCGACTTTCGTTAGTGCTTCTAAAACCATTGCTTTTTTATCTTCAATAATTCCAGAAATAATGAAGGTACCGTCTTGTTTTAGCAAACGCCAAGCATCTTCAATCATTAACACAATAATATCTGCCAAAATATTTGCGACGATTACATCAGCAGAATGGTCAATCCCTTTTAGTAAATCATTGGCTGACACATGAACATCGGCCGCAATGGGATTTAAATCCATATTTTCTTTTGCCGCTGCAACTGCTACTTCATCTAAATCATATGCGTAGACGTCTTTAGCCCCTAAATAGCGACTTGCAATACTCAAAACACCAGAACCCGTTCCTACATCTAGAACTGTTTCGCCACCACGTAAAACAGTTTCTAAAGCTTGCAAGGTTAAACGAGTCGTTGGATGCGTGCCTGTACCGAAAGCCATACCCGGATCCAATGTGATAATTTTTTCTGCTTCATCTTGTGCGTGATAGGCTTCCCAACTTGGCACAATCGTTAAGAATCGTGTGACACGGACAGGATGATAATATTTTTTCCAAGCAGTTGCCCAGTCGCTTTCTGCTACTTCACTAATTGTCATTTCGTTTTTACCAATGGATAAGCCGTACTCAGGCAAGCGTAAAATATTTTCTTTCATAAATGGTAAAATTTCTGGTAAGAAGGTTGTTTCAGGAAAATAAGCCATCACAATCGCCCCTTCTTTAATGTGGGTGAATTGCTCTTTATCTAAAATTTCCCCATACAGATCACTTTCAAAATTTTCAATGTCCAACGCATCTTCAATGGCCACGCCACTTGCGCCAGCTTCCATCATAATGTTTGAAATTGCTTCAACTGCTTCGCTAGCCGTTTCTACTTTTACTTCTGTCCACTTCATGTTCTCACCTCTAAATTAATAACTTGGATACGCAATCCATTGTTCTTTTTCTGTTTCTGCCACTTTTTTAATCATCGCTTCAAAATCTGCTGGCTCCCAATGCAATTCAAAAACTTCCGCTGTTTCATCTGATAAAAAGTCTAACAAATCACTTTGCCCTTCATCTAAAACCACTTTTAAATAGTTAATGAATCCGTCTAAAACTGCTTTGCGTAGCCCTTTTTTTCCTTCATAAGGAATTGTGACTAAATACTCTTCGTCATCAACGACTGACTTTTGCGGATTGTAAAATAACAAACCATCTTCAAATTCAATAAATTCTTCTTCTGAAAGCGTACCATCAACATCATCAATCGCCACTTGCTCATTGTTTTCTGCATATAAACGAACAATAACTTCGATGGTATGGTTTTTGCGATCCCAATCAAGACCTACTTCGTAATCTGCTAAGTGTTTTTCAAGTTGTTCCTCTAAGTAAGTTAATATTGTTGCTTTTTTCATTTTCTTCATCCTTCCAGCCAAAATCTATTTGGTCTACTGCTGTTCTTTTTTGTTTAGAAATATAGGGATTGCCAGCCACGACGTACCTTAAAGGCAACTCTGTCCAACGACCTTTATTGGGAATCCCAATTCGTGGTAGTGCCTCAATTTTTTTCGGAAATTTTCGTTTTTCTGGCACAATCCGTAATGAACTAGAAAAAATCGACTGCCCATATAATTGCTTATCAATTCCTAAGGCTGCAACTAACTTACCTGGTCCATTAGTCAATTCCACGCCTTGACGTCCTTGGCGATTTTCAATCATTTGATCGACACCTGCAACGGGTTCAATCGCACGGATCATCACCCCTTGTGGTTTGCCTTGTTCTTGTGTCACCATATTTAAAATTAAATGCGTGTGCATAGTATATAAATAAATCGTGCCTGGTTTGTCATACATGGCTTTTAAGCGTGGCGTTTTTCTTAAGCCAAAGCTATGGGCCGCCTCATCATCAGGACCTAAATAAGCTTCTGCATCCACGATGTACCCACCTAAAACGCCTGTTGCTGTTTCGTGCTCTAAATACATCCCTAACAAGTATTGCGCCACTTCTTCAGTTGTCTTTGTGTTAAAGATATTTATCGTTTCTTTCATTTCTTTCACCACTCCCTATCATACACGAAACCTTCCGCTATATCCATCTAAAAGCCAAAAACCACCAAAAAGCGAATGTACGTTCTTTATGTTATAATAAGATGATTATGAAAAAGGAGGTCCTTTTATGCAACAACCTTTAGCCTATCGAATGCGACCTCGTCACTTAGACGAAGTAGTTGGTCAACAACATTTAGTCGGCCCTGGAAAAATTATTCGTCGGATGGTCGAAGCCAAAATGCTTTCATCGATGATTCTTTATGGGCCGCCTGGTACTGGTAAAACCAGTATTGCCAGTGCAATCGCTGGTTCAACAAATTATGCCTTTCGCATGTTGAACGCGGCCACAGACACCAAAAAAGATTTACAAATCGTTGCTGAAGAAGCCAAAATGAGTGGTACAGTGATTTTACTGCTTGATGAAATTCACCGATTAGATAAAACAAAACAAGATTTTTTGCTCCCTCATTTAGAAAACGGACGAATTATCATGATTGGCGCCACTACCGAAAATCCTTATATTACAATTAATCCTGCGATTCGTAGTCGCACGCAAATTTTTGAAGTAAAGCCATTAACGGAAACAGACATTCATCAAGCGATTCAAGAAGCCTTAACCGATAGCACACGTGGTTTAGGCGATTATCCTGTCCAATTAGAAGAAAAAGCATTACAACATTTGACACGTGCAACGAACGGTGACTTACGTAGTGCGCTAAATGGACTAGAATTAGCTGTTAAATCAACACCCAAAAATGAACAAGGCGAAATTAAGATTACCTTACCGATTATTGAAGAGTGCGTGCAACGAAAAGCCTTAACGCATGATAAAGATGGCGATGCCCATTACGACGTGATTTCCGCTTTCCAAAAGTCGATTCGAGGAAGCGATGTAGATGCTGCACTTCATTATTTGGGTCGCTTAGTTGAAGCAGGTGATTTACCGATTATTTGTCGTCGTTTAATGGTCATTGCTTACGAAGATATCGGTCTTGGGAATCCTGCTGCCGCCGCTCGGACGGTCACCGCTGTTCAAGCCGCCGAAAAGCTAGGGTTTCCAGAAGCTAGGATTCCTCTAGCCAGTGTCGTCATTGATTTATGTTTATCGCCAAAATCAAATTCTGCAGTCACAGCGATCGATGCTGCTTTGGCAGATATTCGACAAGGCTCTGTGGGAGACGTTCCTGATCATTTGCGTGATGCCCACTATGCTGGAGCCAAAGAATTAAATCGTGGCATTGGTTATCAATACCCACATAATTTTGAAAACGGTTGGGTCAATCAGCAATACTTACCTGATAAATTAAAAGAGGCACGTTATTACGAACCAATTGATATTGGTAAATATGAACAAGCCTTACATCAGCAACTCAAGCGTATCCAAGAATGGAAACAGAAAAAATAACAAAATAATACGCTTTCAAAAAAAGAAACAATCTCGTTGCCGATTTTGAGAGAGTATGCTATTATAAAGATGGTAAATCTGTGATGTACGCGTTGTCCTTTCACTGTGTTGACCGAACATTTTTATTGATATCTAGGGATCCTGCTTGTATCAAAGTTGGTAACATGCCTTTTCTTTTGGTAGTTCAATACTGCGATCGAGGAACCCACCTGCTTATCTTGCGGGTTCAATACTCTAGGACGATTACCGGCATCGACGGATTTTACCATTTTTATGAAGATTTCTAAACAATTTGCTCTGGCAAGTTGTTTTTTTTTGGAGGACAAGATGATTCGTATACTCGTACTATTACTCGCCGTTGTCACAGGCGTAGCCAGTTATTATTTGATGAAGAAAAGTGTAGCTTTTTTACCACTCTTAAAAAAAGAAACTGCACCAGAAAGTCAACAGTTTATCGAACGTTTTGGGCGTTATTACTTGATTATCGCCATTCTAGGCGTTCTAGCGGCTATTTTTAATCGCCCGTTATTGTCAATTGGTTTTATCTTTTTTGTTTTATTGCTTTCAACGTTATTTAGTTTAACTTTTGCAAAAAAAATGTCATAAAAGACGATGAATTTAAAGAGCCTGGGACAAAAATCACTTTGAATTTTTGTTCCAGGCTTAAAAATTGATAAACGGCGGGAACAGAAGCAACACTACGCGTTGCTCCGATCTCAACAACTTCTAAGAGCTAAAGCTCTAAGAGTTGAAGGTCCTTCGGAAATAAGCCGAAATTGTTGAAAATCACGAAGAACGTAGTGATTCGATGATGAACAATACCTACTTGGTCTCCAAAAATTATAGAACAATTTTCGGAAATTCCTTCTTATTGCTGAGAAACACTATTTGCAAAGCAAATAGATGTTAAACAGTACCTACTTGGTTCTCGGAGTTAAACATTTCTGTCCCGACCTCTTTTTTTACAAAAAAATGCCAATATTCAGAAAAAAAGAAGCGGTTTCAGTTTCTTTTTTTCTTTGTTTGTTTTACAATTATTATAGAAACAATTAATGATTTTTTTACGCTGAAAGGAGCGGTTATTATGTTACAACAATATCAAAAAATTATGATAGCAATCGATGGTTCTGACGAAGCAGACTTAGCCTTTAAAAAAGCGGTCAACGTCGCTAAACGAAACGATGCTGAATTACTATTAGCACATGTTGTTGATACGCGCTCTTTCCAATCAGTGTCCTCTTTTGATGGTGCGCTAGCAGAAGAAGCAATGTCAATGGCAAAAGAAACCTTAGACACCTACCAACAACAAGCGGTGGATATGGGACAAACAAAAGTCTCCAGCGTTCTAGCCTATGGTTCTCCTAAGAACATTATTGCCAAAGAATTACCAAAAGAATACAACATTGATTTAATTATGTTAGGAGCAACTGGATTAAATGCCGTTGAGCGTTTATTTATTGGCTCTGTCTCTGAATCGGTTATCCGTAACGCTAACTGCGATGTTCTCGTTGTACGGACGGATTTAGACAACAAATTACCAAAAAATGAAGAAAAATAAAAAATAAAAAGAAACTGAGCCAACTATCACTTTTGATAGTTGGCTCAGTTTCTTCTTATTTACCTATTAAGCACACCTTGTGAGAGCGTCTCACAAGGTGTGTTCGTTTAATTATTTTAGACGTTCTACGTCACGGGCAATCATTAACTCTTCGTCAGTTGGTACTAATAGAAGCTTGATTTTTGAATCATCCGTTGAGATAACTGCTTCTTCACCGTGTACATTATTTTTATCATCATCGATTTCACAACCAAACCAAGTCATGCCATCAATAATATCTTTACGAACGCCAATAGCATTTTCACCGATTCCAGCAGTAAAGACAATCGCATCAACGCCATTCATAACAGTGACATAGCTACCAATGTATTTACGAATACGATCGATAAAAATGTTGTATGCTGTTTGAACTTCAGGTTTATCTAGGTTTGATTGAATATCGCGCATGTCGCTTGATAAACCATTTGTTAAACCTAATAAACCAGATTTTTTGTTTAAAATATCAACCATGTCTTGCACATCAGTCAAGCCAAGTTTTGTCATTAAATAAGGCAATAGTGACGCATCAACATCTCCTGAACGAGTCCCCATTGTAACACCAGCAAGAGGAGTGAAGCCCATCGATGTATCGACTGATTTACCACCATCAACTGCAGTGATTGAAGCACCATTTCCTAAGTGACAAGTGATAATTTTTAAGTCTTCAATTGGACGACCTAACATTTCTGCAGCACGTTGAGAAACATAACGATGACTTGTTCCATGTGCCCCATATTTACGAGCAGCAAATTTTTCATAGTATTCACGTGGTACACTATATAAATAGTTGTGTTCTGGCATTGTCGTGTGGAACGACGTATCAAAGACTGCCACGCTAATGATTTCTGGTAAGATATGTTTAAATGCTTTAATCCCCATCGCATTCGCTGGGTTGTGTAAAGGCGCTAATTCAGATAAAGCTTCAATTTTTTCTAATACTTCGTCTGTAATAACAACAGAATCTTTAAATTCTTCTCCACCAGCAACTACACGGTGACCCACACCAGTAATTTCATCATAAGAACCTAAAATGTTTAAGTCGATTAATTGGTCTAGTAACATTTTTACTGCCACTTCATGATTATCAATATCAACAATTACTTCATATTTTTGTCCTTCACCATATTTAATTGTGAAGATAGAATCTTTTAAGCCAATACGTTCAACGATTCCTTTAGCGATCACTTCTTCATTTGGCATTTGGTATAATTGCCATTTTAAACTTGAACTACCTGCATTAATTGCAATTGTTTTAGACATAATTTTCTCCTCTTCGTTACTATTTTATTTTAAATTTGAAGCTTTCCAAGCTTCAAATTGTTTAAAGAACTCCGTTACTTTATTGATATCTTTCAAAGAGGCAAGTTTTGCTAACAAAACTTCCTTCACTTGCTCAGCATCTGCACCCTTGTTTTGAACAAGCAAGATACTTTTACGTGATTGTTCTGACTTAAACAATTCATCAGGTAACTGTATCATTCCTTGTAAATAGACGTTTTTCGTCAACCAATTTTTAAAGAATTCACTTTGCTCAGTCTCTAAAATATTGGTTGGGATTAAGAATAAGCCAAACCCTGCTGGCTTCACATATTTCATAGCTTGCTCCATTAATAAATGATGCGCATAACTATGGCCTTCCTCAGCAGCAGCAGCAAATCCCTTTGCTCGCTCATCATTTGGATAATAGCCAATCGGCAAGTCACTTAATGCTAAATCAACTGGATCCAATAACAAATCTTGCAATCCGTCTTGATGGAACAACTGAATATTGGCTTGTGACCAAGCATTGTTCACAGAAGATACTGCCAAAAGTGTTTCATCGATATCCACACCATAACCAGAAACTTTGTAACCAGCTGTTTCAAGGTTCAGCAGAACCGTTAACAGTAAATTTCCCATTCCTGAAGCAGGATCTAAAATTTTTAATAGCTCTGATTTATTTGTTAATTGTTCTACTAAATAAACAAACAAAAAGCCAATACCGTCTGGCGTCAATTGATGATTTGCTTGAAGCTGCTCTTTTCTCGTGCCTTTTAACAAAAGTAATTGGGACAAGCGTCGCACATCTTCAGGAGCTAAATCAATTTTTTTAATCGTATGATACAGCGTTTCTAATTGTTTCACTGTCTCTGGATTAGGTACTCCGTCAAGTACTCGTACTTGAAAATCATCTAAAATATTTTCACCATTCTCAATATACGCATCTAAAAAAGAAGTATCCAATGACTGTTGCAATAACTGGATTGCTTGTTCCATTGGCTCGAAAGCCTCTTCAATTTTTTCTGGGAACAAATTAGCACCTCTATTCTATTCAAAATGTAACAACTTCCATACCTGTTTTATTTTAACGAAAAAAGAAAGAATAATCAATGCCTTTACTGTCTTTCTTCTAAAATCTAATAATTTGTAGAAAAACAACGCTACTCCAGGATTGTTTCCGCTTTTTTTGGATGAGAAAATCTCTCTTGGTATTGGTATTTCTGACCAGATTTGTTTAATAAAACAGTTATTCTTAATTGTTCATTTTTGTATGTATAATTGAGGGTTACTTGCTCATATACGAGCCTTTCGTCTGTTTTTAACTTTCGTCTATTTTGTTTAACATCTGCAAGAAATAAATGAAGGATACTTTTCACTGTATAGTATTCCTGTGTAGCTTGCGTAAATTTTTGTGTTAACTGACGTTCTTCTAGTAACTGAAGGGTGAGAAAACTCATCAAATAAACAAATGCCATGGCCGTGAATAATAAGTTTCCTGAATATTTTTGCCTCATTGTAATTCTCCTTTTATCGGAAAAAAACTATCAAATGTTTTTCCAGAAGTAAAAGTAACTTCCAAAGTAAACGATTGCCCTTCATTTTTAAACTGTCCATTTTTGATACCGATTAACAGCGGCTGATATCCTTTACCATTGACTCGCTTAATAATTTTATCTTCTTTGATTTGAATTGAAATAGTCTTGTTTGTTTCTGAATCGAGGAAAGAAATCTCTTGAGCAGAGCCTGTTTGGAAAGCGAGCTTTTGACATTCATTTTCTAATTGAATTAAAAATATATGCCAGGATTTCGAATCATTGTTTTTCAAATATTGATTTCCGATAAAACTTTGTTGAATCATCAACTGAAACAATTGACACATACAACTTAAAACGACTAGTGCCACTAAACACTCTAACATCGTAAAACCCGCATATTTTTTATTCACCAATCAAAATCGCTCCTCTTGAATCTGTGACTTTTAGTATCCTTCTTCCCTCGTTTTCCATCAAAGAAAATTTGTAAGTTTCTCCTTGATATATCCGCTCTTTAAAACGTAGATCCCCCGTCTGCTCTAAAAACAAAATTGCTTCGTATCCTAGACGAGTGCGCGTTAATTGTTGCTCACGTTGATAATTTTGCTGAATTAATTGTGTAATAGTCAGAGATAATATCCCTGCTACAACACATACAATACTAAAACTAACGAGACTCTCTAATAAAATAAAACCGCTATAAATAGTTAATTTTCTTCGTATATTTACCACTCCCCATCTGAAATTGTAAAATAAGTTGCTGTTTCTTTTCAGTCCAAGTAAAAATATATTTCACTAAACGGCCATTGTTCCCTGAAGAGTGAAGAAAACTGAGCTTGCTTGGACCAATCACAGTCATTTTTTCAGGTACAGCTAGCGAAGTCCTTCCAGCCGATTGGCTCAATTTATCAGGAAACGAAAAGCTTTGTTGCTCTTCAAAAAACCAAACTTCTTGTGTTTCCTCTAAAACAATTGCTTGCTGTTGCGCAAAACGAAGTTGTTTTTCTATCGTAGCTAGAAACTGTTCAATTTTTAACGTCTCTTGCCAACGGTTAATAGTGAGTGTTGGGAGCATAGTCATAAAGCAAACAATCGTCAAACTAGCAAGTGTTTCCATTAATGTGAATCCTGCAGACTTGTTCATTGCTTTTCTGCTGTATATTTATCTAACTGCTCTTTAGTAATATAGCCTTCGTTGACTAATTCATTTAAGGAAGGCGTCTTATTTTTTTCTAGTGTATAGAGCTCGATTTGTGATTCTACAATTTTTACGATTGCTTCATTGCCTTTTTTATCAACAGTTTCTTTATGTTTTGCTAAGTTAGGGACAAAAAGTAAAATCAATACGGAAATAATCAATAAGACAATCAACATTTCTAATAATGTAAAACCTGCGTATTTCTGTTTCTTTTTCATTATAAAACTCCTTCCATATTGCCATAAATAGGCAGTAACATTGCACCATAAACACCGATAATTAAACAAGCAATTACGATAAAAATAAGTGGTTGAACAAGAGTAATAACTCGTTCAATTTTTTTGAAAAAACCTTGAAAACAGACATTACTATAAACCATCAACTCCTTACCTAGTTTTCCTTTCACTTCTCCTTGTTGAATCATTAAACCCAATGCTTTTGTAAAAAAAGGATAAGCGGCTAATTGTCTATGTAAGGTTTCACCAACTAGCAGTCCTTCACTAATTGCTTCAGCTAATTCTTTCATTAAGGGATAATTGGTGGTGTGTCGCATCAAATCAATGACCTCTTTCATTTCTAATCCTTGTGCGAGCAACTTCCCCCATTCTAGTGCAAAAAAAGCACTGACGTATTCCCGATAAAGACCGCAGATAATTGGCAATTTCAGATAAATGAACGCCCGCTGAATAGCAGATTGATGCTTCAAATAACGATTTAAAATGAAGAAACTAAATAAGAGGACAAAAAGTAAAGTAAACAGAATGTACGGACTGTAAACAATCAGAAGAATCCCAATATTTTTAGAGAAATTATTGGCACTATTTTCCATTAATTGGGGCAATAAAAATTGTCGAATACCAACAATGACGAGAATCAAAAAAACAATCAGGAGCAACGGATAACTAATTATTTTATAGAACTGTTGCCGATATTTTTCCGTTTGAAAAAAATGTTCGGAAATCGCTTGTAGTGTCCCTACCAAATCACCGTGTGCGGTAGCAAACGATAATTGAGCCGAGACCATTGTTGAAAATCCTAATTGTTCTACTAAAGCTTGTAAGGCAATACCTGAGGAAAAACCTTCGACTAAAAAAGTTATACTGTGCTGAGGTAACGCGTTTGATTTTTTCATGAAGGAAAAACTTTCTTGTATATTAAAACCATTTGCAAGTAAATCTGCTAATAGTTTCAGAAAAAGCTGCTGTTGTTTTTTTGTTAGTTTATTCGACGGTTTGGAAATACGTTTCTTCTGTAATAAACCCATATGCCCACGCCTTTCTTAGATTCTTTTGCCAACTGCTCTTTATAATGGCTTCCTTAAAGAAGAAATAATCATAAAGAATTCCCGCTACTTCTTCCTTATTAATCGTGGTTGTCAAGATCTGTTGATAAATAACACCTTGCAAGCATTCACTCAATTCATGCTCTGGGCCACCTAATTCTATCAAACGGCGTTGCACCCCCAATAAGTTGCGCGCATGAATTGTCGCAAAAATAGTATGACCGGTTAAGGCGGCTCGAATAACTGCTTGAGCCGTCTCACTATCACGAATTTCACCAATAATCAAAATATCAGGATGATGTCGCAAGCAGACTTTGATTAAGGCTTCGTACGTTAACTGAATTTTTTCATTTGTTTGCAACTGTAAAAACTGCTTTTCCTCAATTTCAACAGGGTCTTCAATTGCTATCACTTGTTGTTCGCGACTTCTTTGTTTAGCCACACGATACATGGTTGTTGTTTTCCCCGAACCAACTGGTCCACTGAATAAATAAAGTCCGCGTTTCTGACAAGATGCTTCAATTTCATTCAGTTGGTCGGGAAAGAAAAAATGTTCAGCTTGTTCACCAAATCGATGCAAAAAGCGAATCACCAAGCTCTCTCGATTCTGAAAATCCCCCACAGATGATAAACGCAAGCGTTGCTTTGTCTCGCCAATTAGATAAGTTGTCGCACCTAATTGTGCTTTTCGTCTTTCTCCGACATCCATGCCGCCTATAAATTTAAAGTGGAAAATTAGCTTTTCACCTATTTCTGCGGAAATTTGTGTGTAAGGTGTCCGTTGCATCCCTGTCCGAAAAGAGATGGCTATTTCGTTATCATTGGGTAAAAAATAAACGTCTTGCGCTCCATGAAGAACGCCCCATTCAATTAATTGATGAGCCAATTTTTTTACATTTTCAGTCATTTATTTCCTCCTCTCACTAATAAACTACGCATTTATTTTATGATTTCAGCAAAAAAAAGAACCTTCACCAATAAGATGAAGGTTCTTTTTTTGAAGTTTGCGCTGTCCATCTATCTTCCCCAAAATAGTGGAACTACTAGACACTTAGTATTATACTAAAAAAATCTGGCTTTTAGTTTTCAAAAATTTCTCTGAATCACAAAATCTTTGAGAAAACTATCAGAATCAGATCGGATCGTTTACGTTTTTGGCTTCGTTTTTTGTTTATTAACTAAATAAACTGGAATTCCTAAAAGCGTAATCCCAATCCCAATCAATGCTAGAAAAGGCTGTGTAATACTTGTTGTAACCAAGATAAAGATACCACCTAGACTCGCGATAATTGGAATAATTGGATAGCCAGGAACTTTATACGGTCGTTTTAATTCAGGTTCTCGTTTTCTTAAAATAAAAACGGCTAAGAAAATTAATAGATTAAAAAGCCACATAACAAAAACTAACATATCCGTCAATAAATCGAAGGTCCCGAAAAACATCATAATAACGGCTACGGCTAACTGAAAAATTCCAGCTACGTAAGGAACAACAAAGCGTTTAGACAACTTTTGAAACTGGCGACTAAAAGGCATCAGATTATCTAAGGCCAAGGCATAAGGAATCCGAATTCCCGTCATTGTGTAACCATTTAACGCACCATATACAGAGATTAAAATCCCGATAGTTACGATTTTACCACCAATTGGTCCAAAAATAGCCACAGAAGCATCCGAAGCAGCGTTTAAATTTCCAGCGATTTGCTCAATTGGTAATGTTTTTAGAAACACAAAATTAATTAAGGCATAAATTAAAGTAATCAATAACAAACCAAAAATAATAGCTTTAGGCAAGTCTCTTTCTGGTCGCTTCATTTCACCAGCCACATTACCCACACCTAGCCAGCCATCATAAGCAAACATGGTTGCAACTAAGGCACCACTAAAAGCAACTAAAAAGCCAGTATTCGCTGTTGTTTCAATGGGAAAAAGCGAAACCGCTACCTGCCCTGGAGTAAATAATCCTACTAAAGAAATCAAGGCAATTGGAATCAGTTTTACCACCAATGTCGTGGATTGGACCAAAGAAGCAATTTTTGTTCCTAATAAATTAATTATCGTGATACTGGTTCCAGCAAGAACGGCAATCGGTATCAATAAATTTGCCGATAGATGAAACAAGTTGATTAGTTGTGTACTAAAAATAATGGATAACGCCGAAATGTTGGCAGGATAATAAATAATACTTTGTGCCCACCCTAACAGAAAACCAGCTAGTTTCCCATATGTATATTCAATATACTTCACTGCGCCACCTGTTTCAGGGATTGCTGTAGCAAGTTCGGCGCTAGTTAATCCTGCACAAATGGTTAAGGCACCACCTAATACCCAAGCAAAAATAGCTAAACTAGATGACTGTGCGTGTCCAACGACACTCGCAGCTTTAAAGAAAACGCCAGCGCCAATCACCGTACCCATTACCGTGGATAACGCACCAAACGTTGTTATCTCTCTTTTTAATTGCTTTTTCTCCATAGACTCCCTCATTTCATTTAAAATAAACAAGCGTTACAAAATTTTCACTTTCTTGAAAAGATAACGAAAATAATAGCTGTTTTCATGAAAAATTCTGTGACGATCTCTTTTCAGTATAGCTATTTCTTTTAGAATTTCAAGTTTGAAAACTACAAAAAGAAAATTTGTCATAAAAGTTTTAGAGCATTCATCTTTTGTTTATAAACAAAAACTGAGGAAGCGACGATTTTCCATTAAATAAACGAAAAATCGGATCAAAAAGAAACCTTTTTGATCCGATTTTAACTACGTTATTGGTTTTTGACTTTTTCTTTTTTCATTTGTTTACTACGTAATTGTCCGCAAGCCGCATCAATATCTGTTCCGTGCTCTTTACGAATAACACAATTGATGCCATTCTTTTTGAGTACATCATAAAATTTTAATACCGCTTCTTTAGAGCTTCGGCTATATTGATCGTGTTCACTCACCGGGTTATATGGAATCAGATTAACATAAGAAAGTTTTTTCTTATTCCGTAGTAAATCTGCTAATTGTTGGGCATGTTCTGGTCGATCGTTCACTTGACTCAACATAATATATTCAAATGTAACACGCCGGTTGGTTTTTTCAATATATTCATCAATTGCTGCCATTAATTTTTCAATTGGAAAACTACGATTAATCCGCATAATTGATGTACGGACTTCATTGTTAGGAGCATGTAATGAGATTGCCAAGTTTACTTGTAGTCCACTGTCCGCAAATTCACGAATTTTTGGCACTAAACCACTTGTTGAAACTGTAATATGGCGGGCACCGATGGCCAAGCCTTTATCATCATTAATCGTTCGTAAAAAGTTCATGACATTGGCATAATTATCAAATGGTTCACCAATTCCCATCACAACGACATGGCTAACACGTTCATCCAACCCACGTTCATCGAAATAGTGTTGTACCCACATAATTTGGGCAACAATCTCGCCAGCAGTTAAATCTCTTTGTTTTTTTAATAGCCCACTAGCACAAAATGTACACCCGATATTGCAGCCAACTTGAGTGGTCACACAAACAGATAACCCATATTCTTGACGCATTAAAACTGTTTCAATCATATTTTTATCTGGTAATTCAAATAAATATTTCACAGTACCATCTTGCGCTTCTTGCACAATGACTTGTTTTAATGGATTTAATGAAAAATTTTCTTCTAATAAAGTCATCAACGATTTAGAAATGTTCGACATTTCACTAAATGAAGCAACACGTTTTGTATACAACCATTCCCACACTTGTGTTGCGCGAAATTTCTTCTCGCCATGGGCTAAAAATCAGTCCACAAGCTGTTCTCTTGTCAGTCCATAAATGGATTCTTTCTGCATTTCTTTTCCTCATTTCTGCTATTACATTCGCTTCATAACTATAACGTATTCTCACTTTGAATGCAATATCACGAAGATCCTCAAAAAAAATCGTTAAGCGTGCATGCTTAACGATTTTTTATAATTAATCTTTCACTAAGTGATAAACTTTCTTGAAGTAGAACGTTCTGGCAATTAAATAGTAAACGACCTGAATCAATAAGAAAACGCCTAAAACTTCCCAGCCAGCTAATTGCATTGGCTGATCTAACACGGCATACATTGCTTTCAAAGCAACAGCTCCATGAATAAATGAAACAACAATTGGGGTAAAGAATAAAATACCTACTTGTTGGTAAATCATTTTCTTCAATTCTTTTTTCGTCAAACCAAGTTTGTAAATCATCTTGAATTTTTCAACGTCCGTATTCATATCACTGTATAAACGGAAGTATAAGAAACTACCAGCAGAGACAAAGAACACGATACCGATGAATAGTCCGACAAATAGAACTGGTGTATAAAATTGTGTAATGGCTGCAATTGTAGCCGTTGTTCCTGTTAACATTGGGTATTTATCACCAATAATATTTTCAGCATCAATTAAGGTTTCTTTATCTGTGCCTTCTTTTGGTTGCCAAATTGTTTCTGTTTCCTCTTTGATTCCATCTGTTGAGGTACTATCTGGGATAACAACCACACCGCCAAAAGTCGGTAATACCTTGGTTTCTTCTGTTTTTCCAATGTTTAAAACTTGATCATTTCCCAATTGAACAGATTTAACATCTACTGATGCAGCAGAAGGAGCATCTTTTTGTACTAAATTAACTACGCTATTCCCAGTAAACGTTGGTTCGTCAATCATTTTTGCTAACTTATTATATTCAGATGTTTTGATCAATTGGATGCCAGCACTTGTTTTGTACATTGTGTAATCAACCTGATCAAACTGAATATTTTTTTCTTGGAATGTTTTTGTCGCAAATTGTCTCATTTCTTGATTTTCTGGGTTGGAAGAATCAGACAATGTCAATTCGTATGGTACAGAACTTATTCCTTTAAAAATCATTTCATTCACGCCGTATAACGTTCCAATGGCAGCAAAAGCGACTGTTGAAATCACTGACACCAAGAAGAACGAACGCGCATTATCTTTCATGCGGAAAGCCAAATCTGATAAAACGACCATATTAGTTTTTTTCCAAAAGATTTTTGGTTTCCGTTTTAAACGTTCAATGACAGAAACACTCAATTGGTCAAATAAGAATTTTGTTCCTAAAATAACTAGGAAAATTACTGGGAACATCACCATTAAAACTAGTTGTCCCTTAGCAACTAAAGCAATTCCATAGCCGACAACTAAAAGCAACACGGCTAAGAAGGATTTAATTTTAGAGCTTTTAATTTCACCTTTACCCATTTCACCCGCTTTTAGTAACTCTTGAAGTGTCGCTTTTGGCAAGCGGAATTGAATAAAGAAAGAAATTACTAAGAACAAGACCGCAAACGAAATGACAGTAATGATAAACGGCATCACTGGTAAATAAAAACCTAAACCTAGATGCATTAATAAATTGCTAATCCATAAAATAAACTGTGAAAACCCAACACCTAAAATGCTACCAAAAATTGTAGCAAAGAAACCAATCACTAAGTTTTCAATAAAAATCATTTTCTTCAACTGTTTCGGGCTCATCCCTTGAATCATCAAGGTTCCAAATTCTTTTTTCCGAGATTGGATAAAGACATCCATCGAGTATAAAACGAACAAGAAAGAGAAACCATAGATAATAATTGCCGCAGCCGTCATTCCCATTTGTGCTTTAGGATTTAAACCATTAGCTAAGGCTGGGTGAAAGACAAAACCAGTGAATGTAAAAAAGATCATCACAGAAAACATTGTGCTTAGGAAATAAGCCAAGTATAAATGCTTATTTCGAATCGTATTTCTTATAACAAACTGATTAAAATTCATTATCGACACCTTCAATCTCAGCCAGTTTCACCATAATTAAATCGTAGAACTCTTTTTGATTGCCATTTTGGACAATTTCATCAATTAATTCACCATCTTTAATAAAGACGATACGCTTGCAATAACTTGCGGCTAGCGGATCGTGGGTCACCATTAAAATCGTTGCTGCCTCTTCTTCATTTAATTGTTGTAACAAGCCCATCACATCCTTAGATGATTTCGTATCTAAGTTTCCTGTTGGTTCATCGGCCAGTAATAATTGTGGATGATGAATCATTGCCCGAGCAACGGCGACCCGTTGTGCTTGTCCACCAGAAATTTCTGCAATTCGTTTTTTCAACAAATGATTGATACCTAAACGCTCACTTAATTCTGCTAATTGGCGTTTCATTACAGAGACTTTTTCTCCATCAAGCGTCAATGGCAGAATAATATTTTCTTCAACTGTTAATGTTGGCATTAAATTAAAGCTTTGAAAAACAAATCCTAATTCTGTACGACGGAATTTAGCAATTTGTTCTTGATTCAAATTATTTGGATTTTTTCCATTTAAAAGTATTTCACCGTCTGTTGGACTATCGATTGTTGCCAATAAATTTAAAAGTGTACTTTTCCCACTTCCAGAAGGCCCCATAATGCCAATAAATTCACCATCTTGGACAGTTAAATTAATCCCTTTTAAGGCTTCATATTTAATTTCGTTTCCGTAAACTTTTTTCAAATTTTGTACTTCTAACATATTTTCCACTCCTATTCTTCTCACTCATTTAGTGTATCGAAAATGAAAAAAAACGACAATAGAAAAGAATAACAATGAACTTACATTACTGTAAGTGCACTGTTATTCTTTTAAAAGTTACGCTTCATATTCAATCACATAAGGATGAATCTTCGTATTATAAATAGCTTCTGAATATTCTACGCAATGACCTGTTGGGCTTAACGAACGCCGAATTCTTTTTAAGCCCGTTGTTTCAGTTGTTTGCAACATCTTTTGTTCTTCTTCTGTCAAAGTTGCAACTTCAAACCGGTCTTCAAATTTATAAATTTCAATGGCATGACGATCCATCAAACGATATAAGGATTCTTCTTGGTATTCAATCAATGATACGTCTTTCATGGCAGCTGGCAAATAGTAATTAAAATAAATATAGGGTTGTTCATCGATTAGATATAACCGTGAAAGGTGAACCACTTCTTCTCCTAAAAATTGATAAGCTGGCATCTCTTTTGACAATGTCAAGTTTTCAACTTGTAAAACTTTTTTAGTTACTTTCTGACCTGACTCATTCAAAAATTCAGTGAATGTCCCTGCTTTTGATAATTTATTGTAGGGCCGATTGCTTAAAACAGTTGTGCCCCGGCCACTTTTTTTCTCAACAAATTCTTCCGCTGCTAACATTTCGATTGCCCGTCGAATCGTAATTTTACTAACGTTAAACATCTCTTCCAATTCTGTTTCTGTTGGTAAAAACGTTCCTACTGGATACTTGCCACTCAAAATATCTTCTTTAATCTGATCTGCTACTTCTAAATAAAGCACGCTTTTTCTTCTCATGATACGCTCCCTCCCAACCGCACTATTCCTTTCTATTTTACCAGAAAATGATGATTATAACATGATGCTTTGCTGAAATTATAAAAAAAGAACAAAAATAGATAAATTTATCTATTTTTGTTCTTTTTGTTTATTGTTCCGGTGTCTCAGGCACTACCTCTTCTGATTCCGCTTGTAAAAAGACTTTTCTTGGTTTACTACCTTCTGATGGTCCAATAACTCCGTGTGCTTCCAATTCATCCACTAAACGAGCCGCACGATTATAGCCAATTCTAAAGCGTCTTTGTAGCAATGAAATACTAGCTGTTTGCATTTCAACCACCAAGTTTTTTGCTTCTTCAAATAACTCATCTTGAGGAGCTTCGCCACCGCCTGAAGTGGTCGGTTCATCGGTTGGCATCATGCTTTCTTGATATTCAGCTTCTTGTTGGTCCGTTACAAACGCAACCACTCGTTCGACTTCTTGATCAGAAATAAAGGCCCCTTGGATGCGGATTGGTTTATTTTCTCCCATTGGTAAGAAGAGCATATCGCCTCGACCTAATAGTTTTTCCGCCCCATTGGTATCAATAATGGTACGCGAGTCTGTCCCACTTGAAACCGCAAAAGCCATTCGAGAAGGAACATTTGCTTTGATGATTCCTGTAATGACATCCACACTTGGCCGTTGTGTCGCTAAAATCATATGAATGCCCGCTGCTCGTGCCATTTGGGCTAAGCGGATAATCGCATCTTCGACTTCGTTACTTGCCACCATCATTAAATCAGCTAACTCATCAACAATGACAACAATAAATGGCAGAATCGGACGATTTTCGCCATCTTCCGCATTTTTCTGTTGAATTAATTGATTGTAACCAGTAATATTTCGGACGCCTGTTGCTGCAAATTTTTCATAACGAAATTCCATTTCTTGAACTACTTTTTGCAAGGCTTGGGCCGCTTTTCTCGGATTAGTAACCACTGGCGTTAATAAATGAGGAATCCCGTTATACACATTCAATTCCACCATTTTCGGGTCAATCATCATTAATTTTACTTCATGGGGTTTCGCTTGCATCAAAATACCTGTGATGATGCCATTGATTGCAACCGATTTCCCACTCCCTGTCGATCCCGCAATTAATAAATGCGGCATTTTTGATAGATCCGCAGTTTGAACCATCCCTGAAATATCTCGACCTAAAGGTACTTCTAATAGTTTATCTGGATGACTTGGTTGTGCCTCAACAATATCTCTAAAGGATACTGTACTAATTGCACTATTAGGAACTTCGATCCCAATTAATGATTTTCCAGGAATCGGGGCCTCCATACGAACATCTTTGGCGGCAAGCGCTAAAGCAATGTCATCCGTCAAGTTAACAATTTTGCTAACTTTTACCCCAACAGCGGGTTGAACTTCAAATTTTGTGACAGATGGTCCTAAACTGGCTTTGACCACTTTAGCATCCACGCCAAAACTCTTGAAGGTTTGTTCCAAGACGCCAATATTTTTTTCGATTTTTTCATATTCACCACTTTGATCCGTTGCTTGAATTGTATCTAACAAATCAGTTGGTGGTAGTTGATAATCACGATCTTCCGCTTCTTCAGAAATTTCAAATTCGAGAACACCAGCTTCATCTGCCGCTTCCTCTTCCTGCTCTCGTTGCGGTTTTGTTGCTGTAATTGGCGGTACAGGCATCGCCTGATTTTGCTGTTGAAACGAATCAATTTGAACAGGCGTTGGTGCGGCCGGTTCTTCTGCCATTGGTTGGTGGGTTTCAACTGGCGTTTTTGTTAAGCGCTCGGCTGCCGCTTGTTCCATGCGTTCCTGCTCTTGTAATTTTTGTTGGGCAGCGGCTTCAATTTTTGCTTGGCGTTCTGCTGCTTTGGCTTCTTTCTTCGCTGCTCGCTTCGCCTCTTTTTCTTCTTGTCGCGCCTGTGATTTTGCCGAAACATGGCTTAGGCGATCTTGAATACTTTGGAAATGATCAACAATTTGCTGAAAATCCCACATACTCATCAAGAAAATCCCCGCTAACAGTAGCAATGTAGCAATTAAATAGCTACCAAATTGTGCCACCAAAAAGTACGTTCCTTGATAAAACAGTGCGCCAATCATACCGCCTCCTACGTTTTGCGTCACTTGGTTGGCTTTTAAATCGCTTTGTAAAAATTCCCAAGTATTACCTAAAATATCTGGTTGACTGCCACTAACATTCCGAAACATAAAGGCATGTAAAAATAACAAAATACTAATATAAATCAGAACAGCGCCAAAAATAGGGCGCCCTCTTTTTAACGGAAAATCTTTCCCATAAATCATGACTAATAAGCCATACAGGATTAGTAAAATCGCTGCAAATGGAAAGGTATTACCTACGACTAAGCGTAAACAATTCGCTAATAACGTGCCTAAAAACCCTAAGCGAAAGAGTCCAAAGACACCGAATAAAATAAAAATCAGGCCAAGAAACATATAATTTAAACGTTCTTGTTGTTGCTGTTGTTTTTTGGTCTTTTTCTTTGTCGTACTTTTTTTCTTATTTGTTGCTCTTTTTTGTGCCATTTAACTTCCCTCTTTCCATCACTTCTCATTATACATAAAAATGGAATCGAACAAAAGTGCCCACCTCATTTTACTTGAAAAATCATGGAAATTTTTTAAAAACTTTCATTTTAAGAAAAATGGAACAATAGTCTCTTGACCACTGTTCCATTATTTCTTATTTTGCTGATTCTTAATGGTATAAGTCGAAACGACCTTTAGCCATCATTTCTTTGGCGCCACCTGTTTCAAAGAGCGCTTTGTTCATGATAATTTTTTTCATGAATGAAGCTGGGTATCCTTTGATGTCTGTTTTACCCACGATTCCTAAGGCACGTGTATTTCCGACAGAACAAACAGAACCTTGTGATTTGAAGCTGAAAGGTTTAGTTGCTTCCCCTTTCAATTGTGCTTGAATATTTTTTGCAGCATGAGCGCCCATTTTCAAGGCGATTTGTGCTGTCGTAGGGTAAGGTCGATTGGTTTCTGTATCCATCACTGCCGAGCAGTCACCAATAATATAGACATTGCTATGGTTCGCATCTGTTAAATCTGGTTGAACCATGACACGACCACGACGAGCTTCAAATCCAGAATCGCCTACAACGTGACTTCCACTAACACCCGTTGTCCAAATAATTGTTTTGGCAGAAAGTTCTGCCAAGTCGCCTGCTTCGTTATCTTGATAAACAACTGCGCCTGGTTTGATTTCTTTAATTGGTTTACCTAATAATAAATGAATAGCTGAATCTTTTAATAATTGCACACCATAGTTCGCAAGTTTTTCGTTAAACATCGGCAATAGGCGAATAACTGCTTCGACACAATAAATTTGGATTTGATCTGCTGAGACACCTGCGATTTCAGCAAATTTTGGTTTGTTTTCAACAAGAGAACCTAATAATTCAATCCCTGTAAAGCCTGCTCCACAGACAACAATTTTTAAGAATTCTTCGTTTTGAGTTGCTTTGTATTGACGCATTTGCTCTTGGATATGTTCATACACGTTTAAAGCCGTTTTCACATCTACCATTTGTAGAGCATGTTCTTGCACACCAGGGATACCAAATGATTCTGATTCAAACCCAAGAGAAACAACTAAGTAATCATAATTGATTGTTTGGCCATCTTCTAAAGCAACTGTTTGTGTTGCAGCATCAATTGTTTTAACTGTTCCTTGGATAAAGGTGGTCATTTTTTCATCGACAACATCCATAATATTGTATGTGATTTTTTCAGCTGGTTGTGTTCCAGCAGCAACTTCATGCAAATCCGTTGCTTCGTAGTGATAGTTGTTACGATCCACTAAAGTAATTTTGACGTCTTTGGCGCCTTTTTGTAATTCGCGTAATGTTTTTAAGCCTGCGTAACCAGCACCTAAAATAACAACATGTTTCTTATTCATTTTGATTCCCTTCCACTCTATAAAAAATTTACAGCCACCACAAACCTATGGCGAAAAATAGCACTTGTGCAGTTGCTCCCACAGCTAAGATCTTCACAGCACAAACAAATGTTTTACTCTTCACTTGTTCCTTCAGTAAGGCTTGGGTTTGTTTCCGTACAAAAGGTAAAGTTAAAAGCATGAGTAACATTGTTGGCGGCGTTAATCCTAAACCGACAGCTAACAAAATGGCTAACATTGCTATTGTATTTAATCCGACGAATAATTTCAAAGAACTTGCTTTGCCAAGGTAATGAACTAATGTATATCTTTTGTTATTTTCATCTTCCTCTAAGTCACAGATATTATTTGCTAACATTAAGTTAGCAATGTAACAAGTGTTAGGTAAAGCGACTAAGAAAATCCCCCATAAATTAGCTGCCGACCAAGGGAAGACTTCAAACGTATTAATGTAGACACAAATAAGGGTAATCATGAACCCCATTGTAAATCCTGAGAAAACTTCCCCTAATGGTAGACTGGACAAAGGTTTGGGTCCTGATGAATAAAAAATACCAATTAAGTAACAATAAAGACCCATAATTAATAACGGCCAGCCAACAATGAATGACAACCCAATTCCCATTAAAGCAGAAACGAGAATCATCCAAAAAATCATTTTACGTATTAATGGCAAAGATAAATTTTCTCGACCGATAATATTCGTTTTTTCCTTATAATCATGAACTTCTGTGGCATGATGGTAATCATTATAATTATCTAAAATATCGACCGCCATATTAAAAATAAACATCGCAATGAAAAAAATTAAAACATAGCCGACATGGAGCCGCCCATATTGGTACCAACTAAAACAAATTCCTAACAAAAATGGCAAAACACTAGCCGTTTTTGCTTTTAATTCTACTAATTCAAAAAATGTTTCTCGATTCAAACTATCCCTCCGCTACTTTTTTACAAACTTTGTTACTTTTAAAACTTAATTACTGTATTTCTGTCGCCAATTCGTATACAATCAAATAGTATTGAACCACTGAAAGGATCGTAGTATATTTATGAACACATTTTGGAAATCGTTTCCTGACGTTGAACGTTCTTTAACGGAAACATGTGAACTAATTGAACAAACGTTGCATACACGCAACGAAGATATTGAAGAAGCCTTGGTAACTTTGGCTCGTTCTGGCGGCAAATTATTACGCCCCGCTTTTTTCTTTCTTTTTGCTCAACTGGGTGATGAAGAAAAACAAGAGAAACAACAACTATTAAAAATAGCTGCATCTTTGGAAATCCTACATATGGCTACGTTGATTCACGATGACATTATTGACGATTCTCCATTGCGCCGAGGCGCTGTGACTATTCAATCACAATATGGTAAAGACGTGGCTGTTTACACAGGTGATTTACTATTCACTGAATTCTTTACTTTAATTGCAGATGCCATGAATGGCTCTGAATTTATGAAAATCAATGCACAAGGAATGAAACGGTTGTTACTTGGTGAACTCGATCAAATGAGTCATCGATTTGACCGCCGTATGTCGATTCCTGCTTATTTAAGAAGTGTCAATGGCAAAACAGCCGAACTTTTTTCACTAAGCTGTCTTGAAGGGGCCTATTTCGGTCATAGTTCAAAAGAAGTCCAACGTTTAGCTAAACGAATTGGCCGCCATATTGGCATTGCTTTTCAAGTCTATGACGATATTTTAGATTATACCGCCGACACGGAAACCTTGAAAAAGCCCGCTTTAGAAGACTTGTCACAAGGTGTCTATACGTTACCACTTCTCTTCGCTTATCAAGCAGCACCTGACGTATTCAGCCCTTATTTGGATAAAGGACGTGCCATTACCTTAGAAGAGGCAGCTGAAGTTGCGGCGCTAGTCAACGACTATCATGGCGTTACAGAAGCACAAGCTTTTGCTAAAAAAGTAACCAACAAAGCAATCACTGATATTCAACAATTGCCTGATGGCACAGCAAAAGAAACCTTACTTTCCTTAACTGAGCTCTTATTACATCGTTCATTTTAAACGTTTTATGGAAGAATTGCCATTAATTGAAATAGAAAAACGACTGATTGTTTGCTTTAATCAACAACCAGTCGTTTTTTTTATTCCTCTAAAGAACTAATGCCACGATCAATTCGGTAAAGTTTTTGATAATGTGCATTGGTTGCAAGTAATTCCTCTGGCGTACCACTCATTTCTAATTGGCCGTCTTCGATAAAGATCACTTGATCCATCAAAGTTACGCCTTGCAAATGGTGGGTAATCCAGATGACAGTTTTATCTTTTAATGCCTCAAAAAAGGTTTCCAACAATTGCTGTTCTGTAATTGGGTCTAACCCAGTAGTTGGTTCATCTAATAACACAATCGGTGTGTCTTGTAAAAGAATCCGCGCTAGTGCCAAACGATGTCGTTCGCCACCAGAAAAACGCAAACCTGCTTCATCCACCATTGTTTGTAAACCTTCTGGTAATTGGGCAACCATTTCTTTTAAGCCAACTTTTTCTAAAACCGCCCAAACTTCTGCTTCGCTCGCTTCTTCTCTACCAATCCGAATATTATTTAAAATGGTTGTTCGAAAGAGGTACGGCGCTTGGTGCATAACACCAATATATTCAGTCATCGTCTCACCAAATGCCTCAGTTGGGATATTTCCTAAAAGGATTTCTCCCGAAGTAGGCCGTAAATCACCACGAATGAGCGAAGCCAACGTACTCTTTCCTGAACCACTGCGCCCTAAAATCGCTAATTTTTGTTTTTCAGGAATTGTTAACGATAAGTCATTTAATACCTTTTTCTCTTGATTTTCATATGCAAAAGACAAATGTTCTATCGATAAACTGGTGCCGTTTGGCTGAACAGACACTTCTGTTGAGTCATCGTCTCCTTCAGGAAGCTCATTAAAACGACGAATGGAATCCTTATAAATTGTTGTTTCCTGTGCTGCAGCAGGTAGCGGAGCAAAGGCATCAATTAACGGAAAAACGGTTAAAACAAAAGCACCAATCCAATTGGCGGCGCCCCCATGATTGCCTGGAAACCGCACGCTAGTCCAAGCCAAGACAGCAATCGCAATCACACCAAACAGAAGTTGTAAAACAAAGTCTCGGCCACGGTTAAATTGCTTCATTTTTTCATCTAATGCACGAACGTTTGCTTCATCTGTTTCATAACGAGCTACGAATTCAGAGCCTCGTTGACTAAACACCCAATCAGACACACCTAGAATATTGTCGGTTAGTGTTTGATATAACTCATTTTTGGCATATTTATGTTTTTCTTGACGCGCACCATTCACGAGAACTGAAACAAGTGGCAATAGAAAAACAACCACTCCTAACATCAGTAACATACATAAAGCAAACCACCAAGAAAAGAAACCTAATGCAATCACTAAAAAGATATACAAAATCCAAGCAATAACGGTTGGGAAAATCGTTCGTAAATATAAGTTTTGGATATGATTAATATCTTCCGAAAGCAAACCTAAGATATCCCCCGTGCGATATTTTGTCTTAAAGAAAATCGCATCTTTTTCTAGCACATTATAAAGTTTCAAGCGCAGATCAGAGGTCATTTTTAACACCCAGTTATGACTCGTTAGACGCTCCACATAACGAAAAACAGGACGGCCAATCCCAAATGCTCTTGTTAAAACAATGGGAATATAAATTAATAAAATATTCTCTGGTAAGGAAGCCGCACGACTGATTAAGTAACCAGACGTAAACATTAATGCCCCTGCGCTAAAGAACGTCAAGAAGCCTAAAAGTAAGGCAAAATACAAAGTTTTTTTATAGCGTTTTAAGAAAGGACGAACCCATTGATCGTTTTTCCAAACGTCTTTCGTTGTCGGCTGTTTTTCCATCATTGGCGTCCTCCTCTCATTTGCTTCATTAATTGAACATAGTAGCCATCTTTTTCAATCAACTCTGCTAGCGTTCCTTGTTCCACTAATTGACCTTTTTCCATCACTAAAATGTAATCCATTTCTTCCATCCAATGCAGACGATGTGTCGCAAAGAAGACAAGATGATTGTTCATTAATGGCAACATGCGCTCTTTCATTTCAACTTCTGTTTCAATATCCAAATGCGCTGTCGGCTCATCAAACAGTAAGACGTGGCGCTTTTGATCAACAAAGGCGCGGGCCAACGCTACTCGTTGCGCTTGTCCCCCACTTAACATTCGACCACTTTCCCCAATCAAGGTATGAATTCCTTCAGGAAGATCTCTAACCAGCTCGTCTAAGCCAACTAACTGAATTGCTTGCTGAATCGCCTCATCTGTTGCTTCAGGTGTATAAAAGCGAATATTGTTTGCCAAAGTATCCTGGAAAATATATGGCGCTTGCGGAATATAAAGGATTTGCTTTTGCCAGTCTTTTTGTAAAAAATGTGGAATCGTTTGGCCATTTATCGCCAATTGACTCGTTTCTTCTGTTGGTAATAAAAAGCCACTTAATAAATTAATTAACGTTGACTTACCAGAACCACTCGCTCCGATAATTCCAATCTTTTTACGGCCATCAACAGAGAATTGCAACGATTGAATTGCTTCTTGCGTTGCATCTTCATAGGAAAAATTTAACGCTTTGACTGACAACTGACTTTCTTGATGCCAATCATCTAACGTTAGCACATCGGTCTGTTTTGCTTCTGGCAATGCTAATACCGCTTGGATTGCTTGAAAAGAGTTTTTTCCATCTAAGGTCGCGTGATAATCACTTGAAAAATCACGAATCGGTAAAAAGAACTCAGGTGCTAAAATTAAAGTAACCAAGGCAGGAAATAATAAAATCGTGCCGTTTAATAAACTTAATCCAAGGAAAACTGCCACAACAGCTACCGATAATGTCGTAAAAAAGTCTAACGCAAAAGTTGATAAAATAGCAATTTTCAACGTACTCATGGTCGCTTTTCTGAATCGTTCACTTGTATGGTAAATACTCCCAGCATATTTTTTACTCAACCCAAACAGTTTCAGCGTGTCAATTCCTCGCAAGGAATCAATAAAATGATTGGAAAGCATTTGAAACGCCGCATATTGCTTGTCCGCTTTACTTTGCGCTGCATAACCCAACACAATCATAAAAATAATAATAATCGGAAAAACAATCAGCAATGTTACGCCTGAACGAATATCTTGTGTAAAAACAAAGGCCAAAATAATCCAAGGAATAATCATCATATTCATCATTTTTGTCAAAATCAACTGTAAATAATTTTCGGTTTGACTGATGCCTTCTAAAGCCATGGTAACCATATTTCCAGTCCCATTTTTTTGAACAACATTTGGCCCTAAACGGAAAATTTTGGTTAACAATTGTTCGCGTAATTCTTTTGAGCGTTCATAACTAAATGTATCGAGCATTCTCTCACGAAAATACGTAATAACATGTCGACCAAGATAAAAAATAAAAAAGAGTAAAATACTCTGTAGTTGTTGGTTGAGATGCCCACCACTCCAAAGGCCGACAATGGCTTTTGAAAGAAAAAAAGCTTGCCCAATTATAAAGACTGCTTGCAGGAAAGAAAAACCTGCAAGCAAGACAAGAATTTTTTTGATTTTAGGCATCTGTAAGATGTCTTTATCAATCATAGATTTAATACCCCTCTGGTACGGCTGTATGTGAAATACGTTTTCTGAAAATATAATAGGACCAAGCAGTATAAGCTAACACGAATGGTAAAATGCTTAAAGAAATCCACGTCATAATTTTTAGTGTATATGGTGTGCTTGTTGCATCTTTAATCAACAAATCAAATCCTTCACTACCAATCATAACACGTGGGAACAAGCCACTGAACAAGAGAGCAACTAATACAACTAACGTTAAACCACTCGCTAGAAAAGCTAACATCTCTTTGCGTTTAAACACCCCAACATTGGCAATGACTGTTAAGACCACAATTGCTAACGTTAAAATTAAAGTGACCGTAAAGTTCTTTTCATAAAAGTCCGTTTTGAAGTACATCAACACTGCAAAAACAACTAAACCGACATATAAAACGCCATATAAAATTTCTGCATAATTTCGAGCACGTTCGCGAATTGGGCCTTCTGTTTTTAAAGCAATATAGTTCATGCCGTGTAAGTAGCAAAGTAATGTTAAGGCTACTCCACCAACAATTGAAAACAGATTAAAATAATCCGTAAATTGCGCATGCATATTGCCGTTTGCATCTAAAGGCATTCCTTGGACTAAGCTAATAAACAAAATCCCAAAGAAGAACGGTACAAGGAAACTCCCAATTGATAGCGTCCAGTTCCACATCCGACGACGTTTGCCTTCTGGCATGTTGTGGCGGAATTCAAAGGAAACTCCACGAATAATTAACCCAAATAAAATCGTAAATAGAATTAAATAGTAGCCACTAAATAATGAAGCATACCAATATGGGAAAGAGGCAAACATTGCGCCGCCCGCTGTTAACAGCCAAACTTCGTTTCCGTCCCAGACAGGTCCAATTGTTGCAACGACTTGATCTTTTTCATCATCATTGTGTGCCAACGTTTGAACGGCCATTCCAACACCAAAGTCAAATCCTTCTAAGAAGAAGAAACCTGAGAATAAGACGCCGATAAGGACAAACCATAATAATTGTAGTGTACTCATTCGCCAAATACCCCCTTATCAAATGGATCCAACGCTGGTTCATTTTCTTTCGCTAATTTTTTTGCTTCATAGTCTGGTCCTTTACGTAATTCTAAAATGACCAAGTAAACCATGACACTACCTAAACCAGCAAATAATAAGAAATAAATGACATTTGACGTAATTAATGAAGCAACCGATACATTTGGTGAAACACTTTGTTCAATCGTAAATAATCCATAAACAGTCCACGGATAACGACCTAATTCAGTGACTAACCAACCTGTTGTATTCGCAAGGAATGGCGCGAACGTACATAGAGCAACAATCCACAGCATCCATTTCTTCTCGTACAGCGAGGGTTTTTTCTTCCTTGTAAAGAATAGTCCTAAGGCAGCAACCAATAACATTAAGGCACCAAAACCAGCCATGATACGGAAGCTCCAGAATAAAGTGTTAACTGGTGGATAATAATTTTTATCATCCCCATATTTTTCTACCAAGCGTTTGTTGACTGTATCCATCCCATCAACCGAACCTGATAATTTGTTATACGATAAAATACTTAGCATATACGGAATATCGATACCAAAAACTTGTTTATGTTCTCGTTCATCTGCCCAAGCAATCAATGTCCAAGCAGCAGGATCATCAGAGTCTTCATAGGCCCCCTCCATCGCCGCAAATTTCATTGGTTGTCCTTCAATTAGAGCTTTCATTTGCAAGTCGCCAGCTAATAAAACGCCGATTGAACCGAACAAAGTAACCCATAAGCCAATGCGCATAGATGCTTTGTGGAATGAAATATCCCGTTTTTTCAACAATTGGAAAGCAGCCATACCAGCTACTGCCATGCCGCCCAATGTAAAGGCGCCCATGATAACGTGTGAAAATTCATACCAAACTTTTGGATTGCTGATGACAGCTACAAAGTCCACCATTTCAGCACGGCCATTATTGATGACATAGCCTACTGGATGTTGCATGAAACTATTCGCAACTAAAATCCAGAAAGCAGACATCATTGAACCGAATACAACTAACCAGATAAACGTTACGTGAACTTTTGGATTCATTTTATCCCAAGTAAAGATCCACAAACCTAAGAATGTTGACTCTAAGAAGAAGGCTAAGAGCGCTTCTACCGCCAACGGTGCCCCAAAAATATCTCCGACGAATCGAGAATAATCAGACCAGTTCATCCCAAACTGAAATTCTTGAATAATCCCGGTTACAACCCCAACAGCGAAGCTTAATAGGAATATATTTCCCCAAAACTTGGCCATTTTACGATAACGTTCCTCTTTTTTCACAACGTACATTGTTTCCATAATTGCTACAACAAGTGCTAATCCTATTGAAAACGGTACGAAGAAAAAGTGGAAAACTGTTGTCATCGCAAATTGGATTCTCGCCAATGTTACAATATCAAACATATTATTTCCTCCCTGATTTGCCTCCACACAAAGAAACAAGCTTACCTGAATTGTTCATTTCCATTAGCGATGACTCCTTTTATCTACGAAACTAAAAGAAAATTCAAGTGAACTTTTCCAAAAAGTGTGAAAATGCATGTAATATAGAATAATTCCAATCTAAGTATACAACTTTCTGAGGCAGAAACCAAACAATACAGAAGTATTTCTCACAATTTTTTTAGGTGCTACCAAGATTTCTTCCCTTTCTTCCATCAATAAAAAAAGCCCTTCCCCAAAAAAGGAAGAACTAATCTCAATCTATCAACATTTTGACTTATCACTTGATTAGTTCCCAAAAATTGAAGCAACTATTCTTTGATGATAAAAATTCTAATCTTGTGATGAAAATTACGGATTGCTGGAGGTGATAGTTTGTTTTTAAACAACATGACTCTAAAACCTCGGAGAATTATTTTTTCTCCATGATTCCGTACTCGCATCACTTATCCATAGCTAGATTTCAGTTTAGAAGGTCTGATTTTTTTCTTCACGTTTATTATACCAAACTCATTAATATCTGTAGGGAAAGTCCACTCTTTCAAGAGCGGACTTCTTTATTAAAACGTAACAACAATCAAATCCACTATACACTATAGCTAACTGTAATTCGTCAAGTTGCTATTCTTGGTTCATAGCGGCTTTTAAGGCCTGTGCTAACGCACTTTCTTCTGGTTCTTCTGGTTGTGAATATTTTTTCATCAAACGACGTTCTTCATGTTTTGTCATTTTTTGTTTTCGTTCTTTTTTATCGGGAATTTTTTCAGTAATCGAACAGAATTTACATTTGAAAGAACGACCATTTTTTCCTTCTATAATGACCATTTTTTTATGACATTGTGGACAACGATGATTGGAGACTTTCGGGTCTTTACGACGGCGATAGCTACATTCTTGATTGGTACAAACGTAAATCTTCCCATCTTTCGTATTTTTCTCCCGTAAGTTTGAGCCACAATCTGGACATTTTTTTTGCGTAATGGAAAAATCTTGATATTTTTTCTCGCTTTGTTTAATTTCACGGACTAATTTTTTCGTATCCTCTTCAATATCCTTTAAGAAAAGTTGACTCTTTTGTTGACCCGAAGCGATTGCTTCGAGCGACTTTTCCCATTTTTCCGTTAGTTCAGGTGTCACAAGTGATGGATTCACCAAGTCTAATAGTTGCTTCCCTTTGGCAGAGACACTTAAACCGCTATTGGTTCGTTCCATCAATTCTGATTTAATCAGTTTTTCAATGATTTCCGCCCGCGTTGCCGGTGTGCCTAAACTGTGTTTCTCCATTTTTCCTAACAACGTTCCTTCGGTTAATGGTTTTGGCGGCGACGTTAATTCTTTGTTAATGGTAAAGTTTGGCACAACGGTCATGCCTTTTTGCCATTGGACAGTGGATAGCGGCTGTTCGGCTGTTGTTTTCCAGCCAGCAACAACTATTTTATTTTGATGAAAGACAAATGTTTCTTTCCCAAAAGCGACGGTAACTTTTGTTTGTTTGGTTTGGTTTGGCTCAGCAAACAAACCTAAGAATCGTTGAACAATCATTTGATAAATTTTTTGTTCATCATTGCTTAGCTTTTCATAACGAGGACGTTGTTCAGTTGGAATCAATCCATGGTGATCCGTGACTTTTGCATTTTGGAAAACTTTTTGTTGTTTAACAACGGCCCCATTTTTAAGGTAGCCTTTCACTTCTGGTGAAAAATCAGCAATGGCTTGAAGTCGTTCTTTCATCGTTCCTTTCATATCCGTTGTTAGATATTTGCTGTCAGTTCGAGGATAGGAAACAATTTTATGGGTTTCGTATAAACTTTGTACGAGAGACAACGTTTTCTTTGCAGAAAATTGGAACCGCTGGTTGGCTTCACGCTGGATTTCGGTTAGATCATACGGCAACGGCGCATTTTCTGTTTTGACTTTTTCTTGGATATCGGTAACTAAGCCCTTTTGTTTCGATAGTTCTTTGACTAATTGTTCTGCTTCCTGCCGTTCTTTTAAAGCGTATGGATTTTTTTGGGTCATCTTTGCTTTTTCTGATTCAACAGTTAACGAGATAGTAAAATAAGTTTGAGGCTTAAATTGTTCAATCGTTTTTTCTTGTTGGCGTACCATTGCTAAAGTTGGTGTTTGAACACGACCTGCGGATAAGTTATCTTGATATTTCACTGTCAAGGCCCGTGTGACGTTTAGCCCCACTAACCAGTCAGCTTTTGCGCGCGCCAAGGCAGAGTCATACAAATTATCGTAGTCTTTCGCTGGGCGAATTTTCTTAAACCCGTCTTTAATGGCTTTGTCTGTTTGAGATGAGATCCATAAACGTTTGACTGGTTTGTTAAAACGGACATATTCTAAAATCCAGCGGGCCACTAATTCACCTTCACGACCAGCATCGGTGGCAATAACAGCTTCAGAAACATCTTTACGATTGGCTAATTGTTTAATCGCTTTTAATTGATGTCCTGTTTTCGGTAACGGTTTAATCCCTAAATTCTTAGGAATCATTGGCAAGGTTTCCATTTGCCATGTTTGCCATTCTTTGTTTAAATCTTCTGGCATTTTTAGTCCTAAGAGATGCCCTAAAGCCCAGGTGACAATCACGTTGGGTCCTTCATAATAATTCTTATTTTTTTGATTTGCTCCTAAAACGCGGCTTAAATCTTTTGCTACGCTAGGTTTTTCAGCAATAATTAATTGTTTTGCAACCACTAGTTTCGCTCCTTTTTAAGTGCTATCTTTTCGTATTATACCAAATATTGGTTCGATTTTCTCTAAATTCCGAGAATAGAAAAAGAGTTTAAAGAAAATTCCCTGAGGTTTTTCTTTAAACTCATACGTTTCAAATAACTTTCCGTTTGCAGAATTTTGTTTTGCCAAAATGATTGGAGATTGTGGTAAACTCAGCTTTATTTTCAAAAGTAACCGCATGATGATTTTCTAGTAATGCTAAACCGAAATATTGTTGTAAATCTTCATCGCATTCTTCACACCAGCGTTCTTCCCCATCATTCCAGAAAGCCGTTAAATAATTAGGCTTTGTGTTGACGTATGTATAATCCTGAGAAAGTTTTTGCCAAACTTCCACAAAATATGTCTCTGCATCGGTCAAGTTATCGAAGGTTTTTTCTTGAACAATGTCCTCTTGCCAGTCATCAAAAAACCACCAAGGTTCATTGTCGCCATACATTGTAATTACTTGATACATTGAACCGCTCCTTTTTTTACTACTGTAGGTATCATAGTCACTTTCTGAAAAAGTTGCAAGGATTTGGTTTCGGACTGAGAAATTTTTGAAATTTATTTTATCCTGCCACTTCTAAAGAAGCAATAAAATCTTCAATCATGCGACGATAACTTTCTTCTGGCGTGGCTTCTTCGCGCTGAAAATAACCTAAAAAACGTAAGGTAATATAACCATGGATTAAGCTACGTAATTCTCGACTTTTATGCAGTCGTTCTTCATTATTAAATGGATAAAAAGCTAAAAGTTGTAAAATAATTTGATTGGTTTCATGAATGCCTTCAATTAATTGTTGGTTTTGCGTTTTCGGCACACTGATAAGTAATTCATAGACCGCAGAATTTTCAAAAGCAAATTGTTGGTACGTTTCAGCATATATCCGAATTGCTTCTGCGCCACTCTTACCCACAAGGGCTCTTCGCAAGGCATCATTTAATTCTTGGATTAACAAGTCCACTAGAGCATTTTTTACTTCAGCAATATTTTTAAAGTGATTATAGAGTGAAGGATACTTGATGCCTAAATCAACGGCTAAATTTTGAAAGGTTAATTGTTGAACGCCCAATTCTTCCGCTAGGTTGCGAGCACTTTCAAGGATTTTGGCTTTCGTTAAATTCCGTTTTTTTGCCATCTTTCTGACGCCTCCAATTCTTAAATTTTGGACAAGTATTAGTTTATCATATCTATTGACTCTTTTTAAACTATAAATTATAGTTTATAATAATAATTTGTAAACATCATTTTTGAAAGAAGGCTATTTGGCATGCATATTACCAACCATTCTCATTTGGCCGACCGTTATGGCAAACGAACCAGTGCAGAATTTTTATTACACGAACGTCCTATTTTATCTTTTCCTATTTCTTTAGCCGCTATTCCTAAAGAAGCCCGTTATTTATCCTGGGAATTAATTGATTATGACACAATTCCTTTAATCGGTTTCCCTTTTATTCATTGGTTAGCTGCCAATGTTCCTGTAACCAATGAAATTCCTGAAGACTATAGTCGAACAGCACTCAAGCCTACCATTCAAGGAAAAAATAGTCTTGCTTCTCCTTTGGGGAAACAGATGCTTCCTGTGCTTGCCACTGAAACGTTACCCGAGTTAACCGAACGTTATCTGGGGTTAAGTCCTCGCTCTGGTGTGCACACCTATACGTTATATGTGTACGCTACAAAAAATCCACTAAATTTAAAAGAAGGCTTTTTTGCGAATGAGTTGCATCAAGCATTGAATGATCAACTACTCGCTAAAGCCAAATTTGAATTTCTTTACTAGAAAGTGAGGAAATAGAATGTATGAATTAATTAAAAGTAAAATTTTCCGGCCAAGACAACCTTGGGAAAAAAATCTGCTCGTTTTATGGTTTGGCACATTTATGGCCGGTATCGGCTTTAGCTTAGTGATGCCATTTATGCCTCTTTATATCAACACATTAGGTACTTTTACCCACCAACAATTGAATTTTTGGAGCGGAATCACATTCTCCTCCACTTTTTTAGTCACGACCATTGTTTCTCCTTGGTGGGGCCGTTTAGCCGACCGAAAAGGACGTAAGTTAATGTTATTACGTGCTTCATTAGGAATGGCTATCGTCATTAGTTTAATGGGCGCAGTCACAAGTGTTTATCAATTGATAGGCTTGCGCTTATTACAAGGTGTTTTTTCTGGTTATATCAGTAATGCAACTGCGTTAGTTGCTACAGGCACACCTAAGGAAAAAAGCGGTCAAGTGCTTGGTACTTTAGCCACTGGTTCTGTTACCGGCACATTGCTAGGTCCTCTTTTGGGCGGTGTCACTGCGTCTATTTTCGGTTATCGGCCAACCTTTTTCATTACTGGTACGATTTTATTACTCGTTTTTGTTTTGAGTCTCGTCTTTGTCCATGAAGAGTTTGTGCCAATTGAAAAAAATCAAGCCGCATCTGGGAAACAAATTTTAAAAAAACTAGAACATCCCCACGTGATTCTTGGAATGTTTATTACGACATTAATCATTCAAGCTTCCAATAATTCAATTAGTCCCATCATCAGTTTATATATTCAACAATTGTTGGGTGGTCACGGAAATGTCACCTTAATTAGCGGAGTCATTGCTTCTATTCCAGGGATTGCAACGTTAATAGCTGCCCCTCGTTTCGGCCGGTTAGGCGATCGTATTGGCAGCGAACGCATCTTGACAATTGGCTTAATTTTAGCCATTTTCGTTTACCTGCCAATGGCCTTTGTTCAAAATGTCTGGCAGCTTGCTATACTTCGTTTCTTAGTTGGGATTTCCGATGCCTGTTTACTACCTGCTGTTCAAACATTGATCACTCGTTATTCTCCAAGTGATGCTGCAGGCCGTATTTTCAGTTACAACCAATCTTTCCAAGCGACCGGAAATGTGATTGGTCCTATGATTGGTTCAAGCGTATCTGCCGCTTTCGGTTATCGTGGTGTCTTTATTTCCACTTCTTGTCTGGTTCTCATTAACCTTCTATGGGTTCGTCGAAGCACCGCCGAATTAAAAAAAGAGAAAAAAAACATCTAAGTTATACACAGAAAAGTTATCCACAATTTTAATTTTTAATTTTTCTCTTTTTCTTATTTTTTAAAAAATAGGCATATTAAATAAAAAAGAAAAGCTGATATTTACTGGTTTTATGACCATCATATCAGCTTTTCTTTTAGTTAACTCCACTCTTTTTGTTTCACAACTCGTGAAACTTTTTAGACGTATTGTAGTTCTTTTTCATCTTGGTAGGCGCGATCAATTAAGCCGCCCCCTAAGCATTCCATTCCATCATAAAAAACAACAGCTTGACCTGGAGTGACTGCGCGGGCTGGTTCCTTAAACGTAACGGTTGCTTTTGTGCCATCTTCAGATAAGGAAACATGCACTGGCATATCTGCTTGACGATAACGGAATTTAGCCGTACAGTCAAACTCTTTTGGCATTGGTGTATCAACAGTAAAATGAACCTCACTGGCTTCTAAATGTGTTGCATATAGTTTTTCATGGTGAAATCCTTGTCCCACATATAATGTATTGGTGGTTAAATCTTTCCCAATCACAAACCATGGTTCTTGTGTTTTACCGCCACCACCAATTCCTAAGCCTTGGCGTTGACCGATAGTATAATACATCAGACCATCATGTTGTCCTTTGATTTCACCATCTTCTGTCACCATGTTGCCTTTTTTAGCTGGTAAATAATTACTCAAAAATTCTTTAAAATTCTTTTCACCAATAAAACAAACGCCCGTTGAGTCTTTTTTCTTGGCTGTGGCTAATCCAGCACGTTCAGCAATTGCACGAACTTCTGATTTTTCCATACCACCCAATGGGAACATTGTTTTTGCCAATTGGGCTTGTGATAATTGGCTTAAAAAATAGGTTTGGTCTTTATTATTATCAATTCCACGTAACATATGCACTACGCCATTTTCATCCGTTTCTACTTGCGCATAGTGGCCAGTTGCAACATAGTCAGCGCCTAGTTGCATAGCATAATCTAGGAATGCTTTAAATTTAATTTCTTTATTACACATGACATCTGGATTTGGTGTCCGTCCTAACCGATATTCTGCTAAAAAATATTCAAACACACGGTCCCAATATTCTTTTTCAAAATTAACCGAATAATACGGAATCCCAATTTGATCCGCTACTTTTGCGACATCTTTATAATCCTCAGTTGCGGTACAGACACCATTTTCGTCTGTATCGTCCCAATTTTTCATAAAGATCCCAATTACATCATAGCCTTGCTCTTTTAAAAGCAACGCTGTGACAGATGAATCGACACCGCCACTCATGCCTACCACGACACGCGTTTTGCTGTTATCTGCCATTTTATCACCATCATTTCAATTAGATTCTGAAATCATCCACGATTTGAAGGTCGTAACTTTTCAGTGCTTTTCATTATACTATTTTTTTGAAATAAGTAAAGCAAGCCGGGCGTATAATGAGAAAATACTTGGAACAAAGACACAGCGAGCAAGCCGTTGCTTTCAAGTAAACAGAAAACCTGAAGGAACAAGCTGCTTTTACTTGTTTCTTCAGGTTTCTCTGAATTATTCTACTTTCTCTAGTACACCACGACTAATTAAGCCATCCATTAAGAAAAAGTATTTTTCTTTACTCATTTCATGTTGTTCATTCTTGAAAATATTCATTGGTTTTAAACCATTTGCCGTTGTAATGGACATTTTTAATTCTTTCAGATCAGCAGTGATCGTAATTTTTAATTTGAAGCCTTCATTTCTCTGAGGCGTTGGATCTAAGGAACGAATCAATTGAAAGTTCCCTGATTTTGTTTCAGTAAAGCCGTTATCTTTTAATGTATAGCGTTTTGCACTAGGATGTACTTTGTAAAAAACTGTTGAGCCTTCAACAGCAGCCGTTGTTGTAAATGCCATGGGTTCCACCTCGTTATTTTCATTGTTACCTTCATTATAGCGAAAACCTTTAGCTGCCGCAATCAGTTTATTTTTTCAATTGTTGAATCACTGCAACTAGTACTTCAGAAAAAGTCGCAATTTCTTCTGGTGTGTTCCCGTAGCCAAAGCTAATCCGAATCGATTCTTTAATAGCAGAGGAATTTTCTCCATACATCGCTGTCAACACGTGCGAAGGATCCACAGTTCCCGCTGTACAAGCCGAGCCGGTTGAAATCGCAATGCCTCTTAAGTCCAAATGCATTAAGAGCAAATCACTGGGAATTCCTTTTAAATGAAGATTTAAGACATGCGCTAAACGATTGGTTGGTTCACCATTAATTGAAAAATCAATATTGGCTTCCTCTAACGCTTTTAAAATAATCGTTTGAAAACTTTGATAAGCTGTTTTTCTTGCGTGCTTTTCTGCAGAAGTTAGTAATGAAACGGCAGTACCCATGCCAATAATTCCAGCTAAGTTTTCCGTGCCCGCACGTCGTTTTTCTTCTTGTTCCCCACCATGTAAAAGAGGAGGTAATTGGATTGCATCGCTTTTAAATAAAAAACCTACGCCTTTTGGGCCATTGATTTTATGAGCAGAAATGCTTAATAAGTCGATCCCCAATTCATGAGGTAAAATCACTTCACTTCCATAAGCTTGGACGGCATCTGTATGAAAAATCGCCGAATGATTTTTCAGAATTGCACCAACTTCAGCAATCGGTAATCGATTTCCGATTTCATTATTGCCATACATCATTGAAACCAAGATCGTTTCTTCGCGTAAAGACTTTTTGAATTGATCCATTGAAATCTGACCATTTTCATTCACAGGCAAGTAAGTCACTTCAAAGCCTAACGTCTCTAAGTATTCCATCGTTCGTAACACAGCCGGATGTTCAATTGCCGTAGTAATAATATGTTTTCCTTCCTTTTGACGAGAAAAAGCAACTGCCAAGATAGCTGTGTTATCCCCTTCTGTGCCACCACTATTAAAAATAATTTCGTGGGGTTTGGCTTGTAAGCTCTCGGCAATCGTTTGACGCACTTCTTCCAGAAGACCGTGTGCCTTTCGTCCAAACTGATGAATACTTGATGGATTGCCAAAAGTCGTTTGCATATTTTCAGTCATCGCTTGAATGACCGTTGGATGAAGCGGCGTTGTTGCCGCATGATCTAAATAAATGGGTTCCAAATGACTCGTCCCTTTCCTTATGTTCTGGCGTTATTCTAGCATAAAAAGCTTAAAACACAAAATCAGAATACTTTCTCTTCTATTTATAAAAGAGATAAGAAAAATAGGCCCAACACTATTAAAGTTGTTAGACCTATTTCTAGTTTAAGGAATCACTTATTCTCCTTTTGGTTCTAAACGGAATAATGGACTCATTGGTTTATTTTCATGGATACGAAGTAACGCTTCCCCCATTAACTCAGCGCAAGAAATAATATTCAAGGTTGCTGGTTGGCGGTCTGCTGTCGTATAAACAGAGTCAGTAATACTAATTTCCTTAATTGGCGCATTTTCTAAGGTTGCTTTTGCGCCTTCTGATAACAAACCATGCGAGGCGCAAGCATAAACTTCTTGCGCACCATTTTTCATTAAAACTTCCGCCGCTGTGGCTAACGTTTGACCAGTATTCAAAATGTCATCAACAAGAATACATTTTTTCCCAGCGACATTCCCAATAACGTAACCTTCTTGACGCACCCCATCAATCTCTTCATGGTCGACAATTGCTAAGGTCGCATCTAAGTACTCCGATAAACTACGTGCGCGTTGAACGCCACTGTTTTTAGGCGAAACAATCACAATTTCTTCCCCTACTAATGCTTGTTGACGATAATAATGAGCAAACAAAGGCATTGTAAATAAATTATCTACTGGGATATCAAAAAATCCTTGGACTTGAACAGTATGCAAGTCTAATGTCAACAAACGTGTTGCGCCTGCCTCTACTAACATATTAGCAACTAATTTCGCAGTAATGGGCTCTCTTGGTTTCGCTGTGCGGTCTTGGCGAGCATAACCATAGTAAGGCAAAATAACATTAATTGTTTTTGCGCTAGCACGTTTTAATGCATCAATTAAAATAAGCAATTCCATCAAATGATCATTTACAGGGGCATTCGTTGCTTGGATGATGTAGACATGATCGCCACGAATACTTTCTTCAATATTAATTTGAATTTCGCCATCACTAAATTGGCGCACGGTACTTTTTCCTAATTCTGTTCCTACAGATGCTGCGATTTTTTCAGCAAGTGGTCGATTTGCATTTAAACTGAAGATGCGTAAGGTTTCATCTTGATAGTTTTCGGTCATGATATCCTCCGTCAATATAAAATAATAGTCGTTTTCATTCATATTCTACCATTTTTTGTCATAAAAATCATGGGATCCTCCTTAATTTATTGAAAGAAACGGTTTTCTTTGTGAAAAAAGCGCTTATTTTTAGGCGCACCTAAAAATAATTTGCATTTTCTCAAATTATCCCTTATACTATTTTTAAGGCAAACCTAAAAAGGAGGAATTTCATGAGAAAAAGCTTTAACTTAGCTGTTCAAGCGTTAACCGTTCAATATCAAGGACGGACCGCTTTAAATAATATCCACGTTACTATTCCCTCCGGTAAAATTACTGGAATTATCGGACCAAATGGTGCTGGAAAGTCAACATTTATTAAAGGGTTATTAGGCTTGATTAAAACAAAGGAACGTGATGTTTTGTTAAATAATCAAGCGATTGACCAACAAAAAACAACCATTGCCTATGTAGAACAACGTAGTGCCTTGGATCTTAGTTTCCCCATTAGCGTTTTTGAAACGGTCTTGCTAGGAACCTATCCAAACTTGGGACTATTAAAACGCCCAGGAAAGAAAGAAAAGCAAGCAGCCCTGGCTGCATTAAAAATGGTGCAATTAGAAGACTATGCGCAACGCCAGATTGGCGAACTTTCTGGTGGTCAATTGCAACGTGTGTTTATTGCCCGTGTTTTGGCCCAAGGTGCTGAGGTGATTTTTTTAGATGAACCTTTCGTCGGCATTGATATGTCTAGTGAAAAAGTGATTATGGATATTCTTAAATCATTAAAAAATCAAGGTAAAATGATTATCATTGTTCACCATGATTTGCACAAAGTTTCCCACTATTTTGATGAATTAATCGTTTTGAAAAACCGGCTAATTGCTGCGGGCCCTGTGGAACAAACGTTTACTGCAGAAACGCTCCAAGAAGCATACGGTGATTTGTTAGGTGATTTATTAATACAGGGGGTTGCAAAATGATTGCTGCATTTATTGATGGTTTATTCCGTTATCAATTTTTACAAAATGCCCTTTTGACGTCTGTAATTGTCGGACTCATTTCAGGGGTAATTGGTTCATTCATTATTTTACGAGGGATGTCTTTAATGGGTGATGCGATTTCCCATGCTGTTTTACCAGGCGTCGCTGTTTCTTATATGTTTGGTTTCAATTATATTTTTGGCGCTTCAATTTTTGGCTTATTAGCTGCATTATCGATTGGCTTTATTACCCAAAAAAGTCCACTAAAAAATGATACTGCCATTGGTGTTGTCTTTAGTTCTTTTTTTGCTTTAGGGATTATTTTTATCTCTTTTGCAAAAAGTTCCACCGATTTATATCATATTTTGTTTGGGAATGTATTAGCGGTCGCAGACACCGATATTTTAATTACCTGTGTCGTCGGCGTGATTGTCTTGATTTTTGTGGCATTGTTTTATAAAGAATTGCAAATCACTTCTTTTGATCCCACAATGGCCCAAGCCTATGGTTTAAATATTCAATTTTTCCACTATGCATTGATGTTTTTACTAACATTAGTCGCTGTTTCTTCTTTGCAAACCGTCGGCACTATTCTAGTCATTGCCATGCTGATTACGCCTGCGGCAACGGCTTATCTATTAACAAACCACTTACCAACAATGATTGGCTTAGCCTCTACTTTTGGGATTTTAAGTTCAGTGATTGGCCTGTTCTTTAGTTATTCTTATAACTTAGCTTCTGGTGCGACGATTGTTTTAACCGCCGCCTTATTCTTTTTATTGGCTTTCTTTTTCTCACCAAAGAAAGGCCTAGTATTTGTAAACCGTGAGAAAGAAATGGAGGAATCAACGAATGAAAAAATTTAGTTTATTTTTTTTAACCCTTTTAGCAGGGTTAGCGTTAGCTGCTTGTGGGAATCAAGCCGCTGAGAAGAAAGAAAAATTGGCAATTGTGACAACGAACTCGATCCTATCCGATTTAGTAAAAAATGTTGGCCAAGACAAAATTGAGTTGCATAGTATCGTGCCAATTGGGACAGACCCTCACGAATATGAACCGTTACCAGAAGACATTGCTAAAGCTTCTGAAGCGGACATTTTATTCTTTAACGGCTTGAACTTAGAAACAGGCGGAAATGGCTGGTTTAATAAATTAATGAAAACGGCCAAAAAAGTTGAGAATAAAGATTACTTTTCCGCAAGCAAAAACGTTACACCACAATATTTAACAAGTGCTGGTCAAGAACAAACAGAAGATCCGCATGCTTGGTTAGACATTGAAAATGGTATTAAATATGTAGAAAACATTCGTGACGTTTTAGTAGAAAAAGATCCAAAAAATAAAGATTTCTATATAGAAAACGCGAAAAATTATACAGAAAAGCTTAGCAAATTACACGAGGAAGCCAAAGCTAAATTCGCTGATATTCCTGATGATAAAAAATTATTAGTTACAAGTGAAGGTGCCTTTAAATATTTCTCCAAAGCATATGATTTAAATGCCGCTTATATTTGGGAAATCAACACGGAAAGTCAAGGAACACCTGAACAAATGACCACGATTATTGATACCATTAAGAAATCAAAAGTTCCTGTACTATTTGTTGAAACCAGTGTCGATAAACGTAGCATGGAACGGGTCTCAAAAGAAGTGAATCGACCAATTTACGATACACTTTTCACAGACTCTCTTGCTAAAGAAGGAACAGAAGGCGACACGTACTACAGCATGATGAACTGGAATTTAACAAAAATCCATGATGGCTTAATGAGTAAATAAATAATAAAGAAGAAAGAACCTAGTTGACTCCCCCTCAACTGGGTTCTTTCTTCTTTATTTAACTAACTCCTCAATATCAATTACTCGATCCACAATTTCTTCATAAAAATCTGCTTCATGGGAAACCAGAAAAACCGTTCCTGGGTAAATGTGAATTGCTTCTTGTAAACTTTTTTTGGCCGCTTCATCAATATGGTTGGTTGGCTCATCTAAAAATAATAAATTACTAGCTTGCATCATTAGTTCCGCTAGTTTTACTTTTGTTTGTTCACCACCACTTAACAAAGCTAGCGATTGCATTGCTAACTTATCTGGTAAACCTGCTCTAGCCAAATGACTTCTTCGCTCTTTAATCGTTGTATCTGGAAAACGATCTGACAAATAGTCAAGCGGCGTTAACTGATCATTAGGCCACGCCAATTCTTGGGTAAAATAAGCAATTTTTGTATTCAGCGGATAATGAAATTCTCCATCTAATGAAGGAATAACTTTCGTTAACGTTTTAATTAATGTTGATTTGCCAATCCCATTGAAGCCTTTCAATGCGACTTTTTCACCGACATGAACCATTAAATCTAACGGTTCTAACAAAGGTTCCCGATAGCCAACAACTAACTTGTGGGTCGTTAGCGCTTGTGTTGCAACTAACCCTTGATAAGGAAATTCAATCGCCGGCTTAGTCAAGGAACCTGGCGGAGTCAATCGTTCTAATCGATCTAATTGTTTTTGACGACTTTTAGCCATCGTTGCTCGATTTCCAGCTTTGTATTTACGAATATAGGCTTCCATTTTTTCAATTTTTTCTTGTTGGACCTGATACTGTTTCAAATAGGTTTGTTTATTCTGCTCTTTTTGTGCAAAAGATTTTTCTACATTTCCAGTATATTTGGTTAATTTGCCAAACTCAATGTCTGCGATGCAATTTGTCACTTCATTCAAAAATTGATAATCATGGGAGACTAATAGAAAACTCCCTTCAAAATTATTCAGATAGCGAACAAGCCATTGAATATGTGTATCATCTAAATAGTTGGTGGGTTCATCTAAAAGTAACACATCAGGGGCCTCTAACAATAATTTTGCTAGAATCACTTTTGAACGTTGACCACCGCTTAGCTCCCCTAACTTTTTATCCAAACCAATTGCTTGTAGTCCTAATCCATTGGCTAAATCCTGAATAATCGTGTCGATTTGGTAAAAATTACTCTCATCTAAATCTGTTTGTAATTTGCCTGCTTGTTCTAAAAGTTTTTCCGAAGCCGTTTGACTGTATTCTTCATAAAGTTTTGTCAGTTTCGCTTCTTTATCAAAAAGTTCTTGAAAGGCTTGTTTCAAAAAATCAACCATCGTTAGTGATTGTTCTACAGAAACATGCTGATCCAAGTACCCAATCTTGCAATTTTTTTGCCACTGAATCGTTCCTTCGTCTGGCAATACTTCCCCCGTTAAAATTTTAATTAAGGTAGATTTGCCGACACCATTTTGGCCAGTTAAACCTAAATGATCCCCTTTATTTACTTGCAATGAAGCTTCTTCATACAAGACCTTTTCGCCAAACCGATGCGTTAAATGTTCAATAGTTAAAATACTCATTTTCGTCACTTCTTTCTTGTTAACTGATTATTTTGGGACAACAAAAAAAGAACCACGTCTGCACGTCGTCCATCCTGACAGAAATCCCGACAACCGCTTGTACGTACACTCAAATAAGACTAGCTTTTCTAGTCAAAAAATGGCCTATCAAGCGATGAAGAAATTAATTGCTCGGCTCCACAACAGTGCTTCATCTGTTCTTAAACTATCGGGAGCTACTTTTCTTGTTAATTTATCAGTTAAAACAAAAAACATGTGAATCACCTTTCTTATGCTTGTATTCTACCATAGAATGACAAGAAAGCAAGCCACGTTGGTTTATAACGAAAGGAGCCCACAAACCATCATTTTGTCGGCTCCCTATCCCTATTATTCTGATAAATAGTTTAATGCATAGCGTACGTGGTACTCTGCTGCTAAAAGTAAGGCACGTTCATCAATATCAAATTGTTCATGGTGGTGTCCAAAATGAGTAGCAGGATTTTCAGGGTTTCGTGAACCGACCCGTCCATAGATACCAGGAATTACCGCTAAGTAATCAGCAAAATCATCCGCCCCTAAACTTTTAGGATGATCGGTCACAACATTTTCAAAACCAACAATTTCACTGGCTACCTGCTGTGCACGGTTGGTTGCTTGTTCTTCATTAATTAATGGATTCGCTGCCGCATAAACAGAAAAATCAGCAATTTCTGTGCGATGAGACTGGGCAATTTCATGGGCAATTTCTTCGACTCGTTGTAAAACAAATTGGCGCGTTTCCTGACTAAATGTTCGAACAGTGCCTTCAATGGTTGCATGGTTTGCTACAATATTATAGCGTGTTCCTGCTTGTAAAACGCCAATTCCTACTACGACAGAATCTAAAGGATCAATCTCGCGAGCCACAATTTTTTGTAATTCCACAACGATACTGGCTGCTGCTAAAACAGCATCCCGTCCATTCTGTGGTTGGGCAACGTGACTACTTTGACCCCTGACTTCAATTTTAAAAATATCACAAGAGGCGTTGGTGGCGCCTTTGGTAGCGACTAATTTTCCGACCGGCACACTAGAATCTAAATGAATTCCAAACACTTGGTCGATTGCTTCTAAATAATTTCCTTCCACAAATTGTCGAGCGCCTGCACCAATTTCTTCAGCGGGCTGAAAGGCCAGTTTAATCGTTCCTGAAAAGGTATCCTGATGTTTTTTAAGCACTTTAGCTGCACCTAGCAATGCTGCCGCATGACCATCGTGTCCACAAGCATGATTGAGTCCTGGATTTTTAGAAGCATAGGCAGCACCTGTTGCATCTGGCAATTCCAACGCATCAATATCTGCACGTAACAAAATCGTTTTGCCAGCGCCAAGACCTCCTTCTATGGTTGCTAAAACACCCGTTGCCCCTACTTCTACAAACGGAATAGCTAAGGCTAGTAGTTCTTCTTTAATTCGCTTAATTGTTTCATATTCTTTTAAACTTGCTTCAGGGTATTGATGAAAATGACGTCTTAAATGGATTATCCATTCCTTTTCCGCAGCAATAGCTTCTTGGATTGTTTGAATCGTTGTTGTACTCATTATAACTGCCCCCTTTATTTTTTACCAAATGTTTCCCAGGCTGGAACATTGGCGCCTTTTGATGTTTCTGCAATGACCTTTTTTGTTTCTTCTTGTTGATATTCTTCTACAACTTTTTGATAAAGTTTATTCTCTTGATCTTCTTCTCGAGCCACGACAATGTTCACATAAGGTTTCGCTTTTTCGTTTACAGGTTCTAAGAAAATAGCATCTTTATCTGGTGTATACCCAGCATCGACAGCCATGCCGCTATTAATCACTGAAGCATCGACATCTTGTAAAGCGCGCGCTGTTTGCGTAGCATCTAATTCAGTTATTTTCAATTGGCGTTTATTTTCAGTAATATCACTGACAGTCGGTAGTTGCTGTTTCGCAGGATCAACTTTTATCAGTCCCGCAGTTTGTAATAAAATTAACGCCCGCCCACCATTCGTTGGGTCATTAGGAATAGCAATTTCTCCGCCGTCTTTAATTTTCGTGATATCTTTCAATTTATTAGCGTAAATTCCCAATGGTGCATTGACTGTATTGCCAATTGATACTAATTTCGTTCCATGTTCTTTATTGTAATTGTCTAAAAAGATTTGATGCTGAAAGGCATTTAAATCAATTTCTTTTTCTGCTAATGCTGCATTTGGTTGCGTATAGTCTGTAAATTCTACCAATTGTAGATCAATATTTTTCTTTTTCAAACGGTCTTTGACCGATTCCCATTCATCATTTTTTGTTCCTACAACCCCTAGTTTAACGGTTTCTGTCTTAGTATCCTTCGCAGACCCCGATGCACAACCTGCAATCGTAAAAGCTAATACCCCAATAAGTCCAATTAATTTACTAAATTTTTTCATTTGTCAGTTCTCCTTTTTTCTAATGTGATGTTTTTTTGATTAATTGATTACTAATGGCTTGACTGATAAATACCATAATTAAAATAATTAACGTGGCCATAAATGTCACATCGGTTTGAAACCGATTGTAGCCTCGAGTAATCGCTAAGTTGCCTAGACCACCGGCCCCAATCGCTCCTGCCATAGCTGTTAATCCAATTAAATTAATAATTGTCACTGCTGAAACACGAATAATACTTGGTAACCCTTCAATTAAATAGACCCGAAAAATAATCCCTAATGGACTCGTCCCCATGGCTTCTGCCGCTTCAATAACACCAGGATCTACTTCTAATAACGCATTTTCAATCTGGCGCGCGAAGAACGGAATTACGCCAATAACTAACGGGACTAACGCTGCGGTTGTACCAATTGTTGTTCCTGCCAAAATTCGTGTTAATGGTTGAATCAGTGCGAGCATAATAATAAAAGGAATGGAGCGGCAAACATTAATAATTTTTTCTAAGACGCTATACAGGGGTGGATTTTTCAAAACACCACTGGGCCCAGTACTAACAAGCACGACACCCAACAAGACTCCTAACACGCCAGCAATCAAGGCTGTCCAAAAAACCATGTATAATGTTTCCCATGTACTTTGAAGAAACTCTTGTTTTAATTGGACAACATTCGGAAAATATTTCTCAAATAATTGATACATTCTCAGTTCACTCCTTTTTTAAATCACCTGTAAATTCTGCTTTTGCTTCGTTTGCTGATAGGTTTTCAAAACATTGGTTCGCACGCCTTGTTTCGCTAAATAAGTAAGGGCTTGTTGACGCTGGGCCTCATCACCAGAAAGCACCACAATTAAATGGCCAATAGGAACATTTTGAACAATTTCGACATTGCCATAAAGGATATTTGTGTATACCTGATATTGGCTATACAATTGTGCAATTAATGGCTCGTTCGTTTGATCTCCCACATAAGAAAATTCAATTAATTCTTGATTTTTATCTAAATCAGCTAATTTAGGATGTTCAAGAATCGTGGTTAATGCTTGGTCAATATGGGTTGCTGTCCGAATAAAATCTTTGGTCAAAGGTTGTTGTGGTTGACTAAAAATCGAAACAATATCGTTTGATTCGACAACGCAGCCATTTTCCATCACCGCGACTTTATTACAAATTTCTTTAACCACTTGCATTTCATGGGTGATCAAGACAATCGTCAAGTTCAGTTCTTGATTTAACTTTTTTAACAAGGCTAAAATCTGTCCAGTTGTTTTTGGATCTAACGCACTCGTCGCTTCATCACAAAGTAAAATTTCAGGATCGTTTGCTAAAGCGCGGGCAATCGCAACCCGCTGTTTTTGCCCTCCTGACAGTTGACTGGGATAAGCGTCCCGTTTTTCACTTAGTCCAACTAACTCTAATAAACGGCTGATTTTTTGACGCCGTTCACTTTTACTTAGCCCAGAATATTTTAATGAAAAATCGATATTACTAAATATGGTTCGCTCTTTCATCAAATTAAAATGTTGAAAAATCATGCCAATCTTTTTTCGTTGTTGTCGTAATTCCTTTTTAGAAAAAGTTAAAATATTTTCTTTGTTAATAATAACGCTGCCCGCTGTTGGTCGTTGCAATAAATTAATTACCCGTACTAACGTACTTTTTCCAGCACCGGAATAACCAACGATTCCGTAGATATCTCCTTTATCAATTGTCAAAGAAACATCTTGGACGGCCTGAATTTCTTGTTTTTTTTGTTGAAATGTCACACTGATATTTTTTAGTTCAATCATTCTTTATCCCCCTTCATTCTTACCAACCTGCATTTTTTCATAAAAAAGAAAAAAGCATCCTCAACGACACAACTCGAGTTGTATCGTTGAGGACGCTTTTTTGCGTGTTACCACCTCATGTTCAGAATTTGCTCACACAAATTCCCTTTTCAAGTACGGAACAACATGTTCGATACCCTAGCTCGATAACGGGAGCCCCCGTCGCCGCCTTGTGTTTAACACTCGGAGCGCTTGCTCAATAGCCATTTTCCAAAACGTCTTTGTCACCTATTCTCAGCTACCTAGGCTCTCTGTTAGACAGATCAAGTCTTGTACTTACTATCTCACTGCTTTTTTATTTCTATTCATTCTAAACTGATTTTCATCTGATTTCAAAATCAAACAGACTAGAGTTTCTATCCCTTCAAGCATCGAGTAATCGCAGATAACTGCTACTCTGTCGCTTTGCGCCAATCGTAGTGTTTCACAGCAAAAAGCCCTTCACTAGCGTTTTGCTAGTAAAGGGCGAATGATTCGCGGTACCACCTTTTTTCGAAATATAACTGATTCTTTATATCTCATCTCTTATCCAAGTCTTTATTAACTTGGTGCACATGGTAACGGGTGCTTAGCCGAAATTGCTTACTTATCAGCAATTTATTCTCAGAGGCCATCTTCAACTTTTCTGAACCTTGTCCCTTTTCACCAGTCAGGACTCTCTTTTGAAGGTCATCAAAATTTACTCTTCTCTTCAACGAATGAATAGTTATCTGTGATGTTGATTTACACTTTACTAGAGAAAAAAGAGATTGTCAACAGTTTTTCTCAGAAAAAAATCATTTTTCTTTTTTTACGAAAGAGCAATTGACAAACTTTCGTCTATACGTTATTCTATTTCTTGTGCACGAGATTTGTACCATTTTTTAAAAGGATCTTTGACGATTACTCCTCGTAGTTTAGCCTTTGAAAGTGAACTCTATGGTTTTCACTTCATTGCAATCCTCGAGTTAGTTTAGCCTTTGAAAATGCCGCCTTAGCTCAGTTGGTAGAGCACCACCATGGTAAGGTGGGGGTCGCCGGTTCAAGCCCGGCAGGTGGCTTTTTTGTAAAATCCCAACTCTTTAATAAAGAGTTGGGATTTTTTTGTTTTGCCTACACTTAGTGTTCTGTCAAGATGAGAAAATAACAAAAGCAATTTCTTCATTCCACTCGTTATGGTATATTTTAATTGTTAAATAATTATTGGAGTGGAGTACAATGATGAAACAATTACCTACAGAATCAAAAAAATTTGATTTAAAGTATTGGTGTATGGAAAATAAAACCTATCTTCTATTGATCATTTTAATTTATCAAGTGGCAGTTTTATCCATCGGCATTATCAATTTCCCTTACTTAGATGATAATGCTCGCCAAGTCGCTGGAATGACAGATTTTGGTACGACTTACGCACGTTGGGGCAGTGAATTTCTCTCATGGTTTGTTCAAGGAAGTCGTCATTTGACAGATCTGGGCTTGACCACACCGATTCTAACAGGTCTTATCTTATCTTTCACAAGCATACTGGCGATTTATATCATCAATGATCAAAAAATTAGCTGGGGTTCCTCTTTAGTAGCTACTTTAATTGGCCTCAATCCTTGGTTCCTTCAATGTCTTAGTTTCAGGTTTGATAGTCCCTATATGGCATTGAGTATTTTTTGTTCATTTCTTCCTTTTTATTGGTGGCAACGTAATTCTTTCACGTTTTTCTTGGTTTCTGTCTTTTCGCTGTTTGTTATGTTTAATACTTACCAAGCCTCGTCAGGAATTTATATAGTTATCGTCTTATTCCTTACTTTCAAGCAGTTACTTGCTGGAGAAAATTTCATCGCTCTTTGTAAAAAAGTTGCACTTGCTGCTATCGCTTATCTACTTTCTATAGTCAGCTACCTTATCGAGTTAAAATTTGTACCTTCCGCAACAAACAACATTGGGGGCAGTCAGGCCTTACCAAGTTTGCACGATATTCCCAGTGTGGCTTATCAAAATAGTTACCATTATTTTTCAGAGCTATTGAATCAAAGTAACCGTTTATGGCTTTTATTACTGCTCCTACTGCTTGTTTTATTTTTTATTAGTCATCTATCCAATAGCAAAATCAACTTGGGCTTAAGTTTCCTTTATTGTATCTTGTATTTAGGATTTGCTTCTCTCTTAAGTTTTGGTATTTTTATTGTCTATTCACGAAATATCGCAGGCGATGCGCCTCGCTATATTTACGGATTTGCTGTTTTTGTTACAATCAGTATGTTAAGTTTATTTAACAATCGACAAGTGAAAGCCATTTATCTAACTTCGTTGCTTGTGGCCAGCTTATTTTCTTATTATATTTTATCGTTTGTTTTGGTGTATTCTTCCACATTAAACTATCAAAAAGAGGCATTCAACCGCCAAGCAGCTGTTTTAACAGATGATTTAAAAAATGTTGTAACAAACGAACGAAAAAAAGTTTATTTAAATACGTTTTTCAAAAATTCAACTGTTTATGCTAATACAAGTCGAAACTACCCAATTCTTTCAAAGATTGTGCCACCAAATGACGGTCTATACTTCCCTAATTACGTTTGGTTCAATACTTCATCGAATTTAGGAGTAGAGATGGCACCACTGACCGATACGGATATGTTAAAAAATCAAAAAGTAGTAAGTAATCACTTTTATGACATTTATACAAACAACAAAGAAATATTTGTGTTTATGAAATAATTTGTTCCATCCAAAAACACTTCTTTTGCAATAAACGTGACTGTATGGTTTGATTAAGATGGATTAAGTATTCTTTTCGGGTACATTTATTACTTCCTGAAACTTGTTTATTTCTCATTTTTCTTATGAACTAACAAAATTTTTGCAAAAAAACAATTCGTTTTCTATGTTATGATAGAGAAGTGAAAATCACCAGAAAGGTTGTTGCGGACTATGAGAACTCGTCAGAAAAAATTATTTTTATTTTCAATGATTTTATGGTTAGTTGAATTTTTAATTACACGGATTTCTGATTCTTTTCCAGGAGCAACGCCATTGTTCGTTGTGATTTGCTTGATTCAAGGAATTCTTTTTACTTATTTCTGTCTTGCTTTTTTCTATTATCCGCAATAATCAGTCAAGAAAAGCAATTGGAGCAGATTCAGCAAATTTCTGAAACCAAAAAAATGGCACGTCCTCGCTTTTAGGACGTGCCATTTTTTAAAGCATTATTTGTGTAAAAGCCGTTCGTATCGCCTGTTGAACATTTTGAACAGCATCGATTTGATGGCTTTTTGCTTCAGTCAATTCTTTTTCAATATATTCAGGATAATAGGTTGCCAAATAACCCAAGACCCAGATAGTTGGATCTGAAATAACCGTCTCTGCTAATGGATACAAATAGACAAGATGCAACCGAATTTCTTCTTCCAAATGCTGCAGCATAATTGGATCATCATTTTCTAAACGATTCCTAAGTTCCGTACAAATTTCGGAATAGATCGGTGTATTTAACGGGCCAGTTTTTCCTTCTAGTAAGACTGTCTGAGGCTGATTGTCATACCAAAGAAAAGTCAGTGGTTCTGAAAATTGCAACAGTGCTAATTCTTCAATAAACCATTCCCGAGCAAAATAACTAAGCGCTTGGTTCATAACTAAATCTTTTGCGACTTCCACAAATACTGGTTTAGGCAAATATAAACTGGTTTTAATATTCGCTAATTGTTGATAAACAGGCAACTGATCGCTTACTAACAGGTTCCTTTTGATTGCTTGAATTTGCTGCGTTTCTAATTGTTGATACGCTTCTTCCACTTGCATTAATTGTTGCTCTAACGTTTTTTGTTGTGCTAGCGTTATTTTTTTAGTTTGAAGTAATTGCTTTAATAAAATATACCCTTCAATAAAGCGACGACTTTGACTATAGATTTGTATATAAATTGCCGCTGTTTTTAGGTTCTCAAAATAAGACTCTTGGAACGCTTCTGCCAATGCTAGTGCTTCGTCAGCTTCACCCATTTCCAACAATAATTGGACAATTTTTTGATTTACTGGCGGTGTTTGTTGTAGCTGATAGGCTTGTTGAAAATTTTCTAAAGCAGCTAGCTGATTATGTTCTACCAGCGCTTCTTCTCCTTGTGCAATAAAACGTTCATAGTTTTTTGGAAATTCATGAATGGTAGTCATATCTAACCTCCTTTATTTCTTATTTAAAGCAGATGGGACACTTGCCTAAATGGCTAGTGTCCCGATTTTAACTATTCAAACGGACTTTTTTAGTAAAGATTGCGAATAATGATTGCCGTTTCTAGGTCGCCCTCAGCGTTCATCTTCTCCGCCTTTTCTTCTAAACTATACCCAGCAAAACTTTCGTTTGTTAAGACATCTGCTACTGTAAATTTAGCAACTTTTTCAATACTGACTGCATCTGGTGCTACTTCTTGCACGCTATCCCAGCCTGTATCAATAAAGACTTTTGTATCTTCAGTAATCGCTTCGTTTGCTTCTAACGCCTGCATAATTTCTTTTAACTGTGCATACGTCATAACCTCGACTTGATTTTCCATTTAAACGCCTCACTTTGTCCATTCCTTTTTAAGGATTAGGTTTTAATTTTAGACTTTTTCTTTAATTGTTTTTAATGCGTGGTATAAGGCATATTTCATTGGTTTGGCTTTCCATTGGAAATTACCCATTAATTCTTCGACATGACCGCCAAAGGATTGTTTGAATTTAAGAACCCCATCACTTCCATCAAAGACACCGTCAACGCCATAAAAATTATATTTGGGAATGTTATTTTCTACTGTGTAAGTTAACATTTTATGTTGAATTAAATACGGTGCATAGTATTGTTTATATTTTTCATACGTACCACTAAACAAGTAAACCACTTCTTGTGGATGAACAATGAATAAGGCGCCTGCTAAAATTTCAGGTTCATCTGATGTTTTCATTTCTTTAGCTTCGTCAATCCGTTTGCGCACGGTACGAACTTCATCTTCGAATTCACGTTTCTGGTTATTTTTTTTACGGCTTTTAGGATTGGCAATTAACGCTTCATTGACTTCGTTGAGTGTCTCTTGTAATTTGCGTAATTTCTCATGAAGATTTTCTAAATAAGTAGCAAAGTTTAGTTCCGCCACCATAAATTTCGCTCGTTCGCCAAACTCTTCATAAACCGCTTGGTAATAAGCTAAATCCTTATCTTCAAAATTACGTCGTGCACTTGTTTCTTCCGTTAATTTCTTAAAGAGAGGTAACTCTTCGTAACGAAGTTCTCGGGTTGTTACTCCATATTCCCATGTTTTCTTGATGTCATATTTAGCATCTTTTCCATAAGATTTCCAAAGATCTTCTTCTGTTAACCCAGCCATATCTTTGACAAACAGCCAACGTGGCGCGCCATCAAAATTGTGCACATCAAACCCTTGGTGTTCAAAACCAATTGATGTGAAATATTCAAATGTTTCTTGATTGACCTTTTCAACTTCACCACCATTAAAATCACGTAAACAAATTTGTTTATTTGGAGTAAAGGTTAAATAAAGGCCATCATTTTTTTTCACATATTTTTTTAAGCCTGTGAAAAAGGCTTCTACACATTTTTTATCTGTATAATCCATCAAAATTCCGCCGTCAATGTCGAAAGCATGACCAATTTTGACTTTTTTCTTGCTTAGGATACACGCAGCAATTAATTGACCTTCTCGTTTGACACCAACATATTCACAATGCCAGCCACGTCGTTCCAATAAATGTTTCATTTCGGGTGTTTCTAAAAAGTTACCTGCAGGGTGTGTCATCGCAAAGGTAGTAAATTCTTGTTCAGTTAATGTACTAAACTGATCCATATCAAACAACTCACAATCTTTTTTTGTTAAATAAATTAGCACTTTTCAGCTTAACCTACTTTTTGCTTTCTTTCAAACAAAGTTACCTCACTGGCTAATTCTTATTTTTCGGTTCTTATTAATTATATCTAATTTTGCTAAAATGCAAACAGTTTTCAACGGAAAAAAAGAATTTCTTTGGAATCTTTCATTTTTGACTGAATATCTTTCTTTTATAAAAAATATTTGAGCGTGGGACAAAAATCACTTTGGATTTTTGCTCCACGCTCAAAAACTGATAAACGGCGGGAACAGAAGCAACACTACGCATTGCTTCTGTCTCGACCTCAGATATTAAAACTTATGAAAATCCGTTGAACATCTTTACCTTAGGTTCTTAATTTACTCAACAGTTACACTTTTGGCTAAGTTCCTTGGTTTATCAACATCGTAGCCTCTTTGTAAGGTTGCATAGTACGCTAATAATTGGCCTGGAACAATGCTAACTAAGGCAGAAAGTAACGGATGAACATCTGGAATAATCAGTTGGTCTTGTGGTTTTGCCAAGGATTCCAAGGCAATCACAATATTTCTTGCCCCACGACTCTCGACTTCCTTTAAATTGCCTCTTGTATGAGCTGCGACTTTGGCATCTGTCACAATCCCAATCACAGGTGTTCCTTCTTCAATTAAGGCAATCGTTCCATGCTTCAACTCACCTGCCGCAAAGCCTTCTGCTTGAATGTAGGAAATTTCTTTCAACTTCAAGGCCGCTTCCATCGACACATAATAGTCGACTCCTCGCCCAATATAGAAGGCATTTCGAGTATACGTCAGATAATCTTCCACCAAGGCTTTCATTTGTTGTTTTTCATCAATCAAGGTTTCCATGACAGCCGCTACCACGCTCAACTCGTGAGCTACATCAAATGAGACGGCTGCTAATGTTTGGCGTTCTTCACCAATTGCTTTTGCTAAAATAGCTAAGACAGCGATTTGGGCAGTATAAGCTTTGGTGGAAGCGACAGCAATTTCTGGTCCTGCGTGTAATAACAAGGTATCGTCCGCTTCACGTGATAATGTTGAACCAGCAACATTTGTTAATGTCAGTGATGGATGCCCTAATTCATTAACCTGTACCAGTACTTGGCGACTATCCGCCGTTTCACCACTTTGACTTAAGAAAATGAAGAACGGTTTTTCAGATAAAATAGGCATATTGTAGCCAAATTCGCTTGATAAATGAACTTCCACAGGAATACTGGCAATCGTTTCAATTAAAGATTTTCCGACCCAACCTGCATTATAACTTGTTCCACAAGCAATAATGTAAATTCGGTCACATTGATTAATTTTTTCAAGTAACGCTTCATCTAAAGTCACTTTTTCGCCTTGAGTATATGCTTGAACAATTTTGCGCATCACTGCAGGTTGTTCATCAATTTCTTTGAGCATATAAAACGGATATGTTCCTTTTTCAATGTCATTTAAATCTAATTGCGCTTCAAAAGTTTCTCGATTGATTACTTGTCCTTCTGGCGTTTCGATTACTACTTTGTCCGCTGTAACAGTTACAATTTCACCATCAACAATCTCAACAAATTTATTGGTTTCTTTAATCATCGCCATCGCATCACTACAAATCACATTAAAGCCTTTACCTAGACCGATAAGTAACGGGCTTTTATTTTTCGCTACGTAGATAGTATTGGGGTCCATTTTATCCATTAATGCAAAAGCGTATGAACCTTTAATTTCGGCTAAAGCCGCTTTAAAAGCATCTTTTGTTGAAAAACCATTTTCAGCAAAATGAGCAATTAATTGAACGACGATTTCAGTATCTGTATCACCAATTAAGTGAGCACCACTTAAAAATTGTTCTTTTAATTCTTCAAAGTTTTCAATGACACCATTATGCACTAAGGCAAAGCGTTGATCGCTTGAAACATGGGGATGTGCATTGGCGACAGTTGGTTCGCCATGAGTGGCCCAACGAGTATGACCAATACCAACTGTTCCATCGATTTCTGGCGTTAATTTTGCTGCTAAATCGGCAATGCCCCCAACTGCCTTAACTACATGGGGCTGTTGGCTTTGATCATTCACACAAATCCCAGCAGAATCATAGCCTCTATATTCCAATTTTGTTAATCCTTGAATCAAACTTTCCGTGACATTTTCTTTCCCAATCATTCCGACAATTCCACACATAATGCTAATTCCTACTTTCCAATTGAAATTCTGTATTTACTAGGTCCTGTTTAACTAGTAAATCCCATTATATGTTTCTACCTGCGTGATAACCGCTTTGTTCTAACTTCGCAATTAGTTTTTCTTTGTTATCTGTAGAGTGCAGTCCCTAGAGCCACCCGCCGAATCTTCGATAAGCTCTCTCCTCGTCACCTGTACGTTCAGGTCTGGCGCTATCCAATATTGGTCTATATACCTCCCTTATAAATATATTTCGTAGAAACATAAATAATCATACAATTAAAAGGAGGTGATTGTCAACAAAAATATAAAAACATTAAATTGGTCTAGTTCTTTACAATAGTAAAAAAAGAATCTAGTACACTCATAGTAAGAGAAAGTACTAGATTCTTAATAATAAAAAAATATCCGCTCCATTTATAGAACCTTATCAATTTGTTATTTATTGGAACGGATTATAAAACCGTCCACCATTCACATGGAACAACCAGAAACTGATTCCTAATAGGCATAAGGCGAGTATCATTACCGAAAAATCACGCAGATGAAAAGGTTGTTGCGCATACCATGTTCGATTTTTCTTTTGACCAAAACGCCTTAATTCCATAGCGGTGCTGACAGTTTCAATTCGATCTAAACTAGATAGGATTAAGGGTAAAACGATTTGTGCTACGCCTTTGATTCGTTGGCCTAACCGCCCCTTTTTAGACATCTCATAGCCTCGCGCTTGTTGTGCTAAAGAAATATTAAAAAAATCTTCTTGGATATCGGGAATATAACGAATAGCCAGCGCTACTGCATAACTAATGCGATAACTCACACCAATCCGATTCAAGCTGGAGGCAAATTCACTAGGATTTGTTGTTAATAAAAAGATTAATGCCAACGGAATCGTACAGAAATATTTTAAAACTAAATTAAATTCATAAAATAATTCTTCTTGTGTCAAAGTAAACCGTCCGATTCCTTCCCAAATCACGGTACGTGATTGATATAAATCAACCCCATATTCAGGTGCAAAAAGGTAAACCGTTAAGATATTTAACAAAGAAAAAATAGCAATAAATTTAATAACAAAAGATATTTGATGCCATTTAATATTTGATAATTTTAACAAAACAAGCGAAACCACAGACATTCCTAACAGATAACGAGTATCATACGTGGTCATACAAGCCACAGAGACAACGATTAAAAAGACTAATTTGCTTGTGCCGTTTAAGCGATGAATCCAGGTTGAATCAGGATGATAGCCTAACATTTGTCGTTCACTCATCCAAAACGCACCTCACGATCGTAAGCAACAAATTTTTCTGTAAATAGCAAGGGATTTTCCAAGCCTAACGCTTTAGCAAAGGTAAATAAGCTCGTTTCTTTTAAAGAAGCTGCTTGAATTAATTTTTCATTTGTTAAAACAGCAACTGGAGTCGCATCTGCTAGTAAACGTCCATCACAAACTACTAACGCACGTGTTGTATATTCCAACATTAAGTGCATATCGTGAGTGATCATTAAAATAGTCACACCTAAGCGGTTCAATTCTTCTAAAAATGTCATCATTTCTGTATAATGTTTAAAATCTTGCCCAGCTGTTGGTTCATCTAAAATTAATAATTCAGGTTCTAAAACTAAGATCGATGCAATAGTTACCCGTTTTTTCTGCCCAAAACTCAATGCAGAAATCGGCCAGTTCCGGAAGGGATACAGCCCACAAATATGTAAAATATTCGTCACACGTTCCTCAATTTCTGCTTGTGGCACATCTCGTAAAACTAAACCTAAAGCTACTTCATCAAAAATCATTTTTTTAGAAATCATTTGATTTGGATTTTGCATCACATAACCAATTTTTTCTGCACGTTCTTTGATTGAATAATTGGAAAAATCCTGTCCTTCCCATAAAATCTTGCCCGATTGAGGCGTGATGAACCCGCAAATTATTTTAGAAAGTGTTGACTTCCCGGCACCATTTTTTCCTACAATGCTAATCATTTCTCCATGATGAATAGTTATTGAGAAGTCATCTAACACTTTTTCACCGTGACGATCATATTGATAGGACACTTGTTCCAAACGTAATAGTTCAGCTCCTTTGACTGCACTAACTGAACTAGGTTGGACAGACCACTGTGTCATTTTGGGCAAAACCGTTTCGCCTGATACTTCGGCTAATTTGTCTAAATGACTAACTTGTGTTAAATCAATCCCAGCATATTTCATGGCTGTGACGTACAAAGGTTCACGAATTCCTTGTTGGGTCAATGTATCTTGACGTAACAATTCATCTGGCGTTGTATCAGAAATAATTGCGCCCTCATTCATGACAATAATTCGATCAACTGATTCACAAAGAACGTCCTCTAAACGATGTTCTATTATTAAAACAGTCGCTTTTGTTTCTTGTTGAATGGTGTCAATCAAAGTCATTGTTTCTTGTCCCGCTCGTGGGTCAAGATTAGCCAAAGGTTCATCAAAAAGTAAAATTTTTGATTGATTAATTAGAACGCCCGCCATAGATACACGTTGTTTTTGACCACCTGACAAATCTTGTGGACGGTGTTGCAATAACTGATTCAGCTCAACAATCTCGGACCATTTCTGGACCGCTTTTTTCATTTCTGCTTGTTCAACTGCATCGTTTTCTAAAGCAAAAGCAATATCCTCAGCAACCGTTAAGCCGATAAACTGCCCATCGGTATCTTGCAAAACAGTTCCGACATCAAAAGACAGATCAAACAGACTTGTTTCTTGGATATTTTTACCAGCAACCGTAGCTGTTCCTTGAATTTCACCTTCATAAATATTGGGAATTAACCCGTTGATACATTGCGCCAATGTTGATTTACCACTACCACTAGGCCCAACGATTAAAACCTTTTCTCCTTCATAGATGGTTAATTGAATCCCCTTTAATGTTGGTTCAGATTGGCTATGATATTGAAAGGAAAAATTATTAAAAGTAATGATTGGTTTTTTCATTCGGCCTCACCTCAGTTTCTCCATAAAAGAAAGGGTCTGAGCATTAGCAAAGTAATTACTAGGGCAGACCCTTAACCATTTAAATTATTTCGACAGTTTCTTAATCTTTTGATAAACTGCCTTTCTTTGTTCTTGTTGATGCATAAGCTTTCATCAACAATGTTCCAATAATACCCACAGCGACAATATTTGAAACAGTCGCAAATACTCCTTGTGTGAACACTTTACTTGCGGGTTCACTATAAATCAAAATATCCAAACTAGGCGCGATTAAGCCCCAAACGACGATATTACCAAACGCTTGGAAAATATTGAAACGCACCATGTCATTTGTTGTAAATTCACCATGTTGAAGATCCATTTTACGACCAGCGAAGCCAAAAATAATACCAATAATTCCTGAACAAATAATCCAGCTCCACCAAGCGCTACCATACGTGGTAAAATCTTTTAACGTGTGACCAATCAAACCAATTAGCCCTCCAGCTACTGGTCCAAAAACAACTGACATTAAGGCAAGAAATGGATACGACGTTTCTAAGTTCGTATTAGGAATTCCAGTTGGAATCACAACGAATCGACCTAAAATAACAAAAACTGCAGAGCCAATTCCAATTGCTACAATTGTCTTGACAGACATTTTTTCTTTCATTTCGCTCCTCCATTCTATAACTCCATTGATTTACAGCCGCTCCCTTCTTGATTTTATCGAATAAAAAAAGAAGATACGCGGTGCATCTTACTTCTAAAATAGTACCCTTTTAACCGCTCTATGTCAATGATAGACAGAGCTTATTAGCTATTTTATTTTTTGATTTCCAACAAAGAAACCAGACACTTAACGCAAGCTAGCATTAAGTGTCTGGTTTCTAATTTGTTCTTATTCAACGCCGATTTCTGCACGTACTACTGCGGCAATTTTATCAACGTAATAATCAACTTTTTCTTGTGTTGGCGCTTCGGCCATCACACGTAACAATGGTTCTGTTCCAGAAGGACGAACTAAAATACGACCTTCGCCATTCATTTCTGCTTCTGCTTGTTCGACAACTGCTTTGATTGCCGGAACTTCCATTGCACCATTTTTATCTGTGACACGAATATTGGCTAATTTTTGTGGATAAATCGTCACTTCATCCGCTAATTCAGATAATTTTTTGCCCGTTTGCTTCATAACATTCAACAATTGAATCCCTGAAAGCATGCCATCACCTGTTGTGTTGTAATCTAAAAAGATCATGTGACCAGATTGTTCGCCACCAAAATTGTAATCATTTTTACGCATTTCTTCTACAACATAACGATCACCCACTTGCGTTACCACATCTTTTAAGCCAATTTCTTCTACAGCTTTATGAAAACCTAGATTACTCATCACTGTTGTAACAATTGTATCTTTTTTCAAACGTTTTTTCTCAGCTAAATATTTGGCACAAATATACATGATTTTATCACCATCGATAATTCGTCCTAATTCATCGACTGCAATAATTCTATCGCCGTCGCCATCGAAAGCCAAACCAGCATCGGCGCCTTTTTCAACTACCATTTCTGCCAAAGCTTCAGGATGAGTGGAACCCACACCATCATTGATATTCAATCCATTCGGACTTGTTCCCATTGTATAGAAATCTGTCTCTAAATCTGCGAAGACGCGATTGACTGCTGTTGCAGTTGCTCCGTTGGCAGCATCTAAACAAACAGTCATATCTGCTAAATCGCCAGGAATACTTTGAACTAAAAATTGCGAATATTTTAGTAAGCCTTCTGGAAATTCATCCAGTGAGCCTAAGCCTTCTGCAGAAGGTCTTGGTAAATTATCTTCTTCTGCGTCTAACAATGCTTCAATTTCGGCTTCTTGATCGTCTACTAATTTGAAGCCATCTGCACCAAAAAACTTAATCCCATTGTCTTCTGCAGGATTATGTGATGCTGAAATCATTACGCCAGCGGATGCTTTTTGTAACCGAGTTAGATATGCAACACCAGGTGTTGAAATCACCCCTAATTGGAAAACTTCAATCCCAACTGATAATAATCCAGCAATCAATGCTTGTTCTAACATCTCACCTGAAATACGTGTGTCGCGGCCAACGAGAACACGAGGTTTTCTTGAACTATCTTCATGTTGACTCAATACATAACCACCGTAACGCCCTAATTTAAAGGCTAATTCAGGTGTTAACTCCTTATTTGCAATTCCTCTTACACCATCTGTTCCAAAATATTTACCCATTTTGATTCTCCTTAGTCACTTGATTCTCAGTATTTTCAGTTGAACCAGCAGTTGTACTTTCTACTGTTGATCCCTCACTTGTTGTTTCAGAAGTATTTGATTCTACTTGACTAGATGTACTCGGTTGTACCACTTGGCTGCCTGAACCAACCGTTGTTGAACTTGCAGGTTCCCCTGAAGTTTCATTTGTATTTGACGACTGTTGTTGATTGTACACGGGGCTTAAAGAAACGTCAACCTCATCTGGCGTAACTACATATTCTCCATCGACGGGAATAGTCACTGATTGTTTTGTTTCTTTGCGAATATCAGAAATATCTACCGGTACCTCAATTGATTCTAGCGTATCTAAAATTGATTGCGGGCCACTGACCCTAACTTGGTACGTTGATAAACTATAATTGTAATGAGCGATCCCGGCAGGTGGCGTACCTGTCATACTAACATTCAATGGCACGTCTTTTGTTGGCGCTGTTAAGCCCACTGTTACTTTGACTTGTGGCGCTGGATTTTCGATGCTTAGGACTTGTCCTTTGGCATCTAACGCTTGGACATTTACCGTTTGTTTAATCGTATCAATTGTTTGTTTAGCACTTGAGACTGGCGCAATCACTTTGTCAATTGCTTTTGCTGTTTCTTCTCCAGTTGTTACTTCTACGGTTTTTGGATCCACAGAAATATTTTTTACTTTGTATCCTTCTTTTTCAATGTTATCAGAAAGTTGTGCTTCTACATCGAATTTTTTTGTTACTCTCTTTTCAATCGTTACAGTCACTGTTTTCGGTTCAATTTCAGCTGTAACAGCTGAACTTAGTCCCCGAACTGTCAATGGCACTTCCGAAGTCCCTAATGGCAATTTGGTTAAGTCTGCGACCACTTGGAAATTTCGTGTGTCAGCATTTGATTCCATGTTTAATTGAACGCGGTTCGCACTACGTAAATGAACATTCACACTCTCTTCAAATCCAGAGACATAATATTTATCTTTATCGTATTGGACTTGGACAGGAATATTATTCAGTGTTTCACTATACGTTTGGCTAGAACCCGAGTTGGAGGGATTATTGCCCGTTGCATTGGCATTAAAAAATAACAACAATGCAAACAGCAATGAAAGTAAACCATTAAACCAGCTTTTTTGGGAGGCTTTTCTCATTTGCGTTTAACCCCCTTTGTTACATCATCGATAAAATGCTGCAAGGCACTTTTTTTATCTTCCGATGATTCCGAAATTAACTCCTTACGCAAAATTGTTAAATACTCTTCTTGCGTTAGGCCAGGAATTAATTCATTGTTCAACGTCAAACTAACGTCACCAGTTTCTTCAGAAACAACAATCGTAATTGCATCACTAACTTCACTGATACCGACAGCGGCTCTATGGCGCGTTCCAAATTCTTTTGGAATTAAATTGCTTTCTGATAGCGGTAAATACGCACTAGCAACAGCAATTTTTTCATTTTTGATAATCACTGCACCATCATGTAATGGTGTATTTGGAATGAAAATATTAATCAGTAATTCACCAGTAATATCGGCATCCAAATCAATACCTGTCTCAATGTATTCATCTAAACCAATATTGCGTTCAATGGTTATCAAAGCACCAATTTTCCGTTTTGACATGTACTGAATGGCTTTGTCAAAGGCCTGAATAATACGCTCATCTTCTTGTTGCGCGCCTTTATTCGGGCGGAAAAACGAACTTCTCCCTAGATGTTCCAGCCCTCTTCGCACTTCCGGTTGAAAAATAACAACCGCGGCGATTACACCATACATGATGACTTGATTCATTAACCAAGATAATGTATGTAGACCAATTATCTCACTTAGAATGCGGATAATGATAAAAACAGCGACCCCTTTTAATAGTTGGACTGCTTTTGTTCCACGAACAAGCATGATTAATTTGTAAACGAGGTACCATACGACTAGGATATCTATGATATTGATAACAAAATCCTTAGATAAGAAATCCGTTGAGATGACTTGCTGCCAATAATTCAAATCTAATAATTGATTCAATTGAAACGACATCATACCCCTCACTTCTCTCTCAAGATTTCCTAACAAGTATACCACATTATTTTCTTTCATCACAGAACGCAAGCGGAAACATCAAAAAAATTTAGGAACTTTTTCAAATAACTTGAAATTTTTCATCAAAAAATCGCATTTCTAACTAAAAAACGTGTCCAAGTAAAAAGCTCAGACACGTTTTTTTGATTTCTATTTAATCTTGCTCACGTTGTTTTCTCTTGGCTGCTCGTTCTGCACGGCGGGCAGCCCTTCTCGCTTCCGCTTCCGGATCAACTACGCGTTCTTTTTTCACTCGCGGTTTCTCTTTCTCCGATGCATTTATTTCTGGTTCACTCTGTTTTTCAAGTTTTGCTCGAATTTTTTCTTCTTGACCAGCTAAACGAGCATAATTATAGAACCGTCTCTTAGCATCATTAATTGTTTTATTAAATAACAATTCCGCTGTATCTGGTTGACTAGATTCTAAGGATGCAAAGCGAACTTGTTGGCGCATAAACTCTTTCATTAATGAAAAATCTGGTTTTTTGAAATCTAATGTCATTGGTTCTTTGCCTTTTTCTCGCAACAATGGATTATAGCGATATAAGGACCAGTAACCTGAATGAACCGCGTCTTTCGCTTCTTTCAACGTTTGACTCATCCCACCTGCTAAACCATGTGTAATACATGGTGTATAGGCAATAATAATCGATGGTCCAGGGAATTTTTCTGCTTCTTCAAAAGCTTTAATCGTCTGCATTTGGTTTGCACCTGAGGCAATTTGAGCGACATAGACATTTTCATAAGTCATTGCCATCATCCCTAAATCTTTTTTAGAGGCATACTTCCCACTGGCAGCAAATTTCGCAATCGCTGATGCAGGAGTTGCTTTGGAAGTTTGACCACCTGTGTTGGAATAGACTTCATTATCTAGAACTAACATATTTACATCCGCGCCACTGGCTAACACGTGGTCAATCCCGCCGTAGCCAATATCGTAAGCCCAACCGTCCCCACCAATCATCCACTGACTTGGTTTGACAAAAAGATCTTGATCGTCATAAATTGCTTCCAATAAAAGTTGATTCGTTTTTTCTTCAAGCAAAGCTGCACGTAATTTAGCTGCACGTTGTTGCGTACCTTCACTTTCGGACAGATGTGCTATCCAATCTTCCATCAATAGACGCAACGAGTCACTGGCTACAGAAAAAGCTTTGGTCATTTTACTAGCCAAACGTTCGCGACGTGCTTGCGTTGCTAACAACATACCATAGCCAAACTCAGCATTATCCTCTAAAAGAGAATTAGACCAAGCTGGACCTTGCCCTTGTTCATTAGTAGTGTACGGTGTCACCCCCGCTGCAGCACCCCAAATCGATGAGCAACCTGTGGCATTAGCAATCATCATTCGGTCACCAAACATTTGCGTCAATAATTTAACATAAGGCGTTTCGCCGCAACCAGAACAAGCACCAGAAAACTCTAATAAAGGTTTATTAAATTGCGAACCTAAAACAGTATTCGGTTTTGCTGGATTTTCCTTTTGACGTAACGTCATAGCAAACGCCCAGTTCATAGCCTGCTCTTTTTCTTCTTCATAAGGTTTCATTACTAAAGCTTTGCCTTTAGCTGGACAGGCTTCAACACAAAGACCACAGCCAGTACAATCTTTGACTGAGACTTGGATACGATACTTCAAGCCGTCGGCACCACGTAGATCACGCACAATGAATCCTTCTGGAGCTTCGGTCATTTCTTCTTCATCGGCTAAGAATGGTCGTATCGCCGCATGGGGACATACAAAGGCACACTCATTACACATAGTACATCGATCGCTAATCCACTCAGGTACTTCTAATGCAACTCCACGTTTTTCAACTGCTGCAGTTCCCAAAGGCATCCGCCCATCGGTCATCCCATTTTTCGCTAGTGTCGCAACAGATAACGCATTGCCTTCTTGACGATTAATCGGTTCAACAATTTCATGAACAAAATCACTAACATTTTCTGAACGTTTTCGCGGTTGAACTTCAAGCGTTATCCACTCTGCTGGAACAGGTACCTGATGCAACAATTCAACGGTCTTGTCGATTGCTTGAATATTTTTTTCGACAACTTTCATGGACTTATGACCATAACTTTTCAGTGCTTCTTCTTTTAAAATTGGCAACACTTGCTCAAAAGGCATAATTTCCGCCAATTTGAAGAAAGCTGTTTCCATCGCGGTATTAATTCGCCCGCCTAGTCCGACTTCACTAGCTAATTTCACTGCATTGATTGTATAAAACTGAATCTCATTTTCAGCTAGATACCGTTTTAATTGATTTGGTAAAAATCGTGCTAGTTGTTCATCATTCCAAATGGTATTTAAGAGGAAAGTACCGCCTTTTTTTAACCCTTTTACTAAATCATAGGTATGCAAATAAGCGGCTGTATGACAGGCCACAAAATCAGAATGTTCAATGAGGTACGTTGAGCGAATGGGTGTCTCGCCAAAACGTAAATGAGAAACGGTCAACCCGCCTGATTTTTTTGAATCATAATAGAAAAAGCCTTGTGCATACTTGTCTGTATGATCACCGATAATCTTAATTGCTGACTTGTTCGCCCCTACTGTCCCATCAGAACCAAAGCCCCAAAATTTAGCTTGATAGGTTTTCGGATTCGTCAAATCAAGTGGTTTGCCAACTTCTAATGAAGTATAAGTTAAATCATCATCAATCCCAATTGTAAAGCGCTTCTTCATGGCAGAACGTTCTTTCATCAATTCATCAAAAACCGCAACAATCTGATTTGGCAGTACATCTTTAGAACCTAAACCATAACGCCCACCAATAATTGTTGGGCGAATGTCCGCTTCATACATCGCACTTTGGACATCCAATAATAACGGTTCGCCACCAGCACCAGGCTCTTTCGTCCGATCCAAAACAGCAATTGCTTTAACTGATTGTGGTATTTTTTCGAGAAATGTTTCAATTGGAAATGGTCGATAGAGATGGATATTAAGGAAGCCGACTTTTCTTCCTTGTTGTTGTAAATAATCAACCGTCTGTTCAATTGTTTGTGCAACTGAACCCATTGTAACGATCACTTCTTCTGCATCTTCTGCGCCATAGTACGTCACCAAATCATAATTGGTGCCCCGTAATCGATTAATTTCTGTCATATATTTTTGAACAATACCAGGTAATTTTTCATAATAAGGATTTATTGTTTCTCGTTGTTGAAAGTGAATATCTGGATTTTGGTTCATTCCACTAACGGAAGGGTGATTCGGGTTCATGCTCCGACGACGAAATTCGGCTAATTTTTCTTGATTTACTAAGGGTGCTAATTCTTCATAGTCAAGAACTGCCACTTTTTGAATTTCATGACTTGTTCTAAAGCCATCAAAAAAGTTCATAAATGGCACACTCGCTTCAATCGAAGCCAAGTGAGCCACTGGTGCCAAATCCATCACTTCTTGCACACTGCTTTCTGACAACATAGCAAAGCCTGTTTGGCGTGCGGCCATTACGTCTCCTTGATCACCAAAAATATTTAAAGCATTCGTAGTTAAAGCTCGGCTCGCCACATGAAAAACAGATGGTAATAGTTCTCCAGCTATTTTGTACATATTAGGAATCATTAAAAGTAACCCTTGTGAAGCCGTATAGGTCGTGGTAAGCGCGCCTGTTTTTAAAGAGCCATGAACCACGCCGGCAGCACCAGCTTCTGATTGCATTTCGACTACTTTCACAGGTTGACCAAAGATATTTTTCTTACCTTCGGCCGACCACTGATCAACAAGCTCAGCCATTGTTGAACTTGGTGTTATTGGATAAATGGCTGCTAATTCTGTAAAGGCGTAGGAAATATAAGCTGCTGCAGCATTCCCATCCATTGTTTTCATTTTCCGCATGTTTTTCTCATCCTTTATATCTAAAAAATAGAATAGTTGCACGCATATTCTTGTTTATTATAGCGGAATTTCACAAATTATGAAAGATTTTGTCAATTTTTTTGCTTAAAAATAAAAGAGAAATTGAGAAAAAACCACTTTACCCCCTATAAATAAACTATTTCACTGAATTAAAATTACTTTATTTTGTGAAATAGAAATTATCTATTCGTTCACAAACTAAAGAATGAAAGAGGGAGATAAGCGTTTCGACTTATCCCCCTCTTTCTAAACATTAAGATTATTAAGAGTAACGGCTTTTAGTACAACTCCAAATATTGTTCTCTTTCCCATTCAGAAACGGTTTGACGGAAGGCTGCCCATTCCATTCGTTTTGCTTCTACAAAATTGGCAAAAATGTGACGACCTAATGCATCAATCATTACTTGATCTTTACGTAATTCTTTGATGGCATTGTGTAAGGTTGATGGCAAATCTTCAATTTGTGCATGTTGACGTTCTTCCTCATTCATCACATAAATGTTACGATCAACCGCTGGCGGTGGCGTAAGTTCATTACGAATACCATCCAAACCTGCTTGTAATAAGACTGCCATTGTTAAATACGGATTCGCTGAAGGATCGACAGAACGTAACTCTAAACGAGTCGATAAACCACGAGACTCAGGAACTCGAATGAGTGGTGAACGATTTCTGCCGCTCCAAGCTACATAAACAGGTGCTTCATAACCTGGTACCAAGCGTTTATAAGAGTTCACTGTTGGGTTACATACCGCAGTATAGGCACGGGCATGTTTTAACAAACCGCCTAAGAAATGATACGCAGTTTGGCTTAAGCCCATCTCTCCTGACTCGTCATAAAAAACATTACCTTCTTCATTAAATAATGACATATTGCAGTGCATGCCAGAACCATTAATCCCAAATAAAGGTTTTGGCATAAATGTTGCATGCAAGCCATGTTTGCGCGCAATAGTTTTCACAACTAGCTTGAACGTTTGAATATTGTCACAAGCATCAACTACATCAGCATATTTAAAGTCAATTTCATGTTGACCAGGTGCTACTTCATGATGCGAAGCTTCCACTTCAAAGCCTAAACTTTCTAACTCTAAAACAATATCACGGCGACAATTTTCACCTAAATCGGTTGGCGCAAAATCAAAATAGCCACCTTTATCATTCAAATCAGTGGTAATTTCACCATTCTCATCTAATTTAAATAGGAAAAATTCTGGTTCTGGTCCTAAGTTAAATGAAGTAAAGCCTAATTCTTCCATATCTGCTAAGGCGCGTTTTAAATTACCGCGGGGATCTCCGGCAAAAGGGGTACCATCAGGATTGTAAATATCACAAATTAAGCGCGCAACTTTTCCATGGTCGCTTTCCCACGGAAAAATCATCCATGTAGATAGGTCAGGGTATAAATACATGTCACTTTCTTCGATACGAACGAATCCTTCAATGGATGACCCATCAAACATCATTTTATTATCTAATACTTTATCTAGCTGACTCACAGGAACTTCAACATTTTTAATTGTCCCCATAATGTCGGTAAACATTAGTCGTAAAAAACGTACGTTTTCTTCTTCTGCAATATGTTTAATCTCTTCTGCCGTTTTGGCTTTTCTTGTCATCGGTCTGATCCCCATCCTTCATTTTTATTGGCTGCTGAAACGTTAAAGCCTTGGTACATTCGATTGGAACGGATTTTGCTGAGTAAGTCCTCCTTGCGAAAGAATTTCGTCGTATAAAATCTGACGAACATCTGCATCGGTTAACGGACGAGTCGCCTCGGCGGTGTTTTTTTGTTCCTCTAATTTCATTTCATACACACGCTTAATCCCTGCCATGTTCAATCCATCAGATAAATAATCTTTAATTTCTAACAAAACATCAATATCATTTAAGGAATACATGCGCCGGTTGCCCTCACTACGTTCTGGATGAATCAAGCCCTGTTCTTCGTAGTAGCGAATTTGTCGAGCGGTCAAATCCGTTAGTTTCATGACTGTACCAATTGGAAAAACTGACATGGAACGGCGTAACTCTTTTTCTCTCATCTCCATCCTCCTCTCTTAGTTATTTCTTAGAATAACAATAGAACGATAAATTGTCAAGAACTTATGTTAGATTTTCTAACATAAAACAAAAAACCTGATAAATATGGACTTTTCCATCTTTTCACGGCTGATTTTCTCCTGTTAACTAAAAAAATAGAAATGATTTGTAAAAACAAATCATTTCTAATCAACTTACCATTTTCTATTCGCTTTCGGATTCAGCCAACCATTTAGACTCTTTTTTCGCAAAGCCTTTCACGATATACCGATTTTCATTTTCAGCATATTCTTCTGAAATCATTAGCGTCATCCGACGAAGTTCACTTAATAGTTGCCCATCAGTTGGACTAATTTCTAATTGATAAGGCGCTAGTAATTCCATCATTTGAGCACGAATAGCTTGAACCAGTCGTTCTTTATCTTCAGGAATTTTAGTTGAAATCAACACATTGGGAAATAAAGTTGGGACAAATTCTTTACTGTCCACTTGATCTCTTTTATTATAAACCGTCAAGCATGGAATATTTTCCAACGCTAATTCTTTAATTAATGTTTGAACTGTGCGTTCATGTTGTAAACGATCTGGCGCACTTGCATCCACCACATGAAGCAGTAAATCCATCGTTCGACTTTCTTCCAATGTCGACTGAAAGGCTTCAATCAGCTGTGTCGGTAAATCTTGAATGAAGCCGACCGTATCTGTCAGAGTAACTTCCATGCCTTGAGGCAATTGCCATTTTTTGGTTAAAGGATCTAACGTTGCAAACAATTGATCCTCTGAATAAGTACCTGCTGTTGTTAACATATTAAGAATGGTTGATTTACCAGCATTGGTATAACCAATCAAGCCAATTTGAAATAGTTCTGAATTTTGTCTTTTCTGGCGGCTTCGTTCACGATGAGCAGTGACTTCTTTTAACTCACGACGGATACCTAAGATTTTATTCCGAATGTGTCGGCGGTCCGACTCCAATTTCGTTTCACCAGGCCCACGCGTCCCAATTCCACCGCCAAGTCGGGACAACTGTTTTCCTTGACCAGCCAAGCGAGGCAATAAATAATCCAATTGCGCTAATTCAACTTGTAACTTTCCTTCTTTGGAGCGTGCACGCAAAGCAAAGATATCCAAAATTAATTGTACACGATCAATTACTCGCACAGCTAACGCTTCAGATAACAGTTGATTTTGACGAGGTGTGAGCTCATGATTAAAAATCACAACATCCGCTTCATAGGCATCTGTGAATTGAATTAATTCTTCCAATTTCCCCTTACCGATTACGGTTTGTCGATCAACTTGTGGTCGTTTTTGCGTTAAAACAAACACCACTTCTCCATTAGCGGTTTCCGTTAAATTAGCCAACTCTTCCATTGATGCAGAAAATGTCTGATAATTTTTTTCCGTTTCAACTCCTACTAAAATCACTTTTTCATGAGTGGTCATCGCCTACTCACTCTCCTTCTGTTGTAGCCATTGCGCTACTTCTTTTTCCAACTTGGGCAAATCAGTTGGCTGCTGAACCAAATCCCACCAATGCGCAGCCATGCGATTTCTAAACCAAGTCAATTGACGTTTGGCATATCGTCGCGATTGCTGTTTGACTGTTTCAACTGCGATCTCTAATGATTGTTCCCCGGAAAAATATGGGAAAAATTCTTTATAGCCAATACCTTGAGCTGCTTGTGCATGTGGTTGCTGAAACATCTGTTTTGCTTCTTCCAACAGCCCTTCTGTCATCATTTGATCCACCCGCTGATTAATGCGTTCATATAATAAAGCGCGATCTGTTTCCAAACCTAATAAATAATAATCATAGAGACGAGCTGGTTTTTCCTTCGGGGTCAAAATACTATAACCTGTTTTATCAAAGACCTCTAACGCACGAATCACTTTTTTGCGATTATTAAAATGAATGCTGTTAGCCGCTAGAGGATCCTTTTGTTGTAATAACTGCCATAAAGCTTGATTCCCTTTTTCTTCCGCAAATAAATTGTACGTTTCTCTAATTTCAGGCGAGTCATCTATCTCACGACTTCCTAGTTGAAAATCATAAAGAAGTGATTGAATATACAACCCTGTTCCTCCAACGATAATTGGTAGTTTCCCTTTTTCAGTAATTTCTTTGATTTTTTGACGACCCTCTTTCTGAAAATCAGCGGCAGAATATGTTTCGCTGACTTCACGGCAATCAATTAAATAGTGAGGAATCCCTTCTTTTTCTGTTTCTGTGACTTTAGCGGTGCCAATGTCTAACGAGCGATAAACTTGCATGGAGTCACCGCTAATAATTTCACCATTAAATTTTTTTGCTAAAGCAATACTTAATGCTGTTTTCCCCACCGCAGTGGGTCCTACAATAACTAATACTTTCTCCAATTATGTTTCTCCTTCTTCTTGCCAATTTTGACGAGCAAATTTTGCTTCTTCAGGAAAATCTGTATGAACACCTGCCAATTTTAGCTGAAAACAATTTTCCATTTCTTCCATCCGGTTAACAGTCCACGGCCGCAGCGGTTTGCCAATTGTGATAAGTTCTTTTTCATGAGCCAACACCCATGACATTTTTGGATGTAAACTATCGACAAGCGCGAATGCCGGTCCCGCTTGACTTAAATCCTCTGCAGATTCATAAATAAAGGCAATTTCTGTCTTAGGATCAGCTTTTTTTAATTTAACTAAACTTGGAAAATAAAAACTGGAATATAAATAACGAAACGGCCAGTTTTTTTGATTCATTTGTTGGACAACTTTTTTCTCAATTCCTTCATAATGGATAATATCCGTTTTAAGTTCAATATTCAAAAAACCATTGAATTGTTCTTCTTCAAGACAATTTAAAACATCTTCCAATGTTGGAACACATTGAACAGAAGGATTTTTCTGAAACCAGCTTCCAGCATCTAGTTGTTTTAATTCGTTTAATGTTAACTGTTGGATTTCACCATGACCATCTGTCGTACGATTCACCGTTTCATCGTGCATAACGATTAAATAACCATCTTTAGATAAGTGAACGTCTAATTCAATTCCTTCAGCACCAACACGAACAGCCTCTCTGAAAGCAATACACGTATTTTCAGGATGGGTGCCTTTACTTCCTCGGTGTGCAATAATATCTGTCATGCTCTCACTCCAATCTTGTTTATTGTACCATTGGAGTGAAGTGGGTTCAAATATAGGAAAAACAGAGAAAAAGAGCCTAGGAAAAAATGAACTGGTATAAAGATCTGAATAACAAAAAAAGCACTTTCCTAGACTGCTGAATTTTAATAGTTTATCTGTGATTTGTAGTCGAAAATAGTATAAACAAACTCTTAACCACTATGCAACAGGCAGTCTGTTGTTTGAAACAGTTGATTAATTGCATCTAGAACAAATAAAGCACCTTGCTTATCCCCAGTTGTATAAGCAATAATTTAACCATTGTACAAATCCATAATAGAAGATAAATTCAATTATTTTTGACCAAAAGACGGATAAGCAATATCCGTTATCAATTTCTTTAAAGGTCATCTAACGAAATTATCTGTTTAACTTGTTTTCGACAACCACCTAAGTTTATTTCGCTTTACTGCATTTATTCATTTTCACACGTGAACTTCAATAATATTTCTGCATATTTTTTTGTATAGTGTTTTTATTCACTTGGTATTCTTGATTAATCCGTGCAGTAATGGTTAATTTCACTTTCATTATATTAACTAATTCTACAAATATTTCTGGTTCTACATCCTTTCCAATGCTTTGTATCTTTTTAGCATTTCCATATGCGTTTTTAGGTATTTATTTTCATTTTAAGCTATTGTTCTTCAGATTCATTTCCTGAACCTTTTCATAAGCATGCTATTTCCTAACTTGTTGACTTAATAACTAATGATTCTGACCATTACGATACCAACGCCATCACGTTTCGTTTTGTGTTTTAATTTTAACACCTAATTCTTTCGTAATCATTTTTACAGGAGTGTTCTCTTTTTTAATCCATATACTCGTTTTTTAATATCAATCGGATAAAATTCGTGCTTTTCCGTTAAAAAGAACCACCTATTGGATTCATTTGATTTTGAATTCAATAAGTGGTTCTTTTTTATTTTTTCAGTTGCTTGGGTCGGTTCCAAGTCTCAAGCTTTTCTTTTAAATACTTACATACTTACCATTTACCATATTTTTCTTCCCATTCTTTCATGGGAATAGCTTTAACTGTATTCACATGAAAATAATCTGCTACGGGGTGATTTGCATTAGTATCTTCACCCATATGAGACAACCTAGTTGAATAAGCAGGATAAGAAGTGCTTGTTTTTATATCAAACGATGGGACTTCAGGATTTTTGTTACCTTTCTCTCTCTCAGATATGATAAAACTATATCTTTTATTCTGTTCTGTATAGGAATGATAAATATCTGGAATAGCAGGCAAGAATGCCCATACCGTAAGTAACATTACATATAAATATATAATTGAATAAGTAGCGTCTACTATTTTTTTATCAATCCCTGTTAAGTTAAAGTCTGGAATAACCATGTTCAAGGCTATTATGATATACATAATTCCACCAAAATAAGATCTTCCCCAAACAAACCCCGCAGGAGACAACGCTAATGAATAACAAGTTGCAGTACCAACAAATAAATAAACAAGAGCTAGTAAATAATTATATCTATTTTTATAAAATGTAATACAAATAGTAATCATAATAATTGTTAGAACAAATAAAATCAGCGAATGTTCTACCAGAGCATTCGAGACATCTCCTATTCCCACAAGAACTTTTTTTAAAACGGGCCAAGAAGAACGTTCAAAAAATGTACTGCGCATTTTATTCCCTGGAGAAGATAACATAATAAGAAATCCAATAAATTCACCTAATAAACCAAATTTCATCCAATTTAACACTTTTTTATTATTTATTTTCCACTCTATAAAAATATATGAAATAGTCAAAAGTATTAATCCACCCGATGTATTCTCATTACACCAGCCTGCTATAAGACCAAATATAAACATAAAAAAAGAAGCATATTTCATAACAGGTGAAACATTTTTTATAATTTTCCAGTGATAAATACTAATAAATGTTAGCATAATACCAAAAGTCCACAAATAATTTATACTACCAGTTTCCCAAAGAATTGTTTCACCGAATCTTGGTACAAACAAAACAATCAACATCACTATAAATAGTAGACGAATAGTGTTAAATTTCTGTTTTGAAAAATTAGTTAGCTTATAAATAATTCCACTTACTATAAGAAAAACTATAGGATTTACAATATTAAAAATAAACTTTGGCATTAATAACAAAGTTCTTACAATTAAATGTGCAACTGAACGTCCATTAGTACTCAAATAATGAAGATATTCGTCATGAAAGACAGTAAATATATTCCCCGTTTTGAAAATATAATTAAAGTCATCTGCCAATAAGGGAGTAAGAAAATTCAATATTACAAAACTTATATAGACCAATAGAATTAAACACCAAAATGTCTTTTTATTATTAAATATTTTCATCTATTTTCCCCATTCTTATTTCTATTTTTTGAACAATGTGTATCTTCTACAAAATATAATGGACGGTCTTTTGTTTCCAAAAAAATACGTCCTACATACTCTCCTAAAATACCTACAGAAATCAATTGACATCCACCCAAAAACAACATCATAATCATCAGCGATGGGAAGCCTGAAGTATCCGCCCCAAATATCAATGTTTTAATTAATACATATATCATGTAAATAAACGCAACAAAAGAAACTAAAAAGCCAAAATACATTGAAATCTTTAAAGGAGCCGTTGTATAAGAAGTAATTCCTTCAATTGCCAATTTCAATAATGCGCCAAAACTCCATTTTGTTTCACCGTGTAGTCTCTCATCCGCATCAAATTCAATCGCAACCTTTTTGAAGCCTACCCAATTATATAACCCCTTCGTATAACGTTGGGATTCTCTCATTTGCTTCAGCGCCTCTACTACCTTACGATCAAGTAATCGGTAATCTCCTGCATCTGGTAAAACAGGCGTATTGGCTAGTTTTCCTAATACTTTATAAAACCATTTAGAGGATGTTTTTTTTAACCATGACTCCCCTTTGCGTTGATTTCTTTTAGCATAGACATCTTCATAACCTTGCTGCCAAAGATCAATCATATCAATAATTGTAGCTGGCGGATGTTGTAAATCAGCATCCATTGTAATAACAGCATCATGTGTAGAATAATCAAATCCCGCACTCATTGCTATCTCTTTTCCATAATTTCTAGACAAATCAATTAAAGAAACATTATCCGTTTGTTCAATTAATGATAAAACTTCACTCACAGTGTTATCTTTGCTTCCATCATTAATAAATAATATTTCAAAATCAACTTCATCTCTTTTTTCTTCTAAAGTTTCATTTAATTTTTTATATAGAGGACGTATATTATTTGCTTCATTATACGCGGGTATAGAAATTAAAATTTTCTTTTTCACAGGTTAAATCCCCCAAATTTAATACTTGCATACAAATTTTAGCATACCATATTAAACTTTTTTTATCTATGACTACTTCGTATAAATTACCTGAAAACTTCTTGAGAACTATCAGCTCTCAAGAAGTTTTATTTATTCTTTTAATTCATACTTAACATATTTATCCAAACCGGATTGAATACTATATTTCGGTTCATAACCAATGGCACGTAATTTAGATATATCCGCTAAGGAATCTTTGATGTCACCTGCTCGCGCTTCTTTGTATTCAACTGGCAAAGTGACTTTCATAATATCATTTAAAGAAGAAATTAACTCATTTAAATCGGTTGCTTTCCCAGTCCCGACATTATACACTTCCCCAAGTGATTGGTCAGAATGAGCGACAAGATTCAATGCTTGAACCACGTCCTCAACAAAGACAAAATCACGAGATTGTTTTCCATCGCCAAAGATATTGAATGTCACTTCTTGATTGGCTAATAAGCGTTTGTAAGAGTCCATCACAATCGAAATAACGCCAGAATAAGGCGAATTAGGATTTTGGTTTGGCCCATAAACGTTAAAGAAGCGAACAGCGCTTGTTGGAACATCATATAAATGACAATAGTTTAACACATATTTTTCAGAAGCAAATTTATCCACAGCATAAGGCGTTAACGGACGAATTACTGATTCTTCCTGTTTTGGTAAAGTTGGCTCATCGCCATAAACAGCTGCAGAAGAAGCAAACACCAAACGTTTTAAATCTTTCTGGTATTTCCGAATTAATTCCAGTAATTGTAACACACTCTCAAAATTCACTCGGTGTGTTTCCACTGGACGTGCTACTGAGTCTGCTACACTAGCAATCGCTGCTAAGTGAAAAATGTAATCGAACTGATACTCTTGTAGTACTTTTTCCATTAATTGTTGATCAGTCACGCTACCTTCAATGAACGTAATATTTTCAGATGCGTTTAAATTTTCAGTTTGGCCCATTGATAAATCATCAATGACCACAACTTGATTGTCTTTACTATAATAATTTGCTAAGGTTGAGCCGATAAAGCCGGCACCGCCTGTGATTAGAAATGACTTCATTTAATTAACCCCTTAAATAGTTATTAACTCTATATTAACATAACAAATGATAACCTAAACACTTATTGTTTGCAATACAAGATTATCATGAAATATCAAGTTTTAAAACTCGATATATTTCCATTAATAAATAGAAAATTTATATTAATAAGTTAAAATTTAATAACCTGGTACTTTCTAGTAATTATTGTTCGCAAAGGAAATTCATAAATAACTGGGCATATCTACTTTTTAATAGTTTTGTTGAAAAATTAGTATAACTAAATGTTTATTTTTTACTTGTAAACTAAATGCACCATTTATATAGGAAAATCAACATACTCCACTTACTTTAACATTGCACAAATCATTTAATTATCATTCGCTATGGGATTACAAACACTCGATTGTTTCTTAATGAAGTCACAAAATTCAAAACATATCTGCAATTGAGGAAACAACAGTTTAAATGAAATTCCTATGTTTTGTAACTTTTATAATTTCAAATTGCCAATTGTCTTCTATCAAGTATACACACGAAATACGAACCAAATGAAAAAAGCCCAGAGAATTTTCTCCTCTGGACGAGACTCTATTCTATAATTTTTCTTTGCCAACATTATTTTGACAAAGAATCTTTATTTTCTAAAGATGTAATTTTACCCAAAAAGAACCAAATCACAACAGCACCAATTGTACTCACTAACACTAGCTCGGTAATAAACAATGCTGATATTGTAATAGCTAAAACACTAAGTATTACGTAAAAATTCATATCTTGCATCAAACTACTTTTACCAAATAAATATTTTAAAGAAATGTATATTTTATTTACATAGAATATAAAGAAAACTAATAATCCAGAAGCTCCTGTAGAAGCCATGATTAAGAACACAAAATTATGTGTTGTTAATGTATTTTGCCCTATAAATGAATCTGGTAAAACATCATGTGCATATGGAATATAATTAGCAGCTGAAGCTCCTACTAACCAACTTGATTTAAATATCTCAACAGCACTACTCCAAAGAGAAAATCGTAAATTAGATATATCACCGCCATTAGAAACATCTGGTCTGTCTAAGTTTACTTTATTCAAATTATTCTTAGTATCAATCGTAGGAAGCGAGGCTTCTTTCATTTGCAAAAGGCTTGGAATATATGATAAACCTGTTTTAAGAGCATCAATTATCAAGTACAAGACCGCAATAGTGAGGAGCGAACTAATTATAGATAGAATCCAACGTAAAAATAATTTCTGAGAATCTATCTTTTTGCTATGATAGCTAACAAAAAACATACCTACAGCAGTTACTGTTAATAACACAATTAATGCAGTTCTAGACCCTGATAGCGATATAAACATTAACTGTAACAAGATATTAAGGCTATTAAATAAAGTAAACGTTCTATTAGAATTTGTTTTAATATAATAAACAGAAAGTAAAATTACAACAACGGATATAGTAGCTCCAAAATTGGGGTCTGGAAACACTCCGAAAAGTCTATTTCCTAGAAATCCCATACGTAATGGATAATAACGGTTATCCATAGGAATTTTAACGCCAAATTGCGTAAAAAACATCCATAAAGAAATAATAGCAGAAAAGAACCAGAAGATTATTAATATAACAAAAAAATAATCAAAAATCTTATCTTTTTTACCATAATCTTTGCCATATTGAAATATTACAAAAAAGTATATAGCTTGCCACATAATTAATTTTAAATTACCAGCCAATCCATACTTTATATTGACTAAACTAGATATCAACATAATAGCAATAAATAATATGAGCCATATGTCAAATTTTTTTTGATTACTCTTTTTAATAGAATCAATTGCATCAATAAAAATAATTGTTAATCCTATAAGACCAGATGATACAAAGAATAGTTTATCCAACAAGTTGGGCATTAATATTAATGGACCGATTGTACGAAAAATTAATATCAGCTCAAAATATAAGATATATATTCCTTTTATATTCTTTAGTGTGCTATTTGGTTTTAGCATCTAGTTATCCACTTCCTCATACAAATTTACGCTTTAAATACAAATATTATGATACCTAAAAACTTAAAATGTTTTATTTTCTAAATCTTTTTTTATCTGAGTTGTTGATATTTCAGGTGTTCTTGGTAAATAAATAACCTCCGCATTAGTTTCATTAGCGATAAAGTCAAATTTCCCTGACCAATCATCACCTATCACAAATTCAGCGACATGAAATTCTTTAATATCTTGAATCTTTTGTTGCCAGCTATTTTCCGGAATAACTAAATCTACATATCTGATAGCTTCTAATAATTTTTTCCTCTTATCAAAAGAAAAATAGGTTTTCTTTCCTTTTTCATCCCAATTGAATTCATCTGTAGATAGTCCAACGATTAAATAGTCTCCTCTTTCTTTCGCTCTTCTTAAAAGATTAATATGTCCATAATGTAACAAATCGAAGGTACCATATGTTATTATCTTTCTCATTTATATCTCCTCTCTTTCGCATTTTTTAATTTATTTACTAACTGACCAGAATATGATACATTAAATTTTCTAGCAAATAATTCTTCTCTGTTAATCAGCATATCATAATCGCTGTCACAAAAATATTTTGGTGTATCATTTTCCCATACTACATAACGCATATTTGAATGACAAGAATTATCAAAATTAGGTGTATTTACTTTTTCTAAAAATTTAGAGTTATAAACAATCGTTTGTAGAAATAATTCATCTCCGTTAATCGTATCTTTAAAATAATCATTAATAAACTTTTCCTGCTCTAACACATATTTGGCCAAATCGTTAGTTATGCTAAACCAATTTGCCCCCATTTGAAATGTATATTTATCTGATTTTATTCTATTACTATTTAAAAATTTTTGAATAATTTTATACAGTTTACCTAAAAACCATAAAAAATTTTTTTTCTTACCAACTTTTTCTTGAAATGGGTAGTAATACATAACACGCTCTAAATTTCTTTGTTTAATTTTTGGCTGCTGAAATTGTATATATTCTTTTCCATCATTTTTATCAAAAAATTCATGAATATAATCTTGACTTTTAAGAGGAAAATCAAGCCCAGAAATCAAATGATAATAATTATAATTTCTTTTCACAGCAGCTTTAAGTAATGCCAGTTCACATTCAATTTGTGAATAAGCCCCCCATGTTACAGAAATACTTTCAATAAAAGAAACTTCCGAATACTGACAATGTGTTTTTAAATCAGCTATATTAACATTACTAGATTTTTTATCAATATGAATTACAATATCATTTCTAATATCATCTAACTCTTTTAACAATAAGCTTAACATATCGAAATTGTCATGCGCCATGATTAAGTAAACATGTTTTTTCATTAATTTTTAGTTCCTTTTAGTATTTTTTTTACATCTAACACAACTTCACTTTTAGTCGTAAATAATATGATACCAAACAATAATAACATGACCATTGATTTATATGCAATGTTAAAAAAAGAATTAGCAAAAATTGAAGGTAATAGAAGCCCAGTAATTGTAATTGCTATTGTTAAGCCCAATTCAATAAGTATCTGTTTGGTAATTAAAAATTGTAAATTAATAAAATCTTTAATCAATACTATTCTTAATATGCAAACGATGAGTTCTACAAAAACTAGTACAATAGTCGCACCTAATGCATTATAAATTGGAACAAGAATATAATTGCCAAGTAAACTAACAATTGAACCAATTATTAATGGGATTCCATATTCTTTGTCTTTTTCCATAGCCAAAGCAAACTGATTAGAGAAAATCCCTCCAATCGGATTTAATATAATAATAAATGAGACAATCATCATATTTGTGGTCATAGGAACAAATTTAGGTCCAAAAAACCATACAACAAACTCTTTCGTATTAGCAAAAATAATAGAAAACAAAATTAATGAAAAAGTCAACGTATAATTAAATGCCTTTTTAGTATACATATATACCTTATCATTATCCCCATTTTTGATAGCTCCAGTCATTTTAGGTAACATAACAATAGTTAAAGATGAGAGTAATGTTAGTAGAATTCTTGCAATTTTTTGAGACTGATCATAGTAAGAAAGCTCTGTATTGGTAGTTAAAGATCCCACTACCGTTTTATCCAAAGTTGTATAAACTTGCATAAACACTTGTGGCAAAAGGATAATCAAACTAGGTTTCCATAAAGATTTAAAAATAGGCATAGAAAAGTTAGGTGTAGAAATTTTATTTTTTAGACTCAGCCAAAAAATTAAACTTCCAACTACAGTAGATGCAGATGTAATTAAAACATACAAAGGTAAATCTTTATCGTTTTTCACTAACAAGATAATCAACAATACTGATAACAATTTTATGATCACATTTCTAATAACTACCTGAGCAAATTGTTCAATACCTTGAAAAAACCAAGCAATATCAAAGGTTGTACCTATTAAAAAAATTAATTGTATATAATATAATTCTTTATACTCAATTTTAAATAAAAAAATTGCGAAAAAATATATAGTTGTGATCACTAATCCAATTAATGCTTGCATGATAAAAAGATTCCAAAATTCTTTATTTAATTCATCTTTATTAAATTTATTTTGTGCTATTCTTCTAATTCTAAGGGGATTCATCCCAACTGATATCAAGATCATTAAAAACTGAGCGATAGAGAATACATAACTGTATATCCCTAATCCTTCTGTTCCCAGCCGCCGACTAAGTATAGGCATTGTTATAATTGGCAGTATAATTAATAATACTTGGTAAGTTGCATTAAACAAAACATCACTAATGAATTTTTTCATATTTTTCTATCATCTCTCAATATTTTCTAATATTTTTTCAGTGACAAAATTTGTTGCTTTTCCAGTTTCAAAATTACCTATTTTTTTCAGTAACATTTTAGGACCTTCTATCAACGTTTCTCTATCATGTTCGAAAATAGCCAAAATTTCTTGGTAACTTTTTGCTTTCGGCAAAGGTAAATAATCTAAATCAATATAAAATCCTCTTTCCTTCTTATACTCATCTTCATCATAGTTTAAAAGAATAATTGGCTTATTTAATAATGCAAAATCAAAGAAAATAGACGAGTAGTCGGTAATCAGTAAATCCATATCAAGAAACGTATCTTCTGAACTTACATTATTATCGATTAAGTGAACTGAATATTTTTTTATCAAATCTCGTATTTCTACCTTCTTAATTAGGCTTTGATTTACATTAGGATGAAATTTCAAATAAATTTCTACTTTTTTATTGAGTGATTCAAAATATTTAACTAGGTACGGAATACCTAAAATATCTAGTTGCTTTTGACCATTATCAGCTTTATTATTTCTAAAAGTTGGTGCAAATAGCAACTTAATAGTTTCTTTTTCAAACAACGAAACTTCTTTATCAATTTTTAGGCATAATTGATCATTTCTCGGCGTTCCAACATTAGCAATTTTATTTTCATCTATTCTAAAAGCAGAAGCATAGATATCACTACTATACTTATTACCAGAAAGTAGATAGTCTAAGCTTTCTGAATCTTTTAGAGCATAGTTTAAATAACTATTTGGGAGTTTATCCACGGCATCAAACTCTATTTTTTTCAAGGGAGTTCCATGCCATGTTTGAAAGTAAATCTGATTTTTACGTTTTTTAAAAAAAATTGTTTTTCTTGAGTCATCAATCCAAACTTTACTTGTATATAGATGAAAAGTAGCCAAAAGCGAATTATTGTCAACACGTTTTATATATGGTGGCAGGTTTTGAACAGAAACATCTTTATTAATGCACCATATATACTTTAGTTTAGGATTCAATTTATAAAGCTCTTCAGATATTCTTCGCGGATTACCTGAATAGTTTCTCCCACCAAAACTAGAAAAAAATATTTTTTTATTTTGAATAGGCAACATTAAAAAAAACACAGGATAAATATAGCGTGAAAGAAATTTTTTTATCTTTATTATCATCGGTTAATTCCTTCCATTTTTTTAAATATTTTAGCGATTAATTTATTCTTAGAGATGCGACTTGGTAAACTAGGAAACTTAACTAATAGTTTTGTGATTAATTTAAGCTTAACAGATATCTTATTATCATTTAGTACTTCACTTTGATATTTTTCTACAATATCCATACATTTAGTATAATCTAATTTTGAGGTATAATTACTTTCAATCATTCTCATCATCATTCTAATTGCTTCATAGACATATCTAGACTTTACTTTAGGACTTATACTAGGATAATGTTCATCCATAAAATTTAAAATTTCTTCATGGATAATAAAAGAATCAAAATTTTTTTGATTAAAATTTGTTCTTAAAATACTATTATCTCGTAAATAATAGTGATACTTAGTAGAACCATTAACAGCGACTTTGGTTGAACTATCAATTAAACGATACGTAGTTCCTTTATCTTCCATCAACATTCCTTCTGGGTATCTTATGCTTTTAAACAAACTAATTCTATATAACTTATTGTTTGCCGAATAACCAATTAAGTTGCTCGAAAATAGTTCTTTCATTGCAGTTTTTCGTTCAAATATGTCCCACTCACTTTGACTTTCACTTTGAAATTCAATTTTATTAAAATCCTTTACTTTAATCATCTGAATAACCGATATATCCACATTCGTGTTTTCCATGCCGTTCAATAACACTTCAATATAATCTAATTCAATCCAGTCATCACTATCGACAAAACAGATAAATTCACCTTGTGCACATTCAATCCCAGCGTTTCTAGCAGAAGAGAGTCCTCCGTTCTCCTTGTTAATTAATTTTATTCTGGAATCTGATAGTTTCTTTTTTTGACAAATACTTAAAGAATTATCAGTAGATCCATCATTAACAATAATAATTTCTAAAGCTTGATAGGTTTGATTAATAACTGAGTCTAAACATTTTTCTACATATTTTTCTACATTGTATACGGGTATGACTACACTGACTAATTTCATCTTATCTCCTAACTCATTTCTTTTAAACTAATTCATTTTATAATACACTTTTCTATACTAGAAAGTCAAAAAAATAACGATTTTAATTAAAAAGGTGTACATAAACTTTTACGTACACCTTTTTTACTATTGTTTCAACTTAAAGTTGCGAACATCTCCATAATACTTCTGACCGTTCAATTCAAATTCATAGTACGTATTGTTCCCTGAAGTTGTCACTTCTTTGGTTATTTTCACTGTCTGACCTTCATATTCTTTTAAAAGGCCCACTCGCTTATAACCTCGTGTTCCCCATGGGACGCTTCCATACTCTGAATACTCAAAATATTGGATAGTCCCATCTACGTCTATTGGCTTTTCTGAAACGATTTGATCGTATTGTTTCAACTTAAAGTTACGGACATCTCCATAATACGTCTGTCCATTCAGCTCAAATTCATAGTACGTATTGTTCCCTGAAGTTGTCACTTCTTTGGTTATTTTCACTGTCTGACCTTCATATTCTTTTAGGAGGCCCACTCGCTTATAACCTCGTGTTCCCCATGGGACGCTTCCATACTCTGAATACTCAAAATATTGGATAGTCCCATCTACGTCTATTGGCTTTTCTGAAACGATTTGATCGTATTGTTTCAACTTAAAGTTACGGACATCTCCATAATACGTCTGTCCATTCAGCTCAAATTCATAGTACGTATTGTTCCCTGAAGTTGTCACTTCTTTGGTTATTTTCACTGTCTGACCTTCATATTCTTTTAGGAGGCCCACTCGCTTATAACCTCGTGTTCCCCATGGGACGCTTCCATACTCTGAATACTCAAAATATTGGATAGTCCCATCTACGTCTATTGGCTTTTCTGAAACGATTTGATCGTATTGTTTCAACTTAAAGTTACGGACATCTCCATAATACTTCTGTCCATTCAGCTCAAATTCATAGTACGTATTGTTCCCTGAAGTTGTCACTTCTTTGGTTATTTTCACTGCCTGACCTTCATATTCTTTTAGGAGACCCACTCGCTTATAACCTCGTGTTCCCCATGGGACGCTTCCATACTCTGAATACTCAAAATATTGGATAGTCCCATCTACGTCTATTGGCTTTTCTGAAACGATTTGATCGTATTGTTTCAACTTAAAGTTACGGACATCTCCATAATACTTCTGTCCATTCAGCTCAAATTCATAGTACGTATTGTTCCCTGAAGTTGTCACTTCTTTGGTTATTTTCACTGTCTGACCTTCATATTCTTTTAGGAGGCCCACTCGCTTATAACCTCGTGTTCCCCATGGGACGCTTCCATACTCTGAATACTCAAAATATTGGATAGTCCCATCTACGTCTATTGGCTTTTCTGAAACGATTTGATCGTATTGTTTCAACTTAAAGTTACGGACATCTCCATAATACTTCTGTCCATTCAGCTCAAATTCATAGTACGTATTGTTCCCTGAAGTTGTCACTTCTTTGGTTATTTTCACTGCCTGACCTTCATATTCTTTTAGGAGACCCACTCGCTTATAACCTCGTGTTCCCCATGGGACGCTTCCATACTCTGAATACTCGAAATATTGGATAGTCCCATCTGCATCTATTGGCTTTTCTGAAACGACTTGATCGTATTGTTTCAACTTAAAGTTACGGACATCTCCATAATACTTCTGTCCATTCAGCTCAAATTCATAGTACGTATTGTTCCCTGAAGTTGTCACTTCTTTGGTTACTTTCACTGTCTGACCTTCATATTCTTTTAGGAGACCTACTCGCTTATAACCTCGTGTTCCCCATGGGACGCTTCCATACTCTGAATACTCGAAATATTGGATAGTCCCATCTGCATCTATTTGCTTTTCTGAAACGATTTGATCAAATAGTTTGATATTTCTGTAGTCAGTCCAATAATTATTTCCATCAGCTTCAAACTGATAATACTTATTGTTAGATGTCGTTACCACTTCTTTTTTAACTTTTATGTCTTTGTTTAAAAACTGAGTTACAGCTCCTAATTTTTGATAACCTTCTGTCCCCCATGGTCTATTACCATATTCATCAAAAGGAGTAGATAAAATATTTCCGTCCTTAATTAATGATTTCTCTTCTGTAATGATATCATAACCGCTCAGCGATTTCACAAAATAGTCAGTAAAGCTCATAGAAATATCAAAAGGATGAGCAATACCTGGAAAATAAAACTGCGAGCTCCATTGCCAAGCCCCATATTCTTGATTCCAAATTGAATCTGCAGCGGGATAGAAGGGATACTGAGCAACCCAAATATTTTTATATCCAAATTGGTTAGGATCAATATAACCACTATTTAACCAATTTTTCCCTGTATATAAAAGTGAATAATTGTATCCATGTGCTTTAACTTGATTTATAAAAGATTTACTATTTTCAGTTACATCCCCCTGCAATAATTCCGTTGCTTCAGCATCGTTAACTGTAATAGTACTTGAGTTCAGTTTCAATTTTTTCATATAATTTACGAAATAATTTGCTTCTTGAATTGCTTCCTCAGAAGTCGTATATCTACTAAAATGATACACAGAAACTACTAGGCCTGCACTTTGGGCATTTCTAATTTGACTTTCTGCGTATGGATTTATATAGTACGTGCCTTCTGTTAACTTCACTACAACACCTTTAATACCATATTGGTTTTTCATCATAGAGTATTGAGTAGTAGATATGTATCCATTCCAGTATGAAACATCAATAAAATCTTGACCTGGAGTGTTTTTATCGCCAGCATTTACATCAACTGGCGATAATTGGTTCATTGCTCTAAATAAAATTTGATTAGATAAACTTGACGTTGAATAAATAAAATCTCCCATTTTATGATTTTCTATAGGTAATGAATCCTGAAGCTTATCTGAAGCAAAAACCGTTTGGCTCCAAAAACAAATAGGAAGTAACAACAGTAATAAAATTTTTTTCATTATTCTCTCCTTGAATATTATTTATTTCTCAACCTTTTTTGATAAATCACTCCACGTATACCATTAGGAAGTAAACTAATAATTGAATGTACTGCAGAAACAAATATAAAATCAGAAAAAGATCCTAAACCTTCCCGATATATTACTTTACGCGCTTTTAATCCTGGTACTAGGTATTTAATCCCGCCACGCCTAGAATACATATCTTTTCCGCCTCTAGCATAAACCAAAATCTTATTTATATTTGCCGCTTTTTTATCTTGTTTCAACAGCCTTATCCAAAGATAATAATCTTCAAACCCCTTCAAAGGTTTATAGTTACCAACCTGAATAATATCCTCTTTTTTATACATAACTGTCATATGATTAAAGGGATTTCTTCTTTTCGAAAAGCGGCGAATTTCCTCGTTACTTTGTGGTACTATACGTCTTCCCAAAATATTGGTAACATTCCCCTCAAATTCTATAATATTACCACCAACAATCGCTAAACTTGGGTTTTCTTTAAATAATTTATACTGAACTTCCAATCTGTCCTCTACCATAATATCGTCTGTGTCCATTCTTGCAATTAACTCATTTCGGCAATTTAAAACTCCCTCTGCCAACGCTATACCTAATCCTTTATTTTCTGATAACGAGTAAAGACTTAGTTGATTGCCTAATTTTCGTTTATATTCATCAATAACTTCATCTAGTTCTAACGTTAAAGGGCCATCTTTTACTAAAAAAATTTCTTCAGGTTGAATAGTTTGTCTTAAAATACTCTCCATTGTGTCAATTAAATACTCTGGTTTTTCATTTTTGTAAATTGACATTAGAATACTTATAGGCACAGTCTCCACAATAAAATCCTCATTTCAATAACTTTATATTTCGTTCTTTTAAATAAGAACAAGTAATCGTTTCACGTTCTTCAGACTCATCCAATCCTCTTGATGATACTTTATCAAAGAGAATTTTGATGGTTTGAAGCAAAATTTTCATATCCAACAGTAATGAATAATTCTTGATGTACAGTAAATCAAAGTTCAATTTACTATTGTAGTCAGAAGCATACTTCCCATAAACTTGGGCATAGCCAGTAATCCCCGCACGTACATTGTGACGTAAATAGTAATTCGGGTTTTCCTGATTAAATTGATTAACAAAGAATGGTCGTTCAGGACGTGGTCCGACAATGGACATATCCCCGCGAATAACATTGATTAGTTGTGGCAATTCATCAATACGTAAAGCGCGCAAGTATTTACCAACTGTAGTGACGCGACTGTCGTTACTTGTAGATAAGACTGGGCCTGATTTTGCTTCCGCTGTTGCCGACATCGTTCTAAATTTTAAAATCGAGAACTCACGTTGATCTAATGTAATCCGAGTTTGTTTGTAAATCACTGGTCCCGGTGAGGTTGCTTTGACTAAAATTGCTGCAATAAGCATTAAGGGGGAGGTAATCACAAATAGGCAAACAGAGACTAAAATATCGAATAAACGTTTAATAAAATTCTCTTCTGGTTGAATTTCAAAATTTGAGACTTCGATAATACTTTCATCTTCAAAGTTCATCATGTTTGGTTTTAACATAATTAGATTTTCAAAACTTGTATCTAAAAAGATTTTTTTCTTGTGTTTGACAATTAATTGATACAATTTTACTTTTTCGTTCTCATCAACATTACTTGAAATATAAACAATATCGATTTCATCGATAATTTTTTTTAAGTTTTCATAGTAATTGCTGACAACAACGCTCGTTACTTTATGCTTGTTATTTTTATCAGACATAAAGTTTTGAATTGACCGCATGACTTGATTTTCTTTACCTAGTAAAACAACTTTTCGCTCATTGCTGACCTTTAAGTAAAGATAATAAACAAGAATTCTCCAAAGACTTAGAACAATAATTCCGATTATAAAGGAATATCCTAAAACAGAACGCGGGAACGTAAACCAACGTCCGGCAAATGTCACAATCATAATCGTTAAAGTCATTAAAATTTGACCAATCACCGTGACAAAAATGATGTCACTAATTTTGCGATTATAAAAAATATACGCACCTAACAACAAATTCAAAAAGATAAAAAAGATTGAAATGTAAATTGCAGATTTTTCATAAGCCACAAAGTTAAATGAAGGAATTTCTCGGCCAAATTTCACCATAAACCCTAAGATGATTGATAAATTATAGAGCAAAACGTCTGCTAAAATAATTACAATTCGTCTTGCATTACTCCATTCACTTTTTGATGTCATTAAAAACTTCCTCTCTTCACTTCCAGTAATTACATTATTTGTAATAACATGCAACCCCTATATTACCATAATGTCAGCGGACAAGAAAGTTCTATAGGATGAAAATTATCTGCGATGTCTTTGGACACGACTTAATTCTTCAGAATGGTCCCAGCCCTCTTCGTCAACAGGTGCCTCTTCATTGCTAACAGGACTTGTTTGTTTCACTCGTTTTCTTCTTTTAGGTATCGTTGGTCTTTCATGTCTTCCTCGTTTTTTCTCTGGCCGGAAGTAGAAGGCTAGCCCAAGGAAACTATAAACAATCGGCATCCAATGAGGCGCTAATAAAATATCTTCCATAAATGAATGAATCCAGATTAAAAGGAAGCCTAAAAGTAAACTAACTTGCAAACGATCCAATGTTTTTTTGCGGAAACCAATCAATAAAATCATACTGCCTAAAAAACCAAATAAAATCAGATAGCCAATGACACCAAAGTTACTTAACGTAAATAGAAAAGCATTATGTGTCCCCAGCGGTTTCCATGAGGCCACAAAAGGCTCCATACCGACTTTAATATGTTGAGGATCAGATAACCATTTAGCAAAAAACTCATGCCAAATTCGTTCTCTTCCTGTAAATAAATCAACAGTATCTGTTTCCGCACATAAGTAAAATAACAACGGTCCCAATGCAGCTACTCCGACAAAACCAAACAGCCAAACTTTCGAACGTTGCAAGAAACGTTTTGGTAAAAGATTATCCACCAGAATAAAACCAACTAAAATGGCAAAAGAGGTTTTTGATTGACTGACCCATGTACCTAAAACACCACCAATGTATACAGGTAAAAGTAGCAGGTTAAAAACTTTATTTCTATATGCTTTGATCAAACTGCTGGCCATCATCGTTGAAAACATCAACGTTGCACCAATCGTATTGGTATTAATCCAAATACTTTCTAGTTTATTTGATTCTTTAAAAATTTCGTCTGCTGGAATCAACTGAGGCAACTCCACGGACATCCGATACAAAGTCGCACTCAAAGCAACTAAAGAGACAATTAATAAAAGCGTTTGATCCAAACGATCAAAGACACAAACTTTAAAACAAAGAACCAACAAAATAATTAAAGGAATCATTGTATCTGTTTGCATTGTGCTATGACGGATTGATTCCGTAAAGTGAAACAAGAGCCAGGTGGCTAGTGCCAGCGCTACGGTCAGCCAGTCAATAAATTTTAATTTCGTACAATTTAATAGCAGTACAAGTATTACTGCTATTAATAATAAAATTGAACTATTGGCATACATATATTTTGTGACTGGCGCGTCAATTCCTACGACCCACATCGTATACGAGCCGATCATTGTTAATAATAAAATAAGTCGACCGATTCTATTCAATACTTTTCCCATATTCAAACCTCATTCCATGAATGAATCACTAGTCGTTTATTCGATAAATATATGCCCCATTCTGATCAGGTCCATATAATTTTTCAAAATGAATCGTTGGTGTGTCTAACGGTTCTAATGGTTTATAAACGACCGCATATTTAATCCCATATTCTTTTAATTTTTCTGGAGATAAACGAGCAATAATCGCATCTTTTTGCATCAACTCTAAAACAGGTGTCTGATTTCCTACTTCAACATTGATATGCGCATAGCGATTATAAATAAATGTGTCTTTTCCTTTTGGATCTAATGGTTTCCAAGCCTCTAAGTCAGGTGTAAAAGCAACACCGTTAAATGTATGCACGCCTAACATTGGCAAATAACCATACATCAAGCGTTCGCCCACCCACAATTGGTTGGGGTCTTTTTTGTTAATTTCTTCCACTTCTACTGCTAATTTTTTTCCATAGACAGCAGAAACACCTCGAGAAATTGGATTAACAAAGGCACCAGAAACCATAATGATCCCTAATAAGACAAGGACAAATAACGTGCGCCAACGTTTAAATAAAGCAACAATTAAAACGGTAGCGACAACCAAGACACCGATGATGTCCATTCGTGTAACATATAACCGTAAATTACCCGTATATAAAACAAAGAAATACAGAACAACATTTAATCCTAGCGCTCCTAACCAGCCCATCATCGGAATTTTTGCTTGACGATTCCATAAATAATCGATGAACCATAAACTCAACAACACAGCGGCAAACCCAAAGGATAACATCGCCCGTTGTTCTGGCACATAAGACCACAATGTGACCTTAGCAAAAATTGTTGGAAATTGAACGCTCATCCAAACTAAGTTAAATAAACAATACACGAATAAGACAAAACCGTAAATGTTTTCTTTGATTTTTTTATAAAAAATAAATGGTGAGAGCGGCAAAATAACAAAAAATAATTGATAAAAACTACTGATTTCCGAATTATTGGAATACGGAACATCTTGAAACGGCATTTTCCAGTTTGTTAAAAATAACAAAATATCACGTTTGGGCATATCGCCACCTAAACTCACCCGTTTTCCTGGATAAGCGGTATCCATTACTGCTTTTAAGGAATCCAACGAGCCATATAGCGAGCCGCCAACAATAATCGCCGTCATCAAGAGTGCCCCACCTATCAGGACCCCATCCCACTTATCCAACTTAATTTTTTTACGAAATTCTAAAAAGAATAAAATCAAAAATAATAAAATCAAATAACCAAGTGGTACTTGTAGCGCAGGATAAATCACTAAAACAAATCCTGAGGCCATAATAACAGCCGTTATCGCACAAATAACGCGACGTCGAACACTACTATGATAATAGAAATAATTATAAATTCCCACTAAAAAACCTAAGCCAAAAAATACTAAATCTCCGACTGGCGAGACAAACCACCATTGAAGGGCCGAAGAAAACGGAATCCAAACACTTGCTAACAAAGCTAAATATTTATTCCGCCGTGTGACGATCAAGCCAATTTCAAAAGAGAATAAAATTAAGCCAATTAATTTAAGATTCCAATACCAAGATAAGCCATATTCTTTACCTAGCAGCACGTAGCCCCACGTAAAAGGTTTCGCTAACGTGGCCAAATTCCACGCTGGCGAATTATAGCCTACCACCATGTCTTGCCCATTTAACGTAATCACATCATTATGTGTTTTCAAACCTGTTTGTGTTTGCGAGAGGCTAAATGGGGTTTGAACGAGCCATTCATCCGAGCGAACACCTCTTGGTTCACCAGCAATTAATGAACTTTTTTGACCATCTGCATATTCAGAAACATACGCATCCCACATGTTTAATGAACTACCATGGACTTTCAAGGCGACCAGTAAAATAAAAATGACTGCCGCTAGCAGATAGCGCCAGCGTAACAAATGATCAACCAAGCGAGCGCTCTGCTCAGCTTGGTTGCGTAATGGTTGTTTTTCTTTTCTTGTAGTTAGTTGTTGTTCCATCTTTTCGCTCCATTTCGTCATCCGCAATTGCATCTAGTCAATTCGTAATGAAAAGTTGGGAATATCCCTTGTCAGATTAGGATTATAAAATGGATCATTTTCAATTAAAGGTCCCCATTTTTCTTCCATCATCACTTTTTCTTGTTCAAAACGTTTTTTCTTTTTGCCTTTATCATCATATCCACGAGTTTGAGATTCAAAATGATAAAGCTCTGCTTCATGAAGCCAAACATTGTCACGTCCTAAAGCTTGGACTTTCAGGCATAAATCAACATCATTGAAAGCTACGGTAAACGCTTCTTCAAAACCACCAACTGCATCAAAATCTGCTTTTTTCATAAGTAAGCATGCGGCAGTTACTGCTGAATAATTAACATTAATAGCTAACCGACCAAAATAGCCTAAGTCACCATGGGGATAACCATAATGACCATGCCCAGCGACGCCACCTAGTCCTAAAATAACGCCTGCGTGTTGGACCGTATTATTTGGATACAATAATTTCGCACCTACACAGCCAATCCGTTCTTGCTGAGCAAATGAAACCATCAAAGTTAACCAATTCTCTGTAATCACTTCAGTATCATTATTTAAAAATAACAAATACTCTCCGTGCGCTTTTTTCGCTGCACGATTGTTAATAGTTGAGAAATTGAATGGAATATCGATTGCTTCAACGAAAAAGCGGCCAGGCAATTGTTGTTCAAATTCTGCATACAATTCGTGCATTTTTGGATCTGTACTTCCATTGTCAGCCATAATAATCTCGTAATTTTGGTAAGTTGTTTTTTCAATAATCGATGAAACACAACGTTGTACGTCTTTATAGCCATTTTTAGTTGGAATAATAATTGAGACTAACTTTTCAGATTCAATGTCATAATAAACATCGTATAAGCCATTCGCCGCCCCATGCGTTGCATGACCATTAATACCTCGACGAACGAGCGCATCTTGCACGGCTCTTAGCCCCGCTTCAAAAGCATAACCTTTTGAGCCCTGATCTACTGCTGTTGAGGTTGGCAGCATCCGCCAATAGTAAAGAACTTTTGGAATATGTTTGATGCGTTCTTTTGTCGTTTTTTCAGTAAATCTTAAGACTAAATCGTAGTCTTGAGAACCTTCGTAACCTTTTCGAAAGCCGCCAATTTCTTCTAGAATACTCCGACGATACACGCCTAAATGCGAAATGTAATTGGTTCCTAAAAGTAAATCAGGTGACCAATCTGGTTTAAAGGCTGGATCAGAACGATTTCCATCCATGTCAATCTTATCTTCATCACTATAAATTAAATCCAGTTCTGGGTTTTCATTCAGCACTTTAACCACTTCATAAAAAGCATTGATCGCTAATTCATCATCGTTGTCTAGTAAGGCGACAAATTCTCCGGTAGCAATCACTAAAGCAGAGTTGGTTGCTTCGGAAATATGACCATTTTGTTCACGAAAGACGACCCGAATTCGCTCATCCAATTGTTGGTACTCTGTTAAAATCTTTTTGACATTAGGATCTGTTGAGGCGTCATCGGCCATACATAATTCCCAGTTAGTATAGACTTGATTCAAAATAGAATCAATGCACAACCGAAGCCATTTTTCTTCAACATTATACACTGGCATCGCAATGGAAATTTTAGGTTGGTAATGAAACGTTGCGATTTCTTGCGTCATCGCTTCTATGTCTAGTACTTCATTTCTAGCTAACCAGTTAGGATACGAAGCTTGATTTCTTAGTTTCTCAATTTTCGCTCGTTGAATGGTATGAGAAATACCATTTTTAGCCATATATTTAAATCCTTTTTTGGCTTTTATCCAAAGACGAGTCACTTTATCTTCTGTCCCTGGAATCACTGGATATTTTTTATTCAAGGGAAAATCCACCGTTACAACATGTGCTGATGATTGAAAATGAAAAGGGAGTACTTTTTTTTGTTTAATTCCTTCAAGTGTAACAACAAAGCCAGCTTCAATCGCAGGCTCTGTTTGATAAATTTGATTAACATCTTCACGTAAAACGCGCTGAATGTTATAAGCGGACACTTGGTTTTCATTATTAATTGTGAAAGTTGGGCTTTCTTTAGTGATTGTATCCAACGCCCAACCTGTAATGGTTAAATTATTTGTTGTTTTGTCGCGATAGATACTATCAAAGATCACCTTAATGTCTTCATTCATGTGCATTCTCCTTATAGATGTTTCGGATTTCGGTAGGGATCAGCTAAAGTTTCCGCGGTCCATTTTTCCGCAAGTTCTTTATAAGATCCTTTTTTATCATGGTTTTGCATTTTTTCGTCTGCTTTTAAAATTGCATAGGACACATATACATTTCGTTTACCAACGCTAGCAAATTGTAACGATAAATCGACACCCATCCACTCTTTTCCTAAGCTTTCGTTAATTCCTTCTAAATTTAGGTAAAGTTGCTTGTTGAATAGTAAGCAGTCTTCAGTTGCTGCTTGAATATTTCTTGGTAAAGCAATTCTGTAATAGTAACCTAAGCTTTTACCAGGGGTGCCTTTTTCAGGATAAAGTAATCGACCTTTGTCTGTATCAACTGATACTCCCACCGTTTCCACGCGATAGCGTGCATCAACTACGCGGCCAGTCACTAAACCAGAGGTCTCTTGTTGACCAATGTTCATTAACTCTTTTAACCAATCATTTTTCGTTGGTACCAATCCAGCATTTAATAAAGCCACATATTCTCCCTTAGCAGCTTGAATCATGCCATGACGAGTTTCTGTTGAAACATAACGAAGACGGTCATTTTGGATATTTATTTGATTCTCGAAGCGTGCAGGCAATAGAATTTCATAATTTGTATAGGCAGTTTTTTCTAATAATTGACGTAAGTAACTACTCATATTCTCTGTATCATTCGTAATAATCAATGATACCATCGGCACATGATCATAAAGATAGTTAATTTTATAGGAACCATAAAATTCGGCAATCTCTACTTGTGCTTTTAAGCCACGGCGTTCCGTTGCCGCTTGGACCGCTTTTTGACCAGCTACATAGGCATAACCTTTGCTTTCAGGGTTTAGAGCAGTCGATGATTCAATGGCACGCCAATGATACATCATACCAGGAATATGCTTGATTTTCGTTGCTTGTTCCGTTGCTCGTAATACGAAATCATAGTCTTGAGCGCCGTTATATGCTGAGTTCAATCCGCCTACTTTTTCTAATAAATCACGTTTCACAACAACAAAGTGTGTAATGTAATTATGATTTAAAATCAATTCTGGATTCCAGTCCGATTTGTAAAACGCGTTGAAGCGACGACCATTTTCTGTAATTTTATCTTCATCAGTATAAAGAAAATCAATCGTTGGGTCTGTGTTTAAAGCTTTGACCACTTCATATAATGCTTGTGGCGCTAATTCATCATCGTTATCCATGAAACCAACAAAATCGCCAGTAGCAATCGACAAAGCTGAGTTAGTTGCTTCTGAAATATGTCCGTTTTCTTCGCGATAAATAACTTTAATCCGTTGATCTAGTTCTTTATATTTTTCTAGCATGGGCTTAATGTGTTCGCTTGGCGATGCATCATCTGCTAAACATAACTCCCAGTTTTCATAGTACTGATTTTGTAAAGAAGAGACGCACGCTGCAAGCCATTTTTCTTCGACATTATAAACAGGCACAGCGACAGAAATTTTAGGCTGAAATTGGAACGTTTTGATTTCCGCTAAAACTGCCTCCACGTCAACAGGGGCTTCTGCTTTTTCTTGTCGTTTAAAGTACCACTTCACAGAGCCCATCAAACCACGTGTTTGAATCGAACGCCATGCTCGATCAAATTTCGTACCTGGTTGAACCATGTTTGGACGCTCCACCATGTATTGAACCTTCTGTCCTGATTTGGTGTCAATGTTTAACGTGTAGGCTGGTAAATCTTCTGGATCTTTAATCGTAATGACAAACCCATAATCTTGATCGCCTTCTAATTCGAACATATCGATAACATCACGACGATATTCTGTTTCCACCGTATAAGTGACTGATTCACTGGCTTCTGCAATGCCGAATCTTAGCGGATAATTTGTTTGTTTGTCATACGCCCACCCTCTAATAACAGAAACGTTATTTTCTACATCGCGAGCAATATCATCAATGGTCAAATTAATCATTTTATCAAATTTAGTTAATGTGATTCGTTTATATTTTCCAGTAGGCATAGGGGCAGTCTCCGTCTGTTTATTCATTTCTTCTAAAAATTGATTTCTTTCATCTAACAATGCATGAATAAAGGTATTTTCACGTTCTGAATAGTTGCCTTCAAAGAAATAATCAATGGCTACCGTCAGGTCTTTGCCTGCTATTTGGGCATCGGTTACTTCAATTACAGGTACTTGCGTATCTAAGAAATAATAGATATTCTCTTGTACCAGAAAAGCATTTGTTGCTGCGACTGGGACTGTCTCGCCATCTATCGTCATGGATAATTTGATAATTGTCCCCGTTAAACTTGGGAATAATTTTATCAGTTGGGCGTCTTCTGGTATCTTCAGTTGGAACTGTTTTGTTTCAGGATTTTGTAGATCAACTGGTTGATCCAACTCGGTTTCTTTTTCTTCGCCACAATTAATCAAAATATGAACATTTTTTTCATTGTATGAATTTATCGGTGTTACTCGCTCTGGCTCTTCTACTGGTTCAGCAGTCAAAGCAAAAAAGTACTGATACACTTCGCCAAAGGGACGCGCTTTAAAAGCTGCTTGTACTTCTACAGGTAACTCTTCATACGTCGTAGGAATTTCGTTGTAGCCCACTTGATTAAATGTAAAATCTTCTTTGGCAATGTATAATCCAACTTCTGCAAAAACTTTTTCAAATCCTTCTTGTAAATAGAATGATTTATGCGTAGCATCCAACAGCCCAGTTTCATTCCAGGTTAAACGATTATTAAATAAATTAATTAAGACCGAATTATGTGCCAAATTAGGGAAAGTGATTAAGATTTGACCGCCTGGTTTTAAAAATGGTTTGACTTTTGCTAAGGCGCTTTGAGGATTCATTAAATGTTCCAACACATCCGCAAAAACGATATAATCAAACGTCTTACCAGCAAAGTATTCGACCCAATCATTTTCATCAATATTGCCATAAAAGGCATCTGTTGAAAATTGACTGACATGATCATAAAGTTCTTTGTCTAATTCAACAATTGAGACCTGGCACTTTTTTTCTTCCATCAAATAGCTAGTCATCCGCCCATTCCCTGGACCGAATTCCAAAACATCACTATTTTCTTTGATTTGTGCTACGATTTTCCCAACACTGGTACTCTCGTCTGTTTCCATTTCAAAATCATACTTCATCTTTTGTCGTATCCTTCCATTTATGATCTAAGATGACAATTCCTTCTCCGGCATAACGACCGGTAATAAACATCGTCACGTATTTTGTTTTGTAGACTAATGGGACTGTTGCATGTTCCTCAAAGAAAGCAATATCAAAATAATATTCACCTGTTAATAATGACATTTTTTCATATTCTAAATAAAAAACATTCCGTCCTTTTTTCCAAGGAATTTGCACGTCATCTAACAACGTATTTAAGCCACAGACATAATGATTGTCCACTGTTCGAATAGCGACCCCACAAACAGGCTTCTTAATTTGGTCGTTTTTGACAGTATATTCAATTTTTACAATCACTTTTTCATCTTGTGTTACCATTTCTAATGGTTCATAATCCGCGTTTAAAAGTTCCGCATGATCCACTTCAATAATATCTGGCGTTGGAGTTTCATCCTTCATGGTCGCTTCGCGGTCAACTGTTTTAATTGATTTCTTTTTCAAAAAGTTTTCGTAATTGGTAGTCACATCCATCGTATCACCATATTCAACGACTTTCCCGTGTTGCAACCAAAAAGTTCTGTCACAAAAACGACGGATGGAGTTTACATCGTGAGAAACAAATAAAATTGTTTTACCAGAATTTTTAATTTCTGTAAATTTTTCCATACATTTTAATTGAAATTCTAAATCCCCGACAGCCAACGCTTCGTCGACAATTAAAATATCTGGATCCACGTTAATGGCTACCGCAAAAGCCAAGCGGACAAACATACCACTAGAGTACGTTTTAACTGGTTGATACAAATGATCGCCGATGTCAGCAAAATCAATGACATCTTGGACACGCTCTTCCATCTCTTCTCGGGAAAAACCTAGGACCATTCCGTTTAAGAAAATATTTTCATATCCTGAATATTCAGGGTTAAAACCTGAACCTAATTCAAGCAACGCTGAAATTTTACCATTAATGACCATTGACCCGGAGGTTGGTGTTAGCACTCCAGTAATAATTTTTAACATGGTTGATTTTCCAGAGCCATTTTCACCGACAAAACCAATCATCTCGCCTTTTTTAATTTGCATCGTGACATCGTCTAATGCATAAAACAAATCGTGGTAGGATTTTTGGGTTGGACTAAGCGCTTCTTTAAACCGATCGGACGGTTTTTTATACATGTTGTATGTTTTGGTAATATGTTGGATATCAATTGCATATTCTGACATGTCGTTCTCTCCTTATAGTACATCTGAAAAATGTGGTTTTAAGCGTCTAAACACGGTTGAGCCAATTAATAGTAAAACAATAGTAACTCCCCAGAAATATAAGCTATATTGCCAATGTTCCCAGAACCATGCACCGCCTAAATAAGATTCGCGGTATCCTTGAACAATATAATATAATGGATTGATTTTTAAGATTGTCGCAATCATTCCAGTTGGTTGCCATAAAATTGGCAATGTCCACATAACTGTTTGCATAATGATATTGATAAATTGCATAATATCAGGTAAAAATGGTTGTGTTGAAGCAGTAATCCACGTAATTGCTGTTAAAAAGACTAATAAACAAGCTAAGTAGTAAATTAATTGTAAACTGTACAGACTTGGATAATAACCGTTAGCTGTAGTAATCACAAAACCAATTAGAATGAAAAACAAGTGGGTGTACAAGTTCGATAAAATTTTAGACGTCGGTAAAATCTGTACATTAAACACGACTTTTTTAACTAAGTAACTATATTCACGAAACACATTCGTGGCTGATAATAACGAATCTGAAAAGAAGAACCAAGGCACCATCCCTGTTACTAAATAGACAATGAACGGCATATTGTTGCCAGCTCTAGAACGAAGGCCCACAGAAAAGACAAACCAATACGTCAAAACAGTTACTAATGGCGTTAAAAACGCCCAGACAATTCCTAGTGCTGAACCAGCATACTTGGCTTTAAAATCATTAAATGAAAATTGTAATAACAATTTTTTGTTCTGAAAAATATTCTTGAAAATTGAAAATGTTTCTTTAAACATATACTTATTCCTTCCGTAATAAACTATTTTTAACTAAAATTTTTGGATACAAAAATGCCATTTTAAACAACATTTCTATTTTATCGATAAACGCCTAGCTTTTCAATAGTAGACCCCTTTTTATAAAGAAAAATTTAATTGATTTCGCTATATTAAAAAATCTTGTCCAATTTTTGGGAGATTATGCTACAATAATGGAGGTCTTGCATTTTTTTGCACGGAAACTATTTTTGAGAGAAGGGAAATTATGGTTCTTTTTATTATTTACGTATTTCTGTCTTCTGCTGGTCTGGTCTTATTTAAACTAGGTTCTAGCAGTTTGAACATCCAACTCCAACAAACAATCTTTTCAATGAATATCTCACTTATTTCTTTATTAGGTTTATTTTGTTATTTAATTAGTTTTATTTTATGGATGTTAATTATTAGTCGTTCCGATGTTTCTTACATTGTTCCTTTAGGCGTTGCCTGTACAAACATTGCTATTTTAATTGCTTCAAATTTGATTCTAAAAGAGACGATCACAACGAATGCCCTTATTGGTGCTGTGGTTATTATTGTCGGTATTGTGATTATGAATCTTAAATAAAAAAGATCGCTATTCATTGAGCTGACCCTTAAATATTAGACTTTCAGGTCCAACTTTTAAGGGTCACTACACATTAGCGATCTTTTTTATTTTCTTCAGATTTCATGATAGATAATTCTTGCAATAATGTTTTGATGCGATTTTCGTGTTTTGAAATCAACACAGAATTTTTAATTTCCATAATTAAAAGGACAATCACTGCAACAGATAATAAGAAGTTTGACGTTGTTTCAAACCCCAAGGCCATTGCTAACCATTCTGCCACATGCGGGAAAATAGCAAAAATAATTAAGACAACTGAGATTAATAACCAAATCAAAGCATTTTTTAGGAGAAAAATATTTTTATTAATCCCGCGAATAATGTACAAGAAAAAACCAATCGCAAATAAAAATAAAGCTAGCCATAACACGGTTGGTAGCATTAATCTCCCTCCTTCATAAAGGCAGCAATCAGAATTGCTGAGCCGACTTCCAGCATATACTTCACAGAAGCCAAGGCACGAATCGAAGAAACACCACCAAGCCGTTCCATCATATTGACAGGTCTTTCAACAATCACAAAACGTTTTTTAATTAAGTGAACAATCGATTCTGGCTCAGGATAATTTGTCGGATAACGCTTTGCAAAAAAAGCAATCACTTTCCGATTTCCTGCTCGATAACCAGAAGTCACATCATAAATTGTTTTACCAGAAGCCATTCGAATACAAAAGGATAACAAACGAATACCAAAACGGCGCATTTTCGTACTTTGAAAAGCCGCTTCGTTTCCAGGAATGAAACGAGAGCCAATCGAAAAATCACATTTATCCTCTGCTAATGGTTCCAGTAAAACAGGTAAACTATTGATATCATGCTGACCATCGCCATCAAACTGAACCGCCACATCATACTCATTTTCTAAGGCATATTTATAGCCGGTCTGTACCGCCCCGCCAATACCTAAATTCAACACTAAATGAATGGCATTAATTTGGTTGACTTCTAAAATTTGTTTGGTTCCATCTGTCGAGCCATCATTAATTACCACATAATCCAATTCATGTTGAAAATGCGTAACTTCCTGTTTAAATGTTTCAATGGAAGCAATCGTCCGCAAAATGTTTTCTTCCTCATTGTAAGCAGGAATGATTAAAAGTACCTTCATAAAGAGAAACACCTTTCCACTTTTTCTCTAACAAAACCCCTCACTTACACAAAGCAATTTATTGTTGAACATTTTCTAACATTTGTGCTAAGGCTTCTTGCCAAGTAGGAATTTTAAAGCCTAACGCTTCTGTTTTACTTAAATCCATGACAGAATATTGTGGTCTTTGCGCCTTTTGTGGAAATTGAGTTGAATCCACTGGCAGTACTTCCACTTCAGTATCTTTTAAAATTTCTTTAGCAAACTGATACCAGCTACAGCTGTTTTCATTAGACAAATGGTAAACACCAAATGGCACTTTTTCTGCAATAACAAATGCCATAAATTCAGCTAACGTTCTTGTCCAAGTTGGACGGCCAAACTGATCGTCCACTACCGTTAGTTGGTCTCTTGTTTCCGCTAATTTTTGCATGGTAAAGACAAAGTTATGACCGTATTGGCCAAATACCCACGATGTTCGAATAATATAATAGTCGTCCAAGATTTCTTGTACCGCTTGTTCACCTAATAACTTCGTCCGACCATACTCATTTAAAGGGTTCGGTTGATCATCGGTCGCATAGACGCCTTCTTTTTTAGTTCCATCAAAAATATAATCTGTACTTACATAAACAAGCGTTGCCCCTACTGCTTTAGCAGCTTCTGCGACATGACGTGTGCCATCTACATTCACTTTTTCATCTAATTCCTTGCCTTCGTCTTCTGCTTTATCAACAGCTGTATAGGCAGCACAATGATAAATGACGCTTGGTTGAATTTCTTGCACTTTTGCCAACGTACTATCAGCATCAGTAATATCTAATTCTGTGGAATCAGTTGAGACATACTCAATTCCTTGTTCGTCTAATAGGTGACGTAATTCTGTACCCAATTGGCCATTTCCACCAGTAATTAAAATCATTTTTTTCGCTCCTTCTTGAAAAAAAGGCAGGGCAAAGTAGCTTTGTACTTTGCCATCGCCTTTCGACTTTTATCTCGCATGTCAGAAAATTTACTGACCATTTTGTGCATATTTCGCTTCAACAGCTTCTTTATCTGCACGCCACCAGTCTTCATTTTCTGTATACCACTTGATTGTTGCTGCCAAGCCTTCACGGAAATTCGTGAATTCTGGTTCCCAACCTAATTCTTCGCGTAATCTGGTTGAATCAATCGCATAACGTAAATCATGTCCTGCACGATCATTGACATGTTCATAGGCGTCAACAGGTTGTCCCATTAATTCTAAAATTAATTCCATCACTGTTTTATTGTCTTCTTCACCATCGGCTCCGATTAAATACGTTTCGCCAATTTGCCCTTTTGATAAAATTGCCCAAACAGCCGAAGAATGGTCGTTTGTATGAATCCAGTCACGAACATTTTTGCCAGCACCATAAAGTTTTGGTGTAATACCACTTAAAACATTGGTAATTTGACGAGGAATAAATTTTTCAATATGTTGATATGGACCATAGTTATTTGAACAATTTGAAATTGTTGCTTGTAAGTTGAAAGAACGAACCCACGCTTTGACTAACAAGTCAGATCCTGCTTTCGTTGAAGAATAAGGGCTTGAAGGATTGTAAGGCGTTTCGGCAGTGAATTTTTCCCCTTCGCCTTCTCCATGTCCTGGTAAATCTTCTCTTAAAGGTAAATCGCCATAAACTTCATCAGTCGATACATGGTGGTAACGGACATTATTTTTACGGCAAGCTTCAATCAATGTGTATGTCCCAATCAGATTGGTTTGAACAAATGGGAATGGGTCGTTTAATGAGTTGTCGTTATGCGATTCAGCAGCATAGTGAACGACCGCATCTGTTTCAGCGACTAAACGATTAACTAATTCAGCATCAGCAATATCTCCTACGACTAATTCCACACGATCACTCGGTAGACCTTCAAGATTTTTTTCATTTCCTGCATACGTTAACTTATCTAACACAGTTACATGAACTTCTGGATGATTCTTTACAACATAATGAACAAAATTTGAGCCGATAAAACCAGCTCCACCTGTTACGATGATTTTTTTCATAATTGAAACTCTCCTACTTTTTTCTTAAATTTCGCCATAGATAAACGGATTTTCCGCTTCAAATTCTTTTAAGGTTGGATGTTTTTGATCCTTTTCCGACGTAATCGCTTTTTCTGGCGCAATTGGCCAATCAATAGCTAACTCTGGATCGTTAAAAGCAATACCGCCGTCCGCTGCTGCATTGTAGTAATTATCACACTTGTACATAAAGTTCACGTTCGGTGTCAAGGTGACAAAGCCATGAGCAAAACCTTTTGGTACTAAAAGCTGACGGTGATTATGTTCTGATAAAATGTAGCCTTCCCATTGACCATAGGTTGGACTCCCTTTACGAATATCAACAATCACATCTAATACCGCACCAGTTACAACGCGAATTAGTTTTGTTTGCGCAGCTTCGCCTTTTTGAAAGTGCAACCCACGCAAGACACCCGCTTCTGTTGATAATGAATGATTATCTTGGACAAAGTCAAAGTCTAAACCATGTTCTGCAAATTTAGCTTTGGAATAACTTTCTGTAAAAAAGCCACGATGATCACCGAAAACATCCATTTCGATAATTTTGACATCTTGTAATTTTGTATCAATAACTTTCACGTTTCTTCGCTCCTATTCTGCTGCTAAACGTAGCAAGTATTGGCCGTAGCCATTTTTCTTCAATGGTTGTGCCAATTCTACCAATTGTTCTTTTGTAATATAGCCCATTCGATAAGCAATTTCTTCCAAACAAGCGACTTTTAAATTTTGACGTTTTTCAATTGTTTCAATAAATGTTGACGCTTCTAACAAGGATTCGTGTGTGCCTGTATCTAACCAAGCAAAGCCACGGCCCATGACCTCAACAGAAAGTTTATTTTTTTCAAGGTAGACTTTATTAACGTCTGTTATTTCTAATTCCCCACGTTCTGACGGTTTGATCCCTTTCGCAATTTCAACCACTTCATTGTCGTAAAAATACAAACCTGTCACTGCGTAATTTGACTTCGGTTGTGCTGGTTTTTCTTCAATAGAAAGTGCCCGCATCTCTTCATCAAATTCTACCACGCCGAAACGCTCTGGATCATTTACATGGTAACCAAAGACTGTTGCCCCTGACTCTTTAGAAGCCGCTCGTTGCAACATTTTTGATAAGCCGCCACCATAATAAATATTGTCCCCTAAAACTAAGCAGACACTATCATCACCAATGAAATCTTCACCAATAATAAATGCTTGCGCCAAACCATCTGGGCTTTCTTGCACCGCGTATTCGATATGAATGCCTAAATCATGGCCATCGCCGAATAAACTTTCAAAACGTGGTGTATCTTCTGGTGTAGAGATAATCAAAATTTCATTAATTCCCGCCAACATTAACGTTGACATTGGGTAATAAATCATTGGTTTGTCGTAAATTGGCATTAATTGTTTTGATGTTGCTTTTGTTAACGGATATAAGCGTGTCCCGCTTCCGCCTGCTAAAATAATTCCTTTCATGAACAATCTCCTTAAATACTTCTATTTTTAGTTTCTATAAAACCAAATATCCTTCCCTATTATCGCATTAAGCATAGGGTTTGTCATGTTTTTTACGTAAATTTTACAAATCTGTAAAAGTTTAGCGCTGTTCCTTTAAACGCTGATGTAAAGCTTTTAATAAATTCACACGCCAATTTAATTTTTGGCGGAAACTTGTTTTGGTAATAATGGGGCTGACGTTCGCTCCATGTCTTCGGTAAAGCACTAATGGTTCTTTAATGAGACCCGTTTGCTTCTTCCGTGCAGCTAATAAGCCAATCCACATATCATGCATCGGAACTTCTGGCGGAATGGGTAAAATGACGTTTTTCATCTCTTGACGAAAGGCCATACCTGCCCCAATATAGCCACTTTTTATTGCATTTCGCCAAAACCCTGGTTTGACTTTTCGAAACTTAAAATAAGAGGGATTGGTAACTTGTAAATCCGCATCAACAATTTTCAAGTCACTAATAACCACTTGGATGTCAGGGTGCGTTTCAAAATATTCTGTCACCGTCGTTACTTTATTTGGCAACCAAACATCATCTTGATCTGCTAAAAATATCACTTCGCCTTTCGTATGCGTAAGCGCAAATGCAAAATTAGCAATCACTCCTTGCCCTGGACCTTGTAACAATTGAATTTGGGGATAATTCGCTGCATACGTCCTCAAAATTTCCAACGTATGATCAGTAGAACCATCATCTGAAATAATTAGTTCATCTTCTTCACTGACTTGTAAAAGAATACTATCTAATTGTTCCGCGAGATATTTTTCTCCATTATATGTCGCAATACAAACTGAGATCATAGATTATCCTTTCATTAACTTGAGAAATTCTGCCAATGTTTGCCGCCAAATTTGGCGATTTTTGACAGTTAAAAATTGCTTACTACTGCGTAAAAATAAATGGCGTCGATGATGGGAAAACTTTTCTTGATCATATCGACGATAAAATAACGTTTCTGCTTCAATAATAGAGCGATAACGTTGAGGACTCATTGTACGATAATCTAAAACAGACAATTCTTGTTTTAGGTGGATTGGTAAGACTTCAATCTTTTTATTGGCTTGATTCAATTGATAAAAGAACCAATGATCTAAATAGTCCAAAGGAAATTCTTCCGAAAATCCTTCCAACCAGCGCAGTGTTTCTGCCGTAATGACTGTACCAGAATTGATAGCCATCAACGGTTGGTTGGCTATCCCTGCTGTTGGCTTTGCTCCTTTAAGTCCAACATATTGATCACTATATACTGGCGAAATTTGTTGTCCATTTGCTTCTACAATTGGAACATAGACTGCCACAGTCGGATCTAACGGCATGATAATCAACGTATCAAAATAAGAGGCTGGCACTTCTGTGTCTTGGTCAAGGAGCAACAATAATTCACATTGATTCGCTTGACTAAAAGCAATCGCTTCATTATAAGCGGTCGCTAGGCCTGGATTATCAGGATTATGTCGATAAGTAACATTTTGTTGTAAAAATAATGCATCTTCTTGAGGAAGTGGGCTGTTGTCATAAATAAATAAGTGCAATTCGGGATGATTTACCACTTCTTTTAATAACAAATAATTCGGCGTATCAGCCATTTTCATTTGATATAAGACGATGACTACCGCTAATCTTTGACTCATTAAAAGAACCTCCAGCCCCATTTGTTAAAAAATTTCCCCATTGATTGCATAAAGATTTTAAACAATTTCCGACTTTTATGGGCGCCCTTTTCATACATGTGAACAACCGTTTCAAAAGGCGTATAGAGAATCCGATAGCCTGCTTTGCCAAAACGTAAACATAAATCGTTGTCTTCAAAGTACATGAAGAAACGTTCATCGAACCCACCAATTTCAACGAATTTTTCACGATCAATCAACATAAAACAGCCTGAGCCCATTTTAATATCCGTTGTTTCTGTATCCGACAAATCGCGACATTCATAAATACTCAAACGTTTATCAAAAATTTTCTTTACAAATTGAAAGGGAATAAAACGTAACATATAATCGAAGACATCTAATTTTTGACGAACTAAATATTGCGTCGTGCCATCTTCATTTAACACTTTAGGGCTAACGACTGCAATGTTCTTATCTATTTTGATACGGTCTAATAGACGATCAAGCACGTCTTTAGTAACCAAAACATCGGGATTAAAAATAATTGCATACTTTGTCGAAGCATTGAATAACACTTGATTATGACCATGACCAAACCCTTGATTTTCTTCAGCGCGATGGATAGTAATAAATGGTTCATATGTTGTTAATTTTTCAAGATACGCTGTTTCAGAATGATTGTCATAGATATGAATATCATAGATACTATCAGTACCTAGTTCGGCTTTTAATTGGTCTAGTACATTAAAAATGTAACGACTATTATAAGTGACAATCGAGATTGTTACCATTTCTTGCATGCTCATTTCTCCTTACTACTGAAACATCGTCTTAAAAAAAAAGCATATGTTTCACACATATACTTTTTTAAGTTTAATGGAATTATATCATAGGTTTACGCTCTCGCAAAGCAACCTAAAGATTTCTTTACTTTCTCTTAGAGTGCTTGCCAAGTCGCTTTTTCATTTGCTCCTGACGATATTCACGATTCCCTAAAATCCGTAACAAATACATCAACGGTTGATGCCCTTCGCCAACTAGACCGATTAGTTCAATGAATAGTTCTAAGCCAATTAAACAAAAGACAATTAATAAAATTGATGCTACTGTACTTGAATAGCTGAACAATAAAGAGACAAAGGAAAAAACTAACGCTAACGCATAAATAGTCATGACCGCCCCTTTATGGGTAAAACCTAAAGATAACAAGCGGTGATGCAAATGCATTTTATCTGCTGAGGAAATGGGCTTCTTGTTCAATAGCCGTCGAATAATTGCATAAACCGTATCCGTAATTGGCACACCTAAAATCACCATTGGCGTAATTACCGTAATAAACGTAGCATTTTTCAAGCCCTGTAACGACATTACTGCAATCATAAACCCGAGGAATAACGCCCCGGTATCTCCTAGAAATATTTTAGCCGGATAAAAATTGTATGGGAAAAATCCCGCAATGCTCGCAACTAAAATAAAAATAACAATTGGAATATAGACCGTTTTAGCATGTAGGAAAAAATACCCTGTAATACCAATCGTGGTTAATCCAATAATGGATACGCCTGATGCTAAACCATCCAAACCATCAATTAAATTTACTGCATTCGTAATCGCTAAAATCCACAATAAAGTTAGTGGTAAACTAAACCAGCGTAAATCAATCATTCCAACAACTGGCAACGTCACAAAATCTATCCGAATTCCAGCAACAAAATAAATAACTAATGCTGCTAACAAAATACCGATTGTTTTTTTCATTGGAGTAATCTCTTTAATATCATCAATGAGGCCTGTCAAAACAACCATTCCACCAGCCAAAATAATCGGCCAAATATAATCTTGTGGAATAATCGAACGAAAAATCAATAAACATGAACTAGCAAAAGCAATGTAGATTGCAAGTCCTCCTGCTGTAGGCATATTTTTGGTATTGATTCGTCGCTCTCCTGGTGCATCATAGGCGCCAATCCGAAACGCTAGAAGCTTAACAAGTGGTGTTAATAGCAAAGATAAGATAAATGTCATAAATAAACGTATCAAAACTTCATAAATAAATAGTGACATAGTCGAACCCACTTTCTTCTCGTTCAGGGTATATTATACCGTAAACTGAAGCATTTACAAGCTGAAACATGTGTTCTGGCAACGGTTTAGACTTTTTTAAAGAAATCCATTTATTTTTTCTTTTTAAACCATCTAAACAAGCGTTGTTCAAAACTTGGTTGTTTTTTTTCTTTATCTCCAGATAAGTATTCATCAACGACAGCGTTGACAATTGCTCCTAAAATAATAATCGTGGCAGCAAAATTCAACCATAACATCAAGATGATAAAACTCCCGATGATTTGATAACTTGCGATTCTAGAACTAAAATATTTTACGTACAAACCAAAAATTTGTGATAATAGCATCCAACCGACTGTCGAAAAAATAGCCCCTGGCAAAATAGAACGTAACGATAATTTCCGATTAGGAACGACCGCATAAATCAAACACATAATCACTAATAAAACAACGGTCGTTAACGGCCATTTTAACGCTTGGAAAGTATCGATCACAGATGTTGAGTAATGGAAAATTGGTTGCAGTAATTCAATAATGTACTGACCCAGACCTAAAATTACTACTACACCAACAATCGCTACCATAAATAACAAAATAACTAAAAATGAGACCACTCTTACGAGAATAAAGTTTTTCCTTTGTTCGACACCAAAGGCTTTATTCATCGCGTTTTGTAGTGCATTAATACTTTGGCTGGCACTCCAAAATGCCGCTAAAGCGGAAACAGAAAGTAAACCACCTGAACGCTGAGTCAACAGCGAACGAATCGCTGGCTCTAAGTTCTTGTAAACATCTTTGGGAATGGCCTCCGCAATATAAGGTAACACAGAATTAGGGTCAATTCTTAAATAAGGTAAAACATTACCTACCGCAATCAGTAATGGAAACAGCGAAAGTAATAAATAATAGGCAACAACCACTGAGCTGTTGCCTATTTCGGCTGTGACCATGTGACTTTGCGTTGTCTCAATAAAACGCATCAAAGATTGATTCTTTTTGATGTTGTCGAGAAACTTCATCACACACGCTCCTTATTAATAAGTCAATTCTTCGCCTTGTGACGTTAAGATTCTTGGACCTTCTTTCGTAATCGCTAATGAATGTTCATATTGACAACTTAGACCACCATCTTCAGTATAAGCAGTCCAACCATTTGGGTCCATTTTCATACGCCAAGTTCCTGTGTTAACCATTGGCTCAATGGTAATAACCATTCCTTCTTTTAAACGTAGTCCTTTACCTGCTTCACCATAGTGAGGGATCATTGGACTTTCATGGATAGTTGGGCCAATGCCATGGCCTACAAAGTCGCGCACAACCCCGTAGCCTTCCCCTTCTACATACGTTTGAATTGCATGACCAATGTCGCCAATTCTATTTCCTACTTGTGCTTGTTCAATCCCAAGATATAGCGCTTTTTTGGTTACTTCCATCAAACGGTCAATTTCAGGTGTTGATTCACCTACGACATAAGACCAACATGAATCAGAGATTGCACCTTTTAAGTCGACACACATATCTACTTTGATTAGGTCGCCATCTTTTAATACTTTTTTACGAGGAAATCCGTGACAGATTTCGTCGTTGATACTACAACAAGTAGCATATTTGTAGCCTTCATAGCCAATTTGAGCCGCCACGCCGCCATGACTTTCAATAAAGTCTCTCACAAATACTTCAATATCCCAGCTTGTAATACCAGGTTTAATAAACGTCCGTAAATGACGATGAACATCCGCTAATAATTCGCCAGATTCATCCATCATTTCAATTTCTCGTGGTGATTTTAATGTAATCATACTATCTCTCCTAAACTTGTTTCATTCAAATTATTTTATCACATTTTTTGCAAAAAAGATTGTTCAAACACCAATTTTCAAAAAGTCCCGTAATAAAAGCACTCGCTAGTCTTTTATAAGAAATACGCATCTGCTATAATAAGTGACAGAATTGTATGAGGGGGAAGAAAGTTTATGACGTTAGCAAAAATTGTGTATGCAAGCATGACTGGGAATACAGAAGAAATTGCCGACATTGTTGCAGAAGCATTTGAAGATTTAGAATTAGAGGTCGAAATTGATGAGTGTACGCAAGTCGATGCCACTGATTTTGAAGATGCCGATATCTGTGTAGTGGCTACATATACGTACGGTGATGGCGATTTACCTGATGAAATTGTCGATTTCTATGAAGACTTACAAGAGATTGATTTATCAGGAAAAATCTTCGGCGTTTGTGGTTCCGGAGACACGTTTTATGATGATTTTTGTAAATCGGTGGACGACTTCGAAGCAGTCTTTACTCAAATTGGGGCAAAAAAAGGCGCCGACAGCGTTAAAGTTGATTTAGCCGCCGAAGAAGACGATATCCAACGTTTAGAAGAATTTGCGAAAAAATTAGCAACGGCCGCAGAATAACTACGTTGAAATAAATCAAAAACACCAGAGAAAAATGGAAATAACCATTTTTTCTCTGGTGTTTTGATATTCCTAATTTAAAAATAAAATACTGTAATTTAAAGCTGCCGCAAAAGTAACCCATAGAATATAAGGAATCATCAACCAACCACGCGTTATTAATTTATAACGCAAGTAGTCCCACTGTTGAACTATTAATAATAGCCATAACAAAGAGATATCAATCACAGATACTAAATTATTTTGTAAAGAGAAAAAGAAAAATGTCCAGAAAAAGTTCGCAATAAATTGTAAAATAAAGAGCGTAATCATCCGTTTTTTCTGTTGTTTATTTGGATGAATTAAGATGAAATAAAAAGTAATGCCCATAAAAATATACAATACCAACCACATCGGTCCAAATAACCAGCCTGGCGGAGCAAAGCTTGGTAATCTCAACGCTTGATAATATTCTCTCGCATTTACTGAAAATAAGCCCGACAAGAGTCCTAGCCCAGTAATTCCTACAATACTTATCCATAAACGCTTATCTTTTAATATGTTCATATTTTTTCTCCTTTCTATTTCTCCTCTTTACTGTAGCATGGTTGCGAATAATCTACCATTAATACACTTAACAAAAAAGACCGTTCTTTTAAGAAACAGCCTTTTGTTGTAACCTCACAGAAGTTATCAGCATGAGGTTACACTTTTTTTAATTTTTATAAATCAATATCAATTGGTTCATCTCGTTCAAGAATTGCTTCAATACTATCTTTCATTAAATGAATGATTTGTTCTTCTGAAGGATGGATAATTCCAGAAGTCATCAATGCAGCCACACCAGTTGCGACCACCCATGTTCCCATGTGTAAAGAGTCAATTTGAACATCATTTAAATTAGCATACTCAGGATCAGCTTTTACCGCTTCAGTAAAATAGTGATAAGAGAATTCTTGCATTTTTTTGCCGCCACCATATTCTTCTAAATAAAGCGCACGGTATAACTTACTTTCACTTGTCGCAAAATGAATATAGTTTAAAGCCAAATCAACAATTGTATTCCCGGTATGTTTTACTGGAAATACTTCTTTCGCTAAGTATTTATGAATTTTTTGGAATAAAGCATCGCGTAAATCATCCATGTTTTTAAATTCCAAATAAATCGGTTGGGTGGAACATTTCATTTTATTAGCAATATTACGTGCAGTGAACTTCGAAAATCCTTCAGTGGCGACTACTTCATAGGCAGCTGTTAAAATCTGCTCTTTCGTAATGGTTTTTTTTCTTGCCATAATTCCCTATCCCCTTTATTCATTCATATACAACGCTTCCAAATAAATGCTTATGGTTATTGTAACACGATTTTTCTATTATGCAAAATTAGAACAACTCTTTGTACAAAAGTTCACTGAGCGGGAGCACGACAACTTTTACCCCGACTTAAAATAACAGTTGATAAAGGCGTTATTTCGTTGAGTTACCTGCTCTTCCGTGTTATGATATGAGCAGTCATTACCCATCAAAATGAAGGAGGAATCACGAATGACCTTAGAGAATTTTAATGAAAATCTAAAGAAATATGCACGTTTAATTGCTGAAACGGGTGTCAATGTTCAGGACAATCATACGGTTGTTTTACAAATCAGTGTCGATCAAGCGCCCCTTGCCCGCTTAATTACGGAAGAAGCTTATCGCTTAGGCGCTGCCGAAGTAATTGTTCAATGGAGCGACGAAACCATTCAACGTGAATTTTTAGCTCATGCTGCAACTGATCGTATTGAAAATGTTCCTCAATATAAAATTGATCAAACCGACGATTGGATTGCTAAAGGCGCAAGCCGAATTAGCGTGGTTTCTTCTAATCCTGATGCATTAGCTGGCGTGGATGCACAACGTGTAGCTACTTTCCAAGCGGCTAATGGGAAAGCATTGGTCAACCTACGAAAAGCAACACAAGCCAACAAAGTAAGTTGGACTGTTGTAGCTGCTGCTAGTGAAGGCTGGGCAGCTAAAGTCTTTCCAGAATTAGCAACAAGTGAAGAACAAGTCGATGCACTTTGGAATGAAATTTTCAAAACAACACGAATTTACGAAGAAAACCCAGTCATTGCTTGGGATATTCATGATAAAAAATTACAAGAAAAAGCGGCTGAATTAAACGAACAACAATTTACTGCTTTACACTACACAGCTCCTGGGACAGATTTAACGATTGGCTTACCTAAAAACCATTTATGGGAAGGCGCTGGTAGTTATAACGCACGTGGGGAAGAATTCATGGCTAATATGCCAACAGAAGAAGTTTTCACTGCCCCAGATAGTCGCCGCGTTGATGGCTATGTCTCTAGTACAAAACCACTAAGTTATGCTGGCACAATCATTTCGGGAATGAAATTTACATTTAAAGATGGCAAAGTTGTTGACTTCTCAGCTGAACAAGGCGAAGAAGCATTGAAAAATCTATTAGCTATTGATGAAGGTGCCAAACACTTAGGAGAAGTTGCTTTAGTGCCAGATCCTTCACCAATTTCACAATCCGGTTTGATTTTTTATAATACATTGTTTGATGAAAATGCCTCTAATCATTTAGCCTTTGGTTCCGCCTATGCGTTCAACTTACAAGGCGGCACTGAGATGAGCGAAGAAGAATTAGCTGAAGCTGGTTTAAATCGTAGCCAAACACACGTGGACTTTATGGTAGGATCTGACAAAATGAATATTGATGGTATCAAAGAAGACGGGACGATTGTTCCAGTTTTCAGAAATGGCGATTGGGCATAAATTTAAAAAGAAGCAAGCCGTAAAAAATAACGGCTTGCTTCTTTTTATTTCAAATAAAAAAAGGCTTCTCAGCCTTGATACGTTCCTTATTCAATCAGACACATGGCGGCACTTGCTTAGTGCTGCTTCCTTCCGGATCTGACACAATTCACTAGCCCGCCATTGTCCTAGCCTTTCGGCAAAACCTAGTATAACGTATTTTTATTCTTTTGACTAGTCTTTCTTTTGATTTTTTAAAAGTTTCTCTTCTTTTTTCTTTGCCCGTAACTTTTTAAAGAACTGAACTAATAATAAGCGACACTCTTCTTCTAAGACTCCTGCTTCGACATAGGCCACATGATTGAAGCGTTCATCTTCTAATAAATTCATCAATGTGCCAGCAGTGCCTGCTTTAGGATCGGTTGCGCCATAATAAACTTCTGGAATTCGTGCTAAAAGCATCGCCCCACTACACATTGGACAAGGCTCTAAAGTTACAAATAATTGGGTTTCTTCTAGACGCCAATTTTCTATCCCGCGACACGCTTCTTGGATTGCATACATTTCTGCATGCGCCGTTGCTTCTTGACGTGCTTCTCTTAGATTATGCCCGCGGCCAATAATTTCCCCTTGCCGAACAATTACAGCTCCAATAGGCACCTCAGCCAAACCTTCTGCTTTTTTCGCCTCTGCAATGGCTTCTCGCATAAAAAATTCTTTTTCTTCTTGTGTTAACGTTGTTTCTTTTTTTCCCAATTAATTTCCACCTTTCGGCTTTTTCCCACTAAACTTCTGTCTTGCTTCATGGTACAATAAATCAGTGAGGTGTGTCTATGATTATTGAAAATTTATCTCAGCTTTATCCTAAAGGCTATTTATCAAAGACAATTGGTTCCGAAGCCGCCTATTCAATTCCTGTTGACGACCAATTTTTCATTGTGAATAAAGCTTTTTTAAGTATTAAAGAACAGCATTTGTTGGAAGCGCTTTTTCCTGTTTCTGAAAATCCAACAATAACTGGTAACCATCCTTGGTTCAGTTACTTATTTCAACAAGCAAAATTACCTATCGAAGGGACCTTTCGTATGTTGCAAATTCAAACGAATATCACAAAAGAATTACAAGCTGAATGGCAATTTAATTTAACGAAGATGTTTCCAGATACTGTTGATTGTTTCAGTCCAAGCAATAATATGTATATTTTAGTTGAAGAACAGTCAAAAAATACCTTTCAACAAGAAGAAATTCAAGGAATCTTTTTAACATTAGATACAGACTTTGATTGCGCTAGTGCTGTCTTTGTTGGTAATTTTTATTCCTCTGAAGATATTCTTCGCCGTTGTTTCCATGAAGAACAACGTATTTTTTCAGAAGAACTTAATTCCTCTAGTCGGACGACTGTTTTTAGTTTAACCGATGTCGCCCTCCACTATTTTACCAAGGAAGCCATGAGCCAAAATGTACTTGTTGAGTATTATCGTCGTTTATTAAATAAAGACACCGATATTCAGCCAATCATCAGCGCTTTGTGGAAAAATCAAGGCAATATCAGCTCCACTGCAAAAGATTTATTTATGCATCGAAATACTTTACACTATCGGTTGGAAAAGTTTTTTGAACAAACTGGCTTATCTTTAAAAAAAATAGATGATTTAATCTTTTGTTATTTGTTATTAAGAAAGTAGCACGTCCATTTTTCTACTGTATGTTTTTATTCCCAATTAGAAAGTAGGCATTCCAATGAAAATTACCGCATATGTCGCTAGTGCATTTAGTAAAAACCACGAAGGTGGCAACAAAGCAGGCGTTGTTTTTATAACACAGCCATTAACGAGAACCCAAAAAATGGCCATCGCCAAAGAACTAGGATTTGCGGAAACTGCTTTTGTTTCAGACTCAAAGATTGCTGATTTTCGCCTTGAATATTTTACACCAAAAGAAGAAGTCGACTTATGTGGCCACGCGACAATTGGTGCTTTCACCATCATGAAGCACTTAAATAGATTATTGCAAACAGAATATACAATCGAAACCAACAGCGGTTTGCTCGCAATCACGGCGAACAATGAACAACTATTTATGGAACAAACTGTCCCAACTTTTTATGATACGCTCACTTTAGAAGAATTGAGCGGCTGCTTTGATTTAAACGCAGTGACAACAGCTTTTCCTATCCAGATTGTGTCAACGGGACTAAAAGATATTTTGGTTCCCATTAAAAATGCGCAATCATTACACGATTTACAACCAAACTTTGAAAAAATTAAGTTACTTAGCCAAAAGTATGGAGTTATTGGGATGCATCTTTTTGCTTTGTCTGAGGAAAATATTAATTGTAGAAATTTTGCGCCCCTTTATGACATTGATGAAGAAGCCGCTACTGGTACATCAAATGGCGCGTTAGCTTGTTATCTTCACCATCACCATATTTTGCAAAAATCAAATTATACCTTTACCCAAGGTGATAACTTAAACGCTCCTTCAGAAGTCTTAGTGCGTTTGAACACTACACCCCAAAAGACAATTGATCAAGTTCTAGTTGGTGGTAGAGGCTATTATGTCGAAACAAAAGAATTATTTTTATAAAAAAAAGATGGCCTAGGCCATCTTTTTTACTTCATTGCATCTTCAATAAATGTGAAAAAACGTTCTTTTAAAGAATCTGTATTGTCTTTAACTTTTTCGCCATATTCAGCTAATTTTGAACCGCCATCTTTCACACGATCGACAACATTTAAAACAGAATCTAATTCATCATCGGATAAATCATCGACAATCGATAATAATTTTTGGTTTCCATCAAATTTATCGTCTACAAACTTTTTAACTTTATAACGATTGGAAACATGAGATACCTTCTTAATAATTTTTTCAGAAGCGATGACTGCAACGGAGACACTTGCAACTGCAGCAATGCTTAAACCGATACCAATTTTTGTTGATGCTTTCATTTCCTTCAGCTCCTCTGTTATTTTCTACTTTAATCATAACATATTATTACTTTTATGCGTAATAGAAAGACCTTTGCTAGCACTTAGTCCCGTCGGTTGTTGCCACCAAATAAAATAACCAAACGTAAAAGTTGTAAAAAGGTCGAAAGCGCTGCTGCTACGTAGGTAAGTGCAGCTGCAAAAAGAACTTTTCTGGCCATTGGTACTTCTTCTTCAGTTAATAAACCACCTTCAGAAAGAATACTTAACGCACGTCTCGACGCATTAAACTCCACCGGTAAAGTCACCAATTGAAAAATCAAGGCTAATGAAAAAGCCAAAATTCCAATATTGATTAACGTTTGATTCCAACTAAATAAAACACCAATCAAAATTAGTGGAAAGGAAATGGTTGAACCGATGTTGGCAACTGGAACAATGGCTGCACGAAGACGTAAAGGCACATAGTTCGTATGATCTTGTACCGCATGTCCACATTCATGAGCTGCCACGCCAATAGCCGCGACCGATGTCGATTGAGCAGTTGCTTCAGATAAACTCAACATTTTGTTTCCAGAATTATAATTGTCAGTTAGATCGCCAGCGATTTGCTGAACTCCGACATCATTAATTTGTTCTTTTTGTAAAATATACTGTGCTGCCTGCGTGCCTGTAACATGTTTACTACTTCGTACTTGATCATATTTACGAAAGGTACTGTTAACATATGCGGAGGCCGCACCAGAAATCGCAATTCCGATAATTACCAATATATAGGTTGGATCGATTCCAAAATAAAAGGGCATCATTGTCCTCTACCTCCATCTTTTTTTCTTTATTGTAGCATGATAGTGAAAAAAAGGGAGCGACAAACGTTGTCTTTTGTTTAAAAAAATGATGAATTTTTCAAGAAAGTACCAAAACTAACAAAAGTGTCACTCAATTAACGGAAAAAAATATGGCAAATTTCCTAAAAAAAAGGCATACTATTCCTTGAGGTGAGGAAAATGAAAACATTACTAAAAATATTAATCCCCTTAGTCATTTTAGCCGGTGGTAGCTGGGGCGTTTATAATTACTATTACGGCGGAGAAGCCTATTATACACAAATCACAACATCTGGTGAAAAGAAAGATGAAAAATCCGCTACTAGTGAACCGATGACCATGTATTATTATCAACAACCCGCGTTTAATAAAAATGGCGAAGAAAAGACCATAGAATTAAACGAATATCGTGATCAACCGTTGCGTATGAAAGCCTATCTAAAATTGAAAGTCAATCCCCGTAAAGGCGTGATTAGTTGGAATGAAGTGACAGAAAAAGAAGTCCCTGAAAAAGCGTTAGAAAAATTAAAATAAAGAAAAAACCGTTGGCAAACGACCAACGGTTTTTTCTTTATAATTGATTACTAATTTTTTCAATATTTTTTAGCATAATGGACACTGTGCCATCTGGATTATTAACGAATTCAATTAAATCGCCATTGCGGTAAACATCTAACGGAACAATTAATTCAATACCGTTATCCATTTTTAACTTTTGTTTGCCAAATTTCTTTTCAGAAATTTCCCGAGATTCTCTGACTGGCGGTGTTTTATCGACAAACTTCGACTCATTCACTTCTTCTTGATAAGCTAATTTAGCTGATACATTTTCTTTAAACACTTGCTCAGCAATCTGCTCATTGTCAATCGTTCCCGTTTCCTCAATGCTATCATACACCGCTTCTTTTACAGAAGCCATTAGTTCAAACTCATCTTCGTTAAATTTCTTTCCAATGCGTTTGACTGCTTTTTTAATTTCTTTGATATTTTCTTCCATTGATGGTGCTACTTGCGTTTCTATCACTTTTTCAGAGAAATACCAGATTTTTTCTCCTGAAAATTCATATCTTTTCTCTAGTAATTCAAACGCTAATGTATCTAAGTCAACCGTTATTCCTTCATCTGGTTTTTGTGATTTTGAAGACAAAATTGCTCGGTTGATAATCAATTTGTTATAAACAGACTCTTCTTCATAATCGACGTAATGTGTGTAACTTTCTTTATAATTTAATTTAATCATTGCGACATGTAACACCGTATCTAATTCATATAAAATGAACAAGATATCGGCGCTAGGCGCATCCTCGCTTCCTGAATAAACATCATACCAATGTTGGGTAACTTCTTGGCTTTTCTTTACAAAATCACTAGGAATCCCACGTAACGTATCCACAAAGGAACTATTTTCCGCCAATGTTCCAGTCTTTGTTTGTGCAGTCGAAAGTTTTGAAATTTTTGCAGTTAAATACGTTCGAATGTATTCAGTGGTTAAATCTAATTCCTTTTCAGAAAAAACAGGTGTCCCAGTTTCTCGATCAATAATGTGTAAAATTGCTTTTTTTAAATAAATATCCATTTTGTATGCTCTCCTTTTCTCAACCTTTTTAGTCTAACTGAAAGAGAGAAAAAAGCCAATACTTTCTATAAAAAGAAGAAGAATTCGTAGACATTTGTCTACGAATTCTTCTTCACTCCCAAAAGCGCTTATCCTTCTTCGCTATATAACATACCTGTTGCTTCATCAACTGGATCGACTTTATTAAAGATGCCTTTCTTTCTGAAAATATAAGTTAAGCCCATTGGTACGATAATGGCAATCACCATTGCGCCTAAAAACGGCAAGTAATATTGTGGGACAATGGATAAAATTCCTGGTAAACCACCGACGCCGATACTTGTCGCACGAACGCCCATTAAAGTGGCAAACATACCTGCCATTGCCGAACCAATCATGCCTGCAATAAACGGATAAACATATTTTAAGTTGATCCCAAACATCGCTGGTTCAGTCACACCTAGGTAACAAGAAATCATCGCTGGAATCGAAACTTGTTCTTCTTTTTTGTTTCCACGATGCATAAAGATAACCGCTAAAACCGCTGAACCTTGTGCAATATTTGATAGAGCAATCATTGGCCATAAGTTGGTTGACTGAAAGTCAGCAATCAACTGTAAATCAATAGCATTACTCATATGATGCAACCCGGTGATGACTAATGGTGCGTACATAAAGCCAAAGACAGCACCAAATAACCAATTAAATGTTGACGTTAATCCTGCATTTACGATATCAGAAACCCAACTACCAATTGTCCAACCAATTGGTCCTAAAATGACATGTGCAGCCAACACTGTTGGCACTAAAGCAAACAATGGTACAAAAATCATTGAAATTGCTTGAGGTATCACTTTTCTAAAGAAAATTTCAAGATAGGCAAGCAAGAAGCCAGCTAACATAGCAGGGATAACTTGCGCTTGATAACCAATCATGTTAACTTGAGCAAACCCAAAATCCCAGAAAGGAATTTCTGCTGCTTTAGTCGTCGCAACTGAATAAGCATTCAAAAGTTGTGGTGAGACTAATGTAATCCCTAGGACAATCCCCAAGATTTGTGTGGTCCCCATTTTTTTCGTAATACTCCACGTAATCCCAACTGGCAAGAAGTGGAAAATTGCTTCGCCAATTAACCATAAGAATGAATTGACTCCGTTCCAAAATTGAGAAACTTCCACGATTGTTTGACCATCAAGAAAACCAAATGGAACCCCTTCCAAAATATTGCGGAACCCTAAAATCAATCCCCCGATAACAAGTGCAGGAATTAATGGTGTAAAAATCTCAGCTAAAACAGAAACAACTCGTTGAACAGGACTCAAATTATCTTTGGCAGCTGCTTTCCCTTCTTCTTTTGAAACCCCTTCTAAACCGGAAATTGCAGAAAAATCATTATAAAATTGTGGGACTTCATTCCCAATAATTACTTGAAACTGTCCAGCATTTGTAAAGGTTCCTTTTACAGAAGGAATATCTTCAATCACAGGTACATCCGCTTTTTTTGGATCTTTTAATACAAAACGCATTCGAGTTGCACAATGAGAAACAGCTGAAATATTTTCTTTGCCTCCTACTGCTTTCAACAACTGTTGTGCATCGCTTTGAAACTTACCCATTTTACATTCTCCTCTCAAACTTGTATATACAATTAAGTTGTATATACATCATACTTTATTATTCTTTTTTTGGCAAGCGCTTTCTTCCGAAAAAGTAATTTTATTTTTTACAAGTCCCTTGCCTTTTTTTAAAGAGTCAAACAGAACGCTTTTTTAGCTGCTTTTTTATTGCTATACTACAGAGGAAAAAACGAAAAGGAGTACGAAAATGTTTTTTAAAGAAATTCATCACGTGGCAATTAATGCCTCAAATTATCAAGCAACTAAAAATTTTTATGTCGAAAAGTTGGGCTTTGAAATTCTTCGCGAAAATCATCGTCCCGAAAAAAACGATATTAAATTAGATTTAAAATTAGGTAGCCATGAATTGGAAATTTTCATTTCTGATCAATTTCCAGCTCGTCCCTCTTATCCTGAAGCTTTAGGATTGCGTCATTTAGCTTTTAAAGTTGAACATATTGAAGAAGTGATTGCTTTTTTAAATGAACAAGGAATTGAAACAGAACCGCTACGAGTAGATGATTTTACGGGTGAAAAAATGACCTTCTTTTTTGATCCAGATGGGCTACCTTTAGAACTTCATGAATAACTACTTTAAATGTTAGGAGAAATTTTTATGACTGAAAGACTTACTTTAGAAGGCACAACCATAATTTATCAAACCACTATGACGATACAAACTTCACCTGAACATTTATGGACTTTTTTTACCGAAACAGAAAACATCATTAAATGGTTTCCTGAACTTCAAGTTGTTCAAAACGAAAGACCTACTGCTTGGCGCTTTGTAATCGATGATTTTGAAGAATTATTGCCATTTATCACTTTTAAACCAATGAAACAATTAAATGTAACTTGGGATACGGGAAATATTCAATTTATTTTGAAAAAAAGGATACTCAGGAAACAGAATTAGCCTTTCGTGACTATTTGCCTGACAGCTTTACTACTGAACGTTTTCGAGATATTGCTGGTTGGTTCATTGTTTTACAACGATTAAAACAAGCAATTGAATCTCCCGAGAAAGACTTTATCGAACCTGATTTCTCCTCCATTGAACAACGATATTTAGAAAAAGTAACTGAATTATTACGAATTCAATAAAAAAACGCGAGCAATGCTAGATCGATATTCTAACGTTGCTCGCATTTTTTTAATTATTTTTTTTCTTTTTGGACAGTGTCCACCAGCCAGTCATTGCTAACACTGCTGAACCTAAAATGGTCCACCATGAAGAATTTCTTTCACCGGTTGTTGGTAATGTTCCAGCTGTTTTTGGTTGAACTGCTGAGAGTGGTGTTGATGGTTTGCTCTGTGGGTTCAGGTCTGTTGTAGATTCAGGTTTTGCTGAATCAGTTGTGTTTGTTTCAGTTTTTTCTGAAGAAATTGTCGGTTCGTCAATGGTTGATTTTGGATGTTTGTTTTCAATTTCTGACTTTGGTTCTTCACTTGGCTTTACATGTGAATCTCCGGAACCTTGATTTTCTTCTTTTTCTGGAAGTGTTTCTGTTGGGACTTTTTTTGGTTTTTCTTGTAATTGATTATGCGTAGTTTGTAATTCTTTCAAAGCACGATCAACTTCTTCTTGTGTGGTATTGGCGTCATTGATGACACGTAAAGCTTCTTCCCGAGCTGATTTAAAGGTGTTCCAGCTCTCAGGAGTATAATCAGTTGAACGTAGAGTTGTGACTTGATTGTAGTAAGAACGCAAGGCATTTTTGTTCACTTTTACTTGAACATCACGTGCTTGTAAGCCTTTATGAGCAGCTTGTAACTCTTTCAGCACATGATCCACTTGCGCTTGTGTTGCATTTGTATCATTGATGATTTGCAAGGCTGCTTCGCGAGCTGCTTTGAATTTTTCCCATGATTCTGGTTGATAGTTTGTTGAATCTAAATTTGTCACTTTATTGTAAAAATCTCTTAGTTCGTTTTTATTAACAGGAACGATTTTGTTCAAACCAGCATGACTTTCTGTTAAGTTTTTCAAGGCAGTGTCGACTTGTTCTTGTGTGGCATTAACATCATTTATCACTTTTAAAGCTGCTTCACGTTTTTCTTTAAAAGCTTGCCATGATTCTGGTGTATATTCTGTTGAAACCAGGTTCATGACTTTGTTATAAAATTCTTTTAACTGCTCTTTGTTTACTTTTGAAGGATTGTTTTCGTTATTTTTATCACCGCTGTCTGGATTTTTATTATCAGGATCTGTTGGTTCAACTGGATCAATTGGTGGTTCTGGTTTTTCTGGATTTTTTTCTTCTGGATCGGTTGGTTCAACTGGATCAACTGGCGGTTCTGGTTTTTCTGGATTTTTTTCTTCTGGATCGGTTGGTTCAACTGGATCAACTGGCGGTTCTGGTTTTTCACGATCATTTTCAATGTCTTGAATTTTTTCTTCGATTACTTTCAAATCGTCTTGAGAATTTGATTCTTCGACTTCTTTGATTAGCGAATCTTTTTCAGTTTCTGTTAAATTCTCATTGTTAGTGATTGAGTCTTTGACTTTATTCTTGGCGTCGTTTAATTCGTTCGCTTCTTTTTCCGCTTTGTTGGTTTCACCTTGTTTGTTTGCTTTTTCATCAACTGAATTGACTTCGTCAACTGTTTTTGAATCCTCGACTTCTTTGATCAAAGAATCTTTTTCTGTATCGGTTAAGTCAGAATTGTTATTGATTGAGTCTTTGACTTTGTTTTTAGTGTCCTCTAACTCTTTCACTTCTTTTTCGGCTTTGTTAGATTCACCTTGTTTTTTAGCTTTGTCTTCAACCGAATTTACTTCGTCAATTGTTTTTGAGCCTTCAGCTTCTTTCGTTAAAGTATCTTTTTCTGTATCAGTTAAGTCAGAATTGTTATTGATTGAGTCTTTGACTTTGTTCTTGGCATCTTCCAATTCTTTTGCTTCTTTTTCGGCTTTGTTAGATTCACCTTGTTTGTTTGCCTTATCGTTAATTGAATTGACTTCTTCAATTGTTTTTGAGTCGTCGACTTCTTTGATTAGCGAATCTTTCTCAGTTTCTGTTAAGTTTTCGTTGTTATTGATTGAATCTTTGACTTTATTTTTGGCGTCGTTTAACTCTTTCACTTCTTTTTCAACTTTGTTAGTTTCACCTTGTTTGTTGGCTTTGTCTTCAACTGAAGTTACTTCGTCAATTGTTTTTGAGTCGTTTACTTCTTTCAATAACGATTCTTTCTCAGTTTCTGTTAAATTCTCATTGTTAGTGATTGAATCTTTAACTTTATTTTTAGCGTCATTTAACTCTTTCACTTCTTTTTCAACTTTGTTGGTTTCACCTTGTTTTTTAGCTTTGTCTTCAACTGAAGTTACTTCGTCAATCGTTTTTGACGATTCCACTTCTTTTATTAGAGAATCTTTTTCTGCGTCGGTTAAGTCAGGATTGTTATTGATTGAATCTTTGACTTTGCTTTTGGTGTCTTCTAACTCTTTCGCTTCTTTTTCGGCTTTGTTGGTTTCGCCTTGTTTGTTTGCTTTGTCTTCAACTGAAGTTACTTCGTCAATTGTTTTTGATGACTCCATTTCTTTTGTTAGAGAATCTTTTTCCGATTCGGTTAAGTTAGGATTGTTATTAATTGAATCTTTTACTTTATTTTTAGCGTCTTCTAACTCTTTGGCTTCTTTTTCAGCTTTGTTAGCTTCGCCTTGTTTGTTGGCTTTGTCTTCAACTGAAGTTACTTCGTCAATTGTTTTTGAGTCGTCCACTTCTTTGACTAGTGAATCTTTTTCTGCGTCGGTTAAGTCAGGATTGTTATTAATTGAATCTTTGACTTTATTTTTAGCGTCTTCTAACTCTTTGGCTTCTTTTTCAGCTTTGTTAGCTTCACCTTGTTTGTTTGCCTTATCGTTAATTGAATTAACTTCGTCAATTGTTTTTGAATTTTCGACTTCTTTGACTAGTGAATCTTTTTCTGCGTCGGTTAAGTCAGGATTGTTAGTGATTGAGTCTTTAACTTTAGTTTTGGCGTCTTCCAATTCTTTGGCTTCTTTTTCGGCTCTGTTAGTTTCGCCTTGTTTGTTAGCTTTGTCTTCAACTGAGTTGACTTCCTCAATTGTTTTTGACGATTCCACTTCTTTTGTTAAGGAATCTTTTTCGGTCTCTGTTAAGTCAGGATTGTTAGTGATTGAATCTTTAACTTTAGTTTTAGCATCTTCTAACTCTTTCGCTTCTTTTTCGGCTTTGTTAGCTTCACCTTGTTTGTTTGCCTTATCGTTAATTGAATTAACTTCGTCAATTGTTTTTGAGTCGTCCACTTCTTTGACTAGTGAATCTTTTTCTGACTCAGTTAAGTCGTTATTGTTATTAATTGAATCTTTAACTTTGGTTTTGGCATCTTCTAGCTCTTTGGCTTCTTTTTCGGCTTTGTTAGCTTCGCCTTGTTTTTTAGCTTTGTCTGCAATTGAATTAACTTCGTCAATTGTTTTTGAATTTTCGACTTCTTTGACTAGTGAATCTTTTTCTGCGTCGGTTAAGTCAGGATTGTTAGTGATTGAGTCTTTAACTTTAGTTTTAGCGTCTTCTAACTCTTTCGCTTCTTTTTCAGCTTTGTTAGCTTCACCTTGTTTATCCGCTTTATCTGCAATTGAATTTACTTCGTCAATTGTTTTTGAATTTTCGACTTCTTTGACTAGTGAATCTTTTTCTGCGTCGGTTAAGTCAGGATTGTTATTAATTGAATCTTTGACTTTATTTTTAGCATCTTCTAACTCTTTGGCTTCTTTTTCAGCTTTGTTAGCTTCACCTTGTTTGTTTGCCTTATCGTTAATTGAATTAACTTCGTCAATTGTTTTTGAATTTTCGACTTCTTTGACTAGTGAATCTTTTTCTGCGTCGGTTAAGTCAGGATTGTTATTAATTGAATCTTTGACTTTATTTTTAGCGTCTTCTAACTCTTTCGCTTCTTTTTCGGCTTTGTTAGCTTCGCCTTGTTTGTTGGCTTTGTCTTCAACTGAGTTGACTTCCTCAATTGTTTTTGAGTCGTCCACTTCTTTAGCTAGTGAATCTTTTTCTGACTCAGTTAAGTCGTTATTGTTATTAATTGAATCTTTAACTTTAGTTTTAGCGTCTTCTAACTCTTTCGCTTCTTTTTCGGCTTTGTTAGCTTCGCCTTGTTTGTTGGCTTTGTCTTCGATACCTTTGACTTCTGTACTATTTTTTGCTTCATCTACTTGTTTTTTCAACTCTTCTTTTTCAGTATCAGTTAGATGTTCATTATTATTAATGGTATCTTTGGTGTTATTTTTTTGATGAATGAAGTTTTCTGTATCTTTGTTTTTTGCATCATTACTGATTTTTTCCAATTGTTCTTGGTTTGTGGCTTCTTTTATTTCTTTTTCAAAGCGATCCTTTTCTTCTGGTGATAGATTTTCTAAGCCATCTAAAATTTCTTGAACTTTTTGTTTTGCTTCATTTAATTCTTTGCGTTTTTGTGCTTCTTGATTTTCAAGATTTTTTGTTTCTGCATCGGTTAAAATCCCTTGAATTTCTTCCACTGTTTGAGCCTTATCAATGTTAGTGATAAATTCATTTTTTTCTTCTGCCGTTAAATGATTTAATTCTTTGGCAATTTTATCCTTAGCTACTTCTTTTTCTTGACGAAGAGCCTCATCTTGATCTAACGCTTCTTGACGGATACCATTTACTTCATCGACTGTTTGTGCATTATTGATACGTTCAATCAGCTTTTCTTTTATTATTTTATCTAAATTATCCAAACCATTAATCATATCTTTTGCTTTATTTTTGGCTTCGTTTAATTGTTTTTCTAAACGATTCGCTTCGTCTTTTTGTTGTGCTTGATCGATGATATTTTTTAACGCGTCTAAATCGTTATCAGGATTGTTTAATGCTTCGATTTGTTCAATGAATCCTTCTTTTTCCGCTGGCGTTAAGTCGACAAATTCATTGCTGATTTTGTCTTTTCCTTTGTTTTTTAATTCTTCAAACTGTTTTTCTTTTTCACGACGTGTTGTATCGTCTTGTTTGATTGCTTCTTCAACAATTTGATTGACTTCATCGACTGTTTTGCCGTTATTGACTTGTTCACCAAAGTCAGCTTTTTCTTCAGTTGTTAAGTCTTTTAATTCATTGATTTTATTTTGCGCATCTTTTTTCGCTGCTTCTAATTCTTTAGCTAAATGGTTAGCTTCATCGGTTTGTCGTGCATCCTCCACAACTTGATTGATTTCTTCGACACTTTTGGCTTCGTTTAAACGTTCATTAAAGTGATTATTTTCTGTTTCTGTTAGATTTTTTAAATTATCTAATTCTTGTTGCGCGTTATCACGCGTTGCTTGGCGAGCAGCATCCAAATTTTTCATCTCTTCAACTACTTTATTTATCTGGTCTAAATTCGTCGCTTCATCAATTTTATTTTCGGCTGCTTGTTTTTCTTCATTCGTTAAATTCTTCAACTGATTGACTTCATTAATAGCCGCTTCGATTCTTGTATCATTTAATTTTGTGGCTTCTTCCAGAATCGTCGAAATGGTTTTGTTATCTTTGGCTGCATCAATCTTTTTCGCAAAGCCGGCTTTTTCCTCTTCTGTTAAACCAGGCAGCTGATTGATTTCTTGTTTTGCGTCCATTTTCGGTTTACGCGTTGGATCTGCTAAATTACGTGCGTCTTCTAAGATTTTTAGCGCTTCTTCAACCGTTTTGGCATTCATTACTTTCTCTTTAAATTCCGTCTTTTGTTTACTGGTTAAATTCAATTTATCAATTTTTTCAGAAGCATCTTTTTGGACTTGCGACAAGATTTTTTGGGTATTTTCTTCGATTGCTTCTACGACAATATTTTGAATTTGGTTAATTGTTTTGGCTTCTTTTACCCATTCAATATATTGTGATTTTTCTTCTGGTGTTAAGCCATTAAAGGTTCCTTCTTCATTGGTTAAAGCTTTCAAGCGGTTAATTGCATCAATCGCTTGTTTTTGCGCTTCTTCAAAGACTTTGATGGCTTCTGCACGTTCTTCGGCTTCTTTGATAATGGTTTCAATTTCCGCAATGGTCTCGGCATTTTCAATTCGTTCTGTAAAACTATTTTGCCAATTTTTCGGTAAAACCAATTGGTTGATTTCTGTTTTGGCTTCTTTTTTTGCATTAGCTAAATTCTGTGCATCTTTTTCATTAGCTTCTTTAACAACGTCTTTGATTTCTTGACCATTTTTCGTTTGGTTCACTTTTTGAACAAATTCATCTTTTTCTACTTGTGATAAATTCGGTAATTTTTGAATTGCTTCAATCGCATCTTTTTGTGCTTCACTTAAGGGGATAACCGTCAAAACACCAGCATTCGTATAAATACTTGCTTGGTCTTCACTTAAAACATCAGTCGCTTTCACTCCGTTTGATTTCACAATTAATTGGGCATAGTATTGACTAAAATCATCAGTTAATTGAACATTTTTTAACACCAATGTACGTCCAGTTTCACCAATAATTTTTTGTCCCTTGTTCTTTTGAGAGGGGTCGCCTTTAAACCATTGAATATAATACCCATTTTTCACATTTGGGTCATTGGCATCTTGGAACCATTCTTCATCATATCCTGAAATAGTGAACTTGGCGTCATCTCCTTCAACGACACGTTGATTGTCGGCACTTGGATCAATTCCGTTTCCGATTAAAATTGTTTTTGAACCAGAAATTGGTTTTCCATCACCAATATCAACAGTCGCTGTAATCGTTAAGGGACCAAACTTCGTTTTATCGTTAGTTAAAACCAAACGACCAGTTTTGGGATCAATTGTTCCTAATTCAGGATTATCAATCGACCATTTAACTTCTCCTTGACCATTTGTTGGGATAATTTGCACGCTAGGCTGAACAACAATCGATTCAGCCTGAATATTATCAAAACCGCCTTTTAAAATCCCTTCACGTAACGCTTCTGTCGTTAATTGGTTATTCACATAGTAATCACGTGGCGTGTCGACAACAATTTTTGAGACAGGATGTTCCACAATAAATTCAATCGAAGCAACATTAGAATACAAGTCACCACCACGACCAATCAACCGTCCTTCCCACCAAGTATGTTGTTGATAATAAGTGGTTTTGACTTTATCAGAAGTGACTGTTAATTTTTTGCTCTCGCCACCTTCTGTTTTCGGCACAACTTCCCATGTTTTTCCATCTGTGGAACGATACCATTGATATTTTGAAACGGCTAAAAGATTTGGCTTATCTAATAAAGTCCAATCAGCAGAAGGATTTAAAGTTACTGTCGTATTAATATCAGCAACGGTACTCATTGGCTGTTTGAAATAGCCTGAACGTAATGTATCCAACCCAGTGATCGAAACACCTCGAGGGGACGGGGGAAATTTCGGTACAATTTCATTGGCAACCGTTGTAAAATTCCGTTCTTCTTCTGCATGAGCAACCAGGCTTGAGGTAGTTGCTGAATAGGTGCCTAACGTTAATAAAACACTCGACCAAAGCAAGACTTTGCGGCTCTTCGTCTCCTTTTTTTGTTTGTTGTTGATTGTCATTAAAATTCCTCCCAAATAATTTTTCTAACAAAACACTCAATTTTCAGGCACGTTTTTAGGATAATCGTAGACAAAAAGCTACCACTATTTCTCAATTATTCGTTATCTTTTCTTTTATACTGAAAGGTGAGTATATCTATTTTACTAGGAGTATAAATAATATCCTAATCAATCTTTCTTATATAACGATCGTTTTAGACAATACAATTAAATTGTCTATTCATTCCATAAAAAAATTAAAATTACTATTTTATTAGCAATTGAAGCATAAAAAAACCATTGAGAATTCCTCATTATACTCTTCTATTATCTTCATAATACCCACATTATTTTGAACAAAAAAAGATTCGTTTTAAAAACGAATCTTTTTTTAGTATATTAATATTATTATTCTAGCAAACGAAAATATAAGTAAACAACTAAATCAATTAAGCAAACAACAAAAATTGCCAATAATACAAAAGAGACCCGCAATTCTGCAGCGTACATCCCTCGCAAACTAATTGTTGCCAAACATAACCCAAAAATCGTTGCCATTGTCACTTGTAACACAGTTCCTGGTTTTAGCGCATAAACAAAAATGCCAATCAAACTAGAAACAACCAGGTGTGTCAGTGGCAATTGAAGCCAATTCACGACAAACAAACTAAGAAAACACCCTAAAAGAGTTCCCCAAAAACGCGTCTTAATACGTGTGTTCATTTCTGCTTTCACAGGATGCAGGAGTAGAAAAACATTCATCGGAACCCAAATTATTTTAATACCTCCGACACTCCACATTAAAACAAAGCTCAGCGTAATAGTGAAACTCATCCGAACAGCTAAACGAAATCGTTGCACCCTTTCGTCAGGACTTTCCAAAAATTGTTTGAAACTCGTGATACCAAAAAATGTCTGTTGTAAGTCGTGCCAAAAATTAATAATCACCCATTTCTTTTGCTTCATATTTAATTGAATGCTTTTATGGCCTCTACTCTTTAAGGTGGTTAGCTGACTTAATCCTGTTTGCCACCAAGCGTTTAGTGTTAAAGCCAATAAAAAAAGACCAATTAAAAAGGCCACAACTTGAGATTGCATCAAAAATGTATTTCCTTTAACCTGGATTAACTGACAAAACGTAAACATCATCAAGTAACTATGATACCGCATCGGCGTCGCAGATGAATAAAATAAATAAACAATTAAAAATGTCACACTACTATTTAAAATAATAGACCAGCTAAAGGAACTACTAGCTATAAATGCTAAAAAACTGATCACAAATTGCCTGATACTCATTTTGAGCAGCGCTACAAACGAATAATCTTTTTTATAGTTAATTTTAAACATAATAGTAAATACAGGCACCATAATTAAATAGCTTGGGGAAAATAAAAAATCCAATGTATAAAAACTAACCAAAAAAAAGGCGATGACTGGGAAAATGGCCCCAACATACGCAAAAAATTGCTGACTTTTTGTACTAAAAAAACAAATAACAATCACTCCAATATCGATTCCTTATCCATTGTAACATGCTTGTCAATTCCTCACCTAAATTGAATATACCAATTATTTAAAAATAAATAAAAAAGCAAATAAATACGCTTTCATTTCTCGCTTTTTGTGCTATAATCAGCCTATATGATATATCATTTAAAACAAAGGAGCTACTTTCATGAATATTCAAGCGATTGATACGCGACACGGAACTGCCAACCAACATAGTTTTTCAAATGGGAATTGTCTACCCTATACTGGCGTGCCATTTGGGATGAACTTTTACGCCCCGCAAACAACCGACCAAAAAGGCAGCTGGTGGTTTCATCCAGAAGATCGAACATTTCAAGGCTATCGAGTAACGCATCAACCAAGTCCTTGGATAGGTGATTTTAGCCATTTATTAATGACCCCTGTCAGTGGTTCATTGTCGGAACTTTCTTTATTCCATGCCCAAAGTTCTTATCGTCCAGAAGAAAGCCTTTTTTCTCCTGTCGAAATTAACTTAACTCAATTACGCTATCAAATAACTTCTCAATTAATCCCAAGCATGTATGGTGGTATCTTAACCATGGATTATCAACAAAAAGATAATCACTTACTACTAACTCTGCCTGGACGTTATCAAGTAAAACAATTAGATGACCATCAAGTGGCTGTAAAAGTCATCAACTATTCTGGTTGTGAAGATCCAGATTTTCGTTTTTATTTTGTGCTTCATTTTGAACAGCCTTTGACCAAATGGTTTGCCCCTTCTTCAGGCGAAGATGGCAAAATCCTTCTTTCTTTTGGAAATATTGCTCAACAAGTTGTTCATTTTAGTAGTTCATTTATTTCTGAAAAACAAGCGCAGTTAAATTTAGCGCGAGAAATCTCTTTGCGTTCTACTGAGATGCTACAACAAGGAATCGCAGATTGGCAGAATTATTTCGATCGTCTTAAAGTAACGCATGAAAATCCTGAACATACTAAAACGTTTTATCATACACTGTATCGAACATTCCTATTTCCGCAAACCTTTTATGAATTGGACGAAAATCAGCAGCCGATTCATTATGATACGTTTTCACAAACTGTTCGCCCTGGTGTGCTATATACCAATAATGGCTTTTGGGATACTTACAAAACGGTCTACCCATTGTTCTCGCTGATTGCTCAGGAAAAATACGAAGAGATGTTAGAAGGCTTTTTAAATAGTTACAGCGAAACAGGTTTCTTGCCAAAATGGTTATCACCAGATGAGCGTGGTTTAATGCCTGGCACCTTGATTGACGCTGTCATTGCTGATGCTGCCGTGAAAAAGATTCGTCCTGACTTGATGCCTCAGTTCCTAGAAGCGATGAAAAAAGGCGCCACACAACAAAGCGAACGAGAAAATTATGGACGTCAAGGAACTCTGGATTATCTAAAATATGGCTATGTTCCTTCAACCTATCATGAATCTGTCAATCATACCTTAGACTATGCGTATAGCGATTTCTGTATTTCACAAGTTGCAAAAACATTGAATGATTTAGAGACAGCAACGTTTTATCGTCAACAAGCCTTGAATTATCAACAACTTTTTAATCCTGAAACTGGCTTTATGCAAGCAAAGGATACTGAAGGCAATTTCCGTCCTGACTTTTTAGATATTCGTTGGGGCAAAGATTACGCCGAAGGAAGTGCTTGGCAATCAAGTTTTGCGGTCTATCAAGATTTTGCAGGTTTGATTAAGCTATATGGTAGCGAGTTAGCTTTCGAAAAAAAATTAATTCAGCTTTGCAATCAAGCGCCTAACTTTAACGTTGAAGGCTATGGTTTTGAAATTCATGAAATGAGTGAAATGGCGGCAATTGATTTTGGTCAATTAGCTATCTCAAATCAACCAAGTTTCCATTATCCGTTTCTATTCAGCTACATTGGTAAACCAGAGATGGCTCAACCACTTTTAAAACAATTGATGCAAACATTTAATGCTTCACCAACTGGCTATCCAGGCGATGAAGACAATGGTAGTATGTCTGCTTGGTATATTTTTAATAGCTTAGGCTTTTATCCAGTCACACCAGGAACTGGTGAATATGTAATCGGGATGCCTTTAGTCCAGACGGCGGAAGTAAAACTGTCAAATGGTAAACACTTAACCATTCAGACATCACCGAACAAAGTCCAACAACAATTTATTCATGAAATTCAGTTAAACCAAGAAAAACATACTGCACCTTATTTTACTCATCAAGAACTATTAAACGGCGGGACTTTAGATTATCAATTAGGGATCGTCCCGAATCCACAAAACACAGCAGAACGACCGTTTTCATTAAGTACGGAAAAATAATAAAAAGAAAGATGTTCAATTTTTATGAACATCTTTCTTTTTATTCTTCGACACCTGCGTAATTTGACTGGTATTGTTCTCGAAATTCTTTTGGCGTAATTCCATTTAATTTTTTAAACATTTTTGAAAAATAATTGGTATTATTGAACCCTACTTTTTCTGAAATTTCGTTGATTGTATCATCCGTGTACAATAATAATTTCTGGGCATGCTTGGTACGCACTTGATTCAAATACTGAGAAAAACTCCGCTTGGTTTCTTTTTTGAAAATTTGGCCTAAATAACTAGGGTTCAAATGAAGCTCATCCGCCACTGTTTTTAAGTTTAATTCTTCTAAATAGCCTTGTTCAATTCTTTCTACAGCTTGGCTAACACTTTCTGAATATTTTTTTATTTTAGGTTTATTTTTCACTTCTGCTAGGACTTGCTGCATTAACGCATACAGTGTATTAAGATTGTTGCTAGCTCGAATTTCTTCCACGATTTTTTCATAGTTTTCTTCTAACACAGTTGGATACTGACGAGAAATATCTGAAAAAAGTAAAAAGACTACATAGCGTACATATTCTGGTGTAGCGTGTTGTTGACTTAACTGATTGAAAATGGCATCTAATTCCCGTTGAATGGTCTGCATATCCCCAATCATCAAGGCTTGGTTAAACGCTAGAAAAGTAAAATCTTCTGCCGAACGATTCATTTGTTCTTTTTGATTATTTGGCAGAAATTCTTGATAGAACGTTTCAATTGCTTGCAACTGTTTTACTTTCTCATAACTTTCATAAACCGTTTCCCATTCGTTGACAGATTCCCCTACAAAAATCTGACCTTGACCAGCTAGAATAGCTTCTATTTCACGAATAAATAAGAACGCTTCTTGTCTGGCCCCTTTATAGATAAGTAACAATTGGTGGTACGTACTCATCCAACTTTCAATGAATAACAGTTGGCCTTTTTTCATAAATAGTTCCTTGATTGTTTCTAAAAATGGCATCTCAGCTTCAACCAATAAAACGGTGAAATCACCTAGTTTTATAGTCGCAAATTGCTGCATTAACTCTTCGTATTCCCCTTCGCTGATTTCATCATTAAGCCAACGCATCAAGCCATTTTCTAGATATAGACGCACGCGGGCATGGGATTTTTTTTGTTGGTCCAATTCTGTTTTAATTCTCTGGATATTGGCTAATAGTTCTTGCTTATTGACTGGTTTCAAAAGATAATCTTGGACCTGCAAAGCCATGCCTTTTTTGACGTAATCAAACTCTTGATAACCTGATAAAATTAAACTAATAAATTGATGCCCTTTTTTCTTTGCTTGCTCAATTAATTCGATCCCACTCATTTCCGGCATCGTAATATCTGTTAATAAAACATCAATGGATTCTGTTTCTAAAAAAGCCAATGCTTCTTGCGCACTACGCGCTGTTTTAACAATTTCAAAGCCTAACTCTTGCCAAGGAATAATCCATTTTAAGCCTTCTAAAATCATATATTCATCATCAACAAACATCACTCGATACATTTTTTCACCCCTTATGCTACAAAAGAAAGACGAATTGTCGTCCCTTCTCCTTCTTTCCCTTCAATCGTTAAACCATAACTCTCCCCAAAAAAGCGTTGTAAACGTTCATGAACATTTCTTAACCCAATGGATTGTTCCGTTTCTATTTCTGTTTGATTTAAACGTTCGCGAATTTCCTCTAACCGATTGGCGGTAATTCCTTTTCCATTATCCACAACAGCCACAATAATTTTTTCGCCTTCTCGGTAGGCGTGGACCTTGATAGCATTGTCTTGTCGTTGATAGTCAATTCCATGCACAAAATAATTTTCGACAAGCGGCTGAATGATAAACTTAGGAATTTCAACATCAGCAATTGTTTCTTCTATTTCGAACTTATAGGCAAATTGATCGGGATAACGCATTTGATACAAATACACATACTTTTCGCAAAATGAGATTTCCTCTGCCAAAGTCGTGGTTTTTTCTTGGTTAATATTATTCCTAAGTAGTGTTGAAAAAGCATAGACAACATCAGCTAGTTCTTCTTGTTGCCGACTCAAGGCATACATGCGAATATATTCCAACGTATTATAAAGAAAATGAGGATTAATTTGCGACTGTAACGCTCTCATGTGGGCATCACGTTGCTTAATTTCTAAAGTATAAATATCGTGAATGTATTGATCTAAACTGTCTACCATAAAATTAATCGCGGAAGCAATATCATTCAACTCTTCCTGAACTTGATTCGTATCAATTCGTTCTTTTAAATTGCCATCGCCAATGGCTCGTGTCGCTTCTAAAATTAATTGGACTTGTTGAGAATAGCGTTTAAACAAGCGGTTTAAGCCCACTAATAAAATAACAATCAAAAGTAAACCAATCCCTAAAATGGCCGCATAGTTCATAAACAATTGTTGAAATAAGACTCGGCGGCTTGTTAACAAGAGAATGGTGCTCCGGCCACTGCTTTCTATTTCCGTAATATCATAGCGAGTATGAAAAACCTGTTGGATGTCACTATCGGTGTGCATTCTTTTATCTAGTTGCTGCTCTTCTTCTTTAGTAAATTGCGCTTTTTCAGAAAAAATTTGATTCCCAGCACTATCATAGATAAACGCATTAATACCTGATTTTTTCAATAAGTCTGCTTGGTTGCCTAGCAACTCTTGACTTGAAAACACAGTGTATAATTCTCCCAGCGGTTGTCCTGTATAAGGATCGGAGATAATTCGCATTAGTTGAAAGCCATGTTTTTTAATTGATGACATATCCATTTTTTTCCCATTTGTAGCTGTGCGATTGGCGAACAAAACCTGATCAAATTCATCTAAGCGAATAATCACTTCTTCTAAGTCAGGAAAGGTGCTAAATAATGTACTTAAATTATTTCCAAAGTGGGTACTGACCCGATCTTCCGACCATTGGCTGTACGTATAGTCAAAATACTCAGGAGGAGAAAGTTCCATATATTTTCGCATGTTTTCAATTTTACTTGCAGAGCCAGCTAATTCATTAATCATATTGGTCGCCGCATTATTTTTATTCGTTACATAGCTGTCAATTTGGGAAACGGCGTTATTTTTTTGTGAATCAATGGATAACTTAATTGTATAAGTAACATAAACGCACAAAGCAGCCACCGTTAACAAAATAATACTTGTTAACAGTAGACTGTATTTTTGTACTAATCGATTTAATAAATATTTTTTTTTAAACAGTTTTTTGAAGATTCGCTTCATTTTGTTCCAACTTTCCATCAATAAACTGGCGATTTTTACGCGTGACATAGGCACACCACATCATAATTAAGGCAAACGAAGCAAATAGTAGCAGTCCTTTCATCTTCCAAGTTAAAGCAACGATACTAATTACACCGAATAAGACTTTAAAAAATACACCGAGGTTTAAAAAGATACTGATAAATGAAAGCTTCATTAAATCAATAGTTGAGATAAAATAGCTTCCTTCATATAGTAGCATATAAATATAAAAAATAACGAGTATTAGGGAAACAAAAAATAAAATAAAAGTAATAATTAACCACATTATCCCAGTAAATTGAACGGCTAAATAAATATTATAAAAAACAAATCCTAAAGTGAAGAGAAAAAGTAAAAAATAACAGTTACTTCTTTTAAAATATGCTTTCCATGATTCAAATGCTCGTTTAACGGTGATTGCTTGATAATTCATGCCCTCTTCCAAAATGAAATCAGTCATCATTTGGAGTGCTGGACCAACACCAAAAATAATCCCTCCAGCTAAACTAAATAACACAAACAGTAAATTTAGTTTGATTACTGTCCAGGAAAGGTAAAACAACCGCTGAATCCCTGTACTTTCCATCTTCCTCTTCCTTTCTATTATGTAAAAGACTGAGCCAAAAGCGCTCAGCTAATGCCTCAGCCTCCTGTGATTATTTTTGAGATTGGATATATTCGTCTAATTGTGTTTGCATTTCTTTTTGAACTTTATCCCAGCCAGCTGTTTTCAAGTCATCCATTAATTTTGGAAGTGTTTCTTCTGGATCAACAGTTCCTGTATTTAAGCTTGCTGCGTAACGGTTCATAACTGTAGCAACGTTAGTGATTTCAGTTTTCACTTTATCATTTACAAAAGTGAAACCAAGAATTGGTGAATCTTTTGCTTCTTCGATGCTCTTATCACGTTCTTTAACCATTTCTTCAGTGACAGATTCTTCTGGCCAAATGATTAAGTTGTTTCCTGTGTTCCAAGCACTCAAATGAGTTGTTGGTGTGTAATCTTTCAATAATTTCACGCGATCATCGCCAACTTTTTCATATTGTTTGCCTTCTTCACCATAAACAAGTCCGTTTAACAATTCTGGATTGCTGTTTAATAAGCCTAGCAATTCAACAGCTTTTTCTTTGTTTTTAGACGTATTGGCAACAACATAGTTAGCCATTTGCGCTTGTGATGTTGTTTTTAATGGTTCTGTTAGTGGGCGAGAAACAAGTGGTTTGCCAGCAGCTTGTGTTAAGATTGTATCACCATAATCCATAGGTCCTTGTGTTTCTTGACGCATGAACCAAGTATTGGTATTTAAGTCATATGGTGTTGTACTTGTAGCAGCATCTGTTGGAATTAAGCCATCTTTATACCATTGATGTAAGACTTTTAAATTATTAATCATGTCTTTGTCGGCATATTGGTTAATAATTTTTGGTGAGCCAGTATCAGTTGTTTTTACTGCAAATGGATATTGGTTACCAATAGGGAAGTCATAATTACCTGTTGCAAAGAATGTTTGGCCGATAGCAAAAGCAGCAATATTTGGTTCTTTTTTATGGAATTCTTTTAGAACTTCCGTTGCACTTTCATAACTACCATCAACTTTACTAATATCTAAATTGTATTTATCGACATATTCTTTATTAAAAGTTAAAACTTGTTGACCGTAAGAGTTACCTAAAATTGGGAACGCATACAGTTTTCCATTGATCGTATTTCCTTTAATATAGTTATCTGGCAATTGATCATAGGCTTCTTTGGCATATTTAGGTGCTAACTCAGTTAAATCAGCATAGGCGCCTTTTTGTGCATTCGTTGCATAATTTTGTGCTAATGAAATATCATAGCTTTCACCAGAAGCAACGATTGTTGACATTTTTTGGTCCCAATCGCCCCAACCAACAAATTCCATTTTTAATTTTGCCCCAATTTTTTTCTCGATAATTTTATTCGCATTATCGATTAATTGGTCATAATTATCTGGTTTGTCCCCAACACGATACATTAATAACGTTGGTGTACTATCATCACCTTTTGACGCTGCATCTTTTGAAGATTTACCGCACGCGCTCAATCCTACAGCTAAAGCTGCTGCGCCAGCTACGGCTAATCCTTTTTGCCATTTTTTCATTCCTTATTTCCTCCTGTACAATTTTATTCTTTCACGCCACCGATTGTTAAACCACCCACGAAATATTTTTGGAAGAATGGATAAGTTAACGCAATTGGTAACGTAGATAAGACAACAATCGCCATTCGAGCCGATTCACTTGGTAGAACGCCTAACCCTTCTTGTGCTGCTGCACCCATATCCGTACTTCTTGATAAGAACTCTAAGTTGTTTTGAATTTTCATCAATAAGTACTGTAATGGTACCAAGGAATCTTTTTGAATGTAAAGTAATGCATTGAACCAATCGTTCCAATAACCCAAAGCCGCAAACAAACTAATTGTGGCAATCCCTGGAACGGCTAGTGGTAACACAATGCTGACAAAAATGCGCATTTCACTTGCGCCATCAATACGCGCTGATTCAATAATACTGTCAGGCACGGTTTTCTTGAAAAACGTTCGCATCACTAAAATATTAAATGGTCCTAAAGCTAAAGGCAAAATTAACGCCCAAATTGTATCTTTCAATTGCAATAAGTTTGTCATTACTAAATAGTTCGCAACCATCCCTGGTGAAAATAACATTGTAATTAACGCAAACAATGTAAAGAATTTTTTAAATGGAAAGTTGGAACGAGAAATGACATAGGCATATAATGACGTCATTGTTGCATTGACAATCGTCCCTGTCACCGTAATGAAGACCGTTACCCCTAAGGCATGAATAATGCGTTGACTCATTGCCCCTTGGAAAATGTAACGATAGGCCTCCAATGAAAATTCTTTTGGCCAAAACCGGTAGCCGTTTGCTGCTAATGATCCTTCACTTGTCAATGAAATCATAATAACAAAGAAAAACGGAACCACACAGGAAATAGCAAAAATAGCAATGACAATATTGAAAATCAAATTCGCTGTCGGATTGAAGGATCGAACGTTAACGCTAGTGACTTTTTTCTTTTTCATAATCCTTCCTCCTAAAATAGTGCTGAATCTGGTTCAATTCGACGAACAACTAAATTCGCAATTAATAACAAACATGCCCCAACGACAGATTGATATAACGCTGCAGCTGCCGTCATGCCTACATCACCAGTAGCCGTTAAGCCATTGTAAATATAGGTATCTAACACACTTGTCACGTTGTAAAGCGCACCTGAGTTTCTTGGTACGATGTAGAACAAACCAAAGTCTGCTCTGAAGATACCGCCGATGTTTAAAATTAATAAAACAGACATCATTGGTAAAATTTGTGGAATCGTAACATTTTTTATTTGTTGCCATTTGTTGGCACCATCTACCATCGCTGCTTCATAGTATGTCGGATCAATCCCCATCACAGAAGCATAGTAGATAATACTGTTGTAGCCTAGACTCTTCCAAACATTTAGGAAGACAAAAATTACTGGCCACCAACGTGGATCTGCATACCAGTTAATCATTGTGCCGCCATTACCAGTAATCCATTGATTCAAAATCCCTTTATCCGGACTTAAAAAGGCATAAACAAAATAGTTAATAACCATCCAAGATAAGAAATATGGTAGCAATGACATCGTGTGATAAACTTTAACCAAGCGACGATTTCTTAATTCACTCATAATAATAGCAAAAGCAATCGCGAAGAATAAGTTAAAGGCTAAAAAGACGACATTGTACAAAATGGTGTTTCTAGTAATTAACCAAGCATCTTTTGATGCAAATAAAAATTTAAAGTTTTCAAAACCAACCCAAGGACTTTCTCTTAAACTAGCTAAGAAACCATCTGGCGAAATATGAAAATCTTTAAATGCGACCACATTAGCTAAGACTGGTATATAGAAGAAAAATATAAACCAGATAAATCCTGGTAACGCCATAAGGACTAAGGCCTTATAACGCCATACATTTTGAAAAAACCCGTTTTTCTTCTTCATTCGTTTCGCTCCTTTCATAAATATAATAGCGTTTTCATAATAGCTTTTTAAGGAACAAATTATAGGATTTGAGAAACAAATTATAGATTTTGTGTCATTTTAAGGTGAAAATTTGCCGAATAGACTTTTCTTTGTGAAAACGTTTATCTGATATTTTTTTAACAACTGCTTAAGAACCTTAAAAATAATTGGATAAATCTCACTCATAAAGCGGTTTCGCTAGTGCGTATTTGTTGTATAAAAGCTGAGAACTTGTTATTTTCACAAAGGATATTATCTAATTATTTTTGAGGAGGACTATTTTTGAATTTTATCCGTAAAAACACTAGAGCAATTATTTTAATTGTGGTTTATTTTTTCACAGTTTTAATGCAAGCTGGTTCTTTATTATTATTAGCTATTTCACTACTATTTAATAATAATTTAGTAGAATCATCTTTTGCAAATCTCGTAACAGGCTTGACTATTACTGCTATTGTGGGAATAGTTTTATTTTGGAAAGAAATTGTTGCAGGGTTCGACTATTTTAAAGAAGAGACCCTTTGGCGTATTTTTAGCATTTTCTTATGGGTGGGACTGATTTTTTTAGTCGATGTCATTATTCAAAAAATAATGAGTAATTATCAAAGCGGTAATCAACAAGAAGTTCTTTCATTCGGTAATCAAGTGCCTTTATTGGTTATTTTATTCTTTTTAGCGATATTAGGGCCAATTGTCGAAGAACTAGTTTTCCGACAAGTGCTAATGAATTGTTTATCAGAGACAATCGGTATAGCCTTCGCAACCGTGATTTCAATTTCCCTGTTCACCTTTATGCATATACAACAGCCTCTTGATTTTCTCGTTTATCTGCCTGGAGCTATTTTATTATCTGCGGCTTATTTAAAATCAAATCGCTCGATTGTATTTGTCATGGCTATTCATATTATTAATAATATGTTGGGTTTCTTGTTATAAATCAAAAAGAGTTGGAGACATAGGTCATTTTGACTTATGTTTCCAACTCTTAAATTTTCAGCTAATTAGTCGCTCTAAAGCAATCGATTTTGTTTACTCCTCTTTTTCTTTGTTTTTCTTTATAACATAGAGAATTAATACAATTAAGATCAGTCCTACACCCAGATACGCAAATATTTTTTGGACTTTTTCTCCTGTTTTTGGTAAATAGGATGTTTTAGACGTTTCTTTCTTGTTTATGGCAATTTCATTTTTACTATTTTTTGTAGGTTTATTCTTGTCTGTAACAACTTTTTTTGTTTCCTTTTTATTTTCCGCTGGTTCTTCGGGTGTAATGGGCACCTCTGGTTCTTCGGGCGGATTGACTGTGTCATCTACTTTGGCTTTGTTAAGAATTGTTTCGCCCGCTTTGGCTTCTTCGTTAACAATTACTTTGAAACGAATACTCCGTTCTTTCGTATCCGTGATACTTGGGTATTCCGCTGTAATTGTGCCGTTGGTCTCTTTCAAGCTGGTTGGCTTGGGTTCATCACCGACACTTGTCAGGCTATCTTTGACATATGTCAGTCCTTTTGGTAGTTGGTCTGTGATAACCACTTTGTTTAAGACGCCGTTTTCGACAGTGTTGCGGAAGCTGATGGTGTATTCGATTTCTTCCCCTAGTTTTGGTTTGGCGGTATTAACAGTTTTTGTAGCGGTTAATTTCCCTGCTTTCGCTTCTGGCACCACCGGCACCTCTGGTTCTTCGGGCGGATTGACTGTGTCATCTACTTTGGCTTTGTTGAGAATTGTTTCACCTGCCTTAGCTTTTTCGTTGACGATTACTTTGAAGCGAATACTCCGCTCTTTCGTATCCGTGATACTTGGGTATTCCGCTGTGATTGTGCCGTTGGTTTCTGTCAAGCTGGTTGGCTTGGGTTCATCACCGACACTTGTTAGGCTATCTTTGACATACGTCAGTCCTTTTGGTAGTTGGTCTGTGATAACTACTTTGTTTAAGACGCCATTTTCGATGGTGTTGCGGAAGCTGATGGTGTATTCGATTTCTTCCCCTAGTTTTGGTTTGGCGGTATTAACGGTTTTTGTTGCGGTTAGTTTCCCTGCTTTTACTCGAGGTGTGATTGGTTCTTCGGGTGTAATGGGCACCTCTGGTTCTTCGGGCGGATTGATGCCATCGTCTACTTTGGCTTTGTTGAGAATGGTTTCGCCCGCTTTGGCTTCTTCGTTAACAATTACTTTGAAACGAATACTCCGTTCTTTCGTATCGTTGATACTTGGGTATTCCGCTGTGATTGTGCCGTTGGTTTCTGTCAAGTTAGTTGGCTTGGGTTCATCACCGACACTTGTCAGACTATCTTTGACATATGTCAGTCCTTTTGGTAGTTGGTCTGTGATAACCACTTTGTTTAAGACACCGTTTTCGACAGTGTTGCGGAAGCTGATGGTGTATTCGATTTCTTCCCCTAGTTTTGGTTTAGCGTTATTAACGGTTTTTGTTGCGGTTAGTTTCCCTGCTTTTACTCGAGGTGTGATTGGTTCTTCGGGTGTAATGGGCACCTCTGGTTCTTCGGGTGGATTGACTGTGTCATCTACTTTGGCTTTGTTAAGAATTACTTCACCGGCCTTAGCTTTTTCGTTCACGATTACTTTGAAGCGAATACTCCGCTCTTTCGTATCCGTGATACTTGGGTATTCCGCTGTGATTGTGCCGTTGGTTTCTGTCAAGCTGGCTGGCTTGGGTTCATCACCGACACTTGTCAGGCTATCTTTGACATATGTCAGTCCTTTTGGTAGTTGGTCTGTGATAACTACTTTGTTTAAGACGCCATTTTCGATGGTGTTGCGGAAGCTGATGGTGTATTCGATTTCTTCCCCTAGTTTTGGTTTAGCGTTATTAACGGTTTTTGTAGCGGTTAATTTGCCTGCTTTCGCTTCTGGCACCACCGGCACCTCTGGTTCTTCGGGCGGATTGACTGTGTCATCTACTTTGGCTTTGTTAAGAATTGTTTCGCCTGCCTTAGCTTCTTCATTGACGATCACTTTGAAGCGAATACTCCGTTCTTTCGTATCCGTGATACTTGGGTATTCCGCTGTGATTGTGCCGTTGGTTTCTGTCAAGTTAGTTGGCTTGGGTTCATCACCGACACTTTTCAGGCTATCTTTGACATACGTCAGTCCTTTTGGTAGTTGGTCTGTGATAACCACTTTGTTTAAGATGCCGTTTTCGACAGTGTTGCGGAAGCTGATGGTGTATTCGATTTCTTCCCCTAGTTTCGGTTTGGCGGTATTAACGGTTTTTGTAGCGGTTAGTTTGCCTGCTTTCGCTTCTGGCACCACCGGCACCTCTGGTTCTTCGGGCGGATTGACTGTGTCATCTACTTTGGCTTTGTTAAGAATTGTTTCGCCTGCCTTAGCTTCTTCATTGACGATCACTTTGAAGCGAATACTCCGCTCTTTCGTATCCGTGATACTTGGGTATTCCGCTGTGATTGTGCCGTTGGTTTCTGTCAAGTTAGTTGGCTTGGGTTCATCACCGACACTTGTCAGACTATCTTTGACATACGTCAGTTCTTTTGGTAGTTGGTCTGTGATAACCACTTTGTTTAAGACGCCGTTTTCGACAGTGTTGCGGAAGCTGATGGTGTACTCGATTTCTTCGCCTAGTTTTGGTTTAGCGTTATTAACGGTTTTTGTAGCGGTTAATTTCCCTGCTTTCGCTTCTGGCACCACCGGTACCTCTGGTTCTTCGGGTGGATTGACTGTGTCATCTACTTTGGCTTTGTTGAGAATGGTTTCGCCCGCTTTGGCTTCTTCGTTAACAATTACTTTGAAACGAATACTCCGTTCTTTCGTATCCGTGATACTTGAGTATTCCGCTGTGATTGTGCCGTTGGTTTCTGTCAAGCTGGTTGGCTTGGGTTCATCACCGACACTTGTCAGACTATCTTTGACATATGTCAGTCCTTTTGGTAGTTGGTCTGTGATAGCCACTTTGTTTAAGACGCCGTTTTCGACAGTGTTGCGGAAGCTGATAGTGTACTCGATTTCTTCGCCTAGTTTTGGTTTAGCGTTATTAACGGTTTTTGTAGCGGTTAGTTTGCCAGTTACTTCTTCGTCTGCAATTTTTGCTTCTACTATATTAGAAGTTTCGTTGATTTTTGCAGATGTTAAAATATCTACTGCCTCAACGGTTGCGCTATTAGGCACTAATTCATTTGCTTTTGCTCGTTCATTTATCTGAGCTTTAAATTCGTAAATTGTTTCTGCTGTATCAGCTTTGTAGCTACCTCCTTGTGTAGCAGTTGCATCATTACCGACACGGACTATAATTTCTTTATTGGTTTCATCATATTCAGCTTGATCATCGCCTGAAGCATCCGTTTTTTCACCAGAATTTGGTCCACTAATAATTTTTAAAGAGCCTGGCACATAATTTAAGCGAGTATCTAGTGCATCCTTCGAGACTGAATTTATCGCTTCTGAATCAGCTTTTGTATTTTTTAGTGAGACACGGTACGTGATCGTTTCACCAACTTTGTAAGTTTCTTTTGGTTCCACAATTTCTTTCTTAATTTCAAATTCAGGCGTTTCTGCGTTTACAGCAAAACCAATCGCATTCGTAGAATAATCGTCACCACTACTTGTTGTTCTAAAATTAATTTGGTTTTGTCCAGCATTTAAAACACCTTCGGGAATTGCCATACGATCGATATCAATATCTAAAAAATTAGGATAATCTGGTGCAAATTTCCCTGGATATTTGTCTACCATATGTTCATCGTTATCTGTCACAGTTGCGTTCATAGCATTATTAACTGGGTTGAGCGTGTTCGAAATATTTACCCAAGTTCCTGCGCTATTTTTAATCTGTGCGTTGTCTCCAGTCCAGTATTTATCTCCTTGAACAGTAAACCAGGTCACAATTGGATCAAGCTTTCCTTGTTTTGCTGTTAAAAAGTTGCTCATAGTAAATTCATTATTGGTTCCAGCAGCATTGCCACGTGCTCCATAGTAAATACTAAAAGCTCTTGATTTACTTGCCTGATCCTTCGTAACAACAAATAAACTCCAACCACTAAAGTTATAATATTGATATTGACCATTTAAACTACTTGTCATAGGAATATCTGCCAACGTATAACTTCCAGTCGCACTTTTATCTCCTTGTAAAATTGAAGTTACATCTACATAATTAGAAAATCCAGTATTATTGTAACCGAAACGTTGTCCTGGGTTTGTTGCATCTTGATCGATACGATGGTACCTTTGGGGCGAAACGCGCTGTACAGTTCCATTTGGTGTTGTAAATTGTACTGGTGCACTAATTTCTTCATCAGAAAGATTCGTTCCGTAAGCAGGACCTTTATATCTAGACGCACTCCAAAATAAGCCCGCCCAAGCAATCTCTTTTGCACCATTTAAATCGATATAAGCCCGACTAGAGTTATACGTATTTGGATCATTGTCAACATCTGCAAATTCTAAAGGAAAATTGTTAATTGCATAACCACTACTTGCTCCTCGTGTGTTTAAAAACGTCTGAGCAGCTGCCGTATTTTCATTCGCAATTTTTAGATTAGTATTTCCCGTTGAAAAAAGTTCTCCTCTATGAACACTTTGATAAATTGGTGTATCAAAGCCCCGTCCAGGTGTTGGTGGTACTAATGGCCCAGTGGGTTGTGCCTTTAACGGAGATTGCTCAGCACTTTCGGTATCCTCTGTTGGTACTGTCTCTTGGATTCTTTCTGTCGCCTTTCCTGCTTCAGGCTTTGTTTCGTTGCTATTAGTTGAGGTCTTTTCATTTGTAGAAGAAACTGTTTCGCTTACTTGATTTTCTACTTTTATTTCAGAAGTTTCCTGTTTTTCCTTCGATACTAATTCTTTGTCTGCTAATATATCTTTAGTGAGTAAATCAACTGCTAGCGTTCCTTTTTCACTATCATTTACTAGTACGCTCACTAATAACTTGCTTGTCGTTTTTGTCGTTATTTGCCCATTTATGGTAATCTTTCTTGTTGTATTTGGTTGAAGGTTAGGAATCATAATATCAGTTGTTTGATCTTCCTCATTTGTTTCAACTTTTACTTGCTCTTCTAGAGCCGTAGGACCTCGCTCTTCACTTAAAGTATCTAATACAAATTTGATTGGACTATCATTGTTATTTTTTTGCTTTAAAATGATGTTTTTGATTGGTACATCTTGTATATTCATAATCTCATAAGTAATTGTTTTAGAATCTTCTTTAGTTGATGTATCTTTTACTTTTCCTGTTACTTTAAGTCCTTCTTTTTCAACAGTATTGCTAGTATCATCTGTTACTTCTTGAGCAAACGCACTCATCATTGGTAACAAATTTAAAATAAATAGCAATGTGATCATTAGATAGCTGACAAAATTTTTAACTGCTTTATTCATTTACATTCTCCTTCGTTCTTTTTATTTAATTAAACAAATAATCTTCAAGCAACTTTTATAATTACTAATTAGTTCTTAATATCCACCTCCATGAAATACTTTTTCAACCTTCAATTTTTTATTTATTTAGCTACAACAACTTTTTTAAACGTACAATTTTCCGTTTCTCCTTATAACCAAAAAGTAACATATTTTATTATCTAAAAAAAGAAAAAAGACCGATATTTCAACAAAATATCAAAAATTAAATAACATATTTTATGTCAAGCAAATATATTGACTTTTCCTAAAAAGCACAAGTATAGACAAGTTCTAACTTCAAAAGCAATTTTTTTATTGTTTTCCCTTTAATAACATTCGTTCTAAATTGTTTTAAAAACTAAAACTTTTTTCATGTAATTTTCATTACATTTACCAAAAAAAGGAACTAGCTTAGCTACATTTGCCATTGCTAGTTCCTTTTTTTGTTTAAATTGTTTTACTTTTCCTCTAAAATTTCAATCCAACCACAATAATATTCAATATATTGATTATCCTCTTCTAGTTGTGTCAAGATATGTTCTCCGACAACAACGCCTGTTTCAAATCCTTCTTTTGCTAAACGCTTCTTTACTTCTTCAATATTATTCAAACGGGTATCTTGCGTATTGACTTTTAAAATAAAGCCTTTGTATTGGCTACTTGATCCTTTGTGCCAAATCACTTTGTCTAAACTTTTTTTATTCACATGGTTCGCCAAACAAATCCCATATGTCAGTTCATTTGATTTACTTAAATCCCCATAGATTCCTAAAGTTGAAATATGTTCCATGTAAACCTTCATCTCTTCTGGATTCTCAATATCGACAACAACAATTTTATCAAAAGGAATTGGTTCATCTGAAAAAACCAATGTTTCTAAATCAATTAACGCATGTAAATGTAACTTTCTTTTTTTGATTTCTTGGTATTTATGTTGAAGCCTTTTTATTTCCTGTCCTAGTTGTTCTTCTGTTGCTTCCATTGTGGCATAAAGATCGGTAGGTGTCTTTTTATATAAATTCAACATATCCTTAATAGGAATCCCCATTTTTCGATAAAAATCAATATCATATATTTTAAATAAATCTTCTAAATCAAAGGTTCGATACCCGTTTTCTTCATTGCGTGTTGTACTAATCAACCCTTGTTCGTCCCAATAACGAATCGTGGACTTGGGGATATTTAACAACTCAGAGACATCTTTTATTGTGTAATTTTTTTCCATCCTATTCCCTCCATCAAAAAGTTTAGCATTTCTACTGTTGACATTCAAGTTACTTGAACGTGTACAATGACTCCTTGTAACAGCTAAAACGGAAGTGTTTAAGGAGGAAGTTTCATGAAATTAATGAAAGAATTTATTAAAGAAAATAAATGGATTGTTCTTGCAACAACTTTAAGCATCTGTTTGCAAATTGCAGGAACCCTTGGCGTCCCTAAATTAGTTGGCAAGTTGATTGACGTGGGCATCGTTAGTGGTGATCAACAAGTGATTAAAGCGATTGGCTTACAAATGTTACTTGTGGCATTCATTGGAACAATTGCTGCAATTATTTCTAGCTATTTGTCTGCTTTAGTAGCTGCTAAATTCGGTTTTCAAGTTAGAGGATTGTTCTTTAAAAAATTTCAACAATTCTCGATGAAAAATGTTGATAAATTTGGTTCAAATTCTTTGCTAACTAGAATGACCAACGATGTAGACAATGTTCAAACAATGATTGTGTTGTTTTGCCAATTAATCTTTCCAGCGCCTATTATTAGTTTGTTTGCCTTAGTGATGACATTTTCTTATTCAATCTCATTAGCTTGGGTAACATTGGCTTCAATCGTATTTTATTCAGTCGTCGTTTATTTCTTAATGAAAAAAGGCACCCCTTTATCTTTAAAAATCCAACCAAAAATGGATCGAATTACTACGACTTTACGAGAGTTCTTTACTGGAATTAATATGATTCGTGCATTCAATAATCAAGACTTTGAAGAGCAGCGAACCAATCAAACATTTAAAAATTACGCTGAACGCATGAGTAAAGTGAATCAAATCTTTGCTTGGATTACTCCCGTTGCCTTTTTATTAATGGGCATTGTGTACGCCTCTATTTTATGGTTTGGCGGTAATTTAGTTGCGGTAGGCACCCTACAAATTGGTACCGTTACAGCTGTTATTGAATATACGCTTCTAACTTTGGCCTACTTAATGATCGCAGCTATGGTATTAGTTGTCATTCCACGGTCCGTTGCTTCCTTGAATCGATTGCAGGAAGTTTTGTCAGAAGAAATTGAAATTAGCGATCCTCTTACTGAAGCAACCATTACTTATCATCCTGAGAAAGCCTTGATTCGCTTCGATCAAGTCACGTTTAAATACACAGAAACAGCTGATCCTGTTTTAGAAAATGTTAGTTTTGTCATCCCTAAAGGAAAAACAACGGCGATTGTTGGTGCAACTGGCGCTGGTAAAAGTACTTTAGTTAAGTTACTTTTACGAATAAACGATGTCACAGCTGGCACGATTAGCTATTCTGGCACAGATATCCGCTCATTGTCTCAGCAAACGATTCGCCAAGTCATCAGTTATGTGCCACAAAAAGCCTTTCTTTTCAGTGGGACAATCTTATCAAACTTATTAATGGGAAACGCTGAAGCAACTCCAGAAGAAATAAAAGCGGCCCTAGAAATTTCTCAATCTTCTGAGTTCATCGATTCCTTACCACAAGGGATTGAAAGTTTCGTAGCACAAGGTGGCTCCAACTATTCTGGTGGTCAAAAACAAAGAATGTGTATTGCGCGAGCCTTAATCAAACCGGCAGACGTTTATATTTTCGATGACAGCTTTTCCGCATTAGATTACAAAACTGATGCCGCTCTACGTGCCGCTTTACATGCACAAATGTCGGACAAAACTTTACTCATTGATGCTCAACGGTTAAGTACCATCATGAATGCGGACAATATTATCGTCCTAGATGAAGGAAGAATTGTTGGTCAAGGTATTCACGCTGATTTACTGGCCACTAATAGCTATTACCAAGACTTTGCTAAATCGCAAGGTATCTTACCCAAATAACTAAAGAAAGGATGTGACTGCTTGAAAGGAAGCTTTCTTTTCAAGCCATACAATGAAAAACACAATGAATCTTCAAAGCTTTAAACGTTTCTGGAAAATGATTAAACCTGAGCATCCAATCTTTTATGGTCTAATGATCTGCAGTTTAGTTGGAAACTTATTAATTGTTGCCATGACCTTTATTATGGCAATCGGGATTGATAATCTCTTGGAAACTATCAAACGTGTCGGCCTCAAAGGCATGACGCTTCCTTTAGTTGAGCAAGCGCTCTTAGGTCCTGTCTTGCTTTTAATTCTCTTTTCAATCATAAGTAGTATCGCTTCTTTTATTCAGGAACGAGCAATGGCTTCCTTAAGCGAACGGGTTACTTTAAGAATTAGAAAAGAAGTGACAAAAAAGTTTAAAACTTTACCAATGGCTTTCTTTGACAGTCATCAAGTGGGCGATATCATTAGTCGCTCGACAAGCGGTTTAAACCAATTGTCGCAAGTTCTATTAACAGGAATCAACCAATTTTTCACTTCCGTTGTGACTATCCTTTCTGCCGGCATTATGTTATTTTATATTGATGCAAAATTAACCATTTTAGTCTTACTCCTAATTGGCGGCAGTACCTTCATTACAACAAAAATTGCGAATAAAAATAAGGTATTTGCTGATCAAAGTCAAGCTGAATTGGGTCAATTAAATAATAAAATGGAAGAATATTTAGCAGGAAATTTAGTCACAAAAACCTTTAACCAACAGCAAAATGCTGAAAAAACAATTGGTGCCGTTAATCAACAACATTATCGTGCCTTTAAAAAAGCACAGTTTCTAAATTTTGCGATTTATCCAGCCATTCGTTTTATCAATCAGTTGGCTTTTATCATTAGTGCTATTTTAGGCGCAATGCTCGTTTTATCTGGTGGTATCACGATTGGTTTCTTGCAAGCGTATTTGCAATATATCAACCAAATTTCTGAGCCGATTTCTACCGCTTCTTATGTCATTAACTCAATTCAAGCAGCAATGGCTTCCATTGATCGGATTTTTGTTATCTTAGATGAAGCTGATGAACAGCCAGAAGCGACTCATTTAGAAACTATTTCTTCTCCTAAAGGAGCCATTGAATTTAAAAATGTGCAATTTGGCTATACACCAGAGAAAATTTTAATGAAGAATGTTGATTTTTCCGTTCAACCGAAAAAAACAGTAGCCATTGTGGGACCAACTGGCGCTGGTAAAACAACATTAGTTAACTTATTAATGCGTTTCTATGAAATAAATCATGGAACCATTACTTTTGATGGGATTGATATTACGAAACTTTCTCGACAAAATCTAAGAAATTTATTTGGCATGGTTTTACAAAACACTTGGTTATTTGAAGGAACTGTAGCAGATAATATTGCCTATGGCAAAAAGGACGCTTCTCGTGAAGAAATAATTGAAGCGGCTAAAATTGCCCAATGTGATCATTTTATTCGGACTCTACCTCAAGGATATGACACAATCATTTCTAGTGAAAATGGCGCATTATCACAAGGGCAACAACAGTTATTAACCATCGCCCGAATCATTTTAGCAAATCCTCCTGTTGTTATTCTAGATGAAGCAACTTCGAGTGTGGACACACGAACAGAAGCTCATATTCAAAAAGCTATGGAAACTGTCACAGAAAATCGAACAAGCTTCGTCATTGCTCATCGATTATCCACTATTGAAAATGCTGATTTAATTTTAGTGATGAAAAATGGCGATATTATTGAAAAAGGAACGCATCAGGAACTATTACAAGCACCAACTCTTTACGCCAGCTTATATAATAGTCAATTTCAAACCACTTAAAAAGAACTGGAACGAGTCATTCTTCTTTTGACTCGTTCCAGTTCTTTTGTTGCTTAGAAGTATTGAATTCCCATTGCTTTTTTGACTTCCGTTAAGGTTTGTGCTGCCACTTTTTCAGCAGCAAGACTCCCTTTATGCAACATTTCCATAATTGCTTCTGGATTTTTAGCTAGCTCTTCACGACGTCGACGAATCGGTGCAAGTTCTTCTTCTAAGACCTCAATTAAGTAACGTTTAATTTTCACATCACCTAAACCACCATGACGATAGTGTTCTTTTAATTCTTCAATATATTCTTTATCTTTCCCAAAAACATCCAAGTAAGTAAAGACCATATTTCCTTCAACTTGTCCTGGGTCCTCTACACGAATATGATTTGGATCGGTGTACATACTCATTACTTTTTTCTGGACCACTTCAGCTGGATCTGAAAGATAAATACCATTGCCTAAAGACTTGCTCATTTTTCCGTTGCCGTCAATTCCTGGCAAGCGTCCCATACCTTTTGGTGGTAAAACTGCTTCCGGTCTAACTAAAACTTCACCGTAGGTCTGATTAAAACTATGCACAATTTCTTGCGCTTGTTCCAACATTGGTTTTTGATCTTCCCCAACTGGGACTAAACTCGCTTGAAAGGCAGTAATATCAGCAGCTTGTGAAACGGGATAAATAAAAAATCCTGTCGGAACACCTTCGCCAAATTTTTTTTGCTCAATTTCTGCTTTGACCGTTGGATTCCGCCGAACACGTGATGTGGTCACTAAATTTAAATAGTACATCGTTAATTCAGCTAACTGTGGAATTTGCGATTGGATAAAAATTGTTGTTTTCGTAGGATCTAAACCAACTGCTAAATAGTCCAAAGCAACTTCTAAAACATTGGCTGAAACTTTTTCAGGATTTTTTGCATTATCTGTTAATGCTTGTAAATCTGCAATCATGACAAATAATTGATTTGTAGGGTCTGCTTGCATTTCTACTCGTTTTTTTAAAGAACCTACGTAATGTCCTAAGTGCAATTTACCAGTTGGACGATCACCTGTTAAGATAGTATTCATTGTCTACACACCTTTATCATTTACTTTCATTTATTATTTTACCTTGTTTTAAAAAGAATGAATAGTAGGCAATAGAATATTTATTGATTATAGACAATTGAAGAGACTGAGTAAATTTGGAAAAGTAGCAATTCTTGCTTTAGTCTTTTCAAACAGCCAAATTTGACTTTTTATCACAAGTATTTGCCATAGCTTAATCTTTAAAAGAGGTATACCGTTTTCTTTGTCGAATTACCTTTATTCATTATAGATTCACTACTGTTGCTTTTCATGCAATTTCCCAGTGTTTAAATAAATAATCCCTAGGAAAAGGACAGGGGTTACAACAAATCCAAACTGTGGCTTCAAAAACATCATTGCAAACATTGAAAATAGTAAAAAAATATTTAGACAGCTGACATACCATTTTCGCAGTCCATAGTAAACAGAAATTCGAAACACATCTTTAAAAGAAGCTTGCGGGTTTCGTACTTGAAAATACCAAGCATTCAGCATAATAGCTAATCCAAAAATTAGCAGAAGGACCATTAATGGAATAAACCATTTACCAATCGTTGTTTTGGCAAAAAAGAATATATCTGTCACACTGATAATGCTACTTCCTAAGCCAAGCAAACTGATAAGAAAGCCTCTTAACCCAAACTGACGAAACTTTTGGAAAAAAGTTTTAAACGGATCCAGCTCCTTTTCTTCTTTAAAAGTATCGATTAAGCCTAAAAGTGCAATCATCCCTGCCCCCATCGGCAACAACGTTACTACAAAAAGGGGGAGGTTTCGTGGATCAATGTCTAAGCTAATCACCGCTATAAAAAAAGGAATATTCACTAAGAGAAGCCCTAGATTACCGATAAATAAAATGTAAAGCCAGCGAAAGATTTTCATATAGATATTATTATCAAAGGTTTGCTTAGTAAACATTCGAACTTCCTCCTAATTCTTCATTCCAGATGTAGCAATGCCTTCAACAAAGTATTTTTGCATTGCTAAAAAGACAATCCCTACTGGTAAAATAGAAACCACTGATGCGGCCATGATTAAGGCATATTCGGCATCAAATAAACCGACGAACATTTTCAAACCTAACTGAATCGTTTTATTCTCAGTAGAAGATAAATAAATGAAGGGGCCCATGTAGTCATTCCATGTACTCACAAAAGTAATAATCGTGAGACTGGCTAAAGCTGGTTTGGTTAATGGTAAAATAATTTTCCAATAAATTCCCCACTCACTTAACCCATCAATCCGCGCACTTTCACATAGTGAATCTGGAATACTGCTGTAATATTGTTTCAGTAAAAAGACCCCAAATGCATTAAATGCTTGTAATAAAACAAGTGACCATAACGTGTCAGTCAAACCTAATTGACGCATCATAATAAATTGTGGAATCATATACGATTGCCAAGGAATAGCAATTGTTGCGATGTACGTAATAAAAAGTGTATCTCTTCCTCTAAAATTCATTTTTGAAAAGCCATATGCCGCAAAACTTGAAGTAAATAGTTGAATAATTGTAATCACAATACTTAAAAATAACGTATTTTTAAAGAAAGTTAACAACGGAATGCGTTCCCAAATAACGGAATAGTTTTCGGGATGCCAACTTTTAGGTATCCATTGAATTGGAATAGTGAAAACTTCATTGTTTGTTTTAAATGATGCTGAAACCATCCAAATGAAAGGCACCAAAGTAATTAACGCAAGTAAAGATAAGAGAATGATTACAAGGATCCCACCAAGTGTGACTTTTTCTGCTTTTTTCGTTTTTGCTTTTCGAGTATTTTCTTTTTTTGAAAAAGTTGCTTCCATCTTTTCTCCTCCTAAACTTTCTCTTGATGTTGATTCCATTTAAATTGAGCCACAGTAATCGCTAGAACGATGATGAATAAGACCATCGCAATGGCTGATGCATAACCAAAATTAAATTTCACAAAGGCTTCATTGTAAATTTCATAAACTAACACATTCGTTGCACGTCCTGGTCCACCACCAGTCATAACTTGAACTAAGTCAAACACTTTAAAACAGTTAATTACAAGCATGATAGTCACAAAAAAGGTCGTTGGTCGTAGTGAAGGTAAGGTAACATTTAAAAATTGATTCCATTTACCCGCTCCATCCATTGACGCTGCTTCATATAATTCTCTTGGCACACTTTGTAAACCAGCTAAATACAAAATCATATAATACCCCATAAAGCGCCACACACTAACGATGATAATTGCTGGTAAAGCCCAAGTAGAACTAGATGTCCAGCCAGGAGGATTTTCAATAAACAATTTCAAAAATTGATTAATTGGTCCCATTGTTGGATGAAATAGCATATTCCAAACGACCGCAATCGCAACTAATGACGTTACATAAGGAAAGAAAAAAGCCGTTCTAAAAAATTTCATCCCTCTAATTTTACGATTCAACAAAATCGCTAGTCCTAATGAGCAAATCAATGTTAACGGAACAACACCAATCGTATAGATGAACGTTTGTTTTAACGAAATCCAAAACGTATCATCATGAATCATTTTGGTGAAATTTTTCATTCCAACAAATTCAGGAGTTGAAAAAGAATCCCAACTCATAAAAGCTAAAATCAGTGAACAGATAACCGGGATTAAAGTGAAGAGGAAAAAGCCAATAAAGTTTGGTGCGATAAAAGATAACGCAGTCCACGTATTTTTTCGTCTCAATTTATTTGCTGTTTTTGTTTTTGAAGTAATTTCCATAATTGTATTCTGTTAAGTAAACTTAACAGGCCCTCCTTCCAAACTCAAGCTACATTCTTTATTTAAAAAAATAAGCCGAAATTCATTGTAGGTTACTCATTTCAGCTTATTTTTTCATCAATCCTTTGTGTTTTTGCAGGAAATAATAGTTAGTCTATCTCTCCTTTGACACGTTTTTCCATGTTAGCAATACCATCTTTTGGTTTTTCATCACCGACCATAATTAAGTCATGTTCTTCTTGTAATACTTTATCAATTGCGGCACCGTTTTTATCAGATGGGAATTCTAAATTAATTGTATCTGGGTTAAAGGCTTTTTGTGAGACTTCGTCTGAAGGCATTCCTTTTCTTGCAAAGTAGATTTTGTCAATTTCATCTGTTTTATAAGAAGGAACCACTCCTACTTCTGCTAAAAGTTTTGCACCTTCTTTACCTGAAGCAAAGTCTAAGAATTTTTGAGCAGCTTTTTGTTTTTTACTGTTTTTATTAATTGCAAAACTTGTCGGTGAGCCAAAAGTAGTTGCTTTGCCTTTTTCTTGTTGTGGTATTTCGGCAATCCCCCATTCCACATTTGTTTTGCCATCATCAATGTTGGTTAATAAAGTCCCCATGTACCAGCTACCCATGTACATCATCGCCGCTTTTGAATTTTCAAATTGTGATTGATACGTTACTTTTGTTGATTTTGCTGTTCCAAAATCCATTTGTGATTGATCTTTTTGCATTCTCAATGCGCGATCATAATAAGTTTCCATATAATTGTATTTTGGTTCAATCAAATTGGCATTGTTTTGAGCAGCAGCAATCGCTTGAACGGTTGAGCGCCAAGTATGTTGATAGGCACCATATACTTGTTCTTCTGGTTTAGATAATTTTTTCGCTAACGCTTCATATTCGTCCCAAGTTAAGTTATCGGGATAGGCAATTCCGGCTTCATCAAACATTTTTTTATTGTAATACAATACCCAGAAATCTGTACGGTAAGGCTGAGCATAGGTTTTGCCATCGATTTCATACATCTCGTAACTTGCTTTGGCAGGTGCGATATCTAAATCTTTAACGTGATCGGTTAAATCCACCAATTGATTGCGTAGCGCGTAATTAGAATATGAAAGTAAATTTTTCATGGTTAAAATATCCGTCGTATCTCCTGATGAAAGCATCGTTGTTACTTTTGTGTCATAATCATCTGAAGCAATGTCCACCGGTTCAATAGTGATATCAGGATTTTCCGCTTCAAAAGCTCTGAATAATTTCTCAAATTCTGGGGTCGTGTCATAATTCCAAGTAGTTACTGTTAATTTTGTTTTGCCATCTTCACTCTTTTCAGTTGCTTTCTTTTCACTTGAACCTCCACATGCTGTTAAAGTTACTGCCGCCACCGCTAACAACGCTGCCGCTGTTAGGCCTTTTTTCCAAAATTTCATTTGTACTACCTCCGCTATTTATTATTTTTTAGGAGTTTTCCTCCATGAATTACCAAAAAGAATACCAGCTTTTCGCTAAACGAGTTAACGCTTCCAAATAAAAGTAGTCGCCCCAAATCATGCATTCATCGACTCCTGTATTTGTTTTTTTATCATAGACACCATGAAGCAATAGGCCGTTCGACTCTGGTCGTAAAACCGTTGTATACTTTTCCGCTAATGCTTGTAATAGTTCTAGCGCAACCTTTTCATAATAGCCATGTTTTTCATCATTTAATGGAAGCTGACGAGATAATTCTAGTAAGCCACATGCAGCAATTGCAGCAGATGAGCTATCACGTTCTTCTTCACTCCCTTCATTGAAAATTAAATCCCAGTAACAGATTTTGTCCTCTGGTAATTCTTGAATAAAGTAATCAGCAACATTTTTTGCTGTTTCCAGAAAACTACTATCTCCTGTATATAAATAACTTAACGTAAAGCCGTAAATTCCCCAGGCTTGGCCGCGAGCCCAACAAGAATCATCTGAATATCCTTGCTGTGTCTTTCCGTACAAGGCTTCGCCTGTTTCCGTATCAAAATAATACGTATGGAACGTGGTGTGATTTTCTCGCACAATATATTTTTGTGTTTGTTTCGCATGATTGTAGGCAGCTTCATAATACTCTTGCTTGCCGGTCATTTTTGCTGCAAAGTATAATAATGGTAAGTTCATTAAACAATCAATAATCATTCTACCTCGTTGCTCTGGATCGTCTAAATTCCCCCAAGCTTGAATAATCTTGGCTTTTGGTGAATAACGTTTCATTAATAAGTCCGCAGCTTGCAAGGCCATTTCTTTTGAGGCCTCATGACCATTGACTTGATAATCAGCAATGGCTGTTAAAATATACAAAAAGCCTATATCATGTGTTTCCAGCTCAATTTGTTCATCCAAGCGATGTTGAAAAGAAGCCATCTGTGTGGCAATCACCTCATCGAACTCTGTTGAATTTGTTAATTCCTTTGCTAAAAATAACATTCCTGGCCAAAAGCTGGCCGTCCAGTCAATATTTTCTTCAGGATAATAAATTTGATTTAAACTTGCCGCGGGTGGAACTAATTCTTTAAATGTCTCTAAATTTCCTCGAACTTTGTTTAAAGCAAAACTGATTTGCTTCGGCAACCACTCAATCTGTCCATTTTCTGTCATTGTGTATTTCTCCCCCTAATTCCCCAAAATTACAACTTTTTCTTCAACTAAAAGCTGATTTTCTTTTAACCTAACTTTAACTGACTCAATTTGTTCATTCGGTAGTACGCCTGTCACCAATGAAATTAAAAGATGTTTCCCTTTCGACAAGTTTGTTTTCAAATATGGCAACTCCGTTAACGGATAAAGTAAATTTGTATTCGGTTCTGTCCGAATAATCGCAGCTTCAGAAAAACCGTTGATATTTTCTACTTTTGACACACCTTTTGCATTTTTTACCTCAGCCATTTGATCAGAAACACAAGTGACCTTTTCATCGAAGAGCGGGATTGAGAAGCCACCTTCATAAGCCACTAATGCACGTTGTGTCTCAATTTCGTGGATCCGTAAATGTTGGCCTTCTAATGGTACAATTGTCGTTTTGATTGCTACATCGGACCAAGGATGCCATTGATGAATGATACGATCATCAAGAATTTCGTACTGATCATCTAATCCTTTCGTGCGGAAATAATGGTCGTCTTCAGCTAAAGCCAAGCAATTATCATAAGCACCTTCGTAATACCAATAATCACTCTTTATAGTACTGAAACCAAAATGGGAAGAATAAACAAATTTACTATATTTATCATGCGCATGAGCTTGATAATTAATAAATTGTCCCGCTGGAAACATTAAACCATGTGTCCCTGCATCATTTACTTGATAGTAGTTCCGACTTTCTGGTGAAGGTAAGTGTTTTTCTGGAAAGCTAATAGGCTGTGTTTCTGCTTGCCAATAAGGATGATCTTTTGGAACCGCTAACAAAATGAATGTTTTAAAGGCCCAATAAGGTGAACCAGGACCATTATAGCCTTCGGCAAAGACCATATTTTGATAATCATAACCTACCGACAATAATCCATCTGTTGTAAAAATATCTTTGTTCATCCATTGATGAAGATGTCGGCTGATTAGACCTTTGATCTCACCCCACGGCAATGCTTCAACATCTGCAAAAACTAAGGCACTAAAAAATGACACTTGAGCAAAACGATACGTTAAGCTACGTCCAAAGGGAATCGCTTCTCCTGGCTGAGTAAACCAATATTTAAACTCTTGCGCGAACAAAGTTGCTCGTTCCTTCATAATAGCCACTCTTGTGGTATCTTCCGGGGCAAAACGACAATACAATAAACTATAATAATGAATAGCGAAAGAAACATAATAATCAACTTGTGTCTCGACTCCGTCATAATACCAACCATTACCGACATAAAAACGATCAATTACAGCCAAATCAACAGCAATCTGTTCTTTTGAATACGGCATTTCACAATGTTTCATCGCTAAATTCAGCAACACTCTAAAGAAATGCCAATTATTTGGCGGAATAATGTTTTCATTGGCTTGTATCAGCCAACTGTGTAAATTGTTTTGCTGTTCTTTTGTTAATTGGTCCCACGTTTTTTCTTTGTTTAACAAAAGAAATGTACTTAATGCTGCCATCTCAACAATCAATTGATCATAATCTTTTGTTTTTCCCCAATAAGATGAACTCTCAGGATCGGTTCCTTCGATAATTCCCGTTAGAAAGTCATTCAAATACTCACTTTCATTTTGCGTTACATAAGGACCTAGTCCCCATAATGGTCGTAAAAATGCCTCCGCATCACGTGTTCCTTTAGAATAAACTGTCCCGTGTGTCCCTAAATCCAGATGACCTTGATACTCTCGATCAAAAAACAATTCCAGTGGCGCTAATAAATCTTCAAATCCTTCTGCAACTTCTTCGTATGTTTCAAAAGAATTCTGTCTAATTCGTGGCTGAATCATGATTCTCCTCACTTTCAATTAATGTCCCTTTCAAAAAGCCGTAATATTCTCCGTAAACTGTCACTTCGTCACCAATCTTCAATTTTTTCTTTTGCTCATTAAAAACTTGATATTTACTAGAACCACTTTTCAAAATAAAACGATCACCTTTTTTTATTAAACTGGAACGGCTGTCGCTCTCAACAATCTCCCCTTTCAAAGAAATATATTCATTTAAACGAACGTCACCATTTTGTAATTCTGTTTCTGAATAAGACTGTGCCGTTTCCTTTAGATTTTGAAGAGATTCTTCATCAAATTCTTTTTCACCGGATTTACAACCTGTTAAAGCAAGTAAAATTAGTAAAAAAAGTGAAAATCTTTTCACTAAACCACCTTCTCCATCGAATTAAAGCGCTTTCTTTGACTTTATAGTATATTTTTTTAGTCAAAAAATCAATAGTTTTTGCTAAAAAAAAGTAAAAAAAGCTTTTTCTTGCTTTTTTTTACTAAAAAGAAATATACTATATGCTATAATAGTACTTGAGAAGGAGGCATTTAGAATGGCAACTATCACAGATATCGCAAAAGTCGCGAATGTTTCAATTTCAACTGTATCGCGAGTTCTGAACTATGATCCAAACTTATCCGTTACAGAGGAAACCAAGCGAAAAATTTTTGAAGCAGCAGAAACCCTGAATTATACGAAATATAAAACTAAAAATAAAAACAAACAGCAGGAGCAACTGACACCTAACCTTTCCGTACAAACAGCTCCGCAAGAGCCTTCGATTGCCGTCGTTCAGTGGCGTTCAGATGACGAAGAACTAACGGATATTTACTATATGTCGATTCGTTTAGGCGCTGAAAAACGGGCCGAAGAGTTAGGTTACAATATTCTAAAAGTTTCTCAATTGGAACAACATAACCTTCAAGGGATTGATGGCATTTTGGCAATTGGTAAATTCACTCAAAAGACGTTACAAGAGTTGCAGCAACTACATCCCAATCTTTGTGTAATTGGCAGTAATTTTCCCCTGGAAGAATTTGATTCTGTAAATACTGATTTTTATCAAGCAACCGAGATTGCCTTAACCCATCTTTTGGAATTGGGCCACGAAAAAATTGCCTTTATTGGTGCCGAAGAAAGCGAAAATATGTATGGTTTCCGTCGCTATAAAACACCGACAACCAACGCTTATCTTGACATTATGCAGCATTATCACTTGTTTAACGAAGATTATTTTATCTTAAAAGAAAATGGCATGTTGGATGTCAAAACGGGGGAACAATTGACAGAAGAAGCGTTAGAAAAATGGGGAAATGATTTACCTACTGCGATTCTTGCTTATAATGACGCCTTTGCAATCGGTGTGATACATACGTTAGCCGCACACGGTATAAAGGTTCCTGAAGAAATTAGTGTCATGGGGATCAATGATATCTCTATTTCTCAATATGTCTCACCGCCGCTATCCTCTGTCCATGCCTTTACTGAAGAAATGGGCGAGACAGGCATTAATTTATTGCACAAACGAATTCAAATGCCTAGCATTCCTCGTAGAGTCCTGTTAAACACAGAATTGGTTGTCCGCCAATCGACAACTAGCCCACGCCAGAAATAAAAAATAAGGACCGCTCCTATAAAGGAACCGTCCTTATTTTTTATTTGTTTTGACCAAATAATTCAATTTGTGTTAATGCTGGAAATGGTGATGGTTCATCTGCTTGAATTAACTCTGTTAGTATCACCCACTCCGCTGCCCGTTTCGCAAAGGTAAAGCTCTGGCGTTGCTCAGTCTTAACAGTTTTAAAGACCTCATGTGTACCGTCGGAAAATTTTAAAGTCACTTGTTGCCAATAATTATCATGAGGAAAGTCCGCTCGTAATGTTAAGATCACTTTATCCAACAAGACTTCACGCCCAAATTCAATTTTTAATGCGGCATCTAATTGCTGATTAATCCCCCATGATTGATAAGGATACGGTCCATGATAAAGATTAGCGAAGGTACCGTCAATCGCATTGCAAGCAAAAAAAGTGGCATCATTTCGCGTTTCCACGTTGGCAGATGCATGAGGATACGCACCAGTAAAATGTTGTAAATCATGTGGATTTAACGCCCAATTACGATAACTCTTAATTTCTTCTTTAGTGGCAACACGCACACTTATATAAGGTTTCTTGGTTTCAAAACGATACGCTGCTCGCGCTTCGATAGCGTTTTCATTTTTTGTGATTGGAAACGTCCATTTTTGTTCTGGAACATAAATTAAACTGCTATCAAGCGTAGCATCTAACTTCACCATTAAATAAGTATTGGGCGTATCTAAACAAACTTGAATCACATCGCCGTCTTGTAATTGACAATCCCGAGCAGCTAAACAAACAAAATCTTTTCCTGTAATAGTTAACTCTTTCAAAGAATCTGAATCATCTATCTTAGCTTTTCTAACTTCTTGTTCTTGATTTAAAATCGATAATGAAATACACGTCATATGCTTCCCTCCTAATTTTACCTTTATTATATATTATTTTAGTAAATTAATCTATTTTTTACTAAAATAATGTATGGTTAAAGAATAAATGTTTAGATTTAAGAAATAAAAAGGATTTTCTTAAAAGTCTTCTTTTGTTCAACTGATTATCTTAAGATTTAGAAAGTGGGACATAAAATTGAGCCGACCTCCAAAAGTTAGACCTAGAAATCTAACTTTTGGAGGTCGGCTCAAGTCGAAATGACTTATGTCCCACTTTCAATTAAAAAAGAATAAATTTATGATTTTTTCTGATCATCTTCATCCATTTTCAGAACCGCCATAAAGGCTTCTTGAGGAACTTCCACGGACCCAATTTGTTTCATCCGTTTCTTCCCTTCTTTTTGTTTCTCTAACAATTTACGTTTACGAGAAACATCGCCACCATAGCATTTAGCCAGTACGTTTTTGCGTAAGGCTTTAATATCTGAACGAGCCACAATTTTTTGACCTATCGCCGCTTGAACTGGGACTTCAAACTGTTGACGTGGAATTAGTTTTTTCAGTTTCTCAACAATCGCTTTCCCACGCTCAAATGCGAAATCTCGGTGAACAATAAAGCTTAACGCATCCACTTTTTCAGCATTTAATAGAATATCCATTTTCACTAGACGGCTGGTACGATAGCCAGCCATTTCGTAATCTAAGGATGCATACCCTTTTGTACTTGATTTCAATTTATCGAAAAAGTCAAACACGATTTCAGATAACGGAATTTCATAAACTACGTTTACACGATAATCATCTAAGTAATCCATTGTAATGAATTCGCCACGTTTACGTTGTGATAATTCCATTACTGCTCCTACATAATCGTTTGGCACCATGATTTGTGCTTTAACATAAGGTTCTTCCACAGATTCGATTGTTACTGGTTCTGGAAATTCAGCTGGGTTATCAACAACGACGGTTGTGCCATCGGTTTTATTAACATGATAAATTACAGACGGTGCTGTTGTAATTAACTCTAAATTGAATTCTCGTTCCAAACGTTCCTGAACAACATCCATGTGTAGCAAACCTAAGAAACCACAACGGAAACCAAACCCTAAAGCTTGCGATGTTTCCGGTTCAAATTGTAACGCCGCATCATTTAATTGTAATTTTTCTAATGCTTCCCGTAAATCATTGTAGCGCGATGTATCAATTGGATATAAGCCACAATATACCATTGGATTCATTTTGCGATAGCCTGGTAGTGCTTCTGCTGCTGGATTGTCGGCCAAAGTCACTGTATCCCCGACCCGTGTATCTTGAACCGTTTTAATGCTAGCGGTGATATAACCCACATCGCCAACCATTAAATAATCACGAGCGATTGGTTTCGGTGAAAAAACGCCGACTTCTGTTACATCAAAAGTTTTACCGTTACTCATCATTTGGATTTTATCCCCAGGACGAACGACACCGTCAATTACACGAATATTTAAAACGACCCCCCGATAACTATCGTAAATAGAGTCAAAAATCAAAGCCTTTAAAGGAGCCTCAATATCGCCTGATGGAGCTGGTACATACTCCACCACTTGTTCTAAAATATCTTCAATCCCAATCCCTGCTTTTGCACTTGCTAAAACAGCTTCCGATGCATCAATTCCAATTACGTCTTCAATCTCTGTCCGAACACGCTCGGGATCAGCGGCGGGTAAGTCAATCTTATTAATAACAGGTAAAATTTCTAAGTCATTATCCAATGCCAAATAGACATTTGCTAGCGTTTGCGCTTCAATTCCTTGCGCCGCATCAACAACTAGAACAGCCCCTTCACAAGCTGCCAAGCTACGAGAAACTTCGTAGGTGAAATCGACGTGCCCTGGTGTGTCAATCAAATGGAAAGTATAGGTTTCACCATCTTTGGCTGTATAGTTTAATTCAATTGCGTTTAATTTGATGGTAATGCCGCGTTCTCTCTCTAAATCCATTGAATCAAGTAATTGATCTTGCATTTCTCGACTGCTAACTGTATTTGTTTTTTCCAAAATCCGGTCGGCTAAAGTTGACTTCCCATGGTCAATGTGGGCAATGATCGAGAAATTACGAATTTTCTCTTGTCTTGCTTTCATTTCTTTACTGTTCATTTTTTGCCTCATTTCTTTTAAGAAAAGCTAGCTCCCTGCTAGCTTCATCAATCAATTGTTATATTTTAGTTGCCTTTTTTATCAAATTATCATGTTTAAAGGTCTAGGATAATCAGCACTTTTCATTATACCAATTTTTGAAGAAGATTTAAAGCACTTCCCTTTTATTCTTTTGGTATCGAAAGGCTGACAGAGTTTCGAAAAATTTGGTATACTAAAAACAGTAAATTTATTGGAGATGGAAAAATGGATGAACAAGAATTTCGCAAGCAACTGACCTTAAAGCCTGTTGAGGAAGAACACATTGATCAATTTAATGAACTTCTTTCCTATGTTTTTCAAGTGACTGAAGCAGATATTGAAGAAAGTGGTTTTGAAAACAAACGCGCATTTATCAAATCAAAACAACCGATTTTAGAACTTTCAAAAGTATTTGGCTGGTTTCACGAAAATCAATTAATTTCACAAATTGCTATCTATCCATGCGAAGTCAATATCCATGGTGCTTTGTATAAAATGGGCGGCGTTACTGGTGTCGGTACCTATCCTGAATATGCCAACCACGGTTTAATGAAAGATTTGATTCAAACGGCATTAGAAGAAATGCGCCAAGATAAACAGTGGATTTCTTATCTTTTCCCTTACAACATTCCTTATTACCGACGTAAAGGTTGGGAAATCATGTCTGACAAGTTATCTTTTAAAATTCGGGATACGCAATTACCAAAAACCGTTCCCGTTCCAGGAATGATTGAACGGTTAGCAGTCGATCACCCGGATGTCTTTGATGTCTATGCACGATTCGCTCGTCAAAATCACGGCGCGCTCATTCGTAGTGCCTTCAACTGGGAAGAATATTGGCGTTTCGAAAACGAGGAAGAACGGACTGCTGCTGTCTATTATGGTGCCAATCAAGAACCTTTAGGAGTACTTTTCTATTGGGTGGCCGATGAGGTGTTCCATATTAAGGAAATGTTTTACTTAAACCAAGAAGCCCGAAATGGCTTGTGGAATTTTATTACTGCGCATTTTTCGATGGTTTATTGGGTCAAGGGCGATATCTATAAAAACGAACCATTAGCCTTTCTTTTAGAAGATAGTCAAATTAAAGAAAGCATTGAGCCCTATTATATGGCTCGAATTGTTGATGTCAAAGCCTTTTTAGAAAATTTTCCTTTTGAAAGTACGGCTAAGCCATTCCATTTTGTCGTTAAAGATCCTGTCGCTGAGTGGAATAATGGTATTTTTGGCTTAATTTGGGATGAAAATGATCAAGTAACCATTACGGATGAACCTCTAGGCACCTCCGTTCACTTAGATATTCAAACACTAACTTGTTTAGTCATGAATTACCGACGCCCTTCGTACTTACATCGAATTGAGCGCATTGATACAGATAAAGAAACTTTAAATTCTTTGGAACGGATTTTTCCTGACCAAGAAGCTTATTTCAGTGATTATTTCTAAACCCTTGGATTGGAGACAGACAAATGACAAAAATTTATTTTGCAGGACCTTTATTTTCGCAAGCTGACTTACGTTATAATGCTTATTTAGTCGAACAAATTCGACAATTGGATAAAACAATCGATCTTTATTTACCACAAGAAAATGCGGCGATTAACGACAAATCTGCTTATGCCGATAGTAAAATGATTGCCTTAGCAGATACAGAAAACGTCCTTGCTAGCGACTTATTGGTTGCTTTATTAGATGGCCCAACCATTGATGCGGGCGTAGCTTCCGAAATTGGTGTTGCTTATGCCAAAGGGATCCCGGTGGTTGCCCTTTACACAGACAGCCGCCAACAAGGTGCTGATAATCACCAAAAGCTTGCCGCTTTGAACGAAGTCGCTGAAAATCAATTTCATTATTTAAACCTTTACACAGTTGGTTTGATTAAATTGAATGGTCGGGTAGTTTCTTCAGAAGAGGACTTGTTGGAAGAAATTAAGCAACGATTGTCATAATAAAAAAAGAACGAGCGCATGCGCTCGTTCTTTTTTTACACTTCTTCTATCGGTTCATTTTCAAAAACTAATTGATTGTCTAATAGACTAATCGTGACTTTCGTTTTTGGCATTACTCGACCAGAAACAATTTCTTTTGCTAATGGTGTTTCGACTTCACGAGTAATGAAACGTTTTAATGGACGAGCCCCATAAGCTGGTTCATACCCATTTTCAGCAATCCATGTTTTAGCTTCATCAGTGATTTCCAATACAATTTCTTGTTGCTCTAAACGATGAGCAAGTTGTGCGGTCATTTTACCAATGATTCCTTTCACATTATCCAAGCTTAATGGTGTGAATAAAATGGTATCATCAATTCTGTTTAAGAACTCTGGTTTAAAGTGTCCTTTTAGAATATTCATGACTTGATTTTCAACTTCTTCTGGAATTGTTCCTTCAGGTGTCACACCTTCCAATAAAAGCTGAGAACCGATGTTACTTGTCATAATTAAAACTGTATTTTTAAAGTCGACGACCCGACCTTTAGAATCTGTTAAACGACCATCATCTAAAACTTGTAATAAGATATTAAAGACATCTGGGTGCGCTTTTTCAATTTCGTCTAATAAGACAATTGTATATGGATTTCGACGAACAGCTTCCGTTAACTGGCCACCTTCTTCATAACCAACATAGCCTGGAGGGGCACCCACCAAACGAGATACGGCATGTTTTTCCATGTATTCACTCATATCAATCCGTACCATATGATCTTCAGAATCAAACAAATCTTCAGCTAAAGCTTTAGCAAGTTCTGTTTTACCAACCCCAGTTGGTCCTAAGAAAAGGAACGAACCAAGTGGGCGATTTGGATCTTGTAAGCCTGCTCTTGAACGAATCACCGCATCACTAACCGCATCCACAGCTTCATCTTGACCAATCACACGTTTGTGTAATGTTTCATTCAGTTTCATTAATTTTTCTCGTTCGCCTTCAACTAATTTTGTCACAGGAATGCCGGTTAAACGACCGACCACTTGCGCAATTTCGTTTTCAGTAACCGATTCTTGTACCATTTTGACGTTATCCTTGGCGTTCTTTTCTTCCAATTCTTTCAATTCATGTTCTAATTGCGGAATTGTTCCATGACGTAAAACAGCAGCTCGTTCTAAATCATAATTATTTTCAGCATCTTCTAATTCGTGTTTTGCTTTATCAATCTCTGCACGTTTGTTGGAAACCGCATTAACTTCTTCTTTTTCCGTTTCCCATTGCATTTTCATTGAGTTGGCTTCTTCACGCAAATCTGCTAATTCTTCTTGCAAGTTGGCTAACCGTTTTTTACTTGCGTCATCCGATTCTTTTTTCAAGGCCGCTTCTTCAATTTCTAGTTGCATTAACCGACGTGTTACTTGATCGAGCTCTGTTGGCATCGAATTCATTTCCACTCGAATCGTTGCGCTTGCTTCATCGACTAAATCAATCGCTTTATCTGGTAAGAAACGATCAGTAATATAGCGATCGGATAAAGTAGCAGCAGCAACTAAAGCATTGTCATGAATATTCACACCGTGGTGAATTTCAAACCGTTCTTTTAAGCCACGCAAAATAGAAATTGTATCTTCTACTGTTGGTTCTTTGACTAATACTTTTTGGAAACGACGCTCTAAGGCTTTATCTTTTTCCATATATTGGCGATATTCATCAAGCGTTGTGGCACCGATTAAATGCAATTCACCACGTGCTAGCATCGGTTTTAATAAATTCCCGGCGTCCATACTGCCTTCTGTTTTACCAGCTCCGACGATATTATGAATTTCATCAATGAATAAAATGATTTTGCCATCACTTTTTTTCACTTCTTTTAAAACAGCTTTTAACCGTTCTTCAAATTCGCCACGGAATTTTGCTCCCGCAATTAAGGCGCCCATATCTAAAGAAAAAATGGTTTTATCTTTTAAATTTTCAGGAACATCTTTACGAACGATTCGTTGTGCTAATCCTTCAACAATCGCTGTTTTACCAACACCTGGTTCACCAATTAAGACTGGATTATTTTTAGTTTTTCTTGATAAAATCCGAATAACGTCACGAATTTCTTCGTCACGACCAATAATTGGATCTTGTTTTCCTGCTTTTACTTGTTGTACTAAGTCGACACCGTATTTCTCTAGTGCTTTATATTGTTCTTCCTGGTTTTGAGAAGTCACACGATCTCCTCCTCTCATCTCTTCAATATTTTTTCTTAACTCTTTTTCAGTAATGCCTTGTTGCATTAAATATTTTGTTAAACGATAATTTTTCAATTTCATTAAAGCTAAAAGTACAATTTCGGTTGATAAAAATTCATCTTGAAATTCTTCTCGAAGTGAATCAGCTTCTTGCAATAAATGGAACAAATTTTGACTTAAATTTTGACCATATTGCACATTACCGCCCGCCACACTTGGATATTCATCTAACGCGTTATCTACTTCTCGTTCAAATGCGTCAACATCTAAACCAGCATCAGTGTAAAAATTACGCCCAAAATGGTTTGGTTGAAGAAAAATTTTCCATAAATGTGCGATATCAATTTCTTGATGTTGCCGTGTCACCGCAACTTTTTGAGCTTCAGCAATCGCCTCTTGTAGCGTGGTTGTCATTTTTTCAATATTCATAAACGATCCCTCCCGTTTATTGTTTTGTCTTTTTTATTTTAACATTCTTTACAATTATTATTATCCGACTTTTGATGGATTTCTTCAAAAGTTAAGGTATTCGTAAACCTTATAAATTTATTATACTCTATTGGTCAGTAAAGGTCAATAACTAAATTGACCTTTTTTGACCTTTTTAATAAAAAAACCTAAAACAGCTAACTATCACTGTTTTAGGGCCTTTTTCGCAATAACAACTAGTTTGATCAACTCTCCATTGTTTTGATTTATTAAAAATAAAGTTTTAACGTAAGATACTTTTTATCGGCATGGCTAACCAAAATAGCCAAACTGGTTATTGCTAAAAATAATTCGTACTCATAACCACTAAAACCACTTGCCAAACCAAAAGAAAAAATAGCTCCGACTAAAACTGCTATGAATCCTACTGATACCAATGGAATTAAAAAGCCAATAATCATAAATAATCCACCAATTAATTCAATTGCCGCTACACCATAAACAAAAAGACTTGGCAAACCAATACTAGCAAAAAATGCTAAAGTATCTTCCAATGACGTTACTTTCATCACTCCATGAATTAGCATCGTCACCCCTAGCCAAATTCTAATCACTTGAATGCCTCGTTGTTGTTTATCCATACTTCTCCTCCTTTGTTTGCATTAAATAGCTAATGTAACTATTCAAGTTACATTGTAAAGGATAAATAGAAAAAAGTATAGCAAAAAACAAACGTATTTAACAATACGTTTGTTTTTTAATCCTTCAGTTTATAACATTATAAGAGAAAAGCGAGAAGAATCCTCCTTCTTCTCGCTTTCTTGTTATCCTAAACCAACACGTTCAAAAATCGTGTCAACATTTTTTAAATGATAATGGTAATCAAAGGCATCATCTAGCTCTTCTTTTGATAAGACAGAAGTAATTTTTTCATCCGCATCTAACAACGGACGGAACGCCGTTTGATGATCCCATGCGTAAGCTGTTTTTGGTTGGACCAGATCATACGCTTCTTCACGTGTCATGCCATGGTCAATCAATTTTAATAAGACACGTTGGCTGTAAATTAGTCCATAGGTCGCATCCATGTTACGTTTCATATTTTCTGGGAAGACCGTTAAGTTTTTGACAATATTACCAAAACGATTCAACATGTAATTTAGCAAAATCGTCGTATCGGGAATAATAATCCGTTCAGCAGACGAGTGAGAAATATCTCGTTCATGCCACAAACTCACATTTTCAAAGGCAGTAATGACATGACCACGAATCACACGTGCCAAACCAGTCATATTTTCAGAACCAATTGGATTCCGTTTATGCGGCATTGCGGAGGACCCTTTTTGTCCTTTTGCAAAAAATTCTTCTACTTCACGTGTTTCTGATTTTTGTAGACCACGAATTTCTGTCGCAAATTTTTCAATACTTGTCGCAATTAATGCCATGGCAGAAACATATTCTGCATGTAAATCACGTGGTAAAACTTGTGTCGAAATCTCTTGAGCACGGATCCCCAAATGTTCGCAAACATATTCTTCAACAAATGGTGAAATATTGGCAAAGGTACCTACGGCTCCACTGATTTTACCTGCTTCGACACCTTTGGCTGCATGTTCAAAACGTTCAATATTGCGTTTCATTTCAGAATACCACAACGCTAATTTCAACCCAAATGTAGTCGGTTCTGCATGAACACCATGCGTTCTTCCCATCATGACCGTATGTTTATACTCTTTGGCTTTGGCTCCGACAATCTCCGTAAATGTTTGTAAATCTTTCCGTAAAATATCATTCGCCTGTTTCAATAGATAACCATAGGCAGTATCCACAACATCTGTACTGGTTAACCCATAGTGTACCCATTTTCGCTCTTCACCAAGCGTTTCTGAAACGGCACGAGTAAAAGCGACAACATCATGACGTGTTTCTGCTTCAATCTCTAAAATACGTGCAACATCAAATGATGCATTTTCTCGGATTTTTTGTACATCTTCTTTAGGAATTTCGCCAAGTTCTGCCCAAGCTTCATCCGCCAAAATCTCAACTTCTAGCCATGCCTTATAACGGTTCTCATCTGTCCAAATTGCGCCCATTTCGGGTCTTGTATAACGATCAATCATTGTGCCTTATCCCCTCTTTACTCCTCAATTTTTGAAAAATAATTACGACCAAATCTTTGTTTCTTTAATTTCTTCCAGTGTTTCATCGATTTCTTTGGTTAATATAGTAATATGCCCCATCGCTCGTTGCGCTTTTGCTTCACTATGGCCATAATAGTGGAAATGCCAATCTGGATGTTCATTAATAATGTCCATCGTTTCATAGGCTTCATTTCCAAGCACATTGACCGTGACTGCTTCAGACAACAGTTGAATCGTTGGCATTGGCCAATTACATAAACCACGAATATGCGTATCATATTGGCTAAAAGAACAAGCATCTATTGAAAAATTCCCGGCATCTTCTGGACGAGGTAAAATTTTATTTACATAAATCCCGCCTGTTTCTGTATAAAACATTTCAATTGAAAGAGTACCGACTAAACCAACTGCTTTAGCAATCACCTTAGCAATTCGTTGCAACTCGCTACTGACTTCTTCATCAATTCGGGCTGGCGCAATCGTTTCATGTAGCTTACGCTCTTTTTTTATTGTTTCCACAACTGGAAATGTCGCAAATTCGCCACGACCATTACCAGAAATCAGAACAGATAATTCTTTTTCGTAAGGAATCCAAGCTTCTAAGACACAGGTTCCTTCTCTCAGAAGATTCATGGATGGCGCTAAGTCTGAAGTACTATGTAGTACATAACGACCTTCCCCTCGCGTGTTCTTCAAGATACACGGGTAGCCAATGCCATCAATTGCTTCCTGAATATCAGTCGGACTAACAATCGTTGCATAAGGTGCAATCACAATATTATTATCTTCCAAGAAACTTTTTTCCATTAAGCGATCTTGCGTAATCGCTAAAATGTCTGTTCCTTGTGGTATATTCGCCAAATGTTGAATCGCTGTTAACGCATCAACATCTGCATGTTCAAATTCATACGTAATCACTTGGGCACGTTTTGCCAATTTCTCTAACGCTTCAGGATCATTATATGCTCCTAATAATTGCCAATCGGCAACTTGTGCAGCTGGACAATCAATTTGTGGATCTAGCACACCCACTCGAAACCCCATTTCTCTTGCACTAAGGGCCATCATTTTTGCTAAATGTCCGCCACCAATGATACCAATCACTTGACCAGGTAATAGTGGTTTATCCAAGTTCATCACAACTTTCCATCACAGTTTTATCCTTAAAATCCTTCTGCGGTTTCTCGTCGCAGTCTAGCCTTTAAGAGTGCTCTTTTTACATGATACAAGGAAAAAGGCTCAACTTCAAGTGCCAGTAGTGTTTCCCTTAGGTTTTCTCATCAGAATTTATTAACGTACTTTAGGATAAAACAGCGGTAACTTACTACTCTTCTCTTTGGAACCAAGCTTTTTTCTCTTATTCTCTTCAAATTGATGAAAACATTAAATTTTTCTAAACGATGATTAGGCCAAAAAAGTATGAAAGAAAAGCCACCTGACCTTATCTATCATACTTTTTTGAAACTATTCGTTACTTTCTGGGGTTTCTTTTAAACCATTGAATAAAAGATTTAAAACAATCGCGGTAATGCTACTCATGACAATCCCATTACCAGTAAACATGCTAACAGTTTCTGGTACTTTATTAAAGAGCGTCGGCATAATATTAAAGCCTAAACCAAAGCCAATCGAAATGGCAATAATTAATAAATTTTTGTCATTTGAGTAGTCAACTTTTGACAACATGCGCATTCCTTGGACAGCCACCATTCCAAACATAACCAGCATTCCGCCGCCTAAAACTGGCTCTGGGATAATTTGGGCCATCGCACCAATTTTTGGTAATAAGCCTAAAATAATTAAGAAAAAAGCAGAAAAATAGATTGGTCGACGTGTTTTGATGCCAGATAATTGAACTAACCCGACATTTTGAGAAAAACCTGTATAAGGAAAAGTATTAAAAATCCCACCTAAAATAACGGCTAAACCTTCTGCATGATACCCACGACGTAAATCATCTTCGCCAATTTTCTTCCCTGTAATGTCTCCTAAGGCAAAATAAACACCTGTTGATTCAACCATACTAACAATTGAAATAATAATCATCAACACAATAGAAGAAAGATCAAACGTTGGTTTGCCAAAATAAAATGGTTGCGGAAAATGAAACCACGTAGCTTGACCAACAGGAGACAAATCCACTAATCCCAGAAACGCAGCTAAAATTGTGCCGCCGACTAGGCCGATTAACACGGCAATTGACTTGATAAAGCCACGTCCCCAAACTTGCACAACAATGATTAAGGCAATTGTTACAAATGCGAGGAGCAAGTTTTTAGGATCACCAAAACTTTTGTCCGTTGCTAAGCCGCCACCCATTTTTTCAACAGCAACAGGAATTAAGGTCAAACCAATAACTGTAATGACTGTGCCGGTGACTAAAGGCGGAAATAGACGTTTAATTTTTGAGAAAAATCCTGCAATCAGAACGACAAAAATGCCCGAAGCAATAATTGAACCGTAAATTGCACCAACTCCTTTGTTCGTACCAATCATGATTAAAGGCGCAACCGCTTGAATGGCACAACCTAAAACGACTGGCAAGCCAATCCCAAAAAACTTATTCACCGTTAATTGTAAAAGTGTCGCAACGCCGCACATAAAAATATCGATTGAAATCAAATACGTCATTTGTTGCGAATCAAAATTCAAGCCGGTTCCGATTAATAAAGGAACGGCAACTGCTCCAGCGTACATCGCTAATAAATGTTGCAATCCTAAAACGGCGGCTTTCCCATTTGGTGTTTCCGTCTGTTGTGGTGTATTCAATTGTTTTGTTTCCAAGATTATGCATCCTCCTCTAAAAACGTCACCGTTCCTTCACTTAATGAAGCAATACGTGCTAAAGAGACTACATTTAAGCCCATGTCTTCTAATAACTGACGACCATCTTGGAATGATTTTTCAATTACGATACCAATTCCTTCAACCTTCGCGCCAGCCTGTTGGCATAATTCTACCAATCCTTTGGCAGCTTGTCCGTTAGCTAAAAAGTCATCAATAATCAACACTTTATCAGCATCAGATAAAAATTTTCTTGAAATTGAAATTTGACTTGTCACTTGTTTTGTAAATGAATAAACTGAAGCCGTTAAAAGCTCTTCATCCATGGTTAAACTTTTTGCCTTACGAGCGAAGATCATTGGCACGCCTAATTTTTGCGCTGCGTATAAGGCAGGAGCTATTCCTGATGCTTCAATTGTAATTACTTTGGTAATGCCTGCTTCTGCGAAAACCTCAGCAAAACGATTACCCATAGCCTCCATCAATTCTGGATCCACTTGGTGCGTAATAAAACTATCTACTTTTAAAACACCTTCACCTAATACACGGCCATCATTTTTAATACGTTCGACTAATTCCTTCACAATATGAACTCCTTTACTTATTTTTCGATAGATGCTTTGTTCTCATCCTGAGGAAAGGACGGTTCGTTAAAAACGAACGAAATAAAACAAAGTGCTATTTATATTCGTGTTCTAACAAAAGAAAAAAGCCCATTTTGCCAAAGCAAAAAAGGGCTATCCGCTCTTCTTCACTTATAGACCAGCATTTACGGTGCTGGGTAGAGACGGTCAACCGTATTTTGACCTTATACAAGCTTCTATGTTTCTCTAGGATAGTACAAAAATCTCTAACTTTCAATGGTTTAACAACTTTTTTTCATTAGAATTTTCAAATAATTGGTTCATTCTTCCATTGTTCCGTAAAAGCGAACATTAAATAGCCAAAAACGCTTTGGCAGGATAGACTGCCAAAGCGTTTTTTATTCTTCATCGGTTGCTTTTTCTTGTTCACGATATTTTTTCATTTTTTTGCTGAATAATTCACCGTTACTAGGGGGCGTATATGTAATAGCATTCGCTCCGGCGATAATGGTTTCATGAATACTCGATTCAGTTGGTCCTCCTGTTGCAATAATCGGTAATTCTGGATACTTGCCGCGGAAATAGCGTACAGTGGCTGCAGTGTCTTTTCCTGCACTGATATTAATCATATCCACGCCAGCCGCAAGTTTTTCATCAATTGGCGTATGAATAGAAGTTACTGTGCTGATAATAGGAATATCGATTGCTTCATCCACCATTTTAATTGTTTCAATTGGTGTAGGACCATTCAAAACGACACCCATTGAGCCTTGTGCTTCTGCAAATAAACTCATATAAGCAGAACGCATGCCTTGCGTTAAACCGCCGCCGACTCCTGAAAAGACAGGAATATCCGCTGCTTCAATAATGCCTTTTGTAATCGCTGGATGCGGTGTAAAAGGATATACAGCAATCACTGCCTGTGCATCCGTATTGCGGATAATCGCAATATCTGTCGTAAAAATAATTGATTTTATTTTACGGCCAAAAATTTTAATGCCACTGGCTTGCCGAATAATCTCTGGCATTTTTACAATATCTTGTTTCAGCGGCGTCATAATTTCTGGAATCCACTTTTCGCTCATTGTCATCGTTCCTCCATGCTTAACGGTCGTATTTATTTAAATTGTATTCTTCAATTACATGAATGATCTTATCAGCGTATGTAGGATCCGTTGCGTATCCAGCATCTTGAAGCGCTTGTGCAGCCTCTTTATAATTTTTGGCTAACAAGACTTTTTCATATAAATTTGGATCCCAATCGACCCCATCAACAAATAACTTGGTATGATCTCGCATGGATTCTTCCCAATTGTCATAAACTCGAAAATCACCCTGAATCGTAATCCAGACCTCATTGACATACTCTTTTGTTTCTAAATTGACTTTTGGTTGATTGCCATATGCTTTAATCCCAAAAAGATTGTTATATTTCGATGCTAATTGACTTTGTCCAAAATTTGATTCTAAAACTGCTTGCCCCATAATAATACTTGGTAACACCCCGTAAGATTCTTGTAATTCACGTGCATACGGTGTGATTTCAGCAACAAATTCTTCTTTTGAGATGTTTTCATTTTGGCGATTGACTGACTCGCTTTGTCCCTTATCTGAATCAGAAAGGACAGATAACGAAAAGACAAAGGCCAAACCGACGACAACTACGCCTAAGAATAACTTTGGCAAATTCAGCTGCTTTTTTCTTTTTTTCTGATAGTTGCTCACTTCATTAATTCCCCACTTCATCTTTTATTTTCCGATAAAATGTTTCACTATCTTTCACTTTCGTGATTGATTTCATTTGTTACTATAACCGAATAATTGTATCATTTTCACAGAAAATTATCAACTTTCATCACTGCTTACGCTCGTGATTTCAGTACTTGATTCAGTGGTAGCAGTTGAAGAAACTGTACTACTTTCAGAAATTTTAGTGGATGATTTCACTGTTGTTTCAGTTGATGTGTGAACAGATTCTTCAACTGGCTTTTTGCCAAAAAAGACAAAAATTACCGCACCAAACATAATAATCACAGATAAAATCCCAGCAATTGTGTATTTCAAAAGACCATCCTTCCTATTCGTTATTCACCTACGTAAGTATCCATCAGATTTTCATTGACCCAATCTAATAATTCAACTTTTGAGCCTTCTAATTGTCGTTGAATCGTAGCGGGTAACCGGAATGTAATAATATCATCAAAACCCCATTCCCCATAGGCCAGTGTCACTTTCAAATCGATATAACCAGCGGCAATTTCTTGTTCCTGTTTATTGTTAGGAATCAATTCTACAACGCCCAAATCAGATTGCAGCCATTTTTTGGCAATTGTTGTTTTTAGCCGTTTATATTCCGAAACAGCTAGGTTACGTTTTTCCGGAAATAAGATGGTTTGACGGAGTATTTTTTGAGTCAGCATCCACTCATAATCCGTAAACAAATTCTTAATTTTTTGCATGACTTCATTGTCCAAACCAAATTGGCCTTCTTTCCAAGCTTGCCAATCGGCTGCTTGAATTTGATAAGCGGAGTAAAAATTTTCTTCTGTTTGATACTGTTCAATAATTGCGTCAACAATAATATCTACATAAACTTGATGCATAATCATTCGCCTCCATTTTCTATTTTACTGAAATTCTCTAAAAAAAGCATCTTTTTATCTCTGGATTTTATCATATTTACAAAATTGTCCTTGTTTTCTAATTTCTCTTGTTTACAGTATAATAAATAATGAAGAAGATTTGAAGAAATTGCATAGATTAGGAGGACTTCTTTTGACAAAAAAATTATATCAATGGGGCATCGTAGGATTAGGTGGGATTGCCCACGAATTTGCTTCAACGTTTAAACAAGAAACTAGCCAACTTGCAGCTGTTGCTTCACGGACATTGGCTAAAGCAGAACAATTTGCCGCTGATTATTCAATCCCTAAAGCCTATGGTTCTTATGAAGAATTACTAGCAGATGAAACGATCGATGTTGTCTATATAGCAGTGCCAAATAAACAACATGCTGAACACATTTTAAAAGCGCTCCAGGCTGGAAAACATGTGTTGTGTGAAAAAGCTATTACGATGAACGCTGCAGAATTAAAACAAGCCTTGGCAGTTGCAGAAAAAAATAACCTTATTTTAGCAGAAGCCATGACTATTTTTAACATGCCACTATACGACGAATTACGTCGCTTGATGGATGCTGGCAAATTTGGTCAGTTAAAAATGATTCAAGCACCATTTGGAAGTTACAAAGAACCCGATCCTAAAAATCGTTTTTTTAATCCTGACCTAGCAGGCGGCGCATTGTTAGATATTGGTACTTATGCGGTTTCGTTTGCTCGTTGGTTTCTCAGCTCACAGCCAGACGTTTTAGCTTCTAGCATGGTTCCCTTCTCTACTGGCGTTGATGAACAATCGGTGACGTTGCTTCGCAATAAAGAAAATGAGTTGGCTACTATTTCATTAACATTCCAAGCAAAAATGCCAAAGCAAGGAATTGTTGCTTTTGAGGATGCCTATATTACCATTACAGATTATCCACGCGCAGATGAAGCGATTGTTCACTACAACGACGGTACGGTTGAGACCATTGTTTCTGGGTACTCAGCTGAAGCCATGAATTACGAAATCTACAATATGGTTGAAGCAATCAAAGGTACACAACCCAACCGTTCCTTATTTTTCACGACAGAAGTCATTGATATTTTGGACCAGATGCAAAAATTATGGCAGGCGTAAAAAAGAGAACTTCAGCAAAAGCTGAAGTTCTCTTTTTTTATTTGTTCTCTATGGATAAATACGATTTAACATACGTGGGAACGGAATCGCTTCACGAATATGTTCATTACCAGTAATGAACGTAACAGCACGTTCTAAACCTAACCCGAAGCCAGAATGTGGCACAGAACCGTATTTACGTAAATCTAAATACCAGCTGTATTCTTCTTCTGATAAGCCAAACTCAGCTACTTTTTCTTTCAAATAATCATAATCAGTTGCACGCTCTGAACCACCGATAATTTCACCATAACCTTCTGGTGCAATTAAATCGGCACAAATTACAACATCTTCTCGTGTTGGATGTGGTTTCATATAAAAGGCTTTAATTGCTTTTGGATAGTTTAAAATGAACGTTGGGACGCCATAGTAATTTGAAATAAAGGTTTCATGTGGACTACCAAAGTCTTCGCCCCATTCAATGTGATCATAATCATTGTTTGCTTCTTCTTTTTGTAATAACTCAATCGCATCATCGTAAGTAATACGTTTGAATGGTTCCGAAACATATTTTTCTAGTAACGCTGTATCACGTTCTAAAACATCCAATGGATATTGTTGATTTTTCAATACCGATTTAATTAAATGTTTTACGTAGGCTTCTTGAATATCTAGTGATTCTTCATGAGTTGTGTATGCCATTTCTGGTTCAATCATCCAGAATTCCGTTAAGTGACGACGAGTCTTGGATTTTTCCGCACGGAAGGTTGGTCCAAAAGTAAAGACTTTGCCAAATGCCATCGCACCAGCTTCTGCATATAATTGACCTGTTTGTGATAAGAAGGCTGGTTGTCCGAAGTAATCTGTTTCAAATAATTCTGTTGTGCCTTCTGGTGCTGAGCCTGTTAAAATTGGGCTATCAATTTTAATGAATCCTTGTTCGTTAAAGAACTCGTAAGTAGCACGAATAATTTCGTTACGAACTAACATGATCGCATGTTGTTTGCTTGAACGTAACCATAAATGACGATGATCCATTAAGAAGTCTGTGCCGTGTTCTTTCGGCGTAATTGGGTAATCTTCTGAAGCGCCAACAACTTCTAAATCAGTGATATCCATTTCATAGCCGAATTTAGAACGGCTATCTTCTTTGATAACACCAGTAACCATGACTGCTGTTTCTTGTGATAAATGTTTAATTTCTTGGAATTTTTCTGTACCAGCTTCTTCACCGAAGGCTTCAATGAAGTTTGGTTTGAACACGACACCTTGGAAAAAGGCTGTCCCGTCACGTAATTGTAAAAAAGCAATTTTTCCGCTTGAACGTTTGTTAGCAATCCAAGCGCCAATTTTTACTGTTTCTCCAACATGTTTGTTTGAATCAATAATTTGAATTTGTTCCACGTTTGTCTCTCCGTTCATTTCTTAGTTTATTCTTTTAGGCGTTGTGCTGAATTCGTTTCTTTTCTATAAAGTCGTTCATTCGCTCAATCGCTTTTTCTAACGTCAATAAATCTGTCGCATAGCTCATCCGCACATGTTCTGGCGCACCAAAGCCCTCTCCCGTTACCAGAGCAACATGCGCTTCTTGTAATAAATCTTCCACCCAGTTAGTCACGTTATCATACCCACAAATTTCTAACGTTTTTTTGACATTCGGGAATAAATAAAAGGCTCCTTCAGGTTTTATTAGCGATACACCTGGCAAAGCTGCTACTTTTGGATAGATATGATTCAGGCGTTTTTCAAAGGCCTGACGCATGTCTTCGACTGTCGACTGTTCACCTGTTAAAGCCTCAATTGCCGCATATTGGCTAACTGCGACTGGATTACTGGTGGATTGTGAAGCGAGTTGTGTCATTGCTTGAATAATTTTTTCATCCCCAACTGCAAAACCAATGCGCCAGCCTGTCATTGCATATGTTTTGGAAACGCCATTAATAATGATTGTCTGTTGACGAATTGCTTCTGAGATGGTTGCAATTGGTGTGAACCGATGTCCATTGTACACCAAACGACCATAAATATCATCTGCAATAATGAGGATATTATGGGCAACTGCCCATTCACCAATTTGGCGTAATTCTTCTTCCGTATAAATAACGCCAGTTGGGTTAGATGGTGAATTTAAAATGATTGCTTTTGTTTGGTCTGTTCGTACAGCTTCTAATTGTGCGACTGACACTTTAAATGATTGCTCTTGCGTGCTTGATACAAATACTGGCTTGCCTTCTGCTAACTTGACTTGTTCACCATAACTTACCCAATAAGGGACAGGGATGATCACTTCGTCCCCAACGTTTAAAATGGCTTGAAATAATAGATACAGCGCATATTTGGCACCATCTGTCACAATAACTTGATTGGGTTGATAACGAAGTTGATATTCTCGTTCCACATAAGAAACAATTGCTTGCTTTAATTCAGGAATGCCGCCAGAAGGTGTGTAATAACTTGCTCTTCCATCCTCAATTGAAGCAATTGCTGCTTTTTGAATATTTTTTGGGGTTACAAAATCTGGTTCCCCGACCGTTAAGCTTAAAACATCTACACCTTTTGCTTTTAATGCTTTCGCTTTGGCGGCAGCTGCTAATGTAACAGAAGGAGTCAATTGCTGTGCTCGATTTGATACGTTCATACACCTTTCACTCCCACTTTCATCAAAACCTATCTAAATTAAATATCTTTGATAACGTTGATCTCTTCGCCTTTATCAAAGCTCATAAGATAATACGTCAGGACTCCTTGATCATTTTCGGTGACCACTTCCCATGCAGGGCGCTTATCATAAAGACCCAACGTAGCTTTCATTACCGATTCATCGGGATGGGCTTTAGCAACAATGTCTGTTATTTGTTGTTCTGTTTGACCATCTTTTTGATTTAAGACCGTGACTTTTTCTCCCGATTTAGGGACAATCACGACAATCTCTGTGCCTTTATCATTTTTGCCGGTTAAAGTAAAATACGTATTTTTGCGTGTAAACCAGTAAAATTTATCAACTGTTTCTAAATTAGCAGAAGTTTTGGCAATTGCGGTTGCTTCTTTTTTGGCTTGAGCCATTGGTTGATTGGTTCGTACAAAAAAGATAATTATTGTAACAAGAATTGCTAAAAGGATTGCCAATAGGGTTAAAAGGACAGTAATCCGTTTCTTCTCTTTCTTTTCTTCTAATTCCTCCAAAAATCCTTCCATCCTCTCTAAACTTACTGGGTCTTATTATAGCAGAAAAATAGCGGCCTTTCACAAATATGACCTAAAAATAATCGATTATTTGTTTAAAAATTCCTTTAATTCTTCTAAAATTTCAGGCATGGGCGCTTCTTTTACTGAGAGTCCCTTGGGAAACGCTTTGATTAATCGTTTGCCATATTTTGCAGTGACTAAACGACGATCCAGAATCAGCAATGCCCCTCTGTCTTCTTCAGAACGGATTAAACGGCCCAGTGCTTGTCGCAAACGTAAGGCTGCTTTCGGTACCGCTTCTTGAGCAAATGGTTGTATCCCTTCTGCTTCTAAATACGCATATTTTGCTTGCACAAGTGGTCGTTTCGGGTTTTCAAAAGGCAAACGCGTAACTATCAATAACTGTAAAGTTGTTCCTGGTAAGTCCACACCTTCCCAAAAGCTATCGGCTCCTAGCAAGACATTTGGTTTTCCATTAGAGAACCGTTTAAGAATTTTTTCACGACTGCCGCTAATCCCTTGGGCGAGGACCTCTTGTCCTTTTTCCAATAATCTTGGCTGGACTTGATGATACACGGTGGACAATAATTCATGCGAAGTAAAAAGAACCAACATCGAACGTTCCTCTTGCGCCATCAATTTTTCAATGGTATCTGAAATGTATTGACCCATTTCATAGGAAGAGGCATTTTGAATGGCTACTGCTTCTTCCGGTACATAGACTCGCGCATTTTCTGCATAGTTATATGGCGTTGGCAGGGTTTTGAACGTCACCTCTGTTAAACCTAACCGTTGCGGTAAATACTTTTTATTGTTGCCAAACTTCAATGTGCCGCTTGTATAAATAATTCGTTCATACCGCGGATACCACTTTGTTTCAGGAAGCAAACTAGCTTCTAAGTCATGAATTTCAATCAAGCCATGGTCTTCATTTTGTGGTAAATATTCTTTTACCCAACGTGGACGCCAATCATCAAGATAAATGGTAAAACAGTGCTGAATACGTTCAATTTCATCAAAAAATTGAAATAAGCGAACAAAAACGATGCGATCAGCCAAACTAAAGGTTTCCAACTGACTCATAATTGTTTGCTGTAACTTACTTTGAATAGTTAACAGCTCCTGCAGTAAAAGCTGGAGCGTTTGACTATGTTTTTCTCCTGCAGCAGATAAATAATCAATGCGTTCTTTGGTTAAAAGCAACTCCTGATGGTCTATCCGCTTCTGTGTTTTACTAAATAAACGATGCAATTCAAAAAGAAAATCTTGCCATTCATCCACAAAATCCAGTAAACCTTGCTGATAAATTTTTACAAACCGCTGCTCTTCAGAAAACTGTTGAAAAATTTGCTGTAAAGCAACAAAAAGTTGTTCTTTTTCAATAAAATGCGTGATTTGTTTTTTTAGTATCACACTGTTTACTCGTTCGCTTGCCATCCGACTAGCGATGTCTGGTAAATGATGTGCTTCATCAATAATTAGCCACGGACTTTCAGGTAATAACGGTTGTTTTCTTAGCGACTCTTGCGCCAAAAATGCATGATTAACAATCAACACGTTACTTTGAGCGACTTTTTTATACAGATGTCTTAAAAAGTCAACTTCATAAAGTTCATCTTTTTTTGAAAGAAAATCCAACCCGCGATGTGTAACTTCTTTCCAGAATAAATGATTTAAATTCGTCAATTGTAGTTCATCTAAATCGCCCGTTTCTGTTTCTAGCAACCAGACGAGAACGCCCATTTGATAAAGAGCGTATTGTTTTTGCGGTGTTGGCTGATTCAAGGTTGCCTTAAAGCGTTGTAAATCAAGATAATGTCGATGGCTTTTAATAACAATGCCTCGTAATTTTCCTTGGCAGATTTGATTAGCTAACGGTAAATCTTTTTCCACTAATTGATTTTGTAAAACAATCGAAACAGTTGAAATAATGACTGGTTTTTCTGGCGTTGCTAAATAGCTCATTGGCAACAGATAGCCTAATGTTTTTCCCGTTCCAGTCGCTGCTTCAATAAATAAATCTTTTGTCGTTCCCTCTGTAAAATGATCATAGACTAAATTCATCATCCGACTCTGTTCCGTACGATAAGCGAAACGTTCGCCAAATAGTTTTTCTTTGGCTTTTTTAGTTTTGGGATACGTACTAGTCTGATAGAACGTTTCTTCAAAAAGAGGGACTTCTTTTTTGCGTAAAGCAATGCCACTGACCACTTGATAAGCTGGATTTAATGGTGTCACTTGTTTTTTCATTTGTTCATATGTTTGTTGAATAAAGGCACTGGTTTCCCGCGCTGTCTGTTGGCTTAATTCCGCAATTTTTTCCATAGTGACTAATGGTAAAGATTTCATTTTTTCTTGAATTAATAACAAAAGTTCGGCTGTAACCTGCGCATCACTGTCTGCTTGATGGGGATTCTCATGAGATAAACCTAAGCTTTCGGACAAATCGCTTAAACGGAAACTTTTTTCTGTCGGTAAAAAAATCTGTGCCAATTCCACTGTATCAATGGCTGGAATAGTAAGTGGCGGCGTGCCACACCGTACCAGTTCACGAGCTAAAAAATTATAATCAAAGTGGACGTTATGCGCCACAAAAATAGTATCTTCCAGATAATGATAAATTGTATGTGCTACATCTTCAAAATAAGGCGCTTTTTGAACTTGCGTATTACTAATCCCCGTTAAACTTTGAATTTGTTTTGGTACTACTTGATTGGGATTCACATCTGTCGCAAAGTTCGCAATAATCTTTCCATCTTGAACGAGAACGCATCCAAACTGAATGATCCGATCACTTGTAGGATCTGTTCCAGTCGTTTCAAGGTCAACTACTGCATACACTTGTTTGTCTTTCAATGACTTCACGCCTTTCATTCATCTTTGAAAATTATACTACAATTTATAGGATTTTCACTAGTATTTCAAAAATTCTCTTGAAATCTTTTCCAGAGATAATAAGAAAGAGCCTGAAACAAAAATCCAAAGTGATTTTTGTTTCAGGCTTAAAAGCTGATAAACTTAACGGTTTTGTCTTACCTTCTCCTAAATAAACGATTAATAACAGTCAAGGATTTTCTGCATATACTGGTTTAATTGCCCATAGCCTTCCAATTCTCTGATTACTGGGAGCGGACAACGAACCTTTTTATTAAATAGTGTCCGCTTTTCAACATATTCTGTAACTTCGTCTAAAAATTTATCTAATCCTTTTTCTAGTTTCATACAACTTAACTGATTGCAAATTCGCACGTCTCCTGCCTTTTTCTTTTGAACTTGTTTAAATGATTGTGAGAATGCTTTTGCTTCAAACATTTGTGCTTCTAACTGTCTTTTTTCAATCGTTATTTTCGGTACTGCTTGATTTCCATCAGTATCCTCTAACTGGCGACTCATAAAGCGACGATAAATTTCCTCTTCTAATTCGTCCAATTGTCGTTGAAAGTCTGCAGGAATTGTCCGACTTGATGAATTTTCTTCCTCACTTTCCATAGAGACAGCTTCTTTTTCTAGCTTCTGCTCCTCTTCTTTTTCGGCAGATTCATTCACTGAATTTAGCGAGCTTTTTTCTGTTTCTTGTAGAAAAGTAAATAAAGGTTTTGCCGCGGTGCTCTGCTGGTTTTCTTGAGGTTCTTCTGGCAGCGCTTCTTCAAATGGCGCTGGTTCAGATAACACTGGTTCTTTCGCTGATTCTTCAAGCGCTGGTTTGTTAACAGGAAGCACTGCTTCACTTGGTGCTACAGTTGTTTCAACTTCTTGCTTTTCCAGATTATTAGGCGAGAGATTGACGTCTGGTTGTTCCAGATTAGTATCCTCTGATATTTTCAGCGATGCCTGTTCTGCGGCTATCACAGGAGAAGCTCTTTTCAAATGGATCGTTTTTATTTGTCTAGAAATGACGGGATTTCTCGTTTGATTAACGGCATTATTTAAGGAGGCCAAATTCTCTTTTAAAAGTGTCAACATTTCCCGTAAGACAGCAATTTCACCAGCTAATTCCGTTAATTGATTTTCTTGTGGCACTACTTGCACATTAGCTTCATTCGTACGGACTGTTTTTTTATTTTTAGTTGTCGGTATTTCGCGCATCCATTGTTTCAGCGCGAATCGTAAGTCACGAGTGGTCGGCTCAAAGCTTCCAAAATAAACAGTGTAGTACATTAACTCCGTTTCAACATAGACATAAATCTTTTTAACAATTAACTCTTCGAACTGTTCTGATTCATCCCAGCTTTCACATAAAGCCTCAAAAAATTGTTCCCCTTCTGCTAAATTTTGGTACTCTTTCGCTAAATAAAGCTTGCGAATTAAGTAAAAATTATACGGTGTTTCGACATTATCCGCATAAATTTCTCGTCCTAAAAAATCTGGATTCGTTTCTTTACAAAGAAAGACTGTTTTCTCTTCTGGTTGTGTTTCAAGTGTTTTAGTCATGAGGTTCACTTCCTTTTTCTCCGTTAATAACCATTTTTTAATGATAGATACCTTTAGTATACAGGAGAAATTCTTCTGGTTTTCTCATGTTTTTAAGAGTCAACAGAAATTTTAGAGAAAACTCGACAGAAAAAAACGTGAGATAAACAGTCCTATTGACCATTTATCTCACGTAAAATACTTAAACTGACTATTTTATCCTTGGCACATGCAACCAATTATTCTGCTGAATCAATTGGCAAAATCGTGTCTTTTTTCTCGCGACGTGCAATTGCTGGTAAAATCATTCCTAATAGAATTAAGACGATTGGTGTCACAATATTAGATGCTAATTGGAACAACCAGCCTTGAGGGTCTGAGGCATACTCAAATTTAGGCACCATTCCTAGAATACAAGCAAAGGCTGTAAATAAGAAACACCAAAGACCAAACACAAAACCAATTTTAGGATTTTTAACAAATTTATATTCTGAATTAAATTGTTTGTAGGCTTTGTTTAGAAGCATATAGGCAAAGAAGACCCATAAGTAACGCATTGGCATAACCACAGAATTTAAGTTGGTTAGCCATTTAACCACTTCGTTCATGTCCTTCAACCCAAACATTGGTAAAGCGATAATAATACTTACTAAAATACCTGTTAATAGGTAACCATTAATTAACGTACCTTTTTTCGTACGTTTACGTAACCAACTTGGAACAAATTCTGGATCTGCTTCAGCTAAAAGAATTTTCAGTGGAGCATCAATTGAAAAGGCTAACGCAGCCACTTGGCCCACTGTATTCGTTAAAGCATAAACAATCATTAAGAGATTACCGACACCATAATACGCGCCTAATTTTTGGAAGGCACTGTAGGCACCATTTGCCATTAAATCTTTAGGAATATTGTCACTTGAGAATAACATTCCCATAGCAAATGAACCTAAAACAGCCGATAAACCAACCATTGCTGCTAAGAAAATCATTCCTTTAGGGAACTCTTTGGCTGGATTTTTAGTCGCATTTACGTAAGGAGAAATTTTTTCAGCGCCACCTACCGCAAAAACTAACATCGATACGGTTGTAAAATAACTAAAGTCAAATTTAGGAATGTAGGTGCTGACTTGTGACATGTTCGGTGTCGCAAATTCAACCGTTGAATTAATAAATGGTGCGCCTACCGCTAATAAAATAAATAAAATAGACATCACAAACATGGCGGTTCCAGCTAAACCACCAATAACTTTTAAGGTGGTTAACCCTTTTGTTGATAATAACAAGAAAACCAAGAAAATTATTAATGAAATAAATGATACCGTTACAATTGGCATCGTATTGACTAAGTTTCCATTCCCTTGAACTGCCCAACCTAAAGCAATTAAAATCGCTTGTGGTTTTTGTGCCAAGTAAGGAATGTGCACTACCCAATAAGTCCATGCTGCATAATAGGCTAGACGTTTAGTACTGGTATTTTGCACCCACGAACTAACCCCACCATTACTGTCTTTAAATGTTGAACCTAACTGTCCTACGATTAACGCATAGGGAATAAAATATAAAACTAAAATCAAAAGCCATGAAGTGACCACTGAAATCCCTTGTTGTGCATAATTATTCACAACATTTCCAAGGCCCCAGACCATGTTAAAGGCAATTAACCCGACGGTGAACCATCGTAATTGCTTTTTGTCCATATAACCAATTCCTTTCTTATAAAAAAATAAAGCTCTTCATTTATCATAAGCATTTTACTTTTTATGCACAAGCTCAACATAATTAAATAAAGATGGCTTTTTAATAAGTAATTAAAACGCTTCTAGCAATGATTTTCTAATTTATTTGATGACTAAAAAAGGCCGATGAATAAGTTGCTTCACCGGCCTTTTTCTAAGAGATTTTTCTTTTATAACATATCAAATAATGATAATTGGTTTTCATCTGGCAAGTCTTTTAAGACACCATTTTCATTCATGTATTCAATCAACGTTTTAGAAACTTTGCCTCGTGTTGCCAAATCTTCTTTCGACAAGAACGGTTGCTCTTCTCGCGCAGCGACAATGGCTTTCGCTACGTTGAGGCCTAAACTTGGCACTGCTCGGAAAGGTGCAATCAAGGTATCCCCTTCAATCACAAAATTTTCAGCATCCGATTTGTACAAATCAATCATGCCAAATTTATAGCCCCGTTCCAACATTTCATTACATAATTCTAAAACCGTTAATAAGTTTTTCTCTTTAGTGGAGGCGTCCATCCCTTTGTCCGTAATTTCTTTCATTCGTGCTTTCACAGCTTCTTTCCCTTGTGACATTGCCACTAAGTCAAAGTCATCCGCCCGAACGGAGAAAAACGCACAGTAATATAAGATTGGGAAATAAACTTTAAAGTAAGCGACCCGCAACGCCATTAATACGTATGCTGCCGCATGGGCTTTCGGGAACATATATTTAATTTTAGAACAAGAATCAATATACCAGTCAGGGACGTTGTTTTCTTTCATCGCATTTAAATACGTATCCCGTAGTTCATCAGGAATCTTATTCCATTGTCCTTTACGTACCGTTTCCATAATCTTAAAGGCCATCCCGCTGTCCAAACCAGCATGAATTAAATAAACCATGATATCATCCCGACAACCAATTACTTCAGCAAGATTGGCTTCGCCACGGCGAATCAACTCTTCTGCATTCCCTAGCCACACATCGGTTCCGTGAGACAGTCCAGAAATTTGAAGTAATTCTGCAAAAGTTGATGGATGGGTCTGTTCTAACATACCTCGAACGAAACGTGTCCCAAATTCAGGAATTCCTAAAGTTCCTGTTTTAGAATAAATTTGCTCTGCATCCACACCTAGAACATCAGGTCCTTCAAAAATACGCATCACTTCTGGATCGTCTGTTGGGATGGTTTTTGGTTCAATCCCAGATAAATCTTGTAACATCCGAATCACGGTTGGATCATCATGTCCCAGAATATCAAGTTTTAAAATATTATCGTGAATAGAATGGAAATCAAAGTGCGTCGTTTTCCATTCTGCCTCTTGATCATCTGCAGGGTATTGGATTGGCGTAAAATCATAAACATCCATGTAATCAGGAATTACAATAATACCGCCGGGATGCTGCCCAGTCGTCCGTTTAACCCCTGTTGAACCTTTGGCTAAGCGATCAATTTCAGCGCCGCGCAAATGTAAATTATGATCTCTTTCATATCCTTTAACAAAGCCATACGCTGTTTTGTCGGCTACTGTACCAATGGTTCCTGCCCGGTAAACATATTCTTCACCAAAAAGAACTTTCGTGTAGTTATGGGCTTCGGCTTGATAATCGCCAGAAAAGTTCAAATCGATATCGGGAACTTTGTCGCCATGGAACCCTAAGAACGTTTCAAAAGGAATGTCGTGGCCATCTTTAAACAATCGAGCGCCACATTTTGGACAGGCTTTTTCAGGCATATCAAACCCTGAACCATATGAACCATCTTCATAGAACTCAGAATATTGACACTCAGGACAATAATAATGTGGCGCTAAAGGATTTACTTCAGTAATCCCTGTCATTGTCGCAACAAAACTCGAACCGACAGAGCCCCGTGAACCAACTAAATAGCCGTCTTCATTACTTTTATGCACCAGTTTTTGAGAAATTAAATAAATGACCGAGAAACCATTCCCGTTAATCGAATTCAGTTCCTTTTCTAACCGTTTTTCGACAATTTCTGGTAAAGGATCGCCATACAATTCGCGCGCACGATTGTAGCTTAAATCAGTGATCTCTTGTTCAGACCCAGGAATTTTTGGCGTATACAAATCATCTTTTACTGGAATAACTTCTTCACATAAATCAGCGACTTTGTTGGGATTTTCTACTACAATTCGCTTAGCGACGTCTTGTCCTAAAAATTGGAATTCCGTTAACATTTCATCGGTGGTTCTGAAATGAACCTTTGGTAAACTATGGCGATTTAACGGATTAGCGCCACCCATAGACCCGACTAAAATTTTCCGATAAATGGCATCTTCTTCATTTAAATAATGAACATTTCCAGTGGCGACAACCAGTTTGCCAAGTTCGTCACCGATTTTCACTAGATTACTAATAATTTCTTCCAAATCTGCTTCATTTTTCACCAATTCTTGTTCAATTAATGGCGCGTAAACTGGTTTGGGCATAACTTCAATATAATCGTAGAATTTGGCACGATTTTTTGCTTCTTCGACACCTTTTTGCATCATCGCTTCAAAAATTTCTCCGTTTGAACATGCGGAACCGATTAAAAGCCCTTCTCTTAACTTCGATAATTGCGAACGAGGAATCCGTGGTACTCGGAAAAAATAATCGACATTGGACATGGAAATCAATTTAAAAAGATTTTTTAATCCTGCTTGAGTTGTTGCTAAAATCGTTGCATGGAAAGGTCGAGCTCGTTTGTATGAGTCTCCTTCGCCAATATGACGATTCAAATCATCATGGAAATGCATATCATGATTCTCTTTCGCTTCTTTTAAGAAAATCCAGCACAAATGACCTGTTGATTCCGAGTCATAGATGGCGCGGTGATGTTGTTCTAAGTTGACGCCAAATTTTTTCGATAAGGTATTTAGACGATGGCTTTTGAAATGTGGATACAAGAATCTGGATAATTCTAATGTATCGATGACGGGATTAGCCGCTTCAGGTATTCCATGTTTGCCATAACTTGTATTTAAGAACCCCATATCAAAAGAAGCGTTGTGGGCCACTAAAATAGTTCCTTCTGAAAACTCTTTAAACATGCGTAAAACTTCTTCTTCGGATTTTGAACCGCGCACCATTTCATCTGTAATCCCAGTTAAATTGATCGTTGTTTGAGATAATGGATGGCCAGGATCAATAAATTGCTCAAATGTCTCAATGACATTTCCTTTGTGCATTTTGACAGCGGCCAATTCGATAATTGTATCATAAACAGCAGAAAGCCCCGTTGTTTCCACGTCAAAGACCACATAGGTAGCATCTGTTAATTCAATATGTTCTTCGTTGTAAGCAATAGGTACACCATCATCAACAATATTGGCTTCCACGCCGTATAAAATTTTAACGCCTGCTTTTTTACCTGCAGCATGGGCATCAGGAAACGCTTGGGCTCCGCCATGGTCCGTAATTGCGATGGCCTTATGACCCCATTTCCCCGCTTGCGCCACCAAGTCACCGACTTTATTGGTCGCATCCATTGTACTCATGTTACTATGCATGTGTAATTCTACACGTTTTTCACCTTCTGGCGCGTAGTCTTTTCTTGGCGCATGGGCGACTTCCATCAAATCTTGGGCATTCATGACTAAATCACGCATGAAGGTATCTTCTTGTACACTACCACGAACACGAATCCAACTTTGTGGTTGAATCGCATCAAAAACTTGCTCATCTTTTTCCCCATTCGAAAATTTCTTCACCACGAAAGAGGAAGTATAATCAGTTATTTTCAAAATTAAAATTTTTCGTTTGGAACGCAATTCACGCACTTCTTTATCAAAAATAAAGCCTTCAATCGTTATCCGACGTTCTTCTTCCAGTATGTTTCCCATTGGCATAATGGGTTCATCATTGGGAATATTCCGACCTAAACGAATTGGACCATCAAACGCAGGCGCTTGTTGTTGTTTTTCTTTTTTCATTTGTTCATGTTTAACAAGCGATTCAGCAGCTTGTTGTTGAAAGGCTGCGGCTTGTTCTAATTTTTGCTCTTCAAACTTTTTCAGCACTTCTGCAGCTTGCTGTTGATCCATTTTTGGTTCAATATGAAACTTAGGAAACCCGTAAGAGAAATAAAGTTTCTCAATAATTGGTAAATATTGTTGCTTCAAATAAGGAATAACTGCTTCATTATCAACAGGTAAGATAATTTTCCGATCTTCAAATTGTGGTGTCTGTGTTTTTAAGACTTTCTGAACTAACGGGGTATTGCATTGACTATTTAACAAGGCCAATTGCCAATAATCCGTTAATTGTTCCTCTGTAAATGTTGTCTGATTTGTGGTTATTTGAACGGAAACCTGCGCAATTTGTTGAAAAGCTAGTTCCAATTGTTGCATAAATGTTTGATATAACATCACTGGCATCAATTCATCAAAACTTAAATGAAATTCCCATAAGCGACTTTGTTGGTGAACAATGACCTTGTCAATCCGGCCATTTTGAATTAAGGGATGTTCTTTCGCTGTGTCATCTAACTGAATTTGCGTCATCAGTTTATCAAATAAATCGCGTGCTTTTTCTGTCACAAAATGAACCTCCTTCTATCATTGAAAAAAGGCCCTCAGACAAATCTGTCAAGTGCCTTTTTTCGGTTTCTCTGCATTCGCTTCTCTATTAAGTATACTCGTTTTTTGTAAAAAAACAATCTTGTTTCTTTTCTAAAAAGAGCTAAGAAGAGCTTGAAACAAAAATCACTTTAGATTTTTGCTTCAAGCTTAAACGCTGATAAGTGGCGGAAACAGTTTATCCTAATCATTCTGTCCGCCCTTTTCATTATTATTCCGCTTCTGATGTTGTGTTCATCAAAATAGAAAGTGTGCTTTCTAATTCTTCTTTGCGTACTTCCAACATTTCACCAGTACGTTTGATTTTGACTTCTACCACACCATCGACTGCTTTTTTCCCGACTGTGATACGGATTGGACAACCAATTAAATCAGCATCAGCAAATTTTACGCCTGCGCGCTCGTTGCGGTCATCAACTAATACTTCGTAGCCCGCTTCGGTCATCATTGCTTCAACTTCTTGTGATAGTTTTGTTTGGTACTCATCTTTCACATTCATTTGGACCACGTGTAAATCAAATGGCGCAATTCCTGTTGGCCAATTAATACCACGCTCGTCTGCATTTTGTTCAACGATTGCTGAAAGTAAACGACTAACGCCGATGCCATAGCAACCCATGATCACTGATTTTTCACGACCGTTTTCATCTAAAACTGTTGCGCCCATAGCATCACTGTAACGCGTTCCTAGTTTAAAGATATGACCAATTTCGATTCCTTTGGTAAAGGCTAAGACACCATTGCCATCAGGAGAAGGATCGCCTTCTTGAACAAAGCGTAAATCTTCGTAACTAATTGGTTGGAAATCACGATCTGGATTTACATTTGTCAAATGATAGCCGTCTTCGTTAGCTCCAACAATGGCGTTGGCTAAATCTTGAACAGCTAAATCTGCATAAATTTTAACATCTTCGGAAACATTAACTGGACCAATTGAACCAAAGCCAGCTCCTAAGACACGGCGGGCATCTTCTTCCGTTGCTTCATCTAAGAAATCAGCGCCTAAGAAGTTTTTCAATTTGACATCATTGACATCATGATCGCCACGAACCAAGACCATTACTGGCTCTTCATCGGCAATAAATAGTACTGATTTAATAATACGTTGTGGCTCAACTTCAAAGAAGTTTGCCACTTCGGCAATTGTACCGACTTCTGGTGTTGCAATTTTTTCTAAATCTAATTGCGTTTCATGTGATTTTTTCGGCGTATAAAGACTTGTTGCCATTTCTAAATTGGCAGCATAATCACTTTCTGTTGAATAACAAATAGTATCTTCCCCAATTTCAGAAATCGCCATAAATTCTTTAGAATCTTTACCACCCATGGCACCACCGTCCCCAATAATGGCACGGAATTCTAGTCCACAGCGTTCAAAAATGCGTGAGTAAGCTTTTTCGTAATCACGGTATGATTGATCTAAACTAGCTTCATCGGCATGAAAAGAATAGCCATCTTTCATGATAAATTCACGGCCTCTTAATAAGCCAGAACGAGGGCGTTTTTCATCACGATATTTTGTTTGAATTTGGTATAAATTCAAAGGTAATCGTTTGTAAGAATTGATTTCATCACGAATTAATTCTGTAAAGGTTTCTTCATGCGTTGGGCCTAAGATATAGTCACGATCATTGCGATCTTTTAAGCGATACAAGTTAGGGCCATAAGTTTCATAACGGCCTGATTCTTTCCAAAGTTCTGCGGGTAATAACGCAGGCATTAACATTTCAACTGCATCAATTTTCTCAAATTCTTCTCGCATAATCGTTTTTAATTTTTCTAAAACACGATTGGCTAAAGGTAAATAAGAATAGATCCCTGCAGCGACTTGACGAATATAACCTGCGCGCAAAAGAATTTGATGACTTAAGACTTCTGCATCATTTGGTACTTCTCTTAACGTTGGAATTAACATTTTTGACTGTTTCATTAAAACTCTCCTCTATTTTAAAATCAATTATTTTTGATTTCTTTACACACTTTTTTACTTAAGCTTTCTCCTTAAAAGAAAAAGCGTTGAATATCGTTCCAAGTAACTAACACCATTAACACCATGACAAACCCAAAGCCAATTAACGTAATGATGCCTTCTTTTTCAGGACTAATTGGTTTTCCACGCACACCTTCAATAATGTTTAAAACAATTTTCCCGCCATCTAAAGCTGGGATCGGCAACAAATTAATAATCCCTAAGTTCATTGACAGCATGGCCATTAAGAATACAACTGTACTTACTCCAGCATTGGATGCTTCTTCCGATAATTTAAACATCATGACTGGCCCACCTAGTTTGTTTAAACTAAAGCCTGTGAATAGTGAGCCGAGTGCTTTAAAAATCTGTGTCGTACTATTTAAAGTATCCTGAATACCGCCCATCAATTTTGACGGTAAATCGGTTTTCATATAAGGATAAACGCCGACTTTACCAATCGTTTGTTTTTCCACTTTTTGTTTTTCTGGTGTCACTGTTAGTTGCTCTTCTTTGCCGTTACGCTCAACTACGAACGTTAACGGCTTTTCGGGGTTCTTCTGCACAATGGTTGTAAAATCTTCGTATTTTTTGATTTTTTGATTATTAATCGATAAGACTTTATCATTTTCTTTCAACCCAGCTTCTGCGGCTGGGCCATTAGGAATCACTTGTCCAATTTGATTCGTGTTTAAATCAGTAACGCCTCCTTGTAGAAAAACCGCTAACGTAAACAGAATAAACCCTAAGATAAAGTTATTCATGGGCCCCGCAAAGTTCGTTAAAATGCGTTGCGATAATTTCGCTGATTGAAATTGAACGTCAAGTGGCGCAATCCGCACCTCGGTTCCATCACTTTCAATAATCGTTGCATCATGGTCAACTTTATAAACGGTTTCCTCTTCCTCGTTTCCATTGACATAGCCCTTGATGAATAATTCTTTTTCAAGATCAAAATCAACGACTTCCATCGGAATACTATGAGGTAATTGTACTTTTTTACTTGTATTAATTTTAACCACATTACCCACGGCATTTAACTCAACAGATAGAGGCATACCTGGTGTGATTTCTGTCATGTCTTCGCCCATCCCAGCCATTCGCACATAGCCACCAATTGGCAATAAGCGAATCGTATAAGTGGTGCCATCTTTTCCACGATGCGCAAAAATCTTTGGTCCCATTCCGATTGCAAACTCACGAACTAAAATACCCGCTCGTTTTGCAAAATAAAAGTGGCCAAATTCATGTACGAGGACAAGAATACCGAAGACAATAATGAATGTGATAATTGTTTTCATAGATGTCCTTCTTCCTTCATTCACTGACGTTCAGTGTTTTTTATTATTACATGGGAAAGTCTCGTAAAACTTGCTCTGTTCCCTTCCCGATAAACCAGTGCAACTGTTTACTGAGAACAGTCGCCACTGTTAGTGAACAAATCTTTCCTTATGTAAGACAAGTTTTATTTTAGCATATTCACTCATAAATAACCATTGGACTTGACCAGTTCGTCTGGATATTTTGTGTTTTTTTAGAAAATCCGTTAATTTGAGAACGTTGCTTTAAAAATTCAATAAGAATGTGGTTTGTTTAGCTCGTTATAGAAAAAAATATAAGCTATAGTTGATTGGTTCTAATAGAAATATCTTTGAGTAGATAAGGGAATTTCTTATTTGTTTTTTGCAAGGCAGAACGGTAGTTGTTAAAGAAAGAAACCAGCGTTAGACGCTGGTTTCTTGAAGTATGTTGTTGGTTTGAGGTTTTAGGGGACTGAACCTTTCAGCAACGGGTTAGTGGTTTCTACAAGTTTCAACAGCTTCTAAATGCTATTAGCTCAACATCCGTTGTTTTGGGCGGTACCATGAAATTCTGATGATTTTTCGGGATTGGTGCTAGTTTGGGTGTTAGTAATTACCTTAATTGCTGCTTGTGATATCGCCAAGATTCCTTAATTAAACTAGCAATATACTCAATATTTTGATTGTTTTTCATAATAATTTCATAATCACCATTTCCCCAATGACCTGTCTCACTTACATTTCGAGTTATATTTTCAGGATCATTTAGTTCTCCATGTTTTAGGTTAATCCAAATTTTTAGAGCTCTTTTCTGAATTTGAATATCTACTATGTTACGTTTTAATTTAAAAGAATTATATAATTTGACAGGCTTGATTCGAATATTACTATCCCAGCTCAAAATAATTTCTTTTAATTCTTCATAAAGCTCTTGAACATCTGCTGAACCTCTCTCAAGGTGTTCTTCTTCTGTATAAACTATAATTTCTTTAGATAAACCTTTCTTGTTTGCTTCTCCCTGATTACTCTGCTTATTAACTTTAGCCTGCTTTAAATTAGTTTTGTTTAACGTTTCAACATCTATCAAGCCGTTTTCATATTTTTTAACTGTCACCAAATCAATAGGTAAATCGGGATTATTAACTGCTCCCTGTTGATAATTAGTGTAATCATTCGCTATAAAAATGACTCTCGTTTGTGACCATTCGATTTCACTAATACGCTTTAGTTGATCTGGATACTGCTCATTATAATTCAAAACGAATTCCCCTTTATGAGCTAATAATGAGTTTAGATATGCATAACCTTGATCAATTACACTGAACCGCTTCCCTTTTTTGTACTCAATGATTACAAAACTCTTGGTTTCTTCATCATAAGCTACCGTATCCAGCCGAAAATTATCTACAGAAAATTCAGTAGCCACAAATTTTAAATTGAACAACTTTTCTAAATTCGATTCTACTAAAAATTGTAATTCCTTTTCTTTAGCAAATGGTACTTCTTGAATTTCTATCATTTCATGTTTATTAATGTGATAGAGAACCAATAGAACACCTCCATTTTTAAGATACTACATAGAATTTCATATTGAACTTATCTAATAAAGTACATTTCCTAAATTAGCTAGTAACAGATATGTTAATTAATAATCTTAGCATTGTTATTAATTAAATCTATTGACTGAATTAAACTATCCACTTGTCCCTGATTATCTCCAAATAAATTGACAATCGTTCCAATACGCTTAAAAGGATCTTCCAGAAGTTGCGCCTTCTCCAGATAACCATTCTGAACGACATAATCTATAATCAATTTAATAAATTCTGATTGTTGTGAGTTCAGATTTTCAGTAGATAAAAAATCGGAAAATACAGCTTTGGCAGCACCTTTATCTAATCCTATCAGCTCCCTTACTAAGAGAGTCACTGATTTTTCTCCATAACTTTTTTCATATTGATCTTTTGAACCTAGTTTTTCCCAGAGAACTTCTTCTAGCATTTCTACATCTTTCTTGGTCAATGGACGGTTGTGATGTAATTTGTAGACAGCAGTATTATCCAAATGTGTTCTGATATAATTTTCGACTTTCTCTTTGTAACTACGCAAGTCATTTACTTTTAGAAGCGGTGCATCATCTTCATGTAGCGAGATAACTACATCTTCAAAATTAGTGTAATAGACTTTTTGTGTGTACTTAGGGATAAAACGAATTAGCTCTCTTAATGCTAAGCGAACTTCTTCTAGCGCCTCAAGAGTTGGCTGCTCCCAAAATTCTGGTTCTTGAATTTTTTTAATCAACTCTTTTTGCTCCAAAATCTGAGGGATTGTTCCTAATTTTTGAAGTTCTTGAGCACTTTCCATTACTTGTCGGATTGCTCGTGTTGCATTGCTCTTTGTTAATGTTGATAATTCAATAGTAAATAGCCATAAATCAAATCGCTTAGCAAGTTCATCATCCTTTTCCGGTTTAATCAAAGGTGAAATATGTTTTTTTAAATCATTAACATTTAAAATGGTTAGTGTTTTCCATGAATCTAATTGCGAGAATTTATCCACATATTTGATTTTCATACGAACCATAAAATAATTTTGATCTAGCTGTTGGACAAATGAAAACAACTGATTAACTAGTTCGATGCGATATGAAATAAATGAAGATTCTTGATACTGTATGGCTTGAAGTTCATAAATCAATTCAACTTTTAAATTAAAGAGCCTTTGAGTCAATGGAGTCACAAGTCTAGCTTCTCCTATTTCCTTATCTTCTCGGAAAAATTCAAAATTTCCACCATAATCAAAAATTAGAAACCCTTCTTTGTCTTGCCCTGGACCAAATAGATTTTCACAAAGTCTTGTCCCTCTCCCCAGCATTTGCCAAAATTTGATTTTCGATCTGACCTTTTTGAAAAAAACTAAATTCACTACCTCTGGCACATCAATACCTGTATCAAGCATATCAACAGAAATAGCAATTTGAGGATACTTTTCTTTCACTGAAAAAGTATCAATCAAACTTTGGTAGTAATTGACACTATAGTCAATAACATCAGCATAACTGTCTCCTTTATAAGGAAAAAGGAGGTCAAACCGTTCTTTTATCATTTCTGCGTGACGATGATTTTTCGCAAATATAATCGTTTTTCCAATCTCGTCACCACTAGAATCTTGTATTCCTTTGTTCATTACTTCTTTTAAAACAAGGTCAATTGTATGTTTATTAAACAGCCATTCATTAATTGCTTCAGGATCAATATCTTTAACCTCTGGTTCATCTTCAAATGTATCATCAAAAGCTTGTTTTTCTTCCTCGGTTAAATCCTTATAATGAATACCTTCACTAGGAATTTTTAGTTCTGTTTCAATCGTTTTGTATTTTACTAAAAAGCCATCATCTACTGCATTGTCCAAATCGTAAGCATATGTTGGAACACCATCTTCTAAGTTAAAAAGTTCATAGGTATTTTTATCAATGTCTTCTCTCGGTGTTGCGGTAAGCCCCACAACCAAGGAATCAAAGTAATCAAAAATAGCATGATATTTTTGATAAATACTTCTGTGTGCTTCATCAACAATAATCAAATCAAAGTGCCCAACCGTAAACAGTCGATTTGCTTCATGTTTAACTGAATCAATAGCATTCATCATTGTTGGATATGTCGAAAAAATCATTCGACTGGTACGTGGATTATTCTTCTCCGTATTCGCTTCCAATAAGTTGCATAACGTAAGATTTGGCAACAGCTGATTAAAGTTACGAAAAGCTTGTTTTACTAAAGATGTGCGATCGGCTAAAAACAAAATATTTTTAACCCAATTTGCTTGTGTTAATACATCAACAATAGAAATAACCGTTCTTGTTTTTCCACTTCCTGTTGCCATCACTAGTAGTGATTCACGCTGCCTTTGCTCAAATGCTTCACAAGTATTAATAATTGCTTCTTTTTGGTAAAAACGATTCGTTATATCATCGTTAATAGTTATCGAGTTTAATGATCGTTTTGTTTCTCTTCGATCAATGATTAGTTGCAGTTCATCTTGTGTATAAAAACCAGATACTTCTCTAGCTGGATAGGGATCTTCGATCATCCACGTTTCAAACCCATTTGTATAGAAAACAATAGGTTTTTGACCTTTCTTTTTTCCTAAAAGCTCAGCATAAAGCTTTGCCTGCTGTCGCCCTTCTTTAGGACTTTTCATCGTTCTTTTTGCTTCGACAATCGCTAAAGGTAGCCCATTTTTCCCATATAAAACATAATCAATTTTCCCGAAGCCAGATTTATTAGGCATTCCTTCAATTTTCTCTTCAATTTCAATAGTTTCATCGAATTTCCAACCAGCAAGTCGTAACTCAATATCAATATACCGTTTACGTGTCTCACTTTCAGAAATTTTATCAACATGAAAATTGTAGTTTCCTGATTCAACTGTACTTTTTCGTTTGTTCATGAAATCTACACGTGTTTCATCTGGTAGAGCTTGCTGCAATTCTTTAAGTGGCGGATCAGTCACATTAATTTTTTCTGTTAGCTCTCCTAGTTGACGCGGTGATTCTTTTTCTTTGATAGTTGTTGATAAATTAAGGACAATCTCATTGAACGTCCTATCTTGATAATTTTCGCCATAACAATAATCAATCCATAAAATAAATTGGAATAGATTTTTTATAGCTAATACAGCCTCTTCTCTTTTGACTGTAGCATTATTATGTACAGCAACATTTCCGAGTTTAATAATAAAACGAATAGCAGGCAGTAAATTGGGATGAAGTATATCTTGAAACTCACGATGATTGACTAATGAAGATAGATTATCACGATAAGGAACTTTCAACTCACTATCAAATTGATAAACCCACTTAACTGAAAGTTCAAGCGCACGTCGGCAGCAAATTGCTGCCATAATCGTGCTGAAATTCATTGCTTTTTCTGTATCAATACAAGCTTGGGCAAAGCCTTGATAATCTTTATCTGTTAACAAAAAATCAAAATTCCCCATCTTCTTCCTCCTTTCATTCAATGTCTGAAATTATTCTTCTGGAAAAAGCTCTCCACGAAATGCTTTTTTCATTAAAGCAGAAAAATTATTTTCCATTTCATGTAAGCTTTCTTCCATGAGTTTCTTTTGCGCTTCGATTTCTTCAACTATGGAAGCAAATTTTTTTTGAATCAAAATATTAGGAATGTTTATTTTTAAAGACATAAACTGTTTCTGAGATATATTTTTCATTGAACCACTAGTCCCTGAAGCGTTTCTACGAATCGAATCTCTAAAATAACTTTGCTGTAATGTTTTCCATAAATAAATTGGATCTACATTTTCCATAACATGTAATTTCCATAGTCTATCAGGTAACGTTAAAAAATCGCTATCCTTCCAAACATAAGCTGATGCCCCCACCAATTCTTCTGTATTCATTCTACTAACCAAAACATCACCTTTTTTTACAAACGTACTTTCAGGTGGATCATATTCGCGAGGCAAATTTTTATATTGAGAATCATCAAAATATCCGTAAGAGACTGCACTTGTCTTCAAAACTTTAAAAGTACTGATTTCTTCTGAATAGTAGCTTTTTCCAGTTGAAATTTTCTCCACAACATCAGAAACTTTCATAGTATCGAAGGTCTCATTCTTATTGATTTGACAATATACACTTTGGATTAACTTATCCATTTCAGCAATTTGTTCTTTGCGTTTTTCGATCAAATCTGAAGATAAATCGAGTGTATCAGCTATTTTATTTTGTATTTCTAAATTGGGTAAGTTAATCTTGATTTTCTTTAAATCTGTTATATTAAAGCTTGCTTGATTCACAGATTTTTTAGATATTCTCAATATCTCAGCATTAAACTGTTGAGTTCTAAAGTAATTGAGTAAAAATTTTGGACAAACCATTTTTTTTGGTCTCAAACATAATAAATTCATCCCATGGATGACATTATCTTCGAGACTTTCAACAATAGCTACTTTTCCCAAATGTTTTAAACTGTTGATATGAGACATTAGAATATCTCCATCTTTTAAATAATACGATTCGTATTTAGAATCAAATATATCTGCATATCCGACTTTATCAAGGTCAATATTTCCAGTAGCAATTGTCTCTATCCTAGTAATCGGGACACCAGAACCATTGAACTGCTTTATTGAAGCTCCATTTCTAATAAACTCAAATACTTCTTCTAACGACATTTCCATACCTTCATATCCTCTCAGCCAAATCTTCTAACCCCTTTAAAATTTGCTTCTCTAATATACTTATTTTTTTGATAATATTTTCTGGTTCTTCATACTCCACTTCTTCATATTCAATCTCTTTATACTTATTAATACTTAAGTCATAATCATTTTCTTCCAGTTCTTCAACCGGAACCATAAATGATTGTTCTGTACGTTTACGTTCCATTTCCTCTTCACGATTTTTGAAACGATCCACAATATCAGGTATGTCATTTTCTTTTATTGGATTACGTTTATCATCTAAACTATAACCATCAGCCTGCATGTCATAAAACCAGACATTGTCTGTACCACCAATTTCAGTCTTAGTGAAAATTAAGATGGCTGTTGAAACTCCAGCATAAGGTTTAAATACTCCGCTTGGCATTGAAATGACTGCGTCTAATTTATTATTTTCAACAATTTCTTTCCGAATATCTTTATGAGCTTTAGATGAACCAAATAATACGCCATCAGGAACAATCACTGCTGCTCTTCCTCCAGGTTTTAACGTTCTCAAGAATAAAGCCAGAAAGAGTAATTCAGTTTTCTTCGTTTTAATAGAAGCTAACAAGTCATTTGCTGTTGTTTCATAATCCAAAGAACCTTTAAATGGTGGGTTAGCTAATATCAGAGAATATTTTTCTCGTTCCAAATTATCTTGTGAAAGAGAATCCTGATATTCAATTTGTGGATTATCCACTCCGTGAAGCATCATGTTCATTGCACCAATTCTTAACATCGTACTATCCATATCATTTCCATGAAACATATTATTGTGATAATGCTTACTTAATATTGAATCTAAAAATAATTCTGGATGATGTTTTCTAACATACTCGCTCGCTGCAACTAGAAAACCTGCCGAACCCATAGCTGGGTCACTGATTATATCTTGGGGGGTAGGTGCCATCAACTCTACCATCATTTTTATAATATGACGTGGCGTACGAAATTGTCCATTCGTTCCAGAAGTAGCTAGTTTAGATAAAAGATACTCATAAATATCCCCCTGCATATCTCGATCTTCGGTAGGCAATTCCTCTAAAGCTTCAACCACTTTTTGTAATGTTCCTGGTTTATTAATTTGAAAAATTGCATCTTTCATATATCTTGAAAAAGCAGTATCATCATTTTCACCATTCAAATTTTTTATAAAAGGAAAAATTTTTTGTTGCATCAAATCGAACATCTCTTGTGCATCCCCTAAGTCTTTAAATGTATGCCAACGATATTCTGGGTATTTTTCAGGAAATACTGATTTGTATTCTAAATTCAATACTTTACTATTTTTTTCTTTCTCTAGTTCTGCACGATCTAAATCTTTCATGAACAGTAAATAAGTCAACTGTTCTATATTAGTTAATGGATTAGTACTTCCTTCCGTCCATAATGTTGTCCAAATATTGTCAATTTTACTCTTAATCGTTCCTGTAATCATTTTTTATTTCTCCTTATCTAATATTTACAATTGCTAAAAACTATTAGGCACATATATTTTTCATATTACTTCTTCTAGTTATATATTCCCTACAATTATAACATCAATTAAACAAGAAATACATTTAGTCTTTAGTTTAGAAAAGCACTTTTATTAATTCTTCAATAGAAGAAAATCCTCCATGAAAATCCCCATTTTTTTATCTTCTATTACCTACAAGGTTCTTTATTACTTATCTCTATTAATGGGCATCTCTAATCATCAATTTTTCTACAGTGCATTCTACAAAATAGTAACATAAAATCAACTTAATTTTACTTTAATATAATTAAATTACACACACTAAAAAGGTTTCAACACTTTCTTTAAAACCCCTACTTTTCTTTTTAAAAAAAAAACGGCTATAAACGTTGTTATACCAACATTTATAGCCTATATTTAAAAACTATCCGACTGACCCTTCCATCTCATAACTAATCAAGCGATTCAACTCAACCGCATATTCCATCGGTAATTCTTTCGTAAATGGTTCAACAAAGCCCATAACAATCATTTCTGTCGCTTCGGCTTCGGATAAGCCGCGACTCATTAGATAATATAATTGTTCTTCAGAAATTTTTGAAACTTTGGCTTCGTGTTCTAAGGAAACTTGGCTGTTATGGATTTCGTTAAACGGAATCGTATCTGATTTTGATTTTTCGTCCATGATAATCGTGTCGCATTCGATGTGGGAAATCGAGCCTGCGCTGTCTTTGCCAAAAGTCACTTGGCCGCGGTAGTTAACTTCGCCGCCGTCTTTAGCAATTGATTTTGAAACAATTGAGCTAGAGGTATTTGGCGCATTGTGAATCATTTTGGCCCCAGTATCTTGGATTTGGTTAGCACCAGCAAAGGCAATCGATAACATCGTGCCACGGGCGCCTTTGCCATCTAAGTAAACGCTTGGGTATTTCATGGTTGTTTTAGCTCCTAGGTTCCCATCAATCCATTCGACAGTGGCACCTTCGTAAGCTTTAGCACGTTTGGTTACTAAGTTGTAGACGTTATCTGACCAGTTTTGAATAGTGGTATAACGACAATAAGCATCTTTTCTAGTGAAAATTTCTACGATGGCCGCATGCAAGCTGTTACTTGAATACGTGGGTGCCGTACAACCTTCAACATAGTGAACGCTGGCCCCTTCATCGACAATAATCAAGGTCCGTTCAAATTGGCCGGTATTTTCAGCGTTGATTCGGAAATATGTTTGTAATGGTACATCAACTCGAACGCCTTTTGGTACATAAATAAAGGTTCCACCTGACCAAACAGCTGAGTTTAAAGCAGCCAGTTTATTATCTGTTGGTGGCACAAGTTTTGAAAAATACTCTTTGAATAAGTCAGGATATTCTTTTAAAGCAGAGTCAGTATCTGTAAAAATGATGCCTAATTTTTCAAATTCTTCTTTCATGTTGTGGTAAACAACTTCTGATTCATATTGAGCAGAAGCCCCAGCTAGATAAGCACGCTCAGCTTCGGGAATCCCAATTTTTTCAAAGGTTTCTTTGATTTTATCAGGTACATCATCCCAATCGCGTGCGGGTTTGTCACTCGGTTTTTGGTAATATTTAATTTTACTAAAGTCAATATCTGACAGGTCTGGACCCCATTCTTGCATGGGCATTTTATTGAATTGTTCTAACGATTTTAAACGGAAGTCAAGCATCCATTCTGGTTCGCCTTTCACGCGAGAAATTTCGCGAACGACGTCTTCTGTTAGGCCGTCTCCGGTACTAAAGACTGGTTCCACATCGTCGTGAAAGCCAAATTTATATTCTTCTAATTCAGGTACTGTACTCAATTCGTCGTCACCCTTTCTTTATTTTTCACAATGTAAATGACCGGCTTCCCCTTGGCCGTTATTATCAACAGCCTGCTCTAAGGCTTTCCAAGCCAAGGTTGCACATTTAATCCGAGCTGGAAATTTAGCTACGCCGCTTAACATTGCTGCATCGCCTAATTTTTCATCTTCGGCCACTTCATTTCCTTGAACAAGTTGAGAGAAATCCTCTGCTAAGGCCGTTACTTCGGCGATTGTTTTTCCCAAGACCGCATCAGTCATCATACTAGCACTGGCTGTACTGATGGAACAGCCACTTCCTTGAAAGGCGATATCTTTAATCACACCGTCTTCAATGGCCACATCCAGTTCAATCACATCTCCACAAGTAGGATTATTCAGTTCAATTGTTTGGCTAGACGCATCTAGCGTTCCGTGGTGATGTGGGTGGCTAGAATGGTCCAAAATGACTTGGCGATATAAGTTATCTAATTTAGAAAGTGCCATGCTGGAAAAACTCCTTTGTCGCTTTAATCGCTTCAACTAAGCGATCTGCGTCTTCTTTGGTATTGTATAAATAAAAACTTGCCCGTGCGGTTGCTGGCACGCTCAAATAGTTTAATAACGGTTGCGCGCAATGGTGACCCGCTCTGACAGCGACCCCTTCCATATCTAACGCCGTAGCCACATCATGTGGATGTAAACCTTCAATATTAAAAGCAATCACACCTGTGTGGTCTTTTGGATCCTGTGGACCATAAATCGTCAAGCCCTCGATAGCTTGCAACTTCGGCAAAACATAGTGAACAAGGGCTGCTTCATGTTGATGAATGGCCTCTAAACCAATTTCTGTTAAATAATCAATGGCGGCACCTAAGGCAATTGCCCCGGCAATATTAGGTGTGCCAGCTTCAAATTTCCAAGGAAGCTCTTTCCAAGTACTTTCTTGAAGATGAACAAAGTCAATCATTTCGCCACCAAATTCCACAGGTTCCATTTGTTCCAATAAATGACGTTTGCCATAAAGGACACCAATTCCAGTTGGTCCACACATTTTGTGACCACTAAATGCATAAAAATCAGCATCGATGGCTTGAACGTCCACAGGCATATGAGGAACTGCTTGCGCGCCGTCTACCACCATCACAGCGCCATTTTGATGAACTAATTGTGTTAATTCTTCGATTGGATTAATGACCCCTAACACATTTGAAACATGAGCAATCGAAACAATTTTCGTTTTTTCTGTAATTTGTTGACGTGCACTTGCCATGTCTAAAAAGCCGTCTTCAGTGACGTCTATATACTTCAAAATGGCCCCTGTACGTTGAGCTAATTGTTGCCAGGGAATAATGTTTGAATGATGTTCCATGTAAGATATGACGATTTCATCCCCGGCTGTAACTGCCAAGTCACCATAACTTTTGGCAATCCAATTCAAACTGGTTGTTGTTCCTCGTGTAAATAAAACTTCCGCTGTTTCTTTGGCATGGATAAATTGGCGAACCTTTTCGCGGGAGGCCTCATAGTCCTTCGTTGCTCGTTCGGCTAACGTGTGCACCCCACGATGAACATTGGCATTATCGGTTTCATAATAATGTCGTAAAACATCTAACACCGCCGTTGGTTTTTGGGTTGTCGCAGCATTGTCTAAATAAACTAGCGGTTCATCATTAACTTCTTGAAATAAAATAGGAAACGATTGACGAATGATTGCTGCATCCATCATGCGTTTAACTTCCCTTCAATTACTTCTACAAATTCATTTTGTACTTCTTTAACTGGAATTGCTGTAATGACAGAACCTAGGAAGCCACGAATCACCAAACGTTCCGCTTCTTCTTTACGCAAGCCGCGGCTCATTAAATAATACATTTCTTCTGGATCTACTCGACCAACGCTGGCTGCGTGTCCGGCAGTCACTTCATTTTCATCAATTAAAAGAATTGGATTGGCATCACCACGAGCTTTATCAGACAGCATTAAAACACGACTTTCTTGCTGTGCGTCGGCTCCTTTTGCTCCTTTTAAAATGTGGCCAATTCCGTTAAACGTTAAAGTACCACGTTCACGAATAACTCCATGTTGTAAAATATGACCAATCGAATGTGGCGCTTTGTTTGTCACTCGTGTGTCGATGCCTTGTGTTTGTTTACCTGCACTAATTGCAACGACTTTAACTTCTGAATGAGCGCCTTCGCCAACTAAATCAGAATCAAAATCAGCAACAACATCGCCATCATTCATGACGCCTAGAGCCCAATCAACAGAGGCATCCCGCATAATATAGCCACGACGATTCATATAAGTCGTTACAGTTTGCCCTAATTGATCCACAGCTGAGTATTTAACTTTTGCGCCATCTTTCGCAATCACTTCCACAACAATATTTCCAGAAGCTTTCTCTGCGTGATGACCAGTTGATTGAAAACGTTCTAAATAACTGAATTCACTATGATTATCTGCAACGATTAAAACATGTTTAAAGAAAGGTTGGTTGCTATCTGAATCCTGAATAAACAAAGATTCAATGGGCTCTTCAATCACTACGTTTTTAGGAACGTATAAGAAAACGCCACTATTCATGAAAGCTGCATGAGCTGCTGTCAGCTTATCTTCTTCTGGTAATACAGCTTTAGTCATATAGTATTCTTTAACTAATTCTGGGTGCTCTTGTAAAGCAGTAAAAATGTCTGTAAAAATTACCCCTTGTTCCGCTAATGAGGCTGGCAATTGCTCAAAAGCATGAAAAGATCCTTGTTGAACAATTAAAGGATTGTCTTTCATTTGATCAAAACTTGCGACATTTCCTTCAGAAGGCACATAACTTTCCATGTGAACATTTAATAAAGGCCAACGATGAAATTTCACACGATCAATATGTGGTAACTCACTTTCGTCAGCGTTTTTTAAAGCCGTTGTTCGCAATTCAGTCATCCAAGCTGGTTCTTCATGTTCTAGTGAAAAAGCGGTGACTTCGTCAAGATAATCCATTAGATTTACTTTTTTCATTTATCTTGTCCTCCTTACGCTTCTTCTTTGTAATCAATACCTAATTCTTGGCTGATACCAGCATAGCCTTCTGTTTCTAAACGTTTTGCCAAATCAGCCCCACCGGTTTTCACAACGCGGCCTTCCATCATGATATGAACAACATCTGGCGTGATATAGTTCAATAAGCGTTGATAATGGGTAATAATTAACGCACCAAAGTTCTCGCCGCGCATTTCATTAACCCCTTTAGAAACAACTTTTAACGCATCGATATCTAAGCCTGAATCAATTTCATCTAAAATGGCAAACGTTGGCTCTAACATCAATAATTGTAAAATTTCATTTCGTTTTTTCTCGCCGCCAGAAAAACCTTCGTTTAAGTAACGCTCAGCCATTTCTTCAGGCATATTTAATAATTCCATTTTGCTATCTAATTTTTTTAAGAACTGCATGACTGACATTTTGTTGTCTTCGTCACGTTTTGCATTGATTGCTGCACGCATGAATTCAGCGTTGGTAATCCCTGGAATTTCACTTGGGTATTGCATTGCTAAGAATAAGCCTAAGCGAGCGCGTTCGTCTACCTCTAAATCTAAAACGTTGACGCCGTCAAATAGAATTTCTCCTTCTGTGACTTCATAGTTGGGATTTCCCATAATTGCTGCTGATAAAGTAGATTTACCAGTTCCATTAGGTCCCATAATTGCATGGATTTCTCCAGTATTAATTGTTAAATCGACTCCTTTTAGAATCTTTTTATCTTCAATTGATACGTGTAAATTTTTGATTTCTAACACAGACATGTACAATTCCCTCCAACTTGTTTTAATCGTTTTTCCGTTCTCACTCATTTTAGCCTAATTGAGAATGAATCGCAAATTACAATTGCTAAAAATAACAACTCTTATCATCAAATTTTAGGATTCAATTTGTGAAGAAAAATTTTAAAAGGCTGATATTTCAAAGTTTCTCTATATTTTTAAGTGATCCTCCCTACACAAAGAAAAAAATTCTGGTAGAATAAAAAAATTTATTCAAGAAAGCGTTTTCTTAAATAATTACTTTAGAATGACTTTCGCAAAGAGAGCGTTGAGATACGCCTTCCTCATCTATACAAAAAAATCCAGAGCATTTGCTTCTCTGGATTCAATAATTTTTATTAGTGATTGGTTTTATACTTCTAAAAGTTCTTGTTCTTTTTCAGCAGTAATCGCATCGATATTTTTGATGCTATCATCTGTTAATTTTTGAACATCTTTTTCAAATGAACGTAATTCATCTTCAGTGATGTCGCCATTTTTTTGAGCTTTTTTCAACTCATCCATTGCATCACGACGAACGTTACGAACAGCAACTTTTGAGTTTTCCGCTTCTTTTTTCACGTCTTTGGCTAATTCTTTCCGACGTTCTTCCGTTAATTGTGGAATCACTAAACGGATGACATTTCCATCATTGGTTGGGCTAATGCCGATATCACTCATTTGAATAGCTTTTTCAATGTCAGCGATAGAATTTTTGTCAAACGGTGTAATCATTAATACACGTGCTTCTGGGATATTGATACTTGCTAATTGGTTAACTGGTGTTGGTGCACCATAATATTCTACTTGAATACGGTCTAATAGACTTGCGTTCGCACGACCAGCACGAATTTGACCTAATTCACGGCGTAAGCTTTCTTCCGCTTTTGTCATTTTTTCTTTGGCTGTTGCTAAAACTTCTTTAGACATTCTTTATTTCCCCCTTACAGTTGTTCCGATATTTTCACCAAGGATGGCACGACGGATATTTCCTGCTTCATTTAGGTTAAAGACAACTAAAGGAATATCGTTATCCATACTTAATGAGCTTGCTGTTGAATCCATTACTTGCAGCCCTTTAGAAATAACATCTAAATGTGTTAGTTCTTCAAATTTTGTCGCTGTTTCATCCACACGTGGATCTGCAGAATAAACACCATCAACATTGTTCTTCGCCATTAAGATGACGTCCGCATCTACTTCTGCAGCTCGTAACGCAGCCGTTGTATCTGTCGAGAAGTAAGGATTTCCTGTTCCTCCGGCAAAAATAACAACGCGGCCTTTTTCTAAATGACGTTCTGCACGACGACGAATGTATGGTTCTGCAATTTGACGCATTTCAATTGATGTTTGAACACGTGTAGGCACACCAAGATTTTCTAATGTATCTTGCAATGCTAAGGCATTCATCACAGTAGCTAACATGCCCATATAATCTGCTTGTGCACGTTCCATGCCCATTTGAGCACCAATTTGTCCACGCCAGATGTTTCCGCCGCCAACCACGATGGCCATTTCGATACCTAATTCATGGACCTCTTTAATTTCTTGGACGATTTCTTTAATGACTGGTGGTTTAATGCCAAAACCGTCTTCTCCGGCTAGCGCTTCTCCACTTAACTTTAATACGACACGTTGATACTTAGGTTTAACCATCATAATTCCCTCCAAGATTCTCTAAAAATCATTCAATTCCTCATTTAGATGACTTTTCACCAAAATGATTTTTTAGACCAAGCAGTGCGATCCACTGGTTTTGCCTAAAAAAAGGGAGCGCATATCAAAGTTATGCGTTCCCAAATGGCTGAAAGACTGCCTTGAATCAAGCAGTAATCAATTTATGCAGCTTCCTTTGGGGATCGCTGTCTGTTTAGATACTTATGATTCACGGCTTTTCAACCGAGCGTTTGATGCTCTTAGTTTTTCATTTGGCTCATTACTTCATCCGCAAAGTTATCTTCACGTTTTTCGATACCTTCGCCAACTTCAAAACGTACGAATGATTTCACTTCGCCGCCTTTAGAAGCAACAAATTTTTCGACAGTCATATCTGGATCTTTAACAAATGGTTGGTCAACCAAAGCGATTTCTGCTTTGAATTTTTGTAGACGACCAACAACCATTTTTTCAACGATATTTGCTGGTTTACCTTCGTTTAATGCTTGTTCAGTTAACACAGCTTTTTCGTGTTCTAATTCTTCTTGAGGAATTTGAGATTCGTTGACATAGCGAGGGTTGATTGCCGCGATGTGCATAGCAACATCTTTCGCTACTTCTTCGTCAGTTGTGCCATCGATAACTGTTAATACAGCAATACGGCCACCCATGTGTAAGTAAGCGCCAAATGCAGCATTGTCAGCTTTTTCGACAACTTCAAAACGGCGGAAGCTGATTTTTTCACCGATAACAGTTGTTGCTTCGATTAAATCAGATTCGATTGTGCCTTTTTCAGTTTTAATAGCCATTGCTTCTTCCATCGTAGCTGGTTTGTTTTCAGCAACTTTAGTCGCAATATCTTTAACTAAATCTTGGAACATTTCATTTTTAGAAACGAAGTCAGTTTCTGAGTTTACTTCAACGATTGCTGCAACGTTACCTACAGTTGCTACGTTTGCTAAACCTTCAGCCGCAATACGGTCATTTTTCTTCGCTGCTTTAGCCATACCATTTTCACGTAAAAAGTCTACGGCTTTTTCCATGTCGCCTTCTACTTTTACTAATGCTTTTTTAGCGTCCATCATTCCAACGCCAGTCATATCGCGTAATTCTTTTACCATTTTAGCTGTAACGTCTGCCATTATTTGTGTCCTCCTCGGATATTATCAATTCTTTTTAAAAAAGCTATCTCAAAGGAGAATCAGGCTTTTTGTCGCCTAGCCTTTGAGACAGCTCCGTAATCATTATTATTCAGCTGATTCGTTGTTTCCTTCAACAACATCAACGATTTCTTCGATTGAAGTTGCTTCTGGTGTTTCTTCAACGAATAACTCTTCAGTTGCTTGGTCTTCCCCTTGGTTACCTTCGATGAAAGCGTCAGCCATTTTAGCAGTGATTAATTTCACGGCGCGGATTGCATCATCATTTGAAGGGATTACAACATCGATCTCATCAGGATCACAGTTTGTATCAACCATTGCAACGATTGGAATGTTTAATTTGTGTGCTTCTTGAACAGCAATGCGTTCTTTACGTGGGTCAACGATGTACATTACATCTGGAATTCTTGGCATATCAGCGATACCACCTAAGAATTTTTCTAAACGTTCACGTTCTTTGTTTAAGCCAGCAACTTCTTTCTTAGGTAAAACTTCGAAAGTGCCGTCTTCTTCCATTGCATTGATTTTTTTCAAGCGAGCAATACGTTTTTGGATTGTATCCCAGTTAGTTAACGTACCACCTAACCAACGATGGTTTACATAGTATTGACCAGCGCGGATTGCTTCATCTTTGATTGCTTCTTGTGCTTGTTTTTTAGTTCCTACGAATAAAGCAACGCCGCCTTCTTCTGCAACGTTTTTCATGTAATCGTAAGCTGCATCTACTAATTTCACTGTTTTTTGTAAGTCAATGATGTAGATACCGTTTCTTTCTGTGAAGATATATTTCTTCATTTTTGGGTTCCAGCGACGAGTTTGGTGACCAAAGTGTACGCCGGCTTCTAGTAATTGTTTCATAGAAATTACTGCCATGTTGTGTTTCCTCCAGTTTGGTTTTTATTTTCCTCTTCTTTTCGTCAACTCCTTGAAGAACTACCGTAGTAGCACCACTTCGCAGATGGAAAAGAATGTGGATTTCGTGTGTGAAAATCACACCTTTAACAGTATAAGATATTTTCAGAAAAATAGCAAGTCTTAAAACTAGAAATATCGCTCCTACTGCGCTTGCCAAACAAGCTGACATTCTTCGTTTCCTGTTTCATCGGTGGTTCGCTTTTGTTGGACAAAGCCTTGTTTTTGATAAAAAGCATAAGCTGCTTGATTTTCCCTGTAAACAGCCAAAGATAAGACATCCTGTTCTTCTTTTGCTACTTCCAGTAATTTCTGACCGATGCCCTTACCTTGAAACGCTTTTTTTATAAAAATTCCTGCGATATAGTTATCCATTAAGCCTAAAAACCCAATTATCTGACCCGCTTCTTCTGCTAAGATTAGTGTTGCTTTTGGTAACGCAGCGCGGACTAATGCCTTATTTTCTTGCCAATAAGTTGGTGCGACAAATGGATGAGCTTCTAGATTCGTTTGCAGCCAAATAGCCATAATGGTTTCTAATTCTTTTTCTGTTAACTGGGTTGTCTTTTTGATAGTCAGCATTTTTTGACACTCGTTTCTGTTATTGATTATTTTCAAAATAAAACATTAACACACCCGCTGCGATAGCGACATTCAATGATTCTGCTTGACCTTTCATTGGAATATAAAGATTTTTCGTGGTTTCTGCTAACAATTCTGGCGAAACCCCGCTACCTTCATTGCCTAAAATCAACGCATAATTTTCCACTGCCTCTTGTTCATAATAAGCAATCGCAGCTTCATTTAGTTCTGTACCGAAAACTGGTAGACCTTGCTTCTTGAATGCCTGAACCACTTCAGTCAACTCTCGTTGGAGAACTGGTAAATGATAGTGGCTTCCCTGCATTGAGCGTAACACTTTTGTATTGTAAATATCTGCTGTGCCCTTACCTAAAATCACGCCTGCTAAACCTGCTGCATCAGCTGTGCGAATCATCGTACCAACATTACCAGGGTCTTGGATATTATCTAAAAGTAACCAACCACCTTTAAAAGAAAGCGACTGCTCTTGTTGCGTTTCCAAGGTGACAATTGCCAAAATCCCTTGTGAAGTTGGCAGCTCCGACAAACTATTTAAAACCTCATCACTTACAAAAATTAATTTTTCTGTTTCTTGTTCAGCTAACCAAGTTCCCCATTCTTGTTGACCTCTTTGATTAAACAAAATCCACTGGACATTGGCATTGGCCTTCACGGCTTCTTCAACTAAATGAAATCCTTCTATTATATATTGGTTCAGTTCTTCTCGGTACTTCTTTTTGTGTAATTTTTTCCATTCTTTTAATTGGTTATTTTTCGTTGATGTAATTTCTTTCATAAGTCACCTCGCCTTTGTATTATAGCATGCTTCTAGCTTGCTTGGATACTTGCTAGAACCAAGAAAAATCGCTATCATAAAGAAAAAAGCAAAGGAAGTGTCTCTCATGGAAAAACTAAGAATGAATGTACAAGGGCGTGTCCAAGGTGTTGGCTTCCGCTACATGACCAAAATGGTGGCAGATCAATTAGGTGTCACTGGTTCAGTGAAGAACGAAGACGACGGGTCCGTTTCAATCACAGCAATTGCACCTGAAGACATAATGGAAACATTTATCAAAAAAATCAAAGATTCCCCCAGTCCAGCGGGACGTGTAACGTATGTTGATATTCAAGATGACCCTTTGTTAGAAGAGACGGAACAATTTAAAGTGATCCAATAAACTCACTTTCTAACAATTGATTCCTTTGGAAAGAAGCCTTGAACAGCAAGTAGTTCCTGCTTTTTATTGATTTTTGTGAGAGCTTCTTTGCGATTTTGATTGAAAAAGAGCGCTGTTTCAAGTATAGTTAACCATGTAAAAATTTTTTAGAAAAGGACCGAATTACATGCGTAAATTAAACCGATGGCTTTACGGCTCTGGCTTACTATTTTTAGTAATGTTTTTATCAGGCTGTGTGAAAACAGGAGCAGATGGACAACCAACTGGTGAAGGTTTTGTCTATAACTTCCTTGTTTTACCGATGAGTAATGCAATTACTTATCTTGTCGATAACTTTAATTGGAACTATGGTTGGGCGATTATTTTTATCACCATTATCGTACGGATCATTATTTTACCGTTAGGCTTACATCAATCGAAAAAAAGCTTTATCCAAACGGAAAAAATGCAAGCAATCAAACCTCAAGTGGATGTTGCACAAGCAAAAATGAAACAAGCAAGTACGCGTGAAGAACAAATGGCCGCACAAGCAGAACTACAAAAGATTTATAAAGAAAACAATGTGAGTATGGTTGGCGGAATTGGTTGTTTGCCTTTATTAATTCAAATGCCTATTTTCTCTTCTCTGTTCTTTGCTGCTCGTTATACAAAAGGTATTGCCACAGCAAGCTTCTTAGGAATGAATTTAGGGCAACCAAGTATGATTTTAGTGGCATTAGCTGGTTTAGCCTATTTAGCTCAAGGCTATATTTCAATGATTGGTATTCCTGAAGAACAAAAGAAAACAATGAAATCAATGCTGATTGTTTCACCATTAATGATTGTTTTCATGTCCTTTAGCTCACCTGCAGGCGTAGCGCTTTACTGGGTAGTTGGTGGTATTTTCACATGTATTCAATCTGCCATCACAAATATCCTCTTACGTCCAAGAATTAAAAAACAAGTACAAGAAGAATTGAAAAATAACCCACCAAAACAAGTGGTTACTCCTATTAAGGACGTGACACCCAAAGAAACAAACAAAGTAACGCAAAAAACGAACCAACCAAAAGCAAACGGCAATAAAGGTCGCAATGCTGGAAAACAAAAACGTAAATAAAAAAAGGATCGCCGTTTGAGAGGCGATCCTTTTTTTATTTCAATTCTTTGCCAGTCATCTCTTCAATGGTTCGAATAGACTTAGGACCAAAGCCGTGCAACGAAAGTAACGCTTCTCGGCCTCGTGCATAGAGTTCATCCACACTATCGATTTTTTCATTCGTTAGCGCACGAACAGCTGGCTTTGATAATTGCGTTAAAATTTGTTCCAACGTTGTTTCTGACATGCTGGTGGTTCCTCCTTAGCGGTCGAAAGCAACGCTTTTTATTTTACAATTAATAAATCTAAGCTAGCAATTGATAACGCCATTTTAGCAATTTGCATTAATTGTTTTAATCGATTTTGTTTGACTTTTTCATCCTCAACCATGACCATCGTTTCATTGAAGTACGCATCAATTAACGGACGTAGGTTTACTAGTGCTTCATAGTTTTCTGCAATCGTGCGTGTCGCAAAAGCTTCTGACAAATCGTTAACCGCTTGATATAGTTCTTTTTCTGCCTTATTTTCAAACAGACTTGGATCAATCCCTTCTTCAGCATCGCCTAAAAGTTCTTGCCCTTTTTTCGCTAAATTAATAACACGCGTTAAGGCTTCCATTGATGGTTTAAAATCTTGATCTTCAAAACGGCTTTTTAAAATATTCGCTGAAGCAAATAATTTCGATAAATCGGCTTGCTCAGCAGACACCACTGCATCGATAATGTCATGGCGAACGTTTTTCGTCATTAATAATTGACGTAAGCGAGCTTTTACAAATTCAACGACTTCTGCTTGTCCTTCGTTTAGTAGAACGCCATATTTTTCAACATCTTGATTCACTGCTTCATCAACTTCTGTTTGTAATTGGACTAATGGGAAGGTCCAGCCTTTATCTTCAATAATTCGGATAACGCCATAGGTTTGACGACGAAGTGCATAAGGATCGTTAGAACCCGTTGGAATCATACCAACTGAGAAGAATGAAAAGACGCTGTCAAGCTTATCAGCTAAAGCTAAAACAGCTCCGATTGCTGTTTCTGGCAATTCACCTTCACTGGAAGTTGGTAAATAATGTTCTCGAATCGCCGTCGCTACGGCTGGTTTTTCGCCTTGTAATAAAGCATATTTTTCTCCCATAATACCTTGTAATTCTGGGAATTCACCAACCATATTTGTTACTAAGTCAAATTTATAAATTTCAGAGGCACGTTTTAAATCTTCCAATTCCTCCTCAGATAAGCCAACTTTTCTACCAATGATTTGTGCAATTAAAGCAACCCGTTGCATTTTTTCATAAATTGAGCCAATCTTTTCATGGAAAGTCACATTTTTTAGTTTTTCAACACATGCTTCAATCGTTAATTTTTTATCTTCATTGTAAAAGAATTCTGCATCTTCTAAACGAGCAATTAACACTTTTTCATTTCCTTTAATCACGTTTTCAAGGTGAACATTATCCCCATTGCGAACAGCGATAAAATGCGGCATTAATAAGCCTTGGTCGTTACGAACTTCAAAGTAACGTTGGTGTTCTTTCATAGAAGTCACTAATACTTCATCTGGAACAGATAAATATTTTTCATCAAAACTGCCTACAAATGCAGTTGGATATTCCACTAAATTCGTAACTTCTTCCAATAACTCTTCATCTAAAGCCAACTGCCAATTTTTTTCAGCAGCAAGTGCGTTCGCTTGATCAACAATCATTTGTTTCCGTTCATTCGGTAGCACCACTACAAATTGTTCTTTTAATTTTGCTTCATATTCATTGGCATGTTGGAACGTCACATCGTCTCCCAAGAACCGGTGGCCACGAGAAGTTTGCCCTGTCGTCACGTCTAACACTTTGAAAGGAATTACTTCATCATCAAGTAGTGCCACAATCCAATGAATTGGACGAATATATTCGAAATCATAGTTTGCCCAGTGCATTGTTACCGGGAAAGTTAGACTTGTAATCACGTCATTTAATTTTGTTAATACCTCTTTGGCACTTTGGCCTTTGGTAAACTTCGTCACATAGACATATTCGACACCATTTAATTCTTTGAAAACAATGTCCTCAGTTGTGACTCCTTGGCCGCGTACAAAACCTTGTGCAGCTTTTGACCAATTTCCTTCAGCATCTAAAGCAATTTTTTTCGCTGGACCTTTTACTTCTTCTTCAACATCCGCTTGTTTTTCAGGAATCGCAGTTACTTTCACGGCTAAACGACGAGGTGTGGCAAAGGATTGCACTGTCTCATAGTCTAAATGATGTTCATCTAAAAATTTGATTACTTTTTCTTCAAGTTGGATACGGCTTGGTGTGACAACATGTGCGGGCATTTCTTCTAAGCCAATTTCTAATAATAAATCTTTTGCCATGTTATTCTGCCTCCTTGGATACACTTTGATCTTTATTTAATAATGGGAACCCTAATTTTTCACGTTCAGCCACAAAAATTTTCGCTACGGAACGAGCCATATTCCGAATGCGGGCTAAATATCCTGCACGTTCTGTTACAGAGACGGCACCGCGAGCATCTAATAAATTGAATGTATGGCTACATTTTAAAATATAATCATAGGCTGGATGAACTAAGCTTTCTTCAATACAGCGTTTAGCTTCTTTTTCAAATTTGTCAAAGTTTTCTAAAAGCATTTCTTGGTTACTAATTTCAAAGGAATATTTTGAATGCTCATATTCAGGTTGGACAAAAATTTCACCATATTTAACGCCTTGTGTCCATTCTAAATCATAGACACTTTCGACTTCTTGGATGTATGATGCCAGGCGTTCTAACCCGTAAGTAATTTCAGAAGTGACAGGATGACATTGTAAGCCGCCAACTTGTTGGAAATACGTAAATTGAGTAATTTCCATGCCATCTAGCCAAACTTCCCAACCTAAACCAGCACAACCCATTGAAGGATTTTCCCAGTTATCTTCTACAAAACGAATGTCATGTTCTAATGGATCAATTCCTAATAATTTCAAACTTTCTAGATAAAGTTCTTGGATATTTTCAGGAGAAGGCTTCATTACAACTTGGAATTGATGATGTTGGTATAGACGGTTCGGATTTTCACCATAGCGTCCATCAGCTGGACGACGAGAAGGTTCTACGTAGGCAGCGTTCCATGGTTCAGGTCCAATGGCACGTAAAAACGTGTAAGGACTCATAGTACCGGCTCCCTTTTCTGTATCATAGGCTTGCATTAACATACAGCCATTAGATGACCAAAATTTTTGCAAGGTTAAAATCATTTCTTGTACGGTTAACTTGTTTTTCATTGTTTTCCTCCTTGGAATATTTTTTATAGACATAGGGATTGGCTTTGCTTCGGGAATGTAAATTTAAAAAGGGCTACAGAGAAACAATTTTGTAGAATGGGGTCATTTTTATTCGGTTACAACGTTCCACATCTGCTCCATGTTTTTGGCTAAACAGTTTGTTTTAAAATAGAGGAGACAACGTTCCCTTTGGTCACCTTGTGCTGTTCCACATCTGCTCTGACACTTTTGCGCCAATTGAGCTTTTTTGAATAAACGTTACTATTTTTTCTTTTGGTGTTAACTGTTTGCTTTTTTTTATTCGGTTACAACGTTCCCTTTGGTCACCTTGTGCTGTTCCACATCTGCTCTGACACTTTGTGTCAGTCGCAGTGAGGAACATGCAAAAAGTCCCCATGCCTATTAATAGACATAGGGACGAATAATTATCGCGGTTCCACCCTACTTCCGATGCGTTCATCGGCAGCTTCGTTTGTCGTACTCCAAAGTGCCTTTCAAAAGTTCCGTGTTTCTGGCTCCCACTCTCCCAGATTCGCTTAACAGAGGGTTCTTTTTACTTCTCTTTTTCTTCGTACGTATTTAACTTCTCTATCATAATACGGTGTCTGAGGGAAGTTGTCAAATTTTTTTTAGAAAAATGACTGCTTGTTTATGTTTCTTTTTCTTCCTTCTTTCGTGGTGGAATTTTTAACGTATTTTCCCACGTTTTCATTTGATCAATAAATTTTTTGCTTTTTAAGTGCAAACCAACATATTCATCGTATAACATATCAATCGTTTCTCGAATACTCTTCTTAGTTTCTTCTTTTACTTGAATGTTTTGGACTTTTTCATAGGAGACTTGCGAAAATAAGCGAATAAAATGAATCGCTCTAGGATCTGCATGGTAGCGCTGTTCATCTAAATGCCAATGTTTTTCACAAAGCACACCGCTATATTTTGAGGAATAATCAAATTTCCCTTGTGTTTCGCCACAAGCCACACAATGATGCCATTCTGGTCGTACACCAAACCGTTCTAACAATTGAATTTCAAAAATATTTGTAATGATTTCCGGATCTTTATGCTCATTTAAAGCGGATAATGCCATGTGGGTAAATTGAAATAAGTTCGGATCATAGTGCTGATCTTCAATTGCTGCATCGACTAAGTTTAAAATATATGTTCCATACGCGTTAATAAATATATCTTGTTGAATGTTTCGAAAAGGTTGAACTTCTTTACTGCTATTGAGAAAAGATAAGCCTTCTTCTCTAAAATTTCCGATGTAGACGGCTTCTGTAAATGGCAGGATCGCTGGCAAAAGAGGATTATTTTTTCGATGCGCGCCTTTCACAAAAAACATCAATTTTCCATAGGATTCTGTAAAAATTTTGACGAGTTTATCCTTCTCTTTAAAATCCTTCGTAAATAAAATAATACCTTTAGTCTCCCCTAATGCCATTCAATTCACTTCCATTTCTTATGTAAATTAGTGTAGTGTTTGGGAAGTTCATTTATACACTCGCTTCCCAAACACTACTTTCTTAATATTCTTCTTTGCGATAACCGAAATCTTGTAAATAGATTTTTTTGTCACGCCAGTCTTTTTGGACTTTTACCCACAACTCCAAATACACTTTGTCATCTAATAAATATTCAATATCTTGACGCGCCTTGGTACCAATTTGTTTCAGCATTTTTCCGCCTTTGCCAATGATGATGCCTTTTTGACTGTCCCGTTCCACAATAATGGTTGCTTGGACATGGACTTTATCGTTTTCATCCCGTTTCATTGAGTCCACAACGACAGCGACAGAATGAGGAATCTCATCTCTTGTTAAAAGTAACACTTTTTCACGAATTAATTCGGAAACGATAAAATATTCTGGATGATCTGTAATTTGGTCATCAGGGAAATACTGAGGTCCTTCTGGCATTTGCTCAACGAGAACATCCATCAAATGCTCAAAATTATTTCCTTCAGTAGCAGAAATGGGAATAATTTCTTTAAAGTCCATTTGTTTCGAATAGTCTTCAATAATACTCAATAAATCATCTGGATGGACTTTGTCAATTTTATTGATAATCAAGTAGACTGGACTATTATTATTTTTCAATCGTTCAATAATAAAGTCGTCACCTTTCCCGCGTTTTTGATCAGCACTTACCATAAATAAAGTAGCATCTACTTCACGCATCGCATTGTAGGCACTTTCCACCATGAAATCGCCTAAGCGGTGTTTAGGTTTGTGAATCCCTGGAGTATCGATAAAAACAATTTGTGCTTCAGGAATTGTATAAATTCCTTGAATCTTATTACGAGTTGTTTGTGCTTTGTCACTCATAATTGCAATTTTTTGGCCGACAATTCGATTTAACAATGTTGATTTTCCAACATTTGGTCTGCCGACAATGGCTACGAAACCAGATTTATGTTCAGTTGTCATTGTATTTCTCCTCTTATTTCCACATTTGAATGATTTGTAAAATTTTTGGTACAAATAGAATTAGTCCTACTAGCACTGCGAAACCGGCTGTTAATAAAACAGCTCCTGCGGCCATGTCTTTAACTTTTTTTCCGATTGGATGAAAGTGAAAATCCGTAAACATATCTACGACATTTTCAAAAATTGTATTGATAATTTCTGCCAACCAGACAAGAAAAACGGCCAATAACAACCACAGCCATTCAGCAAGTGTTAAGGAAAACAAGAAACCAAACACAATCGCAGTGACGCCAAACGCCACATGTTTGCGCATATTACGTTCTTCTCGAAAAACTGTTTTGATTCCTTGCCAGGCAAATTCTAATGAATGAATAAAATGTTTATTTTTTCCTGTTTGCTCATCTTTTAAGGCCATACGCATCTAAAATCTCTTTCTGTAAACCAAACATTTCTTTTTCATCTTCAGGTTCCATATGATCGTATCCATTCAAATGTAAAAAGCCATGTACTGCCAAAAAGCCCATTTCTCGCTCCAATGTGTGCCCATATTCAACTGCTTGTTCTGCTGCTCGCTCTGTTGAAATAATTAAATCACCTAGATTCCGTGGTAGCTCTGCCATTTCTTCATCATCAAAAATAATTGGCAATTCGTCTTCCCCTTCATCCTCTAAAGCAAAACTGATGACATCTGTAGGCATATCTTTGCCCCGATAGTCACGATTAATCACTTGGATACCTGCGTTATCTGTAAAAGTCACCGACATCTCCGTATCTTCGGCAATTTCTAGAAAACCCGCTGCAAATTGCAGCAAGTTTTCGATTTCTTTGATTTCTTCTGTTGGTACTTTCTCGGTTTCATCAATGAAAGTAATATCCATTAGTCATCTCTCTTTTCTTGTTCATCTTTCATTTCTTCTGCTTCAGCTTTCATTTTTGGATACTTAATCCGTGAATGGAAGGTACTGCATAATCCATTAATTAATGATTTTTCAATGATGCGAATCTCTTTCATCGTTAACCCGCATTCATCTAATTGGCCATCTGAAATTCTATCTTGAATCACATTATGCACAAAGGCTTGAATTTTTTCGTTGGTCGGATGATCCATCGCCCGCACAGCAGCCTCACAAGTATCAGCAATACTAACAATCCCTGCTTCTCGTGTTTGTGGACGTGGTCCAGGATAACGGAAGTCTGATTCTTTAATTTCAGGATTGCGTTCTTTTGCTTTCACATAGAAAAATTTCATCAATGTTGTGCCATGATGTTGACGACAAATGTCAATAACCATTTGCGGCATATTGTACTCTTCTAAAATTTTGGCGCCATCAATTACGTGGCCAAAAATAATTTGTTTACTATCTTCTGGTAATAAAAAGTTATGTGGATTTTCTGCTCCAGCAGGTAAGTTTTCCACAAAGAAATTTGCGTGTTTAATTTTGCCAATGTCATGGTAATAACAAGCAACTCGTGTTAATAGCGACCGACCGCCAATCTCAGCAACAGCGTTAGCGCTCAAACTAGCCACCATCATGCTATGATGATAGGTACCTGGCGCTTCTTCTAACAGTTGTTTTAACAACGGATGGTTCGGATTACTTAATTCATTCAAGACAATCATACTATCATCGGTCACTAATAATTCGATATATGGATGCAAGCCCATTGTTGCTAAAAATGAAAGGACCGTTCCTGCACCTGCACAAATTAAAGCCGTCCACGTTTTACCATCTGTTAAACTCATCCCTTGATAAATCATTAAGACAACCGCCATGAAAACAGGAAAGACAACTACCCACATTAACGCTGGGAAAACTTGCTCACTCATCCGTTTCCGTTTAACAACTGTTGCTAGAAATCCTGAGAATAAGTACATAATCAGAATAACCGTCAACGAGTTTGTGCCAATAGAATTATAAAAGATAAATAACGCAAAAACGACTTGGAAAATGGCAGCGATTATCCCTGAACGACGATTCACAAAATGATTTAGAATCAGCGGTGCAAAGGCTGCCGGATAGAACAAGGGAATATACATCAACTGCTCTGTTTGGAAAATCTGGAAGAATTTCATTAAAATAACACTGATTAGCATAGCACCTGTGTAAAAGATAATAAACGAGCGTTGTCGCGAAGGCTCAGTCACTTGTTTTGTAAAGAAAATCAACACTTCAACTTGAAGTAAAATAGCTAATGCTAATGCCACCATCGGAAAAATAGACGTATTTTGACTAGTCATTCCTAGTAACTCAAGTTTTTCGACCGCTTTTGCATCAATTTGAGTCCCTTCACGAACAATAATTTCGCCTTGATAAATCATGGCGGGTTGAACAGCATTCATCGCTTTTTGGCGTAGCTCTTCTGTTCGTTTTTCATTGGCAATATCGTTTACCACAATCCCTTGATTAACAATGTAACGAATGACTTGTTGCATGGTACTCGTAATATCTAAGTATTGAATTTTACCGTTAGCTTCTTGGCGAATTTTATCCAAATCAGATTCTCGAACGTGATTTTGCATTGCGTCATCCACCAACATCAAACTTTCTGAACGAACCTTATCCAATTGCTCAGAGGTTAATGTAAAGATTGTTTGATAAAAAACATTAGGAAAACTTTGATAAAACGTAACTTCATCTTGCGGTAAAGATTCAAACAATGACTTTAAGCTAGCTACTCGTTCTTCTACGGTCGGCGCAGGAATCGTTTCTTCCTTTTTGGCCTTCGCTTGCTTATTGTTGTATTCTTTGTCTACTTTTTCATTCGCAGAATCAATCAATTTAAATAATTTATCAATACGATTATGTTGGACAGATGCCGTATCTTCTTGATAAATATATTCGGGTGTGACAGCTTCTGCTGCCAATTTTTTTCTTTGTTCTGTTTCGTAGGTATTCTCGATATTTTTATTTGCACGAATGGTTTTCTCGGCCAGTTGACCTTCTTTAATTTCTACTCTTTTCTGATGGACACTGCCAAACATAATCATAAATAAAAGAAGAGAAAAAACGGCTAATAAAATAGGTAAATAGGCCTTACCTAAACGATCCCCTAACTTTGTAAGTACTTTTTTCAAAAGGGACTTTCACTCCTTCCCTAACTGCTTAGGAATGCTTTTGTTGTTCTTTTTCATAGGCTTGAATAATTTGTGCTACAACCGGATGACGCACAACGTCACTGGCTTCAAAATTTACAAAGGCAATTTTTTCAATGTCTTTTAACGTACGCTCGGCGTTAACTAAACCACTTGTTACACCACGTGGCAAGTCAATCTGACTAGTATCTCCATTAACAATCATTTTTGAACTAAACCCTAAACGAGTTAAAAACATTTTCATTTGGGCAACCGTGGTATTTTGTGCTTCGTCTAAAATGACAAAAGCATCATCCAATGTACGACCACGCATATAAGCAAGCGGGGCAATTTCAATAACGCCGCGTTCCATTAAACGATTTGTATGATCCATACCAAAAATTTGATACAAGGCATCGTAAACTGGACGTAAATAAGGATCGACTTTTTCTTTTAAGTCACCTGGTAAAAAGCCCAAGCTTTCGCCAGCTTCCACCGCTGGACGAGTTAAAATAATTTTTTGTACTTCGCCTTTTTTTAAGGCTGCTACTGCCATCACCACGGCTAAAAAGGTTTTTCCTGTCCCCGCAGGTCCCACCCCGAAAATGACGTCATGAGTTTTAACTGCATCGATATATTTTTTTTGACCAACATTCTTAATTCGGATCGCCCGACCATGATGGTCCTTCATAATTTCTTCTTCATACATGGCAATAAACGCCTCTAAATTTCCAGCTTTGGCCATTTTTAAAGCAGAAACGACATCTGGCGTATGCACTTTAATGCCTCGTTGAATTAATGTTTGTAGCGCTCTTAACACGGAAGCGACTAACTCTACCTCTGATGATTCGCCAATTAACTGAATAACTTCGCCACGACTATTAATCGTTACGTGGGTATTCTCTTCTAAAAATTTGATATGTTTATCATGTGTTCCTAAAAGCATGTGTGCATCATCAGAATCAGTAAGTATTAATTCCAAAGATTTTGACTGATTATCTGTCAAAAAACGTCCATCTCCTTTATTATATAGTCCTTTACAATGATACCACATTCTTATCTGTTTAAAAAGAAGTCGTACCTGATTTGACTTTGAAAGTCAAAAAAGAGAAAACCGTAAAAAGCTACTGGTTTTCTCTTTGCATAAAAAAACTAGGACAGTATCCTGTCCTAGTTTCGATAACGCTCTTAGTTTTCTTGTAATAATTCTTTCACAATTGCGTTAACTTGGTTGCCATCGGCTTTGCCTTTGACTTTCGGCATCATAGCGCCCATCACTTTACCAAAATCTTTTGGTGAAGTGGCGCCAGTTTGCGTCATTACCTCTTGAACTAGTTGACGAATTTCTTCCTCTGTTAGTTGTTGAGGCATATATTTTTCAACAATTGCTATTTCAACTTTTACTTTTTCAACAAGATCGTCGCGTCCCGCCTTTTCAAACTCTGATAAAGAATCTTTTCTCTGTTTCATCTCACGAGACAATACAGTGAGTTCTTCTTCTCCGTTCAATTCACGGCCCGCTTTAATCTGATCATTTTGAATGGCAGTCTTTAACATACGAAGTACGGCTAAAGTTTCTTTGTCTTTAGCTTTCATCGCTGTTTTAATGTCGTCATTCAATGTGGTTAGCAATGACATACCACCAACTCCAATTCATTCAAAACTAGAATTTTTTACGTTTTCTAGCTGCTTCAGATTTTTTCTTACGCTTTACACTTGGTTTTTCGTAGAATTCACGTTTACGTGATTCTTGTAAAGTACCCGCTTTTGAAACGGAACGTTTGAAGCGACGAAGAGCATCATCAAGAGATTCGTTTTTACGAACGACTGTTTTTGACATGTTATTCCCTCCCTCCGAGCTTAAAAAGTAACCGTTTTTCTTATTTGTGGGAAAAACCCACAAATTAAAATACTGTCCTTGTTATATTATAGCTAAAGCATAAATAACCGTCAACCACTCTACTGATAAAATACGAAATTTTTGTTTGATTTTTCGTCTTATTCGCTATTTTTCGCAACAATCGGCACAACGACCAAGTATTTCAAAGCGATGTCCTTCAATTGAACAACCTTTTAACTGTTCTTCAAAAAAATTCATCGGACACATGTGAATTTCTTCCGTTTTGCCACAAACCGTACAAATAAAGTGATGATGATGTTCCACCTCTTGGCAACAACGGAAGCGAAACTTTTGCTCGCCATTTAATTCTGTTTTTTCCAGTAATTCTAAGCGCTCAAAGTCATGTAAATTGCGATAAACCGTATCATAACTGACTCCTTTAAAGGTTTCATTCATAAATTCATACACTTCACGTGCAGAAACATAGCGATTTCGCTTAATCAAATAACTCATCAGCAATTCTCGTTTTTTGGTATATTTTAATCCACTGGCTTTCATGGTTTCTAAGGCTTGCTCAATATTAGTCTTTACTGGTGCCATCGCCATTTCCTCCCTCACCAACCTAAATCAGAATGATTACGAAATAGATTCTGGACTTATGGTATAATAAAATTATTAAAAATGCAAGAAAGGACTTACCCTCTATGACTATTTCTGAAGAAAAAAAATGTGTGACGATTTTTGTCATCTCAGATTCTGCTGGCGAGACCGCTTCAAAATTGGCGGCTGCCTCAATGGCTCAGTACCCCACTGTTGATTTTACTTTGATTAGACGAACATTCGTTAAAGACGAAGATAAACTAGTGCAAGCGTTAGAAGATGCCAAAAAAGCAGAGGCCATGGTACTGCATACTATTATTAATGATCATCTCGTGGCGATTGCTAATCAATTTTTCAATGAGCATCAATTGTTTCATTTTGACATTTTGACACCACCAGTTGCGGAAATCGAACGTTTAACAGGTGTTGCACCCATGCGGGAACCAGGTGCCTTACATCATCTGAATGAAAATTATTTTAAACGAATTGAAGCGATGGAATTTGCTGTCAAATATGACGATGGCAAGGACCCACGAGGCTTTTTAGAAGCGGATGTGTTACTTCTTGGCGTTTCCCGAACTTCTAAAACACCACTAAGTCTCTTTTTAGCCAACAAGAACTTAAAAGTTGCTAATTTGCCACTAATTCCTGAAGCACATTTACCAAAACAATTATTCGAAATGGACCCTAAAAAAATTGTTGGCTTAACCAACGATCCCAATGTTTTAAACGGTATTCGTAAAGAACGAATGCGCGCATATGGTTTACCTGAAAATACTTCTTATTCAGATATTGAAAAAATTCGGCGAGAACTGGCTTTTGCTAATGACCTTTACCAAAAATTAGGTTGTATCGTTATTGATGTCGCTTCTCTTTCAATTGAAGAAACTGCCTCAATGATTCTTAATGCTTTGAACTTAGAAGATCATAGTTATTATTCCACGGAAACATCCGAGGATTAATAAAAACGAGAAAAAATCACTAGTGATTTTTTCTCGTTTTTTTAAAAGACTTGAACGCCTTCTTGATCAATATTGAAAATTTGGATGCTCGCTTTGGTAGATAATTTTTCCAAGCTTTGAACAATTTCGTTGGTTCGTTCTTCTGGCGACAAGATCAGAACAGTGGGACCAGCTCCGCTTAAGAAAGAGCCATAAGCACCTTTTTGCTGAGTTAAACGACGAATTTCTTTTAAATGAGGAACCAAGGAACGCCGATACGTTTCATGCCATTTATCTTGTTCCATCATTTTGCCTGCTAAAGGTAAATCCCCGTTTAAAATTGCGGCAATCATAACATTGGCAATTGAACTGGCCGCGACCGCCTCTTTATAAGCCAATTTTTCTGGCAAAACAGCGCGACTTTTTTCGGTAAATAACGTTTCCTCTGGAATAAAACCAATGACATCACACATTGGAAAGTGATGTTTGACATGGTAGACTTGATTTTCTACATGGCTAGCCACCACGAAATCCCCTAAAATAGCTGGGGCAACATTATCTGGATGGCCTTCCATCTCTGTGGCTAAACGGACTTTTTCTTTAGGCGACAAATTTAAATGTGCTAGTCGATTAGCTAATTCAATGCCTGCTACAATCACACTTGAGCTACTGCCTAGGCCTCTTGCAAGGGGAATGTCAGAAACCATCCGAATAACTTTTGGTGTCAATTCTGGTGCAATTTTCAATGCCGTTTGAATTAATAAATTCTCTTCATTAGTAGGAATCTCTTCTCCCAAAGAATGTTGAATTTCCCAAAATTCACTTTCACCTAAAACGTTGATTGTTAAATAAGCGGATAATGCAATGCCACATGAATCAAAGCCAGGTCCTAAGTTGGCACTAGTGGCAGGTACTCTTATTTTCATAGTGTTGCGACTCCTTTTCGTAAGTGCAGACGCATTTCTTCCACGTCACTCATTTTTGAAATAGCTACTTCTGTCTCCATTGCTGTATCAGGATCTTTTAGTCCGTTACCAGTAAAGACTGCCACGACGGTTTCACCTGCTTTGATTTTACCGCTTTTAACGTGTTGAATAACTCCAGCTAATGAGGCAGCCGAACCAGGTTCAATGAAAACCCCATCTTGAGCAGCAATTTTTCGGTAAGCCGTTAAAATTTCTTGATCTGTCACGGGATCAATGAAACCACCCGATTCATCGCGTGCCTGTTCTGCTAATTGCCAACTAGCAGGATTTCCAATCCGAATCGCTGTTGCCACGGTTTCAGGTTGCTCAATCACTTGGCCTTTCACGATTGCCGCGGCACCTTCTGCTTCAAAACCATGCATTCTTGGTAAAGTTGTTCCTTGTTTTTCATGCCATTCTTTAAAGCCTTTCCAGTAAGCGGAAATATTGCCGGCATTTCCAACTGGAATCGCTAAAACATCAGGCGCTTGACCCAATTGTTCACAAACTTCAAAAGCTGCTGTCTTTTGCCCTTCTAAACGATAAGGATTCACTGAATTAACTAGCGCAACTGCCTCAGTTTTCGCAATTTCTCGCACCGCTTTTAATGCTTCATCAAAGTTACCTGGAATCGAAATAATGTCCGCCCCATACATAATAGCTTGCGCTAATTTTCCCAGTGCGATTTTACCTTCTGGAATCACTACATACGCTTTAATGCCTGCTCGTGTGGCATACGCAGCAGCGGCAGCACTAGTATTTCCTGTAGAAGCACAAACAATCGCTTTGGCACCTTCTTCTACCGCTTTTGCTACAGCCATCACCATCCCGCGATCTTTGAATGAGCCAGTGGGATTTAAGCCTTCGTATTTTCCATATAATTGAATACCTAATTCTTTGGATAAATTAGGTAAAGGAATCAGTGGCGTATTTCCTTCGGCTAAAGAAATCATTGGTGTTTTTTCTGTTACTGGCAAATACGCTTGATACTGTTTTAACAAACCTTCATACATGTTTACTCATCTCCTATAACCTTCATTACATTCAATAACTGAAAGGCTTCCGTATTTTGAATAGCTGTCACAACTTGTTGCATTTGTGCTTTTGATATCTGGTGCGTAATGGCAACAATTCTTGCTCGCTGTCCATCTGATTTCTGTTGAACTAATTGATCAAAGCTGACTTCTGCTTTAGTCATTAATTGCGTCAACTGCAAAAATTGTCCTGGTGTATCTGGAACATCTAATGAAAAATAGTACTGCCCAAATACATTTTCGGAACTCGTCAATTGGGTTTTATGTTGATACGAATTGAACATATGGCCAGTCGTTGCCAAGCGAATGTTTTTAGCAATCGTAATTAAATCACTGACAACACTGGTTGCTGTCGGTTTAGCGCCAGCTCCTGGACCGTAATACATTGATTCGCCCACACCTGCACTTTTTATAAATACTGCATTGTACTCATTCCGAACAGATGCAATAGGATGCTTTTGATTGACTAGCATAGGCGCCACTTCCACCGAGATACTATGCTCATTTTGTTCAGCAGAGCCAATCAATTTGATTTCATATCCCAGTTGTTTAGCCATGGCGACATCATCTAAAGACAATCCGCGAATTCCACGAATATCAACTTGTGGTAATGAAACATTCATCCCAAAAGCAAATTGACTTAAAATAACCATTTTATAGGCTGCGTCAATTCCATCGACATCATTTGTCGGATCCGCTTCAGCAAATCCCAACGCTTGCGCTTCTGCTAAAGCTTCTTCATAACTTTTATCAGCAGAAACCATTTGCGTAAGCATATAATTCGTCGTACCGTTCACAATCCCTAAAACTTTTTGAATATTGTCTGCCGCTAAGCTATTAGCAATTGTTCTTAAAATTGGAATCCCGCCAGCAACACTTGCTTCGTAATATAAATCACAATGATGTTTTTGGGCTAACGCTACTAATTCACTCCCATGTTGCGCCAGTAAATCTTTATTGGCAGTCACAATATGTTTGCCCTTTTCTAAAGCTTTCATGATATACGTTTTGGCTGGTTCAATGGTTCCCATTAATTCCACAACGATTTGAATCTCTTTATCTTCTAAAATATCATCAATTGAAGTTGTCAAAGAAAGACCGTATTCTTCCGCTTGCACTTGTTTCGTTTCAAGATTTCGGACAAATGCTTTTTCAATGACTACATTCATTCCTGTCACTTGTGAAATTTTCTCTTGATGTTCTTTCAAGAGAGTTAAAACGCCAGTGCCTACAGTCCCTAATCCTAGTAACCCGATCTTTAAGGTATCCTTCATTTTTACCTCCATCAACAGCGCTATTCTAGTTACGCTTTTTTTCCTACTTTTTATCGATGTTCAATATGCTCAAAGGTCTGATTTAAAATATCTATTACATGATGATCATCCAATGTATAAAAAATCGTTTTTCCTTCGCGACGTGCCTTGACAACCCGGCTATCTCTTAATAATTTTAATTGATGAGAAACGGCGGACTGTTCCATTCCCAATTGTTCACTAATCGCCGTTACGTTATGCTCGCCTTCTTTTAAAAGTAGCAAAATTCTTAAACGTGTTGGATCACTTAATACTTTATATAATTGACTTACTTGTTTGATTTCTTCCATTTGTTTCATTATAGTCGCCTCACTTTGCACTCATTATAACACAGAGTTTTTTAAAATAAGAACTGCGATTGTTCTTTCCTACGAAAAATATGGCACAAAGAAAGTTGGAAAAATGACAAACTTGTCGATTTTCCAACTTTCTTCATCTATTCGTGGTTGGCTTGCTGAACTGCATCCATCACGGCATAACGGAAGCCATTTTTTTCTAGAGCTACGACACCGCGAATCGTACTTCCTCCTGGAGAAGTCACTTCATCTTTCAATGCTCCTGGGTGTTTTTTCGTGTCTAAGGCTAAGGTCGCCGTTCCTTTTATCATTTGAGCGACAATTTCATAAGATAAGTCCCTTGGTAACCCTTCTAAGACTGCTGCATCTCCCAATGCTTCCATAAAGATATCAACAAAAGCTGGACTGCAACCAGCCACAGTGCCAAAAGTTTCCAGTTGCGCTTCGCGAATTTCTTTGACTAACCCTAAAGTAGCAAGAAGTTCCATTACCAGTTCCTTCGTTTGGCCTTCAATTGTTGGTGCTAAGGCTACACCAAGCACGCCTTGATTCACGCTAACTGGTGTATTAGGAATGGCATGAACAACTTTGGCTTCTTTATTGCCAAGGGCCATTTGTGCTTCTTGTATGGTATGACCTGTTGCAACAGAAATCAATAGACTTTCGTTGGAAAAATGAGGAGCTAATTCCTGAAGGACAGGTAACACGACCTTTGCTCCTGTCGCAATAAAAATAACCTTACACTCTTGGAAAAGTGCATAATCTGTGACAAGTTGAAAGCCCCACTCTTTTTGAAGTGCTTCTGCTGTTCCACTTGAGCCGCCTTTCACATATAAATGTTCCTTCTTGACTGCCTCAGCTTTCAGTAACCCTTTAATCATGGCACCGCCCATACTGCCAGCACCGATAAAGCCAATTTTCATAGCATTCCCTCCTTAGTTAAATAAAGTGTTTGTGTCAAAAGCTAATTGAATTTTGACACAAACACTAACATTCGTACAGCCTATTTCGTTTATTTTATTTTGTTAATTCATTAACGACTGCTTCAAACGCAGCAATTTTTTCAGAAGCTTCTGAACTACTTGTTGCTTTTGTCGCTAGATAGAATTTAATTTTTGGTTCTGTTCCTGATGGTCGGATAGCAATCCAACTGCCATCTTCTAAATGATATTTCAGCACATCAGAAGGAGGCGTTTGTAATTGTTCTGTTTGACCATCTGCAAAAGTACGTGTTAATTCTTTAAAGTCTTCCGTTTGAGCAACTTGAATCCCGGCAAACTCAGTTGGCGCTTGTTCCCGACATTTTGCCATTAAAGCTTTGATTTTACCGCTTCCTTCAATTCCACTCATTGTTACTGAAATGGTTTTTTCTTCAAAGTAACCAAATTCTTCAAAGATATCTTGTAAGCCATCGTATAACGTTTTTCCTTGTTTTTTATAAAAGGCCGCTACTTCCGCTAATAAAACTAACGTTTGAATCGCATCTTTATCACGAACAAAAGGTTTCACTAAGTAACCATAACTTTCTTCAAAACCAAACATAAACGTTTGACTGTGGTCTTCTTCGTATTGTTGAATTTTTTCCGCAATAAATTTGAAACCTGTTAAAACATTAAACATCTTCGTATTATATTTCTCAGCAATCGCTGTAGCAAGTTCACTAGAAACGATTGATTTTAGAACCGCAGCATTTTCAGGCAACGTGCCTGCTTGTTGATGGGCTTCTAAAATATAATGAATCATAATTGAGCCTAATTGATTTCCTGTTAATACTTGGTATTCGCCGTTTGGCATCCGCACAGCAGCGCCTAAACGATCAGCATCTGGATCTGTTGCAATCAATAAATCAGCGCCTTCTTTTTCCCCTAAACGAATCGCGTATTCAAAAGCTGAATGTTCTTCAGGGTTTGGTGACTTAACTGTAGTAAAATCAGGATCAGCAATGGCTTGCTCAGGTACTAAAACAAATTTTTCAAAACCGGCTTGTTTTAATGCCTTTTCTCCTAACATTTTCCCAGTTCCATGTAAGGGAGTGTAAACTAATTTTAATTCTTTACCCATTTCGTTAATTAATTCTTGATTAATCGTAACTGTTTTAATTTCTTTCAAATATGCGTTATCGACTTCTTCACCGATAATGTTAATTAAACCGCTGTGGGCAACTTCTTCATCTGATAAGACATCAATTTTCAAAGGATTTTCGATACTACGAACATATTTAGTTAATGCATCAGCATCAGCTGGCGGCATTTGACCACCGTCTTCACCATAGACTTTGTAGCCATTATAAGCAGCTGGATTGTGAGAAGCCGTAATCATGATTCCCGCAAAAGCTTTAAAGTAACGGACCGCAAAAGATAATTCTGGTGTTGGTCGTAAGCTTTCAAACACAAAAGAAGGAATATCATGTTTAGCTAATGTTTTAGCTGCTTCCATTGCAAATTCTGGAGACATATGACGTGAATCATAGGCAATAGCTACACCGCGACGTTTTGTTTCAGGATCTTGCGTATCCATAAAACGTGCAAGCCCTTCTGTCGCTTGACGAACTGTAAAGATATTCATCCGATTAATACCGGCGCCTAAAATCCCGCGCATCCCGGCAGTCCCAAATTCTAATGGTGCGTAAAATGCATCTTCACATTTTTCAGGGTCTGTATTTAAGTCCTTTAATTCATTTTTTAAATTTTCTGGAATATTTTCTTCATTTAACCATTGTTGGTAAACTTGTTCCCAAGACATGGAAAACACCTCATTTGTTTTTTTGTTTTTACTTTTTAAGTATAGCATTGGATATTCGTTTAGAAAAGGGAAGTTGTAGCGTTTTCTCTCAGCAAATGATTTTTATAAGAAAAATCTTACTTACTGTTCTATTTTTGTTTGTCTATTTTCAGAAAGCTGTCGTGTAATCCGTACCATTCGCTCATAAAAAAGAGGCATTTCTTCTGGTGAAATCCGGGAACAGTTCAAGCGAATACTTCCACGTTTTTCACTAAAAGCTACACTTGGCGCTACCAAAACACCTTCTCGTAAAAATACTTGCCAATCTTCTGGCTTAAGCACCCCTTGACGCCAATGTGCCCATAAATAAAAACCACCTTTTACTGGCGAAACTTCCCATTCTGGCAACGATTTAAACACTTGATATACAGCTGTTGCTCGTTGTTCCACTTGTTTATTTAATAACGTAATTTTTTCAGAAAAAGAAGGATCTTCAATCGCCATTTTAGCGAGCATCTGCGGAAAAATACTCAACGATACATCCATCATTTTTCTGGCTTCTGCAATTTGTTTCGTCACGGAGGCGGGCGCACTTAACCAACCAATTTTCGTGGTCGAACCTAAAATTTTTGACAACGAACCGATATACAAGACATTATCTGGATCTAATTTTTTTAAAGGAGGAATTTCTGTTTTCGGGATAAAACTTAACTGCCCAAAAACATCATCTTCTAAAATAGGAACTTGATACGTTTGACAGACTTTCACAAGCTGTTCTCTTTTTCTCAAAGGCATCACTGTCCCAGTGGGATTTTGAAAGGAAGGATTAACCATAACCATTTTGATGCGATGTTGTCGAATTGTTTGTTCTAGCGCTTCAAGATCAATCCCTTCCTCTGTCATGGGCACACCAAATAAGCGCACACCAGCAGCTTGGAAAATTGGTAAGGCATAGAAGAAAGATGGATCTTCTACGGCAACACTATCTCCTTGTCTCAATAAAACTTGCAAAACTAAAAAAAGTGCTTGTTGCGCACCTGAAGTAAGCAATAAACTTTCACTTGGTAAATGAAGCTGATATTCCGTTGCTGTAATGGCTTGGATTTCTTTTCTTAACGGCAAATAACCTAATTCATCTTGTGCTTCCTCTTTTAAAAATTGTTTCCAATTTAATGCTGGAAAATCGAAACTGGGAATTAAGTCTAACGGCAACTCACCTGTATACATATCTAAGTCAGTTGGTAAATTTTGTTTAGCTCGTAACTCAATCTCTGCCACCAAGGGATGAACTTGTTTGAACACATTTTGTTCTAAATAACGATGCCAATCCGTTCGTGGCGTCATCATTACCCCCCATTTTCCTTCGTTGACGATCGTTCCGCTCCCTCTTTTTCGCACAATCCAGCCTAAGTCCACCAGTTCATCTAATGCATGAACAACGGTTGAACGATTGACAGACAAGTATTCTGCCAGTTTACGTTCCGAAGGGATTTTTTCACCTGGTAATAATTCGCCTGTTTGAATCTTTTGAACAATCATTTCCATAATACTCCGATAAATGGGAACATTTTGTTCTTTTTTAAGTTGCCACATAGCCATCACCTCAACAATTGGATGAGTTAAAAGTAATCCAGTTCAATGCTTTTGTCAATCGAAAATACAAGAAAAGTGGGACAGTCGTTTTGACGAATGTCCCACTTTTCTGTTTTACTATTAACAGGTTTTTCTCAATACTTGTGTAAAAATGCTTGGATGGTGTTATAAAAGATTCCTGCAAACATAAAGATTAACCAACTGAACCGCCAATCCCCTAAAACAAAACTAATAAATAGATAGAACGCTACAACTAAGGGCCAATAAACGGATGCAATAATTGCACCGACAGGATTCCCCACAGGACCTTCCTCTGTTTTTGTTTGCTGAGGGGTAAAATCAGGATGACCGACATGTTCTGAATAAAAATAAGTTTCATTTAACAATTTATTAAAACTGCCTTTAATTACTCCACCAAATATAAACAAGAAGACGCCAATCGATACTAAAAAGAAGAGCCAACTAATCCCCAGCGTTCCATTATAATATTGTCCGCCCATCATTTGATGCATGGAACGGCGCATCATCAGATGAAGGCCACTACTAAAGACAACAACTGGGATTAAACCCAAAATACAAAAAACTACCCCCGCTGCCATACAAAAAATAAATGATCGTTGAAAACTTTGTTCTCTTTGTGCAACTTCTTTTTTTAACTTAGTCGGAATCAATCGTTGTCCTAGTTGTTTGTCCATTGCAACAAACCGATTACCAGCAACAATAAATAATGGAACGCCGATTGCCACACCTATGAAAAGACAAACTAAACCAAGACCGTTAGAAAGAACACCACGCATACCAACCAGCAAGCCAACACCTACCATGATTGCAACAACGCCAAGACCAATTTGAATAGCACCTTTGCGTTGGACAGCTAAATAGTCAAGTCCTTCCTCCACTGAAATTTCTGGCAAATCGTTCATTGAATCGTTTGTTTCATTAACATGTTTATTTTCTAAATTCAATTCTTCCATTAATTCATCAATAGTACCAAATTCAGAAATAATTGTACCGATTGCTTCATTTTCCGATTTTCCTTGGCTGAGCAAATCTTCATAACGATCCTCAGCATTTGCTAATAAGTCCGCCTTTAATTGTTTTGTTTCAGATGTTTCAACAACGCCTGAAAATAAGCTATCAATAAATTCTTCTATAATTTTCATTTTCCCATCTCCTTTACAAATGCTTCGACGACGTCTTTTGTTACTTCCCATTCTAGTAACTTTTCCTCTAAATAACGCTCTCCTGCATGGGTTATTTGATAATAGGTCCGCTTTTTGCCATGCGTTACTTCTCCTGGAAATGATTCAATGTAGCCATTTTTCTCTAAACGTGTAAAAGCAGAATAAAGTGTCGTTTCTTTAATCGAATATTGTTCTTTAGAAATTTCACGAATGCGTTTAGAAATCGCATAACCATATGAAGCGCCGGATTGTAAGATTGAGAGAATAAAGGTATCGTTGTATCCTCGAATTGCATCACTACCAATCACATAAATTCCTCCCTCAAGTACTTCAACTATCGTACTACGTCTGTCGTTGTAATTATCTTAACATGATTACTACGATAGGTAAAGTAAAAAAAGCACGTAATGCAGAAATCATTTTGATTTCTGCACTACGTGCTGTCTTCTTTTCAGTCTATCGTTGAATGTTAAATGGTATCACCATTAAAAATGGAATTTTTTACAATCACATAATCAACTTTACGAATCGCTTCTAAATCACGACCACCTGCGTATGAAATGGAAGATTGTAAATCTTGTTGCATTTCGACTAAAGTATCTGCCAACTTCCCTTTATGGCGTAACCAGATTTTTTTGCCTTCAACGTTTTTCTTTTCGCCTTTTTGGAATTCAGAGGCGCTACCAAAGTATTCTTTGTAAACAACGCCATCTTCCACTTTTGTTTCACCTGGCGATTCTTCATGTCCGGCAAATAATGAACCAATCATAACCATAGTTGCACCAAAACGCACAGATTTTGCAATGTCTCCATGGGTCCGAATCCCACCGTCTGCAATAATTGGTTTCCGAGCAGCTTTGGCACACCAACGTAAAGCCGCTAACTGCCAGCCACCTGTTCCAAAGCCAGTCTTAATTTTAGTAATACAAACTTTTCCTGGTCCAATTCCAACTTTGGTGGCATCGGCCCCAGCGTTTTCTAATTCACGAACGGCTTCTGGTGTTCCAACATTACCAGCAATAACGAACGTTTCGGGCAAAGATTTTTTTAAGTGTTGAATCATGTTAATCACCGCATTTGAATGTCCATGTGCGATATCAATCGTCACGTAGTCAGGGACTAAACCTTCTTGGGCTAACGTTTCAACAAAAGCGTATTCCCCTTCTTTCACGCCCACACTAATTGACGTGATCAAGCCTTTTTGTTGCATTTTTTTAATAAATGGAATTCGTGCCTCTTCATCAAACCGATGCATGATATAAAAATAACCATTTTCAGCAAGGGTTTCCGCAATCGTTTCATCAATAATTGTTTGCATGTTCGCTGGAACGACAGGCATTTTAAACGAATGTTTTCCTAAAGTTACCGTCGTATCACATTCAGAACGACTATTCACGATACATTTATTGGGAATTAATTGGACATCTTCATAATCAAAAACTTTCATACTTACTGCCTCCTAGTTATTTACAAAAATAACGTAAAAACCGAACATTCGGTCATTTAACGTTCGTGTTTACAAACACCATTGTTAATTTACACTATTTACCGCCACTTGTCAAAGGCGTTTTAACGAAAATTAATCTTTTTATCCTTCTTGAACGTTTGGTAAAATGGCCTGCAATAAAATAGCAACAATCGAGGCAGTTGCCACGGGTGAACTAAACAAATATTGTAAAAATTGTGGTAAAGTTTCCAAAAACTCTTTTGGTAACAATGTTAACGCTAACGTCATAATAATCGGAACGGCAATTACATACATCTGTTTTTCATGAATCGTTACATCACTCATAACTTTCATTCCACTTACAGAAATGATGCCACAAACAACCACAAAAACACCGCCGATAACTGGTGCCGGAATGGCCGAAATTAAGGTAGAAAGTTTTCCGGATAAGCCAAATAAGACAAACCACGCACCTGCAGCCACAAAAACCTTGCGACTAGCAACTCCAGTGATTGAAATAATCCCAGCATTTGTAGAGTAACTAGTTACTGGCGTGCCGCCAATGAATGAAGAAACTAAGCAACCTAAGCCTTCACCAATTACGCCGCGATTAATTTTTTCTTCGGTCAAAGGTTCAGCGACAACATGACTCACAGCAAACCAAGTGCCTGTTGTTTCCGCCATTAAAACCAGATAAATAACTAACATCGTGGCAATGGCTGACCAATCAAATTGGAAAGAAAAGTTAACTAATGGTAACTGAGGCAAACTAAACCAAGCCGCTTCACTAACGGCTGATAAATCAAGTACCCCTAATAATTGTGCCGCGATGCTCCCAAATAATAATGCCAAAATGACAGAAGAAACGCGGAAAATCCGCCCTTTTTTCAAAGCAGAACCTAAGAGTGCAAAGAAGATCAACGTCCCCGCTGCTATAAATGCTAATAAAATATTTTGTCCTAATTCTCCTTTTGCATGGTAAATATTATCCGATAAAGCGACTGGCATTAACGAAAGACCCACCACAAAAATAATTGTTCCTCCCACAATTGGTGGAACAAATTTAGTGATTAAACGATTAAAGATACCAGTAAATCCTAATATAATAACAACAATTGCTCCTACTAAACTAGCACCTAAAACTGCGCCCCAGCCATTTCCTTGTTGGTTATTGGCAAAATAAATTCCTGCAATTGCCCCGATTGGAATAAATGAAGGGCCTTGCGCAACTGGTAATCTCATACAAAAATGAGATTGAATAATCGTGGCAAGTCCGGCTGCTATGAATGTTGCTTGGATTAAAGAAGACGTTTGTGCTGTGCTAATCCCAATAATTGAAGCAATGATCACAGGTACGACGTACACGTCCATCGCTAAGACATGCTGAATCCCTAACATAGTGGCTTGCCCAAAAGATACTGAATCTTCTGGCCCCACTGTTAAATGAAGATTAGTTTGTTTCTTTTCACTCATTTTTTATGCTCCTTTAGTTGCTGACATTAAATTTTTATCATGCACTTTTTCACCTTGGACCCAGACTTCTCGAATATTTTCTGGTCGTGCTAAATATAAGATTTTTTGGAAAATATCAAGCAATGATTCCCCTGGATTTTTAGGGATTCGTGCTTGTGACAAGTTTGTATTAATAATTTGAACATCCCAAGCATACCCTTTTTCTAATTTTCCAATTGGTAAACTTAGCGCTTGGCCACCGCCAGCAGTAGCTAAATAAAACGCTTCATTTACTGTAATCCGTGCTGTTTTAACACCTCGTACTTCTGGTTTTTTTGTAGCATCGACGCCATCTTCTAACATTCTAGAAGAAATAACCGCTTGCTTTAAGTTGTCAAAAAGACTTGGTGAAAAACCACCTGAAAGATCACTACCTAAACCAACTTCTACTTGATGTTGATGTACTAATTTTGCAATCGGTGTTACTGCATTACCAAAATAAGCATTGGAGATTGGGCAGTGCGCCACAGCCGTCCCTGTTTCATGAAATAAATTCATATCTGCTTCTTCTAAAAAGCCTGCATGTGCCATCACTGCTTTTTCTGTTAATAAACCAAAATCATTCAATGCTTGCGCATCATTTTTTCCAAAACGTTCTTGAACAAATTGATGTTCCCAATCACTCTCACTACAATGACTTTGAACATGGACTTGATATTTCGCTGCTAATTCTCCTAATCCTTTAAGTGCTTCCTCTGTACAACTAGGAATGAAACGCGGAGTTACAACAGGATACACACCTTGTTTTGTTTGCTGCGCTAATGTTTGAATTTCTTGAATAAACCGCTCCGTTTCTTCTAATGCTTGTTGCGTTGTTTGATCACGATAGTACTCAGGATTCTCATTAAGATCATCCATTACAACTTTACCAATTAAGCCACGCTGCCCTTTTTCCGCACAAATCTCTGCCAAACGACGGCTGGCTTCATAATGAATGGTTGCAAAATAAAGGGCTGTTGTTGTCCCATTAGCTAACAATTGGGTTACCAATTCATCATAGACTTGTTGGGCAAATGCTAGATCTGCAAATTTGGACTCCAAAGGAAACGTGTACGTATTCAGCCATTTATACAACGGAATATCCAAGGCGGTCCCTGATTGTGCCCACTGAGGTGCATGGACATGTAAATCAACAAAGCCAGGTAAAAGATAAGAATCTTGGGGCAATTCTTGAAAACGTTGTGCCTCTTTTTGTTCTGCTAGCACAGTTTCATACGCTTCAGCACCTGGTTCAATTATTTCCTGAATTACTCCTGCCTCATCTATACAAAAAAGTGTCTTTTCATAAACTTTAATCTCTTGCAAATTTTTACTAGAAAAACCGGTTCCTTTTATTACAAAATGAAACATTTAACACTCCTCCTTACTATCACATGACGATTATACATAAACTTTCGCTTAATAACTATAAAAATGTGATTTTTTTTATAAAAATCCACGTTGAAACAATCAAAAACCGAACATTCTAAGAAAGATATATTTTTTCTTTGGATAAACAAGAAAACTTTCTATTCTTAAGATTCTTCGGTATACTTGAAGAGAATCGTTAGAACTTTAGGAGGTCCTGAGATGATACAGATCGAACAAATTAGAACAGGTGTTATTCAAGAAAACTGTTATCTTGTTTATAATGAAGAAGCATTATTAATTATTGATCCAGGTGCAGAAGGAGCAAAACTAATTCAAGAAATTACCCGTTTAGGGAAGAAACCAGCCGCTATTTTATTAACACATACTCACTATGATCATATTGGTGCGGTAGAAGAATTGCGACATCATTATCACATCCCTGTTTATGTTAGTCCATTAGAACAAGCGTGGCTTCCCAATCCTATTTTGAATCTTTCAGGATTAGGCAGACATGATGATATAGCAAATATTATTGTTCAACCCGCCGAACATGAATTTAAACTGACCGATTATGAAATTGGTGGCATGAAATTTTCCGTAGTCCCAACACCTGGTCATTCAATTGGTAGCGTTAGCTTTGTGTTTGATGATTTTGTCGTTGTTGGGGATGCGTTGTTTAAAGGCAGTATTGGTCGTACCGATTTACACACTGGTGATATGCAACAATTATTACACAGCATTACGACCTATCTATTCACTTTACCGGAAGAATTTCCTGTTTATCCAGGTCACGGTGATGCCACAACCATTCAACACGAAAAAGCCACAAACCCATTTTTTAATTAGAGATTTATTCACTATTTAAAGAAACCTAGGAGGAGTAGCAATGACTGAAGCAACGACACTTTATATTATTCGTCATGGAAAAACGATGTTTAATACGATTGGCCGTACCCAAGGCTGGTCAGATACCCCCTTAACCAAACAAGGAGAAGAAGGCATTTATCATTTAGGCTTAGGTCTTAGAGACATAGACTTCAAGGAAGCCTATAGTAGTGATAGTGGCCGTGCCATGCAAACCGCTCAAATTATTTTACAAGAACATCAAAACCACCAAAAGATTCCTTACCTAACCGATAAACGGATTCGTGAGTGGTGTTTTGGTTCTTTAGATGGTGGCTATGATGGTGAACTTTGGGGTGTGGTGCCGCGCATTCTAGCTTTTAAAAGTTATGAGGATATGATGACCACAAAAATCACCTATCGCGATTTAGCAAATGCTATTATTGAAGCCGATACTGCTGATTGGGCGGAGCCTTATGAAGTTATTCGTGATCGTGTTTGGTCTGGTTTCGAAGATATCGCTCATCATCGGGAAAAAAATGGTGGCGGCAAAGTCATGGTGGTTTCCCATGGATTAACAATTTCCTTTTTACTTTCCTTAATTGATGCAAGTTTGCCTATGCAGATGGCGTTGGAGAATGGTAGCGTAACGACCTTAACTTACGAAAAAGGAACATTTACCATTCAAGGAATTAATGATATTTCTTATATCGAAAAAGGAAAAAAGATCGCTGAAAAGCGCCGTTCATAGTAAACAAAAAGAGAAGGTTATCTGTCAAAATGACAGATAACCTTCTCTTTTTGTTTATTCTTTTAAACGTTCTACATTTTTTCTTGAGATTTGAATTTTTTCTAAGGTTTCTTTATAGTTTTTTGCTGCATAAGCAAAAAATAAAACATCGACTACATACAATTGCGCCACCAAGGAAACGGTAGCCGCACTTCTCAGTGGTACGTCTTCCCCACTAGAGGTTTGGAGGACGATATCACTTTTTTCACCAATTACTGATTTTTCATCTTGTGTGATACTAATAATAGGAATCCCTTGCTGCTTCGCTAAATCAGCTAAAGCACTTGCTTCTTTATTCGTTCCAGAATTAGAAATAACAATAAAAACACTAGGCTTCTCTGTTGAGCCTAACATAGAAGCAAATAAATGATGATCCAATGTTGTAAATACCGTTCGGCCTAATCGCGTAAACTTTTGATAAATATCTTGAGCAACTAACGAAGAGGCCCCTAGACCGTAGACAAAAATTACTTCTGTTTTTTCCAACAAATCAACGGCTGCATTCACCGCGACATCCTCTAATGTCTGACCACTTCGCTCGACCACATGAACAAAGCGCGCTTGTAGCTTTTGTTTAATGTCAGCTGTTGATTCGCCCATAGTAACTTCTGTGTACATTTGCTGTTTCATTTGGCCCAGATTTGCTGATAATAAAAGTTTCAATTCTGTGAAACCATTCACATCCATAGAATGACAAAAGCGAATAATTGCTGCTGGACTTGATCCAGCTTGTTTTGCTAACTCTTGTGCATTCATTGAAATAACTGTTTCTGTATTTTTTAAAATGTATTCTGCGATTTTTCGTTCTGATTTTGGTAATTGTTGTAGACGATCTTGGATAGATAAGACAATATTTTGTTGCATAAACACCCCTCCTGATACACGATTTCCTACGCAATTAAATTTTAACAAAGAAAAAGGGAGAAGCCAAGTTCTCCTTTTTTCTATTTATTATTTAGTTGTTTGCATATCTTTAGGAATCCCAAAGAATAATGTTGCTACAAAACCACCTGCGTAAGCGGCCAATAAACCTAATACATAAGCCAGCCATTGGTTGTTGGCAATTAATGGAATTAAAGCCACACCACTTGGTCCAATAGCAATCGCACCAACATTACCGAAAGCGCCTATCACCGCACCACCAATACCACCGCCGATACAAGCAGTAATGAATGGACGTCCTAATGGTAAAGTAACTCCGTAGATTAATGGTTCACCAATACCTAAAATCCCAACTGGTAAGGCTCCTTTAATCATTTCAACTAATTTTTTATCTGATTTACAACGAATCCATAAAGCTAAAGCAGCACCGACTTGTCCTGCACCAGCCATTGCCAGGATTGGTAATAACAAAGTCATCCCTGTTTGATTAATCATTTCAATATGGATTGGTGTCAAAATTTGATGTAAACCAAACATTACCATTGGTAAGAAAGTTAAACCAAGAGTAAAGCCAGCGAACATGCCGCCTTTTTCTAAAACAACATTGATAATACCCACCAAGCCATTAGAAATAGCTCCGGCTACAGGCATGATTAAGAAAATAGTTGCTAAGCCAATCACTAAAAGTGAAATGGTTGGCGTTACGATAATATCAATTGATTCTGGAACAATTTTATGCAATTGTTTTTCTAACAATGATAATAACCATACGGCAAAAATAACACCGATAATTCCGCCTTGCCCTGCAGATAATGTTCCACCAGTAAAAATATTACTGATTGGTGCATCTGGATTCATTCCTGTTAACATTGTGACTGCCCCAATAACACCACCCAATGCTGGTGTTGCACCAAAAACGCTGGCACTGTTAATCCCAGTATAAAGAGCTAAATAAGCAAAAATCCCATTTTTAATGATATTTAAGACATCAATATATTGTTGCCATGAAGCTGAAATATCACCGGCCACAACTAAGTTAGACATAACAGCTGCAATCCCGCCAATAATACCAGCCCCAACAAAGGCAGGAATCATCGGAACAAAGATACTAGAAATGGCTTTTAACACTTTTTTAAATGGTGAAGTGTTATTTTGCTTCGCTTTTTGTTGCGCTTTCATTTGAGCGGCTTTTTCTTCTACTAAATCTTTTCCAGATTTGCCTGCTGAATCATCAGTTGCGGTGCCATGATTAAATGGTTCTCCCAATTTGACACCAGCTTGATCTACCATTTCTTGCGCAACCTTGTTAACAGTCCCTGGACCAACAACTACTTGTAACGTATCATCTTCTACGACACCCATAACGCCATCAATTTTTTTCAGTCCTTCAATATTCACTTTGTCATAATCGCGGATATCCATACGAACTCGAGTCATACAATGGATAACTTTGTCCACGTTTTCTTGACCACCAACTTCTTTATAAATCCCATCAGCAATGCGTTTAATTCTTTCTTCTGCCATGTTAAAACACCCTCCTAATTCCTTAATTTAATGTATTCTTGATAAATTGATTCCCGTCAATTAATTTTTGTGTTGCTTCTTCTTTGGTACTATCGGTTAAAATCATCACAATTGCTAATTTCACATTTTCTTCTGCTTCTACAAATTTTAGTTCGGCAACTTCATAGCTACAACCAGTTGCTTCCATAATAATCCGTTTGGAACGCTCCACTAATTTTTCATTGGTTGGTTTTACATCAACCATTAAGTTATTGTAGACTTTCCCAATACCAATCATGGAAATAGTTGATAACATATTTAAAATTAATTTTTGAGCTGTTCCAGATTTCAAGCGAGTCGAACCTGTTAAAAATTCAGGTCCTGCATCTACTTCAATCGGCATTTGTGCATACTTACTAATTTCAGCATTTTTATTACATGACACTGTGGCAGTTGCGGCACCCACTGTTGCAGCATATTCCAAACCGCCAATTACATAAGGTGTCCGACCACTGGCTGCAATCCCGACAACAATATCATTTGCTGATAATTTTAAATCCATTAAATCTTGACGACCTAGTTCTTTTGAATCTTCGGCCCCTTCTACTGCAACAGTCATTGCTTTTTGGCCACCAGCGATGAGGCCTTGAACCATCTCTGGCTCGACGCCAAAAGTTGGTACGCATTCGGCTGCATCTAAGACACCTAATCGACCGCTCGTACCAGCACCCATATAGATTAAGCGGCCGCCTTGATTGAAGCTTTTGATGATAGCTTTTACCACTGGTTCAATGGCCGCTAATTCTTGACCCACTGCAATTGCAACTTTTTGGTCTTCTTGATTCATTTTTTGTAAAGCTTCTTTGATACTCATTTCATCTAAACCCATTGTATTTTCATTTCTACGTTCAGTCGTTAAGTTTTCTAAATTCATTCTCTATCGTTCCTTCCGTGACTAGCTTAAATTGATTGCCCGCCTTAATTAACGGCAATATCGTTTGATCTTTTTCAATAATTCGTGTAATCGTATTAACTTTTTCATCTTTCGGCAAGTCCACAAGTGTGACTTGAATTTCTCCCATATAGCGACCATACCTTTCATTATCAATCGTTACGGTCCCAACAGGACGGGCTTCAGTCTCCTCTGACTCAATCGTTGCAATTTCATCTTTCCTGAACATTTCACTCGTTCTTGATAATTCACTTCGCAAAACATCTCTTGCAGCATCTAAACGATTGGTATGAGCTCCAAGTATTCGCTTCAAATAACGGCTCTCGCTAGGTGCTACTTCTAACAGAAATTGATTGGTTTGGTGATAATAACCAAATTGAATCATGGTTCGCTCACTAATTGTGGGATCACCAATATAAACAGCATCAACATAAGGATCAGCCATCAAGCCAACGGCAGCGGCGAAAGGATTTTGCCCCCGATGTTTTTCTAATGTTGGTAAACCAGCAAAAATTGGGCCTCTTGTTTGCCCGTCACCTGGCACAAAAGTAAAAACTTGTAAGCCTAATTCTTTAAGCCAGCGGTTCTTTTCATTAAAAAATGTTGTTCCAATGCCTGTTTCAGGTCTTGGATAATAATTATGCCAAGCTTCTAAGCGAGAAAAGTCAGCTTGGTGGTCCTTTAACTCAGCCACTTCTTCAAGTGTAATGGTACTAGCATTCAATCCAATATCAATCTTGTGTGAAGCATGAGCCATTTGTTCTATCGTAATGCCGTAGTCCATCCGGAGGCCAGTTACGCCCAACTCGATTAAAGGTTCTAATTCATCGAAAGAAAAACCGGCTCTTTTTAACGCTTCACCTGAAATATCTACCATAATTTTCATTTTTTCTGCCTTAGCAATTGCCCCTAAATCAGTCAAGCGTTGGCGATAAAGGGAGGTATCATCTTCTGGAATGTGTAAAGAAGTGAAAATACCATCAAATCCAAGCGCTTTCATCTTTTTAATATAAATAATTGTATCGTTTGTAATCTCTTCACCAAGAAAAACTGAAATACCATACATCTTTTTAGCTCCTCTCTAATACGCTTTCATTATAACTTGTTTGAAATAAAATTTCAACTATTTTTCTAAATATTTTTTAATTTCAAAATAAAATTTTATTATTGTTCGAAAAAAAACAGATATTTCTTTTTAGAAATATCTGTCTAATGCATTAATTGGCTGTGGCAGAGCCAACTGGTGTACCAGCTGTAACTACGCCAGCTTTCTCTAACGAAAATTGTGCTACTTTATCCATGTTTGTAATAATGACAACCATTTCAGTTCCTTTACTAGCTGCTTTAATTGCTTCTAAATCAGCAATTGCGACCACCGTATCTGCAGTCACTTGGTCGCCTTCTTTCACTTTAATAGTGAACGGTGCCCCGTTTAACTCTACCGTATCGATACCCATGTGTAATAAAATTTCAAGACCGTTTGTCATTTTTAAACCAATGGCATGTTTTGTTTGGAAAACGCTTAAAACTTCTCCTTCAATAGGTGCATAAATTTCACCATTTTCTGGAACTACTGCATAGCCATCTCCCATCATTTTTTGTGAAAAAACAGGATCATTCACTTCACTAATTGGGATAACGGTTCCATTGGCAACGGCATACATTGTATTATTTTCGACAACTTCATTCTTTTTCTTCAAAAATCCAAACATTTCTCTTCCCCCATTTTTTAAAGTATCACTAGTATAGAAAAAAGTTTCATGAATTACAAGTGGCACCTTTGTATAATTCTAAAATTTATTTTAAAATAAGAATTTGCATTGGCATTTACTTTGTCAGCGGGTATACTTATACTTGATGTATTTTGCATTTATTTCAGAAAGGAATGGTGACATGCTTTTTGCTAACCTATGGAAAGCAATTATTCTTGGTATTATCGAAGGAATTACCGAGTGGCTTCCAATTAGTAGTACCGGACATTTAATTTTAGTGGATGAGTTTATTAAACTCGATCTAAGTAAAGATTTTATGGAAATGTTCAACGTCGTTATCCAATTGGGAGCGATTATGGCGGTTGTTATTTTATACTTCCACAAATTGAATCCTTTCTCACCAAAGAAAAATGGCGAAGAGAAAAAAGATACTTGGATTCTTTGGTCTAAAGTCTTAGTCGCTTGTTTACCAGCGGCAGTTATTGGTCTAAAATTTGATGATTATTTAGATGCACATTTTTATAACTTTTTAACAGTATCGATTATGTTAATTGTTTATGGGATTGCTTTTATTATCATTGAAAAACGAAATAAAAATGTTGCACCGAAGTGTACTAATCTAAAAGACTTCACTTATAAAGCCGCTTTAATCGTTGGTGCTTTCCAAGTACTGGCATTAATTCCAGGAACTTCACGTTCAGGAGCGACCATTTTAGGGGCAATCTTAATTGGTGCCTCACGTTTTGTTGCAACAGAGTTTTCATTTTTCTTAGGAATTCCAGTAATGTTTGGAGCAAGTTTTTTAAAAATCTTTAAATTCTTGGCTAAAGGAAATACGTTTGGATCAGAAGAAATCATTATTTTATTAACTGGCTCTATTGTTGCCTTCGTTGTTTCCATCATTGCGATTAAATTCTTATTGAATTACTTGAAGAAAAACGATTTTACAGTTTTCGGTTGGTATCGTGTAATTTTAGGTGCGATTTTAATTGGCTACTGGTTATTCTCATAAAAATAAAACCGTTGCTTTCACTATTGAAAGCAACGGTTTTATTTTTTTAAATCGCCAAACGTTATTCGCTCAATCCCCTGTTCTTCAAACCACTGACGAACACGAGGATCACAAATCGTTGCTAATTCTTTGCAGCGTAAAGTGGTATATGAAGAATTGTCTAAAACAAATTGATCCAAATACCCAACATCAAAATGCATCTCAGCAATTGCCGATTCCGGCATCCGTAATAAACCAAAGTCATCTTTTAAAAAATTCTCCACTGATACGCCTTCGTGAATATAAGATAACGCGCCAGACTCTAACAAATGTGTCACCTGAAAATAACCTTGTTGCGGTGGATATTCTTTTTCCCCACTATATTTCAGGGTTGTATGAAGTCCGTACTCTTCTGCTAATTCTAAAAATACTTGATCAACCACTTCATCACCAATCGAATGGCAATCAAAATGTTCAGGATAATGTCCAGTCAGTTCCTTAAAACGCGTCAATTGCGCAATCGTTTCAAGTCGTACTTCTTCATATACGAAGGCTACTTGCTTTTGTTGACGATAATAAGAAGAGCGATGAAAATTGCCTTGTTCATCTACCAGTGAAGGAATCATACATGGGTCCGCACAAGGTTTCCCTAATAAAAAATTCGTATGCTGACCTACAAATAAGCCTGGATATTTTTTTGCTAACGCAACGGCATGTTCTGCTGTTGGTAAATTGGGCATCAAAAGTGTCGACGTCGTTAAACCATCGACATAACTTTTGATAATGCCATGATTAATCGCTTCTGACATCCCAAAATCATCAGCATCAATAATTACTTTAACCAACAGCTCCCCCTCTTTTCTTTACGTATTTTTGATGACAATTCCGACAATAATATTAACAGCTGATTCACAATCATTAATCGTGCGCTCAAGCTGATCGTAAACATCTTTCCACTTGATAACTTTTAATAAATCTTTTTCGTTAGTCATCAAATCTTTCATGGCGCTACTGTATAATTTATCGCCTTGAGATTCAATCGTATTCACTTCATCAATCAATGAAACTAACGTTTTAGAATTCTTAAATTTTGCAAATTCCTTCGTTGCTGATTTAACGCCTTCTGTCGCTTTAACAATATAAGCAGTTAATTCTAGCGCGGGCGCAATCATTTCTTCGACAACTAAATGATCAAGTAAATAAGACAAACTATTAATGCTATCGATAATGTTATCTAAGTGATCCGTAATATCGACAATATCTTCTCGATCAATCGGCGTAATAAAGGAAATATAGAGTTCATTTAAAATTTTACGAACAATTTCATCATTCTCTTTTTCCAATTGATGAATCGCTTCTGATTTTTTTACTAAGTTTTCTAATGAATAATTGTCTACAATTTCTTGCAAAACCTTTGCCGCTTCATAAGCATTTGTTGCTAACTGGTTTAATTCTCCAAAATAATCAAATTGTTTTTTACGTGCCATGTTTTTCTCTCCTTAAAAAATTGCAATAAATAATTTTGACATCACATAAGCGATCAGCCCACATCCTGGGAAAGTTAAAATCCATGCTATCAGCATTTCTTTCACGATACGCCAGTCAACACTTGAGATTCGCTTAGAAGCACCTACTCCCATAATCGCTGTCGTTTTTGTATGAGTAGTTGAAACTGGAATCCCAAAAGCCGATGCTAAAAATAAACAAATAGCCGTGCTTAAATCTGCAGTGAAGCCTTGATAGCGTTCGAGTTTTACCATATCCATCCCGACTGATTTAATGATTCTCATGCCGCCCACAGAAGTTCCAATGCCCATTGTAATGGAACACAGAACCATAACCCATAACGGAATCACAAAACCGCCACCTGTTTTTTCGACTAAATTATTATAAAAAAGCACTAACATGAACACGCCCATAAATTTTTGCCCATCTTGCGCACCATGTAAAAAAGCATTAGCTCCTGCACCAAAGGCTTGCCCAACTGTAAAAAATTTGTTGGCTTTTCTTCTAGGCACAGCCGAGAAAGCTTTCACAACAAGTTTGGCAATCAAATAACCGCCGCCAAAGCCCATAACGGTAGAAACAACTAGACCAACAAGCACTTTGATCCATTCCGAGCCATTGACTGCACCCAAACCACCTAATGCCATTGCCGAACCAGTCAAGCCAGCAATTAACGCATGGCTTTCACTTGTGGGAATACCAAAATACCACGCAGCAACTGCCCAAACCACAATTGAAAAAAGCGAAGCAGCCAAAGCCACCTGTGAAGCGTTTCCATTTGCGTCAAAACTAACAATGTTACTAATCGTTTCAGCTACTTGAGCATTAAAAAAGGTCATGACTAATGCACCTAAAAAGTTCATCACAACAGCCATCCAAATTGCGACATTCGGTTTTAACACCCGAGTCGAGACAGCGGTTGCAATTGCGTTCGGCGCATCCGTCCAACCGTTAACAAAAATCACACCCATTACCAAAGTAATCGTTACCAATAATGCAATACTCACAAAGACACCACCATTTTTCATTTATCTATTTTATCATAGCATGTTTTAAAAAAAATGTATGCTTTTTTCTTAAGGCTCTGGCAAATTTTCTTATTTTTTTCTTGAAATTGTCTGTTAAGGAAAAAAACTTGTCGTCTTTTATTGCAATGGAACAATGGATTAGGTATAATGATTACTGTTGAATTACATTGGCTGACCAGTGTAAAACCTAAATCATCGGAGGTGAAACAAATGCCAAATATCGAATCTGCAATCAAACGCGTACGTACAAGTGCTAACGCGAATGCGAAAAATTCATCTCAAACAAACGCAATGCGTACAGCAATCAAGAAATTTGAAGAAGCTGTAGCTGCTGGAGCTGATAACGTCGATGCTTTATACAACGAAGCTGTTAAAGCTGTTGATATGGCTGCAACTAAAGGTTTAATCCATAAAAACAAAGCTAACCGCGATAAAATTCGTTTAAGCAAATTAGCTAAATAATGTGAGATAGAAGTTAGCATTCATGTTAGCTTCTTTTTTCATCAAAAAATGTCCAAGTCTGTTTTCACAAAGACTCGGACATTTTTTTATAAAGGTGAATCAATCCACGGTAAATCTGTTGTGAGATGTTGACTAAATAATTTAGTCTTTTCTCGCAAAGCTAAACGTTGTTGTCTTCTCGTTTCATAATTTGAACAAATCAACTTTTCTTCTGCAGTTTCTGGGACGACTGCCGCTAATTGGAAGTCACTTTCGGGATTCATATGAGACGGAATGGCTACAAAAGTTGTAAAACAAGTCGCCGCTAAATAACGCTCTCCAGTTGTTAAATCTTCTCCTACAACTTTAACAAATACTTCCATCGATTTATGATGCACGCCAGAAACAAACGTTTCAACACACACTGAGTGATTTTCTTTTAAAGGTTTTAAAAAATTTAAGTTATCTAAAGATGCTGTAACTGCCCCTCTCCGACAATGTCGTGAAACGGAAATGGATGCGGCGTCATCAATTAAAGACATTAATTTCCCACCAAATAGTGCACCAAAGGGATTTAAATCAAAGGGAAATACACGATGTGTTTGAATCACTCGTGATTCTCGACAAAATTTTTCTTTCGTCATTAACGATTCCTCTACTTTCATTTATAAACTTTTCCACGCTTTACTTTAGCTTACTTTACCATTTGATGCAATCCTTACTTTTTAGGAAACATTTAAAAAATAACAAATTTGCAAGTCCCATTTATTCATTTTTAGGAAAGTTGCTGTATAATAATAACGGTTAAAGAACTTTTAAGGAGATGGATACACATGAAAATTGCAATTGCTGGTGCCGGCGCTATGGGCAGCCGTTTAGGAATTATGTTGCATCAAGGCGGAAATGATGTAACTTTAATCGATCAATGGCCCGCGCACATTGAAGCCATTCGTAAAAATGGTTTAATCGCTGATTTTAATGGAGAAGAAGTTGTCGCAAAACTACCAATCTTCTCACCAGAAGAAATTGACCATCAAAATGAACAAGTAGATTTAATTATTGCTTTAACCAAAGCACAACAATTAGATGCAATGTTTAAAGCGATTCAACCAATGATTACTGAAAAAACGTATGTACTATGTTTATTAAATGGCTTAGGTCATGAAGATGTACTAGAAAAATATGTGCCAAAAGAAAACATCTTGGTCGGCATTACCATGTGGACAGCTGGTTTAGAAGGACCGGGACGTGTTAAACTTTTAGGTGATGGCGAAATTGAATTAGAAAATATTGATCCTTCTGGTAAAGAATTTGCTTTAGAAGTCGTTGATGTCTTCCAAAAAGCTGGTTTAAATCCAAGCTATAGTAGCAATGTTCGCTACTCTATTTGGCGGAAAGCCTGTGTCAATGGCACGCTAAATGGTTTGTGTACAATCCTTGATTGTAATATTGCCGAATTTGGTGCATTACCTGTTAGTGAATCCCTTGTTAAAACATTAATCAGTGAATTTGCAGCAGTCGCAGAAAAAGAAGCCATTCATTTAGATCAAGCAGAAGTCTATACACATATTGCTCAAACTTATGATCCAAACGGTATTGGCTTGCACTATCCGTCTATGTATCAAGATTTAATTAAAAATCATCGTCTCACAGAAATTGATTACATTAATGGTGCCGTTTGGCGCAAAGGACAAAAATACAACGTAGCAACACCTTTCTGTGCCATGTTGACACAGCTTGTTCACGGAAAAGAAGAACTATTAGGAGCTAAATAATAAGAAAATGCCAGAGGCAATCGTTGTATGACGATTGCCTCTGGCATTTTCTTATTTTACTTGTGCAGTCAATTTTAAAATAAATAATTGGAATAGTAATTCTTTATCCATTTGGCCCGTTTTCATGCGATAATCATTTTCAACTAATTCATCATAAAGTCTTTCTAATCGAGACAATTCAAATCGTCGGACCTGTTGTAACGCTAACTTGACTCGATAAGGATGAACCTTTAATGTATCAGCGATATTCGCTTGTTGATAACCCATCTTAGCCAAAATTTTCGTTTGCAGAAAAAGGCGAATCTGATTCAATAAGATTGCATTTAACTTAATGGTTTCTTCTCCTTGTAAAAGTAAATCTTCATACAATTGAACAGCTTTTTCACTGTTGCCAGAAAGAACTTCGTTGGTTAAGTCAAAAACATTATGTTCCAAAGACTTAGGGACTAATTCTTGAACCGCTCCTCGTGTAATTGTCTTCGTTTCAAGGGCATATAAATACAGCTTCTGTAATTCTCCCATAATTTTTGATAAGTTCAAGTCTGTCAATTGAAGTAATAAATCAAAAGCATCGGAGCGAATAGTGTATCCTTCGCTCTCAATCGTTTGAGAAATGTACTGACGAATAGCCTTTTCATCCATTGGATTGACGTCAACTACTGTGGCATTTTTTTTCAATGCTTTGGTAATTTTTTTGCGTTCATCTAATTTTTCATAAGAGGCCATAAAAACAAGAACAGTTGTTGGTGATGGACTTTCCAAATAATTCAATAAAAGATTGACATCATGTTCCACACCGTTTGTTTTTCTTTCGGCAGTTAAAAAGTAAGGATTTTCCACAAAGACAAGGCGATAATCACCAAAAAACGGAATTGTTTCCGCTTCAGCAATCGCTGCACTTAAAGGTGTTTCCTCCATATCAAATGAGAAAAAGTTAAATTGATCATCCTCTTCCGTCAACAATTCTTTCATCAATGTTGTTTTAAATAATTCAGTTAAATAAAGTTCTGTTCCTATTAATAAATACACTGGAGCGATTTTTTGCTCTCGCACTTCTTTCAAAGCTTTTTGTAACTCCATTGGCTCGCTCCTTTTCTCGTTTCTCTTGTTTATCCTATCATGTTACTTCTGGAAATACTAGTCTTGTTCTTTAACAAATTTGGCTTTAGAAAGCCCTTGCCAAGGTAACCATTGATAATAAATCATTCCTTGAAAATCGGTCCGATAATAATTAATTTTTTGCTCCTCCAGCGTCGCTAATGTTTCCTGATGAGGATGTTTAAAACGATTATTCAGTCCAGCTGAAATCAATGCTTCTTGCGGATTAAGCTGTTTGATAAATCTTTTAGTAGACGACGTTTTACTACCATGATGACCGACTTTCAAGATGTCGATTTTCAACTGGGGATAGCGAGCCAACATTTGTTCTTCTCCCTCGGCTTCCAAGTCACCAGTAAATAAAAAATGCCGTCCGCCTAATTGTGTGGAAAACACTATCGAGTCATTATTGCCCCCAATACTGCTCTTATTTGGTGATAAAATTTGAAAAGAAACGGGCCCATTAATTCGCTTGGGCGCTAAAATTGGCCGACAGTCTGTCCCGCTTTTTTGGAGTTGTTTCAAGACTTGGCGAAACGAAAAATTGGCTTCAGCTGCTCCTTTAGGAAAATAAAGAACAGAAATTGGAACCTTCTGCGCAATGGCTAATAAATCGCCAAAATGGTCTTCATGTGCGTGTGTGATGATCACTTCATCTAAACGTTTGACCCCTTGACTTTTGAGAAAAGGAATCACTGAATATTCCGCTCCTGATCGACTATTTTTCCGTTGCCGCCAAGCTTCTTTGTCAAAAGACAACCGACCCCCTGTATCGATCAGTGTATTTTTTCTGTGAAAAGGCGCTTGGATAAACAAACTATCCCCTTGGCCTACATCGATCATTGCAACAATGCCAATTGGCGAAAGGTATTTACTATTTATCAAAACAATTAGTAGTCCGATTGAGAAAAAAATTTTTTTAGACTTGTCTGTTAAATAAATCATTGAAAGTCCGATTAGTAATAACAAACTAATTTGTATCCAAGAATTTAAATAGCCGATGGTCAGCTTCGGATTTAAGTGAACTAGCACCCACTCAAATAAGCCATTCATTGTTAAAAATAGTGGTTCGAGCAAGGCTGCTAAATAGCGTGCTGGCATAATAATCACTAGAAAAAAGCTCAACGTCAAAAGCGGTAACAAGAACCGTTCAAAAATTGGTAACAAGAGAAAGGTTAAGAAACTCCCTAACAAGGGCCATTCATAAAATGATTGGACTAAAATAGGTAAGGAAGCCACAGCCAATAGGAAAGAGCCTAAACAATTTTTAATGAAAGACGAAGAATAACCAACCAATGTTTGCTCTAAAAACAGCAGAACAAAGGAAAGTAAGTAACTAAATTGACCGCCGACTGAAAAAAAGAGGGTTGGCTGAACAATCAAGTGCACTAAGAGAGTTAAACTCCAACAATCGAGGGCCGGTACCTGCCAATTAAACCGTTGATTGAACGTATTGAGGTTTGTTTGTAAAAGCGCCCGCATGACACTGACTGAGAATCCTGTTAAACCAGCATATATCATTGAAAAAACGCATTGCCACAAAAAATAACTTTCTTGCGTTCGGCGAGCAATTCTTAGCATTAGCAAGCGAAATAAACGAAGGAAAAAAGAAACATGCATCCCTGACAAACTAAAAAGATGCAAAATGCCTAATGCTGAAAATTTATCGCTTATTTCAGCAAATTCTTCATTACGAAAACCTAAAAGCAACGCATTCATGTACATTGCACTAGTATCACCAAAATTTTTCTGAATATGTACCATCGCCCATTTCCGCCAGCCGCTAATGATTTCTTTAAACCGCCAAGAAAAAAAGGAACGTGGTTGTCCTATCTCCTCAATGAATAAAATAGCTTCGATTCCTTGATTCTTCAAAAATAGTTGATAATTGAAGCCATTTTTGTTGGTTTGACCTTGGGGCGAGTCTAAAATACCTACAGCGGCTGCCTGAATGGTTGTGGTTAGTTGTTGCCATTGCTGTTTTTCTTTCACACTTTTTAATTGATAAAATGCCATCACTTTCTGCCTTTTGCCTTTTACGATCCAATTGGCAGGAAATTTTACCTGATCGCCATCTACTTGTATTTCATCTGGCAATATCGTTAGCTGTCCTGACAATCGGACTTCTTTAGGCAACAAAGAGACTGGCTTTAACCACTGGAAAATCAATACGCCTCCTACTATTAAAATGCACAAAAAACCTCCCAATATAGCAGGAAAACTTTTTGTACAGACAATACGGATAACAGTGATAGAAAGAAGAAGAACTCCTAATAAACTAGGTGCGAAAAAACACCACAGCCCACAACTAGTCAGCAGAGCTACGAAGAACCAATTATTCCTCAGCTGAGGAAGGATTGTCCTCAAGTGTGGCAAATTCTTCTCCCCATTGTAATTCGGCAAAATATTTTGGTACTAAAGTCACTTTTTCAACCGTGGCACCTACTTGTTCAATTAAATTTAGGGCGTACTCATCATTACGGTAATCCTTTAAATAATAAATCTTTTTAATCCCTGCTTGTAAAATCATCTTTGTACATTGCAGACAAGGGAAATGTGTCACATAAATTTCTGCCCCTTCTGTAGGGACGCCAAACTTCGCACATTGTAAAATTGCATTCATTTCTGCGTGGATTGTTCGAACGCAATGATTATCAACAACATAACATCCTTCATCAATACAATGCGTTCCGCCACTGACTGAACCATTGTAACCTCCTGCAATAATTCGTTTGTCGCGAACAATGGTTGCTCCGACAGTTAACCGTGTGCAAGTACTTCTTAATGATAATAAGACGCTTTGTCCCATAAAATATTGGTCCCATGGAATTCGTTCCATAATAAACCTCCTTTATTTTTAATGACTCCTGTGTTCGATTTGCCAAATCATTTAATCTTATTACAAATAGTATGTTATCCGCATCCCATAGTCAAGAATTCTCAGGAATTTTCTGTTAAAAGTTAGCCAGTCACTGTCAACATGTCTTTTAAACGTTCTACTGTTTTCTCTCCAATACCTGGAACATTTTTCAGTTCCTCGACGGTTTTAAACGGTCCTTGTTCGTCACGAAAGCGAATAATCTCTTGTGCTTTTTTCGCACCGATTCCTGAAATCGTTTGTAGCTCTGCTTCTGTTGCCGTATTAAGGTTGATTTTTTCCTCCTGATTTTGCTGAGCAGATGCTGATTCCTGCAGCGTTTCTAATGACTGTGCCACTGATTCTCCTTTTTTGGGCACGTAAATAATCATTTGATCTTTTACTTTTTGCGCGTAATTGACCTGGGCAGTATCAGCTTCCTCGCTCACGCCTCCAGCTAAAGCTAAAGCATCCCAAATTCGCTGCTGATTTTTTAGTTGATAGATTCCTGGTACTTTCACTGCGCCTTTAATATCAACATAGATCATTGTTTCTGCCCTTTCTTTTGTGGCATCTGTGGCGACCTCTGCCGTAGTGGTCAGACTTGTCTCCTCCCACATTGTGGTGTCTACTCGTGGCTCCTTATTAACCATCAAATAAATGCCCACTAATAGAGTTATCAAAATAACTATAGACGCGCCACTACCTAGCAATAGCCACTTTTTGGGTAACTGTTTCAACCAATCCATCGTTTGTCCTCCCTTCAAAATATAATTACGCATTTTTTAACAAAAAAATGCACCTGGACCAAAAATCACTAGTAATTTTTGGTCCAGGCGTACTTTTATTTTAATTTCTCTAGATAGTTCAAGGCATCTTGAACCGTTTTTACTGGGACAATTTTCATTTTTGTCCCAATTTTTTTCGCAGCTTCTTGTGCTTCTTGATAATTCGATTTGATTTTTGGCTCAACTTTTTTCATTTCTGAAGTTATTTCATCATCAGGTGCAAAGAAAATTTCTGCGCCGTTCTCACTGGCAGTTACAACTTTTTTGTCAATGCCTCCGATTCTACCAACGATTCCTTGACTGTTCATCGTACCCGTTCCAGCAATTTCATGACCTTTACGTAAATCTTTATGACTTAATTGTTCATAGGTCTGCAAAGTAAACATTAAACCAGCCGATGGTCCACCAATATCACCCGCTTCAATAGATACTGGGATAGAAGAATCAATTTCTGTATGATCGGTCAAACCAATACCAATCCCCGCTTTTTTATCTGTTGGCAATTCAATTAATTTGCCGGTCGCTTCTTTTGTTTTGCCATCTTGAATAAATTGAACAGTGACTTTTTGATTCACTTTTTGTGCTTTAATGTAATTCATTAATTCTTCACTGCTTTTAAAAGATTTACCATCCACGCCTGTCACGGTATCGCCAACTTCAATTTTTCCTTTAAAACTTGAGTTGTCTTCCATCGCTAACACATAGACGCCTTTAAATTTCATCTCATATGGAACCTTCGCTAATTTTAAGGCTTGCTCAATTGCGGCGTTTTTTGAGGAATCCATATAGTATTGTTGAATTCGATTATATTCGCTATTACTACTATCTCCCATTAATTCTTTTTTGGACATGACTTCTTGAAAATCCGAAAAGTTTGCTTTTATGGCAGAAAAAATAGTGGCCGAACGAATGCCCACCGTTGTTAAATAAAAAGCACCTGACTGCGTATCTTTTTTCCCATCAACAGTTACAAACTCTTTTAAATTTTCTGTCGTTCCTGGTCCTTCAATATAATAAGGAATTGGGACGATAAACAAACCAATTAGCAGCAATGCCAATACCATTGGAATGAGTGATTTAAACGAAAATTTTTCTGTTTTTTTATTCATTATTTTAGCTCCAGTCATTCTTCTTTTGTTTTAACGCGTGATAAATATTGGGAGGAAGGTAAGCAGACACATCGCCCCCAAAACGTAAAACTTCTTTTAGTAAACTGGAACTTACGTGTGCATATGATTCTTCTGCTAATAGAAAAACCGTTTCAATTTCAGGCGCTAGATGTTGATTCATTTTAGCAATGTCTTTCTCGTACTCGTAGTCTTTGACGTTTCTAATGCCACGAATCAAAAAATTAGCCCCTAATGATTTTGCACTTTCCACAGTTAACTGGGTTTCTTGCATAATAACACGCACATTTGGCATTTCTTTAGTTGCTTCTTCAATTAAATATTTTTTCTCTTCTGGCGTAAATAATGTTTGCTTACTTGTATTTATAAAAACGCCAATAATGACTTCGTCAAATAACTTCGCACTGCGTTCAATCAAATTTAAATGACCATTTGTCATCGGATCAAAGCTTCCTGGAAATAGAGCAATTTTACGCATCCTACGCCTCCTGACGATAAATCGTTACTTGAGTGATTCCGTAAACGGTTTCTCTTATTTTTTCTAGTGTACCAATCGTTTCCGGTAACTTGACAGTTTTATCTGTTTCACAAACGATAACGGCTTCGTTTGTGAATAACTGTCGTTCTAACATCTTTTCTAATTGTGAAACAATTTCTTGTTTGGCATAGGGCGGATCCAATAAGACCAAATCAAATTGCAACTTTTCTTCATAAAACTGTTCTAAGGCACGATTAGCATCCATTTTTCTAACTTCAAATTTTTCTGGTTCTTTTGTGATTGCAATATTTTCTTTAATTACTTTTAGTGCAGCAAAATTCTTTTCAATACAAATACTTTTGTCCATCCCACGAGAAACGGCTTCAATCGCTAACCCGCCACTTCCTGAATATAAATCCAGCGCCATTCCACCATCGAAATATGGACCAATCATATTAAAAATAGATTCTTTTACTTTATCTGTTGTGGGCCTAGTATTGTCGCCATCCAACGCTTTCAGGCGCCGGCCACCATATTCTCCAGAAATAACACGCATTGTTTCGACTCCTTTATCAATCATTCTTTTATAATTCATTATAACAAAAAGAGTGAAAAATGTTTGAAATTTCTCATAACATTTCTCACTCTTTTGCATTAGACATTCTCTGCTAAGCGAATCTCTGTAGATAATTCCTCTACTACATAGCCATCATCTTCTTGTTCTTGATAAGCCGCTTTGGTACCAATTTTTTCAGCAAAATTCATTTCGACATCTGGTCGATACGATTTATCGACACTACGAACAAAATGTAACTGATTAATTTTTTCCATGTTACTTTCAATATTTTCTTCATTCATGTAAATCACCACATATTTCATTTTTCGTGAAACATAGTGAATCAGTCCATATCGGCGTAACTGTTTTAACGGTTTTAATGTGTATACCCAAACAATTAGGCAACGACGCTCTTGAAGCGTAAATTCTTTTTCTTCTTTAGCTTGCATGGCAGCTTCCTCCACAACCTGAATGTTTCTTTCCTCGTTCAAAGAAAGGATTTCCAGCATCTACTTTAATATCTTCAGAAATTAGTTGCGCAATCTTTAAACCAATTGTATCTAACAACGTTTGAACGTTTGTCTCAGCAAAACGATAGTTTGCAACGATTTCATTTAAATCAAGCGCCCGCTTTGCTTTACGTAGGGCTCGTTGTTTCTCCCGAAAGTCGGGTGCATGAATTCCATAAGCTTCTACTCGTTCAAAAGCTGACTTAGCTTCTAAAAATGCCTTTTGTAACTGAGCAACTTCCGCCGAAGCATACATGGCTTTTTTTGTTTCTTTATAGTTTTGAACAGCATCACTTTCTAAAAGTGCTGAAATTAAGCATTCTGTTTGATCTTCAATTGCAAATAAATGTTCTGTCACAATCATAACTTTTCACTACTCTCCGTGATTTGCCTATTTTCTGGTCGTTTCTCTAATAAGACTAACACACCTTCATTAGAAAAGGCAACGCCCAATTCTGTCGTTTCTGACTCAGCAAAATAGCTATCATATTGCGGGTCCGAAAACCATGACAAAATAGTAAAGGTACTATCATAAACAGGCTCTTGGAAAATACCTGCCGTCTCTCTCAACGAAAGTTTACTCGTTTTAACTAATAAAGAAAATTCGTCCTTAGTCAACTGAAAGGGATGAATGGTTGTATGTTCCTCTCTCGTTTGTAACAATTCCGCTTGTCGATTTGCCGACAAAATTGTTGGTGTATGGTCAGCCATTGTTTGATACAATGTTTGGGCATTTTTTTGACTTTGTGTGGAAACTGAAAAAGCAACTTGATTTTCTTGGTGTTTAACCAGATTCATGACATAAATCGCTTGGTTACTTTGAACAGGATCGAAGGTCATTGACTGCGTTATATCTACTGGCAAAGGAGAACCTTCATTTAATTGATAAGGCATTTCTGTGAGCAATGTCTCTTTGTTGACATAATTAACTGCCATTAAACCTCCTGTCCGCTGATTAAAAAATAACACTGCAAAACTGCCATTATCAAAAGCAACCAATGGTCGATAGTTCATATCTTCTTCCATCAGCTCGACATCGTAAGCTTCATGATGAAAATTAAATGCAAAATTCGAATAAATCGTCATTAAATCAGACAAGTCAGCAAGCTTCATATCTATCTTAAACGGTTCTATCATTTGGTTATTGTTGAAGGCCTTAATTGCGATGACTTTATTTTCTCGAACGTTGACTTCTAAGTAATCATTCATCGTCAAACCGAACGTCCATAATTCATACGTACGACCTGTTTTAATTTTTTCTTTAGGATTGCCAAACTGGCGGATAAAGGTTTCCACATCTTTCCCTATGTATACTGCGTAGCCAGAAGCTGGCAATTCTTCATGAGGAACAGCGGTGTGAGCGCTGGATAAGCGCCCACTCTGAGCTGTTTCGGTTGGTTTTTCAGCAGGGAAAAAAACTGGCTCTAAATATCCAATGAGTAGAACTGTAAAAAAAACAGCAGTAAAGGCCCAAAATCGCTTCATTTTTTCCCCTCTCATCTTATTTTTCTTTCACTTCTAATAACAAATCACCTGAGCTGATTGCTTCGCCTTCTTCAACATAAATGTGATCTACCGTGCCCGCAAAACGTGCTTCGATAGTCGTTTCCATTTTCATGGCTTCTGTAATCAGCAACGGCTGACCTTTTTCTACTTTATCGCCACGTTTGACCAATACTTGTAGAACAGAACCAGACATCGTTGCGCCGATTTGTTCTTTATTAGTTGGTTCCGCCTTTTGTTTTACTTGAACAGCAGACTTAATGGAGGCATCTTTAACTAAAACTTCACGACGTTGCCCATTCAAATTGAAGAACAAGACACGGTTTCCGTCAATATCAGGTTCGCCAATTTCATCTAAACGAATAATTAACGTTTTTCCTCGTTCAATTTGAACTTCCAATGTCTCTCCTTGACGAATACCATTAAAGAATGTTGGCGTATCTAATAAGGTTATATCTCCAAAAGTTTCGTATTTTTGACGATACTCTAAAAATACTTGTGGATACATTAAATAACTTAAAACTTCTTCCAATTTAGGTTGATACCCAATTTTTTCAGCTAATTCTTCTTGTACTTTCGCAAAATCAACAGATGCTGCTAAGTCACCTGGCCGCTCGGTGAAAGCTGGTCGACCTTTTAGAATAATTCGTTGGAGCTCTTTCGGGAACCCACCAACTGGTTGACCTAAATCGCCTTGGAAAAAAGTCACAACTGATTCAGGAAAACTTAGTTCTTCGCCACGCGCATAAACATCTTGTTCTGTCAGATGATTTTGAACCATGAAGAGTGCCATGTCTCCCACGACTTTTGAAGATGGTGTCACTTTTACAATATCGCCAAACATTAAATTCACTGTGTGATACATTTTTTTGATTTCATCCCAACGGTGCCCTAAGCCTACCGCTTTTGCTTGCTGCTGCAGATTAGAGTACTGACCACCAGGCATTTCATGCATATAGACTTCTGTTTGCGGTGCATTTAACCCATTTTCAAATGGTTGGTAATACATGCGCACATCTTCCCAATAATGATTGATTTTCTGCGCATTATCAATGTTAATAGTTGGTGTTCGTTCACCATTGACTAAAGCATAATACAAACTGTTCATACTTGGCTGGCTAGTTGCGCCACTCATCGCACTCATTGCAACGTCAACAATATCAACGCCCGCTTTAGTAGCTGCTGAATAAGTGATAATCCCATTGCCACTAGTGTCGTGAGTGTGTAGATGAATTGGTAAATCCGTGGCTGCCTTTAATTCACTAATTAAACGATAGGCAGCTTGTGGTTTCAATAAGCCAGCCATATCTTTAATCGCAATGATTTGTGCGCCTAAATTTTCCAATTCTTTAGCCATATCAAGGTAATATTGAACATTATATTTTGCTCGGGCTGGATCATTGATGTCCCCAGTATAACAAATTGCTGCTTCCGCAATTTTTCCAGTATCCCGAACGACTTGAATACTTTTTTCCATTTGAGGAATCCAGTTTAAACTATCAAAAATCCGGAAAACATCGACTCCTTGGCGAGCAGATTCTTTAATGAATTCTTCAATAACATTATCAGGATAATTTTGATAGCCTACCGCATTAGATCCTCTGAACAGCATTTGTAAAAGTGTGTTTGGCATCAACTGACGAATTTTTCTTAAACGTTGCCATGGATCTTCGGTTAAGAAGCGATAGGCAACATCGAACGTAGCGCCACCCCACATTTCACTAGAAAACAGCTCAGGCAGGGCTGCATCAGTTAGACCAGCAATCGCTTTAAAGTCTTGTGTTCTCACACGAGTAGCTAATAGACTTTGATGCGCATCACGAAACGTGGTATCTGTCATTAACACGCTTTCTTGATTTTTAACCCAATCGATAACGGCGGTTGCTCCTTGAGCGTCTAGAATATTTTTAGCTGTAAGCACTTTTTCTGGAACTTCAATATCTGTCGGCACACGCGGAGCTTCAAAATATTTTTTCTCCGTTCTTTCGATGCCAGGGAACCCATTGACCGTTACTTCTCCAATGTATTTCATCGTTTTATTGCCACGATCACGCATACGAGGGAATTCAAATAATTCAGGTGTATTATCAATAAAGGTTGTTTTTGCTTCGCCAGATTGAAACGCTGGATAGCTCACAACATTTTGTAAAAACGGAATATTTGTTTTCACACCCCGAATCCGAAATTCTTTTAAGCAGCGTTGCATTTTACTGATTGCCTGTTCAAAAGAGAAACCATGCGTACAGACTTTAACTAATAAAGAATCAAAGTATGGCGTCACAGCGTAGCCAGAATAAGCATTCCCTACATCTAACCGCACACCAAAACCGCCTGGTGAACGATACGTATCGATTTTCCCTGTATCTGGCATAAATTGGTTCAGTGGATCTTCAGTCGTAATCCGACATTGAATAGCCGCGCCTTTTAATGTCAATTCGTTTTGTTTTGGCAAATGCATATCTTTATGCAAATCAAGCCCTTGCGCAATTTGTAATTGAGAGATCACAATATCAATATCTGTAATCATTTCTGTGATAGTATGTTCTACCTGAACACGCGGATTCACTTCAATAAAATAAAACTGGTCCCCTTCTACTAAAAACTCAACCGTTCCCGCATTCACGTAGCCGACATGCGTCATTAACTGTACAGCAGCCGAACAAATAGATGCTCGTTGCTCTTCATTCATCGATACACATGGTGCGACTTCTACCACTTTTTGGTGGCGCCGTTGAACGGAACAATCACGTTCAAATAGATGCAAGACATTCCCATGATGATCGCCTAAAATTTGTACTTCGATATGTTTAGGATTAGAAATATACTTTTCAACATAAACCTCGTCAGAACCAAAGGCTGCTTTCGCTTCGCTTTTTGCTCTTTCGTAACCTTCTCGTGCTTCTTTAGCATCATGAGCAACGCGCATCCCGCGACCGCCGCCACCTAAAGCTGCTTTAATCATGATAGGAAAGCCGTGCGTTTCGCCAAAGGCTACGACCTCTTCCACCGTTGCTACTGGACCATCTGAGCCTGGAATCGAAGCAATCCCTGCAGCTACAGCTGCTTCTTTTGCTTTAATTTTATCGCCAAAAATATCTAAATGATGTGTTTTAGGTCCGACAAAAATGATGCCTTCATCTTCACAACGTTCGGCGAAGTGCAAGTTTTCAGATAAAAAGCCATAACCAGGATGAATGGCATCTGCTCCCGATTTTTTGGCAATTTGGATAATATTTTCAATATCTAAATAGGCTTCAATTGGTTTTTTCCCCTTACCAACTAAATACGCTTCATCTGCTTTGAAACGATGAACAGAATACTCATCTTCTGCAGCATAAATCGCTACTGTACGGATATCTAATTCTGTACAAGCTCTAAAAATTCGAATCGCAATTTCGCCACGATTGGCAACTAATACCTTTTTCATAACGTCACTCCTACCATCAATTTCCTTCAAATTTATTGGTTCTGTTCTAAAGATAAATAGTACTCATTTTCTAATTTCTGCCGTGTTTCATCTGCACTGATATTTAGGACAAAGGCCACAGCAATCGAAATAATCAGCAAACTATTCCCACCTTGACTCAAGAACGGGAAAGTAATTCCTGTTAAGGGAATAATCCCAGTAATCCCACCAACATTAATAAAGACTTGAATTAATAACATTGTACCAATTCCAATACACATTAGTGAATTAAAAGGTTTCTTCGAGCGTACACCGACTAAAATAATTCGCGCAATCATAAACATCAACAATCCTAAAATCGCTAGACCACCGATAATGCCTAACTCTTCTAAAGTAATCGCAAAGATAAAGTCCGTATGTGCTTCAGGTAAAAAGCCTTTTTTCTGAACACTATTCCCTAGACCTTTACCAAACCAGCCGCCATTACTAATTGCATAATAAGAATTAGCTAACTGATGCCCTAAGTTCCGTTCATCTAAAAATGGATTTTTAAAAACAGCAAAACGATTATAAATATATTGGTAACGCGCTGGGAAAATTTTTCCTTTAGACATGATTAATAACTGAATTGCCGTGATACTACCTAAAATACCCAAGCCACCGACCAAGTAGGTATACATATAATTAATCCCACTTGCTAAAACCATCACGATGGTAATTAATGTTAAAATGGCCGCATTCCCGAAGTCAGGCTGGATGGCAACTAGAGCAATTAATACAAAAACGAGCATTAACGGCCGCCCAGCAGCTTGTTTAAATTGATCCATACCTCCATTAATTGTCTTTTGTCGCCGCGCTAAAATATAAGACAGATACCAAACAACCATAATTTTTAAATACTCAGCTGGTTGCATCGAAAATCCACCAATCTCAATCCAACCACGTGCGCCGTTAATTTCTTTCCCGATACCAGGAATCCGAACGGCTAAAACCATAACCGTAATTACTGCAATGGCAAACATGATAAAACTTCGATTCTGGAAAACGGATGTTTTCATCTTATAAATAAAAAACATTGCAACTAACCCTACTACCCAAAAGGCAACCTGGTTAATAACGAATGAGGTAGGTGAAAAACCTTTCATTACTTGTAATGCGGATGTGGAACTATATACCATAATCAATCCCACGATACTTAAAATTAAATATGGAATAAAAATACTATAGTCTAGCAAATGCCGTTTCTTTACTTTGTTTGGCAAAGCTTAACCCTCCTTGCCAATCTCGTTTTTTTCTTGTGTTTCTTCATAAACATCTGTATATAATTGATTCAATTCGCGTTCTAAATCACTTAGTAAGCGATGTCCTTCATCATTAGTTAAAATCCCCAAACGGGTCGCATAGGTCACTTGTCTTGAAAAACCATACATTTGTGTATCCACCACTTCTTCAAATGCTTTACATTGAGAAATGCACAAACTGTTTTTTTGATTACGAATAAGCATTTTAATGCGTTCTGCATCGTCTTCTAATAATTGAATGGCAAATTTCTTTGAAATTCCTTCGTCCATTTGTACAGAACCTCCCTATCTTAATTAAATAATTATAACATAATTCTCAGTTAGATACATGATGATTTCAGAAAATTTCCTTTAAGAAATTTTCTAAAACCAAGCAATATATTAAGCAAGAAATCTCTTTATATAACAAGCTTATTTTATCAATACAACAACAAATACATTAAAAGACTTTTTTCTTATTTCCTGCTTTTAATTTTAAATAAAATAACAAACTATGTCATTTTTTTATCTCTTGATATTCTTTAATTACTTCTAAAAAGGCGGTGCCATATTTATCTAATTTATTTTGACCGACCCCTTTTATTTGCAATAATTGAATCGTTGTTTGCGGTAGTTTTTCACACATTTCTTTAAGTGTACTATCGGAAAAGACTACATATGGCGGCACGCCTGCTTCTTGAGCCATGTCCATACGTAATTCGCGCAATCGTTCAAACAAGGCATCATCCACTGCTACTTTTCGAACTTTTTGGTCTTCTTTTCGGAAGACCTTCCGTTCCCCTAAGAGCACCTGAACACCTTCTGTCGAGACTGATAATAACGGAAATTGCCCATCAGAAGGAATTAAATAACGTTCTGCTGTCAAATAATCAATCAGCTGTGTGACTTCTTTTTGGGTGCGACCTTTCATTAGTCCGTATGTTGGCAACCGATCAAAATGCCATTGATCAATTTTTTGATCTTTTGAGCCAGTCAAGACTTTACCAACTAAACCCTTACCGAAACGTTCCCCCATACGTTTTACACAAGACAAGACTTTTTGGGCATCGACCGTAATATCGACTAATTCTCGATTATCTAAGCAATTCGAGCAGCGACCGCAGTCTGTCCCTTCTTCACCAAAATAGCGTAAAATATATTTTTGTAAACACATTTGTGCATTCGCATATTGTGACATTTCCCGTAATTTCAAGTACTCTTTCTGCTTATAATCAATGGTCATTTCAGATTGTTCAATAAAGTATTGTTGAATTTGTAAATCTTGTGGAGCAAACATTAACACAGCATCACTAGGCAGACCGTCACGACCAGCTCGGCCGGCTTCTTGGTAATAAGATTCAATATTCCCTGGTACTTGTGCGTGAATGACAAAACGTACATTACTCTTATTAATCCCCATACCAAAGGCATTAGTCGCTACCATCACTTGCACTTGATCATACAAAAACGCTTCTTGATTTTCACTGCGCAACTGTTCACTCATGCCCCCATGATACATCCCAGCCGCAATTTTTTTACTTTCTAATAAATGATAAATTCGTTCAACTTCCTTCCGCGTGCTTGCATAAATAATACCTGATTGCCCAGTATTCATCTTTAAATATTCCAAAAGAAAAACGTCTCTATTTTGGTCTTTCACGACTTGAAAAGATAAATTTTCTCGAGCGAATCCTGTTTTTATTTCATTTTCTGATGGAATTCTTAATTGCTTGACGATATCCTCCGCTACTTGTGGCGTTGCTGTAGCTGTTAGTGCAATCACAGTTGGTTGCTGTTGAAATTGATCGATAATCTCTGCTAAACGCAAATAGCTTGGACGAAAATCATGACCCCATTGTGAAATACAGTGTGCCTCATCTACTGCCAATAAATCAATCGGTACATGTGTCAGCATCTGTTGAAAATCATAAGATTCTAATCGCTCTGGCGCAACATACAATAGCTTGACTTCTTTGTTAACCGCTAATTGAATACGATGATTCATCTCTTGATAAGAAATGGTACTATTAATATATGTAGCTGGAATCCCCATTAAATTCAGGGCGTCTACTTGATCTTTCATTAAAGAAATTAATGGGGAAATCACCAATGTTAAATTATCCAAAAGTAAGGCTGGCAACTGATAACAAATTGATTTGCCTCCACCTGTGGGCATAATGCCTAAGACATTTTCTTGTCGCAATACATGACGAATAATCGTTTCTTGTCCTGGCCGAAAATCATCATAGCCAAATGTATCTTTTAATAATTCTTGTAATGCACTCATTTATTGCGCTCCAATCTTTGTTCTACAAGTCATTTTAACACGCTAATCTAACAGGAACAAGGTGTGTTAAAACAAGACACAATCGTGAAACACCAGTTAACGTGAAACATCAAAAAGAATGAAAAATTTTGAAAGCTTGCTATCAAAAGCTTTTAAAAATAGTGACATTTGCTTGTTGTGGATAACGAGTAGTTATCCACACATAAAAAAATATCCTTATCTTAAAATACGTATTAATCCATTTTTTTCATTAAAAAAACCAACTATTTTCGTAGTAAAACGAGCATAGTTGGTTTAAATGTTTAATTGTCGAAAAATTATTCAGCTTTTTTCTTTTTCTTGCTTGCTTTTTCGCGTTCGTTTTTGTTAAGAATTTGTTTTCTTAAACGGATGCTTTCTGGTGTTACTTCACAGTATTCATCTTCATTCAAGAATTCTAATGATTCTTCTAACGTTAATTTTTTCGGTTTTTTGATGACTGATGTTTGGTCTTTCGTCGCAGAACGAACGTTAGTCATTTGTTTAGCTTTTGTGATATTAACAGTTAAATCGTTGTCGCGGTTGTTTTCTCCAACGATCATTCCTTCGTAAACTTCTGTCGTTGGTTCAACGAAAACTGTACCACGTTCTTCGATACTCATAATTGAGTAAGTCGTTGCTTTACCAGTATCGATTGAAACTAGCGCACCTTGATGACGGCCGCCAATCGTTCCTTGAATCATTGGTAAGTATTGGTCGAAGGTGTGATTCATAATACCATAACCACGAGTCATTGATAAGAATTCTGTTGAATAACCAATTAAGCCACGAGCTGGTGCTAAGAAGATTAAACGCATTTGTCCATTACCGGCATTAATCATATCTTGCATTTCGCCTTTACGTAAACTTAGTGATTCAATCACGCTGCCCATGTATTCTTCAGGTGTGTCAATTTGAACACGTTCAAATGGTTCACATTTAACCCCATCAATTTCACGCTCAATAACTTCTGGACGAGAAACTTGTAGTTCATAACCTTCGCGACGCATGTTTTCAATTAAAATTGATAAATGCAATTCGCCACGGCCTGATACAGTCCAAGAATCTGGGCCAATTGGATCAACACGTAAAGATACGTCTGTTTGTAATTCAGCCATTAAACGTTCTTCGATTTTACGAGCAGTGATGTATTTTCCTTCACGTCCCGCAAAAGGAGAATTGTTAACTAAGAAAGTCATTTGTAAGGTTGGCTCATCAATGTGTAGAATTGGTAATGCTTCTTGATTGTGAACATCTACAACTGTTTCCCCAACGAAAATGTCTTCCATTCCAGAAACGGCAATTAAATCGCCCGCTTTTGCTTCATCAATTTCCACACGTTGTAGGCCAAAGAAACCTAAAATTTTCGTTACACGGAAATTTTTCACGCTGCCATCTAATTTCATCAAAGCAACTTGGTCGCCGACTTTCATTGTGCCACGGAACACACGGCCAATCCCAATACGTCCAACGTAATCGTTGTAGTCTAGTAATGATACTTGGAATTGAAGTGGTTCGTCTGAATTATCAACTGGAGCTGGCACATGTTCAATAATTTTATCAAAAATTGGGGCCATTGTTGGCTCTTGATCTGCTGGATCATCTGATTCACTTGAAGTTCCGTTTAAAGCAGAAGCATAAACAACTGGGAAATCTAATTGATCGTCGTCTGCGCCTAATTCGATGAATAACTCTAAAACTTCATCTACTACGTGTTCCGGACGAGCAGAAGGTTTGTCAATTTTGTTAACAACCACGATTGGTGTTACTTTTTGTTCTAATGCTTTTTTCAATACGAAACGTGTTTGAGGCATTGTTCCTTCATACGCATCGACAACTAAAACAACACCGTCTACCATTTTCATGATACGTTCTACTTCACCACCGAAGTCCGCGTGTCCTGGTGTATCTAGAATGTTGATACGTGTACCGTTATAATCTACGGCTGTATTTTTTGCTAAGATAGTAATTCCACGTTCACTTTCAAGTGCATTTGAATCCATTGCACGTTCTTGTAATTGTGTGTGTCCATCTAAAGTGTCAGATTGTTTTAAAAGTTCATCTACTAAGGTTGTTTTACCATGGTCAACGTGGGCGATAATTGCCACGTTACGAATATCATCTCTGTATTTCAATTTAATTGCTCCTTATCTATATACGCTTATGTTACTTAAGTCCATAAAAGCCGACTGCTTATTATAGCAAACTTTTTTCATTAAAAAAAGGCTTTCGCCTGCAAAAATAATGAAAGTTTTAGAAATTATTCGGCTTTTTCTGAAAACAAGGACATTTTTTTACAAATTTTTCTCTTTTAAAAGAGGAAGAGCCTTACCTTTCAGCAACGCTCTTCTTTGATTATTCCGATTCATTTAAATATCGGGTAAATACTTCATCATAGGTTTCAGGAGTTGCTGCAATAAAGTATTCACGACCAGCAAAAGTTAATGGTTTTCCTGTAATACCAGAGTATTTAAACCCGAACTCCTCCAAAAGTACTAAGCCTGCTGCATAATCCCAAGGACTTAGATTAGATAAATAGCCATGATGGTTGCCTTTTAACATGGCGATAATTTCCAAGCCTGCACAACCGCTAATACGCACGCCCATGCTGGCTTGTCCGATGTCCGTTGCGTGATGAATATTTTTTCCATGCATGTAAGCGTTCATGCCCCATAATCCATCTGCCAAAGCTTTCATAGTAGGCGCTTTTAATACTTGATTATTCCGATAAACGCCAAGACCTTTGCCGCCCCAATAAAGTTCTTCTCGCATCACATCATAGATAAAGCCTAATTTACCAATGCCCTCTTCATAAACAGCTAACATAATACAAAAATTTTCTCTTTCCATCACGAAATTCATTGTGCCGTCAATCGGATCGATAATCCACACGCGACCAGCAAAACTTTTTAAAGTATTGTAGCCTTTTTCTTCCCCTAAAATTTGATCTTCGGGAAAATTTGATTGGATTTTATGCATTAAAAATTCTTGGGTTTGTTCATCCATATTTGTCACTAAATCGGTGCGGCCATTTTTCTGTTGAACGGTTAACTCTGATTCCAAGTTCATGCGAATCACATCGGCTGCTTCAAAAAGCCAACGTTGAATTGTTTGAACAAATTTTTGCATTTCTGTCATCTAATCATCCCCCAGCTTTAGTTTGCCGCTTCCCTGTTTTTTGGCTTGTTGAAGCGTGCGATATAATGAATATCCTGAAGCATTTTCAAATTCACGACCTAAGCGTTTTTCTTCACCGATACTTTTAACGACCGTTTTAAATTGTCCATAGGTTGCTAAAAATTTTTCAACAGGTAAGCCTGTTTCATTGGCTTGCTCAACTGCTGTCCACATATTTGTGACAATCACCATTTCCTCTGTTGTCCAATCTAAATCTAATGGATATTGATAGTCTTTCATGTCTTCACCTCGTCTTCTCTAGTTTAGCATATTTTCATAGAAAAACATCTTATTTACGTCGATTTTTTAATGCATTAAAGAGAGGATATTCTGCTGTTCCTTTACGATACAAACTTTGTTGCGAAGCATAAATACCACTATTCCCAGAACACATAAAACTGATTAAGCAGACCATGAAAAAATAGACCGCCGCGTCACTACCAAATAGTTCAATGCCCATAATGAAACAAGCAATCGGCGTATTCGTGGCGCCAGAAAAAACACCAATAAATCCTAAACCTGCTAAAAAAGGAATTGACAGATGTAACAAAGAGGCCAAAGAACTACCTAACGTAGCCCCAATTTCAAACAATGGCGTCACTTCTCCTCCTTGGAATCCGGCACCCAAGGATAACACCGTAAAGAATAATTTCCCAACAAAATCAAAAGGCTGCGCATTGCCTGCAAAAGCATCTTCTAATAAAGGTAAACTCAAGCCTAAATAACGTTGGTTGTTTAAGACGAGCACAAACAGAACGACAATGGCAGCGCCAAGAAACGCACGAAGGTAGACATTAGCAAACCAATTTGCGTAGGTCTTTTTTAAAAAGACAATGGAACGACTAAAAACCCAACCTGCCAAACCAAAACAAATCGATGCCAAAAATAATTTTACAAATAGTTCAACCGACCAAGTCGGAATTTTGCCCATCGGATAATGCGTATGTGTTACACCAAAACTTTCAGTCACAAAATTAGCAAATAAGCCTGCAAAAAAACTTGGGAAAAGTGCCTCTGCACGAACTTTTCCAATCGCCAAAACTTCTAATCCGAAAACGGTTCCCGCTAATGGTGTGCCAAAAACAGAACTAAAACCTGCACTAATTCCGCTGATAATAATTACTTGTCGTTCCAAAGCGGACAGTTTAAAGACTTTTCCTACAGCATTCGCGATTGCGCCCCCCATTTGCACCGCCGTCCCTTCACGACCAACAGAACCACCAAATAAGTGCGTAGTAATCGTGCCAAACAATGTTAAAGGAATTAAGCGCAAGGGAATATCTTCTTCCCCGCCATTGCCTTGTTCAATCACTAAGTTATTTCCTCGGCTAGCATTTTTCCCAAAACGCGTATAGAAATACGTAAAAACGACACCGCTAATGGGGAGGATAAAGAGTAACCAAGGATTTGCTAAACGAACATCTGTTACATAGGTGAGACTCTTTAAGAAAAAGGCGGATAACGCCCCCATAAATAAACCAATAATTGCGGTAATGAGCAACCATTTTGCCATATACCCGCCAATTGATAATAGTTGCTTTGTTTCTTTTTTCACTTTACATGCTCCTTTACAATTTTCTTATCGCCAATCCTAGCGTACAGAAAAAGCCTACCAAAGGGTACACTTCTCCCGTTTGGTAGGCGTCATTAATTTATTCGTCCAATAAATAGTTCGTGGTGAACACCATCACCATGTTGCTATTAAACTATTAAAAATAATACCACGCAACACTAGAAAGTGCAATAAAAAATCAATTACGTTCTGTTTTTATCCACGTGCTATTACCTTTGATAAACCGATAATAAGCCATCACCACACTAACGAATAAAATTAAGTACATGTAGGAAATAGTAAAAGGCAAAATAATCAGCCCCAGTTTTGCAGGTACTTTTAATTGAAAATTTTTCAACTCGCGATAATAGTTGATTGTAAAAAAAATGCCGAAAACTAACGAAATACTGACGGCCAAAACAAAACTAATGACAATCGATAACGAAAAGCCTAACCTATACAAGTATTGCAGTTGAAGCCCAGTTAAGACAAAAACGAGCATCCCCGCTACGAGATTAATAAAGGGTTGCGCTAAAAAATAATAGATCCCACACTTCTGCCTTAGCGTTAATGACTTTGATTTGATCACCCTGGGTAAATACGCTAGACAATCTAAATTTCCTTGAACCCAACGACTTCGTTGACGAATAAAACGTTTCGCATCTCTCAGTGCTTCTTGAGCCATAAAGGCCTCGTCAATATAAGCAATCGATAACTCTTTCAGCATTAATTTAATGGTTAACTCATAGTCATCCAACAAAGCATTTCCCCAAGGCTGATAGCCTAAGTGTTCGGTAATCATGGATAACCGAAAAAACTGACCATTGCCACCAAGTCCGATGGTTTTTGTTGCTCGACGCGCCTTTTGAATAAAATTATTAATCGTAAAAAATTCAACATCTTGTGCAATAAACATAAAATTTGTGACATCTTTCATTTTGATTCTTGTTTGCGCAGCACAGACTGTTGTATCTGTGAAAACAGCAGTTAGCTCATTGACAATATTTTCACTAAAAAAACCATCTGCATCTACCACACCCACTAAAACTTGATCCCAAGAATAGTGTCCTTTTTCTGCATCTGTTAATACAATTTGGAAAGCGTGATTCAAAGCGGCTCCTTTGCCTTGTTGTGCATTGGGAAATTGACGAGACAGAACTTGGATTGGACCAGCAATACTGTTCATCATTGCTTTTGTTTGGTCCGTTGATCCATCATCAATCGCAATTATTTTTTTCTTAATGGGTAAAGCAACCAGTTTTTTCAATGTTTCTCCGATGACTTTTTCTTCATTTACACACGGGACAAGAAAGTAGCAGAAGAATTTTTCTGCTACTTCGACTTCTCTTCTTGTTTTTTTTCTTGTTCGAAAACTGAGAAATAAACTTGTAAATAAATACGTTAAAAAGATAAACATAATTACTTTGTATAATTGATACAAATAAATCATGTAATTTGACCTCTTTTCAAAAAATAACGATATAGGATGTATGAAGTGACGATTGAAACTAGAATAACACCAATTAAATCAGTCACGAAAAGGGCGCCCGTTGAAATTACCCCAAGTTTCGGTAAAGCGGATTGACTCATTAGATACTCCTTTCTCTCTATTTGTTTTTTACCAACACACCACCACGATAACCATGACACATCCCCCATAATAATATCTCGGTGGATTATAGTACACAGGGGGCGTATAGTAAGTGACTGGTGGGACATACGTGGGCCAATACGTTGGTGGCGGTGGATTATAAACCGGGATTCTTCTATTTTCTCGAACAATTGCTATTGTTTGACCCGCATGATTTTGCGTCAGACTGACACGTGTTGGTGTCGTGTTCCTCGAATAACCTGTTGGTGCCTGAATTTCTCTAATTTCATACACGCGATTGACGGATAGTCCACTAATAGTGGCCGTGCCATCCCATCCTGTTGTCACTCGTTGTGTATAACCATTTGTCGTATCTTTCCATTCAAAAACAGCACCTGAGAGACGTACTTTTGAATCAACATCTTGTTTAATAATTTTAATAGCACCATAGTTTGCTTTGTTGTTTTTTGTAAATGTATAGGTTCTGCCAGCTGAATTAGCTGGTAATAACACCCGATGGACGGTTCTATCCAATATATAACCATTTGGCGCTTTGATTTCTATAATTTCATAGACACGATTTACTGAAAAATTATGCAACGTTGTTTCGCCATTGGCATTCGTTGTCACTACGCCTGTATTACCATTTACTGTATCGCGCCACCTAAATTGTGCACCTGCTAAGCGAACTCTTGTATCAACATCTTGTTTTGCCAGTTTTAAATGAGCGCGTTTCGCCTCATTATTGACAATTAAAGTATAGGTTTTCCCTCCTTGTCCGCGTAAATCCACACGGTGAACGCGATTATCTAAAATATAACCATTTGGCGCTTTGATTTCCGTGATTTCATAGACCCGATCTCCTGCTAAACCAGGAATTAACACTTCCCCGTTATTATTGGCTGTAAAAGTCTCTGTGTGATTATTGGTTGTGTCTCTGAATTTAAATTGCGCGCCTGCTAAACGTTTTCTAGAGTGCATATCTTGTTTCACAATTTTGATAGCACCGTGTTGCGCACGGTTATTCTTTATAAAAGTGTACGTTTTACCAGCATAATTTGTTGGTAAGAGAACTCTATGCACGGTTTTATCTAGCACATAACCATTTGGCGCTTTGATTTCTGTAATTTCATAAACCCGATTGACGGAAAAATTATACAAAATTGCTTCACCATTGGCATTCGTTGTCACTATGCCTGTATTGCCATTCACTGTGTCGCGCCATCTAAATTGTGCGCCTGCTAAACGTTTTTTTGAATAACTATCTTGTTTGACTAACTTTAAATTGGCACGTAGCGCAACATTGTCAATAGTATAATAACCAATCTTATCTGCAAAATTGGCAGTTAAGTTGACTCGGTAGGTCTTGTTATTTAAGATATAACCGTTTGGTGCTTTGATTTCCTTAATTTCGTATACACGATTGACTGGTAAATCCGTTATCAATGCTTGACCATTTTTGTCAGCTACAACGGTGCCTTCCTTTCCTGTCACCGTGTCACGCCATTTAAATTCTGCGCCTGCCAAACGTTTTCTAGAATCTTTGTCTACTTTGATTATGGCTAAACTACCTTTTTTTGCTGTATTTTCAATTGTGTAATAACCAATCTTATCAGCAAAATTAGTGGTCAGGATAACTCGGTAGGTCTTGTTATTTAAGATATATCCGTTTGGTGCTTTGATTTCTGTAATTTCGTATACACGATTGACAGGTAAATCTGTTATCAACGCTTGACCATTTTTATCAGCTACGACGGTGCCTTCTTTTCCTGTCACCGTGTCACGCCATTTAAATTCTGCGCCCGCCAAACGTTTTCTAGAATCCTTGTCTACTTTGATTATGGCTATACTACCTTTTTGCGCAACATTGTCAACAGTTACAGTCACTACTTTATTAGCTTGTGCACTTGTTAAAGTGACTTTGTGCACGGTTTTATCTAGTACATAGCCTGCTGGTGCTTTTGTTTCCGTAAGTTCATACGTACGATTGACTGCTAAATTGGGAATTGTGACCGTTCCGTCTGTTCCAACTGTCACTGCTCCTGTTTTTCCTGTTACTGTATCTTTCCATTGAAATTCTGCGCCTGCTAAACGTTTTTTACTTTCTTTGTCTTGTTTAACAATTTTGATGGAGCCTTTTTGCGCAACATTGTCAACAGTTACAGTCACTACTTTGTTGGCTTGGGCACTTGTTAAAGTGACTTTGTGCACGGTTTTATCTAGTACATAGCCTGCTGGTGCTTTTGTTTCCGTAAGTTCATACGTACGATTGACTGCTAAATTGGGAATTGTGACCGTTCCGTCTGTTCCAACTGTCACTGTTTCTGTTTTTCCTGTCACCGTATCTTTCCACTGAAATTCTGCGCCTGCTAAACGTTTTTTACTGTCTTTATCTTGTTTGACAATTTTAATAGAGCCAGTTTGTACTTGCTGCGTATTCTTCACTCGATATGTTAAAGTGTAGTCGGCTTTTCCAGCAAATGAAATAGGATGTTTAGTAGCGTCTAGTTCATAACCTGTAGGCGCTTTCGTTTCAACTAAATAATATTCTCCATCAGGTGATAAGTTTGAAAATAACAGTTCGCCATTTTCATTCGTGACACCTTTTGCTATTAGATTATCTTTTTGGTCATACAACGAAAACTCAGCACCTGCTAAACGCTTAGCCTCATTATTTTCATCTACTTTTTCTACTTTTAATTGATTTTCTAAACGTGTATTTTCTTTTTTCAGACGAATCGTCTGAGTTTGGCCTGTTTTAATTTCAAATGCTACTGGCGTTGTATCTAATTTATATCCGGGTGGTGCTTTAACCTCAATTAATTCATATTGATCAGGTTCTAAACCAACTAAACGGATTTGTCCAGATTGATTGGTCCTTAAATTCTCTTGAACAACTTGTTGTGTTTTTTTATTCACAAGTTTGAAAATAGCGCCTTGCAGCACTTCAGCTGTCTCTGCGTCTATTTTTTCTAAAATAACACCACCTTGACCTGTTCCTCCACTATTTTCATCAGCCGTGATATAAGCGATGTCTTCATCTTCCCAAGCATCGAATCCCTCATTAGAAATACGCATATAGGTGTAATTTGATAGCAAAGCATCACTTGGAATATTTTCATTTGGAATTGTTTCTAAATAAATATAATAGGCGTTTTTATTAGAAAGATAACTGCCCGTGGCCGTTGGTATTCCTTCAAATTTCTCCGCTTCATAATTAAATCCAGATTCAGAAGCATATTTTTGGAAAAATTGACTGGCATCATAACTGTATTCATCATGTTCTAAATTCCGAATCATTTCACCATTTACTTCTAAAATAGGCTGCTTGGTGAGATACGCGGCAATACTGTCAACAGCTAAAGTTTGGTTTGGACCTACATTATCCAAAAATTTAAAGGTTGTTTTTTCTGAACCTGAAAGTCCTGCTTGGTTATAGTTAAAATAGATGACCCAAGCGACTCTTCCTTCTGGCGTAAAACCTAAAGGAACTTTCCGAACAAGCTCGGTTTCTGGAACTTTCTCAACGTATTGCCCAATGTTAATCATTGCAACTTTTTGTGAATCTCCAAAAGTAAAAGTCACTTTGTCTTCGAAATTTTCTGACAAATTTTGATTGTATCGTAATTTTAATTCTAAATCTGCTGAATAGTCTACAATATTTTGCAACGCTTGAATCGTCCATGTTCCATCATCATTTGGAGTCACTCGAAGCCCATCACTAATTTCAAAAGGCATCATTGAATAGGAATATTTTTCACTATCCATTTTTAACGTCAGCGTCTCTCCCGTTGCTAATTTAGAAATTAATAATGACAAGGAAACCGTTGCCCAATCTTTTGTCGCTACAATTTCCGTTTTATTCTCTGGATACTCCACAGCTATGGACCGAATTTGCGTTCCACTTTCATTGTCCATCGCATAAGAAATAATACTTGTATTAGAGCCTATAATAATAATGATAATTAAACAAAGCGAAAATAACTTATTAATAATTTTTTTCATTCATCACAATCCTTTCAATATCAACTTGTGTCTTTTTGGACACCGATTCACTAAAAAAAATAGCCATGATTTCTTCATTCTTCAAATCCAACAACTGTGAAATCAATTTAATATCCGCTGCTTTGAAAACAACTTCTCCTTTTAATTTTTTGTAAATGGTTGAAGCGGATATTGGTTGCCCATATGCAGTCATTTCATTTGCCAACCATTCAACATTTTTTCCTTTCATTCTCAACTTTGAATGAATTAAATTTGATTCCATTCTACTCTCTCCCTTTTTTACCATTCATGTGTCTAATAAGACACATGAATTATATCATCTTGTGAAAAAGACGTCAATATCATTAAAAATGAATAATTTTTTTGTTATATTCGTTATATCCACTTTCAAAAAAACATGTTTCTTTTGCGACACTTTTTATGCTAGAATGTTCTTACGGAGGTGATTTTTTTGAAAGAGAATTTTTTAAAGCAAAAACGGATAGAGAAAAATCTTACATTAGAACAAGTTGGAAATTTTGTTGGTGTCGGAAAAAGTACCGTCAGGAAATGGGAAACTGGAATGATTGAGAATATGGGGAGAGATAAGATTATCGCCTTATCTAAAGTTTTAGATGTATCACCTCTTGAAATCTTAGGTATTCCTGAAACGGAAGAAACACCATTTGTTGTCCCAACCAATATTATGAACATTTACAAACAGTTAACAACTGAAAATCAAGAAGCAGTCTTTCGATACGCTCAAAAGAAATTAACAGAACAAAATTACTTTTAATATTTATTTTAAATAGATGAATGCTAGACTTTTTAGTCAACGTCAAACAAAAAAAGCTTATCCTTACGGATAAGCTTTTTTTAGATTGACTGTTGGCCAAAATACTGACGCCATTTGGTTTTCATGGCTGTCGTCATCGGCAACGCCGCTTCTTTCACAGCACAATATTTGTCAACAAAGGTTACAATGTAACTTTCTTTGTATTTTGGTGGTGCAATAGTTGCACCCCACATATGTTTAATAATAATGTCTCGTTCTAAATCAGACAACTCTGTAATTTTTTCAGCATTTTTGGCTGCAATTCGTGGATGAACATAGGCATGAGAGCCTTCGTCAAACTTTGTTGTACGCCAATCATAGTAAAACAAATCATGTAATAAACCAGCACGAGCTGTGGCACGAGCATTGCCGTTCCAACGCTTTGCTAATTTATAGCTATGATAGGAAACACTAATTGAATGTTCTAAACGAGTTGAATGCATATGTTGTGTGTATTCTGCTAATTTTTGGACTTCTTCGGTTGCTAATAAATCTTCTACATAAGAAAGATATTCTTCGTCTTCACGCCATTTTTCTGTCATATAATTGGGTGCCACCTTTTCTAATCCTTTTATAACTTGACTCGAGTATAGCACCCCAGCTATTTAATTACTATGAATTTCTCAATCTGTAACTTAACTTTAATATTTGCTTAATAAGTTTAGCGTTCAACGTAGCAAAATTTTCACAAAAACTTCTACATTTCTTCTGGTGCATGTAATCCTAGTAAACGTAAATCTTCTTTTAAAACAGTAGCTACTGCATAAACTAACGCTAAGCGTGCCTCTTTTTGATCATCTTCATCCAAAATCCGAACATGGGCATAATATTTGTTGAACGCTTGTGCTAAATGAATGCTATGTTTTGCAATAACAGATGGTTCATATTTTTCAGCAGCTTGCATCACAGTTTCAGGGAATTTTTGTAACAACTTCACGACTTCCCAGCTATCCTTGTCATTTAGTGCATAACGTTGTGTAGCATCTGGTGTAAAGTTTGCTTTACGTAAAATACTCATCGCACGAGCATGCGTATATTGAACATATGGCCCAGTTTCACCTTCAAAACGAACAACTTCATCTAATACAAAATCGAAATTATTTAGACGATCATTTTTAAGGTCATGGAAAATAACTGCACCTACACCTACTTGTTTCGCCACTTCTTCACGATTTGCTAAGTCTGGGTTTTTCTCGTTAATTTGATTTCCTGCTAAAGTAACAGCTTCATTCAATACTTCTTCTAATAAAACGATTTTCCCTTTACGTGTGGATAATTTTTTACCGCCTTGAGTAATTAAACCAAACGGAATGTGTTCCATATCATCTGACCAGTCAAACCCTAGTTCTTTCAAGACTGCTTTTAATTGTTTGAAGTGATTGCTTTGTTCGTTGCCGACTACATAAAGTGATTTGGCAAAATCATACGTCCGTTTACGGTAAAGCGCAGCGGCTAAATCTCGTGTAATATATAACGTCGCACCATCTGATTTACGAATAAGTGCTGGATTTAAATTATATTCTGTCAAATCAACAATTTCTGCACCTTGATTTTCTGTTAATAAATGTTTTTCTTCTAATAAAGTAACAATTTCATCCATTTTATCATTATAAAAGGCTTCGCCATTATAAGAATCAAATTCAACTTCTAACATGGAATAGATTTTATCAAATTCTTTTAGAGACTCGCTACGGAACCATTTCCATAATTCATTGGCTTCTTGGTCTCCTTCTTCTAATTTTTTAAACCAGGCACGTGCTTCGTCTTCTAATTCTGGTTTTTCTTCTGCTTCTTCATGAAATTGCACATATAAGCGCAATAATTCATTAATTGGTTGTTGGCGGACTGCTTCTTCAGAACCCCATTTTTTATAAGCTACAATTAACTTACCAAACTGTGTACCCCAGTCACCTAAATGGTTAATCCGAATTGGCTGATATCCAATTTTTTCTAAAATAAAGGCAATTGAATTCCCGATTACCGTAGAACGTAAGTGTCCCATAGAAATTGGTTTAGCAATGTTTGGTGAAGACATATCAATAGGAACATTGCCATTATTGCCAAAGGTACTGTTTCCGTAATTATTTTTTTCTTTGACTACTGCGCCAATGACAGCTTGACTGACTGCTTCTTTATTCATAAAAAAGTTTAAATAAGGTCCTACCACTTCAATTTTTTCAAAATTTGTGCCATCAATTTTTTCTGCTAATTCTGCTGCAATTTGTTGTGGTGCTTTACGATAAATTTTAGCTAATGAAAAGGCTGGAAAAGCAACATCTCCATGATCAACAGATTTAGGATTTTCCAATAATTGTTCGATTTGATCCATCGTTAATTCTTCATTTAAAACATCATGTAACGCTTTTGCTACGATTTCTTTGTTGTTCATAAGAACCCTCCTGATTAATTTGTAAGTATTAAAAAAACAAAAACGTCTCTGACAAAACAAAATAATTTGTTTTGTCAGAGACGAGAATTTACCCGCGGTACCACTCTAATTGTCTATACTACTTGGATAGACCTGCTTCATCGATAACGGTGATTGCCGTCTGCTTTCAGCAGAATTCTAAAAGTGCGCTTCCTCATTCCGATCACTCTTGGCTCCCACCTTCCCAAGATCGCTAAGCTGACGTTGAAATAAGTACTCTCTTTATCATCGAATGTCATTGTTAAACTGGCTTCATTATAGCAAATTTTTGTCTAGCTGGCTAGCCTTCTTCACTAATTGTCATAAAACTAACGCCAGGTTCTGCATTTAAGTTATACGAAGCAAAATGATTCTTTTCAGCTTCGATAAAAGCGGCAGCGCCAATCATCGCCGCGTTATCCCCACAAAGTTTTAATGGCGGAATAAGTAATGTCACTTCTGGTAATTGCTCACTGATTGCATGTCTCATTGCTTCTCGTAATCCTTGATTCGCAGCAACGCCCCCAGCGATTAGCAATTGTTTAACAGGATATTCTTGACAAGCACGAATGGTTTTAGTCACCAACACTTCCACCACACTCGCCTGAAAACTTGCGGCTAAATCCTTTGTAGACAGTGCTTCACCACGTTGCTCTGCATTATGAACCGTGTTAATAAACGCACTTTTTAAGCCACTAAAACTAAAGTCATAGTTATCCTCTTTTAGCATCGCCCGTGGAAATTGATAGGTATCTGTGCCTTCATGGGCCAAAGCATCAATCTCTTTGCCACTAGGATAAGGCAATCCTAACACACGTCCGACTTTATCATACGCTTCACCAGCTGCATCATCACGTGTTTCACCAACAATTTCGAAAGAGCCATCTTCTTTCATGTAGACCAATTCCGTATGTCCTCCACTAACGAGTAAGGCCATCAATGGAAATTCGAGCGGTGCCACAAAACGGGCAGCATAAATGTGCCCAGCCATATGATTGACTGGAATAAGTGGTAATTGGTGCGCCCAAGCAAATGCTTTTGCTGCAGAAAGACCTATTAATAAAGCACCGACTAACCCAGGTCCATAGGTCACAGCAACACCACTAAGCTCTTCTGGTGTGACTTTTGCTTCTGTTAATGCTTCTTCAATACAGATCGTCACTTGTTCGACATGATGACGACTCGCAACTTCCGGAACGACTCCACCAAAACGTTGATGACTCTTAATTTGCGAAGCTACAATATTGGAAAGAATTTTGTCGCCATCTTCAATGACAGCCACACTTGTTTCATCACAGCTACTTTCCACAGCTAATAATAATTTACGTTCTTTTGTAAAAATTGTCATTGGGCTTCCTTCCTTAATTTCGCACACATTACAAAGGCATTTTCTTGAGGTTCTTTATAATAATTTTTTCGAACAGCTACTTTCCGAAAACCTGTTTTCTCATAAAGTTTTTGAGCTAATGTATTCGATTCTCTGACCTCTAAGAAAATTTGTGTAATGTCACGACTTTTAACATATTCTTTAAAAGCTTTCATTAATTGACAACCAATTCCTTGGTGTTGTTTCTGACCATTCACAACAACGTGACTAATTTCTGCTTCATCTAAAATAAAATGATAGGCAATATAACCTAACCACTGGCCATTTTCAACTAAAAAAAGATATTCGCTATTTTCCTGAGCAAAATCTTCCGCGAATTGTGTTTCTGTCCAAGGGGAGCCAGTTGTATAAGAAGAATTACTAAAACGCCATAATTCTTCACCAATATTTGCTACAGATATTTCTTTTTTTGTTACTAACATTTTTTCTTCACTCTTCTTTTAAATCAATTATCATTTCTAGTGCGTCTTCATTATTTTCGTCATAATAGCCTTTTTTCACCGTTTGTGAGGCAAAGCCAATTTTCCGATATAAACGTTGGGCTTTAACATTACTCATTCGTACTTCTAGCGATAAGGTTTCACAACGATTTTTCTTGGCAAAAATTCGCGTTTCTTCTATTAAAGAACGACCTAAACCTAAGCCTTGGTATGCTGTGTGAACAGCGACATTCGTAATGTGTGCATCCGTTCCTTGAATCCGACAGCCAATAAAGCCAACTGTTTTTCCGTTAATTGCCGCTAACAAATAGAGATGCGGCGCTTTTGAGCCAAGTTCTGCCATGAAAGCAGACATCGTCCAAGGAAGTTCCCCAGCATAAACTTCACGTTCAATTGCTAGTAAATCCTTAATATCTTGGTAGGTGATTTCACGCAATTGAAATTCTTGTTGGTTCATTGCAATGGTTTTAGTTATATACCGTTGCCGTCTTTTTGTAAAGTATTTTGTCACAAAATTAAAGTTTTTCCACATAGCTTTCTCCATTAGGCGTGTGTGTCTTCAACCAATTTTCTTCCGCTTCTACTTTTTTCAAATACGCAGGTAAGAACCCATGAACATTTTCAACAGGCTCAGCTACACTGCCTAACGCAGCCAAAACTGCGGCATTAGGAATTTGCCATTGTGGGACATCACAAATTTCCCCATGAGGAATGATTTGAGCTATTTCTTCAGTGAATTTTTCAACATCTTCACCAACAAAAAAAAGATTTGGTTCATTTTTTAGTTGTTCTAATAACTCCCGCAGTGAAATATGTTGGTCCGGTAACTCATTTTGCCACACGCCATCGACAAACCGATAAGCACCAGCATAGACGTTTTTACGACGCGCATCAAAAAGAGGCACAACTAAACCGGTTTGCCCAACACAATTGGCAGCTAACGTTTGTAGACTGGAAATGCCTACTAGCTCTTTCTTTAAAGTATAGGCCAATGTTTTGGCAGTTGTCACGCCTAAACGTAAACCAGTGTATGATCCAGGTCCTTCTGCTACGACAAAACGATCAATTGCCGTTGGCGCCAAGTTCAATTGACTCATCAAATAGTCAATTGCCGGCATTAATGTTAAGCTATGATTTCTTTTAACCGTTGCTGTATAACTTCCCAGAATTTTTTGATTTTCACACACAGCAATACTCAATGTTTGGTTAGATGTATCTATTGCTAAAATTCGCACACGAATCCCTTTCCTTCTACAATTTAGTCGCTTCATTGTAGCACACTTTCCTTTTTCTAAAAAGGGAAAACGAGGTTTCTTTTTACAGAAACCTCGTTTCGTTCATTTTCTCTTTTTATTTAATGGTTGCTTCTAAGTAATCAATTAATGGTTTACTGATATCTGTTGCAGAACCATTTTCTCCTGAATTTTCAACCATAATCATTGTTAAGAATTTATTGTTACTACGATCTAACGTTAGAAGGAAACTGTTTTCTTTGCCATCTGTATCTTGTTTATCTTTTATTTCAGCTGTTCCTGTTTTGGCAGCCAACGAGAAGTTCGGATTGTACATATTATAAACATAACCTGAAGGATCTTCCACACTACCTAAAAGATCTGTGGCAATTGTATTCGCTGCGTTGGCGCTGATTACATTGTCTTTTTTCTTTGTTTCTTTATCTAAAACTAGTTTTGGATAGACTAATGTTCCATTATTTTGGAAAACACTATACATGGTAGCTTGCTGGATTGGCGAAATTAACAATTGGCCTTGACCGTAGCCCGTATCTGCTAAAAGAATTTCAGAATTAAATTTATCTTCATTTGAAATTTGAGCAGGCGTCATGGCAATTGGTAAATCTAGTTCCTCACCGAAAATGAATTTATTAAGACCCGCTCTAAATTTGTCCTCCCCCATACGTAATGTTTGTTGGGCAAAATAAATATTATCTGAATTAACTAAAGCGGTACGCAGATTTACTGGACTTGCTTCTTTTACACGTGTCGCAAAATAGCCGCCCCAAGATTTATCTTTTTGCCATTTCAAGCCATTAATTTCTAGCTCTTCATCTGGCTTCAATGTCCCTGCATCTAAACCAATGGCACCGGTAATTGTTTTAAAGGTAGAGCCTGGTGCATAGCCTGTCGCAAAACGTGCTGTGAATGGTAAATCTTTGTTGTTATTGTAAGCATCATATTCTTTTTGAGAAATGCCATTGGCCATTTTATTAGGATCATACGAAGGTGAACTAACCGTTGCTAATAAATCGCCTTTTTGAGGATCGGTAATGACCGCACTACCAGGGCGTTTGTCAAATATAGCGAAGGCTTGTTGTTGTACGCCACTGTCAATCGTTAATTTAATCGTTTGACCATCTTTTTTCTCTTTGGTTTGTAAAGCTTTTTTGACATTCTCTTTGTCATCTAAAATAACTAGTGAGCCACCATCTTGCCCTCTTAATTCTTTATCAAACGCTCGTTCTAAGCCAGTTTTACCAATTACGCCCGTACTACTTAACTCTGGATTTTTTTCAATATCTTCTGCAGTAATGGTACCCGTATACCCGATTAATTGCGCAGCTGCTTCCCCCAGCGGATAATAACGTGACTCTGTATCTTTTGTCGCAGCCCCTGTTGGTAATTCTGTAACTGGTTCAGAAGCAACTGTGATTGGTACAAAGGAGTCTGCTTGGACCCACCCTTGGCTTAACTTTTGATTGATTTCATCAACAGAAACGCCGAACTTATCACTAAAAGCTTTAATATTGGCTGTTTTTTCTGCGCCAGAACCGAGTTTGCCAGGCACTACGCCCACTTCGTCAAACACTTTGTTAATTGCTAGCCCACTACCATTACGATCGACAATTTCTCCACGTTTGGCATTATCTACTTGAATCGAAATTTTATCATTTCCTGACATATCTGGAAAAATTAAAGACGGCTTCCAAGCGATTTGGTAGTTATCCCCTTTTTTGGCGATACTTGATTGATAAGACAAATCTTTCATTTCGCCTAAAGGAGTGCTCATCGATAATTTATAGGTAAATGTGTATTGGTTGTCTTTCCCTTTTTTGACTTGAACATCACTAGCTTTGACCCCTTCTGCTTGAATCCCTGAATAAATTGCTTGGTATTTTTCAACAACAGATTTAGTATCATAGCCATTTTTCTTTAAGCTAGCTTCTTGAACAACGGACGGTAACTTATCAAATTCCTGTTTTGACAATACGTTTAAAAATGTAGTAGCTGTTTTCTTCGCTTCGGCTAATTCTTGTTTGGCTTGCCATTGACTATAAGCATAATACCCGCCACCGGCAGCAGCGATTAGAACCAAGGCAGAAACACCAAGAATAAGTGGTTTTTTTGAAGATTTTTTATTACGATTGCTTCGTTCCATTCAATAATCCCCTAACTATATAATATGTCTTTTCTTCTATTATACGTAACTTTTTTTAAAATGCTTGTGTTTCACCTAGACTTTTTTTAATTTCTTAATAAAGTTTGATCAAATTTTTCCATTTCATCAGGCTTTCGTTGGATTTCTCTGCATTCATTGTGTGGTATACTAGCTGTAACAATTAGTTTTTTATTAGGAGGAATGAACATGGGACTTATTAAAGCAGCAACAAGTTCAGTTGGCGGTGGCTTGGCCGATCAATGGCTAGAGGTTATTGAACCTGATAATATGGGCGACACAACCGTCATGACAAATGGTGTTTTTGTACGTAAAGATGATAAACGTGGTTCTAATCGTAAAGGAACGGAAGATGTTTTAACAGATGGTTCTGTTGTACATGTCTATCCCAACATGATGATGCTTCTTGTTGATGGTGGAAAAATCATCGATTACACTGCTGAAGAAGGCTACTATACAGTTAAAAATGATTCTGCGCCTTCAATGTTTAACGGTTCTTTAAAAGATGCGATTGCTGAGACCTTCAGTCGTTTCAAGTTTGGTGGTGTAACTCCACAAAAACAACAAGTTTTTTATATTAACTTGCAAGAAATTAAAGGCATTAAATTTGGAACACCTGCACCATTAAACTATTTTGATAATTTTTATAATGCCGAACTTTTCTTACGTGCACACGGAAATTACTCAATTAAAATTACAGATCCTTTGCTATTTTATACTAATGCGATTCCTAAAAATCAAACACAAGTAGATATTAATGATATTAATGAACAATATTTAGCAGAGTTCATTACAGCATTGCAAGCAGCAATCAATCAAATGTCTGCTGATGGGCAACGTATTTCTTATGTTCCTTCAAAAAGTGTTGAATTAAGCAAATATATGCAAACGGCACTCGATGAGGATTGGCGTACCAATCGCGGTATGGAAATTGTTTCTGTAGCAGTTGCGAGCATTTCTTATACAGATGATTCAACAAAATTAATCAACATGCGAAATGAAGGAGCAATGCTCAGCGATCCAGGTGTTCGTGAAGGCTATGTTCAAGGTTCCTTGGCTCGTGGTATGGAGGCTGCTGGTAAAAATGAAGGTGGCGCTATGAGCGGCTTTATGGGCGTTGGTATGGGCATGAATGCGAATGGTAACTACTTTGCGCAAGCGTCTCAAACAAACCAACAACAAATGCAGGAAAAACAAAACCAGCAAAATGCACAAGGAGCTACAGATACTTGGACTTGCCCACAATGTGGGACTGAAAACACTGGGAAGTTTTGCTCAAACTGTGGTACACCAAAACCAACGAATGAGAAACCAAAATTAGAAATGAAATGTAGTGAATGTAGCGAAATTGTTGACTTAAGTAATGGTATTCCTAAGTTCTGTCCACATTGTGGTAAACCATTCCAAGGGGTTCCTTTATAAGCAAGTAGTGAACAATTAAAGAAAAGGGTCAGGCACAAGTCTACCCTTTTTCTTTGAATCAGATTCCTGTTATTTACTCACTCTATTAGAAAGGACGGTTGCAATGGAAACAACATTTACCCATAAATGCCCCAACTGTGGCGGCCCGCTCTTATTTAATCCCAAAGACCAAAAATTTCATTGTGAATATTGTTTAAATATTTACACGGAAGAAGAAGTGACTCGTTATGAGCAACAGCAACATGAGGCGCATTTAGAGAAACCCTCAACAACGACTGCCGAGGAAAATTTGACTTTCACGGCGGAAGAAGAATCCTCTACTACGCAACAAACAGAGACCACTGAGAAGGAAACAACTACAGATGCAGGCACAATGGAAATTTTTAATTGTCCAAGCTGTGGCGCTCAAATTGTCACCGATGCGACAACGGCAGCCACTTACTGTTATTATTGCCATAATCCAGTTGTCTTGGCTGGTCGATTAAGTGGCGAATTTTTACCAGAAAACGTCTTACCTTTTACAATTGAAAAAGACGAAGCGATTGAAAAATTTCTCGCTTGGACCAAGAAAAAATGGTTCATTCCTCGAGATTTTTTCAGCAAAAATCAAATCGATAAATTAACTGGAGTTTATTTCCCCTATTGGGTCGTTGATGCAGAAGTCGACGGACAACTCCAAGCTACTGGCACAAGTATTCGCATTTGGCGCGTAGGTGATATTGAATACACCGAAACAAAACGTTTCAATGTAGGGCGTTCAGGAAAATTATCTTTTAAAGAATTAGTTAAAAATGCCTTGTCAAAAAACGTCCAACAAAAAATGGTGGAAGGCGTTCAACCATTTTTAATTGATCAAGCAGTGCCGTTCAAAAGCCAATACCTAGCAGGTTTCCAAGCAGAAAAACGCGATATTGAATATGAAGCAATCAAAAAACACGTCCAACAAGAATTACAAGATTATTCGGAATCATTGTTACGGGACTCTGCTTCTGGTTATACTACGTTAACAAATGTTCGCACGGATATTTCTCTAAACCAAGAAACTAACCATTATATGCTTTTGCCAATTTGGTTAGTTACCTATCGTAGTCAGGAACAATCAAAAAAAGTTTATTATTACGCCATGAATGGACAAACAGGCAAAGTAAGCGGTGTGCTTCCAATTAGTTACACTCGTTTAGGGCTAGCGACGTTAGGCATTTTCGCTGGCCTCTTAGCACTCTTTTTATTAGGAGGGTATTTCCTATGAAAAAACGACTTTTACCTATTTTTTTCCTAATACTTCTGGCCTTTGGACTTGCCCTGCCCGTTTCGGCGGCTGAAAATTCAATTGATGACGGCGCACAATTACTGACACCTGATCAAACTAACCAACTAAAACAAGAAATACAACCTTTAGAAGAAAAAACAAAAGCCTCTGTCTTTATTGTGACCACAAATAACAATACCTATGGCGATGAACAAGAATATGCAGATCATTATCTTTTAAATAAAGTTGGCAAGGACCAAAATGCGATTCTTTTTCTCATTGATATGGACTTACGGAAAGTCTACATCTCTACTTCTGGAAACATGATTGATTATATGACGGATGCACGAATTGATGATACCTTAGATAAAGTAATGGATGGGATGAGACAAGGAAATTATTTCGCGGCTGCTCAAACCTTTGTTCAGGAAACTCAAGCGTTTGTTGACAAAGGGGTTCCTGGGGGGCACTATCGTGTGGACAGCGAAACAGGTAAAATTACCCGTTATAAAGTCATTACCCCGCTGGAAATGGTAATTGCTTTTGCTGCTGCGCTGATACTCAGTTTGGTCTTCTTAGGCATCAATATTTCTAAATACCAATTAAAATTTTCAAGTTATCAATATCCTTTTAGGGAAAAAACAACGTTAAACTTAACCTCCCGCACAGACCAGTTAACCAACTCTTTCATCACTACTCGTCGTATTCCTAAAAATAATGGCGGCAGTGGCGGCATGGGCGGTGGCGGTAGCACCACCCACTCAACTGGCGGCGGCACATTCGGTGGTGGCGGTCGAAGTTTTTAGATTTTTCGAAGAAATGTTCACTCCTATAAAGAGTGATAAAGACCAACTGATTGAACCAAAGCTATCTGATTCACAAAAAAATCATCTAGCGCTATTGAAGACGTAATGACTGAATTAAGAAATTTAAAACTGTTAGTTGATTAAGGAATTCTAATAGAAGAATTTCAACAAAAGAAACAGCAATTGCTTCAATTAGATTAATAAAAAAGTCCTGAAAAGACTCATCATCTTTTCAGGACTTTTTTATTCTTGGTATTTTCCCATAATTCTTGATAGGGTATTTCATGGATATCACGAAAATAAGCTACTTCAAACTTTTCAAAATCAATTGACTGACAGTTGCCTGTTAAAACACCAATTCCTGCTTTGCCATGACAAGTTCCCATGAAAACATCCACGAGCGAATCACCCACCATAATTACTTCTGTCGGCTTCAATTGACATGACTGACAAAAGGCTTGGAGCATGTCCGCATCTGGTTTCGGTAAATAACGTTCTCCTGTCGCAATAAAATCAAACATTTCTGTTAAACCAAGAGATTCCATAATCAACATAGTCGCTGGCAGAGTATCTGAAGTTGCTAATCCAATTTTATAGTTCTTCCGTTTCAGCTCAAGAAATAACTGTTTTAAATCGCCAATTGGTTCAATCTTTTTCAGATTTTTTCGTAAATAATCATAAAAAAATTGCTCCAGCCATCGACTGCTGACTCCCTGTTCGACTAATTCCTCAAACTGCGCCAATTCCTGAAACAGTTCCTGATAAAGGACTTCATCAAGTAAATGTTTTTGCAAAAAACGTTGCTCCTGAATAGCTAATATCTTTTTTATTTCTGCTGAATGATGAGGAGCTAACATACTTAGTGTTTCAAAACAAGCCTTCAAACCTGCTTGCCAAAGAGTGTCAAAACGAATACACGTACCATCTTTATCAAATAAAATTCCTCGATTTTCCATGAAAGAACACCTCAAAACGTTGGCTTTGCTTCCTATTTGTTTCTTCAAGTATACTAATCATTTATTTGATTTTGATATGCTTTTTGTATCATTTGTGTAAAAAAATATATAAAAGCAACGAATTTAGAAAAATTCGTTGCTTATTTAATTAATCAATCACTTTTTTCACTTTGAATTCTTTTGTTTCATCAGACGGTTCTGTTTGATCAGCTAATTCAAATAAAATATGGGTACCATTTTCTTCATCTTCAACGATAATTAGTTTTCCTGGAATCTTTCGAGTATCTTTCGCAATTTGGGCTTCTTTAATTAATTCTTTTTGATCTCTTTTTGAAGCAAGGGCATTCCCTAAATTAAAAAAGACAGTTTCTTCCATAATTAACCACTCACTTTCTCTACTTTTCTTAAGCTAATTATAGCATATCCCTAGAAAAAGTGGCTGGTTGTGCCCTTTTACTTTCATTTAAGCATCAATAATCAAAGAATAGGCATAAGGACTTTCATAAATTCCTGAAGTGCGATAACTGAGCCTCTTTTTAAATAGTGGACCGTCAATTACCAACGTATGATACTCCCCGTTTTCTCCGCAAATATCTAGTTGATGTTCTTTAAGGTACGTGATAAATGTGTCATCTAACGGTTCCCCTAAAAATTTTATTGGAATGCCTGCCTCTTTGCTGACCGTTTTGATAATCGCTGTGTACCCTTTTGCCAAGAATTCTTTCACAAGTGCTTCGCGATTTTCCTGCCAAAGAGGTAGATGTGGTTCAAGTCCAGCGCTTAATGCCACTTGACGATCCCAAGCACCATTTTGTTCAATATCTATATCACCAAAACAAACCGTTTCTGCACCCAATATTTTGGCTTCATGCAGTGCCTCAACCACTTTTTCTGTGTAATTTGTTTCATTGTTATGTGTTATAACAAGTGGTAAATCTAACGCTTCGGCTGCTGCTTCTAAGACGGAGATTGGTACACCGTGAAACCAAGAACGATTAATTTCATCACTTAATGTTGTCACTAACGCAACTGGCTGATTTCCTGCTTGTACCAATCGATCCATCGCCAATAAACAATCTTTACCAGAGCTATAACTTAAACAAAATTTTTTCATAGATGTTCCCTCTTTTCTCTATGACTATACCTCAAAATAATAAATTCGTATACATATTTATTATTTAAGTATAACTAATGCTGAATAGTTATTTAAATCAAAACATGGTATAAAATAGAGGTAAAGCAAGCTTTATTCACTTCTTTATATCTCTTTTCAACGGATGATCAGCTGGCGGAAACCAGCTGATCTTTTTTAAAAAAAATACAGCTATCTTTTGCAGTTTTCTTTTCCTCATGTTATAAAGAGATGGTAGGAAGCATTTATTCACTTCTTTACAAATCTATCTTAATCTTAGACAGTCGGCGGAAAACGGCTGTCTATTTATCTGGAGAACTTACGAACTAGTCAACTAGTGGTCAGTTGACTAGTTTTATGTTATAATAATTAGAACACGAAAAATATTTTTAAACGAACCATTCAATTGTTTTGATGATTTTATTCAAAACTGGCGTGTCTAGAGAGATACAAGGATGTATTAGAGGTAGGGAATACATCGCTTAAATGAAAAATACTTGAATACTAGAAATAGTCTGATCCAACTTTAAAATAATAATATTGATTCGTTAGATAGCCTTCTCTTCAAAGAGAAGGCTATTGTCAATTAAAGAGTTGTTTAAAATTAAACTTATCTCATACATACCCTGTCGGTGTTTCACACATTATCCCAATAAACAGCAAAAAACCAGAAGAGTCTATCTTCTGGTTTTTTACTTATCTTATTTTTTAAATTCTTTTGATCAATTTAAAATAATCCGCATAAGTGCATAATTGGGAAAACAAATAATAAACTATCAAAACGATCTAAAATACCGCCATGACCTGGCAAGATGTTACCAGAGTCTTTCACGCCATAATGACGTTTGATAGAAGATTCAACCAAATCACCAAATTGCCCCACTATAGAAAATAGAACCGTCAATACGAGCATCACCGGCATCGGATAAGGAAATAGCCCTTTATTAGCTGTGAAAACTAAAAACAACGCTGCTATAATGACGGCTGATAAAATACCACCGAGTGCGCCTTCGATTGTCTTGTTAGGTGAGACATCGGGCATCAATTTATGACGACCAAATCGGCGCCCCACTAGATATGCACCAATATCCGTTGCCCAGACAATAAATAAAGCAAATAACAAGACTTCAAAACCTGCGGAACGGGCACTAATAAAGTTCTGGAACCCCATCCCTACATATAAACTGACAATAACTGGGAAGCCAGCTTCTTCAATCGTATATGTATTTTTAGAAATCACCGAAGCACCTAACAACAACATCACAGTGACATAAAATAAAATGAAATTTGTTTGCATTTCTGGTAAAAAGTTTAACCACTTAATTGTTGGGATAACTAAAAAAACGGCCCCTAATGCTGATAAAACACCTTCAAAACTTAATAATGTTAGTCCCTTCATACGGAATAACTCGTACACGCCGACTACTGCCAAAGCAACAGCGGCAATCTCAACTGCAAAACCACCATACCAGATAATTGGAATAAAGATGACTAATGCGACGATAGCTGTGATGACACGTTGTCTCACTGCGGATCGCTCCCTTCTGTTTCTGTAATTTCTTTTAGACCCCCAAAACGGCGATTACGATTTTGGAAAGAAGCAATCGCAGTTTCTAAAGTGTCCCCTGAAAAATCAGGCCATAATGCTTTTGTAAAAAACAACTCGCTATAAGCAATTTGCCATAACAAGAAATTACTAATTCGCTCTTCACCACTTGTTCGAATCAACAATTCTGGATCACGAAGTTCCGTGGGTAAAAAGCCAGTCATTAAGTGATCTGCGATTGTTTCTTCTGTAATCTCATCTGCCGTATATGTTTTTTCTGAAACCTCTGCAGCAATCTGTTTCATGGCAGTTAGTAGCTCCGCACGCGCCCCATAGTTTAAAGCAAAGTTTAAAACCATGCCCGTGTTATCCTTGGTTTGCTCAATGGCTCGCTTAACGGCATCTTGCGTATGACTTGGTAGAAACTCTTGGTAGCCCATTACATTGACTTTAACATTTTCCTTAATTAATTCCGGTACGAATGTATCAAAAAAATCAACAGGCAATTGCATTAAGAAATTGACTTCATCTGTTGGTCTCTTCCAATTTTCCGTTGAAAATGCATAAAGTGTTAAAACTTTAACGCCTAAATGACTGGCATGCTTCGTTATTTTTTTGACCGTATCCATGCCTTCTTTATGTCCAGCAATTCTCGGTAGTCTTCGATTCTGTGCCCACCGGCCATTTCCGTCCATAATAATGGCAATGTGCTGCGGGATTTGGCCTTCTTTATCAAAGGCGTACTGACTTGCTTCTTCTACATATTTATTTTTTTGCGGAAAAAAACGTAACATCTTTTTCCCTCCATTCCAAAAAATCTATCTTAATTATTATAACAATAACTAATGGAAATGCCTATGCATAGTCCCTGAATTTTCCTGATAATTAAGAAATTCCTTGTAACTTTACCATTAATGGTCTTTTTTTAAAAGAAAAAACCTTAGACTAGGCAGGTAAATCAACATGATTTATCTGCCTAGCCCTAAAATTTTAAATAAACAACGGGACAGGAACAGCTTCTTCGGAAATAAGCTGGACGTTCGTGAGAGACAAAAAGCCTCTTTCAGAACTTTCTTCTTATTTCTTGAAGCTTAACACTCCTGTCCCGACCTCAAGTTTTTATCGTTTTGTCTTTTTCTCTTTATTCATTGACTGGAACAATGGCACCGTTCCATTTTTTCGTAATCCAATCTTGGACTTCTTTGCTACGTAACACTTTGACTAATTTTTTTACATTTTCATTGTTTTCGTCTTCTTTACGAACCGCAATAATGTTGGCATAAGGTGAACTTTCTTTTTCTAAAGCAATCGCATCTTTTTTCGGATTTAATCCTTGATCCACGGCAAAGTTTGAGTTAATTAAAACCGCAGCCCCTTCTTCATTGTCATAAAGAGTGGTCATGATTGCTGGATCACTTTCATGATTGAATTTCAACTTTTTAGTGTTTTTATCAATGTCATCAAAAGTGGCAGTTGTCCGGTCTACCCCTTCTTTCAGCGTGATTAAACCAGCATCTTCTAAGATAGTTAAAACACGTGGCCAATCTGAAACGGAAGAGCTAACGTAAATCGTTGAACCATCAGGAATTTCTTGTAACGATTTGTATTTTTTCGAGTAAAGCCCAACTGGTTCTAAATGAATCGCACCTGCATTCGCAAAGTCATAATCATTTTCTTTCACCGCTTCATTAAAGAACGGCACATGTTGGAAATAGTTGGCATCGATATCGCCACTTTCCAACGCCTTGTTAGGTAGCACGTAATCTGTGTAAGTCGTCACTTCTAGTTTTACGCCTTCTTTTTCTAATAAAGGTTTTACATGTTCTAAAATCTCTGCATGTGGAACTGGTGAAGCCCCAACTTTCAAGACTGAGTCATCACTCTTTTTATTGCCGCACGCCCCTAAAAGTAAGACAGCTACTGCTACAGTAATTACTGACCATAATGTACGTTTTTTCATCTTATTCCCTCCATTTATCGTTTATCTATTTTTTTAGCGACTGTATCCCCAAGCCATTGAATCGCAAAGACAATAATTAAGATACAAATCGTTGCTACTAAAGTAACTGTATTTTGACCACGTTGGAAGCCATCTTGATACGCCAAACTTCCTAAACCGCCCGCTCCAATAGCAGCTGCCATTGCAGTGTAGCCCACTAAGGAAATGGTTGTAACGGTTAAGCCAGAAACAAGTGCTGGCAGACTTTCTGGTAATAGAACTTTCCAAATAATTTGGAAACGATTGGCCCCCATTGCTTTGGCTGCTTCAATCACGCCTTTATCGACTTCACGAAAAGCAATTTCGACCATGCGAGCATAAAAAGGTGCTGCGGAAATAATCAATGCTGGTAATGAGCCTTTGACACCAGACATACTCCCTAAAATAATTTTTGTAAAAGGAATTAACAGAACGATTAAGATAATAAACGGAATCGAACGGAAAATATTTACAAAAATGGCTACTAGCCAATACAGTAATCGGCTCAAAATACCTTTTCTGCCTGACGTTTCAAAAAGTAGTAGTCCTAAAATCAACCCTAAAATGGCGACCACTATGATTGAAATCCCTGTCATATAGAGTGTTTCAATCGTTTTTTCTTGTAGTTTACTTATATCAATTTGCGAAAAATCAAAGAAACTTGCTAAGCCACGATTATTCATTTCCAATCACCTCTGTTTCTACACGAAGTTTTCGTAATCCTTCAATGGCTGCTAGAATATTTTGCTCTTCGCCTAATAATTGAATATAAAGAGAACCCACTGCGCCCTGTTTTGTTTGCTGAATGTTCCCTTGAATAATACTAACTTCTACTTGATATTCTTGGACAATATGCGAGATAATTGGTAATTTCGCTTGTTCGCCGTGGAAAAGTAGGCGAACAATTTTTCCGTTTGGATATTGTTCCAACATTTCTTCGACAACCAGTTCCGTTTCTTCAATGTTTTTATCCGCTTCTTGTTGGATAAAGCGTTTCGCAATTTCTGTTTGGGGCTTTTTGAAAATATCGATTACTTTACCTTCTTCAACAATTTCACCATATTCCATCACGGCTACGCGATTACAAATTTTACGAATCACGTGCATTTCATGGGTAATTAATACAACCGTTAAATTTAATTCTTGGTTGATTTTTAGTAGTAATTCTAGCACTTCGTCGGTTGTCTGCGGATCCAAAGCACTCGTTGCTTCATCACAAAGCAAAATATCAGGATTGTTAGCTAAGGCACGGGCAATCCCCACTCGTTGCTTCTGTCCACCAGAGAGTTGACTTGGGTAGGCATTTTCCCGTCCTTCTAAACCAACCAACTTGATTAACTCTTCTGCGCGGCTTTTCCGATTTTGTTTTGGAACGCCAGCAATTTCCAACGGTAGCATGATATTTTCTAGGACCGTCCGTGACCATAATAAATTAAAATGTTGAAAAATCATCCCAATTTTTTTACGGAAGTTTCGTAGTTCTTTATTTGGCAACAATGCAATATCTTGTCCTTGAATTTCTACTTCACCTTCTGTAGGTGTTTCAAGTCCATTCAATAGGCGAACCAACGTACTTTTTCCTGCACCTGAATAGCCAATAATGCCATAAATATCACCTGATTCAACCGTTAAATCAATATCTTTTAAAGCCGTGACTTTACCCGCTTTACCGGAAAACTCTTTTTTTACATGACGTAATTCAATTAATGCCATTTTGTTCTCCTCTTCTTTCTGTTCTACTTTCTTATTTTGAAGGTTTCTCACTTTTTATGAAACGAATTTGCTTAATAAAAACAAAAAAACTTCCGTCCTTTTGCTATTACAGCAAAAAGGACGAAAGTTTGTCATTTCGTGATACCACCTTAGTTCGCTATTATTTCTCAATAATAACCTCATACGGTACTTGATTCTTCGCATACCGTTGGCTGTAACGGGCGCCCCGTAGTAAGTTCACTTCTTCGCTCACTTACTCTGCTCAAAGACCATCTTCCATCTTAAATCTGTTACCCATTCTCAGCAAACAGGGCTCTCTTCAAACGTCCTTAACATGTACTCTTCTTTTCAAAGCTTTCTTTTTGATTAGATTGAGAAAATTATAGCAATAAACATTGGCCTTGTCAACGTAAGACTAAAGATTTTCAAATTCTGTTGGTTCAACATCTGCTAAAACAGCAATCCAGGCATTTTCTTCATCTAACGCACTTGGCTCTTGATCAGCCGCTTCATTAATCGCAACTACCTTACCAGATAATGGACTACTGAATTCACTGACTGCTTTTTCTGCTTCTAATTCAATTAAAGAATCGCCTTTAGCTAATGTTTGTCCGACTTTTGGAAATGTTGCAAAAGTAATCTTCCCTAAATCCTCTTGGGCTTCGGCAGTTAAACCAATTTTATAGCCTGCTTCTGTTGGTAAAATCCATAATTGATCGATTTGTTTCATTTCACTCATTTTCCAAGCACTCCTTCGTAATCTGCTTCTTTAAAACCATTCGTTAGAAATGTATTGTCTTTTAAGAGAATTGGTCGCTTAATCAACATGCCATCCTCAGCTAAACGCTGACTTGCTTCTTTAATAGAAAAACTGTCAACAAAATCTTTTAAGCCTTGTTCTCTATATAAAACCCCACTTGTGTTAAAAAAACGACGAACAGGCAAGCCGGTTTCTTTCATCCATTTTGCTAATTGGTCACTACTAGGCGGTGTTGCTTTAATATCAATTGCTTGGTATTTAACGCCTTGTTGATCTAACCACGCTTTCGCTTTTTTACAAGTTGAACATTTAGGATATTCATAAAGTGTGTACATTTCTACCCCTTCTTTCTTCTTTCTTTAACGACCGCTTCTGGTACGAACCGTTTCTTGTTGGTAACGCATGGACATAATTAAGCCCACCCCAATCATGTTACCTAAAATGGAAGAACCACCTTGACTAATAAACGGTAATGGAATCCCAGTTAATGGTAGTAAACCAATATTCGCTCCAATGTTTTCAAAAACATGGAATAAAATCATCATGATAATTCCTGTGGCAATGTAGGCATAGAATTCATTATTTGTATCAAAACAAACGCGAATCATGCGGTAGATTAAAATAAAATACAACAAAATAATGAAACAGCCACCGATAAAGCCAAAGTTTTCACCAACAACTGTAAAAATCATATCTGACTCACGAACAGGGACATACACATCACTCACGTTAAAGCCTTTTCCGAAAAGACCCCCAGAACCAATTGCTGTTAATGCTAGCGCTGGTTGGAATGAACGATCTGGATCTGTATGGAAAGGATTTAGCCATAAATCAATGCGATCAAATTGATAAGCTTTAATACCTATTTTAGACAATAAGTCTCTTCCTGTTTCTGTTGTCACTAGGTAGATGGTTCCTGCCCCGACTAGAGCAGCTATAATAAAGGCGGGCACAATAATTTTCCAAGTAATGCCAGACATTAAGAAAACTCCCCCAAAAATGGCTAAGAAAACTAACATCGTCCCGAAGTCTTTTTGTAAAAGTACTAAAACAATTACCGGAATTGCCACTAATAGCATTTTAGCGATTAGCCAAAAGTCACTTTTGAGTGTTCGGTCCACATATTTGACATTATGCATGGTCACTATATAGGCCAACATCAAAATAAACGCAATCTTCATTAATTCCGATGGTTGGAATGTGGTGCCACCAAAACGAATCCAGTTTTTAGAACCTGTTTGCTCTGCTAACACGGGATCATAAAATTTCAGTAGTAATCCCATTAATACTAATCCAAGTGCATAAAAAACGGGCGTTAACCGCCAGAGTAATTTTGAGCTGAAATGCATAATAATGACAATACTTAATCCTCCGACTAAATACCACAGTCCTTGTTTCATTAACAAGCTACCAATTTTAGGTTTGCTTGGATCATTGTAAAGCGCTACATACAGCGATAGCATACCAATTAGTGATAAAAGAAAAACTGGTAATATCACACCGTAATCAATTCGACTATCTAAATTTGTTTTCTCTTTTCTATTCATTCGTCATCCCTTTTCCTTTGTTCATACGTTTTTTATTATATCTTTCTCACAGAAGAAAAGAAAGGAATTCTACTATATTTGAGAAAAACTTTAGAGAATTGGTGTTTCTCTAGCATTTTTTTCTTTTTCTTCCATCCTATTTTGCTTTTATTTAAAATTTTTACATCAGTGATAATGAGGAAGTTTACTATAGACATTCAGTAACAAAAAACAGTCGCAACTAAACTACGTTGCAACTGTTTTTATTCGCTTTTTCTTTGTTTTGTTTGTTGTAGCTCTTTATTAATTCGGACAATTTCGTTGCCAAAATTTTGCCAGTCACTGGCTCGCGGGGGCGCTAGCCAAATTAAACATTTTACTGAAAATAACGTTTTTGGTAAATAATCCGAAACTACTAAATCAGTATCTGGTCGAATCGCTGAATGAAAGTGAATACTGAAAGAATCGAATATTTTGATTTGTTCTTTGATAAACTGAGTATATTTTTCTCCTTGCGTAAAATTCACATAAAGATTGATCGTACTTTTTTCATTCCTTTGGTCATAAAGACGGGATAACACTAATAGCAAATCAAAAAATAAAGAAAGCTTACTAAACTCAAACGCCGAACAATCCAACGCAAATAAAAACTGACGACAGCTATCAAAAACAATTGGGTAGCGTTCCTGAAAAAATTCTAAGTCCATAATTCGTAAGGTGATATCGATAAACGGCGTAATAAAACGATGTTGATAAATAATCGGAACAATTTCTTGATAAAATTCTTCTTCCGAAATTATAAACGGCATATAAGAAAAAAATAATGTTTTCGTAGCCGTAATTGCCTCATTGTGAGAACTCAGCAAATGTTCCGAAATAAGTTCGCTTTGATAGACCGATAAATTACCGATAATCCCTTGAATTTCTGCATTTTTCTCTGCATGAGTCGCCTTCATCACTTCGTTAATCCAACACTGAATTTCATGATAAATCGAACTCCCTTCGTCAAAAACGAATGGATTTTCTTCTTGTGATAAAAAATAATTAGCTTTTCTCTGCGTTCGTTCTAACGCCACCAATACATAATGTTTAAATAAATGAAAATTAGTGATATTTTCATAAGAGCCTTTCAATTGAGCCAATAATTGGTTCACTGCGCGAAGATCTGTTTGATTATATAATTCTTCAGAATCTTTGTAAATTCGGTAATAGAGCATAGTAAAATATTGTCTAATTGCCATTTCATTGCCGCTAAGTTGTAAATTTTTGGATAACTTAATACCGTATTGACCTAATTCTTTCCGAATATGGTCAACAATTTTGTATACAACCGTTCGACTCATTCCGTGCTTTTCACCATATTTTTTGATTGAGGTAAACTGATGAAAGAAAATCGTTTTTAATAAATTAAATTCTAACGAGTCTTTTAAATAATATTCTTCAATAATACTTGAAGAAATACGAAGGCTTTGAGATAATAAAATTTCATTATTTTTTTCACTGATTTCCATCTCATTAATCAGACCAAAGCGTTGTAAATCTGCATTGATTTCTGTTATGTTCCGTTCCAGCAAATAAGGAGAAATAGCTAATTGCTTACATAAACGATCTTTTCGTTCAGAAAATGAATATTGTTGCTCTAACTTTCTAATAATCGCTAATTTTAAATTTTCCCGATCATCTAATAACAAGAATTCCATTTAAACTCTCCTTGTTCCATACAAAAGTGAGCCTGACAGGAAGCTTAAAGTGGTGCCAAATTGAGAGGGCCCACTTGCCGCTCCTCCAGTAACTTCCACTGGGGCTATCGTATCTATTTTTTTCAACAACTCATCATTTAACAGCACTTTTTTATTTGCTCGTTCCTGTTCAATTTTATTTTTCTTTTTCTCCTGTTTGGTGTGTTGCTCCTTGTCCTGTCTCGAGGCAATAATTGGTCTTTCTGGGCCAATCATTGCTTGACTATAAGGAATCTCTGCAAGCGTAGTCCCCTCTACATTAAAATTAGCGGGGGTGACATATACCTTTGCAATGGAAAGGTATGATCCGTAACGAAAGGTTACAAAATAAAGGCCTATTTTTTGAGTATTTACATTATTCTCTATAATTACATTTTCTAAATTTAACGGTCGTCCCTCTTTATCTTTTAGAAAAACGACATTGTCTAATGGTGACCATTCTTGATTAACTTCTAACAACGTGTCTTTTAATTTAAGTTCCGTTTGATTTTCTTTGACCGTAATGGTTGCTGTTTCAATTTTGCCATCCACTTCATAAGTCACGGTGTATTTTCCTGGTGTTGTCGCTTCGCTTGCATAGCTATTCACTGAAGCAATCAACATTCCTGAAGAAAGAAATAAGGCTGTGCCAATACTACCATAATAAATAGTTCGCTGGTTCATCTTGTTTATTATTCCTCCAAACCATTTCATAAAAACAACTATCTGAACAGAAAATCCTGCTAATAGGTTCTTAAAATAAGTAACTTGTAAAACTTCCTATTTTCCAAGGAAACAGCTACCCTCATTCAGGCACTTATCATCTTTTAAGCGTGGAACAAAAGTTACTTTAAACTTTCGCCCCACGCTCATTTAATTATCTTCGTTTCTTCTTGATGACTATACCACTAATAATCACGATAAGTAACACAACAAGTCCTAGCACACGATATAGACCATTAATTTGTTCTCCCGTTTTTGGATAACGTCCCTGCTTGTCTGGTTTCACAATGTGTGTGACGTATTGACTACTTTTTATCGTGGTTTGATTCGTTGATGAACTAGTCTGATTGTTCTCATTTTTATCTGGTAGCGGTGTAGGCTTACGATCAATCACATGAACAGTTGCTACTGTCGTCAATTGACGGGGTGTTTCTTTTGAAAACATTGAGAAAAGTTGTGACTGCACCACTGGTTTTGTTTCATTAACTGGCTCAGTGGTATAGGAAATCTGGTACTCTCCTGTTTTCTTTGTATCAACTTCCCCTTTTACTTGAACCTTATCAAAGGATATAGCATGACCGTCACGATCTGTTGCTGAAACGAAATTATCTTCTGGTTTCCAAGAATCACCAACATAAATCGTTGTATCTTTGACCTCTAACTTAGATTGGTCGGGCTTGACGGTCACATGGGCTGTTGCTTCTTTACCTTCGTAACTGTAAATGATTGGATAAACGCCTGCTTTGGTGTTATCAACTTGACCTGAAACAGTGATTTTTGCGAATGGGATATCTTGACCTGTTTTGTCTGTCGCTGAGACGAAATTGTCTTCAGGTTTCCATTCATCGCCGACATAAATCGTTGAATCTTTGACCTCTAACTGACTGTCATCACGGACATGAACGATTGCTTTCGCTTCTTTTGTGCCAGTTTTATAGACAATTTCATAATCGCCTGTTTTATTGACATTCACTGTTCCTTGAACGTCAATTTTTTCAAAAGAAATTTCTTGGCCTGTTTTGTCTGTCGCTGAGACGAAATTGTCTTCAGGTTCCCATTTATCACCAACATAAATCGTTGTATCTTTGACTTCTAACTTAGATTGGTCGGGTTTGACGGTCACATGAACTGTTTCTTCTTTACCTTCGTAACTGTATACGATTGGGTAAACGCCTGCTTTGGTGTTATCAACTTGACCTGAAACAGTGATTTTTGCGAATGGGACATCTTGGCCTGTTTTATCTGTCGCTGAGACGAAATTGTCTTCTGGTTCCCATTTATCGCCCACATAAATCGTTGAATCTTTGACTTGTAAACGACTGTGATCAATTGTTTTAGTTAATGGAATTTTTAGTTGATTGTCTCCTTTGACCAGCTTAATGGCTTTGCCTGTCAAATACTCTTCATCCACGGAATATTCCTGTGGTACATTCGTTACTCGCAAAGTATAATCACCTGTCATGATGGCATCAAAGGAATATTGACCTTTTTCGTTTGTTGTAAATTCGGTTGCTGTATGCGTGACATTATCAATTAGTTCAAAAGAAACCTTGGCAATTGCTTGGTTTTCATCCTCTATGTTATGCGTATAGAATGTGGCAGTTGCTAAATAAACAATACCTTCCGCATCGCCTTCTGAGAATTTCAATGTGATTGGCGTAGTAGTGACTTTTTTCTTGTTAGCAGACATCTGGTCCAATGTTTCAGAGTCGATTGTTGTTTCTGTATAGATTTGGCCAGCGTTTGTAGAAATAGTATTGTATTCAATCGTAATGTTTTCTGTCAATGTATAGTCTTTAAAAATAACTTTCGCACCGTTTGTAGTCTTTTCTAATGAATAAGCATCTTCTGGCACGCCTTTCACGGTAATAGAATTCAAATCGATTTGAGCGTTGGTTGTGCCTTTTGGTGTTAATTCAATCGTTGGATTTTTCACACGATGTGTTTTATTATCAATATTTTTTGTTGTTACTGTTATTTTTGTTACATTTTTTAATGTTGGATTCGCCGCTTGTGTTGCACTCAAAATGTCTAACGCTTCATTTTGAACAGAAACCGAAGCAGACCCTTCATTATTATTCGATTGTGGTTCTTTAGCTGTCCCTGTTATATAAAGAGTCGGCACGTCGATCCAGCCATTGGCATTTTTATACTCAATAATGTAACGTTTGTTGGTTTTTCCAAAATCAAACGTGTAACTATTGGTATTTTCGTCAAAAGTAATCGTTGGGTATCCAGGACTGTCTGGTGACATTGGTTTATCAAAATAATAGCCACGATCCCAGTATTGTGGATAAATTGAATCTACCTGATCGTTTGAAACATCATAAATGTCAAAAAGAACATCGGCGCCAGCTGGAATTTTTGTACGGACGCTTAGTGAGTCAAAAGAATCATTTCGTGCATTGACAAGGAATTGATTTTTACTACTTTGAAGTGTTCGTTCAGAACCACGCTTACTATTAGTAGTTACTGTCGTATCAACTGGAGTTAAACCTTCAGCACTCATTGTTATCGGTATCGTATCGACTGGGATACTTTTATCTTTTGGCAAACTATCTGGCACATAATTAAAACCAATTGGAATTTGGATTTCATTGGTTATTGGCGTAGTGAACTTAATAACTGAACCATCTGACGTTGGCGTTACTGTATAATCCGTTCCTAACTTGTAATAAAAATAAATTTCTTTTGTAGCTCGTAATGAAAGATAATTAGGATGCTTTACTTTAATTTCTAAATTTTGAATCGGTGTCTCTTTGCTTCCCATAACTGAGACAGTTGTTCTCGATGAATAGGCACCATTTTGATCATAATTACCCCAAGCAGTTTCAGCATTCAAAGGATTAACAACACTAATTGGTTCAATATATTGATCGGATACTAATTGAATGGCTTTATTGGGACCAATTACAGGTGTACTTAATGATAGATTAATGTCCTTCTTGTCAAAATCCATTGTTAAATCAGAAATATTTATTCTTAAATAGCTATCTTTTGTGGCCGTTAAGATGAGCTTGCCACCTTCAGTTTTAATATCAAAATAGTCTTCCAATTTTACATTTTCATATAAAGGACCATACGCCGTAAATTTAGGATTCTTAATTTCTTGACCGTTTGTACTCTCTAATACGATTTGTTGACCCACTTTTGTTTCTGTTAACGTGCCATAAATTGTTACATAATATTTCCCTTTGCTTTGAAAACTGATATAGGACATACTACGCATTTCACGATCAGCAATTACTTTACTTGTTTGACTCGTCTTAGCAGTAAAATCGGTTGTTTGTTTAGATCCTGTCGTACTTTTCAAAGAAATTGAACCAATTTTTGTTGTTGGATACTGCTGCGAATATAAGTAGTTATAGTCCGAAACACTCTCTAAATAAATTGTCCGATTAATCGATAAGGAATAAGCTTTTTGTTGATCCATGTTTGGAACAGTTACAGCAATCCGCCCGAGTGAATTATCGCTTAATGTATAATCTTTGCCAGGTGTTAACAGGGTTTGTGTTTCTGGTAAAATTTGACCATTAATGTCGACATCGTAACTGAAAACTTGAGGTTCCAAGTTATCTTGTTTTCCAAAGACAGCGCCTGGCGTCTCTGTTGTTAATAATTCTAATGTTTGATTGCCAGTTAACGTCCGGTCTAAATTATAAAAAATTTCGCCATCTAACCCTGTCGTTCTGGTTCGTTCGTTATATTGAATTGGTTCTACTTGTTCATATAAATCAAACGAGTAGGTTTTTTTATTTTTTCCTGGAGTTTCAATTTTGATTAATGGTTCCGCCTCTGTTGTTAGATAACTTTTTAGTTCTACTTTAAAGGAGGTATCCGAAACTCGCTGATTAAACGTAATACTTAATGTTTTGGTTGCCGCATTGACTGCCCAAGTTGCGCCAATGCCTGTCACTTCTCCGCTGACAGTTGAATAACCTAAATGTTCTGGTAATTGAACTGTATAAACTGATCCAGGTGCATAGCCCGTGTTGCCAACAGCAAATTGGAACGTAGCGGTTACCGGTGTTGTATTTAATTCGCGGTGAACCTCTGTTTGGCTGTATTCTGTTCCACCAATCGGCGCAAGACTCATACTGTCAAGTAGTTCATCTGTAATTGACGCTTGAACATCTGGTAGGGCTTTTTCATTAAGTGAGGTGTCCTCCGTTGTTTGTTGTTCAGCTGGTTTAACAGCATCACTGGCAGCTGTTGTGTTCGCCTCTGTGGTTTGCGATTCAGTTGTTGCAGTTGGTTGATTCATTTCTGAAGTAGTCGTTGGTGCTAAAGGTAAAGCTGGTGTTGTGTTCGGTAATTCTGTCTCTTTTTCTGCTGTATCAGTGGTCTCTGTTTGTGCTTCTGTCGTTGTTACAGCATAGGCATTTACGGCAAAACCGAAATTTTGTGCGAGAAGTATACTTAACATCACAAAAGAAAAAGTTTTTTTCTTCATACTAATCCCCTTTCAATAAAATTCATATAACCTAATAATAGCTTGTTAAAAATGAAACAATTGCTTAATTTTTTTTGAATCTTCGAAAAAAAAAAACATCTTTTCATAAAAAAATACTTGGAAAATCAGCCACAATCACTGTTTTTCCAAGTATTTTTTTATGAATATTTGTAAATTATCGTTTCTTTTGACGAAAAACGACCACGAAATAAACTGCAATAAACAATAACACTAAGAGCGAATTACTATTTTTAATGAAAGTTAAAAATTGACTTGTTTGCGTCGAAATGCCTTTGCCGCCAGTTAATTCTAATAAAAATTGTGTCGTGCCACCTTTGCCTACTACAGTGACTAACATAAGCGCCATCAAAATAAATTGATGGAATAAACTTCCTTTTGTTTGTGTTGTATATTTGATAAGGATGCGGCTATCTTTTGGCAAATCTGTCTCTTGATAATATCGCCTAGCTAAAAAGCTGTTCAATGTGCTTTTGAAAAAACTCAAGAGAAACAGGCCTAAAATAGTCCACGAAGTAAGAAGTAATATTCCCAAACTTCCCGCCAGCCCTAGCATTGGTACATTGTTTGACCATTGTTTCGTTTTACTAGCTACAATCATTGCAAAAATCATCCCTAAAACATAAGGTAAATAGAGATAGATGACCATCTGAGCTCTGCCATAAACTCCTGCAACATAAATGGAACCAAATAAAAATAAATAGTTCCCGACAATCCCGTTAATCAAGGTCGCAAGATTCATTTCTAACGACACTTTATACGCGCCGCGTTTGCCATAATGACTAACGAAAAGGACAGCCACCACAAAGAAACAGCAGGCGCCAACAATCGCATAATCAAATTCCACCGCATTCGTTAATAAGCGGCCACTTCTTAATAAGAGTAATAACACAAAAAAGATAACAAACAGAATTAATTCTTTACGTGAAACTTCTGCTGATTCTTCTTCCAGCTCGTTTAATGAAACAGGATAGCTCTTGATTGCTATTAAAGCAACCAGAAAATAGAGAGCGTACACCAATAACGCCAGTCCAATCTCAGCCGCTTTAAAAAATAAAGCGCCAAATAAAACAGCGGTCAATAAGACTGTCGTAAAAAGGTTGCTGTGACTGATTTTTTGACCTTCTTCTTTCAAGAAAAAGCGAATTGATTGACTACTTGGTGGCAACAACGCCCCACTAAGTCCTAACAACATTCCTGAAATGCTATAAAGAGGGAAAGAAAAAGCGCCGACGATCCCAATTAAGGAGCCTGCCAAGCCTAACAAGAGAGAAATCTTTAGTAGACCTAGACTAGTTAAAGACAAATTAATTCCTCGAACCAGAAAGATGCCTGTCATACGCAATGTATAAAATAAGACAAATGGTAAAATTGTTAGAAGGTTGTGTCCATCACTCAATTGAATGTAAAGTAAATAAGGCACAACAATAATCGTATTACTTAGTAAACTTAATGCTGTATTACCAAGACTTTCAATTTTTTTATTCATTTTGACCTCTTCTTTTATCTTTCATTTTCTATTATTTTTAGGGTAGCATTGTTTACTTTTTTTGTCCATAAAATAACAGATGAAGCAATTTCCTAATGTTTATTTTCCACTGTTACGTATAATAGTTAATGACGACTGCTTGGACTTTCTCTGTTCCATCATTTATATACGTGTGTACTTGATTAGCATCAAAATACATAGCGGCGTCTTTTGGAAGAAGGTATCTCTGACCGCCCACTTCAATAGCTAATGTTCCTTGAATAACCATGACATACTCTGTCGAACGTTTTGAATGCCCAACAGCTTGATACTTTTTCCCTGAATCTAATTCAAACTGAAAGAGTTCAAAGTTTCTTTCTTGGTTGTCTGAGTAGTAATTAAAGACTCGATAGGAGTGATCTTCAGAATGTTGTGTTACCGTCTCAGTTTTTTTAACCACGGGATTTTCTTTAACATAGTCATATTCTAATAAATACGTATATGGAACATTGAGTCCATTACTTATTTTCCAAATTGTATTTATGGTAGGGTTGGTGGTTCCTTTTTCAATCTGCGAAAGCATCCCTTTACTCACCCCTGTTAACCCAGCTAGTTCATCTAACGTAAGTTTTTTTTCTTGTCTAATTTTTTTTAAATTATTGCCAATAATTGTATTAATCTCCAAAATAGTTACTCCTTCTGTTTCTTTTTATCATCCAAAAGTTTAATATATTGAACAAAAGTATTCTTTATTGTATTATACAATATATATCTTAGTTGTTCAAAAGGAGTGGTTAATAATGAAAACGCTCATTCGCTCGTTGTGTCTCATTATCGAAGGTCTAGATTTTCATACACACGTGTTTAAATTTTATACAGAAAGAAGGAAAAAAAGAGAATGAACCACCAATTAGATGCACGCACTGGCATTCGTGAAGCCTTGCCAACGGTTTTTGGCTATATTGGTATTGGCATTGCTTTTGGTATCGTCGGACAAGCAGCAGGTTTTTCCCCTCTTATTGTTAGTGCGATGTCGTTTTTTATTTTTGCAGGATCTGCTCAGTTTGTAACAGTTAGTATGTTGACTGGCGGCAGCCCTATCTTATCTATTGTGTTAGCGACTTTCTTAGTAAATGCGCGTATGATTCTTATGGGAATGACCATTGCACCTTACTTTAAAGCCGAATCTCTCGGTAAAAATCTCTGGTTGGGAACCTTACTGACGGATGAAAGTTTTGCACTAGGAATGAATAAATTAAATCACACCAAAGGACGTTTAAGTTTTGAGTGGTTTAATGCTGCCAATTTAATTTCCTATGCGACTTGGGTTTTTTCGACGATCATCGGTACCTATCTAGGGCGCTTTATTGCAAATCCTCAAGCACTAGGTCTTGAGTTTGCGGTTGTGGCTATGTTCATTGGTTTACTTTATCTGCAGATAATTAGTGATCGTTCCATGAAAATCGCTTTACAACTCATCATGGTCCTGATTACTTTTGGTTTGATGTCTATTGGTCTAATTTTTATTCCCAGTAATTTAATTGTCTTAGTTGTCACGTTAATCGGTTGTGGAATAGGAGTGATGATCAAACATGCCTTCTTCTGAGTATCTCTTTTTAACAATTTTAGGCTGTACCGCTGCAACTTGGCTTTCAAGAATACTGCCATTTTTACTTTTAAAAAAAGTCAGCCTGCCACAGAAATTATTAGAATATCTAAGTTTTGTTCCCATTGTGATTATGTCCGCCTTATGGTTTAGTAGCTTATTTGAACAAAGAATGGGGCATTTACCAAGCCTCAATCTTCCTTATTTATTTGCTTCATTCCCTACCATTTTAGCCGCAATACTTACTAAAAACTTATTGATTATTGTAATTGTAGGTATTGCTTCATTTGCACTAATCCAAAATTTTATCTAAAAAAAACAGACAGGCACTACCAGATGGTAGTGCCTGTCTGTTTTTTTTGATGCCAGCTGCAGGGATCGAACCTGTGACCTACGCGTTACGAGTGCGTTGCTCTACCAACTGAGCTAAGCTGGCCTGAAACAAGTCTATTATAGGACTTTCTACTTTATTTGTAAAGTCTGTTTGTTATTTATTTATGCAAAATCTCCTTAAAATAAGCTAAATAGCGACTTTACAAACTTTTTTCTGAAAATGTGGTATAATAGAGATATCAAGAAAGGATGGTTTTTTGTATGTCAAATTTTAATGGTATGGTTACTCCTGTTGTTCCATCGGATGCTGGTAAGGATTTCGCCGTTGACACCCATGTTACTTTTCTTGTTCACGGACAGCCACAAACAGGCGTTGTTACGAAACAATTAAAAAATGCCGCTGTCGTCGAAATTGACGAAACGCAAAAAAACAATCACTTAATGGTGCACAGCAATGGTGTGATTGTTATTAATTACAAACAATTGAAAAAGATTTAATTCTTCAAGCGTGGGAAATTTCCCCCGCTCTTTTTTATGTACAGAATTGGAATACTTTCCAATTCGTCTAAAACTATACTGCTGTAATAAAAGCAAAAAAACCAAAAATAATTCCGGGCACATTAGCAAAAATAATAGACTTATCTCGTGTTTCTCCATCATCTCCATATAACCCATGAATCGTCCAAAAAATACAATTAATCATTGCAACTAATGGTTGCGTCGGATTACCCTTTTCCCCATGTAAATTTCCATAAATTTGCGGAATATACGAAACATACATTAAAACTGACATCACACTAGCAATCACAGCGATAGCGTGTAAGACTTTTTTATTCTTTTTCATAGCTACTCCTTTGTTTTTTTATTTTTTATTATACACCTAGAAAAGTTCTTTAAGCAAAAGAAAACCGTTAGTAACCATAATCGGTTATCTAACGGTCTTTTGTTATTATTTTGTTCCGAATAAACGGTCACCAGCATCCCCTAAACCAGGAACGATATAGCCGTCTTCGTTTAAGCGCTCATCTAAAGCTGCTGTATAAATATCTACATCTGGGTGCGCTTCTTGTAAAGCTTTCACACCTTCTGGAACGGCCACTAGACATACAAATTTAATGTTGCTAGCACCACGTTCTTTTAATGAATCGATGGCCATAATTGCGGAACCACCTGTTGCTAGCATTGGGTCAACAACAAATAATTGACGACTTGCAATATCTTCAGGTAATTTCACAAAGTATTCATGTGGTTGCAATGTTTCTTCATCACGGTAAAGTCCAACGTGTCCAACTTTCGCTGCTGGAATTAATTCTAAAATCCCATCAACCATGCCAATGCCGGCACGTAAAATAGGAATGATTGCTACTTTTTTTCCTGAAAGTGTTTTTTGTGTTGATTTACCCATCGGTGTTTCGATGACAACATCCTCTAAAGGCATATCCCGTGATACTTCATAAGCCATTAACATAGCAATTTCGTTGACAACTTCGCGGAAAACCTTTGTCCCACAGTTCTTTTCGCGAATCATTGTTAGTTTGTGTTGAATTAGCGGATGATCAATTACTTGAAATTTTCCCATATCTATTCTCCTTCATTATTTTATTCTTTCTTATTGTAAAACAAAAGAGCCTAGGACACAAGTTGAATTCCTTAAATCCTAAGCTCCGACTCTTATTTGTTCAGAGAATCGCGCTTCAGCTATCTCTGATGTTAGTTATATAATGGATATTTTTTTGTTAGCGCTGCTACAGCTGCTTTGACTTCATCATGAACTGCTGTATTTTCTGGATCTTTTAAAACTTGAACGATTAATTTGGCAACTTCTACCGCATCTTCTTCTTTAAAACCACGTGAAGTGATCGCAGGCGTTCCAATACGGATACCACTTGTTTTAAATGGACTTAATTGTTCAAACGGAATTGAATTTTTATTAACAGTGATATTTACACTATCTAAAATAGCTTCTGCTTCTTTTCCGTTTAACCCAAAACCTGTCACTTCGATCAGTAATAAGTGGTTGTCTGTTGCCCCACTAATTAAACGAGCTTCTGGCGCTTGATTGAAAACTTTTGTCATCGCTTGCGCATTTGCAATCACTTGCTGACTATATTCAGCAAAACTTGGATCCAATGCTTCTTTAAAAGCTGCGGCTTTTCCAGCAATCACATGTTCCAATGGTCCACCTTGAATGCCTGGGAAAATACTACTATTTACTTTTTTCGCCAATTCTTCGCTATTTGTCAAAATTAAACCGCCACGAGGACCACGCAATGTTTTATGTGTCGTACTTGTTACAATATCAGCATACGGAACTGGATTTGGGTGTAACCCTGAAGCTACCAAGCCTGCAATATGCGCCATATCAACCATTAACTTGGCATCTACTTCATCAGCGATTTCACGGAAACGTTTGAAGTCAATCGTCCGTGAATACGCACTTGCGCCAGCAACAATTAGTTTTGGACGATGTTCTCTTGCTAAAATTCGCACGACATCGTAATCGATTACTTCTGTTGAAGGATCCACTCCATAACTGACAAAATTATAGGTTTTTCCACTAAAGTTAACGGGCGAACCATGTGTTAAGTGACCACCAGCTGATAAATCCATCCCCAAAATGGTATCACCTGGTTCAACCAATGAAAGGTATGCCGCTGTGTTGGCTTGAGAACCTGAATGGGCTTGTACATTCGCGAATTTTGCGCCAAATAATTCTTTGGCACGATCAATAGCTAAATTTTCTACGATGTCGATAAATTCACAACCACCATAGTACCGTTTGCCAGGGTAACCTTCTGCGTATTTATTCGTTAAAATACTTCCTTGGGCAGCCATAACCGCTTTTGACACAACATTCTCAGATGCGATTAGTTCCAAGTTATTTTCTTGGCGCTCTTCTTCTCTTGCAATTGCATTCCATAAATCTGGGTCATACGTTTTGTAATCCATTCAAACAACACTCCATTTTGTTTTCTTTTGTCTGATTGTATCATACTTCTGTGTCAGCTTCGTTACAAATACCTCTTATTTTTCAAAAAATTTTTGATTAGCTGATTTTTTCAAGCGATTCATGTAAGCAGTGCCTAAACCAGTTTCTGCAAATCCTTGTGCAAAAATTGTGGTAGCTCCTTGCTCATCTAACGCTCTTAACCCTGCAAATAGTTCTTTTGTGGCGTTTTCAACCGTTTCTGTGCCATAAGAATAAACAAATACATTTTCTGTATCTAGTTGTGCTGCCTGCTCATCACTTAAAAATAAGCCGATTTTTTGCTTTTGTTCTTTTGCTTGTCGAATCGCCGCTTGCCAGTCTGCTGTTTGACCGCTTATAATCCAAACTTCCGCATCAGGAGAATAGTGTTTGTATTTCATCCCTGGCGCTTTGGGTGCTGTAGTTTCACTAATCAAATGTGTATCGATTTTCACTTGGGGAATAATGCTTTCCAACTGCTCTTTGGTAATTGCTCCTGGTCGTAAAATAACTGGCACACCATCTTCCGACGTTAAATCTAAGACCGTTGATTCCACCCCAATCTGTGTTGGGCCATCATCTAATATAGCAGCAATTTTCCCCTGCAAATCATGATAAACATGCTCTGCAGATGTTGGACTAGGCTTGCCAGAAGTGTTCGCACTTGGTCCGACCAATGGAACATTGGCTTGTTCAATCAAGGCTAAGGTCGCTTGGTTATCTGGCATACGAAAAGCGACTGTCTCTAAACCACCTGTTACTGTTTTAGAAAATGTATCGCTAGGCACATTAAATATTAAAGTTAATGGTCCCGGCCAAAAGGCAGACACCAATTTTGTAGCGACTTCTGGTAAGGTCGCTACATATTTTTTGACCATTTCAACGTTGTTCACATGAACAATCAATGGATTATCACTGGGACGGCCTTTTACTTGGTAAACTTTTTTTACTGCCGCTTCATTTAAGGCATCGGCACCTAAGCCATAAACAGTTTCTGTTGGAAAAGCCACTAGCTCGCCTGCTTGAATGGCTGCTGCTGCTTGGGCTATTTCTTGTTTGGTTAATTTTTTTGTTTCCATTGCAAATCGCTCCTTCTAGAAAAGTGGCGACGAAGAGCCTTGGTTATTCGGCTATCGCGAGACGATCGTTGCCAGATAAATCTTTTTCAATTTGAATTGTTTTTTGTGGATAGGCGGCGCTCAATAATGCTTGGAGGGCCGCGCCTTGTTGAAACCCTATTTCAAAATAAATTTTACCATCTGCTTTAAGCATCGTTTGACTTTCATGAATTAATTGTTGGTATAAGGCCAAACCGTTATTTTCAGCGAATAAAGCGGTTTTAGGTTCATACGTTCGGACACTTGCATCCATTAAAGGCCATTCTTGTTCACTAATATAGGGCGGATTAGAAATAAGCAGATCAATTTTTTCAGAAGCAACTGGCTGTAAGCCATTCCCCTGATAAAATTCGATGCCAGCACCTAATGCTTGCGCGTTTTGTTTAGCGACAGTCAACGCTTCCTCTGAAAGATCAATGGCAATAACTCGCCAGTTGGGCCGTGCCAGTTTCAAGCTAATCGCAATGGCCCCGGTCCCTGTTCCGACATCCACGACCGTCAAAGGAGTATCTGGATTGGCTTTTAAGCAACGCTCGACTAATTCTTCTGTTTCTGGTCTAGGAATCAAAGTATGTTCATTAACAATAAAGGAATGTCCATAAAATTCAGCTTGTCCTAGTAAGTATTGTGCTGGGTAATCTGTCAATAATTGGGCTAAATCCGTTTTTAATTGTTCCTCTTCTTCTTTGGGCATTTCTTCTTGCATGTGCAGGAGCCACTGCGTTTTATCCCAACCTTTACGTTCTAAAAAAACATAGCGAATAGCATAACCTTCTTTGCCTTGCGCCTCTAAAAAAGAAGAAGCCCAGTTAAGGACTTCAAAGTAACGTTTAGCCATTTTGCATCTCTTCTAATTTCGATGTTTGATCATATAAAACTAATGCATCAATGATTTCGTCTAATTTACCAGCAAGAATCTGGTCTAGTTTTTGGATGGTTAAACCAATACGATGATCCGTTACTCGATTTTGTGGGAAGTTATACGTTCTGATTCGTTCTGAACGATCTCCAGTCCCCACCGCCGATTTACGGTTAGCATCATATTCACTTTGTGCTTCTTGTTGAATTTGGTCATACACACGCGCACGCAAAACTTTCATTGCTTTTTCACGGTTTTTTAGCTGTGAACGTTCATCTTGCATTGCGACCACGATTCCTGTTGGTAAATGGGTTAATCGAACAGCCGAAGCGGTTTTATTGACGTGCTGTCCACCAGCGCCACTTGCATGATAAATATCAACACGGATATCTTTATCAGCTAATTCGATTTCGACTTCTTCGGCTTCCGGCATGACTACAACGGTTGCTGTCGATGTATGAATCCGTCCTTGTGATTCTGTTGAAGGAACTCGTTGCACGCGGTGAGCACCACTTTCGTATTTTAATTTTGAAAAGACGTTATCTCCTGAAATCATCATAATTACTTCTTTATATCCACCGATTCCAGTGACATTTGCTTCTAAAACTTCCGCTTTCCACCCTTGTGCTTCTGCATATTTTTGGTACATATTAAATAAGTCGCCAGCAAAAAGTGCGGCTTCATCGCCACCGGCTGCACCACGGATTTCCATGATGATATTTTTATCATCATTTGGGTCTTTTGGTAATAATAAAATTTTAATGCGGTCTTCTAACACTTCTTTTTCTTTTTTCAAATCAGAAAGTTCTTCTTTCGCCATTTCGGCCATTTCCGCATCTAAGTTTTCACTTAAAAGTTCTTCGGCATCGCTAATCCCTTCAACAACTTGTTTATATCGGCGATAAACCTCAACCGTCTCACGTGTATTAGCTTCTTCCTTCGATAATTCCATGAAACGTTTTGTATCGCTAATGACTGCTGGGTCGCTTAATAATTCGCCCAATTCCTCATAGCGATCTTCAATAGATTGTAATTGATCGTACATAGTGTCTCTCCTTACTGTTCTTCATTCACTGTTTTTGGATGAAAATAATGTTTGCGACAAACAGGATAGTAGGCTTCATTCCCACCAATTTGGACTTGATCCCCTTCATAAACGGGTTTGCCATCAATATAATGCAAGTTCATAGTTGCTTTTTTATGACAGAACCAGCAAATCGTTTTTAATTCTTCTAATTTGTCTGCATATAAAAGTAAATACTTTGAACCTTCAAATAATTCATTTCTAAAATCATTCTTTAGCCCAAATGCCATTACTGGAATATCTAATTCGTCAACAATTCGTGCAAATTCAATGACATGATGCTTGTTTAAAAATTGACATTCATCGACTAATACGCAAAAAGGTTTGTAAGACAAATCATTAATCAAGTCAAAGACATTGGTTTCTTCAAAAATTGGAATAGCATCTCTGCGTAATCCGATGCGACTGGATACTTTCCCGACACCATCACGTGTATCTAGTCCACTGGTCATCAAAACAACTGGTTTGTCTTGTTCTTCGTAATTGTGTGCTACTTTTAAGATTTCAATGGTTTTACCACTGTTCATTGCGCCATACTTGAAAAATAATTGAGCCATGTTCACTACACCTTTCCGTTAGTTCCTTACGTATTTTACTATATTTTCAGCAAAAAAGCAGTATTTTTAGCTAAAATGGTCGTGCATTTTTCTGAAAAAAACAGAATCTACGCCAAAGTCATTTTAGCAGGGTGGTTTATACTCCAACCAATGATCCTGCTAGTGAGCAATAAAAAAGCCCGAAATTGTAATTATTTGACTACAATTTCAGACTTTTTAATTCTAGTTATTTACCCTTTATTTTTGAGCAGAGGCAAATTCTGCTGATTGCGTACCTGCTTGACGACCATAAATGATAATATCGGCGATGGCATTGCCTCCGATACGGTTTTGGCCATGTAAGCCGCCTGTTAATTCACCAGCAGCATATAGACCTTTAATTGGTGTGCCATCTTCACGTAAAACTTCTGTTTTCGTATTGATTTTCACGCCACCCATTGTGTGGTGAATCCCTGGTGCAATTTTAATTGCGTAGTAAGGCGCTGTGCTTAAGTCAGCTTCCATGCCAGTTGTCCGGCCAAATTGTTTGTCATCTTTGGCATTAACATCTTGGTTCCAAGTGTCAATCGTTGCTTTCAATGTATCGGCAGGCATGCCAATTTTTTCAGCTAATTCTTCAATCGTTTCACCTTTTTCCACGAAACCTTTTTGATCATAGAAATCAATGGCTTTTGCACGGTCGCGAACGCCTTGGTCAAAGACTAAATAAGCTGATTTTTCTGGTAAGGCATTGATTGCTGCAGAAACTTTGTCACGTGTATCTAACTCATTAACAAAACGTTCTCCTTTTTGAGAAGCCAAGATTGCGCCTTCTCCACGAACTGCTTCACCAATTAAGAAAGCATCGCTTTGTTGAACAGTTGGGTGAATTTGAATTTCTTTCATATCCACTAACGCACCGCCAACTTTTTGAATCATTTGGATACCGTCACCTGTTGTTCCTTCTTGGTTCGTTGTAACATAGTTTTTCAATTCTGGTTTGTATTGTGTAATTAATTTTTCGTTGGCACCGAAACCACCTGTTGTGACAACGACTGCTTTTGCTTTAACTGTTTTTTCTTTATCATCTTTCATTTTCACTTTTACGCCATCAATTTGACCGTTTTCTTCAACTAAGTCTGTGACGTCAGCATCAACAAACAATGGAATTTTTTCTTCGCGAACGTTACGTACTAAACCGTCAACGAGATAGCCCCCAATTGCTGATCCGTCAGCAGGTCGGTGTGTGCGTTTTTCGCTCATTCCACCTGTAATCGTTAAATTGCTCAATGTAATTCCTTTTGTATCTAACCAATCAATTGCTTCAGCTGAATGATCAACAAAATAACGTAGTAATTCTTGATCGTTGGTTCCTTTACCGCCTTTTAGTGTTTCTTCAAAGAATTTATCGTTGCTATCTTTAATGCCTTCTTTTTCTTGGAATTTTGTTTGTGAAGCATTCATTCCTGAAGACGATTTAATTGTATTCCCACCTGCAACAGGCATTTTTTCTAAAATAACTGGATTCATGCCAGCTTCTTTGGCTTGTAATGCAGCGGTCATCCCCGCACCACCTGAACCAACAATAACAACATCATAACTGTCTTTTAGTTCACTTGGATCTGTATAACCATTAGCAGAGGCACCAGATGTTGCTTCTGTTTTTTCAGAAGATGCTTTTGTTTTACCAGCGGCTTTTTCTTGATCGCTTGTACAACCTGTTGCTGCACCTAATAATAACCCTAGGGAAAGAACTCCCATTAACACTTTTTTCATTGTTTTCCCACCTTATAAACTATTGATTTCTACCAACACAATTTCTTATTTTTCATTTGAATAAAAATAACAGTTTGTTACATAAAGTGAACACATTCACATATCAACCGAAATAAAAAAGCTACCACTACTTTTTAAAGTTGTATCGTTAGACAAACTGACCAATTATTAATAAGTTGTTTGGGGAACAACCTATTTTTCTATTCTTTCATAAAATATCATGTTCTCGCTTGTTTGTGGATGTTTTCCAATTATTTCTAACGAATTTCTTATTTTTATTTGTCATTTCAAGGATTTTCTGGCAGAATTATTCGTTTGAGGCGAAAAGTTTTGGTATACTTAGTTTAATTAGAATTGGGAGGTTATCTAGTGAACCATACACGTTTGCTGTGGCTGGCACAGCGAAAAAGCGATCGATTTATTCGCAAAAATTTTTCATCTATTCAAATCATCGTCGCTTATTACATATTAATGACGGTTATTTCTTATTTATTATTTTGCCTCCCTATTTTCAGAGAACCTGACTCGCATGTTCCTTTTATTGATTTGTTTTTCTTAGCAATCAGCACAGTCAGTGTTACCGGACTCACCACAGTCGATATTAATTCGATTTTTAATGATCGTGGGATTGTCTTATTGGAGGTTCTTTTCCAAGTTGGTGGCTTAGGGATTATGATGATTTCAACGGTCTTTTTTATTTTATCAAAACGGCGAATCACATTAAAGCAACGTCAGTTAATTATGACTGACATGAATCAACCACGACTGAGCGGAATTGTTCGACTGATCCGAACCACTTTTTTGATTTTAATTTGGTTCCAAGTAATCTTCGGTTCGCTCTTTTCGATTTATTTTTATATAAGTGGTTATTATACGAACTGGCGAGATGCAATATTTTATGGATTTTATCAAGCTATTTCTGCAGTGACTAATTCAGGCTTTGATATTTCAGGTGATTCAATTATCCCTTTTGCTCATGATTATCTCTTTTTACTAGCAATTATGTTCTTAATTTTTATTGGCGGGATTGGATTTCCCGTTTTACTGGAAATTCATGAATGGTTGCATTTTAAGAAAAAGAATTTTCGTAAGAAGAAACGAGGCTTGCCTTTCCGCTTTTCTTTATTTAGTAAAATTGCTTTACTAGCGTTTATCGTTCTGTTTATTGGCGGGACTATTTTGATTTACTTATTAGAAAAAGAGCACCTATTTTTGACAATGAATGAAAGTGGCCGTTGGGTAAGTTCGATGTTTTATTCGATGACTACACGAAACGCTGGCCTCCAAATTAATGATTTAGGAGACTTCCAAATTACAACGTTGATTATTTTTTCTGTGTTAATGTTTATTGGCTGTAGTCCGAGCTCTGTTGGTGGTGGTGTTCGAACAACGACTGTTGCGATTATTGGCTTGTATTTGTTAGCCTTTTTAAAAAGTGAAGATGATATTAGCGTCTTTAGCCGTAAAATAGATGACGATGATGTCAAAAAATCGATTGTCGTCTTCATGTTATCTTTGATTATGTGCTTTTTCGCTGTCGTCTTTTTGTCAGCCACTGAAAATCTTCCCTTGATTTCAATCATTGTGGAAGTCGCTTCTGCCTTTGGAACAACCGGTCTTTCTTTAGGCATTACAGATGATTTAACAACAATAGGTAAATTAATGATTGCTTTATTAATGTTTATTGGACGGATCGGTATGCTTTATACCTTAATGATTTTTGTACCAAAAGAAACACGTGACTTAGGTTACGAATACCCATCAGAAAAAATTATTATTGGATAAAAAAGAGGTCGGGACAGAAGTGTTTAACTCCGAGAAATAAGAAGGAATTTCCGAAAATTGTTCTTTAATTTTTGGAGAATTTCGGCTTATTTCCGAAGGAGTTGCTTCTGTTTCCGCCGTTTATCAATTTTTAAGCCTGGGACAAAAATCCAAAGTGATTTTTGTCCCAGGCTCTTTTTTATTTTTTCATATGTGTGACTAGTTTGTTATAACTTTCAGAGCGTTCAATTGCATCTTCTTTAGTTTTATCAAGTAAATGTTCGACTACTTCTTGATTCTTTTTAATTGTATGCAACGCAGAGTAACGTGTTTGTTTTTCAAGGAAATCACGCATTTTATCAAAATCTGTTTTCTTGTAGTCAAGGACCATCGGATCTTTGCCTTTCTTAACTAACTCAGGATTATAGCGATAAAGTGGCCAATAGCCAGATTCAACGGCTTCTTTGGCTTGATCTAACGTCCGAACCATTCCGCCTTTGACCCCATGATTAATACATGGGGTATAACCAATGATAATTGATGGGCCTGGGTACCGCTCCGCTTCGTCAATTGCTTTAATCGTTTGCATTGAGTTTGCGCCTAAAGCCACTTGTGCAACATAGACATTGCCATAAGTGATTGCCATCATCCCTAAATCTTTTTTAGAGGTATGTTTCCCACCCGCTGAGAATTTGGCAATAGCTGAAGCTGGTGTAGCTTTAGATGTTTGCCCGCCTGTATTGGCATATACTTCGTTATCCATAACAAAAATATTAACATCTTCCCCACTAGCCAGAACGTGATCAATGCCACTAAACCCGATATCATAGGCCCAACCATCGCCGCCGACGATCCATTGACTTGTTTTTACTAGTAAATCTTTTTGTTCGTAAATTTTTGTTAAAAGTGGATCTTCATCGGCTTCTTCACTTAATGCCGCCGCTAATTTGGTTGCTCGCTGTTGTGTTCCTTCCCCTTCAGTCATGTGTTCCAACCAATCTTTTAACAAGGCTTGAAGTGAATCTGATCCGACATTTTTAGCAAGACTTTCTTCAACCAGACTAGCTAAATGTTGACGTTTCGTTCGATTGGCAATATACATACCATAACCATATTCCGCATTATCTTCAAACAGCGAATTACTCCAAGCTGGTCCTTGGCCACATTCGTTCGTTGTATAAGGTGTCACCGGTGACGAACCACCCCAAATTGATGAACAGCCTGTTGCGTTAGCAATCATCATCCGATCACCGAATAATTGCGTCAACAACTTAATATAAGGTGTTTCACCACAACCTTCACAAGCACCTGAAAATTCCATCAATGGCTGATTAAATTGAGAACCTTTAACAGAAAGTTTTTTGATCGGGTTGGCTTTTTGTTTAAGAGTCATCGCAAAGGCCCAATTCATCGCTTGTTCTTTCTGAGTTTCATAAGGTTTCATTAAAATCGCCTTGTCTTTCACAGGGCAAGCCTGAACACAAAGACCACAACCTGTACAATCTTCTAAAGAAACTTGGATACGATACATCAATCCATCTGTGCCACGCATTTCGCGCATAGCAAAACCTGCAGGTGCTTCTTGCAGTTCTTCTTCATCCGCTAAAAATGGTCGGATAGCCGCATGCGGACAAACAAAGGCACATTCATTACACATTGTACACTTATCCATTTGCCACTCAGGCACTTCTAACGCAATGCCGCGTTTTTCATAAGCCGCAGTGCCCATAGGAATGGCACCGCCCTTCATTCCGTTTTCAATCAAATCTGAAACGGTCAACTGATCCCCTTCTTGACGATTGATTGGTTCTAAAATATTTGTCACAAAAGCTGGGGCTTCCGACTCTTGATTTTCTGGATCTAAAGCAATGGTGGCCCAATCTTCTGGAACTACGATTTCTTGCAGCGATTCAAAGGTAGCGTCAATCGCTTGGTAATTTTTTTCCACAATTTCCATTGATTTTTTTCCATAAGTCTTTTTCACTTCTTCTTTAAGTAACGGTAAATATTGTTCTTTCGTTAAAATATCTGTTACTTCAAAAAAGGCAGTAGACATCACTGTATTGATCCGACGACCTAAGCCTACTTTGCGAGCTAACTCAACCGCATTGATAATATAAAATTTGATTTGGTGCTCCCCAATATATTTTTTTAACTTAGCCGGTAATAAACGGTGAACCTTTTCTTGATCCCAAATAGTATTCAGTAAAAACGTTCCGCCATCTTTTAAACCTTTTAACAGGTCGTATTTATGCAAATAGGACGCATTATGACAAGCGATGAAATCTGCTTGTTCAATTAAATACGTGGAAGTAATTGGCTCTTTACCAAAACGCAGATGCGAAACGGTTAAACCGCCTGATTTTTTAGAATCATAACTAAAGTAAGCTTGTGCATAAAGGTCGGTATGATCTCCGATAATTTTAATCGCTTGCTTGTTTGCTCCCACTGTTCCGTCAGAACCAAAGCCCCAAAATTTTGCTTGGAAGGTAGTATCTGGCGTTAAATCTAAGGCAGGTTCTTCTGGCAATGATTGATAGGTTACATCGTCAACGATCCCCACCGTAAAGCGTTGTTTTAATTCTTTAAATGGCAATAACAAATGATCATAGATCGCTTTAATTTGATTAGGCGCTACGTCTTTAGAGCCTAACCCATAACGTCCACCAATCACAATTGGTCGATTTTCATGTTGATAAAGAGCGCTTTGAACATCTAGCAATAACGGTTCCCCTTCGGCTCCTGATTCTTTTGTTCGATCTAAAACCGCAACCTTTTCTACTGTAGCTGGTAATTTTTCAAGAAGGTTTTCGGTAGGAAATGGACGATATAAATGAATATTGATAAAACCAACTTTGCGTCCTTGTTGATTGAGATAGTCGACTGTTTGTTTGATTACTGGCGAAGCCGACCCCATTGAAATAATGACTTCTGTTGCATCTTCAACCCCGTAATAATCGGTTAAATCATACGTTGTTCCACGAAGATTGTTAATTTTTTTCATGTATTTTTGAACAATTTTTGGCATTTCTTCGTAATTTTTATTGACTGTTTCTCTTTGTTGAAAATGAATGTCAGGATTTTGAGCGGTCCCTGAAACAGTGGGATGATTAGGATTCATGCCTCCCATTCTAAAACGAGTTACAGCTTCCTGATTCACCATTTCTTTCAGGTCATCATAATCAATCACTTCGATTTTTTGTAGTTCATGGCTCGTTCTAAAACCATCAAAAAAGTTTACAAAAGGTAAACTACCTTCTAAGCTAGCTAAATGAGCAACTGCCGACAAATCCATCACTTCTTGAACACTCGATTCTGCTAACATACAAAAACCTGTTTGGCGGGTAGCCATCACATCGCCATGGTCACCAAAAATACTCAACGCACTTGTCGTTACTGCCCGAGCCGCCACATGGAACACAGAAGGCAGCAATTCTCCTGCGATTTTATACATATTGGGAATCATCAACAGTAAACCTTGTGAAGCAGTATAAGTAGTGGTTAACGCACCTGTTTTTAACGAACCATGAACTACTCCTGCTGCCCCAGCTTCTGATTGCATTTCAATAACTTGAACTTTTTGACCACAAATATTTTTTAATCCACTTTCCGCCCATTCATCTACCAACTCAGCCATTGTTGAACTTGGTGTGATAGGATAAATAGCGGCAACTTCTGTAAACGCATATGAAATATAAGCCGCTGCGGTGTTTCCATCCATTGTTTTTTTCATTTCTTCACCTTTTATCTTTCCTAAACATTGCTTGTGACTGCTGTTTTTTGTGTTTTGACATACTGATCAATTGCATTAGCTGCGATTTTCCCAGCGCCCATCGCTAAAATAACGGTGGCAGCACCTGTGACTATATCGCCCCCAGCAAAAACACCAGGTATTGAGGTTGCTCCTGTTTTAGGATTAGCCTGAATGTACCCCCATTGGTTTAGTTCTATTTCTGGGTATGTTGATAACAAGACTCTATTTGCCCCTTGGCCAATTGCCTCGATTACTGCATCAGCAGGAATGGTAAACGTGCTGTCTGGAACCGGTTCTGGCCGTCGTCTTCCAGACGCATCTGGTTCCCCTAAAACCATTTTGACACATTCAACACCAGCTAGATTTCCTTGTTGGTCATCTAAATAAGCAATCGGATTTGTCAACCAATAATAGTTAATTCCTTCTTCAAGGGAATGGTGGTATTCTTCAATTCTTGCTGGTAATTCTTCTAACGAACGACGATACACAATATTCACATTTTCAGCGCCTAATCGTTTGGCTGAACGAGCGGCATCCATTGCAACATTCCCGCCGCCAATCACAACGACATTTTTAGCACGTTTAATCGGTGTATCATATTCTGGAAACTTATAGCTATGCATTAAATTGATTCGTGTTAAAAATTCACTAGAAGAATAAACCCCATTTAAACTAGTTCCTGGGATTCCCATAAAGTTTGGTGCCCCTGCACCAACCGATAGATAACAGGCATCAAACTCTGACATTATTTCTTCCATCGTAATCGTTTTACCTACTACCACATTGGTTTCTATTGTTACACCTAAGGCTTCAATACTCGCAATTTCCTGTTTAACAATTTTTTTCGGTAATCGAAATTCAGGTATGCCATAGGTTAATACGCCGCCAGCTTCATGAAGCGCTTCAAAAATAATTACTTCGTAACCGAGCTTTGCCAAATCCCCCGCAACTGTTAACCCAGAAGGACCAGAACCGACCACTGCGACTTTCCCTTTTGTTGGTTCCGCTGTTTTCTTAGGAAACATGTGATTTTCTAATGCCCAATCGGCAACTAAACGTTCTAATTTGCCAATTGCCACTGGTTCAAAGTTTTTGGCTTTCCCTAATTTACAAACTTGTTCACATTGTTTCTCTTGCGGACAAACGCGTCCACAAATAGCAGGTAAATTCGTATATTTACTTAAAATATCGGCTGCTTGTTCCATGTTTCCTTCACGAATAGCTAAAATAAATCCAGGAATATCAATCATCACGGGGCATTTAGCAATACAAGGTGCATTTTTACATTGTAAACAGCGAACCGCTTCTTCTTGTCCTTCTGCTAATGTATAGCCTAAACAAACCTCTTCAAAATTATTCTTTCTAATAGTAGGCGCTTGTTCCGCAATCGGTGTTTTTATACGACTTTTTCTAGCCATTTTTCTCCACCTGCTCTTTCAAACGATCTGTAAAGCAAACTGCTTCTTCTTCCTGATATTGCTTCATTCGATTAATGAATTCATCCCAATTTACTTCATTGCCTTTGAACTCAGGTCCATCGACACAGGCAAATTTCATGGTACCATCAACAGTGACCCGACAACCGCCACACATGCCTGTTCCGTCAATCATAATAGGATTCAAGGAAACATAAATTGGTAATTGATGTTTTTCAGCTGTCAAGGTACAAAATTTCATCATGATGCTGGGCCCAATCGCCCAACCGCACACTACAGCTTCACGTGCAATAACTTCTTCCATCGCTTCTGTTACTAAGCCCTTTTTACCTAATGAGCCATCATCGGTTGTAATGATTAGCTCATCCGAATAACGGCGGCATTCTTCTTGTAACAGAACCAACTCAGCTGTTCGTGCCCCCAAAATCGTAATCACTCGGTTGCCTGCTTCTTTTAAAGCCTTAATAATTGGATAAATAGCCGCGATGCCAACCCCGCCACCGACAACCATCACCGTTCCATATTGCTTCACTTCTGTGGGCATACCTAAAGGTCCACTGATATCCAACAATGAATCGGAAGTTTTAAGTTGGGAAAGTGCAGCTGTTGTCTTACCGATTACTTGGAAAATAATTCGAATACTGCCTGCTTGTGGATTTGTTTCCGCAATCGTTAAGGGGATCCGCTCTCCCTTTTCGTCAATTCTTAAAATAACAAACTGTCCAGCCTGAGCATGTGTTGCTATTCTTGGCGCCTCCAGCCAAAAATCAAATGTATTATTAGATAATTGAGTCGACTGAAGAATATTAAACATTGAAATACCTACCTTCATCATTCCTTTTCATTCTGACTCCTACTTTCTTAAACCTTTAGGCAACGCTATCAGATAAAGTTGTGGCGACACTTTTAACAAATGTTTTTAGCATTTCGATGTCTTCTTCTTCTGCATTGTTTTCAATTTCAACTGTTTCAGCTACTTTTTTAGCACCAGCTTTTTCAAAAGCTCCTACAAAATCATGCGCTGATTTACAGAAAAATTCACCATATTCACGATCACCGGAACCAACAACGCCAAATGGCTTACCTGCTAAATCCTTTTCAGTTAATTCATCAAAGAAATCTTCAAATTCAAAAGGCAGTTCCCCATCACCATAAGTATACGTTGCGATAATACAAGCATCTGCATCATCAAAGAAGTCTACATCAACTTCTGAACACTCTTCACGTTCTACTTCTACTCCAACTTCTTGAAACTGTTCTTCCAAAATCTCGGAAATTTCTTCTGTGTTTCCAGTCATACTTGCATAAACAATTTTTACTAGTGCCATCTTCATTCATTTCCTTTCTTTTTTCCTAAATATTTCAATGCATTCAAATGCAATTGTAACCCCTTACATTAATTCCTAAAAAAATAACTTTTACAAATGATTTTATTCACAAACTAATCTAACTAAGTACGTACTCTTCTCCTTTCGAGATAGAGTATTTTTTACTACGTCTTTACTATACCACACTCCAAACCTTTTTAACAATATTTTTAAGGTAAAAAAAATATTATTTAGGTCCTTTTTTATAAAACGTTTTTCCTTCTTCCAATCATAAAAATTGCTTCTAAAACTGCTCCCCCTAATGCACGAGCTTTGTCAGAAGTAGTCAAGCAATCGACTTTCTCAACTGGTCGAGGATCGACATCTGCACACTTCAACCCTTGATAACATGGTACCTTTTCTGAAATCAATCCTCTCAAAGTCCCTGTCAGAGGTGAATAAACTGGAACCTGATCGATAAAAAATAATGCTTCCCCTTTCAACACGAAATCCCCTATGTTTTTAAGGTGGGTAACTTGTCCTGAAGCAGGGGCATGGACAACTCGTTCCGCACTTTTTCCGCCAATTTCACCTGGAATACCTGTATTAGGTAAAGCTGTTCCTTCAAAGTATAAACGTCCCAGCCTATGGCCACGCATTGTCTCAATCACAACATCGACATCTTGCGGTGCTGAAAATCCTGGTCCTAAAGCAATCGTAATCGGTGCCATTCCTCGATGCGTACCTAAATTTTTCTTAGCCAAAATCGCGTCGATAACAATCAGTGGTTTCAATTGTTGAATAGCACTTGCTGTTTGATCGACAAAAACAGGCAGCTTGTTTTGCTGCCAACATTTCGCGCAATCCTTTAATGAAGTAATTCGAACAGCAACCAAATCTTCCACTCTTTGTTCTTTCTGAAAAATAGCATCACAAACTGAAACAGTCCGCCGAATGGCCAGGGGACATTCTGTTTCTAGTACTAGTATTTTAAAACCAACGTGCCATAATTTTTGGATAACGCCTGTCGCTAGATCGCCTCCTCCGCGAACAATCACTAATTTTTCTTGGATGTTTTGACTGATTTCTCCCATAAAATAAGTCCTTTCTCTACTTCCATATTGCAAGCAATAATCTTGTCTAATTTTTCAAAACAGCTTTTGGGTAATTGAAGACAGACATTCATCGCTTGAACGAACTCTCTTCGCGTATGGGTTTGATTTAAACACAAAATTCGTTTGCCTTGGCTCTCTTTAAACAATCCTTTTGGATGAGCAATGAGTTGAGCTAACAATGTTTCTGTGATTGGTTCTTGTTGTTGCGCATCGGTTAATTCCAAAAAAAGCGGCAACCGATGAATGGTCGTTTCATCTATCTTTTGACCAATCACAGAAATCGGAAGCACACCAATTGTGGTGGTTGTTTCCTTTAATATCACGGGTTCATAAGAGGACCAGCCTTTCAAAGGTCGTTGTTTGGACCCATCCGCTTCTAAAAAAACTTTCGTGAAGTGCTGAAACAATGTTTGAAATGAGGTCATTGCAGGCATTGTTAGTTTTGTTTGGTTGTTGATAGCGGTTCCTGCTAGAGTGATTCCGCAGATATTCGGCGTTATTTTTTCAAAATGGTTTGTATAAAAATAATCATACAATTGACGTTGGGGAAACCCAATTTTTGTGGTTGTACTAACCAGAACAGCTTCCTTTCGATATGTTTTTGCTAGCGCCCACATTAAGCTTGTTTTCCCACCACTACCAACAATTGACACAATCTCCTTTCCTTGTAAATCAAAACACTTTTTTAAGGACTCCACAGTTGGTACCTCCTTTCCCCAAGGTCATTTTTCACAGAAAAAATAGAGGCTACTCGTACCTTTGCTTCTTCTAAAAAACATACACTGTGAGTTATTTCCGCTTCATTAATGAGTAAACCGATCCCACAGCCATCCGTCAATGATGGTGGCAAAGTAAAGACGCGAACAGCCACCTTTCTTGTCAACAGTACTTGTTCTGCCTGAACAGCATAATGTGTATTCGGAAAGGTTAGCAAATACTCCATCTTTTCACCTTCTTTTTTGTTAAAGCGTAATTACTTTAGCCGCTTGATTCATTGTTTCAACAATTTCGTACATATTAGTAATAGAGCCGATGGCTAAGGTGTCTGTTAAATGATAAAAATCTAAACAGGCCCCACACGTTTGAATCGTGGTTCCCTTCTCCGCTAATTGTTGCAAATCAGCTAAGGTATTCGCTGCTTGATTCGTTAAAAACGCCCCTCGATTAAAGAATAATAACTGTGTAGGAACAGTTTCTGCTTCTGATAAGGATTGAAGATAACTTTTCATTAGTAGTCGTCCTAGCTGTTCGTCCCCAGTACCTAATTGATCGGAGCCAATCGTAATTACTAAATCTGTTACTGGCTGACTTGTTTGTTGAGTCGCTTCTTCAGCTACCGTAATTTTGACAGAGAAAACCGTGGCTTCTATCTGCTTCGCAGTCAAAGTGGCCTGTTTTTTAGCAGCTAATTTTTTTAAATTTTCAACGGCTACTTCATTATCGACTAAAACCTCGATAGTGCCTCCAGCTAAACCTAGCTCCGCCAAGGCTTTTTTTGTTTCAATCACAGGTATTGGGCAAGGTTTCCCCAACGCATCTACTAATTTCATATTTGGCCCTTCTCTCTATAAAAGTAATACTGCTTGTTGTTCTTTTGGTAGAACCTCGCCAATAATTTTGGCAACAGGGTCCTCTTTTTGAATAGCTGCTAAACAGGCTGCTGCTTCGTCAGCAGCGACACTAATTAACAGTCCGCCAGATGTTTGTGGATCAAACAAAAGTTCTTGCATTTCCATAGAAATTTTTGAATAATCAATTGTTGTTCCGATTGTTTGTCGGTTTCTTTGCCCAGCTGCAGTGACTAAACATTCTGCGGCGTAGGTCAACGCTCCTGTAATGGTTGGTAATGCTTCTGTATCAATCAGTAATGTTACCTGATTATCAGCCATTTCTTTTGCATGAATTAATAGACCAAACCCAGTCACATCAGTACAAGCATGTACTGCGTAGGATTGAGCATTCTCAGCGGCATATTTATTTAAACGTTCCATCGAATCTTGCGCGATTTTTTGTTCCGTCTGCTTCGCTAATTGCCCCCGAACAGCCGCTTGAATAATTCCTACACCTAAAGCTTTAGTTAAAATCAAGACATCCCCTACCTGTGGCGTATTATTATGCCACAAATTTTCTGGATGAACTTCTCCGGTTACCGCTAAGCCATACTTGGGTTCATGGTCATAAATCGAATGGCCTCCCGCCAGTAAAGCACCAGCTTCCTTTAATTTTAGGCTGCCACCCAAGAGCATTTGTTCCAACCATTCTTTTGACATCTTTTGTGGAAAACACACAAGATTTAGCGCATAAAGGACTGTTCCGCCCATGGCATAGACATCACTTAAAGCATTAGCGACCGCAATTTTTCCAAATGATAACGGATCATTGACCATCGGTGAAAAAAAATCTACCGTTGAAATCAAAGCTTTTTCAGGCGTTATTTGGTAAACAGCGGCATCGTCGGCATGTTCAAACCCGACGAGTAGCCGTTCATTTGTCGGTGTTTCGGGTAAGTGTTGCAACAATTGGTTCAGTACACGGGATTCAATTTTTGCCCCGCAGCCACCTGATGTACATTGTGATAAAAAATCCATGCTGTCCGCTCCTTCTCAAATTAGTAGTTCTTGTAAAGCGTGAATTGTCCAAGTAATTTCTTCAGGCGTTGTCTGCCAACCAAAGCTAAAACGTAAGGTGCCAGTTGCTAAAGTTCCGGCTGTTTGATGCGCTAATGGTGCACAATGCAAACCTGCGCGCGTCATAATACCATATTGTTCTGCTAGTTGCTGTGCCACCCCTGTTTCTTCCTGATTCCACAGTGTGATAGAAACAACAGGGACAGTTTGTGCCACGTCCTGGGTTCCTAAAATTGTGACAGGTAACCCTGATAAACCATTAAAAAAATTCTGCATTAAGGTTCGTTCGTGCTTTTGAATCGCTGCTAAACCAATTTTATTCAACTCTTTAACAGAACTATTTAAGCTTAAAATACCTAAACTGTTTAACGTACCAGCTTCAAATTTATCTGGTAAAAAAGAGGGTTGATCAAAGGAATTAGAATGGCTACCAGTGCCGCCCGTCATCAGTGGTTTGACCGCTTCAGCCCCTCGCTCACTATAAGCTAACCCACCAATACCTGCTAATCCATATAAGCTTTTATGTCCAGTAAAGGCTAACACATCAATGGCCATCTGGGTCATTTTTATTGGTAGAAAGCCCGCCGTTTGAGCTGCATCCAAAACGGTTAATAATCCTTTCTGTTGAGCCCATTGAAAACATTCTTCAATGGGTAAAATGGTGCCTAAGACATTGGATGCGTGTGTCATCACCAAGGCTTTTGTATTCGTTCGCCAGGCTCGCTGAATATCTTCTACATCTAACAGGCCAGTTTTTTGACAAGCAACATACGTCACTGAAATGCCTCGTTCTTTCTCAAGCAAGTGAAGAGGTCTGGCTACTGCATGATGTTCTAACATAGTCGTAATCACATGGTCGCCAGGTTGTAAAAGACCTGCTAATGCAAGATTTAAGGCAGTTGTTGCGTTATTCGTAAACGTAATCTGAGCCGCGCTGGGTGCCTGAAAAAAGTCTGCTAACAATTGACGTGTCTCTAAAAGAGGAAGCCCCTCTCTCAGCAAAGGGGCATTTCTTCCGTAATTCATGAACTGATTTTCTGCTAAATAGGCAGTCAAAGCCTCAATGGTTGCTGGAAATTTTTTATAGGAAGTCGCTGCATAATTTAAATAAACCAAGTCCTTCATACGTTTTTCCTCTCTAACTATTGGTTTCTTGAATTAGTTTTCTGTACTCTTCTGGCGTGTCGATATCTTTTAAACGGTCAGGAGTCGCTATTCTCAACATCTGAACTGCTTCTGGAAAATTTTCATAAATCATGCGTCCTCCTGCTTCACCAGTCAATGTTAATAGTTCTTGTCGAAATTGATTACCGAATAATACTGGACTACTAGGACAGCCATCTTTTTGTAACGGCACTACAATTTTATTTCTCTGACATTTATCTAACACGGGTTGTAGCATTTTAGGTGTTAACAATGGTTGATCACTAGGTAAGTATAAATAACCCGCTCCCCGAGCTTGTTCGGTTCCTAAACGAATACTGCTACTTTGTCCTTCTTGCCATTGATGATTGGGAATCAACTGAATGTTCTTAGGTAAAGGAAACGCTGGCTGATTCTCAGGCGAAACAACTAAAATCCGTTCTAATACGTCTAATTGATTCACTAAGGTTAACGTGTGCTCTAAAAATGTTTTTCCTTGATATTTTAAGAACAATTTATTTTGGCCCATCCGTTGTGAGTTGCCCGATGCTAGAATAATGACACTAACGAGTGACATGAGTTGTCTCCTTTTATCTTTTTTTCTTTTGATAAGGGGTATTTTCTAAAGGCAGACTTGGTCGGAGCTGACCATCCAAGGCGAAATATGCGCCTGCTAAAGCTGGTGCGGTAGGGATCGTTGCTAACTCACCTACGCCTTTAATTCCATAGGCTAAACCTTCGTGAAGATTGTCAGCATGAACCAAAATTGTTTCGATTGGTGGTACTTGAGTGGCGTTCACTAATCCTAGCGTTGCATATTTTGCTTTAACATAGCCTTCTTCTAAGGCAAATTTTTCAGTTAAAGCATACCCCATGCCCATCGCAATCCCACCTTCAATTTGACCTTCAGCAGCTCGTGGATTCACCACTTGCCCCATATCATACGCAGCCACAAATTTAGCTACTTTTCCCTTGTCATCTAGAATAGCTACTTCAGCAGCATAACCATAACCAGCATGACTAACTGGACTTTTTTTATCATTAATTAATGGATCCGTTTTCGCTGAATATTCCCCATAAAATTCTTCGCCTTCCAAATCGCTTAAAGCACGTCCCATATCAAGTTCATACCGTAATTGCATTGCCGCTCTTCTAGTAGCTTCTCCTGTAAAGAGTGACTGCCTCGAAGCCGTTGTCGTTCCTGAATTCGGCGTTCTTCTCGTATCAGGTGCTTCCGCAACAATCATTTCTGGTGGTAAATTTAATGTTTCACAGGCAATTTGCGTCGTAACGGTTGCCATCCCTTGGCCGATACAAGCAGCACTTGTGCGGACATGTATTTTACCTTCTTCAACAGAAATAATACAACGCCCTGTATCAGGTAGCCCCACACCCACGCCACTATTTTTAAAGAAACTAGAAATCCCGGCAACTTCTGCTTGTTCATAGACGTCTTTAACCGCTAACAAGGCTTCTTTTAAAGCTGCATTTTTCGAGACCAATTGTCCATTCGGTAAAGTATCTCCTGGGGCGACAGCGTTTTTAAAGCGTATTTCCCATGGTGATAGTCCGACTTTTTCTGCTAACAAGTTTAAATTACTTTCAATTGCAAAAGCCGTTTGGCAAACACCAAATCCACGAAATGCACCTGCTGGCGGATTATTAGTATATACAGCAAACCCTTCCACATCAATCGTTTGATACTTGTAGGGACCTGCCGCATGTGTACAAGCTCGTTGCAATACCGGTCCTCCTAAAGAAGCATAGGCCCCAGTATCCGCATAAATCACTGCTTTCATTGCAGTTAAATTGCCTTCTTCATCACAGCCGGTCGTAAAGTCCATTTCCATGCCATGGCGTTTGGGATGAACCATCAAACTTTCTTCACGGCTTAGCAGTACTTTTACTGGTTTCTTCAATAACCAAGCGGCTAAGGATGCATGATGCTGAACACTCATGTCTTCTTTCCCACCAAAACCACCACCAACAAGTTTTGATTGAACATGAATTTTTTCCTTGTCTAGTCCTAGCATCCGAGCAACTTCTCGTTGTTCATCATAGATACTTTGACCTGCACTAAAGAGTAAAACGCCCTCACCTTCAGGCTGTGCAATCGCACATTCGGGTTCCATAAAGGCGTGTTCGTTAATTGGTACGGAATAATGTTCTGTCACTACAAATGCAGAATTTGCTAACACTTCCTCTACGTTGCCACGTACCAAGTGTTCATGAGACAAGATATTGCCCTTTTCATGAATAGCTGGTGCACCTTCTGCTAAGGCTGCTTCACAAGAAGTAAGCGGTGTCATTTCTTCATAATCAACTTCCACTAAATTTTTTATCTCTGGTAAGGTTTCTTTTCTTTTTGAAACAACGAGTGCCACTGCATCCCCAACATACCGTGTTATTTCTCCTTCTGGAATCATTACATCCCAATCGGAAATAAATTCTAAATGACCAATTTTATTATTTCCTGGAACATCTTTGGCTGTGAACACAGCCACACAGTCAGGATGCGCCAATGCTTGGGTACTATCGATTGATAGAACTTTTGCACGAGGATAGGTACTCCGCAAAGCAGACGCATGAAGCATTCCTTCTATGTCAATGTCATCTACGTAAATCCCTGTACCTAATGTTTTCTCGACTGCATCGACCCGTTGGAAGTCTTCCCCTAATTTACCATTTGAATGTTCTTCCGGAATGCTCGTTTCTTCACAAATCATTTTAGCAGCTAGCTGAATGGCTTCTATTATTTTCACATATCCTGTACAACGACAAATGTTCCCGCGTAAAGCTTTCTGAATGTCTTCTTTTGTGGGCTCGGGTTTCTTGTTCAATAATCCTTGTGCTGAAATAACCATCCCAGGGATGCAATACCCGCACTGAACTGCACCCGTTTTTGCAAACGCATAAGCATAGACATCTTTTTGCCGTTGGCTTAAACCTTCGATTGTCGTGACTTCTTTGCCAGCTAATTTTTCCAGAGTAAATAAACACGCTTTGGAAGCCTTTCCATTTACTAGTACCGTACACGCGCCGCAAGAGCCTTGATTACAGCCATCTTTTGTTCCAGTTAGGCCCAGATTCTCCCGCAAAAAGTCCATTAATTTTTTGTTTGTTTCACAGGTTTCACTTTGGCCATTTACAATAATTGAATACATTTCTTGCACCTCGATTTCTGATATAGTTTAGTGTTCAATCACCTAGATTATACCACAAATCTTTGTTCTAAAAATTATTTTTTAGCAAAAAAACTTTTTTATTTAATTTAAAGGTCCTCATTATTGATAGCGCTGTTGAATTAATTCTCCCGCGATGCTAATCGCTAACTCTTCTGGTGTCTCAGCTGCAATATCTAAGCCAATTGGCATGAAAATTCTTTCAATTTCAGTCATTGTATAACCGACTTCTTTTAACCGTCGAACTTGTGAAGCAATTTTGTGTTTGCTCCCCATCACACCAATATATTTGGCTGGTGTTTCCAATAACTGTTTGGCAACGATGAAATCAAAATTGTGTCCTCTGGTAATTACTATACCATAATCATCTGCCGTTATTTCAATAAACGTAGCTAAATTTTCTAAAGGAATAACCCGTAGTTCCTCAGCTTGTGGAAAAGCTTGTGCCGTCAAGAATTCTGGACGATCGTCCACTACAACGCAATAAAACGATAAATAGTTCAAAATAGGTACCAACGCGCGTGCGACATGACCACTTCCAAAAATGTACACTTTCCCTACTTGGAGGATCGCTTCTGTAAAAAAAGTGATTTCCTCTTTTTGCTCACAATGGATACCTTTAGGTAGTAAACTTAATTCCCCCTCCCAAGAAGTGGAACCAATCAATTCGCCTGTTTCACTATAAAAGGATACTTTTCCTGAATTGTTTTGTTCTAGTTCAGTCATTAACCAGCCTTGTTGATTATTTTGAAAATGCGTTTCTATAGACTCACACAACTCTTTTAAGAATGGCGTTTCCCATGAAAGATAATGGAAAAAAATTGTGACATTTCCGCCACAGACCATGCCTAAATCAGCAATATTATTCGGGGCTAAAATAAATTGACGTTGTGCATTTTCTTTCTCAATAAGTAGCTTTTTTGCCACTTGTTCAGCCTGAAATTCAACCGCCCCACCACCAACAGTTCCGGCTACTCTACCTTCGGCGGAAACCAGCATTCTAGCCCCTTGACTTCGTGGTGTAGAGCCTGAACTTGTACCAATCGTTAATAACATCGTGTCTTGCTTTTCCAATATTGCCTGTTTCAAACGCTGAAATACTTCTCTCATTTCAGTTCCTCCGATACTACATCCTGTTCTTTAAAGATTTCTTCAAAGCATGCCTCTACCTGCTGATACACTTTTTTCTCAAATAAAAGATATTGATCAATCAACTCTTTTCCTTGGTCCGTAACAATTGACCCGCCACCATTACAACCACCAACACTTTTGATAATTAATGGAAAAGATAGCTCTTCTTCAGCTACCCGCACAATCCGCCATGCCTTATTATAAGACATTTTCATCTCTTTTGCCGCTAAGTTTAGTGAACCAGTTTGCTGAATTTTTTGTAAAACTTCGACAACGCCAGGACCAAAAAAGTTTCGATCTGTTTTTAATTTTAAGTTTAAGGAATACGTAAACATCTTCTCCTCCTTTATTCGTTCATTTTTTTATAGATAACGTAAGGGAAAAAGGATACGAAAGCTTACTCACTTTCGTATCAAAAAAAGCAATCTTCATTCAAGTGCTATGCGCTTTTTTGATTTTAAAATGACATTTAAAAGGACAGCTACCAAAGTGGTTAAGATAACTTCCGAATTACCGAAAATCGTTGTTACCCAAGTTGGAAAACCAGCTAAGCTTCCCGTAGACAATGTGACACCCATTCCAAATGCCAGAGCTGTTCCGACAACCCCAGCATTTCGAGGAGTCATTTCCTGCGAAGCAATCATCCGAATACCTGTCATAGAAATAGAAGCAAAAACTGAAATCGTTGCGCCACCAATTACCGCGTAAGGAATCGTAGTTAATAACGCTGCTACTTTCGGGACAAAACCAGCAATTAATAATATAACTGAAGCGAAAACCAGAACATATTTATTAATCACTTTTGTTACCGTAACCAGACCAACATTTTGTCCAAAAGTTGCCACTGGGATTGATCCAAATAAACTGCCAATAAAGTTAGTGAAACCACTCCCCATAATTCCGCCAGATAATTCTTCATCCGTTGCATCCCGATCCATTGCTCCAACCGTTGTTGCTGTAAATTGACCGATGGCTTGAACAGCATCAACAATAAACATCACCACAAGCGTAAAGATAGGCACCAGTTGAAAATCCAGTCCAAAATGAAACGGGGTAATTACCTGAATGATTTTAGCATTTTGAACGGGCTCAAAACTAACCATTCCTAAAGCTAAAGAAATCAAATAGCCAATAACCATTCCGTTTAAAATTGCTGATAACTTCAAAAATCCTTTTGCAAAATAATTGAAGTAAAAGACAATCGCAAAGGTTAATAATGCAACTAGCCAATTCCGGGCTGAACCAAAATCAGCACTACCAGCTCCTCCTGCCATATACTTAATTGCAACTGGAAACAGGGAAAGTCCAATACTTAAAATAACTGTTCCTGTTACTAAAGGCGGAAACAACACACGGATTTTTTTAATGAACAAACCAACAATAATAACAAGAATACTGCCAACTAATTGGGAACCAAAAATTGCTGCAATCCCAAAATCAGCTCCGATGGCCATCAAAATCGGTACATACGCAAAACTTGCACCCATCATAACTGGTAACCGTGAACCCACTTTTCCAAAAATAGGGAAAAGTTGAATTAACGTGGCAACTGCTGAAAAAATCAATGATGTTTGTATCAAAATAGTCGTATCACTAGGACTTAATTGGCAAACTTTGGCAATCATGATTCCCGGTGTGACAATCCCTACTACTGCTGCGACAACGTGTTGCAATCCCATCGGAATTGCTTCAGAAATTGATAGTTTCGCATCATATTCAAATAATGCTTGCTCTTTTTTTTCATTCATAGGATCGTTTCCTTCTTCTTTTTATTCTAAAAGGATTGTTCCCCTTAATCAGTAAAGAATGCAATCCTTTTTCCCTCAGAAACATCTTAAAAATTATCCTTTGACAGCAACTGCTTCAATTTCAAATAACCCATCTTTAGGCAACTTGGCTACTTCTACACAAGAACGTGCAGGCAAAACTTCTGAAAAGTAATTCCCATAGATTTCGTTAATTTTGCTAAAATCAGACATATGTTGTAAAAATACCGTTGTTTTCACAACATTATCATAGGTCATCTCGACCTCTTTTAAAATCGAACCTAAATTGATAAAAGCTTGTTTTGCTTGTTCTTCCACTGTAGCCTTCATTTCACCCGATTGCGGATCTAATCCTAGTTGCCCAGAAATGTACAACGTATTTCCCGCTAAGACAGAATGTGAATAAGGTCCTACAGCAGCTGGTGCCTGTGCAGAATTAATCATTTTGTTTGTCATCGTTTTCCTCCACTCTATGATTTTTTATTTTCAATTAAAGTCCCTGTTTTTCCAGATAATCCTTCTTTGGCTTTTTCTAATAACGTAATCAATGTTTTTCGACCTGGCTTAGATTCAGCAAACTTAATCGCTGCTTCAACTTTTGGTAACATTGAACCTGGAGCAAACTGACCTTCTTGCGCATATTGTTTCATTTTTTCTGTTGAAATATTCCCTAAGGATTCTTGATTTTCTTTACCAAAATTAATACAAACTTTTTCAACTGCTGTTAAAATCACGAGCAGATCAGCATCTACTTGTTCAGCTAGTCGTTCACTACAAAAATCTTTGTCGATGACTGCATTTACACCTTTTAGTCGATTCCCTTCTTGAATGACTGGGATGCCACCACCGCCGCCAGCAATGACTGTTTGGCCAGCATCAACCAATGTTTGAATCGTGAGAAGTTCGACAATATTTTTTGGTTTAGGAGAAGCGACGACTTGGCGATAACCACGGCCAGCATCTTCCATCACTTGTATATTTTTTTCTTTGACTAATTGTTCTGCTTCTTCTTTTGTCATGAAGCGACCAATTGGTTTCGTTGGTTTTTTGAACGCCGGATCATTTTCATCCACGACCACTTGAGTGACTATGGTGGTGACGGCTTTACTTATATTTCGCTGACGCAACTCTTCTTGTAGCGCATTCTCTAAATCATAGCCAATATAACTTTGACTCATGGCTACGCACATGGATAACGGAACAACTGGATATTGTGGATTATTAAAGGAAAATTCTTCCATAGCTAATTGAATCATCCCTACTTGAGGACCATTGCCATGAGATAAAATAACTTCATATCCTGCTTCAATCAAATCTGCAATCGCTTTGGAGGTCTGTTTTACGGCAGTCATCTGCTCCGTCAAATTATTTCCTAAAGCATTGCCACCTAAAGCTACTACGACGCGTTTGCCCATTGCTTCACCTCATTTTCTGTTTTATAAAAAGGACGATGCTTTTTCTTTTTCACAACGAGTTTTCGTATTAACTGTCTGTTGTCGTTGCATGAAGTCAACGCACATGACTAAGCGTTCTTGACTCGAGACAATCACACATTCATGAATAGACTTGGGAAGGTCTTATTTGTTCATGTTGAAGAGGCAACTTCTAATGATTCATTGTGTAAAGAAAAAGCATCTGTCTTCATGCCAAATTCATTATTTTACTTCTCTTGGTGTCGCTTTATCCGCTAAGTCTGTTAAAGTTTTTTGCGGATTTTTTACTTTACTTAAGAAAATCATAGCCGCAATAACATACGGTTTGTAGCTAGCTTCTTTGTAAAGTTCGACCCGATAACGATCGAAAACAGAAGCTTCCACTTCGCCTTCTTCACAACTTACGCCAGTAATATCAGCTGGTAGACAATGCATATACAAAGCTTTGCCGTCTTTTGTTGTTTTCATCAATTCTTCTGTACATTCCCAATCTTTGTGCTTTTTATTTTGAGAAAGTAATTCTTGTTCTAATTGATCAATTCCTGCTTGGTCACCATTGCCATATAATTCAGTTCTCTTTTCCATTGCCGCAAAAGGTGCCCAGCTTTTCGGATAAACAACATCCGCATCTTTGAATGCTTCTGCCATACTATTTGTTTTAGTAAAGTTTCCACCAAATTCTGCCGCATTTTTCTTCGCAACTTCTTCTACTTCTGGCATAATTTCATAACCTTCTGGATGTGCTAAGACGACATCCATTCCTAAACGGGTCATTAGACCAACAATTCCTTGAGGAACAGATAATGGTTTTCCATAAGATGGTGAATACGCCCAAGTCATGGCAACTTTTTTCCCTTTCAGGTTTTCAATGCCGCCAAATTCATGAATTAAATGCAATGCATCCGCCATTGCTTGCGTCGGATGGTCAATATCACATTGTAAATTCACTAACGTTGGGCGTTGTTCTAATACCCCATCTTTATATCCTTCTTGGACAGATTCTGATACTTCGTGCATGTAAGCATTGCCTTTACCAATGTACATGTCATCACGAATACCAATGATATCAGCCATAAAAGAAATCATGTTTGCTGTCTCACGAACAGTTTCTCCGTGAGAAATTTGGCTTTTTCCTTCGTCTAAATCTTGAACTTCTAAGCCCAAAAGATTACACGCTGAAGCGAAACTAAAACGTGTTCTTGTAGAGTTGTCACGGAATAAAGAAATCCCCAAGCCACTATCAAAGATTTTAGTTGAAATATTATTTTCTCTTAAATAGCGTAATGTATCGGCAACTGTGAAAACAGCTTCTAATTCATCTCTTGTTTTTTCCCAAGTTAGGAAAAAGTCATTTTCGTACATTTTTTCAAATTCTAATTTATCTAATTTCTCAATATATTCTTTAAACGTTTCCATTCCATCTGCTCCTTTTTGCTTGTCTAATAATCCTTTACTTAACCACAATAGACCGTTGGTAATGCCGCATAAACGGCTGCACAACGAACCAAATCATCTTTCCAAGTTTTTTCATTTGGTGCATGTGCTTGTGCTTCGGCGCCTGGTCCGAAACCAATACAAGGAATGCCATTACGTCCCATAATTGAAACGCCATTTGTTGAGAAGGTCCACTTATCTAACAATGGGCGTTCTTCACGCATTTCCACTGTTTCTACAGAGCCTTTCCGTGCTTCCCCATAGAGATTTTTATGCGTTTCCATCAAGGCTTTTGTTACATCATGATTTTCTGGAATTACCCATGTTGGGAAATAACATTCAATTTCATAAGTTAAATCAGTATAAGAAGGACGATCATAGTTATACATTGAAACCGTCACATCATCTCCATATTTTTTAACAGCTGGTAAATTGCGAATTTCTTCTAAACAGCTTTCCCAAGTTTCTCCAGCAGTCATTCGCCGGTCTAGTGAAACGGTACAGCCATCCGCAACAGCACACCGACTTGGTGAAGAATGGAAAATTTGCGAAACGGTCACCGTACCACGACCTAAGAAACGGGCTTCTTGCCACTCTGGATTGTACTTAGGATCTAACATACGAACTAAACCACGAATCGCTGTGCTTTCTGTATCTCCATTGTTGTTTAAAGCACGAACATCTTGTAAGATATCCGCCATTTTGTAAATGGCATTATCTCCACGTTCTGGTGCTGAACCATGACACGAAACACCTTTGACATCAACTTTAATTTCCATGCGGCCTCGTTGACCACGATAAATCCCACCATCTGTTGGCTCTGTTGAAACAACAAATTCTGGACGGATACCGTCTTCTTTGATAATGTACTGCCAGCATAAGCCGTCACAGTCTTCTTCTTGGACAGTGACTGTTACTAAAGCAGTGTATTTTTCTGATAATAGACCTAAATCTTTCATGATTTTAGCGCCATAAATAGCCGAAACAATCCCACCTTCTTGGTCAGATGTACCGCGACCACCGATCTCCGTTTCTGTTTCATAGCCATCGTAAGGATCAAATTCCCAGTTACTCATTTCACCAATTCCGACAGTATCCATGTGCCCGTCAAAAGCAATTAATTTTTCACCAGACCCCATATAGCCAAGTAAATTCCCTTGAGGATCAATGTCAATTTTATCGAAGCCTAATTTTTCCATTTCGGCTTTTGCTCGCGCAATTTTGTTACCTTCTTCTGCACTTTCTCCTGGAATTTTGACAAGGTCTCTTAAAAATTTGACCATATCTTCTCTGTAACCTTCTGCTGCTGCATTTACTGCATTAAAATCCATTCCTTTTACCTCCATAAAATTTTTTTATAATTGTCTGGATCAGTGTCCCCTTCGGTAGAAAACATTAAAACGTTTGACGTCTCATCCAGTTGCAATGCCTCACGTAATTCTTGATAGTCGGGATCTTGCATTACTGTAGCTACTAAGCCCATTGCTACTGCCCCAGATTCGCCTGATACAACTTGCGGATCCCCTTTTAATGGCGCGCCCAACATACGCATTCCTTTTTCGGAAACCCAATCTGGTGCTGAAACAAAGAAGGCTGTATGATTTTTTAAAATATCAAAAGAAATCGTATTAGGTTCCCCACATGCTAAACCAGCCATAATTGTCTGTAAATCACCATCGACAAAGCGAATTTCTCCGTCTTTTTTAATTGCTGATTGATATAAACAGTCAGCGGCCTGTGCCTCAACTACGACCATAATCGGTGGGTTTTCTGGAAAAGCATTAGCAAAATAACCAATCACCGCCCCAGCTAAACTGCCGACACCAGCTTGAACAAAAACATGACTAGGTCGTTCAGAGCCAAATTTTCTTAATTGTTGAGAGGCTTCTAACGCCATCGTTCCATATCCTTGCATAATCCAAGTTGGAATTTTTTCATATCCATCCCAAGCGGTGTCTTGAACCATGACACCGTTTTCAGTTTCTTCAGCCATTTTATTAGCCATTCGTACACATTCATCGTAATTAACTTCTTCAATTGTGACGATTGCGCCTTCTTTTTCAATATTTTCTTTTCTCGTCTGTGTTGAACCCTTCGGCATGAGTACAACTGATTTTTGACCTAATTTATTCGCAGCCCAAGCGACTCCTCGTCCATGGTTGCCATCAGTTGCTGTAAAAAACGTAGCTTGTCCAAAAGCTGAACGTAATTGATCAGAAGTTAATTCATCATATGTTAGTTCCGAAACATCTTTCTTTAATTTTTCGGCAATATAGTTAGCCATGGCAAACGAACCACCTAAGACTTTAAAAGCATTTAAACCAAAGCGATAAGATTCATCTTTAACAAAGAAATCATTTAACCCCAAATAAGCGGCCATATGATTCAATTCTGCTAATGGCGTTTCTGAATGCTGGGGAAAACTTTTGTGAAAAGCTAAAGCTTTCTCGATTTTTTCTTTAGACATCAGAGGTAAGTACTTATCCTCCGTCTTCGGCATTTCATTTGCTGTCCATTTAATTTTTTCCAAAAATACTTCTCCTCCTTCTATTTTTAAGTTGCTTTACGAAAAACAAATTTTCCTTGGTTTGCCAAGATGACTTGCCCAGCTTCAGCAACTTTTTGACCTCTTAAATAAACCATTCGAGCCTGTCCTTGTGTTTCAAATCCTTCATACGGCGTATAATCGACATTTTGTAACTGCGTTCTCGCAGCAATCACGCCTGTTGTTCTGGGATCCCAAACAACTAAATCGGCATCACTGCCTTCTTGCACCACACCTTTTTGTGGATACATTGAGAATTGTTTAGCAATATTTTCAGAAAGCAAAGCAACCATTTTTTCCAAGGTGATTTGGCCCTTCGTCACACCTTCCGTGTAAATTAATTCTGGTCTCGTTTCAACACCTGGCATCCCATTGGGAATTTTACTAAAATCATCTTTGCCAACTGTTTTTTGTCCGTGAAAATTAAAACTGCAGTGATCTGTCGATATTGTATTGATTGCCCCCTCTTTAATCCCTTGCCACAAAGCCTGTTGATCTTCTCGTTTGCGTAGTGGCGGTGAGCAGACATATTTTGCTGCTTCAAAATTAGGCGCATCATACAAGTGATCATCTAATAAAAGATATTGAGGACAAGTTTCTACATAGACTGATTGTCCTCTTTGACGAGCCCGTTCCACCGCTTCTAACGATCGTTTTGTGCTTAAATGCACAATATTAATCGGCAAATCAGCCATTTCTGCTATCATCAAATATCTTGCTACCGCTTCTGCTTCAACAGCCGCCGGTCTTGATAACGGATGATAGTGTGGGGTTAGCTTTCCTTGAGAGACATATGACTGAACTAATTCATCTACTAAATCACCATTTTCACAATGAACGCCTAACATTCCATTAACTTTTTTTATTTCCTTCATCGCTTCAAAAATTTCCGCATCTGTGGTCCGCAAGTTATCATAAGCCATATACATTTTGAAGGAAGTAATACCTGCAGCAATCATTTCCCGAATTTCAGCAGCTATCGTTGGTTTCCATTCAATCATGGACATATGATAAGTATAATCACATGAACTCTTGCCTTCAGCCAATTGATTCCAAGCAGCCAAGCAGTCTTTCAATGAGCCGCCTTTATTAGGTGTAGCCATATCAATAACCGTAGTCGTACCTTTGGCCACCGCCGCTTGGCTGCCAGTAGTAAAGTTATCCGCCGTACTTAACGAACCTTTGCCATTATTTAATTCCAGATGCGTGTGCGCATCAATAAAGCCTGGTAATACATAACACCCCGTAACATCCTCAATCTGAGAATTCTCTACTGGTAAATTTGCCCCCATCTCTACAATTTGCTCGCCGTCAATTCGAATATCCAATTGACGACGATTATATGCAGATACGACGGTTCCACCTTTGAGCAGAATAGACATTCATTTATCCCCCAGTCGTAAATATCCTTTTATGCTTGCATACAATATGCATATTCTTCAATCATAGTTACCATTAATGCGATTAAATCTTCTGGTACATCTAATCCTTGATCCGTTAATTGAATCGTTGACACCGTTCCCCATAAACGCAGTAAACAAATTTTATCCACAGGATTTTGCACATAGAAACCTGAATTAGTACTATCATAAAAATCAGCTTCACTGTTAAATAAGGTAAATTTGTCTTTGTAAGGGGCACTTGCATAAGGACAAAATGTTTCACAGTTACCACATTCGTTACACATCCGATCAACATGGACAATTTGTGGTTTTCCTTCGATATACACAACAATATTTGCTCGGTTTGGACAGACATCCATACAAGATTCACAAATTGTAGAGCATTCTAAGCAACGGCTAGCTTGACTACAAGACATTTCGTCTGTCACCAGGATACCTCGTTTGTTTCTAACAAATGCAACATCACTATTTAAATTATCTTTTTCATAGTGATGATTGTGGACAAGACAAATATTATTGGCCGCTTTTGTTGCATCAGCGATTGCTTCAACAATTGTGGCTGGTCCTAAATTAGCGTCACCAATGACATAGACGCCTGGTATATTTGTTTCCAAGGTTTCTTGATTTGAAACGACTTTCCCATAGTTGTCTGTGTGAATGCCTAATGCTTGGTAAAATTCTGTATCTACTTTTTCGCCAACAGCGGCAATCACTGTATCAGCAGGAATATCAATCATTTCTCCTGTACCAACTGGACGACGGCGTCCAGAAGCATCTCGTTCACCTAGGACCATTTTTTCACAAGTTAATTGTTGATTTTCATGTTTAATTGGCGAAAGTAATTCTAAAAAGTCGACACCATCTTCTAAGGCTAAATAAAGTTCTTCTTCATCTGCTGGCATATTACGTTTATTCCGACGATAAACCACTGAGACTTTTTTAACACCAGGTAATGTTGTGGCTGCACGAGCACAGTCCATAGCTGTATTTCCACCACCAACGACGACAATCTGTTCTCCGTAAGGATTAATCGTTGGATTTTCTCGGTTTGCTTTTAAAAATTCTAGCGAGTTCAATGCTCGCCCAGATTCTAAACGAAGGACCCCGTGTTTCCACGCACCAATGGCATAAATAACATTCGTATAGCCTTGGTTTTTCAATTCTGCCAATGAGGGCGCCTCTTGTCCTGTACGGAATTCGGCTCCCATAAATTCCGCTAACTGAACGTCTTTTTGAACAGATTCCATCGAAATTCGAAATTCTGGTACAATCTGGCTACAAACGCCCCCAATTGTCTCGGATTTTTCAAACACGGTAACAGGCATGCCTTCACGTGCTAATAAATACCCAGCAGAGATCCCTGCAGGGCCTCCACCCACAACAGCTGTTTTAGGTGCATTTTCTTTTGGCTGTGGCTTTTCTAGTGTCGTCAATAATTCATCATAGGCATGTTCAGCTGCTTCTAACTTCACTTCCCGAATATGAATAGATTCTTCATAAAATTGACGTGTACATTTGGTCATACAAGGATGTGCACAAATGGTTCCAGTAATAAAAGGCAACGGATTTTTATCTACAATTACTTGCAAGGCCTTTAAATAATTGCCTTCACTTACATAACGAAGGTAAGCAGGAATATCCTGATTGATTGGACAACCGCCGTCACTTCGACAAGGAGCAATATAACAATCCGTTAATGGAACTGTTTTTCTTAGTTTGGTACTTTCTGATAATTTAATTGATTTTTGGTAACGCGCTTGTGTTTTAGCCTTCTCAACAACTTGGACTAATTTATCCAAGTTGACATGAACCATGTGAGGATATTTTGCTGCGCTTAAAACATTAGCAACTTGATTCATTCGTTGATAGCCACCGGGTTTCAACAGAGTCGTTGCCATAGTGATTGGCCAAATCCCAGCATCAAATATTTCTTTACTATTGAAAATATCTGCACCGCCAGAATAAGAAATTTGTAGTTTCCCATCAAATGCTTCTGATAATTTTTGTGCCAATGAAATACTAAGAGGAAATAGCGAACGTCCTGACATGTACATTTCATCACCAGGTAATTCATTTGCAGCAATCGTTACTGGGAAAGTGTTCGTAATTTTAACTCCGAAGCTTAGATTTTTACTATTGGCTAATAATTGCAGACGTTGTAACATCGGTACTGCTTCTTCAAATTGTAAATCTTCTTTAAAATGGTGATCGTCAAAAACCATGTAATCGAACCCTAACCCATCCATCGTTTGACGCGCATATTCATAACCTAACATGGTTGGATTACATTTAATAAAAGAATGGAGCCCTTTTTCACTTAATAAATAGGCCGTAATTCGTTCAATTTCGTCTGATGGACAGCCGTGTAAAGTCGACAGCGTAATAGAATGACAGACTTTAGGACTAATTGCTTCGATATATAAGTCATCTACATTTTTAAAATAAGATAGATATTTTTTGGCAGCTGCTTGGCATTCCGCCCAAATCGGCGTTCCTTCTGCGTTCTGCATTTCGTTAATATAACGATCAATTTTTGGTGATTGAATCCCAGCCAAATCATAACCAACACTCATATTAAAAATGAAACCATTCGGGTCACCTAGCTCAAACTCTTTACTCAGTAACTTCAAAACAAACCATGCTTTGACGTATTCATCATAAGCTTGAGGTACGCGCAATTCTGTGGACCATTCAACGTTGTAACATTCATCCGCTGCTGCGATACATGGTTTACTTACAGGTAAATCTTCTCCATCCAGTGTCTGGACTGTCTTAACTTCAAAAAAACGAGAACCTGTTAAATAGGCCGCAATAATATTTTGTGCTAATTGTGTATGAGGACCTGCTGCTGGACCACAAGGGGTTTCCATTTTTTCTCCAAATAACGGAATCGTTTTTGCAGGATCCGCATGATAAAATTTACGAATGCCAAAAATTGTGCCATCTTGTTGATACTCACTAAAAATCCAATTTAATAAAGCATCAATTGAGATGGGATGCATAATATCACTCATTAACGTCACTCCTTTTAATTATAATGAAAGCTATTGATTTACTCGTTTCCAGAAAGATTGTGCTTGCGTTTGCGCATCATGCCAAACTTTCTCTTCATCAATTCCTTGAACTTCACGATTACGCATCCGAATTTCTCCATTAATCACCGTGTCAGTGACCATCCCACCATTCATGCCGAATAAAATGTGCATGTTATAATTCTCTTTTGTCATTGGCGTCGGGCCATGGTAATCAACAATGATGACATCCGCTGCGGCACCAGGTTCTAAAACCCCTAGCTTTGTTTTAAAATAGCGATTAGCCATTTGCGGATTATTATCAAATAACATTGTGGGAATTTCTGCCCAAGCAGCATTTGGATCAGCTAAATGATGTTTGTGGATAACATTTCCTACCTTATAGGATTCCGTCACATCATTCGTATAACCATCTGTGCCAAGACCCATCAAAATACCATACTCATTAAACATGCGCATCGCAGGTGGGCACCCGACCGCATTCCCCATATTCGACTCTGGATTCGTGACCACCATTGTGTCTGTTTCTCTTAGTAATTCCATCTCATGAGGTCCAATATGAATGCAATGACCTGCCATTGTCTGTTTTCCTAAAATTCCTAAATCAAATAATCGGTTCACAATCGGCTTCCCATATTTTTTCAAAGAATCATGAACATCGGCTAAATCCTCTGCAATATGAATATGATAGCCAATCCCATCTGGCGTATTGGCTGCACATAATTCTAAAGAAGCATCTGATAAAGTAAATGCTGCATGCATGCCCATCATCGCCTTTTGCATCTCATCATTTCTTAAGGAACTAGCTTTAATAAAGGCGGCATTTTCTTGAACTGCTTCCCGCATTTTCTGTTCACCGTCGCGATCAGAAACTTCATAACAAAGGCAGGTCCGAATCCCTAACTCGTCCGCTGCATTAGATAATTGGGTTAAACTCCCTGTAATTTCTCCGTAACTAGCATGATGATCAAAGACAGTTGTAACACCATTTCGAATACTATCTAAATAAGCAACCTTACCACTTTGATAAGTGTCTTCTAATGTCAAGGCACGATCAATTCGCCACCATTGATCTACCAAAATATCCATGAAATTTTTGGGATGATAATTCGTTAAACTTAACCCACGTGCAAAGGTACTATAAATATGATTGTGCATGTTAATAAAGCCTGGCATAATCACTCCACCTGTAGCATCAATAAATGTCGCTTCTGGATAAGCTTGTTTTAATTCTTCTGTCGTTCCGACTTGTTTCACAACTTGACCATCAATCGCCACACACCCATTTTCAAAAAAATGATTCTGCACATCCCGAGTGATTAAACGCCCATTTCCAATTAATAACATGTATTCTCCTCCTATTTTTCAACCTACATCCCACATTCAGCAAACGCTTACAAATATATCGCTCAATCATTCACGAATATAGCTTGACTAGCTTGGCTAATCTATATTTCCTGCGAAAAGCATTTGAAGCGCTTGCATTTTTTACTAACGAACTCATTAACTTGATTAAAGTATATCATCTTACCTTAAAAAAAACAATGCTACCTAAAAAATATTTTTTAGAATTTTGACTGCCGTTATCTTGTATTATTATTTTTATCATGCTATCATTATTTTTCAGAACAGGTAGTACGCGACATTAAAGGATTTAGCCCTGCCTATTCCATTTAAAAATATTATGTTAAATTTGACACAATCTTATAAAAACTGTTTGTGCCAGGCACATTAGAAAGGAGCTTATTTATGTTATCCGACGAAAAACTTACTTTTTTAACACAAATTGCTAAAGGTTTAGCTGGTCAATTTGGTGAAAACTGCGAAGTAGTTATCCACCAAATCAATGAAGACAATATTAACAATTCGATTGTTTCCATCGAAAATGGTCATGTCTCTTCTCGTCATCTGGGCGATGGACCTTCTCAAGTAGTCTTAGAAGCCTTAAAAAAAGACCCCAGTGAGTTGAATGATCATATTAATTATCTGACCCGCACCCATGATGGTCGTATTTTAAAATCTAGTACAATGTATTTTAAAGATGAGAATGGTCGACTTGATGGTATTTTTGCTATTAACTACGACATCACTACATTGATTGCTGCAGAGTCGAACTTAAAATCTTTGATTTCCACTGCAGAACCTGAAGAAGATAAAGACCCTGATTACATTCCTCAGGATGTGAATGAGTTGTTAGACGATTTAATTCACGAATCAGTCAAATTAGTTGGTAAGCCGGTCCCATTAATGACGAAGGACGATAAAATCAAGTGTATTCAATTTTTAAACAATAAAGGCGCCTTCTTAGTCACTAAATCTGGAGACAAAGTTTCTAACTTCTTCAATATTTCTAAATATACGCTATACAGTTATATTGATGCGAAATAAAAATGGAAATCGATGGACGATTTGTTGTTAAGACAAGTCGTCTATTCTCTTTTTTTCTTCACTATTCTACTTTTTCTAAAAGACTTTTTAAATAATAGTAAGAAAAAGTAAAAGGAATTAATTTTTTATTTTAGTTATGGTATGATAGATTGAGTTTAATTTAAAATAACGAAAAATTAAAGATATAGAAATTGGGGGACAACAAATGGGGATTCGAAGTCATTTAGCAATTGCTGCAGGCAAAACTTCGCAATGGGTTTTACAAACATTTTTTAAAGGCGGCAGTAGCTACCCAGGGAAATTAGCCCTAAAAATCGATCCTAAAATTTTAGATACATTGGCAAAAGACTATGAAATTGTCGTAGTCACTGGAACGAACGGCAAAACATTGACAACTGCTTTAACTGTTAACATTTTACGCCAAGAATTTGATGAGGTATTAACAAATCCAACCGGCGCTAACATGGAGCAAGGAATTGTCTCTACTTTTTTAAATGCCAAGGCGAAAAAAGGACAAAAGAAATTTGCGGTTTTAGAAATTGATGAAGCAAGTTTAAGCCGTGTCACTAAATATATTCAACCAAAATTATTTGTTTTTACGAATATTTTCCGCGACCAAATGGATCGCTATGGTGAAATTTATACGACGTACCGCTTAATTATGGAAGGCGCCGCTGCTGCTCCTGAAGCAACTATTTTGTGCAATGGTGATTCGCCAATTTTTAATTCAAAAGAAACTGTGAATCCTCGCAAATACTATGGATTTAATCATTTACCACCGAAAGAGCAATTGGCTCATTACAATACAGATGGGGTTTTATGTCCAAAATGTAATCATATTCTTCATTATAAAATGATTACGTATGCTAATTTAGGTGATTACTATTGCCCAAATTGTGGCTTTAAACGGCCTGAATTGGATGTGCAGTTAACGGAAATGGTCCGGATGGATAACACATCTGCTGATTTTGTGATTGATGGCGAAGAATACGGGATTGCTGTTGGTGGTATGTATAATGTTTATAATGCGCTAGCGGCCACGGCGGTAGCAGAATATTATCAGGTGGCACCAGATAAAATCCGAGCAGGCTTAGCTTATGACGAAAAAGTTTTTGGGCGTCAAGAAACCATTAAAGTTGGCGACAAAGAATGTACGTTAGTTTTAGTAAAAAATCCCGTTGGTTTAAATCAGGTCATTGATATGATGGGCTTAGCCCCTTACTCTTTCTCGCTGGTTTCATTATTAAATGCCAATTATGCAGATGGAATTGATGTCAGTTGGATTTGGGATGGTAATCATGAAGCCTTTGCTGATATGGACATTCCAAAAGTAATTGCTGGCGGTGATCGCCATGAAGATATGGCCTTGCGTTTAAAAGTTGCGGGTATTCCTGAAGAAAAATTACTAGAAATTCCTGATTTAGAGCAAGTAATTTCAGAAATTAAAACATTGCCGACAGATCATGTCTATATTTTGGCAACCTATACTGCTGTTTTGCAATTAAGAAAATCATTAACAGCCCAAGGGTATATTCAAGGGGGAATGAATGGTGTCTAAAGAATTAGTCGTTTGTCATTTATATGGCAACTTATTAAATACTTACGGAGATAACGGAAATTTATTGATGCTTAAATATTTAACCGAAAAAATGGGCGTTACCTTCCAATCAGAAATTATCAGTATCTACGAACCGTTTGATCCCGAAAAATATGATTTAGTCTTTGTTGGTGGCGGGCAAGACTTTGAACAATTGATCATCTCAGAAGACATTCAGAATAAAAAAGAAGCTTTGACTTCTTATATTGAAAATGATGGCGTCTTGTTAGCTATCTGCGGTGGTTATCAACTTCTAGGACATTACTATGTCGGCGCACAAGGCGAAAAAATTAAAGGAATCGGTGCATTAGATCATTACACTCTGAGCCAAGACAACAATCGTTTCATTGGCGATATCGAAATTTACAATGAAGAATTTGATGAAACGTATTATGGTTTTGAAAATCATAATGGCATGACTTTTTTAGGTGAAGGTGAACGACCTTTAGGAACAGTCAAACAAGGCAAAGGCAATAACGGTCAAGATAACGGCGAAGGCGTTGTCTATAAAAATGTGTTTGGCTCCTACTTCCACGGTCCAATCTTAGCACGCAACAAAAATCTAGGGATTCGGTTAATTCGGACCGCTTTAGAGAAAAAATATGGTGAACCGATTGCTATTCCTGAAACGCTTTATAAATAAAAGAAGAATCTAGTTCCTACATATAGGGCTAGATTCTTTTTCATTTCTCCGACAACTATTTACATCTTTACAAAATATAGTAAGATAAAGAGGTGCATTTAAAATCGAGAATTTCTCGGACTGGTTCGGAAACTTCCCAGAATAAAAAACTAAGTATCTCTCAAGACTAACTCAAGTCATAGCTTTTTTAACACGAGTTATCATTTGCAGTTAACGAAAAAGGAGGATTGGAAAAAATGCAAAAAGTAATTATTGATTGTGATCCCGGAATTGATGACACGCTTGCTCTCTTGTACGCACTTGCTTCACCAGAGTTAGATGTCCAAGCGATTACCGTTGTCTGCGGAAATGTCCCCGTGGAGATCGGTGTGGAAAATGTTTTTAAATGTTTGGAAAAAGTTAATCGCTTAGATATTCCTGTCTACCAAGGAGCTGCTAGCCCTTTAAAACGGCCATTTGTTAGTGCACAAGATACACATGGTATGGATGGTTTAGGTGAAACTTATTTACAAAGAACTAGCAAAATCCAAGCACAAGCTCTTTCTGCTACCGACTATTTAGCACAAACTTTTCAACAAGCCACCGATTGCTCAATCATTGCCCTTGGTCCTTTAACAAACATTGCGTTGGCTTTACAAAAAGAACCTCTTCTGGGGCGAAATCTTCAACGTTTTGTCTCAATGGGTGGGACCTTTAAAAGCCACGGCAATTGCTCTCCTGTTGCAGAATTTAATTATTGGTGTGATCCTGATGCAGCAGCTTGGGTTTTTGAGGAATTAGGTACACAAATTGAGATGGTCGGCTTAGATGTCACACGAGAAATTGTTTTTACACCAACAATTCTCAATTATTGTCAACGACTCAACCCAAAAATGGGGAATTACCTCGCTGAGATTACTCAATTTTATTTTGATTTTCATTGGAAATATGAACGTATTTTAGGGTGTGTTATCAATGATCCCTTAGCGGTTGCTTATTTTATTGATCCTACGCTCTGCCAAGGCTTTTCTAGTTATGGACAAATTGTTCCTGATGGCATTGCTATGGGGCAATCAATGATCGATCAATATCATTTCCAACAGCAACCAGCCAATTGTCATGTCTTGACTACGGTTGATAGTCAACGGTTTTTCGTGAAGTTTCTATCCATTCTTTTAAATGTACAAATAGATGAGATCGAAAAGGATTTCAAAAATTTAAGGATGGGATAACCATGAAAAAAATAACACCACGAATCATTACAATTATCGCTTTTAGTGTTGCTTTAAACTATCTTGGCAGTACCATTGCGTTGCTCCTTCGCTTACCAATTTATCTTGATAGCGTGGGAACTATTTTTACAGGTGCGTTATTAGGCCCACTCTTTGGTGCACTAACAGGTATTTTAACAAGTCTACTAACTGGATTGACAACGGATATCTTTTCTCTGTATTATTCACCTGTCCAACTCTGCACAGGAATTTTAGCAGGTTTGCTCCTTCATCAGCAGTTAAAAGTAACCAAATTACCCTTTAAAACGTTGTGGTTAACAATACCAGGAACAGTGATTTCTTCCGTGATTACAGTTTGTTTATTTGGTGGAATTACTTCTGCTGGTTCCAGCATAATTGTCCAATTTTTATATGGTTTAGGTTTAAATCAGTTAACAAGCGTCCTGTTGGTTCAATTAATAACAGATTATGGGGATCGTCTGCTAGCAGTCATCATCGTCACAACTGTTATCGCTGCCTTACCTAAACGTTCCTTTATAACAAAATAAACTGTTTTAATGCCAAAAAATGAGGAAATCATCTGTTGATGATTTCCTCATTTTTTTAGCGACTGCCAGGTTCTGAAGCTATAATCGTTAAATCACCTTCAAAACGCCAGCTCGGAATATCTGTTGGAAAGATAAAGCTATCGCCTTTTTTCAAATCAAAAGTAGCCACATCTGCTTTTGTAGCATCTTCTGTAATCAAGCGACCTACACCTTCGATAACTGTTGCTAATGTATAAGGTGCTTGTTTTTTAACTTTTAGAATCCCACTGACACGCCACTCATAAACATTAAAGAAATCTGTTTTTACATAAGTAACAATACTTGATTGTCCTTGATTTTCTTGTTGAATAGAGAGGTCGGGGTCCTTTGCCGGAACGGTTGTCACATCAATGGATTGTTGAATATGCAATTCCCGGGTCTTTCCTTGATCATCGGTTCGATCATAATCATAAACCCGATACGTCGTGTCACTACTTTGTTGCGTTTCTAAAATTAAAATACCCGAGCCAATGGCATGAATAGTGCCGCTGGGTACATAATAAAAATCGCCTTTTTTCACTGGTACTTTTCTTAAAAGATCGTCCCAACGACCTTCTTTAATCATTTCTGCTAGTTCTTCTTTTGTTTTCGCATGATGGCCATAAATGATTTCAGCGCCAGGTTCCGCATCGATAATGTACCAACATTCTGTTTTGCCTAGCTCACCTTCATGTTTTTGGCCATATGCATCATCGGGATGAACTTGCACGGATAAATCATCTTCAGCATCTAAAATTTTCGTTAATAATGGAAAGACAGCACCACCTGCATGTCCGAATAGCTCTTGATGGTCTGCCCACAATTCATCTAATTTTTTTCCTTTAAATTCGCCATTTAAAACAGTACTAACACCATGTGGATGTGCACTGATTGCCCAATCTTCACCTATTTTATCGCTCGGTAAATCGAAACCAAATAGCGTGTGCAGACGATTGCCGCCCCAAATTTTTTCTTGAAAAACAGGTTGTAAAAATAATGGTTCTTGCATTGACTGTGACCTCCCAAATTGAATTCGCTCTCATTATATCACTAAAAACTAGTCATTTCATCTGAAACTGAAGATTTCTCCCCCAAATAGGTTGCCAGCAATTGATCTCTTTCTGCGATATAAGCGTTTCGGTGGTCATCTGGATGAACTCGATTGGATAAAAAGATAAACGCTGATTGTTGTTGCACATCAATTAGCAAAAAAGTACCTGTATAACCCGTATGGAATAATACTGGCCGTTGCGTAGCTACATCATATTTAAAATCCCATCCTAAAGAACGCGGTTTATCTGCAGCTGGCACTTGGTTAACTAGTAGCAAATCAATTGTCTCTTTTTTCAAAAATTGATAATTTTGATAACTACCTCGATTTAAATACATTCGAACAAATTTTGTTAAATCATAGACATTGCTAAACAAGCCGGCATTCCCTGCATGTTCCCGTAAAACAAATGCCTTAGGATCATGAGTTGCGCCTCGAATCACCCCTCTTTGTTCATGTAATTCTGTTGGCACACAGTTTAAAGGATTTTTTGGTAGAAACGTACTTTCGTTCATCCCTAAAGGAAGCAATACTCGCTCAGATAAAATTTCTATCATTGATTGTTGGAACATTTCTTCTAACATAAAGCCTAATAAAATAGTCCCTGCATCTGTATAAACGACTTTTTTACCTATTGCTTTGCCTGCGTGAAAAGAATGATTGTAAGCGTGTTTTAATTCTTGGGCATTCAGCTGATCACGATTAGGAATATAGCCTTGTAAATCTGCTGTATGTGTCAACAAATGACGGATTGTAATGTTGGAATCTTGAAAAGAGGGATAATAGGTTTGTAACGATTGATCTAGAATAATTTTTCCTTCCTCCACTAGTTGCAAAATAACGGTGGTGGTGCCGACTACTTTGGTTAAAGAAGCCACATCAAAGAGCATAGCTGAGGTTAATTGTTCTTTGGTGGGTTTTACTTGTGCGAGTCCCCAACAATTGGTCTCCTCTTTTTCACCTTCAATAAAACAAAAACTAGCGCCCGAAAAAACACCTTTTTTCATCATTTTTTTAATTTTCGACTTTGTTTTTTCGTACATTTTTTCACCTACTATTTTTAATATTAAAGGAAAAGTCTAGAATAAGTCCCGAACAAAAGTATCGTTAAACTTTTATTCCGACTTTATTCCAGACTTGCTAAAACAAGCTTATTTTGTCTGTCTAAGCGTTTATTTTAAGACAAACCACCATTCCAAGCCAATTGGATCAAACACAGTGACAATCGCTTTTTTCTGGTCAATAAAGAATTCTTGATTTTTCGCCGTTAATTGTTGTTCTATTGCTAAAATATGGTCTTGATCAGAGAGCTTAATGGTAAAGAAATCTAAACCTAAGTGTGGATCAGGTAATTGATCAACTTCACTTGTTTCAGGTTTTTGGAATCCAATGGTCGCTTTGCCATCTTCTAAAACAAATTGATCTTTTTCATTGCGTTTTAAACCCAGAACTTCCGCATAGTATGCTTTTATTTCTTTTTGATTGTTTGTTTTTAATTGCACATGAGCTAAATATGACCCAGCGGCTAACCCTTGATGTGGCTCTAAGTCCTCACTGATAAGATCTTTAAGCACAATCGGTTGCTTTTCAGAAGTCGAATTTGCTGTTGCTTCATCGTGAAAAATCTCAAATTGATTGCCTTCAAGATCAGTAATGAACATGCTTTGACGTGTGCCAATTTGGAAACTTTCATCAATTGGATAGTCTTGTTCAAGCACTCGTTTAGCAATTTGTAAAAATTCTTTTTCCGTAGGAACTTTAATTGAAAAATAAGCCATTTGCTTTTCTTCATTATGAAAATCTTCGGCTTTTCTGGTTTCTTCTAAAATTAATAATTGCGTTCCTGCTTCACGTGTACCCCAGATAGACAGGTTATTTTCTTCTGACTTTAAAACAAAACCCATTACTTTTTTATAAAAGTCGACCATTTCGCCAACTTTTTTCGCACGGATAGCAATTGTTTTTAATGTCGTAGCTTTTTCTAATTGAAATTCAGTCATTTTTTCTGTTACCTCCATTTTCTTCTCTCCCATTTTATACATCTCTTGCTATTTCATCAAGTAATATCCTGTTTTTCTCAAAAGAAAATAGAAATTTTTCAATTTCGCTAACTTTTTGTCAAAAAAATAGGGCTTTAGGAACCAGTCTTTACGACTATGGTTCCTGAAGCCTCATCATGAATTACTATTTTTTTCTTCGCCTTTTAGGCTACTTCTTCTGAAAACTGACTGTTATATAAATCAGCATAAAAACCATTTTTCGCCATTAATTCATCGTGGGTTCCTGTTTCCACAATTGATCCTTCTGCCATAACGATAATCGTGTCGGCATCACGGATAGTCGACAAGCGATGAGCAACTACAAAGCTGGTCCGATTTTCCAATAAACGATTCATTGCTGCTTGAATCAGTATTTCTGTTCGAGTGTCCACACTTGAGGTGGCTTCATCCAAAATTAAAACGTCTGGATTTGCTAAGAATGCTCGAGCAATTGTAATTAATTGTCGTTGACCTTGAGAAATATTGCTGGCTTCTTCATTTAAAATCGTTTGATAGCCTTCTGGTAATTTTCTGACAAAGTCATCAACATGGGCTGCTTTCGCCGCACGGATCACTTCTTCTTCGCTTGCTTGGTCATTACCATAATGAATATTGTCATAGATACTTCCAGTGAACAACCAAGTATCTTGAAGAACCATTGAAAAGTGTGCTCGCAACTCTTCACGAGATAAATCGCGCGTGTCAACGCCATCATATTTGATGCTACCGCTACTAATATCATAGAAGCGTTCCAATAAGTTAATTAGGGTTGTTTTACCAGCACCTGTTGGGCCCACGATTGCGACCATTTCCCCAGGTTTAACATTTAAATTGAAATCTTTCATTAATAATTTCTCTGGTGAATAGCCAAAAGCAACGTGCTCAAAAGAAACACGATAAGGACTATCTGTTTCCACTGGTACGCCAGAAGGTTCATCCACCATTTCTTCTTCATCTAACACTTCAAAGACACGTTCTGCCGAAGCCACCGTAGCTTGGATTGTATTCATTAAATTAGCGATTTGAGTAATCGGTTGTGAAAATTGATTGGTATATTGAAGAAATGCTTGGACATCCCCTAAATCCATCATACCATTCGCTACTTTTACGCCACCAAGGACTGCAACGAACACGTAGCCTAGATTTTTGATAAAGTTCATTAAAGGCATAATGATCGCTGAAATAAATTGTGCTTTGCGACCAGCATGGTATAATTTTTCATTTTCTTTTTCAAATACTTCTTGATCACTTTCTTCGTGGTTGAAACTTTTTACTACTACGTGACCACCGTAGGTTTCTTCGACTTGGTTATTCAATAATCCTAAGCTTTTTTGTTGAGCCGCAAAATGTTTTTGCGAGCGAGGCGCCACAACCATCACAACAATTAAACTTAATGGTACTGTCGCTAAGGCAATTAGTGTTAACTGCCAGCTAATGGTCAGCATCATCCAAAGTACACCCACAAATGTCACGATACTGGTAATTAATTGGGTTAAGTTTTGCTGTAAAGTACTCGCAATATTATCCATGTCGTTAATTGCCCGCGACATGATGTCCCCATTACTATGAGTATCATAATAGGAAATTGGAACTTTGTTCATTTTCGCTTCTAATTCTTGACGTAATTCATAAACTGTTCGCTGTGAAACACGTGTCATAATTACTTGCTGCAAGAAATTAAAGACAGCCGAAATAAGATACATGGCAATAACAATTAATAAAATTTGACCGATTTTGTCAAAATCAATTGGAAAAGAAGTTATTTTTAAGCCTTGTTTCATTTCCGCAGCGCCTTTCATGACGCCTTTAAAAATTTCAGTTGTTGCCTGTCCTAATACTTTTGGTGTTTGAATTTGGAAAACGACGGCTGCGATTGCTAATACTAAGACAGCAATAATTGACAGCATTCGTTTAGACATGTATCGAAATAAACGTTTCACTGTTTTCCAGAAATTTTTTGGTTTTGGCCCTTTTGCGCCAATGTTACGGCCTGGTCCACCGCCCATTGGTCCGCCTTTTGGTCGACTACTCATGCAAGGTCCTCCTCTCTCAATTGAGAATGTACAATTTCTTGATACGTTTGGTTATTCGCTAATAACTCTTCATGCGTTCCTTTACCAACTAATTTCCCTTCGTCTAATACTAAAATGGTCGATGCTTCCATAACCGTACTTACACGTTGGGCTACTAAAACGACAATTGCATCCGTCATCTGCTCTTTTAAGGCTTTTCTTAAATTAGCATCTGTTTTGAAATCCAATGCAGAAAAGGAATCATCAAAAACATAGACATCTGCTGGTTTTACTAAAGCACGAGCAATAGCCAACCGCTGGCGTTGTCCGCCAGAAAAATTACCGCCGCCTTGTTCAACATGACTATCCAAACCTTCTGCCAATTCTGAAACAAACGCCTTCGCCTGCGCGATTTCTAAGGCTTGCCAAATTTCTTCATCGGTCGCATTTGGGGCGCCGTATTGCATATTTTCACGAATCGTTCCTGTAAATAAAACAGCCTTTTGCGGTACAAAGCCAATCATTTCTCGTAAATTATGCTGTGATGTTTCTTTAATGTTTTTACCATTTAGCAAAATTTTGCCAGATTCAACATCATAAAAACGTGGTAAAAGATTAACCAGCGTTGTTTTCCCAGAACCAGTCCCACCAATAATTGCGACCGTCTCCCCAGATTTTGCTGAAAAATCTATATCTTCCAGTGCTAAGTTTTCAGCATGCTGGTAACGATAATTTACATGTTCAAACGCCAATGTTGCTTTGTCGCCTTTTAGAGAGAGTGGTTCTGGATTGGGTACATCTTTGATTTCTGAATCAGTATTTAGCACCTCATTAATCCGATCAGCAGAAGCTTGCGCCCGCGGTACCATGACAAAAATCATGGATAACATCATGAAACTCATCAGAATTTGCATGGCATAAGTCATAAAGGCAATTAAGTTCCCTACTTCTAGTTGCATTTCCGCAATATAATGACCGCCAAACCAAGTGATTGCAATATTGGTACCACTCATAATGAGTGTCATTAAAGGAATCATCAAAGCGACAATCGTATTCACTTTAATCGCCGTTTGTGTATAATCCTTATTGGCTTCATCAAAACGTTGTTCTTCATAGTTTGCTTTGCCAAAGGCCCGAATCACACGAACCCCTGTCAGTCCTTCACGAAAAACTAAATTTAAACGGTCGGTTTTCTTTTGCATGCTTTTAAATAACGGAACCGCTAAAAACATGATACCGCCCACTAAAACAGCCATAATTGGTAAAACATATAGAAAAATTTTCGTTAATTGTGGGTCCTTGTTATACGCCATAAAACTTGCACCAATTAACGTTAAAGGTGCATTAATCATTAAACGTAAAAACATTTGCATAACCATTTGAATCTGATTGACATCATTGGTTGTTCGTGTAATTAGCGAAGCTGTCCCAAATTTGTCAAATTCATTATTAGAAAAATTTTCAACTTTTCGATAAATATCGGTCCGTAATTTTTTTCCTAAACTTTGTGATTCTTTGGTGGCAAAAAAGGTATTTCCAATAGAAGCGACAATGCTAATCAAAGAAAAGCCTAACATGACAACTCCTGTACTCCAAATATAGTTAATATCTCCTTTAGCAACACCGTCATTAATGATATTAGATGTTAAAGTGGGCAGATATAAATCTGCGATAATTTGTACAATCATAAATAAAACTGCTGCAAAGACTGACCATAACGACATTCGTTTGACTAGTTTAATCAACTAACTTCTCCTCCTTTTTGTTACTTATAAGCGCCATTTTTCAACCAATTTAATTTCATTTTTAATTGTTTGACTGCTTCAGTTGAATCATAGGCGGGATTTTCTCTTTGTTGACGATACCCATCAACAATTGTTGAGAAAACGGCATGCATCGCCGTCTGCATGAACCACGTGAATTCTTTTGGCGTTTCAATAGTTAATTTCGAACGATCGATTATTTGATAAAGATGTTCTGCATAGGCAGCATGGCCTTTTCTTTCTCTATGCTTGTGACAATGCTGTTTCCTATTTTTTTCTTCTTCCCCAGTCGCTAAATTATCCGTCACCCGACGTGAAGCACGATAGTCCATGTTGACAAACAAATTCCGATAAAAAGAAGCATTCTCTCCAGTTAGCACTTCGACAATCATTTTGGAGAAATAGACATCCATGGCTTTGATTAAATCGCCATCTTCTGCAATAATTTGTTTCTCTAAATCTCGTTCACTATTTTTTCTTAATGTCGCAAAGTAATAAAAATACAAATCTTCTTTGTTCTCAAAATATTGATAAAAGCTACCACGAGGAATTTCCGCTAATTTAACAATATTTGCAATTGACGCTTCTTGTAAAGAATGGCGCGAAAATTCAATCTGCGCAGCATCTAATAACCGTTGTTGCTTTTCTTCTGGCAAATGAAAAAACGTATTCGTAGGCATATTTGTGTTCCTCCCTTTTATGACACATCGTCATATGACACCATGTCATTATAGCACTCTCTATTCAGAATGCAAGTTTTTTACAAAAAAAAATCAAGCGCCTAGTAAGACAAAATTGATGTTAGATTTTGTCTTATCAGTTACTTGATTAATAATATTGCTTGATACACTTTTGTAAAAAGTCAACGACCTCTTTTATTGAGCCATTGGCATCTATCCGTTGATAATTAGGATATTGTTCCAATTGGTTTTTGATAAGAATTTCTTGATCATATAGGTTTAAACGTTCTTCAATAATTTTAGGATCGGATTCCCGCTGCTTTAAGCGTTGATAAATATTTTCTTTGGAAACGTCAAAAAAAACTGGAATGACGGACTCGCCGAAACGCTCAAAGACCGCTTGAAAACCTGGAAAAGTTAACGCATTATAGGCTGGATGCTCTTTCGTTGTTTCAATGATGGCAGCTACACCGACACCGTAATAGTTTCCGTGGTAAAAATCATACTCCACTAACTGGTTGGTTTTAATCAAGGTTTGAAAACTTGCTTTTGTTTCAAAATAGTAATCCACACCATCCACTTCATCCAATCGTTTTTTCCTCGTAGTATGCGAGATAACTTTATAGTTTTTCGGAAAAACCTTACTTGTAATTGCGGTCTTGCCAGAACCACTAGGACCCATAATAACAAAAAACGGATGTTGTAATTGCTTATTCATTAGAAACGCTCCTCTCAGTTGTTTCTATTATAACGTATTGTGCACTATTTTGAAAAATTGACAAAAAAGAGCTTGGGCCAAAAATCACTTTGGATTTTTGGCCCAAGCTTAAAAAGTGATAAACGGCGGGAACAGAAGCAACAACCTACTACGATTATCTTGTTTTGTTTAATTTCAATAACTAGTCTAAGTTTTGTCCATTAGTTTCAATAACTTGTTTGTACCAATTAAACGATTTTTTTTCATAACGGTTTTTAGTACCATTTCCTTCATCATCTAAATCAACGTAAATAAACCCATACCGTTTACTCATTTCACCTGTGGAAGCACTGACTAAATCAATACAGCCCCACGGCGTATAGCCCATTAAATCGACGCCATCTGCAACTGCTTCTGCCATTGCTTCAATATGACGACGCAAATAATCAATCCGATAATCGTCTGCCACATAGAAATTTTCGTCGACTTTATCAATTGCACCTAAGCCGTTTTCCACAATAAATAAAGGTTTTTGATAACGATTATATAATTCATTTAGGGCAATCCGTAAGCCTTTGGGATCAATTTGCCAACCCCATTCACTTGCTTCTAAGAAGGGATTTTTAACACCGCCTAAAAGATTCCCATTTGCTGTATCGTTGGTAGTACCAGTAACATCGACAGCAGTCGACATATAATAACTAAAGCCAATGTAATCCACTGGGTATTCTTTTAATAATTCTAAATCTCCTTCTTCAATGACTAAGTCTTTCACCGCATATTTTTGATACATGCGCTCTGCGTATGCTGGATATTCACCACGAACTTGAACATCTGTACAATAATAATTAAACTCTTGGTTTTCAATCATTGTAGCAACTTGATTGACTGGATTCGAATCAATGCCATACGTTGTTGCATAAATAATCATACATCCAATTTGTAATTCTGGATTTAATTCATGGCCAATTTTTACAGCTTTACTACTTGCAACAAATTGATTATGCCAGGCTTGGAAAATGTTTTGATAATCATTGGCTCCATTGCTTTTCACCAGTCCTTGACTAAGTGCTGGGAAATGGAAAGCTGAATTAATTTCATTGAATGTCATCCAATAGTTAACTTTTTGATGGTAACGTGTTAAAACAGTTTCCGCAAAACGTTCATAAAAGTCAACTAATTGACGATTTTTCCACCCGCCGTATTCTTTCGCTAAATGCAGTGGCATCTCATAATGAGAAATCGTAATTACTGGTTCAATGTTATAGCTTAAGCATTCATCGATAACCGCATCATAAAATTTCAAACCGGCTTCATTCGGTTGTGTTTCATCTCCTTGTGGAAAAATACGCGACCACGCAATTGAAAATCGATAACATTTGAAGCCCATTTTAGCAAACAACGCAATGTCCTCTTTAAAGCGATCATAGTGATCAATTCCTGTATGATTAGGGTAGCGATATTTCGTTTCGTCAATCGTCCAATCAAACGTTTCATCTCCTAAAATAGCGAAACGTTGTTTTCCTCCCGGCATCGCATCTGCCACAGATAAACCTTTACCGTCGGCTAAGTAAGCCCCTTCTAATTGATTGGCTGCGGTCGCACCGCCCCATAAAAATCCTTTTGGAAATTTTGTCGTTGTTGTCATGCTTATTCCTCCTCCAATTGTCTTTTATTTAATAATGGCTAAAAAGTCTTCACCATGTAACACGTCTGTTTGGTTCATATCCAAAACATCTAAATAATCCTTCGTATTCGTTACCACAATCGGCGTAACTACTGGATAACCAGCTTCTTTAATGGCAGCAATATCAAAAGTAACCAGTAAATCTCCTTTTTTAACAGAATCTCCTTGTTTCACTGATAATTCAAAGCCTTTACCATCTAATTCGACCGTATCCATGCCAATATGCATTAATAATTCAACACCCTCTGTTGTCGTCAAGCCAACAGCATGTCCTGTCGGAAATAATGTGGTGATTTCACCATCTGCGGGTGCATACAGTTTGCCTTCAGTCGGCTCAATTGCAACACCTTTTCCTAAAGCACCTGAAGCAAAAACAGGATCTTGTACTTTTTCTAGCGGTAAAATTTCACCTTGAAGTGGACTTGCTAAAATAATTTTGTCTTCTTGATTCGGTTTTACAGGTGCCACCATCTTATCAGTTTCTGTTTTTTCAGTTGCTGTTTCTGGATTAGGTTGATCTTCAAAACGTAAGACAAACGTTAAGACAAACGCAATGATAAAGGCAATTCCGGCACCAATCGCACCAGTAATCATCGGTGCAGTATCTTTTGTCTCTGCAGGAATAAAGCCAGGCAAACTCAACATACTAACCAAGCCAAACGTAAAGTTTTTCACGTGATTCATAGCCACAAATGCACCACCGATACCGCCACCAATACAAGCCGCAATAAATGGTTTTTTCAATGGTAAAGTCACGCCATATACAGTTGGTTCAGTAATTCCAAAAATAGTTGTAATGCTTGAAGACAAAGCCAAACCTTTTAGTTTCACATTTTTTGTTAGGAAAAAGACAGCTAAAGCAGCCCCGCCTTGTGCAATAACGGCTGGTAATAACATTGGTACCATCGTATCGCCACCTTGTGTTAAGTTTAACATCATAATTGGTACAAAGCCCCAATGCATACCAAACATTACCAAGACTTGCCACAAAGAACCCATTAATAACCCTGCGATAATTGGACTAAAAGCGTAAATTGCGTTGTATCCTTGTCCCAACCAATCGCCGATGACCGTCCCGATAGGACCAATAGCTAAGAAGGTAACAGGTGCCATAATAAGGAAAACAGCTAACGGAACGCAGATAATTTGTAGAAAACTCGGAATTACTTTTTTGAAGAAACGTTCAACATAACTTTGTGCAAAAACAGCCAAAATAATTGGTAAAACCGAAGAAGTATAGCCACTTGGCCCAATAATCACTGGAAGACCAGCAAAGCTAATTGTTTTGCCTGCTAAAGCAGTAATGCTGGGATGAACCAAGGCCATCGCCAAAGCAACCGCTAAAAAGGGATTAGTATTGAATTTTTTAGCAGCCGTAAACGCTAACATAATTGGTAAGAAAGTAAATAACCCGTCTGCAATCGAAAAGAGCACAAGATATACGCCTGAAGTGTCAGCTAACCAGCCCATAGTGACAGCTAAGGTTAAGAAACCTTTTAGAACCCCAGCACCGGCCATTGCACCTAAAAACGGTGTAAAAATAGAAGAAATAATATCAATTAAACGGTTAAAGACATTTCCGCCACTTTCTTTTTCTCTAGTATCAGAATCATTACCTAGTCCACTGTTGGCCATCAAATCCTTATAGACATCACTAACGTGACTGCCAATAACCACTTGATATTGTCCTGCACTTTGAACTACCTGAATAACATCTGGGTCAGCATTCAATGCAGCTGTATCTGCTTTATTTTCATCTTTTAATTTAAAACGTAAGCGCGTAGCACAGTGAACAACACTATTAACGTTGCCTTCGCCCCCAACAGCTTTTAACACACGTGCTGCAATTTCTTGATTTTTACTCATCTCTAGGTCCTCATTTCCATTAATTTTTAATATCAAAAAAACCTACATTGAAAAAGAGCCAGATCCTTCTCTTCACAGCTGCGCAGTCTGCGAAAATCGTTATCGGTTTTTTCAATCTAGGTTTTGCCTGCATTATCAGTAACAATCCGCGATTATTGGTTGTTATGTCTTTTTATCATTGACCACTCTTTGGATATGAATGGTTAAATAAATCATTTCCGCTTGATCAATTGGTCGATCATAGCTTTTTAATAAATACTCATTAATACGTTGGGCCGCTTGAAACGCCTTAGGATACTTTCCTTGGACCAATGCAAAAAGAAATTCATCCTCTTCATCATGCGCTTCTTGTTTTAAATAACGTTGCGCAAAATATTGAAGATGTGTAACAATTCGTTGATAGTTCAATGAATCTTCGTCAAACACTTGTCCAAAGTAGCGACTAATAATCGTTAAAATATCTCGAACCATTTTGGTTGCTTCCATGGTAACTTCCATATTGCCATTTCCTTGTTCAGCATTCACAATATGAAAAGCAATGAAGCCCGCTTCATTTTCTGAAAATTGAACCGTTAGCTTTTCAGCAATAATAGTTAATGCCTGCTTAGCAATTTCAAATTCTTTAGGATAAAATTTGCGTGTTTCGAATACAAGAGGATTCGGAATATCAATTCCTTCTTTGGCTCGAAGTAACGCATAGTGAATATGATCCGTTAAAGTTAAATAAATATTTGATGAAAGCTCAATCGCTAGCGTTTTTTCTGCTAAATCAACGATTTGTTTGACGACTTCTACTTCTTTGGTGGGAACGTCTTCAAACAACTGTTGGAATTGTCCTGCCATAGCGGAGTCCTTTAACACGAATTCCTTTTCAACATAATCTGGATTGATCGTGTCTCCAATCTTCTTTTGAAAGGCTAAGCCGCGTCCCATATAAACAATTTCTTCGCCTTGCTCATTTCTTGAAAGCACGACATTATTATTTAAAACTTTTTCAATCCTCATGATGAATGCAACCTCACTTTTTTATAAAAAAAGCCCAGAATCCCTCCACTGATTGTGTTAATGGAAGACTCTGGTTTTGCCTGCAAAGCAGTAACAATCCTTATTTACAAAGTAATAATAGCATGCTTTTTTTTAATATGCAAGCCTTTTCAAAAAATATTTTTCGTCTTTTAGGCTATTTTGAAAAAAAGTTGACTAAATCTCAAAAAAAGACTTGCTTTCTCTTACTTTTTATTAGTAAAATAGAGATGTTGAATTTTTAAACTATTTATTTTAAGGAGATTACACAATGTCAAAATTATTAGTTGTTAAAGCACATCCATTAACAAAAGAAGAATCACGCTCAGTTCGTGCGTTAGAAACATTTTTAGCTTCATACCGTGAAACAAATCCATCAGATGAAATCGAAATTTTAGATGTTTATGCACCAGAAACAAACATGCCGGAAATCGATGAAGAATTATTATCTGCTTGGGGTGCACTTCGCGCTGGTGCAGCATTTGAAACATTAAGCGAAAACCAACAACAAAAAGTAGCTCGTTTTAATGAATTAACTGATCAATTTTTATCTGCAGACAAAGTAGTAATTGCTAATCCAATGTGGAACTTAAACGTACCGACACGCTTAAAAGCTTGGGTAGATACAATCAACGTTGCTGGAAAAACCTTCCAATATACAGCAGAAGGACCAAAACCGCTAACAAGTGGTAAAAAAGCCTTACACATCCAATCAAATGGTGGCTTCTACGAAGGAAAAGATTTTGCTTCTCAATATATTAAAGCCATTCTAAACTTCATTGGTGTTGATCAAGTTGACAGTTTATTCATCGAAGGAATTGATCATTTCCCTGATCGTGCGGAAGAACTTTTAAATACTGCCATGACTAAAGCAACTGAATACGGTAAAACATTCTAAATTTTCCGAGTGATTTACATCAAAAAGAGACAAGCAGTTCGTTCACTGCTTGTCTCTTTTGTTACGTAGATTCTTGTTGATCTGGCTTATCTTCATCATACAAACCTGATACAATTTGGTACCACTCAAAAATGTGAGTAATTATCACCTTAGCTGCGGCGTAAACAGGAATTCCTAAAATCACCCCGACAATCCCAAATAGTTTACCAGACGTTAATAAAACAACCAAAATGGTGACTGGATGAATGGATAACTGACTGCCTAGGACAAGTGGCGAAATAAAACGCCCCTCAACTGTTTGCTCAATGGCAAAAACAATCAAGACTTTAATTAACAAAGCTGGCCCACTGACAATTCCTAAAAAGACTGCTGGAATCATGGCTAAAAATGATCCTAAATAAGGGATTAAATTTAAAAAGCCTGCTGCAATACCTAAAGTGACTGCATAATCTAAGCCAATGACAGAAAAACCAATCATAAACATAATTGCCACTGCGAAAGCGACAGTTAATTGTCCCCTAATATAAGAAGAGACTTGATCATTGACTTCTGCAAGGACTTTTAGGGTTGGTTTGCGCATCTTCACTGGTAAAAACTTCATTAAATAGGGCGCTAAGTTTTTACCATCTTTCAGTAAATAAAATAGAATAAATGGCATCGTAATGATGGCGACAAAGATCGTAGCCACCGCCCCAAAGAAATTACCAATTCCTTGTACTGTGAACGTTGAGACGTTTTTAATAATAGTACCTAATGAACTGACAACTTTATCGCCTGCCGCTTCAAGTTGTTCTCTAAATTGCGCGAAAAGTGGATCACTTAATATTTCCTGTGATTTTTGATCAATTGTATCAATATATTGAGGAAAATGATTCACAAAGCTGACAGATTGCTCGCGAATTTTAGGAACGATTACAATGCCACCCCAAATGAGTAGTGCCACAATTAAAATAAATAGGCCGATAATACTCCACACACGTGAAATTTGTTTTTTCTCTAAATAATCAACAATCGGATTTAATAAATAATATAAAATCCCCGCCATAATTACTGGTAAGCCAACAACGCCGAAAAACTGCCAGACGGGCTTAAATAAATAAGAAACTTTCGTAAAAGTTAGAATAATTAACAGCACCAATAAGACAATCAGTAAGGCTGTTACTACTTGATTATTTAAAAACCAACGCCAAAACCAAGACAGGCGTTTGTCAGTCGTTTGTTTTTTCTCCATTGATTCACGCTCCATTTACTAAATAATCAATTGTTGTTCCAATCGTTATTTTTGGTAACTGATGGGGCGTTAAATAAACACCGTTCCGGATAACTTCTTCCTCGTCGGTTGGTGCATCAGCAAAGATTAAAGTGCTGTGAGCGATACTTTGCAAGTTACTATTGGCAAAAGAACCCACTTTTGTGATTGTATAGTTTGTCTCGCCAATTTTCAGATGATCCCCTTCTGACAAGGTGACTTGTTCTTTTTCTGGGAATGATTGAATAACCGCATGTTGTTTCAAGGTATCGGTAGCAGTTTCTCCAAAAAGAATAATCAATTTTTCTGAATCATCCATTGCATGTTTGCCTATTTCTGTTACTGTTGCTTGCATCTTCCATCCCACTCCTTCATTATCTTACTTCTATTATTATAGCATAGAATAAAATAGATATTCAGGAAAAAGATACAACCAACTCCTCCCGTGTAGAAAAATAAAAAACAAGATGTCTTTGGGATGACATCTTGTTTTTTGACTACTTACACTCTATATTTCCGATTCTTTTTCAGAGTCACAAGAGCTATGATGATGAAAAGAATGCCTGTCCATACTACTAGCGTGGATTTTTTAGTTCCCGTTTTGGGTAATTTCTTAGAAGCCAAACTTTGAGAGTTCTCTGAATTTTCTTTTGCATGCTGAGTATTTTCACGTTGACTTGGCTCTCTTTTTGTTAATGGCGTAATAATTTCACTTGCGTTACTAGTATCGCTCGTTGCACTCGGTGACTTATTTTCACTTGTGCTACTTGTGTCGCGCGTTGTGCTTGGTGTTGTACTTTCACTTGTGCTACTTGGATCCGTTGTGCTTGGTGTCGTACTTTCATTTGTGCTACTTGGATCACTCGTTGTGCTTGGTGTCGTACTTTCACTTGTGTTAGTTGGATCACTTGACTCATTGGCGGAATCATCAGGTAATTCACTAGCAGCGTCTTTTAATTTAATAACCGTTGGCTCTGCTTTAAGTAATTGGTCCAGCCCATAATGCATCTCGGCTTGGAAAATAGCCCCTTCTGTTATCAGGCTGGTCTCTTCCGTCTCGTTTAAAGGCGTCTTCGGTGTCACTGAGAACGTCATTGTATACGTTTGACCAACTAAATAGGCAAAATTTTCTACTGTTTTACTTTGTATCTTTAAAGATGCTTCTTCTGCTTGTTTATTAAATGTCATACTTACTTGATTCCCTACATGTGCTAGCACACCGTTTTTACTAACATCCTCCCCTTTTTCGTTAGTAATAGTGATTGGCGACAGTGTAAACAACGGATTCACATTATAGACAATTTTCGCTTGTTCCCACGTGACAGCATCTGAGCCAAATGTCACGCGTGCTTGGACTGTTACTGTTTCTGTTAAGCTTTCTAATTCCACTGAGGGTAATTGATTAAGCGTGCCAACAATCGTTGTTTCTTCTTTTTTAATTGCTTGATTTTCATGTTTGACTAAAACTTTTTCTGAAGTATTCGGTAAAATTTCAAACAGTAAAAATGTGGCTTCTAAATGATAACCAGACGCTGCCTGTGTTTCCACAAGCTGATAATTTCCCGCAATTAATTGATTAACTGTTAATTGACCTTGCTCATTCGTTTTTAAGTTTTCTTGAAGTACTGTTCCCGCATCATCTTGCAACGTATAAACGGCTCCTTCAATCGGTGCTTTTGTCATTTTATCTGTTAATGTCAAAATAACTGTACCCGTTCCAATGATACTTTTTTTCTCATTCGTAATTGCTATTGAAAGTTTTTCTGCATTTACGTCAAAAATAGTATCTTCACTCATTTCATAGCCCACGGGCGCTTCTAATTGAACCAGTCTGTATTGACCAAAGGGAATCTCTTCTAAAACAATTGCTCCGTGCTCATTAGTTGTGATTTTCTCTTTTACAGTGTTGTTCAATGCATCTTCTACTTTAAACACTGCATTGACCACTGCTTGGTTTTGTGCGTCTTTTACTTGAATTGTAACTTGGCCTGTTTTCGGTCGTTCTTTTGTATTGACGACTTCGATCACTGTTTCTTTTTTATCAATTACTACTTCGATTGGTTTTGCTGTGACTATGTACCCTGCTGCTGTTTGGGTTTGAAATAATTGATACTCACCGTATGCTAACTCTGAAAGCTCAACTTGGCCTTCAGCGTTTGTCGTTAACTCTTTTTTAATTTCTTTCCCGGCTTTATCCTTCAAAGTAAAGACTGCCCCCGCTAACGGTTGTCTTTCTTCATCTTTCACAGACAAGGTCATTTTTCCTGTTGTTGGAGTGACTTCAATTGGCACAGCGACTACCATATCGTCAATAAAATCTTGTTGAAATTCAGCTGAACCTTTATTGATACGATACGTTAACTTGACACCTACTTTCAACGTTTGTTTGCCTGTGTTATTCAATATCTCTGGATTTAAAACTTGTAGCTCTGCATTTTCAACATTAATACTTGTGTATTCTGTAAACAAATCAGCCAGTGTCACTTGTGAAGCAGCTGTGTATTGTGGAAGGATAATGGTTGACTTTTTCTTTAGTAAAACATCTTTAAAGGGAATACGAATTTTTCTAAGTTTTTCATAGTTTGCAGGTGTATAAACTTGTTGCCAATTCTCGCCAAGTTTTGTGGCTATCGCTAAGTCTTCTGCGGTCCATCTACGAACACCCAAAATAAAGTCATCTCGATCATCTCGCGTGTTTTTATAATATGCTGTAGTTTGAGGACTAAAACCAGATTGATGTTGAGTATTCCATAAATCCATTGGATTCCCATCACCCAAACCCCAAGTTCGATAACCTATATATTTATTCTCTACAAAAACATTCTCTCTTATTTCTCTTTCTGTTTGGCCCCCTGCAATAGCATTGTCAAAAACTATCCCAATGGCCCCAATCCTTGTCTTCATATTAAAGATATTATTTATCACAGCAGTGTTAGTAATTTCTCCTTTGGCACCATAAGAATCATAGTACCCTTGCTCCTGTGTAGCATTTAAAATAAGCCCTGTATCATTAAAATAATTATTCATAATATCGACACGACGACTCGAACGAAGTTTAAAACCGCCAGCGGCACCAACATGGTAACCACGAGTATAGTTCCCCGCAATTTCCATATCCACAACGCCCTTTGTGTAGATCATATGATCACTACTTACGCCATGACGGTCTTCATTTTCGTAAGGGCCATAAAAAATATTATTCATTAATTCTGTACGCCAAAGTGCAGCTAATGTATTCATTCCCACCGAAAAATAATTCTGTTCTGTTCCCCCATCAAAATTTACATAAGAATATTTTTGGGCCTCTTCTAATCTATGTAACATCTTATTTACTTCTGGAGAGCCGATACTCATAAACTGGTCCAGTTCATCTAGCTTCATTCCAAAAATATTATCATTTATTTGCGTGTCTTCCATTGGGACATAGGATTTTGTTCCATTCGCAATTCCCGTTACAAATATTCCTCCATATTGATCGCCACGTCCGCTAGTATTATAATATTTGCCACTATCTTTTCCACGTAAAAAAACATTTCCGTTAATTTCAGTATTATGCCCAGCTCTGGCACGAAGAAACATCTGAACTCTTGTATTGTAAAAAACATTATTTCTAATAAAAATATCTGTTGTGAAATCAAAATTGATACTTACACCATCAAAAAAGAAATCTGTAATGGCAATATTGCGATTCCAGCCAGACGTTGTTTCCCACCACTGAACTCGCTTATCAGTAGTATTTTTAATAACTGTTGGTGCTTCCGAACTACCTTTTAAAGAAATATTATTTCTCATAGTAATATCTTTATCGAGAATAAAAACACCTGGTGGAAAAGTTAATATTTCTGGGTCATTATAACGATATTTCGCAATAATTGCTGTTAACTTTGCAGATTGATCTTCTTCACTGTTTGGTACTAGCGCTATCTCACCTAATAGCTCTTTGTCTGTCACATCCACAATCGTTGTTTCAGCAAAGCTTTCGTTTGTTAGGCTAAATAAAAAAGTAAAAACAATAGCTATAAAACCGAGTAGCCGCGCTAATTGTATTTTAGATAATTGATTATATACCATTTTTATGCTCCTTTTATGTTAGTATGAATAGTATATATTAAAAACAAATGAAAGAATACTACGTTTTTTTTGCTCTATCTATAAAAAATAAAAACCTTTAATTAGCAAGGTTTCTAGCATAAAATCACCTCAAAAATAGCTTATTTCTTACCAAACATACTCTTTTCAGGATGATTTTTTCTTAAGAAATACCCGTAAACGCTCAGAATATTTACTCTAATCACCTACTTTTTGATTTTTTCACTACATTTCTTAATCTAAACTTTCTAAAAAAATGACAAAAAAAGACCCAGAGGTTTTTCTCTCTGGGTTTTTCATCTTTAACTATATTTTTGATAAAGGCAACTTTTATTTAAAAAAGTTCATAATATGAGTCCAAATTTTTTCATTAAAGACATCCATTGGATTCCCATTTCCAATCAAACCATAACCAATCATTGTTCCCACAACAAATAAGATAATGACTAACGAAATGACCACTAGAATTTTCAATAATGTTACTAAAATATAACGATATGAACTCATGCGTTTGACTCCTTTAGATTACTGTCGTTGCTTGTTTTTCTTCAATTTTTTCATCATTGACACGTTCAACATTCGCGCCTAATTTTTGAAGTTTTTTATGGAACTCATAATAGCCACGATCTAAATATTTTAAATTAGAGACACGTGTAATGCCATTTGCACGTAACCCCACTAAAATCAATGCGGCAGCTGCTCGTAAATCAGTGGCTTCCACTGCTGCTCCTTGTAACTCGTTACCACCATTAATAACCGCAATGTTACCGTCAATTTTTAAGTCAGCGTTCATTCGACGCATTTCTTCTAAGTGTTGGTAACGATTTTCAAAGACTGTTTCTGTCACGATACTTGTTCCTTCAGCAAACATTTGGATTGCTGTCATTTGCGCTTGCATGTCTGTTGGGAAACCAGGATGTGGCATTGTCTTAACATCTGTTGGTTTTAGATGTTTTGGTCCAATTACACGGATGCCATTTTCTTCTTCTTCAATGATTGCACCCATTTCAGTTAATTTAGAAATTAGCGGACGATTATGTTCAGAAATTGCTTCTTCAATTAAAACATTGCCCTCAGTCATTGCTGCAGCTACCATGAACGTACCTGCTTCAATTCGATCTTGAACGATTGAATGTTCTACGGCATGTAATTTATCGACGCCTTCGATACGCATCGTTTCTGTCCCGGCGCCGATAACATTGGCACCCATTTTGTTTAAAATGTTGGCTAAGTCAACGATTTCAGGTTCACGAGCGACGTTTTCAATGATGGTTGTTCCTTTTGCACGAACAGCAGCCATCATAATATTTTGCGTAGCGCCGACACTTGGGAAGTCTAAGTAAATAGTGTTACCGATTAGTTCATCCGCAATTGCTTCAATATAACCATTTTTTTGGATGATTTTTGCACCTAATGCTTGGAAACCTTTTAAGTGTAAATCAATCGGGCGTTTACCAATGGCACAGCCACCTGGCATTGCCACTTTGGCATGACCATTACGAGCCAATAAAGGTCCCATTACAACGATAGAAGCACGCATTTTACTGACGTACTCATAGTTTGCTTCGATCCCTAAAGGTTGTGTTGCGTCTATTGTTACTTCATTCGCGTCTTCATCAAAATCAATGGCTACATTCAAATGCTTAATTACTTGATTCATTGTAAATACATCAGATAAAATTGGTACATTTTTTAAAGTAGTAATGCCTTCTTCAGCTAAAAGAGTAGCTGCTAAAATTGGTAAAACAGCGTTTTTGGCGCCTTCAATTTTTACAGTTCCTTCTAATTTTGTATTACCACCATGAACAATAATTTGTTCCATTTTGTTCCCCCCAAAAAAATGAGAATAGGTATTCCTATTCAAAATCTTTACTATTATACCATTATTCAACTAAAAATTGTACCTTTTTTTATTTTTCAATTTTTAAGGAAAATACACAATGAAAAGATTTCGACAAAGCGCAACCACTTCTAAAGCAAACGAGCTAACTGTGTATCCGATAGCGATGGCGAAAAACACCATCAACATTCTAATTTGCGGTGTAAATTGGGTTTTGAAAAATTGCTCAATACGCAATGATTGCAGCGCCCAAAAACTTATGTAAATGAACATAAGATGACTAACGATTCGAACAATAGCATCTACTCCATAGTATTGCATAAGGAGCCTCCTTTTTTCTAACGTAGGAACATTTTATCACAAAATAATAAAAACCGATAATTAATCCACTTGAAATACCAAAAATTGACACTATTTATTAAAAAATACGAAGAAATAGAGTTTAAGGCACTGGCTCAATAGCGAGTGCCTTAAACTCTACAAAAGTGACTGAAACCTTCAGCCTTTTTTACCCATGTTTCGATACGTTGATCCGGTTGATTGCACGATGCAAAGCAACAGTCGCACGACGTAGTTGATCGCGGTCGTCTTTTGCTTTGGCTTCTTCAATTAAACGTTCTGCTCGTTGTTTTGCTCGTTCAGCACGAGGTACATCGATATCTCGTTCACGTTCGGCACTATCGGCAATAATAGAAACGACATTATCACGGACTTCCATGATACCACCATTTACAGCTACCCAGTCAACATGTGTATCTGAATCGGTCCGTTTAATGCGGACTTCATCAATCGCTAGCGGAACGATAATTGGCGCATGTTTTGGTAAAATACCAATTTCACCATCTGTTGTTTTCGCCACAACGATTTTTGCATGGTGGTCATAAACTAGACCATTAGGCGTTACTACATTCACAGTAAGACTATCCATTGTGTTTGCCGCCTTTCTAGTAGTTTAATTGTTTCGCTTTTTCGATGGCATCTTCAATTTTACCGACACTACGGAAGGCTTCTTCTGGCAGATTGTCATGTTTACCTTCAAGAATTTCTTTAAAGCCCCGAACTGTTTCCGCAACTGGTACATAAGAACCAGGTTGACCAGTAAATTGTTCAGCAACGTTAAAGTTTTGAGATAAGAAGAATTGAACACGGCGTGCCCGACCAACAAGTACTTTTTCGTCATCTGATAATTCGTCCATCCCTAAAATAGCGATGATATCTTGTAATTCACGGTAACGTTGTAAAATATGTTGTACTTCGGTAGCCACTTCGTAGTGTTCTTCTCCAACAATTTCAGGAGCCAAGGCACTAGAAGATGAAGCTAACGGATCTACCGCTGGATAAATCCCTTGTTCGGTTAATTTACGTTCCAAGTTAGTTGTTGCATCCAAATGGGCAAACGCTGTTGCTGGTGCCGGATCGGTATAGTCATCGGCTGGCACATAGATTGCTTGAATAGAGGTAATTGATCCTTTTTTCGTTGAAGTAATCCGTTCTTGTAATTGACCCATTTCAGTCGCTAATGTTGGTTGGTAACCAACGGCTGACGGCATCCGACCTAAAAGGGCAGAAACCTCTGAACCGGCTTGCGTGAAACGGAAAATGTTATCAATAAATAATAGCACATCTTGTCCTTCCACATCCCGGAAGTATTCAGCAATCGTTAACCCAGTTAAAGCCACACGCATCCGTGCACCGGGTGGTTCGTTCATTTGACCGAAAACCATGGCTGTTTTTTCAATAACGCCTGAATCTTTCATTTCATAGTACAGGTCGTTCCCTTCACGTGTCCGTTCACCAACACCAGTAAAGACGGAAATCCCTCCATGTTCTTGGGCAATATTATGAATTAATTCTTGGATTAAGACGGTTTTACCAACACCGGCACCACCGAAAAGTCCGACTTTACCACCTTTTAGATAAGGTGCTAATAAGTCAATAACTTTAATCCCTGTTTCTAAAATTTCATTACTGGTACTTAATTCATCAAATGCTGGGGCTTTTTTATGAATCCCACTACGTTCAGCATCTGCAGGGAATGGCGCTTCTAAGTCAATTGTGTCTCCTAAAACGTTAAACACACGACCCAATGTATCTTTACCAACAGGAACTGAAATTGATTTTCCTGTATCGATAACTTCCATTCCACGTTGTAAACCATCTGTCGATTCCATGGCGATAGAACGAATCACTCCATCACCTAGTTCTAAAGCGACTTCAAGTACTACTTTTTGTTTTGCTTCGCCATTTTTATAAACGACTAAAGCGTTGTTAATATCGGGTAAGGATTGATCTAATGAAAATTCCACGTCAACAACGGGACCGATTACTTGAACAATCTTTCCTGAACTCATAATTTCTTTCCTCCAGTCTTCATAAAGTCACACGCTTTGAACGTTTTTACAAACGTTCAAACGTAAGACTAGATTATTCTAGTGCAGCTGCACCAGCAACAATTTCTGTAATTTCTTGGGTAATCGCCCCTTGACGAGCACGGTTATAAGAAATTGTTAAATCGCTAATAATATTTTGCGCATTGTCAGTGGCTGTTTTCATGGCGGTCATCCCAGCAGCGTGTTCTGCTGTTTTCGCATCAATGATCGCCCCATAAATTAAGCTTTCTGCATATTGTGGTAATAATTGATCCAAGATTGCTTCAGGTGAAGGCTCTAAAAGATATTCTTGTTCGTAAGAGGTCGCCTCTGATGGATCTAAATCAGTAATTGGCAACATTTTTTCCACACGAAACTGACTCGTTAGTGAGTTAACGTGGTGATTATAACAAACATACAATTCATCAAACACTTCGTTTTGGTACATAGTCGTTGCAGTTGTCACAATCTTACGGACTTCTTCAAACGTTGGTTGATCCGTTAAGCCTCTTAGCTCATAGGAAACATCGATTCCGCGTGCTTTAAAGAAATCCGCCCCTGTACCACCAATGGCGATTAAGGCATATTCTTTATTAGAATCGTGGTCTTCTTGAATCATACTCATGGTTTGTTTTAAGATTGAGCTATTGTAGCCACCAACTAATCCTTTGTCAGAAGTGATAACGATATAGCCTGTTTTTTTGACAGGTCGTTGTGCTAACATCACATGATAGTTCCCTTCACTAAGAGAAGATTGTTCTGTTTCACGTAATTCACTTAACTGAGCAGCTACTAAATGCGTAACGACACTACGAATTTTTGAAGAATATTCTTGAAAGCTTTTAGAGGCGCCTTCTGACTTGGTCAATTTGGCTGCAGAAACCATTTGCATCGCTTTGGTAATTTGGCTTGTCTTTTTTGTTGATGCAATGCGTTGTTTGATTTCATTTAATGAAGCACCCAATGTTGCTCACCTCTCTTATGCGTTATCGATTTTTTCTAAAGCTTCTTTGGCTGAATCTCCGCTGTTGTTTGCCGCTGCAAACATTTCAGAAAACTCTGTAATTGCTGCATCTAATGCATCAGTATCTGGTAAGTCTTTCGTTGTGCGAATGGTTTCCAGTAAGTCTGCATGTTTGCCATCAAAATAATCGAATAAATCTTGTTCAAAGTGTAAAATTTTATCTACGCTCACGCTATCTAAAAACCCGTGTGTTAACGCATATAAAATTAAGACTTGTTTTTCTACAGGCAGTGGCGCATGTAGTTTTTGTTTTAAAATTTCTACCGTACGACGACCACGGTTTAATTTAGCTTGTGTTGCCGCATCTAAATCAGAGCCAAATTGTGTAAAGGCTTCTAACTCACGGTAACTAGCTAAGTCTAAACGAAGCGTTCCGGCAACTTTTTTCATTGCTTTGATTTGCGCTGATCCTCCGACACGAGAAACAGATAACCCAGCATCAACGGCTGGACGAGTCCCTGCATAGAACAAGTCGCTTTCTAAGAAAATTTGTCCATCAGTGATTGAAATAACGTTTGTTGGAATATAAGCAGAAATATCGCCTGCTTGTGTTTCAACGAATGGTAAAGCTGTCATTGAGCCGCCACCTAATTCATCACTTAATTTAGCTGCACGTTCTAATAAACGTGAGTGTAAATAGAAGACATCCCCTGGATAAGCTTCACGACCTGGTGGGCGGCGTAATAGTAGAGAAAGTTCACGATAAGCCACGGCTTGTTTTGATAAGTCATCAAAAATAATTAAGACATGTTTGCCGTTATACATGAATTCTTCACCCATTGCAGTTCCTGCATATGGTGCAATGTAAAGTAATGGTGCTGGTTGTGAAGCCCCTGCAGTCACAACGATTGTATAATCTAAAGCACCAAATTTCCGAAGTGTTTCTACTTGGTTACGAACAGTAGATTCTTTTTGACCAATCGCTACATAAATACAAATTACATCTTGTCCTTTTTGGTTAATAATTGTATCAATTGCAATCGATGTTTTCCCTGTTTTACGGTCTCCAATAACTAATTCCCGTTGTCCGCGACCAATTGGGACGAGGGCATCAATGGCTTTTAAGCCGGTTTGCATTGGTTCAGCAACAGATTGACGTTGCATAACACCGGGAGCTGTTGCTTCCACAGGACGTGTTTTGTCTGTTTTAATTTCGCCTAAACCATCTAATGGTTGACCTAATGGATTAACAACACGGCCAATCAAAGCTTCCCCAACGGGTACTTCCATGATTTTACCTGTACGTTGTACTTTATCTCCTTCACGAATGGTTTCAAAATCGCCAAGGATAATAATCCCTACATCATTTGTTTCTAAGTTTTGTGCCATTCCGTATGAACCGTTTGAAAACTCAACAAGTTCTCCACTCATGGCATTTTCTAAACCGTGGGCGCGGGCAATCCCGTCGCCGACGTAAGTGACTGTTCCAACTTCTTCAACAGCAAGCTGTTGTTGATAGTTTTCGATTTGTTCTTTAATCAAGGCACTGATTTCTTCTGCTTTGATAGCCATTCAATTCACCTCTTTGTAGTCCTAAAGATTATTTTAATAACTTCTGCTGCATATGTTCTAATTGTTTGCGGATGCTACCATCGATTACTTGATGGTTTGCTTCAATAACCACTCCGCCGACAATTGACGGGTCAATTAAATTGACTAAATGCGCTTGTTCATACCCTAATAATTGGGCAGCTTTTTCTTCCATTGCTTGATGTTGTTCTTTTGATAAAGGAATGGCTGTTGTCACTGAACCCAAAATTAGTCCTTGGTGCTCATCATAACGTCGTTCATATTCATCAATCATCAAGAGCAGATCGTACATGCGACGATATTCGTAAACCACGCGCAAAAAGTTTTGCATCATTTCACTAAAACCTGTTACTAGTTTTTCCATGATGCTGTCTTTTTCATAAGGTTCTAAGCGATCATCACTTAAAATATCGCCAATACCAGGTACTTGGTGATAGACTTCGCGAAGCGTCAATAATTCTTGATAAATTGCTTCAGCTTGGTTCTTTTCAACTGCCAACTCAAACAAAGCCTTGCCGTAGCGTTTACCAACTGTATATTTATCTAGTTTCATTTGCTTTACCTAAACTTTCAATATAAGAATCAATCAATGCTTCATGTGCATCTGGTGTTAATTCTTTATTTAAAATTTTGGCTGCAATTTGAAGAGAAAGATCTGCCACTTCATTTTTTACTGAAGACAATGCTTCTTCACGTTCTTGAGAAATATCTGTCCGAGCTTTTTCGCGTAAGCGAGTAACTTCCGCAGTTGTTTCTTTTAATGTTTTTTGGCGAGTCTGTTCTCCACTTTCTTTCGCGTTTTTAATAATTTCAGCTGCTTCTGATCTGGAAGAAAGTAATTGTTGTTGACGTTCTTTTTCCATTTTCGCTGCTGCTACGCGAGATTGTTCTGCAGAGTCTAAATCGTTGGCAATTTTTTCTTCACGTTGTGTCAAAATATCTACGATTGCTCCCCATGCATATTTCTTTAATAAGAGCATCAAGATTAAAAATGCACCACTGACAACAATCATCGTGCCTAGTGTGGTACTAGGAGCCGTTTCACCGACTACCAATGTAGTAAGTAGCATGAAGTCTCAACTTCCTTTCCTGCAAAAATCGATTTAGCTTCTTCAACTGCTTTATCACTAGCTATTGAAAAGGCTAAAGATAGAAGAAAGCAGTGACGGTCCCGATAATAATCAGCGTCCTGCCTCCATTTTATTGCTTATCTGAATAAAAGTAATAAAGAAACAACGACACCTAAAATTGGCACAGCTTCGATTAAAGCGACCCCGATAAACATTGTTGTTCTTAATTGACCAGACATTTCTGGTTGACGAGTCATTGACTCGATTGTTTTTGAAATAACTTGTCCGTTACCGATAGCGGCTCCGATAGCTGAACCGAAAATTGCAATTGCTGCTGCGATAAAATTTAATCCTTCCATTGTGTAAAATCCTCCTAAAAGATAATTTTTGTCTTTCGTATTTCTTGATTATTCTTCTGTTTCAATTTTGTGTGACATATAAACCATTGAAAGTGTCACAAAGATAAACGCTTGGATACATCCAATAAAGATTGAGAATGCTACCCAAATCATTTCTAGCGGAATTGCTAGTGGGATAACCCATAATCCGACGCTTGCTACGGTTCCAGCAATTAAGCCCAATAGAACTTCGCCGGCAAAAATGTTTCCGTACAAACGCAAGCCTAATGTTAATAGATTCGTGAATTCTTCCATTAATTTTACCGGTAGTAAGAAACCAACGGGTCTTAAATAACTATTAACTAGATAGCCTTTAAAACCAAAGCGTTTCATACCAAAGAAGTGTGTTAAGACAATCATCATCATCGCTAAAGTTAAGGTTACGATTGGATCGGCGGTTGGACTTTTCCAAACGCTAAGATCGTCGCCCACAACGATTTTTGTAACGAGACCCAAGATGTTTGAAACAAGCACAAACATGAACAGGGTAAACGCCATTAAATGAAAATTGCTCACTTCTTTACGAGGTAAATTGTCTGTAATGATTCCACGAATAAAATCCACTAACCATTCGATGACCGTTTGTTTGCCCTTAGGTCGTAGCTTCATATTTCTCGTACAAGCATAGACAAAGGCGAAAACAATGATACACGTCAACAGCACCATCAAAACAATGGTTCCATCAAACCAAATTGGTCCGATATTGAAGAGTAATTTCTTCTCTTCCAAATCAATTCACCTCTTTTCCAACAATCTTTCAGAAGTTTCATCCTACTCCTGAGTGATAATCCCTGGCAAAGCTATCGTACCACCACTTGTTGATAATTTACAAATAGTTTACTTTTAAAATTTCATGTGTTGAAAATTGGTTGGAAAACCTTTTCCATAAACCAATCTAATCCAGGGTGGTACTGCTTTCCGAAGCGATTAAAAAATGAATCATTTACATTCATTTACTCAACACTTACCAGATTTTACACCTAATCCGAAGAAAGGCAAGCAAATATGCGAAAAAGAATAAATTTACATTTTTAACGTCGGTTATTTTTTAATGTTCGGCTGATTTGTCGGTCAACTTCTTTACGTTTCAAGTCTTCACGCTTGTCGTACTGCTTTTTCCCTTTCGCTAAACCAATCAAAACTTTGGCATAGCCGTCTTTAATATAGACCTTCAAAGGCACTAATGTGATACCTGTATTTTTGGTTTCGCCGATTAACTTATTAATTTGTTTTTTGTGTAATAATAATTTTCTGGTACGTAATGGGTCATGATTAAAAATATTGCCCTGTTCATATGGACTAATATGAACATTATACAAAAAGGCTTCTCCGTTTCGAATTCGTGCAAAACCATCTTTTAAATTGATACGACCATTACGAATAGATTTGATTTCTGTTCCTTGTAAAACAAGCCCAGCTTCCACCGTATCGATAATTGAATAATCATGTCTAGCTTTGCGGTTTTGTGCAATTAATTTTCCTTCCCCTTTTGGCATAAGCGACCTCCTCTACTTCTTCTTTTTCCCTTTTTTATTCTTTTGTTTCATTGCTTCTTTATAAAAAGGTTGTTTTTTGCCTTTGCCTTTTTTCTTATTTTTCTTTTTCTGACCATCAAATGATTCATCTTTTTTATTTCTTCGTTGATTATTTGAACGATTTGAAGAATTGACTTTCCCTTTTTTACGTCCTTTTGGTCCTTCTACTGGCGCGACTTCTTCAGCTGAAATCAATTCAAAATCAACTTCTCTTGTTTCTGGATCAGCTTTTTCAACACGGATTTGAACTTTCTGACCAATTTTCAAAGTCATTCCCGTCCGTTCACCGACTAACGCCATATGATTTTCAATAAAGTGGAAATAATCTTGTTTTAAGTTGTTCACGTGAATTAAGCCTTCTATTGTATTAGGCAGTTCCACAAAGATACCAAATTTTGTGACTGAGCTGATGATTCCGTCATACGTTTCTCCCACTTTGTCTACCATAAATTCGGCTTTCTTCATGGCGTCCACTTCACGCTCTGCATCAACTGCGCGACGTTCCATATTTGAACTATGATTGGCAATTTCTGGTAATGCTTCATTCCATTTTTCTTGATTTTTTTCAGATTGATCTTGGCTATAGCTACGAATCAAACGATGGACAATTAAGTCTGGATAACGACGTATCGGTGAAGTAAAATGCGTATAATATTCAGCGGCCAACCCATAGTGTCCGTAGTTGTCTTCTGAGTATTTCGCTTGTTGCATACTTCTTAGCAACATCGTATTGATCACCACTTCTTCAGGTTTATTTTCAACTTGCTCTAAAACTTTTTGTAAATCTTTCGGTGAAATGTTTTCTTTTGTTCCTTTAACAAGAATGCCCAGTACTGCGGCAAAGTCAAAGAAACGTTGCATTTTTTCTTCTTTTGGTTGTTCATGAATCCGATAAATAAATGGCAGTTTTAAGTCATGATAATGACGCGCCACAGTTTCATTGGCTGCCAACATAAAGGATTCAATTAATCGCTCACCCACGCCACGCGTGCGTAAAAGAATATCTTGGGGATGACCATTTTCATCAACTAGGACTTTGGCTTCACGATCTTCAAAGGAAATCGCACCACGGCGCATACGCATCTCTTCTAATATATGGTGCAGCTCGCCCATCTCTTTAAACATGGGAACTAGCTCTTTGTAGCGTTCTAACGTTTCAGGTTTTTGCTCTTCTAAAATTTCATTGACTGCAGTATAAGTCATTCGTTCTGTTGTTTGGATTACACTTTGGAAAATATCATGCGAAATAACTTCTCCTTCTGGTGTAATTTCCATCTCACAACTCATGGTTAAACGTGGAACATGTGGGTTTAGCGAACAAATCCCATTTGATAATCGCTGAGGAATCATTGGTACAACACGGTCTGTCAAATAGACACTTGTGCCACGTTCATACGCTTCCATATCCAATTGGCTTCCTTCAGTTACATAATAAGAAACATCTGCAATATGCACTCCTAAAAAGAAATTGCCATTCGCCAACTTTTGTACCGTTACCGCATCATCTAAATCTTTCGCATCTTCTCCATCAATTGTCACAATCAACTGATCACGTAAATCACGACGACCAACTAAATCACTTTCTGCAATAGTTTCTGGTACTTGATCCGCTTCAGCCAAAACTTCATCAGGAAATGCTGTGGGAATTCCATGAGCCACCACGATTGATAAAATATCCATTCCTGGATCATTTTTATGACCGATCACTTGTTTGACTAGTCCTTCCATACTCGTTGGATATTCTTGATCTGGATAATAGGTAATTTCAGCAATGACAATACTGCCATCTACTGGTTTAATCCCTTCAGGTGCAATTGATACAGTATACTGATTCAATTTCTTATCTTTGGGAATCAGGTAGCCATACAGCCCCATTTCCGCCATTTCTTCTTCACTATATGCCACAAATTCTCCGACAACTTGGCTCACTGCTCGCTCTTTAATTTCTTTGACTTTACCTTCTGCGCCGCGATCTGAAAAAGGATCTGCATGTTGGATCACGTCGATTAAAACCGTATCCCCATCCATTGCAAAGTTCGTTGCCTCTTTCGGAATATAAACATCTGGTTCTTCCGGATCGATGGTCACGAAACCAAAGCCTCGTTCATTTGCACGAAACGTTCCTTCTATTAATAAGTCTTTCATTGGTAACAGGACTTTGCCTTTTTTGTTGAAACTAACTGACTTTTCTCGTTCCATTTGTGCAATGGTTTGCACTAAAATTTTAAAATCTGAACTTTTTTCTAAATTCAAGCCTTGGGCAATTTCTTCCATTGAAAAGCTTTTCTTTTTTTGGCTTTCCATGAAATGTAAAATTTGCTCTTTAATTGTTTGTTTTGTCATTATTTCTCCTCATTCCAAGGTAGTGTTGCTAAAAATTGCACCACATCTTGCTCTAATTGTTTATGTTCTCCACTCACCGTAATGACATGTCCGCTGTTTGGGTACCATTGTAAGGTCACACGCGCTTGCATTAGCGCTTGGGCCGTTTGGTAGACGCCCATCGGCTCAATCATTTCATCTTTGCCAGCTTGCGCTAAGAATAGGGGGGCGTGGATTTTGTTTAGTTTGTCAGCCGTCTGACTAGCAATCGTTTCAATCGTTCCTAATTGTTGTTTGACTCGTTGCTCAATCGATTGCAGCCGGCTTTGTTGTTCCTCTGCAGGAACTTCTGCGATTTTCATCACATTTTCTGCGTATAATACAAAATTTTCTGGGACTTTATTTTCGACAGGGTAGATAGGTGAACAGAAAAATCCACCACCAATTAATCCTGTTAATTGTTCCGTTAATGCATGCATACTGAAAATCCCGCCCATTGATAAACCAAAAATGGCAATTTCTTGGTAGCCTCTTTCTCTCAAAAAAGCGACTGCTTCTTGTGTATCTTGCCACCATTGTTCCGTGGTTTGATCTAAAATATCTTCAGGAACTAGCGTGCCATGTCCTGAAAAATTAGGCGAATAGACAGTATAGTTTTCTTTTTCTAAACGTCTGCTTAACATCCGTACATCATTACTGCTGCCAGAATAAGCGTGTAATAAAAGGACCGCCCGTTTTCCTTTTTCTGAAAATAACGGCTTCGGTAAATTGATTTTTTTTGCCACTTCGCTCACCTCAGCTTCATTCTATCATATTCTCAAAAGAAAACCTTCCGAAATGATAAGTTTCAAAGACTTTTTCAGAAAGAAAAAGAACAGAAAAATAAGTGTCCGCACTCATCTCTCTGTTCTAAACTTGTCATTTTAAAAGATTACGTACTTATTTTGAAGATAAGAACGCCAAAACAAATAATAAAATCATCCAAATTGCGCCAAGAACTGCTGTTGAGCGTTGCATAACAGCTTCAAAACCGCGCGCTTTTTGTTTCCCAAATAATTTATCTGCACCGCCAGTGAAGGCACTTGCTGCACTGTTTTGTTTGCTTGGTTGCATCATAACAGTAATGACGATTAAAACAGATAAAATGATGACCAACGTTAAGATTAGATTATACATGCGTTAATTCTCCTTTTTATACAAATATGCGAAATTCATCTACTTTAATGTAGCATATTTTATCTGTAAACACCAGCGAAATTTAATGTCTTTCCCTATTTGTCTCTAATAGCAACAGCCGCAAGTAGGAATCAGATTTCTACTTGCGGCTGTTGCTAGCTTCTTTTTTATTTTCTTAATACGTCTCCGTATTCAGGTTTAGTATCAAATTCTTTTTTGGCAAATGGGCATAGCGGGATAATTTTTTTATGTTCTTTTCTCGCTTTTTCAACACCGGCAAAAACAAGTTTTTCAGCTAATTTTTGTCCACGATAAGTTGGATCAACAAACGTATGATCAATAATCATCATGCTTTCGCCAGCATCCGACCAGGTCATTTCACCAATTTCTTGGTTTTCATCGTTATATAGAGCAAAACGATTGTTTTCTTCTTTAATTTGCATATTCGTTCCCTGCTTTCCGAATATATTTTAGAGCGCCACTTGGACATGAATCAACCACAATCATGTCATTTTCAACACTTCCATTATCTGGAATAATCCATGGTTTCCGACCAACTTCAAAGACTTCTGGATTGCCGCGAACACAATTACCAATATGTTCACAAATATCCTTATTATAAAAGATATCAATTCCTTCTCCAGTATATTTACGGTAGCCTTCTTCTAATAGTTGTTCTTCCGTGACCGGTTGCCCATCTATTTGGTTTCCTTTCATTGTACAATCTCTCCCCTGTAACTTACTAATATTAAAAACGTACCTTTATTTTATCACTAAGTTAGATATTCAGGCAATTAATTGTTCCGCCTTATTTGCCAATTCGGCGAGCACGTAAAGCGGATAAGATTGACACAGTGTCCACGACTTCTTGTAGCATAGCCCCAAATAGCGCCGGAATGATCCCTGTACTAGCAATTAGCATTAGTAAAACGCAGATAAAAATTCCGATTAACACAGATTGTTTCGCAATTTTCATGGTATCTTGGGCAATTCCGACCGCTTGGCTGACTTTACTTAAGTCATCTTTTAAAATAACAACGTCGGCAGTTTCACTAGCCGCAGTAGCTCCATGAGCGCCCATGGCAATGCCTACGTCTGCAGCAGCGAGCGAAGGTGCATCATTTACACCATCCCCGACCATGATGACCGGATGATTTTCTTTGGGCAATTCTTCTAAAATAGTTAATTTATCTTGTGGTAAACATTCCCCATGAACTTCGGTAATCCCCACTTCTGCAGCAATCGTTTCTGCGACAGATTCTTGATCTCCAGTCAGCATTAAAATTCGCTGAAGATGCATTTGTTGTAATTTTTCCATGGTCTCTTTTGCTTCTGGCCGTACCGTGTCCGTAAAAGTAATTCGACCTAAATATGTGCCATTACGTGAAATATGAATGGTCGTTTTATCAATTTTTTCAGTTGTTTCAGAGTCTTGTGTCACAAAATTCTTTTTGCCTACCCGTATCTCAGCGCCATCCACAAATGCCTTCACACCAGCACCAGAAACTTCCGCTAAATTTGTGATATTTTTCAATGGGACATCTTGCTTTCTGGCATAAGCAACAATTGATCTAGCTAAAATATGACTTGATTCTTGTTCCACGCTTGCTGCCAATCCCACTAATTCAGCAGCAGTTATTTCAGCATTGATTGGTTGGACTTGATCAACAGAAAGTTGTCCTTTCGTAATCGTACCCGTTTTATCAAACGCAATCGTTTTTGCAGAAGCTAATTTTTCGACCATCGTTCCCGATTTAATAACGACCCCATGACGACTTGAACGACCCATCCCTGCCACTAAAGCGATTGGGGCAGATAGAATCAAAGGACATGGCGAAGCAACGACTAAAACTTCCGCAAAACGTGTCGGACTTTTTGAAACAAACCAAGCAATACCTGCAATTAGATAGGAAACTAGCGTAAAAGGTACCGCATAACGATCTGCTAAACGTACAAAGTGAGCTGGACGTGCCGCAGATTCTTTCACTAAGTTCACAATTGTTTGATATTGACTGTCTGCTACAGTTTTTTCCGCAACCATTTTCAAAGAGCCATCACCATTCACGGAACCAGACATTAACTCGTCACCAGGATTTTTTTCAATTGGTTTTGATTCTCCTGTTAAGGAAGATTCATCAACTGTTGATGTCCCAGTTTTCACCAAGCCATCAACTGGAACTAGTTCCCCTGGTTTTACTACTAATTCATCGCCAACATTGATTTCCTCAACAGAAACATCTTCTAAATTTTCCCCATTCAAGCGATGGGCTTTTTGTGGCGAGTTATCCAATAACGACTTCAGCTCTTGGTTTGCTTTTCCGGCGGCATAGTCTTCTAATGAATCGCCACCAGTTAACATAATTAAAATCATCAAACTGGCCCAGTATTCTCCCACAGCTAAGGTTGCAACGATAGCGGTAATCGCTAAAATATCGACACCATATTTTCCTTCACGTAAGGTTTGAATCATTTCCCAGAACATCATTAACGCCATTACAGAACCTGTTATTAAAATAATGCCATACGCCCAATTTGGCTGCTGTAAAATAAATTCAAATAATAATGCAAAAACGCCTGTTATAATTGTAATCCCTAATTTGGTTACATGCTTCATCTCTTTTTCTCTCCCATCATTCACTTTACATTATTGAGCGTACCTTTTCTGTTTTGAAAAAGAAAGTGAAAACGCCTAAATGAAAACGACTTTCATTATCATAAAATAGTTGCTGTAGCAACGTTTACTTTCTGAAAAGTAGTTATGTAAAAAAAAACACAGACCATCGTTCATTCGCCGATGGTCTGTGTTGTTTATTTCCAAAAATCATCAAAAATTGTAATTGGTAAATGCCGTTTGTGTTGTCCTTTTTGATACCAGTTTTCAATTGTTTGTTGATCTGTTTCTGAGACTTTTTTGCCTTCCAAATAATCATCAATGGCATCATACGTGACACCTAAGGCAACTTCATCTGCAACTAACGGTTTGTCATCTTCTAGATCAGCTGTTGGTATTTTTAGATACAAGGCTTCTGGTGCCCCAAGTTCTTTCAACAAGGCTTTTCCTTGGCGCTTATTTAAACGAAATAACGGTAAAATATCCGCTCCGCCATCGCCATATTTGGTGAAGAAAGCTGTCACATTTTCGGCTGCGTGGTCTGTGCCAATTACTGCGCCAGCATTTTCGCCAGCTACTGCATATTGTGCAATCATACGTTGACGTGCTTTCATGTTCCCTTTATTAAAATCGCTAATTTGAACACCAGCGTTTTCTAGCGAACCAACCATTGCATCCACTGCGGGTTTAATATCCACTCGTAAAGAAACATCTGGCTGGATAAAGGCTAGCGCGGCTTGTGCATCAGCTTCATCTGCTTGCTCACCGTAAGGAAGGCGAATCGCAATAAATTGATACGACATATCTCCTGTTTCTTCGCGCATTTCAGTCATCGCTAATTGTGCTAAGCGCCCAGCCAATGTTGAATCTTGTCCGCCACTAATTCCCAAGACAAAGGTTTTTAAAAAAGGATGTTTAGTTAAATAAGCTTTCAGAAAATCAATACTTTTACGAACTTCTTCTTTTGGATCAATTGTCGGTAAAACACCTAACTCTTGAATGATTTTTTCTTGAAGTGTTGTCATTTCTAGGCCTCCTTATTCACCGTTTCCGTTAAATGTTTAACGTCTTTACGCACTTTTTCCAATAAATTCATTTTGTGGTTCCAACAATCTGTTGAAAGGTCCACTGGATATTTCTGCGGATTCAAGTCCCGCTTGTATTCTTCCCAAAGTGAATCTAAATTTTCTTTTGCATACTGTTTAATTTCATCTAAAGTTGGTAATTCGTACACACGTTTTCCTTCAACAAAAATGTCTTGGAGTACTGGCCGTGCCTCAAAATCACGGACATACTTATTAATAAAGGTATGCACGGGATGGAACATATAAATTTCTTCTTCTTGGCGAGGATCTTCGTTCCAAAGTGTCACATAGTCCCCTTCTGACTTTTTATCAGATTTACGTGTAATACGCCAGACTTGTTTTTTTCCTGGTGTTGTCACTTTTTCAGCATTGCTAGATAGTTTAATGGTATCTTTCATTTGACCATCTTCACCTTCAATTGAAACTAATTTAAACACCGCTCCTAACGCTGGTTGATCATAGGCGGTAATCAGCTTGGTGCCAACGCCCCAGACATCAATTTTTGATTTTTGCATTTTTAGATTCAAAATCGTATTTTCATCTAAATCGTTCGATGCATAAATTTTTGCTTCGGTAAAGCCAGCTTCGTCCAATTGTTCACGAACTCGTTTAGAAATATAAGCCATATCGCCACTATCAATCCGCACACCTAGGAAATTAATTTTATCACCCATTTCTCGAGCCACTCGAATTGCGCTTGGCACTCCCGCTTTCAAGGTATCATACGTATCCACAAGGAAAACACAATCCCGATGTGTTTTGGCATACGCCATGAATGCTTCATAATCATTTCCATACGACTGAACCAATGAATGGGCATGAGTTCCACTAACTGGAATACCAAAAATTTTACCGGCACGAACATTACTTGTCGCGTCCGCCCCACCAATATAGGCGGCTCTTGTGCCCCAAATGGCAGCATCTAATTCTTGGGCCCGGCGTGTTCCAAATTCCAATAAAGGATCATCGCCAATCACAGATTTAATTCGAGCCGCTTTTGTCGCAATTAATGTTTGGAAATTCACCATATTTAGCAAGGCAGTTTCTACCAATTGACATTGTGCCAAAGGACCTTCAATTTGAATTAGCGGTTCGTTATTAAAAACTAAATCCCCTTCTAAAGCAGAACGTACAGTACATTTAAATTCAAAATTCGCTAAATACGTCAAGAAATCTTCTGGGTATTCTTCAACTTCTCGGAGGTATGCAATATCAGATTCTGTGAACGTTAAATTTTCGAGATAATTGACTAAACGTTCTAAACCGGCAAAAATTGCGTAGCCATGATTAAAGGGCATCTCTCTAAAATAACATTCAAAAACAGCATGTAAATCTGCTCTCCCTAATTCCCAGTATGTTTGCATCATATTAATTTGATACATATCTGTATGCAATGTCAAACTATCATCTGCATATGTATAGTCCATCGTTTCCTACCTCTATTCTTTGTATTAAAAACTTGTTTATATTATAACAAAAAAATTTTTTTTAGCCTAAAATCTGCTTAGACCTCTTTTTCTTTAAAAATAAAAAATTTACTGAAGAAATAATTTAAAACTACTACTACAACTTGTGTAATCATTTTCGCCCAAAACGATGAAAAATGAATGCCATCAATTAGGAGAATCATTAAACCCATATCAGCCACAAAAGATAAAATTCGGTACCAATAAAATAAGCCCATTTCTTTAAAAAAACCAGCTATGCTTTCATGCTTACTTGCGAATACCCAATATTTGTTAGTGAAAAAGGCAAATAAAACAGATAAAAACCAACTAATTGCGTTACTTATCTTATAATCCATCCCTAACACGTTTTGACAAACAAAGAACACAACTAAGTTGACGACAGTCGTTGCACCACCAAAAAATAAATAAGCAAGTACTTCCCGGTATTTACGAAATAATTCTTTCAATTTTCACGCACCCTTTCAACTAATCATTTTATCAAACTTCGGCAAGAAAACCTATCTATTTTGTGTAAAGACACAATTCTCTTGCTAATTTTACTATTTATTAAACATTTATGAAAAACATAGTAAGAGTAGAGGGAAAGTTCATTCATGGATGAATTTTCCCTCTACTCTTCGTCTAATAACATATTGACTCCATTGACCGATAAGTTAAATCAGCGTTAGTCCTTTAGCTCAGGAAGTGCTATCCTTTGTCCTTCGATTAATAGAGAATACGTTAAGTCATTTGCCTGCTTAAGCGCGGTTAAGGAATAGTCAGTTTGTTTAGCAATTTTCGCAAGTGTCTCTCCTCTTTTTACTTCATGATACTCAGTAGACTCTGTTTTTGAGTCATTCGCTTTACCATTTGTTTGCTCTGCTGTCTTCAAAGCATTAGTCACCGATTTACTGATTATTAGTGATTGAAGTAACGCTTGTTCTTTCGGTTCTAGAGAAGTCGCCGCAGTTTGCTGAGGAATCGTGATCTTTTGGCCAATATAAAACATTTCTTGAGTCTTTGAATTTTGTTTTAAAATGGCTGTTGCTGACACACCAAACGTCTGGCTAATGGTGGCGAGAGAATCTCCTTTGCTTACTTCATAGACGACTGCTTCTTTTTTTAGCTGTGCCTTGACTGCTTCCTTATCAAACGAAGGTTTCTTTTCTTCTGCCAAATTAGTCACTACTGGTTTTTTCTTTTCTTGATCGTATTCAGTTAATTGATAGGTTTCAATCAACGCATTTAATTTTTTATCGTAATATGTATCCGTTGCATAACGACCTGTTAAAAATTTTGTTGCCTGCTGATAATTCGTCGTGTTTGCTTTCAAAACGCCGTGATAAAACGTCGGATTACCCGCCAGTCCATTGATGATTAATTTACTATAGTCTGTTAATGACTCTTTATAGGAAGGATACTGACGAAAATCGGCATGAATGGTGGTCATCTTCCCTTTACCATCATCTTCTTGTGTGGAAAAGCTGACACTTTGACCTTGATAAGCGCCTTTAATGCCAAACAAATTATAATTTGGCGCCGCCGCTAACGCACTATTGCCCGAGCCACTCTCTAAAATAGCTTGAGCTATCATGACAGAAGCGTATAGATTATGTCGCTGACCAATAACTCGTGCTTCTTCACCGATTTTTCTAATAAACTCAGAAATAGAAGCATTTTCTTGGACAACAAAATTTGCCTCAGCTTGTTGTTGAATGCCTGCTTGCTTTTCCTTTTCTTGGCTATTGTTCATCTCTGAATGTGCTATTGGCTCTTTGGTCTTTTCAGTTAATGTAGAATTTTGTGATTCCTGATTATGAGGCGGCTTTTCAGTGAGTGTTTTACGCTTTTCAGACGTTGGTTGCTCACTTTGTAACGATTCGGTTGGTTTAGTACTAGCAATTGTCTTTTCTTGTGGCGGTGAACTATTTTCAGGTTCTGAAGGTTTCATATTATTTTCCCGCTGGTCACTGCTGTCATTTTGTGTTGAACTTTCTTGTTGTTCAGACGAACTTATTATTGTTTCGTTCTCCGTTGAAGAAGTAAGGGTTCTTTGGTCTTGATTGACTTGGCCCGCTATTTTTTCTTCCAACACTAGCTGTCGGCTTCTGTCACTCGTTTCGATCTCTTCTTGAGCGATTAATGGTTCCGAATTGTAGTAACTGATGCCCACGTAAGTTCCTAAGACTCCAATATATACCAACTTCAAATATCTTGCCTTTCTTTTTTTCATTGCATTTCTCCTTCATTTACCTCTTTATTTCTGCTAATAATTGCTCTATCTGTTGGTACATTCCATTTGATTCATTCTTGATGGTCAGCATTTGTTCACAATAAGCTTGGTACTCACTTGCCACTTGCTTCATGCGCGTTAAAGTTGCTAAACGTTGTGCCAGTTCTTCATGAACTGTTACAACTTGTTGGTTGGCTTGAGCAATTGTTTCTTTTGCTTGACGCTTGGCTTCTAATAACACTTCGCCAATTTCTTTTTGAGAAAGCGTAACTGCTGTGTCTAAGTGCTTTTCGCTGGTCTGTCTCTGTTGCATCTTTTCTTCAGAAAATTGTTTTTGTAAAGAAGTGATAATTGCTTCTTTATCACTTAACGTTTCTTTAACATGTTCAAGTTGCACATCTTTTTCGGCTACTTGTTTTCGTAAGGCTTCCATTTCATTGGTTTGTACTAATAATTGCTCCGTTAGCTTTTTAACGGATTGCTGATAAATTTGATTTTCTTCTTCTAATTTTTCAACAAAAGAAAATGATTCTTCTGACAGTTCAGTCGGCACTTCTTGCTTGACCTGCTTAACTTTTGCAGCTTGCTCTTTTGCATAAACAACCTCGTCATCAAAGATTGCTTCTTCTGTTATCTTTGGTTGTGCTTTCACCGATTGTTCATTTTCAAAATCCGGCATCTTCTCATACTCCCCATCTTCATTGTTTTTAGTCAAAAATTGCCACATCTTTTTCTCCCCCTTCGTACCTTTTACACCGTTAACATATAGCCTTTTGAGCGAATTGTTTTGATATACTGTGGTTTGTTCACATCTTGCTCAATTTTTTTGCGCAAATGGAAAATCACATTAGCAACACGGTATTTCCGTTCATTCGCAGTATCTTTCCAGACATTTTTGTAGAGTTCTTCATATGTAATTGTTTGCCCTGCGTGTTTGTATAAATACTCTATTGTGAAAAATTCCAATTTTGTTAAAAGAATTTCTTCTCCACTTCCCAAGCAAACACTCAAATTTGGGGCAATTAAATACAATCTCTCAGAAAGATTCTTAGTAACTGTTTGTTCCTGGTTTGCACTAGCTAGTTTAGGATAAAAACGTCTTTTTACACGTTGCAATAAATTACTCATGCTTAACACGCATTCTTGACGATCATAAGATTGATCAAAAACCCCATCTGCACCTAATTGTAAATAAATAATTCGATTGACTTTACTAATTGCTTCTGTCCGAGAAAATAACCAAATCGGCAAGTCTGACTGCTTGCGAATCGTCATTAATAACTCACAACAAGTATTTACTTGTTGGTGGTCAGTCACTTCAATCACTAGTCCATCAATATGGTGCAAATGAAGAAGGATATTTGTGCCTTGGATGATCTGACAGTCTACTTGATTACTCACAAACCAATTTTGACAGTATTCGTTTGTTTCAGTTGTCAAAGGGACGACACCAATTGTATATTTTTCCATTTTTTCACCTCAATCTTCCTAACATTCTCCTTTAAAATATAATAATTTTTATTTATATTCTATTAATAAATAAAAATTACCAACTACTAGTTTTCAAAAAATGATTGTTATTACTAAATTTTATCGAATAAAAACAAGGCTGTCTAGCTAAAACGAAGCCTTTAAATTATCATCTTTTTTGTTAAATGAGCAAATATTTGAGAAAATACTCCAAGTAAGGTTATTATTCAGTTTATTTATTCTTTATGTAAAAAAAAGCTTACGATTTTTCAATCGTAAGCTTTTAGAATACTTTTTTTATTTTTACATCATACCGCCCATGCCCATTGATGGATCCATCATAGGAGCTGGTGCAGCTGGTTCTGGTTTGTCTGCAACAACTGCTTCAGTTGTTAATAATAAAGCTGACACAGAAGCTGCATTTTGTAATGCAGAACGAGTTACTTTTGTTGGGTCAACAATACCGGCTTCAACCATGTTTACCCATTCACCGTTAGCGGCATTGAATCCGATACCTAAGTCAACATTTTTTAGTTTGTCAACAATCACTGATCCTTCATAACCAGCGTTTTCAGCGATTTGACGGATTGGTTCTTCTAATGCACGAACGACAATCTTGATTCCTGTTGCCACATCGCCCTCAGCTTCAAGTGCAGCGACTTTACCAATTACATTGACAAGTGCGGTACCACCACCAGAAACCATGCCTTCTTCCACTGCGGCACGTGTTGCGTTTAATGCATCTTCAATTCGTAATTTTAATTCTTTTAATTCTGTTTCAGTTGCAGCACCGACTTTAACGACAGCAACCCCGCCAGCTAATTTAGCTAAACGTTCTTGTAATTTTTCACGATCAAAATCAGACGTTGTTTCGCCGATTTGGTTTTTAATTAAATGAACACGGGCATCAATGGCATCTTTTGAGCCAGCACCTTCAACAATTGTTGTGTTATCTTTGTCGACAACTACTTTGCTAGCATTTCCTAAGTTTTCAATGGTTGTGTCTTTTAACTCTAACCCTAAGTCGTCAGTGATTACTGTACCACCTGTTAAAATAGCAATATCTTCAAGCATCGCTTTGCGGCGGTCACCAAATCCTGGCGCTTTTACTGCGACAACATTAAATGTACCACGGATTTTGTTCAACACTAATGTTGGTAATGCTTCCCCATCAACATCATCTGCAATGATCAATAGTGGACGGCTTTGTTGTAAAATTTGTTCTAATAAAGGTAAAATATCTTGAATATTTGAGATTTTTTTGTCGGTGATTAAGATATATGGATTTTCTAAAACAGCTTCCATTTTATCATTGTCAGTAACCATGTATTGAGATAAATAACCGCGGTCAAATTGCATTCCTTCAACCACATCTAATTCTGTTTCAATCCCTTTTGATTCTTCAATGGTAATTACGCCATCATTACCAACTTTTTCCATTGCATCAGCAATTAATTGGCCGACTTTTTCAGAACCTGATGAAACAGCAGCGACTTGTGCAATCGCTTCTTTTGAATCAACTACAGATGAAATATTGTGTAATTCTTCTACTGCTGTTTTTGTTGCTAATTCAATCCCACGACGAATACCTAATGGGTTAGCTCCAGCAGTTACGTTTTTTAAGCCTTCACGAACAATGGCTTGTGTCAAAACAGTCGCTGTTGTTGTTCCGTCACCAGCAATATCATTCGTTTTAGAAGCAACTTCTGAAACTAATTTTGCGCCCATGTTTTCGAAATGATCTTCTAATTCAATTTCCTTAGCAATTGTTACCCCATCGTTAGTAATCAATGGTGAACCGAATGATTTTTCTAAAACAACGTTACGACCTTTAGGGCCTAATGTTACTTTCACTGTATCTGCTAATACATCTACTCCGCGTAGCATTGCTGCACGTGCATCTTCTGCAAATTTAATCTCTTTTGCCATGATTTCTTCACCTCATAATTTTTTTCTTCTATTATATTATTCTGTAAAAGTTGTTTATTATTCAACAGTAGCAATAATGTCTTTGGCTGATACAATTAAGTATTCTACGCCTTCGTATTTCACTTCTGTTCCTGAATATTTTTCAAACATTACTGTGTCACCAATTTTTACTTCCATCGGAACTTTTGTGCCATTTTCAAGCACACGACCTTCACCTACTGCGATAACTTCACCTGTTTGTGGTTTTTCTTTTGCAACGGATGCAAGAACAATTCCTCCAACAGTTTTTTCTTCTTCTTTCGCGACTCTAATTACGACGCGATCGCCTAATGGTTTTAACACAATAAATCCCTCCAAATAAAAAGTTTTCGCTTATTTTAGCACTCGATACACAAGAGTGCTAACTCACACTACTTATAATACTCATTTCACTCTAAAAATGCAAGTATTTTCTCTCTTTTTCTTGTCAATTATAAGATACGCATTTTTTAAGTATTCTTTTTTCAAGGAATGTTTTTCCAATTCTTTAATTCATGGTAAAATAAATTGACTACGATTGGAGGCGAATAAAATGAAACAACGTTTACTTACAGCACTAATAGCAACATTCGTTTATTTTGTGATAGCGAATTTAGGAAATCTTGTTTTCAGTGTCACAGAAGGAATTGTTTCGACACTTTGGGAATCTCTTTTCTTTTTCTTATTCGTTTTTCTTTTATTAGGATATCGCAATAATCGTAAAAAATAATTATAGAAAGGATTAACCATGACCTTAAGAAAATCAAGTTTATTTATTTTAGTCACATATATTATCGCTTTTTTCGGGCCATTACTTTTTTCTGGTATTTCCCCTAATGCAGCGATTAATGTGACAACTGCTCTCTACATTATTGGCGCCCTTGTAATGATTGGCATCTTTTTAAAAACAACAGAACCTTCTCCTTTAGAGGAAACAGCAACCTTGAAATCACCTATTTTTATTTTTTTATTAGGTGTTAGTGGTATTTTCATTGCTATGCTGATACAAGGAATTACTTTCGCCATTGAAGTAGCCATCACAGGAGAACAAGCTACTTCTCAAAATACACAAGCCATTGTGGCGGTGATTTTGGCAAACCCTTTATTTATTTTGGCAACTACTATTGGTGGTCCGATTATGGAAGAATTCGTCTTTCGTTACGCGTTTATACATTTAATCCAGCCTTTTACAAATTTCTGGATTGCGGCTACTGTCAGTTCGGCAATTTTTTCATTAGCACATGCCGATGGTCACTTTTTTGTTTATTTCTTTATGGGATTTTTCTTTGCTCTTTTGTACAAGCAAACTGGAAAAATTTGGACCTCAATTATCGCTCATTGCGGCATGAATACGATTGTGATTATTGTTCAACTACTTTTGCATAACGGTGCAATTCAATAAGAAAAAGGCCTTCGTCTAAACGACTAGGCCTTTTTCTTTTGCTTATTCTTCTTCGTCAATCAATTCATTGTCATGATGTAAGAAATAAATCAATGTTTGTAATTCGTTGGTTAAGTCAACATTTTGAATTAGTACTTCAGGTGGCGCTACTAAACGCGCAGCCGTAAAGTTTAGAATTCCTTTGACCCCTGCTTCGGCAAGTTTGTTCACAACTTCTTGCGCTTTACGAGCTGGAATAGTCAAAATAGCTACTTCGATTTGTTGAACACGGATTTGTTCCATCATATCTTCCATTGGATAAACTGGAATACCGTCAACAATGCGTCCCACAATATCTTCATTCACATCAAATGCGCAACTTACACGAATACTGTTGCTTTGATGGAATTTGTACTTTAATAAAGCACTTCCTAAATTACCAACCCCGATTAATGCGACATTGGTTAACTCGTCTTCATTCAATGTTTTTGCAAAAAAGTTCATTAAGTTTTCAACATCATAGCCGTACCCACGTTTACCTAATTCACCAAAATATGAAAAGTCACGACGAATAGTCGCACTGTCTACTTGTACCGCTTCACTTAATTCAGTTGATGAAACTTTATTTTTTCCTGTATCATGTAACATTCTTAAGTAACGATAATATAAAGGAAGGCGTCGCGCCGTTGCTTTTGGAATAACTTGATCTTTCACAATTGGACCTCCAATACTTTCACTTAAATCTTATCCATTAACATAATAGCAGTTTTTCACAATAAAAAGCAATTCTATGGCTCAAAAATAGCATTTTTCTTCAAAAGTTTGTGATAAAAGGTATAAACCTTCACAAAGCATTTTTTGATACGTGCTATTTTAACAGATTTTATGCTACACTAAGGGCAATGAATTTAGAAATGAGGACTACTGATGATTTTATTACAAGCAAATCAAGTTGCCCGGCATTTTGGCTCGGAAACATTGTTTGAAAACATACATTTAGAAATTGCAACAAAAAGTCGGATTGCCTTAGTTGGTCGTAACGGTGCTGGAAAATCGACTTTTTTAAAAATCATTGCAGGCATTGATGCTCCCGATAGCGGAACCATTGCCAAAAATAAAACCGCTACGTTAGGTTATTTAGCTCAAAATACTGGCTTGGAATCAGATAAAACCGTTTGGGAAGAAATGACAAAAGCCTTTGCTGACATCCTAGAAATGGAACAGCGTATGCGAGAATTAGAAACCAAAATTAGTGAAATGGATCCAACCACTTCCGTTTATGAAGGAATTTTAAAAGAGTACGATCAATTGCAACATACGTTTTCCGAAAAAAATGGCTATGGCTATGAAAATGAAATTCGCTCAGTCCTTCACGGCTTCGGCTTTGATGAATCGTTTTACACAAAAGATATTCAAACTTTATCTGGTGGTCAAAAAACCCGGCTTGCCTTAGCGAGAATGCTTTTACAAAAACCAGACATTTTAATTCTGGACGAGCCTACAAACCACTTAGATATCGAGACGCTTTCTTGGCTGGAATCTTATTTGCCAAGTTATGCCGGCGCCCTATTGATTGTTTCCCACGATCGTTATTTTTTAGATAAGGTAGTTAATGAAGTTTATGAACTGAGCCGCAAAAAAATGACTCACTACAAAGGAAACTATTCCAAATACTTAGAGTTAAAAGCAGAACAATTAGCTAGTGAATGGAAAGCGTATGAAAAGCAACAAGAAGAAATCAATAAGTTAGAAGATTTCGTTGCCAAAAATCTGGTTCGTGCATCTACAACGAAACGTGCGCAAAGTAGCCGAAAAGTATTAGAAAAAATGGATCGTTTAGACCGACCTCAAGGAGATGAAAAATCGGCGCATTTTCTTTTCGATAGTGAAAAAGTCTCGGGAAATGTTGTTTTACAAGTCGAAGATGCCGCTATTGGCTACGACCAAGACCATATTTTATCCGAACCTATTCACTTGGATATTCGTCGCAAAGAAGCCATTGCCTTAGTCGGACCGAACGGAATTGGTAAATCCACTCTCTTGAAATCAATTATTGACCGCATTCCTTTCATTAAAGGAAGTAAAACTTTTGGCACCAATGTTTCTGTAGGTTACTATGACCAAGAGCAAGCGAATTTACATGGCAACAAAACAGTCTTAGCGGAATTATGGGATGAACACCCAACCACACCTGAAAAAGAGATTCGTAGTGTTTTAGGCGGCTTTCTCTTCAGTGGAGATGATGTTGAAAAAACGATTCCTTTATTAAGCGGTGGCGAAAAAGCACGGGTGGCATTAGCAAAATTAGCGATGGATCGTGACAATTTCTTGATTCTCGATGAGCCAACCAACCACTTGGATATCGATAATAAAGAAGTTTTAGAAAATGCGCTGATTGATTATGAAGGAACCATCCTCTTCGTTTCCCATGACCGTTACTTTATCAATCGAATTGCAACAAAAGTTGTTGAGCTTTCTGAAAAAGGCAGCAAACTTTATTTAGGCGACTATGATTATTATTTAGAAAAGAAACAAGAGGAAGAAGAAATCGCTGCTCTCCTAGCTAATCAAGAAGCGGTGAAAAAACCCGAACCAGTCACAGCCAAAAATACCTTTTATCAAAACAAGGAGCAACAAAAATTACTCCGTACTTTGCAAAGAAAAATAACACAAGTCGAAGAAAATCTTGCTCAGTTAGATACGACAATTGCACAATTAGAAGCACAAATGAGTCAACCAGACATTCTAGAAAATCATGTTGAATTGCTGGCCTTAAACCAACAATTAGATGAAACTCGTCAGCAACAAGATGAACTACTTGAGCAATGGGAAAATTTCAGTTTAGAATTAGAAGAAATGGAAAATAACAATTAACGGAGGGATTCACTATGGCTTCCAAAAAAATTAGTTTAACGAAGCCCAAATATCAACAAATCGCCGTTGATGTTGCGGAAAAAATTGCAGAGGGCAAATTACATGTTGGAGATAAAATCCATGCCCGTTCTACCCTGGCTAACCAATACCAGGTGTCGCCAGAAACAGCCCGCAAAGCCATTATCGTTTTAGTCGATTTAGAAATCGTTAAAGCCAAACACGGCAGTGGCTTCTATGTAGCATCAAAAGAAAAAGCGCAGGACTTTGTAACACAATATCAAGACGTTCAAACGATTGCTGAAATTAAAGAAGAATTGCTAGATAGCGTAGCCAAACAAAAAGAAGAACTTACTCATTTTTCTAGCATTCTAGATACTCTTGTTGAACAAACAAAGCGTTTTGATTCTTTCAATCCAATGAATCCCTATTCATTAGTTTTAACAGAAGAAGCTGCTTATCTTGAGGCAACGATTAGCGAAATGAATTTTTGGCAAAATACCTCGGCAACCATCATCGCTATCAAACACAAAGAAGAGCTTCTGGTCTCACCTGGTCCATATGCAAAGATTTCGTTGAACGACACGCTTTATTTTGTTGGACATGACGAATCAACCTTACAACGTGTCCAAAATTTCTTTTATCCTTAAACAAAAAAGTGACTACTTATCTTGCGATAAATAGTCACTTTTTTTATTTATTTTTTCTATTTTTCATAAAAAACCTTTATAAAACCTAGTTAAAGCACTGTTTTTCTTCGTTTTCAGAAAGATTTTCATCTAATTTGACAAAGTGACAACTTTATAGTAGTCTGGTGTAGTCACTTTTTTTATTGAGGAGGAACAATGATTTGCCAAAAGTAAAAGTAAATCACCTTACCAAGATCTTTGGTAAGAAAACCAAACCGGCACTTGAAATGATTCGTGCCAACAAAAGCAAAACAGAAATTTTAGAAAAAACCGGTGCCACAGTCGGTGTTTATGATGTAAATTTCGAAGTTGAAGAAGGCGAAATTTTCGTTATTATGGGGTTATCAGGAAGTGGGAAATCGACATTAATTCGTTTATTAAATCGTTTGATTGAACCAACTTCAGGAAATATTTATATTGATGGACAGGATATTTCTTCTTTAGATAAAGAAGGATTACGTGAAGTACGTCGAAATAAAATGAGCATGGTTTTCCAAAACTTTGGTCTTTTCCCCCATCGAACTATCTTAGAAAATACGGAATACGGTTTAGAAATCCGTGGCGTTCCTAAAGAAGAACGCCAAGCAAAAGCTGAAAAAGCCTTAGAAAATTCTAGCTTAATTGCTTTTAAAGACCAATTACCTAGTCAACTATCTGGTGGGATGCAACAACGTGTCGGCCTTGCTCGTGCCTTGGCTAATGATCCAGAAATTTTATTAATGGACGAAGCGTTCTCTGCTCTTGATCCGTTAATTCGGCGTGAAATGCAAGATGAACTATTAGATTTACAAGAAAATGTCAAAAAAACCATTATCTTTATCACACATGATTTGAATGAAGCCCTACGAATTGGGGACCGAATCGCCTTGATGAAAGATGGTCAAATTATGCAAATCGGGACTGGGGAAGAAATTTTAACTAACCCAGCCAACGAATATGTACGGACCTTCGTGGAAGATGTGGATCGTTCAAAAGTCTTAACTGCCCAAAATATTATGGTACCTGCATTAACTACTAACATTGAAATTGATGGCCCAACTGTTGCTTTAAAACGGATGCGTCAAGAAGAAGTGAGTATGTTACTAGCCGTGGATAAAAAACGCCAACTAAAAGGTGTGGTACGCGCAGAAAAAGCTTTAGAAGCGCGTAAAAACGGGACTTCTCTTGTAGAATGTGTGGATCCAGAAATTCAAACAATCGACAAAGATATGTTAGTGAATGATATTTTCCCACTGATTTATGATGCACAAACGCCTCTTGCCGTGACTGATAACGGCAAACTATTAGGCGTGGTCATCCGTGGTAGCGTACTTGAAGCACTTGCAGAAACAGAGGTGAACGAACATGAATAAGTATCAATTACCTGTCGCGTCTTGGGTTGAAAGTTTTACTGATTGGTTAACTTCAACATTTGCTGGATTATTCAGCGTTTTACAAGCTATTGGTCAAAGTGTAATGGACAACATTACTGCATTACTAACAGCCGTACCGCCACTTGTGCTGATCGTGCTCTTAACGATTGCTGCTTTCTTTATTTCTAATAAAAAAATTGGCTTAAGTTTATTCACGTTTATCGGCTTAATGTTTATCTATAATCAAAACTTATGGAACGATTTAATGAGTACCGTTACGTTAGTTTTACTTTCTAGTGTTATTTCCATTATCATTGGTGTGCCGCTAGGGATTTTAATGGCGAAAAGCGAAAAAGCCAAGAGTATCATTACACCGATTTTGGACTTCATGCAAACAATGCCTGGTTTCGTTTACTTGATTCCAGCCGTTGCATTCTTCGGAATTGGTATGGTTCCTGGGGTATTCGCCTCTGTTATCTTCGCTTTACCACCAACCGTCCGCTTTACGAACTTAGGAATTCGCCAAGTGCCAAATGAACTTGTCGAAGCAGCTGATTCTTACGGTAGTACTGGCTGGCAAAAATTATTCAAATTAGAATTACCTTTAGCCAAAAACACGATTATGGCTGGTGTTAACCAAACCACAATGCTAGCTCTATCAATGGTAGTTATTGCTTCAATGATTGGTGCGCCTGGATTAGGACGTGGCGTCCTTTCCGCTTTACAACGTGCACAAGTCGGGAACGGTTTCGTAAATGGTGTGGCTTTAGTTATTTTAGCGATTATCATTGACCGTTTTACTCAACATTTAAATAATAAAAAAGCAGCCCCTAAAGCAGCTGGTGCCACCTCTAAAAAGAAAAAATACGGGATTATTGCAGCGGTTGTTGTAATTGTCGCTGGCTTAGTTGGTGCTTCAATTTTTACAACAACAAATGATAAGCAAATTTCCCTTTCTTATGTGGAATGGGATACCGAAGTAGCCTCCACACATGTGGTTGCCGAAGTCTTAAAAGATATGGGGTATGATGTTAAAACGACTCCTTTAGATAACGCAATTATGTGGGAATCTGTAGCTAAAGGTGAAACAGATGCCATGGTTGGTGCGTGGCTGCCAGGAACTCACGCAGAGCAATATAAACAATATAAAGATAAATTAGACGACCTCGGTGAAAACCTTAAAGGTGCGAAGCTAGGAATTGTCGTCCCTTCTTATATGGATGTTGATTCTATCGAAGATTTATCTGATCAAGCTGGGAAAAAGATTACTGGAATTGAACCTGGTGCTGGTGTTGTTGCAGCAGCAGAGAAAACTAAAGAAGCTTATCCTAATTTGAAAGATTGGTCTGTTGAAACTTCTTCATCAGGTGCCATGACTGTTGCCTTAGGACAAGCAATTAAAAACAACGAAGATATCGTTATTACTGGCTGGTCGCCTCACTGGATGTTTGCAAAATATGATTTAAAATATTTAACTGATCCAAAAGGCACTATGGGCGGCGAAGAAGCGATTCACACAATGGCTCGCCAAGGCCTAAAAGAAGATCAACCAGAAGCTTACAAAGTGTTAAATAATTTCCATTGGACAACTAAGGATATGGAATCAGTCATGTTAGAAATTAACGAAGGCAAAGACCCACAAGAAGCTGCACGCGATTGGGTTGATTCACATAAAGACCAAGTGGCAGAATGGAAAAAATAATTCTTGATAAATGACTTCCCCATTTATTAAAAGAGGCCGTTGAACAAATTGTTCAACGGCCTCTTTTTTCGTAAAAAAACCACTCAGTTGGGTAGACTGAGTGGAAAGGAGTTATTTTTACTTGAGGAGTAAAAATGAAAAGTGTTTATGTTGGGTGTTTTGTTGGTATGCTTATATATTAACGAGAACCTGTGAATAATTTGTGACGAAAACCTTGGAAATTTGCTACGAATTACTTAAAAAAGTTTAAATGTGTATCACCCTAGTTAATCGATACAGCGATTATTTCTTTTTAGCATTTTGGATGGCTTTAAACAATGTTGAAAATTGTCCTTTGAAAGACATCACATCATCAAAGATATCGACACCATCATTTAACATTTTGACGGTAACCCAGCCAAGCGCTTCCGTAATTGCTACCGCAACTGAAGCATTGACCATGCCACCAGTCACCGTTCCGACAACAGGAATCACTTTTAGAATATTTCCGACTGCGCTCTTACCTAAACTGACTACTACTAATTCTTTGGTTAAACTTTTACCTAAGCTTTCAGACCAAGACTGACCAAAAATTTTATGCAGCCGTGACATCATAGTTAATTGAACAGGTACCAGTAAAAAAGCATCCGAAAATGGAATTGGCGAAAACCCAATAATTGCTGCTGACAATGCAGCAAAATGAATCGTTTGATGACTTTTCTTTTTCACGTCAGGTGAAACACCAGCCAAAAATTCATCAAATACTTTGTCGAGTTGTGTTTGACTGTTCGTCACTAATTGTTCTGCTTTACCTTTAGAAGTTGCGAAAGCATTCATTATGGCCGTAGATGTTTTTTGTGGAAATTTTTTCAAGACATCTTGAAAAAAAGAACGAAATTCTGGGTCTTCGATTTCTTCATTCAATTGCTTAGTTTCTTGTTCTGCTAATTCTTGTTTTTCAATCTCTTCAAAAAGTTCTTGTTTCTTTTTGTTTTTATGTTTTTTTCTTCTCATCTCATTAACTCCTTTATCTATCAATATGTAGAAACAAAGTATAGCATATCCCCTGATTGATTCTCTTTTAGATGATTTGAAAAGCCAGAACTTATCTGTTTTTTAAACAAATAGAAATGTTCTAGCTTTTCTCAAAAAATCAGCTATTTTGTTTGTTCTTCACCACAATACACCGTCAAGTGTTTAGATAAAATTTCCAGCGTAATTGGCAAAGCAGCTCCTTCATCACCATCCACATTAGTGGTTAATTCTTCTTGGTTTTCTAAGGAGATTGTTCCTTCTTTAAAGGTTAGGTAAGCTAAATTATCAGTGGACTGATCGACTCCTTTTAACAAATCTGGGACTGCTTTTACTGCATCCCACAATGATTGATCTTTTAAATAAACTAAATGAAGTTTGCCGTCATCCACTTGGGCCTCTGGTAATAATGTTTCAAACCCACCGATTGAATTCGTTAAGCCAACTAAAACGGTACTACTTTCAATGGTTTGTTCTTTTTGATCCAATCTTAAATGAAAAGGATACGTTTGAGCATTCGCTAAATGTTTGGCCCCTGAAATAAAATAAGCGAGTTTTCCTAACTTCGTTTTTTGTTCAACGTCCACGTCGTTAATTGACTCTGGAATCGTCCCAATCGCAACGACATTCATAAAGTAGTCGTCATTGATTTTCCCCACATCTAAAGCACTGGTTTTTTCTAAATCTAATTGTTGAATCGCTTCTTCAGGGTCCATCGGTAAATTCAAGGCTCGCGCTAAATCGTTCACCGTTCCTAAAGGAAAAAAGCCAAATTTTGGGCGGTAAGCTTGTTCTGCCAACCCGCTAATTCCTTCATTAACAGTTCCATCTCCCCCCATTACGAAAACACTGTCGAAGTGACTTTCTGCAGCTTCACGGGCAAATTGTTCTGCATCGCCGCCTTTTTCTGTTTGTTTCACTACAACTTCATCAAATAACTGCTTTAATTTTTCTTCTGCTAACGTTTCAAATTCTTTGGCTTTTTCACCACCAGAACTGGGGTTAACAATTAAAACTGCTTTTTTCACTGGCTCCACTCCTCATTTCGTAACTAAATCATTTGATTCCTTACAATTATTATAAAAGATATTTTTGATTCTGGCGAAAAATATGCTGACACTTGCTTAACAAACAAGCATTCCTGCTCCTCACTACTTTTCAAAACGTTCTTTAAAGCAATAGGCAAAATAATAGAACAATTTCCAAAAATCTTGCCAAACTTTTGGATCCATCCCCGTCAATTCATGAATTCGTTTCAAACGGTAATTCAATGTATTTCGATGGATATGTAATCCTTGTGAGGTTTCATTGATGTTTAAGTTATGATTGGCGAAAAAAATAACGGTTTCATAGTATTCATCATAAATCGTCTGGATGGTTTCAAAAAAATCCAATTCAATATGAAAAGGAAAATTAAAAATTCCTTGAATGAAAAAATCTTCTGCTTGGTAAAGCTTGGCCTTTTCTAATTGGAGAAACGATAGAAGTAAATACGTGTTTTGTGCCTCTTGGACCATTTGTTGAATCGTGTCTTTTTCCGAACTTATTACAAGATATTCTGTTACTGACTTTGTTATCTGAGGTGGTTCAGAAGTAATCACCAGATAACAATTTTCCCATTCAAATATTTCATGGCTAGGATAATAACTGGATAATAAGCGCTTGTCCTTGGTCAGTACACAATGATTCTGGTCATCTAATTGAAGGTTATATAGTTCCAACGCTTCAAGTTTTAAGGCTTCTGAGTAAGCAGAATCCACATGCATTAAGTGCTGGATAAACTGATTTTTTTGTTTTTTCTTTTTTTCGCGTTCTTGTTGTGTATTTAATTCTTCTGTCAGTAAAAGAACAATCGAGCGCACAAGCTTGGTAAATTTGCGCACCTCGTCTGGTTCCCCTGAAATGCCTACGACACCTAAAATGTGATCATTCAAAATAATCGGTTCATTGGTGCCTTTTTTCTCTAAAGAAGTATCTTTATAAATTTCAATATTTTTTCGTTCATTGATGGCTCTTTCTGCGCCACGATGGCGCTCCCCAATTCGAGCAGAATCTCCACTCGCAATAATTTTTCCTCGTTCATCCATAATATTGATGTTATAAGGAATATCCGCCATTAACTTTTCAACAATTTTATTTGCTTGGATTTTGTCTAATTTTAACATTGCTATCGCCAACTTTCTAAAAAGCGAGTAGCGTTTGGGACATAAGCCGCAATGACTTATGTCCCAAACGCTTAATTCTTCAGATCAACGATTGAACATCTTTATTTCAGCTTTCATTACTGATGATACCATGGTTAGTTCTTAGTCACAAGGCAGCAGCTGTAATGTACGAGCAATATTTTCAACGGTTCTTTCTAAGTTAATTGGTCCATTTTTCAATGCTGCTTCCAATGGTTCGGCTTTGGCCAAAATTCCAAAAATAGCCGTCATCCCTTCTTCATAAAGGACATCCACATCTTTGCCGATATAGCCAGCACAAGCGAAAACCGGTTTTTGATACTTCTTGGCCAAACGTGAGACGCCATAAGGGGCTTTGCCGAATTTTGTTTGAAAATCCATCCCACCTTCACCAGTAAAGACATAATCAGCGGCTTTTATTTTTTCTTCTAATTGATTCACTTCTACGACAATATCAATCCCTGGGCGTAACTGAGCTTTCGTGAATGCTAGTAACCCTGCACCCAAACCACCAGCAGCTCCTGCGCCTGGCATCATCTCAACATCAATGCCGACCTCTTTTTTGATAATCGCTGCATAATGGGCTAAGTTTTTATCTAATTGAGCCACCATTTCTTCTGTCGCACCTTTTTGCGGACCAAAGACATGAGACGCCCCTGTTGGCCCTGTTAGTGGGTTATTCACATCACTTGCTACTAGAACTTCGGTAGCAAAAATACGTTGATCAAACTCTGTTAAATCGATCTGCGCCAGTTTATCTAATGCACCACCGCCACGTGTCAATTCTTGCCCTTCCTTGTCTAACAAACGCGCACCAAGTGCCTGAATCATACCTGCACCCCCATCATTTGTCACGCTACCACCAATACCGATAATGATTTTTTTTGCCCCATGATTGAGCGCATGTTGAATCATTTCTCCTGTACCATAAGTAGAAGTGATCAAGGGATTACGTTCTGCTGCTTTGACCAATTCAATTCCGTTGGCTTTCGCCATTTCAATGACCACCGTTTCTTGGTCACCTAATAAGCCGTAATAGGTTTCAACGATTTGATCAGGAAGCGGTCCTGCCACACGCACTGGTACTCTTGTGCCTCCTGTTGCATCCACTAAGGAATCCACCGTTCCTTCCCCGCCATCTGCCATCGGGACATGTTGAATGTCTGCATCTTTAAATACAGCTAAAATCCCTTTTTCCATTGCCAGACAGGCTTCTTTTGCACTCATACTTTCTTTAAATGAGTCTGGAGCCAAAACAAATTTTTTCGTCATCTTTTCGCGCCTACTTTCCAACTAGTTTAAAATAAAGCCATATAAAATGGTTGCAACAATCGTCATTACCCCACCGACACACATTTCATAAGGAATCACTCGAATTCTTTCTTTAATCGTCATATTCATACTTTGTGCCGTAATATGGAAATAATTGCCTTGAGGAACACTATCAATCACAGTTGCCCCAGTATGCACCATGACTGCTGCTGAAAGTGAAGATGTGCCCATATCTAAAATCGCTGGTCCAAAAGAACCGGTCGCTAAAATAACCGCTGTGGATGTTGAACCAACTGCTAAGCCCATTAAAATACCAGAAATTGGTGCCAAGAAGGTTCCAGAAATTCCCATTACAGAAATTAAGTGGACAATTTGTGTTGATAAATCAGAAACAGAAATTAATCCAGCAATTGCACCTGCACCAATTAAAATTAAAACGGTATCGGTTACTCTCTTCAAGCCAGAAGACGCATAAAAAGCCAGTTGTTTTGTTTGCCCAATCGCAATTGTCCCAACAACTGAGGCGAACGGCAAAATATACAGAGCATCAATATTCAAACTTTTGATGAAAGAAATATTTAAAACGGCGCCAATCGGATTAAGTAATAATAAGACAATCGCTAACACTGGCGCGATTAACGCCTTTTTCAAAGGTAATAATTCTTTTGTTTGTTCCTCCACAAGATCCGTCTCTTTGACCATTGATCCTTTGCTTCTCATGATATTTGCAAGAACAACAGCCGTAATTAAACCAAAGACGGCTGGAATAAAGCCAGCAATCATAACGTCACTTAGAGGTAAATCAAAGCCGTTCGCCGCTGCAATAGTATTTGGATTAGGCGAAATAATATTGCCCGCTTTGCCGCCACCTGATAAAGCAATCAATAATGATAACTTACTGATACCTGTACTTTTCCCAACGGATAGAGCAATCGGGGCAACGATTAACACTGCAACAGGAATGAATACGCCCACTGCTGTAATTACCATTGTGGATAATGCCAAAGATAAAATAGCTTTTTTCTCGCCCAGCTTTTGTACAATGGCGTTGGCAATTGATTCTGCCGCACCGGATTCCATCATCACACCCGCCAACATGCCGGCTGCTAAGACACGGATTGCGGTTCCCATAATACTTTGTGTTCCGTTTAATAGAACAGCGACTGTATCTGACAGGGAAGCGCCTCCAATAAGACAACCAACAATTGCACCAAAAAACAAGGAATACACAGGATTAAATTTTTTCAAAATTAATACTATCGCTACAACTAATCCTAAAATTGCAGCAACCCAAGATATTGTAATATCTGGCATTCAAAATCAGCTCCTTAAATTGTTTACGCTTTCATTTTATCAAAGTCCTTTCTTTTTAAAATTGTAAATTTAACAGGATTTATTGTTCAAATGCACAAAAAAACCGTTCTTAAAGAACAGTTTTTTGAAATCTTTTTCTATCTTTCTCAATAATGACCACCAAGCCAACGAATAAAAGAACACTCACAATTAACAACACAGCCGTTTTATTATATCCATGAAATAGCGCTTCGCCTCCACATGCGTAAAGTATTGAGGAAGGGATCACGCCAATCAATATAGCGGCTACTAAATTTTTTAATGTCAACTGCATAGTATCCGCAGCAAAATTAATCACCGAAGAAGGAATAATTGGAATCATGTAGCCCACCATAATCCCCATTTTTGGATGCTTCATCCGCTGAATGGCCTGGACCCAATGATTGGTCTCCGTTTTTTTATCTAAAAATTTTATATGATGCATCAAAAAGATCGCAACTAAATTTCCCATACTATTCCCTAAAACATTAATGAGTGTGCCGCTAAAGGGACCAAAACTCAATCCTGCAATCACACCAATTACCGAGGTTGGAATCCCTGGTACTGCACACATGATCGCGGTCAAAAAAACTAACAATAGCGCTGCTGAAAAACCATGTGAACGAATTCGTTCTAATAATTGTGTCTTACTGGCTTTAGGATTCAAAAATAATTGAATATCTGTTTGATATTCTAGATACAAACGGTAACCCACCAGCAGGATTAAAATAAGCCCGCTACTGATTAGTAGTATTCGGATTGTTTTCCTCTTCATTTTCTTTGCTCCTTTTATGCTTTATACAAAGTGTAGCACAGGTTTCTTCGTGCCTCAATTAGAAGCTTGTATGAATAAAAGCCGCCCCTAAAAGTTAGACTAAAAAATCTAACTTTTAGGGGCGATTCGAAAGTTACGAAGGTATTTTTTTATTTCCGATACATTTTAAACTCCAAGAACAGATCGTTATAAATTCCTAAGTATTCTTGACCTAAGTCTTGGTAAACTTCTAAATGTTTGATGGTTTCGTCATCTGGATAAAATTGTTTATCTTCGGCAACTTCTTTTGGTAATAGTTTTTTAGCTTCTTTATTTGGTGTGGAATAACCAATATATTCTGCGTTTTGTGCTGCATTTTCTGGTCGCAACATAAAGTTCATAAATGCATAGGCACCATCTTTATTTTTGGCTGTCTTAGGCATCACAATGTTATCAAACCATAGATTAGAGCCTTCACTGGGAATCACATAATGTAGATGTTCATTATTTTCTAGCATTTCAGCTGCTTCACCAGAGAAAGTTACAGCAACTGCACTTTCTTCATTAGCCATGTACATTTTGATTTCATCGGCAACAATTGCTTTAACATTGTTCGTTAATCGGTTTAACTTATCGGTAGCCTGACGTAATTGTTGGTCGTTTTTACTGTTTAACGAATAGCCTAAACTGTTCAAAGATAATCCTAACACTTCGCGAGCGCCATCAATCAGCATGACATTATTTTTTAATTCCGGGCGCCATAAATCATCCCAATGTTGGATCTGACGGCCGTCAATAAATTTATCATTATAAATAATCCCCAACGTGCCCCAGAAGTATGGAACGGAAAACTTATTTTTGGGATCAAAAGATTGATCTAAAAAGCGTGCATCAATGTTTTCTAAGCCTTTTAATTTGCTGTGATTAAGTGGTAAAAGCATCTTCGCTTTCATCATTTTTTGAATCATATATTCAGAAGGAATGGCAATATCATAGGCTGTGCCACCTTGCTGAATTTTTGTATACATGGCTTCATTAGAATCAAAGGTTTCGTAATTGACTTTATAGCCTGTTTCTTTTTCAAATTTCTTAATCAAGGCCGGATCTATATAGTCCCCCCAATTGTAAATGGTTAAGGTATCTGCTCCTGCCATGCCACTTGCTTTCTCCAATTGGCGCACGCCAAAAAACAAGATGACAATAATAGCGATAATTCCAATAAAAAGTGACTGTAATTTTTTCATTTTAACTTGGCCACCTCACTTTGTTCCCGACGCATTTTCTTTAAACGTTTTGGCGTATTGTCTTTACTGATAAAGTAATAACCGACAACTAGAATCATTGAGAATAGGAACACTAACGCACTTAAGGCATTGATTTCTAAACTAATTCCCTGACGTGCTCGTGAATAAATTTCAACAGATAATGTTGAAAAACCATTGCCTGTCACAAAGAATGTTACGGCAAAATCGTCCAACGAATAAGTAAAGGCCATAAAGTAGCCAGCAATAATTCCTGGCGCTAAAAAAGGCAAAATGATATTTTTAATCACTTGAACATTATTGGCCCCTAAATCCCGTGCCGCATCTACCATGGAGTCGTTCATCTCTTGTAGTTTTGGTAAAACCATTAAAACAACAATTGGAATACTAAAGGCAATATGCGACAATAACACACTTGTAAAACCTAAACTGATAAACCCTACTGCCGTGAAGAAAATTAAGAAACTGGCCCCAATAATAACATCTGGTGAAACGAGTAAAATGTTATTAAAGCTAAGCAATGTGTTCCGGTTTTTACGACGTTTTGTATAATAAATCCCCATCGCACCAAATGTTCCAATGATGGTTGCTATTAAAGCCGATAAGAAAGCTAACAAAAATGTATTCAGAACAATGGTTAACAAACGTGTGTCTTCAAAAACGTTCCGATAATTATCTAACGTAAAACCAGTAAACTGATTCATCGTTTGCGTGTCGTTAAACGAATAAAAAATCAAATAAAAGATTGGTGCGTACAGTAGCGCAAAGACAACGAATAAATACACATAAGACCATTTAAACTTTTTCTTTTGCATTATTTGCCACGCCCTTTCTTCTTCTCACCCGTCAGCAACATCACAATAAACATGGCAACAATTAAAATCACACCAATTGTTGAACCCATACCCCAGTTTTGCGTTACTAAGAAGTGTTCCTCAATCGCCGTCCCCAACGTAATCACCCGATTGCCGCCAATTAAACGCGTTAACATAAAGAGCGAGAGCGAAGGAATAAAGACAGCTTGAACACCACTTTTCACACCGTTTAGGGAGAGAGGAAAAATGACCCGGCGGAACGTTTCCGCACTGCTAGCTCCTAAGTCCCGACTAGCACTAATCAATGAAGGATTCATCTCTTCTAAGGCATTAAAAATCGGCATAATCATAAATGGAATTTCAATATACGTTGCGACAAATAAAAAACTGATATCTGTAAACAGAATTTGGTGCGTGCCCAAACCCATAAAACTCATAAACTGATTGATACTCCCATGAATACTGAAAATCCCAATAAAGGCATAAGCTTTTAATAATAAATTCACCCACGTTGGTAAAATAACCAGCATTAACCATAACTGTTTATGCTTGAGCTTTGTCAAAAAATAAGCCGTAGGATAACTTACCAATAACGTAAAAATGGTAATCAGAAAAGCATACCAAACCGAATTAATGGTCATACTTAAATATGTTCCTGATGTAAAATACGTTTGGTAATTCGCCAAAGTAAACTGGCCATTCATATCGAAAAATGATTGATAAATAATCATTAGCACTGGCGCAATGACGAATAAAAGTAACCACATTACATAGGGAATCGAATAAATTCGACGCATTGTTTTCATTTTATTTTCCCCTTTCGTTTACTCGTCGTAACTTTCTAAACGGGCATCAAAGTCTTCTTCTGATTCATTGAAACGCATCACGTGAATATCTTCTGGCTCAAAAGATAGCCCCACTTGAGCCCCTTCTTTGGCTTTTCGAGTGGAATGCACCATCCATTCGTTTCCTTGTTCATCAAAACAAATAATTTCATAATGAACGCCGCGGAATAACTGTGTGTCCACCGTTACGGTTAGCTTGCCTTTTTCAAGCGTGGTAATCGTTAAGTCTTCTGGACGCAAAACGACTTCTACAGGTTCATTTTTCCGCATGCCGCCATCGACACATTCAAACTTTTTGCCCACAAATGAAACTAAATTATCTTCCAGCATCACGCCATCCACAATATTACTTTCCCCCACAAAGTCAGCGACAAAGTGATTAATCGGTTCATCATAAATATCAACTGGTGTGCCACTTTGCACGATATGGCCTTTATTCATGACAAAAATTTCATCGCTCATCGCTAATGCTTCTTCTTGATCATGGGTCACAAAAATAAAAGTAATCCCTAAACGTTGTTGTAAATCACGTAGTTCATATTGCATCGCTGTGCGTAATTTCAAATCTAAAGCGGATAACGGCTCATCTAAAAGCAATACTTTTGGCTCATTCACAATCGCTCGAGCAATTGCGACCCGCTGACGTTGACCCCCAGACATTTCACTAATTTCACGTGTTTCGTAGCCCGGTAATTGAACCAAACGTAATGCCTCTTTCACTTTTTTTTCAATTTCTGCTTTAGATAGTTTTTTGATTTTTAAACCAAACGCAACATTATCAAAAACATTCATGTGAGGAAACAAAGCATAATCCTGAAACACGGTATTGACTTGGCGTTTATTGGCAGGTACATCATTTATTCTTTTGCCATCAAAATAAACATCGCCAGAAGTCACATCATTGAATCCCGCAATAATACGCAAAATCGTTGTTTTGCCACATCCTGAAGGTCCTAATAACGTATAAAATTTTCCTTCTTCAATTTCAAAGCTGACATTTTTTAATACTGGTTCATCGTCAAATTGTTTGACAACATTTTCAAATGAAATCACATGGTTTCTCACTGGATAAACTCCTCCATTTCGTCCTTTATAAATACGATTCTGTCGCCACAATTAACGCACGACTTTTTCCTCGACCATTGTTGCTAATTTGGTGAGGTTCTGTTGCTTGGTAATACATGGTTTGACCTTTTTTAGCAATATACGTGGCTTCCCCTAATGTCAAACGAATGGAGCCATCAATCACATAAATAAATGTTTCCGATAGAGAAGGTTCAAACGTTTTATATTCGCCATTTTTATCAAAAGTAATAATGACAGGTTCCATTTCTTTTTCATTTGAGGCTGGAATTAACCATTTTAGTTCATAGCCATGTTCTTCATCATAATAGAGGGTACTTTCTTCTTCATTGTAGACAATTTTCTGTTCAAGCGGTTGTTGACTAAAAAACTGCTCTGGCGTCACGCCTAGGACTTCTAAAATTGAGAAAAATGTTTCCATTGATGGTGAGCTTAAATCCCGCTCCAATTGGGAAATATAGCCTTTGGATAAATCCGTTCTTTCGCCTAATTCTTCTTGCGTTAAATTTTTCTGAATGCGTAAATTTCTCAACTTCTCACCAATTTCCATGGCACACCTCGTTTCTATTTCAACTAATCTTTTCAACAAAAGTTTTGTAATACTAAACTTACAGTTTAGTTTTACCTTTTTTAGTATACGAACTTTTTGAAAAATTTCAACCATTTTTCTTTATTTTTCTAGTTTAATTGTCACACAATCTTTCTTTTCTGTATAACTTACTGTTTATAAGAAGAAAAATGATACGAAAAAATCAGAATATGATAAAATAAGACGAGTTGCTTTTTACATAATTGGAAGGAGCGTTTTTATATGAATTCATTTCAAGCATTTACGTTAAGAGAACAAGACACATCTGTTATTGGTCAACTAGAAACCATTACTTTAGACGATTTATCAGAAGGCACTGTAATAATCAAAGCAGCCTACTCCTCAGTTAACTTTAAAGACTCTTTAGCTTCAAAAAAAGACGGCGGTGTGATTCGCAATTATCCAATGATTCCAGGAATTGATGTCAGTGGCACTGTCGTCGCATCGGAAGATCCTCGTTTCAAAGAAGGCGATAAAGTGATCGTAACAGGCTATCAATTAGGGGTTAGTCATACTGGTGGTTATTCTGAATATGTACGTGTTCCTGGTGATTGGGTAGTTCCACTTCCTGAAAAAATGAGTCTCAAAGAAGCAATGATTTTTGGAACTGCTGGCTTTACGGCAGGATTATCTGTCACAGCTTTAGAAGACGATGGCTTACGAGACGACAAAGAAGCCCCCATTATTGTAACTGGTGCGACAGGCGGTGTGGCGACATTGTCTATTGCGATGTTGCATCAATTAGGCTACACTTCAATCACTGCATTAACTAGAAAGCCAGATTCTTTTGAGCTTTTAAAAGAGTTAGGTGTTAGTGAATGCTTATTAGTAGAAGATTTCTTAGCAACTCCTGTTAAAGCATTAATGAAACAGCGTTTTGCTTTTGCAATTGATACTACTGGTGGGGAAATTACTTCTGCTGTTTTACCACAACTTCGTTATGATGGCCGTTCAGCCATTTGTGGCCGTGCTGCTGGAATTACATTAGAGACAACCGTTTTACCCTTTATTTTACGGGGCGTTCATTTATTGGGCATTGATTCGGTTAATGTTGGTATGGACAAACGAAAAACAGTTTGGCAACGTCTGGCGACTGATTTAGACATCACTGAAAAAGCTGTGTATCAAGAGATTACTTTAGAAGAACTTCCCCCTGTTTTTGAAGCATTACAAGCAGGCCAACATATTGGACGGACCATTGTCCGAATTTCTTAAGGAGGCGTTTTGATTATGGATGTTTTAGTTACTGCTGGCGGAACGTCAGAACCGATTGATAATGTTCGTTCAATTACCAATCATTCTTCTGGCGGACTAGGAAAAGCAATTGCTGAAAGTTTTTTAGCTGCTGGACACACCGTAACCTATGTAACAACCAAACATGCATTACGTCCAACGCAACAATTGGACTTATCAATTAAAGAAATAGAAACAACGGTTGAATTAGCCACTACGTTAGAACAACTCTTCGCTGAAAAGCAATTTGATGCGATTGTTCACGCAATGGCAGTCAGTGATTTCACGACGGAAACTGCGCAAACGGAAGAACAATTTATTGCCTCTTTTGCTCAACAATTAAGCGAACAAACATTGCCAAAGACCAAAGATGCCTTGGCAACTATCATTCAAAACACATTAAATCAGATTGCTGATATTCCTCAAACAGCAACAAAAATTTCATCCGATACGGATCGATTATTAATTTTTCTAAAGAAAAATCCTAAAGTCATCCAAATGATTCGTGACAACCAACCACAAACTGTTTTAGTTGGCTTTAAATTACTTGTCAACGTTTCACAAGAAGAACTTGTCCAGGTTGCACAAGCCGCTTTGATTAAAAATCGGTGTGACTTTGTCTTAGCCAATGACTTGATGAACGTTCATGAAACTGAACACGAAGGATTATTAATTAACGAAACGGGCATTGTCCAAGAAGCTTGTTCAAAACAAGGGATTGGTTCGATGATCGTTAAAAATGTTGAAAAGAAATGGAGAGAACAACAATGAAAACTATTTTATTAGGTGTCTCTGGCAGCATTTCTGCATATAAAGCAGCAGATATTACAAGTCATCTAACTAAACTTGGGTACAATGTGGAAATTTTAATGACTAAAAGCAGCACGGCGTTCATCACCCCACTGACATTACAATCACTTTCTAAGAATCCGGTGCATACGGATGTTATGATGGAAATTGACTCCAGTAAAATTAATCACATTGAGTTAGCTAAAAAAGCGGATTTATTTTTAGTAGCGCCTGCTTCGGCCAATACAATTGGGAAATTGGCTCATGGGATTGCCGACGACTTATTATCAACAGTTGCTTTGGCACTTTATCCTGAAACCCCAAAAATTATTGCGCCAGCGATGAATACGTATATGTACCAAAACCCCATTGTCCAACGAAATATTGGCATTTTAAAAGAAGTCGGCTATCAAGAAATAATCCCACGCGAGGCTCTTTTAGCTTGTGGTGATTATGGTCGTGGCGCACTTGCCACTGTTGAAGATATCATTCAAACAGTGCTGAAAATTTTATCATCTGATAACAAGGAGTAATTTATGAATAACACGAAAAAATTTACGTTAACAGCAATGTTCTTAGCTATCTTACTTTTACTGGCTTTAACCCCGCTAGGATTCATCACACTAGGCCCTTTAAATTCGACCACGATGCATATTCCTGTAATTATTGGTTCCATTGTTTTAGGACCAAAAATCGGTAGTATGTTGGGCGGCACGTTTGGGGTCATTAGCTTAATTAAAAATACGACAGCACCAACACCTTTGTCGTTTGTTTTTTCTCCATTTATTCCTGTGATTGGTACCGATCATGGTAGTTGGAAAGCTCTTTTAATTGTGCTCATTCCGCGGATTTTAATTGGAGTCGTCCCTTATTTCGCCTACAAATGGCTAAATAAATTAACGAAGGAAAAAGCGCAACCTGTCTCCTTGTTTGTGGCTGGTGTTTTAGGCTCAGCAACGAATACCATTTTAGTCATGAACATGATTTATTTTCTTTTTAATTCCGCTTATGCTGAAATTATTGGTAAAGCTGGAACTGCTGTTTACTTAGCAATTATTGCAACGATTTTCAGTTCTGGTGTGCCAGAAGCTCTTGTTGCTGGTGTAGCTGCTTCAGCAATTGCTAGCGTTTTGCTTCGCTTAATGAAACGGAATGCAACGCAAAAATTATAGAAAAAAACACAAGGACTAAAAATCGAGTTTGATTTTTAGTCCTTGTGTTTTTTATTTATTTTTTTGTTTTCGTAATTTATAGGCATATTCACTGGCTTTAAATAATAATTTATTAACCGGCAAATCAAATTCCCCAATAAATTCATTAATCGTTGGGTTGAAGTTGGCTTTAAACTTAATTAAGCCATCATTTAAACTACCTTCTAAGCCGCCCATATTACAGCTTTCGCACCCACGATTAAAACACTCTTGAATAGCATCTCGCCAAGTCACATAAGTTGGCATGTAGCGTTTATAACGATCATCTAAGCCAGCATAAAGGATTTCACTTGTTGGACCAAATGTCACAGCCAAGGCGCCAGCAACCGTGACGATTTCACCAGCTTCTGCGATATTTTCTTCTAATTCTTTTAGTTCCCGAGTCAAGGAAGCATCTAATTCTTCTAAATTATGGCGCTTTTTCACTTGATTTTCTTTCAAATTACTTAAGTCTTTTTGATTTTTATCATAGCGTTGTTGCGTGCTATCTAAACGTTCCTTTAAATTGACTTGCGCCAGCATAATAAAGGAGTCTTCTGGGTAAATGTTCAACAGCTTCTTAAAGTAATCACTATTCCGTAAAGAAATATGTTGGCGTTCCATGGTTGATTGAATGACTTTTTCAAATTCATCAACAAAGTCGACATGCCCTTGCTGCACAACGACCCCCTTTTTTTCGGCTGTTTTAATCATTTTCTTGGTGCTTTTTGACAATTGTTCCTCACTAAAATCTTCACGATAAATATTCGCTTGGAAACGAGGTTGGATGGTAGCCCCCATATCCATTGTTAGTCCTTGATATTTGGCTCCAGCTTTTTTTAAAGTCTCAATAATGGATGTCGCTTCAGCATGCGGTTGATGTTCTTCTCCCAAATGGAAATCTTGATAGTGAACCGCTGGATCCATTTTTATAAATAAAGCTCGTTTTTTCTTGCCAAATTTTTTCAATTCAGCCATAAAGTAGCTGACCAAACGTTCATTTGTATAGTCCATTATTGGACCTCTTGGTGTATATAACATCGTAAAACCGGCTGGTAATGGTTTGATTAAAACTAAACTTGATGCGACTAATGTATCCTTTTCATAAACCCCAACAATTTCAGAACCCCAGTTATCCTTGACTTTTGCCCATGAAGATGACTGGAGTAAATTACATAATGGGTGATTTTTAACAAATGTATCGTGTACTTCTGCCGGAATACCGATTTTAAATGTGTACATGTTCAAACTCCTCTACTGTGACTTTCCAATAGTCCGTTTATCTTACACTATCATAGTGTATTCCAACAGACTAGTAAAGTTTTACATGAAAATTTTTAGAAAAAATGTAGATCTTATTCTTTATGTAAAAAAGACGAGGTAGAAACAGTTCATTCTATCACTTAGTTAACTAATAGCTACGACACTTTTCTTCACTGCCATTCAAAGGATGAATCATTTCTATCTACATCTTTTCAATTAAATACGTGTTTCAAATTTCAATGACTTGTTGATAAAATACATGATTGGTGCTGAAATCGTCATAATAATCGCTTCACTTAATGCTAACCAACCATAAGTTGTCCAAAATGCTTGACCGCCACTTGGTACTAGCATAAAGGCAATAAAAAACATACTTACAGTGAAAAATAGACTATTTAGACACATTCTAACAGGAATACTTGGTACCTTTTTTTGTAAAAAAGCTGTTAAGCTCAATGCGAATAATGTTTGCGCTCCACCAAACAGAGCATCCATTACACCAAAACCAAAAAATAAGTTAAAAAAGATAACGCCGCCTAAAACACCCCACATCAATTTGCGATTGAAAACGACTAGGTGATTCAAACTTTCTGAAATTCTAAATTGAATCATACCAGAAGAAACTGGCCGAACCAATAAAGAGAGGACAATATATAAGCCCATAATGATACCATTGGCTAAGACTGTTCTTAGCTTTCGATTGGCTTGAAACGAATTTTGCATACTTTTTCCTTCTTTCTCCGAGTTTTTTTACAAGGGATGGTTGATGAACCTTGGTTACAATTGCAACAGTTCACATTCTAATATGGAAAGTCAAAATAGTCAACGAAAGCTCTGTTTTACTTTGCACTTATTTGAAGTTTTCACCTTTCATGCATTATTTCGTGCCTTTTTCTAGTCATTTTTTACTTTTTTAAGCAATCTTTATTCGCAGAAGTTCCTCCCTCTGGTATAATGGACAATAGCGATTCAAAGGAGGAGCTTAATGAACATTCACTACTATCTTATTATCAACGAGCAGGCAAGTAGCGGCAATGGCCGAAAAGTCGCTAGAAAAGTGATTCAACAACTCAAGCAACAAGAACTTAAATATACGGCTCTTTACACTGATTACGCTGGACATGAAAAAGAATTGACGAAGGAACTTGCAGAAACAACTTTACTTCCTTGGTCTGAAGACATAGAAGTTTCAACTTTTCCAATCCTAGTCGTGCTAGGTGGCGATGGCACACTACATAATGTCATTAATTCATTACTTCCATATGATTCAGCTATTCCTTTAAGCTACATTCCGTGTGGCTCTGGAAATGATTTTGCACGAGGGGTGGGATTATCAAGAAATATTGATAAAGCATTGCATCAAATCCTGCGCACTAGACGACCAAAAGAAATTCAAACGATTCATTATGTAGAAGCCAACCAAGAAGAAATCGGCTTAGCCACCAATAATGTTGGCTTAGGATTAGATGCGGCAATCGTGGAAAAAACCAACGAATCGTCATCAAAAAAAGCCTTAAATAAATTTAAGCTTGGCTCGCTTTCCTATATTTCTTCAATCATTCATGTCTTTTTTAAACAAAAGGGCTTTCCAATTTTAGTTGAAATGAATGGTAAACAATACACATTTAATCGTGCTTTCCTATGTACGGTCACAAATCATCCTTATTTTGGCGGGGGTGTATCAATTATGCCGACGGCCAATCCTCGCAAAGCAGTCGTGGACTTAGTTGTCGTGGAACGGATCAACATTTTTAAAATTTTGTGGCTTATTTTCCTATTGCTTCGCCAAAAACAAGGGAAATCTAAGCATTTTCATCATTTTCAATCAAGCAAAATTCGAATTGTTTCGACGATTCCACATGCCGTTCACGCAGATGGCGAAATTTTAGGCAAACGAAGTATTGATATGGTTTACACCACACAAAAACGTTTGTTTTGGTTTTAAGTGAGTCCCTTAAGGTTTAAAAAGAGTGCCATAAGTCAAAACGACTTATGGCACTCTTTCCTTTTCTCACATAAATTGATAAGGCGTCGTATCCTTCATTCCAATCATTGGATCAACAGCATTTGTTTGAATAATTTCGACTGTTAGTCGTGGTTCTTTTGGTAATGATTCTTCGACAACTTTTGTCGCTTTATTTGCTGTTTCTGGGGTTGACTCTTCCACTTCATCAGCAAATAGTGAAACTTCTTGTACCGTCGTGTCAACTAATTGCTCGTCTGTTTCTTTGATCTGATTGGCTTTCGTTGATTGCTGTTCGGTTTCATAAGAGACAGCTTTCGTTTCTTTTTCAGTAAATGGATGGTCTGCCGTTAAGCCTTCTTCATAGGCTTCTAACTGAGTTCTAGTCGTTAAGGTCATTTGTTCTGCGTTCACGATTCGTTCTTTTAACATCGTCATGCGACTAGCCGATTCGTTTTTGACACATGTTTCAAAAGCAGAAACCTCACCTAATAGAATTAATAATTCTTTACTACGTGTCACTGCTGTATATAACAAATTTCGTTGCAGCATTCGGCTATACTGATGGACCATTGGCAGTAACACCATACGGAATTCACTACCTTGCGCTTTATGAATCGAACAACAATACGATAGCGTAATTTTATTCCATTCATTTCTTTTATACGTTACTTCATTATTATTAAACTGTAAAACCAACTCGTCCACTTTGTCCTCTGAGTCTTTGGCTAAAGTAATTCCGACGATTTCTCCCATATCTCCATTGGACACATTTAATTCTGGCGTATTGACTAGTTGCAAAACTTTATCCCCAATCCGATAGACGGTGTCATTCCATTTGACTTCTTTTTTCTTACCATCATTTGGATTGAAGATTTCTTGCATCATCTTATTCAAGGCATCAATGCCGGCCGCGCCACGATACATTGGCGCTAAAACTTGGATATCTTGCGGCGTAAACCCTTTTGCTTTTGCCTTTGTGACGATTTGTCGAATGTATTCTTCGATATGACCAATATCACTTGCAAAGAACGAGCGATCCTTTTGATTTTTTTGAAAATCAGCAGGCAACTTTCCTTCTTTAATTTCATGGGCAAGAGGAATGATACTTGAACCATCTCCCTGACGATAAATTTCGTTTAACTCACATTTGGGAATTTCGTTAATTTGCAATAAGTCATGTAAGACTTGTCCTGGTCCAACAGACGGTAACTGATCCTTATCACCAACAAAAATCACTTGCATGTTTGTCGGAATAGCTTTTAATAACGTATTGGCTAACCAAGTATCCACCATGGACATTTCATCTACAATTAGCAAACCGCCTTCTAATTCTTTCGCTGTTAAACTCGGATTTTTTTCACGACCTGTCAAGCCTAACAAACGGTGGATGGTACTTGCAGGTAAACCTGTCGTTTCGTTCATACGTTTCGCTGCTCGCCCAGTTGGCGCCGCTAGCAAGATCGGAAACATCTCCTGCGTGTAGTCTTTGAGATCTAATGAAAGACCGTTTAGTTCCGCAAACAACGAGACAATCCCATTAATAACAGTTGTTTTCCCTGTTCCGGGCCCTCCAGTTAAAATAAATAACGGCGATTTAATCGCTTCTTCAATCGCTGCTTGCTGCGAGTCGCCATACTGAATATTTAAACGTTTCTCAATCATTCGGATATTTTTTTGGACTTCTTCTTCCTCATAATGAATTTCTTTTTTACGAGAAAGTAAACGCTGAATCGAAGTACCAATGCCCCATTCAGAGAAATAGAGACTGTTCTCAAAAAGTTTAGTCTCTTCTTGTTGGATTTTTCCATGTTCGACTAACGTAATGATTTCATTGACCACTTGATCAGGTGAGATTTCCACTGGGCGACTTGCTTCCAAGGTCCGAATCGCTTCTTCTAACAAAACATCTGCTTGAACATACGTATTGCCTGAGCGAATAGAGTGTTCAAACACTTCATGTAAAATAGCCGCTCGAATTCGAACAGCAGAATCCGCCTGAATGCCGATTTGTTCAGCAATATTGTCCGCTCGTTTAAATCCGACCCCCTCAATATCTTCAACTAACTGATAAGGATTTTCTTGAATCACAGAAAGGGTTTCTTCTTGATAGGTTTGATAAATTGAAAAAGCTAACTGACTACCGAAGCCGTATCGATTTAGTCCCACAATCACTTGCTCCATCCCGTGATTCAAGCGAATTGTTTCGACGATTACTTGACGTTTTTTTTCATTTAAAACAGTAACTTCTTCTAAAACACTTGGGTCATCAATAATTCGGTCAATCGCACTTTCTCCTAATACTTCAACAATTTTTTCAGCTGTTCGTTTACCAATCCCAGGAAATTTATCACTTGATAAGTAGTTAACCACCCCATTAGCTGAAGTCGGTCTTTCTTGTTGGTAACTGTCCACCTGAAACTGTCTGCCATAACGAGGATGGTCCACAAAATGACCAAAGAAACGATAGGGCTCTTCTTCTTGAACTTGGCCAAAACTTCCAGTCACTACAATTTCTTTTTCTAAATAATCTGTATTTGTATCGGTCACATTTACAAGAACGACTTTATAAAAATTACTAGGATTTTCAAAAAAGATTGCTTGTACAGTCCCAACAATAAAGGCTTTTTCTTCGTCCTCACCAAAAAGTGTTACCACCACAAGCCCTCCTTTCTGTTTTGTGCTTATTGGACTTTTTCTTTAGCTAAAAAAGACGTATCATTCCATAGTGTTAAGTCGTATGGCATGTTCCTTGTTGCCTCTTTGGTTTCAAGAATTGAGAGGCTATTGTTTAACAGCCCGCCCATTGTCCGTAATTCTGATAATGGTTTACCAGCCATCGCTTGGATTGCCGCCGTCAGAGCTGCACCGTGTCCGACAAATAGAACTGGGCCTTCGTATTGCTTCGCCGCTTCGACAACTGTTTCTGAAATCCGTTGAATCGCTTGCTCGATCGGTTCACCATCAAAAACTGTTGGATCATACAAATCTAAACGATACCGTAAATGATCTAATTCTTCTCCATAAAAATTACGCATTTCTTCAATATATTGTCCTTCTAAACGACCTAAACCTAATTCTTTTAAGCTATCTGTATAAACAATTTCAACTGGATGATTCAATTCTTGTTGAATTCCCCGCGCAGTATTTTTAGCACGTAACAGCGGACTAGAATAAATTTTTTCAAACGGAATATCTTGTAAATATTGGCCTAATTGTTTAATTTCATCATAACTAGTTGGTAATAACGGCGAATCCCCTGTCATTCCTTGAAATCGTTTCTGTTGATTCCATTCGGTTTTTCCATGTCGTGTAAAATATAATTTCATGTAACTTCTCCAAACTTCTTAATCTCTTCATATGTCTTTCTAGTTTATCACTTCCCTGCGAAAATATCCATGGAAGTTTCTAGTAGTCCAAGCAAAACAAGCCTAGAACAACAATCTAAATTGCTTTTTGTTCTAGGCTTGGAAATTGGGCAACAGTAAAAATAAAACCACTTGCTTCTGACATTTTTGAAAAAAGCGCTGCTGCCCTAACTTTTTTAATCTAATTTATCATTTTCATAATGATGAGTCAGTTCTAAGTTCGGAAAATTTTGCTGACGTAAGGCTTCATAAACAATTAGTGCGGCAGTGTTAGAAAGATTCAATGAGCGCACATGTTCATCATTCATAGGAATTCGGATACACTTTTCTTCGTTTTCTCGCATAAACGTTTCTGGTAAGCCCGTTGTTTCTTTTCCAAAAAGAAAATAATGGTCCTCGCCATCATTATAATTGACCTCGCTGTATGTTTGGTGAGCAAATTTGGTTACTAAATGCAAGTGTTTGCCTGCCACATGGGCTAAAAAGGCAGCCAAATCTTTATGATACGTAATATTTACATCATTCCAATAATCTAATCCGGCACGTTTTAAGTGTTTATCATCTGTTGAAAATCCTAAAGGTTCAATTAAATGCAACGGTGTATTCGTCGCTGCACATGTCCGTGCAATATTTCCAGTATTTGCTGGAATTTGTGGTTCAAATAAAACAATATGGTTCGTCAACTATCTTCAGCTCCTCAAATATCAATCGTATTCATTTTAGCATAAATTCAAAATAAATAGCGCCCATAATACTTATTTTCAAAAAAACCGCATGACGCGATGATGTCAGGCGGCAACTATTTTAACCAATAAAAAAAACGTACCGTCTCGGTGTCTAGCACGGCGAGTCGTTACGTTAGTGAAGGTCTCTTCACTAACTTTTATCAGAACAGGACCCTGATAAAAACCAATGAAAAAACAACTTGTAAGTAATATAACACCAATGTCACTTTATTGCAAGACTTTTTTAGGATTTTCTTCACAAAAAAGTCTATCTTTTACGACCCACTAACAAGCGGACGTCAATCGTGATTTTTTCCAACGGTCGCTGTTGTAGCTCGGCTTTAACTTCTTGAGAAACTTGCCACTCTAATGGCGACATTTCTAATAAATCCAACCGTCTTTCCTCGGGAATGTCAAAGCGATAAGTTATTCGTTCATCTACTTCCACAGCTAATTCCTCGGCAAAACGTTGAACTACTTTTTGATTGGAATAACTTTGTTTCTTTTCGTCATTGGGATAAAAAGCCGCTCGTAATTCCTTTAAATAATGCTCTTCAGGAATAATTTTAATAACAGTCCCTTCAGCTTTTAGTACTCGCCGAAATTCTTGATAATGTGAAGGAGAAAAAATATTTAAAAGCGCATCAAGCCCTTCATCCGCAAATGGCAAATTCGTTAAATCCGCCACACACCAAAAAGCATCAATTGGTTGATTACTTGCTAAATAGATTCCTTCCTTTGATAAATCAAATCCGATTTTCAGTCCAGATAAGCCTGCTTGACTTAACTCAGCTAGAAAACTCCCTTCACCACAACCAACATCGACTACTGTTTTATTTTGAGGAAGATAGTGCATAATTTTGTTTAAAACAGGCGCGTACATGCCACTTTGAATCATTTTTCCTCGAGAAGTAAACATTTTTTTATTATATTCTGTCTGAACGCCATGATTTAGAAAGTATAGCGTGCCTTTCTTGGATAAATCAAATTGATGCCTCTGTTGACAAATCAGACCAACCCCTTCTAAATGCATTGGCTGATGACAAGTTGGACAGCGAAATACGGCTGCTTCTTTTTTCAATAATTGTTGTGCTCGTTCAATTTTCTTTAACATTTAAAACTCCTTACGTTCATCAAATGAACATTTTCTCTTATAAAAAGTTGCACTCTTTTTTACAGGGCTATGGTAGTAAGCAGAATTATGGTACAATGCCTGTGAAGAAAAAGCAAGGAGCGATAAGAAATGATTAAAGAATTCTGTGCCGAAAATTTCACTAAGATTCCCCAAGCTATTCAAAAAGGTGCGAATCGCATCGAATTGTGCGATAACTTAGCCGTGGGTGGAACGACGCCAAGTACTGGTGTTATTGAAGAAGTCTTAGCATACGCTGGCGAACATTCTGTACCAGTGATGACAATCATTCGTCCTCGTGGCGGCAATTTTGTCTATAATGATATTGAATTAAAAATTATGCATACCGATTTAATCGAAGCAAAGAAATTAGGAACCGACGGCATTGTTATTGGCTGTTTAACTGAGGATGGTTGGTTAGATGAAGAAGCTTTGGACTTATTCATTGAAACAGCTGAAGGCTTGCAAATCACTTTCCATATGGCTTTTGACACCTTGTCGAAAGAAAACCAATTTAAAGCGATCGACTGGTTAGCTGAGCGTGGTGTTACGCGTATTTTAACTCATGGTGGACCAGCTGGCACCCCCATCGAAGACAACTTTGATCATTTAAAAGAATTAATTGCCTATGCAGATCAACGGATTCTTATTTTACCAGGTGGCGGTATTTCCACAGAAAACGTTCAAACTGTGATGGACACTTTAAAAGTGACAGAAGTCCATGGCACAAAAATTGTTTAATTTCTTGTATCTAAAAAAGCGAGGTAGCCGTCGCAACGACGGCTGCCTCACTTTTTTAATTTTAAGCAAACCAACGAATCCTTTTACCTCGGTCTCATGATAAATAAGTGCAATTTTTTAAACAAAATAACGCATAAACATGCTTGCAATATTGAAATAAATTAATACACTGGTTAAATCACTTAACGTAGTAATAAACGGGCCACTGGCAACTGCGGGATCAAACCCTAATTTGTCCATTAACATCGGAATTAAACTCCCTGCTAAATTCGCTACAGTAATTGCACAGAGCATTGCCATGCCAATCACAAATCCAAGCGGAAGATTATGTTGCCACACGCCAACCACAATCATAATGGTTAAACCTGTCACAGCCCCCGTCACTAATCCTGTGAGCACTTCACTTAAGATTAAGCGACCAAAATTACTATCCTTTTCATCTTTCATAGCCAAACGGCGTACCGCGACCGCCAATGATTGTGTCCCGGCATTGCCGGCTGTCCCGGTAATTAAAGAAATAAAAACGGCTAAAATACTCGCTTCGCTAACTAAAGACTCATAATTACTGATTAACGAGGCCGTAGACATCCCTAAAAACAGCAGCGTAATCAACCAAGGTAATCGTTTAGAAGCAGCTTTTAAAGGGTTCTCACTAACTTCCTCAACGTCGACCCCGGCTAAACCAGAGTAATCGCTAGCGGCCTCATCATCGATGACATCAATAATATCATCAACTGTTACAATCCCTAACAAATGATCATCATAATCTGTAACGGGCACAGCCAAGAAGTCATAGTCACGAATTGTTTGCGCGACATCTTCTTGGTCATCGCCAACATGAACTGAAATGACCCGTTCATTCAAAATATCAGCAATCAGAGTATCATCATCATTAACAATTAAATCCCGCAACGAAATAACGCCGACTAAATGATTTTCTTGGTCGACTACGTAAACATAATAGATTGTTTCCGCCATGTCCGCTTGATTCTTTAAGACGTACATCGCAGAACGCACTGTTTGATTCGCCACAATCGAAACAAATTCGGTGGTCATAATCGCCCCAGCAGTTTCATCTTCGTAATGAAGTAACTCTTTAATTTCGCCTGCTTCTTCACTACTTAACAAACTAAGATATTTCGCCTTTTGACTTTTATCTAACATATTTAGTAAATCCACCGCATTATCGGTATACATCTCAGCTAACATATCTGCTGCATAACTTGGGCGCATTTCAGCTAAATAATCTTTCATATTCTCATTATCTTCTTCGATAACATCAAACATATCCGCTAGTTCTTTCGGAGATAGGTAATTGTATAAATGTTGTCGGTCTTTTTCATCTAACGATTGGTAAAATTGTCCTTGTTCATAAATGTGTAACGCTAAAAATAGCTCACGAAATTCGTTCATTTGTTGATTTTTTAGCGTTTCTAAAAGAAGGGCAAATTGCTCTTCCATTTCTTGGCCTTCATTCATCTTACACTTTCCCCTCCTGCCTCTTTATTATTATAACGTATCATCTACACTTTTCATATCCTCCGCTAGTGGGGAAATCAGATGAACCGTTTCTTTGGTAAAAGGATGAGTAAAAATTAGTTCCATACAATGCAACGCTTGCCGCTCAATTCCTTGATCCATCTCTCCATGATACATCTCATCCCCTAACAATGAACAGCCAATTGCTTCAAAATGTACCCGAATTTGGTGTGTTCGTCCTGTATGGAGCTGAATGCGCACAGCTGCTGCTTGGGCACCTCTTTTTGCGAGCCAATATTCTGTACTAGCAAATTGACCCGTTTCGATAACTTGGCGTTTTAATAAAGAGGACAAGTCGCGCCCGATTGGCTTTTCAATCAATTGATGCTCGTTTAACTGCTCAATCGCTCCACCAACAAGGGCATAATAAATTTTTGTTACCTTTTTTTCTCGTAATTCTTGATCAATTAAAGCATGGGCAAAGCCGTGTTTCGCAAATAACATCAGCCCAGAAGTATCTCGATCTAAACGAGTCACGACATGAATGACTTGATTAACATAATTTCGTCGCTTGTAATACCCCTTGACACGATTCGCCATCGTTCCTGAAGGATGATACTGAGCAGGTATCGAGGCAATGCCAGCAGGCTTATTAACTACTAAAAAATGATCATCTTCAAACACAATTTCAATCGGTTCATCATCTGTTAATAACGTCTCATGTTCCGCTTCATCTGGAATCGTCATTTTAATGACATCGCCAGTTTGTAAAGGATAGATGGCATTTTGAACGGTCCCATTCACTTGGATTTTACCACCCTGAAATTTCACCTTCGCTAATAACCCTTTTGAAACGCCTTGTTCCTTTAAAAAATATTTCACTTGTTGTGTTGTTTCTTTGTCATATATCCATTGAAATTCCATCGTTTAATTAATCCTCACCAATAAAGGCATCTTTCACTCGATGCCAGAAATGCATGTGCCGATAAGAGGCAAAATGAATCCGTTCATCTGCAATTCGATAGCAGACAGAAGCGATATTTTCTTGATAAATATCTAATTGGTCCACCGTGACAAAATAATCATCACTTTCCTGTAATTTAATCTCCAGCCACTCCGTATGGGCGATTACAATCGGTGAACCCAATGTTCGAAAGACACGATTGTTTAAGGAGGCGATTTCTGTTAGCTGAAACGCATTAATGCTGGGATGTAAAACAGCTCCACCAATACTTTTATTATACGCAGTAGAGCCAGTGGGGGTCGAAATCGACAACCCATCACCACGAAATCGTTCAAACAGTTCGTCTTTAATAAACACATCGCCCACCATCGTCCGGTTTCCTCGTTTAATTGTCGATTCATTTAATGCTAAAAAATGTTTATCTGGTTTCCCATCTCTAAACCGAATCCGCACATCTAATAATGGATAACTCGTACTTTTTTCACGATGAATACACAAACTCTCAACTAGTTCTTTTAATTCATAATCACGCCAATCTGTATAGAAACCCAAGTGTCCGGTATGTACACCTAAGAAACTTACTTCGTTTAACAGATGATTAAATCGATGAAAAGCGGAAAGAAGCGTACCATCTCCGCCGACTGAAATCACAAGTTCAGGTTGACGATTGTCTATTTGAATATGGTTTTGCTCTAATAGTTTTGTCAGTTGTTTTGTAACTTGTTTCGATTTTTCTTCCGAGTTATGAACAATCGCCACTTTCATAAGCTGACTCCTTTACTGATTTTCTGGTGTTTCGTTTTTAATTTGCTTATAGTATTCGTTTTCTAGCAACCCACGGCCATGAGAGAAGTAATGTTGTGCTTCTTGAATTTCTTCACGAATGGATGACATTTCTTCATCTAATAAATATGCTGCCTCTGCCGCTCGCTGAAGACGTTCTTTCATTTCTTCTGGAAAGACACCTTGATATTTATAATTCAAAGAATGTTCAATCGTTGCCCAAAAATTCATAGAGAGTGTCCGAATTTGGATTTCGGCCAAAATAATCTTTTCCCCAGTGACTAGTTGCACAGGATATTCCACCACCACATGGTACGAACGATAGCCACTTTCTTTTTTATTTTCAATGTAGTCCCGTTCTTCCACAATTTTTAAGTCTTTACGATTTCTTAAAAGTGCGACTACCTGGTAAATGTCTTCCACAAATTGACACATAATCCGCAAACCAGCAATATCTTGCATTTCTTCTTCAATCCGATTTAAAGGAATATGACGAATAGCCGTCTTTGTCAAAATACTATCTACTGGTTTCACACGTCCCGTAACGAATTCAATTGGTATGTGTTTATCTTGCTCCCGAAATTGTTTACGAATACCTCGTAGTTTTACTTTTAATTCGCTGACCGCCTGTTCATATGGCGCTAAAAACAGCTCCCACTTTCGTTCCATGGTAGATCCCTCAATTTCCTTGAATTTCATTCACTGATTATTTTACCACAGTCCTCCCTAAAATAGGGTGTTATTCGCTATTTGATTTCCAAACACCTTTCATTAGAAATTTTTTTCACAGAGAAGACCACTTTTCTTGACGGAAACCTATATAATATGTGAAAATTGGAGTGATTTAAGAAAGAGAGAGAACCCCATGAGTGAGCACTTAGAAATTGAATTTAAAACATTAGTTAGTCCACAAGATTTCAAACGATTAATCGACCATTTTGCTATTCAAAAAACGGACTTTTTTACGCAAACAAATCATTATTTTGATACGGACGATTTTCAATTAAAAGCACAACGAATGGGCTTAAGAATTCGCGTATTAGCAGATCGTGGTGAGTTAACCTTAAAAGTTCCTGCGCCAGAAGGATTATTAGAAATCAACGACCCTTTATCGCTTGAGACGGCGAACCACTTTATCAAAATGAATCAACTCCCTACTGAGGGGGCTGTGGCGAAGAAATTACAAGAATTAGGTATTGAAATCGCCTCAATCCATTTAATTGGTTCATTAAAAACAGCACGTGCAGAAAAACAAATTCCTCAAGGATTACTTGCGCTAGACGAAAGTTGGTATAACCAACAGCACGATTTTGAATTAGAGTTAGAAGTTACTGAAGCTGAAAGCGGCAAGCAAGCGTTTCAAACATTAATGGCTGATTTGAACATTCCCATTACGCTTGCACCTAACAAGATTCAACGCATGATGCGGACCACTGCCCCTTAGTATTCGAAGCACTGACGTTCTGGCACCTGTATTTGAAAAAGCATGGCATTGGAGGAAGTATGAATGGTTGAAATTTATTTGTTCGTCAATCCTTTAGGCGGCGTCTGTTTAGAAATTGAAAAAGAAATTATACAATTGTCTGTTAACGACAAGAAGAAAATACAATTGCGCTTTATCCCTTTATTAAACATGAAAACGATCAATGAATTTTTAAGTCGTCAACATATTCCGATTAATGACATTAAACGACGGAATCGAATTTTTGAAGATTTATACTCAGCCGCTCTTGACTATAAAGCAGCACAGTTACAAGGCCGAAAAAAAGGTCGACAATTGTTGATTGGCTTACAAAAAGCAGTAGCTGAAGACGGTTTAGCCTACTCTCCTGAGTTATCAGAAGAACTACTTCTAGCGGCCGGCGGGGACATTGATATGTATCGTAAAGACCGACAATCAGATTTTGTCAAAGAATCTTTCCAAACCGATCAAAAAGTTGCTCGAGAAATGGGGATTAAACAACACCCTACCGCAGTCGTTTACAACTATACTTGTGAGAATGATTTCGGCATTTTAGTCGAAAATTTTGAAAACATGGATGAAATTAAACAACTGTGTCGTGTCCATCCGCATAACGAATCGTTGCTGGACCAAGGTGACGCAACCTTCGAATTTAAACGTCGCTCCAATTATCATTTTCCAAATGGACATTTACATTTATTATAAAAAAGAGACTACGACAAAAGTAGTTGATTGATTATCTTAAGATTTAAAAAGTGGGCTATAAGTCATTTCGACTTATAGCCCACTTTTTTGTCTATAATTTTTCAACCAAAGCTTCTAATTCTGTTAAACGTTCTTCAAAAACTTTCATTGCATCTTCGATATACGCGGCTTGTGTCATATCCACGCCCGCTTTTTTCATCACTTCAATTGGGAAGTCACTACTTCCTGCTTTCAAGTAGTTAAGGTAGTTCTCTAAAGCTCCCTCTTCTCCAGCTAAAATATGTTTAGACAATGCCGAAGCGGCTGAGAAGCCAGTTGCATATTGATAAACATAGTAATTGTAATAAAAATGAGGAATTCTCGCCCATTCGTAACTAATTTCTTCATCTCTAACTACTTCTGGTCCATAGTATTTAGCATTAAGCTCGCCATAATACTCACTCAAATATTCACTTGTTAATGGCGTGCCTTTAGCATCTTCCGTGTGAATAAAATGTTCAAATTCCGCAAATTGTGTTTGACGGAAAATGGTTCCCTTAAAGCCGTCTAAATAGTGATTTAAGACATACGCACGTACTTTAGGATCTGTTTCTGTTTGTAATAAATATTCTGTTAAAATATTTTCATTTGTTGTTGAAGCAATTTCAGCTAAGAAAATTGAATAGTCACCATAAACATACGGCTGATTATTTCTTGTATAGTAACTATGAACACTATGGCCCATCTCGTGGACTAATGTAAATAGTTGATCCAAACTATCATGCCAATTCATTAAAATATATGGGGCTGTATCATAAGCTCCTGAAGAATATGCGCCACTTCGTTTTCCTTGATTTTCAATCACATCAATCCAACGACTTGAAAAAGCTTCTTTAACAATAGATAAATAGTCTTCACCCAATGGTTTTAAAGCCTCAATTGCTTTTTCTTTTGCTTCTTCATAGCTGTAACGAATTGGTGCTTCACCTAGCAAAGGTGCATACAAGTCGTACATGTGTAATTCTTCTACGTTTAATAATCTTTTTCTTAATTTTACATAGCGATGCAGCAAAGGTAAATGTTTATTTACTACCGCTACTAATGTTTCGTGAACACTTTCAGGGATATGATTACTTGCTAAAGATGCTGCCCGAGCAGAATCATAATTTCTAATTTTTGCTTTATAATTATGTGTTTTAATATGGGCACCCAAAGTTGAGGCTAATGTATTTCTAAATTGTTTGTATACTTTGTACAACCCTTTAAATGCTGCTTCACGAACAGATGGATCGACACTTTCCATTAACTGACCATAAACACCATGAGAAAGTTGAATCGTTTCTCCTTCAGCATTTTGCACAGTTGGAAATTCTAAGTCTGCATTATTTAAAATTGAAAAAGTATTACTTGAGGCCTCAAAAATTTCACTAGCTCCCGCAAGTAAAGCTTCTTGTTCCATTGATAAAACATGGGGACGTTCATCTAAAATATTTTGAATATAGTGACGATAAACAGCTAATTTTGGCTGCTCTTCAAAATATCCCCAGATTTGTTCATCACTTAATGTTAAGAGCTCTGGATCAAACCAAGAAACAGCTTCACTGACTTGTGCATATAAAGAACTAGCTCTTGCATATAAAGCTTGGTAAGCTGTATTTGTAGTGTCTTGATCATTTTTTAAATGAGAATAGACATATAATGTTTCCACTTTTCGATAGACATCTAAAACATATTCTAATGCAGCTAAAAAGGCTTCTGCGCCATTCCCTAATGTATCTTTAAATGACTCTGCTTGATTTAGCTCCTCTGTCAACTGTTCATAAGCAACATCAAAAGCAGCATCATCTTTAAAAATTTTGGTTAAATCCCAAGTCAATGAAGTTGGAACTTCATCACGTGTCGGTAATTGTTTAATTTCACTCATAGTTTACTCTCCTTTAAGAAACGTTTTACTCATTATACTATCATAATTTAACACGTGTGACTAAAAAAATGTTGTTTTTTCACTTTTTTTAGCCAATGAATGAGCTTTTCAGGATCTTCTCTTAGGAAAATACTAGTTATTAGGTACTTATTGTTTACTTTAATTAACACATGACATTCTTGTAACCATCTCAATAAGTTATTTCCCACGATTTTAAAAAGCTTTTCTAAGCCAATATTCGGCAGTGGTTGCCAAACAAAGTTCCCTTCTTCCCAAAAAATAGCTTCCAAGATACGCCACAGTTCCTGTTTTGTCACTAAATGTCCTTCTTCGATTTTTAGTGCTTCCCAAACAAGCATTTTTAAATGAATATCTTCTTCAGAAGAAGGTAATAGCTTTAATCCAGGGTAGTAAAACCAAGGAGGTAACTGGAGAAGGTGACAACCTTTCATATATAAAAAGCTTTGTGTTCTAAGCAACTGAGCATTTCTGTAACCAAGTTGTTGAGTTAATTTTTGATAATAATCATGTATCAATTGCCCAGTGTGACGTCTATTTGGCAGTAAATTTAAATTAGCGATTGGCAGTTGGAAGATTTCTAGTAATTTTTTTTCGTAAAAATCCCATGATTGTTTTCTTCTATAAAATTGTTGACATTGACTCTCTTCAATATGACAAAGTAATTCTATTCGTTCTTGCTTCTTATCGGCCGTCCATAAATAAAATCCCAAGGACTCCGAAAAATAAAGGAATTGTTTCGTTAATTGCGTGAGTTTGTCTTTAGGCACTAAACGTTCACCTAAAATCCAAACAACTTGATAGCCATGAGCTTGATAAGTCTCCGTCCGTTCCACCAAACGTTTAATTGGCAATGGGCTACATTGAATTTCAATGGCTATCTTGCCAATGAGTAAATCTGGGCGTTGCTTCAAGGTGGGTAAATATGCTTCAACTTGAAAGGACAGCTTTTCGCGTAAACACTTTTCCGCAAAAAGCTGCTTCAAGCGGAGGTGTTCTTCTGTTTCAGCTTCTGCTTCGTACCAACAACTATTTCTTTTCCGATGAGCAAAATGGGGTATTTTAATGGGGCCTGCCTTCAAAATTACCGATTGATAACACATTGGGCACACAAAAGCTTGTTCGCTTCGTATCTGTGTTAATTCATCAATCGAGCAATCGATTAAAGAAAATAATTCTTGGTTGTCTGCCGTTAAAGCTGTTAACATGATTTTCACCTCTCATAAATAAACTACGCAAAGTTTATTTATTTTCATCGAAAAAAAAAGCAAAAACCCGAAAGTTTTTGCTTTTTTACTTAATCATTAAAGTAATACCGTGTTAATTCCAGCGCACTGCGTTCCATAATACAAGTGCCATATTCGACTAAAGTATCCTGAGTGACAGTTGTTTTATGAGCAAACTCTAAAATCTGCGCGATTTCATTGTCAACATTTGTTTTCTCTAATTCATCGGTTAAGAACAAAACTTGTAAGTAATAACGATTGTTGTACGTGTATAAGTTAGTCAAAACAGATTGCATGAAGACTTCTTTGGATAATTGGATCATCGCTTCAAAATTATCTAATTCAAAGATTACATTTCTGTTGGTTTCATCTGTGGCTTCCATCTCGTCAAGTTCATCGGCGGCTGCTTTGTCTGCTTCAATTTGTTTGCGAATCAATTCGCTAACATCTGCATTGACTTCGCTTAAGCCTTCTAAGGAAGACAATTCGTCCATAGCGACATTTTTACTAATAAACAGTTCTAAGCCATCATTTTTAGGCAAGACTTGGAAAGTGACTGCTTCACTACCTTGGAATTCATCTTCGACATCCACTTCTTCTAAAATACTATAAAAGAAATTTTCAACATCTTTGTGGTTTCCTAGTAAGTCAAGAAAAGTAATCCCTCTATCCGCCAGGTCTTCGTTGCCAATTAACACACGAATCGTATTTTCATTAATATGTTCCATTTCCATAGCGCTACACCTCTCTTTGCTTCAATCAGGAAACTTCTTACGTTCATTGTAGCGAAAACTACACAAAAGTAAAGTGGAAAGTCTGTAAATCCTCGAAAACTAGCGAGCGTTTTATAAACTTTGAACTTTTTTAACGATTGGTTTTTCGCTCCTTCTACCTCTTCATCTTAACGCAGTCTCTCCAAAAAAGATACTATTTTTCCTTGACCACGTTCTGCCAAATCAAATGAATACAAATTCTAAATATGTATTAAAAAGCCAGAGATAAAAATCCCTGGCCCTAAATTCATATGAATCGTTTTTTATTACAATTAACAAATAAAGAACAAAATTTTATATTTTTTATAAACCTGCCATTAATTGTGCTTGGCGCAATTCCAGTTGTCGAACATCTCTTGGTAAGAATCGACGAATTTCATCTTCGTTAAAACCGACTTGTAATCTTTTCTCGTCAATCATAATTGGCCGACGCAACAATCCAGGGTTTTCTTGAACCAACTCTAATAGGTCTTGAAGTGGAAGCTCGTCCAAATCCATATTTAATTTTTGGAAGACTTTAGAGCGAGTAGAGATAATCTCTTCTGTTCCATCTTCTGTCATGATTAAAATTGCTTTTAATTCCTCAATGTTTAAAGGTTCAGAAAAAATATTTCTTTCTTTAAAAGGAATTTCGTGCTCTTGCAACCAGGCTCTAGCCTTACGACATGACGTGCAACTCGGGGAAGTATAAAGTGTCAACATTGTGCATCACTCCTTTTCGCGAATCATCGCGTTTCTGAAACAGGGAACTTTACTGTTCCTCTATTTAAAACCAGTATACCTAATTTCTAATAAAAATACTAGGGGTTTTTAAACATTTTTTATTAACTTTGTTTATTTTTCCTTCATTACATCCGTGTAAAATTAGGGTTAATTTTTAATAAATTTTATGGATATTCGTTATGATTCTGTAAAAAAGTAATACAGTTTTCTATTTTTATGGATGCTGTTATAATTTACTTCTCTTGGTGACTTTTCAAGAAGTTCCCATGTATTTTTTGCTAATAAAATGTATAATAGAACTATTCACTATCTTAAGTCTAAAGTCAGGTGGTTATTTAATGAAAACAATTTTTTCTGGTATTCAGCCCAGTGGTACTCCGACAATCGGAAATTACATTGGTGCGATGAAACAATTTATCGAATTACAAAATGAATACAATTGTTATTTTTGTATTGTGGATGAGCATGCCATTACTGTTCCCCAAGAACCGCAAAAGCTACGCCAACAAATTCGTAGCTTAGCAGCTCTTTACCTAGCAGTTGGTTTAGACCCACAAAAAGCAACAATTTTCATACAGTCTGAAGTGAGTGCGCATGCAGAAGCTGGTTGGATCATTCAGTGCAATACTTCTATTGGTGAGTTAGAGCGAATGACACAATTTAAAGATAAATCGCAAAAAAATGGTCGTGCTGGCGTAAGTGCTGGTCTTTTAACATACCCTCCATTAATGGTTGGTGATATCGTGTTGTACAACGCTGACTTAGTGCCAGTCGGAGATGATCAAAAACAACATTTAGAACTAACACGTGATTTTGTGGAACGCTTCAACAAACGTTACGCTCAAAAAAAACAAGAAATTTTAACGATGCCTGAAGTAAAAATTGCTGAGCAAGGTAGTCGAATTATGAGCTTACAGGAACCAACGAAAAAGATGAGTAAATCCGATACAAATGTGAAGGGCTTTATTTCAATGCTTGATGAGCCAGCAGTGATTCGTAAAAAAATCCGCTCTGCTGTAACTGATTCAACTGGTGTAATTGAATATAATAAAGAAGAAAAGCCTGGCATTACTAACTTACTAAATATTTATTCTGCTGCAACAGGTCAAACTGTTGAGGAACTTGTTCAAGCTTACGAAGGCAAAGGCTATGGAGACTTCAAAGCAGATTTAGCAGAAGCAGTGGTTGCCTTATTAGAACCTATTCAAGTTCGCTACCAAGAGCTTCTAGCTTCAGAAGAATTAGATATGATTTTAGATGAGGGCGCAGAAAACGCTCGCCGTGTAGCCAACAAAACACTTCAACGAATGAAAAATGCTGTTGGTTTGGGAAGAAAAGTTCGGCGCTAACTAAACATAATAAAAACCCGCGAAGTTTTATTCGCGGGTTTTTATTATGTTCTAAATTGAGCATCGTACAGCCGACGATAGTGGCCTCTTTGCGCGTACAAAGTTTCATGTGTCCCATCTTCTAAAATTCCTTGGTCACTCACTACGATTATTCGATCAGCATGTTTAATCGTTGCCAGTCTGTGGGCAATAATTAATGTTGTTCGCCCATCAGCTAACGAGTTTAATGACTCTTGAATCACTTGCTCTGTTTCTGTATCTAATGCAGAAGTCGCTTCATCTAGAATTAAAATCGGCGGGTTCTTCAAGAACATTCGCGCAATTGCCACTCGCTGCTTTTGACCGCCCGACAATTTCACGCCACGTTCGCCAATAATTGTGTCCAAGCCATCTGGCATTAGCTGAATTACCTGTTCTAAATGTGCTAATTTCACCGCTTGTTGAATGTCCATTTCTGTAGCGTTTAAATTCCCATAAGCAATATTTTCTCGTAATGTTCCAGGAAATAAAAACACATCTTGTTGAACAATTCCAATCTGCTTACGTAATGAAGCCAAGGTCATTTGTTGGATATTTCTACCATCAATTGTAATTTCACCACTACTGACTTCATAAAAACGAGGCAACAGATTACACAAGGTCGTTTTTCCTGAACCACTTTGGCCAACGAAAGCAACGGTTTCGCCAGGTTGAATTTTTAGATTGATATGGTCTAAAACTTTTGTGCCATCTTCATAAGCAAATGAAACATCTTTATAGGCAATCGTTCCTTCTAAATGCGAAACAGCTACAGCTCCTGGCAAATCTTTGATGGACGGTTGTTTGTCCATTTCTTCCGTAAAACGTTTAAAGCCAGCGAATCCTTTGGGATAGCTTTCAATCATATTGTTGACTTTTTCAATCGGCCGAATAAAAATATTGGCTAATAAAATAAATCCTACAAACTGTCCTTCTGTAATTTCTCCTTTAATTGTATAATACGCGCCAAAAATTAATGAAAATAAATTTATCAGACGAATTAATAAGTAATTATAGGCGGAACTGACACCCATAACCTTATAAAAATATAATTTCGATTTTCGATACATTTGATTTAAATAATTAAACTGTTTTCGTTCAAATGGTTCATTTGCAAAAGATTGCGTGACACGAATCCCACTTACTGACGCTTCAATCCCAGCATTAAATTCTCCTAAATTATCGTAAATATCCGTATTCGCTTTTGTCATTTTTTTATTAAAATAGCCTAGCGCAATCGTGATAAATGGCAATAAAATAAACGTAGCGATGGCTAATTTCACGTGAATGGTTAACATTAATAAAAAAGAACCTGCTAACGTCATAATCGTAATAAAAACGTCTTCTGGTCCATGATGTGCCACTTCCGAAATTTCAAAAAGATCAGTAGTCAGACGACTCATTAATTTCCCTGTTTTTTGATTATCATAATACTCAAACGGTTGTGTTTGAAGATGTTGATATAATTCTTCACGCATATCTGTTTCAATATTCACGCCTAACATATGACCAAAATAAACCACAATAAATTGTAAAAACGTATTGATTATATAAAATGCAAATAAGCCCGCACTAGCTAATGCAATGAGGCGAAAGTCTCCTTTTGGCATAATCTTATCAATTACTTGGTTGACTGCTACTGGAAAAGCCAACTCTAACAGCCCTGCAAAAACAGCACACCCAAAATCCAAAATAAACAATCGACGATAAGGCCGATAATACCCAAAAAAACGCTTTAACATAACTCCTTAACTCTCCCCCTTCATTCTCATTCATTATACGGAAAAAGACTGTCTCATGCAAAATTCTAACTTCTATCAGAACGCGTGTTATTTAAGTAACTTTGACTCAAAATCATTTTCACAAACTTTTCATTATCAGAATATTTTTTCATTTATCGTTTCCATTTTTTGGTAAAAATAACTATAATTGTCTTTTCCCTCAAGGCTTTGATTTCTGTGTAAAACCTTGAAATACAGTGAAAAATACTCTATTTATTTGTGAAAATATCGTCTACAATATAACATATGAAAAGTTTTGTAAAAAAGTTAAGAGGTGCACTTGTTAAATGAGAACCATTGTTTTTGATGTTGATGACACGCTGTACGATCAGCAACAACCCTTTCGAAATGCGATGACTAAAATTTTCCCGCACGTTGCGACAGAGGACATGCATGAATTGTATCTTCGTTTTAGACACCACAGCGATGAAACGTTTCCGAAAGTTTTAGCCAATGAATGGTCCCTAGATTTCATGCGGTTTTTCCGAATGAATGAAACATTAAAGGATCTAAACTATCCAGGAATTTCACAAGAAGAAGGAAAAATTTTCCAACAAGTTTATGAAGAAGAATTGGATAATATTACGATGCATCCAGAAGTTACTAAGCTTCTTGATACTTTACAAGAGAAAGAAATTCCGATGGGGATTATTACAAATGGTCCAACAGACCATCAATTTAAAAAAGTAAAACAATTGAATCTTGAAAAATGGGTTCCAAGCCAAAATATCATTATTTCTCAAAGTACGGGTTTTCAAAAACCTGAAAAGGAAATTTTTGATTTAGCCTGTAATCAATTTTGTATGGAACCTGAACATACTTTATATGTTGGTGATAGTTATGACAATGATATTGTCGGCGCGCGGAATGGTGGCTGGCATTCCCTTTGGTTTAACCACCGCTCTCGTGAACTACCAAGTTGCCAACCTGCATCACACCTTGCAGAAGTCACTTGTTTCACCGAACTTTGTCCGACTGTGGAGAAATTATTTAATCTTTAAAAAAAAGCCGTTCTTCAATTTGGAACTGACCCAATAAACTGAGACAAAATAAAAAAGCACCTCTTGTTGAATTCACGTTAAAATGAATTTAACTAGGAGGTGCTTTTTCAATGGGAAATCGAGTTTCTTATCCGATTCACATCAAAGAAATGGCTATACAGATGAAAAAAGAGAACATTCCTGTAAAAACGATCATGGAAGAATTAGGAATTAAAAACAAAACACAAATTGAAACATGGTGGCGTTGGTACCGTAATGGTGAGAATCATCGATTGGTTCAACCGGTTGGAAAACAATATTCGTATGGAAAAGGGCCAGAAAATCAATCCAAGGAACAACAGCTTAAAAATGAAAATAAATTTTTAAAAATGCACATTGAGGTGCTAAAAAAGTACAAAGAATTGGAAAGGATGTGGAGCCAGAAGTATTTGTAGAATTAGTTAAAAGAGTGAAAGGGAAATTAACCATTACTGCATTGTGTCAACTTTTCGGCGTTTCGCGAGCTACTTATTATCGTTGGACTCATCGAAAAGACTTGGGAAAGTTAACATCTCTTGAAGAAGCTGTTCGTCGTCTTTGTTTCCAGCACAAGTTTCGATATGGCTATCGAGAAATTACTGCGCTGATTAACAAGGAATACAAAGTAAATAAAAACACCGTACAAAAGATTATGCAGAAATATCATTGGAATTGTCGCGTGAAAATGAAAAAACGCAGTAAAGTGGGACAACCTTACACGGTTGTCGAGAACAAGCTGAATAGACAATTTTCTTCAGATGCTCCTTTAAAGAAATTGGTAACAGATATTACTTATCTGCCTTTTGGTCAAAAGCAATTGTATTTATCTTCAATTATGGATTTATACAATAGTGAAATTATCGCCTATACCATCGGTGATAAGCAAGATACGGCTTTTGTTCTGGATACACTTGATCAATTACCCCAAACAACGGATTGTCTATTGCATAGTGATCAAGGCTCTGTTTATACTTCTTTTGACTACCAGAACCAAATAAAAACAAAAGGCATTACCATGAGTATGTCCCGCAAAGGGACACCTTCAGATAATGCCTGCATCGAATCGTTTCATGCCTCACTAAAGTCTGAAACGTTCTACTTAGATGGGCTCACAAATGAACCTACATCTATTGTAATAGAAATTGTAAAAAAATACATTACTTATTATAATGAAAGTCGAATTCAACAAAAACTAGACTACCAATCGCCGATAGACTATCGGAAATCAGCAGTCTAGGAAAATGCTTTTTTATGTCTGTCTCACAATCTTAGGTCAGTTCCATTTGAAGAGCGGCTTTTTTTTATTTATTTTTTTGTTTTTTCAGACGTAAAATGATGAACAGGCAGATTATCAGTAAAAGGATCAATAAACCGATTAAGAGATAAATAAGTTTAGATTCCGTTTTTTTGACAGTTACATCTTTCTCATTAAATGTTTTTGCTTCCTCTTTTGAGATTGTAAATTCTTTCGTAAATTGCCATTTTTTTCCTGAGCCTTCCACAGTCATTGCCAATACATACGTCCCAGCTTCCATTTCATTTTCTTCATAAGGAATAGGGAAATTAAAAATTGAATTGGGCGCCATTTGCATATCTTCTTGTTCTTTCTCTAAAATAACGTTATTTGTTTTCTTATTTTTAACATTTGCCGTTACTTTCATTGATTGAAGATAGGCTGCTTCATGGTTTAGCAGTGTTGCAGAAATAACACTACGCGCATTTCTTTGCGTCGGTTCAACTTTCTCTAAAGACAATTCAGGTTGCACAACTGTTTCATTTTCTCGAAGTAAAACAGCTACTGTATAGGCATAGCGATTTTCAATTGCTAAGCCGTTTGTATTTTCTTTTTGCTTGTCTTTCGTTTCATCGACTTTTTCACTAAACGTGATCCCGCCCGCTAGTTGCCCTGAAAACTCTTCTTTAGGCATTTTCACTCGCAATTCAACTACTTTTTCACTTTTAGCAGGCAATTCAACACTCTCACCGCCGTCTTTCAGTTGAATGATTTCTGATAAATCTGCTGGTGCAGATTTATCTAATGCTGTCAACGACTCACCATATTCAATCACTCCGTTGCTGTTTGTTGTGGCCGACTTCGCACTAACATCAATCACTAAATTTTCATCTGTACTATTGGCCGCTCGAACTTTCAAAATTTGTTCTTGGTCTGGTTTCATCATTAAATCAAAATATGTTTTTGTTTTATCTATTTGGTTTTCTGGAATTTCTGTTTCAACACTAAATCGTAATTCTGCTGCTGAGGTTTCAATCCCAAAAGCAAAGAAATAAAAACTTAGAATCATCAGAATAAAATATCTATTTTTCATTTCGCTCTACACTCCATTTCTATGTAAAGGAGAAAGGCTGAGTTTCCCTCTTCCTTGCTCCCAAAAGGTTCTTTTTATACTGGCGTATTAGCTAATGTCCAAGTAATTGTTGTTTTGTAGGCATCGTTTAATTTAACTGATTTACCTGGCACTTTTAATTGAACATCTTTCATTACTTGACGGCCGTCAACTTCAGCAATTGAACTAGCATTGCCGTATAAGTATGACCATTTCCCAGCACCTTGATCTGTTGCGGCTGCCATCACGTTATGACTTTCACCCACTGTACCAAAAGTTACGCTCGCTAAACTTGTTGGTGCAGCGCTTTGTCCTGCTGTCACAGCTGAAGCATTCTGAAAGACAATTTCAGTTCCTTCAAGCGTCTGACCTTTGATAGCAGAAGTAAATGCAGAATTTTGTTTTGCAGATAAAGTCCAGCCTTCTAAAGTTCCACGATTATCTGTAATTTGAGCAAATAATGGGCCTGTTTTTTCAACATTATTTTTATCTTTTAAAACTTGTGCTGATGCAAAATAGGTTTCATCTTTTGTGCTGATGATATTTTCACCAAAGTTTAAACTTGAAGCATAGTCCAAGGTTAAGGGACCTGTAGAACCTTCATCAACTGGCTTGTCAGGCTTTACTGGGTCGATAGGTGTCACAGGATCTTTGCCGTCTTTGTCTTCTGGATCCACTACAGGATTTTTGCTGTTGGGATCTTTTTCATCTGGTGCTTTAAATTTTACAATAGCATCTGTGTCGCGATTAGCCACTTCCTCTGCTTGAACTGGTAGTGTTCCTACCGCGATGGTTGCTAAAATTAAGCTGCTTGCGATGGTCATTTTTTTCATGTTAGTGCTCCTTCTCTTCTATTGTTATAGTTTCAATAATTATACGCTTGGTAAATCAGCGATTGTCCATGTTAAAACAGTTTTGTATTGAACAGCATCTTTTGGTGTTGCTCCTGGTACAGTTAATGTGATCGCTGTATTTTTATCTACGTTTTCACCGTCAACTTCCACTTTTTCAATCCCACCGAACGCACTAAGCCAAGTTCCAGAACCTTGACCTTCAGCGGCAGACATCACATTTGATGAATCGCCAGCTACTAAAGTTACTTCATGCGCAGTTGGTGTGACTGCTTTGGAATTTGACACTGCTTTGTTTTGACTTAATTTAATTTCTGAACCGTCTAAAACTTTATTTAATGTTTCTTTTGTCGCTGTTAATTGTGTTTCTTGTTTAACTGTTAAGGCCCAACCGGCATTCGTTCCGCGTTTGTCGGAAATTTGTACATAATTTGGTTTAGGATTAGTCAAATCAGGACCAGAACCGTCTGCCAAGAAAAAGTATTGTGGATTTGCATAATATTTTTCATCTTTATTTGAAATTTTATTTTTGCCAAAGTCTAAACTAGAAGCATAATCGATACTTAGTGGACCAGTTGTTCCTTCATTTGGCTTATTACCAGTGTCTGGTGTCGTTGGGTCAAAGGGTTCAACAGGTTTTTCGGTATCTGGATTCACTGGATCGACTGGTTTGTTGCTAGAGGCATCCGGTGTAAATTCAACGATAGCATTTGATTCATAGTTTTTTTCTTCTGCATTCACTTCTGGTGCAATAGCCACGCCTAAAGTGATAGCTGGGATTGTTGCTAAGATAATTTTTTTCATTTTATTGTTCCTTCTTTCTTTTTTTTAAAATAAAACTAGCCAAAAAGATGACTATTATTCCGAGATAATTAAACATTTGTTGCTGTTTAGTACCAGTTCGAGGTAAGAAGCCTGAGCCTTTTTGATCAACTGTTTTACTTGTTGAATGCTTCAATGATTCTCCACTCACTGCTGGTATTGCTTCCGACTGCTTGGGGAAACGCTGTGGTATCTTACCATCTGGTTTTTCTTTGTTGGCTGGTGGTTCATACTCGCCATAAAAAGAAACTTCTGCATTTGTCGGATAGGCATTTGTTTCAGCAAATATATCAACCGATGAAATCAATCCTAATAACAATACACCGCTAATTATTTTTTTGATAAGACTCCCTCCCTATTTTGCACTACCATCAGGTACGTCCATCAAGTACCAAGTTAGTTTTGCTTCATATTCTTCTGCTTTGGCCGTCCCTCCAGGAACAGATAATAACAACTCTTGGTCATTTTCTTTCCATTGATCAGAAATATTTGTTTCTTGGTGTCCATTGACTTGGTTGTGAACAAGAATCGATTGGCCTTCTGGAATATCCTGTAAGCGATGGTTGGTTCTAAATTTTAAAATATTCGGCAACCTAGCACCTGATTCAGATTTGAAATCAGAAGTAACGTTTAGCGCAAGCGACCAATTATTCCCCGTTTGACGAGTATCTCGTATCACTAATGGTTGATCCATGGAAACAATTGGATATTGGGTCGTGCTACTAGCGATTTGCAGCTCACTCCCAAAGGAAATCGCTGTTGGTACCGTTTTGAACCTGACAGAGCCAACCATAGTGACTGTTAGCGCTAATTCATCAATCTTGTAGCCTTTATCATAGACTTCCACGACCAACTGATGTTTCCCATAAGTTAGTTCTGGTAATAACAAGGCTTTTTCCTTAAATGTTTTAGAATTAGTGGTTGTTTCATCTGCTAATTTCTGGATTTCTTGGCCCTCTTTTTTGACAATAAATTGTAATCTATTCCCAGCATCAACATCTTGCCAATAAAAAGGCAGGGCTGTTTTTTGAAAGTCATCAATATCGATTGTTTTTTCCAACGACTTTTCTATACGCTCTTTTGACCAAGATAGTTTCGTTTCACTTAAGAAAACTTCTTTGACAGGTTGGACGACTGTTCCAGAAAAGTTCCCCAAGTATGCTTTATCTGTTGATTCCCAGATATAAGAAACGCCTTCATGAGCTTTGGGTAAATTCCATTCAAACAGTCCTTTTGTAGCATCGTAACTTCCATAAGGGCTAATCGTCAGCGGTGGAAATAGTTGACCATCACGAGATATCACCTTATTTTTTAATTGCAGTGGTTTCCCAGCAATATAATCGACAGAAGATAAGATAATCATTTGATTAGATACATCTAGCCCTGTAATGGCCGTTAAGCCTTTTAACGGACTGATATCTGAAATTTGATTTTCTCCCACATCTAAAACTGTTAGATTGAGTGTTTTCTCTAACGGTGTCAGGGAAGAAATTTGATTGTTTCTTGCATACAGTACACGCAGACTAGGAACAGTGCTTAAAGCTTCCAGACTAGCAATCGTTTGATTCATAATACTCAACTCTTCTAGACGTGGTTTATTCGCCAAGGGCGCAATTGTTTTTAATTGATTATTTTCCACATAAAGACGGAGTAGGTTATTTGCTTCCGTAAGCCCATCTAAAGTAGCAATCTGATTATTGGCAGCCCAAATAGTTTCTAAATTACGAAGAGAACGAAGCGGGTCGAATGAAGTCACTCGATTATTCGGCGTGATTTTTGACGGATGATCTGTCGTATTTTGGATACTTAAATTTTTTAAAGCAGGCATTCCTTCAAGCCCATTTAATGTCGTTAATTGATTGTTCTCAACATACAAGCCTTCTAAACTAATTAATCCTGCTTGACCTAACGGACTAAGATCAGCTATTTTATTGTTTCTCATATATAAAAAACGTAATAGCTTAAATTCACCTTTAGCAAAAGGACTCAAATCTGTTACATTGAGTGAATCTTGAAAAGATAATTCTTCTAAGTTTCTTAGGTATTGAACTCCTTCTACATTAGAAACAACGACATTTTCTAAAATAACTTTATTCAGTTTATCCAATTCTGCTTGGGTGACAGTATTAGAGGTCCGAGATTTGCTTAACTGTTTTCTGATATTTTCCGCAAAAGCTGGATCAGGAAATAGTGTACTGATAGGCGTCGTTTTATCTAAGACAGCACCTGCGTATAATTGGGGCATCATCAGTTGTGCTTCCGTTATCGCTAGTGCTTCATTTGGCGGCTCTTCACTTGTTTCAACAGTCGTTAACTCTTCTGATTGGGGAATCTCCGAACTACTGGTTGCTGAATTTTGCTCTTCTGCTGATGAAATTTCTGGAATCTTTTCTTCTGAAACAGATGAAACATTTTCTTCACTGGAGGATGCGATTGTTTCGGTCGTTTCGGCGAAAGTTGTTACAGGCAGTAGCAAACTATTAGCCAAAAGTAAAGCACTAACTGTGGAGATGCACATTTTTTTCATAAACTTCACCTCCTAATATTTTCTTAATTATAGTGAATATCAACTGCAAATGGGTTCAATTACGACAAACTGTCCAAATAAATTTGTATAGACAAGACAAAGAGCGCCAAATAGGGTTTTCTATCCCTATTTGGCGCTCTTTGTCGCTAAACACAACCAGAATGTATTATGGCAAATTCTCAATTATGCCTACTTTTCTTTTATTTCTTTTAAACTATCCTCTATTTTTTCCAACTGCCCAGCAAAAAATTCTTGTTTGGCTTTTGGTAAGAACAATGTGATAGATAAGAGGATTTGTTCTTTAAAAATTGCCCAATCTGCGAATATTTCTTCATTGGTTAAAATCATTTCTATTTTTTCTGCTATTTTTTTCCAGAGAATCATTCGCCAGTTATTTTCACCCACTTCATATTCTTTAATCATGCCTAATACATGAAGAATATGGGGAACATTTTGGCTGACAATCGCCGCAAATAAAAAATCAATAATTACTTGCTCGATGATTTCTAGCGAGCGAATATCAATAATTTCCCGCTCATTGACAGATTGTAGCACACGAAAAAGTAACGAAGTTGGAAACGGCTGCAAGCCAACGTTTTTTTGTAATGCTAAAAACTTCAAATTAAAAATAGTATACACATCGGCATTAATTAATCGTTCCAGAATCTGATTTTCTAATGCAATAATTTCCTCTTTTGTCACAACCGTTTGAGGGTTAAAAAGATATTCCAACGCCAACATCGAATACATTACTTCTTGTTTTCCTAAAGCAAAAGACGATTTCTCATAGTACGCCCGATAATCTGCAACGATTCGACTACTTTCTTGAAAATTTTTACTAAAGATTGCTTGATTAAACTGTTCCTTAGCTAAAACTGTTTTGGACATTGGCGTTAATTTTTCTGTCATTTCCATCGGCGAAATAGACAAGATTTCGACAATAATGGCTAAATCTGAAATGCGCAACTCACTATTTCCTTGAACAAAGCGTTGATAACTTCGACTAGAAACACCATTTTCATCAAAGACACGCAGAGGAATATTTTTCCCTTTACGAAGCCGTTCAATTTCTTCACCTAGCGGCCGATATTCCATATATTCTTTTTGTTTCAAACGAATTACTCCATTTCTCTTTAATAAGATAGCAACTAAGTTGAACGGCTATTCCCCAATGCTTAAAATTGTGCGAATATCTTCTTCCGTCATTTTCGCTAATTGCTCTTCATTTCCTTGAATCACTTTTTGGAACAGCTCGCGTTTTTCTTGCTGTAAGGAATTCATTTTTTCTTCAACCGTTCCTTCTGCAATCATCCGCCACACTTCAACAACCTTTTTTTGTCCCATGCGGTGCGCCCGGCCAGCCGCTTGTTCTTCAACTGCGGGATTCCACCATAAATCGTATAAAATAACTGTATCTGCACCCGTCAAGTTTAGTCCTGTTCCCCCTGCTTTCAATGAAATTAAAAAGACATCTTTTTCTCCTTCATTGAAGGCATTCGCCATCGTTAACCGATCTTGAGGCTTGGTACTTCCTCGTAAATAGAACGTCTCTAAACCTAATTCATTCAATTCTTTTTCTAAGATAGAAAGCATGCTTGTGAACTGAGAAAATAATAGAACACGACGATTGTTTTCTTTGGCGGCCACTAAAAAGTCTTTGACTTGTTCTACTTTGCCAGAACCTCCTGTGTAATCCTCAATAAACAAACGCGGATCGCAACAAATTTGTCGTAAACGAGTCAAGCCAGCTAAAATACTCATACGATTTTTCTTGAAGGTTGCCTGATCCATTTGACTAACATCTGCTTGTATTTGTTTTAAATACGCCAAATAAACCGTTTTTTGCTCTTCTGTTAAGACACTATACATATTATTTTCAATTTTTTCTGGTAGGTCTGCGAGCACCGTTTTCTTGTCTCGCCGCAAAATGAATGGTTGAATCATTTTGGCAATTTCTTCTGGCTTAATTTCTCGGAAGGCTTTTTTGCCTGGGAATAATCCCGGTAAGATCATTTGAAAAATCGACCACAGTTCATCTAAATTATTTTCAATTGGTGTACCACTTAATGCAAAACGTTGGGGTACTTTTAAACTTTTTAAGGCTTGCGCCGTTTTGGTCCCACTATTTTTAACCATTTGGGCCTCATCCAGAATCAAATAGCCGACACGCATTTCCTGATAAAGCTGAACATCTTGTCGCATACTTGCATAAGAAGTAATTAGAATATCTTCAGTACTATTTTGTAAAAGCGCTGCTCGTTCTTGGCGGTTGCCAGAAACCACTTGAACATTTAAGGTTGGCGCAAAACGTTTGACTTCGGCTAACCAGTTATAGGTTAAACTTGCAGGTGCGACAATCAAAGCTGTCCCTTTCAAGCGCTCTTCTTCTTTTTCCGAAAGTAAATAGGTAATGGTTTGCAGTGTTTTCCCTAAACCCATTTCATCAGCTAAAATACCGCCAAATTGATAATGGCTAAGCATTTTCAGCCATTTATACCCTGTTTCTTGGTAATGGCGTAACGTTGCTTGTAAGGTATTCGGGACTTGCGCTTCAAAGTTTTCTGGATGCGTTAAATCCGTAACCATTTTTTTAAAGGAATCTGAAAAATGTGCCCGCTCGTTGTCTTCTAGTAAGCTTTCGATCATGAGGCCTTGGTTTTTGGGCACATGAATGACATTGTCTTCTTGATGCATATTTTTTCGCAGCTTCGTTAAAATTGCACTTGTATGGAAAAATTCCTCTGAATCAAAAGCAAGAATTTCACCACTTTTTAACGTATAAAAAGCATCATTACGTAGCAAACTGGTCAGTACTGCATCGATTTCGGTTTCATCAATGCCAGTGACATCAAACCGAATATCTAACCAAGAATCCCCTTCTGCAACTTCAATCGTTGGTTGATGATGTTGGGCATCTAAATACAATTCCCGTAATTTCCGTCCCATCCGAACTTCTCCCAATTGACGGAAAGCTGGAACTTCGGCTTTAAAGAAATAATACAAGGACTCCCCAGCAGGTAAGACTTTTTCAAAGCCTGTGGTTGTTTGCTGATAGGCAAACTGTTGAAATTGCTGCTTAATTGCTGTTTCTTTTGCTTTATCTCGAACGATTTCTTGATTGACTTCAGGTAATTGAGCATATTTTGGGTTTGTCGAGAAAATGACTTCTCCATAGTGATAGTCAATCCGGGCGTTAATCCGACCTTTAATTTTCTTAAAAATAAAGACTGCTTTTAAAGGATGATGGACGACTAATTCTTCAACTGATTCTTCAACAGACACTCGACCAATTTTTTCCAATAATGGTAACACTTCACTAAATAAATCAGAAACTGTTTCTTTTTCATAAATAATTGACGGCTCTTCCAAGCGTTTCATCAATTGAAGTAACGTGGTGTAGATGGCTTCCTGCTCTTCTGTTAGTAAATAAACCGTTTGATCCGCAATCGCCCAGTGATAGTGGGCTAGAAACGTTGTAATAGGATTCTGAATAGTTAATTTGAAGCTTTGTTCCTCGTTTTTTTGGACTGTAAACGTAAGTGGCAAACTAGTTTCTTTGAACGTTAGATAGCGATACTTATGAGTTTGATTGGTCAATAAAAAATGACCCGTTCGATTCATTTTTTCGACTAACGATTGACTGCGATCAATCGGCAATAATAAATAACGTTTGTCGATTTTCCCTTTAACTTGAATACCGTTTGCACCTAATAATTGGCTGGTATGATAAATTGCCGCAAGTTCTGTTAAAATTTCTTGAATTTCCATTGAAAAAGAATCATGCAGTAAGGTAAATTGGTGTTGTTTATTCACCATAAAGGTCATTTCTTTTTCATATGCTTGTAAAAAATCACCAATATTTTTCACAATATATGTTTTAGGTTTGGTGCCTTCCAAACCAATTTTTAAAGAAAGGCCAATCGTTGACAATTCTGGATAGTAATTATTCGTTTCGATTACATCTAAATGAAATTCTAAACGTAAAGGTTGCAAGGGAACTTCGGCAGAGCCTTTGCTTAATTTGGCAAAGCCTTTTGTAAACATTTCAGCTGTTGATCGATTTGTCTTTTCAAAACTGACTGTTTGATTTACTTGAATTATTCTTGACACACCTCGTTGTTTCAGTGCCAGTTCAACTGCCACTGTATGCTTGCAATAGCCATGTTCCATCCAATATTGACATTCACAAACATCTTGTTCTTTGGCAGTACCATCCAATTCAACAAGATAAAGTTCTTCACCTAAAACCTCAGACAACCAGATCCTTTTTTCTGGATTTTGAACGATAGATAAGACACGGCCTTCTTGCATATATTCGCGCCCTTGTTCAACGATTCGCTCTGGAATACTCCATTTCATCGACTCACCTCCTCTTCTACTAAGCTAGCTGATAGTGAACGGTACTTTGACCATTCCCATTGCTTTTTATTTGTAATTGTTGTGGAATTCGTGCTTTTAATTCGCCAATATGACTAATAATTCCAATCATGCGGCCTTCGTTTTCGATCGTTTCTAACGCCTCCATTGCCATTTCCAATGCTTCTTCATCTAAGGAACCAAAACCTTCATCAATAAACAACGCATCAATGAAGACCCCGCCTGCTTGTTCTTGAATCACTTCTGCCAAAGAGAGTGCTAAAGCTAACGCTGCTATAAAACTTTCACCACCTGATAACGTGTGAGCGCTGCGCACCGTCCCTGAATTATCATCATAAATATTGATTTCTAACCCCGTTTGATTCCGATAACTGCCTGCTTCGTGATTCAATTCAAATTGATAACGACTATTTGTCAAACGGTCTAAACGCTGATTAGCGACTGTCAGCACTTTTTCTAAATACGTTTGTAACATATACCGTTCAAAACTAATTTTTTTAGGATTATTGCCATTAACCGTATCTGCTAACTGCTGTAGTGCAGCAACTTCCTCAAACTTGTCTTCAATTGTTGTTCTTTGTGCATTAATTTCTTGAACCAACTGTTGGTTATTCAGCATTTTTTCATGCAGTTGATAGTATTTTTTTTCTTGTTCTTCAATTTGTTGTGTTATTTGTTCAATTTCTGTGGTGATTAAAGATAATTCTGGGAACGTATCACTAGATAATTTTTTCTCAATTCCAGCTAGTTGGATAGCCAGTTGGGTTTGCTCTTGTTCAAATAAAGAAATTTGTTCTTGCTGACTTTCAAGTGTCGGTACCTCTTTCAACCACTCCGTCAATTGGTCCTCTGTCACTCCTTGTTCCGTTAAAACTGCGTTTAACTGACTCTCAAGTTGTGCGACTGTTTGTTGAAGTGTTTGTTGTTCTTTCTCCAAATGCGTCAGCGTACTTTCAAGGATCATTTCTTCTTTCTTCAAGGTTTCTCCTTGTGTCGTCACGTTTTCTTTTTGACGTTCAAATGCAGAGAGTTCTTCTTGAAGCAAAGCTTGTTGTTTGGTCATTTCTTCGTATGTGACGGTTGCATCCAATAATTGGCTAGCAATCATTTGCTGCTGGATAGTGATTCTTTCCAGACTTTGTTGCATTGTTTCTACTTGTTGTCGAAGCACTTCAAAGCGTTGGGCATTTTCAGCTAATTGTTCTTCTAGTTCCGCCAGACGGTCCTTTTCAACTGAAATTTCCGTTAGTTTTTGCGCTATTTGTTGTTTTTCTTTAGCTAATTGCGACTCAACTTCCGCAATTTCTGCAGGTGTTACTTGTGAAAATGTTAGTCCTGTTAACGGCAACTGCAAGTCAGCAAACTGCGCTGCTAATTGTTCTTGTTCCTCAGTATACGCAGCTTCCTGTTCTTTTAATTGGCTTTCTTTCTGTTGCTTTTCCGCCCCTAATGCAGAGAGCGTTTCAGTAAATCGTTGAACCGTTTTTTCAACTTCCGTTAATTCCCGTTCCGCTTGATCAATCTCTTCTAAGGAAACTTCTTGATGAGTTTGTTGCTTTGGATGTTCTAAAGAGCCACAAACTGGACAAGGTGCCCCCTCTTCAAGTAACAAGCTTAATCGTTGGATTTGTAAAGAGGCCCATTGACTTTTCTTTGTCTGCAACTTCGCTTCTTCAGCGCTTTTTTGTTGCTGTTCAACAGCAAACCGTTGTGTCAACTTGTGCAATTCCGCTTGGTTTTGACTAATTTTTTGCCAAGCTTTTTGATTTTTTTGCCAACGTTCTACAAAATTTTGCCAATGATCTGCTACACTAGAACATTCAAAATTTGCTTTTTCAAGCGTTCCTTCTTGTTCAATAAATTGTTTGGCTGTCGCCACTTTATCCGCCAATGTTATTTTTTCCTGTTGGCAAGATTCATACTCTTTTTGAATGGCTTGATAATTGGCTTGTTCTGCTATTTGTTGTTGGGCTAACTGTTCATATTCTTGGTATTGTGGTAATTGACGTTGAATCGTTTGAAGACGTTCTTGTTTTTCAGCAATCAATGGTTGTTGTTCTTCCAACTCACTCATGATTGCTTGCCAATCCGTCAATGCTTGTTGCGTTTCCATGAGAGCTTGTTGTTTGGACTTTGTTTCTTGCTCTTTTTGTTGCTTTTCGCTTCGTTTTTCAAAGACTTTTTCAGCTAAAGATTGCTGCTTTTGACTCCATTTTAATTGCTGAATCTGTTCCTTTAACCGCTCAATGACGGTTTCCTGTTCAGCTTGTTTTGCTTTCTTGTCCAGCAATTCTTCTTTTTGCTGTTGCAGGTCTCGCCGTTCTTCAATGGCATAAAGAACTTGCTCTTTTGCTTGTTTTGCTTGTTTTAAGGTTGCAATTTGTTCTCTTTCAACTAACAGTTGTTGTTGGGTCTCTTGTTGTTGACTTTCTAATAATTGAAGTTTTTCAAAAAGTGTCATTGTCGGTTCAGGTTCTTCTGACCAACGCAACTGTTCTGTTTTCAGTTCAATTTTTTGCTGGGTTTCTTGAATCTCTTGATTCGCAATTTTTAAGCGTTCTTTTAAATTTTCGCTGAACAACTGATACAATTCTGTTCCGAATAAATTACGCAAAACTTTTTCTTTTTCATCACTTTTAGCAATTAAAAAAGTCCGAAACTCTCCTTGAGGTAACAATACAATTTGAGCAAATTGATTGGCATTCAAATGCAATAATTCTTGAATGAGTTCGTCCACTTCGCGTCTTTTAGAATAGGCTCGTAGTTCTTTCCCTTGAGCATCTTTGACAATTAAAGATATTTTGGCACTTTGTTTACGGACTCCTGTGCCACGTTTTTTAAAAAGTTCTTGTTCGGGAAGGCGGTTCAGTTCATAGAGATACTCGTTATGTTTAAAAAGCAAAGTAACTTCAGTGGCTTCTGAGGGCTCAGCAAATGTGGAACGCATTTCTTTACCTAAACGTAATTTCCCAGAACTTTCACCAAACAAAGCATAGCTCATTCCATCAAAAATCGTCGTTTTACCAGCCCCTGTTTTTCCACTAATTAGAAAAAGTGAAGAATCTTCAAACTTCGTAAAATCAATGGTTTCATTAATATACGGACCGAAGTTTTTCAATGTTAAAGATAATGGTTTCATCCTGTTACTTCCCTCTTTCTAATTGATTAAGTGTACTCAGCTCTTCTTGGACCCATTGTGCTTGTTGTTCTGTCAGGTCCTCTCCTGTCACATCGTTAAAAAAGTCATGCAGATGTTCTTCTGGTGAACGTTGTTCTATTTGTACCACTTTTTTCTGATTTCCGCTGCTTGTTTCTCGACCATTCAAACGTTCCAGCCCAATAATTTTGGGATAAATTTTTCGCAATTGATTCATCATGTTGGGAATAATTGCTCGGTCGGTTAATTGGACATGTAAATAATTTTCCCGATTCACTTCTTGATAAAACGCGGGATCCGTTAACTGCTGAAACGAGCCCGTCAATTGTTGAATGTCTCGTAATGGTTTCAAAGCACGGAATTGAAAATGAACTTCAGCTTCTGTTTCAACAAGCCAAACACCCTTTTCTTGTGTCATTTCTGATAAAGAAAATTTTACAGGCGAGCCACTGTATCGAGCATTAGGTGCTTGCAACGCATTTTTTCCATGTAAGTGGCCCAACGCGACGTAATCAAAAGGCTCTAACAAAGCCGTCGGGACAACATCCAACCCACCCACTGTTAATTTTGTTTCAGAATCAGTTTTTTCACTACCAGCGACAAAAAAATGACTAACTAATACCTGTTTTTTGTTGGGAAGAAAAGATTCCTGCATTTTCGCGACAACTTTTTCCATCGCCGCCTGAATCGTTCGAATCGTTTCATCTTCAAAATATAAGCGAGCCGCAATCGGTTCAAAATAAGGCAACAAATAAAATTGCGTATTGTTGATTTCAATTGGTTGAAAGGCTTGTTCTAAACGCGTGTTCAAATGAAATTGCGTTTGGTTAAACCAAGGGCCTCCTGTTTCTAAACGAGTACTGCTATCATGGTTTCCCGAAATAGCTAACACGGGGAAATGCTCTTTGAGATTCATTTGAATCATCATTTCATTAAAAATCTCGACTGCTTCAACTGCTGGAACAGAGCGATCATACAAATCTCCAGCGATCACAACAGCATCCACTTGCTCTTCTTTCGCAATTGCTAAGATTTGTTTGAAGGCTTCCCTCTGTTCTGCCAACAAATCAAAACCATGTAATTTTTTGCCAATATGCCAATCTGCTGTATGTAAAAATTTCATTTTTTCACCGCCTAAAAAAGTCCTTCTTATTATTATAACAAATTTCTGGTATTTTTTAAGAAAATCGGACAGAAGAATTAGATTTTTAACAAACTTTTTTCTTAACGCAAGAAAAAAGACAGGGAGCATCATCTTTTGATGAGACTACCTGCCAGTAAAATTCCTATTCTGTAGCGGTTTGTTTTATTCTTTTTCTGTTGATTCATATTTAAAAGTTGGATCAATTTCTTTGTCTAACTGATCAAATGCTTCTTGCATTCGACGTTCCACTTCAGCTAAACCGTCTTTATCCATTTTTTTAATATCGCTAATATCGATTGGCTCTCCAAAACGAACCGTTACTTTTTTACGTTTAAACAACTCTTTTAAAGTTAACGGACCTTGATAAACAGATGGCACGATAGGTACTCGACCCATTTTAGCAATCAAGGCTACCCCACCTTTTAATTCTGAGGAATGACGCGTGCCACTGGGGAACATAATCAAACTTAAATCAGAATTTTTTAAAATTTTGACAGGTGTCTTAATTGCGCTGGGACCGGGCTTCTCACGATCCACCGGAAACGCATTCGCATGTTTTAAAATGAAACGTAAAACAGGATTCTTAAACAACTCTTTTTTGGCCATAAAACTAAACTTCTTAGGACTGCCAGCAACAGCTAAATACAGCGGTTCCCACCATGTTCGATGCGGCGCAACCAAGACATAGTTTTGGTCTTTTGGTAGTTTTTCTTTATTTTCGTAATGCGCATTTCCATTAATCACAAATAAAATGACGCGAACCACGCCACGCATAAATGTAAAAAACATAATTTTCTTCCTTTCTTCTCTCCGCTTTCTAGTATGCCGAAAGCTCTACCTTTTGACAAGCTTTTTTTACTTCCATCAATCAAAGAAATTACATGTCCTCACTAATCTAGGGAACAGATTTTGTCATACGAGTTTAAAAGTAGTATAATACATGAACAATCAGATGAAAAGTTGGAGGTTCTTAATCTATGTTATTATCCGGCGAACGGATTGATCAATTATATGCGGATGATATTCAAATTATTCAAAGCAAAGAAGTCTTTTCTTTTTCCATTGATGCAGTCTTATTGGCTAATTTTCCGCAACTACCAAAAAAGGGCAAGATTGTCGATTTGTGTGCTGGCAATGGTGCGGTCGGCCTCTTCGTTAGTCGGAAAACAGCTGCAACGATCGACCAAATCGAATTACAACCTCGTTTGGCAGATATGGGTCAACGAAGTATTCTATTAAATAAATTGGAAAAACAAGTAACGATGTATGAACGTGATTTAAAACAAGCGACAGAGGTCATCAAAAAAGATTCTGTCGATTTAGTACTATGTAATCCCCCATACTTTAAAGAACGACCAACTAGCCAAAAAAATCCAAACCCGCACTTAGCGATTGCCCGTCATGAAATTCACACGTCCCTTCAAGAAGTGGTCACTGTGTCAGCGGATTTATTAAAAACAAATGGTCGCCTCGCAATGGTTCATCGTCCTGATCGTTTCCTTGATATTTTACATGCCATGGAAAACGCCAATATTGCGCCGAAAAAAGCCCGGTTTGTTTATCCGAAGCCAGGCAAAGAAGCCAATGTTTTACTAATTGAAGGCATTAAGCAAGGTAAAAAAGACGGTTTTCGTGTGTTGCCACCTCTTTTTACATATAATGAGAAGAACGAATACGAAGCAGAAATGAAGGCTATGCTGTATGGAGAATAAGAAATCCCATTATTTTTATGTTTTACTTTGCCAAGATGGTTCCTTTTACGGTGGCTATACAACTGAGCCAGAACGTCGTTTAACCGAACACAATAGCGGAACTGGTGCAAAATATACACGGTTAGCCAAACGACGGCCAGTCAAAATGATTCATACAGAGAAATTTGAAACACGTAGCGAGGCCACCAAAGCCGAAGCCGCCTTTAAAAAATTAACGCGCAAACAAAAAGAACAGTATTTAAAAGCCTTTCATTAAATGACAATAAAGCAGAAAGAAACAGCCATCATTTCATCAATGAAATGATGGCTGTTTCTTTCTCTTTTTAAACTAAGTTCTCGACAAAATGAATAACCATTTCGGCTGATTTTTTCCCAGCTTCATCGATGAATTCGTCAAAGCTTTGAGTTGCTTCGCCATCTGCTGTATCACTCATTGCTCGTACAACTAAGAACGGAATATTAAACTGTGAAGCCGCTTGGCCAATTGCTGCGCCTTCCATTTCACAAGCTAAGGCTTCAGGAAACTCTTTCTTAATTTTGACGATTTTCTCAGCGCTATCCACAAAAGTATCTCCAGTAACAATCAATCCTTTCCGAATAGCTAGCCCAGTTTTTTCAGCAGCTTTCGCAATTTCCATCCGCAAGTATTCACTTGTTTCAAAATACAAAGGCACACCACCAGGCAATTGTCCATAGGCATAACCAAACCCAGTGACATCAACATCAAAGTAAGCTAATTTGTCTGCAATGACTAAATCGCCGACTTTTAGTCCTTCACCGATACCACCAGCAGAACCTGTATTAATCACCATATTTACGCCATATTGATGAATCAATAAAGTCGTGGTCACAGCTGAGGCCACTTTACCAATTCCTGAACGAACCACAATCACCTCATGTCTTCCTAACGAACCAGAAACAAATAAAGCTCCTGCTCGTTCCCATGACATCGTGTCTGTCAATTTTTCTTTTAGAATTTTGACCTCTTGATCCATTGCTCCAATAATTCCAATTTTCATAGTGATTCCTCTTTTCTATAAATTCAAAACGATATATGCCACAACGGCTAATAAAATCGCTACAATAATAATTGCCTTGTTTAACCAAGTACTCCGTTCTCGACGCTTCGAGTATTCTCCTACTCGTGACTTGTTGATTGGTTTTTGTTTTTTCTTTTCTTTACGATAAAACGTCGAAATTTCTTTTTCTTTTCGCTTATACGCTTTTTCCGCCAGCTTCTGTTCTTCCTGCTGACGACGTTCTGCTTCTTTTTCTTCTGCTTCTCTGCGTTTGCGAAGTTCTGTCCGAGTGACTAACGGACCTTTGCTCATTGCGTGTCCTCCTTAAACTGTCTCTGCAGTAAATACAATTCCCAGTATTGTATAGCAAAAAGTGTTTTGGCATCACAAATCGTGCCTTTTGCCACCTCTGCTTTGGCTTCTGCTATTGTTAGCTCGTAAAGTTCCAAGATTTCATCTTCATCTTGAGGACGCGGATTTTCGACTTTCTGCAAATCCGTTGCCAAATAGAGAGCCAATTTTTCGTTAGCAAATCCTGGTGACAGATACATTGAATTTATGTAGGTGAGCTGACCTGCACGATACCCAGTTTCTTCTTCTAATTCCCGCATAGCCGTCGTTTCCAGTTGATTTTCTTCTCCAGGATCAATTTTCCCCGCTGGAATTTCTAAAATCACTTGTTCCAATGGTTTTCTAAATTGTTTAACTAAGACGATTTTTCCTTCTGCGGTTAACGGAATCATAGCTACTGCGCCTGAATGAAAAACCAATTCGCGTTTAGCTGTGCCGCCTGTCGGTAAAGCTACATCATCCAAAAAAACATCAATAATCTTTCCTTTAAAAATTTCTCGACGTTGAAGTGTTTTTTCTTCGAAGTCCTCATAATTTAACATATCTTTCACCAACCTTTCTTGTTTATCATACCCTAAAATGATAAAAATCGCACCCCTTCTTCTTTAGTTAAACCCTTTTCAAAGAAAAAAATTTATTGCTTTAGAAAAAAATTACATTTTCGAAAAAAAATAGACATAAAAAATTCACAACTTCCTTGTATTATTTAAGCATACCAACAAACAACCCTAACAAAACACTTTTTCATTTTTAACTCCTTTCCCGTCCTACCCCCAATTAGGACGGGTCTTTTTTTGCGTTTTACACTTTTTTTCTTAGGATTTCACTAAATCATAAAATACATCTTCCGCTGTATGTCTTTTCTCTCACAGAGTGTGCTAAAATAACTATTGTAACGAGAGCTGACTCTTTCGAGGATTAGATAGATAGGAGGAACTATATAAATGAACAAATTAAATACAAAATTACTGATTGGCTATATTCTTTTAGGAGCCTTAATCATTGCTGTCGCTAGAGAATATGGCTTCTTCGCTTTTGTGATTCTGGTAGGCTTTTTAGTATTCGTTCTCTATCGAAAAAAGAAAAATGCCGCCGACAAGAGCGATCAAATGCCTTACTTAACGAAAGATAAAGAAGCCCATTATCGTGAGTTGGGGTTATCTCCACAAGAAATTGATTTTTTCAGAAGTACAATGAGCACAGCCAAAAAACAAATCATACAATTACAAGAAAACATGAATCGTTCAACTAAATTACGGGCGATTGACTTACGTAATGATACTACGAAGGTTTCTAAAGCTCTGTTTAAAGAGTTAGTGAAAGAACCTAAAAAGTTACACTTAGCCAATCACTTTCTCTATACACATTTACCAAATATCGTTGACTTAACAAGTAAGCATTTAGAAATCGAACAACATGAAGTAAAAAACAAACAAACGTATGAAAAATTAGAAGAAAGCGCACAAATCATTGACCAATTGTCAAAATTAGTTAAAAATGATTATGAGGAAATCGTTTCCGATGACTTAGACGATTTAGATGTCGAAATGTCGATCGCTAAAAGCAGCTTGTCGCAAAAAGCTGCGACTGAGGAATCACCTCAAGCAAACGAAGACCAGCAATAATCATTAGGGAGGAAAAAAAATGACTGAGCAACAACCCAAAGAAACAACATCTGTAACCAATACATTGGATGATTTATTAAGTAATCCATTTTCATCAATGGATGAACTAACACCAACGCAACAAAATGAACTATCTGAGTTAAAAGAACAGCAAGCAGCTCCTCGTTTAATTGATAAATTACCACAAGAACGTCAAGCACAAGCAAAAGAGTTAGCTTCAAAAATTGACGTCCAAGATTCACAAGCAGTGATTACCTATGGTTCGAATGCCCAAATCAAACTCGGCGAATTTTCGCAAGCGATGTTAAACCACGTTCAAGCACAAGACATTGGTCCTGTTGGTGATTCACTAACCGACCTAATGTTTCGTTTAAATGAAGCCAATCCCAATGAATTACGTGCTGGTGAAGGCAATTTTATTCAAAAAATGTTAGGTAAAGTCAAACAATCCGTTTACGAAATCACCGCCAAATATCAAAAAATTGGGGCACAAATTGACAAAATTGCTGTCAAATTAACCCATGAAAAAGATGGTCTTTTAAAAGATAACGCCATGTTAGACCAATTGTATCAAAAAAATAAAGATTATTTTGATGCCTTAAACATCTATATTGCTGCTGGGGAATTAAAAGCAGAAGAATTACGGACGCAAATTATCCCTGAAGCCATGAAGAAAGCGGAAGAATCTGGGGATCAAATGGATGTTCAAATTGTCAATGACTATAACCAATTCCTAGATCGTTTAGAAAAAAGAACCCATGATTTACGCTTGGCTCGTCAAATTACGATTCAACAAGCCCCACAAATTCGTTTAATCCAAAATACTAACCAAGCTTTGGCTGAGAAAATTCAATCATCGGTGAATACGGCGATTCCGTTATGGAAAAACCAAGTAGTCATCGCCTTAACCTTACTCCGTCAAAAAGATGCTGTGACTGCTCAACGTCAAGTCTCTGAAACCACCAATGACTTACTGAAGAAAAATTCAGAAATGCTAAAAATTTCTGCAATTGAAACAGCAAAAGAAAATGAACGTGGCCTAGTCGATATTGAAACATTACAAAAAACACAAAATGATTTAATTGAAACCATCCAAGAAACATTACGTATTCAACAAGAAGGAAAAGAAAAACGCCAAGCTGCCGAAATCGAACTTGGCCATATGGAAGAAGATTTGAAAAACAAATTATTAGAATTAACACAATAAACAACGTTTAGAACAAACTTCTTACAGCATAAGCCTGGGACAAAAATCCAAAGTGATTTTTGTCCCAGGCTTACTTTCCTACGTTTAGTCAAGTGTTTTTTCGTTTATTTTTATCACGAAAAAAAAGTATACGAAATAAGCCTAATAAATTAGAATTTTTTTTATTAGGTGTGCTATAATCTATTTAAGGATATATTCCTTATTGGTCGTTAGAGGCCGTGTATGAGTAATCATACGGACTTGAATGTCGTACCATTGAGTGGAGACATTTCAAGAGCTTGTTGATGCAGGCGATGAGCGCAACCTTATGCTTTTTGGGCGAAGGTTGCGTTTTTAGTTTATAGTAATAGTCCACCAAATGATTGGGGCCCGCCGCTTGTTGCCTGATCATGTTCATCATAATAAAATACAAATTCTTTCGTGCCTTTGGATTCCCATGTTTATTCATGTGTTCTTGGGCAATATATTTTCCAGATTGATACCTCCTGGTATCAACACCGACGAAAGCGTTCAATTGTTTATGAGAAGAAAAACGACGAATGTCCCCTAATTCACCGATCATGAGTCCAGCAGAAAGTTCACCAATCCCTGGAATACTTTGATACAAATCAAATTCTATTGTTTGTTGCGCAGTTTCAATTAATTGTTGAGCGAGTTGCTCTTTCGTCACCAGTAATTGTTTCAATTGTTGGGCATAGTACACCACTTTTTGAACAGAAATACTTTGTCTAGATTCTGCTGGATAAGAATTTTGCGCCAGTGAAAGTAAGGTTTGGGCTTTATTCAATGCTTTTTGATCGGAGATTTTTTTATCGGTATTTTTCTTCAAAAGATTTTTTACTTTTGTTTGACTCAAACCTTCTAAACAAGTAGGATGCGGGAACAGCTCGACAAGATTTAAGGCGAGTTTTGATAACCTGTTGGTGAAAAGTGTTTCCAATTCTGGAAAAGTTAATTGTAAAGCGGTATGCAGGTTCATTCTCATGCGTTTAATGTCCCCTTCAACTTGTTGATAAAAACGTGCTAAATCACGTGTTTGTTCATAGATTTCTGATTGCGATTGTTTTTGTTTCCGCAAAAATTGACCGTGTGTTTGTGCGAGACGATGGGCATCACGTTTATCCGTTTTTACTGAACGTAAGTCAATATTCAGTTGTCTTTTGGCTTCTAAAGGGTTTAGTAAACAATAGGCGAAATGATTCTTTTGACAAAACGTTTCAATGACTCTTGAATAAACACCCGTTGCTTCAAAAACGATTTGTGGTCGTTCTGGAAGAGCATAAATTTCTTGAAGAAGTGCATTGAAATGTATTTTATCGTGAAGAATTTCTTGTTCAAAAAGACAAGTATTTTCATGATAAATAACGGCATAACTTTTTCCCATTGAGACATCTAAAGCAAGTACATACATGATTTTCATCTCCTAAAAAGTATTGAAAGGTTCTTCACTGCTTCATTTCGTTCCTAATTTCCTTCACACGGGCTCGAAGCCCCAACATACTTAAACCAGATTTTAAAATGACAGTGAAGGAGACCATTTTTTGTTTGGGACTCGAAGTCCAAGAGCCTGTGGTCGGTCTTCCTTTCACATCCAACTATACGCTTAAAAGAGCAATAGAAGGTAAATTCATCCGTCGATGAATTTACCCTCTAATCTTAGTATGTTTTCTTTTTACGCTTGAATATTGTATTTCAGCCACTTAATGATACAATAAAAGAAAACCATGTTTCTTTTTGAAAGGAGGAGCAATTGTGCCACAATTTGCTTCTAAAGCCGAAGAAAAAAATTATTATGAACGCCAAGCTAGCTTAGCAGAGTTTTTAACTTGGTATCATCAACAAGAATTGCCTGAATATGAAAAACCCTCTTTAACCGTTGATATGGTTCTTCTTTGTTACAACAAGGAAGCTGATCAATTAAAAGTCTTACTGATTCAACGTAAAGGTCACCCCTTTAGAAACTCATGGGCGCTTCCTGGCGGTTTTGTTAATCGCAACGAATCTACTGAAGATAGTGTTTTAAGAGAAACAAAAGAGGAAACTGGTGTGGTGATTTCTCAAGAAAATATTGAACAATTACACAGCTTTAGTCGCCCAGATCGAGATCCTCGTGGCTGGGTCGTGACAGTCAGCTATTTAGCCTTTATTGGTGAAGAACCTTTAATTGCTGGCGACGATGCCAAAGAAGTCCACTGGTTCAATCTTGAACGTCATGGTCAACACATCACGTTATCTCATGAAGATGTGGAAATTACTTTAAACTTGAAAACAGCGGCCTCTCTTGGTAAAGATACATTAGCCTTCGACCATAGTGAAATTATAATTAAGGCGTTTAATCGTGTTGTTGATAAAATGGAACATGAACCGCAAGTGCTTCAAGTCTTAGGAAAAGATTTCACCATTACGGAAGCCCGTAAAGTTTTTGCGAAGTTCCTCGGCGTTGATTATCGTAGCATTGACCATTCAAATTTTAAAAAAGCCATGACACAATATTTTGAAGAGTTAGGTGAACGTCCCGTTGGCATTGGCCGCCCTTCAAAAATTTATCAATTGAAAACAACGACAGGGTTCTAAGAGGAGGGAATATTTTTTGACTGTTTACTTAAGAAAAGCAGAACCTTCTGATTTGCCTAACATCCTTGCTATCATTGAAGATGGACGCCGCACCTTACAAAAAAGTGGCATTCCCCAATGGCAAAACGGCGATGGCCCGAATCAAGAAATTTTAGCAAAAGATATCGACCAGCAAACTTGCTATATTTTAATGGTTGATGATGCCTTGGCAGGCGTTGGTGTTTTATGTTCGGAGATTGATCCTGCTTATGAAGCGATTTTTAATGGTTCTTGGCAACCTCATTCTCAAGCTACGTATACGGCAATTCATCGTGTTGCTCTAAAAAGTTCCTTTCAAGGTCAAGGACTGGCCTTGGTGCTTTTGCGCTCATTGGTTACAGCCGCTCGTTTGCAAGGTGTTACTGATATTCGAATCGATACACATCCACAAAATCTCGCCATGCAGCACCTGATTAAAAAAGCTGGCTTTGTTTATCAAGGTGACGTGATTTTAGATGTTAACGATGGCGAACGTTATGCTTATCAGATGATATTGAAATAAAAAAGTTAGATACGACTGTCAGATTGACAATCGTACCTAACTTTTTACATCTTATGAACACTATGAGCGCTTTGAATGCCCTCACAGGCTTCTTTACAAGCTTGATTAATTAATAAATAAGAGGATTCTTTTTGGCGGATACCTAATTGATATTTCAATTCATCTGTCACTTGGCAAGATTCACTTAATGCCTCTAACCAGAAAAATACCCCTTCTTTATACGTATCTAATCCTTCTAGCAAGATTTTCGTTGCTTCTTTATCATAATACGGCTCTAAATTTTTACGAAACATCATTTCTTCTGTAAAAAAACGATTCACATTATTTCGGCAAAACATATAAGTATCACGGCCTCTCCGATGTGCAGCCTGATTACAACCGTATTCTTGAACTTCTTTAGAGATGGCTTTGAAAATTTCGTTGTATACTTCAATTCTTTGCATAATTGACAAAATGGTATCTGTATAACTAAACATAACTCCTTGCTCCCTTCCCCTTCTAAGTAACAAAAATTTGCTTGTTACTTTCATTATAAAGGGAATGTTGGGTTTATATCAAATGATACGCTGTTTTCTTGCTAAAATCCTTCGCTTTTTCCTTAGAAGAATAATAAGTAAACGGATTACTTAATCTATTATGTTCGGATTTTCTACACTTAGAAAATAAATTATTTTATAAAGCCATTTTCCGTTTTAACTGATGGCAACGGGCCGGTCTGTGTATTGCCAGGAACACCAATATACGTATTGCCGTTGATGGAAGTCATTTCGTTTTCCTCAGCTGCTTCATCTTGAACGGTATAATCACTTTGATATAAAAATTCGCCGTTCGTATGGAAGACATAGCCGTCTTGATCTCGTTCATCTGGCTTTTCTAAATTTAAAGACACACGTAATTGATGACGGACATTTTCAATACTATCTGGATATAGTTCAACCATACTGCGCCCTTCATTACTAAAAGTGCGCCAGTCAAAAGAAAGCTGTTGTTTATCATAGTTGGTCCAAGTCAAACCTTCTTTGACTAAATGAGTCAATTCGTTGGAATCCACATCAGTTTGAATATTTCCATTTAACGAAGCAATAATGTCCATTATTTTCATGATGGATTGACCGGATTTCAACTTGTCTTCAACTGCTTGAATAATTTCTTGTTGTCGGAATCCACGCATAATATCGTTATCGCTATGTCTTTCACGAGCATAAGATAAAGCTTTCGTACCATCTAAATGCTGTTTGCCTGCATCAAAATGAATGGCTCCTGGTCCGTCTTTGGTAACACCATCAAACGCCTGCTTGACATTGACATCTATGCCGCCAACCGCATCAATTAACTTAATAAAAGATAAAAAGTTAAACACAACGTAATGATTGATTGGAATATTCAATAATTTCTCAACGGTGTTAACAGAAGCTGTCGGTCCATCGTAGGTATAGGCTGCTTCAATTCGTTGCATCCCTTGGTAATTTTTCGCATCAATTTGAACAAAACTATCCCGTGGCAAACTTAAATAGGTTATTTTCTTCGTCTTGTTATTCACGGTAATCACCATCATAGCATCAGTCCTAGTTGTGCCTAATTTCCGTTCAATTGTATTGTCTAGCCCCATAATCAAAAACGATTGACTATCTTTATTTTGCGCTTCATTATAATCATTTTTTATGGGAACATAGCCTTTATCAATTGTTTTCTTTAAATAGCTACCCGCTACAGCAAAGTATGCTGAGCCGACTGTGACAAAAAACAAAATGACGACTAAACTAATTAAGCTGATTTTTCGCTTCCTACTCATTGGCTGTACTTCCTCTCTCTTGAAAAGTCTCCACCATCATGACTACTCCTCTAAGCAGACAAGAGACAAGTCTATCTTACCAGTCCCCTTCAAAACTAAACATAGCAGAATTTATATAGGGGTATAACCTAGAGGAAACAAAAAAGAGAGGCTTATTTGTTTATAAGCCTCTCTTTTTTGTTATTTATTTTTGTGTTCTTTTTTGAACAACTCCACCATTTTTTGTTGTGGTTTTGGAAAAACATAGTCCGAAAATTGTTGTGCTGCCACCCATCGCTGCGATTCTAGTGTTGCTAATTCGCCTGTATTTCGACCATAAAAGACTAAGATATGCCATTTTAAATGACTGAAAATATGAACGACTTCGCCTAAGGCACGTTTTTGCCAGACAACTGTTTCATAGTCAGTAAAAAAACTGACAGGTTCTTCAGCGACCAAAGGTTCTGTTACAGAATCTAAGTCTAAAGTTAATTGTTTTTCCGTTTCTGTTGGCTGCGCCAGTTTTTGCAATTGTTGAAATTGTTTTTTGCTAATTTCTTCAATCGGAAACAGCCACATATTGGCTAACAAACCGGTTTCAGGTCGTTGTTCTAATAAAAATTCTTGCTTTTTATTTTCAATAATAGTGCCGACATAATACACATCTTTCGGCTTAACTTTTTTTGATTTGACCGGATAAGCGGTCATTTTATCTGCCTGATAGGCCGCACAATATTGCTGAAGCGGGCAGCTTTCACACTTAGGTGAAGTTGGGGTACAAACGGCTGAGCCTAGATCCATTAAGGCTTGATTAAAATCCCCTGGACGCTCACGATCGATGATTTTAAGCATCGCCGCTTCAAATACTTTACGACTACTCGCTTTTGCAATATCTGCATCAATTTCAAATAAACGGCTCACTACCCGCATGACATTACCATCAATTGCTGGTTCAGGAAGATTAAAGGCAATGCTACCAATCGCACCGGCCGTATAGGGGCCGATTCCTTTTAAACTCCGAATATCTTCAATTGTGTCAGGCATTATCCCACCAAATTCTGAAACAATCTGTTGCGCTGCCACTTTTAAATTACGCGCTCGTGAATAGTAGCCCAACCCTTCCCAAGCTTTCAACAACTTATCATCTGGCGCTTCTGCTAAATCTTGGATTGTCGGAAACCATTCCATAAATCGATAAAAATAATCAATGACTGTATCTACGCGAGTTTGTTGTAGCATAATTTCAGAAATCCAAATACGATACGCATCTGTATTCGCTCGCCAAGGTAAATTGCGTTTTTCTCGTTCATACCAAGCTAAAAAATCTTCCTGGAATGAACTAACTTTTTCGGGACTCCACGCCTCCCAAGGCTCTTTATTCGTCATGTTCTACTTCCTTTTCGCTAATAAATTGCTGAATCAAATCATAGTCAAACCCTTTTTGGAATAGGCTTTGTTTTACTTTTTGGACTTTTTTAGAAAAATCAAATCGCTGATTGGCACGCCATAAACGTTCGCCTTCCTTGTTTAACGCTTGTTGTTCTTGTTCTTCGTCCTTTTCAAATGCTAAAGATTCCAAAGCTAAATCAATGATTTCATTGGTAAAACCTTTTTGCATCAGATGCAGACGTGTTTTCTGAAGTGCATCTTTAAAGCTTTTAGTTCGATAACGTTGCATGGCCTTTTCTGCGGTTGCTGTTGCAACATTAAGCTGTTCATCTAACGTATAAAAGGTCAAGCCATGCTGAATATCTTCTTCACTAATGCCTTTTTGCTTTAATTGTTGTGCCACATTTCGTGGTCCTTTATCACTGGTTCGCATAGCTGTCCGCACGTAACTTTCACTAAAAATTGCATCATCCAACAACCGCAGCTCTTCTAAACGTTGAACGATTTTTACTCGATCTTCAGGTACAATTTCTTTCTCTTTTAAATAAGTAAAAATCTCTTTCTTTGAACGTAATTGATAGCTTAAGTAATTCATCGCCATTTGTAATCCGACATCATAAGAACTGGCTTTTTTAATTTCTTCTATTAAAGTATCTGATAACTCTTGGCCTTTTAGCAGACGCTGCCGTACTAAAATATCTTCCGAGACACGCAGTTTTTCGCCTGAAGATAGCCAAAGTAGATAAAATTCACCTTTATCTTTACTAATTCGTGTAATTGTTGTCATCTTATTCTCCTGCCCCTCTAAATCAGAACATATATTCTACTATACCATAGAATCCTTGGAAGCCAAATAAATAAAAATGTGCTAAAATGGGAGGAAGTGAAAAATGTGAGATGACTAAAGGATGAAAGAATATGACTCAACAACTAGTAAAAAAAGGCCAACAAATTTCTTTAAAAATTAAACGATTAGGAATTAATGGCGAAGGTATCGGCTATTATAAAAAATTAATTATTTTCGTTCCTGGGGCGCTACCCAAAGAAGAAGTGACTGCCACAATCACAAATGTCACACCCAAATTTGCTGAAGGAACCCTTCAATCTGTCAAAAGAGCTGCTAAAGATCGCGTGGTTCCCCCTTGTCCTGTCTATGAAACATGTGGCGGCTGCCAGCTACAACATTTAGCCTACAAAGCGCAATTAGACTTTAAAAAGGATTTATTAAAGCAAGCGCTTAACAAATTTAAGCCAGCCAATTACCAAAACTATGAACTACGAAAAACAATTGGGATGGAGAATCCTTGGAATTATCGAAATAAAGCCCAATTCCAATTACGCCAAATCGATGGCCAAGTAGAAGCTGGTCTCTATCAAGCTGATTCACATCAATTAGTACCGATTGATAACTGTTTGGTTCAACAGCCTGCGACAACCAAGGTAATGAATACATTAGTTGATTTATTGAATGACTTTCAATTACCAATTTATGATGAACGTAAAAATAGTGGTATCTTTCGAACATTAATGGTTCGAGTGGGCATCCAAACTGGCGAAGTCCAAGTAGTGTTCATTACACAATCGAAGAAATTTCCACAAAGAGAAAAAATGATTCGCGCAATTAATGAACAATTACCAGAAGTTGTTTCTATTATGCAAAATGTCCAAAATAAAAAAACCTCTCTAGTAATGGGCGATGATACCCTTCACTTATGGGGCAAAGAAAGCATTGAAGAGCATATTAACGACGTTGTCTTTGATTTATCGCCGCGAGCATTTTTCCAATTGAATCCAGAACAAACGGAAGTTTTATATAATGAAGGAATCAAGGCCTTAGATTTACAACCAAACGAAACAGTTGTTGATGCTTATTGTGGCGTCGGGACCATTGGCTTAAGTTTAGCGAAACAAGCGCATCAAGTTCGTGGTATGGATACCATTCCCGCCGCAATTGACGATGCTAAATTCAATGCAAAACGACTTGGTGTTACGAACACACATTATGCTGTTGGAACAGCTGAAGACTTATTACCTAAATGGTTTAAAGAAGGCTTTCAACCTGATGCCATTGTAGTTGATCCGCCACGGACTGGTTTGGATCGTAAATTATTAACGGCCCTTTTGAAACAACCACCTAAGAAAATGGTGTATATTTCTTGTAATGTTTCCACATTAGCACGCGATTTAGTTCAATTAGCCAAAGTATATCAAGTAGACTACTTGCAATCTGTTGATATGTTTCCACAAACTGCTCGTTGTGAAGTTGTCGTTAAATTAACGAGAAAATAAAAAAAGGCACCAAGTTCCACGAAAACCGTGAGACTTGGTGCCTTTAGCTAATTAAGTAATTATTTGCTTAATTAGCTATTTTTTCGTCCGAAGAAGAATGAAACCACAGCAACTAAAATTACTGCCCCAATAATTGATGGCACAATTGCCATACCTGCTACATGGGGACCCCAGCTACCTAAGATTTTTTCTCCGATAAATGAACCAACTAAACCAGCAACGATATTCGCAATCCAACCCATTGATTGGCCTTTGCTTGTAAGCGCGCCAGCGATAGCACCGATAACAGCACCAACGATTAAAACCCATAAAGTATGCATAAAATAATTCCTCCTAAATGCTTTATCTAGCGAATAATTCGCTATGTTACTATTATGAACTATTTTTATTAGATAACAAAATAGTTTGCTTACTTCCATGAAAAAAAGAAAAAAATTATGATAATTTCATTAAAAAACTCAGAACAGAATACAGAAATAAACTGTTCTGAGCTTTTATTTAAGAAATTGTTGGTCGTTTTACTCGTTCATGTGCGACATCTGCTGCTTGAATCTCTTTATTATTAAAAGGTGTTAAACGGAATGCCAGTTGGAATTCTTCGAACGTAGTCCGATATTTTTCTAATTGCCACTGGCCACAAGAGTAGCTACCTAAGGCGTTTTGTTTGTAATCGATATTTAAAATAACATAATCACTTTCTTGTAATTCATTGGTATGCTTAGCAACATCTAGCGCTTGTTCTTCAAAATAAGAAACACTAAAATTATATGAATCAGCCGCTGTTGCTACTACCCCTTGGCCGCGATCATCCGTGAATGCGGACCATTTAGTCGCCATGTGGTTACCGTTAGCTTGTGGAACAACATAATTAGTGAACATTTCCGCCACTGTAGCATCATAAACGCCAAGTAAACCAGCTTCTTGTGAATCTACATAGTTTTCTCTCGGCCCTTTACCGAAATATTTTACTTCTGACAGAGACTTGTCTAAATGGAGAGTCACACCCAAACGTGGTAGCATATCTGGCGCATTTTCAATTTTACCAGCAGGACTACCTTTTAAGTCGAAGAAAATTTCGCCATTTGGTGCAATTAAATACTGATAGGCACATTGATAATGCCAAGCACTATTAGTTGTTCCGTTAATTGTTTTTACGATGACTTGGATAAAATCATCAACTTTTTTCCACTCAAAAGAACGGACAATTTCATGCTCTAAATGTAAGAAATATTTCTTCTTCATTTCATCAATAATTTCCATATCATTACTGATCGGTGCCCGCCAAAATGTAAATTTCGGCCCTTTATGCAATAATTTTTTACCATCTCGTGTCACATTCGTTAAGGTGCCTTTCACCTTATCAAAATTAATTGAAAAGTTTGGTCCTTCAATGTATAAATGAGGGCCAATTTCCTTTGCCATCAGCGAGCCAACTGGTGTGATCTCAATCCCTGGTGTTGCAATTGGCAATTCAAACTGTGCGGTAGCTAATTCATGACCAGCAGATGCATAGGCGGTCGTTTCTTTCAATTGATATGAAAGAGTTAAATAATAGGCGGCTCCTGCTTTTTTAGGAAAATCTAAATGATACGGTAAGTGCAATCTTCCTTCTGCTCTAGCAGCAATTGCTGGCACTGCTACTGTCCCTGATTGAATCACTGTTTGATCTTCAGTAATTGTGTAAACCAGCTTAAAGATAGCCAGGTTTTCAAAATCAAACCGACTCAATAATGAGAATTCACCTGACAGAACGTCAATAGCACTAGTTGTAATTGGTTCAATTACTTTTTTGTATTCATACAAGCTAGGAGATGGCGTACGGTCAGGCATCAACATCCCATCAATACAAAAATCTTTGTTACTTGGATCATCGCCGAAATCGCCGCCATAACGATAATAAACTTCACCGTTATCTGTTATTGTTTCAATGCCATGGTCAAACCATTCCCAAATAAAGCCACCTTGTAATTTATCATGAGCATAAAATAGCTCTTGATATTCTTTTAAATTCCCAGGGCCATTCCCCATCGCATGACAATATTCACATAAAATATGCGGTTTTTTTGAATTTTCAATAATCGTATTCATCAGTAATTCTCTGGTTGGGTGTTCCAACCACGTATACATTGTAGAATAGACATCCGTGACCTCTGCCTCAAAATCACCTTCATAATGGACCAAACGCGTTGGATCCATTTCTTTTGCCATACGGGCCATTTTAATAAAGTTATGACCAAACGCTGATTCATTTCCTAAAGACCAAAAGAGAATTGATGGATGGTTTTTATCCCGTTGAATCATCCGTACCATCCGAGAAACATAAGCCGTTTCCCATTCTGGATCGTTACTAATCCAATCATATTCTCCGGTTAATTCAAAGCCGTGACATTCCAAATCGGTTTCATCAATCACATACATCCCATATTCATCGCATAAATCATAGAAATAAGCAGATGCTGGATAATGACTGGTCCGAATGGCATTAATATTAAATTGTTTCATTAAACGAATATCTTTTTCAATTTCTTCACGACTAACCACTCGACCATTTTTCGGATTATAATCATGACGATTCATTCCTTTTAGTTTAATGGCTACACCATTAACTAAGAAAGTCTCACCAGATACATGAATATTTCTGAAACCAACTTTTTGCGGAATAACTTCGACGACGTCCCCTTCAGAAAAAACAGTCATAAATAGTTGATATAAGTATGGTTTTTCAGCTGACCAGGCAGTGACAGACGACAAACTTGCTGAAAATTCAACCGTACCCTGATTTCCTGCGACAGTCTCTTTAAGAACCGTTTTGCCCTGTTGATCCATCAATTCCAATTGAACTTGTTGTCCTTTGTCTTGCCAAAATTTACCCGTAATTGCCAAGCGGCCATTTTGATACGAATCATCTAAATCGGAAATAATAAAGAAATCTTCCAGCCCATTTTCTGGTACACCGAGTAATTCAACATCCCGAAAAATACCACTTAACCACCACATATCCTGATCCTCTAAATACGTGCCATCTGACCATTGATAGACTCGCACCGTTAAATCATTTGTTTCACCAATTTTAGCGTAAGACGTAATGTCAAATTCCGCTTCATTTCGTGCACCTTTACTGTAGCCAACTTCATGGCCGTTCACCCAAACATGATAAGCTGAATCTACGCCACAAAAACGTAAAATGATTTTTTTATCGTGAAATGTTTGATCCACAGTAAATGTCCGTTTGTAAATACCTGTTGGGTTTTCCGTTGGTACATACGGCGGATTAATGGGAAAATTGTACCATAAATCAGAGTAATGCATTTTGCCATATCCTTGGACTTGCCAATTTCCAGGAACAGTGATTTGATCCATCTGACTTGTATCAAAATCCGTAGAAAAAAAGTTTTCTGGGCTGTATTCTGGCGCTTCTAAAAAAAGAAAATGCCAGCGTCCGTTTAAATTTTTGTATGCTTGTGTATATTTATTTTCATTTAGTAACGCTGTTTCTTCCGAAGGAAAGCTCGAAAAATGGGCTCGTCCAGGCAACCGATTGATACTATCTACTTTATAATTTTCCCAAGTCTTCATAATTCATTTCTCCTTTACCAACTTCATTTTTTTCTTTTGTTTCATATCGTTTCCAACAAATCCAAGCAAATCCCATAAAGACAATTAAACCAATGATGTTATACGCCAACATACCTAGTGGACTAGCGGTTCCTTTCGGTAACGTGCCATTGATTTCTTCCATGATTAATTTTGGATCCGGCACAGTTGACATAAAGAACACAAAGATAAAAATGGCTAATAAGAAAATCCCCGCAATTAAGCCAAAGGTTCGATTACCAAAGCGGAAACTTCTCGGCATTGTTTCTTTTTTCCAACGAAGCCCAATATAGGCGATTAACAAGAACAAGACAGGCACTAATGACGTAGAGGCTGTCATATTAATTAACGTTTCTAAAAAGCTATCCATATTTCCAATTCCTAGTGCTGGAATGGCAACTAAAATCGTCACAATAATTCCTTGAACTAACAAAGCATTGGTTGGATTTCCCTCTTCGTTCGTTTTCACTAGCCACTTACCGAAGACCCCATCAGGAATTTCTGAGAAAAATACTTTAACTGGTGCTGCAGTCCACAGAGCCAAAGAACCAAGACTTCCGACAAATAAGATAATTCCTACTAAGCGCACCATCATTGCTGCGGGAATATGGAAATACGTACCTAAAATTTTAAAAATATCAAAAATACCATTTGAAAAATTTCCTTTTAAGACGTCCGTTGGCACTACCAAACCTACAGCAACGGCACCAAGAATATACATGATACCGACCGCAATCGTTGCACCAATCATCGTGCGGACAAACGTTTTATTGCCGCCTTTAACATCCTTAATATATACACCGATACTTTCACCACCGCCAACAGCTTGTAAAATCCACGCCATTGTCATGAAAAAAGTCCAATTAAAAGTTGGCATAATTGACGTCGTGGTAAACTCTTGTGCTGGTTCATTGCCAAAACCAAACACGACGACAAAGGCTAAAACCACAAAAGCTACGCCCATAAATAAACGAGCACCACCCGCTAAGCTAGTCACTTTCGAAATCCACGAAACCCCTTTAATACAAACCCATGTCATTAACCAAAATAACAGGATAGAAATCACTGCAATTATTTTAGTACTATGGTTTCCTTGAAAAACGTTTTGACCTAAAAAAGCGTATGAACCATAAATCAATGTATTCGGTAGTAATGAACAGAAGAAAAACAAGTTGACAAAGAAATACGACCAAGCACCTAAAAATGCCCATTTAGGTCCTAACACAGATTCCAACCAACTATGAACGCCTGATTCATTTTCAGAATTAGCAGAAGCAAATTCTGCAATCATTAGAATAAATGGTAAAAAGTAAAAAATAGAGCCGAATAAATAGCCTGGAATAGTTGCTAAGCCAATCTGAATACTGTTGTTAACAATGCTGGGAAAGGCAAAAACCGCTGAAAAAAGTCATGAGCATCAACGCGACAGAACCTAATCGCTCCCGTGAATGTGTTGCCATTTTACTACATCCTCTCTTTATCAAATTAATTAGTACTCACACATTGTAAAACGCTTACAGTTTTTTAAAAATAAAAAATGTTGCCTATTTCTTGTAAAGATGTTGACTTTTAGAAAGCCTTTACATACTCTTATAAAGAGGTGATAGCATGCAAAATGTTTTTACAAATAATGTCAGCATCCTGATTAATGATCAACCTATTAGCCAAGAATTTCATCTTTATGAAGCTGGCTATGAAAAATGCCGCCCGACAAAACCAACGGAGTTTGCCCCCATTAATTATTGGGTTTTGCATTATTGTAGCGATGGTGAAGGCTATTTTTCAACACCCTTTATGGAAAAACAACACATTACCGCTGGCGATTTGTTTATGATCCCAGCCAATTGTCGCAATATTTATTATCCTAATCGGCAAAATCCTTGGACCTATCATTGGGTCGGTTTTGTTGGAGATCTTTCTTCTCAGTATTTAGAAAAAATTGGCCTGACTACCGAAAATTGTATTTTAAAAGGAACTGTTGATAAGAAATTAGAAAGTTTATTTAAAAATATTTACCAAGAAGCGAAGAAACATAATCATTTTGGCAGTTTAAGTGAAAGCTTTCAATTGTTGAATTATCTAGAGCATCATTCCATTACACAGCACGAAAATCAAAGCCAACAATTATTTAACCAAATTAAAATGGCTATCCACGAAAATTTTTCAAACAATCTTTCAATTAGTCAGTTAGCTGCTGAGTACAACATTGATCGTAGCTATTTATTTAAGCTGTTTCAGCGTTATGAACAAACAAATCCTAGTATTTATGTACAAAACTTAAAATTGCAAAAAGCCTGTTCTCTGTTAAGAAAAAGTTCCTTAACCATTACGGAAATCAGTTTTGAGGCAGGTTTTTCTTCGCCTTCTTATTTTTCAAAATTTTTCTTCCAGAAAAAAGAGATGACGCCTCGACAATATCGTCAACAGTTTTTGACTTAAAATAAATTGTTGCTTATCTGTAGTTAAAGAAAAAAACGATTTATTTAATAATTTTCAAATTTAGGTAGTTCTTATAATTTATCTATTTTATAATTAATTAGGGTTTTATTATAGGTGGGAGTGTGATATATAGACTAATTAAAATCAATAAATAATTTACAAGTTTTAGCAAATAAACAATATTGGAGAGAAAAATGAAACATTTTATTAAAGAAAACAAAGGTTTAGCCATCTACAGCTTTTTAATTGTCTTTGCTACTTATGGTATTAAACTATTTAACAATACTTACGCTATTGATACTATGCACTTAATGACTAACTACAGAGGCTACTTAAAACATTGGGTTTCCATTGGTAGACCAGGATTAGTAGCTTTAAAGCTTTTAACATACAACTATGTAAATGTTTATTTTTTAAATTTGTTAGCTATTATTTTCTTTGCTATCGCCACTATCTTGTTATGCTATTATGTTGATCTTTCAACTAAGCAGATTTATAACAAAAAGTATTTATATATTATCCCAAGTATTTTTCCAACCAGTCAATTATTTAGTGAACAATTTTACTTCGTCCTACAAAATTTTGAATTTTCATTAGGTATCTGTTTGGTTATACTATCTCTCATTGCTATTTACCATATTCCCAATAAAATTTTTAAATTATTTGGCTTTTTGTTACTGACGTTTACACTTACTATGTACCAATCATTCTTTGTATTTGCGTGTACCTTAATTTTATTCAAGATTTTAATGGCATTGTATTTTGCTCAGTTGAATGATCTTAAAATTTCTTTTAAAGACTATGCCTTCAAAATTGGTCATTTTATTCTACTAGCTATTTCATCTCTCGTTCTATCTCAACTAATGACGATGTTAGCGAAAAAATTTTTAAACGTTGAAAGCTCCTATCTAGATAATATGATTCTTTGGGGCAAACGTCCCTTGATAGATTCTATCAATGATATTAAAGATTACGCCAAAGAGCTGTTCTTCCCTCCAGTCGGAGACACTTTTTTTACACCGTTATTTTTGATATGTGTTATTTTACTGGCCGTTGTATTAATTAATATGTCCTATCTAAAACGCAAAAATGTTTTCTTCATCTTTATTACCTTGTTAGGTATTCTAATCACTCCACTCATGTTTACAATTTTAGGTGGAAAACGTCCAGCAATTAGAGGTGAAGTACCTAACTTCCCTGCTGTTTTAGCGTTATTACTCATCTTTATTATGATTTACTGGGGATATAACTTTGTGCTTAAACATTTATTAATTGGCATAGTAATTCTCTTTACTTTTATTCAAGTTCGGGAAACAACCAACCTAGAATATTCTGAGTATCTAACAGCGGAAGAAGATTTACGTACTGCGGAAATGATTACAAATAATATTTATTCAATGGAAATTGAGAATCCAGAATCCTATAAACTTTTAATGTATGGAAATCGTTCTCCTCGGAATGTTTCAAATATAAAAGGTGAAACAAACGGTGTCTCATTATTTGAATTCATGCCTAACTCGGTGCATACTAGTTTAAATACTTTACTCTATATGAAAACATTTGGATTAAATTTTAATGATCCTACACCAGAAGATTTTGAAAAACACCAAGCTTTACAAGCGGAAATGAACGTCTGGCCTAGCAAAGATTCTATCAGAGTGGTAGATGATTGTATTGTTGTTAATTTGTCAAAGTAAACAATTAAATTTTATAGATATTTTACTAACGGTAGTTGTTTTAGCAAAAGACAACTACCGTTTGCTATAAAAAAAGAACCCTTGCCACACAAGGGTTCTCAAACATTCAAAAGTTGAATGAATTATTTTACTGTTATGATTTTTGTACTTTTTGACGAACTCTAATTCTTTCTAGACGCTTTAATACCGGTATTTCTTTAGTTAATTTTTTTCTGACAAGTTCCACTTTTTCATAAAAAGTATGGTCAAAGTATGGTCATTTTATTAAAATAATACTTTTCTTTATAAAATCTTTATTAAGTGATAGAATTGACTTAAATTAATAAGCAGGAGTGTATGTTATGGATTGGAAAGAAGTTGGAAAAAAAGCGTTAGATGTTAGTAAAAAGGCTACTGAGAAAAGTATTGATTCATTCCAAGAATGGAAAAATGATCCAGAAAGAATCAAAAAAGCTGAAGAAAGAAAAAAAACAATCGATAAGAAAAAAGATAAAAAAGCACCCATGTTTCATAACGGGGTTCACTGTCCTAAATGTCGTAGTATGAATGTAGAATTTATGCAAAATAACCGTAAAAGTTTTTCTGTAGGTAAAGCTGCAGGTGGTGCAATTTTAACAGGTGGCGTGGGTACATTGGCTGGATTCGCTGGAAAAAAAGGGAAAAATCAATGGCACTGCAAAAATTGTGGAAACACATTTACTTCAAAAAAATAGGAGCACTGCAATGGCTAAAATAAAACATAGAATAACAAAAAGAAAAGAGCAAATTAGATGCATTTTCCACGACAGAAAACCAATTCAAAAACGAATTGCATTTTGGATAGTACTTTCAATCTTAATCTTAGATATAATATTCCGTTTCAGTGTTTTCAAATAGTTGTGTTATCAATCCAACCTTTTTAGGTTGGATTTTTTTATGGACCATACAGGACTCGAACCTGTGACCGAACGGTTATGAGCCGTTTGCTCTAACCAACTGAGCTAATGGTCCTGAAAACAAAATCACCCACAATCTGTCGTATGACGGTGAGTGATTTTGCCATTAATTGAGGTTCTGTAGTGAATGTCATCACTACAGAAAGTATACTATATAGAATTTTTCCTGTAAAACAAAAACCGTCCCTTGGCAAGGACGGTTTAAGTGAATGACTCCTTTATTGTAGGTCTAATATACTATAACGTTTTCATTATTTCAAGGTAATATTATAAAAACACCTACCACACAGACAACTACTTGGGGAAGTAATGTGCATCTGCGGTAGGTGTTTCTTATGTATTGAATCACTCTAAAAATCGAGTGATTCGTAAAAGAAAAAAAGTTACAATGAAAAAGATTTGCTATTGGATAAATTTATTTTAACTCTATATTTCAATTTATGCAAGCGCTTTTTAAGAATTAATAGCTCAATGTTTGACCAGAATAAATCAAGTTAGGATTTGCTAATCCGTTTAATGCAGCTAAGGTTTGATAAGTCGTACCAAGCTTAGCTGCAATACTTGATAAATTATCACCGTATTGAACCGTGTAAACATTGCTTAGTGCTGATCCATTGACTTTTAAAACTTGTCCAGGGTAAATAAGATTTGGATTTGTCAATCCATTTAATGCCGCCAACGTTTGATAGTCTGTCCCATATTGATAAGCAATGCTAGATAACGTTTCACCGTATTGTACCACATGAGTTGCTTCTGGTTGTTTATCAGGAACAACTGTTGCATCTGGCAATAATTCAACATCGCCTTTACTAATCCATGACAAGATGCCTTCTAGCAATACTCTGCTCCCAATTACTTCTTTCACCTTGTAGCTGTTTCCTTTTACCCAATCTGGAATAGCTTCGCCAGTTGCCCAAGCATCAACACTAAATTTCACTTTGACGGTATCGCCAACTTTAACATCAGAATTAGGTATTTTTTCAATTTCTTCGCCTGCATCTGTTGCTGGCGTATCCGTTTCTGGTTTATTGGTATCTGTATAACCACTATCCGTAATTCCTGTTAAATCTACGTTACCATCTAAACCACCTGCAATATAAGCGGATGTGAATTGCCAAATACCAATACCATCCATGCTTGGGAAATAAGCATACAATGGATATGGTGACACACCATCGATAGGATACGCAGCAATCCATAAAGAGTTAGGAAACTCTTTGATGATTTGTTGATAGTTTACATGATTTAGTGTAAATGGCTTATAGCTGTAATACATTGGAGTATAGCCAGCCTGTTTGATTCTGCGCATACCGTACAAAATTGTCTCTGTATTTGCTGCTTTTTCGGCATCTGAACTTACATATCCTCCATATCCATCTGGAACACTAGCCAACGCTCCATGTTCAAAATCTAATGCAACGATGGAATTTTTAGGTGTTTGAATACGTGGCAAAAAGTAATCCATTGTTGTTTTCGCAATGTCCATGTTTCCCCAAGTGTCATACCAAATATAGGTATGCGCACGTTTACCTTGTGCAATAGCACTTGCTACTTGCGTTTTATATGTGTATTGTTCATAAATACCGCTAGCATTGTAGCCACCAATCTGGGCAATAGCGAATTTATCATGTGCATAGCCAAAACGGCCTTGTTCGCCTTGATAAATCGCCCAATCCACACCTTGATCTCCTTTAGCGGCAAGTACAGCTGTAGGCATAAAAAACAGAGCGACAAGCGCTCCTGCTAAAATTTTCTTTTTCATCTATTTGTCTCCTTTTCTATCTGATAATCCAGGCGTTGTATGGTCTGTCACAATTCCTAGAATAGTTAATACAACAAACAATGCATTGACGATATCTAGCAGTTGCTGATTAATCACATCAATTTGAAATTTATACCCAAAAGGTAATGCGACTACTTGAATAAGTAGCAAAACTGCAGGAATTAGGGACAACCAGAATTGTTTATTTTTTATTCTTGATTTCCAATCTATCATTTTTTGTTTCCTCCAATTCCCCGAAAGAGAGTTTTATTTTGTTCTTCCAATCGACTAATGCGCACTTCATGGTTATTTAATCGGTCAACAGCTTGTTTTAGTTCTTTCATGCTATCCTCTAATTGAGAGAAGACATGATAGAATTTCATTAATGCGAAGATAATTCCGCCTAAAAATGTAATCAGCGCTAACCATTGTTCTAGTGTTAAGTTCATCATGCACCTACTTTCTACTTACAAATAAAACCGCCTAGCTTTCGCTAAACGGTTTATCTTTCATTAATTCCATTATCATTTATGTTTCTGGGAAAGCATCTGCAGTGTACCAACTACCACAAACATAATGATTCCCTTTTCTGTCACTACAAAATCTAATTCCCTTCACGCCTTCCTCATATAAAGCCGCATAATTACCTTGAGGGAACGTATATTGTACAGTTGTTAATGCGGTATTCCAATACCCTGCTCTCATTTCTTGATCAACCATAAATCCTTTAGGAATTTTAAAAATTTGGACCATGTTTGGCTTTAATTTTTCTACATCCGTCACGTTTACCCGCAAATAGGCATCGACCTTATTTCCCTTACGAACTAAAAGAATATTGGTTTCTGCTCCAAAAGCACTTCTGTACGCAGCTTCTACTTCATCAAGTCCTGATTTTTTATAAGTATACGTATTTTCTTTTAAAGCAACTTCTTTTCCATTTACTAAAGGAGTTTCAGAAAATTCTTTAGTCCCACCTATACGCTGGGGTTCAGTTAAGTTTACAACATTCGCTGCAAATGCAACCTCTTTCCAATCTGTCCAACTTGAAGGAGTTCCACCAAATTGGCGAATAAATACTGTCCGTTCTGTTTGAAATAATTGTCTGACCCCACCTGGATCTTTGCTAACAATCAAGCTTCCTGAGTTTGGTAATGGCTTATTTTCCACTCCTATAGCTGGAATCGAGTAAATACCTGGTTCCACAGCATCATTTAAATCTGATATTTTAGAATTTTTTCTGACAAATAATCCACTTTCAGCCGATAATTTAGGAATAAATTTGTTATCTGATTCTGCTTTCGTGTAAAAATCTGCTGCGTGTAGTTCTTCTAGGGCTTTATTCATTGCCTCTGTTACTGCTTTTTGAATGTTTGAAATACGGCCTTCTGCATCATTTACCGTTTTGTCAATTTGAACTTGTAACTTATTCATTTCTGTTTTTATTGTTTCAATTTGCTTAATAACTTCATCATAATCAGTATTCATTTTTTCTAATGCAGATTGATAAGCTTCATTTAAAGCTTTAACTAATTTGTTGTATTCAGTAATTATAGTTTTTGCTTCTTCTGCATCAATGTCAGCATTCCCGTATACCGTAATCTCAAAATCATCAGTAGATTCTCTCTTATCATCCTTCATGAAAGAAAAATATGCTAGTTCATATGAACCAGCCACAGCAAATGCCATATTTGGAAAAGTATAGGTAAATTCACCATTTTTTCCATTTGTTACCTCTATTCCATCTGAATCAAAAACTTTCGTTCTTTCTTCATGGGTTACTCCTTCAAAAGTAGCTACCCAGCCAGTCAAATCGAAGGGAGCTCCATCTTTAAATATTTGAACCCTCATCGAAAGGCTCTCGCCGTCTCCAACTCGACCAAAAACAATTGGTCTTCCAATCGAATTCTTTGAAAGATCGAACCTTAACAAGTCACTCATTATTAAGCCTCCTTTAGTAATTCTTGACATTTTTGTTTTCGATTTTGTAACGTTCGTCAAATTTATCTGTTATTCGATTGTAATTAATTTTCATTATTTTTACGAGAATTAGATGCAGTTTCATCAATATCCAAACGAACTCCTTGATAATCCAACCTATGTGCTACTATATTCCATCTAACTAATACATTTGGTTCTTCAGTCTGGATAACAAAATGATCTGTATCTTCATGGATAACAGCACATTTTGTTAATTTGGTAGGGGTTAAAAAGACCATGTAATGTGTTGTTACAATAGTTTCTGAGAATATAGGATCTATATTAACTTTTACTTTACCAGAATCATCAGTAACTGCTTCTCCATAATCAGCAAAATAACATTCTGGTGTTTCATAAGCATTTAGCAATCTATCTCCATAATTTTCAGTTCTAACAGTGGCATTTTTAGTGCCAGAAACAGTGAAATTTTTTGCTGAAACTCTTACCGCTCCTGATGAACTTATGCTTGTATAAGTAGAATTTGGATTAATGCCATTACCGACATACATCATGATGCTATTTTGAACTCTACTACTGTTAGAAGTATTTTTATTATAATTGGTAAGTTCGATATATGAGTCATTCATAGATAAAGAGTATGAATTTTCTACAGATGATGAAGAAGGCTTCCATTTTCCAGTTGTTCCCAATCTAACCATCGGCATATTATTATTAGCATCCAAAGTTAATTCTATAGCTTGTCTTTTGCTATAATCCATCACACTTCCATTTGCATGCGCATATAAATTAACATTTCCACCATCATTTGATGATAATGGTTTTGAATTCAACATATCTATATTTAAATTACCTGTACTTGGAGAAAACCTAAAAACTGAAGATTTAGTCTTCCACCAATCATCATCTTTTCCAAAATAGATAGTATCATTCTGTAAGGCTTGAATCGCTATAGTATTTTGGTCTTGTGTATCATTTTTTGCTCCCCCTGGCCTAATCTTGAAGAAGTCTGTATTAGTTTTATTGTTTTTCCAAATAATCGTGCCGTTTTCAATTGTTGCAGTGTAATCACTACTCTTCTGAATAAGCTTGCCACCACTTATTGTTGAGCCGTTTATTGTTACACCATCGATAGCTATTGCTTTTAAAATACCTGTGTTTATAGCAGTGGCATTAACTCCATCTGCGGTAATCGCATTTTCAAAACTTTTACCACCATCAGTTGTAACACCTATTCCTGCAGAATTTAAAATAACGATTCGATTACCATTATTTTTGTCAACAGCCAATATTCCATCTTCTGTATACTTAACTTCTGACTGTGAGTTTATTAAATCAGATGTTGCTCTTTGTATAGCATCTGTTAGCCATTCTTCCGGGATTGGCTTTACGCCGTTAGCTATATCTGACCAATTTTTAGAGTTGCTTGCATCAGCTTTATTTTTTTGTTCTATCAAATTAATTGAATTACATGTAATATTATTTTCAATTAAGTCACCGGTAACATTGAACCTTTCATCTACACCGACAATTCTTATCTTTTGTTGAAAACCTAACTGTTCATTAACAGCCATAATGTAATCTCCTGGTTCAGGCAAACCATATTGATACCCAGCTTTTCTCAAATCTTCTACGGTTAAATTAACAGAAATACTATAAGATGATTCAACAATTTCCTTTAAATGTTCAAGAAAACTATCTTCTTTAGTATAGCGTTCGTCAACAACTGGGTCTGCCTCAAGCTTTCCATAAATTTCCGCTAGCGGGCTGGTATATTCAACTATTAATCTTCCTTTAGTAACATCATCTGGGTCTTTGTATGCCCCAAATCCTTTCGCATACGTAACAAAATCACTTATATTGTGCTCTAATCCTAACTCTTGCATATTAAAACCTTTACGTACAATTGTTGATAAATCATTACCTATTTTATCTACGATGTAAAGGTCATTACCAATAATTTGAAATTCGGTGTTAGTACTATTTATAAAGTCATTAAATAGTGCCAATCTATTCTTCATTCCGAAGTTTTCTTTTTCAAATGCTGGTATAGTAGTAGCTAATGAATAAGTGTATCCACTATTTTTAAAAATAAAATCTAGATAAGTTTTTGCAGTATTTGAACCGTTTAAAGTATCATATATGCATGATTTACCCATCTTAAAGAAAAATTCATGTATGGCATCAAATTCAACCGTAATGTTATTTCCATGATCAGTTGGCATGGCATAAGTTAAATAGTATTTTTCATTTTCAAATTCTACTTGCCACCCTCTGTCTATTCTGTGCAAGACATCATTATTAGTATATATGGTACCGCTAATTGATTTTTCGCCATTTAACCTTCTAACGAAAGATATATCTGCCAATGCAATAAAAGTATTTCCGTCTGTATCTATGAATTTAACCATCACTACTTACTCCTTATCTATATAAGTCAACTTTATTCAGTATATTTATTTCTACTTCGCCAATTTTAAAAGATGTAGAAAATGGTATAAAACCAACCTCATTCGGTTTTAAAATAAAATATTCAATATTTGTCTGATCATTAATATTTAAACCATTAAGAGTAAAAGATGTCCCTTCTAATAAAAATTTATCGCCAGATAAAATATTTCTTTTACCAACATATTTGAACTCACGTCCATCAATGGATAATTTAAATTCAGCCCCTAAATTTTTTTTTGCAATAATTTGCACTTTCCACGGCCACTCTAATTGACTGCAAGGAACAGTACCGCGATATTCAATCATTTTAGAATTTGTTATTTCTATATCATCAGGGATGGTAATTCCAAATGGTAAATCTACCGTCTTAAATGTTAGTGATACTTCGTATAGAAGGCCTACATCACTAAAACCTTGAAAATCATAATTGATTTCTCCGTCTAATAACACTTTATATCTATAATGATATTGACGTTGCTTATCAACTCTCAACATATCGAAACCTTGCTTTTCTCCAGGTCGCTCATAACCATATAAGCTTTGATTAGTATACATTTTAGTTATATAAAATGGTTCTGTGTCTGCAAAAGTACCATTCAATTTATCTTTCATGTACTCATCTTGAAGTTCATTTTCTACATAATAATAACCACTCACAGTGATTTTTTTCTCACTATGAGTGGCTCCAAAAAATAGACTTCGGTTAGTTCCGTCTATTTTTTTAGTATTAATTTCAACAATAGAATTAGTGGAATCAATATCTTTCACAAGGACACCTAGGGAGGACATCCTTGTAGATAAGTTTTCCTTTTCTATTTTTAAGTCCATAGTGTCCTCCTCTATTTCTTGTTAACCAAATTAACTTTATTTTGATTTCTTGCTTCTTTTTGTTTAACAATTGTGTATATTTTATCTCCAACAAGTTCGGTATGAACTTCAAATACTGGTTCTTGTAATTGACTAGTTTTAACTTCTTCGCTTAATTCATTCATAGATGAAGAAAGCTTATTAGAGACATTTCTAGTATCCGCCGTTAAAACAGAATTTGCTTCATATTCTTGTGATTTTATTGATGTTGCATATGCTAACGCTTGTCTATCAACTTGCTTTTGCATTCTTGACATGCCGTTAACTAAACCCATCCCAACAAATCCCCCAATTTTATCGGTAACACGTGATGGCGAATGAATATCCAGTGCTTTCCTCATAGTACGGGCTACGTTACTAGCTATATTACTAGCAGTTGCGTAAATAGAACCCGCAGAATTTGCTAAACCATTTTTCAAACCTATACCTGCATTATAACCGATATTAGAAAGCGTTGAAGTCAATCCACTAAAAATGGAGTTTATTCGACTCGTGGAAGAAATCATTATGCTTGTCATTGAATTCATGCTATTCATAACGGTACTATTCATTCTATTCATACCATTTTGAACATTATTTGCCATTGAATTGAATGCTTGAGTATTTGCAGAATTTATCCTACTGAATCCCCCATTAATAGTACTAACAACACTATTCATTGTACCTGTCACATTTGACTTCATTGAGTTCATGGACTTCGTTACATTGTTTGACATCTGTGAAATGTCTTGCGAAGATTTGTTATTAATATTTTGTGTATTATTTGATACATTTTGAAACATTTGGTTAGAGGCACTAGAAGCTTGTTGGGTAGCTTGATTCATATTAGTGCCAACAGCATTCGCAGTACCCGAGGTAGCCTGATTAACATTAGATAAAATACTATTATAGTCACTAGAGACACCATTTAGTGCACTATTAGACTCTTTTGTTGCAGCATTTGCTGCTTTAGTTGAATTTGAATTTACTACACTATTAAGGTTATTCATCGTTCCTGATACATTTGTAGCTAGTAGATTATAGTTTGAAGACGTACCATCTTTAGCTGCATTAGAAGCATTAATTGCATTGTTTGAGGCTTGTGTACTCAAATTACCTACATTTAGATTCATGTTGTTCATTGAATTAGAAACATTTGAACTTGCTTGTCCATAAGATGAACTCAAATTTGTAGCAGTAGTAGTAGCATCACTTGATACTTTTGAGCTTGTTTCAGATGACTTACCCGTTATTGTGTTCCATAAATTTGAAAACCCATTTTTAATACCATCCCAAGCTCCTTTTAAAAAATTAGGAATAGCCTCTAAAATAGCACCAGCAAGAGCTTTAATAATATCCCACCCAGCAGCAATAATTTGTGGGAGCATCTGGATCACCGTGCCAATCAACGTCATAATGATTTGTATTCCCGAAGAAACGATGTTTGGCAAATTCTCAACAATACCATTAACCAAGGCCATAATAATTTGCATTGCTGCGTCTAGAATCATAGGTAAGTTTTCTACAATAAAATTACATAATGAATTTATTATTTGGACTGCTCCATCTAAAAGTTTAGGTATATTATCCATTAAACCTTGGATTAATGTGAGAATTGCGTTTAATGCGACAGGTAAAATTTGTGGCAGTAATTGAGTAAGACCATCAATTAAATTCTGAAGAATCTGAATACCCGTATCTATAATTTGAGGTAGATTTTCCATTACAGAATTAACAAACGAATCCAAGATTTTTTTCACTGATTCAACTATTTTCGGTATATTTTGAATGATTCCTTTAACTATATTCAGCAAAAGTTCCATTCCCATTTTTAATAATTCAGGCAATGCACTTGCTATGGAGCTCAAAAATGAAGTAATAACTTCTAACGCTGAATTTATAAGAGACGGTGCATTTTGTCCCACACCTTGTACAAGACTTCCAATAATCTTCATACCTGAATCTATGATTACTGGAATCATTGTAGATATAGCACTGGCTAGTTTAGCAATTAATTCAGTGCCACTTTGCATAAGTTGTGGCAATTGTGAGGTAATACCATTAACAAGATTAGTTATAATTTCTGGGCCTTTTGTAGTTACCGTCTTTAATAATTTGTCAATTTGTGCTCCAAATTGATTATTGATTAGTCCCAATCCAGCTATAACTAATCCTAATATAGCTGCAGGTCCTATAGCTGATAAAGCTACTTGCATGATAGTTCCCATTGCAGAAGTCATGCCACCTAAGGCTCCCATACCAACAGAACTTGCCATGGATAAACTACTTCCTATTTTAGGAATTAAACCTATCAAACCTGTTAATCCAGAACTAAACATTTTGAACGGTCCGCTTATCATACCTCCTAATATTCCTGAAAATGCTGAAAATCCGCTTGAAAGAGATGCAATTGCAGGAACTGCTTTACTGACTACTAGCGCGCTTCCCAATACGGCAGCTATAGGTAATAGTCCTTGAATAGCACCTTTTAAAGCATCAATACTTTTTTTAGACAAATCAGTGCCATTGATAAAATGGTTTAAAACATTTGTAGCAACATCTACTGCTGCAGATATTTTATCCATATTAAAATCACCAATTTTATCTGTTAATTTGCTGACTGCTTCTATCCCTACTTGAGACAGTTGATCAAAAGCCGGTTGTAATTTATTGGTGATTGTTTCCTTTAAGCCATCCATTGCTTGACCGACAGTTTTATATTCGGTAGCCATTTTTGAAAACGTTTCGTTTGTACCAGTTTTAGTTATTGCATCAAAGAAATCTTGAGTAGCAATTTTCCCATCTTGAACCGCAGTCACCATTTCAGAGGTTGACATGCCCATAGTTTTAGCAACAGCTGCAATACCCGCAGGAGTTTGTTCTAACATCAATTTAAAATCTTGCCATTGAACCATCGGTTTAGCAGCCATTTGTGTAGCTTGTTGACTTAGCGTTGTCATCGCTTGTGTCGGGTTTTCAGCTGCCGCAGCTAATCCACCAAAACCCATAACCAATTTGTCAGTATTTTTTATTCCTACAGCTGCTAATTGACTATATGTAGTAGCCATTTCAGAAGCAGAATAAATTGTTTTAGTGGCAAAATCCTGTAGCTCTTTTTTTACAGATGCTATTTCATCTTTTCCTTTACCAATATTTTCCATATTAGCATTGAAAGTTTTCCATGTAGCTGAGCCTTGGTTCAAGTCACCTATAATTTCTTTAAATCCGCTAGAAAGTGCTGATATGCCTTTTTGAGCTACCGCGTATGCTGCACCAATACCTATGATTTTTTTTACTAAATCATCTGTTGCTGATCCTGCTTTATTGGTTCCTGAAACCATCTTATTTAGTGCGTTAGACGCTTTTGATCCAGCACTATTAAACGCTCCAGTTAATTTCGAACCTATATTAGTTCCCAAAGTAGTAATTTTTGAACTTATTTCACTAGCACTTGATTCAACAGCTTTAAATGCACTTTTAAAAGGCTGTGGTATTTTAGAAGCAACTGTCGAAAATGCTTTACCAATTATTGATGTTTGTTGTGATAGTCCAGCTCCCATTTCTTTAGCTGAACTTACAACCGCATTCTTGGCAGCATACATCCCTTTTTTAATTGGTTGTGGTATTTTTTCGCCGATTCCAGCAATTACACGTTGAATACCGCCGCCAGCTTTTTCAAATAATGCAACAGTTTGTGGTAAAACTTTAGAAACGCTATTTAGCATCGGATCAGCTAACTTACTCATAATTTGACCGACTTTTTGAGTAGTACTCATAGATCCATTTTGTAATATGTTAGCAACATCATTCATAGTTTTATTTGCTATAGATGAAACTTTATTCATTGCAGCATTATATTGCGACAAATCAGCACCGATAACAGCGTTAATAGCACCTTCAAAAGCCATTTACTCACCTCCACTTTTTATTTTTGAAATAGTTCATCACTTCTTTTGCCTTTTCCACACGATTGTATGTTTCTTCCTTTTCGTTTGTCGTAGCAAAAATAGATTTTATTTTGCGTTCAATTTTTTCTTTATCAAATACCTTTTTTATTTTTGGCTTTTTTGCATTCAAAACATATCTTAAAGTAAACGCATAATGAGCTTTTTGTTCTTGTTCATCTACGCTTTTCAAAGCTAATCCTTCTAAAATCGCTTCTAACTCCCACTTATAACAAGACATAATTAATGGAATATCCACTAATCCTTGCCTAGCACAATTCACTATGAGATTTCTTTCTTGATTCGATCTGCTAAATCTTTGACCGCTTTTGCTTGCTGCTCTGGATTTTGAATCTCTTCGGTCGGTTGTTGGCTCTTCAAGTAATCTGCTGCTTTCTCTAGATTGCTGATATATTTCTTCAATTTCTTCACGAAAAAACCAGAATCCAACATTTCTTGTTTAAGTTTTTCAAATACCATGCTGTATCCTTCTTCTTCATCTTCAAAAGTTTCCACAAAATCCTGAACAGACTTCGCAATGTCTTCATCTGTTACTTTGTCTTTTGAAGCCAACTTGATAATATCAAAAAGCGCATCATCATCTTCTTCTAGAACTTTTACAAAAAGAACACCTGCGCCATCATTTTGTGAGTTACCTTGAGCATCTTTTGTACCTAGCTTTTTATTAGCTTTAAATAACATTCCATAATTAAACTTAATTTCTAATTGTTTCCCTTTTAATTCAACTGCAAATGACATATATTATTTCCTCCTGTTTTAGCCATTTTTATAGCTTCTATATATTTTATAGTTGCTTTATCTTTAGCCATATTATCTAACCTATCTTCAAAGGGACTTGTATTAACATATTTTCCTTTAAAAAATAAATCTTTATCTTTTTCAGTTACACCTGCATTGTGTAACATTTTTGTTTCGTACCATTTATTGACTGGATCAGTTGGCCAGCAAAAATTTAATTCTTCATCGATTTTCGGGCCTATGTTAAAAACTAACATATTCCATAATTGAGCCCACATTTCCGCAGTCCAAATTTGAATATTACTGTCTTGGTTATTTAAATACTTGAATAAACGTCTTGAATCACAATAAACCTTTTCCCAATATTCTTTTTTCGGATTGGTTATAACCCATTGAGCCCCACCTGAATTACTATTAATTGTTTCAAGTGATTCAAGATTGACACCAACTATATCGGACATCTCCTGCAATATTTTGTCTCCATTTTTGCAGCTACGTATATAATCAATATTTAAATAGCCACTACAATCTGAACAGTACCAAACATCCTCTTTCAAATTAAACTTGTTGAAATCAATCAGTTCTCTAAAAATCACATCTGAATCCATATAGAAGTATGTTTCTTTTTCTCTACTAGGGTCTTCTTTTAAATATTGCCACCACAAATAAGGCTTAATCGAAGGGATATAACTTTTATCCCTTCGATTATCCTCATAAGTATGCACTTTTACACCATACTCTTCTTTAAAATACACAGGAATTGATGGATCATGTTTCGAAAAGAGCAAAACGATGTCTTCAATTCCTACTTTTTTTAAATTAGTAAGACACACTTCTAATTCCCATTTAAATCTTTGAATCGCAGGCTGACATAATAGATATTTCATTTTAATTACCCTTGAGTTGTCGTTGTGGTTGTTGTAGGTCTTGTAGTGGTTGTTGTTGTTCCATTATCAATATTGCTATAATCACCAGTAGTTTCTCCTGGGCGTTGGAATTGATACAAACTTTCGACCATTGCAACGTCTTCATCTGATAAAGGAAATGTTCCGTCTTGCAATTTCCCTACAATATTTAATGTGTAGCTAATTTCAACTAAATCTTCCCCTTCAGCATATTCTAATTCGTCAGGGATACCATAACCAAATTTAGCTGGATAAGCTTTAGTTCCAGTTCCTTCTTCCTTTGCAAGAGTATCGTCTACAACGACTCGCCATACTTTAACAGAATGTCCATTCTTTTTAGCTTCTTCAATAACATCAATTGATTCATCATCGGGAGCAAAGTATTGTGTCAATTCAATACTATGTTCATCAGTTGACTTTAAAATGATACGTCCCATTTTTGTTTGTTCATCGATGTTGTCACCGCCAATAGTTGTAGTGCCATCTGTTTGAAATGCAGGCAATAGGGCTGGAGATCCAATTGGTGCTTGTGTGCTTTGAATAAAGTACCAAACACGGTTTCCTCTAATAGGTGTTCCTTGGAATTTTTTAATTCCGTTATTTACTGTTTCTGGCATATAAATTCCTCCTAAAAAATATAATCCGATATTTTAAATACGACATGATAAACTTCTCTACCAATAGTGTTATCAGGTCTAATATTTGTACTAATTTTCTTTGTGCGTAGAGCAGACTTGGTTTGATATATTACATCTTCGACTTCCGCTCTATTATTTATTGGATAAAATAAATCTATTTGTAAATCAGTGTTTACTATTGCAGCACCAAATTTTGCACTTTTTGTATCATCGTCAAAGTGATTGCCAATAACATAAAAAGGCTCAATAATTTCTGGCCCTGGAAGTTTATAGTAAATAGGAATTCCCGTTTTATTTAATTTTTCAGAAATCTCTTTTAAAAATTTTGTATTTGGGGCATGTTCCACTTCATTTACCTCCAACTATCTTTTGTAAATTCTTCATTAATGTTGGATATTCTTCTTTAACAGCAGGATACAAGAAAGGTTGAGCAGCCATGAAGCGTGTTCCTTCTTCGATGAAAATTGAATAGTTAGCAGGCGAGTCTATACTTACACACATTCTGTTCATCATATATGAATATATATTGCTTCTTAACCATCCAGTATCTACCGGTGCTAATTGTTTAGCCCTTTTCTCAACTCTAAATCCTGATTTTTGTAGTTCTTTATGAATAGACTGTTCTGTTTTTCCTGTTTGCTTCTTGACACCCCGAACAAATGCCTTCAGTCCAACAATTTGAATAACTTTGCTCATGTTAATATCACAACTGTTGAATTGCGATGAAACTTAACATCAAAAATATTTTTAGAAATACCGTCTATATTAATTTCATCAAAGAAGAAATATCCCTGTAAATGAACTTTAAGTGCATTCTTATTGTATTTTCCAAAGAAAGCTATTTGTTCATCAAAAGAAATATTATGGATACTACAAGGTACTGTTCTAACTTCTTTTGAACTGGCTTCTTCTCCTAAATACCCTTCAGTAGTGATATTCTTGACTATTTTACAACGATGGTTATAAATCATGGTAAAAACCTCGCAATTCCTTTACCAGCTCTAATTTCAGGCTTGGTATACTCGTCTAAAATGTTCAAATATTCATCCAAATAACTCTTTTCCCAAGTAAAAGAACGACCTTCTTCGCTGTCAGAACTTGTCCCTTCACTATTTCTTTTGTTGAAACGTTTAATTGATACATCTCTCAATATATAGTTCAAACTATCAGGTACAGCATCGTACTTATCTGTTCCATTTTTTTGAGCATATTGATTCAAGACAGATAAAATACGTTCTTCACTGTCTTGAATCACTAATGTTAACAATTCATCTTGGAGTTCGTCAGAAATGCCTAACAAAACTTTGATTTCCTTCAGACGATTACCGTATTCTTTTTCTGTCTTTTCCATATCAGAAACCTACTTTACCCTTGTGTCGTAGTAGTCGTTGTTGTTGGTTTTGTCGTTGTCGTTGTTGTTTCACCACTAATTGTTGCTTCCACTACACCTTCTGGAATTTCAGGGAATAATGTTAAAGCATTCATAAACAATGATTCAAATGTTGCATTTCGTAGAGTACGTCCACGAGTCGCTGAAATAAAACCAGTTTCATCAACGAAGTCCACAAAAATATCACCTAAATCAGATGCCTTCATATCCAAGTACGCTAATACGATATTGTCAACGGCGGTAGAATAAACCTTTCCTTCTGGGATTGCGTTTAATACAATAACGTTTGTTGCACCTAGAAAGTTTTTCAATAAGGTCATACCAAATACATTAGATGCGTCTGCTAAGACTTTTGTATCCCCTAAGTAGGTTGCTACATCCATAGGATTTACAAAGGAAACAAATTGAGCTCCATCAAACTCTTCGAATGTGCTTAGTTTCCCCCATGATTGTGCTAACGCTTTTTGTAACCCTTCAGCTTGAATTTTAGTAGGGGCTGTACCTAAGAAGTTAACAAATTGTGATTTAATTCCACCTTGAATTTGGCGCAATAATTTTTCGTCAGATTGATCAATCGCAATAGATGCTCCATGACGAGCAATTGCTTCAGCAGTTACTGCACGGCGCCACTTATTGAATGTTACTGTAAATGATTTTCCTTTAGTTCGAGTTACTTTGGATAAAGGAATATCATCGCCTTCCGCAACATTTCCATCTTTTAATGACGTTGTCCATTTGTACATTTGAATTTTCATATCTTTAGATAAAGGTTCTAACCGTGTTACACCTAATAACTCTAATAATTCTTTGATGCCTTTCTCAAAACGATTCACAAAATCAATGGATTTAATTTCCCCTAAATCATCCATTTTTGTAAGGTCTGGTTCTGCCGCGAATAGTTGCAAATCCATTTTTAATAAACGTTCTTTATTAGTTTTTGACATATTTTTCATAAGTTATTCCTCCTAGAATAAATCTCTATTTTGAGCAATCATTCTTTGACGCTCTTTAGAGTCTTTAATTTGCATAATTTCTGCTTTAGTCATTTGACCACCATTATTGCCTACTCGTGTCTTATTTTTGCTAGCAAGACGCTCGTTCACCTTTGCTTCTACAGCTTTATCCCATTCATCACGAAATGCCTTTACATCTTCCAGAATTTCTTCAGCTGTTTCTCCGGTAATTCTATGGGCAAAATCAGAAGGCATACCTTCATCTTTTAACTGATTTCCTTTTTCAACGAACAGTTGCTGTTTTTGGAACTCAGCCTTTTGTTTTTCAAAATCTTCTTTTTCTTTATCAAGAATAGCTTGTTGTCGCTCTTTTTCTGAAAGTTTCGCTAAACGAGCAGCTTCATTCTTTTGTTCTTCTAAATCTTTTTGCCAACGTGATTTTTTACTTTTGATAATCTCATTAACATCTTTATCGTCTTTTAATCCGAACTTTTCTTTAATTGAAGTCAGCTGTTCTTCATCTAGTTCATCGAGATTCAATGATTTTTGTTCGTCTTCATTTTGTTGCTGATGATTATCTCCTCCACCTGAACCATTTCCATTATCTGCAGCAAAAAATTGTAATTGCATTGGTAATAAATTACATGTTTTCATTTGACTTTCTCCTTCCATAGCTTTTATTGAGAATCAATGCTTGCTCATTTCCGTAGCTTTTTTTGTCATCCACGCCTGGACAAAATAAAAAGCCGTTTAAAACGACTCAACTTCTAATTCTTTGTAAATGTTTAATAATTTAGGAAACTGAATAGCAATCCAATCAACGATTTCTTCATTTCTTGGCCATTCTGCGTTATTGTCTAATCCCGATTCAAATAAAATAGCATGGATAATTTCATGGCGTATGGTTCTAGCTTCATATACATCAATTTCTTGAAAATTATCTGGATCTCCGTTATCTAACTGATTAATAAAAATTTCTTTGGTCGTAAAATCAGTGACACCGTCTGCACCGCGCATAAAAGGCTTGTCTGCTTCTGTTGTCTCTTTATAAATTGTGTATTCTACGCCTAACACATTAACTTTTGCTTTTTCTTTCATTACTATTTTCTTTTCTCAAATGCTCTTCATAATCAGAGTCGAGGTAATCATATGGATCTGGTACTTCTTTTTGTTCGTAATGAATTCCTGTCTTAATCAGCATAATCGTTATTGCTAGTGAAAACCCTAAGAAAGGCATGCCAATAATTAAAGCAATAAATCTTAACAGCATTTTAAACATCCCTCAATTCTTTTTTACTTGGAATGATCGTACTCCGACAATTCACGTGCATAGGTGGTGCATTTAGACCAGGTTGAAAATCTGTTAATTTAAAGACGACACCGTTTAGACCTTTGCATATTTCAGTAGTGCGATTGTCAATATGAGCAAGGTATTCATATTCAGTGAAACCAGCATCTATATAGCATTTTGCCGTAGCATTATTGATAATATTCGTTCCGTCTGTACGAATGATTGCTTCAGCTCTTGAACGCGCTACATTGTATTTTTTCCTTAACTCCCTTGCCATTTCAGCAGGACCCAATCCTCTAACAAATCCTTTAACTAAAGTATTCCTCAAGTCATTAGCTAAATCATCCACATTTCTCCAAATGCTTTGCGAATAGTTTTTTCCATTGAATGGTGTATTCACTAATTGTTCTAAGGCAGGTAGATTTAAAGTACTCGCAGAATTTCCACCAGATATTTTTCTATATGCGTACTTCGCGACTTCTTTCAAATAGTCATTAAATGATTGTTCAAGATCACCGCGCATCACACCTAATTGATAAAGTAAGTCTAGCTGTAACGCCTCTAATCGAGTGACTTTTCCAGCTCTATATTGTTCATTTAAGCGTTTCAATAATTCCGGGTCTTTTTTAGCCGCTTTGAAATATTTCTTGGCATTCTCTCTATAATCACTTAAGTCCTCCCTCATGAGCCGTTTTTTTGCTTCTTGCATAGAGATTCTATTTTCTTTAGCATACTGAGTATAAAATTTATATATCTCTTTCTGGATGTTCTGACGATTTTCTGTGTATATAGATTGTAATTCATCGAAGAAATCTAAATCCGTTTTATCAACGTAAGCCATGATTTCATCCATACGCTTTATCCAATATTGCTGTGAAGTCATTCAATCAGCCCCTTAATTTGAAACGCCAGTCAGAATGCCAATAGTGAATCTTAAAGCCTGATTTTCATTAAACCCCTCATCTAAACATTTATCAAAAAGATATTTCCCCTGCTTAGCAATAAATTCTAAACTTCTTTGCGTTTCGAAAAATATAGCTTCAAGTGTTTGATTATTCTCATTCATCTTCATTAATTCTTTTAGCTGCTTCTCGTTCATCGTCTTCATTCCCCGTTTCATTCTTATTCACTTCAGGTCTTCGTGGTTCTGGCTTATCATTTGTTTCTTCTTTAATACGTTTTAGTTCGACATCGGGATCGACACCCGTCACTGTAGACAATATTTCAAATAATGTTTCATCTGAAACTTGCCCAACTAATTGACTAGCTAATGAAACAACCTCATTGTCTGATTTAGGAACATTCGCAGTAAATATAATATTCGTATTGTTAATATCATTATACGCTGTTGAATCGTTCCCTTTTATTCGCCAAATATTAATAGCTAGTCGTAATCGTCTCATCAATCCTTTTTCAAATAAGCGTTGTTGCATAACCCGCCGATTATCCGCAGCCATTAACTTGTATTTCATACTCTCACCTGATTGTGTACCACTGAAATTGACATCCAATGTATCTGGTGTAAAAGTAAATCGTAAAATATCATTAACCAATCTTTTCTTATAAGTTTCTGCACCTTCTGAGTCATATTCTTTTATGAGATATTTTGCATCAGGTTCTGATCCGTTTGGATTTGGATTATCATCTAAAATCATTATTCGTGCTTTTTTGAAAGCTAAAGAAACAGCTAACCGTGAATTAGGAACAATATTACCGTCTTCATCTAAGTCATTTTGAGCAGTCCCTGTGTATGGATTTCCTTTGATAAGCAAAATAGCGTCCATTGTGTCCTGCTGATAATTAGCTAACTCAGATTGAGACAAATCATAAGCATCAATTGAATCTAAAACAGGTTCATATGCACCTGTACGGTCTTCATTATTTGCGAATTCATTAATAGGTACGCCATTAAACGCATAATCTTCAAAGTCTAATAATGTCAATCCCTTTTTATTCTGGTTGTCATTGACATAGATGTATAACATGTCAGATGTATAAACGTTTATAAAATCCTTACGCACCCCATCGCCATAATCTATTGAATAATAATAAACACCAAATAACGAATTACTGTCAGTCGTATCATCATAAACAATGAATGTCTGCTCTGGGTTTAATTTAACTAGTTTTACAAACGCTTGTTCATCTTGTAAAGCAATTGTTTCCAACTCGTAGGCTCTGCCATAGATTGACAAATCGGTTTTGATAAGTACGTTGTGATAGGCTTCGTTGTTTTGCTTATTGAAGTCATCGATTTTTTCTTGCAGTTCATCATTTTCATTTTTGTACTGGACCGGCTGTCCCAACATATAGCCTTGCTCAAAAATAGTGATATATCTAGCAAAATCACTTGCTATTCTATTGTCGGCAGCGTATTCATCAGTTTTTGGAGGACGATATTTAATGTTATTATCTGCTAAGTAATAGCGTTTAAGCTCTTTTAAACGTGGTACTTGTTCAGCAAGATGTCGATTAACAAATCTTTTTAGTTGAGTAATCCATGTTTCACTATCAAATTCTAGGCTTTCAAAATCTTCCTGTGCCATTCTAAAAACCGCATTCGCATTTTTATGATACCTGTGATTTCTTAAAAACGTTACTTCATTCTTTTTATTCACTTTTTCATCCCTTTCTTTATCCAAAGAAGAACTTGGCAGCGTCCATACGTTCCTCTAATGATTGTGGATTCTTCAAGCTTAAGGTCCTAAGGAGACTGGCCGCGCTGTCTGGTGCATCGTCATGTTCTGCATTTTCTGTATAGTCCAATATTTCGGCAATGTACTCTTTATCTGTATCTTCTAACCAAATAATCAAGTGCCAGTGCTTACGCAAATAAGTAGATATTTTAATAAATTTATTCATAGATTCATGATATTCAGTAACAAACTGACCGCACTCACGTAAATTCTTAGCTAAGTACCCTTTGTCTCCGTTCGTTTCTGTGTGGAAAGTTCCTGCCTGGTAGTGTTGATGCAATCGCAAAATTTCAGGCAAGCAATCATCCACATGTTTCTGCCACTTCCTACCATATCCAATAATTGTTCCATCTTTTTGTTCTTTGAAGATGGTTAAGGCTGTGCTGTCATCACCACCGTAAGCCGCGTCGATGTGTGCTACACCGTTATAAATAAGATTAATACTGTCGGTATAGGTTGGTGCAGCAAATAGCGATTCACTGTCAGCAATATGTTTTAGCTCATAGTTTGCCGCAAATAATGATGGTGTCATTGCTTGTTGCAATGATTGACGTTGTTCTTTGTCAATTAATCCTGTTTCGTAACAATCGAATTTCTTGACGTTAGGCATTTTAGATATAGCATCTTCTTTGTGCCATGGTGTACCTGTGTTAATAAAACGACCACCGCGATTTTTAACGTTCTGCAATTCTTGATACTGAAGTTTCGTTCTCTCTCGTTCGGCTCGACTGACTCGGTCTTTAATATTAACAATGTCATCAGTAATAACGATGTCCGCATGTTTACCAGTTAGAGAAGCGTATATCCCCATACCGAGTAATTGAGAGGTTCCTCGGCTAGATGTTTTTAAGTTGGTATCTATTTCCGTGGTGGTCTCTTTCAAAAGCACTAATTCAACGCCATATAATGCAAATACAAGCGTTTTAAAGTATTTGCTAGATAAAACCTTAGCCACTTGTAAAATAATCTCTACGACGTCCGTATCAGTCTTTCGTAAGAAGATAATATTTTTATTGGGAAAAAGAACCATTAACAACGCAATAGCGATTGCCAATGTAGTTGTTTTAAATGAACCACGATGAGCCAATAGCGTTTGATCGTCTTTCTCAAACAAAAAAGACTTTAACCAATCATTGTGCAGTTCTCCTAAATCGGTAAACCCTACTAAATTTCCAAAAATTACCGGATTCGTTTTGATTAGGTTTAAATATTTTCGCTTTTTAGGGCTCATGTAGAATCATCCTCGAAAAACTGCTCGATTTCGATTGCTGCATCGGAAATTTCGAGTGATCCTGAGTGTTCTACTTTTTCTATTGGCTTAAATCCTGCTCTATCCAAGAAATCTTTAGCCGCTGATATACGATCGCTGTCTTTAGCTAAGGGATTTTTCATGATTTTGTGCATTACCTCTCGTGCTTCTAAAGCATCAAACTTAAATTCGTTCCATAAAGCTTTGGTTTGCTCTTCTTCTTTCTCTTCGAGATATTTCAAAACTTTAGGATTCTTAAGAAGTTGCGAGGCCTGACTAGCTGCTGTTTTTTCACTATATCCGGCCCTGATAGCTGCTTGAGTCGCATTCTTCTTTCTTAGTGCTAAATAATGTTTTACAAAATCTTTTTGTTGACTACGTATCTCATTTACGGCCATGACTTCACCGCCTTTCTATATCAAACCTAATCTAAATTAATCTTTTTAACGTTTTAAACGTATCACTTAGTAACCACATGTTGTAAATTTGCGAACAATCCTTTAAAAACGTAGTGCTATTTTTTACCCCACGTTTGTCTTCGTAATAAACTTTTATTTCGTTTTCTGTGATTGCAACAGAGGTTACACCGTCCTCGATGTGTTCTGCTTTCTCTGTTCCTTCTTCGTTCAATCTCATTGCATATTGTAAAATCATAACTATTCTTCCTTTCTGTCTAAAAAAACATTCCCATTTTTTAGGAAGATGCCTTTTTCTGCGTAATTTTATGTATAAAAAGAGACACCCCGCAAGCGGATGTCTCTCGTGAAGGGTAGAAACATCTATTGACGTTTCCTAATTTATTTAAGTGGTTTTGCCACTTATTGGCGTGACAGGAGTCGAACCTGCATCTTATCTCACACGAAGTCAGTTGCATTACCACAATGCTACACGCCACCCACAATGACTGATCAATCAAACACCAGCAAAAACAATTGATTAAGTTTATCCTAAACGTACCTAGCTGCTACTCTATGAGTTTAGGAATTGCTCTCGTGCGTAAGCAGCTGCCGCAGAGATCTGGTTAATGTTCTTATCGTCATATGCTGGAATGGAGTAACATGCCTAACTTCGCCTAGTATGAATCAGGTAGTTACTGCGTCCCTAGCAACTATTTGTGTCACTTGCAAACTTGTAGAAAAATAAGGGAGGAATTTCACCTCACTTTTTGTTTTTTGAGAACGTATAGTCTGCAAGTGACCATCGAAAGGCAAAGCAAACGTTGACTAAACCAGAAAGTGTGTAATGTGTCCATTTCTTTGACTTTCGATACTACTATATTATCACTCAAATTCGTATAAAAACCGCCAACTTTCCGCCAAAAAACCGCCAAAATTTTATTTATAGGCAATTATTTTACCATTTCGATAAGCTTCAGCAAATTCAATCAAAGCTTCTGATTTCATTCTTTGAATACTTCTTTCAGAATAGCCGACTTCTCTGGCGATTTTGTAGTTAGAGTAATGGTCCTGCACACAGAAACTGTAGTGAAGAATTTGACGACTTATTATACTTAATGACATCAAAGCCGTTAGGATTGCATCACGCTCTACTTCGACATCAATCATCTGGATCAACGCATCTTCTGCTTTGTTACCATGCTTTATACCTTTGGGCATATCTGTAATGATTGGTGATCGAACATCTACTAAGGAACGACCAGCTATTCGGTCCAAACGCCTAAAATTTTTCAACACGGCTCTCGCATTGGCTCTAGTCTGACTGAAATCAATTTCTTTTAACAATTGAATCAAGTTAAATCGCTCCTTTTATGTTATAATATCAATGTGATTGGTCGGAGCGATTCCGACTTTTTTTATTTTTTAGAATTTTGAGTACCGCTTGCAATTGCCTTTTCTTGCAAGCGACGCTTTTTCTTTTTAATTTTTGATTTTTTCTTACCCATGTTGCACCTCCAGTGTAATTGGTCTGCCATACTTTAAAATTTTCCAAGAGCCAGCATCATGTGACATTGATTGGCCCATTTCATAGTGATGCTTATCAAATTCAGCTTCTTTTTTTGAAAGATATGGTTCTGAATACTCAACATAAACGCCATCGACTTGCCTTCCTAAGATATAAACTTCTGGATAACTCATACACTTGAACCTCCTAAATATAGCCCTAACCCCAAAATAAACGAGCATGAAAGGAAATAAACGAGGTCACTGCTTGTTATGTCATTGCTATACACGAAATAGCTCACGGCTGCTTTTGCTACAAGAATCATTATTGCAATGCCACTAACTTTATTTATTAATCTTTTCCAATTGCGTTTCATTTATTCACCATCTTTCCACAGCACGGACATACTTTCGTTTAGTATTGCTTCTGTTAGTCCCAATTCCTTGCTGTATCCAATTAAAGCAGCAGCTAACGTGAAGACAATTTCATTATCATCCATTCCTGTAGCATTTATACCGATTTCGTTTTCACCAGTTTTTGTTAATAAGAGTTGTTCCATTTATTTGACCTCCTCACTTAATTCCCATCACTACATAGCCATCTTGTTGGGCATAATCTGTAATGTACGTTATTTCTGCGACATGGACATCACCTGTATATTGTCCGTCTTGATATTCGTTTAAGCGTAAGATATCACCTTTTTGATAGTTACGGTCATTTTTACGGATTTCAAAACGTTTGTTACCTGAAACAACTGCTTCAAAGTATTCTGGTAAAATTTTAAGCTCGTGAATGGTTGGCTCTTTCTCGACTTCGTAGCCATACCTCATAGCGTCGCACAACGTAAACTGTATATCTGCACTATTACTCAACCAATCATAAAATTTTCCGCTGTAATCCCATTTTTCAGCAACAAACCCATCTGAATCAGTTGCGTACTCAACGCTTAAAAAGAGATCAATTATATCAGTGGAATACTTATGTTTATCAAGCCATTCCGCAACAAACTTCGGAACAACAACTTTTATCGGTTCATCTAGTTGTTTTGTTAAATTAATTGCTCTTTCGTTGGCATAGTCAGCACCTTTCAAATAATCAAGGCTGTCTGTAGAAACTTCTATGCATTCTAATTCTTCAATCAATTCTTGTTTATTCATCGCTGTTCCTCCTAAAATTTCAGACTGTCGCCTATCATTTTATTTAATTCATAAAGGACCTCGTGTGGTAACACCGCTTGTACATTGACGCCAGTTTCATCACATTTAATGTCTAATGTGTAATCAATACCCATCTCCTCATTTTTACGATAGGCTTCTTTTTCAAGATAAACTTTGTATAAATGCCTACTATTGACAACAATATTTTTTTGTTGCACATTATTGCTGACGTTCTCGTCATATGTTATTTCGTAGCTCATTCCGCTTCCTCCTGTTCCAAAGCCCACTGGCCAAACGCCTGTAATACTTGAGCTAATTCAACCTCATTTAAATCAGCATATGCATAAGCTATTTGCTTATACTTCATTTTTCCACCAGTAGTTGGCAAAAATCCCATGATTTCAATAACTTCACGTAATCCATTTAATTTGCATGATTCTTTCAACCAATCTAGCACAATCTGCTGATTTTCGTTGAGCTGCGCCTTCGCACTTTCATCTGGTTCAAATGCTTCACTTTCCAATCTTTCCCAATCGCTACTATGCATCTCAATGAATTCAATATCTGATAACCAAACGGCTTTTTTACTCATTCTGCGACCTCCAATAGTTCTGGGTTCTCGTGGATATTTCCGATAACTTCATATTCTTCGCTGTCAATGAATTTAACAGATGTTAATTTTCCATTTCTTAACATTTTTTTGCAGAATGAACCTTTTTCAAATACAACGATGCTATCATTTATATGCGATTCGAAAGGAATGTAATATAATACATCACCCTCAAAAATTTCAACGCCGTTCTTATCTTTTAATCCTGTGGATTGCATAAGATGCTCTGGTCTCAATTCTGTCCACCCAAAAGATTCGGTCGCCTCAACCCAAACCTCACCACTTCCAAATCGATTACTCGTCACTCGTACTTGATCGTTCATATATTTTACATCTGGCTCCCACGCTCTAAACTTTGGAATCATCTTCTTCACTCGCTTTCATCCAAACTTGATTGCTTTTAGTGCTTTTTTCTTTCTTAATTGGTTCAGTTTTTGTTTTCAAAATTTTATTTTTTTTAGGTATAACTATTACTTTGCTAACCTCTTTAATAATTCCATCTGTTACAAATGCAGCACTTTCTGCAATCGCCTTTTTTTCAAAAAATTTAGCATCTTTTATATTTGATACAGGATTCCCATGTTGATCCAAATATGCAGTTACTTTTACAACGTAAGGCATTTTTATATCACCTCTTTTTTTATTAATTCAATCCATTTCTCACTAGCTGTTTCTACCTCGTGAGATGCTCTCTGATTACGTTTACCTCTCAATTGAACAATATGCCCTTTTTGATATTCCAAGGTGTAAAACGGCGTTTCTGTGTCGTTCTTCTTACGAACAAATACAATAGTTGTTTGCCCCTTACTGTGACGTTCAATGTAATGGCTACCACCTACACAATGATGTAATGCTTTACCTTCTTGGATTATTTCGATAATGTCTCGAGGTATTTTGAATTCATAATTACCAACAACTCTTTCTAGTTTTAAGCGTTTGACCAACGTTTCCTCGTACTCTTGCTGTAGTTTTTCATTTTCTTTTCTCTTTTGTTCGATTTTTAATTGATTCAGCAATTCCACAGCATTATCATGTGCTTTTTTTAAATCCTTAGGAATAATTAAATTAGCATCACCTGTAGGATCTATATTTAAATCTTTTAACATATTCAGATAGTCGAAGTAGTAAAGCATATTGATTTTATTTTTAATAACCCAATTCTGAAATTTAACCATTCCTATACCTTTCGGAATTTTGTTAATGGCATGATAATCCAAGAACTTTTCAATACCAGGTACGACCTTTCCATTCCGGTTTTTTATCCGTTTTTCTAATTCGAATTCATAAAAATCTCGGTTAGAATTTTTGAAAAATTGTTTATTTTCTTTCAGCCATTTCTTATTCAAGGTCCGCATATCTACACCTTTTCTATATGTTCCATTCTGATATGAATACTTCGGATACATCACTTCATCTGCTAGTTTTTTTGCATTTATTTTCTGCAAAAATTCAATTTCAAAGCGATATTGATACCAGTTTCTTAATTCATAAATTTGAATGTCATCATACTTAAACTTTAAATATTTTAATGGCGAAATCTTTTTTACTTTTGTCTCCCAATTATTTTTATAAAAAATTGTTCCATGATAAGGCGAACTCATTCCTCCATAATTTGGAGTAAGTCCAAAAACATATCCTTTACCCCATTTTGTTATCTTTACACATTCATCATTATCGAAAATTTCAAAATTCACCAACGTGCTTTCTAGGCTTTCTTTACCGTCAATAATATCTAACCAATAGCCATAAGACTGAACCTCGATTCGTTTAGAAGTAACAAGTACTATTGCGAATGAATAAAACTTATCTACAAAAGTTAATCTTGAATTTTTTGTTAACCTTTTTTCTATAACATGGCCAAATTTTCTGTCAGAAGATACGATCACTTCATTTTTGTTGGACCACTTATAAATCGGTATTTGTGATTCACACCAGTTAAAAAAACTTTTAGGAGGAATTAATTTCTTCTCAACGTACCAATCAGCATTCTTTTTCATAGAAAATCAAGCAAATCTAATTGCAATCCTTCATTGATTTTTGGTTTATTGGCTTTTGGTTTTTCTTTAGACTTTTTCTTATCTTTGACAGGTTTATTTTTAGATTTAATTGATGTTGCAACTTGTGACGTTTCTTGTTTGACGTTTGTTTCATCTGATAGGTAATATTCTTTTACCCAATCAAAAACTTCTAAATCGTCTACAATAGCTACCCCTTTCATAGCCATTTCTCGAGCTTTATGTCCACAATAATTTAGAGCATTGCTGATTGATTTACCTTGTTTCAGAACCCCTTTAAATAGTTCTTCATCTTCTTGATCGCATAACCAATTATGAATTTTATCTTCAGCTTTTGTGTGCTCTTTTTCCATTTCTTTAAGCATAATAACTAGTGCTTTTTCTTTTACATCAGTCATCTATTTACCTCCGTCAGGCAGATTCAGTCTCACTGGAGTTACCAGATAAAGATACTTACCTTCTTTGATTTCAAGCGTAAATGGTTTATTTTCTGAATAAAGATGAATTACAGTATCATCAACGGCATACCTCTCTTTTGCATCTAATAGAAATTCACAGGCATCAATGATATATCGTGAATTAACACCTAACTTCATTGATTCACCAACAACTTGTGCATTCACTTCAATTTTCACTGGTGAACCATATATTTTTTCGTCGTGTAAGTTTGTAAAAGTAATTTTACCTTGTTCAATTTTCATCACGATTATTTCATCTGTATTTGTGTTTAATGCCTTTGCTGCTCTTAATAAAACTGACAAACTTATTGTTATTTTTATTTTTGATTTTGCCTTATTCGGTATAAGATGGCCAAGCTCAGGATATGGTGCGTCGAGTATTTCCATTGTTCTGATATCTTGGTTAATTTCTTTATTGTGATTGTGGAAGTTCTCGATTAGCAATAATCTATGAGAGTCTGTTGCAGCTATGCTTCCATTTGCATCATAATGGACACATCTTAAAATTGGTCTTGATTCAAACTTAGATACGGCTCGTTTTAAATGTTTTGATAATTTATTGTCGTTCATTTATTTCCCCTCCAGGAATTCTTTGATTTGTCTGTCTAATTCTGCTTGCTCATCAGGCGAAAGCTTTTTTTCAGTATTTTCTTTGGGTTCTTTTGCCCACTCTGGTAAATTTTCAACCCTCACATTTTGACGCTGGTAAGTCGCTCTTTGTTGGCCACGTTCCTTTTCATTTTTGATTTCAAATTTTAGTTTTTCAAACTGCGTTCTTAGCTTAGAAGCACTTCTAATGTTTCCGAACCAGAATGAATTTGTCGGTAACCAATCAAGAACATAGTCAATTGCTGCAATAGTCTGTTGATCTCGTTCTTCGATTAACCTGAACGTATCAGCCCACTTTTCAATATTGGCTCTTTTCATTTCACTTGGAAAATCATTGATTAAATTATTTTTTAACTTTTCAGCAAGGCGTAAATGTTCGTTAGAATATTTACGAGAAGGTTTTGAATCTTCTTTTTCTATCTCTAACTCTTTCTCTAACTCTATCTCTATCTCTGGTGTAGATTTGTCCGGACATTTGTTACCCTTTTTTTGGACATTTGTCCGGACGTTTGTAGTTACATTTGTCACATCATTAAGCAACAGACTGTCTTTTTCTTTCTTGATTTGTTGTCTATAATCCCTTTTTCTATCTGCTTCTGTTGAAGATTTTCCAATAAAATTTTGGATATCTAACATATAAATTGCTCCATTATCTAAAACCTCAATGAGCTCTAAATCTCTAAAAACCTGTATTGCTTTTTCGACATCTCCAACGCTATGCCTCGTCACTTGTGATAGCATTGTTGAGTTGAATGGTATCCTTTCGTTAAACATTAGGCGCCCTTCATATTTCAAACTTCTTAAATAAAGTTTTAATAAGATATTGGAATAGATATAACCATCGGGCATACTTTCTAGCACAATCATTTCATCACTATCGAAAAAATTATCTTTGAGTTTGAGATAGTAATATTTTTTATTGTCTGCCATGTTTACCCTCCAATGTGTAATTTCTTGATGGTATCTTGATTTAATTTAATTCCTTTAACATGATATTTTTTCTTAAATGCTGTAATACCAATGTTGTGTTTTTCTGTGTGATGGCATCGGCACAAACCAGCGTAAGTGTATTCTGTGTGGTCCACACTTTTTCTTTTCCGCCGACCTAGAGCTTTATCAAAATGGTCAATGTCTGCACCAGTTTTGCCACATATGCAGCAAACTCTGTTAGTGATGCATTTGTAAAAGTAATATTCCTGATTAGCAGGTAAAATATCGTACCCATTGCGAAATGGAATATTATTTTCAAAGATGAAATTCAAGATAATGTTCGCTAAAATGGTTGCATCGTCCATTGTGTTCGTTGAGTCGTTTCTGAGGCTAATTTCATAGCCTTGTAACGCTTCAAACCTGAGATAGAACATTTCCTTTAACACTTCCGTTTCTTGCCCTGTGAAAGAGAATATATCCTCTAGCATTGCAAAGATAAATCGACGTTGGGCAACACTAAATTTTCTCGGATCAATAAATCTTATTTCAACTTCTCTTGGCCCTGTATAATCAAAATACATGGTTTTTAATCGTTCAATATTTATTGCTTCGTTTATTACTGCTGTTATTGAGTTGTTTTTCAAACTCTTAATAACAGCAGAATAAACATTGTTCAGGTTCATTCAATCACTTCCACTTGAATCCCGTTATTAATAATAAAATTGTTTAAAGCAACTAACTTTTGATGCTCTGCTGTTAGTCTTAACGTAACTGTTTTCTCTTGTTGTTTTTTGCTGATTTTTGGCGCTTTTTCCGTGATGATTTCACCTGTCGCAGTGTCAACCGTTTTATTGTTGATTGTTTCAGTTTTCAAAGCAGCCATGGCTTCGTCGTGTTCTCTTTTTGCTCTTTCACGTTCTTCTTGTTCTTTTTTTAAAGCAACGGCTGAATCGATTTCTTTTATCAGTTCTGGTGCAGTAGACCCTTTATCGATTAATGCGACCCAAGAAAACGAGTCAAGACCAACTGCCTTAGCATAATTTTCAACAATGAGCTTATCGTTTTTGATACGCTCTTTTTCCTTTGCTACTGAATACATTACTGTTGCGATCTCTTCAATAGTTTTTTTGGTTAATTCACCTTTAGCAGTGAAAGATGTTTTATTTAACCATGAATCCGAAATTTTAAATTCATTGATATCAACACCATAATTTTCAGACATTTCAGCAATTACTTCTTGAAGCTTTTCGTTTCGTTTATTGCGTTCGGTTTCTTCATAAGACTTAATATTTTCATCGATGCTTGAGCGCACTAGATTGATTTTTCCAGTATATTTTTTTATTTTGTCCTCGAATTTTTTTAAAGGTTCACTGTATTCTTTTTTTATATTTTTTCGTTGGTTTTCTAGTAAATCAGATACTTTTTTCAAATCTGCTCTAGCTTTTTTTGCGTCGGGAATATTCTCATCTGTAAAAATCATTGTTGAATAATGTTCAACAGCACTGTCGACAATCGAAGCTAGCTGCACTTCGTTTTGAATGGTAATTTCACTGGCTTTAAAATCAACACTAAACTGCAATTCTGTTGTTAATTCGTTTGTCATTAGTTTTGCCCCCATGTAATGTTTTCTTCTGGTTGTGGTTGGAATTGTTGTATCCATTGCTTCAGAACTTCCATAGCTTTCTTGAACATGCTAGCTGGCATATTTTCATTGACATCTACATTCAATTCTTTACTTAGCTCATTCCGCACATAGTCAAGTTCAGAATTCGATAACTCAGAAAGTTGTCGGATATGATCGTTTAACGTAGCTAACTGTTTACCGCTAATCAAATCAACTTTTGAAGTATCGCTGTTCTTTTCAGCTGCTGTTTGGCCATCATCGTCTTTATCTGCAGCAATTCCAAAAGCAGCAGACAAAGAGTAACGTCTTGCATAAGTTGTTAAGCTTCCTAGCCCTTGCGGATTAGTGCCACTGTTTGGAAATTCAAAAGGTCCATGAATGATATATTGACCGCTAACATGAGTAATAATTGTTGTGACTTTTAACGCATTATTCTCATTGACGACATTTTGTTGAAAATCAATTCCGCTTTCGGATTCTTGTGCAGCTTTTCTAATTGCTTCTTCAATCGCTTTTAGAGTTGCATATTGGAAATTCATTGGACCTTTTTTCGTTGTATAGGCAACTTCTGCGTCAAATCTTGGTTGAATTAATTTGCTTTTTAGCTTATACATCCCATCAAACAATTCTTTTAAATTTTCGCTGTTCTCGTTCATTTATTCCCCTTCTTTCAGTAATGAAATAACTTTTTGAAGTCCTTCGATTAATTCAACTTGATTAAAATAAGCACTTTCATCTAAACTCTCGAATACTGTTCTAACTTCTTCATCTTCGCTATCTTGGTAAACAGCAACATGATTATTAATAGCATCCTTTTCAAAAATCAGTGATCCATAAGGTGAATGATTATCAATTAAGACAATTCTTTGCATTGAATCCACTTCCACTCTCATGCTATAATTCTCCTATCAATTAATTTTGTTTGTGACTTTTTGCTTGCCGGCGGAAGTCACTTTTTTGTTTCTTGGATAAATAACGCTTCTGGAAATACTGCCTTATTTATCGCAGTGTCTGGATATTTTTCTTTAAGCTTTTGAAATACCAGGGCTTTCGTATCCTCAACCACGTAAATTTTCAAACTATCTTTTCCTACTGCTTTAAACATCTAAATTCCCTTCTCTCTTTTTGTTGCATAATGTATATTTGATTTTTTTGTTGCTGGTACCATAAATCAGCAAGTTTTTTCGTTTGCTGTAGTTTTTCTTTCCTTGTCATTTATTTACCTCTCTATCTTCAAGAGCTAAGTCATAAAATAATGTCCAAATAATGAACAATCCAATATACACATTTTGGATGATTGGATTAAAGTTTCCACCCACTAGCAGACCCAATCCGAAAACAATAAGCAGTACTGCAATTCTTCTTAAGTTATAAATTTTTCTCATATTATTTACCTCCTAGAACATTTCTAATTCAAGCTGTTTAATCTGTTCTTTAGTAACAGATGACGGCTGCCAGTTATCAATAAATTCAAGAACACGTTGGAAATCCTTATCCTTAATGCGACCTCTATTAGGAACATTAAACAGTCGTTTTATGCTAGATCCCAAATCTTGAAAGAGCATTGATTTTGCTTCTTGACTTAAGCGTTGTTCTTTGCATAAGTAGTACACTTTCTTTCTAACTCTGCTATCGATCGTCCCTTTATCTTCAGTGCTAATCAGTTTATTTTCTTCGATATCTACTAATCGTTTATCAATATTATCTACACGCTCATTTGTTTCTTCATTTGCTGATAAAGCCAGTAAAGCTAATTCTCGCTTTGAGGTTGGTAATTTAGGCTGTTGAATTTCTTTTTCCATTTGATTAAAAGCTTCAATATATTTCAATTTAAATTGCAAAGCTTTTTGACCTGTGAATCCCATTGCTAGTAGCGTGAATCCGTCACGGATCATAATTACTTGGCGATAAGACTGTTTGTTTTGTGGATGAATGTAGGAATCTTCGTAAAATAGGTCTGCGTAATTTTCCGCAACCCCCTCTTTTAAATCATCAATTGCTGCTAAAACATCACGATGGTTTTTATTAAATGTTTCGGCAATTTGTAAACTACTTGTTACTGCTTGTTGGTCTTTCATTATTACTAAGTTGTTCATTTTATTTTCCTCCTTTAAGTCTCAAAAGTTTCTTTTAAAAACCGTTGTAACTCAGATCGTTCAATTCGTATATCCTGACCGCTCCATTGCTGCACTTTCAAGCCTTTTGAAATCCAACTGCTTAATTTTTCATCGCCGATTTCTAAAATCTTCTTTACCTGAGATTTGTTCGGATAAGGCGGCAATTCAATAACCTTAGTCAACAAATTCAAACGTTTTTCAACCTCCTTTAAAACTACAAAGGTGATATTATTAGCTAGTTCATTTTGAATTACCTCATCAGGTATGTTTAGATGCATAAACTACACCTCCTATTTTGTGTCTTCTAACAGATACTCCATTGTTACTCCGAAATAATCGGCTACTTTTTTTAGACTTTCCGATGAAGGGCTCTGATTAGCTGTTTTGCCCCATTTGCTTACTGCTCCATTAGCTAGCCCTGCATCTCTTTCAACTCTATAGATTGAAACCCCTTTATCGATAGCCAAATTTTTAATTTTTTCATAAATCATAGATTATCACCTCCTGTAGATTTTTACCTAAACAACTTGACAAACAATAGATAGTTAGCTATTATTAGTGCATAACAAATAAACTAAATACAAAAAATACTTTTTTAGCTATTTTGACGCAATAACTGCTATCTTTTTTTGTACCCTCTCACAAGTACATCCTTAGTATAATAGCCGTTTATCTATTTGTCAATAGCTAAATATCTATTTTTGTGTGTTTTTTTGGAGGACTATAAAATGAATGCTAAAGATAGGATAAAACAACTTGCAATTCAACAAAAAATTACAATTGCTGAGCTTGAACGTAAGCTCAATATTGCAAACGGTACTATTGGAAAGTGGGATAAACAAAACCCTTCAATTGAGCCATTAAAAAAATTAGCAGATTATTTCAATGTTACTACCGATTATCTTTTGGGGCGTGATACATCCAAATTGCAAAAAGCGGATCCAGAAGAAGAAAAAATTATAACCATGTTCAGAAAAAATACTGCTGGAATGACTGAAGAAGAAAAGAGGGAATTTAATGAATCTATGGACAAATTAATGAATTTTGCTAAGGACTTATTTGAAAAAGATAGAAAAAGCGGGAAGTAGGTTGTTGTTTATGTATAATTACAAAACTTTTGAGTATCGACGAGTAAGCGCTTATGATTATAAAAATTATAATAAAAATGCAAATTACCTTTTGAAAGAAATTTCAGAATGGAGCAGTATACCTGTGATTGATCTTAGCTGCACAGAAGTAATTGAATTTTTCTTAAATTCTTTCCCAATTGATATTATATATTTTGATAATACCGACAGAATAAAAAGAAAAATCAATGGATTTGAACCATTAATTTCTCTTGAAGTATCCGAAGCCTATCTCAAAAGAGTTTCTGGATTTACAATGACTGATGGGAATTATTTTAAAATATTTCTACAACAGTTTTATTGTGCTGAAAGGATTATATTCACCTTGCTTCATGAACTTGTTCACATTTATTTTCATTGTAAACAAGGTGAATATATGCAAATATTTGCATCTTTACAATCCGATGAAGACTATCCTGAATCAATTATTCCATTTGAGGATGAGGCAAATGTTATCGCTTCAATACTAAACTTAAATGATGAACGCCTTGTCAAATACCTAGATGATGGATGTTCTTTTGACATGATTGTCAATCGACACGGCATTAGTAAAACAGCTTTACACAATCGGTTAAATAATTATCTTATGTATAACATAGGTTTAAATCCCAACACTGCACTTTATGACTATTTGCTTCCTTATAAACATGAAGTTTTTGGAACAAAAGCACTTAAAGATATTCAACTACTACTTAATGTTCCCAAGAATTTTTTCACTCTTTTATCAAATGTCAATTGGAAAGGGGCTGAATAATATGGCAATGATAAAACAGTATCAAAAGAAAAATGGTGAGAAGGCGTGGTATTTCAAGACGTACCTTGGAATTGATCCATCAACTGGAAAAAAGAGGTATACAACTAAGAGAGGTTTTCGAACGCAGAAAGAGGCAAAAATTGCCCTTGCGAGACTAGAAGTTCTAGCTACAGATAAAGAGTTATTGAAAGAGACTAGTTATACTTTTGCGCAGGTAAAAGATATGTGGATGGAACAATACAAACCTACGGTAAGAGAAAGCACCTATTTACGTGTTAAGTTTTTATTTGATAAAAACATTTCAGTTTATTTCGGAAATAAAAAAATCCAAAGCTATAACATAGCTTACTGCCAAGAAATTATTAATAAATGGAAAGAGCAATATTCTACCTACAAAGCTTTAAAGAGTTATACATCTGCAGTTTTTGATTATGCGAAAAAGATGAAGCTTATTAAAGATAATCCCATGAAAGAAGTAACTTTTTCAAAAGGTGATCGAAAACGTAAAAAAGATAAAATAAAGTACTTCGAAAAAGAAGAATTACAAACTTTTCTTAAATGCTGCCAAAAAGACAAATTTCCTTTAACTTATCCTTTATTCAGGATTCTAGCTTTTACTGGAATGCGAAAAGGAGAAGCTTTAGCTTTAACTTGGGATGATGTGGATTTTTTTAATAAAACGATTGAGATTAATAAAACAGTCGTAAGAAATTCAGATAATAAATTAGTCACCACGCCCCCTAAAACAGATACATCTAACCGAAAAATTTCACTGGATGATGAAACGCTTAATACTTTGAGGGCTTGGCAAACTCAACAAAAAAGATATTTACTTATACATGGTCAACATGTTAAAACAAAGGAACAAATAATTTTTTCTTCTAAAAATAATAACTACATCGATATAACCCGACCAAATACCGTTTTGTCTCGGATCTGTAAAGAATATGATTTTAACGACATTACAATACACGGATTTCGGCATACACATTGTAGTTTATTATTTGAAGCTGGCTTATCTGTTAAAGAGGTACAGGAAAGACTAGGACATTCAGATATTCACACAACAATGAATATTTACACACATGTAACAAAAAAACAAAAAGAAAGGTCTGCCGATAAATTTGCAGCCTATTTAAATTTTTGAAAAGTATGGTCAAAAGTATGGTCAATAAAATAAAAAAAGACTAAAAACCTTTAGCATCAAGGTTTTCAGCCTATTAAAAATCGATATAATTATTTTACTGTTACTGAAGCGCCAACTTCTTCTAAAGCAGCTTTTAAAGCTTCTGCTTCTTCTTTAGAAACAGCTTCTTTAACTGGTGCAGGAGCGCCATCAACTACAGCTTTAGCTTCTTTCAAGCCTAAGCCAGTTGCTTCACGAACTGCTTTGATAACTTTAACTTTTTGATCGCCAGCTGCTGTTAATTCAACAGTGAATTCAGTTTGTTCTTCTGCTGCTCCACCTGCTGCTGGTCCAGCTACTGCTACAGGAGCTGCTGCTGATACGTCAAATTTTTCTTCGATAGCTTTAACTAATTCGCTTAGTTCTAAGATAGTTGCTGTTTCTAACTCAGCAACGATGTTTTCAATGTTTAATGCCATTTTGAATTTCCTCCATTTAAATTAAAATTGTTTGTTTTTTATTTGTTTGAATTAGACTGCAATTAAGCAACTTCTTCGTTTTTCTCTGCCACTGCTTTGACAGCGTAAGCCACGTTGCGGACTGGCGCTTGTAATACAGATAATAGCATAGATAGTAAACCTTCGCGGTTTGGTAGTTTTGCCAACGCAGTAATTTGTTCCACTGAAGAAACTTTTCCTTCGATGACGCCACCTTTGATTTCTAATGCTTTTGCATCTTTAGCAAATTCGTCGATGATTTTAGCTGGTGCTACTACATCGTCGTTGCTGAATGCGACAGCAGTTGGGCCTGTAAAGACTTCGTCTAAGCCGTCTAAACCAACTTTTTTAGCTGCACGAGAAAGGATTGAGTTTTTGATGACTTTCATTTCTACGCCTGCATCACGCAATTGTTTACGTAAGTTAGTGACTTCTTCAACTGTTAAACCACGGTAGTCCACGATTACAACTGATGCTGCTGATTCAAATTTCTCAGCGGCTGCTTGAACTAGGGTTTCTTTTTTAGCGATTGCTGCTTCACTCATTTATTTCACCTCCTGATTTTGATGGTGGAGTTGGACTTGGTTTACGATATGTAAAGTAGAAGAATCAAATGAAACTTCGCTCACTTCGTTCGCCAAGTATTATTTACATCGGCTTTTTTTCAAAAAGTCGTGTAAAACAACAAAACTCCATGCCACCGTAGACATAGAGGGACCGAATTGTATATAACTCAACAATTGTCCTCGGTAGGAAATTAAGACTTGCGTCACCTACTGTCTTCGGTACAGTTAATTATTAACCTCACTCACTTTACCATAGGGTAAGTGAGTGAGTCAAGAATTTTTTTATTATTTTCTTTCAAATTAGAAAGAAGCTTGGTCAACGTGGATTCCAGGTCCAAATGTTGTTGTTACTGAAATATTTTTGATGTATTGACCTTTAGCAGTTGATGGTTTAGCTTTCAATAATACGTCGTTAATTGTGTTGAAGTTTTCAACCAATTTTTCGTTATCAAATGAAACTTTACCGATTGGTACGTGGATGTTACCAGCTTTGTCAACGCGGTAAGTTACTTTACCAGCTTTAACTTCTTCAACAGCTTTTGTAACGTCCATTGTTACAGTACCAGTTTTAGGGTTTGGCATTAAACCTTTTGGTCCTAAGACACGGCCTAATTTACCAACTGTAGCCATCATGTCAGGAGTCGCAACAACTACGTCAAAGTCGAACCATCCACCTTGGATTTTTGCAACCATGTCGTCGTCGCCTACGAAATCTGCACCAGCAGCTTCAGCTTCTTTAGCTTTTTCGCCTTTAGCGAATACTAAAACAGTTTGTGTTTTACCAGTTCCGTTTGGAAGCACAACTGCTCCACGGATTTGTTGGTCTGCTTTTTTAGGATCAACGTTTAATTTGTAAGCAACTTCAACTGTTGCGTCAAATTTCGCGATGTTTGTATCTTTTGCTAAAGCTACTGCTTCTTCAACTGAGTAAGCTTTTGTAGCATCAACTTTTTTCAATGCTTCTTGCATTTTTTTGCTCTTTTTAGCCATTTTGTTTCCTCCTTGATTGTGGTTATAACGGTTGTACCTCCCACGTCTTTCATATCTTTAAATATGAAACGAACTGAGAAGCTACTTCTTTGAGTAAGTGTGGAATAAAAATTATTCTACGATGATACCCATGCTTCGTGCAGTTCCTGCAACCATGCGCATTGCTGCTTCAACGTCAGCGGCGTTTAGGTCTGCCATTTTAAGTTCAGCGATTTCTTTCACTTGATCGCTTGAAACAGTTGCAACTTTAGTTTTGTTTGGTTCACCTGAACCTTTTTCGATTTTTGCAGCTTTTTTCAATAAGACTGCAGCAGGTGGTGTTTTAGTAATGAATGTAAATGAACGATCTTCATATACAGAGATTACTACTGGAATAATCAAGCCTGCTTGGTCAGCTGTACGAGCATTGAATTCTTTAGTGAATCCCATGATGTTGATACCTGCTTGACCTAACGCTGGACCTACTGGTGGAGCTGGTGTTGCTTTCCCCGCAGGAATTTGTAATTTAACGATTTTTTCTACTTTTTTAGCCACGAAAATACCTCCTTAAGTTCTCGTGCGTGGTTAATGGGGTTGAGATTTCCCCTCCCACTCAACGTACATTTAAAACATACCCTATTACTATACAGGATTCCCTTTACTTTTTCAAGATGTTTTTATGATTTCAAGGCAATTTTTTTATCTGTTATTTTCTTCATGAAGTGCGCATCATGCTCAATCACTAGCATTGCAGGCTTCACAGATAAGATTAGCGCTTCTAATTGTTGATGATTAAACACATCCAAGTAATTAAGGGGTTCATCCCAAATATAAAGTTCCGCTGATTGCGACAATGATTTGGCTACTTCGACTTTTTTCCGTTGCCCCATACTCATTTGTTCAATTCGATTAGTGAAAACGGCGCGCTCCATCCCAAGTTTTCGTAAGTTATTTAAAAATTGGGTGTAATCTAACTGGTTTTTCTCTGCAAATTCGGATAAAGTTCCTTGATTGTCTTCATAATCTTGGCGCACATAAGAAATGGTTAATTGGTGAGCCAAAGTGGCTTCGCCTTCTGAATCCCCAGAAAATTTCCTCAATAAATACTGAATCAAGCTCGATTTCCCTGAGCCATTTTTTCCTGTTATTCCGACAATTTCTCCCGCGTTTATTGAAAAAGAAATTGGCGCAAATAGCCAATTTTTCTCGTAGCCCAGACGAAGCTCTTCAACCGTCAATAATGTTTTGTGATGCGTTGGCTGATAATCCATTGACAAAGGATCAATATACTCAAGATCTTTTAATAGTTTTTCTTTTTCTGCTAATTGTGTTTCGGCGCGTTGTTGAATGTGTTTCGAGCGCTTCATTACGCGCGCTGCCCGGGCACCAATGGCCCCTGTATCAAAAATCGCCCCGCTCCCTTTTTCTTTAGCGTTGCCATACTTATCACCTTCACGGTTCAGCGACCATTCCGCTTTTTTACGAGCGGTTTCTTTCAAGCGATTGACTTCTTTTTTGATTTTTTCATTTTCTGCCAGTTCAAAAGCATCTCTTAATTTTTTTTGCTCTTCATAAAGAGAAAAATTCCCTTGATACAGTGTCAATTGACTTTTTTCAATCGCCAAAATATGATCAACCACTTCATCAACAAAGGCCCGATCGTGGCTGACTAAAATAAACCCGTGTTTCTTTTTCTTCAAATATTCAGCCACTTGTTGTCTGCCAGCTAGATCTAAATGATTTGTTGGCTCATCAATTAAAGGAAAGGCATTTTTTTCAATAAAAAGAAGTCCTAATAAAACTTTCGTCTTTTCGCCGCCTGATAAAGAAGAAAAGGGCCGCCATAAAACTTCAGGATCAACGTTTAAAAGCGTTAATTCTCGTTCTAATTCCCACTGTTCAAAAGAAGTCACCTCTTGTAAGACATAATAAGTCAGCTGTTGTTCTTCCGCAACTGTTTGTGGAAAATAGACGAAATCGACTTGATGAAGAATCTCTCCTTGGTAATCCAACTGCTTTTGTAACAATCTTAATAAGGTGGTTTTCCCACGGCCATTGCGGCCAATCAATCCTAATTTCCAATTGGTATCCATCGTGATATTTGCCTGATCAAAAAGCAATACTTCTTGATTATCATAGGCAAAAGATAGTTGTTTTAGTTCAATTTTCGACATAAATATACCTCCATAAAGCAAAATTGATGCAGCTTTACGGAAATCAGCGGCATCAATCCAAGGTATACAAAAAGACCCGTGGCTGAATTCTTTAAGCTAATTTCCGAAAATCCGCACACTCCACCTGTTATATTCAGGCAAAGTTATACAGTTTCTCTAAAAAATTAACTTAAATTTTCAACGCACGAATCCCTCTTTTCGTCTTTTATTATCTAGAATTTAGCATCTCTTCACTGATTTGTCAACGAAGGCCCCTTGCTCTCATTCTAATAAAAATTTAAATTATTCGCTAAAACACAAGCGATTGCCTAGTTGCCCGCCATTTTTTGTGTTAGACTTCCAATGAAAACATATTCTAATGAAGAAGGTGCTGAAATGGAAGAGTTACGCTTTAATAGTGTTTTTGATATTATCGGACCCGTTATGATTGGTCCAAGCAGTTCTCATACAGCTGGAGCGGCAAGAATTGGAAAAGTGGTTCGGAGTATTTTTGGACAGCAACCTGATAGCGTTGACATTTATTTATATGAGTCTTTTGCCAAAACTTATCGTGGTCACGGAACAGATATCGCCTTAGTTGGCGGCCTTTTAGGCATGGAACCAGATGATGAGCAACTGGCCAATTCTTTGGAAATTGCTTATGAACAAGGAATGGAAGTTTGTTTTATTCCTAAAAGTGAAAAAGCAGACCACCCTAATTCCGTTAAAATTGTGGTTTCTTCTGGCGACCGAAAACTATCTGTGACAGGAATTTCAATTGGTGGTGGAAACATTCAAATTTCTGAATTAAATGGCTTCAAATTGTCTTTAAGTATGGGCACGCCAACATTTATCGTTGTCCATCAAGATGTTCCTGGCATGATTGCTAAGGTGACCAACATCCTTTCAGCTAGCGATATCAATATTAGTACAATGACCGTTACCCGAGAATCTAAAGGGGAAAAAGCGATCATGATTATTGAAGTTGATCAAGCCGAAGTTGGTGATATTGTCATGCAATTAGCTGAAATCCCTCATATATATAGCGTTAACTATTTTGACTAAATGAACGTAAAGGAGTAATACGATGTTTTATTCAATTGAAGATTTGGTAGCTCAAGCGAAAGAGTACCCTTCTGTGAGCGAATTAATGATTGCAACAGAAATGGCTCATGGCGGATATTCTCGTGAACGAATTATTGAAACAATGGAAAAAAATCTAGCCGTTATGAAACAATCTGTTGCTGAAGGAATCGCTGGTGTTACCTCAGTAACAGGGCTAACTGGTGGCGATGCAACTCGCTTAAATGATTACATACATTCAGGCAACTTTTTAAGCGGTGAGACCATTTTACAAGCCGTGCGAAATGCGATTGCTGTTAATGAAGTTAATGCGAAAATGGGCTTGATTTGTGCTACACCAACCGCAGGCAGTGCCGGAGTAGTTTCTGGTGTCTTGTTGGCAGTTATCGATCGCTTAAAGTTAACGCATCAGCAACAATTGGATTTTCTATTTACAGCTGGGGCTTTTGGCTTAGTGATTGCCAATAATGCCTCAATCAGTGGTGCCGAAGGTGGTTGTCAAGCCGAAGTCGGTTCTGCTAGTGCAATGGCTAGTGCCGCTTTAGTTGCGGCTTCTGGCGGTACGCCTGATCAATCTGCTCAAGCTGTGGCCATTACGATAAAAAATATGATGGGCCTCATTTGTGATCCTGTTGCGGGACTTGTTGAAGTCCCTTGCGTGAAGCGAAATGCCTTAGGTTCTTCTCAAGCCTTCATCTCAGCTGACATGGCTTTAGCGGGGATTCGAAGTGTCATTCCACCAGATGAAGTCATCCACGCAATGTACCAAGTGGGTCGCCAAATGCCACAAATTTTTAAAGAAACAGCAGAAGGCGGTCTTGCGGTGACACCAACTGCACAACGTTTAAGCAAAGAAATTCTAGAGAAACAAAAATAGAAATAACTATAGCAAGAAGCTTACAGAAAAAAACGTCCATTCGTTTTTTCCGTAAGCTTCTTACTTTAATAACTTGTTCCGCCTAAACCGACCACAGCGACAATTCCATTCATGACATCTTTCATCGTTTCACCTACAAATGAAACAGTTCTACCATCAATGCGTTTAATCATTGGTAACATTTCAATGCGATCTGCTTGTGCTGTCGTCACACATTGCAATTTTACAGTTGCAGGTGTTTGCAAGGCATATCGGGGTAATTCAGACAACGCAAAGGAAGTTAACACCTGACTTGTAGTTGCTACGATAGCTTCCCGAACTTGTTGCATGGGTCTATTTTTGATTGCATAACGTCCCAGAGATTCTTTGGTGGAAACAAAGGGAACTTCGGGCATCATTTTTTCTTGAAAAAGTTGTTCCTCTAAGCCTGATTCACCGATAATTAAACCAACAGGGACACCTAATTCGCTAGCATAAGCTGCATTAATTGTCGTTTCATTCATCGCTAATTCGTTTATTTTTAAATCATAAGCAACACTAGCGCTATACCCATGATCCATATTCCCTTTTTGTTTACCAATACCGGCATGATAACCTAAGAAAAAGACCACATCATAGCTACTATCCAAGCCACTCATCATATAATCCATGCGAGGAAAGCCACTCACTAAGGAAATTCGTTCATCCATTTCTGCCAAGCGCGCATAAGCTAAATTCAATCCACGGCTATGCGAATCGGCAATAGTAATTTCTGTAATTTGTTCATTTTTGGCACTCTTTTGAATCCCTTCAATCAACCAAGCCACATGTTGGTGATATAATTCTCGGAATAAAACGGTGTCTTCTTTTTCCATATCAAATGTCGCAATACCTGCTAATCCTTCAATATCGCATGACACATAAATTTTCATTTGTTCCACTCCTTTGACAATGGCTGAACCAGTGCTTGAATTTTGTCAGCATCTAAATTTTTGATTAATTGAATGACTAATTCTTTCGCCGCTTGGTAATCTTGAAAGTCCACATAGCAATGGGGTGTGTGAGCGTAACGGACAGGAATTCCTACAACAATCGTCGGGGCTCCTTGAACTTGTGTAATCGCCATACCATTGGTTCCACCACCACTTCGAACAGAAACTTGAACAGGAATTTTGTGTATTTTAGCAATCTCTAGTGCATACTCTTGAAATTCCGGATTCGTAATCATAGAAACATCAAAATAACGTAACATCGGCCCTTTTCCCATTGCGGACTGAATCATCTCTGGCGTTTCTGCCGTATCATCAGCCGGGCAGCCTTCGAAAACAATAGCTAAATCAGGATTGACTTGTTTTGCGGCAATAAGTGCCCCTCTTTCGCCAACTTCTTCTTGTGCAGTTACTGTCGCAACTAACTTAAATGGAAGTGTCTCTTCTTTCAACTCCTCCATGACATCCACTAAGCAAGCACAGCCAATACGACAATCAAAAGCTTTTCCTAAAAAAAGATTTGTCTGTTCGTTATAACAGCACGTCACATCTGGAATGACCGGTGCACCAAGATCGATTTTGTAAGTCTCAATTACTTCTTCTTTTGAGGTAGCGCCAATGTCGATCGTCAAATCAGCAATGGTTAATGGCCGCTGACGTTCCTCTGGTGTCATAAAATGAGGAGGCCGACTAGTAACTACGCCTGGCAGATAGGTGCCTTCCCGGTTACGAATCCGAACTTTTTGTGCAGAAATCGTATTTGGGACCCAACCACCTAACGGAAGAAAACGCAACAAACCGTTTTCTTTAATTGCTTGAATCATAAAACCCACTTCGTCACTATGAGCATCAAAAAGCACTACTGGACCTTCACTTAGATTATTTTTCTTCTCAAGATATAAATTTTTAATGGCATCTAGCCGTTGAATAGTAAAATCCGCAGTTGCGTGTTGAAGGATTCTAACGACTTCTGTTTCAAAACCTGAAACACCATTAGCATTTGAAAGTTCCTGAATTAATTGAACAGCTTGACTTTTTTTCATTTTTTCCCAACCTTTACTTGTCACTGATAGAGACTGATTTGTAATAGCCTGAACCTAATGGACCATAGACTAAATTTTGGACAGAATCGTCAACTAAGCGTGCTTCTGTTAATTGATAAAGAGGAACTAGGGGTGCTTCTTCCGCAACCAATTGAGCCGCTTTTTGTAATGTTTTCCAACGTTCTGCATATTTATTTGCATAAGTTACGTTTGCTTCTTGAAGCAACTGATCAAAGGTCTTATTAGACCATTTACCAAAATTATTGGAATTTTTTGATTGCAGTAAGTTTAAGAAATCGATTGGATCAGCATACACTGGCGTCCAGCCCCCAACCACAATGTCGAAATCTCCGCTACGACTTTTTTCTAAACGATTATTAAAAGGAACTGGTGAAACGTTGACTGTTAAATTTTCTAAATTATCTGCTAAAGCTCCTTGAACATACTCACTGATTTTTTTTGCATTTTCTGTATCCGAACTTAAAATGGTTAGCTCCGCTTTTTCAATTCCTAATTCTTTTTTAGCCGTTTGCCATAACTCTTTCGCTTTTTCAGGTTCACTAGGATTTAAATCTCCTAATTCCTCAGCAAAATCTTTTTGCGTTTCTTGATTAGTGAAACCTGTTGGCACGAAGCCAAGTGCTTTTTTTGAGCCATCATTTAAAACATTTTTAGCTAAACGTTCAGAATTCAATGATAATGCTATCGCTCGACGTGCATTCTTATTTGCCAAAAGATCTTTTTGCGTATTTAATTGGATATAATAAGTTCCAGGAATTTCACGAATTTTCAAGGCTGCATTGCCTTGTTCTTGTGCAACAATTTCTCCAGAAATTTTTACAACATCTAATTCTTTCCCTTCAAAAAGATTTTTCCCAGTATTGACTTCTTTGACTACTTGGACATCCACCTTATCCAGCGAAACATTCGCTTGATCCCAATAATTTTTATTCTTCACATAGGACCAAGTATTATTCGTACCATCCCAGCCTTCTAATGTGAAGGCGCCATTGTAAAGTGTTGACTCAGCTGATGTACCATAGTTTTTGCCCGTTTTTTCGACAAATGTTTCATTTAAAGGATAAAAAGCTGGTACCGCCAATAATTGTTGAAAATAACTCATAGGATAGCTCAGCTCTACTTCCAAGGTATGGTCATCAATGGCTGTTACCCCTAACTCTTCTTTAGATTTGCCACCGTCAACAATAGCACGATAATTTTTTAGACCTTCAAAATAATACGCTTGCGGGGAAGCTGTTTTGGGGTCCACTGTGCGCTTCCAAGAGTATTCAAAATCATTTGCTGTGATTGGCTCGCCGTTACTCCATTTTGCATCTTTTCGAATCGTAAAAGTATAGCTTAAACCATCATCGGAGGGCTGTACTTTTTCAGTTGCCAATGCTGGTTTAGCTTCTCCTTTTTCGTCAAAGGAAAAAAGTCCCTCCCCTACTTGACTCATTACATCTGCTGCTGTATTATCCATTGCCAACGACACGTCTGCCGTTGATAATTCCGAATCAATCCCGACCCGTAATACTTGTTGTTCTTGCTTTTTGGTTTCTTTCCCAACACTTCCACAGCCCGAGAGAAGTAGAACCATGATTGCTGCCAAAGACAGCCTTTGCTTTGTTGCCCTTTTCATAAAAACACCTCATTTTTTTATTTTTTGATACCTTTTTCCCACAAAATTATTTATAATCTGATAAAGGAGGTTTGCTCATGAACTTAGATTACTTAAAAGAAACGTACCATTTAACGAAAACAGAAAGTCAGATTTTGTATTATTTGGATCAACAAAGTACGAACGCAGCCGATTTGAGTATTCGAGAAGTTGCCAAGCACTGCTTTTCTTCGCCTAGTTCCATCATTCGTTTAGCCAAAAAATTAAATTTATCAGGTTATAATGAACTTATTTACAAATTAAAAGAAGCCCATTTTTCTCTGCCAATCCCTTTTGAAACAGCCCCTTCATTTGAAACAACCAATGAGTTTTGTCGACTGCTTGCCAAACACAAGAGTCATTTATTTGTTATTTTAGGTCATGACTTTTCACGACATTTGGCGGCTTACATTAGTGAAGTTTTCAATTTCCATGGCATTCCCAGTATCACAACAGCCCATACTCATTCGATAAATAGTCAAAATAATCAGAATTTTCTTTTTATCATCCTTTCACATTCTGGTGAAGAAAAATATTTAAAAGAAACAGCTCTGCTTGCGAAAGAGAAGAAACATCCTATCATTTCTTTTGTTGGCGCCAAAAATTCAACCCTTGGTCGACTGGCAGACCTCGTTTTTTCAACTGACTCTTACAGCCCGTTTTCAACAAGTGTCGCTCAGCCACAAATGTTTTTTGGCCAAACATTAATCACCTTTGAAGCCTTGATTTCTGCTTATTTAAATCATGAGGATTACATTCCAATATCTCCTAAAAATAAATAATTTTATTTATTATAGCTGAAAAAAGCTATTTCGCTAGCCAAAGTATAGAAAAAGGCACATGTTCCATTTTTTATGGAACATGTGCCTTTTTGCTATTTATTACTCGGCCATAAAAATTCTATTAGCAATTGATCTACTTCAGGATTTTCATGTAATTGACTATGTTGTGCATTTTCTCCTTTAATAATCTTACTAGTGACTTGAGCTCCCTGTTGCCTTAGCAAGGCGTTGACTGCTAAGGCACTAGATAACGGCACCGTTCCATCACTTAAATCTGTTGCACTTAATTGACCACCAATTAATAAAATGGGCAGTTTTTCTGGAACAACATTGATCATCTCTTGATAATCCAAATAGCGGCTACTTTTTTCTGTGGGGCCATTTTCTAGTTCCGTTTCGATGGTTTGCTGTTGACTCGTATCAATAAAATCATTGAAAGGTGCTCCAATGCTGACAAATTTTTCAATTTTAGGCAACGATACATCTTGCCCGTAGGTTCCTAAATAACGTAAACCACTAACACCACCCATAGAGTGCCCGACAATATTGGCTTTGTTCACTTGATAATTTTTTTGTAAATAGAGCAATGTGTTTTTTATCCATTCTGTTTGATTCCATTCATTGTTTTTATTATCTTCAAATAGAACTTGAACACTGGGATTCGTCGCTTTGCCACTTAAAGCTCCTCGCTCTTTAACCACAGTCCCATCAGGTTTAACGAGTAGCACTAATTCTTGAGTTGTAGCACCTTGTTTCTCCAAGCGATGAAGTAACGAGCCAAACGAATTTTTAGTTCCTGCGTAACCATGAAAAAAGAGCGTTGGTGTTGTTGTGCGGTTTAATTCAACGGTTGCTTCTTTTGTGGCGGCTTGATTGTCATTCTTCGTGCTTGCCCCAATTTGGCAAGCACTTAATAATAGAACAAGACCCATTAGCAAAGAAAAATAACGATATTTTTTGGCCTGTTTCATTTTTTTCATTCCTTTCTGCGATGAACTAAAAAAGGGCTTGGAAAAGAAGTCAGTTGACTGCTTTTCCAGACCCTACAATCTGCATCAATCAGCTGAGCAATAGTTTGTCAGCTTGTTTATTAATCAATATTATCGACTTGTTCAAAGTCTAATTCTGTACTTGTTTCGCGACCAAACATATCGATGTTTACTTTTAATTTTTGTTTTTCTTCATCGATTTCTGTCACAACACCTTCAAGACCAGAAAAGGCACCTTCGATAATTTTCACTGTATCGCCTAGCGCTACTTCTAAGTCTGTTTGACGGGTGCTCATGCCAATTGAACGTAAAATGTGGTTAATTTCTTCTTGTAATAAAGGAGCGGGTTTACTACCAGCACCATGTGAGCCTACAAACCCAGTGACGCCTGGCGTATTACGAACAATATACCAAGAATCATCGGTCATAATCATTTCCACTAACACATAACCAGGGAAAGTTTTATGAACGATTTCTTTTTCTTTACCATTTTTGACTTCTTTTTCTGTTTCTTCTGGTACAACGACACGAAAAATATAATCGCCCATACCCATGCTTTGTGCACGTGATTCAATGTTTGCTTTTACTTTATTTTCATAGCCTGAATAGGTGTGCAATACGTACCAATTTCTTTCAAAAGTTTCCATTACTGATTCGGCTCCTTTAAATGTTTTAGTTTATTTTTTTTCGAGCAAATAAAAAAAGCTCAGTTTCCCGAAGCTTTTTCTCGAATACTATTATAGCACCCCTCGTCGGGAAATACTAGAATTAATTATTTTAAAATCCAGCCAAATGCCGTTTGGATAACAGTATCCATGATAAAGAACAATGCTGCAAATAAAATAGATGTTTCAATTACAACTAATGTATCTTTACGCAATTGTTTTTTTGTTGGCCAAGTTACTTGTTTCATCTCATCAGCAACGCTGCGGAAAAATTTCATGTTGATACCCTCCTCTAAATCTATTTCGTTTCTTTATGTAACGTGTATTGATTACAATATTTACAGAATTTATTGATTTCTAAGCGTTCGCCACGTTTACCTTCACTAACGGATTTAGAATAGTTGCGAGAGCCACAAACGGAACAAGCAAGAGCTGCTTTCTTTGTTGCCATGTTCTTCGACCTCCTCTATTCACAAATTTACTTCTTAACAGTACCATTATTCGAAAAAGTTGTCAAAGTTTAATTTACTTTTCAAAGAAGCGTCGTGCCGATTCTTACGTAATTTTTTACCATTATCGCAAATACGTGCTTGATTTCTTTTGAAAAATATCTGATTTTTCTTTATTTTCTATTTATTTTAACAAAATTGCTTTTATTATGAGGTCTCAGCTATTGTTTTCTGCCAAGTTATGATATGATAAATTTATTAAAAATGAACCCTTAGGAGGCCTGTTTATGTTATTAAAATCTGTAGTTATTAAAAAAGATAATTTAACAACCGTCAATGAATCTTGTACTTTAGAAGAAGCTCTTTCTATTTTAGAAGACTCAGGTTACCGTTGTGTCCCAATTTTAGACGAATCTGGAAAAATTTTCCGAGGAAATATTTATAAAATGCATATTTACCGCCATAAAGCAAACGGTGGCGATATGAGTTTACCTGTTACCTATTTGTTAAAAAATGCCACAAAATTTATTTATGTCAACACTTCATTTTTCAAGGTATTTTTTACTATTAAAGAACTGCCTTACATTGCTGTTTTAGATGAAAATAATTATTTTTACGGCATTTTAACACACAGCACCTTATTAAATATTTTAGCGCAATCTTGGAATGTAAAACAAGGGAGCTATGTTTTAACGATTGCTTCAGTTGGTCAACAAGGCGACTTAGCCGCCATTTCAAAAATCATTGCCAAATATAGCAGCATCGCCAGCTGTATTACATTGGATGTTGATAGTGAAGAATTTGTTCGTCGCACACTTATTACTTTACCAGCCGGCACAACTGCCGAAACGTGTACAGCCATTGTAGAACATTTAGAGCGGAAAAACTTTAAAGTTGTAGAATTGGAAAATTTAGGAGACGAGTAAAATTTACGACCTTTAGCTTAGAATTTAAAGCTAGGGCGGTAAGTCAAAATGGCTTACCGCCCTAGCTTGTTTTTTTAGACTTCTTCACCAATAATTCGAACTTCCGTTTGCAATTCAACATCAAATTTTTCTTTAATCACTTCTTGGATATGTGCAATTAGTTCCACATAATCTGTTGCAGTTGCATGATCGATGTTAACAATAAATCCCGCATGCTTTTCGGAAATTTGAGCACCGCCCCATTTTAAACCTTGTAAGCCAGCATCTTGGATTAATTTCCCTGTAAAATGACCAACAGGGCGTTTAAAGACACTGCCACAAGAGGGATACTCTAGCGGTTGCTTCAGTTCACGAAGTTCCGTTAATTCATCCATTCGGGCTTTAATCTCTGCATGATTCCCTTTTTCTAAAGCAAACGTTGCTTGCAAGACAATACAATGTAATTCTTGAATTTCACTATGACGATAACGGAAATTCAGGTCTTCTTTCGTCATTGTTTGGATAGTCCCATCTGCCAACAGCACTTCTGCAGACTGGAAAACATCTTTAATTTCCCCGCCATATGCTCCAGCATTCATATAAACAGCACCGCCGACACTTCCTGGAATGCCACAAGCAAATTCAAAACCAGTTAAATCAGCTGCTAAGGCTTCGTAGGTTGTATCAATCAGCTTGGCACCAGCATCCACAATCATGGTGGTACCGGCTACTTTGATTTCTTTCATTTCTGTTAGCATAATCACGACATCGCGAATACCGCCATCACGAACAATCAAGTTGCTAGCGTTGCCTAATACTAGCCATGAAAGTCCCTGTTCTCGGCAATACGCCACAATCTCTTCGACTTCTTTTTTTGTTTTGGGTAAGGCCAACACATCGGCTGGGCCGCCTGTTTTGGTAAAGGTTACGTTTTTTAATGGTTCATCTACTAATAAAGTAATTTCGTTTAATGTTTCTAACATAGCTTTAGTGTTCACGAAAGTTAGTCCTTTCTTTTCAAAATATCTGTCTTATTCTAGCATGATAGAAAGAAAGTTGCTAGTCCTCTTTAAAGAACATGCCGTTGTTGTTGGCGTAGCATTTCTTCACATAACGCATGACTTTCATAGACTTTTTCTTGTTTTAACTCTTGCTCTTGCGGTTTTTGAATGGCCTGGATGAAAGCAGTAACCATTTGGTAAAAACCTCTTTTTTCCAATGTTGGCGTCCAATCTCCCATCTCTTTTACTTGGTATTCTCCTTCTGTTTGGATGATCAAATGCGTTAAATTTTCCAAGCGATAAGTACCTGTGGGGCTGGTGACTTCAAAAGTTTCTGTATTGGCCCCAGAGTGTAAATCCATGGAACAAACAATCGTTGTCTGTTCGGTTTCTAATTGTAAAATTGCTCGTTTTAAATGACCGTTTTCTTCCACTAATTTTGACTGCACCACGTGGAGCGGTCCTTCCGCTAAATAAACTGCGGTATCAACGACATGTAAAAATAAATCATACATCATAAAACTTGTTTCTCTCGTTGTATTGATGCGGTTCTTTTTAATAAAAATTGTTTGTTTTTCAGGAATATTTTTCAATACTTCCGTATAAGGGGCAAAACGACGATTGAAACCAACCATCAGGCGCAGATTTTTTGCTGCTGCCAATGCTTGTAATTCTTTGACTTCAGCAAGCTCTTCACTTAAAGGTTTGTCCACAAAGACGTGAATACCTGCCTGTAATAATTGGCGAACGACTACGCCATGTACTTTCGTGGCCACATGGACAAAACAAGCATCAATCTTCGCTTCAATCAATTCTTCTATGGTCCCGACTGTTTCTGTAAAGCCATACTGATCAGCGATTTTTTGTCGTGTTTCTGGGTTCCTAGTCGCTAATACAAACTCTGCCAAGTGGCGGCATTCACTATAAGTTGGCAAATACGCTTTTTGTGCAATGTTTCCTAAACCAATGACGCCAATTTTCATTCGTTTTTCCTCATTTCTGCTCTTTTTACTATTTTATCATAGACTACTTCTTTTCAAAAATCAGTCATTTTCTCTTTTTCTTTTCAAGTATTTAAAACTTCTTTAAAAAGTATTAGAATAGAAGAAAGCACCAATCAACCTTTTCTTTGGTTCTGGTTTGCACTGAAACGAGCAAAAGCGTTTCTGATTTGAAAGGAGTTTCAACAATGAAATGTATTTCTTGGAATGTCAACGGCCTACGAGCGGTTGTTAAAAAGAATTTTATGGATGTTTTTAATGAATTAGATGCAGATTTTTTCTGTTTACAAGAAACAAAATTACAAGCTGGGCAAATTGATTTAGAACTTCCTGGCTACCATCAGTATTGGAATTATGCCGAAAAAAAAGGCTATTCTGGTACAGCAATTTTTGCTAAAGAAGAAGCATTAAGTGTTCGCTATGGCTTAGGTATTGAGGCTCATGATCAAGAAGGCCGCGTGATTACTTTAGAATATCCAGAATTTTTCATGGTCACTTGCTACACACCGAACTCACAAGCTGAACTAAAACGTTTAGCCTATCGAATGACGTGGGAAGATGCTTTTCGTGCCTATTTAAATGAATTAAATCAAGAAAAACCCGTAATTCTTTGCGGTGACTTAAACGTCGCCCATCAAAAAATTGATTTGAAAAATTGGAAAACCAATCAAAAAAACGCGGGGTTCACGCCTGAAGAACGTCAAAAATTTACTGAGTTGTTAGACAGTGGCTTCACTGATACATTCCGTTATTTTTATCCAGAAGCTGAGGGCATCTACTCATGGTGGAGTTATCGCTTTAACGCACGAAAAAATAACGCAGGATGGCGGATTGACTATTTCGTTGTGTCAGAATCCTTGAATGAACGTTTAGTCAGTGCTAAAATCCATACAGATATTCTTGGTAGTGATCATTGTCCAGTGGAAGTTGTACTTGATTTTTAAGTGTTACTCAACGCGTTGAAAGGAGTTTTTTTAATGAACTTTTACGCTTTTGACTTTGAAACGGCTAGTTATGATAAACATAGTGCCTGTTCCATTGCAATTGTTAAAGTAGAAAATAGTCGGATTGTGGATGAATTTTACACGTTAATCAAACCAGAAACACCTTTTTTCTGGCGGAATACGCAAATTCACGGCATTCATGAATCAGATGTTGTCAATGCGCCCAAATTCCCTGAAGTATGGCAACAAATTCAGCATTGTTTTCAACCAAATCGTTTAGTGGTTGCTCACAATGCAAGTTTTGATTGTAGCGTTTTGGCTGGCTGTTTAGATTACTATGGCTTAGAACAACCTAATTACCTTTCTTTATGTACAGTCAAAACGAGTCGCAAACTGTTTCCTGAATTTCCTAATCATAAATTAAATACCGTTTGTGAAAACCTCAATATCACTTTAAATAATCATCATGATGCTTTAGAAGATAGCCGAGCTTGTGCCGAAATTCTTTTACAGCAAGAACAACGATTTGGGGTTGAACCTTTAAAAAAATTAGTATTGGTGAAATAATCCAGTTCTTGTTTCCAGCGAAGGCGTTATCTCTTTCAGTGGCTAGTTGGCAGGAGATACCGTCTTTTCTTTTACATAACTTTTCCGCTAAACCAAAAATTTTTCAGAAAGGACGCGATGATGTATTCGATTCTTTACTTATTCACAGACTCTCTCAAAAATGCGTGGCGCTCAAAAAACCAATTTAGTACGTTGATTCTTATCTTTATTATTAGTTTTCTGACTTTTTCTGCTCTATTATTGACTTTGTTGTTTTCTCGATGGCTTTCACAAATGATTCTTCTTGATAATTATGCAGTGATTCCTCCCTTGAAAATTTTCAGAGGTTTGGCTGGAATCAGCGCTGGAACACTCTTTTTCTTCCTGATTAGTTATATTTGCCGAGCTTTCTTCCTAACTTTTTTAGAGCAAAAAAACGACTTACTGATCTTAGCTCTTTTAGGTACGACAAAATTACAAATTTTAATTAGCTATGCCTTACAACCCATCTATTATTTGGTTTTTATTTTGCCTTTAGCCGCTTTTCTAGCTAATAAGCTCATTCAACAGTTTATCCATGATTTTTTCAGCGAGGTACCTGGTTTAATGCATACCGATAGCTACATGCAAGATGTCTTTTTACCACTAACAGGAAGCCTGTTGTTCATTTGCTGTTGTGTCTTTTTAATTCTTTTTAGAAAACTCAATCGCTTAATCAAAAAAGGTACTTGACTAACTATGCGAAAAAAGTGAGAAATACATCATCTCGACGTATTTCTCACTTTTTTGAATGACTTAGGTCTTTGGGCTAATTACTTTTTCCCGCCTCTTTTAAGCCAAGGCTTCAATAATTTCGGCCATTGTTTTTGAACCAAAAATCATTTGTTCGCCATCAATCAGCATTGCTGGAACGCTCATAATTTTCTTTTCTTTTTTCAACTCTGGAAATAGACTAATGTCCACCATTTCTGCTTCCACATGAGGATTAATTGATGCAATACGTTGGCAAGCCGCCACGACATCGGGACAGAAATGACATGTTAGTGAAACAAAGATTTCTATTTTTCTTTTTGGCAATGCAAGTATGTTCTTTTGGAGACTTGTTTCTAACGGCTGCCCCTCGCTGCCGACATTATAAACCGCCAAAACCAACGAGTTTACTTCATGGCCACTAGGAATACCACTAAATTTAATTCCTGTATAGTTTCCTGCCGCATCTAAGAGTACAACGCTAGGCATTTTTTCAATCCCATACAGCAATTCTTTGGCTGGCTCAGTATCTTTCAAAATCGTTTCTAAAGTAATCTTCTGATCTAGACTTGCAAATTCTGTTAAGAATGACTGAAGTTCCAATGATTTTTCATCACTTGCATCCAAAAACTGAAGCAATGTCACTTTTTTGGTTAGTTTAGCGAAAATACCGCTTAATTGTTGGCGCATACTTTCTGGGAACCACTGATGCTTGCCAGTAACTTTCGCTAGTTGTTTTTCTTTTGATTGCTGACTGTTTGTTTCAGGGGCAGATTGATTAGCTAATCGTTCGGTCATTCGCTTTGTTACAATCGGTTGGCCCGCCTGTGTTTTTTGTTCTGTCACGTAACGTTGCGCATGAGTGGCGGCAATTGCACCGTCTGCAACCGCCGTCACAATTTGACGTAATTCTTTTATTCGTAAATCTCCTGCTGCATAAACACCGGGAATATTGGTTTCCATATTTTCAGTTGTGGGCACATACCCACGGTCTAAGGCAATTTTTCCTTCAAAAATTTCTGTACTTGGTTTATTTCCAGCAAAAACGAACAGACCAAATGTACTGTCTTTTGGTGCTTCATAAACCGTTTCTTCTCCCGTCTGGTTATTGACAAACACAGCTTTCCGGACAAAATCATCTCCTGTAATTTCTTTCACTTCTGTATTATAAACAATCTTAATTTTCGGGTGATTTTTGGCCGCCTCCGCAGTTAATTTTGCACATGTAAAATCAGGTTCTCGAATAATCATCGTTACTGATTTACCGTAACGTGTCAAATAAACGGCCTCTTCCGCTGCTGCATACCCGCCACCAACCACAAAAATATCTAGGCCTTGGAAAAACTCCCCATCACAAGTAGAACAATAGGCCACGCCGCGTCCTGTAAATTCACTTTCACCAGGGAAACCAATTTTACGAGCAGAGGCCCCTGTCGCAATCAATACTGCATATGCTTGGTAGGTTTGACTCGCTGATTGAACAGTTTTTATCGTTTGACTAAAATCAACATCAATAATCTCGTCGTTTGTAAAAGCTACACCGAAGTCTTGTGCTTGAATGCGCATTTCTTCCATTAGTTCTGGACCTGTTGTGTGACGAATCGCTGGATAGTTAACAATTTCAGAAGTCGTCGTTACTTGTCCGCCAATTTTGTCTTTTTCAATAATTAAGGTATCTATCATTGCGCGACCTGCATAGATACCTGCAGATAAAGCAGCTGAGCCGCCACCAATAATAATCAAATCGTAGATTTCTTCTGTCACTTGCTTCTCCTCTTTTCTCTGTGTTTCAGAAAAAGAGCTGAACAAAACATTTTCTCTGTTTTATCCAACTCTTTGACCTCTATTTACAAAGCGAATTTAAATTTTACCAACTAAATCTAAGCTTGGCGCAATTGTTTCTTCTCCTGGTTGCCAATTGGCTGGACAAACTTTATCACCATGTTCTGCTACAAATTGAGAAGCTTCTAATTTACGAACAAGTTCTTCAGCATTACGACCAATCCCCATGTCGTTGATTTCATAAGATTTAATGTCACCTTCTGGACTCACAATAAATGAAGCCCGGTAAGCCATTCCAGAAGCTTCATCTAAAACGCCAAAGAAACGAGCAAGTTGACCGTTGGGATCGGCTAACATTGGATATTTAATTTTTCCAATCGTTTCTGTAGCGTCAGCCCATGCTTTATGCACATAATGACTATCTTCTGAAACAGAGTAAACCTCACAATTTAATTCCTGCAAGTGCGCATAATGCTCTTGCATATCCCCTAATTCCGTAGGACACACGAAAGAAAAATCAGCTGGATAAAAGAAGAAAATACTCCATTTTCCTAAAACATCTTCTGTTGATACTCGTGTAAACTCACCATCGTGATAGGCATCACATTCAAAGTCAAAAAGCTTTTGATTAATTAAATTCATTGTCGTTCCTCCTCTGTTTTTTTACTCTTTAAGGATAACAGTTTATAATTATTCCGTCAATAGAATAATTATAAACAAACAAGGTTTTATTAACGCATAATACTGTCCTATTGAGAATTTTATGATTATCATTCTCAATTAGAAATAGTGAGATAACTTTTTAAATAACATAAAAAAGAAAGCGAATCATTAAAAGAGCTTGCTTTTTAATGATTCGCTTTCTTTTTGTGAAGACATTCTTTAACTATCTAAAATAATCGTTTCTTTTTCTTTGGTAATTAAAATAACTCCATCACCAAGAGGAACTAAAGTAGAAGTTAAATCAGGGTGAGCCATGACTACATCTAAAAATTGGTTTAATTTACGATGAATCGCTCGATTTTTTTTCGGTACTTCCTCAGCAGGGTCTAAAATTGTCCCAGCTTGAAATACATCATCCACCATTAAAACGCCGCCAACTGGTAGCAGTCGTAAACATTCGGGTAAAAATTCAATGTATTTTGATTTGGCACTATCCATAAAAATAAAGTCATAAGGTCCTTCTAGCGTTGGTAAAATCTCAGCTGCTTGTCCTTCTAAAAGAGTGACCTTTTCTTCTAAGCCTAGACGTTGGTAGGTTTTCTTCGCTTTTTTTATCATTACATCAAAACGATCAATCGTGGTCACGTGGCCCTCTTCACCGACAAATTGGGCCATTAAACTTGAAGAAAAACCAATGGCTGCCCCGATTTCTAAAATATTTTTTGGCTTTAGTTGTCCTAGCAAAAATTGTAGAAAAACTACTGTTTCGTGCGGAATAATCGGCACACCTGCTTCATTGGCTTCCGCTTCCACTGCACCTAATTCTCCGGGAAGTTTCTTTTGTTTTGTACGCATATACTCAACCAATTCTGGTTTAACGACTGGTCGATGCATCATTTCGTTTCTCATCACTTTCGCTCCTTTTCGTTCCTTTATTATACGAAGTCCTTGTTCCTCTGTAAAGGATTGAAATAGGATTCTTATTATTTGTTTGAAAATAACATGCGCGGTCTTAACTTCCTAGCTAAGTACTGATTACTTTTCTGAAGCACATTTTTCCTTTGTTTCCGCTATTTTTTTATTAAGTTTTATTCAGAAAACGTCAAAAAGTAGCCTTCAAGAACATACCTATTGATTTTTTCTCATTATTTCTTATAAAAATACTTCTACATATGTTAATATTTTCCCTTAAATCACTCTCGACTCTTGCTATTTCAAGCCCCAAAACAAGCCTATAACCTTGCTAAAATAAGAAACGTCAATTTTTACTACTTTGTCTGTAAAAATTTGATATCACAAAAGAAAGGAAATCTTGTATACTCTTTACAGATAGTGATTTATAGTGAAGCACATAACCAAATTCCCGGACTTGACTTGGTTCAAGTACATATGCAGGCGAGCTATTTGATAGTTCCCTGATAAAAATCGTTTCGACGATTTTGCACATAGCACTACCTTTCTAAAAGCTAAAAATAGTTATTTTAGCTAGAAAAAAGACAACCGTTTGAAACGGCTGTCTTTTTTTTAATAAATTAACCCAAGCAAATCTTCTTTTTCGATATTGCCAAAGTATTTTTTTACGTCAATTTGATTGATGGCTTCTTTTAAAGAAGCTTTCTCATATTTCACGCCAGTTAAAATATCTTCAACATCTTTAATTTCACCAAGCCCAAAGAAGTCCCCAAAGATTTTAATTTCTTGAATGACACCATCCGCCACATTCATTTTCATTTCAATTGAACCAATTGGGAAACGATGGCGACGTTCTAAGTTAAATGCGGGTGATTTACCATAATTCCAATCCCAATTGCGATAGTATTGCTCTGAAATTTTGTTAATGGCCGCCCAGTCTTGATCAGTTAATTCATACGTTTTAACTTGATCAATCGAATCTACACCGAAAATTTTCAAAAGAATTTCTTGGCGGAATTCTTCCGTTGTCATATCTTGTTTATCTTCAGATAAAAATGGTTTGATGTTTGTTACCCGGGAACGAACAGACTTGATGCCTTTAGATTCGATCTTATCTTTCCGTACTTTCAATGTATTTACAACTTCGTCAATGTCACTATCAAACATTAAGGTTCCATGTGCAAACATGCGGCCATTTGTAGCGTACATCGCATTTCCTGAAAACTTCATATCATTAATCACTAGGTCATTGCGTCCTTTTAATTCGGCACCTTCAACGCCTAAGTCGTGCAATGCTTGGATAATTGGTTGTGTAACTTTCGCAAAATCACGGAAAGAGTTGCCGTCATCGGGCATAATAAAACTAAAATTCAAATTTCCATGATCATGATAAACGGCGCCGCCGCCACTCAAGCGACGAACAACATGAATACCATGCTCATCTACATATTCTTTGTTAATTTCTTCAATTGTATTTTGGTTACGGCCAATAATGATTGACGGCTCGTTAATGTAAAATAACAGGATGGGCTCATCTAAAGGCATTTCTGTTAACAAATATGTTTCAATTGCTAAGTTCACTCGTGGGTCATTATTTTCATTCGGTACAAAAATCACAATCGGTTCTCTCCCTTGGTATAGTTACTTTTTTAAATCTCAACTGTTAAATCTGGTTGGGCTAACGTCACTGGAATTTCCGTTCCAGCATAGTTTTGCGCTTCTTCACGTAGTTGTTCCAATGACCCATGTTGTGGTAAATGGGTCAACATCAATTGTTTGACTTGTGCTGCTTTGGCAATTTCACCCGCTTCTCTTGACGTAAAATGTGCATGATGTCGTTCATTACCTTCAAATAAGTACGTATCCGCTAAGAATAAATCGGCGTCTTTTGCAAATTCTTCAAAACTTGCTAAGTAACCAGAGTCTCCTGTAAAGACAAAGACTTTGCCGGTCGCTTTTTCAACAATCCGCATCGCGTAGCAAGTGACAGGGTGAATCGTTTCCATAAAAGTAATCAGAAATGGTCCTACTGCCAACTCTTCTGCTTCAAAATACTCTTTCCCTTCGGAAACGTTAGGAAGCGTTAGTTCTTTGAAATGCATTTGATCTTGTGTATGGCCATATATTGGCAAAATAGGAGTCGGTTCTAGCGTTGGATAAAGCTGACGATAATATTGTAAAACGCCTAAATCTGCGATATGGTCATGATGATAATGCGACAGAATGACAGCATCTAATTTCAATGGATCTAGATAGTTTTCTAAACGCACTAATGTCGTACTGCCTGCATCAATAAGCAAATGAAAGCCTTCAGATTCTAACAAATAGGAACTCGTTCCTTCTCCTTTGTATGGATAAGCACCTAAACAGCCTAAGACAGTCAATTTCATGTGTGGACAACCTCCTTCAATACGATACTTCCATGTTACCATAAAATAACGGAAAAACGAGGTTAAAACGCTTAAATTTTCACAAAAAGACCAAAGAAAAAACCTGAACCCTTTGTCGAGATGACGAAGGATTCAAGCTTCTTTTTATTCTTCGGCTAACCCTTTTTCTTCTAAGGCAGTTTGATAAAAACTAGCTAACGCTACATAGTTATAAGGAATCACCCATAATAGACCGATACCAATAGCTAAAAAGCCCACAATATACCAACCAATAAAAGAAAATTGTAAACATAAATATTGCCAAAAACGATTTTTCATTAAATATAACGCCTGTTTCAATGCCAGCATAATTGGCAGTTCTGGATTATCAAAACGTAACCACACAGCAAATTGAAAAACGCCACTCACAAATAAACCAATTAAAAAGATCAAGATAGTGGCAACGCCAAACGCTAGGAAAAAGGAAAAATCATTTAAGAAAAAGGTTTGGATTTCCTCTGGCGTAACGGTATTAAACATCAATTTGAAATACAAGGTTGTCCCTGCACCGAATAAAATTGGTAACAAAAATAACAAACCAATTACACGTTCAAGTACTTTTTGAAGTAGGTTGACCACAAATAGCGGACCATAATATTTTCCTTGAAAAACACTCATTAAAATATTGACCCGCACCTTTTCACCACGCAACACCTTCAAGGCTGCGTAATATAGCGCATAACTTAACGCGAATAAAACAAAAATTTGCAGTAATACTGCGGCAAAGCTACTTTGAAAAACTTGATTGTCGCCAGAAAATAAATTTTGCACAATCGATGTTAAGAAGCTCTGTAAAACCACTCCTAAGAAAGTTAACCAAGCCATAATCCCCCATTGCCCATCAAGGGCTCTGCGAGCATTGGCACGATGTTGCGAATTTGTTACTAAACTTTTCATTCATTTCATCCTTTCTGAAACTAATAGCTAGTCAATTTAGCGACTGTTTCTTTATCTAAACGTTTCACCACTTCTGTGACTAATTTGACTGTGTTGAAATAATCATCTTCATGAATAACTGAGGTATGTGAATGCAGATATCTAACAGGCACCGTGATAGCTAATGATGGAATCCCATTGCGTGTTAAATGCATGCGCCCAGCATCCGTACCTCCCCCTGTAATCACTGTATATTGGAAGGGAATGTTATTTTCTTCCGCCACTTGAATAACAAAATCACGTAATTTTTTATGTGGAATCATTGATGCATCATAAATCAAAATTTGGGGCCCTTCACCTAAAACAGAGTCGGCTTCTTTAGGTGTCATTCCTGGTGTGTCACCAGCTGTTCCTGTGTCTAAAGCAAACGCTATGTCTGGATTCACAAGATGCGTACTTGTTTGTGCACCGCGTAGCCCGACTTCTTCTTGCACATCACTGCCTGCAAATAAAATATTGGGGTGCCCTTCTGTCGCTAAATTTTCTAAAACTTTTAATGAAACGGCCGTACCAATTCGGTTATCCCACGCTTTTGCCAATAAAAATTTTGTATCATTCATGCGACGATAATCAATATAGGGTGTCACCATATCCCCTGGGTGAATCCCCCATTCTGCGACTTGTTGCTCGCTACTTGCACCAATATCAATAAACATATCTGCAATCTCATAAGGTTTGTTACGAACTTCCGCTGTTAACACATGCGGTGGTTTAGACCCAATGACACCATGGTAAACCTTCCCCGTGGTGGTTTTAATTTGGACTTGTTGGGCCAACATCACTTGGCCCCACCAACCGCCAACAGTTTGGAATTTTAAAAAGCCTTTTTCTGTGATTTGAGTGACCATAAACCCGACTTCATCCATGTGCCCAGAAATGTAGACTTTTGGTCCTTCTTTATCACCAACATTTTTTGCAATAATACTGCCTAGGCCATCATATAAAAATTTATCCGCATAAGGTGCTGCATACTTTTTAAATAACGAACGGACTTCGTCTTCATTTCCAGCAATCCCTTTAGCACTTGTTAACTCAATTAACATTTTTTCTTCTTTTGCATCCATAAAAATAACTCCCCTCAAAAACCAATTTTATCCATTATACCACGAACTAAAAAAATACTTACAAAAATAAATTGAGCAACGTTCTCCACTAAAAGTAAACGAAAAAACAGCCTGCACGCTCGTTGTTCAACGGCAGGTACAGGCTATTTTCATTGTTACGAGGTACTTCTAGTCCTCTTCACCAAAATAATTGGTGCTTGATTTATCTTGCCTTCTTAAAACTGAGGTAAGGCCAATGGATTTTGTTGTTGCCAGTCTGTCTGGTAAAAACGGTCATCAATTTGATAGGCTAAATTTTTAGGCGCAGGTTGTTTCATAAATTCATCTACTCGACGATCAACAGCCAGCCAACCACGCCAACCTAAATGAATCGTGTCTGCCATAAAGTAGCGTTCATTACTACATGTTGAAAAGTCAGCAATGTTCGTAAAGCCTTGCTCTTGAAGTTGATATTTCAGCTTGCGCGCTACTTGCTGCAACATATCTTGTGACAAGCCCGTATAGTCCGACCAACGTTTGTTAACAGGTGGGATTACAAATAAAACATCAACATTTTTTTCTGCTAACTGTTCTAACGCAGCTTGGAAATCACCATATTCTGGAGAAAAACGATAATCCCATTTCTTTTGTGAATGAGCTAATTTCGGTAAAACTGGTTTAATCCGTTGGCGATAAAAACCGTTACTAATTTCAAATTTATTATTATTAATGGCTTTTGCCGCAATTTTTCCAGCTAGCTGATCTAATTCATTAAAATTATAAGTAGCAGGTAATTGTTTCATATCTTTTTCAACAATTGGTTCTCTGCTAACCATGCCAATTTGGCTAAACAATTCATCTTCACGATTCAAGAAACGGAGATTCATTATAAAATAATCTCGTTGAGAGCGTTGGGGAAGTTGCCCTGCCTGCAGATTTGCCAAAGTTTCCATTAAGACTTTGTCTTTTTGAACAACTGGAAATTTGGTCAAACGTTGTGCTAGATATTGGTCACCGCTGGTTAATTCGGTTAAATTAGCTAACCATTGGTAGGTTTGTAATTGTGAATAGTGTGCACCAAAACTATCATTAGGTACACCCTTTTTGACAAACCATTGCGGAGATAAAATAAAGACCGCTTTCTTATTGGCAATCGCATCGCCCATCGAATGAATGACCATTGCTTGGGTTAATGACTGTGTGCCCGCTTCTCCTAGTAAAAACGGTCGGTAGTTCCGTTGATACTTTTCAGAGAGCACACTAGGGTGGAAAGCACTAAATCGACTTAATTCAGAAGAGCCAAAAAAAGGAACATATTTACCAGAAGCCACTGCTTTGTTTTTAATCACATTGCCTTTTAAAACGTTCGGTGCCATTGACGTTGATGCTTCCTTCAACGTTTTTTCGGAAGTTAAATTGATTCTGAACGGTGCAAAAAAGAACACTGCAACCAAGACCGCTGAACAAAGCACTGGACCTAAGATTCTGATTAGTCGTTTTTTTCTAGACATTATTGTAAAGCTTCCACTTGTTGAATGATTTGTTTTGGTGTTCCCCATACTTCACGGTCAAAGTCTGATACAGGAACTTGGATTCCTAATTGTCCTTCAATTTCTACTAATAATTGAACCGTTGCTAAAGAGTCCAATAATCCTTCTTCAAATAATTGAATGTCTTGATTGTTCACAACTTCGTCTGTTCCTGTAATATCTTCTAAAATGTTTAATACTGTTTCTTGAATGTTCATTATAAATTGCCCCTTTATATTTTTATTTTTGTTTATTTAAACCATAGTTTGTCTAAAAATCCTGAGAAAATCAGGAAGCTGACACAAACCGCTTGGAAAGTTAAAAAGACTGCAAATGCATGTGTAAATTTGTTTGATGGTATCTTGTCTTTATGTTTTTTCTTAAAACGTAGCCAAGCATCTGTTACACAAATTAGTGTTGCATGGTAGAGCCCATAAGCGATGTAGAACCACGTTAATCCATGCCAAATGCCCATAATTAAGAACAACGCAAAGTAGCCAATATTAGAAGTCACGATCCGACTTTTAAAGACTTTCTTTTTCATTAAGAAAAACATTAAGCGCATGTAAATGTAATCACGGAACCAAAAAGATAAGGTCATGTGCCAACGATTCCAGAATTCTTTAATATTCCAACTTAGGAACGGTTTGTTAAAGTTCATTGGTGTATCATAGCCCATTAAATAACTTGTGCCTACGGCCAGTAAACTATAGCCTGCGAAATCAAAGAATAGATACAAACTGTAATTATACATATAGCCGACTGTCCACCAGGATAAACCACCTTGTGCCAAGGCCATTTTTTCCACATGTGGTAAAAAGACACCACCAAGATAATGACTGATAATAAACTTATATAAAAATCCTAGAAATAAATAAAAAATTCCTTTTTCTAAAAAGTCTAAATATTTCTCCGCACTCGGCGGGTTTTTCAAATCTTTTTCAAAGCGCCGATAACGATCGATGGGTCCTGAAGAAATAGTCGGGAAAAACAAGAGAAACTGAATGTAACGAAACGGATGATATTCTTTCATTACGCCATCCCGTAAATCCATGACCACTTGGACCGCTTTAAAGGTTAAATAAGAGATCCCTAAAAAGCCAAGTAAGGTTGTTTTGCCTGTCATGAAGGGAGAAACTTTCACCCAAACAAGCGGTAATATAGCTAAAAAGACAGCCAGATAAAAGACCCAACCTGCATTTTTATTTTTTCGATAAGCCGCATAGCCCCACGTTAGTAACGTTTGATAAATAACATATACAATCAGAGCGACTCCTTGTTGCCAAAATTCGCCACCAAAACTGATATATAAAAAGACCAGTGTCACAAGTGTTTGGTACCAAGGCCAACGTGTCCCTTTAATGGCTAAAGTTAAAATCATCGGCAACAAGGCCGCAATTAGCAGAACAAAGTAATACGGTGCATTATAGGGAATCATATGAGGAAAATTCATCATGTGGCATTCACCTCATTCATCAACCCTTTCCGATCAATTTTGCCATTACTTGTCAAAGGTAATTGTTCAACATATACAAATTTTTGCGGAATCATATAGTCCATTGTCAACGTGGCTAATTCTTGTTTAATTGCCTTAGTTAATTGAAAATCACTTGAAAATTCATGTGCTTGCGGAACGACATAGGCAATTAATTGTTGGACTTTATTTCCTTGATATTTCGGCACAACGACTGCTTGTTTCACGTAGGAAACATTCGTTAAGTGATGATCCACTTCTTCTAACTCAATGCGGTAGCCATGCAACTTAATTTGAAAATCTAAGCGTCCTTCATACTGCAATAGGTTATCGACTAACTTTCCAGCATCGCCTGTGCGATAAGCTGGTACGCCATCTAATTGGAAAAAAGCTTCAGCTGTTTTCGCAGGATTATTTAGATAGCCTTTGGAAACACTTGGTCCAGCAATGACGATTTCACCAATTTCACCTGCAGGTAATTTTGACATGCCTTCCATAATATAAATTTGCGTATCCTCTTTCACATACCCGATTGGTAAACGTTGGACATTTTTTAAAATTTCTTGGGTGATTTCAATGGCACTAATCGCTACAGTCGCTTCTGTCGGCCCATACGTATTATAAATATGCGCAGTTGGGAAACGAGCGGCTAATTTCTCAGCCGTTGGTTTTGGTAATTCTTCTCCACAGAATAAAAACGTGCGCAGTGCTGGTAGATGTTCACCATCAAAGGTTGGTTCCATTAGACACAATTCAATAAAGGACGGTGTTGAAACCCAGACGTCGATCGTTAATTGTGGCAAACGCGTAAATAATTGCTTAAAATCGTTAATGATTTTATTGGGTAACGGAGTTAATGAGCCGCCTAACGCCAATGCGGGATAAATAGACATCACCGATAAATCAAACGAATAAGGTGCCTGTGCTAAAAAGCGTGCCCCTTCTTCTAAACCAAAATCTTGCAACAACCAATTCGTAAAGCTAACTAAATTATCATGGCTGATTTGCACACCCTTTGGTACGCCAGTTGTCCCTGAAGTGAAAATGATATAGTAATTACTTGCTCCTGTGACAGGCGCCAACGCAGGCGCATGCCGGGGTGCATGCCTCATCATTTCTGTTAATTCTTCCGCCGTAATTACTGGCACTTCGGTGGCTAATTCAGGCCATTCATGCACAGCAATAACTGCGGTTGGTTTGGCTACGTTTAGAATTAGTTCAATGCGTTCTTTTGGTGTATGTGCATCAATGGGGATATAGCTAAAACCAGCTTTCGATGCGCCTAAAAAACTCACAATCATTTCAAAATCTAATTCTCCGTATACGACAATCGCTGACTTGTCCGTTTTCAGCTCAGCTAAATAAGCGGCTAGATTGTCTGATTTTTCTTTTAACTCTCCATACGTAGAGACTTTTTCTTCGGTTAAATAAACAGGACGTTGGGGTTCTTTACGTGCCCATTCATCAATCGTTTGAATCATATTAATTACTTTTTCCATATATAGCCGCCTCCTTAAAACTCGTTATAAATGAAGGTTCCTCCATTGATATTCTTGTAATGATAAAGATAAATTAATGCAATGACAATGAAAGAATAAAATAACGTTTTACCGATGAATTTAAGACTTTCGTTATTGAGAATTTTCTGAAAAGTTGTTTTCATTATCATTCACCTCCTAAGGTTAATCGCTATCCATTATTTTATGCTATATTTCAGCAAAGTCCATTGAAATTTCTTACAATTTAATAAAAAAACTAACAATTTCGTCACTTCTTAAATTTTCATGATTTTCATAAACTGAACTCTCATAATTTTTTCGCATAAAGAAACTGTAAAAACCGCTTCAAAACGGCTTTTACAGTTTCTTTAAAAATGGATGTGTCGAATCATCCGTGCATAAATGGCAGACGTTAAAATATAAAAAATTAGATAAACAATTATTAAGATTCCACAAGAAAGATATACTAACAAATATCCTGGACTCTTAATAAATTGGCTTAACAAATAAATGGCAAAGGTGGTATGCAAAATCCCAATGACCATCGGCGGAAAGAATATCAAACTATTTTGTCGATAAATTTGCTTAGTTATCGCTTTACTAGAAACACCCATCCTTTTTAAGGTCACGTAATCTTGACGCTCGCTCACAGCGGAAAACAGTTGCCGTAACATCAAAATACTTCCCGTAATAAACAACGCTAAAACCGCCACAAACATAGAGACATATAAAGTCAAACCGTTAATTTTTCGTTCATAGCGTAAAGATGCATAGCGATCATTAATATTTAGCCGCCAAGTTTCCGTGACATCATCTTGCGTATTATTCGCCGTTTCGTTTGGCATTCGTTTGGCAAAACCACTCAACTGCTGGTTGGTTTTTTCATACTTATACAAAATTGGCGCTTGCCATTCTGTGGCAATTTGTTTATTTACCGCTTCATAAAGTTTTTCACGGCTTTTCGTGTCAATATTTACAGCCTTAATCTGATACTGAATGGAATTTTTTGTCACTTTCTGGTAAAGGGCATCGGAAACGACAATTGTTGGTAAGAAATATTGCAATAAAAAATTGCCTAGATAGTTAGGTAGCACTTGTTGCAGTTGTGCCGTCTCCCCTTCAACAAATTGCAGTTTCGATTCATAACGAGACATACCACTTAAAATATTGGTAAAGCTATCCATATAAATAACACTTTTGTCATTTTTTAAATGCAGATCTTTCAAATAAGGATTAATTTTTTGATAGTTGCGATAATTGGAGAAGGATAAAACATTAACTGCTTCAATCGTTTCCTGTTCCTCTTGCGTTTGACCAATTCGCAAACTGCGTTCAATTCCAGTAATTTTATAAGAAAGTGTCACTTCATTTTTTATTTTGGTGTCCGCTGCTTCATCGAGAACTTTCTTCAATTTAGGATAGCTTTCCTGCGAAACCAAAAAATCTACGGGACCATCACTGTTGACCTTGTGCATACTAATCGTATACACAAAAACCATCACGCCAATCCCACTCAAGGCTGTCGCAATTAACAAGGTCAAACCAGTGAGTGTTTTGCTACTTTTAAATAAGTAACGTTTGGCGTTGCCTAAAGTAATCATGCGTAAATCTTGGTAATACCATTTTTTTCTATGATTAAATAAGCGAATGATAAAATACATGGTATAACGGAAAAATAAATAAGTTCCCACCACACATAGACCCAAAATGATAAAAGGTGTCAACGTAATAATCATTGGAATCGAGATATCAAGTGAATTATTTAATTGTTTATACACAATACCTGTCGCTAAATTACGAAAATCAAACGCAATAAAATAACCAGCCAGTAAACAAATAGGTCCTAAGATACCTAGAAACTGCCGCCGTTTCGTTAAACGACTATAATTAATTTGACCAATTTTTTCTTGATGCATAAGCTGCGACAATGGATATCGATAAATCATCCAAATACTTCTTAAGCAGACGATCAAAATCATAAATGCAAAAGCTACACCGGTTTCAATAACAGAACGCCAAGAAATATAGAAGAAACTGGGCACTTCTAAAAACATAACTTTGGCTAAAATCATTGAAAACAACTTGGTGAAAATCACTCCTAAAATAATCCCATTAATTAGCGAAACAAAGCCTAAAACTAAATTTTCCACTAAGAAAATTAGTGAAACTTGACTCTTTCTCAAGCCAATTAATCGATACAACCCAATTTCTTGGCTACGTTTGCCAATAAAAAAGCGATTTGCTGCCAACATAAAGCCCAAAATAATAATGGTGACTAAGGTACTACCGAGTCCTAAAGATCGCTTAATTTCGATATCACGGCCTGCACCTGCGACCAGAGGCTGGTTATAAGCAATCGCGCGGAAACAATAATAAACGACTGCTGCAAAAGTCATACTAATGTAATAAACCAGATAATTAGGTACGTGAGCTTTTAAATTTTTTAATGATAGTTTAAAAATCATTTGCGCGCCCGCCTCCACCAATCGTTGCTTGCATATCTATCACACGATTAAAAAATTCCTTACGTGATCCTTGACGAACAACTTCTGAGAAAATCGCACCGTCTTTAATGAACAAGATGCGATTGCAGAAGCTGGCCGTGTACGGGTCATGTGTCACCATCAAAATTGTGGCATCATCATGTAGATTAATTTCAGCTAAATATTTCAACAATTCTGTTGCTGATTTTGAATCCAGTGAGCCAGTGGGTTCATCTGCAAAAATAATTTTAGGGTTCGTAATCAAAGCACGAGCAGCTGCTACCCGTTGTTTTTGTCCCACAGAAATCTCTGGTGGATAAGCAGATAAAAGCTCCTGAATCCCCAAAATCGAAGTCACATGTAACAAACGTTTATCCATTTCTTCTAATGAAACTTTTTCTACAGCTAAAGGCAACAGAATATTGTCCTTCACATTTAACGTATCAATTAAGTTAAACGATTGAAAAATAAACCCCATTTCGTTTCTCCGAAAATCACTTAATTGATTATCTCGCATTTTTAAAATATCTTGTCCGGCAATGCGCACAATTCCTGCGGTTGGTAAAACGATTGAGGATAAGACATTCAACAGTGTCGATTTTCCAGCACCGCTGGGACCCATAATCCCCACAAATTCACCTTCATCAATAGTAAATGAAATATTATCTAATACTTCTGTTTTATTATTTAAACGACCATATGTCTTGCTGACATGACTTACTTCTACAATTTTTTTCATTTTTCTCGCTCCAACGTTTTGTTATTACTCTTATTTTACCAAGAAAAAATCTGAATGAACATCGTTTTATCTTACAATATCGTTCGGTAGTCAAAGAATAATTGTCATTTCGTGAATAAATCCGCAAACAATTATTACTTAATAATTGTTATTTTTTAGTGTTTCTTTTAGCGAATTGGCAAAAAAATCTTTGCTGTTTTTTAATTTGGACAAAAAAATTTTTTCACGTAAAAAAATTTACTCAATCCTTTTCTTCATTTGTTTTCATATTTTTTCAAAACACCACAAGCACAATATATAGTGTTTGTCTAGTGATATTTTACTAAAAATACGCAATATATCGATTGAATTTAGTCGGTCTTTGTATTAGGATAGTTACTAACGAGATATAAGGAGCTGGATAAAATGATGAAGATTACTGATGAAAAAACCGAGGATGTCAATCTCTCAACAATTAAGGTCGTCAAACGAGATGGTCGTTTAGTGACTTTCGATGATCAAAAAATATACGACGCTTTGATCAAAGCTGAACAAAAAATACATGACCAAGTTACTCCTTTGACCCATCAAAAAGTCCAATCGATTGTTGCCGATGTCAATCGAGAAATTGCCGAACGTTTTACCAATAACGTAAAAATTTATGAAATCCAAAATATTGTGGAACATACCCTCCTATCCAACAATGAATATGCCTTAGCCGAAGAATACATTCATTACAGAACACAACGTGATTTTGAGCGTAGTAAAGCGACTGATATTAATGTATCTATTGGTAAATTAATTAATAAAGATCAGACTGTCGTGAACGAAAATGCCAACAAAGACAGCGATGTTTTTAATACGCAACGTGATCTAACAGCTGGGATTGTTGGGAAATCGATTGGTTTAAAGATGTTGCCTTCACACGTGGCTAATGCCCATCAAAAAGGCGACATTCATTACCATGATTTGGATTATCATCCTTATACTCCCATGACAAACTGCTGTTTAATTGATTTTAAAGGCATGCTAAACAATGGCTTTAAAATTGGGAACGCTGATGTTGAATCACCAAAATCAATTCAAACGGCCACTGCACAAATTTCTCAAATTATTGCCAATGTAGCTTCCAGTCAATATGGTGGTTGCTCTGCCGATCGGATTGATGAATTATTAGCGCCGTTTGCGGAACGCAATTATGAAAAACATTTAGCAGATGCGCAAGAATGGATTGAAGGAGAAGAACGCCAAAAAGCATTCGCTCAGAAGAAAACGAAAAAAGATATTTTTGATGCCATGCAAAGTCTTGAGTATGAAATTAATACCTTATTTACTTCCAATGGACAAACCCCGTTTACTTCTCTGGGATTTGGTTTAGGTACCAACTGGTTTGAACGAGAAATTCAACGGGCGATTTTACAAATCCGAATCAATGGCTTAGGGATTGAAAAACGAACAGCTATTTTTCCAAAATTGATTTTCACGATTAAACGAGGCGTTAATGCGCAACCTACTGATCCAAACTACGATATTAAACAACTGGCACTAGAATGCGCAACGAAACGCATGTACCCTGATGTTTTAAACTATGATAAAATCGTTGAACTGACAGGTAGTTTCAAGGTACCGATGGGCTGTCGTTCCTTTTTACAAGGCTGGAAAGACGAACAAGGTGAAGAAGTAAATGTTGGCCGCATGAATTTAGGCGTTGTGACCTTGAACTTACCAAGAATTGCTTTAGAAGCGCAAGGAAGTCAAGAAAAGTTCTGGCAAATTTTAAATGAACGGTTGGCAATCGTTAAAGATGCTTTGGTTTATCGTGTCGAACGAGTTAAAGAAGCTAAACCGGCGAATGCGCCGATTTTATACATGTATGGCGCTTTCGGAAAACGTTTAGCTACACAGGATTCCGTAGATGAACTGTTTAAAAACAAACGTGCCACGGTTTCACTTGGTTATATTGGCTTGTATGAAGTGGCTTCTGCCTTTTACGGCGGTGCTTGGGAAGACAATCAAGAGGCCAAAAACTTTACACTCGATATTTTAAAAGAACTGAAAAAAAATGCCGACAACTGGGGCAATGAATATGGCTATCATTTTAGTGTCTATTCTACACCAAGCGAAAGCTTGACTGACCGTTTTTGTCGTTTAGATACTGAAAAATTTGGTCTCGTCGAAAATATTACAGATAAAGAATATTACACAAACAGTTTCCATTATGATGTACGCAAAAATCCAACACCTTTTGAAAAACTTGATTTTGAAAAGGATTATCCAAAATACTGTTCTGGTGGTTTTATCCACTACTGTGAATACCCCATGTTACAGCAAAATCCCAAAGCACTTGAAGCAGTCTGGGATTACGCTTATGACAAAGTTGGCTATTTAGGAACCAATACGCCAATTGATCATTGTTATGCCTGTGGTTTTGAAGGGGACTTCAACCCGACCGAACGTGGCTTTGAATGTCCAGAGTGTGGCAATCATGATCCTAAGACTTGTGATGTCGTTAAACGGACTTGTGGTTATTTAGGTAATCCACAAGCTCGCCCCATGGTACACGGTCGTCACAAAGAAATTTCCTCTCGTGTGAAACATTTAAAAAATTAAACTCGATTATTCTATAGAAAGAAGTTTTGCTGATGCGTAATCCGAAACCACAAGAATGGAAAACCGAAGACTACAGCCAAAAAAAGATTGCCGATTACAAAGCGTTCAACTTTGTTGATGGCGAAGGTGTACGCAATAGTTTATATGTGAGTGGCTGTCTCTTTGCTTGTGAAGGTTGTTTTAACAAAGCTGTCCAAAATTTCAATTATGGTACGCCGTTTACAGAATCTTTAATGAATCAGATTATTGAAGATTTGTCCCATGACTATGTCCAAGGTTTAACTCTTTTGGGCGGTGAACCTTTTCTGAATACAGATGTTTGCCTTAGCGTAGTCAAACGTGTGCGGGAAACATTCGGCTCAGCCAAAGATATCTGGTCTTGGTCAGGGTATACCTTTGAAGAACTACTTTTAGAAACGCCTGATAAGCTTGAACTACTCCATTCAATTGATATTTTAGTCGATGGGCGCTTTGAACTGGCAAAACGTAATTTAAATTTACAATTTCGTGGCAGTAGTAATCAACGCATCATTGATGTGCCCAAATCACTTGCTGCTGGCAAAGCTGTTATTTGGGAAAAATGTCATGATGCCGAAACGTCTTATGAACAAATCAAAAAATCAATTTAAAAAAGTTAGCCCTTTAGCCATCTCTTGAGGATGTGTCTAAAGGGCTAACTTTTTTCCCATAAAGGTAAGACAATGTTTTCATACGCTAGTGGATCTAAATTCGTTAAAGTAATGCCTAATAAACGGATTCCTTGTTCTAAACCTAAAATATCTTCCCAAATTAAATTCGCTTGATAGAAAAGTTCTTCTTTTTTAGAAATATATTCAGGTAATGTCACACGTTTCGTAATCGTCGTATAGTCAGTATAACGAACTTTTAGGACTACTGTTTTGCCATGCTTTTGCACTCGTTGCAACGCGCGTTCAACCCCTGCTGCTAATTGTCTCAATTGAGCCGTAACCTGCTCTTCCGTCGTTAAAGGGGTGCCGTAAGTATGTTCTTTCCCTACTGACTTACGATCTCTAGTCACTTGAACTGGCGCATCATGGATACCGCGGACTTTACGATACAATGAATAACCCATTTTACCGAATAACCGAATCAACGTCATCTCATCTTGCTTATATAAATCTGCTCCGGTAAAAATCCCTAGTTCATGCATTTTAGGCACTGTTTTTTTCCCGATTCCGTGGAAGTCTTCAATCGGTAATGCTTTCAAAAAATCTTCGGCCTCTTCCGGTAAGACAACTGTCAGGCCCTTTGGTTTCTGAAAATCTGATGCTAACTTGGCTAAAAACTTATTGTAACTAACACCTGCCGAGCAAGTTAAATGCAATTCATGCCAAATATCATATTGGATCATTTTTGCAATTTTAATAGCCGACTTACTGTTGGCCTTATTTTCAGTTACATCTAAATACGCTTCGTCAATAGATACTGGTTCAATCACATCAGTGTAACGGCGAAAAATTTCACGGATTTCTTGAGAAATTTCACTATATTTCTGATAATTACCTGGCTTAAAAATGGCACTTGGACATAGTTCATACGCCTTTTGAGCACTCATAGCCGAGTGAATGCCGTATTGTCGAGCAATATAATTTGCTGTGGTCACCACTCCTTTGCCCCCAGTATCACTTGGATGGCGCGCAATAACTAACGGATGTCCTACTAGCTCTGGATGATCTCGCTCTTCAACTGAAGCAAAAAACGCATCCATATCAATATGTATAATTTTTCTCGACGTATCTTTTTTTAAGGGAAAACGTAATTCGCTCATCATTTTGATTCGCCTCCTTCCTCCATTATATACGAACGTCCGTTCTTTTTCAAATTGAAACTTCTTTATTTCAATCATAAAAAGCTGAAAACCCGTGAAGTTACAGTCACAGATTTCCAGCTTTTTAATTATACGACCAATTGTTTTTGTTGATTATAGTAGCCTTTATAGGCAAGATAAGTTGCGATTACTGAACCAATACTTGTTGCTGATAGCAACATAAAAGTCACCATAATCTGATATTTTATCGCATGGACAGGATCAACGCCCGCAAAAATCAAGCCTGACATCATCCCAGGCAAACTAACAATTCCAACAGTTTTGGCAGAATCAATCGTCGGCGCCATCCCCGTTTTGACACTTTGTTGGATAATTGGTAAAGAGGCGAGTTTGATAGTTGCACCTAATGCTAGTTTCTCCATTACCGCTTGCCGTTGGTTTTGAAAAAGAGTATCTAAATTGCGATAGCATAAACCAATTGCCACCATCGAATTGCTAGCAATCATCCCACTGATAGGAATGATTTGAGAAGGAATAAACTTAATAGAACCAGAAAAAATCAAAATACCAATGGTAATTCCTGTACTACAACCAATTGCAATAAAAGAAATCAAAAAGCCCTTTTGTAATTGCTGGCTGCGTTTTTTTGCATTAAAGGCTGCGTTGGAAACAATCACCAAAACCATGACGAGCGTTAAAATCAGGTTATTGACTTGAAAAACATATTTTAATAAATAGCCGACTGCGACTAATTGAATGACTGCTCGAATCACACTAATAATAATATCTTTTGTAAAACCTAATTTTTCTTTAGTACTAATAATTAATGCGACCACCACTAGCATGGCTGAAAAAAATAAGGATAAATTATTAACTGCTAAATCCATCTGTCGGTGCCACCTTTCCTGCTACAATACGAATCACTTGCTGTGCTTGCTGAATTTCTTCGGTATCATGCGTGACACGAATCAGCGTGACTCCTTGCTCTTTGTTTAATTGGTTTAACAATTGATTAACAATTTGTTTGCTTTCTTCATCTAATCCCGTTGTAACTTCGTCTAATAATAAAACATCTGGTACAAAAATAATGTTTCGTAGCAAAGCAACCCGTTGTCGCTCACCACCAGAGAGTTCGGCTATTTTCTTTTCAAGATAAGTAGCGGGCAATTTCACTTGTTGGAGCAATGCTACGACTTTTTCTTGATTAAACGCTTCTTGTCTGACAGTAAATGGAAATAACAAATTATCATACACGGTTTCACCAAATAAAGTTGGCTGCTGAAAACAATAAGACACCTTTTGGCGGTATGTTTCGATTGGCATTGTAGTAATTGGCGCTTCTTGATAAAAAATTTCGCCTTCTGTAGGACTTAATAATGAAGATAAAATTTTTAAAAATGTACTTTTCCCGCTACCTGAAGGACCAATAATTGTTGTATTGCTGCCTGTTTCAAATGACAAATCAATATCAGAAAGAATGCTACGACCATTTACTTGATAAGACACGCCTTCTGCTCTCAATAAATTACTCATGTTTCTCTCCTTTTTTAAATGGAATGATATTCTTTATATACTTCTTGTTTTTTTACATTTCTCAATTTAGCCACTTCTTTGATTGCCTCTTTGGAACTCCGTCCCTCTTCCTCCATTAGAACTTGCACATGTTCCTTGAGAGAAATAGCCGGCATTGCTGCTATTGTCTCTTTCTCACCAGTAAATCCGCTCACTAATAAACAACATTCGCCTTTTAGCGTATTTTCTGCTAAATACTCTGTTAGTTCTCCTAAGGTACCACGCAAATATTCTTCATGAAGTTTTGTTAATTCTCGACAAATCACCGCGGGGCGTTCTTGACCATAGACTTCAGCAAACGTTGCTACCGTTTTCGCAATCCGATAGGGGGACTCATAAAAAATCTGTGTCGGCCGTTCTTCTTTTAATTCTGATAACACGTCTTTCTGTTCTTTTTTCTTTCTTGGTAAAAAACCATAAAACGTAAATGGCTGTGGTAAAAGACCTGAAGCAATCAAAGCGGTCATTCCTGCCGTAGGTCCTGGCAAGGCAATCACTGCCAGTTCTTCTTCAAGACATGCCGTAACCAATTCATGACCAGGATCACTAATTGAAGGCATCCCTGCATCGCTAACTTGGGCAATCGTTTCGCCGCTCAGCAATCGTGTAATCAGTTGAGGAATTCGCTCTTTGTAATTATGTTCATGTAAACTAATTTGTGGTGTCGTAATCTCAAAATGATTTAGCAATTTTTGTGTGTTTCTTGTGTCCTCACTAGCAATCACCGTTGCTTCTTTCAATATGTTTAAACAACGAATACTCATATCTTCTAGATTGCCGATAGGAGTTGGGACAAGATACAATTTTCCTTTTGTTGTTTGCTTATCAAAACTTTTCTGTTTTTGCATAGCGCATCCCTCATTTTCATTTTTCGTTCTATAAATAGATAAAGGTTTGATTTGACAATCGATTGACTGTCAAACCAAACCTTTCCTTTTTATTTGCAGTGTCCACTAGACTTAACGCGTGCGTTCCCCATAAATAACATCAAGACAAAAGGCACATTCTTCATCATTTTCACGTCTTGAACCATATAAAATATTGCAGACATGGAAGCCCTCTTCATAAAGTTTTTCCAAATTCATACGTGATTTTGATAGCTCTTGTTTTTCAGTTTCAGTTGTATTTCCTGCTAACTTATTCAGTTCTTGGAGATGCTCCCGTAAGCGTTGGTTTTCGATTTCCAACGTGGTATTTTTTTCTACCAACTCATGGAGTGCTGCTTTAATTTCTCTTAATTGTGTCACGGAACTGTCTAAATCAGTTTCCAACGAATTTAATCCATCATAGAGCGAACGTTTATCCATTTTGATCACCTTTTTCAGCAGCAACTTTCGCAGTAGCTTCTTTGATTTCTTCGTAATCATAATCCGCTGCGATTTCACGACCATGCAGACGAACTTTGACAATCCGACTTAATAGATTCAACCCGACGACTTTGCCTTTGCCATCTGGTGTTATTACTTCTTTTCCATAATCTGGTAATTCTTTTTTGGCGGCTTCATATTCGTCGTTTTCGTATTTCAAACAACACATTAAACGGCCACATAATCCTGAAATTTTGACAGGATTCAAAGATAACCCTTGATCTTTAGCCATTTTGATTGAAACTGGCATAAAATCTCCTAGAAATGTTGAGCAACATAGTTGTCTGCCACAAGGGCCAATGCCACCTAATATTTTCGCTTCATCTCGGACACCAATTTGACGTAACTCAATCCGCGTCCGGAAAATAGCCGCTAAGTCTTTGACTAATTCACGAAAATCAATTCGCCCATCTGCCGTAAAGTAAAAAATCATTTTGCTACGATCGAAGGTATATTCTACTCGCACTAATTTCATTTTTAAGTCATGGGCTCGAATTTTTTCATTGGCAATGCTTTTGGCAGCTTCTGCATCAGCCAAATTTTTTTGTTCTTTTTCTAAATCATTGGCTGTTGCTTTATTTAAAATGGGTTTTAGGTCCTCTGGTAAATCGTCTGAATCGACTGTTTTTTTAGGAATAGCAACAGTAGCTAATTGTTTTGATTGTTGAGATTCAACGAGTACTTTCTCATTATAAATATACTCAGATTTTCCAGGAGCAAAATAATAGATATGACCGGCTTCACGGAAGCGAACTCCTACTACTTCTACCATTTTATTCCTCCTAATCTAGTTCAAGTGAACGTCGCTTCAATCGGTTAAGGAACTTGCTGAAACAACTAAATTCCTACTATATTATGAAACTGAATGCCACTTGGCACTTTTTTACTTTATGATTTAGGGTGAATCATTTGGATAACTAATTGTTCACAAACACTTTGCCAACTAACATTGGCTGTCCATTTTTGGCGTGCTTTCAAAATTAGTGCCAACCGTTCCGCCTGCTCTTCCGTTACTTTTTTGGCTTGCTGTGTTACAACACTTTCTTCCAATAATTGACGGTAATAAACCATGAGCAAGTCAAAGCTAAGCGCTTGTTGTTCTTTTTCCTTAAATACTTTGACCATTTTCTTCTGAACGTAGATAAATGCCTGTAAATCATTACTTTTTAGATAATTAAACCATTGTAAAATGATTTCCCTAGCTTCATTAAACCATTCATCTTGAGAGATTTCAACTGCTTTCTCAAAACTATTTGTCAGCTCAGCTAAAAGGGTTGCAGTCTTTTCGCTAATCCCCTGTTTGATTAAACGATCAATTAATGTTTTTTTGACTAATGGTTGAAAATGTAAGGTTTGGCATCGTGATTGAATCGTTGGTAAAATTCGAGAGAGTGAAGTGGTTTCTAAAATAGCTAAAATTTGTCCTTCTGGTTCTTCTAAAAATTTTAAGAGACTATTGGCTGCGCCGGTACTCATTTTATCAGCTTCTTGAATTAAGAAAACTTTTTTAGCAGTCTCAACCCCACTTTTAGAAAACTCCGCTTTTAATTCACGGATTTGGTTCACTTTGATGGTTTGCCCATCTGGCGCAATTCTTAAAACATCTGGGTGTTCATTTTCATTAATCCGCACACAATTATGGCATTCGTTACAAGGCTGTTGATTTACTAAATTCGTACAAAAGACATGTTTCGCCATCCATAAGCCAAATTCTTGTTTTCCAGTTCCTGTATCTCCTTCAAAAAGATAAGCATGGGCAAGACGACCATGCTCAAAACTTTTTTGGAGTTGCTTGTACAGCAAAGGTTGCATTTGTTGCAGTTGTTGTGTTTCATTCATCTTAATATTGATGGAATCCTTCAACTGGCAAGACGAAGCAAGTAGCGCCGCCGACTTCAACTTCTACAGGATAAGGAATTTGGCCATCCATTGTGATATCTAAAGTCACAGGTGTTGAAACATATTGTTTTCTTGATTGACATGTTTCCTTAATTAAAGCTAATGTTTCGTCAACACGTTCATCATCAATCCCAATAATAAATGTGCTGTTTCCCGCTTTTAAGAACCCACCTGTTGAGGATAATTTTGTAGCACGAATATTGGCATCAATAAATTCGTTGGCTAATCGGTTACTATCTTTGTCTTGTACAATGGCTAAAATAATCTTCATGGTCTACACCTTCCTATAATTAAAAGTTTTCTGGATAACGTTCAATAATCGCCTGATACGTTGCTTCTACGACAAGTTCTAAACTCATCCGTGCATCAATCTTTTTGATACGTTGTGGATTTTCTTCTGCTAATTTCAAATATTCATGGCGAACACGTTGATGAAATTCTAATCCTTCTGAATCTAAGCGATCAATTTGCTGTGTTCGATTTTCTTGAATCCGCCGTAAGCCAGTATCTGAGTCAACGTCTAAATAAATTGTAAAATCTGGTGAGACACCTTCTGTCGCAAACGCATTAATTGAAGCAATGGGTGCAATCCCAATTCTACGCCCAGCGCCTTGGTAGGCTAATGAGCTGTCAACAAAACGATCACATAGGACTAAATGACCCGCTTCCAAAGCTGGCAAGATTTTTTCCACTAAATGTTGACGACGAGCAGCTGCGTAAAGTAAAGCTTCTGTTCGCTCATCCATTCTGTCATTTCTCGGATCTAAAATAACTGTTCGAATCTTTTCGGCAATCGGTATGCCGCCTGGTTCTCTTGTGGTGACAATTTTTCGTTTTGACTCTTTAGCTAATCTTTCAGAAACTTCCTTCAAAACACTGGTTTTGCCAGCGCCATCTGGACCTTCAAATGTGATAAAAATACCCTGCACGTGCGAAAACTCCAATCAATTTTTACTTGTATCTATTATACTTCATCTTGCTCTATCAGTCTAATTGAAATCCTTACGTCCTATTTAAAGTGATGCACCGCTGAAAAAAAAGAAGTTGAAAAAGAAATACGGAGAAGCTAGAACTGCGACATTTGCCCACAGAAACGAGCTACTTCGATTTCAATCTCTTTTTCCAACGATGTTTCTGTTAAATTTCTCGACGTCCTTCAACTGCTTTCAGCAAGGTTATTTCATCTGCATATTCAATATCGCTGCCGACAGACAAGCCGTGTGCCAAACGAGTAACGGTGATTCCAGCTGGCTTAATAAGCCGTGATAAATACATCGCCGTCGCTTCTCCTTCCGTGGTAGCGTTGGTTGCTATAATGACCTCTTTCACTTCATCATCGTGCAAACGTTTGATCAAAGAGGCAATATTAATATCTTCTGGTCCTGTTCCTTCCATCGGTGAAAGCACCCCGTGGAGTACGTGATACAAGCCTTGATATTCACGCATTTTTTCCATTGCCATAACGTCTTTTGGCTCTTCCACTACTAAAATAATACTACGGTCACGATTTTTATCTTGGCAAATTTCACAAGGATCTTCTTCAGTAATATTTCCGCAAATACTACAGAAATGGAGATCTCTCTTGACACTAATTAGCGCTTTTGCAAAAGCATTAGCGTCTTCTTCTTTCATATCAATTGTATAAAAAGCAAGCCGTGTCGCTGTTTTTTGACCAATCCCTGGTAATTTCATATAACTTTCAATCAATTTTGCAATCGGTTCTGGATAATTCATGAGGCTTCTACAGTCCTTTCTTAGCAAGGCGTTTCTGTTATTACTAAGCGAGTTATAACAGATTTTGCGTCACTGAATATCTTATCACGCTCTGTCAAAAAAGCAATATTTAACCGCTATTTAAAGAATCAAAAAAACTTCCACTTTGTTGTGACAAAATGGAAGTTTTTTTATTTTGCTCAAATTAAAAATCGCAATAGACAACGTACTAGTAATAATGGTAATATACCTTTCAAGAAAAAAAGAACTAATTCTCTTAGCTGAAATTCTGTACCTTGATACCGAATCCTGCCTTTCAATTTGGCAATATTCAAATCATACAATCGTTCCTGAAATGTTTTTTCACCACAGATTGGACAAATAAATTTGTACAAGTTTTTTTGTGTATTTAACGTCTCTTTGCGGGTATGAATACTCCACTTGATTTTTTCCTTTGTTTCCACTGTACTTAACTCATATTTTTCACCACAAGCCGTGCAACAAAACCTATGCGTTGTGCGTACCTCATTTGCTTCTTTACGCAGTTTCCGTAAGGTCAAAATCCCTTGATAAACAAAATTTCCAATACCAACAATGAACAATAGTATACCAACACTTTTCATAAATTTATCCTCCTATTTTGATAAATTTATTTTACCACATGTTCATCTCTTCTTTTTGTATCCAGGTTTCGTGTGTATAGGCCATTTCCCAAAAAGCGTATTCCATCTCACTGCTGATAACAAAAGCGGTGATCATAGCTGCTTGTTCTTGTGGTGAACTTTCTTCATATAATTGGTCCAACAGTTGGCGTTCCTCTTGGACGTGTTGATACGCATCCTCCCCGGCATAGGTTTCAATCCAACGTTGGTACAGTGGCTCTGGTGAGTGTTGTTTGACTAACTGTGTACCAATTTCTTGATAGAGCCAAGAACAAGGCAACATACTTGCTGCGGCCGTCTTAGGCGTTCCTTCAATAAGTTGGCGATACATATGAGAAACATAGTGATAAGCGGTTGGTGCAATCGGTGTCGCTGTAACTTCTTCTTCCGTAATCGCTAGTTCTTCAAAAAAAGTTTCACGAATAGCTAATTCGCCCAACGCGAGATTTTCCGCATTTGTTAAGAGTAATTTTTTTAATCGAGGTTGTTGCGTCTGTGCCGCAATCAAGCGATAAAGTTGACTAAAATGTTTTAAATAGTAATGATCTTGAATTAAATAGTAGCGAAAAATCGTTGGACTCAAGGTTCCTTCATGTAATTCTGTGATAAAAGGATGCTGAAAACTCCCTTGCCAAGAAGCTTGCGCTTGTTCTTTGGCTTGTTCTGTAAATGTCATAGGTTTCTCCTTTACGTTAGAAAAATAAACAAATTTGTAAAAATGATGATCAAAATAGCAAGCCCAAGACTGACTTTTGCTGACACAAAATGCTCTTTTCGACTTCTGGCGGCTCCTTCTTCATAGCCATGGGCAGACATTGCTTCCGTATATTTATCTCGCCAGGAAACAGCAACGAGCAGTGTTTTAACATAAAGCATCGGCGACCAAAAATGAAACGTTTTGCCACGGAGCAGGCTCGCTTCTTTTAAATCATTAATTTCTCTTTTCACTTCCGGTAAGGCGTGAACCACCACTAAAATTCCATAAACAAAGTTCGGTGCTAGCCCCTTTTGTTCCAATAACAACAATAATTCTTCAAAATCAACGCCTACAGCAAAAGCTAGTCCTAAACCGGCAAAGGCATATGTTCGACTAAACAAAAGCCAGGCTTGTTGACTACTTGTACCATGCAGATAAATAGACCAGAAAGTTCCGATGGCTGGTAAAAGTGGCAAGAAAAATAACCAAAGAAGTAAGCGGGATTTTCGCTGGCCTATTAAAAAAATGACACAACCCATAAAAACCGCCAAATTTGCCAAAATGGATTGAGAAAAAGATAATTCAAAGGTCAAAATAAGAATCAAAGAAGCATAAATCGCTGCATTCGTTTGCCTTATTTGCATGTGGTTCCCTCCTGCCAGATATTCAGTTGTTGCTGCAGCAATTCTATTCGGTAATTGCTCACGCCAGAGAGAGGTTCTAGCCGATGCGTGACGATTAGAAAATCTTGTTGCGCACTTTTTTCTTTGATCCATTCAACAAAATAACTGCATGCGCGCTCATCTAACCCAGCAAAAGGTTCATCTAAAAGTAAACAGTCCAAATCTAAGCTCAGCAAACTAATTAATTGCACCATCTTTTTTTGCCCTTCACTTAGTTGGAAAACACTATGCTCTAGTTTTTCTTTTAACCCTAAAAAAGTTAAGGCTTCCTCTTGTTTTCTTCTTTTTTCTGCCGTCATGTTCTGACCAAACAAAAGCTCTTCTCGTAAAGTCAACGTGACAAACTGACGATTGGCTTGTTGCACCGCTAATGTCATGTGTTGGTACAACTTTTTTGAAGACCGCAAGCGGCGGCCTGCCAAGAACATTTTCCCTTGATATTTTTGTCTTTGAACAATGGCTTTTAATAAGGTTGATTTACCCGCCCCATTTGGCCCCGTCAACGTGGTAATTCCTTTTAAAAAAAGAGCTTCTTTTTCTTCAAGTAGCACTCGTTTTCCCTGAGACAAACGAAAATTTTTCAATTGGAGCATCGGTTGTTTTACCGCAGAATTTGTAAGGTGAAATGTCTGCGGTTTTGTTTTGATAAACGTCAGCGGTTGTTTTTCAAACTGGCCGTTTTTCAACGTGACGACTTGGTCCACAACATCAGCGTAATCGCTGAAATCGTGGTCGCACACCAAAATCGTTTTGCCTGCTTGATGAAGTCTTGCTAAAATTTGAATAAATTGTTTTCGAGAGGTTGGATCAATACTTGCAAAAGGTTCATCTAATAAAAGAATATCTGGGTTCATTGCTAGCAGAACTGTCAACGCCGCTTTTTGTTTTTCACCACCAGATAACGTCGCTAGTTCTCGTGTGAATAAGGTTTGAGTCTGAACAAGTTGAAGCGCTGTTTGGATCTTTTGATTCATTTCTTCAGGAGAGATCCCTAGATTTTCTAAAGCAAAAATCAGTTCTCGTTCCAAGGTTTTCATTGTAAATTGTTGACTGGGATTTTGAAAAAGCATGCCAATTTTTTGCGCCTTTTCACGAGTTGATAATTGTCGGCGTTCCATTCCTTCAATCAAAATTTCTCCTTGATAGTCAAGCGGAGCAAACCCTGCAATCAAGCGTAAAAGCGTTGATTTTCCACTGCCACTATCGCCAATTAATAAGGAAAACGTTCCTTGAGGAATTACTAAATTTGTCTTTTCAAACAAGGGTTGTTCTCGTGAAAAGGACACAGCTTTTAATTGAATACTATTCATTTTGCCTTCACAGCTAACCCTTGCGCAGACTGATACATTCGTATAATAACTTTCGTTAAGAAAATACCAAAGAAACAAATAGAAGCGAACCGAACGCTAATTAAAGCAATGTTCATCCCCAGACCGTAATTGCCATAACCAAACTTAAAGTATTCATACACATAACTAAAAATAGTCGTCCCAATCGCACTATAAAATAACGTTAGTGTATCGTAACGTTTATAGCGTGTTACCAAAAAGCCACTTTCACTGCCTAGGCCTTGAATCACACCAGAAATTAACACACTAGGTCCGAAATACGAACCGTAAAGCATTTCTGCTAAGGCGGCTAAAACTTCCGCCAAAACAGCACTCCCTGCTCGTGGAATCAGCATCGCTGCAATTGGTGCTACCATGGTCCACATTCCAAATAAAAGCTCATTGGCAAATGGACTCAGTCCTAATGGTAACAGCGCAGCATTCACTAACGCATAGAGGAAACCTGCTCCCATAAAAACACCGCCAAACAAAAAGGCTAAAAAAGCGAGTAAGACGACTTGTTGCAATGACCATTTTTTCAATAAAAAAACTCCTTTCTCTTAACAAAAAGCAAAAGGAGTGACTTAAATAAACCCTGATAAAAGAAAACACACTCATCCTAGGACAGAATGAGTGCGTGAAAAATCAAAGTAAATCGGCATTTCCCTGCGACAGTACTAACTGCATCAGGTTCAATGGGTATCATCTCAGCCATAACAGCACCCCAAATGTTTTTTATTAAAATGTACTTTTACTATAGCATAGAATAATTATAAAAACTAGTCTTGGTTCTTTTTTCTTTCATCAAAAGCTGACGAAATCAAACAATTTTGTAAGATAACTGTTAGGCAAATAAATGGTTGATTGTTATGGATTTTGTTATATTGTTTTTTATGAAAGAGAGGAGTTTATACTATGGGTAAAACATTAACTGGCTTTCATTTGAAAGTCATTGGAGTTATTTCAATGGTCTTTGACCATCTATTGCAATTTTTTAGTTTTTTAGGCGTGCCTGGTTGGTTCGGTTGGATTGGACGAATCGCTGCACCTATTTTCTTATTTGAAAGTTCTGAAGGCTTCATTCACACAAGTAATCGGCGAAAATACATGTTCCGGTTATTGTTAGGCTTCTGGATTATGGGGATTCTGAACGGCATTTTAAATGCGTATTTTTCAACAGGTGGCTTAATTATCAATAATATTTTTGGGACGTTATTTTTAGGTACGGTCTATATGCAGTCTATGGAATATTTTAAACAAAAACAAATTGGTAAAGGGCTTCTTTGGTTTATTGTGCCTTTATTAATCAGTGCTCTACCTTTCGTTATTTTTAGTTCTCCAGATATACTAAGCAACCCTGCTATCTTAATTGGTTTCCAACTTTTCAATCTGATTGTGCCATCACTAATGATGACAGAAGGTGGGTTTTTATTTGTTCTCTTAGCCGTCGCTTTTTATCTATTCCATGGCAAAAAATGGTTACAAATTTCAGCGATTGGCGTTGTTGCGTTAATTTCAGCAGCCAGTTATAACTTCCAAGAACTATTTGGAGCGAACCACCAATGGATGATGATTTTAGCAGCCATTCCAATTGTTCTTTATAACGGCGAAAAAGGCCGTGGCATGCGGAATTTCTTTTATATTTTCTATCCAGCCCACATTGCTATTTTTGCAATTATTAGTTTCTTCATGCAACGTTAATTATTTTCTGCTTGACGATTGCCTAAAAACTGTTTACAATGCAACATGTAAACAAATCGTACAGATAACACGCGAGTTGCGTGTCGAGAGAGAGGCGGTTTCTATTCTTATAGAAACTGCTTCTATTTTTTTACGAAAAATGAAAACTATAGAGGTGATTAAATGGAACAAAAAAACGTACGATTATTCCCTGCCGTTTTAGCGACAGGAATTATGTCTTTTGCTGGCGTTTTAATTGAAACGGCAATGAATGTAACCTTTCCGACATTAACGAAGGAATTTGGCGTTTCCACCGGTACCGTGCAGTGGGTAACAACAATTTATTTATTAGTTATTTCTATCATGGTGCCCTTATCCAATTATTTATTAAAAACCTATTCGCTAAGACGCTTATTTATTGTTGCGAATTTTTTCTTTTTGATTGGTTTAGCGATTGATGTTTATTCACCAACTTTCAGTATCTTGTTATTAGGCCGACTCTTCCAAGGGGCTAGCACTGGGATTGCTTTGCCACTGATGTTTCATATTATTTTGAACTTTACTCCGATAGAAAAACGGGGAACAATGATGGGAGTAGGCACATTGACCACTTCAATTGCTCCAGCCATTGGTCCAACGTATGGTGGAATTTTAACTTCTTCCCTGTCTTGGCATGCCATCTTCTTATTCTTAATTCCTGTTTTACTACTTTCTTTGTTTATGGGATTATCTGCTATTCCAGAAATACCTGTTAAAAAAACCACTACCCTTGATTTAGTTAGTTTAATTGGTATTGCCCTGTTATTTAGTGGTTTGTTGATGTTCTTAAGTAAAATTGGCACATTGTTTGGCTGGCTTTCACTTCTGGTAGCCATTATTGGCTTTGTTATTTTTTATAAACGAGCAACGACCGCTGAACAGCCACTAGTTCGTTTGACAATTTTAAAAAATCCCGCCTTCGTTTTATTTTTATGCGGCTTTTTAGTTTGTCAATTCTTATTGTTAGGTATTTCCTTTGTCTTACCAAACTTTGTTCAAATCGTCCTTGGAAAAAATGCGTTTGTAGCTGGGCTAGTCATGCTACCAGGTGCTACAGTTGGGGCCATTTTGGCACCACTTTCTGGACGAGTTTTGGATCAATACGGCGCTAAAAAACCCATATTATTTGGCTTAAGTTTGGCGACAATCGGTTGGCTAGCTTTAACAATTTTACTAGAGATGCCTATTTTATTAGGATTCGTTGCTGGACATGTTACCTATATGATTGGTCTAGGTTTTGCATACAGTAACATGATGACGACTGGTATGAGCTTGTTAGAGGAGAAAGATTTTGGCGACGGCAATACGTTATTTAATACCCTTCAACAATTTTCTGGCGCTATTGCAACGGCCATTGTAGCGACGATTATTAATATCGCTCAAGACCACGCAGATAATTTTGCTCAGGGGACAACGATGGGTTCACTCATTTCTCTGATTTTCTTGCTAACCTTATTAGTGATTGTTTTGATTGCTTGTTGGAATTATTTCCGCAAAAAAGTTTAAAAAAAAAGCAGCTGGTCAGTTCCGTAGTGACCAGCTGCTTTTTTTAGTTTTCTAAAGATAGTTGTTTTTTTGTTCTTCTTGCTTCCGAATATAAAGTACAAACAAGACAGCAATCAACACGATAAAACCACCAAAAATCGGTGTATATGTTACTGATAAATGATCTGTGACCACCCCACCTGTCATTGAGCCGACGGTAATCCCAATATTAAAGGCTGCAATATTAAAAGCTGAGGCCAAAGTGATATCTTCTGGGACATACTTTTCCGCTAATTCTACAACATATAATTGTAAGCCAGGTACATTCATAAAGGCAAATAGCCCCAACATCAAACTTGCTAACAAGCCTAGAAGACTATTATCCATTAAAACAGTAATAAATAAAAAGACTAAGGACAGAATTAATAAGCTAAACATTTTTACTAACGAATCTAAGGGTTTATTATTTGCCCAATGACCACCTACTGTATTGCCAATTGCGACCATTACACCATAAACGACTAAAATAATCACTACCACGTTGGCTGAAAAGCCTAAATTTTCCAATAATGGTGACAAGTACGTATATGCAGCAAACGTTCCACCATAACCAAAAGCAGTAATTAGAAAAGAGAAAACGAGGGATTTGTTCGTAAAAATTCGCGTGATTCCTTTTAAGTCAACCTTTCCTGGTATCGGTAAATTTTTGGGAACTAAAAAATAACTAGCAATCAGTCCCACCAAGCCAATACTGGCTATAAAAAGAAAGGACATATGCCAAGCTGTTTGTTGTCCAATAAACGTCCCTAAAGGTACGCCAGTCACTGTTGCAACCGTTAAGCCCGTAAACATAATAGCAATAGCGCTGGCTCGACGTGATGGCGGCACAACATCTGCGGCGATGACAGTCGAAACAGACATGAAAATACCATGCGCCAATGCAGAAAGTATCCGCCCTACCAATAAAATAATAAACGTTGGCGCAAACGCAGCAATTAAATTCCCACTAATGAAAAGAAGCATAATCCCCAGCATTAATGAGCGACGATTCCATTTTCCTGTCAAAATTGTTAATAACGGCGCCCCAATCGTCACACCTAAAGCGTATAAAGAAACAGTCAAACCAGCTTGGGAAAGACTAATATGAAAACTTTTAACAATCATTGGTAATAAACCCACACTAATAAATTCCGTTGAGCCGATTGCGAAAGCATTGATAGCTAATGCAAAGAGCGTTAAATTTGGTGAAATTTTCTTTTCCATTCTCTTCCTCCTAAAAACATTTGAATTTCAACAAAAATTACTATATACTAAGATTGATTTTTTGATAAGTACCTACTTTTTTGTATCATAAGTACCTTTTAGTAACTTTTGTTTATTATCAACCTATTAAGGAGGAATGTTTTTTGGAAACTCGTACATATGCGATTGGTGTGGAAGCAACGATGGATGTTATTGGCGGCAAATGGAAACCAATTATTCTGTGTAATTTACGGCACGGCGCCATGCGCCCCAGCGATTTAAAACGCGGCATTACTGGCATTAGTCAAAAAATGCTGACACAACAATTACGGGAACTCGAAGAAGACAACATTATCGAGCGGAAAGTTTACAACCAAGTTCCACCAAAAGTCGAATATTATTTAAGCGATTATGGTCAAAGCCTCTCTGCTGTCTTAGATAACTTATGTAATTGGGGAGAATCCCACGTGGCTTATTTGCAAGAACAAGGCCAAGAAATTTATTTAAAATGTGAAGATTAGTGAACAAAACGTTTATAAACTATATCAAAAAGGAGCTTTAAGCTATTTAAGAGCCTGGGGAAAAATCTAAAATGATTTTTCCCCAGGCTTTTCTTATGCTTCAATAATTTGAATATCTTGCGTTAATTGGGCCCAATGATTAGTAGGTCCGTGGCCATGTCCAACAGAAATTGCTTGGCTGATGGCCCCTTGAATAAACTGTTTGCCAATCACAATCGCCGCTTCTAACGGCGTGCCTTTTGCTAATTCGGCTGCGATACACGCTGAAAAAGTATCTCCTGTTCCATGAGTATTTTTCGTTACAACTCGCGGTGCACTTAGCCAAAAGCTCGAACCGTCTTCCATTAACACATAATCAGCCGCTTGTTGATTCGTGCTATGTCCGCCTTTCATAATAATATTTTTTGTGCCCAATTGCTGTAATTTTTTTGCTGCTGTTTGCATTTCTTGCTCTGTCTTGATGGTTGTCTCTAGTAAAACTTCCGCTTCTGGTAAATTAGGTGTCACGACCGTTGCTAGTGGCAACAGTTGCTCTTTAATTGTTTGAACTGCCTCGGCTTCTAACAAATGATGTCCACCTTTAGCCACCATTACAGGATCGACAATCAACGGACCAAAATCAACTTTTTGCAAATTGCGGACAACAGCTTCGACACGCTCACTATCTGCTAACATTCCCGTTTTTGCTGCCCCAATTTTAAAATCAGCCGCCAGTGATTGAAATTGTGCATCAATAAATGAACTAGGAATCGGTAAGCTATCTTGCACCCCGTACGTATTTTGTGCCGTCAATGCAATGACAATATTTAAGCCAAATGCTTGCCGCGCTTGAAATGTTTTTAAATCTGCTTGCATGCCTGCTCCCCCACCAGAATCAGAACCAGCAATCGTGACTACTTGTGGGGTCAAATTATATTCGGTCATTTTCTCGCCTCCAACATTTGCTCCGTTACACGCATCAACCCCTGCACTTTCTCGGTTATCTGTTCGGCCAGCATAATTTCACTGACCAGTGAAACACCAGCCACTCCCGTTCCCATAAGTTGTTCTATATTTTCTTCTTTGATCCCACCAATCGCCACAACCGGAATCGTGACTGCTGCGGTAATTTCAGAAAGTGTCTGCAAAGAAGTTAACGGACTGTCCTTAGTCGTTGTGGGGAAAATTGCGCCCACGCCTAAATAATCGGCGCCCTCGTTTTCCGCTTCAACTCCTCGTGCCACCGTTTTGGCTGAAACACCTACGATTTTTGTAGACCCAACCAGTTTTCGCACAAGAGCAATCGGCAATTCATCATCACCTATGTGCACACCTGCCGCATCCACTGCCAAGCAAATATCGACGCGATCATTAATAATCAACGGAATCTGATACGCATCTGTTACCACTTTGACTTTCACTGCTAATTCGTAAAAGCGCCGGGTTGACACTTCCTTTTCGCGCAGTTGCACCAATGTCACTCCACTGCGACAAGCAGTTTCAATTCGTTTTAAAAATTCAGTCTCACTAAAATCATACCGTCCTGTCACCAAATAAACTTTCAATTGCTCTCTCATAGCACTCGTCCTTTCACCGCCTCAAACCAATCCTTCTCCTTCATTAAAAGAGATAACTGATTTAACGTATTTTGGCGAAAATCGGCCAACCCTTGGCTCTTAGTTTGGGCTTTTTCTCCGCAAAGATTAAAATAGCTCACTGCGGCTACTGCCGCAGTCATTGGCGCGTTGCCTTCACCTAATAAAGCGGCAACTAATGCGCCGACTAAATCACCTGTGCCAGTGAAACAATCCAACTCAGGAACGCCATTTTGTAAGACAATCACTTGCTCTTGGCTAACCAAAACATCTTGAATCCCTGTTGCTAAAAATACCGTCTGGGGAAACTTTTGCGTTTGTTGACGTAAAGCCTGAATCAGTTCCTCAATTGCTTCTTCACTTTGATCCAAAGGACTGCCATCCACTCCTCGGCCATGACTAACCAACTGACAAAAAGTCCGCATTTCTGAAAGATTCCCTTTCACAACGGTTGGCTGATTGCGCACCAGCTTTTCCCCGACTTCACTCCGAATATCACTGGCGCCATAACCGACTAAATCGACTACGGTCGGTTTATTCACTTGCCGAGCATAATCACTAGCTGCTAACAAGCTCTGCTCTCGTTCTTGTGATAAATGTCCTAAATTCAAAACCAAGGCACTGGTTTGCTGAAACAACTGCGGAAATTCCCGTGGATCATCTGCCATAATGGGCTTAGCATCAATATAAAGTAATGCATTCGCCATAGACTCACACGTAATTTCATTCGTAATGCACTGAATTAATGGTGCTGTTGTCAGTGGAAAAATCGTTTCAAACTTAACGCTTGTTTTCATAAAAGTATCCTCCTAAAAATAATTCCTGTGTTTGTTTAAATACCCGAGTTTCTTTCAGCTTTACTAAGACAAGCCAGGCAATCCCTGAACCAATCAGTGTGGCGCCAATAAATCGTGGTGTATAAATGAACCAATAAAAATCCTGCTTACTGCCAGTAAACCAAACCATTACAGGATAGGACAATAACGAGCCTATGATGCCTGTACCAAAAATTTCTCCTAGCATCGACCAGCCTAATTTTTGTCCCCATTGATAAAATAAACCAGCAAAAAATGCGCCAAAGACGGCACCTGTTAACGCTAATGGCGGAATACCTAAGAACGTCATACGGATTAAGCCGCAGACAAGTGCCATGAGCGTTCCGTAAAGAGGGCCTAATAAAACTCCGGCAATAATGTTCATGACACTGGACATAGGGGCCATTCCCTCAACTCGCATTAACGGCGATAATACAACGTCCATCGCAATCATCAAAGCCAGTAACGTAACTCTGTGGATTCGATTTTTTTCCACGTAAAAAAACTCCTTTCTGCGAGAAGCAAAAGGAGGCGCGACTGAAAAAGACAGAAAAACCCAACCACAAATAAACGTAGTTGGGTGCAATAATCGGTCAAAATTTCAAGACATTTCCCTGCGCCAGTCCTAACTGTTTCAGGTTCCATGGGTATAATCTCAGCTAATAGCACCCCAAATGTTTCTCTTCAATTGGCTTTAGTATAGCATAGTTTTTTGGAAGCGACTACTAAAATTGCCAAAGAGTTTTCCCACAAAAACAGAAAAAACACCATGCCCCAAAAGTTCGATTTTTTGGGCATGGCGTTTTTCATACTCGCGTTTGTCTTGTTTTTTTAGAATCCTGGCATTCCTTTGGTGTATTTACCTAAAGTTGCTTCGGTTTCTTTTTCAATTTTTACTAACGCATCGTTGACAGCCATAATGACTAAATCTTGTAACATATCAACGTCTTCAGGATCAACCACGTCTTCTTTAATCGTCAAATCTTTCATTGTGCGATCACCAGTAAATGTCGCTGTCACAAGTTGATTGGTTGCTTCACCGATAAATTCTTTTTCATTTAGCGCTTCTTGCGCTTTGGCCATTTCTTTTTGCATTTTTTGTACTTGTTTCATCATGCCTTGCATGTTGCCCATTCCTCGCATCATAATTCCTCTACTCCTTCGTATTAATCATCTAGTACTTCGACAAGCTCTTCACCAAACATAGCGATTGCTTCATCTACTACTGGATTTTCTTGTGAATGTTCATTTGTTACAGGCGGTTCGTCCGCTAGACGAGCCATTTCATTTTCAGGTTCAGAATGATTCAAACTGCCCTGATTTTGGTTAATAAAACTTTGTCTTAGTTTTGGCCAGCTTTCTCTAGTAATGCAGACCATCTCTGGTGTATAGTCCATCAAACGGCTTAAATTATTATTGAAAGCTAACTGCATCTCTTCATCGTCTGTTGCACGAGCACAAACAATCTCATAGTCAAATGCCACCACGATGCCCTTAGGACTCGCTGCGACAGGTTCACTAGCTTTGAGCATCGCTCGTTGAGTCACAGATAATGTTTGCAGTAAGTCTTCCCAGACATTTTTCACATTCATTAAATGTGTTCTAGTCGCTTCATTTAAGACTTGATATACCCGTTCTGTGGGCACACGGAACGAACTTTTTGGCGCTTGTGGTCGTGCTTGTTGACGTGGCGCATCTGCTTCTTTGGCAGCTACACCGTGTTTCTTTAATTCAGCCAGTTCTTTCTTCAGTTGCCCAATTTGATTTTGTAAATCGGCTAATTCTGGATTTTCCTCTGCGCTACCACCTTGATTAGCTGTTTCTGGCGTGTTGTGTTTATTGAGCTGCACCGTTTTAGCCAATTTGACAGTGGCTACTTCCAAATAGATATTCGCATTGTTGGTAAAGCGGATCTCATTTTGTGTGTCACTTAAAATTTGGATTAGTTGGTAGATTTTTTCAGCAGGCGTTTGTGTAGCTAGTTCCTTAAATGCTTCTGTTAAGGTTCCTGCTTTTTCTGCTAATAACTTCGGTGCTTGCTGGTACATCAGCAAATCTCGACAATATAATAACAAATCTTCTAAGAAACGGCGCGCTTCTTTGCCTTCGCCTAAAATACTTTCCAAGCCTTCTAATGCTCGTTCAACATCACCGGCGACACAACGCTGAATATAATGATCCATCATTTCATAGGTTAGGCTACCTGTCACTTGCATTGCATCTTCCAATGTTACTTTTTCATCACTAAAGGAAATCGTTTGATCCAAGATACTCAAGGCATCTCGCATCCCGCCTTCCGCAGCACGACCAATCACATATAGGGCTTGTTCCTCATAATCAAGAGCCATTTCCTGCATGATATGGGCCATATGATCGACGATATCTTGCGTACTAATTCGCTTAAAATCAAAGCGTTGTGTCCGCGAAATAATCGTTAACGGAATCTTGTGTGGTTCAGTCGTTGCTAAGATAAAAATAACATTTTGTGGCGGTTCTTCCAAGGTTTTTAAAAGTGCATTGAACGCGCCTGTCGATAGCATATGAACTTCATCAATAATATAAACTTTATAGTCTGCTTGCGTCGGTGCATACTTTGCTTTATCACGAATATCACGGATTTCTTCCACGCCATTATTACTCGCCGCATCAATTTCAATGACATCATTTAAACGACCTTCCGTAATGGCTACACAGGTTTCACAAACATTACAAGGTTCACCATCTTGACTATGTTTACAGTTAATCGCTTTAGCGAAAATTTTTGCGGCACTGGTTTTACCTGTACCACGAGGGCCAGTAAATAAATAGGCATGAGATGTTTTCTTTTTCACTATCGCATTTTTCAGTGTCTGAGTAATTGCTTTTTGTCCTACTACGTCATCGAAACGTTGTGAACGCCAGACCCGATAAAGTGCTTGATAAGCCATTTTTTTACCCTCCCTTATTTTTCATTCTTATCTATTATACGTGATTTTTAGTCATTCGGCATCTTTTTTCTTTTAATGAGTCACTGGCGCAACCATTGCTAAAAAAGCCGCTTTTCCTTCACTTGTTTCTGCAAACGCACTGGCTTCTTTTAGACGCTGTTGATACGCTGAAACCACATTTTCAAGTGTCTGCGTTTCCTGGTTGCTCCAAGTCGTTAAACCTTGGACTTCCGCTAACGTTAACGAAGGCTTTGCTTGAGGTCGACTAAAAATTAAGTCCATGACATATAAAAGTTCTTTTCGTCGTGCAACGATTTGTATCTCATCCGTTGGCAGTTTCAGCATTTGCCATTGCTCAAAAATATCATTTGCGGCTTGGGCAACTTCTGACGCATTCGGCCCCTCTAGGCGAAATGTCGCAACTGGCCAATTCACCATTCCTGCGTTGATTAAAGGATAGTTAGCTAACTCAACATATTCTGAAATACTCGCGGCGGCTAATGGAAATTGTTGCAAACCCGTTTGATAATAGACATGCTCATTTTGTTCAAAGACAGCATCAATCCCAGCAAAATAATGAGGAAAGACCTCCACAATTTTCAACAACTGCTGAAAAGTCTTAACTGAACGTTTCACTGCCTGATGTTTTTCAAACGCAATCACACCTTGTTGCTGATATTGTGCCTGTTTTACAAAGGAAAACCCCCAGCTTTCGCCATCTAAGTTCATCCGAATCACCCGATGGTTCGTAGTCGCAGGAAATTGCTGACTTCCCTGGTAGCCTTCTGTTGCCATGCACCATTCACAGCGGGGATATCTTTGGTCAGAGAGCGTTGCTTTTGGCGCCTCACTGTGTACCTTACTTGCTAAAAAATCACCATAGACCGTTGAAAAAACAACAGGTTCTTCCTGTTCAATGACCGTACCGTTTTTTTGACAAAGTTGGTAAAAATACTCGGTAGCCTCTTGTGGCTCTTTAGCATAATGTTGTGCAAAAAAAGCATTAACCACAGAAGGGGGCGGTGTCAACAAATCCATCAATTGCACCATGAACTGTTCTTTTTGTTGCTCTGTTTTTACAAATTGGTTGGCAATCGCAATTTGACACAATTGTTCCGCCAAATCAGCGGCGGGTGTTGCCACAGGCCGTATGTCTACTTCGCCTAATTCTTGTTCACCAATCATTGCTAATAAACGGTTCTGAAGATATAAGCGATCCAATTCCATCCAACCACCTGCTTGAATAGCAAGTGTGGTAAAATCGGCAATCATTTGACTCGTGGTCATCGATTCATTCCTCCTATTACTTTTCTTGATACCCATGTGGATGAGCTTGGTGCCATTGCCAAGCGGTGGCGATAATGTCCTTGACCTCAGTTACTTCTGGTTGCCAGCCTAAAACCCGCTTGGCTTTTTCACTAGAAGCAATCAACGTGCTAGGATCCCCTGCTCGGCGTGGCGCGATTGTCGCAGGAATTTCTTGGCCTGTCACTTCACGAGCAGCATCTAACATTTCTTTAACAGAATAGCCGTTGTTGCTACCCAGGTTAAAGACGTCACTTTCGCCACCATTTTTCAAGTATTCTAAAGCCAAAATATGTGCTGCAATCAAGTCTTCAATATAAACATAATCTCGAATGCACGTGCCATCTGGTGTATCATAATCATCCCCAAAAATACTTAGCTCTGCTCGTTGGCCTAATGCTACTTGTAAAATAATCGGCACAATATGCGTTTCTGGCGTGTGATCCTCCCCAATTGAGGCATCTTTTTTTGCTCCTGCGACATTAAAATAACGCAAAGCAACATATTTCATTCCATAAGCGTTGTCGCACCATTTCATGATTTTTTCCATCATTAATTTACTTTCCCCATACGGATTTTTAGGATTCGTTGGGGTTTCTTCTGTAATAGGCATTGCTTTTGGTTCGCCATAAGTGGCTGCTGTGGAAGAAAAAACAATATGTTTCACTCCGAATTCTTGCATGACTTCCAAGGCAATTTGAGTGCCGTGAACATTGTTATTGAAATACATTAACGGTTGCTCCACGGATTCTCCTACTAAAGAATTGGCCGCAAAGTGCAACACCCCTTCAATTGATTCCTTTTCAAAGACACTACGTAAAAAAGCTTTATCACGAATATCGCCTTCATAGAAAGTCGCTTGTTCATGAACGGATGCACGATGCCCCGTTAATAAATTATCAACAACCACAACGGCATATCCTTTTGAAATTAATTGATCAACGGCATGTGAGCCAATGTAGCCTGCGCCACCTAATACTAAAATAGACATAAATACGCTCCTTTTACTCTCTAATTTCTTTTTCTATTGTACCATTAAATAAGGTTTACTTCTGAATTATTTCATTTTGTAAACAGGATTTAATTTGGCCATTTCTCCTTATTCATTTTTCCTATAAAAATACAGAAAGGACTTGTTAAATTTTAACAAATCTCTAAATTAGTCGTAGAGTTTATGAAAAATCATTGTAACTATTGGATTTTTTTGCTGTTTTCCGTCATAATAGAAACAAATACAATTTGAAAGAAGGAATGAACGATGAAAAAATTTGTATCAGGTATGTTAGTCGGTACTGCTATCACAGTTGCTGCTTTAGCCGGTGTGGCTACAACTATTAAAAAAACAGTTATTGATCCAATTGAAGAAAAAGAAGATATGATTGAAGAAAACCGTAAAAAAGCGATGCGTAAACGTATTGCACGTTAAAAAATAGCTGTGACGTTGAGATAAAAAATCTAACGCCAAGAAATCAACAGGAGCACTTCTGGCTCGGTTGATTCTCTTAAGCATAACAAGTGGTCATCCATCAAAGCGATGGATGACCACTTGTTATGCTTTCTTTTTTACCAAAGGAGCTGACTATTTTTCTTAACTATTAAAAATAGTAGCAGCAATCCGATCCATATCGCGCATATTCCAAGGATCCACACCAGGACGAGCTGCAGCGGCTGTTAACCAATGAATACCTTCTGTTGGAATACCACAACTAAAAAGGCCTGTCGCCACCTGTCCATCTTTTGTGATGACTTGATTCGTGGCACGCACAATCAAGAGTGCGCCTGTTTTGACTATTTGACCATCGGCTAATGCCAGTTGATGGAGCGTAGCTAGCTTATCGGCTAACAACTGCCTCGTTAAAGGATTCAAGCTTTTTTCATTATTAACTTTGGGAATGCGCGCTTCAATTAAAAAGTGACTATTATACCGATTTTCCGGAAACAAATTAGCATAAGTAATAAATTGACCCGCTTTCATTTCGACACGCATTTCTGGCCCCAGAATCGTGACTAACCCCAGTTCAACTAACGCCTGTAGCTCTTCTGTTCTTTCAACAGAAGGTCCCACTGACAAAAAGGTATTCAACGGGGTAAACCAATGCCACAACCACTTTTGACTCTCGTCATTCGTTAATAACCCTTCATCCAAAACAAAGCGAATCTGATCTCTTAAATCTTTTAAACTGTCTAAAGCAGTGGTCAAAGGACCGCTAAGATTGCCTTTCTCTGCTTCTTGAATATCCCATTTTAAATACTCTAGTAAAAACGAACGAAAACTTTCATGGGTGGTTTTCTTTGTTTCAGGATGTTCTAACGCTTGCCAATCAAACCAATCTTGTTTTTCAAAGTGGGCTAGGCTTTCCGGCGCTCCCTTGGTTTGAATAAACAGCTGTTGAAAGGCCTCTTTAGAAAGATGCGGATATTTTTCTTCGATTAAGCAGGTGTAATACACATATTCCACTTCTTTTTTTAAATACCCAAAAAACTCTGCGCCTGTAACCTGTCCTTTTTTACGACATTCAGCTAAATACGTTTCGGTTAAAAAAACAGGTTGATAGGTTTCCCCGTAGCCTTTTTGATTAATCCCTCGAGGATGAGAAGGAAAACCGCGACCAGAACCAGCAATAATAATAGGTTCTCTTCCAGAAGGTTCATAACGTAAGCGGCCATTTTGACGAGAAAAAACACCCCCACGACCAATCGTCAAGGCAGATAAATAGTCAAAAAATGCCAAACCTAAGCCTTTTAACACAACGGGTTGTTTTGCGGGTATATTGGCAAGTGCCAATAAAGCATCCACCGCATTTTTAGGGGAAGAATAAAACAAACGATGCTCCTTGGCGTAGTCCGCAAGCTCTTGTTCAACAGTCGTTAATTCATTTTCTTGGTGACCCATGGCTAAAATTACTTTGTCTGCCGTAAACTCAATGGATTGGGTGTACACATAATAGTTATCCTCTCCTGCCCGTACAGCAGTTACTGGCTCTTTAAAAAACGTCAGCGATGTTTGTTCGTTACATCGCTTGGCTAAATAAGTATAAAACCATTTTTGGTACATGCCATAAAAAGCCCTCGAGCAGTGATCATTCGGTCCAAGGCGATGACATTCTTTCAACAACTCAAGATAATTATAGGGTTGTTGCTGTTGAATGTACTGCGCAGCTTCTGTTTGGGTCCATTCATAGAGAGTGGGGCCTTTGACAATTGGTCCTTCGCCACTAAAAGATTCATCTGTAAATAAAGTGACTTGACTAATCACGGTGTTCATTAATAAATAATTAGGTTGCTCTGCTCGCCAAATTTTCCCACCTGGACCGTATGGATCAAACAACGTGAGCTGAACATTTATTTCCGTTTTACGAGCCCATTCAATGACTCGTTCTGCAGCTGATAAGCCTCTGGGTCCAGCACCTACAATTGCAATTTTCATCCAATCACCTACTCTATTTTTCTAATAATTCTTTTAAGACAACCGCTTGATTATGCGCTGTATCTTTCGCTCCATAGACCAGCGTAACTATTGGCTGATTTTTTACAATTGTCTGTAACTGCTTAAACGCTGTGGCAGTTGGCTCATGTTTCAATTCTTCTTGGTATTTTTGTTTAAACTCGGGATATTTATTTGCTTCATGATTAAACCATTTCCGTAGCTCCGTACTAGGGGCCACTTCTTTGAGCCATTCATCTAACTTTTCAGATTCCTTGGATTTTCCTCGTGGCCAAACACGGTCAACTAAAACACGATAGCCATCTTGCTCTGTCGGTGCTTCATATGCTCGCTTGATTTGAATCATCTGCCTTCACCTCTTCTCTTTATTGTAGCTCAAAAAATGAGGACTGACAAAAATAGCAACATTTCTATTAAGCTTTCCTATACAAAAAGAGTCGATCTCAATGAAGACCAACTCTTTTTGTTATTAACTATTTCTCTTTTTCACTTTCCCAGTCCAGCCATCATAGCCGCCTTTTAAAATATAAATATCAGTATAGCCATTTTTGCGTAATAAATTAGCTGCTCGGATACTTAAAGCTTTCTTCTGATCATAAAGATAAACAGGTTGATCCTTACGAAGAGAGCCAATTGTTGTTTTTAACATGCTGTATGGCATGCTGCGCGCCCCTAAAATATGCCCAGCATCAAATGTATCTTTCTCACGAACGTCAATCACTTGTGCTTTACGCATTGTTTCTTTGAATTCTTCTTCCGTCAACATTTTTGCTGAACGTTTCACCATAATTTTCAAATATAATTCATTGAATACCATCGCTAGTACAATAACTAGCAAAATACCATTGATTACCCATAAAATACTCATTCTAAAAAGCCCTCTCTATTTCTCTTTTGAAAATTGTAATGCTAGTGAAGCGGCACCAATCACGCCGGCCTCATTACCTAGCTCTGCTAATTTGATTTTTGTACTATTTCGAACTTGCGGGAAGGTAAATTCTTGGAAATATTTTTCTACACGACTACGTAAAAATTCTCCTGCTGCAGAAACACCTCCACCGATAACTACGCTGTCTGGATTTAGCGTGTTACCTAAGTTTCCTGTGGCTAAGCCTAAATAGAAACAAACACGATCCACCACCATTAAAGCAAAATGATCGCCTTTTTCAGCAAATTCAAAAACGTCTTTACTTGAAACATCTTGTCCATCATCAATCGCTTGTTTCAGTTCAGAGTCACCTGCAAACTCTTCTGATAAATGACGTGCAACACGAACGACACCAGTGGCACTAGAAACGGTTTCTAAACAGCCGCGTTTGCCACAAGTACAGTCAAAACCGTTAGGATCAACCGTCACATGCCCAACTTCACCAGCACAGCCAGCAACACCGTGGAGCAATTCTCCCGCTGCAACAATGCCTCCGCCAACACCTGTTCCTAAAGTAATAAAAATCACGTCGGGATTGTTTTCCCCCGCGCCCTTCCAACGCTCACCTAAAGCAGCAACATTGGCATCATTATCTAAGGCAAACGGAATTCCTAAAGCAGATTCGATTTGTTCTTTGACAGGCTGTACAGTCGTCCAGTTTAAATTATAGGCACCTACAACAGTTCCTTTTTCAATGTCGACACTTCCTGGTGTTCCCATACCAATTCCCACAAAATCTTCTTTTTTCATATTATAAAGATCTATACGGTGACGAATACTTTCAATAATTGATGGCACAATATGCTTGCCATCTTCTAAAATATTCGTTTCAATACTCCATTTTTGTTGAACAACGCCATCAGTTGTTAAAATAGCAAATTTGATGGTCGTTCCACCTAAATCAATCCCAATAATTTTCTTATCCATTTAGTCGATTCCTTTCTGCTTCCCTCTAGATTCTTCTATTCGATGCTCTCTTTGCAAAATATGCCGGGCCTGTAAATACGTATCTCGGTCTACCAATTGACCTTCATACAATTTTTTTAATTCAATCATCATTAACTCAATATCATAAATCCGTGCACCGACATAAATATACATCCCAAACTGTTTAAAAAGTTGTTGTACATCATATAACGTTTCCATACGAAAACACTTCCTTATTATACAGGTAAACCGTATTTTTTAAAACCCAATAACAGACAAATTACGACAAGAAAAATAAAAATTAACGTGGCCATAATTCGCTCGTGCTTATTAAATGCTTCTTCACGATTTGGAACAGCAAAAGCCGTCGCTACTAATAATCCACCAATTAGACCACCAACATGCCCCATCATATCTACAGAGCTACTAAACAAGTTAAATAACAAATTAATTACAATAAACATTGAATAGCGTTGCACCATATACATAATCGCTGGATTGTTTCTAAAATGGCGTCCTAAAATAACAAATGCGCCAAACAAACCAAAAAGCGCTGTACTAGCACCCGCTGAGACACTGTTGGGTGTCCCAAAGGCAAAACTGGCGATATTTCCAGCAATCCCACTCAATAAATAAATTCCCAAATAGCGCCAATGTCCATAAATTGCCTCAACCTGTGCGCCGATATAATAAAGAGTAACCATATTCAAAATAATATGCATAAACCCAATGTGAAGAAACATTGGCGTGATAAACCGCCAGTATTCATGGTTTTGAGCTACCAGTGGACGAACCATTGCCCCCCAATTAACTAAGTTTAAAATATTTTCTGATCCTCCAGTTAATTCCAATCCAAGGAAAACAATGATTGAAATACCCAAAAGGGCATACGTAATGAACGGCTGATTTTTTAGCCGTTTCAATTTCATTTCTGTTTGATAATTCATTCCATTCCTCCTATTGTATAAATAATTGTTCGATTGGCTGATCAAACGCTTCTGGTTGCCATTGTTCATGGAGTTGTTCACTAAAAACTAAACTACATGAATGGCCCGAAAAATGTTCCAAATAACGATCATAAAAACCACCGCCGAAGCCTATTCGATAGCCAGCACGATTGAAAACAATCCCTGGCACAATCAATAAATCAATCGCTGTAGCTGTTATTTCTGCCGCTGTTAACGGAGGTTCTTCCACGCCAAATGCACTGGTGTCATAAACCGTCTCTGGAAAGACTTGATAAAAGTGCATTTTGCCTCCTTTAAATGTTCGCGGCACCGCCACTTGCTTACCCTCTTGCATGGCCCTTTCGAAAATTGGCTGTGTTGATAATTCTAGCGGTAACGACCGAATCATTCCGATTGTTTGTGCTTGTTGCCATTGCTGACTAGCAAACAACTGTTCATAGAGACTTGATTCTTTATGTTGTTTAATTTCTGGATGTTGTTTTAGCCATTCCAGGGCAGTTAAGCCCACTTTTCTCAACTTGTTTTTCTCCATGTACACCTTCAACCCCTTTTCTGTTAAGTTTATAGAAAGTGTTCTTAAAAAACAAGCTGATTCCCCTTTTCTCTTTGAAAAATCCCGTTATTTTTCTAACGTTTTTGACGCTTCTTTAAAAAAGTCAACAACCAAATCCATTGTTTCTCCTTTCACTAAATGTCGCTCACCGACTTCCGTTATAAATTGCGTATTTTTTGCATACGTTTTCCCAGACACTAATTGTTCAAAAGCAGCCATGTCTTCATAGGGAATTTTTTCGTCTTCTGTTCCATGCCAGAACAGCATCGGTCGTTCTTGCAGTCTTTCTGGCGTTTGTGATAAATCGTATTGGTGCACCCAGCTTAGCAACAATGGCAAGTCTTTAGGCACAAAAATAGCAAATTCTTTCGCCCGTTGAATCACTCGCTGAATATAGCGCGCTGGATATGGCGTTCCCATTAAGCAAGCAGCAGCTTGAATCTCAGGATGTTGGGTCATAAGAGCGCTGGTAGTAATACCGCCCATGGATACACCACCCACACCAATCCAATTTTCTTTAATCAACCCTAATTTATGAAAATGATGAATAATTACTGGAAATTCAATCAAATTATATTGAATACTACTCCAAAATGTAATCGAAGGGATCGTGGAAATAGGTCCTGTTTTTCTTTCTCCGTGGTTCATGGCATCTGGTAAAATGACCCGAAACCCCTCGTATGCTAATTTTCTCGCTTGTGTTAAAGATAATTCTTTTGCCGATTGCCAACCATGATAGTAAACAATTAAAGGTAAGGCTTCGTTTTTTTGCTCTTCCGTTGTCACTTCTAATACTGGAATTTTTGCTATGTAACGATGTCTAATACTAATTTTCATTCATGATTCCTCCATTATAAAATATCTTCTCTTATTTTACCGTTTTTTGATAAAACCTGCTTCTTATATGATTTATCAAAAAAAACACAAAATATGCGAATTCGCATTTTCCTATTTTATTACTTTCCGTTATAATCATTTTATTAAATACAAAGGGGTGTTTTTATGGTTAAAATTGAGGAAAAAGGCAAAGTAACATTTGGACAAGCTTTTAAAGATTATTTTCGTGGATATGTGGATTTTAAAGGTCGGACCACACGTGCTGGTTATTGGTGGATGACCTTGGTATTAAGCATTTTAGGACTTATTTTTTATATTGCTATTGTCGGCAAAGCCGTGTCAGCCATTTTAGCAGCTGAATATTTTGAAACCTATGATTTTGGGAACTTATTACCGTTGATGCTTTTTGCACTTGTTTTATGGTTAGCTTTATTATTACCAACGTGGGCAATGTGCGTACGTCGTTATCGTGATGCTGGGATGACAGGTTGGGGCGTGCTTGTTTTATATCTACTTTCTATTGCATGTAGCTATACACAAGTTTTCTCTGTTATGTCAACATTTAAATATGATGTTCAAACAGATACTGTGATAACAGGTGGCAGTCCCGTCTTCTTATTTTTCACTCTTGTGATTAGTCTGTTTTTCTTCTTACTAACAGTCTTACCGACAGATAAACTAACAACAACTAGCCAAAATAGCGTCTTACGCTTCTTCTTCCGTTACAAAGAAGTGAAGTAAGGAAAAGTTTTAAGCCTTTCTTTTAAAAGAAAGGCTTTTTTCTTATTTTAAAATCTTTATGATAAAATAAGAACTAGTCTAGCTAAAAAAATGGAAGGAGAAAATATGGCTACTTTTAAACGGATTCTGAATCTAGAAAATTATATTTTTACTTTTTTTATTTTATTCGTCTTTTACGGCGCAATTAACTCTCCCTATTCGCTGGTAAAAATTCTTTTGGAAAAGCCTAAGCACTTGCTTGTTTTACTTCCTCTATTAATTATTCTATTGTTGATTATTTATAAAAACAAAAAATTTCTTTACACTAAGATTCAAGCGCTCTGGCACTTAATAAAAACCCATGATTGTGTGGTTATTATTGGTAGTTTGATCAGTTTATTTTTACTGCAACTTTTACTCCTGACGCAGATTACTGTGCCAATTGGTTGGGATGTTTTTGACAACTTTCATAGTATTACCACTGAAAATAAGGATTATTCAAAAATCGTACTTTCTTTAAATCCCAATAACGAATTTTTCTTTTTCATGATGTATTACCTTAATCAATTTTTGCGTTTCATTGATGTAACAGGGAGCTGGAGCAACACTTGGTTTAGTTGGCAAGTAGTTAATTGCTTGTTTATTAATAGCAGTTTATTTCTCTTTTATCATGCCTCTAAACGTGTCTTTAATCCACTAACGGCCTTCGTTGCTTACAGTTTATTTTTTCTTTCTTTCGGATTGTCTCCATGGTTACTAACGCCTTATACAGATACGGCCGTCTTATTGTTCATCAACCTAGTCTTTTTTGCATATAGCCTTTTTGAGAAAGTTTCCCCTCCCTTCGTAAAATATTGTTTATTACTGTTTATTGGAATTGGCTTAGCTTGGTGTTTTTTAATGAAACCTTCGTCTATTATCTTTTTTATTGCATTTAGTTGTTTAAAAGTGCTGCAACTTCTTTTAGTAAATCGGAACAAACAGTCTATCGTAAAATTAACCGTGGTTGCTCTCTTTTTACTGACCGGTTTCGCTAGCGCATATTCTAGTTTTCAATTTTTTGTAGAAAAACAAGCGATTACGGAAATCGATAAACAACAAGCCAAACCTTGGACACTTTTTGTAATGATGGGCTTGACGGGAACTGGCGGTTACAATGATGCAGATACACAAGCAGTAAATCAGTTGCCCACACAAGAAGCCAAAAAAGCTTATACCATAAAAACAATCCAAGAACGTTTAAAAAATAAAGGCTTCTTTGGTTATCTCCGTTTTCTGGTTCAAAAAAATCGTCATAATACTGCCAATGGTGATTTTGACTGGGGTTGGGATGGTGGTGATTTAATACCAGAAACACCTTCTAAAAATCGTTGGCAAGAACACTTGCGGGCACTGTATTATCCGCAAAATCCAAAAAGTAACTATCTACGAATTTATATGCATTTCTTCTATTTACTCACATTATTAGGTCTATTATTCAGTATTCCTCTAAAAGATTCAAAAAATAACTACGCGATTTTAAAATTAGCTTTCATTGGAGCTATTCTATATTTATTGCTCTTTGAAGGCGGCCGCTCTCGCTATTTAATCCAGTTTATGCCGTTTTGGTACTTGTTATCAGCGAGTGGTTGGCTGGGGTTGAGAGATATCCGAAGATACAAAAAACAGTAAAATAGAAAAGAGGATTTAGTTAAAAATGAAAAAAAGTTTACTGGGGTTGATTGTTTTTTTATCCTTACTGACCCTTACTTCATGCAGAAATAAAGTGACCACAAAAGAGCTAATGGCAAACGAGTGGACCGTGAACTCCAACGTTGATGAAGTAATAATGATTGTATCATTCAGCGAAGATACCGCTACTTTCAAAATCAATACAGATGAACGCACATCAACTGCAAAAAATGATTTGGAAAAAGTAGGCGAAGAATTAGGTAAGCAAATTGCAAATAAAATAGACTACAAAGTCAAATACCATCTAAAAAACAATCAAATTCGTTGGGAAAATGAAGGAAAAGAAGTAGCTTACAAGATAAAAAAAGAAAAGCAAAATCTACTTTTCACGCCTACTAAGACAAACAATTCTGATAACCAAACAAAACTAGTTTTAAAACCTTACACAAAGAAAAGTATTGATTCTTCCACTCAAAAAGATAAAACGAAAGAAACCAGCTCTAATTATCAAAACATCTCATCTGGAACAATCCAATCTACCCCTTCATCTACTACTAAAGAACCGCTAGCACAAGCTAGCTTAGCTGATTTTATAGGCGGTTGGGGTATTCCTCAAAGTGATAACTTATTTTTTATAAATGCTGACGGAACGCTTACTAGCACTACTCAATCGAATGTTCCTCTTCAAAATGTAAGTTTTTCTGTGGATGAGAATGGTAATCAAACAATGACGTTTCTTTTGAATAATACGCCCCGAATAGTAACGAAAAATAATGACGGTACTTTAACTGTTGATGAACAAGTATACACTTATCTAGGTAATATTACGTTGGAACAATTAATTAAAAGAAATAATCAAGCTCAACAAGTTTTTGAACAATCTGAACAGCAACCGCCACAAAACTCTGATTCTGGTGAATAGATACAAAATTCTAAATCAGACCAACCTATATACGATACGGTACGAAGTGGTGAAGGTGGGCGACAGTTAGCTGAAAGAAATGGTTTAACCTTAAAAGAATTATTAGCGTTAAATCCAGGCATTGAAACCTCTGTTTTTTATCCGGGTCAGTCATTACGAATTAAATAGAATTTTAGGTATACTAATAGATAAATAGTCTATAAAAGTAGAACTGGACCATCTACAATTTACTTTTGGGTACCAGTTGATGACAATCAGTTTGACGAAGTGGAACTAGACCTTGTCCCGACTGGCTCAGCAAAAATTGCGGCATTTAAAGATAACAGTTGCTCATTGATTAACAGCATGCGTATAATTTGATAATATGGAATATACGCTAAAATGAATCTTTCCCCATTCTCTATAATTAAAGTAATGCCTAAGGAGCCTAACACTCTTTCAAGAAAGAGTGTTAGGCTCCTTTTATTCCGACAATTTCAGCCACTGCTTGCGATTGCAATAAGACATAGTTTTTACAAAGACAAAATGATAAAACAAACCATAAGCTAGCCCCAACATATTTAACAAAATTCTTAAGTAAAGACTTGTTTCTAGCCCAAATATCATAGAAGCTGCCATGATAGCACCAACACAATTAAAAATCGTTTTACTTTTATAAGACGTACATAGGCCTAAACAAAGACCTCCTAAAATACCAAGCAGGTTCGTTGGTAAATAAAATAACAAGATAGCCGATACTATAGAGCCAATAACGACCCCTATTATTCGTTCTTTGGCTCGTTCAGACAATTTAAACGTGTCATACCCAGAAAATAATGAAGAACTAGCAAATGTTGCCCACATAAAGCGGTCAATCTGAAGGTGCGTTCCTATAAAAAGTAATAAGCTAATGCCTAAAGCGTAATAACCAAACCAAATATTTCTTTGATTAAAAAAACCATTTTCCTTAACCATCTGTATAAAAGTAATCTCATGATCCAACTTTTTATGTTTCACATGATAAACAAAAGCTAAAAGTAGATAGGCAAACACTAATACAAAGAAAGTTTGTTCTAATTGCTGAAACGATTGATAGTGAACAGTGCCAACTAAATATAAGTAGGAGAACGTATACAAGCCAGGATTACCCATTTTAGGGTTTTTACCAGTTAAGAAAAACAATGCCAGCAAGCAGATAAAATGAAGAACTAATTGTAAAAATGATACAGAAATCAATGAAATTAGTGGACTAACACCCAGAATTGTTAACACGATTCCTAAACTAAGCAAGGCCTGTTTTTCCCTATAGCCGTATGAGACGAAACGGATACTCAACAGCAAACAAAATAATACAATTGAAAAAGGCGCTACAGCTTTTCCAAAGAAAAAAGTAATCGTCGACACCCATAAAATCGCAAACGAAACTAATAAAAGATCTCTTATTAACAAAGCGCGCCAAAAATATCTCCGCTGTTTTTTAGTGTCCGCTTGATGAATTTTTTGTTTTAAAATAAATGGATCTAACTGCAATAATTGATAAAAAGTCACCAAAAATCATCTCCTAAAACTCGACTCTTCTCAATTCATTATTCCAACTTTTCCTTCTACAAAATCATAAAAAAAGTAGTTGTGACGAACATTTTACTACAACTTTTTTTCTGAATCAATACATGCTTTACTTCTTAATCCAATACCTCTTATAATATTTGCTTAGTTCATAAAAAATAAGCCTAGAAAAAATCAAAACGATTAATTCTAGGCTCAAAATTAAATAAATTACATAAACTTTTCTAGCAGATCCATTTCTTCATACTATGTTTTTTTGTATCCTCATCTAGCGAGCCCAACTCTTCTAAACTTGCATCCAATTGTTCAAAACGTCGGCAATTTTTACTAATGCTTGCGCTTCTTTTTTTTCATAGTTTGACATCATAGACACCTCTTCTTAAGTATTGCTCTACTTTAAGTGTACGTCTCTGTCGTTTTATTTGCAACTAATAACTAAACTACTTCTCGCTACGGAGGATAAGGGATTCGAACCCTTGCACGATGTTACTCGCCTAACGGTTTTCGAGACCGTCCCCTTCAGCCAAACTTGGGTAATCCTCCCGATACATTCCATCTACAAATGAACATGTAATGAATCTATAGATAAAAAGCCTAGACCCTTACACAACAAGGATTCTAGGCTCTATCTAACTAAATTATTTAGTTTCACGGTGTAAAGTAACTTTTCTTTCACGTGGGCAATATTTTTGTTTTTCTAAACGATCAGGATTGTTACGTTTATTTTTATTTGTTAAGTAGTTACGTTCTTTACAAGAAGTACACTCTAAAGTGATGTTTACGCGCATGTTTTCCCCTCCTACTAATAATTGATCTTTCCAAGAGATTTCTTAGACTTGAATATCATACCATTTTTTTTGTCATTTGACTACCCTTTTGGGCAAATTTGTAAAGTAGAACTACTTTACAAATTTTATTTTTTGTACATTTCCATATACGCTTCTAAAACTTCTTTGGCAATCGTTTGGTTTGGTTTTGAAGATTCGTCATTTAAGTGTGGTAAAACAACGCTAATTGCAATTTCAGGGTTTTCGTAAGGTGCATAAGCTACCAAGTTACTATTAACCGTTGTATGGGTTACTCCATTAGCATCCGTTGCTTGCGTTTCAGCGGTCCCTGTTTTAGCAGCAATTGAAAACTTGTCTGATTTTAAACCACGTGCAGTTGTGAAAGGACTAGTTCCATTTACCACATTATAGAAACCTTGTTGAAGAATTCCTATTTGGTCTTGAGAAATATTTACCTTATTCAAAACTTTCGGTTCGATTTCTTTTAAAATTTTTCCTAAAGCTCCATTTTCATCATTGCCATAGATTCCTTCTACTACATGAGGTTGCACGCGAATACCATTATTTGCGACAGTGGAAACGTATTGTGCTAATTGTAACGCACTATAGGTATCATATTGTCCAAAAGATAGGTCAAGAAGATTACCGCCTTGTGGAGCAGAAGACGAATCCTTAAAGTCCTTGTTTTGGATTCCTGTTGTTTCTCCTGGTATATCAATTCCAGTTTTCGTTCCCATACCATATTCTGCAAAAGCTTTTCTTAATTCTTTAAAGACAGTGTCATCTCCTACTTCATAAGGGAAAACCATATTGGGATAATAATTCACACCCATCATTTTAAAGACTAATTTCATCATATAGGCATTCGAAGAATATTCTAACGCTTGCTCCGCAGTTAATTGCATGGTTGTTCCGCCAGAAGCATTCCACCAAGAAGCTTTTGGATTACTACCTGCTAGTAAAATAGCTTCATCTGTTAAAACGTCATTGCCTTTAATGACTCCTGTTTCATAACCAGCTGTTAAAGTACCTGCTTTCACAACTGATCCAGGAACTTCAGAATTCAAAATAGGTGCTAAAGGATTAGGTGTAACTTCTCCAGTTGCTAAATCATGATGAAATCCAGACATCGCTAAAATAGCACCTGTTTGAGGGTTCATAGCAACGACATACGCATTTTCTGAGTATGGTCCAATGGTTTTGACTATTTGTGAATAGTTTCGTTGTAAAATTTCATCAACTTTGTTTTGGAAATTTGAATCAATCGTTAATTTTAAGTTGGAGCCTTTTTCCCCTTTGGAAATTGGGGTTTGTGAAACAATATTTCCGTTATTGTCTAAAACGACTTCTGATTTTGCTTTTTTACCTTGTAGAACGTCTTCATATTGTTTTTCTAAATAGCTAGTCCCGACACGGTCATTTCGTGCATAGCCTTTTTTCAAATATTCATCGACTTCTTCGGCTGGCAATCCTTGTTTTTCAGTTGAAACGGTGCCCAACAGGCTACGTAATGCACCACTTTGAGAATAATCACGCGTCCAATCAGTCCCTGTTGAAACACCAGATATTTCCGCTGTATGTTCACCAATTGTCGCAATTTCACCTTCTGTCACACCTTCATTCTTGATGAAGACCGTGTTCATTTGTGACGCTGCATTCATTCGTTTAAAAATCGTCACTGCTTGTAAGGTCCGATCATCAAACGCAATTTCTTCAGGAGTGACTTTTTCAACTGCTTTGGCATATAATGTGCCTTCGTCCGTAATTTTGTTGCCTTTTTCATCTTCTTTATCTTGATTGGTTAAACGGGCTTGAGCTGCTTTTAAATTTTCAGGATTCGCTAACCAATAATCTTTTTTGTCACGATCCGTTAAGTTTGGATCAACTGGAACGTTAATAAGTTCGTTGACTTTATTCGCAATCGGCAAAATATCTTTTCCTTCAATATTTTTTCCTCGTGTGTAAGTGATTGCTAAATTGGCTTTGTTAGAAACCAAGACTTTTCCTTGTGAATCATAAATTTGTCCTCGAGGGGATGGTGTCGTGATTTGTAGTGAAGAGTTGGCAGTGATTTTTTTGTTAAACTCTTCTCCTTCTACGATCTGTAAATACCCTAAACGGACAATTAATGAAACAAATAAAGTGAATATCACAAAAAATAATAAGTTCAATCGAAAAGGAATATGTGGCTTTCTACCTCGTTGACTCTTTGCTGCGGCATCTGTTTTTTTTATTTTATCTATAAATGAGTTTTTCTTCATACCTCTAGTCCCTTCACTAAAAAGTTTCGCATTCTCATTGTAACAAAAAATAGTCAAAAAATCAGGATTATTCCTAGCTCTAAGGAAATATTTAATTATTTTGTTGTTAAAAAAAAGTCAAAAGGACTTCTAAATTCAGAAGTCCTTTTGACTTTTTCTCTTTTTTTAACGGCTGTAGTTGTGAACTTCAGCAGCCATGCTGTCAACGAAAATTGATAAATCTTCGACAGACGTTTCTTTGCTTCCATAACGACGGACGTTCACCGTTGCGTCTTCCATTTCTTTGTCCCCGACCACTAATTGATAAGGTACTTTTTGTGTTTGAGAGGCCCGAATTTTGTAGCCCATTTTTTCGTTACGATCATCGACTTCAACACGTAAGCCTTGTGCTTGTAAACGTTCTTTGATTTCATAAGCATAATCCGAATGTGCTTCTACAGAAACTGGGATAATAGTTGCTTGAATTGGTGCTAACCAAGTTGGGAAAGCGCCTTTGTAAACTTCTGTTAAGTAAGCTACAAATCGTTCCATTGTTGAGACAATACCACGGTGGATAACAACTGGACGATGTGTATTTTCACCATCTTCGCCGACATAAGTTAAGTCAAAACGTTCTGGTAATAAGAAGTCTAATTGGATTGTTGATAGTGTTTCTTCCATTCCTAAAGCTGTTTTTACTTGAACATCCAACTTAGGACCATAAAAGGCGGCTTCACCTTCTGCTTCAAAGTAATCTAATTCTAATTCATCCATGGCAGCTTTTAACATCGCTTGCGCTTTTTCCCACATCGCATCATCATCAAAATATTTGTCTGTATTATTTGGATCACGATAGCTTAAACGGAAACGATAATCCGTAATGTTAAAGTCAGCATAGACAGCTACCATTAACTCCAAAGTACGTTTAAATTCGTCTTTAATTTGGTCAGGACGAACAAAAGTATGGCCATCGTTTAAAGTCATTTCACGAACACGTTGTAATCCTGATAATGCGCCAGATTTTTCATAGCGGTGCATCATGCCTAATTCAGCAATTCGAATGGGCAATTCGCGGTAACTATGAATGTCATTTTTATAAACCATCATATGGTGTGGACAGTTCATTGGACGTAATACTAGCATTTCGCCATCGCCCATATCCATTGGTGGGAACATATCTTCATGGTAATGATCCCAGTGACCAGATGTTTTGTATAATTCCACATCAGCCATAATTGGTGTATACACATGTTGGTACCCTAAGCTAATTTCTTTGTCCACAATATAACGTTCAATTGTACGACGAATGGTTGCGCCTTTTGGTAACCAGAAAGGTAACCCTGAACCAACTTCTTGTGAAACCATAAATAAATCTAACTCTTTTCCTAATTTACGGTGGTCACGTTCTTTGGCTTCCTCGCGCATTTTGATAAACTCTTTTAAATCTTTTTTATCGAAAAAGGCAGTGCCGTAAATTCGTTGCATCATATGATTGTCAGAATTTCCGCGCCAATAAGCACCAGCTACTGAAAGTAATTTAAAGACTTGAATCCGTCCTGTTGAAGGAACGTGAACGCCACGACATAAATCAACAAAATCACCTTGATCATAGACAGTGATGATTTCATCTTCCGGTAAATCTGTAATTAATTCAACTTTGTAAGGATCATCAGCAAATAATTCTAACGCTTCTGCACGTGAGATTTCTTTACGAACGATTGGGTTATTTTCCTTCACAATTTTCATCATTTCGGCTTCAATTGCAGGTAAATCTTCCGCTGTCACGGGGGATTCTCCATTATCTGTATCGTAGTAGAACCCAGAATCAATCGCAGGACCTACGCCAAATTTAATGTTAGGGAAAAGACGGCGTAAAGCATTAGCCATTAAATGAGCTGCCGAGTGACGTAAAATTCCTAAAGCATCTTCATGATCAGGTGTCACGATTTCAAGCGAACCATCTTCTACGATAGGACGATCTAAATCGATTAAAACACCATTGAATTTACCAGCTAAAGCTTTTTTGGCTAAACTGTTGCTAATGCTTTTAGCAACATCAAATGTTGTAATCCCAGAATCAAACGGTTTGACAGCGCCATCTGGAAAAGTAATGTGAATAGACATAATAAAATTCTCTCCTTTTAATTTTTGATTTGAAGCGTTTCATTGTGTTCCTGTTTTTCACAATGAAACGAAACAGCCACCTGTTCCCCTTGTTAAAAAACAAAAAGTCCTAGTATTCTAACGAATACTAGGACGAAAATATCGTGGTTCCACCTAATTTTGAACACAAATAATCTGTGTTCCTCTAGCGTGTTAACGGTGCGACCGCCTTTGTTTCAACAAAGGTTTCGAAAGTGGTCATCCCTTGTGCCAATCTGGAAAATTTTCAGCCAAGATTTTCCTCTCTAATAGATCGCGGGCAAGTTCAGTTGTCTTTCTCATCAATCATTTATGCACTTATTTAACCACTTATTTTCAGAAAAAGCAAGTGATTCAACAGAAATTCTCTGAAAACTTATTTTTTCCATTCGCCGCCTTGTGCATAGCGGTCTTTTTTCAATTCGTTGACAATCACATGGATATTCTCTTTTGGTGCACCAGCGTTTTTTGACACAGCTTCTGTAATATCTTTGACCATATTAGTTAACTGTTCTTCTGTGCGGCCTTCAATTAATTCTACATGTACAAATGGCATCTTCGTTCCCCCAATTTAAATTGCTTGTTCTGTTTGTATCATAGAGCGGGTTATGACGCTTGTCAATAAAAAATTGGGAACATCAGTCGTTACGCTGACGTCCCCAATTTTCACTCTTCAGATAAATAAGTGGACTAAAATACGATTTTGCCTAGTATCTCTCTATACTTCTTCGCCGTAATCCACAGGTTTATCAAATTCACCTGGTGCATCATCATAGATATGCCCGTAAATAATTACCGGCATTCCGTCATAAGATACGTCAAAGATTTTCGAAACTTCTGTTCCTGGCGTATTGATACAGCCATTACTACCAGCATCGGTTTTAAAGGCTTCTTTATCGCCATACTTATCCAATTTATGGTCGGAGTCATGAATCCCAATTTGTGTCACAACGCCCCCTTGACTTAATAACGGCATCCAATATTTTACTGGTACACTGTATCGAGAACCATCAAGCATTTGACCTTCTAAATTCACATCGGTTGTCCGATATAAAATTGTATGGAATCCAGGCACTGTTGCGGTTCCTTTGTTATATCTGCCAGTAATGACATCTGTGGTGACTATTTTTTTACCATCAATGAAACAATACATTTTTTGATCTTTTAAATCAATTTCAATGTAATTATTGGCAATTTTACTATTTTCTTTGGTATCGCCAACCAACGGAGCAGTGATTGCATTCGTTTGTTCTTGGCTATTCAGCGCGTTTACTAGTAGTTCTTGCGTTTTGGCCCCATCAATCGACCAGCCATAACTTCCGTTGTTTTTAAAACGACGTGTCGTGCCGTGAACATCTGTAAATAAAACTGGTTGATTAGCAGAACCATATGTTGTTTCTAATTGTGTCACCCAAGTAGTTAGTTTTTCTTTGTTGATTGTGCCATCATCATTCAGCACGTTTTGAATTTGTGTTTTATCAAAGGCTACTTTTTCACCATTAATATCAACTGTAATTGTTTTATTTAACTTGTTATTGAGCGTTGTCAATGTTGCCTTTAACGTTTGATCCTCTTTTTTAATTTCAGGGGCTTTATAAAAATCTTTGGCATTGTATTGATAGTTGCCTTTTCCCGCTTCAACATCCGCAATAATCTGCTGATTTAAGCGCTGCGTGTCCACTACTGTGCCTTGTTCTTCGGGAACAATTTCAAAAGTGCCATTGCCTCGACGGATACTCGCATTTTTGCTTGGCGTCCCCTCTGGAAAACTCAAAGTCGCTAATTTAGCTTCTAGTTCTTTTTTGAACGCCTCATTTAACGGTAGCTTCACCTTGCTACTGTGTAAATGGTCTTTTAAAAATTTTTGATCCAATTGGTATTTTTTAGGAAGTTGAATTTTTTCTTCTTTTGTCCCCGTTTGAACCACAACTTCTTCGGTTTGATTAACTTGCGCTAATTTTTCTTCTGCGGCATTTACATTTAACCAGCCCACAGAAACTCCATTTACTTTTGTGGTTGGTAAAAAGTGACTTTGAAAATAAACATAGCTGCCCCCAGCAACCAGAGCTAGTCCAACCAAAGAAGTAATAATTACTTTCTTTTTATTATTTTTTCTTGATTTTTGACGACGTGTATTACGTATTTGCATTTCTTCTTTTTTCATTTGTTCATCCTTTATATCAATAATTTTAGGTTTATTTCTTAGAGACTAGGCAACAAACAACTGCGGTGATTTACAAGTAAAAAAGATGCCCTATCTTCGCTGATTAATTTTTTCAATTATACACTATTTTTACGTTGTGTTCAGCTTATTTTCCTTGTAAATCCTTTAATCTTAAAGAATTTGTATACTCTGTGACTTTTTTTGCTTCTTGTAAATGATACGTAAACTGGGCCATTTTAGCAAAATCCTGAGCGACGACGTTAAAAAAGGCTTGTGTCTTTATTAAGCTGTTCCAACAAGCTTCTTTACTAGAAAAATCTAGCAACGATGCTAATTGATCCATCGTGTCAGGAGTGGCATAATTTTTCAGATACTTAAATTGTTTCCCAACAGAAATTGGCTCTGGTTCCTGCCAAGCTGCTTGCCAAGAAAGCAAGCGCAACAGTTCCTGCTGACAATATTCATAGAGATGTGTGACAGCGTAAAATAATTCATTCCGACAAAGCCCCTTAACTACATACGTACTAACCCACCAAAATTCATTGCAACAATCGTTAAATTGCTGCTGATCCGGAACTGTTACTGTATAATTTTTATCAGATGCTACAGGTAAAGGTGGCAAGCTGTCATCTTTGTCTAACAAGATAATTGCTAAAGAATCTCCTTCATTCCAATTGTCTTTTTCTGCGAGAGGACACAACGTTAAATCGATACGTTGACCATCTTCAAATAACATTAAAAATGTTTCCCGAGTCTTCGGTTCTGTGGGAAATAAGGTCATTTCCTTGGGACGTTGCATAATTAATGGTTGTCCAAATTTTGCTATCCACGTTGCTGTTTCAAAAAATTCAGCACATGGTTCTACAATATAAACAATGTCGAAATCTTGAAAACTATCTTTTGGCGCTTTCACATTCGTGCGAGAACCCACCATTCCCACGGCTCGAATGTGTTCTTCTTGTTTTGCTACATCCAGAATAAGTTGAAACATTTCTTCTTCTGTACGCATTCACTCGCTCCCTTTCTTCAAAAGTTTCTATTAAAACATAGATTTTTTTATAAGTCTTTTGTTTTCTATCGCTTTTTCTATGGTACTTCGTATACACTAACATTACAAGGAGGGATGTTTCATGCATTGGTTAAAAATAACAAGTTTATCCATTGTCAGTTTTGGCTTTTGTATTCTTTTGATTTTAGGTCTACTTATTTTTACTGGCAAAAATACGCAACCCACCGATAAACCAGATGCTATTTTAATTTTAGGGGCCCGTGTTTTAGGAACGTCTAAAGAAACCGCACTGCCCAGCCGTGTTTTGCAAGCTCGGTTAGATGTGGCTATCCCCTATATTAAACAACACCCCGAGACACCCGTTATTGTTAGCGGAGGGCAAGGAGCAGATGAGCCGGCTACGGAAGCCGCGGTTATGAAACAATACTTGCTAAATAAAGGTGTTCCAGAAAAACAGATTCTCTTAGAAAATCGTGCCACACGCACCAAAGAAAATATTGTCAATTCACAAAAACTCCTTTCTTTTAAACGTCTAGTGATTGTTACTAGTGACTTTCATATGTATCGCTCGCAACTTTTAGCCAAGCGAGTGGGCATCTCAAACGTTTCAGGCATTACCGCGGCTTCTTCTTTTCCAAAAGACATCAAAAATTTTGGTCGAGAGCTGCTTTCTTTAGGCTATGCTCTACTCTTTGATTGGTAAAAAAGTGACCTTCGCAAGATCATTTTGCGAAGGTCGCTTTTTTATTCTGTGGATTTACTCACTTTTGTTCTCTTCTTCTTGTGTTTAAATTATAAAAATGATAACATGTCTTTGTTAGCGCTTACAAAAAAATATTTATTTATAGGAGGAGAAAGTTATGGGGCATCAATTAAGCACTCATTTTTTTAACAAGAAAACAAGGTTTATTTCAACTTTTTTAAGTTTGATCCTTTTAGTCGGTGGTTTACTGTTTGCACTACCTGCATTTGAAGTACAAGCAGCATCAAATGTTACGCCTAAAACAGTCATGTATGTAGAAGTAAACAACCACGATTTTAACAATGTGGGAAAATATACTTTAGCGGGGACCAATCAACCTGCTTTTGATATGGGGATTATTTTTGCAGCCAATATTAATTATGATACGGTCAATAAAAAACCTTACTTATATCTAAATGAACGGGTCCAAGAAACTTTAAACGAAGCTGAGACACAAATTCGTCCAGTTCAAGCACGCGACACCAAAGTCCTATTGTCTATTTTAGGCAACCATGAAGGCGCTGGCTTTGCTAACTTCCCGACTTACGAAAGTGCGGATGCCTTTGCATCCCAATTAGAACAAGTCGTTAATACGTATCATTTAGATGGTATTGATTTTGATGATGAGTATGCTGAATACGGAAAAAATGGTACGCCTCAGCCAAATAATTCTTCGTTCATTTGGTTACTTCAAGCCTTAAGAAATCGCTTAGGTAATGATAAATTAATTACTTTTTATAATATTGGACCAGCGGCTGCGAACTCTTCAGCCAATCCTCAAATGAGTTCTTTAATTGATTATGCTTGGAATCCTTATTATAGTACCTGGAATCCACCACAAATTGCTGGTATGCCTGCTTCTCGTTTAGGTGCTTCCGCTGTTGAAGTTGGTGTCAATCAAAATCTAGCTGCGCAATATGCTAAACGTACAAAAGCGGAACAATATGGTATTTATTTAATGTATAACCTCCCAGGAAAAGATTCATCTGCGTATATCTCGGCGGCAACACAAGAACTTTATGGTCGAAAAACGAATTATTCACCAACTGTTCCAACACCTTAATTATTATCTCGTGTCTACAAGCGCCAACATATAAAGAGTTAAAAGCCAGCTTACTACAAGCTGGCTTTTTGGTATCTTGAGCGAATAGTTTTGAACATAAAAAAGACCCGCCCTTTGGGTAAGGACGGGAAAGGAGTTAAAAATGAAAAAGTGTTTTGTGTTGTTAAGATTGTTTGTTGGTATGCTTATATCTTACAAACTAAATGTGAATATTTTATGATCATTTCATTCTTATTTTGCTACTTTTATAGGAATTAAATAGACTGCCACGAACTATCTTTAGTTGCCTTGTGCATCCGTTATTCTAACTGCTCCTTGTGGCGATACTCTGTAAAAACCGACAGTCCCAGTCCCTCCATTTGCAACCATCTGTTTCGATTGTGCTCTAAAAAAGAAGTCATTTCCATTCATACCCAAAAATCCAAGGTTCGTATCATTATTTTCTGCATCAGTCAGTGTCTTTCTAATATATGTCTCTGCTTTTTCTTGTGTATCGATGATTTTTGCCTCTTCATTTTTGTCTTGATTTTCCTCTTCAGAAGAACGATAGTAATACTCTTCCGCAGGATAATTTCCACTATCTTGAGTAATTAACAATCGCGGTTTCGTCTTATCCGATTGGTCGCCGTTAGGATTTTCAACACCAATTTTATATAATAATAACGCAGCACCAGTAGGCCCCCACCTAATACTTAAGCTTGTAATTGGTCGCGACTCATCAGTAGGTGAATCCTTCGTAATCATTCCTCCGGTATTTGTACTACCATCAGGATGAATGATCAAACTCTCTCCTTTACCATTTTTCCATGTTCCAGCTAAAGTAGTAAAATCGCCAGTATTAATCGCTGTAGTGTCTAAATCAGCTACGGTTAGCTGACTGTTGTTTTCATCAGCTGTGGGCTCTTCACTTTTCACTGATTCGTTAGACTCGACACTGCTGCTCACTTGTTTGTTTGTCTTATCAATTGTTTCACTCGTTTTTTCATTCGTCTCTTCAACTTTAGAGGATGCCTCAGTTGGAGCGGTTACTTTCTTTTCTTTTGGTTCCCGACAAGCGGCTAACGATAAAACCGCTACCCCTACAAGAATCGCTAGTCTTCCCTTTTTCACGCCTATTCACCCCGTTCAATAATCTATCTTACTAAAATATTGTACTATTAATTCAACTGTTTAGACAAATATTTATGGAACAGACAAAAGTTGAACCTGTCATTGAATGCTTTGTGTCACATGGACCTATCAATCAACTTTCTTTTTTTCTATGTATTCTATGGAAAAAACATACTAAGATTAGAGGGTAAATTCATCGACGGATGAATTTACCTTCTATTGCTCTTTTAAGCGTATAGTTGGATGTGAAAGGAAGACCGACCACAGGCTCTTGGACTTCGAGTCCCAAACAAAAAATGGTCTCCTTCACTGTCATTTTAAAATCTGGTTTAAGTATGTTGGGGCTTCGAGCCCGTGTGAAGGAAATTAGGAACGAAATGAAGCAGTGAAGAACCTTTCAATACTTTTTAGGAGATGAAAATCATGTATGTACTTGCTTTAGATGTCTCAATGGGAAAAAGTTATGCCGTTATTTATCATGAAAATACTTGTCTTTTTGAACAAGAAATTCTTCACGATAAAATACATTTCAATGCACTTCTTCAAGAAATTTATGCTCTTCCAGAACGACCACAAATCGTTTTTGAAGCAACGGGTGTTTATTCAAGAGTCATTGAAACGTTTTGTCAAAAGAATCATTTCGCCTATTGTTTACTAAACCCTTTAGAAGCCAAAAGACAACTGAATATTGACTTACGTTCAGTAAAAACGGATAAACGTGATGCCCATCGTCTCGCACAAACACACGGTCAATTTTTGCGGAAACAAAAACAATCGCAATCAGAAATCTATGAACAAACACGTGATTTAGCACGTTTTTATCAACAAGTTGAAGGGGACATTAAACGCATGAGAATGAACCTGCATACCGCTTTACAATTAACTTTTCCAGAATTGGAAACACTTTTCACCAACAGGTTATCAAAACTCGCCTTAAATCTTGTCGAGCTGTTCCCGCATCCTACTTGTTTAGAAGGTTTGAGTCAAACAAAAGTAAAAAATCTTTTGAAGAAAAATACCGATAAAAAAATCTCCGATCAAAAAGCATTGAATAAAGCCCAAACCTTACTTTCACTGGCGCAAAATTCTTATCCAGCAGAATCTAGACAAAGTATTTCTGTTCAAAAAGTGGTGTACTATGCCCAACAATTGAAACAATTACTGGTGACGAAAGAGCAACTCGCTCAACAATTAATTGAAACTGCGCAACAAACAATAGAATTTGATTTGTATCAAAGTATTCCAGGGATTGGTGAACTTTCTGCTGGACTCATGATCGGTGAATTAGGGGACATTCGTCGTTTTTCTTCTCATAAACAATTGAACGCTTTCGTCGGTGTTGATACCAGGAGGTATCAATCTGGAAAATATATTGCCCAAGAACACATGAATAAACATGGGAATCCAAAGGCACGAAAGAATTTGTATTTTATTATGATGAACATGATCAGGCAACAAGCGGCGGGCCCCAATCATTTGGTGGACTATTACTATAAACTAAAAACGCAACCTTCGCCCAAAAAGCATAAGGTTGCGCTCATCGCCTGCATCAACAAGCTCTTGAAATGTCTCCACTCAATGGTACGACATTCAAGTCCGTATGATTACTCATACACGGCCTCTAACGACCAATAAGGAATATATCCTTAAATAGATTATAGCACACCTAATAAAAAAAATTCTAATTTATTAGGCTTATTTCGTATACTTTTTTTTCGTGATAAAAATAAACGAAAAAACACTTGACTAAACGTAGGAAAGAGCGTGGGACAAAAATCACTTTGGATTTTTGCTCCACGCTCAAAAACTGATAAACGGCGGGAACAGAAGCAACTCCTTCTTATTTCTCGGAGTTAAACACTTCTGTCCCGACCTCTTTCTAAATCTTCAAATAAACTAACAAATGGATTATTCAGGTAAATCTACATTATGATGAACTTTTTGAACATCTTCTAAATCTTCTAAAACGTCTAACATTTTTTCAAAGTTCGCTAAATCGTCGCCTTCTAATGTTACTTCGTTTTGTGGAACCATTTCTAACTCAGTAACCGTGAATTCTTCAATGCCTTTTTCTTTTAACGCTTCTTGTGCATGGTGAAAATCTTCTGGCTCTGTGTAAACGATAATTTGACCGTCTTCTTCAACAACGTCGCGAACATCAATGTCTTTTTCCATTAAGTATTCTAAAATTTCATCAGCATCGTCACCAGCAAAGCCAATGATACCTGTATTATCAAACATGTAGGAAACAGCACCGCTGACACCCATGTTTCCGCCGTTTTTACCAAATGCGGCCCGCACATCTGCTGCTGTTCGGTTCACGTTGTTTGTTAAAGCATCAACAATGACCATTGAACCATTTGGTCCAAATCCTTCATAGCGTAATTCAGAATATTGCTCATCTGCTGAACCTTTTGCTTTTTCAATAGCGCGATCAATAATATGTTTTGGTACATTGTATGTTTTGGCGCGTTCGATTACAAACCGTAATTTTTGGTTTGCATGAGGATCAGGGTCTCCTGACTTCGCTGCTACGTAAATTTCAATCCCGAATTTTGCATAAACACGGCTATTGTTTGCGTCTTTGGCAGCTTTTTTCTCTTTAATATTTGCCCATTTACGGCCCATATTCTCACTTCGCTTTCTCTGATTTGTTGTTAGTATCTTATCCCTTGTTTATTATACTGGGGAAACTGATTTTTGTTAAGTATTTTTTAATTATCTGGCGAAAATCGTAGGGGAAACCGACCAAAATTTTGTTCTTTTAAAGAAGAATCTCCCATCTGGTATAGTTGATTGGCGCGAATATCTAACGAAAGCATTGCGCGGTTTTCTTTAGATACTTTAGAAATTACCGGCAATTGAATCTGTGTTTTGGTTTCTTTTAGATAAGCTTGTCCCTTTGGCGTAAATCCTAGCACATGGAGATAACTGTCTTGCCAAACATTTTCAACTTCTTCTTTGGTCATATTTAACAATATATAGGTTGCTAATCGTTGCAATCTTGTCCAAGTATAACGCTTCGTTTTCATGCGTTCCATTAATTCGTGAAAAGAACCTGCTGCTTGGATTTGATCTTTTAGTCGATATTCAAGTCCTTCCGTCATTTGGTAAATGGCTTGTAACTCTTCTAGCGAGGATTGAACAATTTTATACTTTAGGAAGGGCCAGTAGTTTTCCCATGAAATCATGGCCTGTGTTTGTAAATGTTGTGCGGTTATAGGAGGAACCGTTGGTAGCACTTGCGTTATCTCTTGTTGAAAAATACTTTGCCTAATCGCCGTGGCGCTAGCAACTTTCCCAGAAATCGTTGCATCATGAAAGCCCGCTTGTTTTCTAGCAATTGGGTAGAGCGTCATCGGAGTTGGATACGTGGCATTCTCTTTCGCATAACTCATCCCCAAAATATGATTAGGCGAAGAAAAATCAAACTTGCTTTCAGGATATACTTGACGAAAAACAGCAGTCATTTTTTGTGGATAACTCAATTGTTTGTCTGTCAATGCGTGGAACGTTTGATCAATTAAGGATTGATTTTCTTGGACAAACTGGCCGAAAGCCGCATAATCAATTGCGGTTGTACTATCTGTTCCAAAACATAAGCTCTCACATTGCAACGCCTGTAATAACTTTATACCGCCTTTGGCAAAGTAATCCGCAGACTGTACCGACCAAGCTGTCGGCAATTCAATGACTAAATCCACACCATTTTGCAAAGCTTCTTCTGCTCTGGCCCACTTATCTAGTAAGGCTGGTTCTCCTCTTTGTAAAAAATTTCCACTCATTATAGCAATCACTACTTCAGCTCCGCTTTGTTGGCGAGCTTGTTGGGCATGATAGCGATGTCCATTATGAAAGGGATTATATTCCACGATAATGCCACAGGCTTTCACTCTAGCCACCTCCGTTATAAAAAAATGGACTTATCAGCAAAGAGACCAACGTTTTTAAGCGCTGTCCCAAGCTCATAAGCCAAATCTTATTAATCTCTTTGACAAACAAAGAACCAGCGTTCACTTGTTTCAGTTGGTGCTTCATCTGTAAAATCTGCATAAACTTTGACATTCATGAAACCAGCACTTTCTAACATTCGTAAATAGTTATCTAACGAATAGGTTCGTTCTTGATGCAATTCATCATACCGAACAAAGTGTTCATCTGTTTCCTGTTCTTTCACAAAAAATGTTAAGAAATGTTCGATGCTGTGTTCTTTTTCACCAGCGTAACTATCCCATAGAAAAGCAAATTCTTCTGTTTGATAATGATAGCTATATTCCGGAAAAACTGAATCAATTTTATAAGTAGAATGAACATCAAAAATAAACGTTCCTTCCTCTTCTAACGCTTGATAAACTTCATCGAACACTTGTTGTACTTCTTGGCGATTAGCCATGTAGCACAGTGAATCAGAAAAACAAGTGATGGCTTGGTATTGTCCCACTTCAGATAAATCTAGCATATTTCCCTGAACAAATTGAACTGGCACTTCTTCTTCAAAAGCTCGTTCACTAGCAATCATCAACATTTCTTCTGATAAGTCTAAGGCCGTCACATCGTAACCACTTTTTGCAAAATCAACTGCTAAAGCGCCTGTACCACAAGCCATTTCAAGAATTTGTTGGGTTCCTTGTGGGAGATGACGATTGGAAAAATCCAACCATTTTTGGTATAGGCTTTCGTCCATCACTTCGTCATAGACGAAAGCAAACGTTTCATAGGCCATTTTAGTCGACCCAAGCGCTTAGATCAACCATTGGGGCATCTGACCATAATTTTTCTAAGTTGTAAAAGGCACGTTCTGAAGATTGGAATACGTGGACAATAACATCACCTAAATCGATTAAAATCCATTTTCCGCCTTCTTTACCTTCCACACGTTTGACTTCTACTTGATTTTTGGCTTCTTGTTCGTTAATTTCATCAACAATCGCATTGATTTGACGTTCACTATTGGCTTGGCAAATTAAAAAATAATCTGCTAATAATGAAATCTCTCTTACGTCTAATGCGACAATTTCTTCTGCTCGTTTTGAATCTGCTGCTTTGACAGCAATTTCTAAAATTTTCTGGCTATCTATGATAGTTCCCTCCTAGTAATTCTTTCTTCTTTTATTTTTGATTAACGACCCATTGATTGTAGGTCTCTAACGTTTTTGGATAAATTTTATGTTCTTGTTCAATCAAATGTAACAAGGTATGTTTCGTTTCATAAGCAACCGCTGCATCTAAGTCAACAAGGGCAATTTCACGGGCTTCTTTCACACCTGGAAAATCACGTCCTGGTTCAATGTAATCTGCGACATAAATAATTTTATCTAGCAAGCTCATCTCAGCAGCCCCAGTTGTATGCACACGAATTGCTTGCAAGATTTCTTCGTCATCAATGGCTAATTCCCGTTGAACAATATCCGCACCAACTAAGCCATGCCAAATTTCATTGCCATAGTTTAATAAACCCAAATCAAAGCCATCACGGCGAATAATCAACTCGAATTCATCGTTTGGACGTTCTTTGGCGTAATCATGCGTCAAAGCAGCAATACTGGCTTTGGCTTCATCGGCACCATATTTTGCTGCCAAGGCCACAGCTGTTTCCTCGACCCCTAACACATGGCGAAAGCGACGTTCACTCATTTGCATTTGAACTTTTTGCATTAATAATTCGCGTTGTGCAGCATCATAATTTGTTGTCCAGCTCATCTTGATACAGTCCCTTCTCTTGAATATAGTTTATCACATTCTCTGGAAGAAGATAGCGTGTTGAGCAACCACTTTTCACTTTTTGTCTAATCAAAGTGGAACTAATCGCCATCTGCGGAACATCGACCCAAATAATTGGATAGGTAGATTCCGTTGGATAATTAGGACGCCGAATGCCGACAAATTGAACTAAATGGAGTAAGTCATCAATCCGATGCCATTTGGGCAAGTATTCCACCATATCTCCACCAATTATAAAATAATAATCAGTATCTGGATTGGCTTCTTTTAAAGCTTTCATCGTATCATACGTGTAACTTTTGCCTTTGCGAATTAATTCAATTGGCTCAATATCTAAGCAGGGATTATCAGCCACCGCTAGTTCTAACATCGCTAACCGATGTTCGCTGCTAATTGTTTTCTTTTCGTCTACATGTGGTGGTAAGTACGTAGGCATTAAGTAAACTTTGTCCAAACCTAGTTGATTTTGAACTTGATCGGCCATGACAAGATGTGCTAAATGAACGGGATTAAAATTACCACCTAACAAGCCGACTTGCTTTCTTGTTTGAAAACGTAACGGTTCCTCTTGCAAGAGAACGTCCGCTCCTTGACGCGCTTGTCTTTTTTCTCCCATTGTTCATCCCTCCAATATTAAATCTCTTTGACTGCTGCTGAAATTTTTTGATATTTTTCTTTACTTGATGGCTTGAATAAAACCAACACGCGACCAATAACTTGTACCACATCGCAATGAATGGCGGCTGTTAGTTCTTCTGCAACCTCTTCTGCCACTTCATCTGTATTTTGTAATAACGTAATTTTAATCAATTCACGTTTTTCCAACGCTTCATCAATTTGTGTAATCATTGCGTCATTCAAACCACCTTTACCTACTTGAAAAATAGGTTGTAAATGGTGTGCCTGACTACGTAAATAACGTTTTTGTTTTCCTCTAAGTTTCAAATTGTTTGCCTTCTCTCTAAAATTTAAATTAATGCTTTTCTACGTAAAACATCGACACCTTTAGGCGCCCAACCAGCGACGACACCAGGTTCTGTGACAGTAATCCAACCTAGACCAGCAAACACAATATCCGTTTTTTCTTTCACGGAAAATTCAAAGCGCACTAATTCAGGAAACTCAGCGACTTCATCGGCACGTGGAGGCTGTAATAAGCCACCAACATGTTTTTCATAAAAAGCATCGGCGGTTGCTGTTTTTGTTCGGTGTAAATTTAAGTCATTGGAAACATAGGCAATGAAGGAACTTTTAGCACCTTGGACATAATCAAAGCGAGCCAAGCCACCTAAAAACAAGGTTTGTTCAGCATTTAATTGGTAAACTTTCGGTTTGATTTCTTTTTGCGGTGCAATAATTTTCAAGTCTTTTTTACCTAGGTAATGTGCCATTTGATGACGGTGAATAATTCCTGGCGTATCGATTAAAAAGTGGCCATCGTCTAATGGAATTTCAATTTTATCTAGCGTTGTGCCAGGAAATTGTGATGTTGTAATCACATCTTGAACACCCACTGTTTGTTGAATGATTTGATTGATTAGTGTTGATTTTCCAACATTGGTCACACCTACGACATAAACGTCTCGGCCTTCACGATATTTTTCGATTATATCTAATAACTCTTGCATTTCTTGCGGTTTCTTGCCACTTGTTAGTAAAACATCAACAGGGCGTAATCCTGCTTCATGGGCCCGTTCTCTCATCCATTGAACCATTTTAGGTTTTTTTAATGATTTAGGCAAAATATCCACTTTATTGCCAACTAACAACACGGGATTGTCTCCGATAAAACGATGTAATCCTGGAATGAGAGACCCATTAAAGTCAAAAATATCCACTACGTTCACAATCAGCGCATCTTCTGTTCCTAAACCATTCAATAAACGTAAAAAGTCATCGTCTGTTAATTGGACATCTTGAATGTCATTATAATGTCTTAAGCGAAAACAACGTTGGCAATAAACTTCCCCTGTTTCCATTCCTTTTTCGAAAGCTGTTTTTGGTGTATAGCCTAATTCATGAGGATTTTCCGTTTGGATAATCGCACCACAGCCAATACAATGAATTGCCTCTGTCATTCTAATCCGCCTCTCCATGTCATTTCTGGATGTTTTTTTGATAAGTATTTCATAATTTTCCGTTCAAAGAACCGATTGATTCTAGTATTCCAACCATCTGTATCGACAATCGGTTGAACTAAAACATTGCGTATGCCCGCTGCGTTAGCTCCCCGAATATCTGTCATAATCTGATCGCCGACCATTAACATTTCAGACGGCTTCAAACCTAATTTTTTTTCTGCTAATTTGAAGCCACGTGCGGTTGGTTTCAAGGCACGTGCTACATAATCTAAGTCAAACTTTTCAACAACGCGTTTAATCCGGCTATCTTTGTTGTTTGAAACAACGAGGACAGTAATTCCTGCATTTTTCATTTCTAATAACCAAGTTTTTAATTCTTCTGTTCCATCGGGATTATTCCAAGCAATTAAAGTATTATCTAAGTCAGTTAGCACTGCCTTAATCCCCAGTTTTTTTAATTGTGCGGGGGTAATTTTATAAATCGCATCAATCATCCATGTCGGTTTATATTTTGAAAACATCGTGACTCCTCTCACTGACACTATGTAGTTTCTTCGATTTTAAGAGACTGAAACATAACTAAACAATTATGCTTCAGTCTCTACCTATTGTATTATACTGCATTTTACTGAAAATTTCTATAAAGGACGGTCGTTCCTTGTAAAAGAACAAGTAAAATAAAAGAAAAAATAAAAAAAGCCACCCATCAACCCCTGAAAAGTTCGTTGATGAGTAGTAACTTCTAATATTTGCGAAAACGTTGGTATCTTTTTTCTAGTAACGTTTCCGTATCTAATTTAGCTAATTCAGTTAATTTTGAAATGAACGCTTTTTGTAACATGCGATTAATTTTTGCTTGTTCCAGAGGCTGACCATTCATAACTTCTGGAATTACTTTATCTACAATAGCTAATTCCTTCAGCTCTGTCGCTGTGATTTTCATCAATTCTGCTGCTTCTTTCGCACGACTGCCATCTTTCCACAAAATAGAGGCGAAACCTTCTGGCGAAAGGACCGCATAAATCGTGTGTTCCAACATCCAAACTTCATCTGCGACTGCTAAAGCTAAAGCACCGCCACTGCCGCCCTCACCAATGATGACTGAAATAATTGGCACTTTCAAATCAGACATTTCTAACAGGTTTTGCGCAATGGCTTCCCCTTCTCCTCGCTCTTCAGCACCAATGCCACAATAGGCACCAGCAGTATTCACAAAGGTAATGACTGGGCGATTAAATTTTTCCGCTTGTTTCATTAAACGTAACGCTTTGCGATACCCTTCAGGATTAGGTGAACCAAAATTACGTTCAATATTTTCTGGTAGATTTCGGCCTTTTTGGATACCTACCACTGTAACTGGTTTCCCTTGCAAAGTAGCAACACCACCGACTACAGCTGAGTCATCGGCAAAGTAACGATCCCCATGAAATTCTAAGAAGTCATCAAAAATTGCTTCTATATATTCTAAAGTTGTTAAACGATCTTGGGCTCTGGCCAAGGTAACAACATCATTGGCTGTTTTCTTTTCCATGCTAGCGCCACCCTTCCAAAGAATGTAAACGTAACAAGTCGCTCAATCGTTGACGCAAAAGATTTCTTGGCACAATCTGGTCTACAAAGCCATGTTCTAAAAGAAACTCAGCCTTTTGAAAATCATCTGGTAACTCTTGACGAATTGTTTGTTCAATTACACGGCGGCCAGCAAAACCGATTAAACTCTGAGGCTCTGCCAAAATAATATCGCCATCCATCGCAAAACTTGCGGTAACACCACCAGTCGTTGGGTCAGTCAAGACCGTAAGATACAGCAAGCCTGCTTTGTTATGCCGTTGCAAAGCAGCCGAAATTTTCGCCATTTGCATCAATGAAAAAATTCCTTCTTGCATACGGGCACCACCAGATGCAGTGAAAATCACCACTGGTAAATGCTTTTCTGTCGCCCGTTCAAATAAGCGTGTAATTTTTTCACCAACAATCGTTCCCATACTGCCCATGATAAAATTAGCATCCATGATTCCAATTGCAACAGCTTGTCCTTCAATTGTTGCTTCTCCCGTTAAGACAGCTTCATCTAGTCCAGTTTTTTCTTGCATTTTTTCAATCTTTTCAAGATAACCAGGAAAATTTAGTGGATCTTTTGTCACTAATTCACTGTCCCAATTGTGGAAACTTTTTTCATCAACGGTTATCGCTAATCGTTCCCATGCACCAATCCGAAAACTATAGCCACAATGCGGACAGATTTTTTCTGCACCCATTTCTTTTGTATACAGTGTTCGCTTACAAGAAGGGCATTTTGCCCACATATTATCTGGAACAGAAGGCTTCTTTGATGCATCATTTGCATCAGCACGATTTGGATTAATGCGAATGTAATTTTTCTTTTTAAATAATGCCATTTGCTTACTCCTCGTATTTTAGCGGCAAGAGCACAGCTCCTTTCAAAAGATCAATAATCTTTCCAAGCAAGAGAGCTCTTGCGGCGTTCTTTCTTTAATGATTGCTTTCTGGCTCCCAATTTGGTAGAAATGTTTCTTGTAAAAAGCTTGTGTCATAGTCACCCGTCAAAACATTGTCATGTGTAATTAAATCCAATTGGAATTCGGCATTCGTAATAATACCTTCTGTTACAATTTCATTTAAAGCCCTTTGCATTTTCATCAAGGCATCAAAACGATTTTCACCATGCACAATGACTTTCGCAATCATTGAATCATAATAAGGCGGAATTGAATAACCTGAATACATAGCGCTGTCTACACGCAAGCCCATTCCACCACTAGGCAACAAGAGATTTTGAATTTTACCTGGTGAAGGGGCGAAATTAAAGGCAGGATTTTCAGCGTTAATTCGGCACTCAATCGCATGCCCAGTCATGATAACATCCTCTTGGGTATAGGCTAAAGGTTCACCTGAAGCAATTTCTAATTGTGCTTTGACTAAATCAATCCCTGTTACCATTTCCGTAACTGGATGTTCGACTTGGATGCGGGTATTCATTTCCATAAAATAAAAGTCGCCAGCTGGATCCATCAAAAATTCAATGGTTCCGGCATTTTCATAATGCACAGCTTGTGCTGCTCGAACGGCCGTTTCGCCTAACATCTGACGCTTTTCTTCAGAAATAGCAATCGATGGTGATTCTTCTAATACTTTTTGATTATTTCTTTGTAGTGAGCAATCACGTTCCCCTAAGTGAATCACATGCCCATATTGATCACCTAAAATTTGCACTTCGATATGACGTGCTGGATAAATAATTTTTTCTAAATACATATCATCATTACCAAATGCGGCTTTGGCTTCCTGCTGCGCTGAAGTAAAGTGTTTCGGTAACTCTTCTTTTGAAAGAACTTTTCGGATCCCTTTTCCGCCACCACCAGCAGCTGCCTTTAACATCACTGGGTAACCAATTTCTTCAGCAATCGACAACGCTTCTTCGACAGAAGCAATGACGCCATCACTCCCTGGAATAACAGGTACCTTCGCTTTTTGCATCAGTTGACGTGCGTTTATTTTATTGCCCATTGCATCAATCGTTTCTGCTTTAGGACCGATAAAAGTAATGTTACATTCTTCGCACATTGAAGCAAATTGACTATTTTCAGATAAGAAACCAAACCCTGGATGAATCGCTTCAGCATTGGTAACAATCGCTGCACTTAAAACAGCTTGAACATTTAAATAAGAATCAGTTGCTTTCGCCGGTCCAATACAAATGGCTTCATCTGCTAACTGTGTGTGTAACGCTTCTTGATCCGCTTCAGAGTAAACAGCAACTGTTTGAACGCCTAATTCGCGACAGGCACGAATAATGCGAACAGCGATTTCTCCGCGGTTTGCGATTAATACTTTCGAAAACATTTTTCACCTATCCAATCATAAAGGTTAATTCAGCCTCGGCAACTTTTTTTCCATTAACTTTTGCCACACCTTTACCCATTCCAGCAGAAGCGCGGACTTTTAAAAGTTCAACTTCTAAAATTAATGTGTCGCCTGGTGTTACCTTTTGTCTAAATTTTGCTTTATCTAATCCACCAAAGTATGCCGTTTTCCCTTTGAATTCAGGCATTGAAAGTAGTGCCACGGCGCCTGCTTGAGCCAATGATTCAATAATTAGAACTCCTGGCAAAACAGGATTTCCAGGAAAATGACCTTGAAAAACTTGCTCATTAACCGTTACATTTTTTTTCGCTACAACGCGTTCCCCGGGAATGACTTCTTCAACACTATCTAATAATAAAAAGGGATAACGATGGGGTAAAATTTCTTGAATTTCTGTAATTGTTAATTTCATGTTTTATTCTCCTTTAGCAACTCGGAATAGCGGCTGACCAAATTCAACCACATCTTCATTGTTGACTAACACTTCGGTAATCACACCGTCAACTGTCGCCGTAATTTCATTCATTAATTTCATCGCTTCAACGATACACACAACGTCACCCGTTTTAACAGTGTCTCCTACTTTGACAAAGTTTTCTTTATCTGGAGCTGGTTGTAAATAAACGATTCCTACAATTGGTGACGTAATTTCTTCAGTCTTTTCATTGGCTGTCGGTGTATTGGTTGGCGTTTCTTCAACAACAGAAACTGTTTCAACAGGCACTGACACACTACTAGTACTAGAGGCTACTGGTGTTTCTTGTGGTTGCGCTACTGATTCTACGGCACTTCGTCCAGAAGCTGTATTTTTATTCATATATAATTCAAACGAGCCTTCTCGTAAATCAAATTCGGTTAAAGTTGATTGATCAAATTGTGTTAATAATGCTTTTACTTCTTCTAACTGCATGTTAATCCTCCCAGCGTTTTAAGCAAATAACTGCATTGTGGCCACCAAAGCCTAGCGAGTTACTTAAAGCATAATCAAATTTATGCTCTTTGCTTTCGTTTAAAACAACGTTCACCGTAATTGCTTCATCTTGCTTTTCCACATTAATGGTTGGTGGAATAAATTGATGTTGTAAAGCATTTAGGGTGGCAATTCCTTCAATTCCACCAGCGGCACCTAAGAGATGTCCCGTCATACTCTTCGTACTACTTACATACGCCGTTTTTGCGGCATCACCTAAAGCTAACTCAATTGCTTTAGATTCTGCACTGTCATTGGCTTGTGTGCTTGTTCCATGGGCGTTAATATAGCCAATTTTTTCTGGAGAAATCCCAGCTTCTTCCATTGCTAGTACCATGGCTTTCGCTGCGCCGCTCCCATCTGGGGTTGGTGATGTCATATGATAGGCATCGCAATTAGCACCATAGCCTACCACTTCACCTAAAATAGTTGCGCCTCGTTCTAGAGCATGATCTAATGATTCTAAAATAAAGACACCCGCACCTTCTCCCATCACAAATCCACTACGTTCTTTGTCAAAGGGAATTGAGGCTTTTTCTGGGTCAGTCGCCTTTGTTAAAGCGGTCAAGGAAGCAAATCCTGAAATACCGATTTCTGTAATAGGCGCTTCTGCTCCACCGGCAATAATGACATCGGAGTAGCCATGTTTGATATTGCGGAACGCTTCCCCAATTGAATGAGTTGCACTAGCGCAAGCCGTCACTGTTGAAGTACAAATTCCTTTGGCACCAACACGTAAAGCGATATTTCCCGCCACCATGTTTCCAATCGCCATTGGAATAAATAACGGTGCAACACGTTCAGGTCCTTTGTCGTGCATCCGAATTACTTGATTTTGAATTGTTTCTAAACCACCAATACCAGAGCCTACCATAACGCCGAACCGATCCACATCTAGTTGACTAGTATCCAAGCCACTCATAGCCATTGCCTCTAAGGCAGCATAAATGCCAAATAGCGAAAACTTATCCATGCGTTTGCCATCTTTTTTAACAAAATATTTTTCCATTGGAAAGTCTTTCACTTCAGCTGCTAAGGTCACACCTGTTTCACTGACATCAAATTTACTAATCGGTCCGATACCATTTTTCCCTGTTTTCAAACTTTCCAAAAAAGTCTCAGGTTCATTGCCAATCGGCGAGGTGACACCGTAACCGGTAATTACTACTCGATTCATCCTTTTGACTCCTTTCGTTTATCCGTGCATGACTAAGCCGCCATCAACGTTCACGACTTGCCCAGTAATATAGGGACTTTTAGCTAAGAAAATCGCTGTAGCTGCGACATCTTCGACTTGCCCAAACGTTTGTAAGGGAATTTGCGCATTCATTTGTGTTTTAACTTTTTCTGATAAAACATCCGTCATTTCGGTTTGGATAAACCCTGGTGCAATCGCATTGCAGGTAATACCACGAGGCGCAACTTCTCGCGCCACCGATTTAGTAAAACCAACAACACCCGCTTTACTCGCAGCGTAGTTTGCTTGACCAATATTTCCCATTAAACCAGAAACGCTAGCCATATTAATAATCCGGCCACTTCGTTGTTTCATCATACGTTTAACCGCTTGTTGGGTCATGTTAAAAGTTCCTACCAAGTTAATATCTAAACAGGCATTAAAATCCTCTTTTGTCATTCGTAATAATAATTTGTCATTCGTAATCCCAGCATTATTCACCAGAATATCAATCGAGCCTAATTGGTCAACGGTTGCTTGAATCATCTCACCTGCTGCATCAAAATCGGAAATATCTCCAGAAAGGCCAATACATTTTACCCCAAAGGCTTCAATTTCTTGTCGTTGTTCTGGCGTAATCTCACTCCGACCGTTTAAGACAATATTGGCGCCCTCTTTCGCAAAAGCTAACGCAACTGCTTTGCCAATCCCACGAGTGCTTCCAGTAATAAATACGTTTTTTCCTGTTAATTCCATTTTTTACCTCCCAGTAAGTGCTGTTAAAGTTTCTGTGAATGTTGCAACATCTTCCACACGGTGCATTTCAATTGTTTTGTCAATTTTTTTAACAAAACCAGTTAATGTTTTCCCTGGACCAACTTCAATCATCGTTCCTACGTTCATAGCCTTCATCGTTTCGATACTGTCTTCAAAACGCACCGCAGACATGACTTGCTTTTCCAATAACGCTTGAATTGCCTCTTGTGGCATAATTTCGGCAGTCGTATTACTAATGACAGGAATTTGCATCGTTTGAAAGTCCAATTTCGCTAAATCCTGAGCCAATTTTTTTGATGCTGGTTGTAACAGTGCCGTATGGAAAGGGCCACTCACATTTAACGGAATCATTCGCTTCACACCAGCTTCTTTGAGAAGTGTCATCGCTTGATTAACAGCAGCAACCTCACCACCAATCACGATTTGTTGTGGTGTATTATAATTTGCTGGAGCCACAATTCCGAAAGCACTGGCTTCTTGACAGGCTTTTTCAATTACTTCACGCTCAGCATTCATGACAGCAACCATTTTGCCAGTTCCTTGTGGTGCTGCGTCTGTCATGTACTGTCCGCGCTTTTGGACCAAGGCCACTGCTTCTGAAAAACGCAAAGCCCCGCTGGCAACCAAAGCACTATATTCCCCTAAGCTTAAACCCGCTACGACATCAGGCGTTAGTCCTTTTTGTTTCAAAAGACGATAAAATGCGACACTGACTGTCAAAATAGCAGGTTGCGTGTATTCTGTTTCATTTAAACGTTCATTTTCAGTAAAACAAAGTTCTGCCATCTCATAACCTAAGATATGACTTGCTTCATCGAAGGTTTCCCGAACAATCGCTTCTTGGTGATATAATTCTTCACCCATCCCTTGATACTGGGCTCCTTGTCCACTAAATAAAATCGCTGTTTTCATACGACACCTCATTTTTTGTTAAAATTATTCACTTAGCCCCAACGCTGATTCATCTTATGTACACTCGCTTTGTATTCAGACATGAGTGAATCAATGATTTCTTGGGCTGTTTCTTCTTTTTTTATTAACCCGGCAATTTGTCCCGCCATGACGGAACCGTAATCCATATCCCCGTCAACGACAGCTTTGCGCAAAGCGCCTTGCCCAATCTTTTCAAACATTTCTAAATCAGGAACTTCTTTTTGGAGTTCTTGTTTTTCTAATTGATTATATTGAGCGGTTAATTTATTTTTTAAAGTACGCACTGGATGGCCAAAATGTTGGCAGGTAATTACTGCATCTAAATCACGTGCCTTTAAAACTTTCTGTTTATAATCTGGATGAACGTTGCATTCTTTGGCAATTAAAAAGCGTGTACCTAACTGGACTGCTTCAGCACCTAACATAAAGGCAGCAGCCATACCACGACCATCACCAATCCCACCTGCTGCAATCACAGGAATTGACACAGCGTCAACGATTTGCGGTAAGCCACTCATAGTGGTTAACTTTCCGATATGTCCACCAGCTTCCATTCCTTCAAAAATGACAGCATCGGCACCAATTTTTTCCATTCTTTTTGCTAAAGCAACAGAAGGAACTACTGGAATTACTTTAATATTATGTTCTTTAAAACGAGCCATGTATTTGGCTGGATTGCCCGCACCTGTCGTAACGACAGGAATCTGTTCTTCACAAACCAAATCGACAATTTCATCTACAAAAGGTGAAAGTAACATGATATTGACACCAAAGGGTTGCTCCGTTAATTCTTTAACTTTTTTAATTTCTTTTTTTACGACTTCTTTTGGGGCATTGCCGCCAGCAATAATCCCTAATCCACCAGCGTTTGACACGGCACTTGCTAATGAAGCATCGGCTACCCAAGCCATACCGCCTTGAAAAATGGGATAATTAATTCCAAGCAACTCACATAACTGTTGATTCATTGATTTTATACGTCCTTTAGTTCTAAGATAAGTACACTTCATTCAAGTAAAAAAGGATTTTTCCGGCTTATTTACTTGTTTTTTTAGGGACTGGGTCATTTAGCAATTAAATGTCCCAGCCCCCTATTTTCATGTATTAGTTTGCTTGTTGTTTTTCTACATATGTTACTAAATCTTGAACGGTTTGGATGCCATCTTCTGTTTCGATTTTCACATCAAATTCATCTTCGATTTCGTTAATGATTTGGAATAAATCTAAGCTATCCGCGTCTAATTCTTCTTGAATGTTTGTAGTTAATTGGACCTCTTCAGCATCTTTTCCTAATTCTTCTACGATAATTGCTTGAATTTTTTCAAATACCATGTGTATATTCCTCCAAAATAGTCATTTTCTTCATTTATATGTGAACAGTTTTTTACAGCGTTAGGAGCAGTGAGCCCCATGTTAAGCCGCCGCCAAATCCTGTTAGCACCACGCGTTGCTGGGAACCTAAAATTAAGGTCCCATTTTCAACTGCTTCATCCAGCAAAATGGGAATGCTAGCAGCTGAGGTATTGCCATATTTATCCATATTCGTTAAAAACTTCTCGCGGGAAATCTTCGTCTTACGTGCAATTTTATCGATAATGCGCACATTTGCTTGATGTAGCAGAAGATAATCCACGGTTTCGTCCGTCACGAGTGATAAAATATTTTGTGAAACATCTTTGATCGCAAAATCAAAAATACTACGTCCTTCCATCTGTAGCGTCTTGCTAGCTTGCTCTTGCCCCTGATAAAAAGGACTTTCATTGTTCGTGTAGCCTGACGTTAAAGCCGCCCAGCGTTGCCCGTCTGCTTGTAATTTTTCATTTAGAAAATGCGGTGTCTCAGCCGCTTCAATCAAAACGCCGGCAGCCCCATCACCGAAAAGCACCGCTGTGGAGCGATCGGTCCAATCTAACATTTTGGAAAATGTTTCGCCACCGATTACTAGACCTGTTTGATAACGACCACTTAGGACTAGTTTTTCTGCCATGCTTAAGGCATAGACAAAACCAGAACATGCTGCACTGATGTCAAAAGCAAAGGCCTCAGTAGCACCAATTGCGCCTTGCACTTGGCAAGCAACAGAAGGCATATTGAAATCTGGTGTCACTGTTGCGACTAAAATAAAGTCAATCTCACTTGCTTGCTTTCCAGATTTTTCCAATAACTGTTTTGCGACTTGATGACATAAATCAGACGTATTTTCTTGCGTAACGATGCGACGTTCACTAATGCCTGTTCGCGAATGTATCCATTCATCAGAGGTATCCATCATTTCACTCAGTTGGTGATTCGTGACACAATTCTCTGGAACATAACGGCTTGTACAACTAATTCGTGCATAATTCTTCATGGGGATCCTCACTTTTTATTTGTATTCTTGCAAGAAATCATGAAGATTTTTCAGGGCTCTTAACAGCGCTTGTTCTTCTTCTTGCTCCATGCCTTTCAAAATGTTTTTAACCATTTCACGATGAAAATGCTGATGGACTCTAAAAAGTAATTTTCCTTTTTTGGTTAAGCCAAGTTTTACTACACGTCGATCATCTTCACTACGCAAACGTTCAACATAGCCTTTTTTAACTAAGTTGTTAATTGCTACAGTAAGTGTTCCGACGGTAATTGACAGTTCTTTGGCTACTTCTGAAGACGTTTTTTTCTTGTACATACCAATTGCTTCGATTGTGTGCATCTCCGTAATGGATAAATCATTAAATTGTGATTTTTTCAATTCAGATTCTTCAATCGTTAAGATGTCATTAAAGACACTGACTAAGTAATCATTGACTGTTTCTAAATTAGGTTCCATTCTGTGCACCATCCATATACTTTGATTATCAAAACATTTGATGTTCAAACTATATCGTAAATAAGCAAAGAATGCAAGAGAATTTTCTATATTTTTAATGAAATATTCTTCAAATATTTCAAAAAAGGTAATTTTTCAAGGGACGGGGCTTTTAAAAAAAGTATCAATTACTTTGATACCCAAACTATTTTCACAGAAAAAGGAAAGAAGTGCAACTAAAAAGCATCACTGGCACTCCCCTGATTGAGAAGTGCCAGTGATTTTTGTTATATAATTCTTAAACTCCCACTAAGCTACTGCTACAACTTGACTGGATAATACGAGAAGAGAGTGAACCAGAAGCTTTGGTGCTTCTACTCCACTCCCTTATTAAAATGTAGGACGATTAATTATTGAATTAAGTCGTAAATTTCCATTGCTACAATATCGATGTTATCGAATTGATAGCTTTGGTGCGTATCAGATTCTGTTAATTCAAATGTTTCTGTTGATTTATCAAAACTTACAATACATTTCTCTACGCCTTCACGTTCAAAGCGGCGTACTTGTACTTCATTATCTGCTGCTTCGATCATTGCTTCCAGTCTCTTAATAATCGCCACAAGTTGTGAGTGTTTCATCAGTGGGCCTCCTTTTGCAAACTAGTTCTGTACCATTGTAACAAAACATTGCCTAACTTGCATGATTTTTCGTCATTTTTTTTGATTTTTTTGTTGTTCTTTAATTTTTATTAGTTGGTTGCTTGCCGTCTGTCCACCAAAGCTTAATTAGGGCCTGTGTGCCATCATTTTCAAACCCTTTATCTGCAAGGCTTTCATATAATTCTGTCGCTTTTTGCGTCGCTGGTAATGGAAGGTCAAGTTTTTTTGCTTCATCTAAGGCAATCTTTAAATCTTTGATAAAATGTTTAACAAAAAAGCCTGGCGTATAATCTTCTTTTAAAATACGCGGTCCATAATTACTCAATGACCAGTTCGCAGCACTGCCACCACCAACCGTTTCCAGAACTTTTTCTAAAGTTAATCCTGTCGCATTTGCGTATACGAGCATTTCAGTCAAGCCAGTCATAGTACCTGCAATCATTAACTGATTCGCCATCTTAGTGTGTTGCCCTTTTCCAGCTGAGCCATGTAGCATAAACGTTTTACCAAATGTTTTGAAAATTGGTAAGACGGTGTCATAACTTTCTTGATCGCCACCAACCATAATTGTTAAGGTTCCATTTTTAGCACCTAAGTCACCACCAGAAACTGGCGCATCCAACGCATGAGCACCCACTTCTTCTGCCTTTTTGGCAATCTTTTCAGCCAGGGTCGGCGTACTTGTAGTTAAATCTACTACTATTTTACCTGTAAGATCTGCTTGAAAAATCCCTGTTTCGTTAAAATACACGCCTTCAACATCTGAAGGAAAGCCAACCATTGTAAAAATGATATCGCTCGCTTCCGCAATTGCTTTGGGCGTATCATACCAAACTGCTCCTTCTGCAACTAAATCATCTGTTTTACTTTTTGTTCGATTGTAAACATTGACAGATAAATTATTTTTCATCATGTTACGAATAATTGATTTTCCCATGACACCCGTTCCAATAAAGCCGATTTTAGACATAGTAGCTTCCTCCGTTCTTAAAATAAAAAACTTTCCTCCTTCAGTATAAACGAAGGAGGAAAGTTTTGCAGTTTATTTTCTTAAAGATGTAAATTTTACTTTAATTTTTTTTATTGAGTCCGTATTTTCTTTTTCCATTTGAAGTTGATCAAAGTAAATCAGTGTATCTTGATAAAATTCAATCATTTTATTGCCAAAGTTTGTAGAAGAAATTTCAAATAATTTTTCATCTAAAATGGTTTGATCCATTTTAATATTTGCTTGTATATAGTCAATCAATGTTGGAGCAAAGTCACTGTCTGTCTTAAAAGTTTTGCCTAAGCTTTCATGATCAAATAAATTATTTAAATAGGCGTTCCCTTCTGCAACACATTGAACGCCAGCAGCCATCGCTTCTGTATAAGTTAAGCCTTGTGTTTCCGACGTTGAGGCGCTGACAAAATAGTCTGCAGCTTTATAATAAATGGCGACTTCTTCATTTGGCACTTCACCAGTAAATTGAACGTATTCACTGACTTCTAGTTCTTCTGCTAATTCTTTTAAATCCTCTAAATAAGGACCATTTCCAACTATTACTAGACGAGTTTGTGGTAATTTTTCAATAACTTGTGGTAATCCTTGAATAATTGCTTGAATATTTTTTTCATAAGAAATTCGACTTAACGATAACAACATAATCTGTTGCTCTTCAATACCTAGTTGTTGACGCATTCCAGCGATCATTTCTTCGGTAATATCGGGACGTAAAAACTTATCAATTTCGATGCCAGTTGGAATAATTCTCATTGGTGCAGTCACCCCATAATCCCGTAATTTTTCAATTACACGTTCACTAGGACAAACAACACCTGTTGTATGATTTGTAAAAACTCTTGAAAAGAATTTAACATGTGATGGACGGACAACTTTTCCTTTAGCAATATAATGTAAGTAATCTTCATACATTGTATGATACGTATGGATGACAGGAATTTTCATTTTTTTCCCAACCATTTTCCCTAAAATACCCGCACCAAATTCAGTATGTGTATGAATTAAATCTAATTCCAATTCTTTGGCAATTAAATAGGCGTACCACATGCCGCGTACCACTACTCGGCGATCTTTAAAAGACACAAACGGCACACTAGGCATTCGTATGACATCTTCTTCAAAATCAGTCGCGTTAGGATCAGTTGTCGTAAAAATATACACTTCATG